>OY770021.1:1195000-2095000 GCA_963669315.1 Paracoccaceae bacterium | reverse complement strand
CTCACTAAATTTTTTCGCTAAGTATCAATAAGCGCTCGGAATTCTCGCCACTCGCCCTTGGACATGCCCGAATCCTCCTGAGTCACCGACTCGCCGGCAAGCATCCGCTTCAGCACCGCCATGCCTGCGCCTGAGAACCCTGCCCCGCCCAAACGGTAGTCCTCAAACGCGCCGTAAGCGGCCGGAACCCAGGCCTTCGCCAGCGCGCACATCGCCTCGGCATAGACCCGAATTTCGTATTGGGCATGGGAGTCGGCCCGAAGCGCCAGAAAATGGAAAAGATTGTGCAAATCGATTTTCCAGTACCACTGGGTATAGGCGCCCAAAGTGATATTCATTCGCGCGAGCTCTCGCGCCAGACCCTGACGCTCCGAATTGATCGTTTCACCCTCATAGGTCTCGTTGAGAAGCGCTTCATAGTGACTGTAATTGCGCTCGGCGTCCTCTCGAAGGACTCGCAGCGCCTCCGCAGCCTCCTCGCCTTCCAGAACACCCCCCCGCCCCTGCCGGTTCGATGTCGATTGCGCGGCAAGATGCTCCGGCGACGGCACATAAAACTCGCGATCCAGAATCGAATAGCGCGCGGAATACTCGTTCACATTGGCGGTGCGATGCCGAATCCACTGCCGGGCGACAAAAATCGGCAGCTTCACATGCAGTTTGATTTCGCACATCTCAAAAGGCGTCGAGTGCCGATGCCGCATTAGATAGCGGATCAACCCAGAGTCGTCGCGCGACTTCTTGGTGCCAGCACCGTACGAGACCCGCGCCGCCTGCACGATGGCGGAATCGTCGCCCATATAATCGATGACCCGAACGAAACCGTGATCGAGCACAGGGATCGCCTCATACAGCCGCTCCTCCAGTCCCGGAGCAACCGCACGGCGTGTGGGTTGCGTCTCTGCGCGGGCGGCTTCTATCTCGGCCAGTTGCTCAGGCGTCAGTGGCATTTATCTTGCTCCAAACGGATACGGGTCTCTGTTACGACTCGCAACGCCAGCCTAGCTATATCTAGTGGCCAGAAGCAAGGACGCCGCAACATGAAGATCAAATATCTACACACAATGGTCCGTGTGACCGATATCGACGAATCAAAAAAATTCTATTGCGACCTGCTGGGGTTGGAGGAGATCCGGCGCCGTGACAGCGAGACCGGAAAGTTCACGCTCGTATTCGTGGCGCCGCCGGGCCAAAGCGACGCCGCACTGGAACTGACCTATAACTGGGGATCGAATGAGGTCTATACGGGCGGGCGAAATTTCGGCCACCTCGCCTATGGCGTCGAGAACATCTACGAGACGTGCCGGAAACTGCAAGACGCAGGCGTGACCATCAACCGCCCGCCGCGCGACGGCCACATGGCGTTTGTGCGTTCGCCGGATGGCATCTCCATAGAATTGCTGCAGATCGGCGATTCGCTTCCCAAGACCGAGCCTTGGGCAAGCATGGAGAATTCGGGCGAGTGGTGAAACTCCTCACCACTCCAGAAAATTGATGTAGCGGCGCAGAAATAGAACCCGTTCCGCTGTATGCGCGTGGAAACACTCCGCCGCCATCGGCCGGGACAACGAACCGCGCACGAACTCATGCGGGAAGGCGCAATCGGCGTCGCGCAGCGTAAGCCAGGCGCGCTGCGCCTCCTTCAGTTTCTCGGTCTGCGCCTCATCAAGTCGCGTGATCAACGCCTTGTAGTCGCGATTTAGGATAACATCCCAGGCCTTCGTCTCTTTACCGATGCATTGGGTCATGCTGAGCGTCGCGGCACCCTCTGGCGCATTCAAACAGGGATCGGCAACCAGCCCGATGCAACGCCGTGGGTCTTCGGCGACCGGATCGTATCCATAGGGGCCGAGGCAGTCCGAAATCGATTCAACAGCGTCATTCGCGACGGCCGGAGACGTCGTCAGCAATACGATGGCTGCAAAAACACCTCTAAATCCCGCCAATTCGAACCTCTACTGTTGAATGCCGCCGCGACAGGCTAACGGTTTCAGGACCGCATCGCGAGCGCGCGATGGACGCATCCGCCCTTTCCCCCGGCCGCTTACGCCACTATATGCATAGTGTCCCTTCGCGGGGACTATGGCGATAAACGCGCACGTAATAAGCGGCTCGGACCCGGGGGCGGTACCCGGCGGCTCCACCAACATTCCCGCATTGGGGAACGTGGGGCCGAAATAGGATCGACGGACGTGTAAAGGTGTTTGCTTTCGCTCGGCGGGACGCCACCGTTATCGGCTCGCTATGTACAGTTGACAATGACAACCGTGCTCCGGTGGCCGTCGCTGCGTAATGCAGCGCCATCTACCGAAACTTAAGTCCTAGGGCTTTGCAGCTTTAGGCGGGGTTCGCAGGCGCCTGGCAACAGAAGCCTGCACTTTCACCTCTCAGATTAGTTCTGTCCCGATCGGACCGGAACCAGAATGCCCGATTTCTTTCTCGCGCCCCTTTTCGGCGCGCGAAAATCAGATAAGGTCCGGACTGCTAGGGGGAGTCGCAGGCGATGCCGGGCGAAATTGACTATGGACAGATGATGCAACGCGCGATGCGCGGGTTGATGGCGGAGGCGCTGGGCGTTTTCGCTGAGAACGGCCCGCCAGGCGCGCATCACTTTTATGTGACAGTGGACACCCGGCATCCGGGCGTCGACATTCCCGATTGGCTGCGTGAGCGCTACCCGCGCGAGATCACCATTATCCTTCAGCACGAATTTCGCGACCTTGCAGTCGCGACGGATCGCTTCACTGTGACTCTCAGCTTCTCTGATCGGCCTGCGACGCTCGTAATACCGCTCGACGCGGTAAAGACGTTTGTCGATCCGAGCGTTGAATTCGGCCTGCGATTTGATCCAATTGGCGAAGACGACGACGAAGACGAAACCACGCCAGAGGTCAAAGACCCTGCGGAAACTCAGGACTTTGCGATCGCGGCCGCATCCTCTGGCGACAGTCCGCCGCCCGACGGCGCTGGAGAGGTCGTTAGCCTGGACGCATTCCGCAAGACCTGAACCGCGGCGCATCATCATCCCGCCTCGACTGCTATCCAGAAATTCAGGAGCGCCCAATGTCCACCCGAACAGAAACCGATTCCTTTGGGCCAATCGACGTTCCCGGCGACAAATACTGGGGCGCGCAGACCCAGCGTTCGATCCAGAACTTCCCGATCGGGTGGGAGAAACAGCCGGTCGCCGTGGTGCGTGCGCTCGGCGTCATCAAGAAGGCCGCCGCCCAAGCCAACATGGCGCTTGATAATCTTAAGCCGGAAATTGGAAACGCAGTCGTGCAGGCCGCGGATGAGGTGATCGCGGGGAAGCTGGACGAAAATTTTCCGCTGGTTGTCTGGCAGACCGGATCGGGCACCCAATCGAACATGAACGCCAATGAGGTGATCTCGAACCGCGCCATCGAGATCATGGGCGGCGAGATGGGCTCGAAATCGCCCGTTCACCCCAACGATCACTGCAATCGCGGCCAGTCCTCGAACGACACCTTCCCGACGGCGATGCATATCTCGGCCGCCGTCACCGCTCACGAAGTATTGCTCCCCGGGCTGAAAAAGCTTCACGCCGCGCTCGACGCGAAGGCCAAGGCGTTCGAGCACATCATCAAGATCGGCCGAACTCATACGCAGGATGCGACCCCGCTGACGCTGGGGCAGGAGTTTTCCGGTTACGCGCACCAGATTGCGCTTGGGATCGACCGGATCGAGCGCGGACTGAAGGAGCTTTACTTTCTCGCACAGGGCGGCACCGCCGTCGGCACCGGACTGAACGCCAAGATCGGCTTCGCCGAAAAATTCGCCGAGAACGCCGCCGAAATCACCGGACTGCCCTTCGTCACCGCGCCCAACAAGTTCGAGGCGCTCGCAGCTCATGACGCCATCGTTTCCATGTCCGGCGCGCTGAAGACGGTCGCGGCGAGCCTCTTCAAGATCGCGAACGACATCCGGCTGCTGGGCTCCGGACCGCGCTGCGGCCTGGGCGAGTTGGTCCTGCCCGAAAACGAACCCGGCTCTTCGATCATGCCGGGCAAGGTGAACCCGACCCAGTGCGAGGCGATAACCCAGGTTTGCGCTCATGTCATGGGCAATGACGCGGCCATCGGATTCGCCGGCAGCCAGGGTCATTTCGAACTGAACGTCTACAAACCGATGATGTCCTATAACCTGCTGCAGTCCATGCAGCTGATCGGCGACGCATGTTCCGCCTTCACCGACAACTGCGTCGATGATCTTCAGGCCGATGAAGAACGAATCTCGAAGCTGATGTGGGAAAGCCTGATGCTGGTGACGGCGCTGGCGCCCGAAATCGGCTATGACAACGCGACGAAGGTCGCCAAGACCGCGCATAAGAACAAGACCACCCTGAAGGAAGAAGCGATCAACCTGGGCTTTGTGGACGAAGAGACATTCGACCGCATCGTGAAGCCAGAACATATGATCGCCCCAAAATGATGGATACGAGATGAGGCGAGCAATTCTGGCGGCGGGGATGTGCCTTTTGGCCGCCGCCCTTCCCGCCCACGGCAAAACCGAAAAAAGTCCGCATCAGGACACCTATCAGTTGATTGCCGAGCGGCTGGAGATGATGCAGGAAATCGCGGCCTGGAAACGCGCGAACGAGACGCCGGTCGAGGATCGGGCGCGCGAAAAGATCGTGCTCGACACCGCTCGCAGCGACGCGCAGGAGCTGGGCCTCGATTCGACCAGCGTCATGCCCTTCGTGCAGGAGCAGATGAACGCGGCGAAAGAGGTGCAGAGATGCTGGACGAAGCGCTGGGACGAGGCGGATGAGAAAGCCGCGACCGCCGTCAAATCCGAGTGGGCCGACCCTGAGGAGAAGCCCCGCGGCCTCGCGCCCGAAATGCCGCTCGATCATCTGGAGCAGGTGCGACCGCGTCTATTGACCATCAACGCGATGCTGATGACGACCATTAAGGCGACGCTGTCGGCAGGCGCAGACTATGGTGATGCGGAGGATCTGATGGCGTTTGACCGGACAATCGCAATCGACTGCCTCTCGCGGGCGCGCCGCAACGGCATCTACAAGGCGCTGACGCTCATTGAACTGGCGAAATGACGCATCCCAGAACCACAGCCTGAGAACGACTAACGCCCAGCCGCTTCACTGCGACCGGGCGTCTTCTGTTTCGAATATGCAGGACCAACCGGATGTTGGTTATCCGGCCTTCCTGATTTCCACCTGATGCGGATAGGGGATCGAAATGCCGCCCTCGTCAAAAGCCATTTTGACCGTGCGAAGCATATGGAATTTCAACTCCCAGTAATCATCGCCGAGACACCATAGGCGCACGCCGAGATCGACTGAGCTGTCGCCCAGATTGACCAGCCGCACCCAGGGCTCGGGATCCTGGTGAACCCGCTCATCCGCATTCGCGATGGCGAGGATAATCTCCTTCGCCTTGTCAGCGTCGTCGCCATAGTCGATGCCGAACGTCAGATCGAGCCGGCGGGTTTCATGCGCCGAATAGTTTTGAATGATCGCGCCCCAGCCCTTGCCGTTTGGCATGATGATCTGAACGTTGTCAGGCGTCTTCAAAACGGTCATGAAGATCGTGATCTCCTCAACCGTGCCTTTGGTGCCGCCGATATCGACGAACTGGCCGATCTTGTAGGGTCGAAAAATGATCAGCATCACGCCCGCCGCCACATCCGACAATGTGCCTTGCAGCGCCAGACCGATGGCGAGGGTCGAGGCGCCGAGAATCGCCACGAGGCTTGTCGCCTGAAAGCCGAACAGCTGCAGTACGGCGATGACGACCACAACCAGAATCACGTATCGCGCGATCGAGGCGAAGAAACTGCCCAGCGTATCGTCGATCTTTTCGCTCGCCAGAACCCGCTTGCGGATCGAGCGCGAGACCATTCCGGCGACCATGTATCCGATGGCCAGAAAGATCAGCGCCTTCATGGCGTTGATCACCATTGGCAGATAGCTTTCCGCCAGAGCGAGATATTGCTCCGCCACTTCCACGCCTTCATTGGCGAGTGATTCCGCGCCTTCCATAGCTCACCTTCTGTTCCAAACCGCGGCGATGCGGTTATGTTCAATCTATGACCAGCAAGGTGATTAATCTGAGGCGCGCCCGAAAGCAAAGGTCCCGCGCGGTGAAACGCGCAGACGCCGACGCGAACGCTGCGCGCCACGGGCGTTCTGACGCTGAAAAAGCACTGGATATCGCGCGGTTGGAGCTGGAGTCCCGGCGTATGGATGGCCACAGGCGCGCGGACGCCGGTCGCGAATCGCCCGACGAACAAGAGGCGCCGGATACGGATGGATGAAGCGACATCACCCCGGCCGGTCAAACACTCCCTGACCCTGTCGGGCCATCGCACTTCGGTCACACTGGAGGCGCCGTTCTGGAATGAATTCGCCCGGTTGGCGGATGAGGAGGGCCTTTCCATCAATGCGCTCGCCAGTCGGATAGACGCATCGCGAGACCCGGAGGTCAGCCTGTCGAGCGCAATTCGGTGTTATGTGTTGCACGCCGCGTTACACGCGCGAAAGACATAGTCCGATCCAGCGAATGGGCGTGATCAAACGGCTTCACTGGTATCGGGCGCAGACGGCCCACTCTCCGCCGCCGTCCACTGATCCAGCGTCGTTCCCGCCAGAAACGCCAGATAGGGCGGAGCCAGCGGCAGAACACAGGGCGACAAAAAGCTGAGCAAACCACCCGCGAAGGCCGTCGCTACACCAATCTGCGAAACGCCGCCCGCGGTCGCCGAGCCTTCTGCAAGGGCGAGATTCTCGATATTCGCAAGGCCCGGAAAAGACTCTAGCAGAAAGGCGGAGAAACTCTGGAACGAGATCACCCTCAGCGCCTCGGGCAACTCGTAGCCGAGATCGTATAGAACGACATCCGCGCCGGCGGCGATAAAGCTGATCCCGACGACCAGCAACAGCAGCCCCATGACCTTCTCCACTTTGCCTAGATGGCGGCGGAACCGGCGCATGAAGCTGAGAAACGGCCGAATGCACAGCGCGGCGAGAATGAAGGGTACGCCCAGCCCCAACGAATAGACCGCGAGCAGGGCGACCCCGTGCGCGATCGTTTCTTCCTGAGCCGCGAAGGCCAAGATCACCGCCAGGATCGGGCCGATGCAGGGCGTCCAGCCAAAGCCGAATGCCAGTCCCATCCCATAAGCTCCGGCATAGCTGCCGCCGCCGCCTGCCTGCAGCCTCGCCTCGCGGTAAAAAAGCGATATGCGGAACAGACCCAGGAAATGCAGTGCGAATAGAACGATCAGAACTCCACCCGCTAGCAGCAGAACAAACTGCCACTCTCTCAACGCCTGCCCCGCCGCCGAGGCTGTTGCGCCAAGCGTTACGAACACGCTTGAAAGCCCCAACACAAAGCAGATTGAGGCGAAAAAGGCGCGGCGCGCCAGCGCATCTTTCAGCATGGTGACTCCACGACGGTACGAAGCGGCGCATATTTCGCCGATGTCGCGCGGAGTATAGGGGCCACGCGCGGCGGGCGCCATGCGCCTCGGCTCTCAGCTCCTCACATTGCTGTGGCGCGTCCTTGATCTTGCCCTTAGGCGAAAGCGGCGCTAGCAGTCGGCTATGATCGACCCTGCATCCGAGATCGAGGAGCTGGACGCGCGCGGGCTGCTATGCCCCCTGCCCGTCCTGAAAGCGCGCAAAAGGCTGAAAGCTCTCGAACCGGGCGCGCGGCTTAGAATGCTGGCCGACGACCCTGCGGCTGTGGTCGACGTACCGCATTTCTGCGCCGAACAGGGCCATCGCCTGATCGAACAGGGCGACATGGCTGGCGCGCTGCTGTTCGTGATCGAAAAGGGCTGAGGATTCACCCGGAGTGGGACGCTCTGAACGCTTCACACGGATCGCCGCGAGGATACTTATCAGTGTACCAGATGAAATCGAAGGGCGCGGCCTCCGCAGACCCCATACCAGCGGTGATTTCGACGAACGCCACGGAAATGACGCTCAAATCCGGCGCGGCGGCGCGAAGATAGAGCGGTACCGCCCGGTCTACGCGGCCGTGCCCTGAGCCGGTGATCAGGATCACCGGCCCGTCGCCCATCTCACGTCCGCGCAGCACGGCGTCGGCGAAGGCGGCGTCCCTCAGGCGCTGCGCTTCGACCATCGGGGCCGCCATTTCAATCGGCAAAGCATCGCAATGGGCCGCGACCTGCTCCGCCTCCATCGCTTTCTGGATTTCTACAGGTAATGGCTGGTTTACACCCAGCGCTTCCGCATCGCGCCCCAAATCCTCGGCGAAAACTGCGGCCGCGCCCCGGCCCATCGCATCGCGCACAGACTTTCGCGGAACCGCAGCGCCCAGCACAGGGGTGTCGGTCGCAGCGTCGAGGATTGGCGCGTACATCTCCCAATCCGGCCATCCCCACTCGTCCCAACCGATCAGCGGACCAAAAGCCGAGCCGGGAGCGCCGCTTCCGCGCAGTTCCACCATCTCTGGCTCCGCCTCCGGCCGGATCATTTCGAAGACGAGGGCCGCCGGCATGGCGCGCATAGCGATAAGTCGAGTCAACTCAGCCTGAGCCGCGTGATGCGCCGGGTTGTCGTGTTTCTCACCCAGAATCACGACGTCTGTCTCCGCAAGGCGCGCGGCGAGCGCATCCGAGGAAGCGTCCTCGCGCCCGGTCGAGACCTCTACGATGGCGCCAGGGGTTCTGAGAGGCGCAGCAAGCGGCTCCGCGATTGGTGCGCTGTCTGCGGCCGCGCAGGCGGCCAGCACGAGCGGCAGGAGGATCAAGGCGCTGCGGGAGAGGGGTCTGACTGTCATTCGCACGAGAATAGCGCGCGCTGCCGGAAGCTCCAGTGCGCCAAGTGTGGCGCCGCGCGGGCAGGATGCTTATATTGCGTTCAGCTGCGAAACAGCGGCGCGTAATTCACCTGCCGGGACTCATGTCGGAAAACTTCATTCGAATACTCGCATTCATCGTGCTTGCACTGTTGATTGGCGTCTCATCATGTAGCGCATGGCATAACACTCCTGATAGGAGTCCAGCCGCGACGGAGTCCACAGAGCAATGAACGGCTCAAAGCGTTTCGGTGGTCGATACAGTCCCGGCGGCGGCTCAGCGAAGCCCGCTATTAAGGGGCCTGATTCGTTCAAAGGGCGGCGCGCAAAGGCCGTCAGCCTGCGAGCGCTGCTTCTGTTCGTACTGCCCACGCCGCTCCTGTTCGCCGCTTACGCGGACCTTTCCGCTGGGGATGCGCTGGGCATGGGCGCCGATCTCGCGGCGCATGCGGCGTTCATTCTCGGCGCCTGGCTGCTACAGGGCGGATTGGAGGCGGAGCGCGCCTATCAGGCCCGAACATCCGCCAAGCCGCCTGCCTTCCCGCGCAAGACCGCCGCCGCCTGTTTCGCAGGGATAGGCGTGGGGATCGCCACCTTTTTCGGTTGGGGCCTCGGCCTGCTGGAAACCGGCGTGTTTACCGCGCTCGCGATCGGAGCGCACCTTTCGGCCTTTGGTTTTGACCCGATGAAAGCCAAGGGGCTGGAAGGCGTGTCGGACGCCGAGGCGGATCGCGTTCACGAAGCTCTGGCGAAGGCGGAAGCGCTGATCGCTGAGACGCAGGGGGCCGCCGATCTGCTGCGCAGCGACGAAATTACCGAACGCATTCAACGCCTTTGCGCATCTGCGCGGGAACTGGTCCGAGCAGTGGAGGAGGATCCGCGCGATCTGCGACGGGCGCGGAAGTACCTTTCAGTTTACCTCAAGGGAGCGAGAGACGCGGCCGTCAAATACGCCGCCGCCCGCGATCTGGGCCACAGGCCTGAAATCACCGCGCAGTTCGGGGTGCTTCTGACCGATCTTGAGGCTTCGTTTGACGAAAAGCGCCGCAAGCTTCTGCTTGACGACCAAACCGATCTGGAAGTTGAGATCGAAGTTCTGCGCGACCGGCTGAAACAGGACGGCGTCTGACGCCAGATTTTTTTTTTGGGAGAGTTTCATGAGTGACGAAAGCAGCCGAGAAAAGGTTGAAACCGTTCTGGCCGAAGTCGAAGAGGTGACCAAGACAATCCTGCCTGAAGTGAAGGGCGAGTTGATCATCGTCGAGGAGGCGCAGGGCGAGCAGCGGGCCGAAATCGAAAAGCGCTTGGCCGAAATCGACCTGTCCAACACTCAGACGATAATCAAATTCGGTTCCGCCGCGCAGGAGGAGCTGACCGCGATCTCCGACGAGATGCTGGCAGGCGTTCGCAACAAGGATATCGGCCCGGCGAGCGGCGCGCTGCGAGAGATGGTCACCTCGATTCGCGGCTTCGACGTGGATGAGCTGGACCCGAATCGCAAGCAAAGCTGGTTCGAGCGCTTGTTCTCCAAAACCAAGCCGGTCGCCGAGTTCATCGCCAAGTACGAGGATGTACGCGGCCAGATCGACGGCATCACCGACGAGTTGCTGGATCATGAGACCACGCTGCTAAAGGACATCAAGTTCCTCGACCGGCTTTATGAGAAGTCGCTCGATTTCTATGACGAACTGGCGCTCTACATCGCGGCCGGAGAGGCCAAGCTGGCGGAACTGGATCAAACCGTCATCCCCGCCAAAGAAACCGAGGTGCAGGGCGCCCCCGAGGAAGAGGGCGTATTGCGCGCGCAGGAGCTGCGCGACATTCGCGCCGCCCGCGACGACCTTGAGCGTCGGGTGCACGACATGAAGCTGACCCGTCAGGTCACCATGCAGTCGCTGCCTTCGATCCGGCTGGTGCAGGAAAACGACAAGAGCCTGGTCAACAAGATCAACTCGACCATGGTGAACACTGTGCCGCTTTGGCAGACCCAGCTGGCGCAGGCGGTCACGATCTTCCGCTCCCGCGAGGCGGCTGGCGTCGTCAAAGAGGCGACCGACCTGACCAACGAGCTTCTGACCAAAAACGCCGAGACGCTGCAGCAGGCAAATCGCGAGGTGCGCGAGCAGATGGAGCGCGGCGTCTTCGATATCGAGAACGTCAAACAGGCCAACGCCACGCTGATCGCCACCATCGAGGAAAGCCTGCAGATCGCCGATGAGGGCAAATCCAAACGCGCCGCCGCCGAGGATGATCTGGTGAAGATGGAGGCGGAGTTGAAAGCGACGCTGGCCTCCGCCAAGGCGAGCGCCACGACATCCGGGACCGGAGTGGAATCCGCAACCTGACCGATATAACCGCACTGCTTTTGGGAGAGGGACAAATGGACATTAAAACAGCCGTCGAAACTGTCGTTGTGAAGAAATACATGACGCTGGATGGCCGGGCGCCGAGATCGGAATACTGGTGGTTCGTGCTCGCCTACATCATCATCGCCATCATCGCCGCCGTGCTGGATGGCGCGCTCGGCTTATACATCGCGCCCGATGTCGGCCTGCTGAGCCTGGTGGTCTGGCTGGCGCTACTGATCCCGTCGATCGCTGTCGCCGCGCGGCGCTGCCACGACCTCGACAAATCTGGCTGGTGGCTTTTGCTGGTGTTTATTCCGCTGCTTGGCTCTCTGATATTGCTGTTCTTCTTCGTGCAGAGAGGCACTCAGGGATCGAACAGATTTGGACCGGACCCGCTCTAAGCGCGTGTCGGTACGACTAGTAAACTTAGGAGTTTAATATGGGCCTTTGGGACCGCCTGACCGGCGAATTCATCGACGTTATCGAATGGACGGACGACAGCCGCGACACGCTGGTCTGGCGGTTTCAGCGCTATGGGAATGAGATCAAGTACGGCGCCAAGCTGACCGTACGAGAAGGCCAGGCTGCAGTCTTTGTTCATGAAGGCCAGCTGGCGGACGTGTTCTCGCCCGGCATGTATATGCTGGAGACCAATAACCTGCCGATCCTGACCACGCTGCAGCATTGGGATCATGGCTTCGAATCACCGTTCAAGTCCGAGATCTACTTCGTCTCCACACGGCGGTTTCAGGATCTGAAATGGGGCACCAAGAACCCGATCATGATCCGCGATCCGGAGTTCGGCCCGACGCGCTTGCGCGCTTTCGGCACCTACTCGATCCGGGTCTCGGACCCCGGCCTGTTCCTGACCGAGATCGTCGGCACCGACGGCGAAGTCACGACCGATGAAGTGACCGATCAGGTTCGCAACGTGATCACCTCACGCTTCTCGAATGGCCTCGCCTCCAGCCACATTCCGGTGCTGGATCTCGCGGCCAACACGGACGATCTGGCCGAGTTCCTGCGCGGCCGCATCGCGCCGGAGATCGCCGCCTATGGGCTGGAGACGACGGCGCTGTTCATCGAGAACATCTCTCTGCCGCCCGAGGTGGAGAAGGCGATGGACCGGCGCACCTCGATGGGCGTCGTGGGCGATTTGCGCAAGTACGCTCAGTTCCAGTCTGCCGAGGCCATGCGCTCGGCCGCCGAGAACCCAGGGGTCGCCGGCGCGGGCGTCGGCATGGGCATGGGCGCCGGCATGGGCATGGCTATGGCCAACCAGATGTCGAATGTCTGGGCGCAGCCCTCGCCGGCCGCCGCATCGCCGGGCGCGAGCCCACCGCCTCCCCCGCCGCCTGAGCGGGTCTGGCATATCGCTGAGCGCGGGCAGACCAAGGGCCCCTACAGCCGCGCTGACCTCGGGCGTCAGGCGCAAACGGGAGAGCTGGCCCGCGATACCATGGTCTGGAGCGCAGGAATGCAGGGCTGGACCAAGGCGGGCGAGACGCCGGAGCTGGCGGACCTCTTCACCGCCGCTCCGCCGCCACCGCCGCCGCCTGCTCCCTGACGCGCAGGCTCGCCTGATCCGATGAGCGAACCCGGCTTCGATTCCGCAGATGACGCGCCGCCGCCGCTGGAGGATGAGCGGTTTCCCTGCGGCATGTGCGGCGCGCAGCTTCGGTTTCGGCCCGGCGCGGCGGCCCTGATCTGCGATCACTGCGGCCACGAGAACGAAATCGCTCCGCCAGAGGACGGCCCCTGGGGCGGAGAGACGATTCGGGAGCTCGACTATGACGCCGCCATCGCCGACCGGCTGGGCGCGGAGGATCAGGAGGAGACCCGCACCGCCCATTGCGACGCCTGCGGCGCAGATGTGGAGTTTGACCCGGCCATCCACGCCGCCGAATGCCCGTTCTGCGCGGCCCCTGTCGTGGCCGACACCGGCGCCAACCGGCAGATCAAGCCCAAGGGCGTTGCCCCCTTTCAGCTAAATGAGAGCGCGGCGCGGGACGCCATGCGCAACTGGCTCGGCAGGTTGTGGTTCGCGCCGTCAGAGTTGAAAGAATATGCCCGCGCCGGTCGGCCAATGCAGGGAATCTACGTCCCCTATTGGACTTTCGACGCCGACACCAAATCCAGCTACTCGGGCATGCGCGGCGACGTCTACTATGTCACGCAATACGTGACAGTAGTGCAGGACGGTAAGTCCAAGCGCGTCGCCCGGCAAGTGCCCAAGATTCGCTGGACGCCGAAGCGCGGCCGTGTGCGGCGCTGGTTCGACGATGTGCTGGTTCTGGCCTCTAAGTCCCTGCCGAAGAAATACACAGACCGGCTGGCACCATGGGATCTGGCGGCGCTGCAGCCCTATCGGCCGGACTATCTGGCCGGGTTCCGGGCTGAGGCCTACACCGTCCAGCTTGAGGACGGCTTCGCCGAGGCGCGCCAGATCATGAACCGGGTGATCGAGCGCGACGTGCGTTTCGACATCGGCGGCGACCGCCAGCAGATCCAGCAGATGCGCACGACGGTCTCGGACGTGAGCTTCAAGCACATTCTGCTGCCCGTGTGGATGGCGGCCTACAAATACCGTGGAGAGACCTATCGTTTCGTAGTCAACGGCCAGACCGGCGCGGTGCAGGGAGAGCGGCCTTACTCGAAACTAAAGATCGCGCTGGCGGTCGTCTTCGGGCTGATCGCCGCCGCCGCCATCGGCTATCTGGTCGCCACCAATCAATAGCTTCGGCGCCTGCGACAGGTTGCGCGGCGAATCGCTAAGCGCTTGGTGGATCGGCCAAACCCCTGATAGATTCTTGCGAAACGCGTCCAACAGGGAAAATGAGGCCCCGCATGAATATGTACGAGCTGTTCGCCGAAGCGCAAAAGGGCGCGGCGATGAACAATTTCGGCGCGATGTACGGCCTGACGCCCAGACAGACCCAAGCGCTGGTCGAGGCCTATCTGCCAGCCTTCTCACAGGGGCTCAGCCGCAAGGCGCACGACCCTTTCGACTTCGCCACCTTCATGCGCGATCACACCTCTCCCGCCATGCAGCGCTTTTACGATGCAATGACGCCGGAGACGGTGGACCCGGCGAAGCAGGCGGGCGAACAGCTGATGCGGCAGATTTTCAGCCCCGAGGCGCCGAAGCGCATGGCCGAATCCGCCGCTGAGATGGCCGGCGTCTCAAAGACGACGGCCGAGGAGTTCATGGCTCCCTTCGCGGCCACGCTGGCCGGCGGCATGCAGCAGCACATGGCCCAGATCCCCGGCCTGCATGAATGGATCGACGCCTTCAACGCCCAGCGGGAGGCGGAGATCGCCTCGCAAACCAAGGCGCGCAAGATCAAAGAGCTTCAGAAAGAGATCGAAGAGCAGGAGCAGATCGAGCGCGAGGCGAAAGAACGCGCCCAGGCGCCGAAACGCGCAGCCGAAGAGATGGGCGACATGATGAAGGCCTGGACCGTGGCGGCGATGAGCGCCAACCCGTTCATGTCGATGCTGGACCACGGCCAGATTCCCGAGCCGGAGGAGGAGCCCGAGCCGGACGCGCCGGAAGAGGAGCAGCACCCGATGGCGGCCTTCTTCTCTCTGTTCGATCCGGGCGTCCCGGCCAGCGCTGGGGATGAGGTGATCGACGCGGAAGTGATTGAAGAGGATGACGTCAAGGGGGGCTAGACTGGCCCGATCGGTGCCATCAGCTCGGGCGCGTCATGGCGCGCGGCGTTCACCACGCGGTCGACCGGGTGATAGGTGAAGAAATCCTCCGCCGCGGGGCGCATCAGGACCGCGGCGCCCTTGCCCTCCTCACCCAGCCACAGCCCGTAGCTCTCCGGAGGGATCACCACCGGCATGCGGTGATGCAGGGGCGACAAGGTCTCGTTGGCGGCGCAGGTCACGATGGCGGTCGTCGTAGTCTCCGCCTCAGAGGCCGGATCGCGCCATCCCTGCCAGACTCCCGCGAAGGCGATCGGCCCCCCCTCGCCCCCGGGATGGATGAAAAACGGTTCCTTCCCCTTCCCGGCCGCGGCGCGCCATTCGTAGAAGCCGGTCGCAGGGATCAGGCAGCGCCGCATCCGACACGCCTGCCGGAAGGCTGGTTTTTCGTGAATGGTCTCGGACCGGGCGTTGATCAGCAGCGGCCCGTCCGACAGCGACTTCGCCCAATGCGGAACAAACCCCCAGCGCAGCCGATCCAGCACGCGGCCGCCCGCCTCATCCCGCCTGACGGCCAAAATCCCCTGCGTCGGGCAGATGTTATAGCGCGGCCCGTCATCGACCAGCCCCACGACCGGCGCGGCGCTGAAATGCTCAACGACCGCGCTTTGCGGGGTGGTCAGCGCGAATCTTCCGCACATGCGATTCGCGCCCTACGGCCCTATTTCAGCTGAATGATCCGGTCATCCACAGCCGGCACGTAAGGCCCGCCCTGCATATAGGCGATCACGACATCCGCGAGATCGGGGCCGAAATCATAGGCGTCGATCCCCTTCTCGGCGAACACCGAGTATCCGTCGCCGCCGCTGCGCATGAAGTTGTTGGAGACGACGCCGTATTCGGCCTCCTGATCGATATTCACCCAATCGCCATCCGTGTTCTTGACCTGAACTGCGCGAACCCGGCCCTCACCCGCAGGTTTGGAGGGCGACCACGCATAGCGAAGCCCGGCGACCTGCGGAAAGCGCCCGCCGCCTTCCTCAACCTTACTGACGCCGTTCTCAAGAGCGGCGACTACATCGGCGCCCGTCAGCTTGAAGGTCGACAGCGTGTTCTGGAACGGCAGCACCGTCAGAACTTCGCCGCGCGTAACTTCACCCTGATCGATGCTTGCGCGCAGGCCACCGCCATTCTGGATCGCAATGTCGATCCCTTCATCCGCGACGGCGTCCAGCATGGCCTCGGCGACCAGCACGCCCATTTCGCAGGTCTTCGCACGGCAATTGGCGCGGTCTCCGTCGATGGGCGCTGCGGTCTCGCCGACGACCTCGTTGCGAATCTCGTCCAGTGGAGCGGCCAATTCGGCGACGCGCGTCTTGATCGCATCATCCTCCGCCACTTCGGCGTCCATTGTCAGCGGCTCTCCTTCGGCCCGGGTCACAACGCCCGCGCCGTCCCAATCCACCTGCAACTCGCCCAGGAATTTGCCATAGGCGTAAGCCTGTACGATGGCGACGCGATTGCCATCAGGCCCATCGACCCAGGTCGGGTACGGCCCCTTGGCCCTATCGCTGGTGTTGGAGAGATAGGTGTTGTCATGGCCGCCGACGATCACGTCGATTCCGGCCACATTGGCCGCGATCTCCTGATCCGTCAGATATCCGGAATGCGACAGCAGCACGATTTTGTTGACGCCCTTGGCCGTCATATTGGCGACCTCGCTCTGCAGCGCCGCAATCGGATCGCCGAACTTCACGTTGGGTCCGGGCGAGGACAACTCGTCCGTATCCGCCGGCGCCAAGCCGATCAGACCGACCCGCGCGCCGCCCTTGTTGATGACTGTCGAGGGCTTCAGGTCCCCCCTTAATTCCGGCTCCCCGGAAATATCCGCATTCGCCAGCAGGATCGGAAAATCAGTGGCCTCGATGAACCCACGCAGGACCTCGGGTCCGTTGTCAAATTCATGGTTGCCCACCGTCATCGCATCATAGTCGAGCGCGTTCATCATCTCGGCCGCAACCGCGCCCTGATAATAGGTGTAGAAGAGCGTGCCTGAGAACTGATCGCCGCCGTCGACCAGCAGCACGTACCCGCCATCGCCCTCGATCGCGCCACGCCTGTCGGCCACAGCGGTTGCCAGCCGCGCCGAACCGCCGAAGCATTTTCCCTCTTCGTTGTCCTCCGGCTTGCAGGAGGAATCGTACTTGTTGATCGGCTCGATCCGGGAATGGAAATCATTCGTGTGAAGAATGGTCAGGGTCAGCGGCGTCGTGTCCGGCTCGGCCGCGCAACCAGCGACAAGCGCGGCGCAGGCCAGCCCTGCAATATTGTAAGCGCGAAGCATCTCGAATCTCTCCCTGCTGTTTTGTATTTGGCGGGGATGTTCACATGATTCGCAGGATTCGCGGCAACGGAATCAACACGTTGCCGTCGAAAACGCCGGGCCCCGTCGCGCAAGGCCCGGCGATCTGGATCAGTCGCGCTGGTCGGAGCGGACCTTGACGAACGCGCCCGGCGCCGGCTCCACCACGCCCAGAACGGCCCCCGGCTCGCGGGCGGGCACCATGTCGCCCGACCGGTCAGCGAGCCATTTGGACCAGTCCGGCCACCAGCTTCCATCGGTTTCCTTGGTCTTCTCCGACCACTCTTCAAGCGTGTCGCCGGGAAGGCCGCGGCGAGTCCAGTACTGATACTTGTTGCCCGCCGGCGGATTGATGATGCCAGCGATATGGCCGGATCCGCCAAGCACGAATTTCAGCGGCTTGGAGCTCAACTTCTGCGCGCCGCGGAACGCGGAATCAGGCGGCGCGATGTGATCTTCTTTCGCCGCCACGTGATAGGTGGGCGTTGTGACCTTGCCGAGGTCCAGCGTGACGCCGTCAACATCCATCTCGCCCTGCGCCAGCGCGTTGTCGATGTAGAACCGCTTCAGATAGAAGCGGTGGACATTGGCCGGCATGCAGGTGCTGTCGGAGTTCCAGTAGAGCAGGTCGAACGGGAACGGATCCTTGCCCAGATAGTAGTTCTGGATCACGAAGCTCCAGATCAGATCGTTCGAGCGCAGCATGTTGAACACGTTCGCCATGCTCTCGGCGGTCAGGTAGCCCTGCTCGTCCATCTTTTCGCCCAGCGTCTCCAGCGCCTGGTCGTCGACGAAAACCTCAATCTCGCCAGCGTCCGAGAAATCGAGCTGAGTGGTAAAAAATGTCGCCGAATTGGCCCGCTTGTCGTCCGTGGCCGCCATGTAGGCCAGCGTCGAGCCGACCATGGTGCCGCCGATACAGTAGCCGACAAGGTTCACGTCGTCCTGCCCGGTCTCCTCCATCACTTTCTGAACCGCGGTCAGGACGCCCTTTTTCATATAGGTGCCCCAGGTCTCGTCGCGCTGGCGCTCATCCGGGTTGATCCAGGACAGGACGAAGACCGTGAAGCCCTCCGCGACCATCCACTTGATCAGGGATTTCTTCTCATTGAGATCGAGGATGTAGAACTTGTTGATCCAGGGCGGCACGAACAGGATCGGCTTGGCGCGTACCTCATCCGTCGTCGGCGAATACTGGATCAGCTGGATAAGGTCATTCTGGAAAACGACCTGGCCCGGCGACATGGCCATGTTCTCTCCGACATTGAACGCATCCATGTCGGTCTGGCTGATCTTCAGAGAGCCTTTGCCCCGCTCCAGATCCTTCAGCATGTTGTCGAGGCCACGCACCAGATTGTCGCCGTTTTCCGAGATGGTGGCGCGGATCACCTCAGGGTTTGTCGCAATAAAGTTGGTCGGCGCGATCGCTTCGACGAAGGTGCGGCTGAAGAAATCCACCTTCTTGCGGTCGCGCTCGTCCAGCTCACCGATATTGCGAACCGTGTCCATGATCCAGTTCGAGGTCAGCAGATAGGACTGCTTGACGTAGTCGAACACCGCATTCTCGGACCACTCGGGATCCTTGAAGCGTCGGTCGCCCCTCTCCGGCTCGATCATTGGCTCTGCGTCGCCATTGCCCCAGGCGTTCATATAGGCGCGGCGCCACAACTCGCCCTGCGCCATCCAGAATTTGAACCCGGCCTCGGCGACCTGCTTGGGATGATTCATCATCGTGGTCGCCAGCTCGGTGAAGGCCGGCATGGCGTTCAGCGGATCGGCGTTCAGCGGCTTGTCATCCAGCGTGTTGCGCGCAAGGAACGTCTTCCAGATCTCTTGCGATTGCTCCGCCACGCGCGCCATATTGTTGGCGAACTCCACAGCGTTCTGCACTTTGTCCGTGGCGTTCTCGGTCGTATCGTCAGGCATCCATCCCTCCTCGGGGCAATCTGTCGCTTGCGGCTGGCGCAATCCAGTTTCAGCCGGCATCTTTAACATCCTCACAGAGCTTGTCATCTAGCCAGCGTCGCTTCGCGCGTGATAACGACGCAGCAGATCCAACGCCGGAGAATGAAATGTCGCCGAAGGCGCGAGCAACACCCAGACGATTCGCGCTGATCTTGTGCGCGGCGGCGGCTTTGGCCGGGTGCGCCGCGCGCAATGCGATGGACCGCCATGCGAAGGTCGAAGACCCTTGGGTCGACTCGCAGCCCTATCCGAGGCTGGTGGATTCGCCGGAGCCTCCGCCGCCGGGAGAGTTCAACGCCGCAACGCCGGACCCGGCGCGGGGCCAGGCCATCATCGACGAGCTTGGGCCCATCGCGCAGGAAAACACCATTCGCGGCGCGGCGCTGTCAGGCCAGCCGGTTCTGGATCCGGAATTTGAGCAATTGATGCGCGACCGCGGCGCCCTTCCGGCCCCCTCGCAAACAAACTGACCGCCGCGCCCCTCTGACCTGCTGTCACTCGCCGGAGAGCCTGTTATAAGGCGGCGGTCTCGCCGCTTGATTTCAAGCGGCGCAAGAGTCTCGAGAGCCATGCCATGACTGAAGATTTTTACCGCATCAAGCGACTTCCGCCCTATGTCTTCGCCGAGGTAAACAGGCTGAAGGCGGAATATCGCGCAGAGGGCGTGGACATCATCGATTTCGGCATGGGCAACCCCGATATCGATACGCCCAGTCACATCGTCGAAAAACTGGTTGAGACGGTCAGAAAGCCGCGCACCCACCGTTATTCGGCGTCCAAGGGCATTCCCGGGCTGCGCCGGGCGCAGGCGGGTTATTACGAGCGGCGTTTCGGCGTGAAGCTGAACCCGGAGACGGAGATCGTCGCGACGCTCGGCTCGAAAGAAGGTCTGGCCAACCTCGCCATGGCGATCACCGCGCCGGGCGACGTGATGCTGACGCCCAATCCCAGCTATCCGATCCACCCCTACGGCTTCATCATCGCCGGCGGCGCGCTTCGCCACATCACTGCGCTGCACGACGGGCGTTTCGATCCCGAGGCGTATCTGCGTTCGGTCGATCACGCGATTCACCATTCGGTTCCCAATCCGGTGGCGATCGTGGTGAATTTCCCGTCCAACCCGACCGCGCAGGTTTGCGATCTGGATTTCTATGTCGATCTGGTCGCGCTCTGCAAAAAGCACGGCGTCTGGGTTCTCTCGGATCTCGCCTACGCCGAGATGTACTACGACGACAACCCGCCGCCCTCGGTGCTGCAGGTGCCGGGCGCGAAGGACATCGCGGTGGAGTTCACTTCGATGTCCAAGACGTATTCCATGCCCGGCTGGCGCATGGGGTTCGCCGTGGGCAATGAGCGGCTGATCGCGGCGCTGACCCGGATCAAATCCTATCTCGACTATGGCGCATTCACGCCGATTCAGGTCGCCGCCGCCGCGGCGCTGAACGGCCCGCAGGAATGCATCGGAGAGATTCGCGCCGTCTACAAGTCGCGTCGCGACGTTCTGGTCGAATCGATGGGCCGCGCCGGTTTCGATATTCCGCCCCCGCCCGCGACCATGTTCGCCTGGGCGCCCGTGCCGGAACCGTTCCAGTCGCTCGGCTCCATGGAGTTTTCGAAGATTCTGCTGAAAGAAGCCGAGGTGGCCGTCAGCCCCGGCATCGGCTTCGGCGAATATGGTGAGGGCTATGTGCGTCTGTGTCTGGTCGAGAATGAGCAGCGTATCCGGCAGGCCGCGCGCAACGTCAAACGCGTGATGCAGAACGCTGACGAGATCCTGTCGCGCTACAGCCAGCTGGCCGATTGAGCTTTGGATTGAACTGTTCCAACCTTCAAATGTCCCGTTTCTGAATCGGAGACCCCCCGAGAGATGACCGAACCTTTCCGCATCGCAGTCGCCGGCCTTGGCACCGTCGGCGCCGGCGTCGTCAAGATCGTTCAGCAGAACGCCGAGTTGATCGCCGCCCGCGCGGGCCGGCCGATTGAAATCACCGCCGTCTCGGCGCGCAACAGAACGCTGGACCGCGGCGTCGATCTTTCGGCTTACGCCTGGGATGACGACGCCGCCGCCATGGCCGCGCGCAACGACGTCGACTGCGTAGTCGAGGTGATCGGCGGCTCGGACGGGCCGGCCAAGGCCGCGCTGGAGCGCGCGCTGGGCGCCGGCCGCCATGCGGTGACCGCCAACAAGGCGCTGATCGCCCATCACGGCCATGCGCTGGCGACACTGGCGGACGAAAACGGCGGCGCGCTTCGGTTTGAAGCCGCGGTGGCGGGCGGAATTCCGGTGCTGAAGGCGCTGGGAGAGGGTCTTGCTGCCAACCGCGTCACACGCCTCTACGGCGTGCTGAACGGCACCTGCAACTACATCCTGACCGAGATGGAGAAGACTCACCGGTCCTATGACGACGTGTTGAACGAAGCGCAAAAGCTGGGATACGCCGAGGCTGACCCCAGTTTCGACGTCGGCGGTGTCGACGCTGCGCACAAGCTCTCGATCCTCGCGTCACTCGCCTTTGGGACACAGGTTGATTTCGATTCTGTGGCCACCGAGGGGATCGAGCGGATCGAGTTGAAGGACATCGAGTTCGCCGCCGATCTCGGCTACCGGATCAAACTTCTGGGCGTCGCCGTGATCGACGGTAAGGGCGTCGAGCAGCGCGTGCAGCCCTGCATGGTTCCGGCGGGCTCGACAATTGGCGCGCTGGATGGCGTGACCAACGCCGTGGTCTGCGAAGGCGATTTCGTCGGCAAGACCGTGTTCGAGGGACCGGGCGCCGGCGAAGGCCCGACCGCCTCCGCCATCGTCGCCGATGTCATCGACGTCGCCCGCGGCGCCAAAACGCCTGCCTTCGGCGTGCCGGCCAGCGCTCTGACCCGAGCCGCGCCCCAAACTGAGGGCGCGCATCCGGCCGAATACTATCTGCGCTTCCTGTTGAAAGACACGCCCGGCGCCTTGGCAAAGGTCACGGCTGCGCTGGGAGACGAAGGCGTCTCAATCGACCGCATGCGCCAGTATGCGCACGAGGATAACGGCGCGCCGGTTCTGGTCGTCACCCATGACGCCGGACGCGGCGCGATCGATCGCGCGCTTGAGACGGTCGCCGGGTTGGACGTGTCTCTGGCGGCGCCGGTGGCGATTAGAATAGAAAAAACCTGACGCCCCGCGCGTCGCAAGGAACAGGGGAGATTCGCAATGGGCGACGTTTCAAATGAGATGGACTTCAAGGACCGCATGCTGTCCCTGGGGCTCGCGCGCGTGTCCGAGGCGGCCGCGATCACCTCGGCCAAGTTGATCGGCCGCGGGGACGAGAAAGCCGCGGATCAGGCGGCGGTCGACGCCATGCGCACCCAGTTGAACATGCTGGATATCGACGGAACCGTGGTGATCGGTGAAGGCGAACGCGACGAAGCGCCAATGCTCTATATCGGTGAGAAGGTCGGCACCGGCGAGGGCCCGGCGGTCGATATCGCGCTTGATCCGCTGGAGGGCACGACCCTGACCGCCAAAGCGATGCCCAATGCGCTGGCCGTGATCGCGATGGGGCCCAGCGGCTCGATGCTGCACGCCCCTGACGTCTATATGGACAAGCTCGCCATCGGCCCCGGCTATGCCGACGACGTCGTCTCGCTGGAGCAATCCCCGTCCGAAAATGTGCGCGCGTTGGCCAAGGCCAAGGGTTGCCGCCCGGATGAGATCACAACCTGCGTGCTGGAGCGTCCGCGCCATGAGACGCTGGTCGAAGAACTGCGCACGACCGGCGCGGCGATCCAATTGATCACCGATGGCGACGTGGCGGCGGTGATTCACACTGCAGCCGCCGATTTCACGGGAATCGACATGTATCTGGGCGCGGGTGGCGCGCCAGAGGGCGTTCTGGCCGCGGCGGCGTTGAAATGCATGGGCGGCCAGATCCAGGGTCGGCTTCTGTTCCGCAACGACGATGAACGCCGCCGGGCGGATAAAGCCGGAATCACGGATCGCGACAAGATCTATACGCTGCACGATCTGGTGCGCGCGGATGTGATCTTCGCCGCCACCGGAGTCACGGACGGATCCATTCTTAAAGGCGCGCGGCGCGATGGCGAGTTCTTGGAGACCGAGACCATCCTGATGCGCTCCAAGACCGGTTCCGTGCGCCGCCTGATCTATCGCCAGAAGAACCATTGATCGTCGCCGAGTTGGCCGCTGACGCTCGATTGCGCTAGACTCCCCCGCGATGGAGGAGCTTGGCGTAAACCCCTTTATTTTGATCGGCGTTGTGGCGGCGCTCACTCTGCTGATCCTGCTGGCGCGGGGACGTGGACCCAGGCGCATTGGCGGCGGCGCGCGCGAAGAGAGCGGCGCCGTCTCTCGTAGCGGACGAAGCCCACGGCGAAGCACTCCGACGGTCAAGACCCACACGCGCCACGACAAGAACTGGCGAACCGACAGCCCCCAATCACCGTCCAAGCCGAAACAGGCCGCCGCCGGGTCGTTGCATGAGCGCATGACGCGGCTGCAGGAGATGGCGGAGAGCACTGGACGCAAGCCGACGCCGCAGGAAACGCTGACCGCCCTCGCCGGATCGGGAGAGGCCGCAAAGGCGCTGCCGAAAGTCTTTCGCTTTGCGATAATTGCGATCTGGGTCTGGATCGCACTCTGGGGTTTTTCCGCCGTCATGGTTGTCGTCTCTCTCATTAACGGCGACGACCGTGATGCGATCTTCGGACTCCCGGTCGTGATCATCCCGCTGGCCATGGGCGTCGCCGGATTGCGCGCAGTCCGCCGCTTTCGCGACCGCGCTTTGAAAAAGCTCGCCCAAGGGGACCATTGAAATGGCGCGCAGGGTGGGCTTCGGCGACAGGTCGCGAGAACGCGCGTCGCCCGATGCGGATGATGACACGCCGACCGACGGCCCGATCGCGCTGGACGCGGCCGCCGAGGGGAAGAAAAACGCCGGACCGGTCGCCCGCCTCTTTATCATCACGTTCCTGCTGGCTTGGCTCGCGCTCTGGTCCTTCGGAATTTACGAGGCGTGGTCCTCCGTCACCGATCTCTGGGCCAATTTCGATTGGGACGCGTTCGACATCGTCATGCTCGCCTTCTTCGCCGTCTGGCTTGGCGGCGCGCTGATCGGCTGGGCCTTCGGCGTCGTGATTCTGTTCGTGATGCTGTTCGGTAAAGAGGCGGAGAACAGCCCCGCCGAGCGCGCCGAACGCCTGAAGCTCCGACTGCGCCGCAGAAACAGTGGTAAAGAATAGACGTGACCCGCGCCTTCCTTGACGTTGAATCCTCTGTTCTGGGCCGTCGCTGGCTCGGGCCTGAGGCAGAAGTGGAGCGACAGGGCCTCGCCATCGCGCAGACGACGAACTTGCCTGAGATCGTCGGCCGAGTGCTGGCGAGCAGCGGCGTCGCGCCCGAAGCGGCGCTCACCTATTTGGAGCCGACGCTGCGCGACCTGATGCCTAACCCCTCCTCGCTTCGCGGCATGGATGACGCGGCTGAGCGGCTTGCCGACGCCGTGCAACGCGGAGAGCGGATTGCGATCTTCGGCGACTACGACGTGGACGGCGCCGCGTCCTCAGCCCTTGTCCATCTCTGGCTGGGCGCGCAGGGACGCAAGGCCGAAATCTACATCCCCGACCGGATCGATGAGGGGTATGGCCCCAATATTCCCGCAATGGAGGCTCTGGCCGCCCGCGCCGATCTGATCCTCTGCGTGGATTGCGGAACGCTGTCTTTCGAGCCAATCGCCGCCGCCCGCGAAAAAGGCGCGGATGTGATCGTCGCCGACCACCATCTGGCGGCAGAGACCCTGCCCGACGCCATCGTGGTGAACCCGAACCGGCAGGATGACGACAGCGGGCAGGGTCATCTCTGCGCCGCGGGCGTCGCGCTGTTGCTGCTGGTCGCGGCCAACCGCACACTCAGGGGGCGCGGCTGGTTCGAGGCTCAAAGCGCTCGGCAGCCGGACCTGATGGGCCTGCTGGACCTCGTGGCGTTGGCAACTGTCGCTGACGTCGCGCCGCTGACAGGCCTGAACCGGGCGCTGGTGCGGCAGGGGCTGCGTGTGATGGCCCAACGAAGAAATCCCGGCCTGAAGGCGCTGGCGGATATCGCACGGATGCAATCGGCGCCGTCCGCCTTTCACCTCGGCTACCTGTTGGGCCCGCGCATCAATGCGGGCGGTCGGATTGGCAAGGCGGATCTAGGCGCGCGCCTGCTGACTACGAGCGACCCGGCGGAGGCGGCCGCTCTGGCCGAACGTCTGGACGCCCTTAACGCCGAGCGCCGCGAAACCGAGGCCGTCGTTGTGGACGCGGCCATTGCACAGGCCGAGGCCCGCGGCGTGGATGGGCCTCTGGTCTGGGCGGCAAACGCGGGGTGGCATCCAGGCGTGGTCGGCATCGTCGCCAGCCGCCTGAAGGAGCGCTATGACCGGCCCGCCGTGGTGATCGGCCTGCAGGATGGAGAGGGCAAAGGCTCCGGCCGGTCCGTGGCCGGCGTCAATCTGGGCTCGTCCGTAGCCCAACTCGCGCGCGAAGGCGCGATCCTGAAAGGCGGCGGGCACAAGATGGCCGCAGGCCTCACAGTGGCGGAGGAAGTTCTGGAAAGCGCGATGGCCAGGCTGGCCGAGCTTCTGGCCAAGCAAGGGGCTGGGGCGGGCGGCCCTCGCGACCTTCGCCTCGACGGCGCGCTGGCCCCGGCCGCCGCCACGGTCGAGCTTTGCGAGATGCTGGAGTTGGCCGGACCGTTCGGCGCCTCCGCCCCCGCCCCGCGATTCGCCATCCCCGACGCACGCATCGCCTTCGCCAAGCCGGCCGGCGAAAGCCATCTGCGCCTCTCTCTGGCCGGGGATGCGGGCGGACGGCTGGACGCCATCGCCTTTCGCGCTTTTGAAGGCCCGCTGGGCGCGTTCTTGTCGGAACGCGCGGGCGCGCCGGTGCATGTGGCGGGCAAGCTGGAGATCGACGACTGGGGCGGGCGCCGCAAGGCGAAGCTTCGGGTGGACGACGCCGCCCCCGCATCCGGATGATTACCTTCGAAAAACCACGACGCGCCGCTTGCATCGCTGGCCACGTCGCATTAAACCCTGCCGCGCCGCGCCCATCGTCTAGCGGTCTAGGACGCCGCCCTTTCACGGCGGAAACACGGGTTCGAGTCCCGTTGGGCGTACCACCTTCCTGCCAAAACGAAATTTGACACTCCCCCCTTGGCGCTACCGGCCGCGAAGCCAGCGCGCCGCTATGTCGGATGCGCCGGACCGTCCATCATCCGTTTGGGGCGCTGTCCTCAAGACGGACCCGTTGAGCGCAGCCTTCTTCAATGCCGCCGCCTCGCACGTGCTCGATTTCGACGATTGCTCCACCGATTTTGGCGGCCACCCTTCCGCCCCGCTGGTCACCCCTGTCGTCGCCCCGGCGGAGAAACTGGGGGCTACCGGGCTTCAAAACACTAGAAGCCTACGCCGCGGGGTTAGAGACGCAGGCGCTGCTCGGCCGAATGGCGATGCCGGAGCATTACGAGATCCGCTGGCGCCCGAGCGCCCGATGACGAAAGGCGAGCGCGACGGAAAGTTCCATGATTGCGTGGGAGATTTTCTTCCGCCCAAGGCCGCATACACGTTGCCGGAAACGATCCGGGCACTGGATCAGGCGAAAAGCATCGGCGAACTGACGCGCCACCTTTAGGGCTGGCCTCGACCCCCTACTCCACGCTTTCCTTCAACGCCTTGATCGCTTTGGCGAGCTTCGATTTCGCGTCATCAAGCGGGGTCTGATCCAGCACTTTCTCCAGCGCATTGATCCGCCCGCCCTGGCTGGTCACCATCGTCGCCAGCGCCATCGATGCCGGGTCCTGCATCTTCTTGGACTTCAGCTTGCTGAAATCGTCCGACAGCCGCCGCTTCGCTTTCACGATCTGCGCGCGAATCTGCTTCAGCGTCTTCTCGTGCTCCGCCAAGCGGTCGCGAACGCCCAAAATCGCCTCCGCAGTTTTACGGCTTGGGGAGACCTTCGCCACGCCGTCCCGCAGCCGCTCCACCTGGGCTTTCTGATCTTTCGCAAGCTTGTCGAGTTTGTTGACCGCAGCGCTGACCTCACCGAGGCTCTTGTGGATCTGCTTTTGCTCCCGCTCTCGCTTTCTGAGCATCGCGCGGTTCTCGAGCATCGCGTATTTCAACAACTTCGCCATCCGGTCGCCCATTTCCGATAGCTGTTTCTGGGCGCCGTCGAAATCCTTCTCCTTGAAGATCTTCTCGTATTTGCCGAACATGACTTTCAGCTTGCGGCGCTCAGCCGGCGGAATGTGCTTCTGAACCTTCTTGTACTGGTCCTGCGCCTTCTCAAGCATGCGCTCGGTCTCAAGCCGCTGAGCCTGTTCCTCCTCCTCGGCGATGCCGGATTGATCGGCGAGAAGGTCCGGCCTGAACTGCGTGCCCCGCAGCGCCGTTTTCAGCTTTGGCTTGGACGTGCGGCCGCGCTTGGGGATCAGGCGCAGATCCTTGCCCTTCACCACGCAATGGCCATGGGCGACATCGCCGGGCAATTGCTTCAATTGGCTGAGGAACTTGGAGGTGACGCGGCCGACGACGAAGATCGGGTCGGCCGTCTTGCCGTCGAACCGGAATTTTTCAAGGAAATAGAAGTCCGAGGCGTCGCCGCTGTTGCGCAGCGCGACCAACTCTTCCTTCAAAAGGGAGATATAGGCGTCGCGCGTCTCGATATCATCCAGACTTTCAAACGGCATCGCAGCCCCAGCACTCATACGCAGGCGCAAAACACGCGCCCTAGCCCTGAATCCTAGGCTATTTTTCGAGAATCGCGAAAGAAAGAATAGAACTTGCTGAAGCCTCAATGGGTGCGTGCAGCCGAATTGTCGCGCAACGCGGGTGCCTGAACGCCTCCCGCTTTGCAAGAGTTGTGCTATTGGAGGTTTCTCGATGCAGTTGAAAAGCGACTCTTGGAATGGACGCAGTCGAAATAAGCCATGAAGACCGGGCACTGATCGCCGCGCGGCGCGCAATCTGTCAGGTGCGTCAAGTGATAGATGCGCATTTCTCGGTTCGGCTTTGGGACGGATCAATCGAGCCGCTGGGTGAATCTGTCGAACCGGGCCTGGCGCTGGTCATAAACTCCCCTGGGGTCCTACCGTCATTGCTGCGCTGGCCGTCGCTCGACCGGATGATCCGGCACTATGCGCATGGCCGGATCGATATCGAGGGTGGGACACTGCTCGATTTGGCGGGGCCTTACGCCCTCGACAAGGCGCGCCGCCGCCGACTACGCCAGATCGACAAATGGCGCTTGGCGAAGACGCTTTTGCCGCTGATCGCCGCGCCCGCTGACTCGCCCGACGCCAGCCGCGCCTTCGAGGGCGCAACGGACGGCGAGGGCCGAAAGAGCGGCGACAATCGGCGTTTCATTAACTTTCACTACGACGTCGGTAACGAGTTCTACCAACTCTTCCTGGATCCGGAGATGCAGTATTCCTGCGCGCATTTCCCGACTTGGGAGTCGAGTCTGGAGGATGCCCAAGTCTCGAAAATGGACCTGATATGCCGCAAGCTTCGACTTAAGCCGGGCGAGCGGTTTCTGGATATCGGCTGCGGTTGGGGCGGGCTGATCTGTCACGCCGTCAAGAATTACGGCGTCACAGCGCACGGCGTGACGCTCTCAACCGAGCAACTCGCCTTCGCTCAGGAAAAGGCGAAGCGGCTGGGTATCGCCGATCAGGTCACTCTAGAGTTGCTCGATTACAGAGAGTTGACTGGAAAGTTCGACAAGATCGCCTCGGTCGGCATGTATGAGCATATCGGTCTTTCGAACATTCAGGCCTATTTCGGAAAGATCCGGGGGCTGCTGAGCGAGGACGGGCTGTTTCTGAACCACGCCATCTCACGCAAGGCCAAGAAGCGAAAGCGTCGCCTGATCAAGCGCCCCGAGCAGAGAGCATTGCAGCGTTACATTTTCCCAGGCGGGGAACTGGACGATATCGGCCACACAGTCGCTGCAATGGAGCGAACAGGGTTCGAAATTCACGATGTTGAGGGATTGCGACCGCACTATGCGCGCACGACCCGCATCTGGTGCGATCGGCTGACCGCCCGGCGCGAAGAGGCGGAGGCGCTTGTCGGACCGGAGACCTATCGGATCTGGGTCGCCTATCTGGCAGGGTGTTCGATGGCATTTCAGCGCGGCTCGGCCCGTCTCTACCAAACACTGGCCGGGAAGTCCGCTAAAGGCGCTCCTCCCGTGCCCCCGACCCGCGCGGATATTTACTCGAACTATGCGGCGCGACCCCTTTTGTAGAGCGCCTGATCGTTCTGAGCGGCTTTCAGCCAGTGCGCTTCCGGCTGCCGAGCAGCGAGCGCATCGTCGATCTCAACCTCGTCGAATCCACACGCGCGGGTGAAAGCGTACTGGTCTGAAATCACATGACCCTTGGCCCGCAACACGCCCTTATACCCGCGCGCGCGCAGGCGCATGGCCAGGCTGTTACCGCGCCCGTCTGCGAAATTGGGAAACGGAATCGCGATCAGGGCGATGCGGTCAAGCGCCGGCGTCAGCGCCTCGGCCGAACCATCGTTCGGCAGCAGCACGGACAAATCGCCCCCTTGCGAGGCGAGCGCTTCTTCCGGCGCCAGATAGTCGCGCTCCGCTTCAACGCGAAAGCCGTTGTCAGTGACGATGGGCATCTTGCTCTCTCCGGCCTCGGTTCAGCCTAATCGAAAGTGGCGGGCCTGGGGCCGCGCACCACCTTGCCGTTTACAATGTGAATCCCGCACTCGGTCTTGTCAGATCCGCGCCAGCGACCCGCGCGTGGATCCTCGCCCGGCTTGACCGCTGTGGTGCAGGGCGCGCAGCCGATCGACGGGAACCCCTGGGCGACCAGCGGGTGCGGCGGAAGATCATTGGCGTTCATATACTCCGCCACCTCGTCGCCGGACCAGTAGGCGAGCGGGTTGATCTTGATCCGTCCAGCGTCGTCGGTCTCGAACAGGCGCAAACCTTTGCGCACCAGCGACTGCGAACGCTTGCGTCCGGTGATCCAGGCGTCGACATCTGACAGCGCGCGGTCCAACGGTAGCACTTTGCGAATATGGCAGCACGCATTCGGGTCCGTCGCGTGCAGATCGCCTGCCGGATCTCCAAGCGAGAGATCGGCCGCGTCCGGCCGAAGGATCCGCACATTGGTCAGTCCCAACCGCCGCGACAGTGTGACCTGATAGTCCAGCGTTTCGGCGAACAGTTTGCCACTATCCCCAAACAGGACCGGCGTGCCCGTGTCGATCCGGGAGATCATATGCAGCAGAATGGCGGATTCGGCCCCAAAGGACGAAACCAGCGCGATCCGGCCCATGAAACGGGTCTGAATCGCCTCACGCAGCGCATCGCGTGGGCAGCGCTCCGCATAAAGACGGTTCAGGGCGTCCGCGCGCTCTGCGGGATCGGTCAGGGTGGCGTATCCGGTCCGGTCAAGCGGCATGCAGGGCCTCGCTGGGATAAAGCGCTTCCTTGAAGGGCGCGGCGCCGATGCGGCGATAGGTCTGAAGGAAGGTCTCCTCCGCCCCGAGCCGCTCGGCCTTGTACGCGTCGACGATCCGTTCGATCGCGGGTACGACTTCCTCAATCGGAAAGCCTGGCCCCATTCGCTCGCCGATCGCGGCGGTCTCGGTGGCGTCGCCGCCGATGGTGATCTGATAGTTCTCGATCCCGCCCTTATCGAGGCCGAGAATGCCGATATGGCCCACATGGTGGTGGCCGCAGGCGTTGATGCAGCCCGAAATCTTGATCTTCATCTCGCCGATGTCGCGCGCGACGGCCGGGTCCGCGAAATGCTTGGCGATGTCCTGCGCGACCGGGATCGAGCGCGCCGTGGCCAGCGCGCAATAATCCAGCCCCGGGCAGGCGATCATGTCAGAGATCAGGCCGATATTGGCGGTGCCGAGACCGGCAGCGTCCAGCGTCTGATAGACCTCATAGAGCGCGTCCTTGCGCACATGCGGCAGGACGATGTTCTGCTCATGCGTGACGCGCAGCTCATCAAAGCTGTGACGCTCGGCGAGGTCCGCCATCACGCGCATCTGGTCAGAGGTCGCGTCTCCCGGCGCCTCTCCGATCGCCTTCAGCGAAATCGTGGCCATGGCGTAGCCCGGCTCGCGATGCTCGGCGACATTAGTCTCAAGCCAGGCGGCGAACCGCGGATCGGCGGCCTTGGCTTTCTCCAGCGCGGCGTCCGCGCCGTCGATGGTCTCGAATTCCGGCGAAGCGAAATAGGCGTTGATCCGGGCGATCTCCTCCGCGGTGGGCGCGAAGGTCGGCGCGTCCATCGCCTGAAATTCGGCGTCGATCATCGCGCGCAGCTCTTCAAGACCGGTCTCATGCACCAGGATCTTGATGCGCGCCTTGTACTTGTTGTCGCGCCGGCCATGCAGATTGTAGACGCGCAGAATCGCCTCCAGATAGCGCAGCAGATCGTCCTTCGAGACCCACTCGCGCGCCACCTTGGCGATCATCGGCGTTCGGCCAAGACCGCCGCCGACCAGAACCTCATAACCCAGCTCGCCCGCTTCGTTACGGACCATGCGCAGACCGATGTCATGCGCCTTCACCGCCGCCCGGTCGTTGGGAGAGCCGGTGACGGCGATCTTGAACTTGCGCGGCAGGAAGGCGAATTCCGGGTGGTTAGTGGACCACTGGCGCAGCAACTCGCAGGTCGGGCGCGGATCCTCATACTCGTCCGCGGCGGCGCCGGCGAACTGGTCCGAGGTCACGTTCCGGATGCAGTTGCCCGAGGTCTGGATGGCGTGCATCTCAACATCGGCCAGCGCGTCCAGAATATCCGGCACGTCTTTCAGGCGCGGCCAGTTGAACTGGATGTTCTGGCGCGTGGTGAAATGGCCGTAGCCCTTGTCCCACGTGTCCGCGATCATCGCAAACTGGCGCATCTGACGGCTGGAAAGCGTGCCATAGGGAACCGCGATCCGCAGCATATAGGCGTGAAGCTGCAGGTAGAGACCGTTCTGCAGGCGCAGCGGGCGGAACTCCTCCTCCGTCAGCGCGCCTGAGACGCGCCGCACCACCTGATCGCGAAAGCTCGCAACCCGGGCGCGGACGAAATCATGGTCGAATTCGTCATAGCGATACATTACGTCGCTCTTTCTTGATCTGCTTGGCCTTGGGGGCGTCTTCGCGCGCGGGCGCCGATCAGGCGGCGACCCTTGTCGTGGGCGCGATCACTTCAGCCTGACGGCCAAGGTCGGGGCGGTTCGACGGGCCAAGGGTGCGGCGGTGCTCACGATAGTGAAGCGGTTGCGGAACGCCGTTGGCGGAAATTGCGATATCCGCCAGATAGGCGCCCACGATAGAGCTCTGATGCTCATCGCCACGGGCCAGAAGCGTTTCAGCGGCGTCTGCGGTATGCGCAACAGCGGCGTCTGACAGGTTGCGCGACCAGAAACCGCCAACCGTGAAATAGACCACGTCGCCTTCGAACAGGTCGTTCGCTGTCACGATTTGGGGCTTGAACGCTTTCGCCATGATCTCTCTCCATCGACGCCCGCATTCTAGTCTGGGCGTTCCTATACTTGCTTGGGTGAAAGATAGAATTTTTTCCCGACTCATGGTAGTGACGAAGGCGTATTAAGGAAATTCATCCCGATTACAGGCCCTCGCGGGAGAAAGGTTTCAAGAATCTCATGGCTCGCAGAACTGAAAACGCGTTGGATGCTCTGGACAGGAAGATCCTCGCCGCGCTGCAACAAGATGCAACCCGGCCGCTGGAGGACCTGGCCCAGGTGGTCGGGTCTTCGAAGACGCCTGTCTGGAACAGAATCAAGCGAATGCGCGAGTCAGAGGTGATCAAAAAACAGGTCGCGATTCTCGACCCGGATGCGGTCGGCGCGGGCGTCTGTTTTCATATGTTGATCCGGACATCGGAACATGAGGCCGGCTGGCTGGACAAGTTTATGGATGCGATTCAGGACCAGCCCGAGATCGTCGCCGCGCACCGGCTGGCGGGCGATATCGACTATATCCTGACGGTGCGCGTGCCGGACGTGCAGGCCTTTGACGATTTTTACCGGCGCCTGATCTCGAAGGTCCGGATTTTCAACGTCACATCGCTTCTATCGATGGAGGAGATCAAGTCGACGACCGAATTGCCCATCGTTCAGCCCGAGCTGACGGCCGAAAAGGATTGACCGGTGCCGAACAAGATCATCGATGCGAAAGCCGCCGCCGCGCTGGTTCATGACGGCGATGCGATCACGACATCGGGCTTTGTCGGCATTGGGGTGCCCGATTGTCTTCTGGCCGCGATTCAAGACCGTTTCGCCGAGACCGGAAAACCGCAGGGACTAACTCTGCTTTTCGCCGCTGGACAGGGCGACGGCGCCGATCGGGGGCTGAACCGGCTGGCCGGGCGCGGTTTGCTGAAGCGCGTCGTCGGCGGACATTGGGGCCTGATCCCTCAGGTCGCTGCGCTTGCCGTGAACAACGAGATCGAAGCCTACAACCTGCCGCAAGGCGTGATCAGCCAGCTTTATCGCGACATCGCCGCGAAAAAGCTAGGACAGCTGTCCCGCGTCGGGTTGGAGACCTTCGTCGACCCACGCAATGGCGGCGGCAAACTGAATGAGCGCACCACCGCGGATCTGGTCACGCTCACCGAGATCGACGGTGAGGAATGCCTGCTTTATCGCACCTTTCCGCTGGATGTGGCGTTGCTCCGCGGCACCACCGCGGATGAGCGCGGTAACGTGACCATGGAGCGCGAGGCCCTGAGCATCGACAACCTCGCACAGGCGATGGCCGCGAAAAACTCCGGCGGCGTGGTGATCGTTCAGGTGGAGCGAATCGCCAAGGCTGGCTCGCTGGACCCGCGCGCCGTGGTCCTGCCGGCCGCGCTAGTCGATGCAGTGGTCGTCGCCCGGCCAGAGCAACACGCGCAGACTTACGCCACGCACTATTCGCCAGCTTTCGCCCAGCGTATTCGCGCGCCGGAAGGCGCCTTGCCGCCCATGCCCCTGAACCTGCGCAAGGTGATCGCCCGGCGCGCCGCGTTCGAGTTGCCGGTGAACGGCGTCGTCAATCTGGGCATCGGCATGCCGGAAGGGGTCGCGGCGGTGGCGGGCGAGGAAGGTCTGCTGCCGCATCTCACCCTAACCGCAGAGCCGGGGGTGATCGGCGGTCAGCCCGCATCGGGCCTCGATTTCGGCGCGGCGGTGAACACCGACGCCATCGTCCCGCAGAACTCCCAGTTCGACTACTATGACGGCGGCGGGCTGGACCTCGCCTGCCTGGGCCTCGCCGAAGCGAATGGCGCGGGAGACGTGAATGTCTCAAGATTCGGGCCTCGGCTGGCGGGCGCCGGCGGCTTCATCAATATCAGCCAGAACGCAAGGCGGTTGGTCTTCACCGGCGCGTTCTCAGCCGGCGGCTTCAAGGCGGAAATCGCCGACGGCGCGCTCAACATCCTGCAAGAGGGTGCGGCGTGCAAATTCGTCAAAGCGGTGGGCCAAACCACGTTTTCCGGCGCCCGCGCGGCGCGGCTGGGCCAGCCGGTGCTCTACGTCACCGAACGCTGCGTGTTCGAACTGCACGAGGACGGGCTGGAACTGATAGAGATCGCCCCGGGCGTTGATCTGGAGCGTGACATCCTCTCATTGATGGCGTTCGAGCCCGTCATCGGTGAGGTGCCGCTCATGGATCCGCGCATCTTCCTGCCCGAAGCGATGGAGTTGCGGATCGACCTTCTGCACCTCGATCTGGAGGACAGGATCGCCCTCGATCCCGTCGGGCGCACGCTCTACCTGAATTTTGGCAAGATGCGCGTGCGCAATCAGGATGACGTTGCGCAGATCAGAGCGCAGGTCGAAAAGGTGTGCGCGCCATTGGATCGCAGAGTAGACGTGATCGCCAACTATGACGGCGCCCGGATCGAGGAGGAGGTGGAGGCGGACTACGCCGCCATGGTCGCTGATCTGACGGCGCGCTTCTACGACAGGGTCACACGCTACTCCGGCAGCGCCTTCATGCGCATGAAACTGGGCAAGACGCTGGGTCGCGACCGGCCGGACCATGTGTTCGAAACAAAAGAGGAAGCCCGCGCCTTTCTGGACCGGGGGCAGACGCGGAGCTAGGATTTTTTTGCGTTCAACTCGACACGCCGCGAGGGTCTGAACTAAGACCACGTCAGTCAATCCATTCAGGAGCGCCCAAATGTCACTTTCTGAAATCTCACTGCCCGAGTTCTCGGGCAAGGGCATCCTGATCACCGGGGCGTCGACAGGGATCGGCGCAGAACTGGCGCGCGCCTTCGGACGTCAGGGCGCGAAGGTCGGATTGCACTACAACTCGTCAAAAGACGCGGCTGAAGGTGTCGCCGCGGACATCAGGGCCGCAGGCGGAACCGTCGAACTGGTGCGCGCGGACGCGAGCGACTCCGACGAACTCGCGGCGGCCGTGAAGGACGTATCCGCGCGTTTGGGCGGGCTGCGCGGTCTGATCAACAACGCCGGAGGAATGGTTCGCCGCGTCGCGTATGAAGACGCGACGGACAAGGACTATTCCGAGATCATGGATCTGAATGCGCGCTCGATCCTCGTCGCGTCAAAAGCCGCTTTGCCGGACCTCAAGAAAGAGGGCGGTTTCATCATCAACACGAGCTCAATCGCCGCGAGGAACGGCGCTGGCGGGGGTGCTGGTCTGTATGGGTCATCGAAGTCTTTCGTCGCCAATGTGACCCGCGGCATGGCGAAAGAGTGGATTCAGTACGGTATCCGCGTGAACGCCGTCTCGCCGGGCGTAATCACAACGCCATTCCACGAGCGCTATTCGACGCAAGCTCAGCTTGACGCGATGCTCGCAACCATCCCGCAGGGACGGCTGGGTGTGGCGTCCGATTGCGTCGGCGCCTACCTCTACCTCGCGTCAGAGACGCTGTCCGGATACGTCATTGGCCAGACAATCGAGGTGAATGGCGGCCAACTGATGCTGTAATCACCTCGTAGCGACTGCGTTTTCCGTGGGCTGACGAGGATCGGCTCAGCAATCTGTCCGGCCATTTTCATCAACCCCGACTCCCGTCTGACAACGATTCACTGGCGAATGTGCGATTGTTGGTGGACCGGCGCGCATCGGCTAATAGATATTCCTGAACCGGAATTAAAAAGTCTTGAGAGGGAAGATGTCTGCAAACCGTGGAATGTTCGTCACAACAATTGCCTGCCTGGCTGCTCTAACGGCTCAGGCGCCCGCCAACGCGGAGGGTCTGCTCGATAAAGCCGCGGAAGGCATCTCCAGCGCCGCCGAATCCGTTGGAGGGGCCGCCGAGTCGGTCGGCGAGAGCGTCTCGGAGGCGACAACCGGGCCAACGGCCGGCGAAATCGACAGCGGCGTGAATGCGGCTCTGGAATCGCTTTATGCCGGGTCTCCGGAGGCCAAGGAGCTCGCCTCAAAAGCTGTTGCGATGCTCGTGTTTCCGAAAGTGACCAAAGGCGGCCTTATGGTCGGCGGGCAATACGGTGAAGGCGCCATGCGGCAGGGCGGCCAAACGACCGGCTACTACAGCCTTGCCGGAGTGTCTTACGGCCTTCAGGCTGGCGGGCAGCAATTCTCTTACGCAATGTTGTTCATGAATGACGGCGCGCTGAGTTACTTTCAGGAGAATAACGGGTGGGAAGCCGGCAGCGGACCGACGCTCGTCGGCGGCGATCAGGGTTGGTCCTCCTCAATGGGCACCAATGATCTGCAGGGAGATATCGTCCCCATATTCTTTGGGCAGGAGGGCTTGATGGCCGGCACCGGTTTGCAGGGCACCAAGATCAGTAAGATCAGCAAGTGAGCTTTGCTCGCGGGTGAGGGAGCGGCAATACGAAACGGCCGCTCTCTCGGCGAAAATCGCTCCCTCGACCCCAGGCTTCAACGCTGAGGCGTCTTAGCCTTCAATCGCCGGCGGACGCCCCGCGTCGCTCCGTTATTTCCACACGCGCTCCGCGATCCGCCTGAAATTCCCCCCCAGAATGCCGACGATTTCTGCGCCGCTGAGGCCAATTTTGACCAATTCTTCGGTGACCTCGGGCAAGCGCCGCACATCAAGACAATCAATCACACCGTCGTAGCCAGCGCCTTCGGGCCAGTACTCGGGATTCTTCGCCAGAATCTCAGCGATCGCCGCGTTGCCCTCTCCGCCGCCCGCCGCTCCAGTTTCGGGAGCGTAGTCCAGGCTGATGCCGACATGTTCCGGACCGATCAATTCGGCCACATACGCGACGTGTCGGGCGACCGACGCAGGAGTCGCCAGGCGCTCCCCCAAGAAAATGTTGACCCCATTCACGCCGACGACGCCGCCGGTCTCGGCGCAGGCCCTGATCTGTTCATCGGTGATGTTCCTGTCATGCGCGGCGAGGGCCTTCGGATTGGAGTGGGAGAACACAACCGGATCGGCTGAACGCTCCATCGCCGCCATGGTCGCCTTGAAGCCAGTGTGAGAGCAATCCACCACCATTCCGACCCGGTTCATCTCATCGATAACCTGCCGCCCGAACGCCGTGAGCCCGATGTCGTCATCATGGCAGCCTGAACCGGCCAGATTGTTTCGGTTGTAGGCGACAAGCATGTGGCGAACGCCGAGGTCATAGTAGACGCCGACAAGATCGATCAGGCCGTTGAGCGCATTCATCCCCTCAATGTCAAATGTGATCGCTATCCGGCCTTTACTCCTCACTTGGTCGATCTCAGCGACAGAGGAGACAATCTGGCAATATGGAGTCTCCAGCGGAATGCGGCGCCGGAGCGTCGCGATGTTCTGGATCGCCTGGAACCAGGGCTGCGGGTCATACGCGACGTTGATCGAAAGGTGCCCCACTCCCGCCTCGCGCCACGGCGCGATCAACGGATCAAGCGGGGCGTCCGGCTGCATCTCGAAACCGCCGTGGTCGTCCCAGATGAGGCTGTCTTGAAGGAGAACACCCTTATCCATCAGCTCGATCCTACATGAGTCCCTTGTTGAGCAGCATACTCAGTTGAGCGCATCGAACACCGATCAATCGATGGGAGCGTTCCTTCCGCGCCAGCGAGGGGTTGGCCTATCGCGCATTCGCCTCCGCCGCACTCGGCAGCACGTCACGCACAAGTTCATATTGCACGACCGTCGCCGCGAGATTGCGATAGAACGCGATCAGCAGACGCCAGGGTTGTTGGATGCGGCTGAGCCCCGCCGTCGCGGCGACGACCGTGCCCACATCGCCCCGCCCGTCGAGCACAAGCATGCCGCCGATCAGCAGGACGACGACCAGACCCACGCCGTTAAGCGCGCTTAGGATGAACTTGGTCGAGAGTTTCCAGATAAAGATTCGACGCCGCGCGACGTAGATCGCTTCGAAATCATCCAGAACCGATTGCTTCACGGCGGCGATATCCTCCGTCGTGATGGTGTTGATTGACCGGCGGAGAACCTTGACCCGCTCCGCCACCAGCTCGTTGATACGCTTCTGCGTCATCAGAACGATGATCGCCTGAGGGGCCACGATCAGGATCACCACCAGCCCAAGGCGCGGCTGCGTCGCGGCGATATATCCCACCACGCTGATCAGCGTACCGATTTGTACGACCGGCTCGGACACCGCCGCGCCGACGAATTTGCCGATCGCCTCGGTCTCGGCTGAGATCATATTCGCCAGCGTGCCCTTTTTCGGGCCGTCGCCCCCCTTCACACGCTGGCCGATGGCGTTCTCGCAGATCACCGTCCGGAGTCGCTGGATCACCCATTCGCCGAGCGTGCCGGACCGGTAGCCAACCAGCCATTTCAGCGCGAGACTCAGTAGGATAAAGGCGCCCATCTCCACCGTTAGGACAAGCAGTTCGTCGCGGGTGAGCGCGCCGCCCAGTCCGTTGACGATGTTCTTCTGATAGTCCAGCGGCACCGCGGCGAGGGCCGATACGACGATGGAAAGGATCAGCAGAAAGACCTGCCGCTTGCCGGTGACGCGCCAGATGGCGGAGTAGAATTCGAGCATCCTCTCCTCCTCTCAGAGTTCGATGTTCCGTTCGTGGAAGATCAGCAAACGCGCCCCTATCGCCTGAAGTTCTTCGCCATCGCGCGCTCATAGACATCCAGCGTCGCCTCCTGCATTTGGCGGACGGTGAAGCGGGAATGCGCCCGCGCGCGTCCTGCCAGCCCCATATGCGCGCGCTGCGAGGGATCAAGGTCCAGCGTCTTGCCGATGGCCGCCGCCAGCGCCGCGGCGTCGCCGGGCGGATAGAGCCACCCCCCCTCGCCCTCAGCCACCGTCTCACAAGACCCGCCATGGGCGGTGGCCACCACCGGCCGGCCCATCGCCTGCGCTTCGACGGCGACCCGGCCGAACGCTTCGGGCTCGATGGAGGTCGACAACACCAGCGCCGAGATCAGATAGGCCGCCGCCATGTCGTCGCAGCGACCGACCAGTTTCACGCAATCCAGCGCCTTCGCCTCGCGCATCTGGTCGATCAGCTTGTTCTGAAATCCGGACCCGCCGTCATCGCCCACCATGACCAATTGAAAAGCGTCGGCGCCGCGCTCCGCCTTCAGGATCGCCGCCGCCTCGATCGCATGCTCCTGACCTTTCCACCGGGTCAGGCGGCCGGGCAGCAGCACGACGGGCCGGGAATCGTCTCCAACGTCCCAGGCCTCGGCCAAAGAGACGACGCGTTGTTCACCCACCGCTTCTTCGCTGAATTGGCGCGTGTCGGCGCCGCGAGGAATGATGACGATCCGCTCATCCGGCACGCCATGCTGCGAACGCACGATCTCGGCCACATGTTGAGAGATCGCGATCACCGGATCGCCCTTGGCCATCACCGAGTTGTAGAGGCGCTTACCGGGAAAATCCTCGTTGTAGACGCCGTGATAGGTGGTGACGAAGGGAACGCCCGAGCGTTGGGCCGCCAAATACGCGGACCACGCCGGCGCCCGGCTGCGCGCATGGATCAGGTCGACGTCATATTCCGCCACGACCTGTTCAAGCTTCGCCGCGTTGCGCCAGATCGTCCAAGGCTTCTTGCTGGCCATCTGCAGATGGACCAACTCGCCACCAACCGACGCGAGACTCCGTTCCAGCCGCCCCCCTTCCGACGCGATCAACGCGCGGCCGCCCGCCTTGACGATGGCCTCCGCCATTTCAATCGCGCCGCGCTCCACACCGCCCAGATTCAGCCGGGGAACCACCTGCAGGATCGTCGCCGCGGGACGCTTCGGCGCCGGTTTTACGCCGCCGCTGGCGCCTGCGCGCGTATCGGTGTTGCGCCCGCCCCCAGCCGCGCTAGGGTCGGTCGTCCCGCCATTCGAGGAAAGAGGCCTATTCGACATGACCCTCGGCGCCACCCCAGATTCCGCACCGCCCTCCGAACTGGTTCTGCCGGATGGCCGAAAACTCGCCTATCACAGAACCGAAGGTCGCGGCGAGGGCGCGAATGCGCCCGGCGTGGTTTTTCTTGGCGGTTTCCGCTCGGACATGGACGGAACCAAGGCGCTAGCGCTGGAGGAATGGGCGAAGGCCGGCGGGCGGACCTTTCTACGCTTCGATTACACCGGGCACGGCAAAAGCTCCGGCGAATTTCTGGACGGCTCCATCGGCGACTGGGCATTGGACGCGATGGACGCGGTCGGCCAGCTGACGACAGGGCCGCAGATCCTGGTTGGCTCCTCCATGGGCGGCTGGGTCTCGCTGCTGCTGGCCAGGCGCATGCCGAATAAGGTCGCCGCGCTGATCGGGATCGCAGCGGCGCCGGACTTCACCGAGGATTCGATGTGGGCCGACTTCACGGACGCCCAAAAGACGGAGCTGGCTGAGCGCGGCCGGGTGGAGCTGCCCTCGGATTACTCTGACGAGCCATACGTCATCACCCGCCGCCTGATCGAGGATGGCCGCGATAATCTGGTGCTGCGAGAGCCGCTTTCACTGCCGTTCCCAGTCCGCCTGTTACAGGGAACCGAGGATATCGACGTCAAGCCCGAGGTGGCGTTGCGTCTGCTGGCGCATATGGACTCGCCGGACGCGCGATTGCAGCTTGTGAAGGGTGCGGATCACCGGTTTTCAGAACAGCGCGAGATCGAAATCATCAAGACCGCGATCGAAGAAGTGACCGGCGCCATCAATTGACGCTATAACAACCGGAAATGGTTTGAGCCGGATCGCGCAATCCGGCCGTCTGGAAAAGAACGAAGGATCGACCCATGGCCGACGGCGCCATCACAATCACCCTGCCTGCGGATATGGATCCCGCGACACGCGACGACGTGCTGGAGGCGCTGGACCTTTCAGGCGCCGCACTTGATATCACGACCGCAGCGGCTGACGACGCGAGTGCGGCGGCGTCGGTCGAGGCGAATCTTCGCGCGGCGGTCGAAGCCGCGCCCGATCTTCCCGCCTCGACCGACCGCTGGTGGGCCGCGTTGCAGGCGGCGACCGATGGCGGTGGAGCGATGGCGCTTCTGACGCTCGTTCTGGTCCTGATCGTCGCCTACGCCCTGGAACGCGGAGTAATGGTCCTGGCCATGCCGTGGTTCCGGCCCGGACCGGACGCCGACCCCAATGCGCTGTTCTCGGTGCGCCTGAAAACCGCGCTTCGCTGGCTGGCAGGACGGGCGTTCGCCCTGCTGCTGTTCTACATTTTCGTGCGCATCGGTGCCAATATCGCCCTGCCCAAGGATCCGACCGTCGGCGAATTCGGTAGCCCGCTGGGTTGGGCGATCTTCAGCGCCCGCGTCTATTTCAACATTCTCGAATTCCTCTCGGGCTCACAGGACGCCCGGCGGCGCATGGTTCCGCTCTCGGATGAGGATGGCGCGTTCATCCGCCGCGCAAACTATGTGATTTTGACGATCCTGGCCGCAGTCACCTCTACTACCGGGTTTGTCGCCACGGTCGTCCAGGCGGGTCCGTCCGCCAAGCTGGTGGTCATATTCGGCTCGGTGGTCCTTCTGGTCACGGTGTTTTCCTACTTCTTCGCGATCCGGCGGCCTGTGGCGCAGATGATCCGTGACACGTTCCAGCACAGCGACGGTTCGCTCAGCAAAGGCGTCGTGTTGTTCGCCGGCGGTTGGCACGTGATCTATGCGATGTTTTCGTTGATCAACAACGCGACGCGGGTATCGGCCTCTCTGGCCTCGGATGGCGGCGGCGGCGCGACCCAATCCTCCAGCTATTCTTTCCTCATTCTGATTTTCGCGCCGTTCCTGATCGGCGCCTGCGACTCGCTGTTTGGCGAGTGGATGGATCGTATCCGCGACGCAGACGACGAGGCGAGGGAAGCCGCCCGCGATGAGGCGGCCGAGACGGCGCGGAGCGCGAAAGCGGCCCATGAGGAGGCGGTCGCCAAAGCGGAGGCTGAAGGCCTCGAACCTCCGGCCGAGCCGGCGCCGATCGATTTCGCCTGGGAATCGAATGTCGCGGACAGGATCGGCATGGCGAGCGCGCTGAAGGCCTTGGGCCATGGCGCTGTCCTAATAGGCGCTACCGCCCTGGTCCTATTGGCCTGGAATATCGACCCGTTCACGCGCTCTGGCGAAGGCTTCGCCGGAAAAATGATCCCCTCTCTGGTCAGCGCCATGGCCGTCATGATCGTTGGCTGGTCAGTCTGGCAAGGCGTCGCGGCGCTGATCGACATGAAAAGTCCGCAAAAGGATGAAGAGGAAGAGGACGCCAGCGGCGAAGGATTCGGCAAGCAGGGGTCCCGCATGGAGACCGTTCTGCCGGTGATCCGCATGGTCGCCATGACGGTGATCTGGACGGTCGCGATCATGACCGCGCTTTCGGCCATGGGCATCGCCATCGGGCCGCTTCTGGCGGGCGCAGGCGTCATTGGCCTCGCAGTCGGGTTCGGCGCGCAGCAGATGGTCAAGGATGTGATCTCGGGCGCGCTCTATCTCTATGAAGACGCGTTTCGGACGGGCGAATACATCACCGCGGGTCCGGGCAAGGGCGTGGTTGAGAAAATTTCGCTCCGCTCCGTCGTCCTGCGCCACCACCGGGGGCCGCTCTACACCATTCCGTTTGGCGACCTCGGCACGATCCAGAATCACAGCCGCGATTGGGTGAAGATTAAGTTCGAACTGCACGTCCCGCACGACACGGATGTCGAGAAAGTGCGCAAACTGATCAAGGAGGTCGGCCAGGGCATGCTCGCGAACGAGCAATACGGCCACCATTTCATCGCGCCGGTCAAATCGCAGGGCGTGGTCCGGGTTGACGACCTGGGCTTTGTGATCGGCGTGAAGTTCATGTCCAAGCCAGGCGAGCAGTTCCTGATCCGCCGTGACGCCTACACCAAGATCAAGCAAGCCTTTGTCGACAATGGCATCGAGTTCTCCACGCCGCGCGTCTTCGTCGATTCGGGGGCCGCCAGTGGCGACGACAAGGAAGAGGGCGGCGGCGCGATCGCGGCGACGGATCAAGCGGCGGCGGCCGCGCAAACGGCGGCTCAGCAACGCGCGGCGCTGCAGTCGTCGGGATCAACGGGCGGAGGCGGGCCAGGGTCTTAAACTGCCGCGCCGCTCTCCTCATCCAGCAACGCCCGCAGCCCGGACCGATAGTCGGGATAGCGAAGCTCAACGCCCAGCTCCCGCTTGATCCGCGCGTTCGAGACTCGCTTCGATTCCGCGTAAAAACTGCGCGCCATCGGGCTCATATCCGCGTCCTCAATCGGGATCGCGGGCGGGACCGGCAGGCCGAGCAACTCTGCGGCGTGCGCGATCACGTCCTCGGGTGGGGCAGGGTCATCGTCGCAGACATTATAGACCGCGCCTGAATTGGGATGGCTGATCGAGGCCTTCAGCACACGCGCGATATCCTCCACATGGATGCGGCTGAACACCTGTCCCGGCTTTACGATCCGCCGGGCGGTCCCCGCCCGCACCTTGGCGAACGGCCCGCGCCCCGGACCATAGATGCCCGCGAGGCGAAAGATTTGCAGCGGCAGGCCATGCGCTGAGTGAAGCGCGCGCCATTCGGCCTCGGCCGCCACGCGCATCTCACCGCGCCTTGTCGCCGGGGTCAGAGCGTCCTCCTCCGTCACCCAGCCGCCTTGCCGGTCGCCATAGACGCCGGTGGTGGACAGATACCCGACCCACTGGAACCGTTCCGCTCCGGCGGCGATGGCGTCGCGGCACGCGGCGAGAACGGGATCGCCTTCCTCGCCCGGCACGGTGGAGATCAACAGATGCGTGGCCTGATCCAGCGCGGCCGCGGGATCGTCCAACGGCCATTGCAGCGGCTCGACGCCGGTGGCTGCGATCGCCTCCATTTTCTCGGGCTTGCGCGTCGTCCCAAGTACCCGCCAGCCCGCCGGGATCAGCCGCCGCGCCAGCGCGGCCGCAGAATATCCATGGCCGAAACTCAATAAAACGCCGGTCAAATCGCCCTCATCTTCATTTTCTCGCCGCACTCGCCGCGCAAACCTGCCATCATCCGATCAGAGACGCAGCTTAGACGGAGCAGCCCAGGATGCGAGCATCAATCCCCGCCCTTCTCGCGTTTATCGCCCTGACGCTGTCGGTCGAGGCGCAAGAGGTGCGCACATATGAGGATTGCCTTGCGCTGGTCCAGCAATCGCCGGAGCGCGCGCGGGAGGAAGCCGCGCGGTGGGAGCGGTTCGGCGGAGGAGACGCGGCGCTGCATTGCGAGGCGGCCGCACTGGACGCGATGGGCGCGACCGCCAGCGCCGCGCAGAAGCTGGACGAGTTGGCCCGCCACGGCGCTCTGCCCGATCAGGCCCGAGGCGAAGTGCTGGGGCAAGCCGCCGAGTTGTGGCGCGAATCCGGCCAGCTCGACGCGGCCAATGTTTCGATCAATCAGGCGCTTACTCTCGCGCCCCGGAACGCGGCGCTGCTGGAGATTCGCGCGCTGCTGGCCGCGGCGGATGAGGATTGGAACGCGGCGCTGATCGATCTGAACTCCTCTCTGGCGATTGAGCCGGATAACGCGCAAAGACTGGCGCTGCGGGCGGCGGCGCGCCGTCGGCTTGGTGATCTGGACCAGGCGAAGACCGACGCCGAGGCGGCGATCAAGGCGAATCCGAAACTCGCCGCAGGTTGGTTCGAATTGGGGGCCGCGCAGGCGGAGATGGGCCAGACCGACGCTGCGAAGGATACCTGGATGGAGGCGATCCGCCTCGACCCGGACGGCGCCAGCGGCGGCATGGCGCGCATGAGCCTTGAGAAGATAGCGACCGAGTAGCGCCTAGGCCGCCTCGCGCGCGGCGCATTCGGCCAGACTCAGCCGCCATTCTTCGGCCACCGCCGGGTCCACATCCTCAGTCGCCATCGCCTTCAACTCGACGTAGGACAAGAGGCGCGACAGCGCCCAGATCGCCGCGCCACGCACCAGCGGAGAGGCGTCATCCAACCGCGCCATCGCCGCCCGAGCCAGCCCTAGATCTCGTGAATTTCCTATGGCGGTCAATACGTTGCGCAAGAATCGGTCGCGGCCGATCCGCTTGATCGGGGAGCCCGAGAACACCGCCCTAAACCCGACATCGTCCAGCCCGGCGAGATGAGTCAGCATCGGTCGGCTGAGTTCGACCCGCGACCAGTAGGCGTGTTCCTGCGCGGCCCGTGCGAACCGGTTCCATGGGCAGACTGCCAGACAATCGTCGCAGCCGTAGATCCGGTTGCCCATCAGCGGCCGCATCTCTCGTGGGATCGGCCCCTTCAGCTCGATCGTCAGGTAGGAAATGCAGCGTTCGGCATCCAGCTGATAAGGCGCTGGGAACGCGGCCGTCGGGCAGATGTCGAGGCAACGCCGGCAGGTGCCGCAATGATCCCTCTCCGCAGTGAATTTCGGCAAGTCCAGAGTCGTGAAGATGGCCCCCAGAAAGAACCAAGATCCGAGTTTCCGGCTGACCAAATTGGTGTGCTTGCCCCGCCAGCCGAGCCCCGCCGCCTCCGCGAGCGGCTTCTCCATCACCGGCGCGGTGTCGACGAACACCTTGATCTCCGCCGTCTCGCCCCGACGCGCCGCTTCTTCGATCAACCAGCGCCCCAGCCGCTTCAGCCTTTTCTTAACCACGTCATGGTAGTCGCGATTGCGGGCGTAGACGGAAATCGACCCGCGCTCTGGCAAATCAAGCAGCTTCAATGGGTCTTCCGCAGGCGCGTAGTTTTCCGCCAGCATGATGACGGATTTCGCTTCGGGCCAAAGCGAGGTCGGATCGGCGCGCCAATTGATCCGGTCGGCCATCCACGCCATGTCGCCATGGCGCCCCTCGTCAACCCAGTGGCGTAGCTTTGCGCCCGCCTCGGCCACATCGCCCGGCGCGCAGACGCCGATATCGGCGAAGCCTACATCAAAGGCGTGCGTCGCGAGCGCATCGCCAAGCATCTGCATTGGCGACGTCTCATCCGGCATCCGGCGAAGAATTGAGTCGGTCCGCGTCATCCCACGCAGCCTAACGCAAACCGGGATACGTGCGAGCGGTTTTCAGAAATCGAGATCGGCGTAGGAAGCCGGCGGAGGAAAACCTGGAAGCCGGTCCTGCAGCAAGGTTCTGAAGGCAGGGCGGGATTTAACGCGCGCATACCAGTGTTTCGCGTGCTCATTATGGTCCCATGGCACATCGCCGCAGTAGTCGAGGCATGAGAGATGCGCGGCCGCCGCGAAGTCGGCGATGGTCAGATTGTCGCCCGCCAGCCAGTTCCGCGTTTCGGTCAGCCATCCGACATAGTCGAGGTGAATCTTGATGTTCTTGGTGCCAGCCTTGACCTTGGCGCTGTCAGGATAGCCCGCGCCGCGCAAGCGCTTGTTCACCCGCTCATAGACCAGATTGGCGGTGACCTCCTGATGGAACTTGTCGTCGAACCAGGCGATCAGGCGACGCGCCTCGGCCCGCTCCACCGGATCGGCGGGCAGCAGGCGAGGCTCCGGCCCGGTCTCCTCCAGATACTCGAAGATCGCCGATGAATCCGCGATCGGCCGCCCGTCCCGGTCGACATAAACCGGCACCGCACAGGCGGGGTTGAGGCGCAGGAAATCAATCGGGCGCTCCCACACCTTTTCCTCGATCAGAGCGACCTCGATCCCCTTTTCGGCGAGGGTGAGGCGGATCTTTCGACAAAAGGGCGAGAGGGGAAGGTGATAAAGACGACGCATAACCGAACCGGATAGTGAACTTGAGGAGCGATAGATGCCGCCCTCCGCGCCGCTTTGCAACCACTCATCGGGCGTCCCGAACGTCATCCCAGCTCAATCACGGTGATCTCGGGCGGAACGCCAAAGCGAACCGGCAGTATCGAGCACCCCAGCCCGCCCGAAACGATCAGATCGCGCCCCCGCTCTCGCACATGACCCCAGGCGTATCGATCGCCAAAGCGGGACGGGACGATGGGCCGCCAGCCCAGCAGATTCACCTGACCGCCATGGGTATGGCCTGACAGCGTCAAAGCGAACCGGCTCGGAACCTCCGGAAAGATGTCCGGCTCATGCGCCAGAAGGATCGCGGGCGCGTCGTCGGTGATTTGGGCCAACGTCGCCGGCATGTCGTCCACGCCCCGGAATCCCTTATGCGGGAACGCCAGCTGGTCACCGAGACCCGCCAGCCAGAACGGCGCGCCGGAAGGCGCGGTCATGCGCACGGAGTCGTTTTCCAACACCGGCAGACCCGCCCGTTCTAGCTCGCGGCCAATGTGCGTCGGCCCCCTGCCCGCCCTCTGCGCCGCGTCGTCATGCCACCAGTCGTGATTGCCTAGGATTGACCAGACCCCGAGAGGAGCGCGCAACTGCGCCACAACTTTGGCGGCGTCGCGCATAGGAACAGGCCGGGAGACAAATTGGTGGCCGGCCTCCAGATCGCCGAGAATCACGGTCAGGTCCGGCGCCAGCGCATTGGTTCTCTCCACCACCCGCTCCAGCCGGGAAAGCGGCATGTGCGGCTCTCCCATATGCGGATCGGCCAGCGCCGCAATCCTCATCCGCAAGCCATCCGGCCAGCCAACGGGCCGCAATCGATGGGTGACAGTGCGCAATCGCCAGCCCGGCTCAATCGCCAGCGCATAAGCGCCAGAAGCCAGGCCCGCCGCGAGAGGCCCTGCGAAAGAGGTCAGAAATCGCCGGCGCGTGATCATATGTTTTCATCCCCTGCTTTCCGAGGGGATAGACACCGATTGCGGCGAGCATTCGTCGTTAGGGCGGCGATCAATAGGTCAAAAAGCACCGATCCCGGTCTTCGGCCTCGATCGTCTCCGCCCCGCCCGCGATCTGGCCCGCGCGTTCCCACACATAGCCGCTGGGGCTGGAGGCGCTGCGCTTCTTCGGGCTTGGCAGGATCGCGGCGATCCGTGCCGCCTGCGAACGGTTCAGCTCCGCCGCGGGAACGCCGAAATAGTGCTGCGCGGCGGCCTCCGCCCCGAACACGCCCTCGCCCATTTCGGCGACGTTCAGATAGACCTCGACAATGCGCTGTTTGCCCCAAACGAATTCGATTGCGCCGGTGAAGCCCAGCTCCAGCCCTTTTCTGACAAAGCTGCGGCCATGCCAGAGGAACACGTTCTTGGCGGTCTGCTGGCTGATCGTGGAGGCGCCGCGCTTTCCACCCGCTTCGATCGCTTTTCCGAGCTCGGTGAAATCCAGCCCGTAATGGCCGCAGAACCGCGCATCCTCCCCAGCGACGACGGCGCGCGCGAGATGGGGCGAGATCTCATCGAGGCTTTTCCAGTCCTGCTCGATTTCCCCCAGCCGCACCCATTCGGTCAGAATGAACCAAGTGATCGGCGGGTTCACATAGCGATATGTGACGACCAGCAGCATCGCGACCGCCGCCAGACGGAACAGCCACTTGAACGCCCATCGGAAAAGACGGCCGATAGGGCCGCGACCGCTTCGCGCCGAGCTTTTTCGCCGACGCTTCGCCATCACGCCCCCCGGAAATCAGCTACGCCGTCTGCGCCGCCGCCTCGTCCGACAGGGGATGCGGGATCCGGCTGAGCATTTCTTTCGGACAAACCTGCCAGAATTTGGGTCGCTCATCCTCCCAATTGCGCAGGATCTCCAGCGCGCGAGGGCTGGCGGTCTCAAGCGCATGCTCCTCGATCATGCTCTTCAACTCGCCCTCCCAATGGGCTGAGGCGAGGCGGTTCCAGACCAGCGTATCGGCGTTGATCCGCCGCTCGAACAGGCCGTCCTCGTCATAGACGAAGGCCATGCCGCCGGTCATGCCGGCGCCGAAATTGTCGCCGACCGAGCCGAGAATAACGGTCGTGCCGCCGGTCATGTACTCGCAACCATTCGACCCACAGCCCTCGACCACCACCTTGGCGCCGGAGTTACGCACGCAGAACCGCTCACCCGCCTTGCCGTTGGCGAACAGCTTGCCATCTGTCGCGCCGTAGAGAACGGTGTTGCCTATGATCGTGTTCTCATGCGGCGTCAGCGGAGAGCCGAGCGCGGGGCGCACGACGATCTGGCCGCCCGAAAGGCCCTTGCCCACATAATCGTTGGCGTCGCCATAGACCTCCAGCTTCAGGCCCGGCGCCGCGAAAGCGCCCAGCGACTGCCCGGCCGAGCCGGTCAGCTTGACCGTCAGATGGTCGGGCTGCAGCGAGTTCCGCATCTGGAAACGCTGCACGATATGGCTCGACACCCGCGTGCCGATGGTGCGCAGCGTGTTCTGGACGGTGTAGGAGAGCTGCATTTTCTCCCCGTCCTTGAAGAAGGGCTGCGCGTCATTGACGATCTGCGCGTCCAGCGTGTCCGGCACCTCGTTGCGGGGCTTGTTCAGCGGATAGCCGATCTCCAGCCCCTCATCGACCCGGACCAGCATCGGGTTGAGATCGAGGTCGTCCAGATGCGCGGCGCCGCGGCTGACCTGCGCCAGAAGATCGGCGCGGCCGATGATCTCTTCAAGGCTCCGCGCGCCGATCGAGGCGAGGATCTCGCGGATTTCCTGCGCGATGAAGGTGAAGAGATTGACCACCTTGTCCGCATTGCCGGTGAACTTCTTGCGCAGCTCTGGATCCTGAACGCAAACCCCCACGGGGCAGGTGTTGGACTGGCACTGGCGCACCATGATGCAGCCCATCGCCACCAGCGCGGCGGTGCCGACTCCGTATTCCTCGGCGCCCATCATCGCGGCGATCACGAAATCGCGCCCCGTGCGCAGCCCGCCATCAGTCCGCAGCACCACCCGCTCCCGCAGATTGTTGAGGCTGAGCACTTGATGGGATTCGGTCAGTCCCATTTCCCAAGGCAGGCCAGCATGCTTGATCGAGGTCTGGGGCGAGGCGCCCGTGCCGCCATTGTGGCCCGAGATCAGGATCACATCAGCCTTGGCCTTGGCGACGCCGGCCGCGATCGTGCCGACGCCCGAAGACGCCACCAGCTTCACGCAAACCTTGGCCCGCGGATTGATCTGCTTCAGATCGTAGATCAGCTGCGCCAGATCCTCGATCGAGTAGATGTCGTGATGCGGCGGCGGACTGATCAGCGTCACGCCCGGCGTCGAGTGCCGCAGCTTGGCGATCATCTCGGTAACCTTGAAGCCCGGCAGCTGGCCGCCCTCGCCGGGCTTGGCGCCCTGCGCGACCTTGATCTCAAGCTCAGCGCAATGGTTCAGATACTCGGCGGTGACGCCGAAGCGACCGGAGGCGACCTGCTTGATTTTCGCCGATGGATTGTCGCCATTTGGCTCAGGATGGAAGTGCTTCGGGTTCTCGCCGCCCTCGCCGGAATCCGACTTGGCGCCGATCCGGTTCATCGCCACGTTCAGCGTCTTGTGCGCCTCCGGGCTCAGCGCGCCCAGCGACATGCCCGGTGTGACGAAGCGCTTGCGGATCGAGGTGATCGATTCGACCTCATCCACCGAGATGGCTTCGCCCATCGGCTTGAAGTCCAGAAGGTCGCGCAGGTGGATCGGCGGCTGCTGCGCCATACCGTCGGAATACTGCTTCCACGCCTGATATGAACCGGTGTCGCACGCCTTTTGCATCTGATGCAAAAGCGTGGCGTGCCAGGCGTGAGTCTCTCCACCGCGTCGGAACTTGTAGACGCCGCCGATCGGCAGGACATCCGCGCTCGACTGGAACGCCTTGGTGTGAATGCCGAGAGCCTTTTTCTGAAGCCCTGCGATACCGATGCCCGAGATGCGGCTTTGCATGCCGGGGAAGAACTCCGCCACGACGGAGCGCGATAGCCCCACCGCCTCGAAATTCATGCCGCCCCGATATGAGGCGATCACCGAAATGCCCATCTTGGACATGATCTTCAAGAGGCCTTGGCCCACCGCCTCGCGGTAGCGTTCGACCGCGGTCTCAAGGCTGATCTCGCCCAGAAGCCCGCGCGCCACACGGTCGGCGAGGCTGTCCTGCGCCAGATAGGCGTTGACGGTGGTCGCGCCGCAGCCGATCAGCACCGCGAAATAGTGTGGATCGATGCACTCGGCCGAGCGCACATTGATCGAGCAGAACGTTCTGAGACCCTGCTTGGTCAGCCAGGAATGCACCGCGGACGTCGCCAGGATCATTGGCATGGCGACGTTCTCGGCATCGGCTCGCTCGTCAGTCAGGATAACGTGCCCGACGCCAGCCCGCACTGCTTCCTCCGCCTTGGCGCGAATGCGCTCCAGCCCTAGGCGCAGTGCATTGGCCGAACCATCGGACGGGAACAGGCAGTCGATCTCGCGATAGCTGTCCTTGAACGCCTCGCGCATCGCCTCGAACTGTGCGTTGGAGACGACAGGGCTCTTGATCGTGAAAATCTCGGTCTGGCTCGAATCCTCGTCCAGCACGTTCTTCAGATTGCCGAACCGGGTCTGCAGGCTCATCACCCGCTGCTCACGCAACGAATCGATCGGCGGATTGGTGACCTGGCTGAAATTCTGCCGGAAGAAATGGCTGAGCGGGCGGTACCGCTCGGAAAGCACCGCGGGCGGCGTGTCGTCGCCCATCGAGCCGATCGCCTCTTTCGCGTCCTCGGCCATCGGGTGCAGGATCGCTTCGAGCTCCTCGATCGAGTAGCCCGCCGCGATCTGGCGGCGGCGCAGACTCTCACCTTCGAACATGCGCGGCTCCGCGCCGCCCGCCACCGCATCGGTAAGATCCGTGATCTTCGCGGCCCAGTCGGCGTAGGGACGGGCATTCGACAACTGATCCTTGATCTCGGCGTCGTGGAACAGCTTCTTCTCCTGCATGTCCACGGCCAGCATCTGGCCGGGGCCAAGCGCGCCCTTCTCCAGCACGGTCATCTCTTCAACCGGAACCATGCCCGCCTCGGAGCCCGCGATCACCAACCCGTCGCCAGTGACCACATAGCGCATCGGCCTGAGGCCATTGCGGTCGAGCCCGGCGATCACCCAGCGCCCATCCGTGGCGGCCAGCGCCGCCGGGCCGTCCCATGGCTCCATGACCGAATTGGAGTAGGCGTACATCGCCCGGCGCGCATCCGGCATCACAGTCGAGAAATTGGACCAGGCTTCCGGAACCAGCAGCGATTTGGCGGCAGGCGCGTTGCGCCCGGCGCGAACCATCACTTCGAAAACTGAATCGAGCGCCGCCGAATCCGACGACCCCTGCGCCACGATCGGCTTGATGTCTTCGGCCAGTTCCCCGAGAAAATTGGATGCGAGGCGGATCTCGTGGCTCTTCATCCAGTTCAGGTTGCCCTTCAGCGTGTTGATCTCGCCATTGTGGGCCAGCATGCGGAAAGGCTGCGCCAGCCACCATTGCGGGAAGGTGTTGGTCGAGTAGCGCTGGTGATAGATCGCGAAGGCGGAGACGAAACGCTCATCCTTGAGGTCGGGATAGAACTCCGCCACCTGCTCGGCCAGCATCATGCCCTTGTAGATCACAGAGCGACAGCTGAGCGAACAGACATAGAAGCCCGACACCTGCGCCGCCGCCACCGCCTTTTCCACGCGGCGGCGAATGACATAGAGCTCGCGCTCGAAGTCTTCCTCGTCGAGATCCTTGTCATTGGCGATGATGATCTGCTCGATCTCGGGCCGGGTCGCGTTCGCCTTTTCGCCCAGAACCGAGATGTTCACCGGAACCTGACGCCAGCCATAGATGTAGTGGCCCATTCGCAAGACTTCGGACTCGACGATAGTGCGGCAGGTTTCCTGCGCGCCGAAATCGGTGCGGGGCAGAAACACCATGCCGACCGCGATCTGACGGTCGCTGGGCTCATGGCCGGTGCGGCGAATCTGATCCTGGAAGAATGCGTCGGGAATTTGAACATGGATGCCGGCGCCGTCGCCGGTCATGCCGTCCGCATCCACAGCGCCGCGATGCCAGATCGCCTTCAGCGCGGTGATCCCGGCCTCAACCACGTCGCGCCGCTTCTCGCCATCCAGCGAGACCACGAGACCGACGCCGCAGGAGGAATGCTCCTCCTCCTCGCGATACATGCCGGTCTCGGCCAGCGCCTTGCGGGCGTTGTCGTGATCTTTGGCCCATTCGGCGTCAAACTTGGTCATCCGATTACTCTCCCTGATCGGCGGGCGGCGCATAAAGCGCCAGAACATCCGCCTCGGTCATCTGTTTCAGGTCTCCGGCGAAGACGTAGCCGCCGGGTTTCGCGTCGACGAAAATTTCGCTGACGAGTTTAAAATCTCTCTGGTCATCGAAGGCGCCGATCGAGACATGCGTCTCGCCGCCTTCGCGAAGCCGGTAGAAGAGGCTGGTTCCGCAGGCCTTGCAGAACCCGCGCTCGGCCCAGTCGGAGGAGACATAGACGCCGATATTCTCTTCGCCCTCGAATTCGACGTTCTCCACATGCGCGGCCATCAGCGGCGAGCCCGCCCAGCGCCGGCACATGGCGCAGTGGCAGACCGCGTGATCCGTCTTCACGCCCATCGCTTTGAAGGTGACGGCGCCGCAAAGGCAGCGTCCGGTGCGCGGCTCAGACATGGCTTACTCCGCCGCGACCTTGGCTGCAGACTTCTCATCCAGCTCGGCGATGATCGCCTCGGCCGCTTCGCGCCCGTCGCGGATCGCCCAGACCACGAGCGACGCCCCGCGCACGATGTCGCCCACCGCGTAGACGCCCGGCAGCGAGGTGCGCTTGGTGCGGAAATCGGCTTTGATCGTGCCCCAGCGGGTCACTTCCAGCCCGTCGACGCCCCAGAGCTTCAGGATATCTTCGGGAGAGAAGCCCAACGCCTTGATCGCCAGATCGCAGGGAATCGTCTCCTCCGACCCCGAGATCTCTTCCGGCGCCTGACGGCCACTAGCGTCTGGCGGGCCGAGGCGCATATGGATCGCCTTCACGCCATCGACGATCTTGTCGCCGGTGAAGCCCTTGGGGGCGGAGAGCCAGACGAATTCGACGCCCTCCTCCTCGGCGTTCTTCACTTCGCGCATCGAACCCGGCATGTTGGTCTTGTCGCGGCGATAGAGGCATTTCACCGATTTGGCACCCTGCCGAACGGCGGTGCGCACGCAGTCCATGGCGGTGTCGCCGCCGCCGATCACCACGACGTTCTTTCCATCGGCGTTCAATTCACCCGAGTCGAACTCCGGCACGTCGTCTCCAAAACTCTTGCGGTTCGAAGCGGTCAGATAGTCGATGGCGCGGACGATTCCGGCGAGGCCGGAGCCCGGTCCGCCAAGTTCGCGCGACTTATAGACGCCGGTCGCGATCAGGATCGCGTCATGGTTCGCCTGAATCTCGGAAAAGCTTTTGTCGACGCCCACATCGCAGTTGAGAACGAACCTGACGCCGCCCTCCTCCAGCTGCTTGTTGCGCCGCTCGACCACATCCTTCTCCAGCTTGAAGCCGGGAATGCCGTAGACCAGCAGCCCGCCGGACCGGTCATAGCGGTCATAGACCGTCACCTGAACGCCCGCGCGACGCAGGGCGTCCGCCGCCGCCAGTCCACCGGGCCCGGCGCCGATGATGGCGACCTTCTCTGGCCGCTCCACCGCGGGCATTGCGGGTTTGACCCAGCCATTCTCCCACGCCGCGTCGGTGATGTATTTCTCCACCGCGCCGATGGTGACCGTGCCGTGGCCGGATTGCTCGATGACGCAATTACCCTCGCAAAGACGATCCTGCGGGCAGATCCGGCCGCAAATCTCCGGAAATGTGTTGGTCGCCTGACTGATCTGATAGGCCTCTTCCAGACGGTCCTCGGCGGTCAGCTTCAGCCAGTCGGGAATATTGTTGTGCAGCGGACAATGCGACTGGCAAAAGGGCACGCCGCATTGCGAACAGCGAGAAGACTGCTCCTCAGCCTTCGCTTTCGCGTATTCGCGGTAGATCTCTCCGAAATCCTCGCGCCGCTCCCCGGCGTCGCGCTTGCTCGGCATCTGTCGCTCAACCGAAACAAATTTCAGCATTTTCTGCGGCATACGAAACTTCCCAAGATTTCGGCCCAGACGCCGGCCAAAGATTTTTCGCCGCGCCGAGTAATTGGGCGCGACCCTCGTCTGCTCCGCCTGATGCGGATCACCGGTTCCGACCGGACAATTCCTGTGGCGACGATGAATATAGCATCAAACCGTCGAATTAAAGTCAGAGCTTCTGACCCATAATAGGGAATTTTTGTCGCGCCGCAAACTTTCAGCCGACTCCCGGCGGATTTGCGTCATAGATATTGACTTAAAATCGGCCTAAACACCGCCTCATGCGGCGACTACTGTCTGCGCATAAGAGGCGGAGCGGGTTCAGACGGATATGCGCGATCAGCATTTGCAACGGCCGGGGCGACCCGGCGCATGAGTATGCTGCAACTCATCGTGCTGGCGCTGGTGCAGGGGATCACGGAATTCCTGCCGGTCAGCTCATCAGGGCATCTGGTGCTAACGCCGATGGTGATCGGAGAGCCGGATCAGGGGCTTCTGGTCGATGCGGCGACCCATGTGGGGACGCTTTGCGCGGTGGTGCTCTATTTCCGGCGAGACGTCGCGATGGCGATTCTCGGCGGCGTTCACCTGGTCACTGGCAGAATCCGCACGGCGGAGGCGAAGCTCGCGCTTTTACTGGTCCTTGCGACCATACCGGTGATGGTCTTCGGCGTCGCGCTGGTGGCGCTGGATGCGACCGATGCGCTACGCTCGGTAGAGGTGATCGGCTGGACGACGCTGATCTGGGGCCTCGCGCTCTACGCCGCCGACCGCTGGGGCCCGATGTCGCGCACGGCGGAAGGCTGGAGTTGGCGCGACGCGGCGCTGATGGGGCTGGCGCAGGCGCTGGCGCTGATCCCCGGCACCAGCCGGTCTGGGATCACGATCACCGCGGCGCGCGCGCTGGGCTTTCAGCGCGTCGACGCCGCAAAACTGGCGATGCTGATGTCGATTCCCGCCATTCTGGCGGCGGGAACCGTCGCCACGATCCAGTTGGCTGAGCAGGATGTCGCGCTAGGCCTCGACGCCGCATTCGCCGCAGGTCTCGCCTTCTTCGCCGCGCTGGCGGCGCTGGCCCTGTTGATGCGCATGCTGAAGGGATGGTCCCTGACGCCCTTCGTGATCTATCGGATGATTCTGGGCGTCGTCTTGCTGTCGATCGCATATGGGTGACGCTCACCCATCCGCCAGATCCTCGTACTGGCCCTGCGGTCGATAGATCTTGAGGTAGTCGTCGATGATCGCCTCGATCGATGCTGGCTCAATCCCCAGATCGACCAGCGTCTTCGCCCCATCGCCGACGACATTGTCCACTTTAAGCGATTTAACCTGATCTACGGTCAGCAGGGGCGGAATACCGAAAATCGCGGGCAGCTGCATCAGCGACGCCTGCAGCGCCGCAACCGAGAACGGCAACGACAACAGCATCCGGCGCCGTCGGATCGATTTCAGCATGATCTTCATCAGATCGCGGAAGGAATGCGCATCGGGCCCGCCGAGCTCGTAAATCGCGCCCGGTTCCGCCTCGCCCAGCGCCGCCTTTTCCGCCGCCGCCGCGACATCATCCACATAGACCGGTTGAAACCGCGTGTCGGCGCCGACCAGCGGGATCGCCGGAGCGATCTTCGCCATCGCCGCGAATCGATTGAAGAACTGGTCCTCGGTTCCGAAAATGATGGACGGACGCAGGATCACCGCCTCGGGAAACGCCTCAAGCGCGCCCGTCTCTCCCGCAGCCTTAGAGCGCTGATACGCCGACTCGGACTCCGCATTCGCGCCAATAGCCGATATGTGCACAAACCGCGTCGCACCGGCTGCAGCAGCCGCCTTGGCGACCCGCGCCGGTCCTTCCGCCTGCACAGCGTCGAATTTTTGATTTCCCGACTGATATAGGATGCCGACGCAGTTGATCACCACCTCCGCGCCGTCGATTGCCGCCGCAACCGAGGCGTCGTCTCGGATATTGCATTGGACCGGCTCCACCTGTCCGACCTCGCCATAGGGGCGCACGAACCCGGCTTCGTTCGGCCGCCGGCAGGCGACCCGCACGCGCCAGCCGCGCCGCGCCATTCGCTGGGCGATATAGCGCCCAACAAAACCGGACCCTCCAATAATCGTGACGAGCGGTGCGTCGGAAATGTCGGCCATGGTAGCGCTCCAGGTTCTTTTCGGCGTCGGCGATGAATGCTCGGCGCAGCGACAATGGAATGGCTATCCATATGGCGCGAAGGCGCCGCCCCTCAAGCGCCTTATGGCCAGAACAAACGGAATATGAGCAGACGTGCACGACTTTCTCCCGCTTCAGGTTGACAGCCGTCCGGACCGGGCGTAAATGCCGGGTCCGCGCCCCACGGGGCGCCTTGCCCAGGTGGCGGAATTGGTAGACGCGCTGGCTTCAGGTGCCAGTGACCTTACGGTCGTGGAAGTTCGAGTCTTCTCCTGGGCACCACAGATGCAAACCCCAGACGTGTAGTCTGGGGTTTTTCTTTTGTGGATCAGTGGCTTAGCGGAAATGCGAGACGGCATCTAAAGGTGGCAATAAACAGTCTTAGGATGGGACTCAATACGTCTCGGGTTGTGCGCCAAGACAAGGCGTTGGCCAGATGTCGGCCAGGGATTTAGGGCGTTGGTCCAACGCAATCTTTGATGTCGAGGCCCTCCAAGGATGAGCGGGAGCAGTGCTGCGTGACGAGTTCGCAGAGGTCGATGAAGTCGTGGAGGGGCATGACGCCGCGTGCATAGTTGGCCAGTTTGCACGTCAGGACGATGTTCGATGGGACATAGGGACCGTCAGGGTTGATGCGGTCGATCGTGATGTTGAAGGGATTGTCGGTCCAGCGTTGGGGTCCGCGCTTGCCGGTGCGCTCGTGGGTGAGCGAGAGGCCAGTGATGGCGCACTTGCCACCCTGTTCGTAATAGGTGTCGATGGCGTCCTGGGCTGTGATCAGGAAGGTGACGCCCTCTTTCTTGCGGGTGTATTTGAGCGACGAGACGGCTCTGCGCAGGTACTGCTCAGGCGTGGAGGTGTTGTGGGCGGCGCGCTCCTCGTTGCGGCAGTCGAAGCACTTCTTGCGGTAGATGGGATTGCCCGCCGTCGTGTCGGGCAGGCGCTCGAAGCGGGCGAGGGGCATTGTCTTGGCGCAGATGCAGCAGACCTGTTCGGTCATATGGCCCCACCTTTCATATCATATGATCTAGTTGATCAGTCGCCCGACCCAGGCGACTGCGTTGCGGGCGAAGCGGGACATGACGGCGACGAACGGAACGAAGATGCGCGACCCGGCCAGGGTGGCGATATGGCTGACCGAGGCGGAGATCGCAGAGAGGGCGGCGCGGACGGAGGACGCGCCGTGCGTCGAGGTGATCGAGTGCGTGCGCATGATGGTGCGGGTGAGCGCCAGAGATGCGATGTGGGCGGCTGCTTTATTGGCCTGCTGGAGAAGCCAGGAGAAGGCCAGGGAGCCGGTGTGAGAGACGGCGGCCAGGCTGACGAAGGTGGCGGCCCTTGCGCCCGTGACGGCGGCGCTGTGGGCGACGGCGAAGGACTTCTGGATCAGCCCGACAATGACATCACGAGAGACGGTGACGGCGGCGCCGATATGGGAGACCAGGCGGGTGAGGCCAATGAGGCGGGAGAGCGACAGCGAGGCGCTGTGGGTGACAGCTTTTGTCAGGGAGATGAGGCGAGACAACGAGGCGCTGGCGACGTGGACGGGCGAGAGAGCCTGCGTGAACGTCGTGATCCGGGAGAGCGAGGCGGCTCCGGCGTGAGAGATGGCGGCGGTGTAGCCGAGGATGCCCTCCTTCGAGAAGGCCAGGGAGCCGACATGGGACAGGGCGAAGGCTTTGACGGCGCAGTAGGTGCGGGACAGCGCGGCGGCGGCTGAGTGCGAGACGGCGCGGACGAGGCCGACGGTGCGGGTGGGAGAGCCCGCGTGAGAGACGCTGAGCTACTTCAAGGGGGTCGCGCCTGTGTGAGCAAGCGAGCGGGCGAGGCCGACCATGCGGGACATAGTGGGCGCGGCGACGCGCTCCTCGCCGGTCAATGTTTCCTCGACGATCCGCAGCTTTTTCGGAGGCGGGTTAACAGAGTGGTGCATGATGCGCTTGGCGGTGTCGGTGCAGACCTGAAGATAATTTGCAATTGACTGATAAGTGTCGCCAGCTTCGAGCATGGCGACGATGGTTCGTCGTTGCTCATCTGTGATTGCGATGGGATGCGGCACCGCGTTCCTCCGGTCCGAAGCCAGACCGCCCCCCGACAAGGGGGCGGGCAAGCCGCCACTACATCTGGTGCTCGTTGCAACATCACCACAAGATATAGATTGGGGGCTGCGCCGACGCAACCAAAGTTTGGTGAAGACGCAACTTTTCGCTTGACCGCCGCGATTTTTTCGATCAGCTTGCCGGTATCATATACTATATATAGAGTGCATCGAACGCTCCGCCCCTTGAGGGGGCGGCGCTCTAAATAGAATATACTAGATATACTAGACATATAGCGGGCGCGCGCGCGAGGCGGCGTCGGCGGAACTATCCTAAAAAACAGGCTGCATAACTTAGGCACGTCTGACTCATAACCTGAAGGTCGTAGGTTCAAATCCTACCCCCGCAACCAAAAAACCTTAATATTTGCAATATGTTACGCGCCATCCGGGCGCTCCCCTTCCGTGCTTCCAGTCCGCCGTGGAAGCACTGTGGAAGCATCCTGCAGGGGAAACGAGCGTGGCAAATGAGAGACAGGGAATTTCAACGCGCCCATCCCCGTTCAGGCGGAGTGAATCATCAATGCGCAGGAACGGCGAGGTTTTTAGAAGCGTCCACTTGGCAGGATGTTCGGGCGCCCAAGTGGGTGACGGTTCGGGCGCCATTGATAGGTCTATATGTGATCTGAGCGTTGAGTGTTCAGAAGCGCTTGGTCACCCCAAACGCACCCCGCCATCGGCTGTAGTCATTAATGTCAATGGTCGACGTGTTCTTCTCGTACGCCAGCGAAATGTAGGGCGCGAAATCCTCAACAACCAGACGGCGGAAGATCAGGCGTCCCTCGGCGCGATAAAGCACGTCCTCGCGAGTCTTGTGGAAAATCGCGGACTCGGCGTCATGATTGCGAAAGCGGACCTCTGGCGAGACGTACCCGATCAGGCCCAGCGGCAGTTCCCGCGAATACCCAACTCCGAGACGAAACAGGTTATAGGCCTCGACGGGATCGTTTCGGTCGGCGCGGGAAACCTGCGCGAAAACTTGCCCTGTGCTGCGATCGTCGAAGGTATGGAACAGACGGCCATTCGCGCCGTAGAACTGCCCGTCCAACCGGTCGGATTCCTCGACGTCAATGTCTAGAAAAGTTAGGCCGCCTGATACGTTCCAACGGGTATTGAGATCATAATCGCCGAAGGCCCGCGCGCCGTAGCTGGTGCTGTAGGGGTCGCTGTCAAACCATCGATGCCCTGCGAGACCGAAGAAGCCGACCTCGCCCCGTTCGTGGGTACGGATTGGTCCAGCTCGTAGCGTGGCGTTGTAGTCATCAAAACCTTTGCCCAGATATTCCAGCACGTAGAGACGTCCGCCGACCGCGAGCCGCGTATTCTCGGCGATACGTGGGCGCACGTCGCCATCCAGAACGGCCTCGATGCCAACGCCGGACTGCTCAGTGGAGTCCCGATTCAGCTGGAACGGCAAGCCAAGAATGGTCACTTCACGAGTGGAGGGGCCGGTGTTGATGTTGCTGTCGGGCACGATCGAGAACGCAAAGGTGCCTGTCCACCATTTATTGCGCCTCATTTGCGCCAAATGCCACTGGATCGCCCGCTTGGTGGAGTCCGGGACGTCCGCCGCCAACACAAGGCGGAAATTGTACTCGGCCGCCTCGAAATTGCCCCGCTCGAACAATGAGCGCGCAAGTTCCAACCGCACGCGGTGCAGATTGGGGTCGGCCGAGAGCATCTGGCGATACACCTTTTCGGCGGTCCGGAAGTCGCCTTTCATCCGGGCGATCCGCGCCACGATGAAGCGCTTGTCAAAGGCCCAGGTTCCGGTGTCGGGAAGCTTGGCCACAAGTTGCAGCGCTTCGTCCAGCCGACCGGCTTTGATCCGGCGCTCGACGAGGGCGAGGAACTCCTGGCGGGAGAGCTTGCGCGCCTCCAGTTCGCCGCTTTCAATACGCTCGGCGATAGACTTTTTGCCCGCGCTCTCGGCGGTATGGGCCGGGCTATACTGAACGCACATCGCGAGCGCCGCGATCAGACCGATTTTGATTGATTTCAAGGAGCGCCTCCGTCCTGCGGATCTTCACTACACGGTTCCATTCGCGCTCCACACCGGGACGAACGCAAGCGCCAAAAGTCTCGGCGCCTGCCGCGAAGCAGGCGCCGACAACAAGGACGTGAGATCAATCGTAGAGTTCCCCGCCGATCGCGCCGGTGACAAACCTGTCCGAATCGGCGTCTTGCAGAGTCAATACGACGCCGGCTTCCTGCGGTCCGTCGTCCCCGCGGTCACCCACCGACGGCCCGTAGAAGACGCCGTCGAGATTGCCGGTCGATGCTTCGCTGAAGCCCCCAAATCCGTCCTCGCCTGGAACCACGCCGCCGGAGAATGTATTGCCGCTGATCTCGACCTCATGGAAGTCTATGGAGCCCAGAGGCCCGCCGTCCGGCTCCCCAGTGAGGTCAACGCCTTCGCCATACATTTCGTAAACACCCCCCACGACAGAGTCGTCAGAAAAATCGGCAGTGAAATCAGCATTTCCGTGCGCGACGCCGACAAAACCATCATCATCGGTTCCGGGGTTCATAAAGATGCCGACAAAATCGCCCATGTAGCGCGCTGTGCCGTCGGTCGGCATTTCATCAACCGGTGTCGCGAGGCCGAAATGCCCGACGCCGAAGTCGATATCGATTGACGTGTCTCCTTCGCCCGGCACCTCGACCGCCGCCCAGGCCGCGAGCGACATGTAGTCGAATTCGCCCACCGCCTCGATCGTATTTACTGAAACACCGAACGTCTCAGACTCGAGCAACTCTGAAGGATCGCCGAGAACCACGATCGCAACGTCGTCGCCCTCACTCGGGTCGGGAGATTCTGGGTCAAAGGGATTGAACTCGCCGTCTGTGGCGAACACCACCCCCAGAGAACCGTCCACAACGCCAGCGGCGCCCAACTGTCCAATGGAATTGATATCGACCGTGCCCGTCAGATTGGGAGGTTCAACAGCTTCGGTGTCCAAAGCCAAATTGAGGGTCGTCTGGTTCCTGTCCTCGCCATGCGCGGTGGCTTCGAGCGTCAGCGATCCGCTGCTGAGCGTCGCATTGCCGGTGTGCTGCGTGATGCTGATGTTCTGCGCTTCCTCTTGAGTAAAGAACTCAGCCAAGCTGCTGTTCGGCGGATCTTCGGTCCACTCCTGAGTGAAGAACTCGCCGCCGCCGCCGCCGCCGCCGTCGCCGGCACCGCCGCCGCCGCCGCCGCCGCCCGAAGATCCGCAAGCGCCCAGCGCAAACGCGCAGACGCTGAGCATAAGCAATGATTTCGTATGCATTCTTAGAACCTCCCTATTTCTCAATGCTGGCGTTGGCCAGCTCGAGGTTTCAACGAATCTCGAGGGGGCGCCGAGATTCCATTAATATTAACACTTTATTAAGAGATTCGCCGCCGCATTGATTTTAATCAGGTTTAGGCAATTTACTGCACGCTATACTCTATGTTTCCGGAAGCTGCCGGCGAATTAATCACCGCCAGGTTTCTTTTGGCGCCTAAAGCAAGAGCCGCCACGATGGCTCCGGTCAGGCATGCGTCGGAATCCTCGGCGCTGTCGGTGATGGCGAGATCGCGAAGCCCTTAGATTCGGGTGGGTTCCTCAAACCGTTCTTTTTGTCAAACCGATCGGACCACAACCAGCGCCGACGGGAGAATGGAACTCCTGGTGCATATTCGACGTGAACAACGTCCGATGCGAAAGACCGCTTACCGACAATTCCTACTAGCTCACCATTGAATCTAAATTATCTACCGAAACGCATACCGCGCCTCGACCTTGCCGAACCGCTCATTGATCGGCGTTGCGTGCTTATCTGCGTGTCTGAGCAAGGTGCGGGGAAGCTTCTGGAGCAGGCCCTCATAGTCGTCGGAGGCGCAGCCTTCTGTAACCGCCAGAGCGACCGACAGGCCAGACATCTGCCCCACTAGCATCTGCTGATGCTCGGCCCGGAGAACCTTGCGAATAAGGTCCGGATCGACGTGGCTGCGCATTTCGAAAAGATCGCCTGTGATCTGCTCGCGAACGGTGCTCCAGAGAGTATCGTCCGGCCAGCGCGAGCGGTTGCCATCGGCCATCGGTTGACAGTAGCGCACGGCGTCGAGCGCCGCCGCCATGAGGTCGCCAAGACGGTCGTCGAGGTCGGCCCAGGTGCGGATGCGCCACTTATCCTTGAGGTGCCGCTTGCCGGCGCGGAGTTCGGCCCGCCAGACCGTGCTTGCAGCGGCGTCCGAGCGGTCCAAAGGAGGCGCGCCTTCAGCCTTTCGCTTGGCGTTCCAGATCTCCCACCACTCGGCCTTGCGCTTGGCGATGACCTCGGCGCGCTTGTCATAGAGGATCATCTGCCGGCCGGGCATTTTGCCGATGGTGACGGAGGTGCAGCGGCCGGATCGGCCATGGATTTGCACATCCGCGCCTTCGATGTGGTCAGCTCGGGTCGCCTGTGAATGCATGACGAAGCAGTCCGGATCGAGGACGAAGCCGGGGGCGAGAATATCGACGGCGTATGGGATCGTCATTTCGCGCTCCTTAGGTTTGTTGCGTTGGAGAGGAACCTAGGGAGTGCCTGGAGCCATTTATAATGGCGCGAATGGACGACAGCTTGGCAAGTTACGCCATTAGGGTCAGGACCTACCGAGTTGGCAGCGGCCGAATGACCGAGATGCGTGGCGAAGCGGTCATCTGAGTCATTTGGTCAGATGACAGGTCCTGACCGATTGTGTTGAAAAACTCCCTGTTGAAGTAGCTTCGGCGTCCTGATTCAGTCCACCGGCAAACGCGGGAGGGCGGTTGAGATGATGGGTCCGAGGCAGGAAGCGCAAGGCGCGCTTTTCTACGAGTTCTCGATTGAGGATCATGTGCCGCGGGATCACCTGTTGCGGTCGATTGACCGGTTCGTCGATCTTTCTGGCGTCCGCCATCACCTGGCTGCTCACTACAGCTCGACAGGCCGGCCCTCGGTCGATCCAGAACTGATGATCCGGATGCTGCTTGTCGGCTACGTGATGGGTATTCGGTCCGAGCGCCGCCTTTGCGAAGAGGCGCATCTGAACCTCGCCTACCGGTGGTTTTGCCGGCTCGATCTCACCGACCCGATCCCTGACCACTCTACTTTCTCGAAAAACCGCCACGGGAGGTTCCGGGAGAGCGACCTCTTGCGCCGCCTGTTCGAAGAGGTCGTCGCGCGCTGCATCGTCGAGGGCCTGGTCGGCGGCCAAAGCTTCGCGGTCGACGCCAGCATCATCCGGGCCGACGCCAGCAAGCAGAACGCGACGCCAATCGCTGACTGGCCGGCGGAGAAGCTCGACCCCGAGGACGCGCCCCGCGCTGTGCGTGAATATCTCGATACGCTTGACGACGCCGCCTTCGGCGCGGCGACGGAGAAAGCGCCCAAGTTCACTTCGCATGCCGACCCGGCCGCGCAATGGACCGGAGCGCTGAAGGGGCCGGCCTTCTTCGCTTACGCGGACAACTATCTGATCGACACGGACCACGCGGTCATCGTCGATGTGGAGGCGACGCGGGCGGTCCGCCCGGCGGAGACGGGCGCCGCGCAGACCATGATCGACCGAACGATGGACCGTTTCGACCTCTCCCCCGAGCGGCTGATCGCCGACACGGCTTACGGGTCCGCGGCCATGCTGAACTGGCTGGTCGAGGGGCGCGGGATCGAGCCGCACATCCCGGTGATCGACAAATCGGCTCGGCGGGATGGAACCTTCTCCCGCGAGGACTTTGCTTACGACCACGAGACCGACGCTTACATCTGTCCCGGAGGCCGTCCGATGACGACGACAGGGGCGCGGGTCAATGACGAGGCGACGCTGATCTACCGCGCCAGCAAGCACGACTGCGACGCCTGCGTCCTCAAACCCCGCTGTTGTCCAAAAGCGCCCCAACGAAAAGTCCCCCGATCCATCCACGAAGGCGCGCGGGACATCGCCCGCGCCATCGCGAAGACCGACGCCTATGTCGTCTCGCGCCGAATGAGGAAAAAGGTCGAGATGCTCTTCGCCCACCTCAAGCGCATCCTCAAGCTCGACCGACTTCGATTACGCGGATCCAACGGCGCCAGGGACGAATTCCACCTCGCAGCCACCGCTCAGAACCTCAGAAAGCTCGCCAAACTGGTCCCGGCGCCCCGAACGTCGCAACCGGCGTGATCGGGCCCGGTTGCGCGTCGAACGACGCCGCTCTCCAACAGCCAAACTTGACGACTTTTTCAACGGAATCGACCCAAAGCGGACATGCTCAACGCCACCGCCCAATCTGTCGCTATTTCAAATCCGCCTCTGTTACACTGATTAACTGCGATCTCGCCGGCGCGCGCATCACCAGTCCGGGCGACGCGGCGGCTGGCATGAAGTTTAGGCCGGCGCGATCCGGCCAATACGTGCCCGTGACACGAATCTCGTGTCGCGCTGTGTGAAGGTCCTCGACGATGCGACGCGCTAGGCGAGCCTGCGCAGCCGCGATGTGTTGGCGCAGATCGGTCGCACTTGAGGATGTCGCGTCGAAGAAATCTATCTTGGGAGAGATATAGACCCAGCGAAACTCCATGGCTTCCTTGCTCGGGTCGGAACTGGACGCCATGGCATCCACATTGATCGCGAAAATCAGATCCGGCGAATAAGCGCCGTGCGTCGTAAAGGCGAAGGACTCCTCTAGACGCAGGCGACTTTTCACGTTCGTTAGATCGCAATCGGGCGCGGCAATCGCTTCTTGGTCCGCGCTTGAAACCGATGCTTCGATCAATGCGCGCGCGCCACATTCTCTGACGACGGAAAATCCCTCTGCTTCGAACGCGGCCTCAACCTTTTCGTCGATTGAGCCGAGAAGGGCGGAATCGTCATAAACGGCTTCGATGGCCGCAATTGCGCCCTCGGTTTCCTCTGTGGAGTGTGCGGCGGCCGCGCCGTATACACCGCCGCCCACGGCGAACACCGGCGCAAGCACGACCCCGAGAGCGAGGCCCAAAGGATCGCCGGTTTGCGCTCCGCCGCCGATCGCCGCCCCAGCTCCGGCGAGCATCCCCGTTCCTACGCCTTCGCCCGCGCCCGCGACCACGTAACCGTGCCGCCCAGAAATAGCGTGCGCGCCGACGATCTCGATCGGAACCTTTGGGTCGAACAGTTCGGCCTCCGCCGCGGGAAGCGTCATCGTCTTTTGCTGCGCGCAGGCGCTCGCCGTGACCGCAACGATTGTTAACCGGATAAGGAGATTGCTGTTCCTCATTTTCGCAGTCCTCATCTTGGTGTCGCAGACGCTGCGTCGGCATCAGCAACGAACGGTTCGGACGCTCCCCGAACAGGCAGCTCAGTGCGCGGCGCGCTTGCGACCGGCGGGGGCGCTTGAGGCCAGAGTTCCGGCGTCGGTATGCCCGTTTAGATCGATACTTTTGGCTTCATTTCTTGCGGCCAGAGTGTGTTCGCCTCGCTTAAAGATCATGACCAGAGATCCGACGAAGATTTCGAGTGTAGGCGCCAGAAACTCCGCAGTAAGCAGGTCCTTCCAAAGGATCGGTCTGGTATCGGAGTCTGTTAGCGAGAATCGAAACATTGCTTTTTCTGAACATATCGGCCGCCTAGCGTCGCTGACTTGAGTCAACAACCACAGCACCAATAGTTGTCGCTCTTGGCGCAGAGCGGACCTAAGGCGCTCTGCTCCCGGCGTCCGCTTTGCACGCAAAAGCAGCCATCGTTGGTGGAAGTGGGGATGAGCATCCGCTTTAGCGTCGAAAGCCGTCATTGCCAAACTTGGTCGCAATGACCGGTGCTGACCCAAAGGCGACATTCATCCTTTGAACAGCTAACGGTTACATTGTGCCCATAAGTTGCTGTGCTCGACCTACAAACGCACTAGCCGCTTACTTCCTCTCGATCACCATCAGGATGCAGTCTCTTGAGTCGGACAACTGTCGCGTCGCGTTTCGAACAGTCGGACGAACCGCTGATTGTCCTGTAGCCCTTTGAAATCGGAATCGGTGCGCATCCACTCGCGTTGGGCGTGACCAAGTTTGACGAATATCTCCTCCAACAGGTCCAGCGCCAAGTCGTCTTCGCCCATCAGCGCATAGGCGCAGGCGACGTTGTAGCCATCTGTCATCTGCCGATCTGGATCCGTAGCCTGCGCCCGGTCCAGCCAGTCCCGTGCGCGAGCATGATCGCCGCGTGCTGCCAGAACGCACGCCCCAAGCTCCAGCGGATCGGGATTGTCCGGGTTGCGAGACGCGGCGTCTTCAGCGCGCTTGAGCGCCAGCGAAAAGTAACCGTCAGCCTCCTCGATGCGACCGAGTTCGACGAGATCACCCATCAGCAACAGCGGCGAGCGGTAATCATCAGGATCAATTTCGAGCGCGCGCGTGAAATGATAGGCGCTCAGCGCACGGTCCCCTTTTGCGCGGTAGTATCGGGCGAAATTGTGATGCGCCTCATAGCAAAGGGGATCAATCGCAAGTGCGGCGCGATAACTCTCCTCCGCAGCCTCGTCCTCTCCGGACATCTGCAAAGCCAGCGCATGCGCTGCGTGGGCGTCGGCCATTTCGGGCGCTAGCTCCAGCGCGCGTCTCGCCATGGCGAGAACATCTTCGGCTGGGTATTGGCCGCCAAACCAGTCATTAAGCCGCGCCTCGCTATCAGCCAACCCGACATAGGCACGAGCGTATTTCGGGTCGTGCCGCAAAGCCTGAAGAAATTGTTTCCGCGCCAGTTCGAGATTCTGTTTCGTTCGCGTATGGAAAAGCTGGCGACCTTTGAGACAGCAATTGTATGCTTCGACATTATCCGTCGGCGGGCGGTTCTTTGTTTCAACCTCCAACAGCCTGACCTGTAACTGGCCGATGATCGTTTTCGTGATTTCGTCCTGCAGCGCGAAGATGTCGGAGAGGTCTCGGTCGAACCGTTCGGCCCAGAGATGGCCGCCCGTAATGGCGTCGGTTAGCTGGCTCGTGATCCGCACGCGTTGTCCCGCCTTGCGCACGCTGCCTTCGAGGACGTGACGCACGCCGAGTTCACGGGCGACTTCCTTAGAATTGACCGCCTTGCCCTTGTAGACAAACACCGAGTTTCGACTGACGACAAACAGGCTAGACAGTTTGGAAAGATCAGTGATCAGGTCTTCCGTGATGCCATCGGCGAAATACTCCTGCTCAGGATCGCCGCTCATGTTGTTGAATGGAAGCACCGCGATGGAAGGCCGACTCGGCAGGTCCTGTCCGCCGACAACTAGCGGCTCAGCGATCTGGGGTCGGACATGAAACACTGTCACGGCAGTTTCTATGTTCTTGAGCTTCGGCTCGCCGGCGTACTCGAAGTCGATGTCGAGGCGATTGCCCACCTGATCACGGACCGCGCCGGAAACGGCGACCCCACCAGGTTTCGCTAGCGCTTCAATCCTCGCTGCGATGTTAACGCCGTCGCCGAATATGTCGTCATCCTCGACCACGACATCGCCGAGATTGATGCCCATCCGGAACCGAATCTGACGGTCTTCAGGGACATCCAAATTTCGCTGCCTCACGGACTCCTGGATGGCGAGAGCGGCTCTCAGTGCACCGACCACGCTACCGAATTCCGCAAGGATTCCATCACCCATGAGCTTGAAGATGCGCCCACCATCTTCGGCGACGGCCCCCTCGATCAACCCGGTACGGATTTCCCGCAGGTCGCTTAGGGTGCCGACCTCGTTCGCGCCCATCAGACGGCTGTAGCCAACCACATCGGCTGCAAGGATGGCTGCAAGACGGCGTTTCACTTTACCTTCGCTCTCTTCCGTGATTGCCGCAGCCTAGCAAAATTGCATTCAGCGGGCAGAGCGGTCTTTCTAGCGCTTATTTTACCTCGGCTAGAAGGCTAAAAATCGGGGTAGAAACCGACGTGGGAAATGTTGTCTTGACGGCATGTTGTCGAAAAATGCGCCAATAAACTCTACCGCCCTTAGTGTCCGCTCCTGGCGCAGAGCGGACCTAAGGCGCTCTGCTCCCGGCGTCCGCTTTGCACGCAAAAGCAGCCATCGTTGGTGGAAGTGGGGATGAGCATCCGCTTTAGCGTCGAAAGCCGTCATTGCCAAACTTGGTCGCAATGACCGGTGCTGACCCAATGCGGACTCGACGCGCGGCGCAATTAAATCATTCCTCACATTTCGAGCATGCCGGCACTATCAGCGCTTACTGTCAAATCCATTTGACGCCAGTCAAAGACATCGCCTCCCAATTCGTGTTGACCTTGCACGAAATAATAATGTTTCGGCCTCGTATATTTGCGCTGAAATTCCTGTTGATTTCGCGGTCTGCGGTAGCCGGAAAGGAAAGGCTGGAGAGGTTGTCATGGCAATTATTTGGGGTGACGTTGACGGCAACCTTGGAGATAGGTCCATCGGATTGGATCAGTTTCTGCAGCTAGGTGATCGGTTCGACGGTACTGCGTTCGGTGATGCGACTGGAGCGCTTGAGGATCGGGCAAGTGGTGGCAACGATACACTCTCAGGCGGCGATATTGGCGGAGTTCATACCCTTTATGGCGACTCGCTTCAGATGGTCGATCGATCGACTGGCGGCGATGACGTCCTAACCGGTGGTGATTTTGGTCCCCAAAACGTTCTCTACGGCGACGCGTTTCAGATGGATGATCGATCGACCGGCGGCGATGACGTCCTAACTGGCGGTACATTCGGTGCCACCAACACAATCTACGGCGATGCGTTTCAGATGAGTAGCAGAGCCGTAGGCGGTGATGATGTTCTTAACGGCGGCGAATGGGCGCTTAACAATTTCCTCTACGGTGACGCTCAATACATGCACGATGATGCGTCCGGCGGCGACGACATCCTGATTGGAAGCGGAGTCGTATCCGCCACGAACACGCTATGCGGAGATGCTTGGGAAATGCATGACAGTGCTAGCGGTGGCGATGACGTTCTGATCAGCGGAGGAAGCGATGGCATCGCCGAGCATATTCTCTATGGCGATGCTTGGAAGATGTACGAGAACACGGTCGGCGGCGATGACATACTGAGTAGCGTCGACGTAGTCGGGGTCGAGACACACCGATTTTACGGAGATGGTTTAGAGATGCACGGCGACGCCGTAGGTGGAGATGACACGCTGGTGAGCGGGTCAGGCTATGATTACATGGTTGGCGATGCCCAATTTATGTACGACGACGCGGTCGGCGGCACCGACACCTTTGTATTTGCACTAGGTGGCGGTGACGATGGCATCGGGGATTTCCGTCAAAGTGATGGTGACTTGATCGACGTAAGTGCCTACGGCTTCAGCAGCATCGCCGACATGACGTTCACCGACCTCGGCGCGAGTACTCGGATCGAATTTGGAGCGTCTGGAGACAGCGTCATCCTAGTCGGGTTCGACGATCCCAGTCTGCTTACCGACGCAGATTTCGTTTTCGCTATCGCTTAAGTAGATCGCCTCAAGCCAGGTGTTCAAGATGTGGCTGCACCGGTTGCAACTTGCACCTGTCCGTTATGTCTTGGGTTCATGTCCGTTGTTGGCGCTAAGCTGCCGACTCTGCCTAGTGCAGCGAACTACCGGATCTGGCGCGAAGCCGCCGTCAGCCACAATTCGATAATGTTTGCTATGGGGCTCGAAGCTGACACCGGGATTTTGCAGATTCGCTGGCTCTAAAGCGAGCTATTCGCCCGGTCTCCGATGGCGCGGCGAATTGCGTCCCCAAGGTTCGCGGCTTCCTTTTCGCGTGCCGGATCGAACGGGTAGAGCACCGCCTCGAGAAGCTCCAGGAACTTGCCGCTATAGCATTCTGCGTACGCATCCCAAGTCACGGACGCGTCCTTGGAACCGGCCGAATGTAGTTTGTAGAATGCCGCCATCGCTTCGATGAACGCATATCCGAGTGGTAGAACGTGGGCAATCGAAATTGCGCGCGATGCGATTGAAGTTGCTGGCGGTTTCGAAACGCAATGGCGTTCAATGCGGGCGTGCCGAGACGTTTTGAAAAACTGCTCAGAATTATCGGGGCACCAGACATGGCAATTGGCGAAAGCCGGAAGCCGGGGCGGGGCCTACCCCCCCCCACTCCCCACCATGTCCAACGGCTGGATATTGGACAAATCTTGGCCAAGAATCACCAACCCATTGGAATTCTTGATCATTTGAGTCCTACCCTAGGCATCTAACTACTCCAATAGACCCCCAAAGGGGGGCGGGGGATAAGGGGGTTGGCCGTCCGATCGGCCGACGACACTGGCCTCTGGCTAACCCCTCTAAGACATTGAAAGATTAGGGCCAGTTCTGTCGCCCCAGACTTCGTCGCTGGATTTCCGCGCAGTCTCCCAAAGGGAGACGAGGGATAAAGGCGGCGTTTGGATGAACACTCACCATCATCAGCGAGGAGAGATTGCCATGACAAGCCCGGCGACGGAATGATCGTCTTCAGGACGAACGGCGAAGTTGAGGCCATGCCTGCGCTGCAGGGTCAGACCGTGACCGAGGCGGACCTGCTGGTGCTGGGGCTGGGCTGGGCGTGCGAGAACGAGACGTGGCGCACGGCGATCATGAAGCGGGCGCGCGAGAAGGTCTTGGAGATGCAGGCCCCTTAAACGTAAAGGAACAGACGAGGACGCTAATCCTCGCCTGTTCCACCACCACCACCATCGGAGACAAAGCCAATGGCAGTAGGGGTTAGGTAGGAACGCGGCATCAACAGAGCAATAACATCTGTAGACTAATTGGATGCATGCCAAATAAGTCCAAAGGCTAACTGGAGGTCAGTTAACATGAAGCCACTTACGCGGGCGAGAGAGGCCGACAAACACTACAACATAAAAGGTGAGATCATGGAAAAAGAAACACCAAGCTACGACGAGTTTGAGGCGATGCGGAGTAAGCTTGCTGAGAAGACGGCGCAGGTGAAAATCCTGCAGGAAACCATCTTCAAGATGGCGACAATGGCGGGGGCGGCGAGAGACAGATTGCCTGTCGAGAGCGAGGTCGCCGCAGATCCTCCGCCCAAGATGACCATCAAGCAGTCGGTGGCGCTCCAGTGCATCCTTGAGGGGCAGCCGAACAAGCGCCTGCAGGAGATCCTGGGCACCACGTTGAGCACGGCCAAGGTGCATGTGCGGGGGGTCATGACGAAGATGGGCGCATCGACCCGGAGCGACGTCTGCCTGATGGCCGTGGAGTGGTATCGGGTCGTGAGCGACGAGGATTACCTGGCCTTGGCCGGCGTCCCCAAAGGGTGGGTGCGGGAAGTCGATCCCGATGGCGGCGACCACGATAAATATCTGGCAGCGGTTCGAGCGTGAGGCTCCGGACCCCGGTTTGGAAATCAATGCAATGTCCAACATCAATCTGTTGGGTTCGCTATGCGGTCACGAGGAGGACGAGCAATGGCGCTCCAGATCAAACCCCGCGGCGGCGTCTGGTACGTGATGGGGCGGCTGAACGGCGTCGACGTCAAGACAAGCACCGGGCTGAGCGCGGTGCGGGCGAGCAAGGCGGACGCCGAGGCGAGGCGGATCGAGATCGAGCGGAACATCGTGCTCAACGGGACGGCCAAGGAGAAGGAGACAGGCGACCAGACGCTGGCGGAGTGCTGCCGGGCGTACTGCATGAAGCTGCAACAGGAGGGCAGGCTCAGCAAGAACCAGTGGGACCGGGCCGAGCGCGTGGTGGATGAGCTGGGGCGATCGACGCCGATCAATAAGCTGACCACGAGCAAAATCTTTGCGATGACCAGCGGCGCGACGTGGGCGCACAAGAAACCCGACAGCGTGATTCGGGACCTGCAGCCGCTGACCAGCATGCTGAAGCTGGCGGTGAAGCTGGGGGAGCTGGACAAGATGCCGGACATCGTGCGGCCAAGGCGGGGTCCGGCGAGGACGGAACACCTTGAGGCGAACGAGGCGAGGCACGTCCTTGATTGGCTGGGAAAGAGGCAACCATTCTACTATCCGCACTTCCTGGTTTTGACGGCGACAGGGGTGCGGCTCGGAGAGCTGCTGTCATTGACGGAGGGGAGTTTCAAGATCGAGGAGTGCCCGCTTACGGGCACGGCGCTGGAGGGGGAACTGCACGTGTTCCCGCAGAAGGCGGCGACCAAGACAAACGCCAGGGTGATTCCATTGAATAGGCGTGTCTTGGACTGGTGGCCCGACCGGAAGGTCGGCTCCAACGGGGAAATTTTCATCGGCAAGATGGGCGCGTGGAGCGGGGGCAACTCGGCGAGCGCGATCCTGAATAAGATTTTGAAGGAGGCATTGGCCAGATGTCGGCCACATCGGACAGATTTTACTGTGCACGACTTGCGCCACACGTTCGCGTATCTCACGGCGCAGGCAGGCGCAGACCTTGGAGACCTGCAGAAATTGCTGGGTCACAGCGACATTTCGCAGACAATGCGGTATCGCGGATTTGTGAAAAGCAGAGCCGTCGATGCGATAGCGGGTGTGGCTTTGTAGAGAAATGTTTGGCCAAATCTCGGCCAGGCATATGCTAAGTCTTTGGTGTTTCAGGGAGTTTGTCACCTCTCCTGGGCACCATTCCCAACAAACGCGACAAGTTGACGGCCGCTGGTTTCGTCCCGCGCGGAACGCGCTATATTCCCCGGAAAGAAACCTAAGGCGGCGGGCGGCATGACCATTCACACACATATCGGCGATCTGCCGGACGGGCTGGATCTTGGACCTGTCGTGGCGATCGATACGGAGGCGATGGGCCTGAACCCGCATCGCGACCGGCTGTGCCTGGTGCAGCTGTCCTCGGGCGATGGAAACGCGCATCTGGTGCAGATACCAACGGGAACGACGGCCGCGCCCAATCTGAACCGGCTGCTGACCGATCCCGATGTCTTGAAGCTGTTTCATTTCGGTCGGTTCGACATCGCGCTGCTCGCCCATGCGCTGGGCGCCGTCGCCCGTCCCGTCTACTGCACCAAGATCGCATCCAAGATGTGCCGCACCTTCACCGATCGCCACGGGTTGAAGAATCTCTGCCAGGATCTAATTGGCGTCGATATCTCCAAGCACCAGCAAAGCTCGGACTGGGGCGCTGAAAATCTGACAGTCGCGCAGACGGAATACGCCGCGTCGGACGTGTTATATCTGCACCGGCTCAAAGATGCGTTGGACGGAATGCTCGCGCGCGAAGGTCGCACCGAACTGGCCGAGGCTTGCTTTCGCTTCCTGCCTGACAGAGCTTTGCTCGATATCGAGGGCTGGCCCGAGATCGACATCTTCGCCCATTGAGGAACGCCGATGACTGCAAGCGACCAAACCGCTGCGTCAGCGCTGGCCACAGGCCGGCGTGTTCTGAAAATCGAAGCGGACGCCCTGGCGGGCTTCTCTGATACGCTGACGGAACCCTTCGCCGACGCCGTTGAGGCGATGCTGAAGGTCAGGGGCCGGGTGATCGTCTCTGGCATGGGCAAATCAGGCCATGTGGGGCGCAAGATCGCAGCGACCCTCGCCTCCACCGGCACGCCGGCGAACTTTGTCCATCCGGGCGAGGCCAGCCATGGCGATCTGGGCATGCTGACTAAAAACGATCTGGCCTTAATGCTGTCCAACTCCGGTGAAACGCCGGAGTTGGCGGACATGATCGGCCACACCCGCCGCTTCGGAATTCCGCTGATCGGGGTCGCCAGCAAGCCGGAATCAACGCTTTTGAAAGCCGCCGACATCGCATTGGTGCTGCCAAAGGCGCCAGAAGCCTGCCATGTGGGGATGGCGCCGACGACATCGACGACATTGACGATCGCATTGGGCGACGCGCTGGCCGTGGCGTTGATGGAGCGGCGCGAATTCACTCCGGAGGAGTTTCGAAAGTACCATCCCGGCGGCAAGCTTGGCTCCGCGCTGTTGCAGGTCAGCGGGCTGATGCATTCGGGCGAGGATTTGCCGGTCGTATCGATAGACACACCGATGACTGATACGCTGCTCACCATCACGTCGAAGGGCTTCGGCGTCGCGGCTGTCGTAAGCTCAGACGGACGCATCGCAGGCGTGATTACCGATGGCGATCTCAGGCGCAATATGGACCGCCTGTTGGAGCGAACCGCCGGCGAGGTCGCCACCCGGAACCCCATCACCATCCGACCCGCCGCCTTCGCGCAGGAGGCGGTCAAACGCATGCAGGAACGCCGTATCACCGCGCTGTTCGTTGCGGAGCGCGATGCGGACGGGCGACCAGAAGAGCCGGTCGGGCTGCTGCACATTCACGACTGTCTTCGCGCAGGCGTGGTCTGAGGCTGCGCCATGGCCGGGTTCGAGCGAGACGTGACGCCGATCGCCCGCCCCGACAAGGGCGCGGACGGCTATACGCGCCGCGTGCGCAAGCTTAAGGTCGCCTTGCCGCTGATCGCCGTGGCGACGCTGGCGGCGATCTTCCTCGCCCCGCGCGACAAGTTGGGCGATGGACTGGGACTGAACCCAGAAGATCGCGCAGCTCTGGGCGACGGCCTTCGCCTGTTCTCTCCTCGCTTCTCCGGCGACACGGAAAACGGAGAGCCATATGTATTGCGCGCCGCCTGGGCTTTGCCCGACGGCCCCAACCCGAAGAAGATCGAGCTTGGCGAACTGGAGGGAGAAATCAATCTGAACGACGGCCGATCGCTGACACTGACGGCCCCAAACGGGCTGTATTGGCCGCGCAAGCGCCGCCTTAAACTTGAAAATGGCGTCGCGATTGACAGTTCCGACGGTTATAGCGTTCGCACGGAGGCGGCGAGACTGAACGGCAGGGCCAACACTGTCGTTACCGACACGCCGATCGAAGCATGGGGTCCGGATGGCCGACTGGAGGCCGGATCGATGCGCGCTGTGCGCGATGAGAACGGAAATCACGTCGTAACGTTTGACGGCGGCGTCCGGGTGGTGTTTCGTCCGAACGCGACGAACGACACCGACTCTGCGCCGGGGGGCGAGTCTGACGACAGTCGGACAGGCGAAGGAAAATAGCAGCCATGCTGGCGAAACATCATCCGATGGCGAAACGATATGGCGCAGTTAAGGCCGCGCTGGCGGGAGTCGCAATCATGCTTGCCAGCACAGGCGTCGCGCATAGCGCCGATACGCCGTTCGGTGGCCTGAAACATGATTCCTCTCAGCCGATAGAGATCGTCTCGGACAGCCTTGAAGTGAGCCAGGCCGATCAGATCGCCGTCTTCAGCGGCTCCGTCGAGGCCAAGCAGGGCACGATGGTGCTTACCTCGGATCGTCTGGATGTGTATTTCGATCAGGACTCTGACGGAAGTCAGTCTGCCGGAGCGGCCGAAGACGAGACCGGCGCGATTCGCCGGGTTGTCGCGGTCGGCTCGGTATTTCTTACCAATGGGGCCGAATCCGCCAAAGGAGAGCGCGCCGACTATGATGTCGAGACCGGCAAGATCAAGATGACCGGGGACGTGATTCTCACCCAGGGCGCGAACGCAATCCGCGGCGAGGTGTTGAACATCGATTTGAACACTGGCTTCGGCAAGGTTGAAGGTTCCGGCGGCGGGCGCGTGCAGAGCGTGTTTCAACCGGGTACGGCGGAGTAGCGCAGCGTGCTGAGTTCGAATCCCGAGGGGGAAACGCCCCACAGCGAATACGCCGCATCTGACGCCACGCCCAAGACTGGGACGCACCTTCCGGGCTTCGGATTGATCGCCGACAATATAGGCAAGAGCTTCAGAAAGCGGCCGGTCGCACGCAATGTCAGCCTTTATCTCAAACGTGGCGAGGCGGTTGGGCTTCTGGGGCCGAACGGGGCCGGGAAGACAACGTGCTTTTACATGATCACCGGCCTGATCCAGCCGGACGCCGGCCGGATCATCGTCGATGGGCGCGACGTGACCGAACTGCCGATGTACCGCCGAGCGCGGCTGGGCGTCGGCTATTTGCCGCAGGAAGCGTCGATTTTCCGTGGCCTGACAGTCGAAGAGAACATCCGCGCGGTGCTGGAACTGGTCGAAAAAGACAGCGCGACCCGCGCGCGCGCGCTGGACGAGCTTCTGGGCGAGTTTTCGATCACCCATCTGCGTCAGTCCCCGGCGGTGGCCCTGTCGGGCGGTGAGCGCCGCCGAGTCGAGATCGCCCGCTGCCTTGCCGCGCGCCCGGCCTATGTTCTGCTGGACGAGCCCTTCGCTGGCGTCGATCCAATCGCCGTAGGCGATATCCGCGACCTTGTCGCACATCTTAAAGATCGCGGCATCGGGGTCTTGATAACCGACCACAATGTGCGGGAAACTCTCGGCATCATCGATCGGGCCTATATCTTGCATGATGGCCAGGTACTGATGACAGGGGCGCCCGAGGACGTCGTGAAGGATGAAGCCGTGCGCAGGGTGTATCTGGGCGAAGGCTTCCAGATCTGACCCGCGGCTTTCGGCTGAAAGCTCCCTAATTTGGATGAAGCAAGCACCGGCGGGCCGTCCCGCCGTGTGAAGGATTGGAACTGTTCAGTGGCCGGACGCCCCCCCAGCCAGTCGGCGCGCGCATGAATATCGGACCGCGCCTGGAACTGCGTCAGAACCAGCAACTGGTGATGACGCCACAACTGCAGCAGGCGATCAAACTGCTGCAGCTCTCCAATCTTGAGCTCCAGGAACATGTCGCGGCGGAGGCCGAAGGCAACCCGTTGCTGCGCCTGGCCGAACCGGAAGGCGGCGCGGGAGGCGAGACTGGCGATCACGCGCTGTCCGAAAACCCGGCCGCCCGGCGCCCTGAGGCGGACACGGCCACCGCCATCGCGGATCAGGACCCTCGAAACGCCGGTGAACGCCTGGACGGAGGGCTGGACAATCTCTACGCCGACGCCGATCCGGTCCCCCGTGGCGCGTCCGGCCTGGGGCCGGGTGGATCGGCCAGCGCGGGCCCAGGCGGCCGGGCGGCCTCTGGCGGCGGCTTTGACGATCTGGACAATGCCGAACACGCCGAATTCCAGTCGCTGGGCGAACATCTGCGCCGGCAGGTTGAACTACTCGGCCTGCCCCAGAAACAGGCGCTTCTGGCGCAGCTGATTATCGGCGATCTCGATCCCGACGGGTATTTGCGGGTGCCGCTGGACGAAATCGCGCAGCGCTACGGCGCAGGGTCGTCGGACATAGACGCTGCGCTTGCAGCGATTCAGGATTGCGAGCCAACCGGCGTCGGGGCGCGGGACTTGCCTGAATGCCTCGCCTTGCAACTTCGTGACCGGGACCGATTCGACCCGGCGATGGAGGCGCTGGTCGGCAACCTCGATCTTCTGGCCCGGGCGGATACGGCGGCTCTGATCCAGATCTGCGGCGTAGGTCGCGATGATATTGCGGAAATGCAGGCGGAGATTCGCGCATTGGAGCCCCGCCCAGGATTCGCCTGGTCGGGAGATGCGGCCGCTCCGATCACCCCGGACATTTTCGCCATGCGGAATCCTGATGGCGGCTGGATGGTGGAACTGAACCCGGAAACACTGCCTCGTCTTCTGATCGACCGTCGCTACATGGCGCGGATTGAGGCGGGCGGCGACGCCCGGGCCCGGACATGGCTGACTGAGCGAATGCAGCACGCCAACTGGCTGGTGCGCAGCCTCGATCAGCGCGCCAACACAATTATGAAGGTGTCCGCCGAGATCCTGCGTCAGCAGGACGCATTCTTCGTTGACGGCGTATCAGCGCTGAAACCTCTGACGCTGAAGGCCGTGGCGGAAGAGATTGGCATGCATGAATCGACCATAAGCCGCGTGACCTCAAACAAGTATCTGTCGACGGAGCGCGGCGTTTTCGAACTGAAATATTTCTTCACTGTCGCTATTGGAGCCACCGGCGGCGGGGACTCGCATTCGGCCGAGGCGATCCGCCACCGCATCCGCCGACTCATCGACGCGGAGGAGCCAAAGAAAATCCTGTCGGATGATAAAATCGTCGGAATGCTCAGGCGCGACGGTGTGGATATTGCGCGAAGGACGGTGACCAAATATCGTGAGGCTATGCGTATCCCATCCTCCGTCCAACGTCGTCGGACGAAACGTGCACTGATGGACCGACCGTGACAGTCGCCACGGCTTCCCCTCAAAAAACGCGGGCGGAGAACGCCATTCTCCGCGAGTTGACAGACTTCGTCCGCATTACTAGGTTCCGCGCGCTCTCGAGCGAGAGCACGCCATCGCATCCTGCGGCGACGCTGCGCGCGAACCGAAAGGACTGCTGAAACATGCGAATTCAGGTGAACGGCAAACATATCGACATTGGCGATGCTCTACGAAGCCATGTCACCACTACGGTAGAGACGGTTGTTCGCAAATACAGTGAACGGCCTGTTGATTCCGTGATCACCTTTTCACGAGAAGGTCCCGGCTTTCGCTGCGACTTTTCAGTGCATCTATCGACTGGCCTGACCGCGAAGGCGTCTAGCCAGGCTAATGATATCTACGCCAGCTTCGACGGCGGCGTGGAGCGGATCGAAAAGCAGCTCCGTCGCTATAAGCGGCGCCTGAAGGACCACCACAAAGCCCGGCCAGAGCCGATCGAGGCTTTCGCAGCGCCGGCTTATGTGATCGCATCCGCCTCTGAGACGGAGGATGACGAACCGGAGAGTCTTCAGCCTATCGTCATCGCCGAGATGACCACCGACATCAAAGCCCTGTCGGTCGGCGAAGCCGTCATGCAGATGGAATTTGAAGATTCTCCGTTCCTGATGTTCCAAAACGAATCCCATGGGGGACTGAATGTCGTGTTTCGCCGCGACGACGGAAACATCGGCTGGATTGACCCAAAAAACCTCGCCGCGTTGTAATCGCAACGACGACGGCGCCCCGATTCTGGGGAGGACAGGAACGATATGGAGCTATCCGATCTGTTATCGACACAGGCGATCGCGCCAAGTCTGAAAACCTCCAGCAAGAAGCATCTGCTTCAGGAGTTGGCGAATCGCGCCGCCGATATCTATGGCGTCGAATCGCGACAGGTGTTCGACGCCCTGTTGGAGCGCGAGCGGCTCGGCCCGACCGGCATGGGCAAGGGCGTCGCGATTCCACACGCCCGTTTGCCGGATTTGAAGGAAATTCACGGCTTGTTCGCTCGTCTGGAGAAAGGCGTCGATTTCGACGCGATGGATGGCGAGCCGATCGATCTGGTTTTCATGATCCTGGCGCCCGAAGACGCCGGAGCCGCCCATCTGAAGGCGCTTGCGCGGGTCTCCAGAACGCTGCGCGACCCGTCCGTCTGCGCCAAACTGAGGGCTTCAGCGGAAGATTCCTCAATCTTTGCAATATTGACCGACGCCGCGCCGTCCCGAGCGGCCTGAGCGCTGCCAGACCTTTGATGTGAATTGGATATTGCTGCGCGGCGGTGAGCCGCGCAGCATCCTGTCACTTTAGAATATCAGAAGGATCGGGCCACAGCCTGCGGGCTTCACGCTCAATCAGAGCGGCAAGTTCGCGGCCTTCCTTGGCGGATCCGATCAGCACTGCGGCGCCTGTTCTGGCGTCCGAAATCGCGATGGAGCTGAGAGTCGGGTTTGGATCGCTGATGACTTCGCACTCAAGACTCTGGTTCATGTCGATACCTCAAGAAGCAACTGGGAAAGGCGATTCCACGTCCTCGGAACACTAGAGCTCCGCATTCGCTTTAGTGGCGCAAACACACGCGCGCGCCGAGACGCGAAACACCCCTGTCTGGGCGCCGGGGCAGCGCCCAAATGGCTGATTTCGCCCGAAAATCAGGCTCCTCCGCCGCCACACCCTTCGGAAGTCTGAGACCTCCGAAGATGACCACCGTTCATCTGGCGTTCATCTTGATGGCAACTTGCCAGTCATTCTCTTCGTTGGGCGCCAAAGTGCGCCAATGTCTATATATATGAGTATATAGTATCGTGACTCGATCTGCTCTTAACGAATCCTGTGCGAACTGGATTCACCCTAGGTGGAAATCTAGATCTGTGGGTGACGACGATCATTGCTGAGTCGATTCGGCGAATCGACGTCAATGTACGCTGACCGGCGCCAGTTCATGCTGACGAGAGACATAGAACGCCGTTTCCCGGTCGCCGAACAGGCCAAGCCGATTCCCGGCGCCGTCATGGACCGCGTAGAGCTTTTCAAGCCCCTCGGCCGCGATGACGTCCTCTTCAGTGATCTCATCCAGCGCGACCTCGCGCACATAGACGATGCGTTCTCCGGCCTCGATCCCGAGGGATTTCAGCGCGTTCCTGGACGTGTCGTACATGTTGGCCCTCCTTTCTCAGCCGTTGGTGATTTTGATGGTCCGTACAACCGGCTCGGGCGCGGCGCGTTTCAGCTCGATATGCAACAGCCCGTTGGCCAATTTGGCGCCGGACACTTCCACATTTTCGGCCAGCACAAAGGCCTTCTGAAATTGACGCGCGGCGATCCCCTGGTGGAGATAGGCGCGGTCGTCTTCAGCCTCATTCTGCCGGCCGCGAATCACGAGCTGATGGTCCTCGACCGTGATCGACAGATCGTCCTCCGCAAAGCCGGCGACCGCGAGCGTAATGCGATAGGCGGTCTCGCCACGCTGCTCAATATTGTACGGCGGATAGCCGTCATTGCTGGCCTTGGCGGTGCGCTCCACCAGGCGATCAAGCTCTTCAAATCCCAAAAGGAACGGATGCGACGCGAATGTAACGCGAGTCATTTCTCAAGCCCTTCATAAAGCGACTTCGTTTGGCGGACCCGCTATGGCCTCCGCCTGCTCGCTAAATGTGGGGAGTGAAGCGCCGCGCGGCAAGTTTCGATGATGGAAACGTTAGTTTGCGTGACCCTGCGGGATCGGGATCTACCGCAGGAAACTCAGCCGCCGGAATTCTTCCCTGCAAAGTAGGCGGCGCCCATCACATTGATCAACGCCCCAACGATGTGCCCCCGGCTCTGGGTGCGATCCGCGGGAGATTCGTCCTCCAATACTTCATTGGCGATATCCAGGGCGTGCTCGGCGATATCCCGAATGGCTTCCCGGTCCAGATCTGTCACTACGCGTCTCCTCGGCGATTCAATTTCGTTTTCCAACGGTCGGTGGATCAGTTCGGCTGTTCAAGAATTCATTCTCAACGTGATTGGATCTTCATAGCCGGTGTCGGCCCGATGTGGCGACCAAATTCGTCGCCAGCGTAAGCTGCGAAACTCTGGCCCAAAAAGAAAAACCGGGAGAGGCCGCAGCCGTCATCCCGGTTTTTCCCTATTCTGGTGGAGCCAAGGGGAGTCGAACCCCTGACCTCTTGAATGCCATTCAAGCGCTCTCCCAACTGAGCTATGGCCCCAGAACTATATCGCCACGAGGTCTCCCCCGTCAGCGTGCGCGGAACCTAGGAGCACCGCCGCCAGCGTTCAAGCGAAAAATCGCGCCTCAGCGCTCTTCCTCTTCGCCATCGGGTGCGATCTCGATCTGCGAGCCGATGTCGTCGTCATCCTCGTCATCGTCTAGCACGGTATCATCATCGACCTTCGGCAGATCCTCGTCATCGTCGTCCGCAACGACCACGGCCTCGTCGTCAGAGTCCGTTGATTCGTCTGCGTCGCCGTCCACGTCGTCGCCATCATCGATGAGATCGTCGTCATCATCCGCCAGCGCCTTGTCCTCGGCGTCCGATGCCTTTTCCGGCTTCGCTTTGCTTTCGGTTTTGGCCGCCTTGGCGGCTTTCGCCTTGCTCAGCGCCTCGGTACGGAACTCGGCGCCGCATTTCGGGCAAACCGCAGGTTCCTTGGTCAAATCATAGAACCGCGTCGCGCATTCGGGGCATACGCGTTTAACGCCCCACTCAGGTTTGGCCATTGGATTATCGCTTGTCCCGCGTGGTTGAATAAGACGCGGTCGATTGCCATAGGCTGGGGGCGCTGTCAAAGGGGTTTCTCGCTTTCGTCCGCCGACAGCGCAACTTCTGAAGGCATGCTGCGCTGCGGAAATCCATTTGTGCGCTTGCGAAACGCGCTTGTCGCGACCCAACCATGCGAATAATGTTGCGTGCTTGAGTTAGTGGCGTCGAGGCAAAGGCCGGACCGTGCTCTATCACACTTACGAGATCACCCACGCGTCGATCACGCCCGCGCGCGCCGCCGCCCGCGCGGCACGGAATATCCTGCGCAACCCGGTCAATCCCGTCTCCGCGACCCTTTCAGGGCGCTCGACGGCCGCTATCTGTGAAATGTTCATTAAGGCGACCAAGCGCTATGGAAAGCCGGAATTCAGGCTCTCCGAAACCATGATCGATGGGCGGAGCACGCCGGTTTCCGAAAAGATTGTCTGCAAGAAGCCGTTCTGCAATCTCCTGCATTTCCAACGCGAAGGAACGGAAACTCGAGACGACCCGAAAGTTTTGGTCATCGCGCCGATGTCGGGCCATTTCGCGACGCTGCTGCGCGGCACGGTCGCTGCGATGCTGCCCGAGCACGACGTCTATATCACCGATTGGAAAGACGCCCGCGACGTGCCGATCAGCGAAGGACTGTTCGATCTTGACGACTATATCGATTACGTCGCTGACTTCATTCGCTTCCTGTCTGACGGGGATGAGCGGATCGCTGTGATGGCGGTCTGTCAGCCCAGCGTGCCTGCTCTGGCCGCTACGGCGCTTATGGCGGAGGACGACGACCCGCGGCGACCAGCCTCTCTGACGCTATTGGGCGGCCCGATCGACACCCGGCTTAGCCCCACCAAGCCAAATGATCTTGCGACGTCGAAAAGCCTGCCATGGTTCGAGCGGAATGTGATCACCCTTGTGCCCTGGCCGCATAGGGGCGTCATGCGCCGGGTCTATCCAGGGTTTCTGCAGCTTTCGGGTTTCGTGTCGATCAATCTCGACCGTCATATGGGCGCGGCGATGAAGCAGTTCCGAAACCTCATCAAGGGCGACGGCGATTCTTCCGCGGCGCATCGGACATTTTACGACGAATATAACTCGGTGATGGATCTGACCGCCGAGTTCTACCTGCAGACCGTCGAAACCGTTTTCCAGCGCCATCTGATGCCAAGGCGGAAGATGAAACATCGCGGCCGGCTGGTGAATCTCTCCAAGATCACAGACGTGGCTTTGATGACGGTTGAGGGCGAGCTGGACGACATCACCGGCTGCGGCCAGACCGAGGCCGCGCACGGCCTGTGCGACGGATTGCCGAGCGAGATGAAGCGGCGCTACACGCAACCAGGCGTCGGCCATTTCGGCGTGTTCAACGGCTCGCGCTATCGGCGGCAAATTCAGCCGCGCATCCGCGACTTCATCCGGGCGCACAGGGCGCGTTCCGGCGCCTGAAGCGCCTACAGCTACGACAGAGCCTTGACCCGCCGCGCCGGGCGGGCGAGACCCGGGTTCGATGCCATTGGAAACCGTCACCCTTCCCGAATTGCCCGCGCCGGTCAGGCTTGCGCGTCGCCGCGGCGCGCGTCGATTCACGCTTTCCGTCTCTCAGATCGATGGCGCGATACGTCTGACCGCCCCGAGCGGCGCCAGCTACGCCGCCACGCGCGCCTTCCTGCTGGAGAACGCTGGCTGGATCACCAACGCGACATCGCAAGCGGCGGGGCCGATTCAAGTCAGCTCCGGCGTCGCTGTCCCCATATTCGGCGTGGATCGGACGATTGAGCCCTCAGCCGCCTGGCGCGGCCCCGTGACGCTGACAGATGCGACTGTCGCGGTTCCGGGCGCGCCGGATCAGATCGCCCGTAAACTTCACGTCTGGTTGCGAGAGGAAGCCCGCACGCGCCTGACAGAAGCCGCCTATCGCCACGCGTCCGCGTTGGGCGCAAAACCGAACAGGATCACGATTCGCGACACGACCAGCCGTTGGGGATCCTGCACTCAGACCGGAAACCTGTCCTTCTGCTGGCGGCTGGTGATGGCCCCGCCCGAAGTGCTGGACTATGTGGCGGCGCATGAGGCGGCGCATCTGCTGGAGATGAACCACGGGCGGCGGTTCTGGGCGCATGTGGACCGGCTGGACCCGAATTGGCGGCCAAAACGCGACTGGTTGAAAAAGAACGGCGCGGAACTGCACCGCTATCGGCTGACCTGACCTACTCGACGCGGTTCCGGCGCTCCTCCGGCCAGTTTATCCGCACATCGACGCCCTGTTCGCGGGCGCCCTCCGTCAAAAGATCAGCCAAATCCCGGAACAGCGATTGCAGCACGTCGCCGCCGCTTTCGACGATGACGTCCTTGGTGCGCCGGAATACATCATCGCCGGCAGAAGCGTACCAGCCCGGCCGTTCGATCGGCGCAGGCGGTCTGCCCTTGTGCAACTCGCGCATTGTCTCGCGCCAAATCTCGGCTGGCAGGCCGCCGCCGGTGACCCCGATCAGCGGCGCATTGTCGTCCTTGCCCATCCAGACGCCAACCACGAAATCAGAGGAGAACCCGATGAACCAGGCGTCGCGGGCGCCCTGCGTGGTCCCGGTTTTTCCCGCCATGTCGAAGCCGGGGATTCGCGCACGCTGACCGGTGCCGCGCTCGATCACCTGCCTCATCATGTCGGTCAGCCAGGCGGCGTGGCGCGCATCCATGACCTGTTCGGCGCGCTGTTCGACGGACGCCATTACCGGCTCGTCATAGCCGCGCACATAGATCTGATCGACGCCGTACGGGGCGGCGGTGCGGCCGCGATTGGCGATGGTCGCGTAAACGCCGGTCATCTCCAGAAGCGTCGCCTCTGACGTGCCCAGCGCCACCGCGGAGCCCGGCGCAAGATTCGAGACCATGCCCATCCGACGCGCCATGGATTCGACCCGCTGACGCCCCGCCTGCTCCGACACGCGCACCGCAACCGTGTTGATCGAGCGGGCGAGAGCGATATTCAGCGTCACCGGCCCCGCATAGGTCCCGTCATAATTCTTCGGCTCCCAGTTCTTGATCCTCAGCGGCGCGTCTTCGATCACCGTGCCGGGCGACATCCCGGCCTCGAACCCTGCGGCGTAGACGATCGGCTTAAAGGCGGACCCGGTCTGCCGCTTGGCCTGCGTCGCGCGGTTGAATTGAGATGCGCCATAGCTGCGCCCGCCGACCATGGCGCGCACCGCCCCGTCCGGCGACATCACCACGATGGCCGCTTGCGCGGTGGAGCCCTTCTTCACCTTGCTGTCAAACGTCCGCTGCATCGCCCGCGCGGCCGCGGCCTGCGCTCGGCGATCGAATGTGGTGCGGATCCGCACATCCTCAGTCGTCAGATGGGTCAGATAGCCCGGCCCCGCCTCCATCACCCAATCTGCGAAGTAGCGCCCGGTGTCCGTCCGGGCCTCGGCCGACAACTGCGCCGGCTCAGCCTTGGCGATCGCAGCGTCGACGTGGCTGAGATAGCCCTCCTCCACCATCAGGTCGACCACGACCGCCGCGCGTTTGCGCGCCACCGAAAGGTCGGATGTAGGGGCGAAGCGGGACGGCGCCTTCAGCAGCCCCGCCAGCATCGCAGCCTCGGCCAGGCTGACGACGCGCGCGGATTTGCCGAAATAGCGCTGGCTCGCGGCCTCGAACCCATAGGTCCCGGCGCCCAGATACACCCGGTTCAGATAGATCGAGAGGATCTGATCCTTTGTGTATTTCAGCTCCATGGCCAGCGCCATCGGCAGCTCTTTCAGCTTGCGCTCATAGCTGCGTTCATTGGTCAGGAAGGCGTTCTTGGCGGTTTGCTGCGTCAGGGTGGAGCCGCCTTGCACCAGCCGCCCGGCGCGGATATTCGCCACCATCGCGCGGGCGATGCCGCGCGGATCTATACCGATATGAGTGTAATAGCGCCGGTCCTCCGCTGCGATGATCGCGTTCTTGAGATGCGGAGAGACCGTATTCGTCGTCAGCTCGCCGCCATACTGATCGCCCCGCCACGCAAACACGTCGCCATCGCGATCGAGCAGCGTTACCGATCCGCGGTCGCGACCGTCCAGAAGCTCGTCCGCCGCCGGCAGCCCCGCAGCGTAGTAGGCGGTCGCCGCGCCGACAATGGCGCCGACGAACATCGTCGCGAACACACCGAGGCGAAGCCCCGCGCGAAACAGGCGGTAAAGCAGCCCAATGCGGCTACGGCCAGAGCCGCCGCGCCGCGCCGCGCGCTTTCGCCCAGCCGGTTTCCTAGACTTACTCGAACGTTTGGACGCCACAGCCCCGCCTTTCGTAACTCGCCGAGGCGATACTAGGTCAACACGGCCGAAATGTGGACACAGGCGCGACGCGTTTCAACCGCGCATCCTGTGATCGCGCACAGGCCTTTTTGCGCTGCACAATTTTTCAGCGCAGCCTATTTTTTGGGCGCTTAAGATTGACCCAAGCTTACCAACAGGCGAGACTGAATTCGTTATGCTCCAGTATTAGATATATATTTCCGTGACTTATACGATAACAACAAAAATGGCACGACTCTTGAGTACTTGAGGCCAGCGGCCGGATTTTCCGGCTTTGGACCAGTGAGGAGAGTCATGAAGCTTGTCATCGCGGTGATCAAACCGTTCAAGCTCGAGGAAGTTCGCGAAGCCCTGACCGCCATCGGCGTGCAGGGACTGATGGTTTCCGAAGTCAAAGGCTACGGACGTCAGAGCGGACATACCGAGATTTATCGCGGCGCGGAGTACGTCGTGAACTTCGTACCCAAGATCAAACTCGAGATCGTCGTCGCGGACGGCGCCGTCGAGCGGGTTGTCGACACCATCGGCTCCACCGCCCGCACCGGCAAGATCGGCGACGGGAAGGTGTTCGTGCTCGACGTCGAGCAGGCCGTTCGCGTCCGCACCGATGAACGTGGCGACGAAGCGCTCTAAGCGCCGTCGACAAGAATCCTTAGGAGAATTAGGGACATGTCTAACAAACTCTCAATGGCGGGATTCGCCGCCGCCGCCGTACTGGCCGCGGCCCCCGCGCTGGCGCAGGACGCGCCTGATCAGGCCGCGGTGCCCGAGCACACGGTCTTCATTCTCAACACGCTGCTCTTTCTGATCGGCGGCTTCCTGGTGATGTGGATGGCCGCTGGCTTCGCGATGCTCGAAGCGGGCCTTGTCCGCTCGAAGAACGTCGCCATGCAGTGCACCAAGAACGTTGCGCTCTTCTCGCTCGCCGCGATCATGTACTACATCATCGGCTACAACCTGATGTACCCGCTTGGCAGCTGGTCGATCGGCACGGATGAGACCGGCGGCTATCTGGGCGCCTTCGCTCTGGCCGCGCTGGAGGCCGTTGGCGTCGCCCCTGACGCGACCGACGATCTGAGCTATGCGTCAACCGGCTCGGACTTCTTCTTCCAGCTGATGTTCTGCGCCACCACGGCGTCGATCGTCTCAGGCACGCTGGCCGAGCGCATCAAGCTGTGGCCGTTCCTGATCTTCACCGCGGTGCTGACCGGAATTATCTACCCGATCCAGGCTTCCTGGAAATGGGGCGGCGGTTTCCTGGATACCCAGTGGGGCTTCCTGGACTTCGCGGGCTCGACAGTCGTGCACTCCGTCGGCGGCTGGGCGGCTCTCGCGGGCGCCCTTATCCTCGGCCCGCGCCTTGGCAAATACACCAAGGGCGGCGTTCACCCGATGCCCGGCTCGAACCTGCCGCTGGCCACGCTCGGCACCTTCATCCTGTGGCTGGGCTGGTTCGGCTTCAACGGCGGCTCGCAGCTGGCGATGGGCTCGGTCGGCGACGCTGCAGATGTCAGCCGCATCTTCGCCAACACCAACACGGCTGCGGCTGGCGGCGCCATCGCCGCGCTTATTGTGACCCAGGTTCTCTATAAGAAGATCGACCTCACCATGGTGCTGAACGGCGCCCTCGCGGGCCTCGTCTCGATCACGGCCGAGCCGCTCACCCCGACGCTTGGCTCCGCGACGCTGATCGGCGCCGTCGGCGGCGTGATTGTGGTGTTCGCGGTTCCGATGCTGGACAAGTTCAAGATCGATGACGTGGTCGGCGCCATTCCGGTCCATCTGATCGCCGGCATCTGGGGCACCCTGGCGGTGCTGCTGACCAATCCCGACGCGACGCTGATGGGCCAGGTGGTCCCGATCATCATCGTCGGCGCCTTCGTCTTCATCGTCTCGGGCGCGCTGTGGTTCATCCTGAATGCGACCATCGGCATCCGCGTCAGCGAAGAAGAAGAGATGGCGGGTCTGGACAGTTCCGAACTGGGCCTCGAGGCCTATCCGGAGTTCGGCAAGGGCTCTCAGTTCATCTAAACCATCAAGAGACCCCAGCGGGGCGGTTTCGGCCGCCCCATACAGCGGCCCCGGGCTTCACAGCCCGGGGTTTCTTATTGCGAAGCGCTATTCTTTCGCACTTTCTTCCAGCTGGTCCGGTCGCGCGCCGTCAGACCTCGATATCGGACAAAATGCAGGCGTAGGACGCGCCATGCATGTCGCGATCCCCACGCGTTCCCTGCACCTCCGGACGCGGCAGGCTCAACTTAACGACATTAAGCTCAGCGATATCGAACCGCTTCAGCTCTGCGGGCTCGACCTGGAACAGGTTGGCGACAGCGTCCGTTCGCAGCCCTTCAGACACGCGCTGAAACTTGTCTGGCGCACCGCAGAATATGTCGATGGTAAGCCAGAATGGTCCGGCGTTCTTCGACCTGATCTTTTCGACGACATCGTTTAGCCTGTTCATACCCCAATCTCCTCGACGGAAAGCCGGAACGCATCCATAGGCGCATCCACTTGCAGGACGTGGTTCAGACAGAACTCGTAGATCACGCCGCGCGACATCTCCGCAGGCGAGAATGGAAACGCGAATGTTGGCATCGCCTCCTGTTCGGTCAGCGGATGATGAAGCAGGTAGGGGTTCAGCAACTTGGCGACCTCACGCGACAGTTTTTCAGTCTCAGCAGTGACAATGCCAAGAACGCCGACTTCGCTGCCCGTTCGTACGCTTGTATCCAGCGCGCCCAATGTCGCGTCGGCGCCGATGATACGCAGTTCCAGCGAAAACTCTCCGTCGATTCGTTCGCGCGCCTTTGCGACGCATTTCGCTTGAATGTCATCGCACCACGCCCGGATATTCTCGACGTAATGGGGATCGCGCACCAGGACCAGCGATACGGTCTGGAACCCGGCCATTCGCGCGCCTTCCAACTTGACCGTGTAGCGGTCCGAGGCGACCCATTCGCTGCCTGTCACGCGCACCCGCCGATCATCCAGCGCCGTGTAAACGGCGCCGGTCACGTCCAGATGCCCGCCGGGTTCATAGAGCACGTATGGATCGCTGTTCTCATACAGCATATGCGCGGAGACCGTGTGCGGAGTTGCGCGCGCACTCTCTCCCATCGGGATGATCGTGAAACCCTCGGCGTCGAACTCGATCAGGATCGTGCCCGAATTGGGATTCGTAGTCGCCAACGCGCCGCACTCGCCGATCTTCGCTCCATGCCAGGCGCCGCCCGCGTGACAACCTTTCGCCAGAGGGACCGCCGATATGATCGCCGTGTCCGTTGTACGTCCCGCAATGACGATATCGGCGTCCGTATTCAACGCCGCCTGAATCTGCTCAGCCCCCGCCAGCGCCACGATATTGGTGCAGTTTGTCAGTAATTCGGGAGAGATGTCGGGTGCGGGATTTAATGGCGTGATCCGCCCCTCCTCCAGCGCCTCGGCCATCACCGCGCCATTCTGGCCGCTTTTTAGAATCGCGATCTTCAATCGCTCGCCGGTCTCCGCCGCGATTTCCCTGGTGATCTCCACCAGCCAGTCGACAGCTGAATCGGCGCCGCATGTTCCCGCCGTGCCAATCACCAGCGGCGCGCCGGCTTTCGCCCGCGCGGCCATCAGTTCACGCCACTCCGCCTTCGTGGAGCTGCGCGAATATTTGGACTCGCCCGTGCCCAGATAGTGCGGCCCGCTGTCGGTGGAGCCGCCGTCTATGGCGATGATGTCAGGCTTCTGTTCGATGCCTCGCGCCAGAGCCGCTCGGTCGTAACCCAACCCCAACGCTCCGGAGGGAATCAACACTTTGACCATCAGTTTAGCGTCCTTTGCTTTTTCGCGGCGTCCAGCGCGAAATGGTCGGCTCCAGAAGATCTGGTGATCGAGAATGGCGCGATCAGATTCCCAACAACATCCGCCCCGATATTCGCGCGCTCATATCGTCCCCTCGGCTTTCAGATCGGCGATCTCCCCGGCATTGAGGCCCAGTTCACTCCAGATCGCATTATTGTCCTGACCCAGTTCCGGCGGCGGCGCATCCACCCTCGGCGCATCCCCATCCAGTTTAATCCCCGTGGTGACCACATCGATATCGCGGCCGACGCCGGGAACGTCCTCGAACCGCGCCAGAAAGCCCCGGTCGGAGACCTGTGGCATGTCCAGAACCTCGGGCACGGTCAGCACGGCGCCCGCGGGCACGCCAATGCGGTTGAACTCCTTCGCCCAATCCCGCGCTGGTCGCTTGATCAACGCCTCCTCGATCTCAGCCTTCAGCGCAAGACGGTTGGCTTTCCGGTCTTCGCGGGTGGCGTATTCGGGACGGTCCAACAGGTCTTCCCGCCCGATATGCTTCGCCAAGATCTCCCACTGCTCATCCTTGTTGGCGGCGATGTTGATCAGACCGCCGCCCGCCTTAAACGCGCCCGAAGGCGCCGAGGTGGGGTTCTCGTTGCCGTTGGCCCGCGGCTCGACGCCCGCGATCAGGTGGTTCGAGATCACCCAGCCCATGGTCGCCATCACCGCCTCCAGCATCGAGATGTCGATGAAGGCGCCGCGCTCCTTGGCGTTCAGCGCCGCAGCTATGGCGAATGCGGCGGTGATGCCGCCCACCGTGTCCGCGATCGGATAGCCGACGCGCAAGGGCGCGCTTTCAGAGTCTCCGGTGATCGACATCACGCCGGAGGCGCCCTGGATGATCTGGTCATAGGCGGGCGGTGGGTCCAGGGCCCGTCCTGCCCAAAGCCGGAAATCGCGCAGTAGATCAGGCGCGGATTGACTTCTTTCAGCGTCTCGTAGCCGACGCCCAACCGGTCCATGACGCCAGGGCGGAAATTCTCCACCAGCACGTCGGCGGTTGCGACCAGCTTCTTGAGCAGGTCCTTTCCCGCCTCGTGCTTCAGATTGACCGTGACCGATTTCTTGCCGGCGTTCTGGGCGAGAAAGGAGACCCCCATGCCCTTCTTGTTGAGTTCGGGGTCCGCACCCAACTGCCGGGCGAGATCGCCCCGCCCCACCGCCTCAACCTTGATGACCTCTGCCCCAAGGTGGACGAGTTGATGACAGCAAAACGGCCCGGCCAGCACGTTGGTCAGGTCCAGAACCCGAATCTCATCAAGGGGCTTCAACGTGTTTCTCCATTACAAGTGGGGCCAGCGATCGGAGGCAGAGAGCCGATCACGCAGTGGCAACGCCCAAAGCTCGTTGGAAAAAACGCCGCGATCCGCACCAAGCAGACCGCGGCGAGTTTGCGTTCGAGGGAACGCGTTTTGATCGGCGGCGCGGCACGCCATCGCAGTTCGTATCAATCCGCGTCTGCTACGCCTTTCGCCCGGTTGCGGGCGCGACGAGCGCGGTAGCTGGGCAGGACTATCAGCAAGACAGCGATGGCCAGCAATCCGAGCGTCATCGGACGATCTAGTATGAAACCGGGGCCTTCGTAGAGCTGCATCGCGCGGGAGAAATTGTTCTCCAGCAGCGGGCCGAGGATGAACCCGATCAGCAGAGGCGCCAGCGGGAAGTCGGCGAAGCGGAAGATCGACGCGATGACGCCGAACCCGACCAGAAGCAGCAGCTCCGTCGCGTTGTTCTGCCCGATATAGGCCCCCATCAGCGTGAAAAAGAGGATGAAGGGGATCAGGTAGTTGCGCGGCACCATCAGGATCTTGGCGATATAGGGGATCAGCGGCAGGTTCAGGATCAAGAGCACCAGATTGCCGAGATACATCGAGATGATCACCGCCCAGAAGATCTGCGGCTCGTCGATCATCAGACGCGGGCCGGGCGAGACATTGAGCGCGATCAACGCGCCCAGCAGGATCGCCGTGGTGCCCGACCCCGGGATGCCCAGCGTCAGGAGCGGCACGAAAGAGCCGGTGCAGGCCGCGTTGTTGGCGCTTTCCGGCGCCGCCAGCCCCTTGATCGAGCCTTTGCCGAACTCTTTCTGTTCCTCGGGCGAGGCGATGTTTCGCTCGACCGCATAGCCCAGGAAAGAGGCGATCGTGGCGCCCGCGCCCGGCAGCACCCCAATCATGAAGCCCATGACCGACTGGCGGCCGATCACCGGGGTGATTTGCTTCGCCTCCTGCCGGTTGATACGAAGATCCTTGATCTCGCCGCCAGCATCGCCGGAATTCGAGCGCGACTTGTCGAGGACAAGGAACAGCGCCTCGGGCAGGGCGAACATCGCCATGGCCAGCGTGATAAAGCCGAACCCGCCCTGCAGATCCATGATACCCATCGTGAAGCGCGGAAGGTTGAAGAGCACGCCCTCCCCCACTGTCGACATGATCAGGCCCAGAATGGTCATCAACAAGGCTTTCGAGACCTGTCCGGAACCGGCGAAAGCGGCGATGGCCGAGAGACCCACGACCATAAGTGCGAAATACTCGGCCGAGTGGAACAGAAGCGCCACGGAAGCCAGCGCCGGCGCGAAGATCATCAGCAGAACCGCGCCGATCGTGCCGCCCATGAAGGACGAGATCGCCGCGACCGTCAGCGCCTTGCCCGCCTTGCCCTGGCGGGCCAGCGGGTATCCGTCGAAACTGGACGCCACCGTCGATGCGACGCCCGGCGCGTTGATCAAGATCGAGGAGGTCGAGCCGCCGAAGATCGCACCATAGTAAACGCCGGCCAACAGGATCAGCGCGGCCGAGGGATCGCCGATCGAGATTGCGATCGGGATCATGATCGCGATGATCGACATCGGGCCGAGGCCCGGCAGCATGCCGATGAACGTGCCAATCAGGCAGCCGCCGATCACCATCGCAAGGTTGGTGACCGAAAACGCGGTGCCGAGGCCGATAAGAAGTCCTTCAAGCATGTCTTATGCCCCCACTGTCGCTGTAAGAAATGCCGGAAGCGGCTTGAGGAAAATGCCAAGCACCTGTTCGACCAGATACCAGACGATGCCAGCGGCAAGCGCGGAGGTTATGGCCATCAAGACATATCTCCGCTCGCCCAGGATATAGCTGCCCGCGGTGAGAAAGATGAATGTCGAGGCGAGGAAGCCTACCGGGCGCAGCGCGAAGGCGTAGACCACCATCAGACCCAGAAGCCCGAGCGCTTGTCCGATATTGTAATCGGTGAGGCGCGTGTAGTTGATCTCCATTGCGGAGGGGTCCTTCGACTCTTGCCTCTCTAGGTTCAGCACCACAGATATCGCCAGGATCACGCCGAGAACCGACAGAACTTTCGGAAATGTGGACGGCCAGATCGGATTTCTCTTCATGATCGGCGCCAGCAGCTCGTCCATAGCGAACCAGGCCGAATAGCCGTAAATTGCGCATATGAGTAAGATGGCAAGGGCCACCCAACGGTCGAGCGACATCGTCATCGTTTCTTCCCCCCGGAAATAGAACGCCCCGCCCGAATTCTCCGGACGGGGCGGATGTCAGGCTTCAGAGGAAGCCGAGTTTCTTCATCAGATCGCCGATGACCTTTTCCTGCGCCTCGAGGAACGCGGTGAAGTCATCGCCATTGTTGTAGATGTTGACCCAACCGTTGCGGGCGCGCACTTCTTCCCATTCCGGGGTGTCGTACATCTTGGCGATCACGCCCTGATAAGCGGCCAGTTGATCCGCCGGCAGACCCGGCGCGGCGAAGAACCCGCGCCAGTTCACGAAGGTGACGTCGACGCCCTGCTCTTTGACCGTCATGGCGTCCGGAAGCGCAGGGACGCGCTCTTCCGATGTGACCGCGAGCACGCGAACCTCACCCGCAGCCGCAAGATCGACCGCCTCGGAGAAGCCGGTCGAAACAGCCTGGACTTCACCTGAGAGCAGCCCGGCGTTCGCCTTCGCGCCGGCGTCATAGGCGATGTACTTCATGGCGATCGGATCACCGCCCGCCGCCTCGACAACCATCGCCGCGACCAGATGGTCCATGCCACCCGGAACCGAGCCGCCGCCGATGGCGGTGCCAGAGGGATTGGAGTTAAGAGACTCCATCAAATCTGCAAGATTTTGGTACGGGCTGTCCTTGGCTACGACGAGCGCGGCGTAGTCACCGATGGTGCCAGCCACCATGGTCAGATCGCGGAAGTTCTGCGGAAAGACGCCGGTCAGAGAGCGGATCACGATCGGGGTCGAATTGACCATCAGCGTGCCGTGATTGCTCTCGGCGTTCTCGATCAGAAAGGCGATGGCCTTGCCGCCGCCGCCGCCCGACATGTTCTCGAAGCTTGCTTGTCCGACGAGACCAGCCTTCGTCAGCGCCTCGCCCGTGCCGCGCGCGGTGCCGTCCCAGCCGCCGCCGGCGCCGCCCGGAATCAGAAAGTGGATCGACTCTACGTCCGCCGCAACCGCGGGCGCGGATGCGAAAGCCGTCGCAGCCACCGCTGCAATCGCTATCTTGCGAGTGAAAAACGCCATGGTCATTTGGTTCCTCCCATTTTTTTGACCTTGGATATCGAATGACTCGAGCGTTTATTGTTCGGTAAGCTGACACCAACCTGACACCAACCTGAGGGTCGGATTCTGTCAGGCTCAGGAAAAAGGCCGCTATATGCGTTTCCTTTTGATCGAAGATAATATGAAACTCGCCAGCGCCGTAGCCGAGCGGCTCCGTCTGGATGGCCACGCCGTCGACCATGCCGGCACCCTGGATGCGGCGGAGGCCTGTATCGACGTGGCCGATTACGACCTGATCCTGCTGGATATTATGCTGCCGGACGGGGACGGGCGCGACTTCCTGCAACGCCAGAGGCGCCGCGCGACCCGCACTCCGGTGATCGTCATCACCGCCCGATCGGCCGTGTCAGACAGGGTGAGCCTGCTGGATATCGGGGCGGATGACTACATCACCAAGCCATTCGATTTCTCTGAGCTTGAAGCGCGATGCCGGGCGGTTCTTCGCCGTCAGGGCGGATCGGCGGACAATCGCTCCTCCTTTGCGAACGCCACCCTTGATTCCACCACCGCCGAGCTGCAATTCGCCGATCAGATCGTCGCCCTGCGAAATCGGGAACTTCGCCTGCTGGAGGTATTCTTCAACGCTCCCGGCCAGGTGTTCTCAAAATCCCATCTGATCGACCGGCTGTTCTCGCTGTCCGATGAAGCGTCCGAGAATGCCATAGAGGTTTATGTCGGGCGCCTGCGCAAGCGACTGGAAGGTTCGGACGTGCGGATCGAAACCGTCCGTGGCCTCGGCTATCGCATGGTGGCTGCGTGAGGGCGCATGGCTCCATTCGGCGCAAGCTGTTCTTCCAGCTTGCAGGCGTGGCGGCGGTTCTGTCGCTGGCCTTTATTCTGGTGGTGCGCGGCGTGGCTGAGCGGGCGGCCGAAGGTACGCAGGATGATATCCTTGCGGCGTCGGCGACGGCCATCGCCGACAGCCTGCGAAGCGATAACGGCGGCGTCACGCTGGATCTGCCCTATTCCGCCCTGTCGATGCTGGGCACGATCAGCGAAGATCGCGTATTCTACCGCGTCGTCGCCGCGGAGCAGACGCTGACCGGATATGAGGATATCCCTTTACCGCGAACGCGCCCCCGGTTGGGAAATCCTGTATTCTCCACCTACACTTACCGGGGGGATGAAGTGCGTGCGGTGTCGACAATCCGCCCCGTCGGCAGCGCCAGAAATTCGACGGATGTAATCGTTACGGTGGCGCAAACCCGCCTTGGCCTGGAGGCGACATCGCGCCGGATCACCGCGACGGCGACCGGCGTCGGCGTCGGATTCTTCCTTCTCGCCACCGCACTCAGCCTTTGGGCCGCCAGTTCGGCGTTGGCGCCCATCGACAAGATGACCGGCTCGGTCGCGCGCCGCGGCCCGAATGATCTGCGGGCGGTCACGGCTGAGACGCCTGCCGAGCTTGTACCACTGGTCGACGCGCTGAATTCCTTCATGTCCCGGTTGCGCTCCTCGCTGTCTCGGACCGAGGACTTCATCGCCGAAGCCGCCCATCGGGTTCGAACACCGCTGGCGACCGTCCGCGCTCAAGCCGAAGTCACCCACCGCAAATTGCACAAGCCCGAACACAAACGGGCTGTTCGGGAAATGATCCGGGCGATCGACGAAAGCTCGCGCTCAGCCGGGCAAATGCTCGATCACGCGATGGTCACGTTTCGCGCCGACAGTCTGGATACAGATGAAATGGATCTGGGCGGATTGATGGCTGAAACCTGCGAACGGCTTGCGCCGACCGCCGAACTGAAGGATATCGCCATTCACCGCGACTTGCCCGCGAAGACCGCCCATTTCAAGGGCGACGGCATCCTGTTGCAGGCCGCGCTGCAGAACATTCTGGACAATGCGATCAAATACTCTCCAGAGGACAGCGATATCACCGCAAGGGTCGCGGCGGGGCGCGAATTTCGTCTATCCTTCATCGATCAGGGCCGCGGGTTTAGCGAAGCGGATACGAGTCGACTGACCACCCGTTTCGCACGAGGCGCGAATGTAGGCGATATCGTCGGCTCCGGCCTCGGGCTGACCATCGCCGAAGAGGTCGCGCGCGCCCATGGCGGACGGCTTGAAATCTCAGAGAACATGGAAGGGGCCGGCGCATGCGTTTCTCTTGTATTGCCGCGCGGCTGATTGCGGCCCTGTGCCTGTGCGCGACCGCGGCCCATGGGTTCGAAGTCGAAGAGCGTAAATTCTATCCGGCTGAGCCGGAAAACGCCGTTCTGAAGATCATCTCGACCGCCGATCTAAATGTATTCGACCCGATCCTTCTCGCCTTTCAGGCCGAGCGACCCGGCCTTGCGATCGACTATACCGTCGCCGCCACGACAGACTTAATGCAGGCGATTTATGAGGAGGGCGCGGCGTTCGACATCGCGATATCCTCCGCGATGGATTTGCAGACCAAGCTCGCGAATGATGGTTTTGCGCAAAACTACGACTCGCCCGCCGTCGCCGCTCTGCCTGGCTGGGCGACCTGGCGCGATCAATTGTTCGCATTCACGCAAGAGCCTGCGGTTCTTGTTGTTTCAAACGCCTATTTCGACGATGGCGAGGCGCCTGTGAGCCGCGACGAGCTGATTACACTGTTGCGAGAGAACCCGGACCGGTTTCAGGGACGTATCGGCACCTACGACCTGAAGCGCTCCGGCTTTGGCTATCTGATGGCCACGCAGGACAGCCGCAACAGTGAGGCGTTCTGGCGATTGATGGAGGTGATGGGTCGGTTGGATGCGCAACTCTATTGCTGTTCGGGCGACATGATCCGGGATGTGGCCAGCGGCAGGCTTGCGCTCGCCTACAACGTGCTGGGCAGCTATGCGGCTTCTCAGTTGTCGGCCACCAATGGTTTTCGGATCATCGAGTTGGCCGATTTTGTGAACGTCATGGCGCGCACGGTTCTGATTCCGGTCACGGCCGAAAACGTAGAGGATGCGCGCGCAATGGTCGATTTCCTCGCGTCGTACAGCAAGCGACCTGATCTTGTGGCGGCGTCAGGCCTTCCCGCCATCGATGCAGCGGCCTTCCAAACCAATACCTCTCTGCGTCCGATACGGTTCGGCCCGGGACTTCTGGTGTTTCTGGATCAAATGAAGCGCGGCAACTTCCTGCGCAATTGGGAGGATTCGCTGGTTCAGGAGTAAAATCGCACGCTTCGGAAAATATGAGGAAATCTGGTCGGAGTGGCAGGATTTGAACCTGCGGCCCCTGCCTCCCGAAGACAGTGCTCTACCAAGCTGAGCTACACTCCGCCGACGCCGATAAGGGTCGTTTTCAGACCCGAAACGCGAGCGGCTTATAGCTCTGCGCGCCTAGCTGCGCAAGGCGGGATTCGCGCTGCGCGACCTTCGTTCGAAGACCCGCCACATCCGCTTGCCTCCCCTCCGGGGCGCGGCTATGTTCCGCCGCGCTTGGGGCGTCGCCAAGTGGTAAGGCAGCGGCTTTTGGTGCCGCCATTCGCAGGTTCGAATCCTGCCGCCCCAGCCAGATCCCGGAACCGCCAGCCGCATTGCGCGCGCAGAAAAGCCGGCCTAAGGTCGGCTGTCGTCGCAAATCGCCCCTTCGCTCAGTTGGATGTCAGCCAGTCGATCACCTGATCATACTGTTCCGGCGCATTCAGGGTCGGCGTGTGGCCGACACCCTCAAACTCGATCAGATCCATATGCGGCAGCCGCTTTTTCATTTCCTTGACGAGCGACAGCGTCAGAAAATCCGACTCGGTGCCGCGCAGAACCAAAACCGGGCATTTGATCTGGTCCCAATAGCGCCACAGACTGAAATGGAACACCAGCCAGTAACGGCGGAAGTTCTGAACGATGTCGGGATCATAGGCCAGCTTGTAGCCGGACTCGGATTCGACAGCGCCGTTCCTCGCCATCCGCGCCCAGTCCGCGTCGGTCATCGGCGCGAAAGGCGCGAAGTTCTTGCGCATATGAGCTTCCACGTCGTCGAGACTACGGAAAATCGGATCATCGCCAAGATAAAGCGCGATCCGCCGCAGGGCGGCGAAGGGCACGACCGGTGCGATATCGTTGACCACCAGCTTGCGGATCGGCGAATTCTCGTGCCCCGCCCAGGAGATGCCCATCAGGCCGCCCAGAGAGCTGCCGATCCAGTCGAATTCTTCGGCGCCGATCCGGTTCGCCAACGCCATCGCATCGACATTGTACTGATTCAGATTGTAGGCCGCCGCATCCGTCATCCAGTCGCTGCGGCCGCGCCCAACAATGTCAGGGCAGACTACCCGCCTTTGCTTCGAAAGCTCACTCGCGAGCGGATCGAAATCATGCGAGTTTCGGGTCAGGCCATGATAGCAGAACACGGTTTGATCGTGCTCCGAATCGCCCCAGTCGCGATAGGCGATGTTGTGGAAGCCATGATTGCTGATGCTGCGGATCGAGCAATCTTTCGGTTGGTCGCTCAAATCACCGCTTTCGCTCAAACTTTGGCCAGGTTGCTCGACCGTGTCCAGCATTGTCCTTCATGTCCTCAATCCGCGCCGGTGATGATCGCATCGGCGCGCACGCGCATTGAAAGGTCTCGCTTCGCAAGCTCAGCGCCGAAACGCAAGCGCATAAACGGATTTCGAGTGTGCCGTATCACAGCTCGGTAATACCGCTTCTCCAAGGACGCAACCATGTCGGAGTAGGATTCCTCGAGGTCGTGATCCAGCGCGAATCCGTCATACCAGACCACCACATCGACCTTTTCGTCCAGCGGCGCGCACAACTCTTCAACGCGGGATTTTATCACCTCAAGATCGGCCATCGACTTGGCCTCGAAACCACGCAGATTCACGTCGAGCAGCCGGTTTTCACGGTCCAGCGTAATACGTTCATCGATCGGCGCTTCCAAAAGCTGCGCGCGGAGCCGCATCGGCCCATCCATGAAGATGCGCGGATCCATCGTTGTCACGGAATCCATCGCCGGCGTGAAGTCCATATGGGCCAGGATGTCCCGCTCAAGATCGATGCCTGGCGCGATCTCGATCAGCTTCAGCCCTTCGGGAGAAGCGGTGAACACGCAGCGTTCAGTGACGTAGAGCACCGGCTGGCCGGTCTCCGCCGCCAACTCGCCCGAGAAGGTGATCTGCTCCACTTCTTCGATGAATTTGTGGACCCGGCCTTCCTGAAGGATCTTCACCTTTCCATCGGCGATCTCGACCTTCAGCCCGCCCGCCGTGAACGATCCCGCCAGCACCAGACGGTTGGCGTTCTGGCTGATATTGATGAACCCGCCGGCCCCGGCGAACCGCGGCCCGAATTTGGAGACGTTGACATTACCCATCCGGTCCGCCTGGGCGAGGCCGAGACAGGCCATGTCCAGCCCGCCGCCGTCATAGAAGTCGAACTGCGTGCTTTGCACGATGATCGCATCGGGGTTCAGCGCGGCGCCAAAATCGAGCCCGCCCTGCGGCATGCCGCCGATCACGCCCGGCTCTGCGGTCAGGGTGACCCTGTCCAGCAACCCCTCTTCGGCGGCGACATTCGCGACCCCTTCGGGAATGCCAATGCCCAGATTGACCACGCCGCCGATCGGCAGCTCCAGCGCCGCCCGCCGGGCGATGATCTTGCGCTCGGTCAGCTTCATCGGCTCGATGTTGCTCATCGGAACCTTAAGTTCTCCCGAGAAGGCGTGATTGTAGGGGGTCGCGTAGGTCTGAACGTGGTTCTTTGCTTCGGCGACCACCAGGCAGTCCACCAGAGCGCCGGGGATGTAGACATGCTTCGGCGTCAACGACCCGCTTTGCGCGACCCGGAAAATTTGCGCGATCACCACTCCGTCCGAGTTGTGCGCCGCCATGGCGGCCGCGGTCGCGTCCAGCTTCAGCGCCTCGCGCTCCATCGTGCAGTTGCCGCGCGGATCGCCGGTAGTGGCGCGCAGGAAGGCCACATCAATGGGGAAGCATTTATAGAACAGCCATTCCTCGCCATCGATCGTCTTCAGTTCGACCAGATCGTCCGTCGTGCGCTCATTGATCTTGCCGCCAGACTGGCGCGGATCGACGAAAGTCCTGAGGCCAACCTTGGACAGCATGCCGGGCTTGCCGCCCGCGATTTCCCGATAGAGCTGAGAGACGACGCCCAGCGGCAGGTTATAGGCCTCGATCTTGTTCTCGACCGCCATTTTCGCCAGCTTCGGCACCAGCGACCAGTGCCCGCCGATGCCGCGCTTGACCAACCCCTCATGCGCCAGACGGTTCAGGCCCCTGTCGGCGCCATCGCCCGGCGCGGCGGCGAAGACCAGCGTCAGGTCACGGGGATGCCCGGTTTCCAGAAACCGTTTTTCGAGCGCGATCAAAAGCTCATCCGGCGTGCCGACGCCGACAAAACCTGAGATGCAGACGGTGTCGCCGTCCCGAATGACCGATACGGCGTCCGCCGCGCTGACGACCTTTTCCTGCATGTGACGTCCCCCCAAGGATCGCTTGTTTATTGCCGTTCCATCAGCCAGTCGAACACGCTGTCGCCGACGATGCCCTGCGACTTGCTGCTGACATAGACGCCGACATGCCCGCCGGGCAGCGGCAGCTCGGTATAGTCCTTGGTGCCGACATACTGGCCCAGCGCGGTGGAGCAGGGCGGCGGAATGATATGGTCCTTCAACGCATAGACGTTCAGCACCGGCATGGTGATGTTCTTCAGGTCGATCTTTTTGCCCGAAAGCTCGATCTCTCCCTTGATCATCTTGTTTTCTTTATAGAAATCGATCAGCCACTGACGCGCGGCGGAGCCCGGATGATGCGGCCGGTCCGACAGCCATTTCTCCATGCGCAGGAAATTCAGCAGCTTCTTGTCGTCCTGCGCCGCGTCGATCAGATCCAGATTGTACTTCGTCAGCGACCGCGCCGGCGTCATCATCTGGAACACCGAGGCCATGATCTCTCCCGGCAGATTGCCGAACGCGTCGATCAGGCGGCCGATATCCTCATCCGTCAGGTTCCGGGTCCAGAGATTGATGAACCCGTGATGCACATTGTCGTCATCCATATCGCCATGGAAGTCGATCGGCGTGATCGTCAGGATCAGGTTCTGCACCTTGTCGGGGTGCTGCGCGGCGTAGAGCGTGGAGAACACGCCGCCTTCGCAAATCCCCAGGATGTTGACCTTGTCGACACCTGCACTCTCGCGGATATGGTCGACGCAATCATCCATGAACCAGTCGACATAATCGTCGATCTCCAGATACTGGTCGGCGCGGGACGGATGCCCCCAATCCACCACGTAGAGATCGACGCCGCGGGCCAGAAGATTGCGCACCAGAGAGCGGTCTTCCTGCAGATCGGCCATCGTGTAGCGGCCGATCAGGCCATAGACGATGATGACCGGGCCGGTCTTGGTCTCGACGCCGGGCAGCGGGTCATAGTGGTGCAGCGTGACCTTTTCGGTCTGCATCACCAGTTTCTTGGGCGTCGCGCCGACATCGACGTCGACTTCCTTGATCTTTGAGAGCGCCTGCGCGCTTTTCGCGAACTTTGCGCCAAACTCTAGCGCCTCGCGCACGTGCTTATCACCGATGACTGGATCATTCGCCATTTTCGGCCTCTCAGTCCTTGCTCTTGGCGGCTGCGGCTGCGGCTTTCTTGCGCGGCGCGGCCCGTTTGGGTTTCGTCTCGACCGCGGCAAGGCGGTCCTTCAGCTTCCTCACCTGCGCGCGAAGGTCGTGCACAGTCCGGTGCAAATCATCGATTTCGGTCCGCGTCGGGATCGAATGGGTTTCGCACCACACTTCGACCAGTTCACGTTCTTTCAGCCGATAATCGACACCCGCCCGCAGCAGCTTGCGCTGGGAGGAAAGGAATTCGTCGGTGCGCTGCGTGCGGATCAGCTCGTCATTGGCGACGGTCAGCCAGCGATCGGTCGTCTCACGCATGCCTCTGGACGCCGCGTCCGGATCGGTCGCGACTTCTTTAGAGAACGTCTCGAAGGCGCGGCTCCAGGCGGCGGCCGTGATCGCTCGATACTCGATGCTGGCCTCGCGAAGCTGAAACCACTCTTTCGTGGCCTTCAGAATCTGCCGCTCCAACGTACCGATATCGGCGAACTCCGGCCCTTCGACCAGGCGCTGGATCGCCTGATTGACCTCATCCGACCCGGCGAAAAGGAACCGCGACGGATCGAACATCCGGCGCATTGTCTCTTCGGCGATGCTATCCTCTTCAGGACCGGTGGGCGCCTCACCAGTGGCGAAGCGCGACATCGAGCCGACCCAGTCCTGCGCCTGACGCTCCGCCGCCTTCCAGTTGGCTTCCGCCTGGCGCATCGCGTCAGAGAGATCGCCTCCACCCGCCGCCATGCCGGGCATCTTGCCCATCAGCGGCTCCTGAGCTTCCATGAACTGCCGCTGGGCGGCGGCCCACATGTCGAACAGGGGGTTTCCGGTTCCAGAGCCTTCGGACATGCCAGCCCTCACAATGCTTTTTCGTAGATGGCCCGCGCAGCCTCATAGGTCATCTCGCGCGGGTTATTGATCAGCAAGCGCTGCTGCTTCATCGCATCCTCGGCGAGCATCGGCAGGTTGTTGTGGCTGACGCCGACCTCCGTCAGCTTGGTCTGCATGCCCAGATCAGGCCCAAGCTCCATGAAGCCGCGGATCATGCCGTCGACCTTGTCGGACTCGGACTTGCCGGCGAGTTCAGGGAAGATGATCGGCGCGATCTCAGCGTACTGCGCCGCGCATTCCGGCGCGTTGTACTCCATCACGTAAGGCAGCACGAGCGCGTTCGACAGGCCGTGCGGCACGTGAAAATGCCCGCCCAGCGGATAGGCGAGCGCGTGAACCGCGGCGACAGGCGCGTTGGTGAAGGCCATGCCGGCCAGCATCGACCCGATCAGCATCTGGCCGCGCGCGTCGCGGTCCTGCGGCGTGTGGCAGGCCTTGCGGATATTGGCGCCCAGAAGCTCCAGCGCCTGACGCGCCAGGCAGTCGGCGATCACGTTCTTCAACCGCTTCGAAGTATAGGCCTCGATCGCATGCACCATGGCGTCGATGCCGGTTGCGGCGGTGACCGGCGCCGGCAGGCCGACTGTCAGCTCGGCGTCCAGAACCGCCCAGTCCGGCAACAGCTGGGGCGAAACCACGCCCTTTTTCTCATTGGCGCCGGTGGTGACGATTGAAATCGGCGTCACTTCCGAGCCGGTGCCGGCGGTGGTCGGGCACAGGATCAGCGGCAGGCGGTCGCCTTTCACAAGACCGACGCCATACATCTCTTCCACAGGCTGGCTGGTGTTCAGCAGCACCGCGATCAGCTTGGCCGTGTCGAGCGACGAGCCGCCGCCGATCGAGACCACGCTGTCGACATTCTGGGCGCGCGCCTCTTCGACCGCGCCAAGGATCATCGCCTCGGGCGGGTCGGGAACCACTTTCGAGAACACCCAGACGTCAAGACCCGCAGCCTTGAACCCGTCGAGGGCCGCATCGGCCAGACCGAGTTTCAGGATCATTTCATCGGTGACGAACGCCACCTTCTTGCAGCCGCGCGCTGACAGGATCTCACCGATCTTGCTCGTCGCGCCAACCTCAGCCAGAACCGACCGGGTCGTCTGGAAACTCAGTGACTTCATTGCGTCCTCCTGTCGCCGCCCCAGATGAGGATGGGAAAACAGCCTTCCCTCGCGGCGGAATAATTCATCTTCTTGGCAATACGGACGGAACAGTCAACAACCGCTCGCGTCGCGGCGCCCGCATTCGTCTCTGGCGTGGGCCCTCGCGTCGCCACCGCATCGCGCGGAATTCGGGCGCCGAGCAGCTTATAGCCGAACGGCCCGCGCGAACGCGGGCCGCCGTATTCTCACTCCGCCTCAGATCGGCGAGGTCAGGCTCTTCAGTTTGCCGGTCAGCTTCATGTTTTCGCTGTAGTCGACCGGACAATCGATGATCGAGACGGTCCCGTCGCCCAGCGCCTCTTTCAGCGTCGGCAGCAGGTCCTCGGTCTTCTCCACCCGATAGCCCTTGGCGCCGAAGCTCTCAGCGAACTTGACGAAGTCCGGGTTGGTGAACTCGATCGCGGTGGCGCGGTCGAAATGGCGCAGCTGGTGCCACTCGATCAGGCCGTATTTAGAGTCATTGAAGATCAGGATCACCATGTCGAGGCCGAGCCGCATCGCGGTCTCGATCTCCTGATTGTTCATCATGAAGCCCGCATCGCCGCAAACCGCGACCGATTTGTGCTTGCCCTTATAGGCCAGCTGGGCCGCCATCGCGCCCGGCAGGGCTATGCCCATCGAGGCGAAGCCGTTGGAGATGATGCAGGTGTTCGGCGCCTCGGCCTGATACATCCGCGCCATCCACATCTTATGGGCGCCCACATCCGAGACCACGATGTCCTCGGCGTCCAGCGCCTGACGCAGATCCCAGACGATCTTCTGCGGCTTGACCGGGAACGAATTGTCCTCGGCATGCTCCGCCATCTCGCCCTTGATGATCTCCGGCAGCTTGTGGATCTTCGAATCCGAGCACTTCTTGGCTTTGGCGATAATCCGGTCCATCGCATCGGAAAGATCGCCGATCACGCCCGCTTCAAGGATGTAATGCGCGTCAACCTCGGCCGGGCTCTCGTCGATATGGATGATCTTCTTGTCGGCGTTCGGATTCCAGAGCTGTGGGTGATACTCGACCATGTCGACGCCGACGCAGATGATCAGGTCCGACTCGTCGAAACCGAACGACACATAGTCATGCGCCTTCAGACCGATCGTGCCCAGCGACAGCGGATGGCTGAACGGCATGGAGCCCTTGGCCATGAAGGTGGTCGCGACCGGGATGTTCAGCTCTTCCGCGAACTTGACCAGCGCCGCGTTCGCGTCGCTGCGCACAACGCCGTTGCCGGCCATGATAACCGGCGCGCTGGCGGCGTTGATCATCTCCGCGACCTGGCCGCATTTTCCAACCGGCGCCGTCGGCGTGGTCGGGTGCTGCACCTTCAGCGGTTCCATGTCCGGCATTTCGGAGCCGGCGATATTCTCGGGGAAATCGATGAAGGAACAGCCCGGCTTCTCGGTCTGCGCGGTTTTGAACGCCTTGCGGACAATCTCTGGAACGATGCCGGTGACTTTGATCTGGGTCGAGTATTTCGAGATCGGATCGAACAGATTCACAAGGTCCAGAACCTGGTGGCTCTCCTTATGCATACGGTCGGTCGAGCCCTGACCCGCGATCGCCACGATGGGCGCGCGGTCCATATTCGCGTCCGCCACGCCGGTGACCAGGTTGGTCGCGCCGGGGCCAAGCGTCGCCAGGCACACGCCGGCGCGCTGGGTCAGACGGCCATAGACATCCGCCATGAAGGCGCCGCCCTGCTCATGACGCGTGGTGACGAACTGGATCGAGCTGCCGATCAGCGCGTCCATCACATCAATGTTCTCTTCACCAGGAACGCCGAAGATGTACTCGACACCCTCATTCTCCAGGCATTTCACAAAAAGTTCCGAGGCTTTCATAGTTCCCTCTCTTTATGGCGATCGGACTGGTCAGCGCCCGTTTTCCGCCGGTTTCCCGTTTTTATTCTCTGTCGCCAGGCCGAAACGCGGTTCCGCAACTACGCTTCAGCCCGATATCACGTTTCGACTGGGATTTCTGCTAAGCACAGTCATTTTCTCAAATGTCATATCATGCAGGGTATGTCCAACCCCTCCGACTCCAAGGCCTGACGAACCTATTCCGGCGAACGGCATCCAGTCGACGCGGAATGCGGTGTGGTCATTGATCATGACGGCGCCGCCGCGCAGGTGGTCCGCGATCCAGAACGCGCGATCGACGTCCTGCGCGAACACCGCCGCCTGAAACGCTTCAGGTAGGCCGTTCGAACGATCGATGGCTTCCTTCACAGTGTCATAGCCATAGACGCAAACCACTGGTCCAAAGACTTCTTTCGTCGAAACCGTCGCATCGTCAGGCGGATTGACCAGCACTGTCGGAGCGTAGACGCGGTTCGAAATCGGCGCGCCGCCGATCGTCATCTTTGCGCCCGCATCGACTGCCTCGTTTACCCAGTCATGAACGCGCGTTACCTCGCCGGGGTCGATCAGCGGCCCGACATCGGTCTCTTTCGAGGTCGGATCGCCGGTGACAAGGTTTCCGACCTGCGCCGTCAGGCGGTCGACGAAATCATCGAGGATCTTGTTATCGACATAGATTCGCTGCACCGACACGCAGACCTGACCGGCGTGATAGAAGCCGCCCTTGATGATCTTCGGAATGGAATCATCGAGATCCGCGCAATCGGTGACGATCACCGGCGCTACGCCGCCATGCTCCAGCGCGCAGCGGGCGCCCGGCGCGAGCTTGGAGCGCAGCATCCACCCGATTTTCGCAGAGCCGATGAAACTGACGAACGCGGTCCGCGGGTCAGTCGCCATTTTTTCGGCATCGCCGCTCTTGCAGACGGCGGCGACGCAATAGTCCTGAGGCAGCCCCGATTCGTGCAGCATCTCGACGAATCGGAGACAGGAAAGCGGCGTCTTGCTGGCGGGCTTGACGATCACCGGGCATCCGGCGGCCACCGCCGGCGCCACCTGATGGGCGATCAGGTTCAGCGGGTGATTGAACGCGCTGAGCGCGACGACCGGCCCGACCGGCTCTCTTTTCGTATAGGCGATATGGTGCTGGCCGACCGGCGCCAGATCCATCGGCACCTCGTTTCCGCCCAGGCTGTGAAGCTCGGCCGCCGTCGCATGAACGCTTTGGGCCGCGCGAGCCGCCTCCACAATCGCGTCCCGCATCGGCTTGCCGCCCTCGCGCGCGATCAGCATCGCCAATTCGTCCTGCTCGGCCCGCAGCCGCTTGGCCAACCCGAACAGAATCTCGCTGCGCTGCCATTTCGGCAGCAACATCGATCGGTCGCGGTGAATCTCGGTTGCGCGCGCAAGCGCCATATCCAGCGCAGGCCAATCCATCATCGGCGCTTCGCCGATCGGTTCCCCGTCAAACGCTTGCACAACGGATACAGTCGCAGTCATGAATATCCCCATCGCCAGAACGCCAAAGGCGCCGCCGGCGAGACGCTAGCGCCATTGGATGATCGAGAACATGCGACCAAAGCGAACACGGCAGTTATGTTGGCGTTCGTCTTATAGAAACAGGGGCAGCCCGAATTGATACGTGGCCGCCCAAAGACCATTTTAAGCTGTCGGACGCCTGTCACCCGGCCGCAGTAGCCGGTTGCGGTCCGAATTTTCGGTTCAGGACCAGCAGCGCTATGGTTGCGGCGACGCCGACGATATTGACGACCAGTGAAAACGGCCACAGGCAGGCGATGCCGGCCACCAGAGCGACGGCGCGGAAGGCGATGTTGAGTTTTCGCTCCATGCAGCCCTGCAGGCCGGCCGCCAGCGCGTAGATGCCAATCACCGCGAAGCCGAACACCTGGACCGCCGCCGCCCAATCGCCCGAAAGAATCGGGGTGTAGGCGAAGAGCACCGGTACGATGTAGAGCCCCTTGGCCAGCTTCCAGCTTTGCACCCCGGTCGCCATCGGGGGCGACTTGGCGATCGCGGCGGCGGTGAACGCGGCCAAGCAGACAGGCGGCGTCACATTCGAGTCCTGGCTCAGCCAGAAAACGATCATATGCGCCGACAAAAGCGCCGTGACCGCGACCTCCTGCGGCACCACCATGTCGCGCAGCTGGGCGGAGACCTCCAGCGGCAGGTTTGCGACCAGCGCCGAGGCCTGATCCGCGGTCACCGGCGCGGCCAGCGCCGTGGCCGTCTCAGGCGCCAGAACTGAAACCACCATGATGGCGGTCTCGGGCAACTCGCCCGCCGCCAGCAACTGGACCACATAGACATCCGAAATCATCCCCGCCAAAGCCGGGGCCGACAGCGTCGCCAGCACGATATAGGCGGCCGTCACCGGAAGGCCCATGCCGAGGACCAGCGAGGCGAGGCCGATCAGCACGATCGCGACCAGCAGGTTGCCATTGGCCCAGTCGGCGATCATCAAGCTGAATGTGTTGCCGACGCCTGCGGTGGCGATCACATTCACCACCAGACCCACCGAGCAGAGCAGCACGGCGGAGGTGATCATGTTACGCGCGCCCATCTCCAGCGCCTCGATCACCGCCCTGAACCCCATCGGACGCTTGGTCAGCCAGCTCGACGCGATCACCGCGATGATGCCGATCACCGCCGCGTAAGTGGGCGTGAAACCGGAAACCAGCAGCGTGATTAGCAGCGCGATGGGAATAATGAAACTTGCGCCGCCCTCCTTCACCGCAATCCAGAGCGTGCGCCCCTCGGCCGGGATCGGCTGAAGGTTCAACCGCCGCGCCTCGATCCGCACGAAAAAAGCGACGGACAGGAAGTACAAGAGCGCGGGCAGCGCCGCGACCAGGACGATATACTCGTAGGAGATCTGGGTGAAGCTCGCCATCACGAAGGCGCCCGCGCCCATGATCGGAGGCATCAGCTGCCCGCCGGTCGAGGACGCCGCCTCGACCCCCGCGGCGAATCGTGGCTTGAATCCGGCGCGCTGCATCAACGGGATGGTGATGACCCCGGTCGACGCCGTATTGGCGATGGCCGAGCCCGAGATCGTGCCGGTCAGGCCGGAGGCGACCACCGCCACCAGCCCCGGCCCGCCGACGAGCTTGCCGGCCACGGCCCGCGCGAAGTCGATCACAAAGTCGCCCGCCCCCGACTTGATCAGGAAGGCGCCGAAGATGATGAACAGGAACACATAGGTCGAAGAAATCCGTGCGATGGTCCCAAAGAGGGCGTCGTCGCCATAGATCGAACGGAAATACGTCGTCTCCCAGGAAAGGCCCGGGAAGGAGAACACGCCGCCGATCCACGACCCCCACGCCACCACGTAAGTGAGCGAGAGAATGATCAAGATAGGGATGATGACGCCAGCCGACCGCCGCGTCAGCTCGATCGCGCAGATGATCGCCACCGAGGCCGCGATCCAGTCCAGCGTCGAGAGCCGCACCCCGCGCTCATAGATCGCATTCTCGGCCAGCGACAGATAGATCGCCGCGCTCGCCGCGATGACGCCGATGCCAACATCGAGGATGAGCCCGGCCTTGGACCGCGCCGACCAGTCATGGCGCGACATCGGATAGACGATCGCGCACATCAGCGCGAAACCCGCGAAATGGAATGCGTTCCTCTGCAGCTCCGAAATGACTGGAAACAACGCCAGCGCCAGATGCGCCAGAGAGATGAACACGGCGATGGCTGAGATGATCAGCGCCAGCGCGCGCGGCATGTCTCGAACGCTGACCTCGACGGCTTCCGTATGCTCGTCAGACACGGGCGGATTCTCCCCTCTGGGATCGAGTGGCGTCAGTTTGGTGGTGAAAGGGAGCGGCGGCGCATCCGCCGCTCCGACACCATCAGATCACTTGGCGATCAGACGCTCGGGCACTTCCACCCCGGCTTCTGTGTAGTACCGCACCGCGCCCGCATGCAGCGGCAGCGGCAAACCCGCAATGGCCTTCTCGATCGCCATCGCCTTGGTCGCCGGATGGATCGCCTGCAGGAAGGGCAGGTTCTCATAGATCGTCTTGGTGATCATGTAGACGTTTTCTTCCGTGAGGTCCGCGCGCGCGGCCAGGAAGTTCGGCTGGGCAATGGTGTTGATCGCCGCCTCCTGGCCCGGATAGACGCCCACCTCGATCACATAGCGGGTCCAGAGATTGCGGCCACCATCAGCGGCGGCGATCTGCTGATCGGTGAATTCGAGCACCTTCACGTTGTCGCCCGCGCTGGCCAGAAGCTGGCTGACCGCGCCGACCGGCGCGCCCGCGGGCGTCGAGACGCCCTTGACCTGGCCGTTCTGCAGCGCCTCGGCCGAAGGGCCGTAGCCGGCATGGACCAGCGTGTAGTCGTTCATCGCATCGACGCCGAACCCGCCGAGAATTGCGATGTTCGAGCCGATCGTGCCCGAGTTCTGCTTGCCGATGGCGACGCTTTCGCCCTTCAGCGCCACGAAGTCGTCGATCGTGCCGGTCTTGGCGGCGTCCGCTTGGACAACGAAATGCTCGACATTCTGCCAGAGCATGGAAACCGACCTCAGGTCTTTCTGCACACCGTCTTTCTCCAGCGGGCCGGTGCCGGTCGCGGCGTAGTAGCCGTAGAGACCCTGTAGAATGGCGAACTGCGCTTCGTTCTCGCGCAGCAAACGAACATTCTCCCCCGAGCCGGCCGAGTTGATCGCCGACATTCCGATCTTCTGCTTCGGCTGAAGCTTGACCTTCACCAGCGTCGAAAGCGCGACGCCGACCGGATAATAGGTGCCGCCCGTCGACGCCGTCGCCAGAATATAGCTGGCTTCTTCAGAATAAGCGGGGGCTGAGCCAAAGCCGAGCCCGGTGGCCACGACAGCCGTGGCGATCAGTTTGATTGAACGGTTCTTCACTTGAATTTCCTCCCCAAGCGCATTTTGTATCCGCTGCGTCTCGTAGGCAGCTGGACATATAAGTAGCAAATAAGTAGCGAAGCTCTGCCCAATTTCCGCGCCATTCACACGCGTCGCGTTTGTAAATTAGATTATACTTTACTTTTCAATGGGTTGTGTGAGGATTTTTCTTTTTTATCTTTATCCCGACATCCGCGCAATTCCCCTATCGCGAAGACGCCGCATGTCCACCGAGATGAATCGACCGGCTTTGCGCGCTGGACTGGATTTAAAGGGCGCGTTCGCTTGCCATAGCCACCATATACAGCCGCCTCGAAGCGCGATTCGCAAGCAGCGATTGGAAGCACCGCAACAAGGAAAGGTTCTGCGGCCTCAGAACGGTTGGCCTTGTTGTAACGGCACGGTATGGTCCGGACCGAATTTAGATCGAAGGCTCGGATTTTGCTGTCAAAAGTCAAAGAATGGATCCTGGAGCGCCGCAGCGAAGACGGTTCCGACGAGCTTGGCCTCGTGATTGATATATTCGTCCGGTATTTCCGCCGGTTTCGGGGCAAATACTTCCTGATCTTCATCTGCATTGCCTTGACCTCAGGTACGACGGCCTTCATCGCCTGGTTCATGAGGGACATCGTGAACTCCCTTTTTGCTGGGTCTGGCGACGTGGAGTTCAGCTCATTTCTCGCCGCGATCTGCATCGTATTTTTCATCAAGGGAGCCAGCGCCTACTTCCAGACCGTGCTGTCCACCCAGATCGGCAACGCCATGGTCGCCGATCTGCAGCAGCGTCTCTATCAGCATATTCTGAAGCAGCGCGTGTCGTTCTTTGAGAAGAACTCCACCGACACGCTGCTGATGCTCTTCAACCAGGGCACCAGCGGTATCTCGAGCATCATGAACATCCTGATCACCCGGGGCGCGGCGGATGCGGCGACGCTGATCGGCCTGATCGCGCTGATGATCTGGACCGATTGGCAGCTGACGATTATCGCCGGTCTTGGCGGGCCGCTCGTCTTTATTGGCGTCTCCAGAATCTTGAAGAAGGTCAAAGAGATAGCTCAACTGGAACTTGCCGGTTTTCAAGTGCTCTACCGTCACGTCCGGGAAACCGTTCAGGGCATTGGCGTCGTCAAATCCTACAATCTGGAAGAAAAATTGGAAACCGACACCAGCGAGGTGATCAAATCCATTGAAGAGCGCAAAAACAAAATGGCTGCGCTTCAGGCCATGCCAATCCCCTTGCTCGACACAGTGGGCGGTCTTGCGATCGGCGGCGTGATCCTGTTCGCCGGCTACCGCATTTCAACAGGCGCCACTGATCTGGGCACAACGGTTTCCTACCTCACCGCGCTTTTGCTGGCGGCGGACCCCGCCCGACGTCTTAGCCAGATGCGCGTTGGTCTCAGACGATCTCTGAACATCACGGGCACGGTATATCGAGCTCTCGCGGATGATCGACCGGATGCGAGCGGGGACAAGGTCTATGAGGATGTGGTCGACCCCGCTCCACCAGCGCCTCCGTCGATCGCGTTTGAGAAAATCGATTTTGCCTACAATGAAACCGATGCGCCAGTTCTGCAGAGCGCCAGCTTCGATGTGGCGCCCGGTGAGATGGCGGCGCTAGTTGGCCCGTCTGGCGCGGGCAAATCGACGGCCGTCGGCCTTGCGTTGAAATTTCTCAGGCCCAAAGGCGGCCGAATTCTGATTGGCGGGGCGGACGCCGCAGAAATCGAGACCCACGAACTGCGCCGTCACATCGCCTATGTCGGCCAGTCGAGCTTTATCTTCCACGGCTCCATGTACGACAATCTAGCGCTTGATACGCAGGATGTTTCGCGGGAACAGGCCTACGAAGCTTGCAAAATGGTCGGCCTAGCCCCGTTCGTTGACTCCCTCCCCGAGGGTCTGGATTCGCTGATTGGCGAAGGCGCGGCAGGCGTCTCGGGCGGTCAGGCGCAGCGGCTGAATATCGCCCGCGCCATCCTGCGCGACGCGCCGATCATGCTGCTGGATGAGGTGACCTCGGCGCTCGACGCTGAGAATGAGCAGCTGATCAAAGACTACGTGCTGGCGCAGCGGGGAAAGAAAACCATTCTCGCGATCGCCCACCGGCTGTCGACCGTGCGTGGGGCCGACAAGATCGTGCTTCTCGACAAGGGCCGCGTTCTGGATGTCGGCCCACATGATGAGCTGGTGGAGCGCAACGAGTACTACGCCAAGGTCGTCTCGCTGCAATTCGTCTGACCGGCGCCTCCCCCACGCCGGCCAGATGACGCACCGCTCCGCCTGTCGCTGAAGCTGCGCCGCGAGTCAGGCCAACTGCTTGGCCGAGACCTTTGTGTAGGCGCGGGTGATTTCAACGCGCCGCCGAACACAATCGGAGAACTTTTCATCCAGCTTGCTGGCCTGGTCGAACGGCTTGCGCGCGGCCGACACGATATCCTGCAGCGACTCGGGCGAGCTTTTCTTCAGCCGGTCATATGATTTCTGGAATCCGGCTACCTTCTTGGTCGCGGTCTGCAAGTTCTTGTCGGTGATCAGAAGGATCTTCCAGTTCTTGTCGTAGAGCTCACGCAGCTTGGCGATCTGCGGATCGTCCTTCCAGAGATCCATTGCAGCGCGCTCTTTCTTGTGCTTCTCGTTCAACTCGCGCATCTCGCGGGCCGAGTCCTTCAGCGACCACGCCGCGTCGCCATAGGACCACTCAACGGGCTTTTTGGGCCGGGCGCCGGGCTTGGCGGTCAGCGCAGTCATGGTTTTCGGCCCGACCAGGCCGTCCGCCTTCATTTTCTTCTTCTTCTGATAGACCTTGACGGCTGTTTCCGTCGCGGGTCCGAAGACGCCATCATTATTCAACTTTGGTCGCGCGCCCGCCTTGTTCAGCGCGTCCTGCATTTTCTTGATCTGAGGCCCCTTGGCCCCCTTCTTCAGAACTTTTCCCATCTCGGCATCCTCCTGCTCCCGCCGGTCTGGCGGTCTTCCCTTGTTCACAGCCGCCGGGGCGGCTGTGTTGAAACGTTTGCGTTATGGGCTGTCAGGTTGTGTGGCGGCCCGGATCAGGCGGCCTTCTTCGTCACCATCGTACGGAACTTGTCGACGATGTCCGCGTTGCGCAGCAGCAGCGGATCAGCCTGGCGGTTGATCTTTTCCAGGCTTTTGACGGTGTTTCCCGCCACCTTGATGATCTCCGGGCCTGCTGCGGGGTTCCGCTTGACCAGCTTTTCAAACGATTGCTGAAACTTCACGACCTTGGTCGCATTGGCTACCCACATCTTGTGAAAGGCGAGGTATTTCCGCAGGTTGCCGAAATACTCGTCGCGCAGCTTCTCGATATCGAAGTCGTTGAGATGACCGTCCATCTCCATCAGATTCTTCTTGGAGTCGGCGACGATCTGCTTGGTGTTCTTCTCGAGAGAGGGAACGATCTTGGCGTAATCCTCATAGGGCCATTTCGGCGCGGCGGCCGGTTTCACGACGCCTCCCCTGCGCTTCAGCATGGCCAGAGTCTTGGTCCCGGCGACGCCATCATCCTTCAGGCGGTTCTTTTTCTGGAACGCCTTCAGAGCGGTCTCCGTCTTCGCGCCGAACTTGCCGTCCGGCTTAACTTTCGGCTTCGCGCCGGCTTTGTTCAACTGCTGCTGAATCTGCTCGACGTCCGGGCCTTTGGAACCTTTTTTCAGCTTGGTCATCTGGAGCCTCCCCTGCTCTTAATGCTTCGATCGGAGGCTGCCGGCCGAGCCGTTTCGCCTCGATGAAGGGCAATTGGGAGGCCCGGATTGCGCGTTCAAGAGTTTTATTGAAATTTTTGTGTCATTTCGCAGCTGCGAACGAAACATTTGTGAAATCTGAGTTTTTGTAGAGAAAAGATGATCAGCGCTTGCGCCAGCGCTCGGCCGCCGCGTCATCCTCGCAGCGGGCGTCGACCCAGCGGCCTCCGTCGGGCGTGCGTTCCTTCTTCCAGAACGGCGCCCGGGTCTTCAAATAGTCCATCAGAAAGGCAGCCGCCTCGAAGGCCGCCTGCCGATGGGCGCTGGCCGCGGCGACCAGCACGACCCGGTCCGCGGGCTTCAGCAGTCCATACCTGTGGATGATCGTCACGCCTTGCAAGGGCCAACGATCCCGCGCCTCTTTTTCAATCGCGGACAGGGCCTTTTCCGTCATGCCCGGATAGTGCTCGAGCTCCATCGCTGATATCGGCTCGGCGCCAGCCAAGTCGCGGACCAAACCGGTGAAGGTGACCACGGCGCCGATATCGGCACGCCCGTCTGTCAGAGCGGCGACTTCCTCGCTGATGTCGAAATCGTCTTCCTGGACCCGGACCGCCATGGCGCGCTCAACCGCCGGTCACCGGAGGAAAGAACGCGACCTCTCCGACGCCCGCAAGCGGAGCGTCCAGTTCGGCCTGTTCCTGATCCAGCGCAACCCTGATCGCGGACATATCCTCAAACGCGACAGCGTAGCGCGGATCGCGTCCTTTCAAGGTCTCGACAAGTTCCGCAATCGTTCTGGAGTCGCCAACATCCACATCCTCCTGCGCGGCGCCGATCCTTTCCCGCAGCCAGGCAAAATAGAGCACTTTCATGCCGATTCCTTCTGATTTCGGATCACGGAAACGCCCTTGGCGAAATAATCCCAACCAGTGATCGCCGTCAGCACGGCTGCGACCCACAGGAGGATCAGGCCGGCGATCAAGATTTCGATTCCGCCATCGAAGGCTGAGAAGATATCGGCCAGCAGCAACGCAGATATGGCGATCAACTGGGCTGTGGTCTTCCACTTCGCCAGTTTCGTCACGTCTAACTTAACGTCGCCAAGATACTCGCGCAGTCCGGAAACAAGAATTTCCCGCGTGACGATGACGATGGCGGGGACCATAAAACTCCATTCAGCTCCGGCTTTTGTGGCTATAGCGAGCAACACCAGCGTGACCATCACCTTGTCGCCGATCGGATCGAGCATCTTGCCCAAGAGGCTGGTCTGGTTCAGTTCGCGCGCCAGCCAGCCATCCAGAAAATCAGTTAGCGCCGCGATCACGAACAGGATAAACGCAGGCAACGCCCAGGCGACGCCGCCCAGCGCCACCATCAGCGCGACCACCGGGCCGGCCAGGATGCGAAAAATCGTCAGGATGTTCGGAACGGTCCACATGGTCAGCCTTAGAACAGATCAGCCTCCATTCGTCACGCCCCATGGAAGAAGGCGTAGATGCGCTCCGCCAGCGCGGCGGATATTCCATTGACCGCCTTCAGATCCTCGACCCCGGCGCGGCTGACAGCCTTCGCCGATCCGAAATGCGCAAGAAGCGCGCGTTTTCTCGTGGGGCCTACGCCGGGCGCCTCATCCAGCTGAGTCGCGCCGATCGCCTTGGCGCGCTTCGCGCGGTGCGCACCTATGGCGAATCTGTGCGCCTCATCCCTGAGACGCTGGATGAAATAGAGCGTCGGATCGCGATGCGGCAGAGCGAATGGCCGGCGCCCCGGCGTGTGAAACTCTTCCTTGCCAGCGTCCCGGTCGACGCCCTTCGCAACGCCGATCAGCGCGAGATCCTCGACACCCAATTCGCCAAGCGCATCCATCGCCGCAGAAACCTGCCCTGCGCCGCCATCGATCAGGACCAGATCCGGCCACATGCCGTTTTCGCGATCCGGGTCTTCCTTCAAAAGGCGCTTGAACCTGCGCTCCAGCACCTCACGCATCATCCCGAAATCGTCGCCCGGCGTCAGATCGGCGTTCTTGATGTTGAACTTGCGGTATTGGGACTTCAGAAACCCATCCGGTCCGGCGACGATCATAGCACCGACCGCATTGGAACCTTGAATGTGAGAGTTGTCATACACCTCGATACGTCCGGGCGGTCCATCCAGATCAAATGCGTCGGCCAGCCCATTCAACAGCTTGGCCTGCGTCGCGGATTCGGCCATACGGCGCGCCAGCGCTTCTCTCGCGTTCTGGGCCGCGTGATCGACCAATCGGCGCTTTTCGCCACGCTGGGGGGTCGCGATTGAGACCTTCCGCCCCGCAGACACGCTCAGCGCCTCGGAGAGCAGCTCCGCGTCCTCAATCGGGTGACTAATCAGCAAAAGCCGCGCCGGCGTCTTGTCGCCGTAAAACTGGGCGATGAACGCCTCCAGAATTTCGGCCGGCTCCGCCCCCGCCGCGACCCTTGGATAGTACGCCCGGTTGCCCCAGTTTTGATGCGAGCGAAAAAAGAACACCTGAATGCAGCTTTGGCCGCCGTCCGAGTGCAACGCGATCACATCCGCCTCGGCCACCCCCTCCGGGTTCACGTCCTGACTGGCCTGAACCTGAGTCAGCGCCCGTATTCTGTCACGATACACCGCTGCACGCTCGAACTCCATCGCGGTGGACGCTTCCGACATTTTCTCCGCCAGATCCTGTTGAACACGGGTTGTGCGCCCCTGAAGGAAGTATTTGGCGTCATCGACGAGCGAGCTGTAGTCCGCCTCATCGACATAGCCGACGCAGGGCGCCGCGCAGCGCTTGATCTGATAAAGCAGGCAGGGCCGCGTCCTGTTGTCGAAATAGCTGTCAGAGCAGGTGCGGAGCAGGAAGGCTTTCTGCAATTGATTGATGGTGCGGTTCACTGCTCCAGCGGAGGCGAACGGGCCGTAAAAATCCCCTTTCTCCCGCTTTAACCCTCGATGCTTGGTCAACTGAGCGAACGGATGCTCCCGCTTGATCAGGATATGAGGGAAAGATTTGTCGTCGCGGAGCAGAACGTTGAATCGCGGCTTGAGCTGCTTGATCAGATTCGCCTCGAGTAACAGCGCCTCGGTCTCGGTCTCAGTCGTGACGAACATCATCGACGCCGTGGCCGAGATCATCCGCTGAATACGCGTCGGGTTGCCCGAATACTTCGCATATGCAGCGACGCGCTTTTTCAGGCTCCGGGCCTTGCCCACGTAAAGCACCGCAGCATTCTCATCGAGCATTCGGTACACGCCGGGGGAATCCGGCAATGATTTCAAGTACCCTCGGATGACGTCTGGCCCGACCTTCACCTGCGGCGAATCCGCCGCACCGGATTCACCCGCCTCAAGCGGCCCGGAATAGGTCGCGCCCTCTTCCTCAAAGCCAATGGGCGCCGCGCCCGGCCCACTCAACCGATTTTTCGTTTTCTCTGACCCGTTTTTCACGATTCAAGCCCAGTCCAACCCGCTCTGGAATTGTAAATAGCGGCGTTTCGGATTCTATCCCCCATTTCTGTGGATATCTCTGTCAATAACAGTACCGCCGCCCGGACTCTCGTAGAAGACTCAATGGCTTTGCAAAGTGCACGTTTTTTGGGCACCCCTGTAACTATCTGATTTTATTAACAAATTAATGTCGCGCGGTCGTCGCATTTTCGTGAACGGGGGAATCATATCAAAACTGCGACCGCGGCCCGTCAAGTGGAAAATCTTGGGGCGCAGCTTGCCGGATTCGCTGGACAGGCAACAATTTCTGGGCTAGCGCCGCTCGAATCTCAATTGCTCTGCACGGACCTCGAAAAGCGCCGCCAAGAGGGGGTTTGAAATCGAAAATTATTCCGGGATTCCAGCAATATCTGGGGTTTTCCAGGCCAGATGCTGGCCACCATCCAGCGCGATCATCTGCCCGGTCATCGAATCAGCCGAGATCAGAAAGCGCACCCCGGCGCAAATATCCGCAGGGTGGGCGCCGCGTTCCAGGATCACATTATTTCGCTGCATCGCGAAGTGCTGATCCGCCTGCCTTTCGTTCACCATGGTCGGACCAGGACCGATTCCATTTACTCGCACTTGCGGCGCCAACGCCATCGCGGCGGTGCGCGTGAACGCCCAAAGGCCCATCTTGGCGACCGTATAGCTCATGAAAAAGGGCGTTGGCCGCCAGACTCGCTGGTCGATCATATTAATGACGCAAGCGGCGGCGCGCGGCTCACCGTTCTCGTCGATCTCCGCCTCGGGCGCTTGGGCCGCGAAGTCCTGGGTCAGCTTGACCGGAGCGCGCAGGTTAGAGCCGATCGCCCGGTCCCAGCTTTCGCGCGTGGCGTTGGTGACCGAATCCGGCTCGAAGATCGATGCGTTGTTGACCAGCACGTTCAACGGCGCGCCCACTGCTTCCGCAGCGCGAGCGATCAGGGTCTCGACCAGGCCCTCATCCAGAAGGTCCGCGCCCACCGCAGCCGCCTGTCCACCCGCCGCCCGGATCTCGCCAACTGCTTCTTCAGCCTCAGCAGCGGAACGGTTGTAATGTATGGCGACACGCCAGCCCTGGGAGGCGAGATCAAGCGCGATAGCGCGGCCAAGTCGCTGACCAGCGCCTGTGACTAGGGCTGCGCCAGGTGTCATATCTGCTCCTTCGGTCAAAATATCTGAAACGCCCGATCGCCGCGCTGGCGCCGGTTACATACGGGCGCCGAGCACCACGACCATGAACCCTGCATAGGCGATCAGAAACAGCAGGCCAACCAACCGCCCTATCGGAAGGCGCAACGCGACGATTGGATAGACGGCCAGCGATGCGGCCAACATCACCCACAGATCCACCCGCAGGAATTCCGGCGGCACCGGGATCGGCGCGAACAATACGGCCGCGCCCATGATCGCCAGAATATTGAATAGATTGGATCCGATGATGTTGCCGATCGCCACATCCGCCTGCTTGCGAATGGCCGCGGCGACAGTTGTCGCCAGCTCCGGCAGCGACGTGCCGATCGCGACCAGAGACAGGCCGATCGCCGCCTCTGAGATTCCGGCGGCCAGCGCCACGCCGCGCGCGCCCTCAATCAGGAAATGCGCGCCCACAGGCAGCCCTACGACGCCGACGCCGATCAGAGCGCCGATCTTCCACGGGGCCATATGCGGATCGACGTCCTCCAGTTCAGCAAGATCCTCCGCCTCGGACGCCTCATTGACTGATCTCGTGCGCATCGCCGTGCGATATGCGTCGAACAGGATAACCGCCAGGATCGCCAGCATGATCACGCCGTGCCACCAGACGAGAACGCCGGTGAAGCAGAGCGCGATAAATCCGACCGAGGCCGCGATCATCATCCAGAAGTTCCGTTGCCCGTCACCCGACCGGTCGCAAAATGGGGCGATCATCGCGGGCACGCCCAGAACCAGAAGCACATTCGCGATATTAGAGCCGACGACATTGCCGATGGCGATGCCGGGCGAACCGGTCAACGCGGCCTGAATCGAAATCAGAAGCTCCGGCGCTGAAGTGCCGAACGCCACAACGGTCAGGCTGACGATCAACGCGGATATGCCCAGCCTCAGGCTGAGCGCCACCGCGCCGCGCACCAACGCGTCGCCCGCCCCAAGCAGGGCGAGCAGACCTAGGCCGGCGTAGAAAAGATCCATTGGCGAGCCTTCGCGTTACTCTGGGCGGGAAGATTTGCGGCGCACCCGAAGCGCCATGACGAAGACCGCAATATAGGCGCCGTCCAGACGGCGGCAAATGCGACGCGAAGGACCACGCATCATTGTTGCAAATCGGTCGGCGTAGCGTCCGATTTCCCCCGGCAATCGCAGGTGTCCGGGTCCGAAACATAGGCGCCGCAGCGGGGGCATGGCGACATATCCTGCGCCCGCGCCGCGCGCACTTTCTCTTTCGCCTTGTCGAGCGGGCTGTCCGGCGGATTTGATTCGCGCCGTATCTCACGCTCCTCACGACGCGCGCCGCGCCCGAAAATCGCCAGTGCGCCACCAGCGATCACGGCGAAAATCACAATCTTCCAGAGCATCGCGCCCCCCCTACAGTCCGAACCGCGCCCACAAGGCGCGTTCCTCAGCGGCGTCGATCAGCCCGGCGGCGAACTGCGCGCCAAGCCTCGTCTCCGCGGCGTCCATGGTGTGGCGACCGGCCTGACCGGAATCGCCCAGCCGTTGCCAAAGAGACCGCTTCATCGGCGCGACCCAGAACTTTGGCTCTTCGCCAAACGCCTCGCGAAGCACAGGCTTGAGATGCCCGACCCCGTCGACCAAACCGATCTCCACCGCCTCTGCGCCGGTCCAGACCTCTCCCGAGAACAAATCATCCTCATCGCCGGTCAATCGGTCGCCGCGCGCATTGCGCACCTGATCCTTGAATTTTTTGTGGATCACGCGCTGCAGGCGTTTGATGCGCTCGACATCCTCCTCCCGCTCCGGCGCGAAAGGATCGCCCAGCGACTTCCGCTCGCCAGCCGTGTGCATCCGCCGCTCCACGCCGATCTTGTCGATCAGCCCGGTGAATCCAAAGCTGGCCGAGACCACGCCGATAGAGCCGACGATAGAGGTGTCGTCCGCATAGATTTCGTCCGCCGCTGTCGCCAGCCAGTATCCGCCCGATGCAGCGACATCCTCGCAAAATGCATAAACTGGAACCTCGCGTTCCTTCGCCAGCCTGCGAATCCGACCTGCGATCATGGCGCTTTGCGCAGGCGAGCCCCCCGGCGAGTTGATCGCCAACGCGACGGCGGTCAGCTTTCTTGGCTTGAAAGCCCGCTCGATCGCGTCAGCCAACCCGGCGTCCGTCAAACCGCGGGAGAACCGCCCCACCCCGCCGATCGCGCCTTGAAGGCGCAGAACGGAGATCACCGGTCGGCGGCGCAGAACCTTGTCGCGCAATTCCTGAAAAGTTCCCATGCAGGTGGGTTTAGGGCGGCGCGGCGGGCCAGACAAGCGCGACCCTATCCTTCGGGTCCGAATACTGCCTCCAGAACCGTCACCGCATCCGCTGCGGTCTCGGCCGCCTTTGCGGCGCCCACAGTCAGGCCCGCGGCGCCCAAATAAGCCGCGAGATTAGCCTCGGCCGCAGCCCGTCCCGGCGGCGGGTCGCCGTCCTCGGCGAGAGGCGCAAGCATGAACTGCTGCAGTTTTTCCGCCGCCAGCTCCGCCGATTTGACCCGGCTGCGCAATGTGGACGCGCCAGACACCTCCACCGGCACGTCCGGCGCCTTCAATGCGCGCCGCGCTGTGCGCAGTGGTCCGACGACTTCATCTCGCCAGCGCTCGGACAATTCGATCGCCCGCGACAGAGACACAGGCGAAAGTACGCCTCTCGCCGCCCCCGCCCAAAGCGCGAACAAGACGAGATTCACGTCCAGCCTATCCCGGTCCTGAAGGCGCAGGCAGGCAGGCGCCACGCCGAGCCGGGCGTACACCTCCAGCGAGAACTCCCAAAAACCCTCTGGCCCGGCATCCAGCGCCGAGGTTGCGACATCGGGCGCCGCCCCCGCCACCAGCGATTGCCCGCTCTCCAGCGCTGGGTTAGTTTCCTGCGACTGCAATCCGCCACGCGGCGCGCGCAACCCGAGACGATGGAGCCATGAATCCGCCATGCCGGTGATGAGCCGTGAAGAAACGCTCCGCGTCAAGCTCGACGCGCTGAAAGAAGAGCATCGTGATCTCGATTTCGCCATCGAAGCGCTGGGCGAGAAGCCGTTTCGCGACCAGTTGGCGCTCAGCAGGCTGAAAAAGCGCAAGCTGGTTCTGAAAGACGAAATCGCGCGGATCGAGGATGAACTTTACCCCGATATCATCGCCTGACCGCCTTACCGCTTGCCTGTCAGGCCGCGCTGGCTATAGTCCCCCGCTTTCCAACCGCGGAGATGCGGCATGAGCGAAATCCAGGAAACACCGGTCGTCGGGATCATCATGGGCAGCACGTCGGACTGGCCGACGATGAAGCCCGCCTCTGAAATCCTAACCGAGCTTGGCGTGCCGCATGAGGTGAAGGTCGTTTCCGCCCATCGCACGCCCGACCGGCTGTGGGATTATGGCGTCGCCGCCGAAGGGCGCGGCCTGAAGGCGATCATCGCTGGCGCGGGTGGCGCGGCGCATCTGCCAGGAATGATGGCGTCCAAGACCATCGTTCCCGTAATTGGCGTCCCGGTGCAGACCAAGGCTCTCTCGGGCGTGGACTCGCTATACTCCATCGTTCAGATGCCGCGCGGCTATCCCGTCGCGACCATGGCGATCGGCGAGGCCGGAGCGAAGAATGCTGGCCTCATGGCCGCCGCCATTCTGGCGACAGGCCATCCGGCGCTGGCCACGCGCCTGTCCGACTGGCGCAAAGCCCTCAGCGCCTCGATCCCGGACGCGCCGGACGATGTCTGACCGGATCGCGCCCGGCGGAACCGTCGGCATCCTCGGTGGTGGGCAGCTCGGCCGGATGTTGTCGATGGCCGCGGCGAGGCTGGGCCTGAGAACCCATATTTATTGCCCGCCGGAGCCGAACCCGCCCGCAGGCCACGTATCGGCGCAAATCACTCAGGCGGCCTATGAGGACATCGGCGCGCTGAAGGCTTTCGCCGCCTCGGTCGATGTCGTGACCTTCGAATTCGAGAACGTGCCGGCGGCCTCGCTCGACGCGCTGGCGGGCGCGGTTCTGGTCCGGCCCGGCGCCCGCGCGCTTCAGACCAGCCAGGACCGGCTGGCCGAGAAGACGTTTTTATCCGAGCTTGGCCTCGCAGTGGCCCCCTTCGCGCCTGTGGACGACGCGGCGTCGCTGGGCGCAGCGTTGGCGAAAATCGGCGCGCCTGCGATCCTGAAGACCCGCCGCTTTGGCTATGACGGTAAGGGACAGGCGCGGATCAGGTCGCTGGAGGACGCCGCCGGGGCGCTGGCCTCGCTCAAAGGCGCGCCCGCAATCCTCGAAGGCTTTGTCGATTTCCGCCGCGAGATCTCGGTGATTGGCGCGCGCGGCCCGGACGGCGCCGTCGCATGCTATGACCCCGGCGAGAACGTCCACAAGGACGGGATCTTGCACACCACGACCCTGCCCGCCGAGATTACCGCCAGCCGGACCATGGACGCCGCACTGCTGACGGGGAAAATCCTCAACGCCCTCGACTATGTTGGCGTGATGGGGGTGGAGCTGTTCGAAACGGCGGACGGGCTGATCGTCAACGAATTCGCCCCGCGCGTTCACAATTCCGGCCACTGGACCATCGAAGCCTGCCATGTGGACCAGTTCGAGCAGCATATTCGCGCCGTTTGCGGCTGGCCGCTGGGCGACGGATCACGCCATTCCGATGCGGTGATGACCAACCTGATCGGGGACGATGTCCATGACTGGGCCGAACTGGCCGCCGAGCAGTATGCCGGGCTGCATCTCTACGGCAAGGCCCAGGCGCGGCCGGGTCGAAAAATGGGTCATGTAACCCGGATCAGCCCGAGAACCTGAGCGCTGGAGCGAATCGATGGACCGGAGTTTGCTTGAAGACGCATATGCGACACTCCTTCCGGCCTTCGCGACGACCACACTCAGCGACAACGTCAAAAAGCATCTCGATTGCGGCGGCGTCTCAATTCTGATCGGTGAAACCCGCGAAGAGTATGTCGCTCGCAGCATGACCGACCAGCGCCGGTCCGAGGAAACCGCCGAGACCATCCGGACGGTAACGTCCGAGGCGAAAGCCCGCTCCGGCGTACTGCTCGCCGCGGTGGATCAGGAACCGGGCGGGATCTGCAGATTGCACGATCTTGTTCCGCAAATTCCCGACGCGCCGCATATCGCAATGGCGGACCCGGCGGAGATCGAGCTGATCGCGGGCGATGTCGCCCGCGAAGCCGCCTCCATGGGCGTAAACTGCTTTCTGGCGCCCATTCTGGACCTTCTGACCGGCCGGAACCCCTGGCTGAAGGGCCGCACCTTCTCAACGGACCCCGCAATCGTCGGGCGAATATCCGCGGCGTTTGTCCGTGGCGTGCAGCAACAAGGCGTCGCCGCGACCGCGAAGCACTTTCCGGGCTTTCATGACATCGCGCGCGACCCGGCCGTGGACCCGGCGGCGGCGGTCGTCGCCGCTGCCGATACTTTCGAACCTGGGTTCGGCCCGTTTCGCGAGACAATAGGCGCGGGAGTGGAGTTGATCATGGTTGGCCCCGCCATCGTCCGAGCCTTCGATCCCGGCCGCGCCGCGCTGCGCTCCGCCAAGGTTGTCAATATCCTGAAGAAGAGGATGGGGTTTGACGGCGTCGTTATGGCGGATGATCTGGATTCCGCGGCGACGCTCCGGGGAGACTCAATCGAGCAGGCGGCGATCGACGCGGTGGCGGCGGGCTGCGGCCTGCTTCTGCTGGCCGACATCGATGACCAGATCGACAGGGTCGCACGCGCCTTGGCCGAGGCGGAAATCGCCGGAGAAATTCCCGGAGGTCATCTGGCGGCGTCAGCGCGGAAAGTCAGAACGGTCGCGACCAAATACGACGCCAGCTGATAATCGGGATTTGACCGATCCACAAGATCGATCTGAGAAAACAGCCGCGCCACCAATTCATTGGCGCAGAGCCGCGAATCGCCCCAGAGTGCGCGCAATACTCCCAACCGTGGAGCGCGCGATGCCCATCGTTATTCACCACAATCCCGGCTGTGGCACGTCGCGAAACGTGCTCGCCATCATCCGCGCCTCGGGCGCGGAGCCGACCGTGATAGAATATCTGGAGACGGGCTGGACCCGCCCGCAGCTGCAGGCGCTGTTCGCCGCCGCCGATCTGACCCCGCGCTCCGCGTTGCGCACGACCAAGTCACCGGCCGCGGAGCTCGGCCTCTTGGATGAAGGCGTATCAGACGAGACCCTGCTGGACGCGATGCTGGAGCACCCGGTTCTGGTCAACCGACCCATCGTCTGCTCGCCCAAGGGCGTGCGCCTTTGCCGCCCGAGCGAGGCCGTGCTGGACCTGCTGGATCAACTGCCGCCCGGCCCGATGGCTAAGGAGGATGGCGAGTTGATCATCGACGCGGACGGAAACCGAATCGGCCAATAAATTAGAAAGGGAGGCCGCCCATGCAATTTCATCGCCTCTATGAAGACGAATCCGGCGCGTCCCATTTCGAGGACGGTCGAATTGATCTCAAACTGGCGGATTTCGCGCCGCCCGCGCCTGCAATGCATCTGACGGAGGCCGCGCCCGCCACGCATTACCGCATTGTCGAGCTTCCCGCCGGCTGGACCAGCGAACCGCATCCCGCCCCGGCGCGCCAGATCTTCTTTGCGCTGGCCGGCACTCTGGAGGTCACCGCCAGCGACGGCGAAACCCGCCAGATCGGCCCTGGTGATGCGTGGTTGATGGAGGATGCCTCGGGCCTTGGGCATGAAGCTCGGGTGGTGGGCGCCGATCTTTTCCGCGCCGTGATCGTGCAACTCGACTAGATCGCGCCTATCCTGGCAGACCAACTCCGGTTCCAGTGTCGACCTCCGCCTTTTCGCCCGGAGCATTGACCCGGTCCAACACTTTGGCCGGACCTCGCAAGAACGCCTGCGCCAGCTTGTTGCCGCGGACCTTCGCCTTCGCCTTCTCGAACCGCATCACGCCTTCAATCCGGCGGTCGAGAAACGCCCAACTATCTGAAAAGTCTTCGGATTCATCGCCCAGCCAATAGAGAGCGGTGGCGCTGTAGACCCCCGACAGGATCGCCCGCTTCGAGTACCAGTTGTAATCGGTCGACGTGTCGCCAAGCCCGGTCCAGATCACATCCGCCGTGTTCCAGACCGCCTTCGCGCCGTCCGCCGCATAGATCGGCAGAGCCAGAAGCGAAACGCCGCGCCGAACGGCCTCCCGATCCTCCGCGACCAGTTCCAGCCGCCTGCGTACGCCGAATGCGACACGCTCCCGGATCTTCATCTCTGACAGCGCCGCCGCGGCCATCTCTTCGGCCAGCCTGCGATCGCCCTGATAGTGGAAATAGAGCGCCAGATCGACGCCGCCGCGGGGAAAGGCGAGCTTGGCGAGGCCCCTGTCGACGTCGCTCGCGGCGACCGCCAGTTCCAGCGTCTTGTCGGACCAGCCGTCGAAACAGACCTCGGGCAGCGCCGCCTCCAAAAGCCGCGCGCGCGTCTCCTCCAGATGGTCTTCCTCGGTCTTTTTTTGTGTCGCGTTCATGCGACTCTCCTGAAATTCAAAGACAATTCCGCCCCGGCCCATAGTAGACAGACCCCTGAGCCGTTGCTATATAGCGCCCTCCTGCAAATGCCTAAACATATTAGAAAGGTGGTGAAGTAAGTGCAGGTAGTGGTTCGAGACAACAACGTCGATCAGGCGCTGAAGGCTCTGAAGAAGAAAATGCAGCGTGAGGGCGTCTTTCGCGAGATGAAACTCAAGCAGCATTATGAGAAGCCGTCTGAGAAGCGTGCCCGCTCGAAGGCCGAGGCTATCCGCCGCGCTCGCAAGTTGGCGCGGAAGAAAGCTCAGCGCGAGGGGCTGCTTTAAGGCTGCTCTCTACAGACTTCAGCGTCCGGACGTTTGAACCAGACGCGCTTATAAACTACACGAACCCCCGGATCGAAAGACCGGGGGTTTGGTTTTTTGGGGATTGGAGCAATGGTCAATTTGGGCGCGGCGAAGACTCCCGAGGGCATGCGCCTTTACTCGATCGGAGACGTGCACGGACTGCGTGAAGAACTGGGCGAAGTTTTGGCGCGGATCGACGCCGACCTCGCCCGGCGCCCGGTTCCGGACCATCGGATCATCCTGGTTGGCGACTATGTGGATCGAGGGCCGGACAGCCGCGGCGTACTGGACGATCTGATCGCGCGCAAGGCTCACGACAGCCGGCTTGTATGTCTGCGCGGCAATCACGATCAGGCGTTTCTGGTATTTCTGAAGGGCCACTCCGTACCGGCGACGACCAACTGGCTGACCTGGGGCGGGCGTGAGACGCTCGGCAGCTATGGAGTAGCGTCGGTCGATCCGCGGGATGTCGAGTTCGAAACCCATGCGGAGATGCGCAGGCGCGCCAAGGCGACTATTCCACCTGAACACGCGGAGTTTCTCGACCAGCTGCTCTACAGCGTTCAGTTCGGCGACTATTTCTTCGCGCATGCAGGCGTGCGGCCGGGCGTGCCGCTGGACCAGCAAGACCACGAAGATCTGATGTGGGTGCGCGACGCCTTCATTCCGGATCATACCCACCATGGCGCGATGATCGTGCATGGCCATACGCCGTCGCCGGAGGGGATCGATATTCGCCCGAACCGGATCTGCGTAGACACAAAGGCCTATGAGACCGGAAACCTGTCATGTCTGGTCCTCGAAGGGACCGCGCGGCGGGCTCTGACCGAGGATGGTTTGCAGCCCCTGTAGCAACGGCAAGCGTGCTACAATTTGGCTAAAGAAGGGGCGTATATCATGGATCAGCTGAAGCCGGGGCTGCGCGGTCACGCCGAGCTTGTGGTGGGGCCAGAGCACACGGCCATACATTTCGGCTCGGGCGCGATAGAGGTGTTCGCCACGCCGATGATGATCGCGCTGATGGAGAAAGCCGCCGTGGCCGCCGTCGAGCATCTGTTGCCGGAAGGCATGAACTCTTTGGGCGTGCATCTGGACGTATCGCACAACGCGGCGACGCCGCTCGGCGCGCGGGTAACGGCGACCGCCGAGTTGATCTCCATCGACGGGCGCAGGCTGGAGTTCAAGCTCTGGGCCGAGGACGAACACGAGAAGATCGGTGAGGGGCGACACACCCGCATCGCCGTGAAGAGCGCGGACTTTGAGGCGCGCGTGGCGGAGAAGGCGAAAAGCGGCGCCCAGCGCTCCGGCTAGAACGGACACTCTGCCCGATAGCTGACCCACCTCCCGTCGCCCGGGTGGCGCAGATCCAGCGAAAGCGCGTGGAGCTGTAGCCGTGGTGCCGCGTCGCCGGCCTCATCCGGCGCATAGAACGGATCGCCCAGGATCGGGTGGCCGATCTCTTTCAGATGCACCCGCAACTGATGGCTGCGCCCGGTTTCGGGGCGAAGCTCCAGCCGCGTCGCCTCATCCTCAAGCTCCAGCACCCGCCACAGCGTGCGCGCAGGTTTACCCGTCTCGAAACAGACCTTCTGCAGCGGCCGGTTCGGCCAATCGGCGATCAAGGGAAGGTCGATCTCGCCGTCATCTTCGGCGATCCGCCCTGCCACTCGCGCAATGTAGGTTTTCTTCACGATTCGCCGCTCGAACTGGCCGTTGATCAGCCGCTGCGCGCGCTTGTTGAGGGCGAAAACCATGACGCCGGAGGTCTCCATATCCAACCGGTGGATCAGCAGCGCCTCCGGAAACGCCGCCTTGATCCGCATCTCAAGGCAATCGCGATGCGCATCCGGTTTACCGGGCACGGACAAAAGCCCGCTGGGCTTGTCGACCAGCAACACCTCCGCATCCCGGTGCAGCACTGCAAGCGGTCCCTGCGGTGGGGCGTAGTGGCTCATCAGGCGGGGCTTCATGGGCGGCGCTCCGGCCGGCGATCAGCCGAGATTGACCGCCACATTGTCTATCAGGCGGGTTTTGCCGATTGTGGCCGCGACCAGCAACCGGCCCTCGGTCGCGCTCGGCGACAACGGCGCCAGCGTGCCGGCCTGACGCAGATCCAGATAATCGAGGCTGTCGAAACCGTTGCGCAGGATCTCCGCGCGCGCCTCGCCCAGCCGGATGCCCGCGCGGGCAGGCTCCGCCCCGATATCGGCGGCGCAATCAAACAGCGTCTTGTTGAGCGTCCGAGCGACCGCGAGTTCATCGGGACTGAGATACGCGTTGCGCGAAGAAAGCGCGAGCCCGGCCTCGTCCCGCACGATCGGACCGCCGACGATCTCGGTCGGGATGTCGAGATCCTTCACCAGCCGCTTGACGACGCAAAGCTGCTGATAGTCCTTGTCGCCGAAAATCGCGTAGTCCGCGCCCGCCTGATTCAACAGCTTGGCCACCACCAGCGACACGCCACCAAAGAAATGCGGGCGGAAATCGGTCTCCAGCCCTTCTGCCGGGCCTTTGATTCCAATCGTGGTGGCGAAACCGTCCGCGTACATTTCCGCCCCTCCCGGCGCGAAAATCAGATCGGCGCCGGCGCTTTCGGCGGCTGCCACATCGGCGGCCTCGGCGCGGGGATAAGCGTCGAAATCCTCATGCGGGGCGAATTGCGTCGGGTTGACGAATATCGACAGGGCGCAGCGGTCGGCTTTCTCAAGCCCCAGCCGCACCAGCGACAGATGCCCCTCATGCAGTGAACCCATCGTCGGCACATAAGCTGTCTTCAGACCCTCGGCCCGCCACGCGCCGACCTGGGCGCGAAGCTCAGCGACCGTTCTGACGACCTGCGCGCTCAATGCTTCACCTCCGGTTTGCGGACATACGTTTGCGCAGATGTTGGGAATTCGCGCCCGCGCACCTCGCTTGCGTACTCAGCGACGGCCTTTCCAACAACGCTTTCAAGATCGGCGTAGAGCTTTACGAATTTCGGCACCTTGTTCCCATGCAGGCCCAGCATGTCGTCCGAGACCAGAATCTGGCCGTCGCAATCCGCGCTTCCGCCAATGCCGATCGTGGGAATGCCGACCGCCTTGGTGATTTCCGCGGCCACGGTCTCGATCGTCGCCTCGACGACGACGCAAAACGCGCCCGCCGCCTCGACCGCCCGGGCGTCTGTGATCAGCCGGACCGCGCCCTCGTCGGATTTCCCCTGAACCTTGTATCCACCAAGTTTCTCGACTTGCTGAGGCAGCAGGCCCACATGCGCCATGACGGGAATGCCCGCATCGACGATGGCTTTGATTTGCGGCGCCATATCGGCCCCGCCTTCCAGCTTCACGGCATCGACGCCGGATTCGTCCATGGCCCGGCGGGCGCTTTTCAGCGCCTGTTCAGGGCTGTCTTCGTAAGTCCCTGCGGGCAGGTCCAGCACCACGCAGGCGTGGCTTGCCGCCCCGGCGACCGCGCGCCCATGCCCGATCATCGTCTCCAAAGAGATCCCGACCGTGCTCTCCATCCCGTAAAGCGTCATCGCCACGCTGTCGCCGATCAGGATCAGGTCGACATGCGGATCCGTGATCCGGGCCGTCGGGGCCGTATAAGCGGTGAGACAGACGACAGGTTCGCCGCCCTTGCGAGCGCGAATAGCGTTCGGAGACACGCGCGCTGTCGATCGCGAGTCGGCCGCGCCGCCGCCATAGATGGGAGAGGACATGGTCACTCCATCGCCTTGCCGATGTCTTCGCCCGCCGCCGCTTAAACTTCGGCGCCGCCGCAAATGCGATCAGGCGACGAACAGCGCCAGGAAGATCAGGATGGCGATGCAGATATATACCGTGCGCATCGTCCAAACCACGAAGCCGTGAAAGGTCTTCTTCTGTTCGGTGATGTCCATCGTCCCGGGAACGTGCTCGGCCATCTTTTCAGTCCTTCGGCGGGTTGTAGTGTCGCTGGGCACTATAATGATCTTGCGCGGGAGTTGAAACACACTGAATGCCCCAGGGCGATTGCGCACCAACTCTATGAAAGTTAAAGAGTTTCGCGGCACAAGCACGACGGGTTAGAGATTCGCCTAAACTTGTTTCCACCGCCAGACGCCGCCCTCATCCGTCTCGCGCGACGCCTCGCCCCGCGCGCGCAGATAGTTGAGATGGGCGATCGCCTCCGCCGCCGCGAGGCCGAATTCATCCGCGCGCACATCCCGCTTGAACAGCGTCTTCAGGCATTCGACGGCGCTGCGCGGTTCGGCCAGATGCGCCCTGAGCCGGTCGAGCGCCCCCAGATGGTTGTCGATCAGCTGATCCAGCCGGAACGGGACGCCGGTGAACGGCTCCTTGTGGCCCGGCAAGGCGAGAATATCGTCGCGCGCATGGGCTTTCAGCGCCGCGCAGCTTTGCAGCCAGTCGGCCAGCGGGTCGGCCGCCGGCTCGGTCGGATACACCCCGATATTCGAGGATATGCCCGGGATGATCTGGTCCCCGGTCAGCCAGATCGGCGCATCAAGGCAATAGAGAGTGGCGTGATCCGGCGCATGGCCATGGCCGAGCATCACCCGCCAGCGCCGGCCGCCGATCTCGATCACTTCATCCTCTACGATCCGCCGGAACCCCAGCGGCATCGGATGAACCGAACGCGAAAAGTTGAACGGCGTCGAACTGGCGTAAGCCTCGATCTCCGCACCGGAAAACCCGCAGCCCCGGCGAAACGCCACCTGCTCCGCCGTCGGCCGATCCTGATGATCCAGATGCAGCATCCGCGCGAACAGCCATGCGGTCCGCGTGGTCCAAAGCGCGCAGCCTGTCTTCGCCATCAGCCAGCCGGCGAGGCCAATGTGGTCCGGATGGTGATGGGTGACGATCAGGCGCTTCAGCGGGCGGCCCGCCAACGGCCCCGCCAGCAGCGCGTCAAGAGCCGCACGGCAGCGCGGATGGTTGATGCCGCTGTCGATCAGCGTCCAGCCGTCCCCATCCTCCAACGCATAGAGATTGACGTGATCGAGCGCCATGGGAAGCGGAGCGCGCATCCAGAGTACGCCGTCGGCCACCTCAACCGCTGCTCCCGGTTCCGGCGGGTTGAAGGGGCGGCGAATATCGCCGCTGTCAGACCGGTCGGCAGGAAACTCCATCAGCGGGACGCCATCGCTTCGGCGTCCAACGCATAGAGGTCGTCCGCGCCCAGCATCGCCGCCTGCGCCTCGCTTTGCGCCCGTATCGCCAGTCGCTGCAGGTGGAACCGCGCCAACGGGGTCCAGCTTTCATCCGCCAGCGCGCCTCGCATCAGGTAATGCCCGCCCAGCGTCAGCGCGAAGGCGCGCAGGTAATGCGCCGCACCGGCGTTGCGCGCATTCGGATCCGCCTCGGCCAGCGCCGCGGTCGCCGTCGAGACGAAGGCGCGGTTGGTTTCCAGCGCCGCCGCCAGATCGGCATGGCCGCCCTCCCGCGCTTGCGAAGCCGTCGCTGAAACCTCCCCAAGAAGCGCCTGCGCCGCCGCGCCGCCATCGGCGAGCTTCCGGCCCACAAGATCCATCGCCTGAACGCCGTTGGTCCCTTCGTAGATCGAGGTCACCCGCACGTCGCGCAGGATCTGCGCGGCGCCGGTCTCCTCCACATAGCCCATGCCGCCATGGATCTGGACGCCCAGATCCGCCGCCTCGATTCCCGCATCGGTGCCGAACGCCTTTGCGATGGGCGTCAAGAGCGCGCCGCGGGCGGCCCAGCGCGCCGCCTCTTCGCCCTCCGTCGCGCGCGCCATGTCGAGACTATAGGCGCAGTCATAGGCGATGGCGCGCGAGGTGACGGCCAAAGCACGCTGCGTCAGCAGCATTCGGCGCACGTCAGCATGATCGACGATCGCGCCGGTTCCATCCTCAACCGGCGACGCGCCTTGCTTGCGCTCAAGCGCGTAGGCGAGTGCCTTCTGATACGCTAGCTCCGCAGCCGCGACGCCCTCAAGCCCCACGCCGAGACGGGCGTTGTTCATCATCCGGAACATGACCTGAATCCCGCCATGCTCCTCTCCGACCAGCCAACCCGTCGCGCCCTGGTAGTCCAGAACCGCCGTGGGCGAGGCGTGCAGGCCCAGCTTGTGCTCAAGGCTGACGGTGGTGATGGCATTCTTCTCTCCGGGTCGACCGTCGGCGTCGGGGATATATTTCGGAGCCACAAAGACCGAGAGGCCCTTCACCCCCTCCGATCCACCGGGAATCCGCGCCAGCACCAGATGAGAGATATTCTCGGCCAGATCGTGGTCGCCCCAGGTGATGAAGATCTTCTGCCCGGTGATGGCGTAGGTCCCGTCGCCATTCGGCTCCGCCTTCGCGCGGATCGCCGCCAGATCGCTGCCCGCCGCCGCCTCTGTCAGGTTCATCGTCCCCAGCCATTCGCCCGAGGCGAGCCTGGGGATGTAGAACGCCTTGATTTCATCTGAAGCGCACCCCTCCAGCGCCTCGATCTGGCCCTGCGTCAGCAGAGGGGCCAGCGACAGGGCGAGATTGGCGCTGGCGGTCATCTCATTGACCGGAGAGGCGAAGGACAGCGGCAGGCCCAGCCCACCATGTTCCGGATCGGCCATCATGCCGATGAACCCGCCTTCCGCGTAGGTTCGAAATGCATCCCGGAACCCGCCCGGCGTGTGAACGACGTCATTTTCCAGCCGCGAACGTTCGAGGTCGCCGGAGTGATTGAGCGGAGCCCAGCTTTCCTCGCAAATGCGTCCGGCGCCCTCCAGCATCGCGTCCCGCAGTTCGCCGGTCGCTTCGGCGAAAAGTTCGGTCTCAGCCAGTCGCCCCGCGCCGACCATATGATCGAGGGTGAAGGCGATGTCCTGCAGGGGCGCGCGATAGGTCAATGCGGTTCTCCGAACGGCCGACCGCGCTTTACCTTGCCCAGCGCGGCGGATAGGTGAGGCGCACGCTAACCTTGGCCCTTGAGGGCCGCAAGACGGGACGCGCGGTCCGCGCGCGATGCGCAGACGGAAGATGGTGGACGCCCAGCCTCAAACCCTCTCGCCCGACGCAACTGGCGTCGCGAGCGCGGCTGCGCATTTGCGAAGCGGGCGTCTGGTCGCCTTCCCGACGGAGACGGTCTATGGCCTCGGCGCCGATGCCCGCAACGGACGCGCGGTGGCTGCGATCTTCGAGGCCAAGGGACGGCCGCATTTCAACCCGCTGATCGTTCATGTCGCGAATCTGACAGCAGCGGAGGGTCTGGCGGAGATTTCGCATCAGGCGAGGCGTCTTGCGGACGCGTTCTGGCCCGGCCCGCTGACGCTGGTCCTGCCGTTGCGCCCGGGGTCGGGCCTCTCGGATCTCGTGACCGCCGGGCTTGGAACCGTTGCGATCCGGGTTCCGGCCCACCCGATTGCCCACGCCCTGCTGGAGGCGTTTGGCGGCCCGGTCGCGGCCCCCTCCGCCAACCCGTCCGGCAAACTGAGCCCCACCACCGCCGCCCATGTGATCGAGGGGCTGGGCGACAGGATCGCCGCCGTTCTCGACGCCGGCCCCTGCGATGTCGGCGTCGAGTCGACCATTCTCGGTTGGAAGGGCGATCGGCCCGTTCTGCTGCGCCCCGGCGGGCAGGCGGTCGAAGCGCTGGAAGAGGCGCTGGGCGTGAGGATCTCTGGAGGAGCGCTGGACGCCGCCAAACCCTCCGCCCCAGGTCAGCTTCTCAGCCACTATGCGCCGGAGGCCGCTCTGCGACTGGAGGCGGAGCGCCCGGAGGCGGGAGAAGCGTGGCTCGGCTTTGGTGCCGGCCCGGTTGGCGTCTCCAGCCCTGCGCTCAACCTTTCCCCAAGCGGTGATCTGCGGGAGGCGGCGGCCAACCTCTTCGCCTATCTGCGCGAACTTGACGGGTCAGGCTGCGCCCGGATAGCCGTCGCGCCGATCCCACGGACCGGACTGGGCCTCGCCATCGCTGACCGGTTGGCTCGCGCCGCCGCGCCGCGAAACGAAATCGACGCATGACGCCGTTGTGCGCGCGTCCTATCCTCGCGCCATGACCTTGTTGAATGAACCCACGCCGGAACTGATCGCCGCCCTCTCACAAGCGGCGGGCCCAGGCGGCGTACGCGACCCTGCGGAGTCTCCAACATATTTTGAAGAACCGCGCCGCCGCTGGACCGGCCGAGCCGCCGCGATCCTGCGTCCGTCAAGTGTCGATCAGGTGGCGGAGGTCGTGCGCCTCTGCGCCGCCGCGCGCGTCGGAATCATCCCCTATGGCGGTGGCACCGGGCTAGTCGGCGGTCAGGTGAAGCATCAGGGGCCCACTCCTGTTCTGTTGTCGCTGGAACGCATGAACGCGATCCGTAATGTCGATCCGGCCGACGGCGCGATCATCGTGGAGGCCGGGGCGACGCTGTCGCAAATTCAGGACGCGGCCGAGGAAGCGGGAATGCTGTTCCCTCTCAGCCTCGCGGCGGAGGGAACCTGCCAGATCGGCGGGAACCTGGCCACGAACGCTGGCGGCACGCAGGTGCTGCGCTATGGCAACGCCCGCGATCTCTGTCTGGGGGTGGAGGCGGTGCTGCCCGACGGCGCCATCCTGCGGGGGCTGAGGACGCTTCGGAAGGACAACACCGGCTATGATCTGCGCCACCTCCTGATCGGCTCGGAAGGCACGCTTGGGATCATCACCGCCGCCGCGCTGAAGCTGTTCCCGCGCCCGGTGGAGGTCGCCGCCGCTTTTTGCGCCGTCCCCTCGCCCGCGGCCGCCGTCGACCTACTGCGTTTTGTCCGCGACCGGTTAGGAGAAACCGTTTCCGCCTTTGAACTGATGTCCGCCACCGGCATGGAGTTCCTGGCCGAGCATGTGCCCGACGCCAAACCGCCTGTGGGCGCGGAGGATTGGAGTGTGCTGATCGAAGCCGGCGGGCGCTCGGGAATAAACGATGCGCTGGAGGAAGCGCTGGGTGAGGCGTTCGAGGCCGAACTGATCTCCGACGCCGCCATCGCGCAGAACGAGGCGCAGCGCGCGATGTTCTGGCGGGTGCGCGAGGATACGCCCGAGGCCAACCGAAAGGTTGGCGCGGTGGCGAGCCACGACATATCGGTTTCCGTCAGCCGCATCTCCGATTTCATCGAGGCCGCCAATGCGGCGGTGGCCGGGGTGGACCCAAGCATCCGGATCAACTGCTTCGGCCATGTCGGTGACGGCAACCTTCACTACAACCTGTTTCCTGCGAAAGGGCGGGTGCGGGAGGATTACGTCGCCATCGCTCCGGCCGTAACGCGCGCCGTCCACGACATCGTCGCCGGTCATGACGGTTCCTTCAGCGCCGAACACGGCGTCGGCCGGCTGAAAACCGGTGATCTGCTCCGATACGGCGATCCGGGGAAGCTGGCGGCGATGCGTGCGATCAAGCGGGCGCTTGACCCGGTGGGAATCATGAATCCGGGCGCGGTTTTGGTGACTGAAGACAGCGACTCATCGGGCTGATGATTCGGAGATTCGGCGCGTTGACAGTCTAGAATCGCGCCTTTTACCGGCCATTTCGGCGCTGCAACAAGCCTCGATCAGAAAAGTCACACACTGTCCACAGACTCCACCCCGGCTTATCCACAAGAATCTTTTGCGACACATATTTTACATATTGCCGAGGCGAGTCTGCGACCGCATAGTAATTCTTATGAACAGCGGGGCTTCGGTTCTGCGGTTCTAGGGATCGGGAAGCCTTCGGGTGGATCGGTTCCGGAGGTCAGGAAGTCTTCGGACAGACAGGCCTTGGGATCAGGAGGTCTTCGGATCGCTTGGTTCTTGAACCTAGACGTCTTCGGGCGGATTGGTTCTGGGAGGTGTCAGAGCACTCTTCGGAGTGTGGTGCTAGGACTTCCGCGTCTGAGCGCCTGGCGCCTCCCATTATTATGCCAATACTTCAAGAAATAGCTGAGATCCGATCGCAAAGCGTGATGCCTTGCGCCGCTTTCCATGCTGCGCGCACCCAACGATTGATCGTGAAGATTTAGTTTTCTGGAAATGGGAAAAGGCCCGGCAAACTACGCGCCGGGCCTACTGATCAGTGTCAGAGGTACTAATTTCCGCGTCTGTGCACCTGCCTGATCAGAGTAAGCGCGCAGCCATGACTCCGTCAACTGTATTTCGTGGCGAGATTGCAGTTATCCACAAGAAATTGGGCTTACCCCTAGATCCGGCGCCTACATATCCTCGTAGATTTGGATCAAACGAGCGTCCGCTGCGGCCGCCGCCTCCCACCTTTGGACAGCTGGATTGGCCAGCAGCGCAGCCACATAGGCCGCGCCCTCGACATCCAATGCGACCTCATAGGTGCGGGCGCGAAACGCGATCGGAGCAAAGGACGCGTCTGCGACGCTGAATTTTCCGAAAAGGTACGGCCCGCCGGTTTCGGCGCCCCAGTTTTCGCGCGCCCACGACCAGAGCGCCGTCAGCCGGTCGAATTCAACGCGAACCTCCGGCCGCAACACCCGCCCCGCGCCGGACCGCCTTGTGTTCATCGGCAGATCTTCTCTGAGATTGGCGAAGCCCGAATGCATCTCCGCCGCCAAAGACCGAGCCGCCGCGCGCGCATCTTCCGCCTCCGGCCAATGCCCGGCCCCCGGATGGCGCTCCGCAAGCGTTTCAGCGATGGCGAGCGTATCCCACAGCAGCGTGCGCTCGCCGCCCTCCTCAATCAGCAATGTCGGCAAAGTGCGGGCCGGTGCTACATCGGCGCGAAACGCATCCAGTTCGGACGAAAACATCCGCACCGGCCGCTCCCCGACTGGAATGCCGAATGCGTCGAACAACAGCCAGCCGCGCAGCGACCAGCTGGAATAGGCCTTGTCCCCGATAATGAGCGTATAGGTCATGGCGCGCCTCCCTGACCGGCAGCGTAGAGGCGGCGAGCCGGCGCGCCCAACGAAGTCTCGCGATACATTCTATCAGGGCGCGTGATGGCTCCACCGCCCTGCGATCTGCGTCACTCGCAGCTCTTACATCGACATTGGCGCCCAGACTCAACGGATTGGCGCGAATTCAAGGGCGCGGGCCGACGCCGGCGACCATCTCCACATCAATGGGACAAGTACGGAAAGGAGCCCTGAAAATGTCGAGGCGGACCCCCACAGGCGCGATTGTTCACAAGCTGGAGGACCTCCCCATGGTCGAGCCGATCCAGACGAGGTTCACCGAGAGAGGCGTCCCCTGCCGTCTGGTCGCCGTCGAACGCGATCCGGCGAAGGCCAAGGCCATCACCCGAGGCGTGCTCGATCCCTCCGAACTTGAACTCGGTCGCGCCATCTTCGTCAACATCGCCGAAAGCCGGGCGCGGCTGGGAGAGAACAAGGTCGTTCACTTTGCTCACGCCGTGTCGGGCGCGGTTTTCGAGAAACCGCTGGCTGGGTCGCCATCACGGCGCGTTGAATGTCCTGCGAAATTGGAGGTGACGGCATGACCAGGAAGAAACCGGTCGTTCAGCAGTATTTTGTTCTGGGTCAGGAGCGCCGCAAAAGTCGGTGCCTGCGGGCGAGCGTCGTCGCGCTGGCGCTGACAATCATCGGTGCGCCTCTGGCGGCGATCATGTGGATAGTCGCGAAGCCGACGCTCCACTACCGGGTCGCGCTGCATCTTTCCGACTGTTCCGTGAAGACGCGGGACTTCACTGAGCAGGCGTTCAAGCGCATGGCGAGGCGGCACTACCTGACCGGCGACGTGACGGCGTAGGGCGGCGCCCGACGCTGTGTGGTCTGAGAGGCAAGGCAGTGCGGCGGCGCCACCGGTTGTTTTTGCAAATCGGAGCAGAGAGAATCGCCCTGAATTGCAAAATCTCTCGTAACGGAGCGCGCCGAGAATGTACGCCAAGAAATCCTCCGACTACCCCGCCGCCTCCAGACGCCTGCGCCTCGGCATGGTGGGCGGCGGCCGCGGCTCGCTGGTGGCGCAGTGGCACGCCAACGGCGCCCGACTGTCCGGGCGGTGGGACATCGTGGCGGGCGCCTTGTCCTCAAATCCTGAGACGGCGATGGAGTCCGGGCGCGACTGGCTGTTCTCCGAGGACCGCACCTATTCAGACTTCAGGCGCATGGCGGAGGCGGAGGCGACCCGCGCGGATGGCGTCGACGCGGTGGCGGTCGTGACCCCAAATCATCTGCACAAGCCGGTCGCGGAGGCCTTTATGGAGGCCGGGATCGACGTGATATGCGACAAACCAATCGCCCTGACAAAAGAGGAATGCGCCTCCATGGCAGCGGTCAGGGAACGCAGCGGCGTGGTCTTCGCCGCGACCTACCCGTACGTCTTCCACCCGATGGTCGTGCAGGCGAAGGAAATGGTCGCCGAGGGCGCGATCGGCGAGATCCGGCAGATCATGGTCGAATATGTGCAGGACGGGCGCGCAGGCGCATTCGATCCCTCGATCAAGCAGCTCGCCTGGCGTCTGGACCCGGCAAAGGGCGGCCGGACGGCGACCACCGGCGACATCGGCACCCATGCGGTGCATATGCTGGAGTTCGTCACCCACCGCCGCATCGCCAGGTTAAGGGCGGATTTTCATGTCTGCGGCGGGGAAAAGCCGATGGAGGATACGTCTTTCATCAACGTCCATCTCGACAATGGCGCGCCGGGGGTGATCTGGCTGTCGCAGGCGGCCATCGGAAACCAGGGCGGACTTCGCATTCGCATATTTGGCGACAAGGGCGCGCTCGAGTGGGATCAGGACATCCCTGAGCGACTTCACCTCAACATGATGGGCGATTCGCGCCAGACCATCGTGCGCGGACAAGGGGCGGGCATGCACCCGCGCGCCGAGCGCATGATCCGCATGCCTCGCGGCCATGGCGAAGCGCTGTCGGACGCCTGGGCCAACCTCTACCGCGAATGCGCGGTCGCCATCGAGGCGCGACGCGACGGGCGCGACCTGCCGCCGGACCTTCTGAACCTGCCGGACCTCTCGGACGGCGCGCGCGGTGTCGATTTTTTCCACGCCGCCGCCGACAGCAACGATGCCGGTGGCGAATGGGTCGACCTGTAACGATCGTCCGGCTGGGCGCTATTCCCCTTCAAATGTACAGAGCGCGTGCACGTCGACGCCCATCGACCGGAGCTTATCGCCGCCGCCCAGATCGGGCAGGTCAACGATGAAGGCGGCGCCGACGATCTCTCCGCCCAGCTTTTCGATCAGTCTGATCCCGCCTTCGGCGGTACCGCCCGTGGCCAGCAAGTCATCGACCAAAAGCACGGTCTCGCCCGGTTCGATGGCGTCCTCATGGACCTCCATGATCGCCTCGCCATACTCCAGCGTGTACTCCTGCTGCAGCGTCTTCCAGGGCAACGTGCCCTTCTTGCGCATCGGAACGAAACCAACCGCAAGCTGATGCGCGATAGCGCCGCCCAGGATGAAACCCCGCGCCTCCAGCCCCACCACCTTGTCGATGCGCAGCCCGGCGTAAGGGTGCAGCATCAGGTCGATCGCCATGCGGAAACCGCGCGGATCGCCGAACAGGGTGGTGACGTCCCGAAACATGATCCCCTGATGGGGAAAGTCGGGGATGGTGCGGATATAGTTCTTGACGTTCAGGCGGTCCGGCGCGGCCATCACAGAACCCTCCCCGCGATGGACTTCAGGTCGCCGACCAGCACCATGTCCCGCTTATCCGGCGCGGTCATGATGGCGTATTCCAGCGCCCGGTCGCAGCCATGCGGGCAAGGTTCGCGCGCCCCGCCTAACGCCGGGGCGACGCGTTTCACCAGCTTGGCGGCGTTGGCGGTGTTGGCCTTCAGCGTGGCGAGAATGGCCGAGATATCCACCTCGCCATGATCCAGGTGCCAGCTGTCGTAATCTGTAACCATGGCGACGGTGGCGTAGCAAAGCTCCGCCTCTCGCGCGAGCTTCGCCTCCGGCATGTTGGTCATGCCGATCACATCGCAGCCCCAAACCTCGCGATAGAGTTTGGACTCCGCCAGCGAGGAGAATTGCGGGCCTTCCATGGCGAGATAGGTTCCCCCTCGATGCACATTGATGCCTTCCGTCTTCGCCGCCGCCTCGAGCGCGTCGCCGAGGCGCGGACAGGTCGGATGCGCCAACGAGACATGGGCCACACAGCCTGCCCCGAAAAAGCTTTTCTCACGCGCGAAGGTCCGGTCGATGAACTGATCCACCAGCACGAAATCTCCGGGCGCCATCTCCTCCCGAAACGACCCGCAGGCGGAGGCGGAGATCACATCCGTGACCCCGGCGATCTTCATGGCGGCGATGTTGGCGCGATAGGGAACGGTCGTGGGAGAGTGGACATGGCCGCGCCCGTGCCGCGGCAGGAAGGCCATCGGAACGCCCTCAAAGGATCCAAAAAGGATCTCGTCGGAAGGATCTCCCCAAGGGGTTTCGATATGGCGCCAGGCCGCGCCCTCCAGCCCGTCGATTTCGTAAACGCCGCTGCCGCCGATCACGCCGATCATCGCTTCGGTCATGCTGAACTCTCCACCCTCGCCTGTTCGCTTTGGGCGGTTCTAGCATGCGGGGCGCACACGTCACCCCATTGTGGCGGTCAGGAATCAGCGACCTGCGGCGTCAGCGCCGTTCTCAGCACCCGCATCGCGTTGCCGCCAGCGATCAGAGCCAGCTTTTCACGCGGGAAGATCGGGCGGCCGTCACGCTCGGCGCGAGACAGCGCCGCGACCACATGGCTGACGCCAGAGACGTCGAAGGGCGTGACGACGGCGCCGTCGAAATCGGAGCCGAAGCCGATATGCTCGTACGGGTTGTAGTGACCATAGCGCTCGAACATGCGGCCGACGAAGCGCGGCTCCTCCAGCGTGTCGAGAACGGCGACGCAGCTGGCGACGATCCTGTCGACCTTCGACTCCCATGGATCTTTGTCCGCCCACCCCATGGCGGAGCGCCAGAAGCCGACGCCGATCACGCCGCCTGTCTCGGCCACCGCCTGAATCTCTGTCGTCGACAGATTTCGCGGCTTGTCATGCACCGCCGCGACGCCCGCATGACTGACGAAGACCGGGCGTCGACCCGCCGGATGGTCCAGCGCGATCTCGGCCGCTTCATCGACCGTCGCGCGCGACGCATGCGCCAGGTCCAGCGCGATGCCCTCGTTCAGGCAAGTCTCAACCATCGCCCGGCCGGCCGGTGTCAACCCGCCGCGAGCCGAGCAATCCTCGCTGGCGCCGCCCAACCCGTTTGAGAACCGATGCGTCAGCGCGATCATGCGGAATCCGGCGGCGCGCAGCGCGCCCACCTCAGCCGCAACCGCCTCAGGTTCAGCGTCGGCTGCGATCCAGTGCACGCCCTCCAGGCTCAGCAACACGCCGACGTTCGGCGGCCCGGTGCGGCCGCGGCGATCCGCTAACGCGTCCAGGGCCTCAGGGCTATCGATCTCGAAAAGGCGGGCGGCTTTATGCGTGGCGCCCTTATCGACCATGGAATGGAAACGGCGCGCGATGCGAAACGCCCGGCGGCGCTTGCGGCGCTGCCGGGCGATCTTCAGCCCCGACCAAAGTTCAGAAGGGAAAAGGGGAATCGATTGGTCCATGCTTTCGCAATCGACGCAGATCGCGTTTTCCGGATCACGCGACGGCAACGGCGTCCAGGTCGGCGCGGCGAACACCTGTAGCGCGACGCCGGAGGCAGCAAGGCGCGGTATATCGATATGACCAGGCGCGCGACGCCAGGGATCATAACCCCACAGAAGCGTGTCGGCGTGAAGATCGACGATCGGAAGACCGGCGGCTTCCGGCGCGAAATGAAGTCCGCGGCGCTCCGCCCGGTTGGAACCCCAGGCGGCGAAGCGCGCCAGCGTTCCGCCCAATCCAAGAGGTAGTTTGCGGGGAGGCCCCACTAGAGGGGCGTCTCGATATGCTCCTGCGCTGATGTCTGAGGGGGCCACTGCCAAGCACTCCTCTAAGCGAACTCAAACCACTTTATGTTGTGGGATCAAATGATCCTGTCACAACATTAACATAAGACTTCGAAGCGCGCATGTAACCCACGCGCGATTCAAGATTTCTTGCGGTTCGTTACAGATCGGAGTGGCCGTAGCGCCGATCAGTCCTTCGGGCGCGTCATTTGAAACACCTCTCGCACAACGGTGTAGTCGCGATATCCAAGCCGCGCGATGGGCCGGTATCGGCCTATGTCGATCACGCCCTCCGTGATGAGGTCATCGCGAATATGTACGCCCACCACCTGCCCGAAGATCGCGCCGTTGGTGAAATCCGGGTTGTCCGACGGCAGTTCCGTCCGCGTCAGGAACCGGCATTCCAGCGATGCGGGCGCATCCGCGACACGCGGCGGCGCGACGACCTCGCTTGGCGCCTTCTCCAGCCCCGCTTTCTCGAATTCGTCGATATCCGCATCATAGGGGCCTGAGGTGACGTTCATCGCCTCGCGTAATTCCCACCCGACCAGGTTCACGACAAACTCGCCGGTCTCAAGGATATTGGCGGGCGTGTCCTTGCCCTCAGCCTTGCCGAGCTTCGGACCATAGGGCGCGAACATGACGATCGGCGGCGCCTCGGCGACGCCATTGAAAAAGCTGAACGGGGCGAGGTTCACATTGCCATCCGGGTCCTGCGTCGAGACCCAGGCGATGGGGCGCGGCGCGATGATCGCCTTGTAGGGATTGTGGCGAAGGCCGTGAGGATCGATGCCGGGACGATAGAACATGCAGTCTCCATTGCGGATAGCGGCGCGTGGATTATGGACGCGTGACGACGCGCATGCTACGCGCCGATTACCCCGTTTCGCGCCGGAGATCGACCCGAGCGCTGAGAAAAGGCCCGCCGCACGCCCATGTTCCGCCTGCTCCGTGAAACCGCCGATGACCAGTACGAGGTTGAGATGCTCTATGATCTCGCCTTCGCGCCCGGCCGTACTGCGCTTTCTTCCTACAAGCTGCGCGAGGGCATTTCACCGATTGAAACGCTCAGTACGGTGGCGCGGGACGAATATGACTCGCTCGCCGGCGCGATCCGGTACTGGCCGATCCGGATCGGGGGAGATGACGGGGCGCCCGGTGCGCCCGCGCTGCTTCTAGGCCCGATCGCCGTTCACCCGACCCATCAGGGCGAAGGGTTGGGCGCTCTCTTGATGGGTGAAACCATGGACCGGGCGTCCGAACTAGGTTGGAAGCGCGTCGTGCTGGTGGGCGACGAACCTTACTATGGCCAGTTCGGGTTTTCGGCCCGGCTGGGCTCGCGGATGAACTTTCCGCCCCCCACCAACAAGGCCCGCGTTCTGGCCAGGTCGCTGGCGTTGGGCGCATGGAAAGGCGTCGAGGGCGATGTGAAGAAATGGAGCGGGTGACCCCGCTGGGGAGACGACTATGACCGAAGCGCCAACCGTCGCCACCGGGGTGGTGCACCCGTGGCATCACGACCATTTCGGCCATATGAACGTGCGCCATTACGCGCCGTTTTTCGACGATGCGATCTATCACTTCTGGACCCGTCTCGGCGCGCCCTATTCCGAGATGCTGGACAAGTTCGGCGTGCACACCGTCACCGCAAAGGCGACCACCAGCTTCATCAAGGAACTGACGGCGGGCGACCTGCTCGCCATCGATGCGAGAGTCACCCGGATCGGCGGCAAAAGAGCCACCTTTCTGCTGACCATGCGTCATGCCGACACCGGCGAGACTCATGCGACCTATGAAGTCGTAGAGGTGTTCTTCGATCCCAAAACGCGCGGTTCGACGGAAATACCAACTTCGCTCAGAACCCTGCTGGAAGATGCGACGTCGGACGGGGAGCGGTGCTAAGAGTCCAGCCAGGCGGTGATTCTAGGCCGCTCTCGCACCAGTCCGTCCTGATTGAAGTGATGAACACAAAAATGCGCCCACGAGTCGTCATAAGCCATCTCCATCTCGCCGGTCACCTCGGTCGCGCCAAGGCCCAGTTCCGCATAGGTGAATTCAAAGCTGCCGCTCGGCCGAGCGATTGCGATGTGCAAAGGATCGCCCGTGAATTCATTGATCTTCGGACTGGCGCGGCTCGTAAGAACGCCGGGAATTTCCACCTCGGCCGTGCGGGCGTCGAGATCGGACTGAAGCCGGATCGGCAGGAAAAGCGTCTCGCAGAACTCTGAGCAGGTGGACGCGAACACCGCGAATAGATTGCTGTTCGGCTCACAAGCGTCGCCGGCCAGAATGGTCTCCAGCGCGGCCCGCTGCGCCGCGTCGGCGCGCGCGTCGATCACGATCTGGCGCTTGCCATTGCCGTCTGCGATCTCTCCTGGCCACTTGTAGATCGCTGCCCAGTTCAGGCCCGCGAGAGTCGTGTCGTTGAAGTGACCATCGACTATCTTGCCGATGAAGGCAGATTGGCAATAGCCGTGTGTGCTGGGCAAATTGAACTGGCAGCCGCAGTTTATCTCGCAGTTGCAGTTGTCATAGGTTTCGCTCTTGAACAGCCATTGATCCGCCATGGCGTCGATCCTCCCCCGCTGTCTTGGAAGGCGCCATTGTAACACAAAGCTCCGGATTGGATTTCCGGCGCACCGAATCGGCCGCGTCGTTCTACCGCCCTTCGACCCTCCATGCGCCGACCAGCAGCAGCCCGGCCAGCAGCATCACCACCCAGGCCGGCGCCAATGGGCTGAGCGAGACATCGCGCACGGTGTACGCCTCTCGCCGCCAAAGGCCCACCCAGCCGCGCCCGTCGGCGGAGCGGCCCTCGCGAATGCGGCGGATATTCGGAACGCCTTCCTCGGACAGCCAGACGGACGAGCCCTTTGTGGCCGCGACCAAATGCGCCATCGGGTCGGGCGAGGCGACGGGATTCTCATATTCCTTTGGCGCGGGCGGACCCACCGCCGCGACCGCCGTCAGCGCGTCGGAATAGAACCGGTGGAGACCCTGCTCCTCCGCCTCGTAGGTCGCGCGCCACGCTCCGGGGCCGACCTCGACGAGAGGCAGAATCTCGCTGGCTCCAGAGGGCGATTCGACCTCCACCTCGGTCGGCGTCTCATCGACCGAGCGCCGCAGGATCGAGACCCGCGCGCCGTCGACTTCAACAATCAGCGCGTCCTCCTCCAGCTCCGGCTCCTTCATCAGCCAGTGGGCGAGACGGCGCAACAGCTCCGCCTGCGGGCCACCGCCCTCAAACCCGCGCGTCCACAGCCATGCATGGTCCGAGGCGAGCACCGCGACGCGTCCCTCCTCGACACGATCCAGCACCAGAAGCGGCTTCTCGGATGGCCCGGACATCAGCGTGCGGCCCGAGATCGGCGTCATGTCGATCAATCGAAACCAGCGCCCCCAGCCCGGAACGCCGTCCTCGGGGGGGCGGGGCGCAAGCCGCTCCAACCCGGCGGTCACAGGGTGGCGTGCGCCCTTCTCTGAGATTAATGGCGTGAATCCTTCGACGATCACATCTGTGGTGGGCCGAACCGGGCTGATTTCCACCAGCGGCGTGCGGGCGAGGCTTTCAACACCGGCGAAAGACGGGCCGGAGGCGACCAGAACCGCGCCCCCGTCGCGAACATACTGACTGATATTGCGCAAATAGGTGGTCGGCAGCACCCCGCGTCGGCGATAGCGGTCGAAAATGATCAGGTCGAACTCGCCGATCTTCTCCTGAAACAGCTCGCGAGTCGGGAAGGCGATCAGGGAAAGCTCGCGCACCGGCACGCCGTCCTGCTTGGCGGGCGGGCGCAGAATGGTGAAATGCACCAGATCGACCGAAGGGTCCGCCTTCAAGAGGTTGCGCCAGGTCCGCTCTCCCGGATGCGGCTCGCCCGAAACCAGCAGCACGCGCAGCCGGTCGCGCACCCCGTTGACCGAGAACACGGCGCTGTTGTTCCGATCCGTCAGCTCGCCGGGGCGCGGAACCGCGGTCAACTCGACCACATTCGGACCGCCATGGGCGATCTCGATCGAAATCTCTATGGCGTCGCCCACGCGCGAAATCTTATCGTCGACCTCCACCCCGTCGATAGAGACGCGCAGATCGACCAGCCGGCTCCCGTCCGGCGCGGGAGCGCCCAACTCTTCGACATGAGCGGTGACGATCACCTCTTCGCCGACCAGCCCAAAGGCGGGTGCGGAATCGAGGGCGAGACGCCTATCGAACTCGCCTGGCTCGCCCGTCAGGACGGTGTGGACCGGGCCGGGAAACTCCGACATGCGATCCGCGTCGTGGCTCTGGCCGTCGGTGACAAGAATGGCGCCGGCGATGCGGTCGGGGTCCACATCCTCCAACTCGTTGGAAAGCGCCGTCAGCAGCCGCGTGCCAGTGTCATCGCGCGACGCCCTGATCGGGCCGCCGCCATCGCCGACGCGAATCTCGCGCACCTCCAGAGTTGGTGCGCCGTCGCCAGCCTCGGCCAGGGCTTTCAATTCGGCGCTCAGCGCTTCTGCGGCCTCCGCAGTCTGCGCGCGCCGGTCGCGCACGCTTTGGCTGGAGCTCTCATCCACTACCAGAACCGCCACATCGGGCCGCGGGTCGCGCAACTCCTCCAGCAGCACGGGATTGGCCAGCGCGCCCAAAATCAGGGCGAACCCCGCCAGCCGCAACGCCAATCCCAATGGCGGCGAACGGCGCGCCAGCGCCAGTACAATCGAGGCGAGACCGGCCAATCCCAGCCCGGCGATCAGCGCCCAGTCCACAAGCGGAGAGAAGACGATCGTCGTGGCCATCGTCAGTTCCCCAACCGCTCAAGCAAGGCGGGCACATGCACCTGATCGGCCTTGTAGTTGCCAGTCAGCACATACATCACCAGATTGACGCCGAACCGGAACGCCATTTCGCGCTGGCGGGGTCCGCGCCCGACTTGCGCCAGAAATCGGCCATTCTCATCCGTCGCCCAGGCGGCCGCCCAGTCTGCGTCGCCTATCACCACCGGGGACACCCCGTCCGTCGTCGCGCTGAACGGACGCTGCGGCCGACCCAGCGCATCCGGCGGCGGCGGCGCCTCCACCCAGACTGCGCCCCCCCTCCAACGGCCGGGGAAATCCTGCAGCAGATAGAAAGCGCGGGTCAGAACATGGCTTTCCCCGACCGGCGCAAGCGGCGGCAAGTTGAGGTCCGCTACCAGACGCCGGAGCGCACGCCTTCCGGGGCCGTCGCTTCCCATATTTCGGTCGCGCGTGTCGATCACGATCATGCCGCCAGTGCGCATATAGGCGTTCAACCTGGCGGCGGCCTCTCCCGACGGGGTCGGCTGCGCCTCGGTCATCGGCCAGTAGAGCATTGGATAGAGCGACAACTCGGCCGTTTCCAGATTGACGCCGACGGGAACCGCTGGTTCCACAGCCGTTCGGCTTGTCAGTATGGCCGAAAGGCCCGACAGGCCCGCGCGGCTCATCCGGTCGGTCTTTGCGTCGCCGGTCACCACATAGGCCAGGACCGTCTCGCTGGCGGCATAGATCGCCTCGGCGTCCTCATCCAAGGCCTGCGCGCGCGACTCCGGCGGTGTCAGAAGCGCCAGCGCCGCCGCGCCCGCCAGCAAAGCAACAGACAATGGCGCAGGGGCATGCGCCCGGCGGCGTCTCAGACGGCCCGCGGCGGCCAGCGCCGCGACGCCGTCCAGCGCCAAAAGGATCGCCGCCAGCGCCAGAAGCGGCGCCTTTAGCGCCGTCTCGGCCGTTTGGCCCAGCACACCTGTCGATGCGCTAGACGGGGCGGGAGCGATTCCTCGCAAGTTTGAATCGGCGTCGATGATCCCGATGGCGGCGCCTGCGCCCTCAGTGGTCCACAAGCCGGGCGGCGCATCCGGGCCAGGAGGTAAATCCGCCAGCCGCGCGCCAGCGGCGATGGGCGCCGGGTCGGGCGCGGGCTGGATCGCGCCAAACCCGTCCACCGCCCGCGCCAACCGCCATTCGCTGTCGCGCAAATCTTCAGGCACCCCCGCATCGCCGAAACCCGCTGACCCGGTGACGATCCGCTCCATCATCGTGACAAACAGTCCCGATATCGGCAAAGAGGACCACTCGGCGTTGGCGGTGACGTGAAACAGCACGATGACCCCGGCGCCGCGCGCATCGGCGGTGACCAGAGGCGTGCCGTCGGTCAGCGCCGCCCAGGTTTTCTTGGGCAGTTCCGCGTCCGGCTCAGCCAGAACCTGTCGCGTGATCGAGACTTCGGCGGGCGGAGTCAGTCCACGAAACGGACTATCCTCAGCGAAGGCGCGCAACCCCCGAGGCTGGCTCCAGGCCAATGCGCCGCCTATATCGCGCCCGCCGGGGCGAATACGCACGGGCAGCAACGGATCGTCCAGCGCCAACCCGCCCTGAAACTCATCATCCAGCGTGGCGGCCGCCAGCGTCGGCCCGGCGAAGCGGATCAGGCGTCCGCCGTCCTCCACCCAGGTTGTCAGCGCGGCGCTTTCCTCAGAGGTCAACACCGCTACATCCGCCAGGATGATTGCATCGGCGCCCATCTGAACCAAATCGACGATCACGCCCTCAGTCAGCGCCGCATGGGGCGCGAGCGCTTTTCTGAGATAATGCAGGCTTGAGAGAAGCGGCCGGTCGGCGCGGTCGGTCTCGGCCGAGACCAACCCCACGCGCAAACGCCGAATCGAGTCGTCCGCCAGCGCCACGGAGGCGGCAGAGCCGCCGCCATCGATCTCCAGCCGAGAAATGCGCCGCGTCAGCTCCATTGGCAGGTCCAGCGCGCCCTCCCCGCGCGCCGCGCCAGGGGCGAAGCGCAATTCTACGGCGGCCAGCCGGCGCTCGGGCTCGCCCTCTTCCGCGCCATAGGCCGCGACCTGCGCCACCTCAGGAGCAGAAGCCCCGTCTCGGCGGAGCGCCGTCACCTGAAGCGCGCCATCTCGCAGCACAGGCGGAACCAGCGCGATCGCGGTCTCAGCAGGGCCGGTCATCTCAAGCGGCCCATGCGCCAGCAGCGCCTCGGCGAGCGCGCCCGCGCCATCCTCGCCGCCATGCGCCAGCCCGTCGTGCAGCCAGATCGCCTCTCCGAATTCCGCTTTGTTTCCGCCAAGCCAGTCCGCGAACCCGGTGCGGTCCGGTGCCCATGGTCGGGGCGTCATGCGCTCGATACGACCGCGCCATTCTGCGGCGGGGCGCGGGTCGAGACGAAATTCCGGCCCGACCGGGTCGGCGAGAACGTGAAACGCCACCGGGCGCTCGGCCCGCTCCGCCTGCGCCAACGCGCCAAGCCCGGAGGCCCGCCGATCCGCCCAGTCCGGCGCACTGGCCCAGCCGCCATCCATAAGCAGAAGCACCGGCCCCTGCCCGCTGAGACGCGCGGTCGGATTGAGGACCGGATCGGCGAAAGCCAGAATAACGGCCGCCGTCAGAAGGCACCGCAGCGCCATCAGCCACCAGGGCGTGCGGTCCGGCGTGCGCTCCGCGTCCACCAGACCCAGCAACAGTCGAACGCCGGGAAACTGCTCTCGCCGCGGACGGGGCGGAATCGCCCGCAGCAGCCACCAAAGGATCGGCAGGGCGATCAGCGCGGTCAGCAGCCACGGATTCAGGAATGCGAGGGGACCGAAACTCGCCATGTTCTCACCACTGCCGGGCGGACCGGCCGCCAATCGCCGCGTATAGCCACAGCAGCGCCTTGCGCGGGCTTTCGTTGGTATGATGGGTCAGCCTGCGCCAGTTCGCGCGCCGCGCCATGTCGCCAAGCGCCGCGCGCCGTTCGATCAGCCGGTCCTGATACGCGCTTTTCAAAGCGGCTGCGCGCTGGGTTTCGAACTCGACGCCGCCGCCCATGCTTTCGAAAACCAGACGGCCATCGAAGGGGAAGGCCTCCTCCCACGGATCCATGGTCTGCACGAATGCGCCTGAAACGCCGGAATCGGCCGCGTATCTGAGCGCGTCGAACACGGTATCGCGCGGCCCCATGAAATCAGAGAAGAACACCGCCCGGCCGCCGCGCGCATACCGCACCCGGGGCGCGCCGCCATAGTCGGGCCGGGACGCATCATTCGGGTCCGGGTCCGCGCTGAGTGCCGCGCTCATCCGCCGAAGCTGAGATTCTCCGCCCATTGGGCGTTCGGCGTCGGTCCCGACCAGAGAGACCCGCTCTCCACCCCGGATCAGCAGCACGCCCAGCGCCAGAGCAAGCAATGCGGCGCGATCCCGCTTGGAGCGGGCGGCGTCTTCCGACCGGTAGTCCATCGATTTGGCGTCATCGACCCACAACCAGACGGTTTGCGCGGCCTCCCACTCCATCTCGCGGATATAGAGCTTGTCGGACCGGGCCGAGCGGCGCCAGTCGATCGCGGTCATGGGATCGCCGGGCGAGGCCTTTCGATACTGCCAGAATGTTTCTCCCATCCCCGGCAGCCGACGGCCATGGACGCCCTGAACCACCGAAGCGGCCAGACGTTCAGCCTCCGCCAGAAGCGGCGGCAGCGCGCCGGATATGCGCTCCGCGTCCCGGCGCAGCCATCCGGCTTGCCCCTGTTCCGCTTCGACCATTTCGGCCATCGCCATCCTCTCCCCGGATCTCCGGGATCCTAAACCGCTTCCTTCGCGCGGCCGCCATCGCAGGCACGGCCGACCAGATCGTCGACCAGCTCCTCAAGCCGCGCGCCTTCGGCCTTCGCCGCGAAGGTCAGCGCCATGCGGTGCTTCAGCGCGGGCCGCGCCAGCGCCGAAACATCCGCCACAGAGGGCGCGAGCCGCCCCTCAAGCAGCGCCTTGGCGCGCACCGCAAGCATCAGCGCCTGCGCAGCGCGCGGGCCCGGCCCCCACGCCACCTGCCGGTTCACGTCGTCTGTGGCGCCGTCCTCTCCGGGCCGACCAGAGCGGACGAGGTTGAGGATCGCGCTGACCACGCTCTCGCTGACCGGCATCCGGCGCACCAGCTTTTGCGCCGCTATCAGCCCGGCGGCGTCGAACACCTGGTTCGCCTCCGCGTCCTCAACGCCGGTTGTCGCCAGCACGATCGCGCGCTCGGCGTCGACCGTCGGATATCCTATATCGACTTGCAGCAGGAACCGGTCGAGCTGCGCTTCTGGCAACGGATAGGTCCCCTCCTGCTCGATCGGATTCTGCGTCGCCAGCACATGGAAGGGCGGCGTCAGATCGCGCCTTTGGCCCGCCACGGTGACGTGTTTTTCCTGCATCGCCTGCAACAGCGCCGATTGCGTGCGCGGCGAAGCGCGGTTGATCTCGTCCGCCATCAGCAGCTGGCAGAACACAGGCCCCTCGATGAAGCGGAAATCGCGGCGCCCGTCCTGGCCCTCCTCCAGCACCTCGGCGCCCAGGATATCCGCCGGCATCAGATCCGGAGTGAACTGCACCCGGTTTGAATCGAGGCCCAGCACCAGCCCCAGCGTCTCCACCAGCCGCGTCTTGGCGAGACCCGGCGCGCCGACCACCAGCACATGCCCGCCCGAGAGAATTGCGGACAGCGTCAGGTCGATGACCGCCTCCTGCCCGATGATTCGCTTGGCGATCTCGTCCTGCGCCCGGCGAAGCTTGACGCCGGTCGCCTCGATCTCGGCCAGAACCGCAGCGCCTTCGTCCGCGGCTGGCGATGCGTTTTCCGGGGTTTCGCTGCTCATAGAGCCCTCCATTCGGGGTGTAGCCGCTTTGTACTGATTTAATCGCGCAAACGATGAATTCGAGCGATCGGAAGGTGGCGGCGCGCATATTCGGTCACTAGAGTTGCGTCACAACCAAAGTTGCAGCCGGAAGCCCGCCTGTCCATCGCATGTCCCGATTGAAAGCGAAAAGTTGAACGATTCGGAGGCGAAATCGAAAAAAGGACCGGCGCCTTCGGCCGATACCATCGCCAACGCCGCGCGCAAGGCGGGCGAAAAAGGTCTGCCGCCGGTGCATTTGTGGAACCCGCCCTTTTGTGGCGATCTGGATATGCGGATCGCGCGGGACGGCACCTGGTTCTATCTGGGAACCCCCATCGGGCGCTTGCCGCTGGTCAAGCTGTTCGCTTCCGTTCTGCGACACGACGAGGACGGGAAGCACTATCTCGTCACCCCGGTCGAGAAAGTCGGGATCACCGTCGACGACGCGCCCTTCGTGGCGGTGGATGCGCGTATCGAGGGCGCCGGGGGCGACCAGACCCTGACCTTCGTCACCAATATCGGCGATGAGGCCGTCGCAGGGCCGGACCACCCGATCCGCGTGACCCGCGACCCTGAGACGGGAGAGCCGACGCCCTATATCCATATTCGCGCGCGGTTGGAAGCGCTGATCGATCGCAAGACCTTTTACAGGCTCGTGGAAATCAGCGAACATGCGGAATTCGAGGGCGCGCGCTGGTTCGGCCTCTGGTCAGGCGGCGTTTTCTTCCCATTTATTCCTTCAGATGAACTACCGGATGACAAAGACGGGTGACGGCGTGAACGCACCGCAATCAGGAGTCGAGGCAGGATCGCTGGGCGACGTGTCGCGAAAGGAGATCTCGCAGGCGCTGAACGGCGATTTCGGCTCATCGACGCGCGGCGATCTGGACCTCAACCCGACGCTACCGCTGACCGGGCTGACCTTTCAGCGCGCCGCGGTGCTCTGCCCAATCGTCGAGCGCGAGGGCGTGCTTCGGATCGTGCTGACCGTACGCTCGCACGAACTTCGATCCCATGCGGGCCAGATCGCATTTCCCGGCGGCAAAGTGGACGCCGAGGACGCGTCCCCACTGGCCACTGCGCTGCGAGAGGCGCGAGAGGAAATCGGCCTGCACGAACAACTCGTCGATGTCGCGGGATGCCTGCCGCACTACAAAACCGGCACCGGTTTCAGCATCGCGCCGTTCGTGGGGCTGGTTGAAAGCGCCTTCGAGGCGACGCCGGAGGAAGGGGAGGTCGCGGAGGTGTTCGAGGCCCCGCTCGATTTCATGCTAAACCCGGCGAACCGGCGCATCGGATCGCTGGAATGGCAGGGCGCCCGTCGCCATTTCTATGAAATTCCCTGGAACGGCTATTATATCTGGGGCGCGACGGCCGGCGTTCTGAAAATGCTGTCGGACCGCGTTCTGGCGCTCAGAGCCGAGGAGATCTGACATATGGCGCGCATCGCGCTCACCGCTATCCTGCTTTTTGCGATCCCGTTCATCGTCTATGCGCTTTACGTTTCCGTTCGCGGGCGCAAGGCCGCGCTGCAAGGCGGTGTCGTGGACAAGGCACCGGTGCGCGGCCTGATCATCGCTGGAATCGTCTGCGCCGTCGCCGGGGTGATCGGTTTCGCGATCATCACCCAAAGCGGGCCGGATTATGAGCCCCCCGTCGGCCCCCGGTCGCAGGTTGAGCGCCCGGCGACGCCCGCCGAATGACCCGAATCTCACCCGCCTGGCTGAACGATCCGGCTATCGTTCGGTTGATACGCGCGCTCTCCAAGAAAGGCGCAAAGCCCCGTTTTGTCGGCGGCGGCGTCCGCAATGCGATTCTGGGAGCCGGCGAGACCGACATCGATCTGGCCATCGACGTCGAACCGGAGGAGACCATGCGCCTGCTCCGCGCCGCCCATCTTGGCGCGGTTCCCACGGGAATAGAGCACGGCACCGTCACCGGCGTCGTCGACAAGCACGGGTTCGAGATCACCACCCTGCGCCGCGATATGGAGACCGACGGCCGTCGGGCGGTGGTCGCCTTCACCGACGATTGGCTGGAGGATGCGAAACGGCGCGACTTCACCATGAACGCGCTTTACGCCGATCCCGACGGAAAGGTTCTGGATCCGACCGGCGAGGGGCTGGACGACCTCGACGCCGGACGGGTGCGCTTCATCGGTCATGCCGAGAACCGCATTCGCGAGGATTATCTTCGCATCCTGCGGTTCTTCCGCTTTCACGCGTGGTTCGGTCGCACCGGGATGGATAGGGACGGGCTGGCGGCCTGCGCCGAACTCGCCGACGGGATCGACCAGTTGGCGCGAGAGAGGATCGGCGCCGAAATGCGCAAGCTTCTGGCCGCCCCGGACCCGGCGGCGTCTGTCGCCGCGATGGCGCAATCCGGCGTGCTGCGCCATGTGGCGGCGGGGATGATCCCCACGGCGCTCGCGCCTGTTCTCGCGATGGAGGAGGCGACCGCGACCCCGCCTGACTGGCGCCGACGGCTCGCCGCGCTGGGCGGAGAGGATCTACGGGACCGTTTGCGGCTCTCCAAGACGGAGATGCGCGCGCTTGAAGCCATCCGGCTGGCGGCGGAGGAGCCTCGCCCCGCGCAAGCCGCCCATACTCACGGCGCCGAGGCGGCATTGTCAGGCGCGCTGATTCGCGCCGCCGCCATGGCCGCGCCGCCCGACCCGAGCACACTGCGCGCGGATATCGATCGGGGCGCGACCGCCAGATTTCCGCTGGCAGCCGCTGATCTGAAGGCCCATGGGGCTGAGCCGGGTCCGGCCATCGGCGCCGCGCTGAAGCACGCCAAATCGCTGTGGATGGAAAGCGATTTCACGCTGGACCGCGATGCGCTGTTGAAGCAGGGCCTAAAAAGGTATCAGTCGCTGATCTGAATGCGCGCTGGATCGGCGGGTCGCCGGCGACAAACGCGTGGAGCATCGCCATGGGACCGGACGCCTTTTTCGCGCTGATCGCCTTCGCCTTCGCGACCCTGTGGACGCCAGGGCCTAACAACATCTTGTTGGCCAATTCGGGCGCCACCTACGGGTTCGGGCGCTCGGTTCCGCATCTGCTTGGCGTCGCCCTGGGCTTTCCCCTGATGATGATGCTGATCGGCGCGGGTCTGGGCGAGCTCTTCAGGTCCGAGCCCTCTCTGCGCGACGGCCTGAAATATGTGGGCGCGGCGGTGATGCTGTGGATCGCCTGGAAGGTCGCCAGCGCGGGCCGTGCCAAAGCGCAGGGCCGCGGCCGTCCCTGGCGCTTTTACGAGGCGCTGGCCTTTCAGTGGATCAACCCAAAAGCCTGGTCGATGGCGATCGGCGTCGCCTCCGCCTATATGACCGGCGCCAGCCCGTTTGCCGAGGCGGCGGACATCGCTTCGGTGTTTCTCGTGATCGGCCTCGGCTCCGCCGCGGGATGGACCGGGTTCGGCGCCGCGATCCGGCGCTGGCTTTCGACGGATGGAAGGCTGCGCGCCTTCAACATCGCCATGGGCGCTCTGGTGGCGGCGAGCGCGATCTACATTCTTGTAGACGGCGCCTGAGCGAGGCCGCGATGATCGACGCCCAGACCCTGTCTCTGCTGATCTTCGTCTTCGCCGGGCTGTTCTCGCCCGGCCCTAATGTCGTGATGCTGACCGCGTCGGGCGCCCGGTTCGGATTTCACCGCACCGTGCCGCACCTTCTGGGGGTCGCCGCCGGGGTCGGCGCGATCGCGGCGGCGGCTGGACTGGGCGTGGCGGCGGCGCTGCTGGCCAAACCCGACCTCGCCTTCTCGTTCAAACTGTTGGCGACGCTGTGGATCGTCTGGCTGGCGTGGCGCACCTCCGTCGCGGGGCGAACCAAACGGGAAGATGACAAGGGCCGCCCGTTTCGGTTCCACGAAGCGGTGCTGTTTCAGTGGGTGAACGCCAAGGTCTGGGCGGTGGCGCTGGCGGCCTCGGCGGGCTTTCCCTCGGACCTGCCGCCGTTGCAGGAAGCGGCGCGCCTCGCTGCGGCGTTCTCAGGCCTCAACCTGTTCGTCTGCCTGTTCTGGGCGGCGGCGGGGCACCTGCTGGGCCGGTTGTTGTCGTCAGAGGAGCGATGGCGGAGCTTTATGACGGGTATGGCCGCGTTGATGGCCGCCTCAGCCGCGCTTATCTGGATTTGACCGCGCCGAGGCTCCGCCACCACGGGTCCCCGGCCAGATGGCGTCTGAGCGGCGTGTCGGTCGCTGCGGGCGCGTTCTCGATATACTGGTGCGCCTCGGTCAGACTCTCGCTCCCGAGACCCTTGAGGTAGTCGACGGCGGCGGGCAGAGAGAACGGCCCTCGCCCCATTTCGTGAAAATTGCGCGGCAGATCGGTCCAGATCGCGCCTGACGAGCGGGTCGCCAGGCACCAGGCCGTCACCGCCTGCGCGATCCTTGTGTCAGAAGACCGGACGAAGCCGCTATGCAGGCAGACCGCGCCGATATGGGTGATGTCGGTGGTGCGCTCGCGCCGGGCCAGATCGTCGGCCGCCTCGTGAATATCGTCGCGCGCGCTATCGATCGCATGTGTAATGCAATTTTCCCCATGATCCGGCTCGATCACCAGCGTCAAAGCCCGTTTGCGCTTCAGAGACACGCGGGCGAACTCCAGAGGAATGCGCGGGCCAGCCCCGATCGACCATTCGCCGCGCACATGCGGCGCCAGATCGTCCAGATCCCAGACCAGAGACCCATATGCAAGTATTCGAATAGAAATCGGAAACCACCCTTTGAATATTGAGCCGCATCAAGGCGCTTTGCGCCGCCAAAGCCAACACTGCCCCCGATTCGATGTTCCGAAACATATGGAGACGTCCGATGATCGACAAACTTCTCCTCGCCGCCGATGGTTCCGATCGTTCTATCCGCGCGGCGGAGACCGCGGGGGAACTGGCCAGCAGGTTGAACGCCAAGCTGGTGATCGTGACCGCGGATGATGGCTCGCCGCTGCCCGATCAGCTTCAGGCCTTCGCCGAAGCGGAAGACCTCAGCCGCGGCCAGATCTTCGAGTCCATCATCGCGTCGTCGCGCGCCCGCGCGGAAGAAGCCGGAGCGGGCTCTATCGACACGAAGATTCTCGACGGCGACCCGGCCGAGGTTATCCTCGACGCCGCAGCACGGGTCGGCGCGGGCCTGATCGTGATGGGCTCGCACGGGTTCAGCGCCGTAGGCGAACTGGTGATGGGTAGCGTCTCGCATGCAGTGATGCGCGGCACCGACCTGCCCTGTGTTGTATCGCATTAGATGCTCTGTCCCGAGGTGTGACCGCGCCGATGGCCAGAACACGCAAATCACGGCGGGATATCCTGCTCGACACCGCTCGGCTGGCGGGCGGCGCCTGCGCGGCGGGCCTGGGGTTGGTCGCTCTGGCGCGCCAGTCGGCGGCGTTGCCAACACAAGCGCTGCGTCCGCCGGGGGCAATTCCTGAGGAGGATTTCCTTGCGGCTTGCGTGCGCTGTGGTCTCTGCGTGCGGGACTGCCCCTATGACACGCTGATGCTGGCCGATCTCGGAGACGGCCCTGCAAACGGCACGCCATACTTCCTCGCGCGTGAGACTCCATGCGAGATGTGTGACGACGTGCCCTGCGCGCGCGTCTGCCCCACCGGAGCGCTCGACAGGGATATTCCCACGATTGAGGACGCCAAGATGGGCGTCGCCGTTTTGATCCATCGCGACACCTGCCTGAACCTCAAAGGGCTGCGCTGCGACGTCTGTTATAGGGTCTGTCCGGTGATCGATGAGGCGATCACGCTTGACGCATCCCGCAACGACCGCACGGGCAAACACGCGATATTCGAACCGGTGGTGCATGCCGACGCCTGCACCGGTTGCGGGAAATGCGAAAAGGCCTGCGTGCTGGAGGAGGCGGCGATCAAGGTGCTGCCTATCGAGGTCGCGGTCGGCGCGCATGACCGGCACTACCGCTATGGCTGGGAAATGGAAGGCGCCGAGGACAGAGCCTTCCATGAGGCGCAGGAGGGATCGCCTGAATCGGCTTTGGACTTCCTGAACAGCGGCTTTGACGCTGGCCCTGACGGAGACCGGAAGTGAGCCTGAAACGAGACGCTGGCGCGCGCGCGACCGAGCAGTTGGGCCTTCGCCACAGCATCCGCTGGCTTGTCCTGCGGCGCATGGCCCAATTCGGCTTTCTCGCCCTGTTTCTCGCCGGCCCGCTGACCGGCGTCTGGATCGTCAAGGGAACGCTGGCGCAAAGCCTGACCCTCGATTTTCTTCCGCTCACTGACCCGTTCATTCTGCTCCAGTCCGCGGTCGCCGGGCAATCGCCGGAGCAAACCGCGCTGCTTGGCGGGGCGATCGTGCTCGCCTTCTATCTTCTCGTTGGTGGTCGGACGTATTGCTCCTGGGTCTGCCCGGTGAACCCGATCACCGACGCCGCCGCCTGGGCCCGCCGCAAGCTTGGTTTCAAAAAGGCGTGGACCCCGAAACGCGGCGCGCGGCGCTGGATCATGGTGGCGGTCATCGCGGCGGCTTTCGCCAGCGGGGCGTTGGCCTGGGAACTGATCAACCCGATCACGGCCTTTCACCGCTCGCTCGTCTTCGGAGCCGGATTCGGCTGGGCGCTTGTCGCCCTTATCTTCGTCTTCGACCTGTTCGTCGCGCATCACGGCTGGTGCGGCCATCTCTGCCCGGTCGGCGCGTTTTACGGCCTGATCGGCGAGGCCTCGGTGATTCGGATCTCGGCGGTGAAGCGGTCCGCTTGCGACGATTGCATGGATTGTTACGCCGTCTGCCCCGAGCCGCAGGTCATTTCACCGGCGCTGCGGGGCGAAAAGGACGGCTCCGGACCGCTGATCCTCGCCGGCGACTGCACGAATTGCGGGCGTTGCATAGATGTCTGCTCGGAGGACGTCTTTCGCTTCACGCACCGGTTCAACGAAAAGCTCGATGAAACCGAAGCGGCGCCGCAACCCGCCGCCTCGAGGAATACGGACAGCCAGCGCATCGCCCGCGTCTGATGTTGGTCAGCCCCGCTTTGGATGCGCCAACCGCTCATTTGCGACCCGCAAACGGTGGATCAGCGTGCGGATATACTCCAGCGCCTCCTTCGGGTTCGATTCCAGCATTTCGACGATCTCATCCGGCTTGTAGACCGCGCAAACCGTCGGCTCGGCCGCGACCGCCGCCGCCGAGCGCGGCGCGTCGTCGATGATTCCCATCTCTCCGAAGATGTCGCCAAAGCCCAAAGTTTCGATCGTCGACTCTTTATGCGCGGAGAGCACGCTGTCCGTCAGCATGCGGATCTCCACCTTGCCCGAGACGATCTGGTAGCAGAGGTCGCTTGGATCCCCCTGCTCGAACACCACTTCGCCCTTGTCGAATTCGACTCTTTGCATGACCGGGCCCCCCTTCCAGCAACATGACTATCGACGCAGAATGACAGAGAAGCGCGAAAGGTCAAAATCCTTCGCGACTTACGGCCATTTCGCGACCGGCGGCAGGCTCATCAGCACCGCGTCCGGGTTGTGCCCGGTCTCCAGTCCGAATTTGGTGCCGCGGTCGTAGACGAGGTTGAACTCGGCGTAGAGGCCCCGCTTGACCAGCTGCCATTCGCGCTCCGCCTCGGTCCAGTCCTCCGGCATCCGCTTTTCGGTGATCGGAACGAACGCGTCGAGAAACGCCCGGCCGACATCCTGTGTGAAGGCGAAATCCGCCTCCCAGTCGCCGGTGCAAAGATCGTCATAGAAGATTCCGCCGACGCCCCGCGCTTCGCCCCTATGGCGGATCAAGAAATACTCGTCCGCCCAGTCCTTAAAGCGTGGATAGTAGGCCGGGTCATGGGCGTCGCAGGCCGATTTAAGCGCGTTGTGAAATTGCGCGGTGTCCTCGGCGACCTCGACCATCGGGTTCAGATCGGCGCCGCCGCCGAACCACCAGGCGCCCGGCGTCCAGAACATCCGCGTGTTCATATGCACCGCTGGCGTTTTCGGGCTGCGCATATGCGCGACCAGCGAGATGCCAGAGGCCCAGAATCGCGGATCATCCTCCAGCCCCGGAATCTCCTTCCGCGCAGTCAGGCTGCGTTGCGCCCGCTCACCCAGTTGGCCGTAGACGGTGGAGATGTTGACGCCGACCTTTTCGAACACCCGGCCGCCGCGCATGGCGCTCATCACGCCGCCGCCCTGATCCCCTTCGCCCTCGCCTGCGCGGCGGGTCTCGGTGCGTTCGAATCGCCCGGGCGGCAGATTCGCGAAGGGACCGGTCGTCTGCGCGTCCTCCAGCCTTTCGAACGCCGCGCAGATGCGATCCCGCAATTCCTGGAACCAGGCGGAGGCCTGCTCTTTTCGCGCATCGATTGTACAGCTATCCGCATTCGCGGTCGCATTTTCGCCCATCGGAAGCTCCCCGGCGTCGCTGAACCCGCGCTGCGGGCTGAATTGGGTCCGAGTTAGCGGCCCAGACCCCTTGCTGCAAGCCGGATGGCCATTGCACCCCCCTGATTCATTTGCGATTACTTTCCGCCACATGGGTTTGATGCGTCGCACTGTCCGCTAGTATATTTTCCTGCGGGACTGTAATTCGGATGAGAACGTCGCGGAGTCTCTCCGTGGCCTCGAACTCGCTGAGTGCGCCGCGCGCTCGATTGAAGGAGGAAGCCGCACCGTGTCCGATACTGTGACGCATGATGACGCCAGCCGCCGCGATTTTTTGTATATCGCGACCGGAGCCGCGGGCGTCGTGGCGACCGGCGCCGCCGTTTGGCCGCTGGTGGATCAGATGAACCCGAGCGCCGACGTTCTGGCGCTGGCCACTGTCGAAGTGGATATCTCGGCCGTTGAGCCGGGAACGCAGATCACCGTGAAGTGGCGCGGCAAACCGGTCTTTATCCGCCACCGCACCGACGAGGAAATCGCCGCCGCGCGAGATGTCGATCCGGGCTCGCTGCCGGATAACGACGCGCGCAACGCCAACCGGCCAGCCGGCACGCCCGGCGATGACGCGGACCGCTCTGCGGACCCTGACGGCAAATGGCTGGTGATGATGGGCGTCTGCACCCATCTGGGCTGTGTGCCGATTGGCGACGCCGCCGGAGAATTCGGCGGCTGGTTCTGCCCCTGCCACGGGTCGCATTACGACACCGCAGGCCGCATCCGCAAAGGCCCTGCGCCGCAAAACCTTCCCGTTCCAGAAATCGCGGTCGACGGATCGACGATCACTCTGGTCGAAGAATATAAGGCGTAAGACCATGAGCGCTATTCCGCACCCGAAATACGAGCCAAAGACCAAGATCGAGAAGTGGATCGAGTCGCGGCTGCCGATCATCGGCCTGATTCACGGCACGTTGATGATCCCGACGCCGAAGAACCTGAACTGGATGTGGATCTGGGGCATTGTCCTGGCCGCGTTCCTGGTGGTGCAGTTGGCCACCGGCATCGTTCTGGCGATGCATTACACGCCGCACGCGGACATGGCCTTCGCCTCGGTCGAGCACATCATGCGCGACGTGAATGGCGGCTGGCTGCTGCGTTACGCCCACGCCAATGGCGCCTCGATGTTCTTCATCGCGGTCTACATGCACATCTTCCGGGGCCTCTATTACGGCTCTTACAAGAACCCGCGCGAGATCACCTGGATCATCGGAATCCTGATCTACCTGGCCATGATGGCCACCGCGTTCATGGGTTATGTGCTGCCCTGGGGCCAGATGTCCTTCTGGGGCGCGACCGTTATCACCAACCTGTTCTCGGCAGTTCCGTTTGTGGGCGGCGACATCGTCTCGTTCCTCTGGGGCGGGTTCTCGGTCGATAATCCAACGCTGAACCGGTTCTTCTCGCTGCATTACCTGCTGCCCTTCGTGATCGCGGCGCTGGTGGCGGTGCACATCTGGGCGTTCCACTCAACCGGCAACAACAACCCGGCCGGCGTGCCCGTGCGCACGAAGAACATGGGCGAAGTCAACAAGGACACGGTGTCGTTCTGGCCCTACTACGTGATCAAGGATCTGTTCGCGCTGGCGCTGTTCCTGATCTTCTTCGTGGTGATGGTGTTCTTCATGCCCAACTTCATGGGGCATCCGGACAACTACCTGGAGGCCAACCCGCTGGTCACCCCGGCGCATATCGTGCCCGAATGGTACTTCCTGCCATTCTACGCGATTCTGCGCGCCTTCACCGGCGACGTCTGGATCGTGCAGCTGACCAGCTTCATCACGGGCGGCATCGTCGACGCCAAGCTGTTCGGCGTGCTAGCGATGTTCGGCGCGATCATCGCGATGGCGCTCGCCCCGTGGCTGGACACCAGCCGCATTATCTCGGGCCGATATCGCCCGCGCTTCAAATGGTGGTTCTGGCTGCTGGTGGTCGACTTCTTCGTCCTGATGTGGGTCGGCGCGATGCCTGCGGAGGAGCCTTTCGCGACCATTTCGCTGATCGCCTCGGCCTACTGGTTCGCCTATTTCTTCGTGATCCTGCCGCTATTGGGCTTCACAGAGAAACCAAATCGATTGCCGGAGTCGATCGAAGCCGATTTCGACGCGAAGATCGCCGCCAAATACGCCAAGAAGGCTGACGCCGCCGCCGTTCAGCCGGCCGAATGAGGGAGATGATGGAGATGAAGCCCATGACGCTCAAATCCGCCCTCGCCGCAGTGGCGACCGTAGCGGCGCTTTCGCTCTCCGCCCCGGCCCACGCGGCCGGCGGCGGCGGCCATGTCGAGGACATCGCCTTCAGCTTCGAAGGCCCGTTCGGCACTTTCGACAAGGCCCAGCTGCAGCGCGGCTGGCAGGTCTTCCGCGAAGTCTGCTCCACGTGCCACGGCATCCGCTACGTCTCGCCGCGCGAACTGACCATGGAGAACGGCCCGGGCTTCGACGCCGATCAGGTCAAGGCGTTCCTGGCTGATTCCGGCTGGGAAGTCGTCGATGACGAGGGCGAACCCGGCGATACCCGCCCGATGAAACTGTCGGACAGGTTTCCGCCCGTCACCTCGGCCGCCGCGCCGGATCTCAGCCTGATGACCAAGTCCCGCGCGGGCTTCCACGGTCCGCTCGGCTCCGGCATCAACCAGCTGCTTCGCGGCATCGGCGGCTCTGAATATCTCTATTCGATCCTGACCGGATACCACGAAGCGCCGGCTTGCGCCCCCGATGACTTTGGCGGCTACTACAATACGACCTTCGGCGCCGGCGGCATTCCCGATTCCTGTAAGGACGATCATGGTCATTCGACCGTGCCCGGCACCTGGATCGCCATGCCCCCGCCGCTGACCGATGAGGGCGTGGAGTACCAGGACGGCACCCCCGCCACGGTCGAGCAGCAAGCCGAGGACATCGCCGCTTTCCTGACCTGGGCGGCCGAGCCGCACATGATGGACCGCAAGGCCGCCGGCGCCCGCAATGTCGGCTTCCTGGTGATCCTCAGCGTCCTGCTCTACCTGACCAACAAGGCGCTTTGGGCCCCGATCAAGAAAAAGAAAAAGGCCTGACGCAACCCGCGCTTTCTGACGAACAGAACCCCTTCCGCCGCACGCGGGAGGGGTTTTTCTTCGCCCCGACCATGGGATAAGACCAACGCAGGAGGGCGCGGGCCATGTCGATGAATTCCTACGGACATCTCTTTCGAGTGACGACTTGGGGCGAAAGCCACGGGCCCGCGCTGGGCGCGGTCGTCGACGGCTGCCCGCCGGGCGTCCCGTTGGAGGCGGAGATGATCCAGCACTGGCTGGACCGGCGCAAACCCGGCCAGTCGAAATACACCACCCAGCGTAAGGAGCCGGACGCGGTGAAGATCCTCTCCGGCGTCTTCGAAGGGGTGACGACCGGCACGCCGATCAGCCTGATGATCGAGAACGCCGATCAGCGCTCGAAGGACTATGGAGACATCACGGACAAGTTCCGCCCCGGCCATGCGGACCTGACCTATTGGCGCAAATACGGCATCCGCGACTATCGCGGCGGCGGGCGGTCCTCGGCGCGGGAAACCGCGGCTCGAGTGGCGGCAGGCGGCGTGGCGCGAGAAGCGCTGAAAGCGCTGGTCCCCGACATTTCTGTCCGCGGCTGCATGGTGCAGATGGGCGACCGGCAGGTGGACCGCGATGCGTGGGACTGGGATGAGATTGAGCGCAACCCGTTCTGGGCGCCGGACGCCTCGATGGCGGAGAACTGGGCGGCTTGGCTGGATGAGCTGCGCAAATCCGGCAACTCCGTCGGCGCGGTCGTCGAGGTCGTGGCGACAGGCGTGCCCGACGGGCTTGGCGCACCCGTTTACGCCAAGCTGGATACCGACATCGCCACTGCGATGATGTCGATCAATGCGGTTAAGGGCGTCGAGATCGGCGCCGGCATGGGCGCGGCGGAGCTGACCGGAACCGAGAACGCCGACGAGATGTTCTGGGGCAATGACGGTCCGCGCTTTTCCTCCAATCACGCGGGCGGCATCCTCGGCGGCATCTCCTCCGGCCAGCCGGTGGTGGCGCGGTTTTCAGTCAAGCCGACCTCCTCGATCCTGACGCCACGCAAAACAATCGACCGGTTCGGCAATGAGACCGAAATCGTCACCAAGGGCCGCCACGATCCCTGCGTCGGCATCCGCGCGGTGCCTGTGGGCGAAGCGATGATGGCCTGCGTTTTGCTGGATCATGTATTGCTGGACCGCGCCCAGACCGGCGGGGTTCGCGGGCGGATCGGCCCGGAGGCGTAAGCCGCCATGCCCGGCCCGCCGCGCGTTCTGATCCTCGGCGGATATGGAGTGTTCGGCGGACGATTGGCGCGACTGCTGATCGAGGGCGGCTTCGACGTGCTGGTCGCTGGCCGGTCGGACGCGAAAGCCCGCGCTTTCACGACGGAGCATGGCGGAATGCCGATCACCCTCTTTCGAAAGGATGCGACCGTCGAGCGCCTGTCGGAGTTGGGACCAGCGGTGGTGATCGACGCGGCCGGTCCGTTTCAGGCTTACGCCGAGGGCGCGGACCCCTACGCCTTGCCTCGCGCCGCGCTGGCGGCGGGCGCGCATTACATGGATCTTTCCGACGACGCGGATTTCGCCGTCGGGATTGCCGCGCTGGACGCGGAGGCGAAGGCGACTGGCAGGGTCGCGCTCTCCGGCGTCTCCAGCGTGCCAACCATCTCGGGCGCGGCGGCGGCAGAGTTGATCGCGAGCGATCCGCCCCTGACCGACGTCGCGCTGATCGAAAGCGCCATCGTACCGGGCAACCAGGCGCCGCGCGGCGCCTCCCTGATGCGGGCGATCCTGTCGCAATCGGGGCGGCCTTTGCGGTTGTGGCGCGGCGGGCGCTGGACGACGGCGCCGGGCTGGTCCGATCCCGCCCGTATCGAGATCGAGGGGCTGGACCCGCGCCGCGCCAGCCTGATCGGCGCCCCGGACCTGACCTTGTTCCCGACGCGTTTCGGCGCGCGGTCCGTGCTGTTTCGCGCCGGGCTGGAAGCGCAGGCGCTGCACTGGGGCCTGTGGTTTGCATCGCTATTTGCACGCGTGGGATTGGCGAAGTCTCTGACGCCCGCCGCGACGCTCTTCGCCCGCATCGCCGATCTTTTTCGCCGCGCCGGAACCGACCGGGGCGGAATGCTGGTGCGCGTCGAAGGGCGCGACGCCGCGGGACGCCCCTATTCGAGGCGATGGAGCCTTGTCGCGGAGGCGGGCGACGGCCCGTTCATCCCGGCGCTCCCCGCCGCGCTTCTCGCCCCGAAACTCATCGCGGACGGCCTGCCGTCCGGCACGCAGGCGGGCCTGGACCCCTTGACGCTGTCCGAGGTCGAGGCTGGCCTCTCGCGCCTGCGCGTGACCACCCAACGAAAAGACGTCACGGCGCTCCGCCTGTTCGAAACTGCGCTGGGAGAAAGCTGGCGCGCCGCGCCGCCCGCCATCCGCCGCGCCCATGACATCTGGGATATCGAACGATTCTCAGGCCGCGGCCGCGTCATCCGTGGCGATAGCCCCCTCGCCCGCCTCGTCTGCGCTCTGTTTCGGTTCCCTCCCGCCGCCGATGACATTCCGGTCACCGTTGAGATGCGCCGTCATGGCGACGGAGAGATCTGGACTCGCGATTTTGGCGGGCGGCGGTTTCGCTCACATCTGACCCCGCGCGGTGCTGCGCAGCTCTGGGAGCGGCTCGGCCCGATCCGCTGCGGCCTGCGCGTCGCCGCAACGGGGGGTGAACTGACGCTGCGGGTCGAGAACTGGCGCCTGTTCAGCCTGCCGATGCCCCGCGCCCTCGCCCCATTCACCAACGCCGCCGAGCGCGAAACGGACAGGCGTTTTCATTTCGACGTCGATCTCAACGCGCCGCTCATTGGCCTGCTGGTGCGGTATCACGGCTGGCTGGCGCCGGAGGGTGACGAATGACGCGACAGCGACTCTGGTAGGGCCTTGGCGTCGCGGCGGCGTTGTTGCTCGCGCCCATGCTGACCTTCGACATTCTGGGCGGCCCAAGCGCCTGCCGCGGTTCGACCTCGAAGGGCCGACTGGATGGAGGCGTCCGGCATCCGACACTCGGCGAGAACTATGGCGCTTATTGCTATCTCTGCATTCTCGCGCTGCGCACCTATGGCCATGAAAGCGCCATCAACGCTTCGGTCGACTCCTTTGATGAACTCGCGAAATCCCATCCAGATGCGCGCTTCGTCTATGGTGAGATCGGCTTTCCATGGGGTGGGCGGTTCCGGCCGCATCGCACCCATCGCAACGGGCTTTCCTTCGACTACATGGTTACGCTGACCGAGGGCCGCCTGCCGACCCATGCGCTGAACCGGTTCGGCAATGACGCAGAGTTCGACTCCAGCGGCGAAGGCCCGTCAGGCCAGATCGACTTCGCCGCCATCGCTGCGCATCTGACCGCACTCGACCGGGCAGCGCGCGACCGCGGCGGACGCATCCAACGCGTGTTATTTGCCCCGGATTTGCAGGACGACTTATTCGCGGCCCCCGGCGGAGCGGCCCTGAAGGGGCGCATATACTTCAATTCCCGGCAATCCTGGGTGCGCCACGACGACCATTACCATGTAGATTTCCACTTTCCCTGCGCCTGAGATCGCCCATGACCTTGAAAGCCCTGATCTTCGACGTCTTCGGCGCCTGCTTCGACTGGCGCACGGACGTCGCGGGTGCAATCGAAGCTGCTTTCGCCGCCAAGGGAATCGAGATCGACGGGACGGAGATCGCCGACGCCTGGCGCGCCGAATACCAGCCCGCGATGGAGGGCGCTCGGTCAGGCGCACGCGGATATCTGCAGCTCGATGATCTGCATCTGGAGAACCTGCACCGGGCGCTTTCGTTCCGCGATCGAGGCGACGTCTTTGACGAGGCGGAGCTGATCGCCCTCAACCAAGCTTGGGAGCGCTTGCCGCCCTAGCCGGATGTCGTCCCCGGCCTATCCCGCCTGAAGGATCGCTTTATCATCGCGCCCTGCTCCAACGGCTCCATCGCATTGATGACGGGGCTGGCGAAGAACGCGGGCCTGCACTGGGACTGCGTCCTCGGCGCGGATGTGGCGCGGACCTACAAGCACGATCCGTTGGTCTACCGGATGTCAGTGGCGGCGCTCAGGCTGGCGCCGGCGGAGGCGATGATGGTCGCCGCCCATAACGACGATCTGGCGGCGGCGCGGGCGGAGGGGCTGAAGACCGCCTTTGTCCCGCGCCCGACAGAGCATGGGCCGGACCAGACCACGGACCTTGAACCCGCGTAGGACTGGGACGTGATCGCGACGGATTTTGAGGATCTGGCCACGAGGCTTTGGGCTTAGCGACTAAAAATCCCCACCAGCTCCACATGGCCGGACCAGCGGAACTGATCCACGGGCGTGACGCGCTCCAGCCGATACCCGCCCGCGACCAGAATCGCAGCGTCGCACGCAAAGGTGGCCGGATCGCAGGAAACGCCGACGACGCGGCGAACAGTGGATTTGGCGAGCTCCCGCGCCTGTGCTTCCGCCCCAGCGCGCGGCGGGTCGAAGACCACGGCGTCGAACTTCGCGAGTTCGGCGGCCATCAACGGGCGCCGGAACAGATCGCGGGTCTCGACCGTCACCCGCTTCAATCCCTCCGCGCCGCGCTGCGCCGCCTGCAACGCGCCGGTCAGCTCGGCGTCGCCCTCCACCGCCAGAACCTCCGCCGCCTCGGACAGCGGCAGAGAAAACGTCCCGCACCCGGAGAATAAATCCGCCACCCGCGCGGCGCTGGCAACGCCTTCGCGCGTCAGTCGCGCCAGTGCGCCTTCCCCTTCCGCCGTGGCCTGCAGGAACGCGCCGGGGGGCGGGTGGACAATGGCCCGGCCCATGCGGATCGCGGGTGGGCGAAGCACCGCAACGGGCTCTCCGCCCCATATCAGCCGCGCGAGGTCATGCGCCTCCGCGATTTCGGCCAACCCCATGCGCTGCGCGTCGCCCGCTTCCGGCGTCTTGCCGCCCTCGACCGAGACGTCCAGCCCGGCCTCGGTGACGGTGGCGGCGCATTTCAGCTCTCCCTTGCGGCTGGCGCCGATGCGGGCCAGCGCCTCGAGGGCGGGGATCGCGTCAAGCAGCTTCGGAGCGATCAGCGGGCAATCCTCGATGGCGACGATTTCCCCGGCCCGCCGGGCGTGAAACCCGACCGTCGCGCCTTTCTTGGTTCGGCGCACGGAGAATGTGGCCCGTCGGCGTGAACGCGCGAGCGAAGTGATCGTCTCGGCCACCTCCGTCTCGAGCCCCCTCGCGGCGAGCGCAGAGATCACGATGTCCCGCTTCCACGCCGCCAGATAGGCGTCAGAGGCGTGCTGCAGCGCGCAGCCCCCGCATCGCCGAAAATGACGGCAGGGCGCGGCGACGCGATCCGAAGAGGGGTCGAGTATTCTCGCCCCCTCCATCCGGCCATCCGCGACCTCGCCCGCGATGCGTTCGCCCGGCAGGGTGAACGGCGCATAGACCGGCCCATCCGGCCCCGCCGCAATCCCGTCGCCCTTGCGGCCGAGGCGCTGAACGATCAGCTCCATCACGCGCCCTTTCTCGCCGCGATCAGAAATTCGCGGTTGCCGTCGCCGCCTGTGATGGGGCTCTCGCCCTCTCCGATCACTGTCCAACCGGCGCGCTCCAGAAACTCGCGCGCACGATCGCGAACCTGCCGGTGAACCTCCGGATTCTTCACGATCCCGCCCCTGCCGACCTTAACCGGACCCGCCTCGAATTGCGGTTTGATCAGAGCCACGAGAGTGGCCCCCGGCTTGCCCAGCGCCAGCGGCCCCGGCAGCGCCTTTTCCAGCGAGATGAAAGAGACATCGGAGACGATCCAGTCGATGGTCGGGATCAGCCCGTCGGGAATGACCCTCGCATTCACGCCCTCCAGCGAGACCACGCGCGCTTTCCCGTAGAGCTTGGGATGCAGCTGCCCGCGGCCCACATCGAGCGCATAGACCTTGGCGGCGCCCCGGCTGAGCAACACCTCTGTGAATCCTCCGGTCGAGGCGCCCACATCCAGCGCCGTCGCCCCGGATGGGTCGAGGTCGAATACGTCCAGCGCATGGACCAGCTTCAGCGCGGCGCGAGACACCCAGGGCAACGCTCCGTTATCGACTGTAATCGACGCCGCCACACCCACCTTTTGCGAGGATTTCTTCGCTGTCGCCCCATCCACTGCCACTGCCCCGGCCTTCACCAGCGCCTGTGCGCGAGATCGGGTGTCGGCGAGACCGAGCGCGACGAGGCGTTGATCGAGTCTGGTGGAGGGCGTGTTCATCGGCGCAAGATGCGCAGCCAATTCACTGCGCCGCAAGCACCCGTTTCGCCTGCGCCATCGCTTCGGTCTGCCGTTCGGTCAACTCGGCGCCATCGGATTTTGCCACCGTCTCCATCATCGCCAGCAAGTCGGGCAACGCGTCCGGCCCCGCCTTGGCGCGCACGATTTTCAGCAGGCGGCGCACGGCTTCGTCCGGCGTGCCACACTGCCCGGCGACCCAACGGCCAAATGAGACCATGTCCATCGCTTCATCGGCCGGGACTCCGAACACCCGGCGGCATTCCAGCATCAGCGTGTCGAGCTCCGCCCGGCCCAGCGGACCGTCCATCTCGGCCACCGCGGCGATGATCCCGGCGGCTGCAAGCCGCGGATCCTCAACCGCATCCGCCGGATGGGCGTTTGTCTTGTTCTTGAAGCCGAATCTGCGCGCGGCGAGTCGGACGTCTTTGGCCGCGTCCACGGCTGCGCCCAGAGCCACCTTGGCCATCCGAATGCGCCACCACCAGACGCCTATCGCCCCGATAACTCCTAAAAGCGCGATGAGATACGGCATCGCAAATCTCTCCCTACGCTACGCGCCCGAATATGCCGGGCGCGAACGTTATACGGGAAGATGCGGTTGGAGTCTCGCGCTCAGGCCCGTCCTGCGCCCTCATCAGTCTCGGCGGAGGCATCCACGCCCAGCGCTTTCAGCGCGGTCTCGGCGATGGAATGGGCGTCCAGCTGGGCGGCGGCGTACATCTTCGCCGGAGCGTCCTGATCGATGAACACATCCGGCAGGGTCATGGTGCGGACCCTGAGGCCGGCGTCCAGCGCGCCTTCCTCGGCCAGCAGATGCAGCACATGGGCGCCGAACCCGCCCTTGGCGCCTTCCTCGACGGTGATCAGCGTCTCATGTTCCGCAGCCAGTTTCAGGATCAGCTCACGGTCCAGCGGTTTGGCGAAGCGGGCGTCGGCGACGGTGGTTGAAAGGCCACGCGCCTCAAGAGCCTCGGACGCCGCCATGCATTCGGCGAGCCTCGCCCCAAGCGACAGCAGCGCAACGGTCTTGCCTTCCTTGACGATCCGGCCCTTGCCGATTTCAAGCGGCTCGCCCCGCTCCGGCATGTCGACGCCGACGCCTTCACCTCGGGGAAAGCGGACCGCGATCGGCCCGTCATCATAGTCGGCGGCGGTGGCGACCATATGCGCCAGCTCCGCCTCATCCGCCGCAGCCATCACGACCATGCCAGGCAGACAGCAGAGATAGGCGAGGTCGAACGCGCCCGCATGGGTCGGTCCGTCGGCGCCTACCAGCCCGGCGCGATCCATCGCGAAGCGCACCGGCAGGCCCTGAATGGCCACGTCATGCACCAACTGATCGTAGCCGCGCTGCAGGAAGGTCGAATAGATCGCGCAAAACGGCTTCATGCCCGAGGCCGCCAGCCCGGCGGCGAAGGTCACCGCGTGCTGCTCAGCGATGGCGACGTCGAAGCAGCGCTCGGGGAACCGCTCGGCGAACAGGTTCAGGCCGGTCCCGTCCGGCATTGCAGCGGTGATGGCGACGATCTTATCGTCGGCCTCGGCTTCTTTGATCAGGTTCTGGGCGAAGACCTTGGTGTAGCTGGGCGCGTTCGAGGGCGCCTTTTTCTGCGCACCGGTGATCACGTCGAACTTGGAGACGCCATGATATTTATCGGCAGCCTCCTCGGCCGGGGCGTAGCCCTTGCCCTTCTGCGTCACCGCATGGATCAGCACCGGACCGTGCGCGCGCTCTTTAACGTTGCGCAGAACAGGCAGCAGATGATCCATATTGTGGCCGTCGATCGGTCCGATATAGGTGAAGCCCAGTTCCTCGAACAAGGTGCCGCCCACCGCCATGCCCTTGGCGTATTCCTCAAACCGGCGGGCGCCCTCGCGGATCGGCTCAGGCATCAGCGACAGGGCGGACTTCGCCGCTTCACGGAACGAGTCATAGGCGCCGCCCGACAACAGTCGCGCCAGATACGCCGACATTGCGCCCACTGGCGGGGCGATCGACATGTCGTTGTCATTCAGGATAACGATCAGGCGCTTTTTCAGATGCCCGGCGTTGTTCATCGCCTCATAGGCCATGCCCGCCGATAGCGAGCCGTCGCCGATCACCGCGATGGCGTCGCCGACATCCGTCCGCCCCAGCTCGCGCCCCATGGCGAAGCCGAGTCCGGCCGAGATCGAGGTGGAGGAATGCGCCGCCCCAAACGGATCGTATTCACTTTCCGCACGCTTGGTAAAACCAGACAATCCGCCGCCCTGACGGAGGGTGCGAATGCGATCACGCCGCCCAGTCAGAATCTTGTGCGGATAGCACTGATGCCCGACATCCCAGATCAGCTTGTCTTTCGGCGCATCGAACACAGCGTGGAGCGCCACGGTCAGCTCAACCACCCCCAGACCCGCGCCCAGATGCCCGCCGGTGACCGAGACCGCCGAGATCGTCTCCGCGCGCAACTCGTCGGCCAAACGCGCCAGATCGGCGTCGCTCATGCCCTTCAGGTCGGCGGGCGAGGACACCTGATCGAGCAACGGCGTCTCTGGGCGGATATGCGGATCGTCAGTCACGTGATCTCCCACTGGCGCGCAGACAGTCGGCGAAGAATGCGCCGGTCATGCGGCTCAGGATCGGCGGCTTATAGAAAATTTCGCGGCCAAGGCCAAGCCATCCGCCCCGGTTCCGAACGGGGCCAAGTGCCGCGTCGCCTGCGCCACCAGCATTTCTGCGCGCTCTTTCGCGCCGTCCAGCCCGAGGATCGAAACGAATGTCGCCTTGCCAGCCTCTTCGTCCTTTTGAACCTTTTTACCGATCTCCGCCTCGTCGCCCTCAACATCCAATATGTCGTCGCGGATCTGAAAAGCGAGGCCCAGGTCATGGGCGTATCCCTCCAGCGCCCGCGCGGCGTCGGTGCCCGCATGGCCGAGAATCGCGCCGGACGCGCAGGAGGCCGCGATCAACGCGCCCGTCTTCATCCGTTGCAGCCGGGTGATGGCGCCCATGTCCAAGGGCTCGGCGGCGGTCTCGGCGGCGAGGTCGATCATCTGCCCGCCAACCATGCCAGAGGCGCCCGATGCCTCGGCCAGCCGCGCCACGAGACGGCAACGCACGAACGGATCCTCATGGGTCGCGTCATCGGCCAAAATCTCGAAGGCGCGGGTCTGCAACGCGTCTCCCGCCAGAACCGCGATCGCCTCGTCAAAGGCCTTGTGGACGGTCGGCTTGCCCCGGCGCAGATCGTCATCGTCCATCGCCGGCAGGTCGTCATGGACAAGGCTATAGGCATGGACGCATTCCAGCGCGGCGGCGACCCTGAGCGCCCGCGCCCGATCCACGTCGAAAAGCGACGCAGATTCCAGCACCAGAAATCCGCGCAACCGCTTTCCGCGGCCTAGTGTCGCATATCGCATCGCCTCCAGCAGCGGCGCCTCGGCATCGCCATCCTCGGCGGCCAGCAGAGCGTCCAGCGTTTCCTCGATCTCCGATGCGGCCGCGATGAGCCGGGCGCGAAGCGCGCGCTCTTCCTGAGGCGTCATGGCGTGGCTCTATTCGATATTGGCGGGTTTGGCGGAGACCTCGCCGGATCCGTCGGTCGTGATCTGGCTAACCCGAAGCTCGGCGTCAGCGAGCTTCTTCTCGCAATGGTCGCGCAGCGCCTTGCCGCGCTCATAAAACGCGATGGATTTCTCCAGCTCCACCCGGCCTGATTCCAGGGTCTCGACGATTTCCTCGAGGGCGCGCATCGCCTGCTCGAAGCTCATATCGGCCACAGGGGTTTCAGCTGCGTCAGCCATCCGTTTCTCCACGGCGCATCAGAACCTTCACATGCGCGGCCGTCGACCGCGCCAAAGCCTCAAGATCATAGCCGCCCTCGAGAGTCGAGAGAACGCGGCCCCCCGCACTTTTGTCCGCCAAATCGCAGAGCGCCTCCGTCGCCCAGGCGAAGTCCTCTTCAGTGAAGTTCAGATTGGCCAGAGGATCGTCGCGATGCGCGTCGAACCCGGCTGAGATAATCATCAATTCCGGCGCGAAATTGTCGATCGCGGGCAGAATGATCCCCTCCATCGCCTCCCGGAACGCCTGCGAGCCGGAAAACCCGGGCAATGGCGCGTTTGCGATGTTTCCAACCCCCGTCTCGCCAGCCGCCCCGGTGCCGGGATAGAGCGGCCATTGATGCGTCGAGGCGTACATCACCCGCCCCTCCCGCTCCAGAATGTGCTGCGAGCCGTTGCCGTGATGGACGTCGAAATCCATGATCGCGACACGGTTCAACCCGTGCGCTTTGACCGCATGCAGGGCGGCGATGGCGGCGTTCGAGAACAGGCAAAACCCCATCGCCCGATCCCGCTCCGCATGATGGCCGGGCGGGCGGATGGCGCAGAAGACGTTCTGCGCATCGCCGGACATCAACAGATCGACGCCTTCGACCACGGCGCCAGCCGCGCGATAGGCGGCCTCCAGCGAGCCGGGGCTCATCGAGGTGTCTTCGTCGAGCGCCAGCATCCCCTTTTCCGGTGCAACGTCCTTGATCCCCGCCAAATAGTCCGCGTCATGGGCGCGCAGGATCACGTCGTCGGAGGCTCGCGGCGCCTCTCTCCGGTCCAGCGCGTCGAACGCCGGGTCCTCCAAAGCCTTATGAATCGCGCGCAGCCGATCCACCCGCTCGGGATGGCCATAGGGCGTCACATGCTCAAGACAGGCGGAATGCGTGATCAGGACAGTGGTCATGGGGGAAGAGTGAACGGATGCCCCGGCCGGGGCAAGGTTCTTCGTGGACTCACGTTTCTACAAACTGCGCTCGGCGCGATGCCGAAAGGCGATGTGATACGCTTCGGCCCATTTAGCGCTAGATCGCGCTGACAATTGCGCTATTCCTCCTTGGGTCGGATTTAATAACGACTTGAAATAGATGAGGTGACAGAATGCCGGGACAGCGCTGTACGGGTGCACTTTTTGTGTTCGTCTTGTCCGCGCTGGCGTATTTCGCGCCTGCGCCAATATTCGCGCAAGACACGACGTCTGCTCCTTCGGAAGAGACTGCGTCAGCCGAAAGCGTCGATGTTACGGCAAGCGACAGCGCGCTCGATCCGCCCGCTGCGGTAAGCAATGCCACGATAGAGCTGGAAGAACTTAAACTGCGCCTCGCGCCCCTGACACGGAGCGAGTTGGCCACCCTCGCCGAAACCTGGCGCGACTTCGTAAAGGCCAAAACCGTCGAGGCCGTCGAGGCGCAGATCGAGGTGAACGCCTCGGAAGGCGCCGCAGCTGACGCGGCTCGAGAAAAGCTCTTCGCCCTGACCAATGAGCGCAACGGACTCATCGACAGGTATTCGGCCGTTCTCGAAGCGTGGGAGTTGAAGGGCGGCGACGAGGAGGCGATCGACGAGTTTACAACCTACCGATTGGCGTTGCGCACCGATCAAATCAAATCCGCGGACGTGGAGACGCTTTTTTCCGCCGTGATCGAATGGTTGATCAGCACGGATGGCGGTATCGAGGTGGCCAAGGATCTGGCGATCGTCGTCGTCTCGTTCTATGGCCTTCTGCTCGTCGCGCGCATGGTGCGTCGATTTACGTCGAAACGAATCGACCGGGTGCCCAACCTCTCGAAACTGCTTCAATCCTTTCTCGTAGCAGTGGTCTATTGGCTGGTTATCTCGTTCGGGCTCTTGATCGTTCTCTCCTTTCTCGGCGTTGATGTTACGCCGCTCTTCGCGCTGGTCGGCGGCGCCTCGTTCATCATTGGCTTCGCCTTTCAGGACACGCTCGGCAACTTCGCAAATGGGCTGATGATCATGGTCAACCGGCCGTTCGACGAGGGCGATTTCGTCGACCTCGGCGGGGTCAAAGGCACGGTCAAGTCTGTCAACATCGTAGCGACGACTGTCACCACGCTCGACAATCAAGTGATTGTCGTTCCCAACCGGCAGGTCTGGGGTAATGTGATCACCAACGTCACCGCCAGCGAGACCAGACGCGTCGATCTGACGTTCGGCATTGGATATGACGACGATATTCCGAAAGCGATCGCGGTGATGAAGGAAGCCGTCGAAGCGCATCCCCTGGTTCTTACATCGCCTGAACCCTTGATCGTGGTGAAGGAATTGGGCGACAGTTCTGTGAACTTCCTGTGCGCGCCATGGACTAAAACGATGGATTACTGGACTGTCTACTGGGATCTTACGGCGGATGTGAAGCAGCGTTTCGACGCCGCCGGGATTTCAATTCCATTCCCGCAACGCGATGTGCATCTCTATCCCGCGGCTCCGGATTCGACGGGCTCATCATGACGCCATGCAATCAATGACCCGACTCTTGTCCGAAATCAGCGCGTCGACTTCGAGGCTTGCGGCTGGCTTGCCCATCGCGAAACTGGCGGCGGCGGCCATCTTCCTGATGCTCATTTCGGGTTCCGCAGGATTCGCACAGGACGCGGCGCCGCCCGAAAACGAACAACCCGCCGTCGCCACGCCGAATAATATCGATACGGCGCCAGTGGTGATCGACGGTGAGACGTATTTCGTACTGCGCGGCGCACGATCGATCACCGCCGCGGAACGGGCGGAGGACGTTCAGGCCAAGATCATTGAGGCGGCGGAGAAACACCCCGACCGATCGCCAAACGTCCAGACTGATGAGGCCGAGTTCGGCATCGCGATCACCGTGGATGGCGTTGAAATTATTCAGGTCACCGAAACCGACGCGGCATTCGAAGGCTTTCCGCTGGACATCGTCACCGCGCTTTTCGCATCGCGCATTGACGAAGCTGTGGAGAACCACCGCGCCGGGCGCACCGAAGCCGGCACCTATGAGGCGCTTCGCGACACGCTGGTTTGGACTGCGGTTTTTTCAGCCTTCCTGTGGGGCGTCTTCAGGCTTCGAAAGTGGAGTCGGCTTCGGGTAGAACGCAAAGTAAGGCAATGGCTGGAAGGTATTGAGCAGCAAACCGGACGGGTCGTGGATTCCAGCTCGTTGCTGCAAGCCCATCGCATGGCCACGCGCGGGATACTCATCCTCATCATCGCCTTCGCGGCCTACTACTATGTGGCGGCTGTACTGAGCGAATTCGCCTTCACAAAGGGGTTCGCCAGACTGCTGCTCGATATTCTGGCCGCGCCGTTGATCGATCTAGGCCGCGCCGCGTTGGGCGAAGTGCCCGATCTGATCACCGTATTGATCATCGTGCTGATGACTCGGTTTCTGCTAAAATTGTTACGGCTGGTCTTCGTCAATATTGAAAACGGCGCGATCCAGATCAAAGGATTCGATCCGCAATGGATCTGGCCAACCCATCGCATCATTCGCTTCGTAATTGTTATTGCAGCCATTGTCGTCGCCTATCCCTATATACCAGGTTCGGACTCGGCGGCGTTCCGGGGTATGACTGTGCTGCTCGGTCTTGTCGTATCGCTGGGAGCAAATTCTGTCGCCGCCAACCTCTTCGCCGGGCTGATCGTGGTTTATAAGCGCAGCGTCTCGGTTGGAGACCGGATCAAGGTCGCCGAGATCCGCGGCACTGTTGAGCATGTCTCCCTGTTGGACACCCATGTGCGGTCGCTGAAGAACGAGTTGGTCAGCGTGCCCAACACCAAGATGCTAAGCTCGGAAGTCGTCAACTACACACAAACAGCCGGCCCGCAGGGATTGATAATCCATACGACGGTTGGCATCGGCTATGACGAGGCGCCCGACATAGTGGATGAGCTTCTGATCGCCGCGGCTCGCGAGACTGACGGCGTCAAGGCAAAGCCTGGCCCGTTTGTGCTCAGCCAGGGGCTGAACGCCCACGATGTCAGTTATGAAATCAACGCCTATTGCAAGAAGGACTCTGACCCCGTGCGCGTGGCGTCGGCGCTTCGCCGGAACATCCTACGCAGGTTCAACGCGGCCGGCGTCCAGATCATGACGCCCTTCTACACGGGCGATCCGGAAGAGCTGAAGATCCCGAGGCGCGCAGCGGGATCTGAAGGCGAATCCGGCGCCGAAAACGCGAAGGCATGATGGTTGAGCGCGATGGATTCAAAGGTTGGCTGATCCGCCTCTATACCAGCGCCAGCCCGGGCTCTATTCGCTTCCGCTATGCGCTCATCATCTTTGACTTCACGACCATCTTCTACTTCATCGTGACAGCGCCACTTTCTCCGTCTCCCGAATTGATCCTGACCAATCGATTGATCGGCCTGGTGATTGTCTTCGATTTCGCCAGCCGACTCTGGATCGCCCCGGACCGCCTGTTTCTCCTGAGACAAGTCTACACGATCGCGGATATCGTTGTGATCGCATCACTAATTATGGATCCGTTTTTCGCGCTCGATCTCGGCTTTCTCCGTATCCTCAGGGGCTTGCGCATCGTTCACTCCTACCAGTTGTTGCAGGATCTGCGGCGAGAGTTCTCGTTTTTCCGCCGCAACGAGGACGCCATCACGGCGCTGGTGAACCTGCTTGTGTTCGTGTTCGTAACGGCCTCGGGCGTTTTCGCGCTTTACTTCGACAAGGATGCCGGACCCGATTCCTATGTCGACGCGCTCTACTTCACCGTGGCGACCCTGACGACCACGGGATTCGGCGACATCACCCTGAACACGCCCGCTGGGAAGCTTCTGTCTGTCTTCATCATGGTGGTCGGCGTGGCGCTGTTCGCCCAACTCGCGCTCGCCATTTTCCGACCGCAAAAAGTCCGGCACAAATGCGAGCAATGCGGCTTGCTACGCCACGACCTCGACGCCATCCGCTGCAAGCATTGCGGCGCGAGATTGGACATTGAAACGGAGGGGTTAAATTGAGATGAACTTCTTTAGAAGACCGCGCTTGCTGGGGCTCTGGATGGCGGCCATCATATCGACGGCGCTGGCGACAGGCGCCTCTGCTGGTGGCCACGAGAGAAGCTATTCCGCGCAGTTAATTGGCAAGGTCGGCGACATCTCCCAGCCCGAGAGCGTCTGGGTCGGCGCGATCGAGGTCCGGCTGCCGTTGCCTTACATCCTGGAGGGCCAGCGGGACGCCGCGCTGAAATTCATGCAGTCTCTCGCGCCAAGGGGCCGCGATATCGAATGCCGCCTGACTGGAGAGCGGATCGGCCCGGCGGGCGGCGGGACGCTGGTCGGCGATTGCGTAGTCATGGACCCGACGGATCAGCAGGAAATTGATCTCGGCACGGAGCTGATCAAACGCGGATTCGCCCGCCAGTGTGAAGCGCCGCAGGCGATGATCGCGATCTGGCCGCCGGTCTTCGACTGTCTCTAGACCGCACTGTTCAGTCCGGCGTCAGCATGTAGCCCGACCCGCGCACGGTTTGCAGATAGCGGGGATTACGCGGGTCGGATTCGATCTTGCGACGAAGGCGCGTGATCTGCACGTCGACGGCGCGTTCCTGTGTCGAGCCCGGCCCGCCCAGTTCTCCGACCAGCGTCTCACGCGACAGCGCCTCATTCGGACTACGCGCGAAGGCCCGCATCAGCGCGGATTCGCTCGTGGTCAGGCGCACCAGTTCTTCTCCGCGCCACATCTCTCCGCGCCCGACATCGTACCGCGCCTCGCCCAGCGTCAGGGTCTGAGGCGGCTCCGCCAGTTCCGCCGCCGGCGCCGCACGCCGCAGGATCGCCGCCACGCGCAGCAGCAACTCCCGCGGCTCGAACGGTTTCGGCAAATAATCATCGGCGCCCGCCTCCAGACCTGAGATCCGGTCCTCCGCCTCGCCCCGCGCCGTGAGCAGAAGAACCGGCGTCTCGATCTCGTCGTGCAGCGATCGGGTCAGCGACAGCCCGTCCTCGCCCGGCATCATCACGTCGACGATCAACAGGTCGAAGACCAACCCCTCGATCAGCCGCCTTGCGTGCGCTGCGTCGCGCGCCGCTGAGACCATGAAGCCGTTTCGGGCCAGAAATTTCGTCAACAGCGTACGGATGCGCTCATCATCGTCGACGACCAGAAGATGCGCATCGACGGGGGCGCTTTCCCCCGGGCCCTGCATCATGCGCCTCCCGCAGGGTCGCGATCCGAGCCCCCACCACGCCGGGATTCGCCGACAATGCCCAGAACCTCGTTTCGCGCGCGCGCGTCGATCATCTGCTCCAGCACCTTGCGAAAGCCGCTGACCGCCTCTGGCCCGGCCTCGCTATAAGCGCGGCGCACGCGGCCGCGCTGTGGCTCTGACAAGCGCCGCTCCAGATCCTCGCCTTCGGGCGTCAGGTGCAGGTGACGCTGCCGCCGATCCCGCACGCCGACTTCCTGAGCGACCAACCCGTCATCGATTAGCTGCCTCAGAACCCGGTTGAGGGACTGCTTGGTGACGCCGAGGATGTTCAACAGCCCCGCCACCGTCACGCCGGGGCGGCGGTTGATGAAGTGGATCGCCCGGTGATGCGCGCGGCCATAGCCGAAATCCTCAAGGATACGGTCCGGGTCGGAGGTGAAGTCACGATAAGCGAAGAACAGCAATTCGATGCCTTGCCTGAGCTGCTCATCGGTCAGGAACAAAAGCTGATCGCCGCGCGCCGAGGGTCTCCGCACCTCGCCTATTCCGCTCGCGCTCATGGCAGCCTCCCTGACGGTCCAAAGCAATTCGCTCACAGTTTATGTCAGCGTTGTTGACATACCTCAAGCGGAATGTTACCCGCCGTCACTATGGCGCGCAGTTTCCTGTCGCGTACGAGGAATTCTGGGACAGATTGAGTCGCGATCCGTATTACGCGACGACGACGAATGTGGGAGCGAGACGTATGGCGGACCAAGGGTATCATGACCGCGACGGCTGGATCTGGATGGATGGCGAGTTGGTCGAGTGGCGCAGCGCCACTACTCATGTACTGACCCATGCGCTGCATTACGCCTCGGCCGTGTTCGAGGGCGAGCGCGCCTATGGCGGCAAGATTTTCAAGAGCCGCGAGCACTCCCAGCGCCTGCTCGACTCGGGCGCCTCTCTGGACATGCCGATCCCGTGGACGGTCGATCAGATCGAGGCCGCCAAGATGGAGACGCTGAAGGCCAACGACCTGACCGACGCCTATATCCGCGCCATCGCCTGGCGCGGCGCAGGCCCGGATATGGGGGTCTCCTCGCTGAACAACCCGATCCGGCTGGCGATCGCGGTCTGGGGGTGGGGCGCCTATTACGGCGACGCCAAGATGAAGGGCGCCAAGCTCGACATCTCAAAATGGAAGCGCCCAAGCCCGGAGACGATCCCGAGTCACGCCAAGGCCGCCGGTCTCTACATGATCTGCACCATGTCCAAACATTCGGCGGAGGCGAACGGTTGCTCGGACGCGCTGATGATGGACTATCGCGGCTATATTGCGGAGGCGACGGGCGCCAACGTCTTCTTCGTCAAGGACGGCGCCGTGAACACGCCATTGGCCGATTGCTTCCTGAACGGCATTACTCGCCAGACCGTTATCGGGCTGGTCAAGGAGCGCGGCGTCGAGGTGGTCGAACGCCATATCATGCCGGAGGAGATGGCGGATTTCGAGCAGTGCTGGCTGACCGGCACCGCCGCCGAGGTCACGCCCGTGGGCCAGATCGGCGACTATCAGTTCGAGGTCGGCGCGCTGACCCGCAACATCGCCGAGGATTACGAAAAGCTGGTGCGCGGGAACAGGTAGAGCACTCCCTGTCACCTATCCGCAACGGCCTGCGGCGCGTCGAGTCGCGCCGCAACCCGCCCCCATCTTGTTAAAATTCCGTCGCACGCTTACCATATGGTGCAGTGCACGGGCGGTATCCGGAGCTGCTTTCGCGTTCCATGGCTCCGCCGCCCTTTAAGGAGGACCATAATTCTGACTGACAGAACGCAGGCGAGCGGCCCGTCCGCTCCGAACGTTGGGGCCCCGGCCATGACCGCCGGGACAACCGACGAAACTGAGAGCAAAGCTCTCCTATCCCTCATTCTAGACTCGCTGGACCAGGACAAGGCCGAAGAGGTCTCGTCCATCGATCTGCGTGGCAAGACGACCGTGGCCGACCATATGGTCATCGCCTCGGGCCGGTCTGCGCGACAGGTGGCGTCCATTTCCGAGAAGCTGGTCGAGCGCATCAAGGCGTCGGGCGCCAAAACGCGCGTCGAGGGCAAGGAGGCCGGCGACTGGGTGCTGATCGACGCGGGTGACGTGATCGTCCACGTGTTCCGCCCTGAGGTCCGCGACTTCTATCAGCTTGAGAAGATGTGGATGACCTCGCCGGATCTTGGCGCAAGGACCGTCGGTTCGGCCTGACCGCCGGGCTGAACGCAGCTTTGAAACTCTCAATACTCGCCGTGGGCCGCTTGCGGAGCGGCCCCGAAAAGCTTCTTGTCGATGATTATCTGAAACGGGTCGACGCCACGGGACGGCCGCCGGCGCTGGGACCGGCGCGCGTGGTCGAGGTGGAGGACAAGCGCCGCCGGGGTAAAGACGCCGAGGCGGAGTTGTTGCTCTCTCACATCCCGGCCGGAGCCGCCGCGATCGCGCTGGATGAGCGCGGCAAGACCCTTTCCTCTCCGGAATTTGCGAATCTTCTCGGCCGCTTGCGCGACGAGGGCCGGCCGGAAGCTTGCCTGATGATCGGCGGCGCGGATGGGCATGGGAAAGCCGTGCTGGACCGCGCCGATGTGAAGCTCTCGCTCGGGCGCATGGTCTGGCCGCACATGCTGGCGCGCGTGATGCTGGCCGAGCAGCTTTATCGCGCCACTTCGATCCTGGCCGGATCGCCCTATCACCGCGTCTGACGAATTCTCCACGCGTATCGTCAGGCGCGCCGCCCGCTCTGGACCCATCAGAACGGGCGGCCTATTCTCCGCCGAACCCTCGTTAGTCTAAGGGACCGAAACGTAGTTCAAGGGACCGAAATGGCGGATCAGACCTCCGGCGCGCCAAAGCCCGTCGTGCTTTGCATTCTCGATGGCTGGGGGTTGAACCCCTATTCCGAACACAATGCGGTCGCCCTGGCGGCGACGCCGAATTTCGACCGATTGTGGAATACCGCGCCGCGCGCGACGCTGAAGACCAGCGGCAAGGATGTCGGCCTGCCCCCCGGGCAGATGGGCAATTCCGAAGTCGGGCACACCAATATCGGCGCCGGCCGGGTGGTGTGGATGGACCTGCCCAAGATCGACCGCGCCATCGCCGATGGAGACTTCGCGACGAATGAGACGTTTCAGGCATTTATCTTCCGTTTGAAAGAGACCGGGGGGACCGCGCATCTCATGGGTCTGCTCAGCCCTGGCGGCGTGCATTCCCACCAGCGGCATATCGCCGAGACAGCGAAGGTTATCGCGGCCGCGGGCGTCCCTGTCGCCATTCACGCTTTTCTGGATGGGCGCGACACGCCGCCCAAAAGCGCGCGCGGCTATCTGGCGACCTTCGAGGACGCCATCTCGGACGCGCCGGGCGCGCAGCTCGCCACCATCACCGGGCGGTTCTTCGCCATGGATCGGGATAATCGGTGGGAGCGCGTCTCCGCCGCTTTCAACGTGATCGTGAGCGCCAAGGGCGAACGCGCCGAACATGCGGAACACGCAATCTCGGACGCCTATGCGCGGGACGAAACCGACGAATTCGTCTCACCGACGGTGATCGGTGACTATGCGGGCGCGAAAGACGGCGACGGCGTTTTCTTCGCCAATTTCCGCGCCGACCGGGCGCGCGAGATTCTCGCCGCGCTCGGCGACGCCGATTTCGACGGGTTCGACGCCTCCGCCCGGCCGGATTTCGCCGCGCTTTCAGGCATGGTCTCCTACTCCTCCCGCCACGACCGGTATATGTCGATGCTGTTTCCTCCTGAAGAGATCATCAACACGCTGGGCGAATGGGTCGCCGCTCAGGGGAAGACCCAGTTGCGGCTGGCGGAAACCGAAAAATATCCACATGTCACTTTCTTTCTGAATGGCGGCGTCGAGGATCCCTATGCGGGCGAGGACCGCTATATGGCCCCCAGCCCGAAGGTGAAGACCTATGACCTGAAGCCGGAAATGTCGGCCGAAGAAGTCGCGGACCAGCTGGTCGGCGCGATCCGCGGTCAGGCCCATGATCTGATCGTGGTGAATTTCGCCAATCCGGACATGGTCGGCCACACGGGCGATGTTGGCGCCGCCGTCAAGGCTTGCGAGGCCGTCGATCAGGGCCTCGGTCGGGCGCTTGGCGCTCTGGACGATGTGGGCGGCGCAATCATCGTCACCGCCGATCACGGCAATTGCGAAATGATGGTCGATCCTGAGACCGGCGGCCCGCACACCGCGCACACCACTCTGCCCGTGCCAGTGATGGTCTATCAGGGCGGCCGCGCCAATTGGCCGGCCAAGCTGCGCGAAGGCGGACGTCTGGCCGATCTCGCCCCCACCGCGCTGGCGCTGATGGGGCTGCCGCAACCTCCAGAGATGACCGGGCTTTCACTTCTTATCGGATCGGACTGACGCCGAGGATGCTCAAGGCTCACCCTCTCGCAGCGGCGTTGCTGGCCGCGTCGCTTGCGCCGGCCGAAGGCGCAGAGGAGCTGCAGGGCCGGGTGGAGCGCTTGTCGCGCGAAGCGGACCGCATCGCCGCCGAATTGACGGCGGACGCCCGCGAGGCGAGCGAAATCGAGCGCGAACTCACGACATTGACTGGCCAGTTGGCGCAGCTCGCCGCCGAGGAAGCGGCGGCCTGGGATGCGTTGGAGGCGAAGCGCGGGCGATTGCGCCAGCTTCTGGCGGCGCTCGCCGCCCTGTCCCGGGCGCCTGCGCCTGCGATTTTGGCCCATCCCGACGCACCTTTGGCGGCTGCGCGGGCCGCGACGCTGATGGAGCGGATCGGCCCGGCGCTGATTGAGGAGGCCCGCGGCGCGGAGGCCGCCGTACGGGATATCGCGGAGTTGCGGGCGAATGGCGAAATGGCGCGGGAGAAGTTGAGGGCGTCCGCCGCCGAACTCGCGGCGCTACGCGCGGATCTGGAGACGGAACTTGCGGCCCGGCGCGAAGATCTGACCGCCGCGGAAGACAAGGCGGGCGCGGCGCTTGAGGCCGAGGCGTTGGCCCGCGCCGTGACCGCGGCCGAGGCGTTCGAGAGCGCATTGCACCAAGCAGCGCCCGATCCTGACGCAACTCCGACTTTCGGTGACATCCGGGGCGCATTGACGCCGCCGCTCAACGAATACAGGCGCCTCGCCAGGTTCGGATCGGCTCCAAAGGGCTCGCGATCGGGCGCGCCCAAAACGGGATTGTGGCTGCAGGGATCGGCCCACAGAGCCGTGTTGGCCCCGTGGTCGGGCGAGATTCTGTTCGCCGGCCCCTTTCGCAAGCTCAGAAATGTGATCATTCTGGAGCCGGAAACAGGCTATCTGATTGTACTTGGCGGGTTGGCTGGCCTGTCGCGCGGGGTCGGCGATGAGGTCAACGCGGGAGATGTGATCGGCCGTCTCGACGGCCCGATGACGCCAAACGAGGAGTTTTTGGTCGAATTGACGGCGATCGCTGGCGACGAGCAGCAAATCGACCCAAAATCGGACACGGGACCGGACGCGGCGGGCGTTATGCTCTATATGGAAGTAAGAGAGAACGGAAAGCCGACGGACCCAGATCCGTGGCTTCGATCCGAAGAGAAGGTAAGCAGTTTATGAAGAAAGTGGTTCTGTCGATTGTCGGCGGCGCGCTGGCGGGCGTGGTCGCGACGGCGTGGGTGACGGCGCCCCTGTCGGCGCAAGAGGCGAGAGAAAGATCGACCTATGAGCAACTCGATCTGTTCGGCGATATTTTTGAGCGCGTTCGATCCGCCTATGTAGAGGAGGTCGATGAACGCGATCTGATCGAATCTGCGATCAACGGCATGCTGGCTTCTCTGGACCCGCATTCCAGCTATCTTCCTCCGGAAGGTTTCGAAGACATGCGCGTGCAGACGCGCGGCGAGTTTGGCGGCCTCGGCATCGAGGTCACCATGGAGGAGGGCTTCGTCAAGGTGGTCGCGCCGATCGACGACACGCCCGCCGCCCGCGCCGGATTGCAGGCCAACGACTTCATCACCCATATCGAGGATGAAAGCGTGCTGGGCATGACGCTGTCGGATGCGGTGGACCGCATGCGCGGCCCGGTGCAGACCGATGTGACCGTCACTATCCTTCGAGAGGGCGAACCCGAGCCATTTGAGGTGACGCTGACGCGCGAGACCATCAAGATTCGCGCGGTCCGCACCCGGCTGGAGGGCGATGTCGGCGTTGTGCGCATCACCAGCTTCACCGAGCAAACTTTCGAAAACCTGGCCGACGGCATAAAGAAGCTGGAAGAGGAAGCCGAGGGCGCCGACAACATCAAAGGCTTCGTGATCGACCTCAGAAACAATCCGGGTGGACTGTTGAACCAGGCGATTGCCGTCTCGGACGCGTTTTTGGAGAAGGGCGAAATCGTCTCGACACGAGGCCGCGATGCGCGGGATTCTGAGCGGCACAACGCCAAGTCCGGCGATTTAAGCAACGGCAAGCCATTGGTCGTTCTGATAAACGAGGGCTCCGCGTCTGCGTCCGAGATCGTCGCCGGTGCGCTGCAGGATCACCGCCGCGCGATCATCGTCGGCGCCAAGAGCTTCGGCAAGGGATCGGTCCAGACCATCATGCCGCTGTCGGGCGAAGGCGCGATCCGGCTGACCACATCGCGCTACTACACCCCGTCCGGCCGCTCGATTCAGGCGTTGGGGATTGAACCGGACATTCTGGTGGAACAGCAGCAGATCGCCTCGTCGGAAGAGGAGGACGACACCGCCCGTCGTCGCCGGTCAGAAGCGGATCTACGCGGAAGTCTGGAGAACGACCTCAGCGATGATGAGCGCAAGTTGCTGGAGGAGGAGCGCGCACGGCATGAAGCGACCGCCAAGCTTCGGTCCGAGGATCTGCAGCTTGCCTATGCGCTGGACCTTCTGACCGGTCTTGCCGTCTATGGCGCCGCCGGGAACTGATCTCGCGTAACCAAAAACCAGAACGGGCGGCGCCATCGCCGCCCGTTTCCGTTAGGGGTGGAATGATGACCAAAAAGCCGACGCCGGATCAGATCGACCGGCTTCCCTATCGCCCCTGCGTCGGGATCGCGCTGATCAACCCGTCGGGTCGCCTGTTCGCCGCGCAACGGATCGACAATCCCGAACCTGCCTGGCAGATGCCGCAGGGCGGCGTCGACAAGGGCGAGGATTTGCTGGACGCCGCCTTCCGCGAACTGGAGGAGGAGACCTCGGTCCGTGCTGCGAAAGTCACGCTGTTGCGAGAGCATTCCGGCTGGATCGATTATGATCTGCCGCACGAACTGGTCGGAAAGCTGTGGAAAGGCCGCTATCGCGGACAGACGCAGAAATGGTTCGCCATGCGGTTCGAAGGCGACGACTCGGATGTGAACATTGAGACCAATGACCCGGAATTTCGCTGCTGGGCCTGGATGCCAGCCAATGAGCTGATCGACAAGATCGTGCCGTTCAAGCGGCAGGTCTACTCTGAGGTGTTCCGCGAGTTCGGAGATCTGTTGGATTCAGGCGCGCAATAGCCAGCCCCAACGAAAAACGCGGCTGACATTCCCGCCAACCGCGCTTCGAACTCATTGAAAAAGTCGCGCCGAGGATCAGATCCCCAGAACTTGCGCCAATCCACGAAAATCGTTCAGCCGTTGGGCCGCGGCCGTGTAACGTTCGGTGCCCTTGGCGACGGCCAGAATCTCTTCCGCCTCGGCGATCTTGGCGTCCAGATACTCTCGTGTCAGCGCTGAGCGTACCAGCGCCTCTTCGGCCAGAACCGACGCGGTGTTTTCAGAGATTTCGGCGAAACCGCCAGTGACGACATACTCTTCGGTCTGACCGCCGGTCGTCTCCACCTTCACCACGCCGGGGCGCAGCGTGGTCAGGAAAGGCGCGTGATCGGGCATCGCGCCCAGATCGCCTTCCATACCGGGAATAACCACCATCCGGGCCTCGGCGCTGGCGAGCTTCTTTTCAGGGCTCACCAGTTCAAATGTGATCGCATCGGCCATCGCTTCGAGTCTCCGTATTCAGCCTTACGCGGCCTCGGCGGCCATCTTCTCGGCCTTGGCGATCGCCTCATCCATGTCGCCGACCATGTAGAACGCGGCCTCCGGAAGGTGATCATATTCGCCGGCGACGAGCGCCTTGAAGCCCTCGATGGTCTTCTCAAGGGGCACCTGCACGCCGGGCGAACCGGTGAACACCTGAGCAACGTCGAAGGGCTGGCTGAGGAAGCGCTGGATCTTGCGGGCGCGGGCGACGGTCAGCTTGTCCTCTTCGGAAAGCTCATCCATGCCCAGAATTGCGATGATGTCCTGCAACGACTTGTAACGCTGCAACGTGCCCTGCACCTCGCGCGCCACCTCGTAATGCTCTTCACCCAGAATCTGCGGGTCCATCAGGCGAGACGTCGAATCGAGCGGATCGACCGCCGGATAGATGCCAAGCTCGGCGATCTGACGCGATAGAGTGGTCGTCGCATCGAGGTGAGCAAAGGTCGTGGCCGGCGCCGGATCGGTCAGATCGTCCGCAGGTACGTAAACCGCCTGGATCGAGGTGATCGAGCCCTGCTTGGTCGAGGTGATCCGCTCCTGCATCGCGCCCATATCGGTCGACAGGGTCGGCTGATAGCCCACCGCCGAGGGGATGCGGCCCAGTAGCGCCGACACCTCGGAACCCGCCTGAGTGAAGCGGAAGATGTTGTCGATGAAGAACAGCACATCAGTGCCGGACTGGTCGCGGAACTGTTCGGCCAGCGTCAGACCGGTCAGCGCGACGCGCGCGCGGGCGCCCGGAGGTTCGTTCATCTGGCCATAGACCAGCGCCACCTGCGAGTCGGACAGGTTGTCCGGCTTGATAACCTCGGATTCGATCATCTCGTGATAAAGATCGTTGCCCTCGCGGGTGCGTTCACCCACGCCGGCGAACACCGAATAGCCCGAGTGGACCTTCGCGATGTTGTTGATCAGCTCCATGATCAGCACGGTCTTGCCGACGCCCGCACCACCGAACAGGCCGATCTTGCCGCCCTTGGCGTAGGGAGCCAGCAGATCGACAACCTTGATGCCGGTGACGAGGATCTCCGACTCGGTCGACTGCTCCTGAAACTCCGGCGCCTGCGCATGGATCGGGCGCTTCTCCGTGGCGTCAATCGGGCCTTTCTCATCCACCGGCTCACCGATGACGTTCAGGATGCGGCCCAGGGTGGCGTCGCCCACCGGCACCGCGATCGGCACGCCGGTGTCGGTGACTTCCTGGCCGCGCACCAGACCTTCGGATGCGTCCATCGCGATGGTGCGCACCGTGTTCTCGCCGAGATGCTGCGCGACCTCCAGAACAAGGCGGTTGCCCTGATTCGTGGTCTCGAGCGCGTTCAGGATCGCCGGCAACTCCTCGCCGCCGAACTGAACGTCGACGACCGCGCCGATAACTTGGGTGACTTTTCCGACCTGGCTCATGGGCGGGGTTCCTCTTCCGTCGGATCAGAGCGCTTCGGCGCCCGAGATGATCTCGATAAGTTCCTTGGTGATCGCGGCCTGGCGCGAACGGTTGTATTCGATCGTCAGCTTGTCGATCATCTCGCCGGCGTTGCGCGTCGCGTTGTCCATCGCGGACATGCGCGCGCCCTGCTCGGACGCCGCATTCTCAAGCAAGCCCTTGAAGACCTGCGTCGAGACGTTGCGCGGCAAGAGATCGGCCAGAATTTCCGTATCGGTCGGCTCGTACTCATAGGACACGGCCGCGTCGCGGTCGCTTTCCTCGCCCTCATGCTCGAAGACGGCGGGGATCAGCTGCTGCGCGGTCGGCGTCTGGGCGATGACCGAGACGAATTTGCTGAAATACAGCGTCGCCACGTCGAACTCGCCAGCCGCAAACTGCTTCAGCAGGTTGACGCCAATCTCATGGGCGTTCTCGTAGCCGAGTTTCTTGACCTCCGAGAGATCCACATGATCGACGAAATAGTCCGAATGGGTCCGCTTCAGCTGCTCGCGGCCCTTCTTGCCGATGGTCAGGATCTTGACGGTCTTGCCCTCTCCGGCCAGCCGGTCCGCATCCTGCTTCGCCAGCTTCGCGATGGAGGAGTTGAACCCGCCGCACAGGCCGCGCTCAGCCGTGGCGACGATCAGCAGATGAACCGCGTCCGACCCCGTGCCCGCAAGCAGCTTTGGCGCGGTCGGGCTGTTGGCGGCGGCGCGGGCGAGATTGCCCAGCACGGCCTCCATCCGCTCCGCATAGGGGCGGGCGGCCTCGGCCGATTCCTGCGCCCGGCGCAGCTTGGCGGCCGCGACCATCTGCATGGCCTTGGTGATCTTCCGGGTCGATTTGACCGAGTCGATCCGATTTTTAAGGTCCTTGAGGCTTGGCATGAGGCCAGCGCTCCCTCAGTCCAGGATCAGGCGAAAGCACCGGCGAACGCGTCGAGCGCCGAGCTAAGCTTGGATTCGTCCTCGTCGTTCAGCGCGCCGCTGGCGGTGATCGAAGCGAGTAGGTCGGCGTGCTTGCCGCGCAATTCGGCCAGCCATGTGGCTTCGAAACGCTGCACGTCCTTGACTGGAACTTTGTCCAGATAGCCCTTCACGCCCGCGTAGATGACGCCCACCTGCTCCGCGGTGGTCAGCGGCGAGTACTGCGGCTGCTTCAACAGCTCGACCAGACGCGCGCCGCGGTTCAGCAGCTGCTGGGTGGCCGCGTCGAGGTCCGAGCCGAACTGGGCGAAGGCGGCCATCTCACGATACTGCGCCAGCTCCAGCTTGATGCTGCCCGCGACCTTCTTCATCGCCTTGGTCTGCGCCGACGAACCGACGCGAGACACCGACAGGCCGACGTTAACCGCCGGGCGGACGCCCTGATAAAAGAGCTCCGTCTCGAGGAAGATCTGACCATCGGTGATCGAGATCACGTTGGTCGGGATATAGGCCGACACGTCGCCCGCCTGGGTCTCGATGATCGGCAGCGCGGTCAGCGACCCAGCGCCTTCGTCCTCGTTCAGCTTCGCCGAACGCTCCAACAGGCGCGAGTGGAGATAGAAGACGTCGCCCGGATAGGCTTCGCGGCCCGGCGGACGGCGCAGAAGCAGCGACATCTGGCGATAGGCGACGGCCTGCTTCGAAAGATCGTCATAGGTGATCAGCGCGTGCATGCCATTGTCGCGGAAAAACTCGGCCATGGCGCAGGCCGAATAAGGCGCAAGGAACTGCAGCGGAGCGGGATCGGAGGCGGTGGCGGCGACGACGATCGAGTATTCCATCGCGCCGGACTCTTCCAGCTTCTTCACCAGCTGGGCCACGGTGGAGCGCTTCTGCCCGACCGCAACATAGACGCAGTAGAGCTTCTTCGACTCGTCGTCGGTGTCGTTCACCGATTTCTGGTTCAGCATCGTGTCGAGCGCCACGGCGGTCTTGCCGGTCTGGCGGTCGCCGATGATCAGCTCACGCTGGCCGCGGCCAATCGGCACCAGCGAATCGATGGCCTTCAGGCCGGTCGACATCGGCTCATGCACCGATTTGCGCGGGATGATGCCGGGCGCCTTGACGTCCGCGCGGGAGCGGGTGTCCGTCTCGATCGGGCCTTTGCCATCGATCGGGTTGCCCAGCGCGTCGACGACGCGGCCCAGCAGGGCGCGGCCCACCGGCACGTCCACGATGGAGTTGGTGCGCTTGACGGTGTCGCCTTCCTTGATGCCCCGGTCGTCGCCGAAGATCACGATGCCGACATTGTCGGCCTCAAGGTTCAGCGCCATTCCGCGCACGCCGCCCGGGAACTCGACCATCTCGCCCGCCTGGACGTTGTCGAGACCATAGACGCGGGCGATGCCGTCGCCCACGGACAGCACATGGCCGATTTCGGCGACCTGCGCCTCCTGACCGAAGTTCTCGATCTGATCCTTGAGGATCGCGGAGATTTCCGCAGCCTGGATGCTCATCATCCGACCTCTTTCATAACGGTTTGCAAGCTGGCGAGCTTGGAGCGGATCGACGTGTCGATCATCCGGGAGCCCACTTTAACGACGAGACCGCCCAGAAGGCTCTCGTCCACGTTGACGGTGAGAGAAACATCCTTGCCGACGGCGGCGCGAATCTTCTCTTTCAGCGCTTCGGTCTGTGCGTCCGACAGTGCGACGGCCGAGGCGACCTCGGCGGTGACTTCACCACGCTCGGCGGCGAGCAGGGCGTTGAAATCCCGGATGGCGTCCGGCGCGGCGAACAGCCGGCCCTTGGCGGCCATCAGGCGCAGAACGTTTCCGACCAGCCGGCCAAGGCCCATCTTTTCGGCGATGGCGGCGATCGCGCGTCCTTGCTGTTCCCGGCTGTAGACGGGGCTGGCGGCCAACGCGCGAAGCTCTTCGCTAACGTCGAACGCATCCGAAAGGCTGGAGAGATCGCCCTCGACCGCATCGAGCGCGTTCTGCTCTTTCGCCAGTTCGAAAAGCGCCGTGGCGTAGCGTCCGGATACGCCCGAGGCGATAGCGACGTCGGTCAAAGTGCTCTCCCTGTCCGGGTCCCCGATCGCGCCGGGCATGCGCCCGGCTTGGCTTGAGGCGATTGGCTCTTTTTCGTCGGCCTCGCCCAGAATTCGCCGGTTTGCTAGCACAGCCGGTATTGCCTTGCAACATGACCGACCGACGCCGACGAGCCGTCGTAGATTCACAGATCGCACTATAGACAATCGCGAATTGGTGTAAGCCGCCCGAATGGGCGGAACGTCGCATGTATTCTGCGCAGTTTTTTTCCGCCAACTATAGGAAGCTTTGCGGGTCTACGTCCAAGATCACCCGTATTCCAGAGGGGATTTTGACAGCTTCACGCCAGCTTCGGGCGGCGCTTTGCACGGGCGCGCCCTTGGGCGCCTTGATCAGGAGCCGCGCGCGGCTGAGGCCCCGCACGCGGGCGATCGGCGCTGGCGCCGGGCCCAGCAACTGGCACCCCGCCGCGCGCAACCTGTCACCGGCGCGGCCAAGCTCCACCGCCGTCGCCCAAACACGCGTCTCGTCGCGGCCTGAAACGACGACTCCGATCATGCGCCCATAGGGCGGCGCCCCGGCCGCACGCCGCGCTTCCGCCTCTCTCAGGAAAAACGCCTCTTCATCGCCTGAAACGATGGCCCGCATCACCGGATGGTCCGGCGCAGCCGTCTGAAGCATCGCAGAGCCCGGTTTGTCCGCCCGTCCGGCGCGACCCGCCACCTGCCGCATCAGTTGAAAGGTGCGCTCCGCCGCGCGCATATCGCCGCCCTGCAGGCCCAAATCCGCATCCACCACGCCGACGAAGGTCAAAAGCGGGAAATTGTGCCCCTTGGCGACGATCTGGGTGCCGACAACGATATCCGCCTCGCCCGCCGCGATGGCGTCGATTCGCGCCTTTTGCTCGGCGGCGCTCGCCGCGAGATCGCTGGAGAGAATCGCCAGCCGCGCATCCGGAAAGCGCGCCGCGGCCTCCTCCGCAAGCCGCTCCACCCCCGGCCCGCAGGCGGCCAGCCTGTCCTCCGCCCCACAGGACGGGCATTTCGACGGCGCGGCCTCCGAATGCCCGCATTGATGGCACAGCATCTGTCGGCGAAACCGGTGCTCCACCAGCCAGGCGTCGCAATCGGGACATCCGAAGCGGTGCCCGCAGCCCCGGCAGAGAGTCAGCGGCGCATAGCCGCGCCGATTGAGAAACAGCATCGCCTGCTCGCCGCGCGCCACGCGCTCAGCCACCGCGTCGACCACGGGGCGCGAGAGCCACTGGCCGGGCTCAGGCGGCGCGACCCGTAAATCGATGGCGGAGATCGTCGGCAGGACGGCGCCGCCGAACCGTTCCGGCAGGTCGAGCCGCGCATATTTGCCCGCATCGACATTCGCCCAGCTTTCCAGCGAAGGGGTCGCCGAGGCCAGCATCGCGACTCCCCCTTCGATCGAGGCGCGCAGCACGGCCATGTCCCGCGCGTGATAGCGAACGCCGTCCTCTTGCTTGTAAGATGTGTCATGCTCCTCATCGACGACGATCAGGCCCAGATCGGTGAAGGGCAGGAACAGGGCCGAACGCGCGCCGACGACGACCTGCGCATTCCCCGCCGAGACCGCCCGCCAGGCGCGGCGGCGCTCCGCCCCGGTGATCGCGGAGTGCCATTCGGCGGGCCGGGCGCCGAAACGTTGCTCCACCCGCTTCAGGAATGTGGCCGTCAGGGCGATCTCGGGCAGCAGGATCAGCGCCTGCCGGCCCTGTCGCAGGCATTCGGCCACCGCCTCCAGATAAACCTCCGTCTTGCCGGAGCCGGTGACGCCCTTCAGCAGAATCGCCGAATAGGCGCGCCCGGCGACAGACCTACACAGCTCCTCCGCCGCCGCCGCTTGCGCATCTGTCAACGTCACCGGATTAGCGTCCGGATCGAGCGGAGCATAGGGCGCGTCCCGCGGCGCCTCGGCCGCGATCAGCGCGCCCGCCTCGGCCAGGCCATTCAAGACCCCTGCGCTGACGCCGGCCAGCGTGCAAAGATCGGAGGGCGCGAATCCGAGGCCCGGATACTCCTCCATCACCGCAAGAACTCGGCGCCGCGCATCAGTCATCCGGTCTGGCCGGCCCTCGCCCAGCCGCCAAATCTTTCGCGCGCCGGGCGGATCCGCCAGCCCCGGCGCCCGCGTGGCCAGCCGCGTCATCATACCGGGATCGGTGATGGTGTATTCGGCCGCGCGGCTCAGGAATTCGCGCATTTCCGACCGCATCGGCGGCAGGTCAAGCACCCGCTCGATCCGTTTCAGCTTGTCCCGCGCGAAATCTCCCGACCCCGGGCCCCATACGACGCCAGAGATCGAGCGCCCGCCCAGTGGAACCTCGACAAACGCGCCGATGGGCGTCTCGGCCGGCGCCAGATAGTCCAGCGCGCGTTCGATCGGCGCGGGGGTGAGAACTGAGAACACCGCCTCCACCGCCGCCGCATGTTCGAACAGATCGCTCAATCCCGCGCTCCCGCCGTATTCACCGCTGGTTCCGACGCCATTGTCGGGTTAAAACCGCCCGAAAGCCGCCCCAGAGAGGGTGGTCCCGCATTTGGAACAGGCGAGACGGCAATCATGAAATTCTTTGTAGACACGGCAGAGATCGACGAAATCAAGGACCTTGCCGCGACCGGTATTCTGGACGGGGTGACCACCAACCCGTCGCTGATCATGAAATCCGGGCGCGACATCAACGAAGTGACCAAGGAGATCTGCGACATCGTCGACGGGCCGGTCAGCGCCGAAACTGTGGCGCTGGACGCCGAGGGCATGATCGCCGAGGGCCGCAAGCTGGCCGAGATCGCGCCGAATATCGCCATCAAGGTTCCGCTGACCTGGGATGGTTTGAAGGCCTGCAAGACGCTGACCGACGAAGGCCGCATGGTCAATGTCACCCTCTGCTTCAGCGCCAACCAGGCGCTGCTGGCCGCCAAGGCGGGCGCCACCTTCATCTCGCCCTTCATCGGGCGGCTGGACGACATCAATCTGGATGGCATGGAGCTGATCGCGGACATTCGCCAGATCTATGACAATTACAATTTCGAGACCGAGATCCTCGCGGCCTCGATCCGCTCGGCGAACCATGTTTCCGAAGCCGCCAGAATCGGCGCCGACGTCGCCACGGTTCCGCCGGGCGTGCTGAAGAAACTGGCCGATCATCCGCTGACCGACAAGGGCCTCGACGCGTTCCTGAAGGACTGGGCCAAGACCGGCCAGAAGATTCTGCCGTGAGCGAAACCGTGACCGACGTCGCCGAAGTCGCCGTTCCGGATATATCCGATGACGAGCTGCGCGCAGCATTGCGCGCGCGGCCGAATGTCCTGCTGAATGATCTGGAGCTGATGCGCGATGTGATCCGGGAGCATCGCCCGACGGGGCGCAACGTGCGCGATCTCTATGGCGTGCTGCTGACCCAGCTGGAAACGCAGCTGGAGGATCTGACCGGCGCGCATGAGCAGGTGATCGACGCGGCCTACGCCAACATGATGTCGATGGCGCAGACCCGCCATGCCGCGCTGCGCATCCTTGAGGCGTTGTCACTGGAGGATCTGGCGCAGATCGTGACGCGAGAAAGCCCGTCCATGCTGGACCTCGATGTCGCCCGACTGTGCATCGAGGGGCCGGCCGATTCTCTACCCCGATCTGTCATTCCGCTGGCCCCTGGTGTTGTGGAGGCCTATTGCGGTGATGGCGGCCTGCCGGAACTGGACGACGCCGCGGTGATGCGCCGCGTCTCGGCCGATGCAGAACTGATCTTTGGCGATTCGGCCCGAATCGTCGAATCCGAGGGGCTAGCTCCGCTGGATTTCGGCGCCGATCTGCCGCGCGGCCTGCTCGCCTTCGGCGCCGACGATCCGGACGCGTTCCGGCCCGATCACGGCGCGGATAACCTCGCCTTCATAGGCCGGGTGGTCGAACGCATCGCGCGTCCCTGGCTGAAGGCAGCGGTCGGCTGACGCGATGGCAAAGCGCGCCGACGACCCTGAGCTTTCCGGCGGCGCGCTTGATCTGTTGGAACGGTTTCTGGCGCAGCTGACGGCTGTGAAGAACGCCAGCCCCAAGACTGTGGACGCGTATCGCCGAGATATCTCTGGTTATTTGGGATTTCTGGTCACCCATTGGGGCGGCCCCATCGGCAAGGCGGGTCTCTCGGATGTGCGCGCGCCAGACATCCGCGCATGGGTCGCGGCCGAGCGTGCGCGGGGCCTCTCGGCCCGCTCCACCGGCCGCGCCCTCTCCGCCGTCAAAAGCTTTCACCGCTGGCTGGATGCGGCCGAGGGCGTCTCCAACTCGGCCGTCGCCGCAGCGCGCGGACCGAAGGTGAAGGCGCGCCTGCCCCGCCCGGTCGACCCGGACGCCGCCGAGGCGCTGATCGAAGACGCCGCCGCCGACCAATTGGAGCCATGGATTGCCGCGCGAGACGCCGCGGTTCTGACGCTCCTTTGGGGCTGCGGTTTGCGCATTTCCGAGGCCTTGTCGCTGAAGCTCTCGGATGCGCCCCTGCCAGATGCCCTGCGCATTGTCGGCAAAGGCGGGAAGGAGCGGATCACCCCGGTCCTGCCTGCGACGCGTGAGGCGGTGGACGAGTATCTGCGTCTTCTGGGTCATCCCGGCCCACCGGAACGGGCCTTGTTTCTGGGCGCCCGCGGCGGCGATCTCGGCGCGCGAGCGGTGCAAAAAGCGATGGCCGGGGCGCGGATGCGGCTGGGACTGCCCTCCACCGCGACCCCGCATGCGTTGCGCCACTCCTTCGCCACCCACCTTCTGGAGGCTGGCGGTGATCTGCGCGCGATTCAGGAGCTATTGGGCCACGCCTCTCTCTCGACGACGCAGGTCTACACCGCCGTCGATCAGACCCGTCTGATGGAGATCTACGACAAGGCGCATCCCCGCAGCGGGCGCGATTGATTCGCCTCAACGCGCAACAGCCGCGATTCTGCGATACTCTGCTCCACCCGATTTCAGGCGAAGAGGTTCAGATGCTTCATCCAGAATGGCTGCGCAGCGAAGAGGTGTTGTCCGTGCGCCCCGATGATGAGCTGTCCGGGAGCGATTTCGACATGATGGCCGAGATCGTCGACCCGGTGATCGAGCGCAACGGGCGATTGGAGGGGCTGCTGCTCGACGCCCGCGGTTTTGAAGGTTGGGACGACGCCAAGGCGCTTCTGGCCCATATGCGATTCGTTCGGGACCACGTCGATAAGGTGGCCCGAATTGCGGTGATCGGCGACCAGTGGTGGCTGAACGCGGCGGAGGCCGTGGTCGATCCGGCGTTCGGCACTCCTGTCCGCGTGTTCCTGTCGAAACAGGCGGACGATGCGAGAGCCTGGCTGCTGGACCGGCCGCCGGAACCCGCCACGGTGCAGATTTTGCCCGAAAGCGACGGCGGGCGCATGGGCATCCGCATCACCGGGCGTCTGCGCGAGGCTGACTATGACGCCTTGCTGAAAGAGATGGAGGCGGCGCTGCCGGATTCCGGCAAACTGGATATGCTGGTCGAGGTCGATCCCGGTTTTCGCGGCTGGACGCCCCGCGCGTTTTTCGAGGATCTGGCGCTCGCCTTTTCGCCCTGGCGGCGCCGGTTTCGCCGGGTCGCGATGGTCGCCCAGCCCGGCTTCATGCGCTGGTTCGCGCAGAATTTCCCTGAGGCGTTGATCCCCTACGAGTTCAAGGTGTTCAAGGCCGACCAGAAAGACGCGGCGTGGGATTGGCTGGCGGAACCGGACGAGACCGGCGGTTAGCTGGACTGCGCCGCGACCTTCGCACGTAGGGTTCCCATCAGCGCGATCAGGTTTTTCTCGGCCAGTTCGTTGGTCAGCCGCCCGTCCTCGTCAAAGGCGGAGCCGGAGCCCGGCAGCATTACCTCTGGTCCCTGAATGATGTCCGGCCGGAACGGCGTCAGGCAGTGACGTAGCGAGAACTGGCTGCGCGCGCCGCCCGCTCGGCCCGCCGCCGCCGACATGATCGCCACGGGTTTGCCGGTCAGCACGCCCCGGTTGCGACGGCTGAGCCAGTCCAGCGCATTCTTCAGAACGCCGGGAAGGTTGGCGTTGTATTCAGGCGTCGAGATAATGATCGCATCGGCCGCCGCGATTTGCTGGGCGAGCAGCACGACGCCTGGCGGATCGCCCTCCGCCTCTTCCAGATCCCCATCGTAGAGCGGAAAACGGATATCGGCGAACTCCGCTGTCGAGCCCTCTCCGGCGTGTCGGATCGCCTCTCGCAACAGCTTGGTGTTCGTCGAGCCCGCGCGCAGCGCGCCAGAAATCGCCAAGGGTTTCATCCGTTCACTCCACCTTTGTATAGGGTCGCATTACGAGTAGGGCTTTTCGTCAACCGCCCGCATCAGCCCGAGACAGGTGATGACGAAGAAATAGATCGCCAGGGGTACAAGAATCAGAAAACCAATACCGACCAGCGCCAGTATAACGCCGATCCCGCTCAGGATCAGGCTCCACCAGAACAGCGTGATCTGGCGCCGGAAATGGCTCTCATAGGGCGTTCCCACCGCATCGCCCCGCCAAAGATACGCCAGTACAATGCCGATCAGCAGAGTGACGCCGGCCAGAAAAGAGCCGAGATAGAGCGCCCATACGATCTGCGCGCGGCGACGAATGGCGCTGGAGGCGAGTTCAGTCACAGCTGGAAAACTCCGATGCAGTCTGTGGGCCTCGATCGGCATGATCAGAGCCGTGCATCAGATTGTAAGCTCGATCGCCGAATTCAAGCCCGTATCGATTGGAGATGCACTCAGTGCATTCCGTGCTTTTGCGCAGAGTGCCGCTCGCATAAATGTATTGATTGGCGAGACACGGATACATTCGTATGGCTCCGCCGCCGCATGATGGCGGATCAAACTGAAATGCGGCGGCGGACGCCCAAGCAGAAACCGGTTGGTTTACTTGTTTCTGCCCTTGCCGTTTTTCGAGACCTGGCCTTCGTCGGGGTCTCCGGTGGCGCGGCTGCCGATATTACCCCAACCGGAGTCGCCTTTGGTGTCGTTCCGATTCCCGCTGAGTCCCGCCGCGGCGCTTCCGACACCTGGCGAGCCGCTTAGCGTATCAGCCATGGTCTGCGCGTTATCGCTGTTTCCGCGATGGCCGTCGGCGAGCGCCGCTGAAGCCGCCAGAGAAAGCGCCGCAGCAGCTGTAAGAGTCACAAGTTTCGTCATGGATTCCTCCCGTTGCTTGGTTGCGTGTGACAGGAGTAGGTACGGGCCGTGGCCCTTTTTGGATCAGCACCAGGCGCGTTAAACGCACCGCCATTTCTTCAGACGAAATTGCGCTTGACCCTAGGCCGTTCAGGGTTAGGTAGACGGAGCCGAGCTAGTTACATGTGGATCGGAGCGCCCAGCGATGCCGCCATCGCCGCTTCGCGCATCGCCTCTGAGAATGTCGGATGCGCGTGGCAGGTGCGCACGATATCCTCAGCCGCGGCGCCGAACTCCATGGCGACGCAGATCTCGTGGATCATGTCGCCCGCAGCCGGGCCGATCACATGGCATCCCAGAATCCGGTCCGTCTCCGCATCGGCGAGGATTTTGACGAACCCGTCCGTCGCGAAGTTGGCCTTGGCGCGCCCGTTGCCCATGAAGGAGAACTTGCCGGTTTTATAGGCGCGGCCCTCTGCCTTCAGCTGTTCCTCGGTCTTGCCGACTGTCGCGACCTCGGGGCTGGTGTAGATCACGCCCGGAATGACGTCATAGTTCACATGGCCGACCTGCCCGGCGATCTGCTCGGCCAGCGCCATGCCTTCATCCTCCGCCTTGTGGGCCAGCATCGGCCCAGCGATGACGTCGCCAATGGCGTAGATCCCATCGACATTCGTCTTCCAGTGCGCGTCGGTCTTGACCATGCCGCGCTCCATCTCGACGCCCAGCTCCTCCAGCCCCAGCCCGGCAGTGTAGGGGCGGCGGCCGGTAGCGACCAGAACCACATCGGCGTCCAGGGTGGTCTCGCTGTCGTCCTTGCGGGACTTGTAGGTCAGCTTCAGCCCGCCCTCGGTCTTTTCCACCCTCTGCACGGCGGCGCCTAGGATGAAGTTCAGGCCCTGCTTCTTGAGAAGTTTCTGGAACGCCTTGCAGACTTCCAGATCCATGCCCGGAGTGATCTGATCGAGGAATTCGACCACCGTCACCTCCGCGCCAAGGCGCTTCCAGACCGAGCCCAGCTCCAGCCCGATCACGCCGGCGCCGATCACGACCAGCTTCTGCGGGACAGAGGAGAGCTCCAGCGCGCCGGTCGAGGTGACGACGCTTTGCTCATCCACCTCGACGCCGGGCAGAGAGGCGGGCTCCGACCCCGTCGCGATGATGATGTTCTTCGCCTTCAGGACGCCCGCATCGGGGCCGTCGACCGTGACCTCGCGCTGTCCGGTGATCTTGCCCCAGCCCTTGACGTAATCGACCTTGTTCTTCTTGAACAGGAACTCGATGCCTTGCGTGTTCGAGGTCACGACACCGTTCTTGTAGTCCAGCATCTTGGCGATATCGACCGAGATGCCGGTCGCGCTGATCCCCATCTTGCCGAAATTGTCATGGGCCTCATGCACCATCTCGGAGGCGTGCAAGAGCGCTTTGGACGGAATGCAGCCCACATTCAGGCAGGTGCCGCCCAACTCCCCGCGCCCCTCGACGCAAGCGGTTTTCAGGCCCAGCTGGGCGGCGCGGATGGCGCAGACATAACCGCCGGGGCCGCCCCCGATGACAATGACATCATAGTCGGTCATGACAAGTGGTCCTCTTGTTGAAAGTTCAAGTCAAAGATTTCTAAGCGCCGCGCTCTGTAGTCACATTTGATAGCGCGTGTGCCCGCTACGACTAAGAAAGTGTCAGGTATTCTCGTATCCCTAGGCTTACGCATCTATGCTGTCCTCACAACGTCAAAGGTCGTATCCGAATTCGATAAAGTCGCGTTCGTAGATACGTCCGACCAGCGCCGTGATATCGGCGTTTTCGAGCCAATCCGGCCTCGATCGGTCGTCTCCAGCGTTCAGGTGGGGCGCTTTACCCACGAACTCGTAATCAAAGTGCCCCGAAAGGTCTCGCACGAACTGGTCGAGTGCTTCGGTCCGACCAACAATGTTAGGTCTGAACACATCAGGGCGAATGTCCATCCACTGTGGGCGCCAATGGTTGTCCGGCCGCAGCTTGTCTTTGTGTTCCATCGCGAGTTGAACATAGTTGAGAAATCGCACGAACCCGTCCCGTGTATACATATGCTCGGTCCAATCGAATCCGACCGCAGCGGATAATCGAATTCGCTCGAGTGCGAACTGCAAATTCGCATGCTCGTTAGACTTGCAAAGATATCTGAAAGAGGACCAGGCGCGAGCGAGTGGATGGCGGACAGTGGCGATATAAGTGCAAGTGTTAAAATACTGCGGAAAATCAGAAATATCAGCGCGTCGGCATAGTGGTCGGAAAACCCCTGCGTTAACGGTCTCGTGCATTATTTGAGAACGGTTTATATTGCTCGGATCAAACAGAGCAGCATTGTTTCTGCATCCGAATTCAAGTTGAAAAAGGAGGTCCAGCGCCGTGCTCGTCGCCGTCTTTCCGGATCGTGAGAACGCCCATCGATTACTTTTTGGAGTAATTATATCCTGAAAAAATTTGTCATGAGCCCGCCGACTTTCAAACTTCTCGCCCACCACTTCAAAGGAAGCATCGAGACGCTTCTTTATGGTGGGCGGCTTGGCCAGATGCTCAAAAAACACGGACCAAATCCCTATGCCAACTGAAGCACGGCAAAGAGGTGCGGCGCCCCGACGATAGCTCCCTGCGCAGAAACCGCCATTCCGACCACCTACAAATCCATCAGCAGGCGGCGCGGATCTTCCAGCGCCTCTTTCACGCGGACGAGGAAGGTGACCGCGCCCTTGCCGTCGACGATGCGGTGGTCATAGCTGAGCGCCAGATACATCATCGGCTTGATCACGATCTGCCCGTTCTCAACCATCGGACGCTCCTGAATCTTGTGCATGCCCAGAATGCCTGACTGCGGCGGGTTCAGGATCGGCGAAGACATCAGTGAGCCGTAGACGCCACCATTCGAGATGGTGAAGGTGCCGCCCTGCATCTCGGCCATGGTCAGCTTGCCGTCGCGCCCCTTCATGCCCAGCGAGGCGATCTCCGCCTCGATTTCCGAGAAGGACATCTGGTCCGCATCGCGCACAACCGGCACCACCAGCCCGGTCGGCGTGCCGACGGCGACGCCAACATGGTAGTAGTTTTTGTAGACGACCTCGTTTCCGTCGATCTCGGCGTTGACGTCCGGGATCTCCTTCAGCGCGTGGCAGCAGGCTTTGACGAAGAAGGACATAAAGCCAAGCTTTACGCCGTGCTTCTTCAGGAACAGGTCTTTGTATTCGTTGCGAAGGCCCATGATGCCGCTCATATCCACCTCGTTATAGGTGGTCAGCATAGCGGCCGTGTTCTGGCTGTCCTTCAGACGCCTGGCGATGGTCTGGCGCAGGCGGGTCATCTTCACCCGCTCTTCGCGTGGCGCGTCACCGGCGGGAGACGGCGCTCGGGGAGCCGGCGCAGGGGCAGGAGCGGGCGCCTTGGCGCCTGCGGCGACCGCAGCGATCACATCGCCCTTCATCACCCGTCCATCCTTGCCAGAGGCCGCGACCTGATCGCGCGAGATGCCCTGCTCGGCCATCATCTTCTTGGCTGACGGCGCGTCCTCCACATCCTTCGCAGCTGGCGCGGGCGCAGGCGCGGCGGCGGCGGCCGTGGCTGGAGCGGCGGCGGGCGCGGCGGCGCCTGCGCCAGCGGAAACGGTTGCGAGATGGGCGTCGAGACCCACAGTCGCGCCCTCGGCGGCCACAATCTTGCTGAGTACGCCCGCGGACGGGGCCGGAATCTCGACCGAAACCTTGTCGGTCTCAAGCTCGCAGAGAATCTCATCCGCGGCGACAGCGTCGCCCTCTGCCTTGAACCATGTGCCGACCGTCGCCTCGGTCACGGACTCGCCCAACGTCGGCACCCGAACCTCAACAGAGGCTCCGTCGCCTGATGCGGGCGCGGCGGCTGGCGCGGCCGCCGGCGCTTCAGCGGGCGCAGGCGCGGCGGGGGCGGCCCCGGCGCCGTCAGAGCTGATCGTCGCCAGAAGCGCGTCGACGCCGACTGTTTCTCCCTCAGCGGCGACATGATCGGCAAGAACGCCAGCGGCAGGGGCCGGAACCTCGACAGAGACCTTGTCGGTCTCAAGTTCGCACAGCACTTCGTCCGCCGCGACGGTATCGCCGGGCTGCTTGAACCATGTCCCGACCGTCGCTTCGGTCACGGACTCTCCCAGGGTCGGAACCCGAACTTCGGTTGTCATAGTAAGTCCTCCCGTGAGAACCGGTCAGAGACCCAGGGCCTCGGCGACCAGCGCCTCTTGCTGTGCTTTGTGTTGTGATGCGAGTCCGGTCGCCGGCGAGGCCGACGCGGGCCGGCCTGCATAGGACGGCCGGGTCTGATCGGCGCCGATCCGGGTCAGCACCCATTCGATATTGGGCTCAACGAACGTCCATCCGCCTTGATTTTTAGGCTCTTCCTGGCACCAGACGTAATTGGCGCCTTTGAACCGGCTCAACTCCTTGGTCAGGCTGAGCGCCGGGAATGGATAGAACTGCTCCAGCCGCAGCAGATAGACGTCGTCAAGTCCAGCGTTGTCGCGCGCCTCCAGCAGGTCAAAGTAGACTTTTCCCGAACAGATGACGACGCGCTTGATCTCGGCGTCCGGCTTCAGGTTCGCCTCGCTGGAGCCCATCTCCGCGTCATCCCAAAGAACCCGGTGAAAGCTGGATCCCTCGCTGAGATCGGACAAATTCGACACGCAGCGCTTGTGACGCAGCAGCGACTTCGGCGTGAACAGGATCAGCGGCTTGCGGAAGCTGCGGTGCAACTGCCGTCGCAGAATGTGGAAATAATTCGCCGGCGTCGAGCAATTGGCGACGATCCAGTTGTCCTCGGCCGAAAGCTGCAGGAAGCGCTCGATCCGGGCTGAGCTGTGCTCCGGCCCCTGCCCTTCGAACCCGTGCGGCAGCAGCACGACGAGGCCGGACATCCGCAGCCACTTGCGCTCACCCGAACAGATGAACTGGTCGAACATGATCTGCGCGCCATTGGCGAAGTCGCCGAACTGCGCCTCCCACAACACCAGAGCGTTCGGCTCGGCCAGCGAGTAACCATACTCGAAACCCAACACCGCGTATTCCGACAGCATTGAGTCGATGACGTTGTACTCGGCCTGCTCCTCTCGGATGTTGTTGAGCGGCAGATAGCGCTGCTCCGTTTCCTGATCGATAATGCCGGAATGGCGCTGGCTGAACGTGCCGCGAGTGCAGTCCTGCCCGGCGAGGCGCACGCGATTGCCTTCCAGCAGAAGCGTGCCGAACGCCATCGCTTCGGCGGTCGACCAATCGATCCCTTCGCCGGTGTCGATCATGTTTCGTTTCGCATCGAGCAGCCGCCGGATGGTGCGATGCGCGTTATACCCCTCGGGCAGGCGGGTCAGCGCGCCGCCAACCTCCTTCAGGGCCTCCATCCGCACACCGGTGGCGCCGCGCTGATATTCGCCCTCGGCGGCCCGCATGTCTTTCCAGCGTCCGTCGAGCCAGTCCGCCTTGTTCGGCTTGAACTCGCGGCCCGCTTCGAATTCCTCGCTCAGATAGGCCTGGAAATCGGCCTTCATCTTGTCGGTTTCTTCCGCCGGAACCAGATTCTCCGCCGCCAGCTTCTCGGAATAGATTTGCAGCGTCGACTTGTGCTTCTTGATCGCCTTGTACATCAGCGGCTGGGTGAACATGGGCTCATCGCCCTCATTATGCCCAAACCGGCGATAGCAGAAGATATCGACCACCACGTCACGCAGGAACTTTTGCCGGAACTCGGTGGCGACCTTAACGGCGTGCACCACCGCCTCCGGATCGTCGCCATTGGCGTGGAAGATCGGCGCATCGACCATTTTCGAGATATCGGTCGGATAGGGCGACGAGCGCGAATGATGGGGCGCGGTCGTAAACCCAATCTGATTGTTGACGATGATATGGATCGTGCCGCCGGTGTTATGGCCCCTGAGGCCGGACATGCCGAAACACTCGGCGACCACACCTTGCCCGGCAAAAGCCGCATCACCATGCAGAAGCACGGGGATAACCGTCTCCCGCCCGCCGCCGAACTGTTTCTGCTTCGCGCGCGCCTTGCCCAGCACGACCGGATTCACAGCCTCCAGATGGCTGGGATTGGCCGCCAGTGACAGATGCACCGTGTTGCCGTCGAACTCTCGGTCCGAAGATGAGCCGAGATGGTATTTGACGTCGCCAGAGCCATCCACGTCTTCGGGCTTGAAGCTTCCGCCCTGAAACTCATTGAAGATCGCGCGATAGGGCTTGCCCATCACGTTCGCCAGCACGTTCAACCGGCCGCGATGCGGCATGCCGACGGAGATCTCCCGCGCGCCCAGCGCGCCGCCGCGCTTGATGATCTGCTCCATCGCAGGGATCAGCGACTCGCCGCCATCCAGGCCGAACCGCTTGGTGCCGACATATTTGACGCCCAGGAACTTTTCGAACCCTTCGGCCTGAACCAGCTTGTTCAGAATCGCCTTCCGGCCCATCTGGGTGAACTGGATTTCCTTGCCCAGGCCCTCGATCCGCTGCTGTAGCCAGCTTTTCGGCTCCGGGTCGGTCAGATGCATGAACTGCAGCGCGAACGTGCCTGCGTAGGTGCGCTTCAGGATCTTCTTGATCTCGCGCATGGTGGCCGATTCCAGCCCCAGCACGTTGTCGATGAAGATCTTGCGATCAAGATCCTCTTCCTTGAAGCCAAAGAATGTCGGGTCGAATTCCGGGTGGTCGGCGCGGGTCGTGGTGATCCCGAGCGGGTCCAGATTGGCGCCCAGATGACCCCGCGACCGGTACGAGCGGATGTACATGATCGCACGGATCGAATCGAGCACCGCCGCGCGCACCCCTGCATCGGAGAGTTTCGGGCCGTCCACCGCGGCGCTCGCCTTGACCTTTTTCGCCAGAGCCTTGGGATCCGGCGCATCGTCGGGCCATTGCCCGTCAAGCGCGGCGACCAGTTCTCCGTTCTCCTGCGGCGGCCAGTCATTGCGTCTCCACGACGGTCCGCTCGCCTCGGCCGCAACGTCTGCGGTCGCGTCGTCCAGCGCCGCAAAGAAACTCCGCCAGTCCTCGCTGACCGCGCCCGGATCGCTGACCCAGGCGGCGTGAAGCTGTTCGACAAACTTGGAATTGACGCCTTGAAGGAAAGAAGAATTGTGAAAGGCTTCGTTCTGACTCTGGTCGGTCATGGCGATCCGCTGAGGCGTCTTGCGGCGCCCCTCTCCCCTAGTTGCGGAGGGCGCGAATGCGCCCTCTTGGTGAGTCCGGCGGCGAAACCACTGAATCTATTGCGCTCAGTTTGCGCACTCGCCTCCGCATCGTTCATTGCGACGGCGGCTCTCCCGTCGCTACGGTCTGATCGACATTGAAATTGACGTCGATATCCCGCGTATTTCAAGCAGAAACCGCGGGGCGTGCAGCGATTGGCCGCTGCCCCCGCGGCTGCACCTGACTTAGCCGATCGCCTTCAGCAGCGCCTCTCCCAGACCGGCGGGGCTGTCCGCCACCACGATTCCGGCCGCGGACATCGCTTCGATCTTGTCTTCCGCGCCGCCTTTGCCGCCCGAGATAATCGCGCCCGCATGGCCCATGCGCCGGCCCGGAGGGGCGGTGAGGCCCGCGATGAAGCCCGCAACCGGCTTGGAGCGGCCCTTCTTGCGCTCATCGGCGATGAACTGGGCGGCGTCCTCCTCGGCGGAGCCGCCGATCTCGCCGATCATGATGATCGACTCGGTCTCGTCATCGCCCAGGAACAGGTCGAGGCAGTCGATGAACTCGGTGCCCTTGATCGGGTCGCCGCCAATGCCGATGCAGGTGGACTGGCCGAGGCCCGCCGCAGTGGTCTGGGCGACCGCCTCATAGGTCAGCGTGCCCGAACGCGAGACGACGCCGACTGAGCCGCGCTTGTGGATATGGCCCGGCATGATGCCGATCTTGCAGGCGTCCGGCGTGATGACGCCGGGGCAGTTCGGGCCGATCAGGCGAGAGCTGGACCCTTCCAGCGCGCGCGCGACCTTGGCCATGTCGAGCACCGGAATGCCCTCGGTGATGCAGACGATCAGCTCGATCTCGGCGTCGATCGCCTCGAGGATCGCGTCAGCCGCGAAGGGCGGCGGCACATAGATCGCCGTGGCGTTGGCGCTGGTCGCCTCTTTCGCTTGCGCCACGGTGTCGAAAATCGGCAGTCCGATATGGGTCTGCCCGCCCTTGCCCGGCGTCACGCCGCCAACCATCTGGGTGCCATAGGCGATCGCCTGCTCGGAGTGGAACGTGCCCTGAGAGCCGGTCAGGCCCTGGCAGATCACGCGGGTGTTTTTGTCAACGAGTACGGCCATTTTAAGTGTCCCCCCTGGGGTCGCGCCACATATCCGGCGGCGCCGTGAATCTGAATGATGAAATCCGGCTGATCGACCGGAGGCCTATCCCTTGACCTCTTTGACGATCTTCTCGGCGGCGTCCGCCAGATTGTCGGCGGCGATCACGTTCAGACCGGAGTCGTTGATGATCTGTTTGCCCAACTCCACATTCGTGCCTTCCAGCCGCACGACCAAGGGCACCTTCAGTCCGACCTCCTTGACGGCGGAGACCACGCCCTCGGCGATCACGTCGCAGCGCATGATGCCGCCGAAGATGTTGACCAGGATGCCTTTGACCTGCGGGTCCGAGGTGATGATCTTGAACGCCTCGGTCACCTTCTCTTTGGTCGCGCCGCCGCCCACATCCAGGAAGTTGGCGGGTTCTGAACCGTAGAGCTTGATGATGTCCATCGTCGCCATGGCCAGGCCCGCGCCGTTGACCATGCAGCCGATCTCACCATCCAGCGCGATATAGTTCAGGTCGAACTTCGAGGCCTGAAGCTCTTTCGGGTCCTCTTCCGTCTCGTCGCGCAGCGTCATCACGTCCGGCTGGCGATAGAGCGCGTTGGAGTCGAAGTTCATCTTGCAGTCGAGACAGATGACGTCGTTGTCCGGCGTGATCACCAGCGGGTTGATCTCCAGAAGGGAGCAATCCTTCTCCATGAACACCTTGTAGAGAGTCGAGATCAGCTTGACGCACTGCTTGACGGCGCCGCCCTCAAGACCCAGAGCGAAAGCCACCTTGCGGCCGTGCAGCGGCATCACGCCAGACGCCGGATCGACCGAGAAGGTCAGGATCTTCTCAGGCGTCTCGGCCGCGACCTTCTCGATGTCCATGCCGCCCTCGGTCGAGGCGATGAAAGAGACGCGAGACGTCTCGCGATCGACCAGCAGCGCGAGGTAAAGCTCACGCGCGATGTCCGAACCGTCCTCGATGTAGATGCGGTTGACCTGCTTGCCCGCCGGGCCGGTCTGATGGGTGACCAGGGTGCGGCCCAACATCTGCTCGGCGTTCTCGGCGGCTTCCTCGACCGACTTGCAGATCCGCACGCCGCCCTTTTCGCCGGCCGAATCTTCCTTGAACGACCCCTTGCCGCGTCCGCCCGCATGGATCTGCGCTTTCACGACCCAGATCGGTCCATCCAGCGCTCCGGCGGCGGTCTTGGCTTCCTCGGCCTTGGTCACAGCCCGGCCGTCAGACACAGGCGCGCCATACGCCTTGAGAATCTGCTTGGCCTGATATTCGTGGATGTTCATGGCGATCAGCCCTCCCATGGCCGCCAGATGGCGAGCCGTGTCAAATTTATTTCGGTTAACGCGCGCATACAGACACGCTGCGCATCCTTAGCCCAGGCCGGCGGCCCGCCGCAACAGTGAGCGCCGCCGCGCTCCGTGACGGAGCGCCGCAAGACGCAGCGCGACCGCCGAAGACCGGCGATCGGCTAAAGCAACACACTGTCGGTCTGCTGTCAGTCCGCCAGCGACGGATCGATTTTCTGGCAGGCGCCGACCAGCTCGTTCACCGCATTGATCGAGTTCTGCAGCATTTCGCGCTCGGTCGGGTTCAGGCGGACATTGACCACCTTCTCAACACCCTTGGCGCCGATGATGGTCGGCACGCCCGCATAAAGCTTCTTGATGCCGTAGGGACCATTGACATAGGCCGCCGCCGGCAGAACCCGCTTTTTGTCGCGCAGATAGCTGGTCGCCATCTGGATTGCGCTTTCGGCCGGCGCGTAATAGGCCGAGCCGGTGCCGAGCAGGCCGACGATCTCTCCGCCGCCCTTGCGGGTTCGGTCGACGATCCCGTCCAGCTGCTCCTGCGTCATCCACTTCATCTTCACCAGATTCGGCAGCGGAATGCCGGCGACGGTGGAGAAGCGGGTCAGCGGCACCATGGAATCGCCATGTCCGCCCAGAACGAAAGCGGTGACGTCCTCGACCGAGACGCCCATCGCTTCGGCCAGGAAATAGCGGAACCGGGCGGAGTCGAGCACGCCCGCCATGCCGACCACCTTGCGCGTCGGCAGGCCGGAATACTTCTGCAGCGCCCAGACCATCGCGTCGAGCGGATTGGTGATGCAGATCACGAAGGCCTTCGGCGCATAGGTCTTGATGCCCTCGGCCACCTGCTTGACCACCTCGAGATTCTTGCCCAGCAAGTCGTCGCGGCTCATGCCCGGCTTGCGCGGGAACCCCGCTGTGACGATGCAGACATCGGCGCCGGCGATATCGGCGTAGTCGCCGGTGCCCTTCAGGTTCGAATCCTTGCCGAAGACCGGAGACGCCTCGGCGATGTCGAGGCCCTTGCCCTTGGCCACGCCGTCGAAAATGTCAAAGAGAACCACGTCGCCGAGTTCTTCTCGCGCGGCGATATGCGCGAGCGTCCCGCCGATCATTCCCGAACCGATTAGAGCGATTTTAGACCTGGCCATCTGGCGCCTCCTCAAAGGGGTGGGATATGACGGCGAGGTAACAAAATTTCAGTTCATTTCGCAAGTGCGAAAGAATGGTCGCCGCAGACTCACGCCGACGAGCCTTTCAAAGCGAGGTTGAGATCGAGGCCTGACTCCTCCTCCGACATAGAAAATTCCAAGCGAGAAAGTTAGTCAGGCGACCAGATAATACGGGTGCCGCAGAGCATTGCTGTGGTCGCTGCCAGCAACGGCCTACAAGCCACCGGTTCTGTCTGCTGCTTCCCCGGAAGCGCATCATTGACGTATAATTCTCGCGATTCCGCACCGAGGATTACTGATGACGCCCGCCAATGCCTCAGACAAAGAGCCTGATCGGGCGCTGGCTATGATTGGTGTTTGGTCGTTGGTTTCCCGAGACGATGGTACTCAAAATGGGCGTCGAGTTTTCGACCCGGCTCTTGGTGAAAATCCATTGGGCATACTGACCTACGCTCCAAATCATTTTGCAGCCCAGTTTATGAAGCGCGACAGATCGGGAACTGGACATTCGGAATCTAGCCCACAAGGTCAAAATAACACCGGCGCAGTGGGAGGCTATGATGCATATTTCGGAACCTACCAGGCCGATGAAGAAAGCGGAGAGGTCCATCACCGTCTTGAAGGGGCGCTAACGGTGGACAATGTCGGATTGGAAGCTTCGCGACAATTACAGGTCTTTGGGGATCAACTGGCGATTCATCTTGATACGACATCAGCCCAAGGAGAAGCCGTTTCACGCACTCTCAAGTGGCGGCGGATAGGATAAAACCGGCAAGAAACGAACGTGCATGTTATCCGCATCACCAATTTTGATTTAGATAGATCCCGCCCGACTCCAGCGGGCCGCCCCGCGAATGTCAGCACAAGAAATGCGTCAGCGGAAGCAAATCGACTCCCCGCCGAAAACTCAATCAGTCAGACCGCTTATTGGCCGTGCTCACCCCGGTCGGATTGGCTCGATGCGACATGCCGTTACACCGCTCGCTCCATTGTTCCACAGGTATCGGCACCGCAGATCGCGCCCATTCGGCGTTATCGTTAAGCAACCGCCTGTCCAGCCTCGGGTGCGAGCCAGACAAACCCGAGAACCTCTCCGGCTTTCCACGGCAGTGAAGACGCGCGGCCGGTAACGATGACCGTCCCAGATCGCGACCCGCGCGGCGCCGCCTTCGAGAAACTGGATCTTGTGCATTTGCGGGAACGCCATCTTCAGCTCGGCGCCTGACGCCTCGGCCAGCGGATCGGCTTTCGCAAAACCCGCGGCGCTGGCGGCGATGATAGCAGCCGCCCCCAATATCAATGTCAGTCGAAACATGTCCGATCCCCCGTTGTCGTCGTTCAGATGCGTCAACCGTCGCCGGGGGCTGCCTTAAAATTCTATGCGACCGTTGTTAGGGGATTTTAATGTCGGCCGATGCGCCATAATCCGATTCAACGCGGATACTTCAGATCGTAGAGCGCCTTGCACTCGCCCTCGCTGCGACTCTCAGCCATGCAGTCGCGGATCCAATTGTCCTCTCCCCTGTTCGAGATGAAAATCAGGATCACCGCGATGACAACGACCAGCGCGAATAACGGCCAGCATTTCCGCGTCTGCATTTGGGCGTCCGATGGCCGTCAACTGGTTTAAAGATCAAGAATAATTCGGCGCAACCTGCCCAAGCGCCCTTGAGGGCGGGCCCTTACGCCCTCAGCCCCCTGAACACCAGCTCCAAGACATCCTCCAGCTTTTGCGGGACCGCATCGAGATCGAGTTTGGCCATCATCATCGGCACCCAGAACGTCTTGGTCGCCGCCAACAGCGCCCGCGCCGTGGCCTCCCCATCGCGCAACAGCGCCAACTCGCCGGAGGCCGCGCCCCTCTCCACCTCCTCCGTCAGCCGCGCGACACGCCACTCGAAATGATCGCTTAGTTCCTGCGAGACGATCAGCGCGCCATCCTCCGTCCCCTCGCAGACGATCTCGGCCAGTTCCACGATCTTGGGGTTCTGCCGCATCTCGCGCACCAGCGCGCCCACGCCCGTGGTGATGAAGGCGCGGATGCGGGCCTCGGCTCTATCGCCCGAGGTCATCAGCGCGGTCGCCATCTCCGCCTCGGACATCTTGAAATAGGCCTCGCACACCGCCAGCCCGATTGCGCGCTTATTCTCGAAGTATCGGTACAGATTGCCCGGAGACATGCCCGCGCGCGCGGCGATGTCGCCGATATTGGTCTTGGCGTATCCGTAATGCGCGAACAGTTCCTCCGCATGGCGAAGGATCTGCCGCCGGGCGGCGGCGCCGCGGTCTTCGGTTTCCTGTCTTAGCGGTCGTGCGTTCACGTCAGTCGTCTCCCGAATGCGCTCACCAGAAATAGCTCAGCTTGGCGCGCAAAAAGCTGTCCTCGGCGAAATCGGCCGCGATGTCGTCTTCGTCTATGCCCAGAAAGGCGGAGCCCTCGACCGCCAGCCGCCAGCTGTCCCAGACGCGGCGCTCGGCCTCCAACCGCAGGAACGTCCCGCCGGTCTCCACATCGACCGAGCCAAAGAACAGGATCGCCGTGTCTTCGACATCATTGAAGGTCAGCCGCGCGCCGGCGATGGCGTCGTTCTGAAACAGCGCCGTAGCGTCGTCGCCCCGGCTGTCCCACGCGTATTCGCCCAGGATACCCAGATCCATGTCGGTCTCGGCGATCTGGAAAAACGTGTACTCCAGCCCGCCCGTCGCAGCGACGTAGTCCTCTTTCTCGAAATCGAGATTGCGCTGCCCGGTCCGCCAGATCGCCTCCGCCTTCCAGAGCGAGGGACCGGTGGTGTACTGCCCGTCGAACCCGGCCTGGGTGATCCGGCTGTAGACCGGGATCAGGCTCGCCCCGTCATCGGTCAGGTCGAATTCGAAGGCGGGATCGCGCGAAAGCCCGTGATAGGCGGACGCGCCGAGGTCGAATCCGCCGGTGGCCCGCGTCCATCGCCCCGCGAAGCCCGGTGTCCATTCCTCCTGCGAAGTCTCGTACCGCGCGGCGTCCTCATCCACGAGAATCTCGGAACGCAGCCGGCCTTCTTCTCCTGCGAAAGTCCGCTCACGGAAATAGGGCAGATAGAAGCCGGAGAACTCGCCGTAATCCGTCAACCGGGCGACCTTGATCATCGGCTGGCCCAGCTTGTCCTCGCCGTCGATGTTCTCGACCGCGTCATCCTGGTTGATGATATCGACCAGATGCACCGCCTCGGTCTTGCCCCAGAAAACGATGTCGTTGCCGACCGTGCCGCTCCAGTCGCCCTGCGTCACGTCCAGCTTGAACTCCCGCAGATCGAAATGGGTGCGCTCCTCATCCACGGCGTCGAGCCGCAGAAAGGGCGTTGCGGTGAAGGCGACGTCGCCATCCTCCCACTCGGCGAGGAAGCTGGGCGCCAGCGCGATGCTGGCGTCATGCCGCTCTTGCCCCTCGAAGGCGGGCTCCTCAAAGAAGAACGTGCCCTCCAGTTCCACATAGCCGTAGAACTCGGTGTAGCCGGGCGACAGCCCCGACGAGTCCGACTCCGCTCCGGCCGCCGCGGGGAGCAGAGCGGCGAGGCAGAGCGGCGCCCAGAACCGGGAGGTCTTAGCGCGCCATTTTTGGGAGGCGTTGCTCACTGAAATCTCTCTCATTCAGGCCGGAACGGAATTCATAGTCGGACCACACCAGATCGGTGGATTTGCCGGTCTGCGCGTTGACCATGGTCATCAGATCGGGCCGCCAGTACTGGCCCAGATACTGCTGATAGGATTTGAAGGTCAGCGTCTTCTCATGGTCGCCGCGGCGATTGAAAAACTCGACCTGCTGCAGGCGGTACTCGTCCATGTCGATCCAGCCGACGCGTTTCGAGTAGCCGGACTTAGGCGCGCGCGGATAGCTTTCGACCACGAAACACTGCAGCGCGGCGTCCGTCGGGCAGGCCTCATCCCTGATCCATTTGTAATCATAGTCGGCGACCTCGTTCGACCCGAGATCCTCATAGGAGAACTCGGAAGACACGAATTTGCCGGTCCGGTTTGATGAGGAGATGCGTTTGACCCGCTTGACCGCCGGCAGATACAGCCACTGATCGTCGTCCGCCGGCTCGATATTGTCGAAGGTCAGCAAGCCGGTGCCGCGAATGTCACGCGGGGAGGTGAAGACGATCACGCTTTTATCGCCAAAGGCGGGGTCCGGCCGCTCCAGAACCATATTGTCGAAAGCGCGCCGGCTTTCATTGCCGCCCGAATCCTTGAGCACCATCTCACCCTTGGCGCGGAAATCGCCGAAGCCGAGATCACGGCGATCCGCCTCCTTCGTGATGGCGAGCCCCTTCTCCTCGGGCGTCTGGGCCGCGGCGATCCCCGCCGTCATCGCCACCGCCAGCGCGGCCGTCAAGGCCAGCACGCCCAGCGCAGCGGCAGGTTTGGACTCGGTTTCCGTCGTATCAGGCATGCTCTCTCTCCTCCGGTCTAGCCAGATCAGTAGCGCGGGCAGCAGCAGGAAGTCGGCGACCAGCGCGATTGTGATGGTGATGGCGGTCAGCTTCGCCATGTCTCCGTTGACGGCGAAGCCGGATTGCGCGAGCACCCCGAACCCGGCCACAAGTCCGAGCGTCGTGACCAGCAGCGCCATGCCGACGGATCGGAAGGCGTAGCGGACGCTGTCTTCGGGGCTGCGCCCCTCCTTTCGCGCCTTCGAATACTTGGCGAGGAAGTGCACCGTGTCGTCGACCACGATGCCCAGCGTCGCCGCCACGACGACCGAAATCGCAAGCGTGACCGCTCCCACTCCGTACCCCCAGAGTCCGAAGGCGACCGCCGCAGGCAACAGGTTCGGGATCAGGCTGACGAATCCGATCCGCACATCGCGCAGCGCCAGCATGATGACGGCGGAGATCAGGATCACCGCGACGAAAGTGCCGAGCAGCATGGCCGGAACATCGCGCACCGAGATCAGCGTGAAGACGTGGCTGACGCCGGTTGGCCGAGTAGTGACGCCGGGCGCATTCTCCTGAAGCCAGGCCATCGCCCGGTCTTCCAGTTCCTTGATCTCGGCGGTGGTGACGTTGGGCAGGGCGACGCTGACCCGAAGGGCGGACCGATCCACATTGATCCGGTCGGTCAGGTCCATGCCGTAGCCGAGCGATAACTCGTAAAGAAACAGGAACTGAGAAGCTTCCTCCTCGGAATCCGGCAGGCGATGAAACCCCGGATCGTCGGCGTGCATGTTCATGTTGAGCCGGGCGATGGTGTCGGTCAGCGTGCGCACGGTGCCGACCTCGGGCTGGTCTCGCAGCCAATCGGCGAAGCCCTGCACCGCTTTCAGGTATTCCGGGTTGTTGATCCCGCCCGAGGTTCCAGTCTCCAGCGGATACTCGATCGCATTCAGTCCGGTCAGATTGTCCTCGGTGAAATCTGAATCGACCCGGAACGCATAGCGGTCATCGAAATAGCGGACGAAATCATCCTCCAGCTTCAGCTGTGTGATCCCCATCGCACCGAGCACGGTCAGCGCCGCCATGCCCGGCAACAGGGCCTTGCGGTTGGCGATCACGAATTCGGCCAGCTGGTCCATCAGACGGTTTGTGGCCGCGCGCTCGGTGCGGCGCTTGATTGGCAAGAAGGTGATCAGCGCGGGAAGTAGAGTCAGCGTGAAAAAGAGCGCCGCCATCACGCCGACGGCGACGATATTCCCCAACTCGCGAAATGGCGGCGAGATGGAGAAATTCAGCGACATGAAGCCGATCGCCGTGGTCACGCAGGCGACCGTGATCGCCCCCATATGATCGGTCAGCGCCCGGCGCGCCCATTCCTTCCGGTCCGCCGTCTCGACCATCACCTGCCGCACTGCGGTCAGGATGTGCACAGCCGACGCGACCGCCAGCGTCAGGATATAGAGGGGCGCCAACACGGTGACGGAGTTGATCGGCATGCCGGACCAGCCCAGCGCGCCCATGCCGGTCAGCGCGGACAAAACGATGACGATCAGCACGCTGAGCGTGCCGAACGCCGAGCGCAGCGCCAGCCCGACGACCAGCAGGATCACGATGAACATCGGCATCAGCAGATTCTGCCCGTCCTCAGCGCCCGCAGAGGCGAAGGCGTTGTTGATGACGACGGAGCCGGTCAGATAAACGTCCACATCAGGATGCGCCTCCGCCCATTCGGCGCGCAGCTCTTCCGCCTCGGCGACGATGGAGGGCACCTCCGTCTCGGTGTTGACGCCCGGCAGGCGGAACATCACCTGCACCATCGCGACCGAGCCATCGACGTTGACCATCGCATCGACCAGCTCCACCCGATTCAGCGCGATTTCACGGGCGTCCGCCGCCTCCTCCGCGGAAACTGACGGCGGATCGGGGATGAGATCGCGAACGATCATTTCATCGCCATTGGCGTAGGTGTGTTGAAAATTGGTCAGCGAATCGACCCGGCGCACAAAGGGCAGCAACCAAGCGCGTTCCGTGATCTCTCCGATGAAGGTGAGCGCGTCGGTGGTGAAGACGTCACCCGATTTCGGCGCCAGAACGATCATCAGATTGTCGTCCTTGGCGAAGGCCGCCTCGAACTCGTCCAGCGCCACCCGATCCGGGTTCTCCTCGGCGAAGAAGACGCGGGCGTCCGGTTCAAACCGCAGATGCTGCAGCCCCGCCGCGAAGCCGCCCACGAGAACGACCGTCAGAACGATCCAGACCCATCTGAACGTGACGATCCGCGCCGCCAGTTTCTCCGCCAGAGGCTGTTTCGCCCCGCCGATGTCAGCGTTCTCTTCAGCCATGCAGCGCCCTCTCGAATTGGATCAATCGCTGGTTGGTAAATAAAACATAAATTATTCACTTTTCAACAGTGGTGAACGAAAAATCTCGCGTAACCCCGGAGGATTCGGCGCAACACTCTGATTCAGTGTGATTGTTTTCCGCCTGGACCGCGCCGGCTGAAGGGCGGCGGCATCGGCCCAACGCGCGAATTTCAGGCTATGCAGGAATGGCCATCCGGCGAGGTGACGAGGATTGTCCAACTGCCGGATTCAGAGGCGAAGACCTCCACCAACCCGTCCGAAGCCTGCGATCCATACGCGCGACGGGTCTCTCCGAAGGTCGAGGCGAGGCGGTCAACCAACGCCTGCCTTTTGGCGCAGAGGTTGTTGGCCTCGGCTGGCCATCCGGTGTGCGCCGTGACGGCGAGAACAACGGCGGACAAGGCGAGCATCTGAGGTCTATTGTACAACGTGCGGAACATGGCGGTCCTTTCCCGGCGCCTTTCAGTCGGGCGTATTCCTCTAACCCTGTGGCGTCGATCTGCGAAGCGACGAACATCCGTCTCCGGCGGGCGGATCGCCGCGAATGCCCTCCTGCGCGCACATGGTTTCAGCAGATCGGGAATGTGTGGTTAACAGGGGCAGGAAAACTTGCGCGGCCAAAGGCGAGCGACGATGTGGCGCGCGCCAACGCCAGAGTTCACGAGCAGCGCGTTTTCCGTTACGCTGCGATCAGTTGAGTAGGAGGCAAGCGTATGACCGAGCAGGATGTGGCGTCCCCCCCGCCGAGTTTGAAAGACCATGTGACCGCGCTTCAGCGGGATGTGCTGGCGGCGCCGGTCGATGAGGTCATAGAGCGCGCGAACGCCGCGCTGGCCGATCACCCGGACACCGCCCAATTGCTGATGTTTCGCGGTCTGGCGAAAGAGCGTGGCGGCGACCGCAACGCCGCGCTGGAGGATCTCAACGCCGCGGCCACGCTGGCCGATGACGGGGAAGACGACAATATCAAGCGCGTCTGCCATCAGAACCTCGGATCGATCCTGGTCGACGCCCGCAAGCCGCATGACGCGCTGAAGCATCTGGAGCTGGCCGCCTCAATCGGAGAGCCGGGCCACACGCTGCTGGCCGGGGTCGGGCGCGCCTACGCCCATCTCGGCAAGTTGAAAGAATCCAGCGAATGGGGCCAGCGCGCCTTGTCCGCGCGCGATACGCTGCACCCTCTGGGCAAGGCGGCGCCAGCGGCGGCCGAGCGCCCGCGCGCCTTCAACCCGACGGCACGGGCGCGAAACGTGATTTCCTACTGCCTGTTTGGCCAGAACAAATACTATTTTGATTGCGCCATCGCGACCGCCTGGAATGCGGCGGCGGCATTTTCAGACTTCACCGCTCGGTTCTACTGCGCGCCAGATACGCCGAAAGAAGTGCTGCAGGCGCTGGCCCGGACCGGCGCCAATGTGCGGGTCGTTCAGAAGGTGAACACGCCATGGGACGGCTTGTTCTGGCGATTCTGGGCGTTCGACGACCCGGATGTTGATGTGGTGCTGATCCGCGACGTCGATTCGCCGCTCACACCCCGCGAGCGTCTGGCGATCGATGACTGGCTGCACAATTCCGACGCGCCATTCCACGTGATGCGGGACCATGTGCTGCATTGCGAACCGATGATGGCGGGTCTTTGGGGCGGCTTCACCGGGCTGCTGCCCAAGCTGGCGCCGATCTGCCAGGCCTATCTGGCCAAACGCAGCTTCCGTTACGCCGATCAGGATTTCCTGCGTCAGGTGGTCTGGCCGCGCATTCGCGATACGTCGCTGGCCCATGACAAATACTTCACGCTGGGTGACACCCGCCGCTTCCCTGAAGGCGTGCGGGTTTATGGCCCAATGCATGTGGGCTGGGCCTGGCCCCGGCCCGACCGGTACAGCCGGGCGGCGATCTGACGGATCAGACCGGGTCGCCTTTGGCGATCACCGCCGTTTTATCGTCGCTCCACGCCTCGCCCGCGGCGAGGATGCAGGTCACGCCGCTGGGCGCTGTCAAAAGCATCGTCCATGTGCCGGTATCGGAGGCGAACACCTCGAAAACGCCAGCCGGCGCCTGCAGGCCGTAGCTGCGTCGCGTCTCCTGGTATTTGGACTCCAGTTTCGCGACGATGGAGTCCCGTTCCGCGCAAAGCCGCATTTGCTGCGCGTCGGCGGGGACCGCGGCCAAAACCGCGGCGATGACGGCGAAGACTATGAATGGTGTGAATCTGAGCTTCATCGGTTTCTCGCCTTTCCGGCGCGAAAACCGCATGTCGCTGCACTCTCAGGATGTACGACGCAACGCCAGCGGCCGACCGCGCCATTGCTTGCTCGACCTTACTCGCCCGACGTCGCACGCTTTATTCTCAGCACCGCGATTGGTCTCCTCCCAAATTCGCGGCGTTCGTCAGAACTGGGGCAGTATACGCGAAAACAGGGTTAAAATTTCCGCTGCACGCGCATATTTCCGACTTCGCGCGGCGCTGTGGCGGCAAATCAACAACCCAACCACCGCCATGCGCACGGTTATCCATGCGCCCGGCGCACAAAATAAAGCCGCGACAGGCGCTTGCGCCTTCCGTCCGGCGCGGCCACAGTGCGCCCGCCCACCGCCACACAGGGAGTCGCCCTAATGTCCGATCGTCCCCGCCGCTCAGTTCTCTATATGCCGGGCTCGAACCCCCGCGCGCTGGACAAAGCCCGCAGCCTTCCAGCCGACGGGCTGATCCTCGATCTCGAAGACGCGGTTTCACCGGCCGAAAAAGTCGCGGCGCGCGATCTGGTCTGCGAGAACGTGCGCAAAGGCGGCTTTGGCGGGCGAGAGGTGATCGTGCGGATCAATGGGCTCGACACCGAATGGGGCGAGGATGATCTGGCCGCCGTGTCCGCCGCCGGGCCGGACGCCATCGCGATCCCCAAGGTCTCGTCCCCAGCCATGATCGAAGAGGTTGAGGCGCTGATGAATCGCGCCGGCGCGCCGGAGGAGACGGCGATCTGGGCGATGATGGAGACCCCGCGCGGCGTGCTGCATGCGGAGGCGATCGCCGCCTCCACCCCGCGCCTTCAGGGTTTTATCATGGGCACCAACGATCTTGTCGCCGATCTGGGCGCCAGCCACACGCCAGGGCGCGAGCCGGTCATCACCGCGCTTGGCCTGTGCTTGCTGGCGGCCCGCGCATATGACGTCGCGATTGTCGATGGGGTGTTTAATGCGTTCAAGGACGAAGACGGGCTGCGCGCGTCGTGCGAGCAGGGTCTCGCCATGGGCTTCGATGGCAAGACGTTGATTCACCCGGCGCAGCTGGCCATCGCCAACGAAGTGTTCGCCCCCGCCGCCTCGGATGTCGATCTGGCCGAACGGCAGGTCGCCGCGTTCGAGGAAGCGGCAAAGGAAGGCAAGGGCGTCGCGGTGGTCGACGGCAAGATCGTCGAGAATCTGCACGTGGCCGCCGCAAACCGACTGCTGTCGAAAGCGGCCGCGATCAGGGCGCTGGAAGCGGAGTCAGAGTCATGACCCGCAAAGCGCGGTATGTGTTTGAGGAATGGCGCGATCTTGGTCCGGCAGAGCTCGCGATCCTCAGCGTCCAGCATCAGGCCATCAGCTGGGCCGAATTCGAGGATGGTCGCCGCTGCGAGGATCCGGCGCCGGTCACGGCGGGGGCCGAACTGGTCGTCCGCGTCCTCGATCTGAATTCGGGCGAAATCGGCGTGATCTCCTTCCCGCGCATCCTCGGATACCGGATGCTGGACGAATCCGCGCTGCGCGAGTGCTGGGCCGACCGCAAGGCGGCGGGCGTCAACTACCGGCATCACAAGCTGGCCGACAGCCCCTATCTGCGGGAGTTGAATCATGGCGACCCGCCTGGCAGCCGCCTGCGCACCTATCTGATCACCAGCTTTTGCGAATGTCTGGAGGTCGCGATCGAGGCGGAGTTCGAATACCTGCCGACGATAGAGGTCGTCCCGGCCCAACCGCCCGCCAAGGCGACGCATCTGGCGGAAGTCGAGAAACGCTCGCGCGTGTCCGACAGCGTGATCGGGCATTTGGATAAATCCGAGCTGGTGCACTACCACAAGCTGGTCCTGTTGGTCGGCCGGCCCGATGGCAGCATGCGAGAGAAGTGGATGCCGATCCCCGACGACGCCAACGTCACCGAGGCGCTGGCCCAGGCGATGACCTATCTGTCCGACCAGCGGGCGAAGGATTTGGAGGGGGACTGACCCATGGCATTATTGATCTGCGGCGTTTTGGTCTGGATCGCAGCGCATCTTTTCGGCGCCGTGGCGCCCGCTGCGCGCGCCGGTCTGACCGGACGTTGGGGCGAGCAGCGCGCCAAGGGCGTGATGGCCGGCGCCATCCTCTCCGGCCTGATCCTGATGATCCTGGGTTATCGCGCCGCGCCCTATGAGGCGCTCTACACACCCGCCGGCTGGACGCTGCACCTGAACAACCTTCTGATGCTGATCGCCGTGCTTCTGATGGGCGCGGCCAAGCGGCCAAACATGATATCTCATCGTCTACGGCACCCGATGCTGACCGGCGTGATCGTCTGGGCCATCGGGCATCTACTGGTCAACGGAGACCTCGCCTCGGCTATTCTGTTCGGCGGCCTGGCGCTCTGGGCCATTGTTTCCATGCCGCTCATCAATCAGCGCGACGGCGCGTGGGAGCGGCCCGGACCGGGCGATCGCGCGGCGAACATCAAGCTGGTGGTGATCTCCGGCGTGGTCTTCGTCGCCATCGTCCTGATCCATAGCTTCGTGCTGGGCGTCTACACCTTCCCGCAATAAGGAGCGTCCATGCGCGCGTACCGCTTTATAACCGAGGACGACACCTCCGCCTTTTGCCACCGGGTGACCGAGGCGCTGTCGAAGGGCTGGGAGCTTCATGGCGATCCCGCCTACGCCTTTGACGCGGCGCGCGGCGTGATGCGCTGCGGGCAGGCGGTCACCAAGGACGCCGACGGCGAGTACGACCCGGAGATGAAACTGGGCCAGCTCTGAAGTATCTAATGCTGCGAGCATGTGGCCCGGTCAGGCGCGATCGAAGGCTCGCGAAAAATGATCAGCTCGACTCATCTTCAAGGCTCTCTTTGACAGCACTCATCATCGTATCATCTATCGTCTGAGCCAGCAGCCGGGTCAGTCATTGTGTGAGGTCCGCGCCGCATCGGTTGCAGAAGATGATGTTGCCTTGTTCCGCCAGACAGTTTCCCGGCCCCTCGACGTTTTGGAGCAGGCCGGTTTGATCGAAACATTATGGAAGGGACGAACGAAACGGAAAAAGAGACATGAAAATTTATGTGACTAGCGTCTTTGTCGACAATCAAGACAACGCAGAGAAATTCTACACCGAAGTCCTCGGATTCACGGTGAAGAACAATATCTCACTGGGTGATAATCGCTGGCTAACGGTCGTATCCAATGACGACCCTGAAGGCACGGAGTTGCTCCTTGAGCCAAGCGATCATCCGGCTGTGAAACCCTATAAAGATGCACTGGTTTCCGACGGCATTCCCGCGCACTCTTTTCAGGTATCTGACCTTGATGCGGAGCAGAAAAGGTTGGACGAGCGCGGCGTGAAGTTTGTTCAGGAGCCGATGGATGCCGGGCCCGTTCGCATGGCGGTTTTCGACGACACTTGCGGGAATCTTATTCAGCTGGTCGAGATGAAAGACACCTCTCCCGAGTGATCGTCGCATAGGCCAACCATCGGGTTCGATCGGCGATATGGGTCGATATCCCGACGCTTTACGTGACGCTAGTCTGACTTTGGCCGCGTTGCCTCTGCAATTCCGGCCTTGCCGTCACCACTGCGATCGGTAATGTCGCGCGCGTCCATTCCGACGACAGTATCTTGCGCAGAGATCCCAGATGACCAAGACCAATCCCGGCATTTTCTTCGAGGATTTCAAGCTCGGCGACACGCTGATCCACGCGACGCCGCGCACGGTGACGGAGGGGGACCGGGCGCTCTATGGCGCGCTTTACCCGACGCGGTTCGCGATTCCCTCCTCAGACGAATTCGCGCGCGCCTGCGGCCTGCCCCGCAGCCCGCTGGAGGATCTGGCCGCCTTTCATGTGGTCTTCGGCAAGACGGTGCCTGACATCTCGCTGAACGCGGTCGCCAATCTCGGCTACGCGGATGGGCGCTTTCTGAAGCCGGTCTATCCGGGCGACACGATCTCCACGACGTCAGAGGTGATCGGCCTCAAGCAGAACTCCAACGGCAAGACCGGCGTCGTCTGGGTGCGCTCCACAGGGCGCAACCAGCATGGCGAGGCGGTGATTTCCTATGCGCGCTGGGTGATGGTGCGCAAATTCAGCCCCACCGCCCCCGCGCCGGAGACGGTGACCCCTGAATTGCCGCCTTCTGTTCCGGCCGATGAGCTGACCATTCCGGACGGTCTGAGCTTCGCGAACTACGATTTTTCGCTGGCGGGCGCGCCGCATCTCTGGGGCGACTACCAGGCCGGCGAAAAGATCGATCATGTGGATGGCGTCACCATTGAAGAAGCCGAGCATATGATGGCGACGCGCCTTTGGCAGAACACCGCCAAGGTGCATTTCGACGCCACGCTGCGCGAAGACGGCAAGCGGCTGATCTATGGCGGGCACGTCATCAGCCTGGCGCGCGCGCTCAGCTTCAACGGCCTCGCCAACGCGCAACCCGTCGTCGCCGTCAACGCCGGCGCCCATGTCGCACCCTGCTTCGCGGGCGACACGATCCGCGCCTGGTCCGAAGTGCTGGAGATGGCCGAAACGGCCGACCCCACAATCGGGGCGATCCGCCTGCGGCTGGTGGCGGTGAAGAACCGCGGCGCTGGCGATTTTCCGCTGCGCGATGAGGACGGACGTTACGAAGAGGGCGTCATCCTCGACTTCGACTATTGGGCGCTGGCGCCGCGGTGAAAGCCTGTCGGCGCTTGATGACAGCTGCGCGAAAGGTTGGGCGACTAGGTATTCTTCCGGCCTGTGCGCCGGCTCGCGCGACCGAATACCACTTTCGCAATTGCGAAGACGTGGTTTATACGGTGACAATCACACTTTAGGGTGGGTCGAAGCGGATTCGGAGACGCCGATTTCGCGCCGGGACCGCCCCAGCCGTGGTTTGAGATGAGGGAGTGAATCTATGGCCGATGTGAATCGGGGCGATCGACCCCTTTCGCCGCATCTGCAAATCTATCGACCGCAATACACGTCCATCCTGTCGATCTTTCATCGCGCCACAGGCGTGTGCATGACCGTCAGCGCGATTCTTGTGGTCTGGTGGTTCATCGCGGCGGCGACCAGCCCCGAGTATTTCGAGACAGCGGACTGGTTTCTGACCTCCTTCATCGGCAACCTGGTGATGCTCGGCTCGCTGGCGGCGCTCTGGTACCACTTCTGCAACGGCATCCGTCACCTCTGGTGGGATATCGGCCAGGGCTTCGATTTGGACGTGTCTGAAAAGACCGGCTACGCCGTCCTCGGCGGAACCGTCGTTCTGACCCTGCTGACCATCATCGCAGCCTGAGGGAGCGCATCATGAGCTTTAAAACCCCTATGGGCCGCGTGATCGGCCTCGGCTCGGCGAAACACGGGACCGAGCATTTCTGGTCGCAGCGCGTGACCGCGGTCGCGCTTATTCCGCTGACGCTGTTGGCGGTGTTCCCGCTTGCCGACGCGCTGGGCGACGACCACGCCGAGGTGCTGGCGACTTATCAGAACCCGTGGACGGCGATTTTCACAATTCTCTTCATCGCGGTGGCCTTTAATCATCTGCGCCTTGGGCTGCAGGTGGTGATCGAAGACTACGTTCACGGCAAGGCCACGCGCACCGCCCTTCTGCTCGGCAACACGATGCTCTGCGCGCTCTTCGGCGCCACGGGCGTCTTCGCTGTCGCCAAGATCGCATTCGGCGCCTGAGCGCCCGACCAATCAGGCATATGCGCGGCCGGATAAACTGGCGCGCGCGCCGCCGAACCGAACGAGGATGAGGCATGTCCTACGAATATGTTGATCACAGCTACGACGTGGTGATTGTCGGCGCCGGCGGCGCCGGCCTTCGCGCGACGCTCGGCATGGCTGAGCAGGGCCTGAAGACCGCCTGCGTCACCAAGGTGTTCCCCACCCGCAGCCATACCGTGGCGGCGCAGGGCGGCATCGCCGCCAGCCTTTCCAACATGGGGCCCGACAACTGGCAGTGGCACATGTACGACACCGTCAAGGGGTCGGACTGGCTGGGCGACATGGACGCCATGGAGTATCTCGCCCGCGAGGCCCCCAAGGCGGTCTATGAGCTGGACCATTACGGCGTTCCGTTCAGCCGCACTGAAGAGGGCAAAATCTACCAACGCCCATTCGGCGGCCACACCACCGAATTCGGCGAAGGCCCGCCGGTGCAGCGCACCTGCGCAGCCGCCGACCGCACCGGTCACGCCATCCTGCACACGCTTTACGGCCAGAGCCTCAAGAACAACGCCGAGTTCTATATCGAGCACTTCGCCATCGACCTGATCATGTCGGATGACGGCGTCTGCACCGGCGTCGTCACCTGGGATCTCGAGACCGGCGTAATGCATCGCTTCGCCGCCAAGATGGTGGTGCTGGCGACCGGCGGCTACGGCCGCGCCTATTTCTCCGCCACCTCGGCGCATACCTGCACCGGCGATGGCGGCGGCATGATCGCCCGCGCCGGCCTGCCGCTTCAGGACATGGAGTTCGTTCAGTTCCACCCGACCGGCATTTACGGCTCCGGCTGCCTGATCACCGAGGGCGCGCGCGGCGAGGGCGGCTATCTGACCAACTCGGAAGGCGAGCGCTTCATGGAGCGCTATGCGCCCACCTACAAGGATCTGGCCAGCCGCGACGTGGTCTCGCGCTGCATGACGATGGAGATCCGCGAGGGCCGTGGCGTCGGGCCGGACAAGGATCACATCTTCCTGCATCTCGACCACCTGCCGCCCGAAACCCTGGCCGAGCGGCTGCCGGGCATCTCGGAATCGGCCAAGATCTTCGCCGGCGTCGACCTGACGAAGGAGCCCATCCCGGTTTTGCCGACCGTGCACTACAATATGGGCGGCATCCCCACGAATTATTGGGGAGAGGTGCTGAACCCGACCGAAGACGACCCGAACCGCATCGCGCCGGGCCTGATGGCTGTGGGCGAGGCGGGCTGCGCCAGTGTGCATGGCGCCAACCGCCTCGGCTCAAACTCGCTGATCGACCTCGTGGTGTTTGGCCGCGCTGCCGCCATCAAGGCCGGCCAGGTCGTCGACCCAGATGAGCCGACGCCGGAGCTGAACAAGGCGGCCTGCGACGACATCATGAATCGGTTTGACGGCGTCCGGCACGCCAGCGGCGCGACGCCGACCGCCGATTTGCGCCTGAAGATGCAGCGCACGATGCAGGCGGACGCAGCCGTGTTCCGCACCGCCGAGACGCTGAAGGAAGGCTGCGAAAAAATGACCGCCGTCTGGGGCGAGTTGAGCGATGTGGGCGTCACCGACCGCTCACTGATCTGGAACTCCGACCTTATGGAGACGCTGGAGTTGCAGAACCTGATGGCCAACGCGATGCCGACCGTGTTCGGCGCAGAAGCGCGGCCTGAAAGCCGCGGCGCCCACGCGCATGAGGACTACCCGGATCGCGATGACGAAAACTGGCGAAAGCACACCATCGCCCATGTGGCTGATGATGGCGCGGTTACGCTCAGCTACCGCCCGGTGACGGTCGATCCGCTGACGACCGAAAGCGAGGGCGGCATCGAATTGAAAAAGGTCGCGCCGAAAGCGCGCGTTTATTGAGGAGAGGTTCGAGACATGGCTGAATTCACCCTCCCGAAGAACTCCAAGGTCGTTCAGGGCAAGGTCTGGCCGAAGCCCGAGGGCGCGACGAACGTCCGGGCCTTCAAGATCTATCGCTGGAACCCGGATGACTCGGAGAATCCGCGGGTCGACACCTATTTCCTCGATATGGACAAATGCGGTCCGATGGTTCTGGACGCGCTCATCAAGATCAAGAATGAGGTCGATCCGACCCTGACCTTCCGCCGGTCCTGCCGCGAGGGGATCTGCGGCTCCTGCGCGATGAATATCGACGGGATCAACACGCTGGCCTGCATCTATGGCATGGATGAAATCAAGGGCGACGTGAAGATCTATCCGCTGCCGCATATGCCGGTGATCAAGGACCTGATCCCGGATCTGACCCATTTCTACGCGCAGCACGCCTCGATCATGCCGTGGCTGGAGACCAAGACCAACCGCCCGGCCACCGAGTGGCTGCAAACGATCGAGGATCGCAAGAAGCTGGACGGTCTTTACGAGTGCGTGATGTGCGCCTCCTGCTCCACTTCCTGCCCAAGCTATTGGTGGAACGGCGACCGGTATCTCGGCCCCGCCGCGCTGCTGCACGCCTATCGCTGGCTGATCGACAGCCGGGATGAGGCGACGGGTGAGCGGCTGGACCAGCTTGAGGATCCGTTCAAGCTGTATCGCTGCCACACCATCATGAACTGCTCGAAGACCTGCCCCAAGGGTTTGAACCCGGCCAAGGCGATCGCCGAGATCAAGAAGATGATGGTCGAGCGCACAATGTGAGGCGCGCAACCATTCGCGTATTGGAGGGCGGCTTCGGCCGCCCTTTTTCTTATCGTGGCGTCGAATCAAACTCCGCGCTCCGCATCCGGACGCGGCAATAGATTGATTTTTAATGACTTTTCCGCTGTGCAGCGTCACACGAAACGCGGACGAAGATCCAATAAGGCTCTGATGTAGAAACGATTTCTTGCGCTTCGACGTTTTTTCGGCGGTATCGCATCTTAACGCTACCTTAGCAAGATGCTATGTAATTTATTTCTTCTTAAGATTGTTTAGCCTTGGAGGACAGCATGCTTGATCTACTAACGCCAGAGACCATCGCCAAACCCGATTTCGGCGAGCCGCCATTCCCCCATCCACTGGCGCCGCGAAAGGGTCGAGCCGGGACAAACGCGCCGACGGAGTCTCTGATCGCATCCGGCGTACGCATCCCGCTGGACCGCCGGATCGTGACCCCTCCTATTGAAGCGGCGCTCCGAAACGGGACCTATGAGGCGGACGAAACCCGCTCGTTGCCGCAGGTTGTTCAGAGCGGGGACAGGGTGCTGGAACTGGGCGCTGGCATGGGCTTCGTCTCCACCATCCTCGCCAACCGGACCGAGGCGGCGAAGATCATCGCGATGGAGGCCAACCCGCTTCTGATCCCCTTTATCCGCGGGTGCATGCGCTGAACGGCGTCGAGCGCGTCGAGGTCAAAAACGGCGTCGCCAGCGTCGGCCCGGCCCAGGCGAGGGACGCAAAGGCGGAATTCTACGCCCGGCCCGATTTCTGGATGTCGTCTCTGTCGCCTGAACCTTACGCCTATGATCAGGTCCATTCGGTGCCGGTGCTGCCGCTCGACGCGTTGTTGAGAAGGAATGCGATCAACATGATCGTCTGCGACATCGAAGGGGGCGAGGTCGCGCTGCTGCCTGAGGCTGACCTTTCCAGCGTCGATCGGATTTATGTCGAGGTGCATGATCATTTGACCGGCCTATCGGGCGTGAAAACCCTGTTCGACGCGCTCAGCGCGAAGGGCTTCGCCTATGACCTGCGCCATTCCTGCGGTTCGGTGGTGCTGTTCACCAAACTCGGCTCTGTGCCAGACAAGCGCCCGTATGCGGGATGAGGCTCACGTTTCGTCGGGCGGCCAGTCGACGCTGCGCATCTCATCCAGTCGAGAGGCGGTGCGGGCGAACTCAAACGCGCCCGCGCCCTCGACATAGAGATCGTCGGGCTGCACGGCGGCTGAACAGATCAACTGGGCCCGCGCCTCATAAAGCGCGTCGATCAGGGTAACGAACCGCTTCGCCTCATTGTTCTTGGCGCGCGACAATGTGGGAATTCCGTCCAGAAACACCGTCTCATACCGATTTGCGAGCGCCAGATAGTCGGCGGGCCCCAATGGCCGCTCGCAAAGCTCCGCGAAGGTCGCTCGCGCCGCGGTCGCGGTCGCCGCTTCAACCCGCACCTCGCGCCCGTTGACGTCCAGGGTAGCCGGTTTCGGCGCGGCGCCAGCCAGCGCCGCATCCCAGGCCGCATCCATCTCCGCCGCGCTGTCCGCATCCAGAGGGCTGAAATATCGTGACGCACGCGCGTCGCGCCCGCGGCGATAATCGGCCACTGCGCGAAGCTCCAGAACGTCCAGCTTCTTCTTCAGCATTTCGATGAACGGTACGAAGAGGTTCCGGTTGAGCCCATCCTTATAGAGGTCGTCCGGCACCCGGTTCGACGTCGCGACCATCACCACGCCATGATCGAACAGGCCTTCAAACAACCGGCCCAAAATCATCGCATCCGCGATATCCGAGACCTGCACCTCGTCAAAACACAGCAGCGTCGCACTTTCCACGATCGCGTCAACCACAGGCGGGATCGGGTCGCCCTCATCAGACGCACGCGCATTCTTTATGCCGGCATGGACCTCCTGCATGAACTCGTGGAAATGCACCCGACGCTTGCGCTCCACCGGCGCGCCCTCGAAAAAAAGATCCATCAGCATGGATTTGCCGCGGCCGACCCCGCCATACATGTAGAGACCGGGGACGGGTTCCTGCTCAATCTTTTCCCTGCCCCAGCCGAACAGAGCCCGCCCGAACCGCTTTGGCTTCTGCGGGTCATAGCCGACCAGTCGCATGTGCAGAATCTGCAACTTCTCCACCGCCATACGCTGCGCCGGGTCGGCGTGGATATCGCCTTGGTCAATAAGCGCGCGATAGCGCGGCATTGGTCCTTGGGAAACGTCGGGCATGATCGGGGCCGTGATCCGTCCTGGCGCGAAAATGAAGTGTGTTGCGACGACACATAAGCAGCGCTGACGCGGCGGGTAAATAGGTTTGCTGTGACGCGGCCCCTGAGCCTGCGATTCGCGAAACCCAATCCACGTACAGGCGGCGCCGGATCGGCAATAAGTAGATAATTAAACGACCGGGGCGCGGCGAGGTCATCCCCGCCGCGCCGAATTCCAACGTCTAGGACTTACTGCTCTTCAACGACGACGGCGAGCGCCTCGGTGAAAGTGATCTCGACCTTGTCGCCCTTGTTGAGCTTGGACGCGAACTCCTGCCCCTCTGGCGTCTCGACGGTGACGGTGCGCTCAAGCCCATCGGCGTTGATGATCGTCGCCTGGCGAGAGCCGGGGTCGTACGAGATGAACTCGAGCACGGTCGTGGTGACTGTGCCAACGGCGAGGCCCGGCTTGTCGCCCTGTTTGGCGGTGCCGCCAACCATGGCCGAGGTTGTGCCCGCCTGGCCCGGAAGCGCCATGCGCGCCGCGCGGCCCAGCGAATAGGCGATCTTTACGCGGTCGCCGGAGTCGATCTGATCGAAATTCTTCACTTCCGGCCCGGCGACGATGACGAAGCTGTCGCCGTCCGCATCGTCAACCAGCAGGATTTCGCGGGTCTCCTTATCGACGGTCTGCACCACGGCCGAAGCCTCGATGACTTCGACGACCTTGACCGGCTCGTTCTCGGTTACGCCCTCAGACGTGCAGGCGAAAAGAAGCCCGGTGGCGGCGAGGACCGGCGCGAGAAATGTGAATCGAGGCATAGGGGAACTCCTGTCCAGATTTATTGGATGTTTTCGCGCATCCGAATTGCGGCGCTTGGCCTGCGCGTGTCAACCGAAAGCGGCGGAAATTCCGTAGGATGCGCCGGCCGAATTGACTTCCCGCTCCGGAGCGCGTATCAGGCCCCCGAACTCCGGAAGGTCTGAAATCTTCCGGTCCCCATGCAGGGGATCGCCGTCGGTCAGCGCGGATGCGCCCACCGGCGCGTTTGTCGTTTGTTTTGAGCCGGAGCTGGCCGCGCATGTTCGAGAGTCTTTCAGAACGCCTGTCAGGCGTCTTCGACAAGCTGACCAAACAGGGCGCGCTGAGCGAAGCGGACGTCTCCACCGCCCTGCGCGAGGTGCGCGTCGCGCTGTTGGAGGCCGATGTCGCCCTGCCGGTCGCCCGCGATTTCGTCGCCAAGGTGAAAGCGCAGGCCACCGGTCAGGCGGTCGTCAAATCTGTGACGCCGGGCCAGATGGTGGTCAAGATCGTCCATGATGAATTGGTCGACATGCTGGCCGGCGGCGGCGATCCGGGCGATGGTGCCGGTGCGCTGAAGATCGACAGTCCCCCGGCCCCGATCATGATGGTCGGCCTGCAGGGTTCGGGTAAGACCACGACAACCGCCAAGATCGCCAAGCGCCTGAAAGAGCGCGAGAACAAGCGTATCCTGATGGCCTCGCTCGACACGCGCCGCCCGGCGGCGATGGAGCAGCTGGCGGTGCTTGGGCGTCAGATCGGTGTCGAGACCTTGCCGATCGTCGCCGAACAGGACCCGGTCGCCATCGCCAAGCGCGCCAAGCAGCAGGCGACGCTGGGCGGCTATGACGTGGTGATGCTGGACACCGCGGGCCGTCTGCATGTCGACGATGAGCTGATGGGCGAGGTCGAGGCCGTGCGCGACGCGACCGGCCCGCATGAAACCCTTCTGGTGGTTGACGGCTTGACCGGTCAGGACGCGGTGAATGTCGCCGAGCAGTTCGACGGGCGAGTCGGCGTCTCGGGCGTCGTGCTGACCCGGATGGATGGCGACGGGCGCGGCGGCGCAGCGCTTTCGATGCGCGCGGTCACCGGCAAGCCGATCAAGTTCGTCGGCCTCGGCGAAAAAATGGACGCGCTGGAGGAGTTCCACCCCAGCCGCGTCGCCGGCCGCATCCTCGGTATGGGCGACATTGTCTCCCTCGTCGAAAAGGCGCAGGAGCAGATCGAGGCTGAAGAGGCCGAGCGCATGATGAAGCGGTTCCAGAAGGGCCGTTTCGACATGAACGATCTGAAAAAGCAGCTGGAGCAGATGATCCAGATGGGCGGCATGGGCGGCATCATGGGAATGCTGCCCGGCATGGCCAAGGCGCAAAAGCAGATGGCGGCCTCAGGGATGGACGACAAGGTGCTGAAGCGCCAGATCGCCATCATCCAGTCCATGACCAAGGAAGAGCGCCGGAAACCCGCGCTGATGCAGGCCAGCCGCAAAAAGCGCGTGGCCAGGGGCGCCGGTGTCGAGGTGTCCGACATCAACAAGCTGCTGAAAATGCACCGCCAGATGTCCGATGTGATGAAGAAGATGGGCAAGATGGGCAAGAAAGGCCTGATGCGCAGCGGCCTGGGCTCTCTGTTCGGGATGGGCGGCGGCATGCCGCCCGGCGCGGTTCCGCCAGGCGCGGCCCCCGGCGCTCAGATTCCCGCCCCGCCCCCCGGCGGCGGCTTCCCTGGCCTGCCTCCGGCAGGCGGCGCGGCGCTGCCCCCCGGCCTCAGCGGATTGGGAAAGAAGAAAGACTGAACCATGACCGAACGCGACCCTTGGGCCGAAATCGGCCAGATCCGAAAAAGCATCGACAATGTCGACAGCGCGCTCATTCACATCCTGGCTGAGCGATTCAAGCTGACTGGCGCCGTCGGCGCGTTGAAGGCCGAGTTCAACATCCCGCCTTCGACGCCGGATCGCGAAGTGAAGCAGGTCGCGCGCCTTCGCGAGTTGGCCAAGGAATCCGAGCTGGACCCCGATTTCGCGGAAGCGTTCATCACCTTCCTCATCAAAAACGTCATTCGAAACCACGAGAAACTGCGGGACTGACCCCGCGACAGACACTCGAACACCACGGAGAAACGACCAATGGCCATCAAGATTCGCCTCGCCCGCGGGGGCTCCAAGAAGCGCCCCTATTACTCGATCGTCGCCGCCGACAGCCGCAAGCCGCGCGACGGCCGCTTCATCGAAAAGCTGGGCACCTACAATCCGCTGCTGCCGAAGGACTCGGAAGATCGCGTCAAAATGGACGTCGAGAAGGTGATGGACTGGATTTCGAAGGGCGCTCAGCCTTCGGATCGCGTCGCCCGTTTCCTGGAAGCCGCCGGCGCGCAGGAGAAGACTGAGCGCAGCAACCCGAAGAGAGCTGAGCCGGGCGAGAAGGCCAAAGAGCGCGCGCAGGAAAAGGCCGACAAGGCCGCCGAAGCCTCTGAGGCGGAGGCCGCGCCGGCCGAAGAGGCCGCCGCCGAGTAATCGGCCGGCCTGCCCGGAGCGTCGAGATGCCGGACCGAGCCAATTCTGAGCGCATATGCGTCGGCGCTATCGCCGGCGCTTTCGGCGTGCGCGGCGAGGTCCGGCTGAAAAGCTTCTGCGCCGAACCGGGCGCGATTGGCGATTACGGCCCACTCAGCTCCGAGGATGGCGCGCGGAACTGGACTGTGAAAGTCACCCGCGCGGTGAAGAACGGCTTCGCCGCCCGGCTGGGCGGCGTTGGAACGCGCGAGCAGGCGGAAGCCCTGAAAGGGACGCGCCTCTACGCCCCTCGCGAGCGGTTGCCGAACCTGCCCGATGACGAGTTCTACCACGCCGATCTGATCGGTCTGGACGTGTTCGACACGGGTGGCGAAAAGCTGGGCGAGGTCCGCGCGGTGCAGGACTACGGCGCCGGCGATTTTCTGGAGATCAGCCTGCCGAGCCGCAAATCCGCCTTGCTGCCCTTCACGAGGGAGGCGGTTCCGACCGTCGATCTTTCCGCGGGCCGCCTGATCGCCGATCCGCCCGACGGGGTGTTTGGGGGCGGCGGAGAAGATGGTGCAGGGGCCGAGTGATGGCCCTGACACCCAAAATACCGCCCCGCAAATCCCACGGCCGCATCGCCGTCACACCCTCGCGCCAACCGCGGTCGCTAATGGAGGACGGACGTCAATTGGCGGGCGCATGGCGGGCGCAGGTGCTGACCCTTTTTCCGGAAATGTTCCCCGGCCCGCTCGGCGGCTCTCTACTGGGAAAAGCGCTGGACGCCGGGCTCTGGGCGCTCGATCCCATCGACATCCGCCGCTTCGCCAAAGGCAAGCACCGGCAGGTGGACGACACTCCCGCAGGCGGCGGCCCCGGCATGGTGATGAAGCCGGACGTGGTGGCCCGCGCGCTGGACCATTGCGCGGATTCCCGCCCTAAAGACGCGGACTGGCCGGTGATCTATCTCTCGCCACGTGGGCGCCCGTTCGACCAGGCGATGGCGCGCCGATTCTCGGAAGCAGAGGGCGTCACCATGCTCTGCGGCCGGTTCGAAGGCGTCGACCAGCGGGTGCTGGACGCAAGGCGTGTCGAAGAGGTCTCACTGGGCGATTTCGTCATGACGGGCGGAGAAATCGCCGCAATGGCGTTGATTGACGCTACAGTTAGGCTTATACCGCGCGTTCTCGGCAATCAGGCGTCCGCCGAGGATGAGAGTTTCAGCGCGGGTCTCTTGGAGGCCCCGCATTATACAAGGCCCGCCGTGTGGGAAGGGCGCGAGATACCGGAGGTTCTCCTCTCCGGCCATCACGCGAAGATCGCCGAATGGCGGCAATCCCGGGCGGAGGCGCTGACGAAGGAAAGACGTCCCGACCTCTGGCGGGCTCACGCCGCAAAAGCGGCCTCTGAGGACCCGAATGGAGAAGCAGAGCTCTCGGACGCGCAATCGACCGTCAAAAGACGGCCACAGAAGGACTGAACCGATGAACCTGCTTCAGCAGCTTGAAGCCGAGCACCTCGCCGAGCTTGGCAAGGATATTCCCGATTTCGCCCCGGGCGACACCGTCCGCGTCGGCGTAAAAGTCACCGAGGGCTCGCGCTCTCGCGTGCAGAATTACGAGGGCGTCTGCATCGCCCGCAAGGGCGGCTCTGGCCTTGGCGCCAGCTTCACCGTCCGCAAGATCAGCTTTGGCGAGGGCGTTGAGCGTATCTTCCCGCTCCACTCGCCGAGCATCGACGCGATCACCGTCGTGCGCCGCGGCAAGGTGCGCCGCGCCAAGCTCTACTACCTGCGCTCGCGCCGCGGTAAATCGGCCCGTATCGCCGAGAAGACCAACTACAAGCCGAAGGCCGCGAAAACCGCGCCGGAGGCCTCCGCCGAATAATCGGCGCTTCGATCCTAGGATTCAGCGGGCGGTCCATCAGGCCGCCCGATTTCGTCTCAAGGGATCGTGACCGCCTGCTCCCGTGACCTGCGCGCTGTTTCCCGTCATGCTGCGCCGGTCAACCAACGGGCTGCGCGCATGATCCTAAGGGCGATATTTATGGTCAGCCTTCTGGCGGCGATCCCGGCGCCAGCCGCGGCTAATGGCTGCGACCCGACCGCCAAACCCTGCCGCTATGAAATGGATGGCGGCGTCTATCACGCGGCGCTTCCAAAGGGCGACGGCCCGCATCCCGTGGTGGTTTTTATGCACGGGCTGGGCGGAACCGGCGCATCCACAATTCGAAACAAGGCGCTGGTGCGCTCGGCGACCGGGCGCGGATACGCTTTCATAGCCCCGACCGGCCAGCGCCATCCGCGTCGTCCCCGCGCCGCATGGTGGAATTCGCGGGGGGCGACGAATCCTTCCCTTCGAGATGACACGGAGTTTCTGAATGCCGTGTTAAGCGACGCCGTGGATCGTCTCGGCGTCGACCGCGACCGCGTCCTGATCGGCGGGTTCTCCAATGGCGGCATGATGAGCTGGCGGATCGCCTGCGACGCGCCTGAGACCGCCGCGGCCTACATTCCTGTCGCCGGTCTGATGTGGCGACCCCTGCCCGAGACATGCGTTGGCCCAGCGAAGCTGCTGCATACCCATGGCTGGGCCGATCCGGTCGTGCCGATGGAGGGACGCTCGGTCGGCGGTGGGCGCATCACGCAAGGCGATCTTTTCGCCGGCCTTAACCTGTTGCGAGATGCGTTCGGCTGCAAAGCCGACCCACCAAATGAAACATCGCAAGACGGCGAATACTGGCGCCGCGCCTGGACGAACTGTGCCCCCGGCGCGCATCTGGAGCTTGCGGTCCATCCCGGCGGGCATGGCGTGCCGCAGAGCTGGACAAAGCTGGCGCTCGACTGGTTCGAGGCCGTAGCCACCGCCAGGGCGCCGCAATGAGGACGGAGTTGATCGCGCTTGCCATTGCGTTCTCACCGCTGGCGGTCGAAGCGCAACCCACCTGCGGCGGAGAGACCCCATGCGAGATCGAAAGCGGCGTCTATCACGCCGTGCTGCCCGCCGAGCAAGAAGGCGCTCCAGCGGTGATCTGGTTGCACGGTTATGGCGGCTCCGGCGCAAAGGCCGTAGCGAATAGGAGCTTTGTAGAAGGCTTCACCGAGCGTGGATACGCATTAATTGCACTCGACGGGCTCAAATGGGGCGGACCGAAGTCGAAGCCCGATTGGGCGGTGCGCGACGGTTATCAAGCCTATCCCCGTAACGACCTCACATTTATTCGCGCGGCAATCAACAACGCCACGGAGCGGTTCGCGCTCGACCCAAACCGAATCTTGCTTGCGGGGTCATCTCGCGGGGCCTCGATGGTCTGGGATGTCGCTTGCCTGAACCCGGATACAGCGACTGCATACGCCCCCGTTTCAGGCGGGTTCTGGGAGCCGGCATCGACCGAGTGCGCAGGCCCCGTTCACCTGCTTCACACCCACGGATTCTCGGATCGAACAGTTCCCCTGGAAGGGCGTGGATTTCAGAATCCGTTCTTCTTTATGCGGCAGGCCGATATCCATGCCGGACTGCTGACATGGCGGCGCGAGATGGATTGCGAACAACGCGCGACCAGGGTCGACGCCTCCGGACCGCTCTGGCGGAAGGAATGGACCAAATGCAAAGGCGGATCCGTCACCTTCCTTCTTGGACCCGGCGGCCACGGCATCCCCAAGGGCTGGACTGAATTGGCGCTCGACTGGTTCGAATCCGTCGCACCGCTTGAAGCCGGGCGGTCGAGCGAATAGACACCGCCCCATGAACACTGCGGCTTATATCTCGATCGCTGATCGCGACCGCCTGCCATGGCGGTTCCATGCGCGGCGACGAGCCCGCGCCGGCGGCTGACCCGGCTTCGCGCCCAGTGGCGCGGCCACCCTGTTCAGACCGTTTTTCGAGGAAGACCCCGATATGACCGCCAAGACACTCTACGACAAGATCTGGGACGCCCATGTAGCGCACGAAGCCGAGGACGGCACCTGCCTGCTCTATATCGACCGGCATCTGGTGCATGAGGTGACAAGCCCTCAGGCTTTCGAAGGCCTGCGCATGACCGGACGCACCGTCCGCCGGCCCGAGGCGACGCTGGCTGTGCCCGACCATAACGTGCCGACGGACCCGACGCGCGTTGAGGGCATCAAGGATGAGCAATCCCGCATTCAGGTCGATGCGCTGCGCCAAAACGCCAAGGAATTCGACGTCGAGTATTACGATGTCGACGATATCCGTCAGGGCATCGTGCATATCGTCGGGCCGGAACAGGGCCTGACCCAGCCCGGCATGACCATCGTCTGCGGCGACAGCCATACCGCCACCCACGGCGCGTTCGGCGCGCTGGCCCACGGCATCGGCACGTCAGAGGTGGAGCATGTGCTCGCCACCCAGACGCTGATCCAGAAGAAATCGAAGAACATGAAGGTGGAGGTGACCGGATCGCTGCCCACAGGCGTCACCGCCAAGGACATCACACTGACCGTCATCGGCGAGACCGGAACCGCTGGCGGCACCGGCCATGTCATTGAGTACTGCGGCGAAGCGATTGAGAGCCTCTCGGTCGAAGGGCGCATGACCGTCTGCAACATGGCGATTGAGGGCGGAGCCCGCGCCGGTCTGATCGCGCCGGATGAAAAGACTTTTGAGTATCTGAGGGGCAGGACCAAAGCGCCGAAAGGCGCGGCGTGGGAGATGGCGGTCAATTACTGGCGCACTTTGAAAACCGATGAGGGCGCGCATTTCGACAAGGTGGTGACGCTGAACGCCGCCGACATCGCCCCGGTCGTCACCTGGGGCACCAGCCCTGAGGACGTTCTGCCGATCACTGGCGTTGTCCCGTCGCCCGGCGATTTCGAAGGCGGCAAGCAGGAAGCCGCCGCGCGCAGCCTGGAGTATATGGGCCTAACGCCCGGAACCCGCTTGCAAGAAGTCGAGATCGACACCGTCTTCATCGGCTCTTGCACCAACGGCCGGATCGAGGATCTGCGAGAAGTCGCCCGGATCATGGAAGGCCACAAGGTCAAGGACGGGCTGCGCGCGATGATCGTGCCAGGCTCAGGCCTCGTCCGCGCGCAGGCCGAGGAAGAAGGCTTGGCGCAGAAACTGATCGAGGCCGGTTTCGAATGGCGCATGGCGGGCTGCTCCATGTGTCTGGGCATGAACCCGGATCAGCTGGCGCCGGGTGAGCGTTGCGCCTCTACCTCGAACCGCAACTTCGAGGGACGTCAGGGACGCGGCGGGCGCACTCATCTGGTCAGCCCGGTCATGGCCGCCGCCGCCGCGATCACCGGCCGCCTGACGGATGTGCGTGAAATGGGCTGAAGTCCGACTGAACTCTGAAGCGACGACGCCCGCCAATCCGGCGGGCGTTTTTTATTGCGCGGCGTTGTCTGTGGTCGACGCCGACGATGGCGCACGAGCAAAGCGGGGGCAGCCGTCTTCCGGCGGCGTCATAAACCGCACCCTGCCCGATCCCCCGCCGTCCGGTTCGGGCGATGCATCCGCTCGGCAAAGATCAACGCGAGGCGGCGGAGGCGGGGGTTCCACCGGGGGTTCGGGCGCCGGTGCCTGAGTTTCGATCACGACGACTTCGGTTCGCGGCGGCTCTTTTCGCCTTAGCCCGAAATAAGAGGGGTAATAGGGATACCGCGCACGTCTCCAGCGCTTCGACCGCCGCTTCTTCCACGGCCTTCCTTCGCGTTCTGGCAATTGCGACGCCGAATCGCGATCGCGGCGAAGGCGCAGTGTCACCCCGCTTCGAGACGTCGATTTAATCGCGACGGCGCGAGACGACGATTTCGCAGTTAAGGTCAAACCCTGCGCAGCAACCGGCGGGGCCGTTAGCCATAGCGCGGTCGCCATCGCGCAAAGGATCGCGGGTCTGATCATAGTAGAGATATGCGTACGCCACCCCACATCGTCAACTTGGTTGTGATCCGGCGGTCGCGCGCTGAAAAGTCCTTAGCGGTCGCTGAACGTATTCTTGAAGAACGGTACGAGGCCGCCGCGGCCTTCCATCTCCTCATTCAAGGAGTTGTAATCGCCCTTCTGCGCGCCCGGATCGCTATCAAATGCGCCAGTGTTGCGGGTCTCGTTGACGTTGCCCAATTCCCGCTCATACCGGGGGCGATAATCCCCGCGCTCCTCGGCTGCTTCATATGGCTCGACCTCCAGCGGATCCTTGAAGTCAAACGCCTCCCCCTGCTGCTGCGCGCATACGCCAGTTGCGCCAACCGCGAGCGACAGCCCGACCACCGCTGCAAAGACCGCCGAACCGCTGAATGCGGCGGCGGATTGACGAATTCTCGTAAACATAGGAACGCTCCTGAAACCTGCTCACGCTACTCTACTATTTGGGGCGGTGCGCGACATCTGCAATCTGGCGGTCATCACGGTTTCGCGCGACCTGTTGCTGTATCGCCGGAAAATGAGTCCATTGTGAGTCGCGACTGCGGGAACTGTCGAGCCTCGGGCGATCGCGACCACGCTTGCCTCTGGCCGCGGGCCTTGCTTTATCGGCGCCAGATTATCTTAAAGACTACGTTGACAATTTAGCTGCATCTCCGCGTCTACGTCCTTGACCGTATAAAGATGCCAAACAAACAAAATAAAAATAATCGGCACATATCCATCGATGGCATAATGGTACCCACTCAAAACCGATGCGATTTGTATAAATACAACATAAGAAACACCAATCAGAGCAAAAAACAATCCCTTTCTACATAGGTATAAAGCCGACAAAGTCGCGATTGAAACATGCATACTAGGAAATGCCGATATGCCAGTACCTATTTGAAAGTTTTCGCTCTCGTATTCTTGCCACAAAAATTTCTGAACCTCAAAAAATCGTGTTTCAGCAAAGCCTAAATTCCTTTGATATGAAAAAAGATCCTCAAATCTAATAGAGCCATCCGTAAAATTAGAATAATATACTGGACCACCGGACAGAAAACCAGCCGCCAAGACATTTCCCATAAAGATCCAAGTAAATGCATAAGTAATTAAGTATTTTCTTTTGAAGAGTTTATTTTTTTCGAAAAAAATGCAGTGGACCACTGTTACTATGAAAAATAGCAGCCAAACAGGTAGGTAGAAAAACTCCATTACCGAAAACGAAACGTCTCCAAAAATATCCACATACAATACCCAAGCATCTAAGCCGAAGTGAATCGCCTTGTCTAAATCAGCAAGCCTCTCATCCCAATTATAGTTATTAAAAAATCTTAAATTATTCTTCATTGCTGTAAATGCACAATGAAATAGCACAAGGCACGTCAATTGAACAATCGCCTGCCCCAGCTCGACGGAACGACGCCCAAATTCAAATCCCTGCCACGAGTTACGGTCCCTGAAAACGAATTTCACATAAAGATAACTTAAATAAATGGAGAATAAAATTCCAAAAACTGTGAAAACATATCCAAACTTCCATGCAGAGTTTTCTACATCTACGCCCGTGTGCATGGACAAATAAATAGCTATCAAATAATAAAATAAAGCAATCACATTAAATTCTACCGCAGATCTGCCCACAGCCATAGAGGCTTCGCCTAAACCCCCATCATAATATGGACTCTTGAGGTATCTCACAGCAAACTCACAAGTTTCTACCGAAAGCACTACGCCCGATTGTCAAGACACCGAAACACAAGACACCTACGCACGCCTTTAATCTGCTCCATGAGCGTATTTCTTTCACTCCAGACAGTACGTTAAGTTGAACCTTGTTACAACTAGATCCACCTATTGCGAATAGTACTAACCCAACGTGCGGCCATGAAGTTCGTCGCTCGCTTGCCTCTGACCGCGGGCCATGCTTTATCGGCGCCAATTCCGAAGGAGTGACGAGATGGAAAAGTTCACCTCGCTGACTGGCGTCGCGGCCCCGCTGCCCCTGATCAATGTCGACACCGACATGATCATCCCGAAGCAGTTCCTGAAAACGATTAAGCGCACGGGTCTGGGTGCGAATCTGTTCGATGAGATGCGCTTCAAGCAAGACGGGTCCGAGATCGAGGATTTCGTTCTTAACAAACCAGCCTATCGCGAGGCCAAGATTCTGGTCGCCGGCGACAATTTCGGCTGCGGCTCCAGTCGGGAGCACGCGCCCTGGGCGCTCATGGATTTCGGCATTCGCTGTGTCGTGGCGCCCAGCTTCGCGGACATCTTTTTCAACAACTGCTTCAAGAACGGCGTTCTGCCCATCGTTCTGCCGGAGGAGGAGGTCGACAAGCTGATGGACGACGCCGAGCGCGGCGCCAACGCCATCCTGACCGTCGATCTTGAAAGCCAGACAATCACCGGCCCGGATGGCGGCTCGATCAGCTTCGACGTCGATCCGTTCCGCAAGCATTGCCTGCTCAATGGCCTCGACGATATCGGCCTGACCATGCAGAAGGCCGACTCGATCGACGCATTCGAGGCGAAACAAGCCGCCGCCCAGCCCTGGAGCCATCAGAGCGTCTGACGTCCCCTTCCCTGACCAACCGCGCCACCGCCGGAATTTCAGCTGGTGTGGCGGCGCATTTCCGCTGCGAGGATTCCCATGACCAATTCGCTTCTCATCCTGCCGGGCGACGGCATCGGCCCCGAGGTGATGACCGAGGTGCGAAAGATTATCGGCTGGTATGGCGCCAATCGCGGGCTGGCGTTCTCGGTGGACGAGGATCTGATCGGCGGCGCCGCCTATGACGCGCATGGAACCCCGCTGGCGGATGAGACGCTGGCCAAGGCGCAGACTGTCGATGCGATTCTTCTGGGCGCGGTTGGCGGGCCCAGATACGACGATCTAGACTTCTCGGTGAAGCCGGAGCGGGGTCTTTTGAAGATCCGCAAGGAGATGGACCTTTTCGCCAATCTTCGCCCCGCCCAGTGCTTCGACGCGCTGGCCGACGCCTCCTCGCTGAAAAAGGACGTGATCGGTGGGCTCGATATCATGATCGTGCGCGAACTGACCTCGGGCATCTATTTCGGTGAGCCGCGCGGCATCACCGACATGAATGACGGAACCCGCGTCGGGATCAACACCCAGCGCTACACCACCGAGGAAATCCGCCGCGTCGCTCGCGCCGCGTTCGAATTGGCGCGCAAGCGCGACAACCGCGTCTGCTCGATGGAAAAATCGAATGTGATGGAATCGGGCATCCTCTGGAAAGAGGAAGTCATCTGGGTGCATGAAAACGAGTATCCGGATGTAGAGCTTTCCCATATGTACGCCGACGCGGGCGGCATGCAGTTGGCGCGAGCGCCCAAACAATTCGACGTGATCGTCACCGACAACCTGTTCGGCGACCTGCTGTCGGACGTCGCCGCGATGCTGACCGGTTCGCTGGGCATGCTGCCCTCGGCCAGCCTGGGCGCGCCGATGGAGAATGGCCGCCCGAAGGCGCTTTACGAGCCGGTGCATGGCTCCGCCCCCGACATCGCCGGTCAGGGCAAGGCGAATCCGATCGCCTGCATCCTCAGCTTTGCAATGGCGCTGCGCTATTCCTTCGACCAGGGGGCTGAGGCGGACCGGCTTGAACAGGCGGTTGAGGCGGTCCTGGCCAAGGGCCTGCGCACCCCGGACCTGATGACCGTCGAGGGCGAGGGAACCGAGGTCGGCACGGTCGAGATGGGCGACGCCATCGTCGCGGAACTGGACGCAAGCATTTGACGGGCGCGTCTGGCTCAGCGGCCCACGGTGACCGCGCGGTCAATCCAGCTTTAAACGCGCCGCTTTGGCGCCTATCCTCAGTGGCTCTTGCTGGCTAGGGGTTGAGTGGTAATGTGGCGTTCCTGCGTTCTCTTTCTTGTCGTCGCCCTGTCGACCGCGACCGCCCACGCGGCGAGCTATGCCGAACTCTTTCCCACCCGCAAATACGCCGACGCCCAGATTCAAGCGATGATCGAGAGCTTCGACTACAAACTCGGGACGATCTCCCTAGTAAGCGGAGCGGCGAAGCTGGAGCTTGAGCCCGATTACTACTTTCTTGCAGCGGATGACGCGCGCGCAATCCTTGGGGATTTCTGGGGTTTTCCAGACAACCCGGATTTACTGGGCGCGGTCTTGCCCATCGGCAAGACGCCAGTCGATGGAGAAAGCTGGGCGGCTGAGGTGACTTTCGATCCGATGGGTCGCGTGTCCGACACGGAAATCGACGCCTACGCTCCCTCCGTTCTGCTAGAGCAGATGCAAATGGAAATGCGCGGCTACAACGCAACCCGTCAGCGCCTCGGCTATCCGGTGTATGAGCTCGTGGGTTGGACCCAACCGCCGATCTACGACGCGGCGACGAAAAAACTGCACTGGGCCAGCGAATTGATGATCGATGGCAAACCGCCCAACACCCTCAACTACGAAATTCGAGTACTGGGCCGGACGGGTGTTCTGGCGATCAGCTTCGTCTCGTCGATAGGGCGGCTAGACGCCGTAAAGGCCGCCGCGGCGGAACTTCTTGCCGGCGCCAGCTTCGCGTCCGGTCACGCCTATGCCGATTTTAACCAAGCCACTGACGCGGAGGCGGAGTTCAGCGTCTCTGAGCTGATCGTCGGCCAAAGCCTGGATGAACTCGGCGCGATGACGGCGCTTACGCGGCTATTGAATGATCTGTGGTTTCTCGCGTTGATCCCTGTGCTCGGGATTTGGTGGTTCGCAATTGGCCGCAAGACAGTTTGAACAGGGAATCCGGTCTCTATCGCGGCAACATCACGTCGACTTCCGCTCCGCCCCAGCCATGCACGCTGTCGCGGGCGCGGATCGTCACCTTGGTCACGCCATCTGGAATCGACACGCCAGACAGCGAGCGTGTGAAGGGTTGCTCGGTCTCGTGCGGATGCAAGAGCACGCGTTCGCCATAAACAGTTCCGTCCGCCCCAACCACCTGCCACGCGTCGGCATAGTGATCCCACCCCTCATCGCCATGCTCGACCGTGACGTCGAAACGCCAGTTTCCCCCGTTCTCGGAGGCTTTGACGCCCAATACGTTCGCCTCGCCGGCGATGGCGGCGGGAAAGACCTGCGCAATAACGGCGCAGGCTACGGCGGCGAGACGGCTTGCGATGCCAGCCATTGAGGCGCCCCTCTGATCCACCGAACGGTTAAACCGTTCTGACTATGGCGACTCTACGCCAGACCGGCCGGAATCTCCAACCGACCGCGTCCGCCCCTTTTACTTCCCAAAGAAAGCCGCTACATCGCGCCGGTCAATCATCCCATCAAGGACGGAGAAAATGGGTTATCGAGTCGCCGTCGCCGGCGCCACGGGTAATGTGGGCCGCGAAATGCTGAACATCCTCGCCGAGCGCGAGTTTCCCGCCGATGAAGTCATCGCGCTCGCCTCGCGCCGCTCTCAGGGAACCGAGGTCGGCTATGGCGACCAGACGCTGAAGACCCTCGACATCGACACGTTCGACTTCACTGGCGTGGATATGGCGCTGTTCGCCATCGGCTCTGGCCCGACCAAGACCTACGCGCCGAAGGCGGCGGCGGCGGGCGCGATCGTCATCGATAACTCCTCGCTCTACCGCTACGACCCGGACATTCCGCTGATCGTGCCGGAGGTGAACCCGGATGCGGTTGAGGGCTATGCCAAGAAGAACATCATCGCCAACCCCAACTGCTCCACCGCGCAGATGGTGGTCGCGCTGAAACCGCTGCATGACCGGGCGCGGATCAAGCGCGTCGTCGTCTCCACCTATCAGTCGGTGTCTGGCGCCGGCAAAGGCGGCATGGATGAGCTCTGGAACCAGACCCGCGGCATGTTCGTACCGGGTCAGGAGGTGGATCCCGCGACCTTCACCAAGCAGATCGCCTTCAACGTCATTCCCCATATAGACGTCTTCATGGAGGACGGCTCGACCAAGGAAGAATGGAAGATGGTCGCCGAGACCAAGAAGATCGTCGATACGAAGATCAGGGTCCACGCCACCTGCGTGCGCGTGCCGGTCTTCGTCGGCCATTCCGAAGCGGTGAATATCGAATTCGAGGAGCCGCTGGACGAGGATGAGGCGCGCGAGATTCTACGCCAGGCGCCGGGGATCATGGTGGTCGATAAGCGCGAGGACACGGGCTATGTCACCCCGGTCGAATGCGTCGGCGAATACGCCACCTACATCTCGCGCCTGCGCACGGATCCGACGGCGGACAACACGCTCAGCCTGTGGTGCGTCAGCGACAATCTGCGCAAGGGCGCGGCGCTGAACGCAGTGCAGATCGCCGAGCTTGTCGGTCGCAGGGTTCTGAAAAAAGGCTGATCGCCGTCTCGGGCGAAGAATTAGGGCGTCCCAAGCGGGGCGCCCTTTTCATTTCGGCGTCACGTAATCCGGCTTTGGCGGCAAAGACAAAAGATAGAGCGCGATCGCTTCGCGATCCGCATCAGTCAGCTTGGCCATGTTCTCCTGCACCGCGATCATCGACCCGCCGAAATTCTCGAACTCCGGCAATATTCCGGTCTTGAGCGCCGCCTTTATGTCTCCGGCCGTCCATTCGCCGATGCCATCGATATGCATTGTGATGTTCGGAACCGTGTCATCGCCATCCGCCTCCTTCGCGCCGGCGAAGGCGTGCTCGGACAGCGTCCCGCCAAGAAGATTGCGCGGCGTGTGGCACTCGCCGCAATGGCCCGGCCCGTTGACAAGATAGGCGCCGCGATTGACCTCGGCGCTCGCCGCCGGATCAGGGGCGAATGGCGCATACTCCATAAAGGCCAGTTTCCACAGCCCCAGCCCCCGGCGCAGCCGGAATGGAAACGGCAGATCATGCGCCGGCGCCGCCTCCGCCACCTTGGGCAGTGTGTCGAGATAGGCCTTCAGATCCAGAATGTCGGTCAGCGCCATGCGCCGATACGAGGTGTAGGGAAATGCGGGATAGTAATGCGCGCCGTCGGGCGAGACGCCACGCGCGACGGCGTTGACGAAGTCCAAATCCGACCAGCCGCCGATCCCCGCCGAAGGGTCGGGGGAGATATTGGGCGCGACGAATGTTCCGAACTCCGTCCTGAACTCCAAGCCGCCCGCCAGTTTCAGCTTGTCCTCGCCCTTGGCGCCGGGGGCCGCATGGCAGGAGGAGCAGCCCGCGGCGTGAAACATGTACTTGCCATGCTCCGGATCGGCTTGATGATCGGGCAAGTCATCCAAGGAAAGGATCTGCGGGGAGGTGACGGTCCAAAAACCAACCCCGGCGACGATCGCAAGGCTAATCAGAGCCATCGAAACACGCTTCATTATTCGCCGCCCCCTCAATCCAGCGATTGGCGCTGCGCCCTAGTGTTCATCCCTAGAGCGAAACGCTTTGTGGCATCCGCCGCAGTTTTTTCCCATTTCGACAACCGCCGCGCTGAGTTTCTCCGCGCCCGAACCGGCGCTGGCTGAGACTTTATCGATCGACGACCTCATTACAGACAGCCCTTGCTCGAACTTCTCGGGCGCCGTCCAGATTTCCGCCTTCGCGCGGGTCTTGCCGGACATGTCGTCTCTCGAAGTTCCGTCCGGGAACAGCGCTTCAAAATCATAGCTGGCGACTAGCTTCAGCTTTGCCGCGCGCGCGACGGCCACATCCGCATCGTACTCAGCCTCACCCTTGGCCATCGCATAAAGCGCGCCTGCGTCGAGTTGCAGCGCCGCCATCAACCCCTGCCGTGCCAGAATATTCAGATCATCATGCGCCTGAGCCGGCCCCGCGAACAACACGGCCAGACATAGCAGGCGACCGGCCAAGGCCGCGCGACGCAGCCAACTAACACTTTTCATATTTTCGCTTTCCGTCCAGATCCGCGCTCATGATGCGGATCAACATGCGCCGCCTCTAGTTCAGATTGAACTACTGATGTGAGGCGGCGCAGGCAAGCGACGTTCGGAACGCTTAGAATTCCTTGGCGCGGAACGCCTTGTGGCAAGCGCCGCAGGATTTGCCGACTTCGGAAACCGCCGCGGCCAACGCCTCCTGACCCTCGCCGGCCTGCGCGACCAAGTTATTGACGTTGGCCACATATTCTCCAAAGGTCGGGCCGAACTTGGAGCCATCTTCCCAGATCGCCGTTTTGGCGCGGGTCTTGCCGGGCATGTCAGTCTTGGACGTTCCGGGAATCCACGCGCCGGAGCCGTTATATTTGGTTAGCGCCTGCAAATTGGCTGCAATGGCCTTCGCCTGCTCAGCATCGTACGGCATCTCGCCCTTGGCGATTCCAAACAGCGGACCGACAGTGAATTCCGCCAGTTGCATATATCCCTGCCGGGCCTTGATCGCGCCTTCGCCCGCATCCTGCGACATCGCCACCGTCGGCGCGACAAGTGAGAAAGCGAGCGCACAAGCGCCCAGACGAATTTTGTACCGACTGGTTGTCATATTCAGATTCCATTTACCGGTGGTTGTATCGACCCGCCGGACGCTAGGTCACGCGAACGGTGTTTGGAACTCACAGTCTCGTGAGCCGTAGTCAGATCAGCGCAAAGGCTTTCGTTTCGGCGTTATAGACCTCAATGAAACCGGTCTCGATATTGATCCACGCGCCGTGAATCGCGAGTTCGCCTTTCTCCAGCGCTTCCTGCACGCATGGGAAGGTCGCCAGGTTATTCAGAGAGTTGATCACGCCTTCATGCTCCAGCTGCGTAATTTTCTCTTCGCGCGTTAAGTCAAGCTTCGCGACACGCTCATAGGCTGGGTTAAGAAGGTCCACCCAGCGACCGATGATGCTGTCCTCTTCCATCAGCTCCGGCGCCTCGCCAGAGCACATGTCGTGGCAAGCGGCCACGCCACCGCATTTTGAATGACCGATGACGACGATATTGGCGACTCTCAGAACCGTCAGAGCGTACTCGACCGCGGCCGACGTGCCATGATGCGCCTGATCTCGCGCATAGGGCGGCACGATATTGGCGACGTTGCGCACGACGAACAGATCGCCGGGCTCTGCGCAAAACATCCTGACAGTCTCTGTGCGGCTGTCACAGCAGCTGACAACCATCGCCCGCGGGCGCTGCCCCTCGGTGGCGAGGCGTGCGAACCATGCCTTGTTTTCCTCAAATCGAAGCGTCTTCCAACTGCGATATCGATCGACCAGGTACTGTGGCAGTGGTTTTGCGAGCTCTGACATGGCGCGATCCTCCCTTTGTTTCCTGACTTGGACAGAGAACTGCGTCAAATGTCCAGACTTTCCAAGCGCACAAGTCTGGTTGGTCACTCTCTTGGCTCAATCGGCGCAGGACGTCATCGCTGCGGGTTGTAATTCACGACGTCTGATTCATAATGGTGTAAGTTAGTCGCGTAGGTTCATCATGTCGCACACAGACGCAGGCGCTTCGCTTAAGCTCGACCCGCTCCGGCAAAGAAGCGGATATCTGTTCAGCTCATTTGTGGATTTTATCTGCCTGGGCGGTGGTTCGTTGCCGATCCTGATCGTGCTTCTCGCGGTCCCTTCGGAGGAATACAAGCTATCCGCCTTGGTGGCGGTTGTCATGTTTTCCCACTTTATAAACAACCCGCATTTCATGAACTCGTACCAGATTTTTTACAGCAATTACAAAGAGAAGATCTCAGCCAAGAACCTCAAAAGCGGGCTTGCGATTCGGTATGTTTTCGCTGGCATTGTTGTTCCGATCATCATCATCGGTTTCTTTATCTACGCGACGTCGCAAAGCGATCCTGTTCTGCTCGGCCAGTCGATCAACGCGATGCTGTTCTTCGTCGGCTGGCACTACGTCAAGCAAGGCTACGGCATTCTGATCGTTGAATCGGTGATGAAGCGCGCCTTCTTCAACGACAAGGAAAAGCTGCTGCTGCGCTATAACGGCATCGCCACATGGATTTTTTCCTGGATGCTGGCGAACCGGGAGATCGCTGCGAGCGACCTTTACGGCCTGCAGTTTTTTACCATCGGCACGCCGGAGTGGATTTATCTGCTCAGCGCGGCGGTCATGGCGACAACAGGCGTTGCATCGCTGATCGTAGTGGCGCGCAAGAAGATGACATCGGGCGGCAAGCTGCCGCTGAACGGACTGCTCGCCTACGCCACTTCGATCTATGTATGGATGGTCGTGGCGCAGATCGACGTTCTGCTGCTGATCGTGGTTCCGGTTTTCCATTCTCTGCAGTATCTAGCGGTCGTATGGCGCTACAAGCTGAACGAAACGGATGCGAAGTTCGAGCATGACGACGTAACGTTGTTCAACGGACTGCTGGTGCTCAGCCGGCCGCGGTTCGAATTCGCGAAGTTCGTTTTTATTGGCATAGTGCTGGGGGGCTGCGCGTTCACAGTAATCCCGACTTTCCTCGACTACTATGTCGAGTACAACGAAGCGCTTTACGGCCCGACGCTGTTCATCCTGCTGTTCTCGGTGTTCATCAACATCCACCACTACTTTCTGGACAACGTGATGTGGCGAAAAGAGAATCCTGAGATCAAAAAGCACTTGTTCAAGTGACGGGCCGCTTAGGGCCATATGTCGAATAACTCCGCAAAGACCCTCGGCACCGTCAAGAACCTGGCGCTGATCGCTTCGCCGGCTCTGTGCTTCATGCTTTTGATCTATTTGATCACGCTGGATTGGTTTCAAGACCCATTCATCCGAAACGACGACTATCTCGCCTTCTTCCCTTTTCCCGATCTTTTCTACTCAAAAACTTTGGAGGAAGGGCGTTGGGGAAACTACGCCTGGACAAACTGGCGCCCCTTTCTGACACCGGTCTTTGGGTTTGCTCTACATCTATTGATTTGGTCGGCCGCCGCATCTGTGACTGTATCCACGGTCATCTCGCCCACCGAAGAGACAACACGATTTTTGATATACTCTTGCGCCCTCGCAGCAACGCCGCAGATCGCTGGACTCGCCCTTTGGTTCAATACCATTTTGGCGGCGCATCTTGTTCTGTTCATCTCGGTGATCGCCCTTCGCAAAGTCGATGAGAACGCCCGGAGAACCGTCATTTTCTTTGCTACCGCGGTTTGCTTCCTTACTTACCCAGGCAGCGCTTTCATCTTTTTGATGTTTGCCATGTCTATGGGCTGCGCAGGGTCCAGCCTGTCTGGACTTATAAAGGCGCTTATCGCATTTGTGGGCGGCTACGCTTCGGGTATTGTTATGGCGTTTTCCCTCAATGCCATAGCGCATGGCCATTTTGGAATCGCGCTGGCTGACTGGCGCGAGCAGGCGCAATTGATGGATTTCTCGTCAGCGCTGCGGAACCTCAAGGCCTTGAGTCCCGCGTTTGTGGAGCATAGCTCAAACGACGCGCTGAACTGGGCGGCCGCGGCCATGACCATCTCCCTGCCGCTGCTAGGCGCAGCATACATTCGGCCATCCCGCCCGATTTGGGTGAACGCGATGATCGCTGGCGCCTCGCTGTCGGTCTTAATTCTCGCAGCACAAGTTGTTGTCACCGGTGCGCAGCTGCCTCCACGCGCCACTGGGTTTGCCTGGGCTTTTGTCGTTCTGTTTGTGGCCCTCGCAACTGGACATGGTGCGATTGGCAGGAAAGCAGGCCTCCTGGCGGGCGTCGCACTTCTGGCGGCCGGATTGGTGGGCTGGCGCCTGAGCTATCCGCCCGCCTTAAGCGAATTTCAAACTGAAACTCGCTTAATGGCGGTCGAAATCGAGCGTATCTCGCCAGAGGCGGAAATCATCCTGATCCGGGGAAATGCCGCCAACCGTTCGGAACTCCGTGCGATGAACGAACCGATTACCCTGGAATTCAGGCTGCAAGCCTTGGCCGGTGCCGAGGCGCGAGTCTGCGACAGTCGCGTCCTAGCCGCGATCACTCCGCCTGAACAGTTTCAAAGACCGGCGTGGCGCGCCTGGGGAGATCGCTATGAACACAGCGTCCGCCTATGCAATGAATACTGGGGCAAATTAGATGCGATTGAACCCGTTTATCCCGCTCCAGGATCAGTCGCCGTGATCGCGCCTGGTATCGTCGCCGTAAACTTGGGCGACTAGCGCATCGCTAGGTATCCAGATTCTCCACACTCAGCGCATTCTCCTGAATAAACTGGCGGCGGGGCTCCACCACATCGCCCATCAGCTTCGTGAAAATCTCGTCCGCCTCGTCCATGTGGTCGATCTTGACCTGCAACAGCGTACGCGCCTCGGGATCCAGTGTCGTCTCCCACAACTGGTCGGCGTTCATTTCGCCCAACCCTTTATAGCGTTGCAGGGAAAGGCCTCGCTCGCCCTCCGCCATCACCGCGTCGAGCAACTCGGACGGCGCGCGGATCGCCGTGGTCTTTTCCTTGCGCGAAAGCGAGGCGGTCGCTTCGTACACCTCTTTCATTGCATCAGCTATGTCAGCCAATCGACGAGCCTCTGACGACCGGCAAGCAGCCGCGTCGATCACCCGCGTCTCGGCGACGCCGCGCAACGTGCGTGTGAAGCGCATACCGCCATCCTCCGCCGCCTCGCCGGTCCAGCCGCGCTCGGTCTCCGGCGCGATAGCGTCCAGCCGCTCCGCGACATTGGCGGCGGCCTCAGCCGCAGGCAGACGCAGCAATCCGCCCGACCAGGCTTCCTCGGTCTCGGATTCAGGGCGGCGGCGGAACACGCCGGAGATCGCCGCCTGCTCGATGACGAAACGCGGATAATGCGGCGGGAAGTTCGCAAGGATCTGCTTGGCCCGGCGCGCCTCACCCACCACACGTAAGAGGTCCGGTCCGGCGATTTGGGAGCCGGAAGCGAGCGTCAACGTCGCACCATCCGAGCCCTGCTCAATCAGGTAATCTTCCAGCGAGCGCTGGTCCTTCAGATACACCTCGGACTTGCCGCGCGCGACTTTGTAGAGCGGCGGCTGCGCAATATAGAGATGCCCGTCTTCGATCAGCGAGGGCATCTGACGGTAGAAGAACGTCAAAAGCAGCGTGCGGATATGGGCGCCATCGACATCCGCATCGGTCATGATGATGACCTTGTGGTACCGCAATTTTTCGAGATTGAACTCGTCGCGGCCAATGCCGGTGCCCAGCGCCATCACCAGATTGCCGATCTCCTGGCTTGAAAGCATCTTGTCGAAGCGCGCGCGCTCAACATTCAGGATCTTGCCGCGCAATGGCAGCACCGCCTGGGTGGACCGGTCGCGGCCTTGCTGGGCGGATCCGCCGGCGCTGTCGCCCTCGACCAGCAGCAATTCGGTCTTGGAGGGGTCCTTCTCAGAACAGTCCTTCAGCTTGCCCGCCAGGAAATTCACGTCCAGGGCGGTTTTGCGCCGAGTCAGCTCGCGCGCCTTTCGCGCTGCCTCGCGCGCCACCGCCGCCTCGACGATCTTGCCGACGACCATGCGCGCCTCGGCGGGGTTCTCCTCGAACCACTCGGCCAGCTTTTCATTCATCAGGCTCTCGACCGTGGGCCGCACCTCTGATGAGACGAGCTTGTCCTTGGTCTGGCTGGAGAATTTCGGGTCCGGCACTTTCACCGACAACACGCAGGTCAGCCCCTCTCGCGCATCATCGCCGGAAAGCGAGACCTTTTCCTTCTTCGCCAAACCGGAAGATGCCGCATAAGCGTTGATCGTACGAGTCAGCGCGCCCCGGAACCCGGCCAGATGCGTGCCGCCATCCTTCTGGGGAATGTTGTTGGTGAAGGCGAGGACGTTCTCGTGATAGCCGTCATTCCACCACATGGCGACGTCGATGGAGATGCAGTCTTTCTCTCCCTGAACGGTTATCGGCGCATCTATCAGCGGATGCTTTGAGCGGTCGAGATAGCGCACGAAGGCTTCAACACCGCCTTCGTAGAACAGAGTCTCTTCCACCGGCTCCGCATGCCGCTCATCCCGCAACACGATGACAACGCCGGAATTCAGGAACGCGAGCTCACGCAACCGGTGCTCCAGCGTCTTGAAACTGTAGTCGGTGTTCGAGAACGTATTCGTTGAGGCGAGAAACCGAACCTCGCTACCCTTCGACTCGCCCGCCGGGCCGGTCTCTTTCAGCGGCTCGACGGTCTCTCCACCCTCGAACTTTACGTAATGGGCCTTGCCGTCGCGCCAGATGCGCAACTCCAGCCAGTCGCTGAGCGCATTGACGACCGAGACGCCGACGCCGTGCAGGCCGCCGGAGACCTTGTACGAGTTCTGGTCGAACTTTCCGCCCGCATGCAGCTGGGTCATGATGACCTCGGCCGCCGAGACGCCCTCCTCGGGGTGAATCTCGGTCGGGATCCCGCGGCCATTGTCGCTGACCGAGACCGAGTTGTCGGCGTGCAGCGTCACCCGCACCGTGTCGCAATGGCCCGCCAGCGCCTCGTCGATGGCGTTGTCCACCACCTCATAGACCATGTGATGCAGGCCGGACCCGTCATCGGTGTCGCCGATATACATGCCCGGACGCTTGCGCACCGCCTCCAGCCCTTTCAGGACCTTGATGGAGTCCGCGCCGTAGTCGCCTTTCTGCGGCGTCTCGGGGGTGTCCTGATTGTTGTCGTCCGACATCTGCTCAGATCCTGCCGTGTTCTTGCTTTACGTTCTCGATTTTGCGCGCCAGCTCCTCAAGATCGGCGCGCTTTTCCGCGTCCGCCTCCGGCACATGCTCCGCGATATCCAGGAGCAGCGCGCTGATCTTGTCCAACTGCACGCCATAGCTGGCGGCACGGCGGACGATCTGCTCTTCGATCTCGGGCCAGACCGTGGCGGCCCCGGTCATCCAGCCCCAGTTGGTGCGCGGGTCGATATCCTGCGAGAAGCCCTGACCGAACGGCAAATAGATGGTGATGTCGCCGACCGAGACATTCGCCGACGCGCGCATCGCTTCGGCCCAGACCCGGTTCTGATGCATCCAGAAGCCCAGCCCCTGTTCGAAAGCGGCGGTCCATCCCTGGGCCATTGTAGCCATCGGGTTCTGCGCCATGCTCATCGCGGTGATCACGTCTCCGCCTCCCTCATCATTGAGCCGTCCGGCCCTTCAGCGACTTCCGCCTTCAGAGCGCCCTCGCCCAGCGCCTCGAACAACTCCGCCCCCGTGCCCGTCATCCAGGCCTGCGCGCCGAGATCCGCGATCTCCGCGTAAAGCGACGCGCGGCGATCCGCGTCCAGATGCGCCGCCACCTCGTCCAGCAGCAGGATCGGCGCGCCTTCTCCCTCCGTCAGCGCCCGTGCATTGGCCAGCACGAGGCTGATCAGCAGCGCCTTTTGCTCGCCGGTCGAGCTGAGATGCGCCGCCTGACCCTTCGCCGCGAACACCGCTTGAAGGTCGCTGCGGTGCGGACCGTCCAGAGTGCGCCCCGCCGCCGCATCGCGCATCCGCGATCCCGCCAGCGCGGCGCTAAATTCCTCAGCGATTTCAAGGGATTCCGAATCGGCGTCACCGCCAGCCCGAATCACCTCCGCCAAGCGATCCTCCATGGGGCCCAGAATAGCGATTTCCGCCTTTGGAAACAATGTTTTAGCATCGCGCTGCGCGAGCATCATCCGATGCGCGCAATCCGCGCGCGCCAGAGCCAGCGCCGCGCCCGATTCGGCCATCTGTGATTCGAGCGCTGAAAGCCATGAAGGATCGAATCTCCCCTCCCTCAGCAACCGGTTTCGCTCCCGCATCGCCTTGTCATAGGCGAGACTGCGCTCGGCATGGCCCGGGTCGAAAGAGAGCGTCGCCCGGTCCAGAAACGCGCGCCTGTCCGCCGCCGCCCCGGCCCAGAGTCGATCCATAGCAGGCGTGAGCCATAGCACCCGCACCAGTCGCCCCAGGGCTGCCTGCGGCTGCGCTGCACCATCAATCTGGACATGGCGGCGCGCTCCCTCTCGAAAATCGACCGAGGTCGCCAACTCGACACCCGCACCAGCGCCCTTCAGCGTCGCCGTCACGCGCCAGCCGATCGCCTCCGGCGCGCGGGCCATCTCGGCCAACGGCGCGCGACGCAGACCCCGGCCGGGCGACAAAAGCGAGATCGCCTCCAACACATTTGTCTTGCCCGATCCGTTCGGTCCGTAAAACGCCACGGAACGTCCGGCAGGGGAAAGCGCAAGCGTTTTCCACGATCGGAAATGCGAAAGAGTCAGCTCTCCGACACGCAAGGCGTCGGGCGAATTTCTGTCTTCGATATCAGAATCGGCAGCCAATTCGGCCGTCCCGCCAGCGCCCTAGACGCGCATCGGCATCACCACATAGACCGCGCCCAGATCGTCGCCCTCGCGCACAACGGTCGGGCGGGACGCGTCGTCGAACATGAAAACCGCATTCTCTCGATCCACTTGCCCGGCGATTTCGAGCAGGTATTTCGCATTGAACCCGATCTCCAGCGGATCGTCGTCATAGCCGACCGCCAGTTCCTCCGTCGCCGAACCGCTGTCCGGCGCATTGACGCTGAGCGACAGCCGATCCTGATCCAGCGCCAGCTTGACGGCGCGGGACCGCTCGGACGAGACCGTCGCAACCCGATCCACGGCCTGCGCAAAGGCGGCCGCATCCACCTCCAGCCGCTTGGTGTTGCCGCTGGGGATCACCCGCGAATAGTCCGGGAACGTGCCATCGATCACCTTCGAGGTCAGGATTAGCCCATCGCCGCTGAACCGGATCTTGGTCTCGGAAACCGATACCTCGATCTCGGCCTCATCGTCTTCGAGAAGCTTGCGCAACTCGCCGACCGTCTTGCGGGGCACGATCACGCCGGGGGATGCGTCGGCGCCATCTGGCACAGCGGCGTCGACGCGCGCCAACCGATGCCCGTCCGTCGCCACGGCGCGCAGGACTTTCCGGCCCTCATCCTCGGCCACGTGCAGATAGACGCCGTTGAGGTAATAGCGGGTTTCCTCGGTCGAAATTGCGAATTTCGACTTGTCGAACAGTCGCCTGAACTCCGGCGCCTTCGCCTTGTAGGAAACGTCGTACTCGCTGGACGCCATCATCGGGAAATCTTCACGTGGCAATGTCGCGAGCGAAAATCGCGACCGCCCGGCCTCGACCTCCAGCCGTCCGCCACCTTCATCTGAGAAAAGCGACACATCCGAGCCGTCAGGAAGCTTGCGCACGATCTCGTGCAACGTATGGGCTGCGACGGTGGTCGCGCCCGCCTGCTCCACCATTGCCGGGATCGTCTCGATCACCTCGATATCCAGATCAGTGGCCCGAAGCGAAATCTCGCCTCCCGACGCCTCAAGAAGCACGTTGGAGAGAATGGGAATGGTGTTCCGCCGCTCCACGACCCCCTGGGCCCGGCTCATCGCCTTCAGCAGTGCGCTGCGCTCTATGCTGACTTTCATTTGTGGCCACCCACTCGACGCCGCGCCACATGGGCAGGACGCGTTATTTTTTCAGGGAAAGCGACAGTACCCGTCAGATCGCGCGGGTCAAACCCTGATTCGAGTTTGAAGCGGCCGGATGGCCGCAGGCGCCGCCTTACGCCTCCAGCATACGGCGCAAAAGCTCTATATCCTCGGCCATCCCCGAATCCGTTTCGCACAATTGCTCGATCTTGCGAACGGCGTGCAACACGGTCGTGTGGTCCCGTCCGCCGAACTTGCGCCCGATATCGGGCAGCGAGCGCTGAGTCAGCATCTTGGACAGATACATCGCGATCTGACGCGGACGCGCCACGGCGCGGGCGCGGCGCGGCGACAGCATATCGGTCATACGGATATTGTAGTGCTGGCAGCACTTGCGGATGATCTCATCCACGGTGACCTTGCGGTCGGAGGCCCGAAGAATATCCGCCAGACACTCCTGCGCCATATCCAGATCGATCGGCCGGCCCACCAAGGTGGCGAAGGCGACCAGCCGGGTCAGCGCGCCCTCCAGCACCCGGACGTTCGACGATATCCGATGCGCCAGGAACTCCAGCACCTTGGCGTCGATATTCACGCCGGGATTGCTGGCGGCGACGGTCTCCGCCTTGGCCTGAAGAATACCGAGGCGCAACTCATAATCGGTGGGGTGGATATCCACCACCAACCCCCATTGCAGGCGGGACCGGATGCGCTCCTCCAACCCGTCGATCTCGTTCGGGCTGCGGTCGGCCGAGATCACGATCTGCTTGGACTGATCGATCAGGGCGTTGAACGTGTGGAAGAATTCTTCCTGGGTCGAATCCTTGCCGGCGATGAACTGCACATCATCGACCATCAGCACGTCGACCGAGCGGAACTGTTGTTTGAAGCTGATCGTGTCTCGATATCTGAGCGCCTGCACGAACCGGTACATGAACTGCTCTGCGGAGAGATAGAGCACCCGACGGTTCGCGTGGCGCTGGCTCAGCTCCCAAGCGATGGCGTGCATCAGATGGGTTTTACCAAGTCCCACGCCGCCATAGAGGAACAGCGGATTGAATGTCACATCGCCCGATTCCGCGACCCGGCGCGCGGCGGCGTGCGCCAACTCGTTGGGCTTACCGACCACGAAACTGTCGAACGTGAATCGGACATCCAGGGGCGACGAGGGAAGAGAATCCGATCCGCCCGCGCCAGAGGCGGCGTGCGGCTTGGCGACGTTCGCCGAACCAGGGGCGGCGGACGGGTTTGCCGGCTCCGGCGATTTCTCAGGCTTTTGATCAGCGGCTTCGAACTCGACCCGCTCAATCCGGGGATCGGCCGCCGCCAGCGCGCGCCGAACCGCGTCCGAATACTGCGTCGCCACCCAGTTGCGCATGAACGGCGTCGGCGCGGCGATCCGCGCAAGGCCGTCGCTGATGTCGGTCAGGGAAAGCGGCGCGATCCAGCTTTCATAAGCGCCCTTGCCGAGTGATTTCTTCAACAGACCGCTGGTGTCGGCCCACATCGCCTGAAGCGCGGCGGGCTCAAAACCGCCCGAAGCCGAACTTGTTGTCGCCGCCGCAGCCTCGCCGCCGGCTACGCTTTGCTCAGACGCGTTCTCACTCATGCCCGCTTCCTCCGACGCGCCCAGCCGTACAATGGCGAAGCACGCTTTTAATTTAATTCTGGCGCCATGGAAGGCCGTGCGCCTTCCAACCGTTCAGGCCGCCACGTCGGCCGTCAGCGTCTAAATCTCCCTCAAAACCCTCGGCTACATTTACGCAAGTGACAGATCGGCCCGCGGCGCTCCACGCCTTGGCGACACTCTGCGCCGCCTCCATCGAGCGGGCGCCGGACCGGCAAATGAAGTGCAGTTCTTTCGGCTCGACGCCGGCCGAGGCGACAGCTCTACCGACGTCTTCAACAAATTCGCCGTTGACCTCCATGGTCGGAAACCGGCGCCATTCGATCAGGATCAGGCGTTTGCCAAGCTCGGAAATGTCCGGCGCGCCCACAAACGCCCATTCGGCGCGGGTGCGCACATCGATCAGCAAAACATCGGAATTGGAGCTGAGATTCTGAAACGAAGTTGAAGGATCAACTTCCGTCACCACCACACCGCTCTCAACGCCCTGGATCGCCACGTCGCCCCGCCTTTCGCCCCGCTGTGCCCGAAGCTACTCAGGCCAATGATTCGCCGCAACGCGTATTCGAAGAAAACTTTCGGCTGTTCCGCGCCTTGGAAAATATAGACCAAATAAACGCGCAAGAACGAGAATCTCGAATACTTACGCACACCATTAGCCGTGACGCCTATTAGGCACCTTCGTATTTCAAAAAATTTTGGCAGTCTTTGTCAGCGCGGATTGGAATCGCGTCGATCGTCAGACACGGCCCTAGGATACGAAAGCGGGGCGCGCCCCTGCAATCCCCAAAATCGCGATTCGTGACAGTTTTGTGTCGGCTGGCGATTTGGCGCCGCCGGTTGCGGCGCGCAGAAAGCGTGTCAGGCGCTGATCGCCTTGACGCGGCGGGCCAGGCGGGAAACTTTCCGGCTGGCGGCGTTTTTGTGCATTACGCCTTTGTTTGCGCCGCGGATGATTTCGGGCTGGGCGGCGCGCAGCGCCTCCTTCGCCTTGTCGGCGTCGCCGGCGGCGATTGCCTCTTCAACTGCGCGAACATAGGTGCGCACGCGACTGCGTCGCGCGGTGTTGACTTCGGTGCGGCGCGCGATCTGGCGAACGCGCTTCTTTGCTGATGGCGAGTTGGCCATGTGATCTCGTCCCAAGCGTGTTGAAAACAGGCCGCGTCTATACTGTCGCGCCCCCAAACCGTCAAGGCGGAAAAGCGCTTGCGCCAAAAGGGCGAACCACTGTGTCGAGACCGCCCGTCAGCGACCGCTGAACTGCGCCTTGCGCTTGTCGACAAAGGCCTCCATGCCCTCTTTCTGATCCTCGGTCGCGAACAGCGCGTGAAACAGTCGCCGCTCAAACCTGATTCCCTCACTAAGCGTGGTCTCGAAAGCGCGATCGACCGATTCCTTGATCGCCAGTACGGCGATCGGCGGCATTTCAGCGATCTTGGCCGCTGTGGCCAGCGCCTCGTTCATCAGATCGTCGACCAGGAACACCTGGCTGACCAGGCCCGAGCGCTCGGCTTCCTCCGCGCCCATGAACCGCCCGGTCAGGCACATCTCCATCGCCTTGGACTTGCCGACGAAGCGCGCCAGACGCTGGCTGCCGCCCGCGCCGGGCATGACGCCGATCGAGACCTCCGGCTGCCCGAACTTCGCCGTGTTAGACGCGTAGATGAAATCGCACATCATCGCCAATTCGCATCCGCCGCCCAGCGCATAACCCGAAACGGCGGCGATGATCGGCTTGCGGGTTTTGGCCGCCGCTTCCCAGTTCGCGGTGATGAAATCCTCGCGATAGGCGTCGACGAAACTCTTTTCGCGCATCTCCTTGATGTCGGCGCCGGCGGCGAAAGCCTTGTCCGAACCGGCCAGCACGATCGCGCGGATCGCATCATCCTCGTCGAATTTGCTCAGCGCATCCGATAGTTCATCCATCAACTGCTTGTTGAGGGCGTTCATCGCGTCCGGTCGGTGCAGTTGGATGACGCCCACGCGGTCGCGGGTCTCAACGATCAGGGTCTCATAGGCCATTGCGGCTGCCTCGGTATTTTAAGTCCGGAGCGCGGCTTAGCGGATCGCCCGAGGTCGATCAACCGCGCAAAAGGTCAACGCTGACAATTCGGACAGTAAAAACTGGAGCGGCCGGATTGCGAAATACGACGAATGGTCCCGTCGCAATTGTCGGTCCGGCACAGCGCGTCTTCCCGTCCGTATACCCTGAATGAATGCTGGAAATAACCCAGCTCTCCATCTGCCTGACGATAGTCGCGCAAGGATGAACCGCCCGCCGCGATCGCATCCACCAGAGTGTCGCGAATCGCCGTGGAAAGGGCCGAAATGCGGGGCTTGGAGATCGATCCGGCCAGCCGCTTCGGCGAGATCCCCGACCGGTGCAGCGCCTCGCAGACATAGATATTGCCAAGCCCCGCCACGATACGCTGATCCAGAAGCGCCGCCTTGATCGGCGTGCGGCGGCCGTTTAGCCGATTGGCGAGATAGTCGTCGTTGAACGCGTTGCCAAGCGGCTCCGGCCCGAGGCTCGCGAGCAGCTTGTGTGCGTCGAGATCAGCGGTCGGCCAGAGGTCCATCGCCCCGAATCGGCGGGCGTCGTTGAAAACCACCCGCACGCCGCCCTCCATGTCGAAGACGATATGATCGTGCTTGCCCTCGCCGAAATCCGAGTCTCCCGCCGCGCCATGATGAAACTCGCCCAGCGTCCCGCCGCCGATCAGCAACCGCCCGGACATACCAAGATGGATGATGAGCGTCTCATCCCGGTCAAGATCAATGAGCAGATACTTCGAGCGCCGCCGCAGTGCGCCGATCCGCCGCCCGGTCAGACGGGCTGCGAACCGCTCTGGCAACGGCCATCTCAGATCGGGCCGCCGCTGGATCACGCGGGACAGGCGCTTGCCTTCCATCACCGGCTCCAGACCCCGCCGGACCGTCTCGACTTCAGGAAGTTCGGGCATCGCGACCTTTCGACATTTGATTGAAGTCGGCCCCAAATCCCATGGAAGCCGCTGGCATAGCGCGTTAGTTTGCCCGCCATGACCGACGAAGCAAGTTCCGACTCCACCACCCATTTCGGTTTTCGCGAGGTGCGAGAGGGCGAAAAGGCCGGCCTCGTGCATGGCGTTTTCTCCAATGTCGCCTCGCGATACGACCTGATGAACGATGTCATGTCGCTGCGCATCCATCGTCTCTGGAAGGATGCGCTGATCGACTGGATGGCGCCGCAGCCCGGCACGCAGCTGCTGGATGTCGCAGGGGGCACCGGCGACATTTCGTTCAGATTTCTCGACCGGTTGAACGGCGAGGGCCACGCCACGGTCTGCGACATGACCGAATCGATGCTGACCGAGGGCCGCAGGCGCGCCGAGGAGAAAGGCATCGAGGCCAAGCTCGACTGGGTGTGCGGCGACGCGATGAAACTCCCCTTCGAGGATCGCAGTTTCGACGCCTACACCATCGCCTTCGGCATCCGTAACGTCACGCGGATCGAGGAGGCGCTGACCGAGGCCTATCGCGTGTTGAAGCCGGGCGGGCGGTTCCTGTGTCTCGAATTCAGCCAGCTGCCCAATGACGGGCTGCAGAAGCTCTATGATCTCTATTCCTTCAACGTCATTCCGAAGATGGGCGAGCTAGTCGCGGGCGACCGCGAGTCCTATCAGTATCTGGTCGAATCGATCCGCAAGTTCCCGGATCAGGAAAAATTCGCCGGCATGATCCGCGCCGCGGGCTTTGAGCGCGTGAAGTACCGCAATCTCAGCCAGGGTGTCGCGGCGATTCACTCCGGATGGCGGCTCTAAGCGTATGATCCACGCGATCCGGCATCTCTGGCGGCTCGGCCGCGTCGGCGCGACGCTGGAGCGCACCGGCGCCATGCCCGCGGTGCTGGACGCGTTCGAGGCGCCCACCCGGCTGCGTCTGGCGATCCGCCTGTTCACCCGACCGGTAGCGTTTCTGGGCGACAGGGGCGAGGCGGAACTGCCGCCCGCCGCCCGCGCCTTGCAGGCGCTCGGGCCGGCTTATGTGAAATTCGGGCAGGTGCTCTCCACCCGACCCGATGTGACCGGAAAGGAGTTGTCGCGCGAGTTGCGTGTGTTGCAGGACCGTTTACCGGCCTTCAGCGACGCCGAGGCCCGCGCCACCGTTGAGAAAGAACTGGGCCAGCAGGTCGACGCCCTCTTCTCTGAGTTCGGACCTGCGGTCGCTGCAGCCTCGATAGCGCAAGTGCATCCCGCGACGGAAAAGGGTACGGGGCGCAAGCTCGCCGTGAAGGTGCTGCGCCCCGAGATCGAGCGCGAGTTCCGCAAGGATGTGGACGCATTCTATTTCGCTGCGCGCGTCATCGAGTTTTTCGTTCCCTACTCCCGCCGGCTGCGCCCGACCGCCGTGATCGAGCATTTTGACGGCGTGGTGACCATGGAGATGGACTTGCGGCTGGAGGCGTCCGCGGCCTCGGAGTACCGCGCCAATTCCGTGGATGATCCCAACATCGACGCGCCGGACGTGTTGTGGCCGCTCTCCGCCCGTCGGGTGATGACCACCGAATGGGTCGCGGGCACGCCGATGGGCGACCTGAAGGAATTGAAGGCCAAGGGATACGATCTGCCGAAACTCGCCGAGGGCATGATCCAGACCTTCCTGCGTCATGCGCTGCGCGACGGGTTTTTCCACGCCGACATGCATCAGGGGAATCTGAAGGTCGCTGAGGACGGCACCATCGTCGCGCTCGACTTCGGCATCATGGGCCGGATCGACGCGCTGACCCGCCGCTATTACGCCGAGATCCTCTACGGATTTCTGCAGAAGGACTACAAGCGCGTCGCCGAAGTGCATTTCGAAGCGGGATACGTCCCTGCGGACAAGGATGTCGAGGAGTTTGCCCAGGCGCTGCGCGCGGTCGGCGAGCCGATCTTCGGACAGGACGCCAGCCACATCTCCATGGGGCGGGTGTTGGCCTATCTGTTCGACGTGACTGAACGTTTCGGCATGCAGACCCGCACCGAACTGATTCTGCTTCAACGCACCATGGTGGTCGTCGAGGGCGTGGCGCGCAGCCTGGACCCGAATTCGAACATGTGGACCGCCGCCAAGCCAGTCGTCGAAGACTGGATCAAGGACAACCTTGGCCCCAAGGCGGTCGCGCGCGATCTGCAGCAGGCGATGATCGCGCTGGCCCGTCTGTCGCCTCGCCTACCGGATCTCGCGGAAAATCTCCTGGTTAAACTGGCTGAAGAAGAAGCGGCGCCAGAACCCGATACCCGTGCGCCGCGCGGATGGCTGGCGCTCGCCGTCGCAGCGGCGATCGGCGCCGCTGCAGCGCTGATCGTCGTCAGTTCAACATAAGCGCCGAAAATTCGATTTTATTCGCGACGCCAAGCGCCTAGGGTTCGGCGACAACCCTCGCGCCCCATCGGCGCGCCAATCATGTCCGATCGAACTCAGCACGCAAGGAGCCTTCGATGTCCAAGGAACTCGACAAGTTCAAAAAAGACTTCGCGCCCCTGAAGAAGGCCGCGGAGAAGTGCCAGAACGACTACAAGGTTCACACCACCAACCGTGAGCATCACAAGCAGATGATGATGGAGTCGGCCAAGGAGATCGGCCGCGCGGTGCAGGAAGCCAAGAATGGCGGTGCGACAGGCGACAAGCTGGCGGATTTCATCACGGACAAGAACGTCAAAGTGGTGCTCAAAACCGTCGCCACCGCCGACAAAGCGATGAACAAGGAAGAGGCGACGCTCAAGAAAATCATGTCCTCCGCCGGGACGGCGAAAAAGAGCCTGATGGACCTGAAAAAGAAGGTCGAGAAAGAGGTCGCCGCCCGCAAGAAAAAGAAGACCCGCAAACTGCTGCCCAAGGATTCCAAATCGTTGGCCGAGATGGAGAAGCTGCCCAAGGAGATCGGCGATCAGGCGCAGGGGCTCGAAGACCACATCATCGGCATGGAGGCGATCCTGAAATGGACGGCGGCGAAGGAGTACAAGGGCTTCGAAAAGATCGCCGCCATCGAAATCAAGATGACCAAGGCCGACCGCAAGGGCCGCGACACAGGTGAGACGGACAACCGCGCCTTCGATCTGCGGCTGGTCCAGAAAGCGCATAACGGCGTCAAGAAGGCCGCCGAGGCCGCCAAAAAACTGTGTATTGATGCGCTGAAAGCCAACAAGGCGGGCGACAAGGGCGCCGCCAAATCTTCGCTCGACAAGGCTTACGCGGCGCTGAAACAGATCGAAAAGGCGAAGGCACCCTATGACCGCGCGTTCAAGACGATGAACCCCTATGACCTGAAAACGATGAAGCAATCGGCCGACGGCAAGAAGATCATCGCCGCCTACACCAATATGGGAAACCTGCAGAAAGACGCCAAAAAGGCGGTTGTCGGCACGGCCCGCAAATCGGTCTGAGGCGCGGCCGCCTTGCGCGCGCGCCCTTCGCAAACTACGACTCCGCCTGAATTGACGAAGAGGACGGTCAATGTCTGGTGAATTGGCGGGCAAGCGCATCCTTCTGGTGATCGGCGGCGGAATCGCCGCCTATAAGTGCCTGGAGTTGATCCGCCGCGCGAAGGAGCGCGGGACCTCCGTCACCTGCGTCACGACGCGGGCGGCGGAAGAGTTCGTCACCCCGCTGTCTCTTTCGTCCCTGTCCGGCGAAAAGGTCTATCGCGACCTGTTCGACCTGACCGACGAAGCCGAGATGGGTCACATTCAGCTCTCTCGCGCCGCCGATCTGGTCGTCGTGGCCCCGGCAACCGCCGATCTGATGGCGAAGATGGCCAATGGTTTCGCCAACGACCTCGCCTCCACCCTGCTGATGGCTACCGATACGCGGGTGCTGATCGCGCCAGCGATGAATGTGCGAATGTGGGAGCACGCCGCGACCCAGCGCAATCTGGCGACGCTTGCCAGCGACGGTGTTCTGACGGTTGGCCCGAACCGTGGAGAAATGGCTTGCGGCGAGTACGGCCCCGGCCGGATGGCGGAGCCGGAGGAAATCCTCGCCGCTATAGAGGAAACACTGAGCGAGGCGCCGGAGGGGCCGCTTTCGGGAAAAAAGTTCGTCGTCACCTCGGGTCCGACGTATGAGCCGATCGATCCGGTGCGCTATATCGCAAACCGATCCTCGGGCAAGCAGGGCGCAGCGATCGCGGCGGCGCTTGCGGCTTTGGGGGGTGATGTGACGCTGGTGAGCGGCCCCACGACAGTGGCGGATCCCACCGGCGTCGCGGTGGTTCGGGTTGAGACCGCAATCGAAATGCTGGACGCCACAAAGGCCGCCCTGCCCTCCGACGCCGCGATTTTCGCCGCCGCCGTCGCTGATTGGCGCGCGGCCAGTTTGGCTGAGACCAAGATCAAGAAGGAAGGCGCCGCGCCCGCGCCGCTCGATCTGGTGGAGAATCCGGACATTCTGAAGACCGTCGCCGCACTGCCGGCGGGCGAACGCCCGGCGCTGGTGGTCGGCTTCGCCGCCGAGACCAACGATGTTGTCGGGCATGCGACCGCGAAACGGGTGAAGAAGGGCTGCGACTGGATTGTCGCCAATGACGTCTCGCAAACCTCCTCTGTGCCCGGCGGAGTGATGGGCGGCGCAGAAAATGCCGTCACCCTGATCACCGGCGACGGCGCGGAGGATTGGCCGCGCATGAAAAAATCCGAGGTCGCGAACCGGCTTGCCCGACGCATCGCCGAGCATCTGGCGCGGGAGACGGCGACATGCTGACGCAGGGCACCGTAACCGTGGGCGTCGAAAAGCTGCCGCATTACGATGACGCGCACCCGCTACCCGCCTATGAGACACCCGGCTCGGCGGGCATGGATCTGCGCGCGATGCTTGAGAGCGGCGAGGAGAGCATCGCGCCCGCCGCTCGCGCGTTGATCCCGACCGGGCTGCGCCTTGCGATTCCCGAAGGCTTCGAGGGGCAGGTGCGCCCCCGCTCCGGTCTGGCGCTGAAGACCGGCCTGACCGTCGCCAACGCGCCCGGCACCATCGACGCCGATTATCGCGGCGAGGTGAAGGTAATCCTGATCAATCTGGGCGATGCGCCGGTTGCGATTTCCCATGGAGACCGTATCGCGCAGCTAATCATTGCGCCGGTCGCGCAAGCGATCTGGGCCGAGGGGCCGCTGGATGACACCGCGCGCGGAGAAGGCGGCTTCGGCTCCACAGGTGTGGGAAAACCCTCGGCATGAGCGCCTTTTCGGATGATGAACTGGAGCGCTACGCCCGGCATATCGTGCTGCGCGAAATAGGCGGTCCGGGTCAGAAGAAGCTGAAATCGGCGCGCGTGCTGGTGATCGGCGCGGGCGGCCTCGGCTCGCCTGCGCTCCTGTATCTGGCCGCCGCTGGCGTGGGAACGCTGGGGATCGTCGATGATGACGAGGTCTCGCTCTCGAACATGCAGCGACAGGTGCTGCACGCGACTGAAGCCGTCGGGCTGCCCAAGACCGACAGCGCGGTCGAGACGATCGCACGGGTAAACCCGGAGGTATCCGTTGAGACCTACACGACCCGCCTGACTACGGAAAACGCCGAGAAACTAATCGGTTTATTCGATCTTGTCCTTGATGGATCGGACAATTTCGACACTCGCTATCTGGTCGCTCGCACGGCGGCGCACTTAAAAAAAACGTTGGTCTTCGCGGCCATCGGCCAGTGGGAGGGTCAGCTTTCCACGTTCAAACCGTGGACCGGCGGACCGTGTTATGAGTGCATTTTCCCCGACCGCCCCGCGGCAGGCCTTGCCCCTACCTGCGCCGACGCCGGGGTGATGGGGGCGCTGGCCGGGGTGATGGGCGCCATGCAGGCGGCCGAGGCGGTGAAGGAGATCGTCGGATCGGGCGAGAGTCTCTCCGGCGCGCTTCTGCTCTACGACGCGCTGTGTACGGAGTTCCGAAAGATCAGGGTCAAGAAGAACCCGGATTGCCCGGTGTGTGGAGGCGCGGAGTAGCCGCGCCGATCCTCACATCATCGCGGGCACGACTTTGTCGGGCGGGGTGTGCCCGTCGGCGAATGTCTTGATATTCATGATCACCTTCTCGCCCATATCGATCCGCCCCTCAGCGGTGGCGGAGCCCATATGCGGCAGCAACACGACATTGGGCAATTTGCGCAGCCGGGGATTCACCGCCGGCTCCTTCTCGAACACGTCCAGCCCGGCCCCGGAGATATGACCGGAATCGAGCGCGCGGATCAGCGCGTTTTCGTCGATCACTTCGCCACGGGCGGTGTTGATGATGAAGGCGCCTTGCTTCATCAGTTGCAACCGTCGCGAGGATAGCAGGTGATAGGTCGCGGGCGTGTGCGGACAGTTGATCGACAGGATATCGATCCGCGCCAGCATCTGGTCCAGACTGTCCCAATAAGTCGCTTCCAGATCTTCTTCGATGCTGGGATGCAGCCGGCGCCTGTTGTGATAGTGAACCTGCAGGCCAAACGCCTTCGCCCGGCGGGCCACCGCCTGACCGATGCGCCCCATACCCAGAATGCCGAGCCGTTTGCCCCAAATGCGAGAGCCTGTCAGCCCGGTCGGCGCCCAGCCCGGCCAATCGTCAGAGCGCATTACGGCCAGCCCCTCGGCGATGCGGCGAGGCACGCCGAGAATCAACGCCATGCACATGTCCGCAGTATCCTCGGCCAGCACGCCCGGAGTGTTGGTCACGGTGATGCCGCGACGGCGCGCGGTCTCGACGTCGATATGATCGAAACCGGCACCGTAATTGGCGATAAGGCGCATGTTCGGGCCAGCCTGGGCCAGCAGCTTCTGATCGATTTGGTCGCTGAGCGTGGGCACCAGAACATCGGCCTCACGCATCGCTGCGCCCAGATCGGCGGCGCTCATCGGTTGATCCGAATCATTGAGCCTTGCGTCGAACAGCTCACTCATCCGGGTTTCGATGGGCTCTGGCAGGCGTCGCGTCACCACCACGCGAAGATTGCGGTCAGTCATGGCCGTGAAACACCTCCTCAAACAGCGCGATCTTGTGGTAGTGTCTAGGATGAAAAGACGCGCAATAAAAGAACCTAAGGCGTCGGGGGCGGTGAAATTATGGGTTGGTTGGGCAGTTGCGCGCCGTCACGGCGATGTGTCGCGCGCGAAATCCTTCGATTTCTGAAACGCATGTCGGCGGGCGGCGCCATGGCGGCCTGTGTTCTGACGGCCGCGTTTGCATCCGGAACCGCCCAATCGACCGGCGAGGCCGAAACCGCGGACACGCAGGAAATCGCGGTCGCCAGCGCGCCGCAGCGCGGCGGCGCGACCGGATTGCCGATCCCCCGCTTTGTCAGCCTGAAGTCGGCCGAAGTCAACGCGCGGCGCGGCCCCAGCCTGTCGCACCGAGTCGACTGGGTTTTCGTGCGGCGCGGCCTGCCGGTCGAAGTGATCGCCGAGCACGGGAACTGGCGTAAGGTGCGCGACCATGACGGCGCGTCCGGCTGGGTCCATCACTCTCTATTGCGCGGCGCGCGCAGCGTGATCGTCATAGCGCCGGAAGCGCTGCTGATGGACGAGCCGTCACGGCAGTCCGATCCGCTGGCGCGCGCGGAGCGCGGCGTGCTGGCGTGGATCGAGGTATGCGGACCAGCCTGGTGCGAGGTGGAGATGGACGGACATGAAGGCTGGGCGCTGAAATCGGCGCTGTGGGGCGTTCGGGCGGACGAGTTGATCCACTGACGGCAGATTTCGCGGCGCGCCTCAGCTTTTGCGGCGCAGCCTGACCACCACATCGACGCTGGCGATTTCCGTCCCATCGGGCGGCGCCGGCAATTCCGAGATCACGACGGAGTCGATCGGCGCGTCGGACATCGTCCCGTCTTCTTCACAGAAGAAATGCGGATGATCCTCGGTTCTCGTGTCGAAATAGCTCCGCGGCCCTTCGACCCCGATTTCCTTCAGCAGCCCGGCGTCCGTGAAGGCTCTGAGCGTGTTATAGACCGTCGCCAGCGATACGCCAGCCTGTGCCCCGCACGACGCCTCGTAAAGGCTCTCGGCAGTGACATGCCGATGCTGGCCGTCGCCGATCAGCAGCGCGGCCAAAGCCCTGCGCTGGCGCGTCGGGCGTAAACCGGCCGCCAGAAGCCAGCGCTCAGCGCGGTTCTCAGGTGTTGCATTCGGATCGTCCAAAGCGCTCATGGCCTCAAGTTTTTGCAAATCAGCGCCATTTTGGCAATGCAAGAGCGCATTCGTCATTGAAGGCGCGGCGGATCACCCCAGCGGCGCGGGCTGAAGGTCGGGCCGCTTGTGCGCGGCGCATCTCGATGCTACGCAGAAACGGATGATGAAGAACGCGGGCTTTTCGACCCGCGATGCGGCTTGTAGCGCAAGCAAAAAAGTACGGGGGAGTGTATGGCGGAACGCAAGTCCAGCTATGACTATGAAGACTTGCTGGCGTGCGGGCGGGGCGAACTGTTCGGTCCCGGCAACGCGCAGCTTCCTGCGCCACCGATGCTGATGGCGGATCGCGTCACGTCGATCACCGCCGATGGCGGCCCGAATGGCAAAGGTCAGGTTGTGGCGGAGTTCGATATCAACCCCGACCTCTGGTTCTTCAAATGCCATTTCCTAGGTGATCCGGTGATGCCGGGTTGTCTGGGCGTTGACGCGCTATGGCAGTTGACCGGCTTTTTCCTCGGTTGGCTTGGCATGCCGGGCCGCGGCCGGGCGCTTGGCGTCGGAGAGGTCAAGTTCACCGGCATGGTCATCCCCGATGTGAAACAGGTGCGCTATACCGTGAACATGACCCGCGTCATCGACAGGAAACTGAAGATGGGCCTCGCCGACGGGATCATGGAGGCGGACGGAACGCCAATCTACACAACGACCAGAATGCAGGTCGGCCTGTTCCAAGACTGAGATAGCGGGTGGCGTTTCGCCATCCAGCTCCTATTTGAACGCTCAAGACACGACAAAGTTAGGAGGACCGGATGCGACGTGTGGTTGTTACCGGCATCGGCATCGTTTCGTCGATCGGAACCAACGCGCAGGAGGTGAACGCCAGCCTGCGCGAGGGAAAATCCGGCATCAGTTTCGCCGAGGATTACGCCAAGCACGGCTTTCGAAGCCAGGTGCACGGGCGCCCCGACATCGACGTCACCGCCCATGTGGACAAGCGCCAGATGCGCTTCATGGGCGAAGGCGCGGCCTATAACTTCATCGCCATGGAGCAGGCGATCGCCGATTCCGGTCTGGAAGGCGGCGATATCTCCAACGATCGCACCGGCATCGTGATGGGCTCGGGCGGTCCGTCCACCAAGAACCTGTTTCAGGCCCACAAGATCGTCATCGAAAAGGGGGCCCCAAAGCGGATGGGCCCCTTCATGGTCACGCGCGGCATGTCCTCGACAAATTCGGCCTGTCTGGCGACGCCCTTCAAGATCAAGGGCGTGAACTACTCCATCACTTCCGCCTGCTCGACCTCCGCCCATTGCATCGGCAACGGGACGGAGCTGATCCAATGGGGCAAGCAGGACATCGTCTTCGCGGGCGGCGGGGAGGAGCTGGACTGGACCCTGTCCTGCCTGTTCGACGCGATGGGCGCGATGAGCTCGAAATACAATGACACGCCGGAGACCGCCTCGCGCGCATTTTCATCGAGCCGCGACGGGTTTGTCATCGCCGGCGGCGGCGGCGTCGTGGTGTTGGAGGAACTGGAGCACGCCAAGGCCCGCGGCGCGAAGATCTACGCCGAGGTCACCGGCTACGGCGCCACATCGGACGGCTATGACATGGTCGCGCCATCCGGCGAGGGGGCGGAGCGTTGCATGAACCTTGCGATCTCGACCCTGGGCGACCGCACGGTCGACTACATTAACGCTCACGGCACCTCGACCCCCGCGGGCGACGTGACTGAGGTGGAGGCCGTGCGCCGCGTCTTTGGTGAAAGCCATGCGCCGATCAGCTCCACCAAATCGCTGACCGGGCACTCGCTGGGCGCCACCGGCGTGCAGGAGTCGATCTACTGCCTGCTGATGATGCAGGGCGACTTCATCGCCGCCTCCGCCAATGTGGATGAGCTTGATCCGGCGATCCGACCCGATGAGATTGCGACCACCCGCGTCGATAACGCCGGGCTTGATACCGTGATCTCCAATTCCTTCGGCTTTGGCGGAACGAACGCGACCCTCGCGCTCAGCCGCTATCACGGGTGAACGCCATGACCGGATTGATGAGCGGAAAACGCGGGCTGGTGATGGGCGTGGCCAACAACCACTCCATCGCCTGGGGCATCGCGAAAGCGTTGCACGAACAAGGCGCCGAGTTGGCGTTCACCTATCAAGGAGAGGCTTTTGGAAAACGGGTTCAGCCGCTGGCCGAAAGCGTCGGCGCGACCCACCTTCTGCCCGCCGACGTCACCGATTCAGCCAGTCTGGATGAAATTTGCGACACTCTCGCCCGAGATTGGGGAAAGATGGACTTCCTCGTCCACGCCATCGCCTACTCGGACAAGGAGGAGCTGACCGGTCGCTACGCCGACACCAGCCGCGACAACTTTCTGAGATCGATGGAGATCTCCTGCTACTCACTGGTTGATCTTTCCCGCCGCGTCGCGCCGCTGATGACCGATGGCGGCTCCATCATCACGCTGACCTATCTGGGCGCGCAGCGGGTGATGCCAAACTACAATGTGATGGGAGTCGCCAAGGCCGCGCTGGAGGCGAGCGTGCGCTATCTGGCCAACGATCTTGGCCCGGACGGGATTCGCGTGAACGCGATCAGCCCCGGCCCGATGCGGACGCTGGCGGGCTCCGCAATCGGCGGCGCGCGTCGCGTGTATAACACCACTGAAGAAAACGCTCCGCTGCGCAAAAACGCGGCGCTTGAGCATGTCGGCGGCGCGGCGCTTTACCTTCTGTCGGACCTTGGCGCTTCGACCACCGGCGAGGTCACCTTCGTCGATGGCGGCTACCACGCCATCGGCATGGCGCGGCTTGAAAAATTGCAGAAGACCAGCAGCTAGGCGCGCCTAACGGGCCCGGCGGGATTGCGCGGCGGTGAAGATTCCCGCCGCCACGATCAGTGCTGTTCCGGCAATGGTTGGGACATCGATCCCTTCGCCAAAAACGAACACGCCGATGGAGGCGGCGGCGACCAGCTGCAGATAGGCGAAGGGTTGCAGTACAGCCGCTTCCGCCGCCTCAAACGCGCGGATCATCAGATAGTGGGCGATTAGCCCGGTGACGCAGAGCGTCGCCAGCAACGCCCACTCCATCGCGTTCAGCCAGCTGGCGTAGAACGGCCCGATCAGGGTCATCCCTACAGCGGCCGCGACACCTGTGTAGAAAAAGCTGACATTCGCGCCATCCGCCCGGTTCGCCAGTCGGGTAAGCAAGCCGTAGAGCGCGAACAGGACGGCGGCGGCGAACGGGATCAGCGCGTTCACGTCGAATACGCCGGCGCCGGGCCGAAGAATGACTATAACGCCCACAAAGCCCACCCCGATAGCGAGCCAAAGCCGCCAGTCGACGCGTTCTCCCAGCATCGGGCCAGCCAGCATCGCGATCACCATCGGATAGATGGCGAAAATCGCATGCGTCTCCACCAAACCGAGAAGCTGGAACCCCTTGACGGTCACGCAGATCTCCAGCGCCAGCAACAGGCCTCGCGAGATCTGCAAGATCGGGCGCTTGGTGCGGGCCGCGGCGCGCACTCCGCCCGGTCGCCGCGCCGCCAGCGCAATGACAAAGACCGCGAACACCCAGAACCGGATCATCACCACGAAGATGGGTGAGTGGTTTTGCACCAGCGCGGTCGAAAGCCCGTCCTGAATCGCAAACACGACCGATGTCACGCACATGAACAGGATCCCGGCGCGCGTCGTGTCCTTGCTGAGCGACAAGTCGGCCATTTCGTCAGCCTATCTGGATAACGGTCGAGCGCCAGGGCCCAACCGAAGCGCCAATGAAAGTAAAGGGCCCCGCGAAGGGGCCCTTAATTTGCGCGGAAACAGATCAGGCGCTTACGCGTCCGACCTTTCCTTCTTGATCTCTTCACCGGTCTCCTGATCGACGACTTTCATGGAAAGGCGCACCTTGCCACGATCATCAAAGCCCATCAGCTTGACCTTGACCTCCTGGCCCTCCTTGACCAGATCGGACGGCTTGGCGCCGCGCTCCCAGGTCATCTGAGAGATATGCACCAGACCATCGCGCTTGCCGAAGAAGTTCACGAACGCTCCGAAATCCATGATCTTGACGACCTTGCCGGTGTAGATCTTGCCGGCTTCCGGCTCCGCCACGATCGAGTTAATCAGCTCACGCGCCTTGTCGATGGCGGCGGCGTCCGGCGAGGCGATCTTGATGATGCCCTCGTCGTTAATGTCGACCTTGGCGCCCGACTCTTCGACGATGGAACGGATCACCTTGCCGCCCGACCCGATCACTTCGCGGATCTTGTCGGTCTTGATCTGCATGGTCTCGATGCGCGGCGCATGGGCCGAGAACTCGTTCCGCCCCTCTGTCAGCGCTTTCGACATCTCGCCAAGGATATGCATGCGGCCGCCCTTCGCCTGAGCGAGAGCCTTCTCCATGATCTCTTCGGTGATGCCGGCGACCTTGATGTCCATCTGCAGCGAGGTGATGCCCGCCTCAGTGCCCGCGACCTTGAAGTCCATGTCGCCGAGGTGATCCTCGTCGCCCAGGATATCCGTCAGCACCGCGAACTGGCCGTCATCTTCAAGGATCAGGCCCATCGCGACGCCTGCGACCGGCGCCTTCAGCGGCACGCCCGCATCCATCATGCTGAGCGAAGAACCGCAGACCGTCGCCATCGAGGACGACCCGTTCGACTCGGTGATCTCAGAGACCAGCCGGATGGTGTAGGGGAAGTCGGTCGCCGCGGGCAGAACCGCCTGCAGAGCACGCCAGGCCAGCTTGCCGTGGCCGATCTCACGCCGGCCCGGACCCATGAAGCGGCCCGCTTCACCGACCGAGTAGGGCGGGAAGTTGTAGTGCAGCAGGAAGCGCGAACGATACGTTCCCTCCAGCGCGTCGATCATCTGCTCGTCATCACCGGTGCCCAGCGTGGTCACAACCAGACCCTGCGTCTCACCCCGGGTGAACAGCGCCGAGCCGTGGGTGCGGGGCAGCATTCCTACCTCGCATTCGATCTGGCGCACGGTGGAGAGGTCGCGGCCGTCGATCCGGGTGCTGTTGGCGATGATGTCGCCGCGAACAACCTTCGACTCCAGCTTTTTAAAGCAGTCCTTCACCGCGCTCTCGTTCACCTTCTCCTCATCGGAGAGGCCCTCGAGCACTGTCTCGCGCGCAGCCGAGATCGCGGCGGTGCGCTCTTGCTTATCGGTATTGCCGAACGCGGCGCGCATGGCGCCCTCGCCCAGTTCCGTCACCCGCGCCATCAGGGCGGAGTTGTCGGCCGGCTGGAAGTCATAGGGCGCTTTTGCGCCTTCCTCGGCCAGATCGACGATCATGTCGATCACCGGCTGCATCGCCTTGTGGCCGAAGCTGACAGCGCCGAGCATCTCTTCCTCGGTCAGCTCATAGGCCTCGGACTCGACCATCATCACGGCGTCTTTGGTGCCGGCAAGCATCAGGTTCAGGCGGCTGTCGGGAATATCGTCGATCTTCGGCTGCAGCACATATTCGCCGTCGACGAAGCCGACGCGCGCGGCGCCGATCGGGCCCATGAACGGAACGCCCGAAATCGTCAGGGCGGCCGAGGCTGCGATCATGCCGACCATATCAGGGTCGTTCTCAAGATCGTGGCTGAGGACTGTCAGGATGACCTGAGTCTCGTGCTTGAAGCCCGGCACGAACAGCGGGCGGATCGGGCGGTCGATCAGACGAGACGTCAGCGTCTCTTTCTCGGTCGGGCGCGCTTCACGCTTGAAGAACCCGCCGGGAATTTTTCCGGCCGCATAGTATTTCTCTTGGTAGTGAACCGAGAGCGGGAAGAAGTCCAAGCCGGGCTTCGGCTTCTTTTCAAAGACGACGGTGGCCAGCACCGTGGTCTCGCCGAGCGTCGCGACAACCGCGCCGTCGGCCTGCCGGGCCATCTTGCCCGTTTCAAGGACGAGCGTCTCGCCCCCCCACTCGATTTCCTTACGAACGATATCGAACATTTCGTTTCCTATCTGAAGCGAATCGGCCCCCTGGCCTGATCCGCACGTCGCCCTCTTCACCTTTGAAGCAGGGCGGGCTCCGCCTTTCCTATCCTCAAGCGCCCGCCCGGAGCCGGCGGCGAACGCACGTGGTCGTATCGGCGCTTTGGTTTCGCATATCTCAGAATCGCGAAACCGGGGCGCGCCATGGCCCCGGAAGTGCAAAGCGCGCCCAAAAGGGGCGCGCAAGCGAAGTTCTTAGCGACGGATGCCGAGTCGCTCGATCAGCGACTTGTAGCGCGCCTCGTCCTTGTCCTTGGTGTAGTCAAGAAGCTTGCGGCGCAGCGCGACCATCTTCAGAAGGCCCCGGCGAGAATGGTTGTCCTTCGCGTGGGTCTTGAAGTGCTCGGTCAGATTGCGGATCCGCTCGGTCAGGATCGCGACCTGCACTTCGGGGGATCCGGTGTCGCCCTCGGCCAGGGCGTATTCCTTGATCAGCGCTTCCTTGCGCTCAACTGTGATCGACATCGTATATTCCTTGTCTTGTTAAGCCCCTTCCGAAGGCCAGAGCCGGGATGTCGTCCAGCACGGTCAGCGGAAGTAAGCGACGCCAATATCGGCGATCGGGCGTATATACTGGGAAAATGAGGAAAGGCCAGAGAAATCGGTCGCGTTCAACGGTCGGCCTGGGATCCGCCCCCGAAGTTTAGCACTCGTCTTGGGTGGAATAGTCCGGCCTTCACCACTCCGATGGCCACGGGCGCCCCCCGAAAAGACGCCCAAGCCTCGTCACCATAGGTCAAATCAGCGCCTGTAGCGGGCACGGTCCGGCCCTGTTTCAGATGCGCAGCCATTGCCTGCGTCACAGCGACAGCCGGAAGGTCGTTCAACCCGACGGAGACCGGCATCAGTTTTGACGCCGCATCCGAGTCGTCGCGCCATTCGTCAAGGACTTCGAACGGAATCGCATCCGACTCCTCAAACGGTCCGGACCATGTGCGCCGAAGCTGAACCACATGGCCAAGGCAACCCAGCGATCGGCCCAGATCGCGGGCGATGGACCGGACGTAGCCACCCTTTCCGCACACCATCTCGAATACCGAATGATCGGCGCCTTGTGTCTCGACTAGATCGAGGCTTTCGACCCAAAGCGGCCGCGCCTCCAACTCCACATCCTCGCCGCTGCGCGCCAGCGCGTAAGCCCGTTCGCCATCCACTTTAACCGCCGAAAACTTGGGCGGGACTTGCATGACGTCGCCGGTGAAGGCAGGCAGCGCTGCGCGAATGCCGTCTACCGAGGGCCGCAGGTCCGAGGTCTCGGTCGCCTCGCCTTCGGCGTCGTCCGTATTGGTCGCCTGTCCCCAACGCACTGTAAAGCGATAACATTTCAGCGCGTCGGTGATGTAAGGCACGGTCTTGGTCGCCTCGCCGAACGCGATGGCCAACACCCCGGTCGCCTGCGGGTCCAGCGTGCCGGCGTGCCCCGCCTTTTTCGCCTGCAGCGCCCAGCGCGCCTTGGCCACGACCTGCGCCGAGGTCACGCTCAGCGGCTTGTCCACAACCAGCCACCCGTGAACGTCACGGCCCTTTTTTCGACGCGCCATCTTTCGCCGCCCGTCAGTCGTCGAGATCGCGCCGCACGACCTCATCGCTGAGTAGCCGGCGCGTTTCGTCCATCTGGTCGAAGGTCTCGTCGAGGTGAAACCGGAAATCGGGCGCATATTTCAGCTTTACCGCCCGCGCCACTTCGCGCCGGATCTCACCCTTCGCCGACGCCAGCGCCTTGGTGATCCCCTTGGCGCCTTCGCCCCCCAGCGGCATCACGAACACATCCGCGATCCTCAGATCCGGCGAGCAGCGCACCTCGCTGACGGTGATCGACATGCCCGACAGGTCCGGCGCGTGCAGGTCGCCCCGCGCCAAAAAATCGGACAGGGCGCGGCGGACCAGTTCGCCCACCCGCAATTGACGTTGCGACGCGCCGGACCCGCCGCTGAACCGTTTGGCCATGGTCCGTTCCCGAGTCTTTCCCGCGTCAGTCCAGCGTGCGTTCGATTTCTTCGGTCTCGAAGATCTCGATCACATCGCCTTCGCGGATATCCTCGTAATTCTCAAAGGCCATGCCGCATTCCTGACCGGCGTTGACCTCTTTGACCTCATCCTTGAAGCGCTTCAGCGTCTTCAGAGTGCCTTCGTGGATCACCACATTGTCGCGCAGCAGGCGGACGCCGGCCGAGCGGCGCGCGACGCCCTCGGTGACTTCGCAGCCCGCGATTTTGCCGACGCCGGTGATCTTGAAGACCTCCTTGATGGAGGCGTAGCCGATAAAGGTCTCTTTGACCTCGGGCGAAAGCAGGCCCTCGGCCGCTTTCTTCACATCGTCCACAAGGTCGTAGATCACCGAATAGTAGCGAATCTCGACGCCCTTCTGGTTCGCCGCCTCGCGTGCAGGCGCATTGGCGCGAACATTGAAGCCGATGATCGGCGCGCCGCTCGCCTCAGCGAGGTTCACGTCCGACTCCGTGATCGCGCCGACGCCGGAATGCAGGGCGCGAACCGTCACGTCGTCATTGCCGATCTTCTCGACCGCCTGAACGATCGCTTCGTTCGAACCCTGAACATCCGACTTCACGACGATCGGAAGTTCGGGCACGTCGCCATCCTGCGCCCGCTCAAGCAATTGGTCGAGCGTGGCGCGGGCGCCAGCGGCGGCCGCGCTGTCGCGGGACTTGCGCTGGCGATAATCCGCGATCTCGCGCGCCTTGGCCTCATCCTCGACAACCTGCAGCACATCGCCTGCTTCCGGCGTGCCCTGAAGGCCAAGCACCTCGACCGGAACCGACGGGCCAGCCTCTTTTACCCGACCGCCCGCATCATCGACCAGCGCGCGTACGCGGCCCCATTGCTCGCCGACCACGAAGATGTCGCCGGTTTTCAGCGTTCCACGCTGCACCAGAACGGTGGCGACCGGACCCCGGCCAACATCGAGCTTCGCCTCGATCACCGCGCCGTCGGCGGGGCGGTCGGGGTTCGCCTTCAACTCCAGAAGTTCGGCCTGCAGGACGACATTTTCAAGCAGCGTGTCCAATCCGTCGCCGCGGATGGCCGAAACCTCCACATCCAGCACTTCGCCGCCCAACGCCTCTACGAACACCTCGTGTTGCAGAAGCTCCTGCCGCACTTTATCGACGTTCGCGGCCGGGCGATCGATCTTGTTGATCGCCACGATCATCGGCACCTCGGCCGCCTTGGCGTGGGCGATGGCCTCAATCGTCTGCGGCATCACGGAATCGTCGGCCGCGACCACAAGAATCACGATATCGGTGACCTGCGCGCCGCGTGCGCGCATCGACGTGAAGGCCGCGTGGCCCGGCGTATCGAGGAAAGTGACGACACCGCCCTTATCGGTCTTCACCTGATAGGCGCCGATATGCTGGGTGATCCCGCCCGCCTCGCCAGAGACGACGCTGGTCTTGCGCAGCGCGTCCAGCAGAGACGTCTTGCCGTGGTCGACATGACCCATGACCGTGACCACCGGCGCGCGGGCCTGCAGATCGTCGTCCTTGTCTTCAACCATATCGAGCACGTTCTCTACATCCGCTTCCGAGACCCGCTCGACGCGGTGCCCGAATTCCTCGACAATCAGCTCGGCTGTGTCGGCGTCCAGCGTTTCGTTGATGGTCGCCATCATACCCTGCTTCATCAGAGACTTGATCACGTCTGCGGCGCGTTCGGCCATGCGGTTGGCCAGCTCCTGCACCGTGATCGCATCCGGAATCTTGACGTCGCGGATGACCTTCTCGCGCTCGGCCGAGCCGGACATCATCTTACGCTTCTCACGCTCCTGACGCCGGCGCATGGCCGCGAGTGATTTCTGCCGTCCGCCCTCAACGCCCGAAAGCGCCTGGTTGATGGTCAGTTTGCCCGACCGGCGTCGGTTGTCCTGACGGCCGCGCGACGGAGCGGTGCGTTTCTGATCGTCCGGACCGCTGCGCTTGCCACGGGACGGTCGATCGGACAGCGGGGCCGCAGGCGCGGCAGGCTTCGCCGCCGCAGGCTTCGGCCGGCGTTCGGACTGGGCGGGCTTTTCAGCTGCAGCAGCCGGCGCAGGCGCAGGTCGCGTCTTGGCCTGCGCAGCGCGCGCTGCGGGACGGGCGCGCGCGGCCTCTTTCTCAGCCTTCTCGCGCGCTTCTTCCTCGGCGGCGGCCTTGCGCGCAGCCTCAGCGGCTTCTTCTTCGCGCTTCTTCGCCTCCGCTTCCTGACGCTTGCGATCCAGTTCAGCGTCGCGGGTGGCTCGCTCATCGGCTTCGCGCTTGCGGCGCGCGCTTTCGTCCTTCTTGGCGATTTCAAGCGCCTTCAGCCGGCGCGCGTGCTCCTCTGGCGACAAAGTGCGCAGCATCTCGCCGCGTCCGCCTTGACGCTTGCCCTGCTTCGGCTTCGCCGCGGGGCGCCGTTCGGCCTGCTTCGGCGCGGGCGCGTCAGCTGCGGGCTGCTGCGCGGGCGGCGTCTCAGCCGCGGGCTTGGCGGCCGGAATCGCGCCATCGCGGGGCGTGAAGACCCGTTTGCGCTTTTTCTCCACCACCACCGACTTGCTGCGCCCATGGCTGAAACTCTGGCGCACGCGCCCGGTCTCGCCACCCTTCAGGGTCAGCGTCTTGCCGCCGGTCTTGTTGTCGCCGTTATCCGTATCGCTCATCAAACGTCCTTCATCGCGTCCATCGACGCGCGTTTTTCACCCTTGGCGCCGCGGCCGGCAATTACGGCCCCCGCCCTGAATCCTTCAAGTCGGCGGACCTCTCGAACCACCCGATCCGCTGCGCCTCCGGCGTCGAGGGCGGCGTGTATCACAGAATCGCGCCCAAACGCCAAGCCCAATTCAGATGCGGTCAAAACCGCCAGCACTTCGCCGTCGCCCGCAATGGGCCTCAACCGCGCCCGTCCCTGCTCAGACCCGTCGGCCGCTTCGATCAGCGCCGCCACCGGTCCCTGCTTCAGACGTGCCCGGACCTTTTCGAACCCGTTGACCGCCAGACCGGCCTTTCGGGCGAAACCCAGCGCCTCGACCGACCGCCGCGCCAATGCCGACTCGATCTTATCAGCAAGATCGTCCGGCGCCTTGGCCGACCGCTTTGCGGAGCGGGCGAACAGGTTCTTTTTCACCGCCTTCTCGACCAGATCGCGTCGGGCCGTGACCCAGATTCCGCGGCCGGGCAACCGCCCTGCCAGATCCGGCGTAACCATGCCGTCAGGATCGAGCGCGAAACGGATCATCGCATCGGGAGAACCGCTTTCCCCCGTCGCGACGCAGCGCCTTTCAGGCCCGCTCCGTCCCTTGCGTCGTCCGCCCCGCGTCATGTCTGGCCTCAACCACGGCTCAGGCCTGCGGCGCGCCAAAGGCGGCGTCCGGCTCGATTTCGCCCCCTGCGGCCTCTGCGACTTCTTCGCCAGCCGCGGCCGCGGCCGCGGCTTCGGCCTCAGCCGCTGCGGCGGCCTCCAGCTCGGCCGGGTCGATCATGCCAACGGCGACACGGGCGTTCATGATCAGATACTGGGCCTCCTCAAGGCTCACATCGAAGGCTTCGAACAGGCCGTCATCCTTCACCCGGTTGCCCTCATCATCCGTCGTAAAGCCGCCGGCCAGCTCCCAATCCGCGCAAGTGGCGAACTCCTCAAGCGTGGTGACGCCATCCTCGGCGAGGATCACCAGCATCTGCGGCGTAAGGCCGTCGAACCCGATCAGATCGTCCTGAGCGCCCAGTTCGCGGGCTTTCTCGATCGCCTGTGCGTTGATCTCCTCCAAGCTTTCACGGGCGCGGGCCTGCAGCTCTTCTGCGGTGGCCTCATCGAACCCGTCGATGGTCAGAAGCTCCTCCGTCTCGACATAAGCGACCTCTTCGAGCGAAGAGAAGCCCTCGGAGACCAGCAGCTGCGCAACCATCTCATCGACATTCATCGACTCCATGAAGCGCTGGGTCCGCCGGGCGAACTCCTGCTGGCGACGCTCGGATTCCTCGGCGTCGGTCAGGATGTCGATGTCCCATCCGGTCAGCTGAGAGGCGAGCCGCACATTCTGCCCGCGCCGGCCGATGGCCAGAGAGAGCTGGTCCTCAGGAACCACGACTTCGATTCGCTGGGCGTCTTCGTCCATCACGACCTTGGAGACCTCGGCGGGCTGCAAAGCGTTGACGATGAAAGTCGCCGCATCCTCGTTCCAGGGGATGATGTCGATCTTCTCGCCCTGCAGCTCGTTCACCACGGCCTGCACGCGGCTTCCGCGCATGCCGACGCAAGCGCCGACCGGGTCGATCGAGTGGTCGTAGGAGATCACGCCGATCTTGGCGCGGCTGCCCGAATCGCGCGCCACGGCCTTGATCTCGATGATGCTGTCATAGATCTCCGGCACCTCCATGGCGAACAGCTGGGCCATGAACTCCGGCGCCGTGCGGCTGAGGAAAATCTGCGGACCGCGCATCTCGGATCGCACGTCCTTGATATAGGCGCGGATGCGGTCACCAGTGCGATAGGTCTCTCGCGGGATCAGCTGATCCCGACGCAGCATCGCTTCGCCGCGGCCGAGATCGACGATCACATTGCCGTACTCGACCCGTTTGACCACGCCGTTGATGATCTCGCCCACACGATCCTTGAATTCTTCATACTGACGCTCGCGCTCGGCCTCGCGAACCTTCTGCACGATCACCTGCTTGGCGGTCTGCGCGGCGACGCGGCCAAAATCCATCGGCGGCAGCGGATCAGTGATGAAGTCGCCGATATCGGCCGCCGGATTTTTCAGCCGGGCTTCCTCGATCGTGATCTCGGTGAAGTGATTCTCCACCTCTTCGACCACCTCCATCGCGCGGCTCATCTGAATCTCGCCCGATTTTCGGTCGATGAACGCGCGGATGTCGTACTCCGCGCCATAGCGCGACCGCGCGGCCTTGCCGAGCGAATCCTCCATCGCCTCGATCACCAGCTCGCGATCGATAAGCTTTTCGCGCGCGACCGCATCCGCGATCTGCAAAAGCTCCAGCCTGTTGGCGCTGACGGCCGTATTCATAATCTACTCTCCCCCCGCCGCGCGGGTCTGCGAAGCGTCGTCGGCTTCGTCCGGTTCGTTTTCTTCGACCTCGACAGCGTCGAAATCGTCTGTATCCGTGTTGGCCGCGCCGCCCCGGCGCAGGCTCTCCTCGATCAGCGCATCGGTCAGCACCAGTTTGGCGTCCGCGAGATCGTCGAAGTCCAGCAGAACGTCGCCCGCGGTTTCGACCCTGATCTTTATCTGTCCTTCCTCAAGGCCCAGCAAAGGCCCCTTGAAGCGTTTGCGCCCGTCGACCATATCGGCGGTTTCCAGCTTGGCCTCGTGCCCGGCGTAGGTCTCGAAATCCGCCAGCCGGGTTAGCGGCCGGTCGATGCCGGGCGAAGAGACCTCAAGGCTGTACTCGCGGTCGATCGGATCTTCGACATCCAGCATCACCGACAGCTCTCGGCTGAGCGAGGCGCAATCCTCGACCACCATCGTGCCGTCCGGGCGCTCCGCCATGATCTGCAGCGTCACACTTTTACCGCCCATGACGCGCACGCGCACCAGATCGAACCCCATCCCCTCAACCGTGGGGCGGATGATCTCGGCGATGCGCCGGTCGATAGGCGTCTTGGCCAGCAGGCTGGGCATTCGGCAGCGTTTCTCCACGCAATGTTCAAGCGACGATCGACCAGAAACGAAAAAGCGGGCCTCGCGGCCCGCCTCATTTTCGGAACGTCCCACCGCCAAGCGTCGGGTCGCCGCTATGTGAGGCGGTGTATAGCCGGGGCCGCAGGCGAGAGCAAGGGCGACCTGCGCGGATAATTTCATACGAACACGCAAGCCACTGGCCCGGTGCCGCGCGCCAGATCAGAGCCCCGACCACCGCCGTCCATTCGCTCTGTCGCATCCGCCGCGCCGCGCGCTATGGTGCCAGCGCCAGTTGCAAACAGCAGGGAGGCCGCCGATGAGCGCCGCATTCGTCGTCACCATGTCCGGGACGGACCGTCCCGGCCTCGTCAATCGTCTGTCGGATGTCGCGGCCGAACTTGGCGCCAACTGGACCGAAAGCCGGTTCCTGCGCCTGGGCGGCTGCTTCGCCGGGGTCGCGATGATCAAAATCGCCGATCAGGATGCCGAATCGCTGGCCCGCCGGATTCAGGCGCTTGAAGACGGCGTCATCCACGTGACTGTCGAACGCGCCCATCGAAGTGATGCAGCCACGATCGACGGGCGTTCGAGTGTAGAGATTGAAGCGGTGGGGCCGGATCGACCCGGCGTTGTGCGAGATCTTTCCGCAGCAATGGCCGAGTTGGATGTCAGTATTGACGAGCTTGCAACCGCCGCAGAGGACGCCTCGATGGCGGGCGGCAGGGTGTTTCAGGTCGTCGCCGTGTTGCGACCGCCGCCCGGCCTGTCCGACGACGATGCGCTGACCGCGGCGCGGGACGCGATCCCCGATTTCATCGTCGAGGAGACGGTGGAGGGCTAAATGCTAGGAACGCTAAGTATCTCAGGCGTTCCTGGGTTCTTCAGCGCGGAGATCGCTTAGCGAGAATCCGCTGCAGTGTGCGCCGGTGCATGTTGAGTCGCCGTGCGGTCTCCGACACGTTCCGGTCGCACAACTCGAATACGCGCTGGATATGCTCCCAACGGACGCGGTCGGCGGACATCGGGTTCTCCGGCGGGGCGGGCTTCGCCTCCTCCGGCGCCAGCAGCGCGGCCTGCACGTCATCGGCGTCGGCCGGCTTGGCGAGATAGTCGATCGCGCCGATCTTCACAGCGGCGACGGCGGTCGCGATGGCGCCATACCCTGTCAGAACCACGACTTTGCAATCGGGCCTTGCGGCGCGCAGCGATTCCACAACGTCCAGCCCGTTTCCGTCTTCGAGTCTGAGGTCGACAACGGCGTATGCGGGCGGCTGGGTGGCGGCGATCCGCTTTCCCGCAGAGACGGTTTCCGCCATTACGGGCTGAAAACCGCGTTTCTCCAGGGCGCGCGACAATCGTCGCAGAAACGGTTCATCGTCGTCCACTATAAGCAAGGATGGATCAACGCCGACGACGCCTTGACTGATGTTCATGCGTTTTCTCCCCCGAGATCGCTGTAGACTCTCCGGATTGACGCTTTTTGTCGCGCCTTCCGCCGGTGAGCGGTCGGAAATAGCCTATTTTTATTCCATTGGTCAATCAAAACATTAACATCCGACAGTATTAAGAATGCATTCTATTCTTAAAAACATATGATATTCAATTTATAGCAGTAATATGACACGCAACGCTGTCAGCAACCTGTTCCGGGGAATCTCCGTTTCGGAAGAACGCCTTCACCTCTCCGGTCTGGTCAACGAGGTAAGTCAGCGTCGAGTGATCCATCAGATAGGAGTCGTCATTAGCCGCCCCCGGTGGTTTGGCGTAATAGACCCGAAAGGTCTGCGCGATCCGCTTGACGTCTTCGGACGATCCAGTCAGGCCAATCATGTCCGGGTGGAAAAACTCCGTCCACTCCTTCAGCACTTCAGGCGAATCACGATCCGGATCGATCGAGATGAAGACCGGCCGGACCTTATGGCCACTCTCGGCGAGTATATCGACGGCCGCGGCGATCATCGCCGCGTCGTTCGGGCAGAAATCCGGGCAGAACGTGTATCCGAAATAAACCAGCGCCGGAGCGTCCAGAACCTCGGCCTGCGTGACCCGTGCGCCGGTTTCATCCGTCATCTCGAATCCACCGCCGAGCGCGAAATCCCCTGCGCCGATATCTGATCCGGGACAGGCCGTCCGCCACGGAGCGAACCCGGTCAGTAGCGCTGCGCCGCCAAGCAGCCCGACAATTGCAATGATCACCGCCAGAAACCAGCGAGGCATGCGCCATCTCCTCATTCACCGTTCCTGCGCATCTAACGACGTTTCCCGACGGAGACCAGTCATCCATAGTTCATTCATGCTCGCGTTCCCGCGAGTGGAGACCGACAAACCGCCGCGCGGCGCAACGACCATTCCGACGCACGCCGCTTGGTGATATGCGATTATCATGAACACTCAGGACGCCATCCAGGATTTCAGCGTCAACCGCACGGACGGCTGGATTCGCCTGCGCACGCTGCTGACCCTGCGCTGGATGACTGTCGCCGGGCAAGTGATCGCGGTGCTTATCGCGGAACTGTCGATCGGGTTGCGCCTTCCACTGGAGCTGTGTTTCGCGACGATATCGGCCTCTCTCTGGTTCAACGTCGTGTCGACGCTGATCCATCCGGCCTCGAAACGTCTGTCCGAACGCGAAGCGATGTTGTCGATGCTGTTCGACCTTGCGCAGTTGTCGATTCTTCTGGCGCTGACCGGCGGGCTGCACAATCCCTTCGCATTGCTTCTGATCACCCCGGTCGCCATCAGCGCCTCGATTCTGACATTGCGATCGACAGTGATTCTCGGCGGTCTGGCGCTGGTTGCGGCGGGCGCGCTCGCATTTCTGCGCCTGCCGCTTACATTCCAGACCGGCGAAGAATTCGCCCTGCCTCAATTGTACGTTCATGGGTATTGGGCCGCGCTGACAATCGGCGTGATTTTCCTCGGGTTTTACGCCCGCCGGGTGACCGAAGAGGTTCACGCGATGAATATGGCGCTCGCCGCGACCCAGGCGGCGCTGGAACGGGAACGGCGCCTTGAGGCAATCGGCGGACTGGCCGCCGCGGCCGCGCATGAGTTGGGAACCCCGCTGGCTACGATCAAGCTCGCCTCGGCCGAACTGGCGCGGGAACTGGCCGACAAGCCGGAAGCCTATGAAGATCTGGAGCTTATCCGCAAACAGGCGAACCGATGCCGGGAGATTCTGGCCGACCTGTCCCGCGGTGGACGCGATGACGCGCATATCAAACTGGCGCCGATCTCCGCGGTGATTGATGAGGCGGCGGAGCCGCATGAAGGCCTGGGCAAGGAGATCATCGTGCGCATCGGCGGGCGGGCGGTTGAGTTGGCCGGAGACGACCAGCCCACGATTCACCGCGATCCGGAAATCGTTCACGGCCTGCGGAATTTCATTCAGAACGCCGTCAGTTTTGCACACTCCAAAGTCTGGATCGACATCCACCACGACGACGAAACGCTGAAAGTTCGCGTCGGCGACGACGGCCCCGGTTTTCCACAGGAGATGATAAACCGTCTTGGTGATCCCTATATCAGTTCGAGAGGGCGGTACGCCCGACGAGGATCGATCAAGAACGCAAAGCGTGACGGCGGCTATCAGGGCATGGGCCTGGGCCTGTTCATCGCCAAGACCCTTCTGCAACGCACGGGCGCGCAGATCACTTTCTCGAATGCTCTGGATCGCAGACGACGCACAAGCGCCCATGTGCGCCGCCTGCCGCGGCCTGATCAGCCCACCGGGGCCATCGTCGAAATCGTCTGGCCGTTGTCCCGGCTGGTTGCGAGCAAAGGCGAATCTCGCAGAGCGCTTGGAATCAACCTTCCATTTAGCTGATTTCGCGCCAATAATAACAATTATAGGTTGTTTTAAGCGATTCGTTTCGCCTCCCGCGCCCTATCCACCGTTCTGGCGTGGTCGCGGGATTGTCGAGCGCCAAGGTGGGACATGAACACATCCGCTCAACTCTCAGCTACTCCGATTTCATCGAGCGCCGAAAAAGCAATGTCGCTGACCTGGGCGGGCCTCCGAGTACAAACCGCGGATCCGGCCGCCTGCTCTTTAATCGCAGCCGGCGCCGGTTCAGATGACTTGGCCCGTCTTTTGAGCGGTCTATGCGTCGAGGATCCGGCCCTTGAGAGCGAATTACGCGCTGCGATTTGCACCGGGCGCACAGTCGAGGCCGCCGGAACCCGAACAGACGGCGCACGCATCATGGTCGCCGCCCGGCCGGAGGGCCGACGTATTGCGATGACTCTGCTCCTTTCTTCAGCGCCCGCAGGCGCGCCCGAAACCGAAGCTATCGCCGCGGCGGCCGCGGCTACCGCGCACCCCATATGGCTCCGCGGACAGGACGGCGCGGAGCGTTGGCGCAACGATGCATGCGACCGCTTCGGCCTGGACCTGACCGATGCACGATTGCGCGCCGCTTGGGCGACGGCAGCCGCGACAGACGCGGATCAAAGCCTGCGCGTGACGGGGGCGGACAACCACATTCTGACGGCCACGGAATCGCCCGGCGGGTTAGGTTTTGCGACCTTTCTCTCCAAGGATTCTGAGGCTGACGGCGACGACGGTCCGGCGCGCGATATCGGCGCGGCCTGCGCCGCGATCGATCAGATCTCCGCATGCGTCGCCGTCTTCGGCGCGGGACGCCGGTTGATGTACGCCAACGCGGCGTTCGCCGGGTTCTGGCGCCTTCCCGAGGGCTTTCTGTCCGACGGCCCCCGCATCGAGTATTTGCTCGACAGGATGCGCGAATCGGGCCGCCTGCCGGCCGTCGCGAACTATGCGCTCTGGCGGGATGAGATATCCGGATGGGCCGACCCGCTTGCCGAGGCGCCGGCAGAGGATGACTGGCATCTGGCGAATGGAAACGCTGTTCGCCTGGAGCGGCGGGTCGATGACGCCGCGCGAACGATACTGAGCTTTCGCGACGTCTCTGCAGAGATCGCTTTGGAACGGCGTTCTCGGCGCATCGTCAGCATTCAGCGCAAAACGCTTCACGCTCTGAATGGTGGCGTCGCGATGTTCGATCCGGACGGGCGGTTGCGGCTGGTGAACCCGGCCTACGTCGAATTTTGGACGCTCCGGCCCGCGCAGGCCAGCGTCGGCGTCCATATCGGATCCATCCCCGCGCCAGAGACCGACGGTCCAGCCGCAGAGGCGTGGCGAGCGTTGCGCCGCGCAGTGACCAGCGGATCGCCTGACACGACCGAGCGTCGCTTTCGGCTTGGCGGTCGGGTGCTTCAGGCCGCCGCCGCCCCAATGCCGGACGGATCGACCCTCGCGCGCATAGATGACTGCACCGCCGCGCAGCAGGCCGAAACCGCGCTGCGGGAGCGGGGGGAAGCGTTGGCCGCCGCCGCCGAGTTGCGCGCTGCGCTGGCCGATTGCGCATCCGTCAAGCTTCGCACAGCGCTGACCTCGATCAGCGGATTCGCCGAACTGATGACGCTCGACTGCCTGGACCCGGAGCGACGCCAGCAATCGCAGGCGATTCTCGCAGCCACGGTGGATATGGCCAAGTCTATCGCTGAGCTGGAGCAGCTTGCAGCCAGTCCGGAGGCCGAGGGCGGGGATCCGCTGCGAGCATCCTCTCTGCTGGCCACGACCGCCGATCTTCTGTCTCGCGCTTTGTGGACTGCTGAAGCTCGCTTGGAACAGGTGGACGAAAGCGATGGGGCGGCGTTCCCAGGCGACGCTGAATCGCTGCGCCAGATCGCACAGGCGATGTCATTGGCCGCGCTCGATGACCTTCCGCCGGGCTGTACGCTGCGTTTGGCCGCACGACGCGCCGAACCGGACGGAGCGGACGGGGTCGCCGCGACTCTGATTGCTCAAACAGACGGCCCGGTTGACCGTCCGCCGCCGACGGAGCGGCTTATTCGCGCTCTGGCTTTGGCCCATCGAATCGGAGCGACATTGGCCGTTAGGGACGAGGGCGGCCTGCGAACCATAACACTGACCGGCGCTGTACTCTGATCCGGCCCCGACCCGCTTTCCACCGCCGGGCCTTCGCGATACCAATCAAGGAAAGGCGCGCCGGAAATACGAGCAGGTGGACATGAGCGGGCGGGACCATGTTGGAGCAAAACGGACGGAAGCGGTTCACTCGCCTTCGCCGCTGTCCCTGTTTCTGCCTGATGACGACGCGACTGAGCGCGTCGGCGCCGCGCTGGCGAGCGCCCTGAACCCTGGCGACTGCATCTTGCTGGAAGGCGATCTGGGCGCAGGGAAATCGGCTCTCGCCCGCGCCGCTATTCGTGCTCTTCTGGCAGAGGACGGGCGGGCTGAGGATATCCCCTCTCCCACTTTTACGCTGGTGCAGGTCTACGGCGCCAAGCGCGCGGAGGTCTGGCATGTCGATCTCTATCGCCTGTCCACACCGGAAGAAGCGCTGGAGTTGGGCCTGGACGGCGCGTTCGACGACGCAATTACTATGGTGGAGTGGCCGGAACGGTTGAGCGATCTGACGCCGACGCGCCGGCTGATCGCGCATCTGGACCTTCCGCCAGATGGCGATGGTCGCCTTTTGACCCTGACTGCGGTCGGTTCGGGCTGGACCCCGGCGCTGATCGCGGCGAAGGAGGCGGCGTGAGCGAGAGAGACGAGGCGAAATCCAGGCTTTTGGCGGAGGCGGGCTGGAGCCGCGCCAAACCGACGCCGCTGGCCGGGGATGCATCAGCCCGGCGATATGAGCGCCTGGTCGATGGACCGGCGGGGGTCAGCGCCGTGCTGATGGACGCGCCCCCGAGCGACGTCAACGATACGCGGCGCTTTACGGCTATGACGGAGCACCTTCAATCGTTCGGATTTAGCGCGCCGGAGATCCTGTCTGCTGATCACGAGGCGGGATTCCTGTTGCTCGAAGACCTTGGCGATGATCTGTTCGCACGCGTTGCGTCGGATCGGCCCGAGATTGAGTTCGATATCTATGCGCGCTCGGTCGATCTGCTCGCCGCCCTCGCCGCATCGCCCGCCCCCACCGTATTGGCGGCAGATGGCGAGGACATTCCGATTCCGCCCTATGACGCGGCATTCCTGTCCTTCGAGGGCGCGATATTCCGGGACTGGTGGTGGGCCGCAGCCGGGCCCGCGCCCTCCCCCGACGTTGTGGCGGAGTTCGACGCTCTGCTCGATGAAGCGTGCGCGCCCGTCGCCAGCGCGCGGGGCGCGCTTGTGCTGCGGGATTACCATGCTGAAAACCTGATCTGGCTGCCGGCTCGTCCGGGCCTCGCCGCGGTCGGACTGTTGGACTATCAGGACGCGCGTCGCGGTCATCCGGCCTATGACCTCGTTTCGCTGCTCGAAGATGCGCGACGGGATGTATCGCCCACCATGGCGGCCAGGCTACGCGCGCGCTATTCAGATGTGGCGGACCTCTCGATTACAGAACGCACTGAGTTCGACGCCGCCTACGCCGCGCTTGGCGCACAGCGGAATCTCAAGATCGTCGGCATATTCGCCCGGTTATGGCTTCGGGACGGTAAGCCCGACTATTTAAGTTTGATTCCAAGAGTTTGGAGACATATTCGTCAAGATTTGTCGCATCCAGAATTGAGTAAACTGGAGAGTTTTGCTGCCGCATATGCACCGGCGCCCGACGCAACGACGCTCGCAAAGGTCTACGCAGACCGGAAGGAGCGACCGTGACTGAAGCGCCGCATACAGCGATGATACTCGCAGCCGGGTTGGGAACGCGAATGCGCCCGCTGACAAATCATCGCCCGAAGCCAATGTTGCGAGTAGCCGGACAAACCCTGATCGATCATGCGATTGATCGCGTCGTTGAGGCGGGCGCGTCTCGCGTGATCGTCAATCTCCATTATCTCGGCGACTTGATCCGCGATCACCTGTCCCGGCGAACAGATGCGGAGATTTTGATCTCGGATGAAACGGGGGCGCTGCTGGACACCGGCGGCGGGCTGGCGAAGGCGGCGCCCCTGCTGGGCCCGGACCCGATATATGTGCTGTCCAGCGATTCCATCTGGACCGGCGCCCCGCCGCTGCGGCCGCTGGCCGAAGCATGGGATGGCGATGCGATGGAGGCGCTGATGCTGATGGCGCCCATCTCGAGCGCGATCGCATACACCCGGGCAGGCGACTACTTCCTACGTGGAAACTCACCGGTCTATATCCCCCGGCGCCGGGGCGAGGCGCCCAGCGCGCCCTATGTCTTCACCAGCGCGCAGATATTACACCCAAGGACATTCGCGGGGCGCGCAGCAATCCCTTTCTCGCAACGGGAGATCTGGCTTGAGGCGGAGGAGTCGGGCCGCCTTAAGGCCATCGTGTACGCGGGTGGCTGGGTCGATGTCGGCACGCCCGCGGGACTTGAGGCCGCGACCGAGGCGGTCCTGGCTGACCGGAATTCTTCGGAGATCCGGGCGTGAGCCTCTTTGGCGCCGACGGGTCGCGGGTTTTTTACATTCCCGCCGCCGCCGATTTCGCCAATTGTTTTGCCTCCGGCCTGATCGACCGCACGCATGTGGAGGCGCCGCCAGAGGCAATGGCGCGCGTGACGGTCTTTACCAACACCCGCCGGGCGGCGCGCTCTCTGACACAAGCCCTACGTGAGCGCCTCGGCCCGGCCGGCTTCTCCCCCGAATTCAGGATTATTGGCGAGTTGGGCCTCGATCCCCGCTTTGCGGCCAATGCAGGTCCTGTCGCCGACCCGCTGATACGACGTCTGCGACTGGCTCGCATCGTGAAAGAAATTCTAGATCGCGCCAAAGGTCGGTTGGGCCCGCCTTCCGCCGCCCTGCCGTTGGCCGATCTCGTTTCTGCGATGGTCGATGAACTGCAGGAGCATCGCGCCGATATTGACCGGCTAAGCGCGGTGGCGCCGGATAACCACGCCGCGCATTGGGAGATTTCTCGCCTTGTCCTGCAAACTGCGCAATCGGAGTGGCGGGCATGGGCCGACGCGCATCTCGACGGCGCGCCGGATCCGGCGGAGCGACTTGACTCCTCGATCGACGACCTGATCCGACGATGGGCATCTGATCCTCCTACTCACCCTGTGCTTGCCGTCGGGTCGACCGCCTCTCGCCCTGGAGCCGCGCGATTGCTGCGCGCTATCGCCCGGCTTCCGCAGGGCGCAGTTATCCTGCCGGGTTTTGATCCGCGCTTGGACGAGGCCGCCAGGCGAAACATCACCGCCGAACACCCACAGGCCGCGATGCTGAGTTTCGTGGAGTCGCTTGATCTGTCAAACGATGAGATACGGCCCTGGCGATCTTTGGAAAAAGCAGACAGGGGACTGTTGCATCGGACCGAAGTTGTCGCAGAAGCGTTGCGCCCGGCCCCGGTCACAGACGCATGGCGCGCGAACAGAACTCGGATGGCCGCAATCGCCCCGGATGCGACGGCTGGTCTCAGCTTAATCGAGGCCCCGGATTCCCGCCGAGAAGCCGAAGCGGCGGCGCTCGCTATTCGAGAGACGCTCGCCCATCCCGGCCTCCGCGTAGCGCTTGTAACTCCAGACAGAACACTTGCGCGCCGCGTGGCGGTGGAACTGGCGGGTTTCCATATCGAGGCGGATGATTCCGGCGGGCGACCCCTGTCGCTGACGCCTCCGGGCGCGTTTCTGGGTCTTTTGGCGGATTGGGCGGCGGAAATAGAGGATGGGCGCCGCGCGGCATTGCGCCTGCTATCGCTGCTCAAGCATCCGATGTGCGCGGCCGGAGCCGGCCGGAGCGCGCATCTAGATGGCGTTCGTTGGATGGAGATCGCGGCGCTCCGTCGTGCGACGCCAGCGACGGGCTTTGAAGCAATTCGCGCGGCTGTGGCCGACTGGGCGGCCGAGCGCAAGGGTCGTGAGACGCGCGCTGAGGCGGCCCTCAGGGTCATTGGCCAGACTGAGAACACGCTGGCGCCCCTCCTAGCGCTCAAGGGCGCGAGCGCGTCGCTTTCGGCCCGCGCCGCGGCCCACCGGCGCGCCGCGACGATGCTTTCCGCCGCGAGGGAGCCTGATGGCGGCCAGACGGCTCTCTGGAGCGGTGCGGACGGCGAGGAGGCCTTACAGGCGCTCTCAGCCCTTGAGCGGGCGGGCGACGCCTTCGGCGAGGCCTCCGCAGTCGAATACGCCAGGATCCAGAACGCGTTTCTGAGCGACGAGGCGGCGAGAGAGCCCGTCCGGGTTCACCCACGCGTCGCCATTTTTGGGCCGCTTGAGGCGCGCATGCAGCACGCTGACCGGGTGATCCTCGCCGGTCTGGACGAGGGCGTCTGGCCTGAACTGCGCGACCTTGACCCTTGGTTCAGTCGCCCAATGCGACGTGCGGCTGGTCTGCCGGATGCGGAACGGCGCATCGGCCTTTCCGCCCATGATTTCTCGCAGGGCCTCGGCGCGCCCGATGTCGTCCTGACCCGCGCCCTAAAGCGCGACGGGGCCGCAACCGTCGCTTCTCGTTGGTTGCAGCGGCTGACAAATCTGCTTCAGGGCGCCGCCCCGGAGTCGCTGGACGCCATGCGAAAGCGGGGCGATGTCTACTTATGTATTGCTAGGATTAACAAATTATCCGCCGCGGCGGCCTCGGCTCCGCGTCCGAAGCCTTGTCCATCTGTCAATGCCCGACCCCGACGGCTATCTGTAACGCGGGTAGAGACGCTGATCCGGGATCCCTATGCGATTTATGCCGAGCGCATTCTCAGACTACGTGCGATAGACCCGATCGGTCGCGCGCCGGATGCGAGAGAGCGGGGGTCCGTGGCACATCGCGCAGTAGAGCTGTTCGTTTCAGGCACGCGGGACGGATTTCCCGCGGATCCCTGGCCGATTTGGCGAAAATGCGTGGCCGAGGCGCTGCGGGATGTCAGCGTCTGGCCCGCGGCGCGGGCGTTGTGGGAGCGCAGGCTCGCTCGAGTCGCGCCGTGGTTTTTGTCCGGCGAGGAAATCCGGCGCCAGCATGGTAAACCTGTCGGTATCGAGGAGTTGGGGAAGCTTATCCTTCCCTCGCTTGCAGGCGATTTCACCCTAACGGCGAAAGCGGATCGGATCGACCGGCTGCTGAGCGGGGGGTATGCGGTCTACGACTACAAAACCGGCGGCGTCCCCTCTGAGCCGCAAGTCGCCGCCTTCGCCAAACAACTACCGTTAGAGGCCGCGATCGTCGAGGCTGGCGGATTTGACGGTATTCCACCCGCGCCGGCCGAATTGTTGTCTTACCTTAGGCTCGGCGGCGAAGGCGGTGAAAAGCGGGTCGATAGAAAAGCCTCAGCGAGCGAACAGGCGAGAGAGTCATTGGCGCAGTTGGGACGCCTGATCGCGGCTTATGACGACCCGCCCACGCCCTATGTCAGTCGCGCCCGGCCAGAGCGGATCGTTCACTCCAGCGACTATGACCATCTGGCGCGCGTCGCCGAGTGGAGCGCGAATGGCGAGGGAGAGGCGGGATCGTGAGCGGGCAAGCGCATGACCCCAGAACTCCGCAGCTGCGCGCGGCCGACCCTGCGGGTTCCGCCTGGGTTTCGGCCAATGCGGGTTCCGGCAAGACCCGCGTATTGATTGAGCGCGTCGCGCGGATGCTGCTGGCAGGCGCCCACCCGCACCGAATCCTGTGCCTGACCTACACCAACGCGGCCGCGGCCGAGATGCAGAACCGTCTGTTTTCGATGCTGGGCGAATGGGCGATGCTGGATGATGGTGATTTATTAAAGAAACTCAGCGCGTTATCAGAAGGCGACCTCGTTGTAGACTCATCAGTACTCTCACGTTCGCGACGCCTGTTCGCCGAAGCGCTGGAGACCCCTGGCGGGCTGAAGATCCAGACGATCCACGCATTTTGCGCAACGGTTCTAAGGCGCTTTCCTATGGAGGCGGGCGTGTCGCCCCGCTTCGAGGTGCTCGACGACCGCAGCAGGCGCGAGATGATAGCGGAGGCGCGGGAAGCGACGATCATCCGCGCTGCAGAGGGCGAAGATTCGTCGCTCACCGAAGCCTTTCACGCGCTGACCGACCACTACGCAGAGGAATCGTTTGAGTCGCTGTTCAATGAGACGACGAACCATCGGGAGCTTTTTGAGACGGACGACGCATTGCCGGCAATGTATGCGGCGCTCGGTGTTACGCCGGACGCCGATTGGCGCGCCGAGGTGGCGGCGTGGCGGGATCGGTTGGATCGCCAGGCGCTGGACCAGGCCGTGCAGGCGATGCAGGCCGGCAAGACGACCGACCAGAAGAATGCAGAGCATATCGCGAAGCTCTCAAGGTCCGCCGACCCCGACGAGATCTTCAACGCCGCGTCCGAGCTATTTCTGACCAAGGACGGCGGGCCGCGCAAACTGGACCGCGCGCCCACCAAGGATGTCGACGCCGCCGCCCCCTGGATTCGACCGCTGCTCGCGAAGGCGCAGGGTAGCTTTCTCGCCCTTCAGGATCAGGTCCGGGCGATAAAGCGCGCCGCGCTGTCGAACGCGTTGCACATCATGGCGCGCGCCGTTTTGACTGAGTTTGAGGACGTCAAGTCGCGCGTGGGCGCGCTGGACTTCGACGACATCATCGCGCGCGCATTGCAGCTTTTGTCGCGGTCCGAGACCGCAGCCTGGGTGCTCTACAAACTGGATGGCGGGCTGGACCATATTCTGGTGGACGAAGCGCAGGACACCAGCCCCGATCAGTGGCGGGTAATCTCCGCGCTCGCCGAAGAGTTCCACGCCGGGCTCGGCGCTAGCGACAAGAACCGCACTCTCTTCGTCGTAGGAGACGAAAAGCAGTCGATCTACAGCTTTCAGGGTGCCGATCCGCGCGAATTTGAGCGAATGCGCGGCCTGCTGTCGGAACGGCTGGAGAGAATGGGAAAAGAGTTGTCCGAGCCGCGGCTTCACACCTCGTTCCGGTCGGCGAGCGCCATCCTGCGTGTGGTGGATGAGGTTCTGGACGACCCCGCGACGCAAGGCATGAGCGCGGGCAGCCTGGTCAGCCATATTGCGCATCGTGACAGCAATGATGCGCCGGGGCGGGTGGATATTTGGCCCGTCCTGCCACCGGGGGAAAAGGTGGAGGAGCCGCCCTGGTGGGAGCCGATCGACGCGCCCAGCCCGGCCGATCCTGAACTGTTGCTGGCCGACGCCATCGCCGGCGAGGTCGCGCGCTGGCTGGATGAAGGCGTCGTCATTCCCGCGCGCGGGCGTGCCGTGACGCCCGGCGACGTGATGATCCTTGTCCGCCGGCGCGGCAAGCTGTCGAAAGAAATCCTGCGCCGCCTTCAGGAACGTGGCGTTCCGGTCGCGGGCGCTGATCGGCTGAAGGTCGCCGAGCACATCGCGGTGAAGGACCTGCTGGCGCTGGCTAAGGTTGCTTTGCTGCCTGAGGACGACCTTTCACTGGCGGCGCTGCTGCGTTCGCCGCTTTGCGATGTTTCGGAGGAGGCGCTCTTTAGCCTCGCTCATGATCGTGGGTCCGCTCGCCTGTGGGATCGGGTGAGGACCGCAGGAGAGCGCCATCAGGCCGACGCTGAAATGCTGCGCGATATGGCGGCGCAGGCTGACTATCTGCGCCCTTTCGAGTTTCTGCAGCGCGCGCTGATCCGGCATGACGGCCGTCGCCGACTGGTAGGCAGGCTGGGAGCGGAGGCGGAGGACGCGATTGATGAATTGCTCGCGCAGGCGCTCGCCTATGAGCGAGCGGAGACGCCCTCGCTGCAGGGGTTCGTGGAGTGGATCGAGACCGGCGACCCAGAGATCAAACGAGAAAACCAGCCGCGCGACGAAGGTGATCCGGGCGTTGTTCGGGTTCTGACGGTGCACGGCGCCAAAGGGTTGGAATCGCCGATTGTGATCCTTCCCGACACGCTGGCGACTGCGCGGCGCACGGCGCCGCATATACTTACCGCGCCGACGCAAGCTGGCGTGGCGGCGATCGCGGCAGGGGCCGCGAAGGAAGATCCTGCGCCAGCCGCGGCCGCTCGCGCCGACATACAGCGCCGGGATGAGGAAGAGCGCCTGCGTCTGCTCTATGTCGCCATGACCCGCGCGGAGGATTGGTTGGTCGTGTGCGCGGCGGGTGACGAAAAACGTGCGGAAACTGGCTGGTACGGGCTGGTTTACCGAGCCATGGAGACGGCGGGACGCCCGCTTGAGACGCCCCTCTCCGCATTGGGTCTGGGGCCAGGCCTGCGGAGAGAGGACCCGGCGGCCGAGTCGATGTCGGCCGAAGAGGCTTCTGTCACGGAGAGCCAGAAGGATGAATCCACCCTGCCGGACTGGCTGTCCGCGCCCCTGCCAGCAGAAAGCGAGACGCCGCGGCCGGTATCGCCCTCGGATCTCGGCGGCGCGCACGCCCATTCGGCAGAGGATAGCGCGGCCGCGACCAGCGAGGCCCGCGAGTTGGCCTTGTTGCGCGGCGACTTGATCCATCGCTCGCTTGAACTGGCTGCGGGCGCTGCGCCGGGTGAACGCCGATCGGTTATCCAGGGAGTGCTTAAGGACGGCGGCGATGCGTACTCCGTGGAGGAATACGCGGATATGGAGCGTGAGGTTCTGGACGTGTTGATCTCGCCCGATCTGGCGCCGATCTTCGAATCGGACGCGCTCGCAGAGCCCGCGCTTTGGGCCGACGTCCCGGAACTGAGCGGGCGACGGATCGAAGCGCGCCTCGACCGGTTGATCGTCAGCCGCGATGCCAATGGCGGGGTTACCGCGCGAATCATCGACTTCAAGACCAACCGCCGCGCGCCCTCACGCATCGAGGATACGCCCGAAGCGTATCTGAGGCAGCTCGGAGCCTACCGCGCCGCGATAACGCAGCTCTACCCGGACGCTCGCATAGAAACCGCGATTCTATGGACCGTTGAGGCGCGCCTGGACGTGATTCCACCAAAAATGGTGGACTCGGCCTTTGCGCGCGCTATCGCGGAATTGAGCAATTGAGCGCCGTCAAAGCGTCAGGTTCGCTTGACCCCTGAACCGACCGTTCCTAGGTTGAGCGCTCGATGTAGACCGAGCGCCCCCGCGCTCCGCATAGGGAGAGGTTCATGAGCACCCAAGCCGTGACCGACCAAGAATTCGAAACTCAGGTTATTCAGTCAGCGACGCCGGTCGTCGTCGACTTCTGGGCCGAGTGGTGCGCGCCGTGTAAGCAAATTGCGCCGGCGCTTGAGGAAATCGCCACCGAGATGGGCGGCAAGATCAAAGTGGCGAAGGTGAATATCGACGAGAACCCGAATGCGCCGTCCAAATACGGGGTGCGCGGCATTCCCACATTGCTGCTGTTCAAGGATGGCGAGGTCGTCTCGAACTCGGTCGGCGCCAAGCCGAAGGCGAAGATTCAGGAGTGGATCGAAGGCGCGATCTGATCCACCGGCCGTTACCGCCAAACAATGCGATGCATTGAGACCCCCGGTCCCGAGCCGGGGGTTTCCTTTTGCGAGAGCTCAGACCATTTCAGGCCCATAGTCGCGCAACACGGCCCCCGCCAAGTATAGCGAGCCGCAGATCACGATGCGCGCGCCCGGCTCCGCCGAGGCTCCGACCGCGAAAACCGCATCCGCGACACTGGCGCAGGGCTCAGCGTAAAGACCTGCGCTACGCGCGAGGTCCGCCAGTTCATCGGCGCCGAACGACGCTTCGGCGTCTGGAATCTCAACAGTAAAAACCTTGCGCGCAACGCCGTCGAAGGGCGCCAGAAAATCCGTGGCGCTCTTGGTGCGCAGCATGCCGCAGATCAGGTAGACGGGATGCTCGTTCAGCTCCGTCGCCGTCGCCAGATATTCGGCCAGCGCCTTGCCTGCGGCCTCGTTATGGCCGCCGTCCAGAATGATGTCGGCCCCTGCGGGCGCGGATTCGGACAGCGACCCGCCCTTCAGCCGTTGCAACCGACCGGGCCATTCGGCCAGGGCCGGCCCAGCGGCGCAGGCTTCGTCATCCACGCCAAGGCGCTTCAGCGCGGCGATGGCGACGCCGGCGTTCAGATACTGGTGCCGGCCGGCCAACGCGGGCGGGCCAAGATCCATCAGACCGCCCTCATCCTGAAAGATCAGACGCCCATGCTCCTCCCAGCTCTGCCAGTCGCGGCCATAGGACACCAGACCCACTTCCAGAGCCTCGGCCCTGCGTTCGATCGCATCCATCGCTTCGTCGGTCTGCGGGCCAACCACGCAGGGCGCGCCCCGCTTCATAATTCCAGCCTTTTCACCTGCAATCTCGATCAACGTTTCGCCCAGATATTGCTGGTGATCCATCGAGACGGTGGTGATGACCGTTACAGCCGGATTATCAACCACGTTGGTAGCGTCCAGCCGCCCCCCCAACCCGGTCTCCAGTATCAGATAGTCGGCAGGGGTGCGGGCGAAGGCCAGCAGCGCGGCGGCGGTGGTGATCTCGAAATATGTGATCGGAGCGTCGCCGTTCGCAGTCTCACATTCCGCCAGCAGCTCTGACAGAGCGTCCTCGCCGATCAATTCGCCCGCCAGCCGAATCCTTTCGTGAAACCGCGCCAGATGCGGGGACGTATAGACATGAACGCGTTCGCCGGCCGCCTCCAGCCCGGCGCGCAGCATCGCCGCCACCGAGCCCTTGCCGTTGGTGCCCGCAATGTGGATCACCGGCGGCAAGGCGCGCTCTGGATGTCCCAGCGCGGCCAGAATGCGATGCATCCGGTCCAGTGAGAGGTCAATAATTTTCGGATGCAGCCCCAGCAGCCGGTCCAGAATGGCGTCGCTGTCAGCCGCCCGGCCCGTCGTCACGCCTTGGCGTCCGTGGTATCCGCGGGCGCTCCACCCTCCTGAGCGACCACTGCCGGAGGGGATTCCTCTTCGTCCTCCGACGGCTTTGGCAACGCGCCCGCGACTTGCTGCGGCAGGTTCATCAGCAATCTGAGAATCTTGATCAGCTCGTCACGCATCTTGCTGCGGTGGATCACCCGGTCCAGCATGCCGTGATCCAGCAGGTACTCGGATCGCTGGAAACCTTCCGGAAGGGTCTCCCGGATGGTCTGCTCGATCACCCGCGGACCCGCGAAGCAGATCAATGCATTTGGTTCCGCAATCTGGATGTCTCCCAGCATGGCGTAAGAGGCGGTGACGCCACCGGTCGTCGGGTGGGTCAGCACGACGATGTAGGGAAGCCCCGCGTCGCGCACCATTTCAATCGCAACAGTCGAGCGCGGCATCTGCATCAGGCTGAGAATGCCCTCCTGCATGCGCGCGCCGCCGGCGGCCGAAAACACGATCAACGGCGCCCGCGCCTTCACCGCCTCTCGCGCGGCGGAGATCAGCGCATTGCCCACGCCCATGCCCATAGAGCCTGCCAGAAACTCGAAGTTCTGCCCGGCGGAGACTGTCGTGACGCCGCCGACCTCACCCTTGACCACCATCATTACTTCCCGTTCGCCGGTGGTTTTTCGGGCGTCTTTCATCCGCTCGGTATAGCGTTTCTTGTCCTTGAAGTTCAGCGGATCGGCCAGCGGCTCCGGCGTCTTGATCTCCTCGAACGCGCCGTCGTCGTAGAGCGCCTGAAAGCGCTCCCGCGGGGTGATGTTCATGTGATTGTCGCAGCCCGGACAGACATAGAGCGCGTTCGTCAACTCGCGGTGAAAGATCATCTGGTCGCAGGACGGGCATTTGCGCCATAGATTCTCGGGCACCTCGCGACGATGCAGCAGAGAATCGATGCGAGGACGGACGTGTTTCGATATCCAGCTCATGTCATGTCCTGTTCGGCGGCTGACAGCGTTATCGGGCGTAGATTAGTCGCCCGAGCGGCCGATGCAATGCGCAGTGCTGTCGCTAAAGCGCTTATCCGCGCGCGCCATGCGCGCCATCGGCCAGCGATTTGACGAATGCGAGCACATCGGCCGGGCTTTCGCCGGCGCCGATTTTCTTCACGATGGCCGATCCGACCACGGCGCCATCCGCGCGCTTCCCGATTTCCGCCGCCTGCTCAGGCGTATTCACGCCGAAGCCGACACAAATCGGCAAATCCGTCGCGCTTTTCAACCGGTCGACCGCGCTTCCGACCATATCCGAATCCGGCGACGCCGCGCCGGTGATGCCGGTGATCGACACGTAATAGAGAAAGCCGGATGTGTTCTGCAGCACCTTCGGCAGGCGAGCCTCGTCAGTGGTTGGCGTCGCCAGACGAATGAAATGCACGCCCGCTTCCGCCGCCGGGATGCACAACTCATGATCCTCTTCAGGCGGCAAATCCACCACGATCAGCCCATCCACGCCGGCCGCCTTGGCGTCAGCAAGAAACTTGTCGGTACCGTATATGTAGATCGGGTTGTAATACCCCATCAGCACAATAGGAGTAGACTGGTTGGTTTCCCTAAACGCCCTGACCAATTCCAGTGTTCTGGCAAGGGTTTGGCCCGATTCTAGCGCCCGCTGTCCGGCCAGTTGGATCGCCGGGCCGTCCGCCATAGGGTCGGTGAAGGGCATACCCAGCTCGATCACGTCTACGCCGGCGGCGGGCAAGCCTTTCACGATCTCAAGGCTGGTCTCGTAATCCGGATCGCCCGCCATGACGAACGCGACGAACCCGGCGCGGTTCTCATCCCCGAGGGCTGCGAAACGGGCTTCGATGCGGGAAGGCGTGGCGGTCATCGGCTTCAGTCGTCCTTGCGGAAATACTTCTTCTCGCGCGGCTTGCCGTCCCATCCGGGCTTGCCGCGCGGCTTGTCGTCCCTGTCGTCGCGCCCGCGATGCGGCCTTCCGCCGCCGTCCCGGTCGCCGCGATAGGGTTTGCCGCCGCCATGCCGTCCGCCGCGATCATCGTCGCGACGTCCGCCCCGATGGTCTGGCCCGCGATCCTCCCACTTCTTGAGTACGAAGTTCGGCACGCTGTCGCGACCGATCTCGCCCTCATGTGCCCAGATCACGGCGACATTCTCGCCATCCACAGCCTCGACCAGCATCCTCATCGAGCCGGATTTGAGGACCACCGTGTCCCCTTGCTTGAACGTATCCATGCCATCCTCTCAGGCGACCGATTGGGTCCAAAACGGCCCCACTTGTCGGCAAGGAACCGCTTATGGGCGCGCGCGCCGGACGCGTCCAGCGAAATCGACCGCCAAACAGGCCCGCGTCCCGCCCATTGGCCCCGGATTTCTATCAGATCTCCACGCCCAATGCGGCGGCGACTGTGAAGATGTCTTTGTCGCCCCGACCGCACATATTCATCACCAAGAGATGATCCTTCGGCAGATCCGGCGCGATTTTGATGACATGTCCCAGCGCGTGGCTCGGCTCCAGCGCGGGGATGATCCCTTCGGCCGTGCAGCAGAACTGGAACGCGTCCAGCGCTTCCGCATCGGTGATCGAGACGTACTCGACTCGGCCGATGTCATGCAGCCAGGAGTGCTCCGGCCCGATACCCGGATAATCCAGCCCTGCCGAAATCGAATGCCCTTCCAGAATCTGGCCGTCCTCATCCTGCAACAGATAGGTGCGATTGCCATGAAGGACGCCAGGGCGCCCGCCCGTCAGTGACGCGCAATGCTCCATCCGATCATCGACGCCATGGCCGCCGGCCTCGACTCCGATGATCCGCACCGACTTGTCATCAAGGAACGGATGGAACAGGCCCATGGCGTTGGACCCGCCGCCGATACAGGCGACCAGCGTGTCGGGCAGCCGCCCTTCGCGGGCCTGCATCTGCTCCTTGGTCTCCTTGCCGATGATCGACTGGAAATCGCGCACCATCGCCGGATAAGGGTGCGGCCCCGCCACCGTGCCGATGCAATAAAACGTGTCGTCCACATAAGTGACCCAGTCGCGCAGCGCCTCGTTCATCGCGTCCTTCAGCGTGCCGCGCCCCGCGGTCACCGGAACGATCTCCGCCCCCAGCAGCTTCATGCGGAACACGTTGGGCTTCTGCCGCTCCACATCGGTCGCCCCCATATAGACAACGCATTTCAGCCCGAACCGCGCGCAGACCGTGGCGGTGGCGACTCCATGCTGGCCGGCGCCGGTCTCGGCGATGATCCGGGTCTTGCCCATCCGCTTGGCGAGCAGGATCTGCCCCAGCACGTTGTTGATCTTGTGTGCGCCTGTGTGGTTCAGCTCATCGCGCTTGAGATAGATTTTCGCGCCGCCCAGCTTCTCGGTCAGCCGCTCGGCATAATAGAGCGGACTGGGACGGCCCACATAGTGGTCCCAGAGGTCGCGCATCTCGGCCCAGAATTCCGGATCCTCTTTCGCCTTCTCATATTCGGCCTCGAGGTCCAGGATCAGCGGCATCAGCGTCTCGGCGACGAAACGCCCTCCGAAATCCCCGAAACGGCCACGCTCATCCGGGCCGGTGCGAAAAGAGTTCAGCATTTCTGAGGCCATGGTTCGGCTCCTCGGCGGAAATTCATTCGATTCCGGCCTGTGTATCGTTTTGGGTTCGCGCCGTCGATGTGGAACGGCGAGCTTTGCGCTTCAGACCGGCAATCCAACCCGGCGGCGAATCTCCGGCTCCCGCAACGACACGTCGCCGCCATCGAATTCGCGCGCATCGTCGGTACAAAGCCAGGCGATGGCTCGCCCCACCCATTCCGCCGGAATGTGCGCGGAAGGGTCCAGCTGGCTGACCGGATTGATCCCCGACGCCTTGATTACGACCTGCATATCGGTCGCCACCGTGCCGGGGCTGAGGCCCACGACCCGCACGCCGTGCTCCGCGACCTCTAAATGGGCGCTCTGGGTCAGCATCAGCGCCGCCGCCTTTGACGCGCAGTAGTGGCTCCAGCCTTCCAATGGCCTGTTGGCGGCGCCGGAGCTGATGTTGACGACCACGCCGCCGCCCGCCGCCTCCATGACCGGGATCGCCGCGCGCAGGCCGTGATAGACGCCCTTGACGTTGATATCGATCGCCTTTCCCCACGCGTCCGGGTCGGAGTCCGCCAGCCGAGCGACCGGCTCGATCACGCCGGCGTTGTTGACCAGAATATCCACGCTTCCAAAGCCAAGCCGGCACATCTCGACCGCTGATTCGACGTCCTCATAGTCGCTGACGTCGCACTCGCAGCCGATCGCCAGCCCGCCAGCCGCCTTGATCTCCTCGACGACCTTGTCCAGCTTCGCCGCCGACCGCGCCGCGACAACCACCGAAGCGCCGCGCGCCGCCAGAATCTTCGCCGTCGCCGCCCCGATCCCGCGGCTGCCGCCGGTGACGACCGCCGCCTTGCCCTGAAGTTCGCTCATGCCTCTCGCCCCTTCTGCGCACCCTGCGCCGCCTTGATGAACGCCCGGATCAGTTCCGGATCCTTCTCACCCGGTGCCCGCTCAACGCCCGAGGAGACATCCACCTGCCGCGCACCCGTCAGCCGGACCGCCGCGGCGACGTTGTCCGAAGTCAGGCCGCCCGCCAGCATCCACGGCGTCCGCCAGCGCCGCCCCTCGATCAGCCTCCAGTCGAAACTGACCGCATTGCCGCCCGGCAGCACGCCGGGCCGGTCCTTTGGCGGCTTGGCGTCGATCAGAATCTGATCCGCAACCTCGGCGTGGCGATCCAGCGAGGGCAGATCCTCCACCCTGGCCACGCCCACCGCCTTCATCACTGGCAGGCCATAGCGGGATTTCACCTCCGCCACCCGATCAGGAGTCTCCGAACCATGTAGCTGCAGCATGTCGAGCGGAACCGCGCTCGTGATCTCATCCAGCGTGGCGTTATCGGCGTTCACTACCAGCGCGACCTTGGCCACGCCGGCCGGTACGCTCGTGGCCAGCTCTGCGGCCGTCTCCACCGATACGTTGCGCGGGGAACGCGGAAAAAAGACGAACCCCACATAGCGCGCCCCGGCCTCGACCGCCGCCGCGATATGGTCCGCGCGGCTTAATCCGCAAATCTTCACGTGAACCGAGGATGTCATTTCAGGACCTTAGAAATGCGAAACGCCGGCCGCCAAGGACGACCGGCGCAGGAAACTCGATCTGGAGCCGCTCAGCTGCGCAGAGCCGGGACCGGAGACATCGCATCCTTGTCTGTCTTCGAAACCTTCTTGGCGAGACGATTGACCTCTTTGCGCAGATCGCTCGTCTCGCGCTGCTGGTCGTGGATCGTGCGGCGATGCTTGCGCTCGCGGATCCACTCCATCACGAAACCGGCGACCAGCCCCGCCAGGGCCGAACCGAAGATCACGATGAACAGCGGCACGTCGACCGGCTGAGGGAAGGGCGCGCCCAACCCGAACGGTTCAAGCTGCACTGTGACGATCTGGCGATTGGCCACCGTGATCATCAACAGCGCCAGGCCGATCACACCAAGGATAAAGTATCTTACATAACGCATAGTGGGTCCGTCGGGTTGTCTGGTGATGGGGGCGAAGTCGCGGCGGCCGTCAGTCGTCCGCGTTCATTCGCTCTCTCAGGTCTTTGCCGGTTTTGAAGAAGGGCACATGCTTTTCGGGCACGTTGACGGCCTCTCCGGTGCGTGGATTACGCCCGACGCGAGCCTCGCGCTTTTTCACCGAGAATGCGCCGAAGCCTCGAAGCTCCACGCGTTCGCCACGCGCAAGCGCCTCGGTAATCTCATCAAACAGCGTTGCGACGATCCGTTCCACGTCGCGCTGATATAGATGTTGGTTCTCTTCGGCGAGGCGCGCGATCAGTTCTGATTTTATCATTCCGTCCGATACCAGCCTTTCGCAACGGTTGAGCGCGCTGCGCGGCTTCTCCCTTTCGGGCGGACGCCGCCTGGGGGCGCGACGATCCGCGGAATCGTTATAAGTCGTTGCTTTATCGAGACGACAGCCTCTCACGACCAGACGTGGGGCGTCAACGGCCTAGTCGACGCAATCGCGCTTGAGGGGTCCAGAATCGCAAAAGCGCCGCCCCAAATCCGGAGCGGCGCCATCATTTTCAGCAATTTTGGGCTGAATCAGACCCAAAATCGGGGAATCACTCCTCGTCGGAGCCGCGCTCTTTCAGCGCCGCCCCCAGGATATCGCCCAGCGACGCGCCCGAGTCGGACGAGCCGTACTGCGCCACGGCCTCTTTCTCCTCGGCGATCTCAAGCGCCTTGATGGAGAGGCCGACGCGGCGGGACGACCGGTCGATATTGGTGACGCGCGCGTCCACCTTGTCGCCGACATTGAACCGCTCGGGCCGCTGTTCGGACCGGTCGCGGGAAAGGTCGGAGCGGCGAATGAACGCCTTCATGCCTTCGACCTCGACCTCGATGCCGCCATCCTCGATCGAGGTGACCGCCGCGGTCACGACGCTGCCGCGCCGGACGCCCTCGGTCGCGGTCGCGAACGGATCGCCGTCCAGCTGCTTGACGCCCAGGCTGATGCGCTCTTTCTCGGTGTCGACATCCAGCACCACGGCTTTGACGACGTCGCCCTTCTTGAACTCCTGAATCGCCTCTTCGCCCGACCGGTTCCAGTCGAGATCCGAAAGGTGAACCATACCGTCGATGTCGCCATCGAGACCGATGAACAGGCCGAACTCGGTGATGTTCTTGACCTCGCCCTCGACCTGCGTGCCGGCCGGATAGCTGCTCAGAAACACTGTCCACGGGTTGTCCAGGCACTGTTTCAGGCCCAGCGATACGCGGCGCTTCACCGGATCGACGTCCAGCACCATCACCTCAACCTCCTGAGAGGTGGAGACGATCTTGCCCGGATGGACGTTCTTCTTGGTCCAGCTCATCTCGGAGACATGGACCAGACCCTCGACGCCCGGCTCCAGCTCAACAAACGCGCCATAGTCGGTGATGTTGGTGACCCGACCGGTGAATTTCGAGCTGATCGGGTATTTGCCGTCGACGCCGTCCCAAGGATCGGCCTGCAGCTGCTTCATGCCAAGGCTGATTCGCTGCGTCTCTTTGTTGACCTTGACGACCTGGACCTTGAGAGTCTCGCCGATCGACAGGATCTCGGACGGGTGGTTGACCCGGCGCCACGCCATGTCGGTGACGTGCAGCAGGCCGTCGACGCCGCCCAGATCCACGAACGCGCCGTAATCTGTGATGTTCTTGACCACGCCGTCCACGACGTCGCCTTCGGACAGCTTGCCGACGATCTCGGCGCGCTGCTCAGCGCGGCTCTCTTCCAGAACAGCCCGGCGCGAAACGACGATATTGCCGCGGCGGCGGTCCATTTTCAGTATTTGGAAGGGCTGCGGGATGTTCATCAGCGGGCCGACATCGCGCACCGGGCGCACATCGACCTGAGAGCCGGGCAGGAACGCCACGGCGCCGCCCAGATCGACGGTGAAGCCGCCTTTGACCCGGCCGAAGATCGCGCCCTCGACGCGCTCAGCCTTGTCGTTGGCTTTCTCGAGACGATCCCAAGCCTCTTCGCGCTTGGCTTTCTCACGGCTGAGAACGGCCTCTCCGCGAGCGTTCTCGACCCGGTCGAGGAAGACCTCGACCTCATCGCCGATAGCGAGTTCGGCGGCGTGCCCGGGACGGGCGAATTCCTTAAGCTCGACGCGGCCTTCCATTTTATAGCCGATGTCGATCAGGGCCTGACCGTTCTCAACGGCGATGACCTTGCCTTTGACGACGGAGCCCTCATCGGGCGTCTCGATCTCAAAGCTTTCGTTCAGAAGAGATTCAAACTCTTCCATGGTTGCAGTGGCGGACATTCAGTTCTCCTAAGTCTCGTCATTTTGCTGGCCGACCGGTTGTCTCCGGCGGTCTTTGGTTACGGGTCAGAGGCGCGGATCCCTTTCGGGAAATCGTGAAAAGACAAGATCGGACCTGGAAGCGCTGCGTGCTGCGCGCTGTCAGGCCTGCCCTTGTCGTTTCTTGATTATGGCCACCGCCTCGGCGACGGCGGCGTCTATATCCAATTCAGTCGTGTCGAGCAAGACCGCGTCCTCGGCCGGCTTCATCGGCGCGTCGGCGCGGCTGGCGTCGCGCGCGTCGCGTTCAGCGAGTTGAAAGGCGATCTCCTTGAAACTGCGCTCATCGCCCTTTGCCGACAGTTCCTTCCAGCGGCGGGTGGCGCGGGTCTCGTCGTCGGCGGTGACGAACAGCTTCACCTCCGCATCCGGGCACACCACGGTGCCGATGTCCCGCCCGTCCAGCACCGCGCCGCCGGGACGCCGCGCGAAGTCGCGCTGAAAGTCGAGCAAAGCGGCGCGCACCGCCGGAATCGCCGCCACCTTGCTGGCCGAATCCGCGCCTTTGGGGGTGCGGATGTCAGCGTGCGAGAGGTCAGCGTCGGTCAGTCCTCTGGCCGCGGCCTCCGCCGCCGCCGGGTCTGCCGGGTCGTCGCCCGCATCCAGCACTTTGACGCCGACGGCGCGATAGATCTGCCCGGTGTCGAGATGCGCGAAGCCGAACGCCTCGGCCACCGCGCGGCTGATTGTGCCCTTGCCTGCCGCGGCCGGCCCGTCGATTGCGACAACGAACGCGCCAGTCATGGCGCGTTCCGATCGAAAACCGCGCCCAGCCCACTCATCAGATCTTCAAATATCGGGAAACTGGTGAGGATTGCGCCCGCATCGTCGACTGTGACCGGCTTCTTTGCCCCCATACCGCAGATCAAAAACGACATAGCGATGCGATGGTCCAGCCGGGTCTCGGTGGTCTCGCCGCCGGGAACGCCGCCCGGACCCATCCCATGCACGGTGAACACATCCTCGGTCTCCTCGACCGTGACGCCGCAAGCCTCCAGACCCCGCGCCATCGCGTCGATACGGTCGCTTTCCTTCACGCGCAGCTCTTTCACGCCGCGCATCACGGTTTTTCCCGCGGCGAAGGAGGCCACGACGGACAGGATCGGATACTCGTCGATCATTGAGGGCGCGCGATCGGGCGGAACTTCGATCCCCTTCATGCTCGGAGAGAACCTGGCGCGCAGATCCGCGACCGGCTCGCCGCCCTCCTCGCGCAGATTTTCATAGGTCAGATCCGCGCCCATCTCGCGCAGCGTCGTATAGAGCCCGGCGCGGGTGGGGTTCAGGCCAATGCCGGGGACCAACACCTCAGACCCCTCGACGATCAGCGCAGCGCAAACCGGGAACGCCGCCGAGGACGGATCGCGCGGAACCACGATGGTCTGGGGCGCAAGCTCCGGTTGGCCAGTCAGACGGATCAACGCGCCGCCCGGCGTTTGCTCGGTTTCGATCTCGGCGCCGAAACCACGCAGCATGCGCTCGGTATGGTCGCGCGTCGCCTCCGGCTCAGTCACCTCAGACACGCCCGGCGCGTTTAACGCCGCCAGCAGCACGGCGGATTTCACCTGAGCCGACGGCACCGGCACGCGATAATGCACGGGAATCGGATCGGCCGCGCCCACCAGCGTAAGAGGCAGCCTGCCCCCGCCGCGCCCATGCGAACGCGCGCCAAAGAGGGCCAGAGGGTCCGTAATCCGGCCCATCGGACGAGAGCGAAGAGACCCGTCGCCCGTAAAGGTGGCCGAGATCGGCGTCGTCGCCATCGCACCCATGATCAGGCGCACACCGGTGCCGGAATTGCCGCAGTCAATCACGCCCTCTGGCTCCGCGAAGCCGCCGACGCCAACGCCGCGCACCGACCAGGCGAGATCGCCGGTCCGCTCCACTTCCGCCCCGAAAGCCTGCATCGCCTTTGCGGTGTCGAGCACATCCTGCCCTTCAAGCAGCCCGCTGATCTTCGTCTCGCCCACGGCGAGGGCGCCAAGGATCAGCGACCGGTGAGAAACCGATTTGTCGCCGGGGACATGCGCTTCGCCGCGCAGCGCCGGGGCGCGTTGGGCGGTCAGCGGGCTGGGCGCGCCGTGTGAGGACATGTCAGGCTCCGGAAAAGGGCGGTGAATATTCGGCGGAGCTATAGCCGCGCCCGCCGGTTCCGTCCATATCCCGCGCGTCAGACCGGGTCTTTTCCGGTCAGCCAGCGCGTCGGATTGACGTAGGAGATATCGCGGAAGACGTCCTCCGCCAGCTCCGCCCTCAGCGACATGGACAGAAACCGCTCATCGAACGCTTTGCGCTCAGCCATGTAGAAGTCCGATCCGAACAGCACCCGCGACCGGATCGTCGGGCTGGTCAGAAACACTTTCAACGGCCGCATATACTCCTCGAAATTGAAGATCGTGTAGGAGATGTCGGTGTAGAGATTGGGATGCTCGCCGCTTTTGATTAGCCCCATGATCTTGCTGAGCCAATTCATCTTGTGGCGTTCCGGATGCCCGATCGGGCGCGGCGTGCGGCTATCAGGATCGTTGAAATACCGCCCCCAGTCCTCCAGCCCGCCGAAATGGGCTAGACACAGCCTGAGATCCGGAAAACGGCGCATTATCGGAACAAATGCATCGGGATCGGTATATAGCGCGGCCGTATCCGGAATGTGAGCGCGAGAACGCACCCCACCACGGGAACAATGGCTCATCACCGGCAGACCGCGCTCCTGACACAGCGGATAGACATGCCGCTCCAATATGGAGTCATCCGGCCAATAACCGAGAGGCGGATAAAGTTTGACGCCCTGGAAGACACCGGGGTGCTGGTCCATCAACCGCTCGATCATCGCACCGGGATGCCGATCCTGTTCGGTGACGCGCCTCGGATCGACGCAGATGAAGGGCATTAACGTATCGGGATAGATCGCGGCCAGCTCCGCCAGTTCCTGATGCTGCTGCTCGATCGACTGGAACGGAGCGCCAGCGCCGATATGTGTCATATCCAACGGTAGAGCGACAAAGCGCGCCGGCGCTTCTCCACGCGAGGGGTAATAGCCGCGAAGCGACTCGAACACCTCCCTCTGGGTCTTCATCGCACCGATATTCAGGAAACTGGCATACCGGCCGAACCGGTCCGCGCCCATAAAACCGCCGAGCCGTCGCAAAAGCCACATTACGAGCCGCTTAAACGGCGCGTTTCGAAGCCGCCGGGTCAGGCTGAACGGCAGGAAATTCTCCGGTAAACAATCCATGGTGAAGACATGGACATGGCAGTTTATTATGGGTGCCGGCTTTTCAGGCATTGGGGGCGATCCTGTCAGACGGGGCGAGGCCAGCATACGCTAAACTCCCCCTGATATCTACTGAAGCGTGCGCATGGTGTGGCCATATCAACCAATCGTCAAGCCCGGCGAAACACCAGATAGTGCGGATTGCGCCCCTCGCGAAGCGCCTTTGCTTCATATCGCGTTCCGGGCCATCCCGTCCACGGTTCCCGCCAGTCACCCGCCTTTTCCGCGGTCCATTCGAACGCAGGGTGGCTGTGGATGGCCGCGAGCGCATGGAGGGCGTAATCCGGGATATCCGTCGCGAGCCTGAGCTCCGCGCCCGACCGCATCGCCCGCGCCAGCGCATCCAGATTCTCGGCGCTCATGAACCGGCGCTTGTGATGGCGGGTCTTCGGCCATGGATCGGGATAGAGCAGATAAACCCGGCCCAGCGCGCCCTCAGGCGCGACATCCAGCAAATCGCGCGCGTCGTGAGGATGCAGGCGGATATTCGCCACCCCCTCTCGCTCGATGGCGGCGAGGCATTTGGCGACGCCGTCGATATAGTGCTCGCACCCGATCAGCCCGATCTGGGGATGCGCCTTCGCTTCGGCGATCAGATGCTCGCCGCCGCCAAAACCAATTTCCAGCCAGACCTCCTGCGCTTTTGGGAAAAGCGCCGCCAGATCGATCTCGGCGCGATCGGGATTGTCCTCCCGATCAACACCGGGCACGGCAATGGTAGGCAGGAATTCCTCCATCAGAGCCTTTAATCCCGGACGCAAAGCGTGGCTCCGTCGCCGGCCATAAAGATTGCGGTGCTGGCGGGATGTGGTGTCTTGGTCAGTCATCGGATTCGGGGTCGCTCTCTCGGATTGCGCGCGCGGGCTTCTAGTGCCGCGCATCCCCGGCGTCAACGCGCCCGACCGCGTCGCCGCGCCATCAATCCCGCCCCGAGCAGCGCGAAAAACGCAGCAGATGTAGCGGGCCAGTCGCCGATCCGTGTGTAAACCGGCGAGTCTATCTTGGGCGGTAGCGGCGCGTCGATGGCCGCCGTTTCGCCCAGCGCAAGGCTGGTCAGCATTTCGCCGCGCGGGCCGATCATGGCTGAAATCCCGGTATTGGCGGCGCGCACCAGCGGAAGACCGGTCTCGATCGCCCGGACCCGCGCCTGCGCCAGATGCTGCGGCGGCCCGATCGAGCCGCCGAACCAGGCGTCATTGGTCAGTTGCGCCATCCAGCGCGCGCCGACGACGGCGTCGGCCACCTCATGCGGAAAGATCGCCTCATAGCAGATCAGCGGCGTGAAAGGCGGCACGCCGGGAGCGGAAATCGGCCCGATATGATCGCCGGTGCCGAAACCGCCGCGCGTGTCCACAAGCGCTTTCAGGCCGACGGCGCTGAACAGGGCCTTCATTGGCAAATACTCGCCGAAGGGCACCAGATGACGCTTGTCATAGGTCGCGACCGCCTCGCCCGTGTCGTCCAAGGCCACTACGCCGTTACGCGACGACCGCCCCTCCGGCGTCTCGACGATGCGCAAGGAGCCGAGGATCAGCGTCGAACCAGAGGGCATGGCCTCGGCAATCATGGCGCGGGCTTCCGGTTCCCGCTCGATATAGAACGGTACGGCGGTTTCGGGCCACAGCACGATATCGGGCGACGGCGCGGATGGGTCGCCACGGGTCAGATCCAGCAACCGGTCGAAGATCCAGCGCGTATTCTCCGGCTTCCATTTCTCCGTCTGCGGCACGTTCGGCTGCACGACGCGGATCAACGGCGCATCGGCGTCGGTGGGTAATGGCGCTGAAAGCCGCGCCGCGCCCCAGAACCACAGCCCGGCCAGCCCAAGCACAGCCACGATACCGGCGGCCCAGTTCTTCTTCCGGTCCAAGCGCACCGCAATCGGCGCCCCGGCGGCGAGCAGGGTCAGGAATCCCAAACCATGCGGCCCGAATAATGCCGCCGCCTGCATCACCGGCGTCTCGACCCAGACATATGCGGGCAACGCCCATGGGAAACCGGTCAGTATATGGCTGCGCGCGAACTCCATCAGCGTCCACGACGCGGCGAGCGCCACAGCGCCCCATAGAATGCATCCATACGCGACCCTGTGCGCGATCCAGAACGCCGCGCCCCAGAACACCGCCAGCCCGATGGAGAGGAAGAAGATCGCGAAAGGCGCCATCCAGCCATGCTGGGCGACATCAACCAGAAACGCCTCGGCGATCCAGTAGAGCCCGGCGGCGAAGAACCCGGTTCCGGCGGCCCAGCCGACCACGAACGCGCTCCGTCCCCGTTCGGCCCCAAGGCCCATTGCGGCGAGGAGAGGAACAGCGAGGAAAACCACCGGCCATAGCCCATAGGGCGGCTGCGCGAGGGAAAGACCCGCCCCGCCTATCGCCGCGATTAGAACCCGTCGCCATCCAGCAAGGGATTGGATATGGGCGAGAAGCGGCGGTCCCGCATTGGTCGAGGCCATATTGCGGTTCACTCGGCCGCGGATTTGGATCCAGGCGTCGCGCCAAATCCATTGAGCGCCACACGCAGGCGCTTGATACGCCGAGGATCGGCGTCGACGACCTCAAACTCAAATCCGGCGGGATGCGCGATCACCTCGCCCCGCGTCGGCACCCTGTTGGACAGCATGAAGACCAGGCCGCCCAGCGTATCGACGTCCTCCTCCGAATCCTCAAGCCCCAGCCCGACGCTTGCGGCCTCCTCGAAATCTGGAATTTCGACACGCGCATCACACAGCCAGACGCCCGGACGCTCCTCGATCACTTCGGCTTCGTCGGCCTCATCATGTTCATCCTCGATATCTCCGACGATTTGCTCGACCAGATCTTCAATGGTCACCAACCCGTCGACGCCGCCGAACTCATCAATCACCAGCGCCATATGAACGCGGGTGGCTTGCATACGTCGGAGCAGCGCGCTGGTCGGCATCGAGGGCGGCACGAACAGCATGCGACGGATGCAGTCCTGCAAACGGAATTCTGTGGCGTCGCCTTCCTCGTCAAAACCAAGCGTGAAGGCGAGATCCTTGAGATGCGCAAAACCGATCGGGTCGTCCAGCGTCTCGCGATAAACCGGCAATCTGGTCAGCGACGCCTCGCGAAACGCCTCCTTCACCTCGTTCAGAGTCGAATCCACCGGTAGCGCGACGATATCCGCGCGCGGAACCATGACATCGACGACCTTGAGGTCGCGCAACTTCAGGACGTTTATCAGCATCGCCCGCTCGACGATGCTTCCAGGATCACCGCCTTTGCCGTCTGCGAACAATCGTTCCAGATTCGGCTCGCCATTGGCGTCCACATCCGGCTCAATCGCATCGGCGGCGCGCCTCAGCCAGTTCGCCAGAACCGAGCTACTTGATCCTTCGTCTTCGGCGCCTGCCGCGCCTTGTCCCGCCTGATTGGGCGACGCGCCCTGCGCGTCGCGGGATTCGCCCGATCCTCCGTCCATCTCTCCTACCCGTTGCGGTCCGCCGATCCGGCGGTCCTTTCCATATAGGGATCGGGAAGGCCAGCGCGAAGAAACGCGGCTGTCTCGATTCCCTCCATCAGACGCGCATCCGCGTCAGTCTCGTGATCATACCCCAGAAGATGCAAAACCGCGTGCAGGATCAAATGCGTGGCGTGTTCCGCCGGCGTCTTGCCCTGCGCCTGAGCCTCGGCAAGCACGGTTTCGCGCGCCAGAGCCACATCGCCCAGAAACGACGGCGCGCCCGATTCGGAGGCGGGCGGAGACGGCGGCGCGACGCCTTCTTCAGCCGGCGACAAATCGAACGCCGGCCATGAAAGCACGTTTGTGGGCGTATTCTTCCCGCGAAACGCCGAGTTCAACTCCGCCACCCTGGCGTCATCGGTCAGCAGCACGCTGATCTCAATATCCTGATCAATTCCGGCGCCCTCAAGCGCCATCGTTGCGGCCTGGACCGCCAAAGCCTCGCAATCCGCGTCGATCCCGGCCCAACCCTCATCATCGAAAAGCGCGTCAATCCGCGGCGTCATCGCCCTTCTCCGCCGCGTTTTCCTGAGGGTCCGCTGCAGAGCGGGCTTTTTTTTGCGCCCCGTCATAGGCCTCGATGATCCGGGCGACCAGCGGGTGTCGCACCACATCGGCCGCCGAAAATCGAACCGTATCGACCCCCTTGACGCCCGATAGCAATGAGAGCGCCTGCCGGAGACCCGAACGGGTGCCCGGCGGCAGGTCGATCTGGCTCGGATCGCCGGTGATCGCCATGCGGGACCCCTCGCCCATCCGCGTCAGAAACATCTTCATCTGCATTTCGGTGCAGTTTTGGGCCTCGTCCAGCACCACGAAAGCGTTGGCCAGTGTGCGCCCCCGCATGAACGCCAGCGGCGCGACCTCGATCCGACCGTCCTCCATATAGCGATTGATCTGTTTGCCCGGCATCAGGTCATTCAGCGCGTCATAGAGCGGGCGAAGATAGGGATCGATCTTCTCCTTCATGTCGCCGGGCAGAAAGCCCAGCCGCTCGCCCGCCTCGACCGCTGGGCGCGACAGGATGATCTTGTCGACGCGGCCTTCGAGAAACATGGAGACGGCGGCCGCGACGGCCAAATAGGTCTTGCCAGTGCCGGCCGGACCGACGCCAAACACCATTTCCTGCTTGAAAAGGGACTGCACATAGGCGCGCTGAGCAGCGGTGCGCGGCTCCACCAATTTTTTCTGGGTGCGAATCTCCACCCGCCCGCCAGCGAACAATTCCAGCTGGCCCGGTCCTGGCTTCGCCGAGGGCGGCTGCTCCGGCTCATTCGACATGCGGATCGCGGCGTCCACATCCCCGGCGTCGACCGGGCGCCCCTCCTCCAGCCGCCGGTAGAGCGCCCGAAGCGCGCCTTCCGCGGCCGATCGGGCATCCTCATCGCCATGAATGGCCAACAGATTGCCGCGGCGGAGAATCTGGACGTCAAAGCCCTCTTCGACGGCCGCCAGATTGGCGTCGAATCCGCCGCAAAGGTCGATCAGCAACCGATTGTCGGGAAATTCGACGAGCGTCTCGCGCAGCGTCTCTTCAGTTTCATGCTCGAGAACGGCTTTCTGGGCCAACGCCTGCTCCGATCGGGTCATTATCGACCGCCTTTAAGGCGAATTTGGCCCGCCCGGCGCTCGCGAGCAAGCAAAAAGTCGGTCAAACAACTGTAACAGTGGCGCGTCAGCCAATCAGACGCCCGGCCAGCGAATTTGGCCGGGCCGCTTCGATCGCCACTTCGACGATCCGGCCGGTCAGGGTCGGGTCCGCGTCCAGATGCACCGCCTGCAGATAGGGCGAGCGGCCGACCATTTGCCCCGGCTTGCGTCCGGGCTTTTCGATCAGAACCGGCAGAGTGCGCCCGACGCAGGTCTGCTGGAACGCCTTCTGCTGCTCGTTCAACAGCGCCTGAAGCCGTTGCAGCCGCTCGGACATGACATCCTCCGCGACCTGCTCCGCCTCCGCCGCCGGGGTGCCGGGCCGGGCCGAGTACTTGAACGAATAGGCGCTGGTGTAGTTGGTCGCGCGCACGATCGACAGCGTGTCCTCGAAATCCGCCTCGGTCTCACCCGGAAAGCCAACGATGAAGTCTCCCGACATGGCGATGTCCGGTCGGGCCGCGCGAATGCGTTCAACAAGGCGCAGGTATTCATCCGCCGTATGCTTGCGATTCATCGCCTTCAGCACCCGATCGGACCCCGCCTGCACCGGCAGATGCAGATAAGGCATCAGCTTGCCGATCTCGCCATGCGCGTCGATCAGATCGTCGGTCATATCGTTGGGGTGCGAGGTCGTATAGCGGATGCGCTCCAGGTCCTCGACTTCGGCCAATTCGCGGATCAGCCGCGCCAGCGACCACTCCGAACCATCCGGCCCCTCGCCATGATAGGCGTTGACGTTCTGGCCGAGCAGCGTGACCTCAACCACGCCGCGCGCCACCAGATCGCGGGCCTCGGCCAAAAGCCGCTCCGCCGGGCGGGAAACTTCAGTACCACGGGTGTAAGGCACGACGCAGAAAGCGCAGAACTTGTCGCATCCCTCCTGCACGGTCAGAAACGCGGCGGGGTTGCGCTTCGCCTTCGGGGCCTCCGGCAGGAAATCGAACTTGTCTTCTTCGGGAAAATCGGTGTCGATCAGCCCCGTCTCACCACTCGCCGCGCGTTCCGCCATCGCGGGCAGACGATGATAGGCCTGCGGGCCGACCACCAAATCGACCATCGGCGCGCGGCGCTGGATTTCGGCGCCTTCGGCCTGCGCCACGCAGCCTGCGACGGCGACGGTCATCTCGCCGCCTTCCGCTTTTTTCTCTGCTTTCAGCGCGCGTATGCGGCCCAGCTCGGAATAGACCTTCTCGGCCGCTTTCTCGCGGATATGGCAGGTGTTGAGGATCACCAGATCGGCGCCCTCAGGCGAGTCCACGTTCTCATAGCCCGACGCGGCCAGCGCAGATGACATGCGCTCGCTGTCATAGACGTTCATCTGACAGCCATAGGTTTTGACGAACAGCTTTTTGGGTTCGGCCACGTGTCTCGGCTCCCGCGCGCGGCCCGGTTTTCGGTCGAACCGCGCGAAATTGAAACGGCGCGCCTGACCCCTGCCCGGCGCGCCGCCCTTCTAGTCCTCTTCAGCGCCTGTCGCAACTCGGCTGCGATGAACGCTTGCTTGGTGCTATTTCTTACCTGAACCTTTTTTGCGCCCGCCGCGATTACGGCCAAGGCCGATCTTCTTGGCCAGCGCCTGCCGGGTCGCCGCATAGCTGGGCGCGACCATCGGATAGTCGGCCGACAGGTTCCAGCGCGCGCGATAATCGTCCGGCGTCAGATCATGTTCTGTGGACAGGTGCCGCTTCAGCATCTTCATCGACTTGCCGCAATCGAGGCAAATGATGGCGTCATTCGACACCGATTTCTTGAGCGAAACGGCTGGCTTCAGCTCCTCGACTTCCTCGACCACCTCAACCGTCAACGCTTCCAGAGTCTCGTAGACGGAGTTGATCAGACCCGGCAAATCAGCCGTCGGAACCGGGTTGTTCGATACATGAGACGAAACAATCTCGGAAGTCAGCGCCAGAAGTTCAGCTTTGTCACCAGAAAGGGAATTCATCGAATCTACCTCTATTTTTGGCGCTATTTTGGAGCAGCGCACCTTTTATCCCAACTATACATCTCGCTTCGAGAGCATCTTTGATGCCTTCAACTGTCATACAAGTTTCTTGGTGTCAAACATCGATTCCAACCAAGCATTCGGTAAAAAATTCATTCTTGTATGGCTCACATTAAATGATTTCCATTTTATAAATCAGCGCATCCTCTCGGTCATTCTCTGAAATTCGATAATATCCGGCGCGACGCGCAGTGCGCTTAAAGCCTGTCTTCTCGTAAAGGGCGACAGCGGCGGCGTTACTTACACCAACTTCAAGAAAAACCGTTAAAACACTGAATGAGCGCAGAACAGGGATCAATGTCTGCAACAACGCCGCGGCGACCCCTTGGCGCCGGGCGTCGGGCGCGGTGGCGATGGTCAAAAGCTCCGCCTCGTCAGCGGCGATGCGAGCCATTGCGAAGCCACGCGGCGCCTCCGCCCTACCGGCGGTCAGCAGGATTGCCCCCGGCGCCTCCGCCAGCACGGCGATTTCCGTCGCAGACCAGCCTCGGCCTGACGCCTTGAAGGCGAGGGTATGAAGGGCGGACAGCGCCTCGGCCTCCGGTTGGTCCAGAGGCGCACGTATTCTCTGAACCGGAATCACGCCAGAATCTGTGGCGGCTTCTCACGAGGCACCGCCGCGTCAGCCGGACGGACATAGAGCGGAACGGGGCGCTCGGGCGTATCGCCCGGCTTCAACTTCCATTCGGCGACGCGCGCAATGCGACGGCCATTTCCCTCAATCGCCGACTCTTCGACACTGGCGTGAAACGGACGCGCAATGTCCATCGCGCGATAACCCCGCACGGTCATATTGGCGGGAAGCTCCAAATCGGCGGGCGGATCGCTCGGATTGATCACCCGCGGCGGCGATTGGGGAACGCCATATCGGAATTGCTGCACATAGGCCTGATCGCGCGGCGCGGGCAGGCTGACAATCTCGGCGGGATTCGCCCCGAGGCCTAAAGGGTCTCTCATGATCTCGAAATTCGAGACCCCAATGGCCGGTATCCCAAGAGCCAGCGCCAAGCCGCGCGCTGCGGAAACCGCAATCCGCACCCCGGTGAAACTGCCCGGCCCGACGCCGACGCCGATCGCGTCCAGATCGCGCCAAGAGACTTTCGCCTCAGCCAGCGCCTCTTCCAGAATTGGCATCAGTCGTTCGGCCTGGCCGCGCTCCATAATGTCGAAATACTCGGCGCAGATGGCGTCATCCTTCAACACAGCGGCCGCGCAATGCGCGGCCGACGTGTCGAAAGCCAAAATGTCGTGGCCGAGACCGCCCATCAGACCCCGACCGGGCGTACCTCGATCACCTCGGGGATATAGTGCCGAAGCAGGTTCTCGATCCCCATCTTTAGGGTCATCGTGGAGCTTGGGCAGCCCGCGCAGGCGCCTTTCATGTGCAGAAACACCACGCCGTTCTCAAAGCCGTGGAAGGTGATGTCGCCGCCATCCTGCGCCACCGCCGGACGCACGCGGGTGTCCAGCAGCTCCTTGATCTGGTTAACGATCTCAGAATCAGGTCCGTCATGCGCGGTATGGCCGTCATCGCCCGTCGCGGCGCCGTCAAGCACCGGCTGGCCGGATGTGAAGTGCTCCATGATCGCGCCCAGAATAGCTGGCTTCACATGCGCCCACTCAATGGCGTCCGCCTTTGTGACAGTGACAAAATCAGGGCCCAGAAACACGCCCGAAACGCCGTCAACGGTGAATATCCGAGTCGCCAGCGGCGACTTGTCAGCCGTATCCGACGTTGGAAAATCCGCTGTGCCGGCAGACATCACCGGCTGTCCGGGCAGGAATTTCAGAGTCGCCGGGTTCGGGGTCGCTTCGGTTTGAATGAACATGGAATGATCCTCTCGCCCCTGATGTGGCGTGGTTGAGCGCCGAAATCAAGAACGATTCTAAAACGTCGGTCCGAGCCCAACCCTGATTCAGACGCCTGTTCAGCAGATGGCGTCGATCTCCTCCAGCGTCAAAGAGCCGGGTACGACCGTGACCGGAACACGCATTTTGCTAACCTGCTTGTCGGCCAGAGCCTGAACCAATGGACCGGGGCCTTCACCGCTTGCGCCCGCGCCAAGGACCAGAAGGCCGATATCCCCATCCTCACTGACATGCGCCAACACCTCGTCGCGCTTTTCGCCCTCACGAATCGCAAACTCCGGCATCACGCCTGACAGAGAGCGCACCTCGTCCGCCAGCGCCTCCAGCCGCTCTTCGGCCTCCCGCCGGGCCTCTTCCCGCATCACGTTTTGAACGCCGATCCAGTGCTGGAACTCCTCTGGCTCGATCACATAGATCATCACCAGCCCGCCGCTGGTCTTGGATGCGCGCCGCGCCGCGAAACGCAGCGCGTTCATGCATTCTGGCGTCGAGTCGACAACGACGAGGAACTTGCGCAAACCATGGCCTCATTGGCTGTTGGGTTTTGTCAAAGCATGGCCGAGTGACGCGGACCACGCAAGAAGATCGAACAGGAAGATAGAGATAACGCGCACCAAAGACGCGTCCGCTCACCCGGCGCGCAACAGCCCGACGGTGTCATAAACCTCGTCGAGGATCGGGTTGGCGATCGCCCGCGCACGATCTGCGCCATCGGCCAGAACCGCCTCAATATGGCCCGGATCGGCGTTGAGGCGGCGCATCTCCTCCGCGATCGGCGCGAGGGTCGAGACCGCAAGCTCAGCCAGCGCTGGCTTGAACTCGGAAAACGCCTTGCCGGCGAATTCACCCAGTACGTCGGCGCTGCTCTGTTCGGAAAGGGCAGCGAAAATGCCGACCAGATTCGCCGCCTCGGCCCGGCCTTCCAGCCCATCGACGCTCTCCGGCAGCGGGTCCGGGTCTGTCCTGGCCTTGCGGATTTTCTTGGCGATGGCGTCCGCATCGTCCACCAGATTTATCCGGCTGAGATCGGAAGGATCCGATTTCGACATTTTTTTCGACCCGTCACGCAAGCTCATGATCCGGGCGGTGTCGTCCTGAATCATCGGCTCAGGGAGGGGGAAGAACTCCGGCGCACTGAAATCGTTGTTGAACTTCTGTGCGATGTCCCGGCTCAGCTCCAGATGCTGCTTCTGATCCTCGCCGATCGGGACATGTGTCGCGCGATAGGCCAGAATATCAGCAGCCTGCAAAACCGGATAAGTGTAGAGCCCGACCGAGGCTTTCTCCCTGTCCTTGCCGGCCTTGTCCTTGAACTGGGTCATCCGGTTTAGCCAGCCCATCCGCGCGACGCAATTCAGCACCCAGGCCAGCTTGGCGTGGGCGTCCACCTGGGACTGGTTGAAGATGATCGATTCCTTCGGATCGAGACCGCAGGCGAGGAACGCCGCCGTCAGCTCCCGGATCGAGGCGCGCAGAACCGCCGGATCCTGCCACACGGTGATGGCGTGCAGATCGACCACGCAATAGATCGTCTTGGCGCCGTCGGCCTGCATCTCGACAAACCGCTTCACGGCGCCGAGATAGTTGCCGAGATGAAGGTTCCCGGTCGGCTGCACGCCCGAGAACACGCGGCGAGCGTGACGCCCTGTCTGGACCGGTGCGTCTGTCATCTCGCCATCTCCTTGCATGCCCGTCTGATCGCGGGCCTTATGGCGACGGGCGAGGGCGGGGTCAAGGAAAGCCGCGCCGACACCCAAGGATTGACGAGAGGCGCATGACGGAACCCGACGAGACTGGCCCGAACCGAAGCTGGACCAGACCACCAGAGGCCGGGCGTCGACGCGGGCCGATTGGCGTGCCCCGGCCGATTCTGGTGCTGGCCATCCTGATGGCGGTGATTGAATTTTCCCTGATCCTCAGCGATGCCGGTGTGATCCAGCCGGGTCTCAGGCGCTGGGTGTACGGCCATTTCGCGTTTCACCACCGTCTGTTCGATGCGGCGCTGGCGGGCGACCGGTTCAGCTGGCAGATTCCATTATCGACGATCACCTACACGATGCTCCATGGCGGGCTGGTGCATCTTGCGTTTAACGGCGCCGCTCTTCTGGGCCTGGGCGCTTACTTGTCGCGACATATTTCCACCTGGCGGGTGATAGCCGCTATTTTCGCCACCTCGATCGCCGGCGCGATCACTTTTGGACTGATCGCAGAGACATCCGGCCCTCTTGTGGGCGCCTCTGGCGGCCTGTTCGGCTTACTCGGCGTTCTGAAACGGTGGGAGTTTGAGGCCTTGCGCCGAATACCGAGCGCCATCTGGGGACCATTCTGGCGCTCAATGCTGGGCCTGGTGCTGCTCAACGTGATCCTCGCCTTCGCGGCTGGCGGCGCTCTGGCGTGGGAGGCGCATCTGGGCGGTTTCGCGGCCGGATGGGCGATCGCGATGGTCCTCGCGAAACGTCAGAGAATTCTGGAGCCGCGCGATTAGCGCCCCGTCACGGGCCGCGCTTGAGCCCGTGCAGCAGCTCTTTGACTTCGAACGCGCCCAGAATTCGACCCGCCAGCCCGTAAATCGCGCCGCCGCCAATCACGAGCGCGGCCAGCGCCGCGATTCTGAGACCGGAATCGTCCAAGGCGGGAGCTAGGGCCAGAGAGGCCGCCCACACAGCCGCGCCCATCGCCAGACTGGCCAACGCGATGCGCGGCGCCCGGCGACGCAACCGGTCATCCGGCATCGCCTCTTCTCCGAAGCGGCGCGCGCCCCTCTGCAAAAGCACGATATTGACCCAACCGGCGACGCTCGTGCCGATCGGAATCGCCAGATAACCAAGCGCCGGCGCCAACCCGACCGACAACACGGTGTTGGCGACCATCGAGACGGCGGCGATCTTCAGCGGCGTCACCGTGTCTTCGCGAGCGAAATAGGCGGGCTGAACCACCTTTTGCAGCACGAACGCCGGAAGGCCGAAGGCGAAGATCGCCAACGCCGCCGCGGTCGACGCCGCGTCCGAAGCCGTGAACGCGCCGCGCTCGAACAGGACCGAGACCACCGGACCGGGGATGACGGCCAGCGCCACCGCCGCGGGCAGCGTCAGCGCAATCGCGAACTCGGCCGCGCGGCTCATCGAGGCCCGCGCGCCCGCTCCGTCACCTGCCCGCACCTTGCGCGACAGCTCCGGCAACAGCACCACGCCGATGGCGACGCCGACCACGCCGAGAGGCAGTTGATAGATCCGGTCCGCATAGTTGAGCCAGGCGACGGCGCCATCGAAAAACGACGCGATCAGCGTACCGATCAGCAGATTGATCTGCAACACGCCCCCCGCCAGAGCGCCGGGGACGCCAAGCTTGACCAGCCGTTTCACGCCCGGCGTGATCTTCGGCGCGCGAAGGCGCAGCGACAGCCCGGCTTTCTCAGCCGCGCGCCAGACAAGCGCCACCTGCGCCGCGCCCGCGATCGCGACGCCCCATGACAGCGCCAGCCCGATCTCCCAACCCAGCGCGCTCGCCAGAGCCATCGCTGAGATCAACACGACGTTCAGCAACACCGGCGCCGCCGCCGCCGCCGCGAACTGCCCCAACGCGTTCAACGCGCCGGAGAACATCGCGGTCATCGACATGAACAACAGGTAGGGAAACGCAATCCGTCCAAAAATAACCGCAAGATCAAAGCGTTGCGGATCATCTGCGAATCCCGCGGCCAGCATATAAACCAGCCAGGGCATCGCCAGCTGCGCAAGAAGCGTAATGAGGAGCAATACGACCAGAAGGATGCTGAGCACCTGCTCGGCGAAGCTGCGCGCCTCCTCCAGCCCCTCGCCTTCAAGCCGCTTCGCGAACAGGGGCACGAACGCCATGTTGAAGGCGCCTTCGGCGAACAGACGCCGGAACATGTTTGGCAGGCGAAAGGCCACGAAAAACGCCTCCGCCGAAGCGCCCGCCCCCAGCAGGGCTGCGATCATCACGTCGCGAACGAAACCGAGCACCCGGCTGGCCATGGTCCAGCCGCCAACCGTGGCGAAGGCTCGTCCCAGCCGGATAGGCGCCCCGTTCATCGCAACCTCACCGCTCGCCCATCACAAGCCGCTCACTGGCCGCCAGCGCGCGGCGCCTCTCGGTCAATGACTTCGCGGAGCATGCGCTGGATCGCCTTTTGCTTGTTCGGGTTAGTGATTTTCAGGCCAAACGTATCCTTGACGTAGAATACGTCCACCGCGCGTTCGCCATATGTCGCGATGATGGCGGAGAAGATGTTCACGTTGCTCGCCGTCAGGGCGCGGGCCAGATCGAACAACAAGCCGGCGCGATCGCGGGCCTGAACCTCCACCACCGAGTAGATCTCGGACGCCTTGTTGTCGAAACTGATCCGAGTCGGAACGGTGAAGCTCTGTTCGCGCAGCTTTATTCTGCGACGCTCGCGAAGCTTGTCGCGCGGGATGACTTCACCCTTCAACGTCTTGTCCAGCGTCGTCTTCAGCCGCTCGATCCGGGTGGGATCATAGGGCTTGCCCTCGCTGTCCTGCACCCAGAACGCGCTGCACGTCATGCCGTCGCGGGTCGTGAAGGTGCGCGCGTCGACGACATTCGCGCCGGCCAGCGCCAGCGCGCCGGTGATCCTCGCAAACAGGCCGGGATGGTCCGCCATAAAAAAACAGGCCTTGGTCGCATCCCGCGTCACATCCGGGCTGAACCGGGTGACCATCAGCTGATCGCCCGCCTCGTGCATCATCTCGGCGTGAAGCGCGTGAGTCTCCGCGCCAAGACCGATCCAATAGGACGGATACTGGCGAGAGAGGATCGTATCGATCTCCTCCGCATCCCAGCCGAGCGGCTCGAGCCGCTCACGCAACGCCTGCTGCGCGGCCTGAACCTGCTCGTTTCGCGACCCGACAGCCTCTCCGCCGGTCAGAAGATTATATGTCTCCCTGTAAAGCTGACGCAGCAACTGCGCTTTCCAGTTGTTCCACGCACTCGGGCCGACGGCGCGGATATCGCAGGCGGTCAGCACCAGCAGAAGCTTCAGCCGCTCGGGGCTTTGCACCTGCTTGGCGAAGGCCTTGATCGTCGCCTCGTCAGAAATATCGCGGCGCTGCGCCACGTCCGACATCAGCAAATGGTGCTGCACCAGCCAGGCGACCGTCTCCGTGTCATCCGCGCTCAGCCCAAGGCGTGGACAAAGCTCCATCGCCACCTCGGCGCCGATATCGGAATGCGGCCTCTCCTGCCCTTTTCCGATGTCGTGGAGCAGCGCGGCCACGAAAAGCACCTCGCGGTTGATCTCGCCGCGCATGATGCGAGAAGCGATGGGCAGCTGTTCGTCCAGGTGCCCGCGTTCGATCCGATGCAGCTGAGTGATCAGAGCGATCGTATGCTCATCCACCGTATAGCTGTGATACATGTTGAACTGCATCAGGGCCGTAACCCGCTGAAATGGAGGAATAAACGCCCCCAGAACCCCGGTCTCGTTCATCCGGCGCAGCGGACGCTCAGGATTCTTTCTGGATGTCAGCAGGCCGAGAAACAGCCGGTTCGCCTCTGGATCGGCCCGCAACTCATCGTCGATCAGATCAAGGCTGCGCATGATCATGCGAAACGCTTCTGGATGGATCAGCGCGCTTGTCCTGAGACCGGCCTCGAAGATTCTGAGAAGATTGAGCGGATCCTTCTCGAACCAGTCGTCACGGATAACAGAGAGTCGCCCGTCGCGAATCTCCAGCCCATCCTCGCCCGCCGCCGCATTGCCCGTCGTCAGATTGCGAAGGAATCCCCCTAGACCGGGTCGGCGCTTGGCGTGCCGCGCCTCAAGCGCCGTGCAGAAAAACCGGGTCAGTTCTCCCACTTTCTGCGCATGGCGGTAATACTCCTGCATGAATCGCTCGACCGCGCGCATGCCGTCCCCGCCAGCGTAGCCCATGCGCTCGGCGATCTCGATCTGACGGTCGAATGTCAGCTTCTCCTGCGCGCGACCGACGCTGAAATGCAGATGGCAGCGCACGGTCCACAAGAATCGCTCGGCGGCTTCAAAAATCTCGGCCTCATCCGCCTCGAACACATTCTGATCGACCAGTTCGGCCGTCGTTTCCGCATGGTAGATGTACTTCGCGATCCAATAGAGATTCTGCAGATCGCGCAGGCCGCCCTTGGAATCCTTCACATTGGGTTCGACCAGATACCGGGACCCGCCCGCCACCTCATGCCGCGCATCCCGCTCCGCCAGCTTGGCGTCGACGAATTCGCGCGCGGTCTGTGAAAACAGCTCTTTCCAAATCCGCTTGTCCAACTCATCGAACAGCGCGAAATCGCCGGTCAGGAAGCGCTTTTCCAGCAGCGCCGTTCGCACCGTCACATCATCGCGCGCCTGCCGGATGCATTCGTCGATGCTGCGCACCGAATGACCAACCTTGCAGCGCAGATCCCACAGTACGTAGAGAGCGGTCTCGATCAGGCTCTCGCCCCAGGCGGTCTGCTTGTAGGGGGTGAGGAACAGCAGATCGACGTCGGAATAAGGCGCCATCTCGGCCCTGCCGTATCCGCCCACGGCGATGACCGCGATCTTTTCCGTCTTCGTCGGGTTGGGCGCCGCGTGAATGCGGCCCGCGACCTCGACCATGACCAGACGTACGATTTCATCGGTCAGGCGCGCCATCGCCCGTGCGACGCCCCGTCCATTGATCTCATTCGCCTCAAGCGCAGCGCCGATCGCAGCGCGGCCTTCATCCAGCCAGCCCCGCAGCTTCGGCGTGACGATTTTCTTGAATTCGACAGGCGTGGTGGTCGCGCGCCATGCGGCCTCAATCTCCGCGCGCGCCACATCGACATCGAAGGCGCCCACCTGATCCAGCGCGCGCTCAAGCGTCTCTTCCAGCGCCGTTGCGCTGTCGCTTGCGCCGGATGCGGCTGTAGCCTGGTCTTCCGTAACGCTCACCCTAGGATCCGGCCCCCACGAAATCCCGGGGCGCGGGATCCCTGACTGTGAAGCCATCGCGAGTCACTTCGAGGATCGCATAGCCGCGCTCATTCAACCCGTCCGGTGTGAATCGGAACACGCCGGTGACGCCCTGAAAACCTCGCGGATCGGTGATGGAGGCGGCGTCGAACGGATCAGTTCCGGGCTCTGCGAAGGCCAGCATCGACCCGACGGCGGCGACCGCATCATATCCCAACTCCGCCAGGGTCGGCGGCTCTACGCCGTAAACCGTCCGGTACCGCTCAGCAAACAGAGCGCGCAGCGTGGGATCGGGCGCGGGAAACAGACCACCGCGCAACGTCGCCTCTCTCAGCGTGGCCGCGTCGTACCACTGGCCGGTGCCCAGAAACGACATTGTGGGCGGCCCAGCGTCATAATAGCTCAGGAACGACGCGGCGGTCTGAAGCCCAAATCCACTGTCCGGAAGCAAGATCGCGTTCGGCGCGCTGACGGTTGCGGCATAGCTTTTCGCAGCGGACTGGATTACCTCGAAAGTTCGGCCGTACCGGCCGATTCTGTCGATTGAGACACCGGATGCGGAGCCCTTGTCGCGCATCGCTTGCACGACCTGATCGCCATACGGTCCATCCGGGGCAAATCCGCCGATCCGCAACAAGCCTTCCGAGGCGGCGTAGCTGAGGACCCGGCCGACCTCACTCTTCGGCAGCGAGCCGATCAGGAAGACATTTTCCGCGGCGGCTGAGGAATCGGTTGAGAACGTGATCACATTGACGGCCGATTTCCGCGCGACCGGACCGACGGCCTTGGCCGAGGCGCCGAACACCGGGCCGATGATGATGTCGGCCCCGTCTGCGATGGCGGCCTCGGTCATGCTTTTGGCGCGATTCGCATCGCCGGCCGTGTCGTACTTGCGCACCCGGATGCGGGGATCGCTGATATCTGTGGCAGCAAGCTGGGCCGCATCGACGATGCCCTGAGCAATCTTCTGCAGGCGCGAATCCGGCGCCGATAGCGGCACAAGAACGGCGATCAACGCATCCGGGCTTTTGTCGACGCGCTTGCCGGGCAATGTCGGCGGCGTCACCTCGGCTCCTACCGGCGCAGGTGGCCCCTCAGTAGCGGTTTTTGGCGCGCATGCCGCCAAAGCGGCCACGGCGGCGAGGATCAGGCCGAGTTTTGCTCGGCGGAGAGCGATTGCAGCGGGCATGGTCCTCTGAAACTCCCTGTGCTACCTGACGCAAGCGATGAAGCGGGCGGATGCTATGGCCGAGAGCGCCGGAAGTAAACGCCGCCGCCGGGATGAAACGGCAGGCGGCGAGGCGGACGAAGCGGTCGCGCCGCTGGCGCTCGGCCTGCACCTTGTCGCGACCCCCATTGGAAACGCCGCCGACATCACCTTGCGGGCGCTGGACGTCCTGGCGCGCGCCGACGTGCTGGCGGCCGAGGATACGCGCACATTGCGCAAATTGATGGATATTCACGGCGTCGTGCTGCGCGGCAGGCCGATGATCGCCTATCACGACCATTCCAGCCCTTCCGACCGCGCCCGAATACTGGCGCGCATCGCGGACGGACAAAGCGTCGCCTATGTCTCCGAGGCCGGTACGCCGCTGGTGGCCGATCCAGGCTACCGGCTGGCGGCCGACGCGATTGAGTCGGGTCTGCCGGTCACCGCCGCGCCGGGCGCATCCGCCGCGCTGACTGCGCTCTCAATCTCGGGTCTGCCCAGCGACCGGTTCCTTTTCGCTGGATTTCCGCCGAACAAATCGGCGGCCAGACAGCGCGAATTTGCAGATTTGGCGACGGTGCGCGCCACGCTGATCTTCTATGAAAGCCCACGTCGGTTGGCCGGCAGCCTGTCAGACATGGCCGAGGCGCTGGGGCCGGACCGCGCCGCCTGCGTGGCGCGGGAGTTGACCAAGCGGTTTGAGGAGGCGAGGCGAGGCACAATTTCAGAACTCGCCGCAGCCTATGCCGAAGACGGCCCTCCGAAGGGCGAAGTGGTCGTCCTCATCGGCCCGCCGCAGAAGGTCGAGGCGAGCCCGGAGGCCATCGATGAAGCGCTTGCCGAAGCGCTGAAGACTATGCGCACCAAGGACGCCGCGAAGGCAGTTTCGGACGCGCTCGGCGCATCCCGGCACGAGGTCTATCAGCGGGCTCTGGGATTCAAGGAAGAGGGTCGCTAGCGCCCGTTAACCCTCTTTATTGGAGACCCGACTATCGTCGATTGAATGGAGACGAGCGACCCAAAACCAGCCATGCAAGTCCGCGCCCAACGCGGCCGCACGGCCTATCTCTCCGGCCTCGCGGCGGAAGACGCGGCGGCCCGCGCCTACGCGGAATTGGGTGGGAAAATCACCGGACGCCGGGTGCGCACGCCACATGGCGAGATCGATCTGATCGTCGAATTTCCCGATCTGGTCGTCTTCGTCGAAGTCAAATCACGGAAAAATCAATCGATTGCCGCGGATTCTGTAACCAATTTCCAATGGAGACGCTTGGAGGCGGCGGCGATCCACTATATGATGGGCCTTGAGCAGAAACCGGGATCCGATCCGGTCTTTCGCTTCGATGTGGCCCTGGCCGCCCGGAATGGAAGCCTGGAAATCATAGAAAACGCCCGGTCGTTCGACGAGTGGTGAGGCGGGTACAATGAGCAGTCGTTTATTCTCGCGCGCATGTTGCGCGCTGGTTCTATCTTTCATCGCAACCGGATGTTCGCCGACAGGCATGGTCGTTGGGGCCACCGCCGTGACGGCGCGTTCGGTGCTTCAGGAGCGGTCGGTCGGCGACGCGGTCGACGACACGCGAATCGAGGTTGAGGTCAACGCCGCCCTTCTGGACAAGGACCATGTCATGTTCGGGCAGGTCGGCACGGAGGTCGTCGAAGGCCGCGTGCTGCTGGCCGGCAATGTCCAGAAACGCGAGCACCGGATCATCGCCGCCGAGCAGGCTTGGTCCGTCGATGGCGTGCGTGAAGTCATCAATGAGATCAACGTCGCGGATTCCGGCGGAATGCAAGGATTCGCAGAGGATGTCTATGTCGCCAACCAGGTGCGGGCCCGCCTGATCGGCGGGCAAGAGGTTTCTTCTTTCAACTACAATATTGAAACCATCGACGGCGTGGTCCATCTGATCGGTCTCGCCCAGTCGCGGGCCGAATTGCGGCATGCCGCCAGCATCGCGGCCACGACGCCGGGCGTGGAGCGCGTGGTCAGCCACGTGTTCATCATCGACGATCCGCGCAGAACGGGCGCGTCTTTAGTGTCGTCGAGCACGACGAATTTCTAGGCGGGGCGGCCAGTTGAGGCGGGCCGCGTCGTAAGACAGGGAGCCCGCCAGTGGCCGCCGCTGAAACCCGAAACGCGCCGCTGAAAGTGGCGATCCAGATGGACCCGATCGGGTCCATCGACATCAACGCAGACACCTCGTTCCGGCTCGCCGAATCGGCGCAGGATCGCGGGCACGCGTTGTTCTACTATCATCCGGAGGATCTCGCCTGGCGCGATGGGCGGGTTCGCGCCACAGGATGGGACCTGATTGTCCGGCGGGTTGAGGGCGATCATTTCGAGCTTGGCGAGCGGCGAACCATCGACCTTGCAGACTGGGACGTCGTGCTGTTGCGGCAGGATCCTCCCTTTGACATGGCCTATATCACCACGACGCATATCCTTGAGAATGTGCATCCCGACACGCTGGTGGTGAATGACCCGGCCTCGGTCCGCAACGCGCCGGAAAAGCTGTTGGTGCTGGATTTTCTGGACCTGACGCCGCCGACGCTAATCGCGCGGTCGATTGAAGAGATTCGCTCGTTCCGACAGGAGCATGGCGACATCATCATGAAACCACTTTACGGCAATGGCGGCGCAGGCGTGTTCCGCCTTCGCGAGGACGATTTCAACCTCAACGCCCTGCATGAGCTGTTCACGACATTCAGCCGCGAACCATTGATCGTGCAGAAATTCCTGCCGGACGTCACGGCTGGCGACAAGCGGATCATTCTGGTCGATGGAGAGCCGGTCGGCGCCATCAACCGCGTACCGGCGAAAGGCGAAACCCGGTCGAACCTGCATGTGGGCGGACGCGCGGAGAAGGACGGGCTGACGGCGCGCGACCGTGAGATATGCGAACGGATCGGACCCCTTTTGCGCGAACGCGGGCTGATCTTTGTCGGTATCGACGTGATCGGCGACTACCTTACGGAGATCAACGTCACGTCGCCCACCGGCGTGCAGGAAATGGAGCGATTCGACGGCGTCGATATCGCCGCCAAGGTCTGGGACGCGATTGAAACCCGGCTCAAGACGGGCTGAGGCGAATGTCCGTGCGGCTGACCGGTCTCAACCTGCTTCTACGGCTTTTCGCAAAGCCGGCGCTGGCCCGCGCCCACGATCCTTTGAACGCCAGAGACCAAATGGCGAGAGACGCGCGGCGGCTGAACCAGCGCACGCCGAAAACCAATGTCGTCGCCGACCGCGTCGCCGGGCCGATGCGGGAAATCCCGGTGGAGTGGGTCAGCCGCAGCCGGCCGGATCGGCGCCGCGTCATCCTTTATATTCATGGCGGCGCGTTCACCATGGGCTCGCCGGAGACCCACCGGCGCGCCGCCGCGACCCTTGCGGAGCACGCCGATGCGCGGGCCATCGTTCCCGACTACGCCCTAGCGCCGGAGAACCCGTTCCCGGCCGCCATTCACGAGTTGCTGGCCGTCTATCGGTCGCTTGTCGACGCCGGGTATCAGCGCATCGCGTTAGCAGGCGATTCGGCGGGCGGAGGGCTGTGTTTCTCTCTGCTGCAGGAGATCGATCGAGAGGGCCTGCCCAAGCCCTCGGCGATCGCCGCCTTCTCACCCTTTGTGGACCTGACCATGCAGGCGGGCAGCCTTTTTCGGAACCGGCGCAAGGATCCGATGCTGCCGGTCGGCCAGTTCCGCAGGGTCGTCGGGTTTTATCTGGGCGACCATCCGCCCGACGATCCGCTCGCCTCCCCTGTCTTCGCTGAATGGCGCGATCCGCCGCCCACCCTGATCCAGGCCAGCCGGTCGGAGATTCTGGAGGATGACGCGCGCGCCATGGCAGAGGGGCTGCGCGCCGCTGGCGGCGACGTCCGGCTGGAGTGGAGCCCGCGCACGCCGCATGCTTGGCAGTTCTTCGCCGGCTGGCTGCCGGAAGCGGACGCCGCGCTGTCTCGCGCCGGCGCGTTCCTCGCCAAACACATGAATGGCGATGCGTCGCTGGGCTAGCCGCGAAAGGCTGGCTTGATCTCCATTGGGATTTCCGACTAAATATACAACTATAAGGAGATTACTTATGGTTGCGCACGCCTATACTGTAGCCTTTCAGGGCGTCGAGGCCCGCGAGGTGGACGTGCAATGCCACCTGACATCGGGATTGCCCGCATTCAATCTGGTCGGCTTGCCGGACAAGGCGGTGGCCGAATCCAAGGAACGGGTTCGCTCCGCGCTGGCCGCTATCGGATTGGCCCTGCCGCCAAATCGTATCACGGTGAACCTCGCCCCGGCGGATCTGCCCAAGGAGGGCGCCCATTTCGACCTGCCGATCGCCCTGTCGCTGCTGGCGGCGATGGAGGTCGTGCCCGCGGATGACAGCGCGCGCTACACGGCGCTGGGCGAGCTGTCGCTGGATGGTTCGCTGACCGCGGTCGCGGGCGCGCTGCCCGCCGCGCTTTCCGCCGCCATGTCTGAACGCGGCATCATCTGCCCCCGCGCCTGCGGGCCCGAGGCGGCGCTGGTCGGCGCTGTTCAGGTGCTGGCGCCGGATGGCCTGACACCCCTGATCAACCATTTCGCGGGCAGGGGCGCTCTGGCCGCGCCGAAGCCAGCCGAGATGACCGATGACGCGTCTATTCCCGATCTGATCGACGTGAAGGGACAGGAGCGCGCGCGCCGCGCGTTGGAGGTCGCCGCTGCAGGATCGCATAATCTGCTGATGATCGGCCCGCCAGGCGCAGGCAAATCCATGCTCGCCGCGCGGCTTCCGGGCATCCTGCCGCCGCTCAGCCCGGAAGAGGCGCTGGAGGTCTCTATGATCCATTCGGTCGCCGGACTGCTGGAGGAAGGGCGCGTCTCCCGCCGTCGCCCTTATCGCGCGCCGCATCACTCGGCCTCGATGGCGGCGATGGTCGGGGGCGGAAGGCGGGCCGCGCCCGGAGAGATCAGCCTCGCCCATAATGGCGTGCTGTTTCTGGACGAACTGCCGGAATTCGCGCGCCCGGTGCTGGAATCGTTACGTCAGCCGCTGGAGACAGGCGAGACTGTGGTCGCTCGCGCCAACGCGCATGTGAAATATCCCAGCCGAGTGCAGTTGGTCGCCGCTATGAACCCGTGCCGATGCGGCTATCTGGCGGATCCGTCGCTGGCCTGCTCGCGCGCGCCGAACTGCGGGCTCGACTATCAGGCGCGCATATCCGGCCCGCTTCTGGATCGGATGGACGTGCAAATCGAAACCCCGGCGATCACCCCTGCAGATCTGTCCGCCCCGCCGCCATCCGAGGGTAGCCGCCAGATCGCCGCCCGAGTGGCGTATGCGCGGCGGATTCAGACGGAGCGGTTCAGAGAGGAAGGCGCGCCGGTCCGCGTCAACGCGGCCGCCGACGGCAAGCTGCTGGAACGGATCGCGACGCCCGATGCGGCCGGACAGGCCTTACTGGATCAGGCGGCGGAGAAGCTGCGCCTGTCCGCCCGCGGTTATCACCGGGTTTTGCGTCTGGCGCGCACGATCGCCGATCTCGAGGGCGCGGATTCTGTCGGCCGCCCCCATATCGCAGAGGCGGCCAGCTATCGCAGAGCCCCGATCACGCGATAGGCGCGCCCTTGCGGATCATCCTATTTCGCAGGCGGCCATCACCGCCATGTTGACGATGTGCCGGACTGGCGCGCCGGTCGAACACAGCTTCACCGGCTTCTCAACGCCAGCCAGAATCGGGCCGATCACAGATACGTCGCCGAGCTGACGCAGCATTTTCTCGGCCACATTGGCTGCATGGCGGCTCGGCATCACCAGCACGTTCGCCGGACCGGTCAGGCGACAAAACGGATACTTCTCCATCTGGCTCATGCTCAAAGCGACATCAGGCTCCATCTCGCCATCGAATTCGAAGCCGACATTCCGCTCCTCCAGAATCTCGACCGCGCGCCGGAGATTGGCGGAGCGTTCGTTTTCCGGATGCCCGAAGGTCGAGAACGAGACGAAGGCGACGCGCGGCTCCATCCCAAGCTTGCGCGCCACGCCCGCTGAGCGAATCGCCATGTCCGCGAATTCTTCCGCCGTTGGCAGTTCGTGCACCAGCGTATCGGCCGCCAGAACGGTGCGGCCCTTCGACAACATGATCGAAATGCCGATCACACCGTGTCCTGATCGTGTCTCGAACACATTGCCGATATCGTCGAGCAGCCATGACGCCTTGCGGGTCGCTCCGGTGACCATACCATCCGCATGACCATGGGCCAGCATGCTGGCCGCGAAGACATGCCGGTCTCGCACCACCATGCGATAGGCGTCGCGCCGCACATAGCCCTGCCGCTGCAAGCGCTCATAGACCGAGTCCGTATAGAGCTCCCGATGCGGCGTGATCTCGGCGTTCATCACTGTGATCTTGTCATAGGCGTCCTTCAGCCCGACGCTGGTCAGCATCTTTTTGACCTGATCGGGACGGCCCACCACGATCGATTCGCCCAGACCCTGGCTTTTGAAGGATACGGCAGCCCGCAAAACCCGCTCATCATCGCCTTCCGCGAACACGATGGTCTTCTGCGCCTTGCGCGCCTTGCTGTGCAGCGTCTGCAGCATGTTGGCGGCAGGGTCCATCCGCGCGCGCAGCGATTGCGTATATTCATCCAGATCGATGATCGGCCTACGGGCGACGCCCGAGTCCATCCCGGCCTTCGCGACCGCCGGCGGGATCTGGTGGATCAGCCGCGGATCGAAGGGGGTCGGGATGATGTAGTCCGGCCCGAACGACAGTTTCGCGCCATAGGCGGCGGCGACCTCATCCGGCACGGGCGCCCGAGCCATTTCGGCCAGCGCGGTGGCGCAGGCGATCTTCATCTCTTCATTGATCGCTCTGGCGTGCACGTCCAGCGCGCCCCGGAAGAGATAGGGGAAGCAGAGCACATTGTTGATCTGGTTGGGATAGTCTGACCGGCCAGTCGCGACAATCGCATCTGAGCGCGCGGATTTGGCATCTTCCGGCGTGATCTCGGGATCCGGATTGGCCATAGCGAAAATCACCGGATTCTTGGCCATGGACCTGACCATGTCCTGCGTGACCGCACCCTTGGCGGACACGCCCAGGAACACATCGGCGCCCTTCATCGCCTCATCCAGCGTGCGATCTTCGGTGTTGGCGGCGTGGGCCGATTTCCACTGGTTCATGCCCTCGGTGCGGCCCTGATAGATCACGCCCTTCGTGTCGCAGACGATGCAATTGTCGTGCTGCGCGCCCATCGCCTTGATCAGCTCGATACAGGCGATCCCCGCAGCGCCGGCGCCGTTGAGGACGATCTTGCAGTCCTCAAGCTTCTTGCCGGAAATATGGAGCGCGTTGATCAGGCCCGCCGCGCAGATCACCGCGGTGCCGTGCTGATCGTCATGGAACACCGGGATGTCCATGAGCTCTTTCAGCCGCTGCTCGATGATAAAGCACTGCGGCGCGCGAATATCCTCAAGATTGATGCCGCCGAAGCTTGGCCCCATCAGCTTGACCGCGTCGATGAACTCGTCCGGATCCTGCGTATCCAGTTCAATATCGATGGAGTTGACGTCGGCGAAGCGCTTGAAGAGCACAGACTTGCCCTCCATCACCGGCTTAGAGGCCAGAGCGCCGAGGTTGCCCAGACCCAGAATGGCGGAACCGTTCGAGATCACCGCCACCATATTGCCCTTCGACGTGTAGTCGTAGGCCGTCTCCGGGTTCTCCGAGATCGCCACCACCGGCACCGCGACGCCGGGGCTGTAGGCCAGAGAAAGATCCCGCTGCGTCGCCATCGGCACCGAGGCCGCGACCTCCAACTTCCCGGGCCTCGGATTGAGGTGATAGGCTAGGGCTTCTTCGTCGGTGATGCGTTCTTTCTCTTTGGGCATTGGCGTCTCCATCCTGTCGGCGCGCTCTGCGACGCGTTCGCACTACTTTCGGGCAGGTACGCTACGGAACCTGACGGGCCTCAGCAACGATCATATGGCCGCATTCCCGTTGCAAATCCGCGCAGTTGCATTGATCGAGGACAATCGCGCCGTTCAAACCCACTCCGCGCCATGCTAACAGTCGCGCGGCCGAGAGAGAGCAGCGTGAACGAGCAGAGTCCGACAAAAGCGCCCAGCAGCGCCACTCCAATGATGGCGCAGTATCTGGAGATCAAGGCGCGCGCCGAGGACGCGCTCTTGTTCTATCGTATGGGCGACTTCTATGAGCTGTTCTTCGATGACGCTGTCCATGCGGCGGCGGCGCTCGACATCGCGCTGACCAAGCGCGGCAAGCATCTGGGCGATGATATCCCGATGTGCGGCGTGCCGGTTCACGCCTCTGATAGCTATCTGCAGCAACTGATCCGGTCCGGCTTTCGGGTGGCGGTCTGCGAGCAGATGGAGGACCCCGCCGAGGCCAAGAAGCGCGGCTACAAGGCGGTGGTCAAGCGCGACATCGTTCGGCTGGTCACTCCCGGCACATTGACCGAGGACTCGCTGCTTGACGCGCGCAGCGCCAACCATCTGACCGCCTGGGCGGAGATCCGGGGCGCTGGCGCTCTCGCCTGGATCGACATGTCGACTGGGGATTTGACGGTGACCGAGACCTCGCGCGCCGCGCTTGGACCTTCGCTCGCCCGCATCGCGCCCAAAGAAGTGCTCATCGTAGAGGATATGTGGGAGGATGACGCGCTGGCGGCGCAGATCCGCGACGCGGGCGCCGCCGTGACGCCGCTGTCCCGCGCCAGTTTCGACAGCCAGTCCAGCGAGGCGCGGCTGAAGAGTTTCTTCAGGATCGACGCCCTCGACGCGTTCGGGGCGTTCACCCGGCCCGAGCTTTCCGCTTTGGGCGCGCTGCTGGACTATGTGGAGCTGACGCAGGTCGGCAAGGCGCCTCTGGTCAAACCGCCGCTGCGCGAGGTTCCGGGCGGGATCATGCGGATCGACGCCGCGACCCGCCGCAACCTCGAACTGACCCGCACGCTGTCGGGCGAGAAAAAGGGCGCGCTGCTGGAGGCGATCGACCGCACCGTCACCGGCGCGGGCGCGCGGCTGCTGGAGCGCCGCCTGTCCAGCCCCGCGACCGACCCGTCGATCATCGCCAAGCGCGCCGAAGCCGTCGAAGCGCTGGTCGAGAACCCGCCCCTGCGCGAGGCGCTGACGGAGGCGCTGCGGCGGGCGCCTGAGATCGAGCGCGCCTTGACCCGTCTGTCGCTGGACCGGGGCGGGCCGCGCGACCTGACCGCGCTGCGGGAAGGGTTGCGCCAAGCGGGCGCCCTCTCCGCCACCTTGACGGCGTCTCTGCCCGCAGACGGCCCGGTCGATCTTTTGCAAGCCGTTGAGGCGTTGGCCGGCCATGAGGATGCCGTCGCCCTGCTCGAATCGGCGCTGATCGTGGAACCGCCCCTGCTGGCCCGCGACGGCGGCTACGTGGCCGAGACATACGACGCCGAACTGGATGAGGCCCGCGCTCTCCGTGATCAGGGGCGCGGCGTGATCGCCTCGCTTCAGGCCCGCTACGCCGAAGCGACCGGGATCGCCAGCCTGAAGGTCAAGCACAACAATGTGCTCGGTTATTTCATCGAAACCCCCGCCAAACACGCCGAGCGCATGATGGCGCCGCCCTTGTCTGAGGACTTCATCCATCGTCAGACCATGGCCAACGCCGTGCGCTTCACCACGGTCGAGCTGTCTGAGCTGGAGACCAAGATCCTCAACGCCGGCGGCCGGGCGCTGCGCATAGAGCAACGCATCTTTGCGGAGCTGTGCGCGGCCATCCTCGACCGCGCCCCGGAAATCGGAAACGCCGCGCGCGCGCTCGCCCGTGTCGACGTCGCCGCCGGTCTCGCCACGCTGGCCGCGGATGAGAACTGGACCCGGCCGGAGATCGCGTTTGATCGAGACTTCGTCGTGCGCGCAGGACGTCACCCGGTCGTGGAGCGCGCGCTGCGTCGAGAGGGCGGCGGGCCCTTCATCGCAAATGACTGCGATCTGACCGCCGACGCCAGCCTTGAGGAAGGCGGCTCGCCAAAACCGGTCTGGCTGTTGACCGGCCCTAACATGGCGGGCAAATCGACCTTTTTGCGCCAGAACGCGCTGATCGCCATTCTCGCCCAGATGGGCGCATTCGTTCCCGCCTCCTTCGCGCGGATCGGGGTCGTCGATCAGCTTTTCAGCCGGGTCGGCGCGGCGGATGATCTGGCGCGAGGGCGCTCCACCTTCATGGTCGAGATGGTCGAGACCGCGGCGATCCTGAATCAGGCCGGGCCACGCGCGTTGGTCATTCTGGACGAGATCGGACGGGGCACCGCCACCTATGACGGCCTCTCCATCGCCTGGGCGACGCTGGAGCACCTGCATGACGTCAATGATTGCCGCGCCCTGTTCGCCACACACTATCATGAGTTGACCGCATTGGCGGGGCGTCTGGACGGCCTGAAAAACGCCACGGTCGCGGTTCGGGAATGGGAAGGCGAGATCGTCTTCCTCCACGAGGTGCGGGACGGCGCCGCCGACCGATCCTATGGCGTACAGGTCGCAAAGCTCGCAGGACTGCCCGCCCCGGTCATCGCCCGCGCCCGCGATGTTCTGGAGGCGCTGGAATCAAGCGAACGCGACGGCGGCCGGGCGGAAGCGCTGATCGATGATCTGCCCCTGTTCAGCGCGCCACCGCCCTCTGCGCCGACGCCGAAATCCGCCGGGCCCAGCGCCGCCGAAGCCCGCCTTGCGCAACTCAATCCCGACGCCATGACCCCCCGCGAAGCGCTGGACGCGCTCTATGAGCTGCGGGCGATCAACCGCAATCCGGACGAGAGCCATTGAGTCTCGCATCTACCGCGCGAGTCGTCCGCTTCTGTGGATAACTCGACAACAACCACTGAATCGCGGGGATATTGCACGAAATGATGAGCTTTAGGCCGTTCCCCGCTTGACTTTACCCCCCCTGACCGACTCAAAGGATTTCGGGTGTGTAGTAGTCACCAATAGGGAGAATACAGGTGAAAAAAGACGAACTCGTCACCGCGGTGGCGGAAGCCAGCGGCGAAACCAAGGCCAGCGTCAACGCGGTGCTTGGCGCTCTTTCCGGCGTCGCCACTTCGGCGCTTCAGAACGGCAACGCCGTGTCGATCCCCGGCGTGGGCAAATTCGACGCTGCCGAGCGGGCGGCCCGCGAGGTTCGCAATCCCCAGACCGGCGAGAAGAAAATGGCCCCGGCCCATATGGCGCCGCGGTTCAAGTTCTCCGCGCCGTTCAAGGCCGCGATCAAGGGCTGACCCTTCCAATCGACTGCTCCGGCCAATCACCGGAGCACATAAAGGCGCCGCGCATCAGTCGGCGCCTTTTTCGTTGTCTGGATGAATATCTAGAGGCGACTTCGCCGGCAAAGCGCCAAAGTCGTGGGCGAGGCTGGAGTTTCCCGCCACTGTGGCCCGACCCTGAGACGTCCTACCACTGCACTCGGACGCCTGCGGTCAGGCTCAGCCCGTAGTTTTCAGAAGGATCGCCGTCTATAGCGGTTCGGTAAGCTCCCTCCGCAAAGACATGCGTCGACTCGCCCAGCGTCAACAGGCCGCCAGCGGCGATTTCGGCCCAGGTGTCTTCTCCCGACACAGTCAGGTTCTGTCCCGAGACGCGCGCGGAGCTTTCGCCGTCGAAATTGTGCAGCACGCTGCCCACAACGTAAAAATTCTCACGGCCTGAGCCGGCGTGGTCAAAGTTCTCGTACTCATAGGCCAGACCCAATCGGCCGACCACATCCTCGGCCGTATCGAAATTGACCGAATTCCCCTGACTGTCGGTGAAAGACTCCGTCTCTACGACCGCCATCCACAGCTGGACCTGCGGCGTGAGAAACGAACCGCCGCCGACGCCGATGCGCCGCCCCACCTCGCCACTGAGCATATAGCTGTTTGAATCGACGCTGTTGGCCAGAAGCCCGCTCGTGGAAGAGCCGAGATCGCTGTAGAGCCACCCCATCTCTGCCTGGAAATCCGCATAAGTCCCGTCGCCGGAATACCAGGTCGCGGTCGCTCCAAGGCCAAATCCATCGCCATCGATAGAGCCGTCGCCGCCGCTGCTGCCGGTCGTGGCGTCGATCGTGTGGATCGACCCGTTGAATCCCAGAATCGCTTGCCCGGATTCACCTGAATGCGCGACGAAATCGCCGCCGACCTGAAAGCCGCCGACGGTGGATTCGAGAGAGATATCCGTCGTGCCCGAAAGCTCCTCCTTCAGACGGTCGCCATAAATTCGGATCCAGGGACCGGATCGATCCTCTGGCCGGTCCGAGAACGTCGATGGATTCTGACTGTAGACTCGTGGAGCGTTGTCGCCGGTCTGTTGAGAGGAGCCGCGAGGTCCGCTTCTGAGCCAGATCCGCTGCGCGAATGTCGAAGGTCTGGAGGCGTCCAGCAGGATTGCGCTTGCAGATGAATACAGCGCCGCGTCGCCAGTCAAAGACGCTTGCGTCAAAATCCATTGAGACCCGACGAGCTCGAAATCGTAGACCAGAGCGCCGGAAGTGATTGAGCCCCCACCCTGCAGGGCGAAATCGCCCTCAGCGGTCGCGCCAGCCACGTCCACCACGACAATGTCATTTCCCGACGCGGCGCCGGTCGAGATGTCATCAACTGAGATTGCAGAGGCGCCGCCGGCCACGTCTCCGGCGATCATCAACGTATCCGCCATATCCGTTGCGAAATCGACATCGATTTCGATCACGCCCGATCCCGAATAGTCGCCAGAGACCGAAATGACGTCACCGGCGACGCCGTCTCTGGACGACAGGATCGCGTTGTTGGTCAGATTTCCGGTCAGCGCGAAACCGCCGCCGGCGTTCAGCATCGCCCCGTTGATCAGAAACAGCCCGGCGCCCGCGTCGTCGCCAACCGTCAGCGCGCCATCCGAGAAAGACATCTCCGCGCCGTCCAGCGTGACGACCTCCCAATTCTTCAACAGATCGCCGCCGCCCACCATCGCCGAGACGCCGGAAAATGTCAGCCGGTCGATGAAACCATCCGCGTCCGACAGGTCGTCTCCGCCATCCAACGTCTGCGTTCCGTCATAGGCCGAGCCTGATACAAACAGCGTGTCCGAACCATCGCCGCCGTCGATCAGATCGACAGAGCCGGAAAGAAACTCGATTTCATCGTCGCCGTCGCCGCCAGAAAGGCTGGTCGCGACCGTCGCGCCGTTGAGCGTGATCTTGTCAGCGCCTTCATCGCCGCTCACAAGATTTACCGATCCATCGAGAAGGTCGATCGTGTCGGCGCCGTCGCCGCCCAGCATATCGCCGGAAATCGTCGTCCCGTTCAAAGTGATCTCGTCCGCGCCCGCCTCGCCGCGGACGTTTACAGCGACCGTTCCGCCGTTCAGCTCGAACGTGTCGACGCCAGCGTCGCCGAGCACCGATCCGCCAATATCGCCGCCCGTCATGGTGAACGAATCTGCATCGGTCGTGGAGAGGTTGCCCAGGCCCAGGAAAACGTGGCGTTTCACTTCGCCCGACGACATTGAAATATTGTCAGCGCCGCTGTCGCCTCTGACGTCGAGGTTTATCGTCGCGCCATCGACCGTGATCGTGTCGTCGTCATCCTCGCCGCGAACAAAGTCAGCGGTGCCTTTGAACAGATCGATGGTGTCGTTTCCGTCATTGCCGCGAATGCTCGTATTGACAGTCACGTCGCCATCGAGCGTGATCGTGTCATTCCCGTTATCGCCGCGAACCTGATTGACCTCGCCATCGAACAGATCGATCGTGTCATTCCCGCCATTGCCGCGAATATTGGTGTTGATCGTCGCGCCTTCCAGCGTGATCACATCGTTTCCGCCGTCGCCGCGAACCTGGTTCGCCTCGCCATCGAACAGGTCGATTATGTCGGCGCCGCTGCCGCCGCGCAGGTTTCCATTTACGGTCGCTCCGTTGAGTGTGATCGTGTCGTTTCCGCCATCGCCACGAACCTGTCCGGCCGTCCCAGATAACAAATCAATTTCATCGGCGCCGCTATTTCCCCGAATATCGGAGGTGATCGTCGCACCGTTCAAAAATATGGTGTCGGTGCCGTTGCCGCCGAGAGCTCGGTTCGCCGAGCCGTTCAGGAGGTAAATCTCGTCGTTCCCGTCATCTCCCGTTATATTCCCGGTCACCGTCGTACCGCCGGAAATATCGCCCAAAGTAATGACGTCATTACCCCGATGGCCGCGAACATTTCGTCCGACGGAGCCGCCAAACAGATCGATCGTGTCCGCCCCGGCGTCGCCGCGCACATCCCGGCCGACGCTGCCGCCCGTGATCGTGAACTCGTCGTCATCATTGGTCGAATTGACGCTCGTTGAGCCAAGAAAGACGTCGTTGGTCACCGTCCCGCCGGAAATCTGAATATCGTCCTCGCCCGCATCGCCGCGGATGCGCTGCGCGGTTGTCGTTCCCGCGCCAGAGAGGGTAATCGTGTCGTCTCCGCCATTGCCCCGCACCGTGCCGCCACCGGGCTGGTAGGTATCATCGCATTGCAAAGTATCAGGGCCGGTAGTTCCTGTATTGGTCTGCACCCCGTCGCCTCTTAGGCACGCGGCGTTCGCGGGTCTGGAAAAACCGTCCACAAGCGAAAGGCTGAATGCAAATCCTAACGAAATTGCGATAGTTGAAAAGCGGCCGAGCACCGAGGTTTCCGGCTCCAGATTCCACCGCTCGCGATTATGGGTGAGGATATTGACGGCAAAGCCGAATTTCTCAAGCAACTTACTGACTTCCGTAGATTTGAAGCGATTAACGCGCACGCGAAAACTTTTGAAAAAATTAAAACTAAGTTAACGAATGGCCAAAGCGCGCGCCGGAGCCTCGAATCGTGAAGGAGTGATAGTGGCGAAAGAGACTCAGTTCTGAACCGATCAGTGTCGCGAGCCAGGACAGCCGCGACCGGCGACGTCTAAAACCCAGTCTTCTAGAACACCGACCCGCCAGGGCGGGTCAGAATAAACACCGCCACGGCCGTCAAAACGACCACCTGAACGACCACGACCCAACCTGTCGTGCCCAGCGCCAGCGGAATTGCGAAGCTGAGCGCGATGGCGATCAGCGCGGCCCGTTTCGCCGCCGGACGAATTGCGCCGCCGTCACGCCAATCGGCGATTGGGGGGCCAAGTCGGGGATGGGACAATAGCCAGTCGTGCAGCCGATCCGAACCGCGCGCGAAACAGGCCGCCGACAGCAGGAGAAACGGCACAGTCGGCAGCAACGGCAAAAACGCGCCGATAATGCCCGCGCCCAGAGAAATCAGCCCGGCGATGATCCAAAGGTTTCGCATGAGACGCATATAGCCCTTACCGGCGCGAGACGAAGGGGTATCACGCCAAAAGCTGGCGCAAGATCGCGTTCAGCACCGGCCGCCCTCGCGCGGTGACCGCCAGACGATCCCCGTCGCGCACCGCCAATCCGTCCTCGATCAGCGGAGCGAGGCGCGCATCGTCCACCGAAGAGCCCGCAAGCCTTGCATAGCGCGCCAGATCAGCGCCCTCGGTCAACCGCATAGCCATCATCAGGTATTCGACCGCTTGATCGGCGCGCGAAAGCGACTCGTATTGCGCCCGGCCCGTCCCGTTCGTCGCCACTGCGTCCAGCCAAGCGGCCGGATCTCTGATCGTTTCGGTCGCCATCCTCCCAGCCTCGGTGGTCAATCGCCCATGTGCGCCCGGCCCCACGCCGACATAGTCGCCATAGCGCCAATAGATCAGGTTGTGCCGGCTCTCGGCCCCTGAATTGGACCTCCGGCGCGCATGGTTGGAGATCTCATAGGCCGGCATGCCGGCCGCATCGCAGATCTCCTGCGTCGCCAGATACATGTCGGCCGCAATGTCGTCGCTAGGAAGCCCGCGCAATCCACCCCGCGCATGCAGTTCTCCAAACCGAGTGCCCGTCTCGATGGTCAGTTGATAAAGCGAGAGATGATCGATCGCCATCCCAAGCGCTTCTTTCAACTCCGCCCGCCATGCTTCTGCGCTTTGGTTCTGGCGCGCGTAGATGAGATCGAAGCTCACCCGGTCGAACACCCCGCGCGCCACGTCGAGCGCCGCCCGCGCCTCCGCGGCCGAGTGCATCCGGCCCAGCGCCTTCAGATCGGCGTCATTCAGCGCCTGCACGCCCATGGAAACGCGATTGACGCCAGCGTCCCGATATCCCCGGAACCGCCCGGCTTCGACGCTGGTCGGGTTGGCCTCAAGCGTGATCTCGGCGTCCTTCGCCAAATCCCAACACTGGCCAATCCGCTCGATGATCGCCGCGACGGTCTCTGGAGGCATCAGGCTGGGCGTGCCGCCGCCGAAGAAAACCGTATCGACAGTCCGTCCCGGAATCTCAGCCGCCGCCGCATCGATCTCAGCCAGCAGCGACGTGCGCCAACGCTCCTGATCCACCTCACGCCAGACATGGGAGTTGAAGTCGCAATAAGGGCATTTGGCGAGGCAAAACGGCCAGTGGACATAGACGCCGAACCCGCCGGCGCGCCAATCATCGAGGGGCGCGCTCATCCCTTAAAGGCCGCCGCCTCGATCTCGATCTTCATTTCAGGCTTCATCAGATCGCAAATCGCCATGGTCGCCGCCGGTCGGATATCGCCCAGATGCTTGCCCAGCACCGGGATCGCCTGATCCACCAGCGCCCGATCGGTAATCATATAGCGGACTTGAATGATATCCTCGAACGCGAAGCCCGCATCCTGAATAACGCCGCGCAGCGTCGCGAAGCAGTTCTCGGCCTGAGCCGCCACGTCCCCCGGCATCTCCATCGTCGTGTAGTCATAGCCGGTGACGCCCGAAATGAAGCACCAGTCGCCCTGAACTACCGCTCGGGAATAGCCGATTTCGCGCTCGAAGGGCGATCCGGTGGAGATCAGCCGCCGGGGTGAGTGGGTCATCCCACCTTCTCCGCGAAACAGGCGGCGACCAGCTTGCCGAACGCGTCGGAGCGATGGTCCTCAGCGTGCTTCTCGGCCGGATCCATTTCTCCGAAGGTGCGGGTCTCGCCCTCGCGCACAAAGATCGGATCGAAGCCGAAACCCCGATCGCCCCGCATCGGCCAGGTCAGCCGACCCTCGACCTTGCCGTCGAAAATCTCGTCATGCCCATCCGGCCAGGCGAGGCAGAGCGTGCAGCGAAACCGCGCTTTGCGGGGTTCAGAGGCCTGGCTTTCCTCCAGAAGGTCCCAGACCTTCTTCATCCCCATCGGGAAATCGCGGCCTTTCGGCGTCTCCGCCCAATCGGCGGTATAGACTCCCGGCTGACCGCCGAGCGCGTCCACCTCCAGCCCGCTATCGTCCGAAAGCGCCGGCAGACCAGAGGCCTTCGCCGCTGCATGCGCCTTGATCCGTGCATTGCCAACGAATGTGTCCTCGGTCTCTTCCGGTTCGGGAAGGTCCAGCTCTCCGGCCGAGACCACCTCGACGCCATAGGGCGCCAAAAGATCGCGAATCTCCCGCACCTTGCCCTTGTTGTGGGTGGCGAGCACCAATTTCGGCTCGGTCAGCGGGCGGGTCATAGCTTAGGCCCCCTCAATCGCCGCTTTCTGCGCCGCAATCAGTTCCGAAACGCCTTTTTTCGCCAGCGCCAGCATGGCGATCATCTCTTCTTCCGAGAAAGGCGCGCCCTCAGCCGAAGCCTGCACCTCGACCAGCCCGCCCGAGCCAGTCAGCACGAAATTGGCGTCCGTCTCGGCGGTTGAATCCTCGGCGTAGTCCAGATCCAGCACCGGCTTGCCGTTGTAGACGCCGCAGGAAACCGCCGCGATGTGGTCGCTGATCGCGTCACCCTTCACGTCGCCCACCTTCATCAGCGCATTGGCCGCCAGTCGCAGCGCCACCCATCCGCCGGTGATCGAGGCGGTGCGCGTACCGCCATCGGCCTGCAACACGTCGCAATCGATGATGATCTGCCGCTCGCCCAACACCACCCGGTCAAGCCCGGCGCGCAAGGACCGCCCGATCAGGCGCTGAATCTCCTGCGTGCGGCCGGTCTGACCCTTTTTCGCCTCGCGCCGGTTCCGCGTGTTGGTCGAACGCGGCAGCATCCCGTATTCAGCCGTGGTCCAACCCAGCCCGGTATTGCGCAGGAACGGCGGCGCTTTTGCGTCCACGCTGGCCGTGCACAGCACATGGGTGTCACCGAAGCGGATAAGGCACGACCCCTCCGCATGCTTGGTCACGTTGGTCTCAATCGAGATCGGGCGAAGTTCGTCGGGCGCGCGGCCGGAAGGTCGCATGGGGCGCTCCTTTGCTGTGGGAGGATCCTGAGTTGGCGCACTCATAGCGGCGCCGGGCGCGGGATTCCACACCCATGGCGCCCGGACAGACGACAGTCGAGCCGATTGACCCTCTCGCTCTCTCTTTCTAAGTGTCAGTCAGGCGAAGGAGGCCGCACGACCCGATGCCGGACAACACCGCCGCGCTAGGCGACATGAATGACCGCAGCCGCGATATATTCCGGCGGCTGGTCGAAACCTATCTTGAAACGGGTGAGCCCGTCGGCTCTCGCACGTTGTCAAAGCAGCTGGAGCAGCATCTCTCAGCCGCGTCCGTCCGCAATGTGATGCAGGATCTGGAACAGCTGGGCCTTCTCGACAGTCCGCATATCAGCGCCGGGCGCGTGCCTACACAGCTTGGCCTGCGGATGTTCGTCGATGGACTGTTGGAGATCGGCGACATCGACGCAAATGAACGCAAGGCGATCGAGGCGGGCGTCGGCAGCGCCGATACGGACGAAGTTGGCGCCGTGCTGACCAAGGCGGGATCGATGCTGTCGGGGCTGTCGCAATGCGCCAGCCTCGTCTTCGCGCCGACGGACGATTATCCGATAAGCCATATCGAGTTTGTCTCGCTGGCGCCCGACCGCGCGCTCGTCGTACTGGTCAAAGAGGACGGATCAGTCGAGAATCGACTGTTCCACCCGCCCGCTGGGCTGACTCCGTCGGCCATGCGAGAGGCGGCGAATTACCTGAATGCGCATATCCGCGGCCGCTCTCTGGGCGAGGCCCGCTCGGTCATCGATCGCGCGCGCGCTGAAATGCGACGTGAGCTGGACGACTATGCGAGCGAGCTGGTCGAAGCCGGAGTCGCGATCTGGAGCGATGAAGGCGCCGTCGCGCCCGAGCGCCTGATCGTGCGCGGCCGCGCCAATCTGCTGAACCCCGGCGGCCCTGAGGTGGATCTGGATCGCATGCGCAGCCTGTTCGACGATCTGGAGCGCAAGCGCGACCTTCTGAACCTTTTGGACCTAGCTGAACAGGGCGACGGCGTGCGGGTTTTTATTGGGTCGGAGAACAAGCTGTTTTCGCTTTCCGGTTCCTCTCTGGTCATTTCTCCATATATGAACGCCGAACGGCGAATCGTGGGCGCGATCGGAGTGATCGGCCCAACCAGACTGAATTACGGCCGAATCGTGCCGATCGTGGACTACACAGCGCGCCTCGTGGGGCGGCTGGTGGCCGATCGGACCAGCGGCTCTTGAGGCGAGACGACATGGCGGGAAAGACTGCGAAAACTGCACAAGCGGCCCCGAAGCAGGATACGGAACAGAACGATCCCCTGGAGGACGTTCTGAAGAGCGTGTCCGAGGCGTTCGACGAGGCGGGTGACGCGACGAACGAAGGGCCTGAGGAGTCGCCGCTCGACGCAGATACCGCGAAGGAGGAGGCGAACTCGGCTGAGACCGCGCTTTTGGCCGCGCGGGTGGACGAGCTTGAGGCCAAAGTCGACGCGCTGAAGGACCGTTTGCTGCGCGCCATGGCCGACGCTGAGAACACGCGTCGTCGGGCCGAGCGCGACAAGAGCGACGCTTTGGCTTTTGGCGGCGCGAAGCTGGCCAAGGATCTGCTGCCTGTACAGGACAATCTGGACCGGGCGCTGAAAGCCGCCGATGACGGGCTGCGCGAAACCGCCAAGGATTTCATCGAGGGCGTCGAGCTGACCAAGCGGGAGATTCTCTCTGCTTTCTCAAAGCACGCCATCGAACCCGTCGCGCCGGAGCTGGGCGCGAAATTCGACCCCAATCTGCATCAGGCGATGTTCGAGGCGCCGGTGCCGGGCGCCAAGGCGGGAACCGTGATCGAGGTCATCCAGACCGGCTTCACCATTTCGGGTCGCCTTCTGCGCCCCGCGCTGGTTGGCGTTGCGAAAGCCGTTGCTGAAAAGCCGCAAGAGGAAAAGCCGGCCAGGTCCTGACGGATCGGCGTTCTTCATACGGATCGCACGACCCGCAGCGTGACGTTGATGCGTCCGTTCTTGGGAAGCAGTCTCGACCCGCCGAACAGAATCCTGTCGACGCCGTGATAGGCGAGCCGCGACGGCCCACCCATCACGATCACATCGCCCGATTCGAGCGTGACTTTCTCGGTCTTGCCTCCCCGTTCGTTCCCGCCAATGCGAAAGATCGCCGGATCCCCCAGCGATATGGAGACCACGGGCGCAGCGAATCCCGCCTCCCCCTCATCAGCGTCGCGGTGCATGCCCATCTTGGCGCCTTCGCCATAGAAATTGATCAGACAGCAATCGGGATCATCGGGCCAGTCCGCCACTTCGCGCCACACCTCCAGCACGGAACCGGGAATCCTAGGCCACGGCGCGCCGGTGACCGGATGATTCGGCTCATAGCGGTACCCCCGCCGGTCCGAGACCCATCCGACCCGCCCGGAAGATGTCATTCTGACGCTCATTTTCCGGCCCCAGCGCGTTTCAGGGCTGAAAAAGGGCGCGGCGGCGGCGACTTCTCGCAGCGCGGCCGCAATCGCCACCTGCCGATCCGAATTCAGCAGGTTTTTCCACAATTGCAGCCCGGAAATGTGGATCGGTTGCGTCACAACCCTGGTTCACCCTGTTTTAACCCGTTTTGAACAGCCTGCGCCGCTTGCGAGGCCCCGTTGGGAACCTTATATAACCGCGAACCCAGCTGTACGTTTCCGTGACGGCTTAATGAATTTTGGGATGAGGCGCGGTCGCCGCCAAGCCGGGGCTGCGCGAATCATCGCCTTGTTGAGAGGACTAGAATGTCGAAAGTTATCGGTATCGACCTTGGAACCACGAATTCCTGCGTCGCCATCATGGACGGATCGCAGCCCAAGGTTGTCGAAAACGCCGAAGGCGCCCGCACCACGCCCTCGATGGTCGCCTTCACCGAGGAGGAGCGCCTTGTCGGCCAGCCCGCCAAGCGGCAAGCGGTCACCAACCCGGACGCCACCCTGTTCGCAGTCAAGCGCCTGATCGGGCGCCGTGTCGACGATCCGATGGTCGACAAAGACCGCGACATGGTCCCCTACCAGATTGTCGATGGCGGCAATGGCGACGCCTGGGTCGAGGCGCGCGGAGAGCGGTATTCCCCAAGCCAGATCTCGGCCTTCATCCTGCAGAAGATGAAAGAAACCGCGGAAGGGTATCTGGGCGAGCAGGTCACCCAGGCGGTGATCACTGTTCCCGCCTATTTCAACGACGCCCAGCGTCAGGCCACAAAGGACGCGGGCCGGATCGCCGGTCTTGAAGTCCTGCGCATCATCAACGAACCGACCGCGGCCGCGCTTTCCTACGGGCTCGACAAAGAGGGCGGCAAGACCATTGCGGTCTATGACCTCGGCGGCGGCACCTTCGATATTTCGGTCCTCGAGATCGACGATGGCCTGTTTGAGGTGAAGTCGACCAATGGCGACACATTCCTCGGCGGTGAGGATTTCGACCTTCGTCTGGTCGATTATCTGGCTGACGAGTTCAAAAAAGAGAACGGCATCGACCTGCGCGGCGACAAGCTGGCCCTGCAGCGCCTGAAAGAGGCCGCCGAAAAGGCGAAGATCGAGCTGTCCTCCGCCGCGCAGACCGAAGTGAACCTGCCCTTCATCACCGCCGACGCATCTGGTCCGAAGCACCTGACGCTGAAGTTGACCCGCGCCAAGCTGGAAAGCCTGGTCGGCGATCTGATCCGCCGCACCATGGACCCCTGCAAGGCCGCGCTAAAAGACGCCGGTCTGACGGCGGCGGACATCGACGAAGTGGTGCTGGTCGGCGGCATGACCCGCATGCCCAAAGTCATGGAGGCCGTCAAGGGCTTCTTCGGCAAAGAACCTCATAAGGGCGTCAACCCGGATGAGGTCGTCGCCATGGGCGCGGCGATTCAGGCCGGCGTCCTGCAGGGCGACGTCAAGGATGTCGTACTGCTCGACGTGACCCCGCTATCACTGGGCATCGAGACCCTGGGTGGCGTGTTCACCCGGCTGATCGACCGCAACACCACGATCCCGACCAAGAAGAGCCAGATCTTCTCGACTGCCGAGGACAACCAGACCGCGGTCACCATTCGGGTTCACCAGGGTGAGCGCGAGATGGCGGCCGACAACAAACTGCTCGGCCAATTCAACCTTGAGCAAATCCCGCCGGCGCCGCGCGGCGTGCCGCAGATCGAGGTCGCCTTCGACATCGACGCGAACGGCATCGTCAATGTCAGCGCCAAGGACAAGGCCACCAACAAGGAACAGCAGATCACCATCCAGGCGTCGGGCGGCCTGTCCGATGACGACATCGAAAAGATGGTGAAGGAAGCTGAGGCCAACGCCGAGTCAGACAAGGCCCGCAAAGAGGGCGTCGAGGCGAAGAACCAGGCCGAGAGCCTGATTCATTCGACCGAGAAAGCGCTGTCCGAGCATGGCGACAAGGTCGACGAAGAGACCAAGTCCGCCATCGAATCCGCCGCCGCCGAACTGAAAGAAGTGGCGCAGGGCGACGACATCGAGGACATCAAGGCCAAGACGCAGGCTCTGATGGAAGCCTCCATGAAGCTGGGCGAGGCGCTCTACAAGGCGCAGGCTGAGGAAGCGGAAGAGGCGGAACCTTCTGAAGGCGGCGAGCAAGGCGGCCCGACCGAAGAGGACGTGGTCGACGCCGACTTCGAAGAGGTCAAGGAAGACGACAAGAAGGCCTGACGACGCATGGGCGGGCCCTATCGGGGGCCAGTACGGATGATCAGGCCCCGCTGAATGCATCGGCGGGGCTTGGCTTTAGACGAAAGGCGGCGCGCGTAGCGATCCGCGCGACCCTGAAGGAACAGAACACATGGCCAAACGCGACTTCTACGAAGTCCTGGGCGTCAACAAGGGCGCGGACGAGGCCGAATTGAAAAAGGCCTATCGGTCAAAAGCCAAAGAGCTTCACCCGGACCGCAACAAGGACAAGCCAGAGGCCGAGGCCCAGTTCAAGGAAGTGAACGAGGCCTATGACATCCTGAAGAATCCGCAGAAAAAGGCCGCTTACGACCAGTTCGGCCACGCCGCCTTCGAGGGCGGTATGGGCGGGCCTGGAGGACCGGGAGGATTTGGCGGCGGCGCTGGCGCCGGGCCGGACTTCGCCTCCGCCTTCTCAGACGTGTTCGACGATCTCTTCGGCGATTTCATGGGCGGCGGCGCCGGGCGGCGCAGCGGCGGCCCCCGACAGCGGGCGACCCGCGGCTCGGATCTGCGCTACAACCTGAAGATCAATCTTGAAAACGCCTGGCGCGGCAAGAAGACCACAATTCGCGTGCCCAGCGCTGTGCTGTGCGAGAAATGCGGCGGCTCGGGCGCCAAGGGCGGCGCGGAGCCGGTGCAGTGCCCGACCTGTTCGGGCATGGGTAAGGTCCGTGCGCAGCAGGGCTTTTTCACCATTGAACGCACCTGCCCGACCTGCTCTGGCCGCGGCATGACCATCAAGGATCCTTGCGGGGCCTGCGCCGGACAGGGCCGGGTTAATCAGGACCGCTCATTGTCGGTCAAGATCCCCGAGGGGGTCGAGGAAGGCACCCGCATCCGTCTGGCGGGCGAGGGCGAGGCCGGCCTGCGTGGCGGCCCCACGGGCGACCTCTACATCTTCATCCAGATCAAGCCGCACGACCTCTTTGAGCGCGACGGGATGGACCTGCATTGCCGCATCCCGGTGCCGATGGCCACCGCCACGCTTGGTGGAGAGATCGTCGCTCCCACCATCGACGGCGGCCGCACCAAGGTGAAGGTTCCTGCCGGCGCGCAAAACGGCAAGCAGCTGCGCCTGCGCGGCAAGGGTATGCCGAAGCTGCATGGCGGACGCTTCGGCGACCTGTATCTGGAGCTGGCGGTCGAGACCCCGGTGAATCTCAGCTCGAAACAGAAAGAGCTGCTGAAGGAATTCGAGCAACTGGGCGCAGAAAAGAACAGCCCGGAATCCTCTGGCTTCTTCAACAAGGTCCGCGAATTCTGGGACGGCGTGAAAGGATAGCGCGCCTGCGTCATCTGATCGATCTTTCGAAATTCCACACCGCCTGCTAAGCCGGGCGGCGTTTTCATGATCGACGAGGTTTCCCCATGTCCCGCGGCGCCACCACCCATATCGCGATTACCGGCTGTTCGGGCCGCATGGGCCAGATGCTGGTCAAGGAAGTGCTCGCGACCGAGGGCGCGACGCTTTCCGGCGTCACCGAGCGTCCCGGCCATGACTGGATCGGCAAGGATGTCGGCGAGGCGATGGGCATCGGGTCCGAAGGCGTCACGGTCTCGGACGATCCGCTGGAGGTCTTCGCCCGCGCCCAGGCGGTGATCGACTTCACCTCGCCCATCGCCACGCTGGCCCATGCGGAGCTGGCGGCGCAGGCTCGCCTCGTCCACGTGATCGGCACCACTGGCTTCGAGGCCCCGAATCTCGACCGGCTGACCGCCGCCGCCCGCCACGCGACCATCATCCGCGCCGGCAATATGAGCCTCGGCGTGAACCTGCTGACCGCGCTGGCGAAGAAAGTAGGCCAGGCGCTGGACGCCGACTGGGACGTGGAGATCGTCGAGACGCACCACCATCACAAGGTCGACGCGCCTTCCGGCACTGCGTTGATGCTGGGCCAGGCGGTGGCCGAGGGGCGCGGCGTCGATCTTGCGGATGTTTCTGACCGGGGCCGCGACGGGCTGACTGGCGCGCGCAAGAAAGGCGATATCGGTTTCGCCGCGCTGAGGGGCGGCGACGTCGTCGGCGAGCATGACGTGATCTTCGCTGGAGAGGGCGAGCGGGTGATTCTCCGCCATATCGCGACCGACCGGCGAATCTTCGCCCGCGGCGCTATCAAAGCCGCGCTTTGGGGGCAGGGAAAGAAGCCGGGCCAGTACTCGATGCTGGATGTTCTGGGGATCGGCGGCTGAGTCTGACCGGATTTCGGAACAAAGCGGACACATCCGTCATGGCGCTGTTGACAGTCCGCCGCACCCTGTGGCGTTCTGCATTACATGCTCAAGAAAAAACAGTTTACGCATTCGGGTCTCCGCAAGCTCGCCCTGAAAGGCGACACGAATGGCGTGCCGCTCGCCTCAGCCGGACGAATTAAACGCGTGATCGCCGCGCTTAGCGTCGCCGTGGAGCCGGAAGAACTGGACTTCCCCGGTCAGGGCTTCCGCAGCCACGGCAAGAAAAGCGCCGACTACTCGGTCGCGGTGTCTGAAAGCTCGCGAATTCGTTTTCGCTGGGACCGCGCGGGCCTGTCCGCTATCGATCTGGAGACCGGATGATGTCGAATGATCTCAACTTCGCGCCGCCTCATCCGGGCGAGTATCTGCGAGAGGACGTGTTGCCTGAGATCGGCATGACCGTGACCGATCTAGCCACGCATCTAGGCGTCACCCGCGTCACCATGTCGACCCTGATCCATGAGCGACGCGATTTCTCGATGGAGATGGCGCAGCGGCTGGGTCAGGCGCTGGGCAATGGCGCACGGTTCTGGCTGGCGCTGCAATCGCAACACGATCTTTGGCGTTCCGAGCGCAATTCCGGCATCGACGTGAAGCTGATCGAAACGGGCCGGAAGAAAAAACGTAAATAGCGGCGTTACGTATTGGCGAGCTGCGCCTCGCCCGCTTCCAGTCTCGCGCTCTCATAGGCGAGCATAGCGCGCTTCACAGGCAACCCCCAGTGGTATCCACCGAGGCCCCCCGATTTCCTGAGCGCCCGGTGGCAGGGGATCAGCCAGCTGATCGGATTTCGGCCCACCGCGGTGCCGACGGCCCGCACCGCTTTCGGCGAGCCGATCTTTTTCGCGATCTCGGAATAGGTCGTCACATGGCCGGAGGGGATCGCCAGCAACGCCTCCCACACCTTGATCTGGAAAGGCGCACCGATCAGCGCCAGCCTCGCCTCGCCGCCCTCTCCAAACGCCGCGCGGACCCAGGGCGCCAACGCCGCCGCATCGTCAATGAACGCGGCCTCGGGCCAGCGCGCCCGCATATCCGCCATCGCTGTCTCGCGCCCCGTCTCGGCGCCAAAGGCCAGCCCGCATAAACCTCGCTCTGTGCCCATCGCCAAAGCCGGACCGAAGGGCGACTCGAACCAGCCCCAGCGAATCGTCAACTCCTTACCGCGCTGTGCGTAGTCGCCGGGGCTCATCGCCTCCCACCGGACGAAAAGATCATGCAACCGACCGGGGCTGGATAGCCCGGTCTCCAGCGTGGCGTCGAGCACGGTGAACCGTTCGGCCAGCAAGCGCTTGGCGTGATCCAGCGTCAGATACTGCAGATAGCGCTTGGGGCTTACCCCGACCCATTGGCTGAACAGCTTCTGGAAATGCGCGGGGCTGAAGCCGAGATGCGCCGCCACCTCATCCAGAGTCGGCTGATCCTCCGACCGCGCCTCGATATAGCGCAGCGCCTCGGCCATCAGGTCGTAGTGAAATTGCGAGTGTTCAGGTTGGGCGGTCATCGGAGCCTCGATCGATCATTCACTCACAATCTATCCGGCGGTCTCTCGCAAACCACCCGTTTCTTGAGATCCCGCTTGCCTCCACAGGCCCGCCATCGCAAAGTCCGCCGCCATGCCGAACGCCCTGACCTATCATCAGATCCATGAATGCTTCGACCGGTTTCGCCGCCTGAATGCGGAGCCGAAGGGCGAACTGGAGCACGTCAACGCCTACACGCTGGTTGTGGCGGTGGCCCTGTCCGCGCAGGCGACCGACAAGGGCGTCAACCGGGCGACCCGCGCCCTGTTCGAGAATGTCGACACGCCGCAGAAAATGCTCGATCTGGGCGAGGACAGGCTGATCGAGCATATCCGGACCATTGGCCTCTACCGTAACAAGGCCAGGAACGTGATGAAGCTCAGCCGCATCCTCGTGGATGAGTATGGCGGAGAGGTGCCGTCCTCTCGCGAGGCGCTGCAATCGTTGCCGGGCGTTGGGCGCAAGACCGCCAATGTTGTGCTGAACATGTGGTGGGGCCTGCCCGCGCAGGCGGTCGACACCCACATTTTTCGGGTTGGCAACCGCACCGGCCTCGCCCCCGGCAAGAATGTGGATGCGGTCGAGCGCGCCATCGAGGACCGCGTGCCGGCCGAATTCCAGCAGCACGCCCATCACTGGCTGATCCTGCATGGCCGCTATATTTGCAAAGCGCGTAAACCGGACTGCGCCAAATGCCCGATCTCCGACATCTGCCTGTTTGAGGAAAAGACAGAATGACCAAGCACTTTGACGTAGTTGGCGTCGGCAACGCCATGGTGGACGTGCTGGCCAAGGTTGAGGATGACTTTCTGTCCCGCATGGGCGTTCAGAAGGGGATCATGCAGCTGATCGACGCCGAGCGCGCGGTTGAGCTCTACGGCGCCATGGGTCCCGCCACCGAAATCTCCGGCGGGTCGGCCGCCAACACCATCGCAGGCCTCGCGATGCTGGGCGCCAATACCGCCTATGTCGGCAAGGTGCGCGACGATCAGCTCGGGGCCATTTTCGCGCATGACATTCGGGCGCTCGGCGCGACGTTCGAGACGCCGATGGCCGCAGCCGCATTGGAAGGCGATGAAACCGGGCGCTGCATGGTGCTGGTCACACCGGATGGCGAGCGCTCGATGAACACCTATCTCGGAGTCTCCGCCGATCTGGGGCCGGATGACATTGACGAGGCCATGATGGCCGACGCCGAATGGATCTATCTGGAGGGATACCGCTTTGACGGTCCCGACAGCCAGGACGCGTTTCGCAAGGCCATCGCCGCGACCAAGGAGGCGGGCGGCAAGGTTTCGGTGACCCTGTCGGATCCGTTCTGTATCGAGCGGCACCGCGACCTCTTTCGCGCCATGGTGCGCGACGATATCGACCTCTTATTCGCGAATGAGCATGAGATCGTCTCGCTCTATCAGACGAATAACCTGCATTCGGCGCTGGAGATCGCGGCGACGGAGGTTGAGACCGCCGCCATCACCATCGGCCCCGCGGGCGTCTATATCCTGAATGACGGGCGTCAACTGCACGCCCCCGCGGCCCCGATGGAGCGGGTGGACGCGACCGGCGCCGGCGACCTGTTCGCGGCCGGATTCCTGTTCGGCCTGACCCAGGGCCGCAATCTGATGACTTGCGGAACGATGGGTTGCCTGGCCGCGGGTGAGGTCATCACCCATATCGGCGCCCGACCGGAGCAGGACCTTAAAGCGATGTTCGCCAAGACCGGGTTGATGGCGCTCTGAACAAACCTACCGCCCCCGGAACATCGCCTTTAGCCGTTCGCCATCCGCTTCGGTCCAGCTTTCGGGATTGGTCAACGCCTCCCACGCGTCGATATAGTGCTCGGCGGCGTAAAGATGCCCGAACCCTTTCGGCACATTCGTCGCCGTCGCCATATCCACCGCCAGCTGGAACATGGTGATGATCGGGTACCAGCGGAACTCCTCCGACACGTCCGGCCCGCGCTGTCCCTTCATCCACTCCGGCGGGCGCCAGGCCGAGTCGATTTCGAAGAAGGTGATCGCGTCGCTGGGATATTGCAGATAGATCGCGCGGCTTTGCGCCCACGTCCTGTTCGCATCGCCCAGCGTGTTCTCCTGCGTGGTGAAGCGCACCACCGAGCCGTCATCAATCCGGGGCGACCAATAGGGCGAGTCAGGATTCCGGCCCTGGGTCAGCGATTTCCAGATGAAGTTGTTGAAGGTCGGGCCGGACCACAGGGCGCCGTCGATCGGGGCGCTGATCGCCTGCAATGGCGACAACGCCTGCTCCGAGGAATAGGAGCCGAGGCTGAGCCCGTGCAGATACAGCCTCGGCCGAGTCTCTGGCGGCATCGCTGACCAGTGATCATGCACCACCCGCGCCAGCGCCCGCGCGGATTCAGGGGCGCGATCCGGCTCGAAAACCAGCGACAGCGGGCTGGAGAGATAGGAATACTGCATCCCCACAATCGCCGTGTCGCCCTGATGCATGACCTCCAGCGGGTCGACCGCCTCATCGTCGATCCATCCTGTGCCGGTCGGGCTGGCGACGATCAGAATCTCCCGCTCAAACGCGCCCGCGCGTAGCATCTCCTGCAGCATCAATTCGGCGCGGGCCGCCGCGTCGTCCGCTGAATTGAGCCCGGCGTAGAGCCGGATTGGCGTCAGCGCCTCGGCGCCTCGGTGAAACTCCGAGATTTCTTCGGCCGAACTGCCCCCGGCGACGAAAGTGCGGCCTCGCGCGCCCAAGCTGCGCCAGGCGATCAGCGAGTCCGGGCTGCCGGAACGCTCCGCAGCCATCGGCGCCGGAATATCCGGATCGATAAAGGCGTCTAGTTCCTGCAAGCCGCGATCCGCGCCGTTCAACGCCCCTCGGATGATCACGCCATTGGCGAAGTTCCATGACAGAAGCGCGACCACAGCGATGCTGATCACCAGAGCAAGACGCCGCGGCACATGGCGCTGCAACCGCGTCTGCGCCGCGATCGTGGCCCATCTGAGCGTGCGGCCAATCGTGAACAGCACCAGAAACAGGATCAGCGCCAGCCCGAGAACGTCGATGCTGTGGGTTTGCTCCAGCTCCGGCATACTCATCAGCGCGCGGAGTTCGTTCTGATAGCCAAGGTTGAACAGCACCGCCGCCGCCGCCGCCGCGCCGCCTGCGCAGAACGCCAGCAGAGAGGCCATCCGACGGCCCGCGCCCTCAGGCTCCGGCAACTCCAGATATCGCCACAACCACAGCGCCGCCGCACCGAGCAGATAGCCGATGGCCAGCATCCCCCCTCCCAACGCGCCCTGCATAAAGGCGGCGCGCGGGATCATCGACGGCATCAGAGAGGCGGCGAAGAACAGCAAGCCGATCGACAGCCCAAGCATCGACGGCTTATTCCGAACGAGAAATTTCAACACTGTATGTCGCGTCCCCGCTTTGGCGCCCCGCCTGTCAGCCTAACCAGACAAACCGCCTGACAGAAGGGCCTTTTCAGCCGCCGCGACATGATCGGTGGTCATCGCCGCCGCCCGCCACTAGATTTTCCGCAGGTCAGGAGCATCCGATTGTCAGATTATCTCACCGTCAACGAAGACGCCGTGCGCCTTTCGGTCTTTTTGACCGTCCTGGGGGGCATGGCCGTTTGGGAGCTGGCCGCGCCCCGGCGACGGGCTGAAATCCCCCGTTTGCTGCGCTGGTCGAACAACTTCGTTCTCGTCGCGCTCGATTCTGCGCTGGTGCGGATCTGCTTCCCGGTCCTCGCGGTTCAGTTCGCCGCGCAATTGGAGGCGAGCGGCTGGGGCCTTTTGAATATTCTGGGCCTGCCCGGCTGGCTGGCTGTTCTGATCGCGGTGATTATCCTCGATCTGGCGATCTATCTGCAGCATGTGATCTTTCACGCCGTCCCGATCCTCTGGCGACTTCACCGCGTGCATCATGCGGATCTGGACTTCGACGTCTCGACCGGCGTGCGCTTTCACCCGGCGGAGATTCTGATCTCGATGGCGATCAAGCTGGCGGTGGTCGCGCTTCTCGGCGCTCCCGCCGTTGCGGTGCTGATCTTCGAAGTGGTCCTCAGCGCCACATCCCTTTTCAACCATTCGAATATTTGTCTGCCGGAGAGGGTGGACGCGATCCTGCGCCTGATCGTCGTCACGCCTGACATGCATAGAGTTCATCACTCGATCCACCGGACGGAGACGGACAGCAATTACGGCTTCAACATTCCATGGTGGGACAGGCTGTTCGGCACCTACAACGCCCAACCTCGCGATGGGCACACCGGCATGACCATCGGGATCGAGCGGTTCCGCACAAGGCGCGATCTCTGGCTCGACCGGATGTTGCTGCAACCCCTTCGCGGCCAGCCCGCCAATCGCAAGGAGAAGACGTGATGCGCGTGCTTGGAGCCTCCGCCTTCTCCGACTGGCTTTCCGCCTACGGCGCGGCCTGGGCCGAGAAAGACGTCGATGCGATGACGGCGCTTTTCACCTTGGGAGGGCGGTTTCAGCCCGATCCCCACGCGCCGCCGATCAGAGGGCGCGACGACATCGCGACGCATTGGCGCGGGGAGTTCGACAAACAGATTAATCCCGCCTTCGCGGCGGATGTCTGGTTCGCCTATGAAGCGACGGGCCTTGCCCATTGGCGGGCGGAACTGGTCCGTGTGCCCGAATACGATACGCTGCGTCTGGATGGCGCGATGCGCGCACTTTTCGATCTTGAAGGCGGCGCCCCGCTCTGCAAACGGCTGGAGCTGTGGCCGGTTCAGACGGTGGCCTCCGAATTCTGATCAGGTCCAGAGTCGGCCAGCGCGTCCTTCGGTATTTGGGCAGCCATTTTACTAGTCCGGAAACTGCAGCATCTTGCCCAGAAATCCGCCGCCAAACACGTGTGCGTGGAAATGCGGCACCTCCTGATGCCCGTCCGGCCCGGCGTTGGAAAGCGTCCGGTATCCGTTGCCACCAGCCGATTCCGCGACGCCCGCCTGTTTCGCGACCGCAGCCACGGTGCGGGTGAAATCTGCAATCTCCGCATCCGACGCCTGATCCGCGAAATGATCGTAGTTGACGTAGGCGCCTTTCGAGATCACCAGGATATGGGTCGGCGCCTGCGGCGCGATATCCTGAAACGCCAGGCTGTGCTCCGTCTCAAGCACCTTGCTGCATGGTATCTCGCCGCGCAGGATTTTCGCGAACACGTTCTGATCGTCATACTCGTAAGCCATGGGCGCTCCTAAAGGCTCAAGGACATATCCCGGTGTGGAATTCCGGCGTCCATATATTCGGGGCCGTGGGCCACGAAGCCAAGTTGTTCGTAAAACGCTATGGCTTCAGTTTGAGAGCTGAGAACCGCCTTCGCCATGCCTTCTTCACGCATGTCGTCGAGGATCTTTCGCATCAGCGCCAGGCCCAGCCCCGCGCCGCGGGCGGCGTATCGCACCGCGACGCGCTGAATTTTCGCTTCATCACCCAAAATGCGAACCCGAGCCGCCGCCATCGGCGCTTTATAGATCACCAGCAGATAATGCAGGCACTCATCATCGAGGCCGTCAAACTCGATCTCGGGATCGATTTTCTGCTCTATCACAAAGACTTCGCGACGAACCGCGAAACACATTTTCTGATCTGCGTCCGTTTCGATGCGTCTGATGGAGATTGGATTCTGCGTCATGACGGTTTACGCCCCGCTTTTTCAGCGACGCCTGACACGCCCTCGCGCCGCTCGAGCTCGGCCAGCACATCCGCCAGTGAAACATCGCGCGACGCCAGCATGACGAGCAGGTGATAGAGCACGTCGGCACCTTCGGCGGTCAGCTTTTCCGCATCGCCCTTGGCGCATTCGATGATCGCTTCGACCGCTTCTTCGCCGAACTTCTCGGCGCATTTTTCCGGTCCCTTCTCGAACATCTTTGCGGTGTGCGAGGTCGCCGGGTCCGCCCCCCGCCGCGCCTCTATCGTCGCCGCCAGCCGTGTCAGCACATCGGTCATGTCAGCCTCACGTCAACCGAACGGGCACGCCCGCCTCGGCCATGTGGTGCTTGGCCTCGTCGATCGTGTGCTCGCCGAAATGGAAGATCGAGGCCGCCAGCACCGCCGTCGCATGCCCGTCGCGCACGCCTTCGACCAGATGATCCAGCGTGCCCACACCGCCTGACGCGATCACCGGGATCGACACCGCATCGGCGATGGTCTGCGTCAACGGAATATCAAAACCCTCTCGTGTTCCGTCGCGATCCATGGAGGTCAGCAGGATCTCACCAGCGCCCATATCCTGCGCCAGCCTGGCGTAGGCGACCGCATCGACGCCCGTCGGCTCTCGCCCACCATGGGTGAAGACTTCGTAGCCGGACTCTGTCGCGTCGCTCGACTTGGCGTCGATGGCGATCACAATGCATTGCGAGCCGAACTTCTCCGCCGCCTCGCGAATGAACTCCGGGTTCTTCACCGCCGCCGTCATGATCGAGACTTTGTCGGCGCCCGCCAGCAGCAGGTTGCGGATATCCTCCAGCGTTCGGACCCCGCCGCCAATGGTTAACGGCATGAAACACTGCTCGGCCGTGCGGCGGGCGACATCCAGGATCGTGCCCCGGTTCTCGTGGCTAGCGGTGATATCGAGAAAGCAAAGCTCGTCCGCGCCAGCCATGTCATAGACCTTCGCCTGCTCCACCGGATCGCCGGCGTCGACCAGATCGACGAAATTCACGCCTTTGACGACGCGGCCGTCCTTGACGTCCAGACAGGGGATTACGCGGGCTTTAAGCATCTTCCGTCTCCGCCAGAAATTTCGTCGCCGCCGCAACTTCGATCCGGCCATCGTAAAGCGCCCGGCCCGAGATCACACCGTCGAGCGGCGCGCCGCTCGACTTCAGCGCTTTCAGATCATCCATCGAGGAAACCCCGCCCGAGGCGATCACAGGGATCGAGACTGCCTTGGCCAGCGCCGCCGTCGCCTCCACATTCGGACCCTGCATGGCGCCGTCCCGGTCGATATCGGTGTAGATAATCGCCGAGACGCCGGCGTCCTCGAACTGGCGCGCCAGATCCAGCGCGGTCACATCCGTCGTCTCGGCCCAGCCTTCGACCGCGACCATCCCGTCCCGCGCATCGATGCCGACCGCCACTTTGCCGGGATAGGCTTTGGCCGCTTCGTTCACCAGCGCCGGGTCGCGCACCGCAACGGTGCCGAGGATCACCCGCGCGAGGCCCTTCTCCAGCCACGCGTCGATGGTCGCCATATCGCGAATCCCACCGCCGAGCTGCGCGGGCACCGAGGTGCGCGACAGAATCGCCTCCACCGCCGCGCCGTTCACAGGTTCGCCCGCGAAAGCGCCGTTCAAATCCACCAGATGCAGCCAGCGGCAACCGGCGGCCTCAAACGCCGCCGCCTGCGCCGCCGGATCGTCATTGAAGACGGTGGCCTGATCCATCTCGCCCTTATAGAGCCGGACGCAATTCCCGTCTTTCAGATCGATGGCGGGATAGAGGATCACGGCGTCCACTCCAGAAAATTGGCGATCAGCTTCAACCCCGTCGCCTGGCTTTTCTCCGGGTGGAACTGTGTGCCCACCATGTTCGCCCGCGCCACGGCGGCGGTGACGAATTCGCCATAGGGGCAGTGCGCCAGCCGGTGCTCCGGCAGGCGCGGATGCAGGTGATAGGAGTGCACGAAATAGGCGTGCGAGCCCGGCTCGATCCCCTTCATCACCGGATGATCGGGCTGATCGATCTGCAGCTCATTCCACCCCATATGCGGAATTTTGAGATCCGGATCGTTCGGCTCCATATGCACGACATCGCCATGGATCCAGTCGAAGCCGGGCGTGTCGCCATGCTCGCGGCCCACCGTCGCCATCAGCTGCATGCCGACGCAGATGCCGAGGAACGGGATGTGCCCGTGACGCACCCGGTCATCCAGCACGTCGATCATACCGTCGAGCGCGGCCAGCCCGGCCTTGCAATCGGCGAAGGCGCCGACGCCCGGCAGCACGATACGGTCCGCCTTCGCGACGACGTCCGCATCCGAGGTCACTGCGATCGGCATCCTGGTTCCGCCCTCTTCCGCCATGCGTTCGAAGGCTTTCTCGGCCGAGCGCAAATTGCCCGAGCCGTAATCGATGATCGCGCAAGTCATTTGACTACTCCGACAAAGTGCCTTTGGTGGACGGCACCGCATCCGCCTTACGCGGATCGGTCTCCACCGCCATGCGCAGAGCGCGGGCCACCGCCTTGAACGCACTTTCGGCGATGTGGTGCGAGTTTGCGCCCGCGAGCGACTCCACATGCAGCGTGATGCCGCCATTCACCGCGAAGGCGGTCAGAAATTCGCGCACCAGTTCGGTGTCGAACGTCCCGATCTTCGCACTGGGAAAATCAAGCTTGATCACAGGATAGGGCCTGCCGGAAAGATCCAGCGCCGCGCGGGTCAACGCCTCATCCATCGGCAGCAGGCATTCCCCGTAGCGGCGGATTCCGCGTTTATCTCCCATAGCTTGCGTCAGCGCCTTGCCCAGCGCGATGCCCACATCCTCAACCGTGTGGTGGTCGTCGATGTGCAAATCTCCGGTCGCGCGCACCTTCATATCGATCAGCGCATGCCGGGCCAGCTGGTCCAGCATGTGGTCGAAGAACCCGACGCCGGTCTGGTTGTCATAGGCGCCCGTTCCGTCGAGATCGATCTCGACAGCGATATTGGTCTCGGCCGTTTCCCGGCTGATCGACGCTTTGCGCATCTTGTTCCCTCATCCTTTGACCGGCGGGTTATAGCGGCGGGCGCAGGTTTGCGCCAGTTCGCCCTTGGCCTCCCCCGACGTCAGCCCTTATATGCCGCTTAACACAAATGGAGAGACAAATGTCCGAGACCAGATCCCCCGGCTGGCGCGGCACCACCATTTTGGGCGTGCGCAAGAACGACGTCGTGACGATCGCAGGCGACGGGCAGGTCAGCCTTGGCGATACGGTGATCAAGGGCAACGCACGCAAGGTGCGCAGACTAACGCCCGGGGGAGCAAGCGTCATAGCCGGTTTCGCCGGTTCGACCGCCGACGCATTCACCCTGTTCGAACGGCTGGAATCGAAGCTGGAGGCGACGCCCGGCCAGCTGACGCGCGCCTGCGTCGAGCTGGCGAAAGACTGGCGCACCGACAAATACCTGCGCAATCTCGAAGCCATGCTGATCGTCACCGATGGCGAGGCGCTGCTGGTTCTGACCGGCGCCGGGGACGTGCTGGAGCCGGAAGGCGGAGTCGCCGCCATCGGCTCGGGCGGCAACTACGCCCTGGCGGCGGCGCGAGCGCTGGTCGATCAGGACCTGTCGTCCGAGGAGATCGCCACCCGCGCCATGACCATCGCTGCGGAGATCTGCGTCTACACCAACGCCAATTTCGTGGTGGAGACCATTGGCGGGTGAGCCGACCATCACCTTTGACGACCTGCGCGCCGGCGTCTCCGCCGGTTTGATCTCGGAAGCGCAGGCGGCGGATCTGACCGCGCTCGGCCGCGCGCGGGCGGCGGGAGTGGAGAGCGGCGATGAGCGGTTCGAGCTGTTTCGCGGATTCAATGAGGTCTTCGTCACATTCGGAATCGTATTGTTGCTTTGGGGCGTCGAGCTGGTCCTGCCGCTGGAAAAGCAACTGAATTCCGGCGCGATCGCCGTCATCGCCTGGGCTCTGGCGGAGTATTTCACGCGTATCCGTCGCATGATTCTGCCCAGCATCGTCCTTTGCCTGATCGTCACCGCCACCGTTCTGACGACGGCCGGCATCGGCGTGCTGGACAAGGATGTTGCCTTTGAGTCGTTCAGCGCGACGGTGGGAATCGGAGCGGTCGCAGCGATCCTGTTTCACCTGCACTTTCGCCTGCCTTTCGCCCTGTTCCCCGCCGGATTTCTGGTCCTCATCGCAGCTCTTGCGGCGGTCGGCGCGATTGACGGCCGGGCGGCGGAAGAGATCATAAAGGGCGGCTGGTCGACATTCCTCGATCTCAATCAGGGCGGCCCCTTTGCGCTTGTGACCCTGATCTTCGGCCTGCTCGGCTTCGCGCTGGCCATGAGCTTCGACATACGCGATCCGCACCGGGTGACGTCTCGCGCGGCCTGCGGGTTCTGGCTTCACATTCTCGCTGGTCCCGCAATCGTCAACACCGCCGCCTTCACCTTCCGTGGTATGGAGGGCGGACTGGGCGCGCCGCTTCTGACAGGATTCATGATTTTGATGGCTCTGGTCGCCGTTGTCATAGACCGCCGGTCATTCCTGATCGCGGCCAGCGGATATCTCGCCGCGATCGTCACCGGCGCCGTGCGCGAAGTCGGCGTGACCTCGACCGCCGGCACGTTGATCCTGCTTGGGATCGGCATTCTGATTCTCGGCGCGGGCTGGACTGGCATTCGCGGACGGGCTATGCGCGCTCTTCCCGACTTTCCCGGCAAAGGCAGACTACCGCCCTATAGAACCGGTTCGCCATGACAGAGCAGAAGCGCCGAAAGATCTCTCACGAGGCGATTGAGATGCACCCGTCAGGCCGCCCGGTGGAGCGGGTCGGGTTCGAGGCCTTGTTCGCCATGGCGCTGGTCGTGGTCTGGATCGTCATCATGGCCTCAGTCTTTGCGTTAATGGGCAAGGACAAAGCCGCCACAGGGCTTTGGCCCACCTTCACGCTGATCGGCGTATTCTTTCTTAGTTGGGCCTACGCCGAGTTGATCGTCGGACGAAAACGCCTGATCTGGCCCGGCTCTGCGCTCGGCGTTTTGGGGCCACTTTCGCTGGGATTCGCGGTTGCGCTTTCCACACCCGAGTTGCGAACAGGTCCGTTTCTTGAACGCCTGACGCTCGTATCGGCAGTCGCCGGGATCGGAATGATCCCGTTTCTGTTTCGATTCAAACTGCCGGGCCTCGTCTCCCCCATCATCACGTTTTCGCTGGTCGGCCTGTTCCTGGAGCTATATGGCGCGGATGTCGGCCGAATTAGGCAGATGGAGGGATTCTCCCCGCGCGGCATCATCGCAGCGATGATGGCCAACCCCTATTTCATGGCCGTGTTCGCCGTGCTTGCACTGGCGGCCGGGTTTTACGCCCGAAAGCTTGACATTAGAGGTGGAAATTTCGGCCTCGCAGCCGCCCGGCCGTTGCACCTGATCGGCTGCGGCGTCGTCGCCCTTATCGCCGGGCGCATGCTGGGCTGGCTGCCTTCACCGCTTGATATCGCCATGCTGTCGCTGCTCTGGATCGCCACGCATCTCTGGGGCTTGCGCATCAACCGCGTCGGGGCGCAGGTCGCGATGCATTTCGCCATGGTCAAACCGCTGGTTTATTCGATCATCAACCCGCTGGGTTTAACTATGGATATTCAGGACTGGTCGATCTTTCTGACCGCGCTGCTCATTTTCGATCTTGCGATTTGGCCCATGGGCCATAAATGGAGCCGGGCGCTCAACTGGACCCTCGGCCCGGGCGGCAAACGACCCCCGCTCGATCGGCCGGGCTGGAAATGGCGCTATTGGCCTTATGCGTTGGAAGATACGCCCCGCGATCCGAAAGGTTGGACATGACTGAACTGACGCCGAGAGAAATCGTCTCGGAACTGGACCGATTCATCATCGGCCAGAAAGACGCCAAGCGCTCGGTCGCCGTCGCCCTTCGCAACCGCTGGCGTCGAAAGCAGTTGCCAGACGACATCCGGGATGAGGTCTATCCAAAGAATATCCTGATGATCGGCCCGACCGGCGTCGGCAAGACGGAGATATCCCGCCGGCTCGCCAAACTGGCCAAGGCGCCCTTCCTGAAAGTCGAGGCCACGAAGTTCACCGAAGTCGGCTACGTCGGCCGCGATGTGGAGCAGATCGTGCGCGATCTGGTCGAGGCGGCGCTGATCATGACCCGCGAAGCCAAACGCGAAGAGGTCAAAGCCAGCGCCCATTCTGGCGCCGAGGATCGTGTTCTGGCAGCGCTGGTTGGCGAGGGCGCCAGCCCAACCACGAGGGAGAGCTTTCGCAAGAAGCTCCGCGACGGTCTGCTTGATGACAAAGAGATTGAGCTGGATGTCGCCGACACCTCGAATCCGCTGCAGGGGCTGGATATGCCCGGCCAACCCAGTATGGGCAATGTCGGCATGGTCAATATCGGCGATATATTCGGTAAGGCGTTCGGCGGCCGCACCAAGCGTCGGAAGATGACCGTCGCACAAAGCTACGAGGCGCTGATCGCTGAAGAAGCCGACCGCCTGATCGACGAAGAAGCGCTGACACGCGAGGCGATAGACGCGGTCGAGCAAAACGGCATCGTATTCCTCGACGAGATCGACAAGATCTGCGCCCGCACGGAGCATCGCGGTGGCGATGTTTCGCGCGAAGGCGTGCAGCGCGACCTGCTGCCCTTGATCGAGGGAACCACGGTCGCCACCAAGCATGGCGCGGTGAAAACCGACCATGTGCTCTTCATCGCCTCAGGCGCGTTCCATGTCGCCAAACCCTCGGACCTGTTGCCGGAATTGCAGGGCCGCCTACCGATCCGGGTGGAGCTGCGCGCGCTGACCGAGGAAGATTTCGTCCGCATCCTGACGGAGACCGACAACAGCCTGACCAAGCAATACACCGCGCTTTTCAAGACCGAGGGGCTGGAGGTGAATTTCACCGAGGACGGCATCGGCTCTTTGGCCAAGATCGCAGCGGACGTGAATTCAACCGTGGAGAATATCGGCGCCCGTCGCCTGCAAACCGTGCTGGAACGAGTGTTCGACGAGGTCAGCTTCACCGCCCCGGACCGGAGCGGTGATATGATCACGGTGGATGCTGGGTTCGTCGAGTCGAATCTGGGCGAATTCGCCGGTCAGACCGATGTGAGCCGGTATATTCTATAGCCGTCAAAGGACTCTCTGAGATGGCGAAATCGTCAATCTTTGACGTTCGGCGCGAACCTGCGATTTAGATATGCGGTCGGTGACTAAGCGTTAATAGCCCTTGCCCAAAGTCAAGTACGGGCGAGGCGTGCAGCGATACGGTGCGCCTTTCGAGCGACGCAAGACATGTGACGCCGCATGTCCGAGTGGGCAGCAGGTCTGTCGTCGAACGAATTGCCATTGGAGGGGAAAAGCATGGCTGATGCACCGTCGTTATACGAGCGCCTGGGGGGATATGACGCTCTTCGCGCCTTTGTGGACAATCTCCTGGATCGCCTCGAAAACGACGCGCAGCTGGGACGCTTTTGGGCTCATCGCAGCGATGATGGTCTGGCCAGAGAGAGGCAGCTTCTGGCCGATTATCTAGCGAATGTGACAGGCGGCCAGATGTACTACACCGGTCGTGACATGAAAATTTCCCATGTCGGCATGCGCATTAGCGAAGAGGACTGGAATATATTCCTTGGTCACGCCGTCGCGACAATGAACGCCCTGAATGTTCCCGAAACCGAGCAAGGTGAAATCGCCGCCTTCGTCGACAGCATCAAGGCCGACATCGTCGAGTGCTAAGCTTCACGCTACGTGCTTAGCGGCGCAACGTCAGGAAGCGACTCTCACCGCACCCGCTTCAAATACACATAGAGCGCCCCGGCACCGCCGTGTTTGGCGTGGGCCTGAAACACGCCCACCACATGGGGTGCGAGGGGGGCGGTGCGAAGCCAGCGGGGAGCCTCTCGCTTCAACACGCCTTCGCGGCGCGGCATGAAATCCGCGCCTTCGCGATGCTCGCCCACCGGCCGGATCGCCTTGTCCCCGCCCTTGCCGGTGATCACCAGCAGCAAACGCGCGCCGTTCTGCACCCCCTGCATCACGAAATGGTTCAGCGCCATATGCGCCCGCTCGGCCGTCATCCCGTGCAAATCCAGCCGCGCGTCCGGAGACTTGGCGCCCTTGCGAATCCGCTCGGCTGTGCGTCGGTCGATTCCGCCCACCGGCCCGCGCGGCGCCGGCGCGACCCCGCGTGAGGCAAGATCATACGTAATACCCGGTTCAGTCCGACAGCCGACCGCCCCGCCGGTTGGTTTCAGAACGAGTCGATGTCGGTGCGGCGCCGGTTTCACTTTGGGCTTTGGCGGCGAAGCGATGGCGGATCGTGGTTTAACCGGCGTATCGGCTCGCGAGTCCCGTTTCTTCAGGGGTTTCGCGGTATCTGCGACACGCGACCACAGCGCTTCATCCTCCGGTGATAGGCGACGCCTTGATTTTCGGCCCTCGCCCATGGCCTAGTTCGCCGAGGCCACGACCTGCTCGGCGACCTCCACCGGAACCAGCAGAACGATTCGGCCGGGATGGTTCATTTTTCCCGCGGCCTTACCCGCCTGTGGCCCGGAGCCGAAGAAGATATCGCCCCGCTGCGGCCCGATAATCGCGCTGCCCGTATCCTGCGCCACCATCAGGCGCCGGAACTGGCCGAGCGGGCTGTCCGTCTCCAGCCACAACAGCGCGGAGCCGAGACCGTAATACTCGCGATCCACCGCGATCGAGCGGAACGGGGTGAGCGGAACCTCGATCGCGCCCAGCGGTCCAAGCTCCGGTTCGAGGTCGATCTCTCGAAAGAATACGAAAGACGGATTGCCCGCCAGAACTTCGCGCCCGACGCCCGGGTTTTCTCTGACCCAGGCCGCAACCCGCTCCTGCGAAGCTTGATTGACGTCGAACCCGCCTTTTTGCGCCGCAAGCTTGGCGATTGAGATCCATTCATGTCCGTTCTTCGCGGCGAATCCAACGCGGGTCGATGTTCCGTCGGTCAGGCGCAAACGGCCCGAGCCCTGAATCTGCAGATAGGCGACTTCGACGGGATCTTCGAACCAGAAAAGCTCAAGCTCGCGCCCGTCCAGCGCCCCGTCCATGATCTCGGCGCGGGTGAAGTACGGCCCATATGCGCCGCCCGGAATCGGTCGGGCCGTCGCGCCAGTCGGATCGCGCACCAAATCGTCCGGTTTTCTATAGATCGGATGGCCGTATATCTCGGTGCGTTTGCGAGAGGCGACCAGCTCCGGCTCATAATAGGCGGTGAAAAGGCCGTTGCCGCCACGCGTGCGCAGGATCGGCACGAACCGGTCCTCGATAAAAAGGCGCGCTCCCGATTTGCTGACCACCGCCGCATCCGCGCACAGCCGTTCCATAACGACGGAATCGCCATAAATCTCAAGCGCCTTGGGACAGGATCGAGCGAAGGCGGCCAGCGCAGCGGCGTGATCGTCGCCTTCCCAACCATCGAGATTTTTGAAACTCAGAACCTGGTTGCGGAGCTCGTCACTCACAACTGGAGGCCCTGTTTCGCCCACGCAGCCGGATAGAAACACCAAACTCGTCGCCAGACCGACCGCCGGCCAACCCAGAAGCCGCACGTCGTCACCCGCCCGTCGCGACCAGATGCCAGTTCGGGTCCGGCGCGCCCATGCGCCGCCCGAATGTCCAGATATCCGTTTGGCGCCGCACTTCGTTGGGGTCGCCTTCGACCACCTCATGTTCGGCGTTGCGCACCACGGTCGTCATTTCTCCGACGAACTTGATCGTGACTTCGCCTTGCCCATCTGTCGGATCAAAGGTCGCGCCTACAACATCCAGCCCTCGTACGCCGATAAACTTCGCCTCGACCGAAAGATTCTCCGCCGAGCGCGCGTCGATCGCCTGCTCGAACCCGTTGAAAACGTCCTCGGCCAAAAGCGGACGCAACGATTCCTTGTCACCCTGTTCGAACGCCAGAAGGATCATCTCATAGGCGCGTTTCGACCCTTCCAGAAATTCGCCGACATCGAAGGCGCCATCAATGCGCTTCATCGAGATCAAGGCTTTGCCGGTGTCGCTGTCAGGTTCGACGAACCGGGAAACGTCTTCGGCCGGGTCGTCCTGGGGCGCCGCGGCGCCTGGCATCGGAACCACGTTGTCGCCGCCGCGTCCATTGCGCGATGTATAGTCGCTTGGATTCTGGTGGCCCGTCCGAGTACCGATCACGCCACGCAATCTGAACAGCAGGACCGCAGCGATCCCAACCAGAATTAATAGTGTAAGAACTTGATCATTCATCGTCTGGGCCTTCTTAGACGAGATTGGGCGCCTATCTGATGGCCAGCGCACCCATTCTATGTATGTAGGATATGCGCCCCAGCGAGTCTATCGCGGCCATCGCGGCAAATGCCGACTATAGCCGTGATTCAAGGAGAATTTATGGTTCTGTTCCTTGTCTTCCTTCTGGTCCCGGTGATCGAGATCGCCCTGTTCATTGAATTGGGCGGCGCGATTGGCGTCTGGGCCACTATAGCAATCATCTTCCTGACCGCTGCGATCGGCGCGACAGTGGCGCGAGCTCAGGGCCTTTCCACGTTGGGTGAATTGCAGTCGCGTCTCGACTCCGGCGCCGACCCGAGAGAGCCGATGGCCCATGGCGCGCTGTTGCTGATCGCCGGGCTTTTGCTTTTGACGCCCGGTTTCATGACCGACGCTTTCGGTTTCGCGTTGCTGGTCCCGCCGATCCGCGCAGCCGTGATCCGCAAGGTCGCCAACCACATGACCGTGCACGCCGCCACCCATCCGGGCGCGCAAAAACGCCAGTCCGGACCAACCGTCGTCGACGCCGAATACGAAGTGGTCGATGAAGATGAAGAACCCAGGCGTGGCGACAGCGGCTGGACCCGAGATCCAAATTCATCTGATCCGCGTTAAGCGCGCCCGCCGCGATTGCGGCCATTGCGACAGCGTGCTAGCCCAAAGCCCAACTTAGCTTATCACTCGAAAGGCCCAGCCGAATGACCGATGCCCCCGATCCGACCGGCGCCAATGGCGGCGACGCCCAGGCCACCCCCGAACGTCCTCAGGCCCAGGTCGTAGCGCAATATGTGCGCGATTTATCCTTCGAGAACATCGCCGCGCAAAAAAACGAGCTTGGCGTGTCGCAACCGCAGATCGCGGTTAATGTGACCACCGATGGGCGTGAGGTTGGCGAAGACCGGTACGAGATCGTCCTCAAGATTCAGGCGACTGCGAAATCGGGTGAGGATACGGTCTTTATCGCTGAGTTGGACTACGGCGCCATTGTCGAGGTCAAGAACGCCAACGCGCAGATTCGCCAGATCATCCTGTTGGTGGAGATGCCTCGGATGATTTTCCCGTTCGCGCGCCGGATTCTCGCCGACGTCACCCGCGATGGTGGCTATCCGCCTCTGCTGCTTGAGCCCGTGGATTTCGCCGCGCTCTATCAGAGAGAGACGCAGCGGCGCGCAGCGGCGGCGGCGCAGCCGGAAGCGACCGCCTGAATCACGCAATCAGTCACGGGGCCAGCGCGCCGCCTCATCCATTTCTGCGATGAAAGCGTCGTGCGCCCGCCGCTCGGCGTCTGTCAACAACGGCGCCAGCGGCGCCGGGCGCAGTGGCGGAGTCCATTCCGTTCCTTCACCGCTCGAATCAATGTTCGTGGCGGTCGGCCCGGCCCCAAGACCGAAATCCGGCTGGCGGCCACCACTCAGCTCCAGATAAACACCCGCAAGCAACTCGCAATCGAGCAACGCGCCGTGCAGTTCGCGGCCTGAATTATCGACTCCGAATCGGCGGCAGAGCGCATCCAGAGAATTTCCCGCCCCAGGAAATCGCTTGCGCGCGATCATCAGCGTATCGATGGCGCGGTCGCGCGCAAGTTCGCGCCGCTTGGCCCGGACCAGTTCCGCATTCAGGAACTTCATGTCGAAGGCGGCGTTGTGGATCACCAGCTTGTCATCGGCGATGAATTCCAGAAACGCGTCCGCGATCGCCGCGAATTTCGGCTTGTCGGCCAGAAACTCGTCGCCCAGCCCGTGCACCTCGAACGCCTCCTGCGGCATGGATCGTTCTGGATTGATATATTGGTGATAGGTCCGGCCGGTGGGCACATGGTTCATCAGCTCGACACAGCCAATTTCGACGATCCTGTCGCCCTGAAACGGGTCCAGCCCCGTCGTCTCCGTATCCAGCACAATTTCGCGCATCAAATCTTCCGGTTTCAGTTCGCCGCGGCGCCAACCAACTTCATCACTTCGGCCACTTGCGAACGGGCCGCCTCCAATCCTCCGCCGGTGTCGATCACATAGTCGGCGCGTATGCGCTTTTCAGCATCCGGCGTCTGACGGGCGAGTATGGCGTCAAGCGCCTCCGCCGTCATCCCCGGCCGGGCGAGAACCCGCTTGCGCTGAATCTCCGCTGGCGCGCTGACCACGACAATGGCGTCGAATTGACCTGCGGCGCCTGTCTCGAACAGCAACGGGATATCGCAGATCGCGACTTTCACGCCGTCCTCGGCGGAGCGGGCCAAAAACATCGTCCGATCTTCTTGAACCAACGGATGGATGGCGCTTTCGATTTTTTTCAGGAGATCCTTGTTCGATAACGCCAAGCCGCGCAGAACCTCCCTATCGACGCCGTTCGGCCCCGCCGCCTCAGGCGCCAGCTTCGCGATCTCTGCGGTTCCGGCGCCGTCGGGGCCATAGAGCCGGGCCACCGCGTCGTCCGCACACCAGATTGCGGCGCCCGCCTCGGCGAACATGTCCGCCGTGGTCGATTTGCCCATCCCGATGGAGCCGGTGAGTCCGATGGTGATCACTCGGCCGCCTCGCCCAGCCCGATGCGGCGAATCTCGTCATCGACCTCCGCGACGGGGCCGAACCAACGCTCGAAACCGGGCCGCGCCTGGTGAAGCAGCATGCCGAGCCCATCGACGATGTCCAGACCCTGCGCCCGCGCGAGGTCCAAAAACGGGGTGATCAGCGGCGTATACACAATATCCGTCGCCAACGCGTCATCAGGCGCGGCCGACAGGTCGATTTCCAGCGGCGGTTGGCCTTCCATCCCCAGAGAGGTCGTGTTGACGATGGTCGCGACGCCGTGCATCAGGTCCTTGGTCACCGGCCATTCGGCCACGATAATCGGCCCGCCGATATCCGCGGCCAGCGCTTCCGCACGAGAATGGGTTCGGTTCGCCAGTCTCAACTCAGGGACGCCCGCATCGATCAGAGCCGCCACGACCGCCCGCGCCGCGCCGCCCGCGCCCAGCACCACCGCCGGACCCGCATCGGCCGACCAGCCGGGCGCGCCGCTTTTAAGATTTTCCAAGAATCCGAACGCATCCGTATTGTCCGCCAGAATCCGGTCGCCCTCGAATGTGATGGTGTTCGCCGCGCCGATGCGACGCGCCAGCGACGTCGCCTCATCCGCCAGCGCCAGCGCCGCTTCTTTGTGTGGAATCGTTGCGTTTACGCCAACGAATCCCTCACGTGACGCTGAACGAAGAAAGGAGTCCAGGTCGTTCGGGTGAACTTCGATGGCTGTATACTCTCCCTGGACTCCGTAACGTTTCAGCCATGCGCCATGAATAAGTGGGGATTTTGAATGCCTTATCGGATATCCGATCACTCCGGCGCGTGGACTCCGTTTCGTTACGCTCATTCCGTCAATGCTCCCTGTATGCGTAGGACTCCCAGCAGTTCCAGCAGCGGCAATCCCAGGATCGAGAAATAATCGCCGCTGACTCGCGAGAAAAGCTGCGCGCCCGGCCCCTCCAGTTGATAGGCGCCAACCGACCAGGTCGCGGTCTCTCCGATATCATCGAGATAGGACTCGAGAAATTTGTCCGAGAAGGGCCGCATCGCCAGCCGCGCTCGGCCGACATGCCGCGAGATCGGTTCTCCGCCCCGCGCTACGACTGCGGCGCTGATCAGATCATGCGATTTTCCGCGCAGCTCCTTCAGCTGCCCGGCGGCTGTTTCACGTGAATCAGGCTTGTCATAGATTCGGCCCTCGCATAGCAGAACCTGATCCGCCCCCAACACCAACGCCTCCGGTCGACGTTGGCTGATGCGCAGCGCCTTCATCTCCGCCAGCGTGTCGGCCACATCCAGCGCCGGGGCGTTTTCAACCGCCATCGCCGCTTTGACCGCCGCTTCGTCAATCCTGGCCGGCGCCGTCTCGATCGCGACACCGGCGGCGCGCAGCATTGCGGCGCGGGTCCGGCTTTCGCTGGCGAGGATGAGATGCGGCGTCGACATGGGAATCCCTCTAGGGGTCCACGCCTGGAATGGCAATGCGCCGCCTGTGAATTACGGTGATTTAGTCATTGCTTTTGCGCCGGTTGGCCTCCGGCCGCTCGGGAGCTAAAACTACCCACCTCTGGAGCAACCGCGCCGCATCATCTCAGAAAGTCGGTGAAAACTCGATCGGTCGATGATCTTCGCCGGGGTTGTTCCGAGTTTTCCACTGTTTTGCAGTTCGAAACAGTACGGAAATTCTTGTTGAAAATCAGCGTCGCTTTGTATGTTCGGCCGAGCGTGGATAACGCTTCGAGATTTTTCCACATGCTGATTGTCCGTGGTCGACAGCTTTGAAACTCTGTGGAGGAATTGCGAAATGCGGTAATCCCCGCTATCCGCTTGCCTACGACAAACCACAACCTTTCTCTTATTCTTTATATTAGGGACGCGATATGGACGTGCCGCGCGGGATGGCCGACAAAGCAATGCTAAGAGCGCTTCGCGGGGACCAGCCGTCGCGCCCCCCGATCTGGCTGATGCGACAGGCTGGACGATACTTGCCTGAGTATAGGGAAACGCGCGCTGACGCTGGTAGCTTTCTGGACCTTTGTTACAACCCGGAACTGGCGACCGAGGTGACCTTGCAGCCGATCCGCCGATTTGGGTTCGACGCGGCGATACTGTTCGCGGATATTCTTCTGTTGCCTCAGGCGCTGGGACAGAAGCTCTGGTTCGTTGAGGGAGAGGGGCCCCGTCTTGAGCCTGTCGCGGACCAGCAGGCTCTCTCTGGCCTGAAACGAACCGAGGACATCCATGAGACGCTGGCGCCGGTCTACGAGACGGTTCAGAGGCTCTCAGGCGCCTTACCCTCGGAAACGACGCTGATCGGCTTCGCTGGCGCGCCCTGGACCGTTGCGACCTATATGGTGGCTGGTCGTGGCGGGCTCGATCAGGCGCCGGCTCGAAAGTGGCTCTATTCCGATCCGGACGGTTTCGCGCAGCTGATCGATTTGCTGACCGAGGCCACGGCCGAGTATTTGCTCCGCCAGATCGAGGCGGGCGCCGAAGTCGTGAAAATGTTCGATTCCTGGGCAGGCGCTCTGGCACCGGATCAATTCCAGAAATACTCGGTCGATCCCGCGCGCCGGATCACCGCTGCGATCAAGGCCAAATATCCGAGCGTGCCAGTCATTGGGTTTCCGCGCGGCGCGGGCGCTGGGTATGCGGGATTCTCGGCAGCGACGGGTGTTGACGCCGTGGCGCTCGATACTTCTGTGCCAGAGGCATGGGCTCGCGACACGCTGCAACCGAATTGCGCCGTGCAGGGCAATCTGGATCCGATGCTTTTGATCACTGGTGGCGATGCGTTGAAACGTCGGACCGAGGTGCTGATCGAGACACTCGGCGGCGGGCCTTACATTTTCAACCTGGGTCATGGAATTACGCCAGAGGCGGACCCAGCCCATGTCGAGACGCTGGTGCGGATCGTGAAGGGCTAGAGGGTCGTGGAAGAATTCCTGATAGCGCTCTATCCTTGGACCAAGGCGCTGCATGTGATCTCGGTCATCGCCTGGATGGCCGGAATCTTTTATCTACCGCGTCTTTTCGCCTATCACGCTGAAAAAGGCGAACCCGGCAGCGAGATGTCGGAGACCTTCAAGGTGATGGAGCGCAAACTGCTGCGCATCATCATGAATCCGGCGATGACCGCGACCTGGGTGTTTGGACTGGCTCTGATTTTCACGCCAGGCATCGTGGACTGGGCGACGGATCATTGGTTTCACGTCAAAGCTCTGCTTGTGATCGCGATGACGTGGTTTCATCATGCGCTCGCGAAATGGCGTAAGGATTTCGATAAGGATCAGAACCAGCGGCCCGGCAAGTTTTACCGCATGTGGAATGAAGCCCCCACCCTGCTGATGTTCGGAATCGTCATCATGGTGATCGTCCGCCCGTTCTGAATATTCCGGCCGATTGTAATTGCCGTTTGACAATTCGCTGCGGTTCCGGATTATGAAAGGCGCTTGCGCGGGCATTCGGCCAAGGCGCGACCATCCCCCCTATCACTGAAGCGTGCGCCCAATGCCGCTTCGACGGACAGTCTTAATGGAAACTCCAGAACTCAAGCTCTCAGAGCTTAAGGCCAAATCACCCACAGAACTTCTTGCATTCGCGGAAGAGCTGGAGGTCGAGAACGCGTCATCCATGCGAAAGCAGGACATGATGTTCGCGATCCTGAAACAGCTTGCCGAACAAGGCACAGAGATCGTCGGCGGCGGCGTGCTGGAAGTACTGCAGGATGGATTCGGCTTTCTCCGTTCTCCGGATGCGAACTATTTGCCCGGACCCGACGACATCTATGTTTCTCCGTCCCAAATTCGGCGCTTTGCGCTCAGAACCGGCGACACCGTCGAAGGACTGATCCGCGGGCCAAAAGATGGAGAGCGCTATTTTGCGCTGCTCAAGGTCAATGTAATCAATTTCGAGGATCCGGACGCAGCGCGTCACAAGGTTCATTTCGACAATCTGACGCCGCTCTATCCGGATGAGCGGCTGAAGATGGAGATCGAGGATCCAACCATCAAGGACAAGTCGGCGCGGGTGATCGATCTGGTGGCCCCGCTCGGCAAGGGCCAGCGCGCGCTGATCGTCGCACCGCCGCGCACGGGTAAGACGGTTTTACTGCAGAACATCGCTCACTCGATCGAACAGAACCACCCGGAATGCTTCCTGATCGTGCTGCTGATCGATGAGAGGCCTGAAGAAGTCACCGATATGCAGCGTTCTGTTAAGGGCGAGGTTGTGTCGTCGACATTTGACGAGCCAGCGACCCGTCACGTCGCTGTGTCAGAGATGGTGATCGAAAAATCCAAGCGACTGGTCGAGCATGGCAGGGACGTTGTGATCCTGCTCGACTCGATCACCCGCCTCGGTCGCGCCTTCAACACGGTGGTTCCAAGCTCCGGCAAGGTGTTGACAGGCGGCGTCGACGCCAATGCGCTTCAGCGCCCAAAGCGGTTCTTCGGCGCGGCGCGGAATATCGAAGAAGGCGGATCGCTGACCATCATCGCCACCGCCCTGATCGACACGGGCAGCCGTATGGACGAAGTGATCTTCGAAGAGTTCAAGGGCACCGGCAACTCTGAAATCGTGCTCGATCGCAAGGTGGCCGACAAACGCGTCTTCCCATCCATGGACATCCTGAAATCCGGCACCCGGAAAGAGGAGCTTTTGGTCGCCAAGGCCGACCTTACCAAGATGTTCGTCCTGCGGCGGATCCTCAATCCTATGGGCACGACCGACGCGATCGAATTCCTGCTGGGCAAATTCAAGCAAACCAAGTCGAATTCGGAGTTCTTCGACTCAATGAACGCGTGAATCGTGGATTCCGACGCGATACGCGCGTTGCGCGGAATCCACCGCGTATCAAGGGGTTAGTATAGACGATCCAGTTGTCTTGCGTGCCTCCAGATCGCGATGGGCCCGGGCAACCTCGGCCAGCGTATAGCGATGATTCACATCGACTTTCACCTCCCCTGAAGCGATCACCGCGAAGAGATCATCGGCCGCATCCTGTAGTTCCTGCCGCGTTCTGGTGTAGTGATCGAGCATGGGCCGGGTGACGAACAGGCTGCCTTTTTGCGTCAGAATCCCAAGGTTGATCCCGGTGACCGGGCCAGACGCATTGCCATAGCTGACCATCAGGCCACGAACCTGCAAAGAATCCAGGGAACTTTCCCAAGTGGAGGCACCTACCCCGTCAAATACAACAGGAACCTTCGCGCCATCGGTGATCTCCATCACCCGCTCCGCGACATTCTCCTGCTCGTAAAGGATGACGTGATCGCAACCGAGCGCACGGGCCCGGTCTGCCTTCGCCTCCGATCCAGCCGTACCAATGACCGTCGCGCCAATTGACTTCAGCCACTGCACTGCGATCGAACCGACTCCGCCGGCTACCGCGTGAAACAACACAGTCTCGCCAGCATTGACTGGATAGATTCGGCGGATCAAATATTGCGCGGTCAATCCCTTCAACATCATGGCAGCCGCTTGTTCAAATGAAACGCCATCAGAGAGCGAGACAATCCGATCGGCCTTAATCTTGTGGTACTCCGCATAGGCGCCTGGAGGTCCGATATATGCAACCCGATCTCCTACGGAAACAGAGTCGACGCCCTCGCCGATCTCCGTGACAACACCGGCCCCTTCTTTGCCAAGGCCTGTCGGCAGGGGAAGCTTGTAGAGGCCGGATCGGTGGTAGGTATCTATGAAATTCACGCCTATCGCATGATTTCGAACCAGTACTTCGCCAGGCTCAGGAGACGGAATCGGAACGTCTGCGAGTTGAATTACTTCGGGCCCACCATTCTCGTGAACAAGAATTTTCTTCATCTCTGCCATTGAAGCCTCCTAACTCGGGAGTATTGTCCGCCGCGTCTGAACCAGACTGAGAAGGAACGAATTCCATGGCGACGTCAAGCATGGGCGAAAGCTGGGTAGATGGTGTCGAGGAACCTGACACTATCTATGCATTGTCGACGGGTGCCGGGCGTGCGGGCGTCGCCATCATCCGTATCTCCGGGCCAAAAGCCGATGATGCATTGGCAAACTTGACCAATCAGTCAATACCATTAGCAAGGGTGGCGACGCTGCGGAGTCTGAGATGTCCAAGCAGGGGCGAACTCATTGATAAATCTCTCATTATTCGATTTGAGGAATCTTGTAGTTTTACCGGAGAGAACGTCGTCGAACTTCATGTGCACGGGGGCGGCGCTGTCGTTGCAGCGACACTTCGCGCTCTTGGAGAGATCGATGGATTGCGAGCTGCGGCTGCGGGTGAATTCACTCGCCGGGCTTTCGAAAACGGAGAACTGGATTTGGCCCAGGTCGAAGGGCTAGCGGACCTGATATCAGCAGATACCGAGATGCAGAGACGCCAAGCGATCCAGATCATGGGAGGGATCCTATCGTCTCAGGCTGAAGATTGGCGGCGTGATCTGACAATCGCGCTTGCCCTGGTAGAGGCTACAATTGACTGGGCCGATGAGGAAGTTCCGGAGGATATTTCGCCGGAGGCGTTGCTTAGACTTGGGATCGTGCGGGACGCGATCGAATCCGAAATCGAGGGCTCAGACGCGGCCAAGTGTCTTCGGGATGGGTTCGAGGTTGCGATCATCGGGCCGCCGAACGTAGGAAAATCGAGTCTTATCAATGCGATAAGTCGACGAGAAACTTCAATTATCTCCCCTATGCCGGGAACGACGCGTGATGTAATAGAAGTTCGTTGTGACCTATCTGGCGCTCCCGTTACGTTTCTGGATACGGCAGGATTGAGAGACACGGCCGATGTAGTGGAAAGGATCGGGGTCGAGCGCGCGATACAGAGATCTAAAGAAGCGCACGTCCGTGTACTGGTTGTGTCAGCTGATTCAGAGCCAGGCGTCTGTTCGTCATCCAGTGTCGAGAAACCCGATCTGCTGTTTTGGAATAAATCCGACTTAGATCCCACGCCGCCATCCGTCGACTGGATTATTGGTTCCGTCGAAAGTGGCAAAGGAGTTGATGAACTTTTGGTGCGTCTGTCGAAGTTGCTCCATGAGAGAGCCGCAGGGTCGTCGCTTGCAGCCCATGAGAGAGTGACAACTTGTCTACGATCTGGAGCCAAACATTTAGGCAATGCGATTCATTCACTGGAGGTCGGCGGGAGTTCGGAGCTAGTTTCCGAGGAGATAAGGCTAGCGATTCGGTCATTGGAAGAGCTCGTTGGCCGAATTGAGACTGACGATATGCTGGATGTCGTGTTTCGACAGTTCTGCATGGGCAAGTGAGAAAGTTGTTTCACGTGAAACAGGTAGAGAGCCATTTCGATGTGGTGGTCGTTGGCGGAGGCCATGCGGGGTGCGAGGCCGCACTGGCGTCGCACCGTATGGGCGCGAAGACAGCTCTTTTAACTCACAAATTTGATCGTCTGGGTGAAATGTCATGTAATCCGGCCGTAGGTGGACTGGGCAAAGGCCACCTCGTTCGGGAAATAGATGCGCTGGATGGCATGATCGGACGCGCAGCGGATTATTCGGGAATACAGTTCAGACTTCTGAATCGCCGCAAGGGCCCCGCTGTACGAGGTCCGCGCGTTCAATGTGACCGCCAGAGATACCGTAGGTATGTTCAGGGAATATTTCGCGGCGTTCCGGACCTTCCTGTGATCGAGCAAGAAGTCGCTGATTTCTCACGTGGATTCCGTATCTTTACGGTGACGTTAGGGGATGGCTCTGTCGTTCAAGCGAAGTGTATCGTGTTTGCGACGGGCACATTTCTGCGCGGGGTAATGCATATTGGTGAGCAGAAAGAACTGGGAGGACGACACGGTGATCCGGCATCAAACCAGCTCGCGACAAGGTTTGATGAGCTAGAGCTTAGAATGGGGAGATTGAAAACGGGAACGCCGCCACGCTTGGATTCCCGCACGATACACTGGGAATCCATAGAAAAGCAGCCTGGAGACGCATCTCCCATTTTCATGTCGTTCATGACGACGAAAGCCGCCGCGGAGCAAATTTCATGCGGAATTGTTCGTACGAATTCACAAACCCATAACATAGTTCAGGAGTTTTTACCTCGTTCTCCGTTGGTAACCGGAGAAATAGAAGGACGCGGCCCACGATACTGCCCATCAATCGAGGATAAGGTCCGACGATTTGCAGAGAAGGACTCGCATCAGATCTTTCTAGAGCCCGAAGGACTGAGGCTCAGCACTGTTTATCCCAACGGAATTTCCACATCCTTACCTTTCGAGGCGCAGATCAAGTTTGTCAGGTCCATAGTAGGCTTGGAGCATGCGGAGATTGTTCGGCCCGGTTACGCTATTGAGTATGACTATATTGATCCAAGAGAACTCGCCAGAACGCTCGAGCTGAAGTCCTTACCGGGAGTATTTCTCGCCGGGCAGATCAACGGCACGACCGGATATGAGGAAGCGGCGGCCCAAGGCCTTTTTGCGGGGGTAAATGCAGCGGCAAAGGCGCTGGAAAAACAGAGCCTTATCCTAGATCGAACCAATAGCTATATCGGCGTTATGCTCGATGATCTAGTGACGCGTGGCGTCACGGAACCCTATCGGATGTTTACTTCCCGCGCTGAGTACAGGCTGGCTCTTCGTGCGGATAATGCAGACCAGCGGCTAACCGATATTGGAGCCAAGATAGGCTGCGTTTCGGAGGAAAGGGCGTCGAATTTCCGGAAGAAGAGAGAATCTCTTTCCAAGGCGCGCAAGCAACTATCTGAACTGTCATGGTCAAAGTCCAATATACCTGAGCCAAAGTTTTCCTTTGAAGGAATGGGCCGATTGAGCATCTTGTCGTCCCTCGCGAGAATTTCGACGGATTGGGAAGAAGAGCTTGCATTGCTTTGTGGTGATCTGGGCTTCTCACCAGTCATTGTTCGGCAACTTCACTATGACATGATTTATGAGCCATATCTCAAGCGGCAAAGAGAAGAAGCAAAGGCATTGTTGCGGGACTATGCGCTAAAACTTCCAGAGGGGTTCAGTTACTCTGCCGTCCCTGGGATCTCCAATGAGATCGCGGAGAAACTTTCCAAAAAGAATCCAGGCAGCATTGCCGAAGCGGCGCGAATTGAAGGTGTCACGCCGGCTGCGTTAATGGTTCTTCGGTCGTCGGTTCGACGAGCGGAAGCTAGAAAAACACGCCAACTCACGAAATCGAAGGCATAGTGGAAGCATGTTTCCGCCAATCGCCGGTGTTTCACGTGAAACACATGATGTTCTTGCTTCGTATGCAAATCTGCTTCTCCAGTGGAATAAGACACACAACCTGATCTCAAAGAAATCCGAGCCAGATATATGGCGCAGACATATCGAAGATTCAGTTCAACTCTTTGAACTTGCGCCTGAAACCGCCAAGTCGTGGATCGATCTTGGATCCGGCGCCGGACTGCCGGGCATTGTGGCCGCGATTGTGGCAAGAGAATGCTCACCGGAGATGTCGTTTACGCTCGTAGAAAGCAATAAAAAAAAATCAACATTTCTCCAGACAGCAGCGCGGTCTCTCGATCTGAAAATCAAAGTCGAAAACAGGCGAATTGAGAGTGTCGCCTCATCTTCATTCGATGTAGTTTCGGCCCGAGCACTAACATCGTTGGATAATCTTTTGGATTATGCATCCCGATTTCGTAGCGACAGAACAATTTGCCTGTTTCCGAAAGGCCAGGCGGCCGAGAAAGAGTTGATTGAGGCCCGAAAACGCTGGAAAATTAGCCACAGAGCAATTCCCAGCCGCACAGACGACACATCCGTTATTCTCCGAATCCAGGAGTACGATCATGTCCGAGCCCCGCGTCGGATGAGTAGTTCCAAAACCTTCGCAATCGTTAATCAAAAGGGCGGTGTTGGAAAGACGACCACTGCGGTAAACCTTGGTACGGCCCTGGCCGCGGCAGGATACGAAACGCTGCTCTTGGATCTTGATCCTCAGGGAAATGCCAGCACAGGTCTCGGAGTTTCGGCCTCCGAGCGCTCGATTACTACGTATGATGTGATGGTGGGGGAGGCGACCCTTCCGCAGGCGATCATTCAGACAGATGTGCCCAATCTTTTTCTGGCGCCAGCCGCTGTGGAGCTGTCTGGCGCAGATATGGAACTGATTGATAATCCACGACGCGCGCACACGCTGTCCGACGCTTTGTCTGGCCTTCCTAAAACAAGTAGCGGAGACGGAAGGCGCTTTGTTCTTATCGACTGCCCGCCGTCGCTAAACCTGTTGACGATCAATGCGTTAGCAAGCGCTCAAGGAGTTCTTGTGCCATTGCAATGTGAATTCTATGCGTTGGAAGGCCTGAGTCAGCTTTTGGAGACAATTCGACGGGTCAAGCGGAACCTGAATCCAAGTCTGGAAGTCGATGGCGTCATCCTGACAATGCATGATCGAAGAAACAATCTGTCCGCGCAGGTCGCGGCGGATGTCCGAGCATATCTCGGCGATCTGGTATTCGAGACTATAATCCCTAGGAACGTGCGTTTGTCAGAGGCGCCCTCACATGCGATGCCCGCGCTGATTTACGATCATGCTTGCACCGGTAGCCAAGCCTATATTCAACTGGCATCGGAGTTGCTGAGGAGGGAAGGGACGACCAATAAGTCGTTGGAGGAAGCGTAAATGGTTGAAGAGGCGAGAAAAAAAGGCCTTGGTCGAGGATTGTCATCCTTGTTGGGCGATGCGGCGTCAATAGATGAACCGCAAGAGACGACAGGCCCTACGAAGGGAATGGCGACTGCACCCGTTGACCTGGTTCATCCCAATCCAGAACAGCCGAGAAAATCCTTTGAGAATGACGAGCTTGAGGATCTTGCGGCGTCCATTGCTGAGAAGGGGATTCTTCAGCCGCTGATCGTTCGGCCGGATCCTGTCCACACCGGCGCCTATCAGATTGTCGCAGGAGAGCGGCGTTGGCGTGCGGCGCAACTTGCGCAGCTTCACGAAGTTCCAATTATTGTTAAGGACCTAACAGATTCCGAGGTCATGGAGCTCGGTCTGATTGAGAACGTCCAGCGAGCGGATCTTAACCCGGTTGAAGAGGCCGAGGGTTATGCTCTTCTTATCGAAAAATACGCTCATACGCAGGAGGCTCTGTCGCGGATTGTCGGCAAAAGCCGATCCTATATCGCCAATTCACTTCGATTGCGCACTTTGCCAGGCGATGTTCTTGCTTATGTACGCGACGGCAAACTGTCCGCCGGGCATGCCCGCGCCCTGATCACAACGCCAAACTCGTCGGCGATCGCCAAACAAGTGATTGAGAAGGGCCTGAGTGTACGCGATGTCGAACGTCTGGCTAAAAGCGCTTCAAATTCGCGGCCAAAAACGCCCCGCAGATCAGTCAAAGATCCTGACACATTGGCGCTTGAAGCAGACCTGAGGGCTGCGATTGGGCTTTCCGTTACAATCTCGCAGCATCGGGACAGCGAGTCGGGAGATCTGAGGATCAGCTATTCGACGCTAGAAGAGTTGGATGGGCTCTGCCAACTGTTGTCCCAACCGCGGTGATGTTCGAGGCGAGCACTTCGAACCAATTGCGCTGATCGCTAGTTTCTCGCGGCCATCATAGTTATCCGCAGTATCGTTCTCGATGTCGCAGCATCGGGTTGAGCGCCGCCCGCACTGCGGGACGACAATTGCGCCTCATGAATCAAACGAAGCGCCGATTCCAGTGATGCGACTGACCAACACCCAAGCTGACGAGACAGTCTAGCTCGGGCGTCGCCGAACACCGGTGGCCTCAGCGCCGCCAGAGCCTTTTCGCGCGGCACGCCGGATTCAACAGCCGAGACCATGCTGTAAAGGCGTTTCGCCTGCCATGACATTGCGATCAACAACGATGCGTTCGACGACGCGTCAGGTTTGAGTCGCGATAGAGAACACGCAACTTGATCGACATCGCCGCTTAAAGCCGATGTCGCAACCGAATGGGACTCGGGGTCGTCGGGCAGGGGCGAGCATTCCAGTACGTCCTGGGCTGTTACCGCCAAAGCGTCACCCATCTTATAGGTGGCCAACTTTGCGAGAAGCTGTTGATACGCACCGTAGTCCAAATCTGCTCTCTGCGCGCGAAGGCTCGCCTCGGCATCCGCATCAGCCAATTGAAGGCCAAGTTCTAAAAGCGCTTCGGAAACACTCTCTGTTTGAACTGAATCCGAATAGCACGGTAGTGCGACAAGCGTCGACGGTGGCTCGAATATCGCGCGCAACTTCGACCTTGCTGGCAAAGATCCAGCCGAAACAACCAGAAACGCGTCGTTCTCCGCAATGTCGTCCAAAGCACCTGATAAGATTTTCGCCAACCCGTCCGTCGCCCCGTCGATCTGAACAACACGCCTGCCGCCAAAAAAACCACTCTCCCGCAAGGCGTCGAACAGCGTGGCGGAGTCTTTACGGATGGCGGACGGCTCCAGACGAGTTAGGCGAAGCTCTGGGGAATCTTCACCCAGAATCGTTGAACTTAACTGGTCGCGTCGGGCTGATACGAGGGCTGGATCGTCACCATAGATCAGCGCGCCCCGAATGTGTGGATCGGGATTGCGCACAAATCGCGCGACCTTGTTTCCCGACAATTTCATTCGTTCACACGGCGCCTGCGTCCGACAAGCCTGCGATCACGCGGCTGGCGATACGTTCGCCGAGGGTCTCGGAAACCTGGCGCTGCGCTGCGCGTTCGCTCGTGCGGCTGGAATATAGCGACGACGTCGCATCGTAAGAGGCGCTGACCTTAAGCTCGTCAGTCAACACCACCTTGCTTGTCTTGATGCTGGTCACGGTAACGAATGCTGTCGCCCGATAGTTATATCGGGTCGTCGCATCGTCTCCGCGAAGCACCAGAGAATCCCTCTTGATCCTGGTTTTCACATCCAGCCGATAGATCGAGTCGGCGCCGCCATCGCCCAGTCGTTGTCGCAAGGCTGTACGCAGATAGTAGTCGGACCGCCCGCTAACTTCACCAAGCTCAATGCGACCGATCAGGTCTTTCGCGCTGCCCGCATAAAGCGGTTTGAATCCGCAGCCGCCAAGCGTCACAGTGGCTAGAAAAAGGAGAGCCGAGCGGCGGCTAAATGACGACATTCACAATTCTCCCAGGAACCACGATCACTTTGCGCGGTTGAGCTCCCGCCATGGCGCGTGCAACTGCGGCGTCGGCCAACGCCGCCGCCTCCACGTCATCTTTCGCCGCGTCCTTGGCGACTTCGATCTCGCCTCGTTTCTTGCCATTCACCTGCACGGGCAGGCGGATCAGATCGTCCACCAGCAGAGTGGGGTCGGCCTTTGGCCATGGCGATGCGACCAGCGGTGATTCGCCTCCGAGCCGCGCCCAGATTTCTTCAGCCAGGTGCGGCGTCATGGGGGCCATCAATTGTGCAAGCGTCGCCATCGCTTCGTGGCGAATGGCGGCTGATGCGGCGCTCGCTTTGGCAATGGCGTTGGTCAACTCATAAAGGCGCGCGACCGCCTTGTTAAAGGCGAAGCCCTCGATATCCTTGGTCACCCCGTCAATGGCTCGATGAGTTGTCCGGCGAAGCGATTGATCAACGGAAGAGCTGGATTCCGTATCGACACGCGACTCGGCAATTTCAGTCGCCAAACGCCAGACCCGTTGCAGATGGCGAGACGTCGCCTCGGCGCCGGCCGCAGTCCATTCGACATCGCGCTCTGGCGGGCTGTCCGACAACATGAACCATCGCGCGGTATCGGCTCCATATTCCTGAATGATATGTTCCGGGTCGACGACGTTTTTCTCTGACTTTGACATCTTGATAGAGGGACCGACGACGATCGGTTCGCCGGTGTCGGCCTCCACCTTCACGCCATCTTTGTCGGTGATCTCAGCCGGCGTCAGCTTTCGGCCATCTGTGGTTTTGTATGTTTCGTGGCAAACCATGCCTTGGGTGAACAGCGCATTGAAAGGCTCGGTTGCAGATTTCGGCAGGTGACCAGTCAGGTGCATCGCCCGCGCCCAGAATCGCGAGTACAGCAGATGCAGAATCGCGTGCTCCACGCCGCCGATATACTGATCCACATTCATCCAATAAGCGACATCTTCGGACGACGTCGGAGTATCGGCGTTCGGATTGGTAAAGCGTGCATAGTACCAGGATGAATCCGCGAATGTATCCATCGTATCAGTTTCGCGGCGCGCATCTGCGCCACAGTCCGGGCAACGGGCATGCGACCAGTTCGGGTGCCGGTCCAGCGGGTTGCCAGGCTTGTCGAAGCTTACGTCGTCCGGAAGCTTAACTGGCAATTGTTCCCGCGGTACGGGAACCGGGCCACAGCTTTCGCAATGGATAACCGGGATCGGGCATCCCCAATAGCGCTGCCGGCTGACGCCCCAGTCGCGCAGGCGGAAATTCACGACGCCTTCACCGACGCCGGCCGCTTCACAATGCGCTATGGCGGCGTCAACACCTTGATCTCCCTTCATGAATTCATCGCCGGCGAGGGCGCGTAAATACCGAACAGGCTCGGACTTTAATGGCACATAGGCGACGTCGCCGACGCGCTCCTCCGAGTCCTTCTCGCAGTATACGTCGATGACTGGCAACTTGTACTTGCGCGCGAAGTCAAGATCCCGTTGATCATGAGCGGGACAACCAAAGATTGCACCGGTTCCATAGTCCATCAAGATAAAATTGGCGACATAGACAGGTAACTCCCACTCCGGATCGAATGGGTGCCTGACTTTCAAACCGGTGTCGAAACCGATCTTCTCGGCCTTTTCCAGCTCCTCTTCGGACGTACCGAGGCAGCGGCACTCTTCGACAAACGCGGCAAGATCCGGGTTCGATTCCGATAATGCCTTCGCGAGCGGATGATCGGCGGCGATCGCGGCGAAGCTGGCCCCCAGCAACGTATCAGGGCGGGTAGTGTATACCTCCAGCTTCTCATGCCCGGCGGGCGCATTGAGGACGTCGAACGCAAACTGAAGACCGCGACTTTTACCGATCCAGTTGCGCTGCATCAGGCGAACCTTCTCGGGCCAGGCCTCAAGCCCGTCGATCGCATCCAGAAGCTCTTCAGCCATGTCCGAGATGCGGAAGAACCATTGGGTCAACTCGCGCCGTTCAACAGCAGCGCCGGATCGCCAGCCTTTGCCGTCGATCACCTGCTCATTGGCAAGAACGGTCATATCGACCGGATCCCAGTTCACCGTCGAAGATTTCCGATAGACCAGTCCAGCCCTGTACATGTCGAGGAACATCGCCTGCTGCTGGGCGTAGTACTCCGGGTCGCAGGTCGCGAACTCGCGGCTCCAGTCCAGCGAGAGTCCCATCGTCTTAAGCTGTTCTCGCATCGCCGCGATGTTGTCGTAGGTCCACTTTGCAGGGTGGGAGCCGCGCTCCATGGCCGCGTTCTCTGCGGGCATGCCGAACGCATCCCAGCCCATGGGGTGGAGCACGTTGAAGCCCTGAGTGCGCTTGTAACGGGCGATCACATCGCCCATCGCATAATTGCGCACATGCCCCATATGGATGCGCCCGGACGGGTACGGGAACATCTCCAGCACATAGTATTTTGGCCGGGACGGGTCGCGTTCAGCCCGGAAAGCGTTCATCTCATCCCAGACTTGGCGCCATTTAGGCTCCACCTCTGCTGAGTTGTAACGGGACATGATCTTCCTCCGGCCAGGCGCGACGGAAATGTGCGCCAATACGTTCGCTATCGGCCCTCAATGCAACGGCGACAATCGACGCAAATGAAAAGGCCGCGCCTGTCTTGGCAAAGGCGCGGCCGTTTTGCAATGCAGTGATCGGAGTCGGATCAGAGTCGTCAAGCGGCGCCTAGCCCTCTTGCGCTTGAAGTTCCTGCCTGCGCAATTGACGCGCTCTGGTGAGTATTGCGTCTTCAAGTTGACGTGGTGTTGCCGCATCTACAGGCGCGGCGACCCATACACCGCTGTCCGACAATTCCTCACGGAACACAGCGACGCGCAGAGAATCCGCCGTCAATGTGGTGGCCCTTACATAGGCTGTAACCTTCAACCGCTCATTGGGCGCATTCGGCGCGGCGCTCCAGTCCGTGGCGATCACGCCGGTGAACGGGTCGGTTGATGAAACAGGCAGAAACGAAAGCGTGTCGAGCGACGCCATCCAGAGATGCTTATTGACATTGGTGCCGCGTCCCAGGGGATCGCTGGTGCCATACTCGCCAAAACTGACGTTGCCATATTCCGCTGTGCCAAATGTATCGGTCAAAGAGCCTTCCGCCCGTCCCCGCTGGTCACGGCAATTATCGTCATAAACAGGATCGCAAGGTTCATACGGCCTGTTTCCGGCCTTTTCATCGGCGCATCCCGAAAGCGCCAGCAACGCCAGCCCGGCGATAGAAAAGCGGATCCACGTCGATCCCGTCATGTTGTCATCCTCATCGTTGCGCCAATTCAATTCCTGCAGGCGGAATGGGTTGAACGCGGTCTCTGGGGATAGCCAGATTTCCCATATGGAATCCACCAACCCCCAAATAAGTCAATCAGATTGACCTAAAGGCCCGATCGCTTCACTAATGCCATTCGACGCTCGAATGGGCAAGTCTGGTCCGGAGCGGCGCGTCGAGCATCGTGAAGGAATGCGGCTGAAATATGGGTGCGACCGGCCTTCTCGTGGCGCAGCTTTCGTTTGCGCAACATGCTGTTACCTTGCTCTGGTGACGAAAGACGAAACGGGGTCAACACGCATGTCGCTTTCAGCCGTTCTTGAGGAAATCGCAGACGCCGAGCGAGAAACCGGCCGCGAGGAGGGATCGACCCGTCTGATCGCCGTATCAAAAGTACAGCCGCTCGCGCGAATCGAAGCGGCTCTGGAGGCCGGGTATCGATTGTTCGGTGAGAATCGCGTGCAGGAAGCTGTTGGCAAATGGCCAGCGCTGAAGGAGCGTTTCCCGAATGTCGAGCTGCACCTGATCGGGCCTTTACAGACCAATAAGACCCGGCAGGCGATGGCGCTCTTTGATGTCATCGAGAGCGTAGACCGGCCAAAACTGGCGCGGAAAATCGCGGATGTCGCGGCTGAGCTTGAAACCTGCCCTCCGATATTCATTCAGGTGAACACCGGCGACGAGCCGCAAAAAGCTGGCGTCGCGACCGGAGAGCTGGACGACTTGGTCGTGCTTTGTCGGGATGAACTGAAACTGCCCCTGAAAGGGCTGATGTGTATCCCGCCGATCGATGAGGAGCCGGCGCTGCATTTCGCGTTGCTGGCGAAACTCGCTGAACGCAACGGTCTGGCCGAGCTCAGCATGGGCATGAGCGGAGATTTCCGCACCGCCATCGCTTTCGGCGCGACCTATGTCCGCGTCGGGTCCGCCGTGTTCGGCGCGCGGGATCCGTCGAAGGTCTAGCCGCGCACGATCACCCTGCTACGCGGTCCCCAACGATCAAGAATCCACAAAAGATCGCGCTTTCGGAATGCGACGCAGCCCTCTGTGGCGCGGCGCGGACCGCGCCAGATATGCAGGAAAATGGCGGAACCCCGACCGGGTTCCGGTTGATCGCGATTCCAGTCGAGTACACCAATGACATCGTAGAGGTGATCAGAGCGGCAGAGGCGCTCGACGCCGCCTGCGCCAGCCCGCCGGATCAGCCGGTTGTAGCGCGTATCCGCAGGGTCGTCGCACCATTCCATCCACAGGCGGGTCGGCGCCCAGCCTTGCCTCCGCCGCACCCGATCTTCACGGCAGAGCACAGCCTCTAGCACCATATCGCCTACCGGAGTCGCGCTGTCGCCTTCGCGCTTATCCGTAGAAATCCCGCCCCGTCCGACAGCGCAGGGAAAGCGCCGCCCTCGGAATCGTGCGCCCCAGCGCGTCACCACCAGATCACTGGCTCGCGGAATCACAGCAGATGCCCGCTCTTTTTCGACTTGGTCTTCAGATATTCGACATTGTGCGGGTTCTCTCCGACCGCTAGCGGTACGCGTTGGGCCACCTCTACACCGCAGCCGCTGAGCCCCTCCACCTTCTTGGGATTGTTGGTCATCAACCGAGCCGAGGAGAAGCCGAGCGCCTTCAGAATCTCCGCGCCGATGCGGAAGTCTCGCTCGTCGTCCTCGAAGCCTAGCCGGTGGTTCGCTTCGACCGTGTCGAATCCCTGATCCTGCAAGGAATAGGCGCGCATCTTGTTGGCGTGGCCGATGCCACGTCCTTCCTGATTGAGGTAGAGAAGCACGCCCGATCCGGATTCGGCGATCTGGCGCATCGCGGCGTGCAGCTGCGGGCCGCAATCGCATTTCAGGCTCTCGAACAGGTCGCCGGTGAAGCAGGCCGAATGCAGACGCGTCAACACGGGCTCGGCGCGATTCGGCGATCCAATCTCGACCGCGTAGTGCTCTTCACCGCCATCAGAGGGGCGGAACACGTGAACCCGCCCCGCTTCTGAGAACGACAGCGGCACGAGCGCTGCAGCGACGGGAACCAGCCTGATCGCCGCGGCCTCAGCCTCGGCCGCGTCGTCCACCGCAAGACCGGTCAGAGCGTCCGAAAGAACCATCTCCCGCGCAGCCCTCGCAGAGGGCAGGGGGACGACGAGCGCCGCAGGCAACAGGCGTGCGCCCTTGGTCAGAGCGATCGCCAGACGATGCAGCGACGCGTCGCCGCCGCGCTGGGTCTGGAACGGTCCTTTCATGGGAGAGGCGAGATCGCGCGCCGGGTCGGCGACGTCGCGGACCCAGTCAGCGCCCGTATCCGAGCGCATGGCGACCCGCGCGATATCGCCGTCATATGCGGCGGCTCGCAACGTCTCCGCCCGCCGCGCCGAGATGGCGAGATCCACCTCGCCCAGCGCGCGCAACCGGGCCAGCTTCGCATCCGTGGCTAGCTCCGCCGACAATGCGACGGCGCCGAGATCCCGCGCGTCGTCCCACAGAACAAGCGGTGCGCCAATCCGAAGATCCGCCCTTGCGCGCGCCGCGCGTTCTTCAGCTGTCAGCCATTCTGTCATGCGTTTCCGCCGTTGCTCAGGCGCGCACCATATCGCCCCGCCCCGCCTGGCGCGATGTGAAACATTTCGCCATTGGCGCTAACACGTGCGTGAGGGATTGTAACCTGATGCATCGAATGCTTGATCGAAACGTGATTGCGGCCATCTACGCCTCAGCCAAGATAACGCTATCGCCGGAGGACGCCCATGACCGCCCTTAAGAAAATCCTGCTTATTGATGACGACGCTGACCTTCGAGAGGCCTTGGCCGATCAGTTGATACTGACTGAAGAGTTCGACGTGTTTGAGGCCGAAACCGGCGCCATTGGCATCGAGAAGGCGAAGGCGGAGCTGCACGACCTTGTCATTCTGGATGTCGGTTTGCCGGACATGGACGGGCGAGAGGTCTGCCGCCTGATGCGTAAGGCGGGGGTTAAGTGCCCGGTGGTCATGTTGACCGGCCATACGACCGATGCGGACACGATTCTGGGACTCGACGCCGGCGCCAACGACTATGTGTCCAAGCCGTTCAAGTTCGCAGTGCTGCTGGCCCGCATTCGCGCCCAGCTTCGCCAACACGAACAGTCGGAGGACGCGGTCTTCACCGTCGGTCCCTACAGCTTCCGCCCGGCGATGAAGATGCTGGTCGATGAAGAAGGAAAAAAGGTTCGCCTGACTGAAAAAGAGACCAACATTCTGAAATATCTTTACCGCGCCACTGACGGCGTGGTCGGCCGTGACGTGTTGTTGCATGAGGTCTGGGGATACAACGCCGGGGTCACGACCCACACGCTGGAGACGCATATCTACCGCCTGCGCCAGAAAATTGAGCCGGACCCGTCGAACGCGCGGTTACTGGTCACTGAATCGGGCGGCTATCGGCTGGCGGTCTGACGGATTCCGCGCTTTTCTTTCGGACGGCGGCGCGCCATGTTCGGCGCGCCCTTTTTCTTAAGCCGCCGAGGATTCGATGCCTGTCTCCGTCTGCACCTGGAACATCAACTCCGTCCGTCTGCGCGAGCCGATCGTGCTCAAGCTTCTTGAGGAGGAGGCGCCGGACGTCCTCTGCCTGCAAGAGACCAAATCAACGGTGGAGAAGATTCCCACAGAGAATTTCGCCGCGCTTGGCTACGAGACCATGATCGCCCGCGGAGAGAAGGGCTATAACGGCGTGGCGATTCTCTCCCGCCTGCCGATGACTGAGGTGCCGCATGTGGATTGGTGCGGCAAGGGCGATGCGCGCCACGTCTCGGCGAAGCTGGAAAATGGGGTCGAGATCCACAATTTCTACATCCCTGCGGGCGGCGATGTTCCGGACGTCGAAAAGAACCCGAAATTCGATCACAAGTTGCGTTTCGTCGATGAGGTGCGCGATTGGAGCGCATCCGCGAAAAGCCGCGATGCTATTCTGGTCGGCGACCTGAACATCGCGCCGCGAGAGGACGACGTCTGGTCGCACAAACAGCTTCTGAAAGTCGTCAGTCACACGCCGATCGAAGTGGAGAAATTCACGGCTGCGCAGGAAGCGGCCGGATGGGTGGATGTGACCCGTGCGGACATCCCCGAAGGCAAGCTCTATAGCTGGTGGTCCTACCGGGCGAAGGATTGGGAGGCGTCTGACCGGGGCCGCAGGCTGGACCATGTTTGGGCGACGCCGGAGGTCGCGGAGCGCGCCTCAGACAGTCGGGTGCTAAGAGCGGCGCGCGGGTGGGAGAAGCCCTCGGACCACGCGCCGGTGTTCGCAACCTTCGATATTTGAGAACGAAACTCGTCGAGTGAGGCCTAACGCTCGAAGTCCTCAATCACGAAAAGCTCGTTCTTCAGGGAAATATTCGAACGCATGTCGCGGAGCGCCACAGTCGTGATCAGGCCCTGCTGGTCGACGACGATCCACTGGCGCAACTCCAGCGGATTATCGGTGAAGACCAGCGTGATGGAGCCCTGAGACGGGTCATCGGGATTGATTGCGGTGACTCGCATCTGGTTCGCCGCGCGCTCGATCTTTTGCACCGCGCCCTCACGCGAAAGATCCACATCTTCCTTCAACAGCAGCTGCAACGGCGTTTCCGACAACGGATACCGGTCTACGGTTTTCAGCGTGGTGTCCGTAACGCCGACCCAGAAACCGTCCGCCACGACCAGCGTTCGGCTGGGCGGATCGTACTCGAACCGGACCCGACCGGGGCGGCGCAGATAGAACCGGCCCTGATTGACCTCGCCGTCGGGGCCGACCTGCACAAAATCGCCGGCCAGCGTCGTATTGGCGTTGAGATAATTGGAGATGCGGCGAAGGTCGCGCGCATCCACGCCCGACTGCGCCACGACCGGGCTGGCGATCAAGCCCGCTGCGATAAGCAGCGCCGCGCCTAGCGCGCCGGCGAGGAATTCTTTTCGATTCATCATGGCCCTCATCTGGGCGGCGAATGCGGCGAAATCGAGACCCGTATTCGAGCCTCGCAGGTTCGTGAGAAAAGCTACGTCCTGAGCGCCAGGAAGTCGACCACCGACGAGAAAATCCGCGCCCGTTTCGTGTTCAACCGGAAAAATCGAGTCGATAGAGTCGGTTAGAGAATCTCATTAACACTTTGATTTACATTGATTTTTCTGCACATCAAGCTATGATGATCTTAAGGGCGACACGGTGATATTCTGCCCGCCGTAGCACGAAGACTCTCTTCGGAGCGCAATGTGGGGTTCCTGGCAGGCCCCACCCCTTACCTCATAAATTTCATAGACATGTGCGGGTTTCTAATGTGGACGCCCTTGCGCGTGACGCGCCTTATTTTTCCGGGTAGTGTACGGAATAAAGATGCGACGTAGATCTCGAACGTGTTCTCGGTACGTTTTAATATTAATCGGTAATACTTCTCATTCCACGGCGATAAGTAAAAGATATTCAGATACCCCTCGTCGTCTTTCTTTTGCACAATCATTCCCCATTTTATGGCAAGAGGAATTGCTAACATTTCAAAATCAGAAACGTCAGGGTGCTGCCTTCTAATGTGATCGTAAGTGTCCTTTGAGAAATAAACAAATCCCAAGCGCCACCCTAAATGACGCAATGTCACATCGTCTAAAGTACCGACCTGTGCGGGCTGCTCCTTACCACCCTTGATTTTGTAGATGTGCTCTAGGTTGAATGGCATGAATCGAAGATAAACTCTGAGATACCATCGACTCAACGAGCCATTCACCGCTCCTCAATCAGCACCTCGCGCTTGCCCACATGGTTCGCCGTGCTGACCACGCCCTGATCCTCCATTTGCTCGACCAGACGTGCGGCGCGGTTATAGCCGATCTGCAGCTTCCTCTGGATATAGGATGTGGAGCATTTCCGGTCCCGCGCGACGATTGCGACCGCTTGGTCATAGAGGCTGGCGTCGCTGTCATCCCCGCCAAGGCCAAGGATCTGGTCGACTGCAGCCGAGGCGGCGTCGTTCTCTTCCTCGGTGACTGACTCGACATACTCGGGCGTTCCCTGGGTCTTGAGATGCTTGACGATCTCTTCGACTTCCTCATCCGAGACGAACGGGCCGTGCACGCGGGTCACCCGTCCGCCGCCGGACATGTAGAGCATGTCGCCCATACCCAGCAGCTGCTCAGCGCCCTGCTCGCCCAGGATCGTGCGGCTGTCGACCTTTGAGGTCACCTGAAACGAGATCCGGGTCGGGAAATTGGCTTTGATGGTGCCGGTAATGACATCGACCGAGGGGCGCTGCGTCGCCATGACGATGTGAATGCCCGAGGCGCGCGCCATCTGCGCCAGACGCTGGATGCAAGCCTCGATCTCTTTGCCCGCCACCATCATCAGGTCGGCCATCTCGTCCACCACAACGACGATGAACGGCATCTCCTCTGGCGCGAAGCTTTCCTCCTCGAAAATCGGCTCGCCGGTCGCGTCGTCAAACCCGGTCTGGACGATGCGGTTGAACTCCTCGCCCTTTTCCAGCGCGGCGCGGACACGGGCGTTGTAACCGTCGATATTGCGCACGCCCATCTTGGACATGCGACGATAGCGTTCCTCCATCTCCCGCACGACCCATTTCAGCGCCACAACCGCCTTTTTGGGGTCGGTGACCACGGGCGACAGAAGATGCGGGATGCCGTCATAGACGCTCAGCTCCAGCATTTTCGGGTCGATCATGATCATGCGGCACTGCTGCGGGCTGAGCGCGTAGAGAAGCGACAGGATCATAGTGTTGATCGCCACTGATTTACCCGAACCAGTGGTGCCCGCAATCAGAAGGTGCGGCATGCGCGCGAGATTGGCGATCACCGGATCCCCGCCGATATCCTTGCCCAGCGCCAGGGGAAGCGAATGGCCGGTGTCGCCATACTGGCTGGCGGACAAAAGCTCTCTCAGAAGCACCGTTTCGCGATGGGCGTTGGGCAGCTCGATGCCGATCACATTGCGGCCGGGTATGGTGGAGACGCGGGCGGACAGCGCGGACATAGACCGGGCGATGTCGTCCGACAGCCCGATTACGCGGCTGGCCTTCAGACCGGGCGCCGGCTCCAGCTCATACATTGTGACGACTGGGCCGGGCTTGACCGATGTGATCGCCCCCCGGACGCCGTAATCGTCCAGCACGCTTTCCAGCATACGGGCGTTTTCCTCCAGCGCGGCGTCCGAGATATCAGCGCGGGCGACCCGTGTTTGCGATTGCAGGAAGGACAGGGCGGGCGGCGCGTAGCCGGCGCCATCCTCCTCCTCTAGCTCGAGGCTGGGCTGCTCTTCGGCGGCGGCGCGTCGGCTTTTGCGCGGGGCGGTTGTCGCGCGGTGGCGAACCGTCGGGCGTCGGCCGCTCGCATCTTCGCCATCTCCGTCTGAACCGGAGGATGCGACGACGCGCTCGACGAAGTCTTCCTCCTCGTCTATCTCGCCAAGTTGAGGCTCGACCCGTCGGGCGCCGCCGATTGGCGCAGGCGGGTCCATTTTCTCAGAGCGCGGCGTGGAGCGGCGCTTCTGCGCAGCCTCATACACGGTGTTGAAGGCTCGCACGCCGCAACCCGCCGAATGGACGCCGATCCAGCCAAAGCTGGACCGCAGGCCTTGGGTCATCCAGCGCAGCGAAGCCGCCAGTTCAGCCCGCGAAACGCCGAACGCGCAACACCATACGACAAAGGCCGAGATGGAGAAGACCATGGCCAGAACGATCAGCTTCATCGAGGCGGAAAACGGCGTGATGCTGATAATCTGCAGTAAGAGCACATCGCCGATGATGCCGCCCAGCCCACTGTCGAAGCTCCATCCCGGGAATGGCTGGTTCGCCGAGAACGCCATTGCGGTCAAAACAATTGCAAAAGGCGCGAATGCGGATCGGATCAGTGCGCGCCGCACGCCCTGATGGGCGATCAGTCGCCAGCCCCACACACCGACGCTCAGGGGAAGCCCCCATGCCGCCAGCCCGAGCGTGCGGATCAGAGCATCTGAGAACCAGGCGCCGGGAACTCCCAGAAAGTTCGTTGGGGACGCAGGTGTGGCGTTGAAAAAGCTGGGATCGTCCACATTGTAAGAGCCGAGCGCAAACGCCATCGCAACGGCGATGGCCGCCAGCGCGATCCCGGCGATTTCTTCTCCTCGTCGGCGCAAAAAGCTTCGCGCCTCTTCCGAAAGGAAAGGGGTTTTGCCGCCCTGGTCCGCTATAATCGTCATACTCTAAACACTCCTAAACCATCCGGCGCGCCAGTCACGCGGGCGCGGACGAACGGTTCCACCCTTCTCTTAAAACGTCCCTTACGATGTGAAGGCCGCGCGCGACTTCCGCCTTTGGCGCGACCAGCGCGAGGCGCAGAAACGCCTTGCCTGGATTTCCACCGCCCAGTTCCGCCGGAACCTCTCGTGAGAAATAGCCGCCCGGCAACGCCCGAACCCCGCCTTCACGCCAGAGCTTCAGCGCCGCGGCCTCTCCGTCGCCAACCTCCAGCCAGACGAAGAACCCGGCCTCAGTCGGCCGATAGCCGGGCATGTCGGCCAGTATGTCGTCCGCCTGCGTGTATTTCTCAGCATAGAGCGCGCGGTTCTCGACCACATGCGCTTCGTCGCGCCAGCAGGCCTCGGCCGCCATCTGCGCCGGAATGGGGGAGGGCGCGCCAGCGTATGCGCGCAGGCGCTTCAGGCGCACCATCGTCTCCGCCCCGGCGATCAGAAAACCCGAGCGAAGCCCGGCGAGGTTCGACCGTTTTGAGAGTGAGTGAAAGGATACCACGCGCTCCGGATTCGCGCCGATCTCAGCGGCGGCCTGCAGCACGCCCGGCGGCGGCGAGCCGCGATAGATCTCGGCGTAGCATTCATCCGCGAAGACGCGGAAATCGTGGCGTTCGGCCAGCTCCAGCAGCGTTTTCCAATAGTCGAGGCTCGCCACGGCGCCCTGCGGGTTCGAGGGCGAGCACATATAGGCGACAGTCGCCCGGTTCAGAATTTCGACCGGAAGCGCCGCGAATTCAGGCAGAAAGCCGTTCTCAGGCGTCGCGGGAACATAGATTGGCTCCGCGCCAGCGGTAAGCGCCGCTGCGGAGTAGCAGGGATAGAACGGGTTTGGCGTCAGCACCGCGGGCGTCTCGTCATTCTTCCGCTCAACCGACAGCGCAAGACAGGAATAGTAAAGACCCTCACGCGACCCGTTCAGCGACAGCACATTGCGGTCTGGATCGACCGAATCCGCGGGCAAGCCATAGCGGCGCGTCACCCATTCGGCGGCGGCTTCGCGCAGGCCTTCAGTGCCCTCATTGGGCGGGTAGCGGCGGTATTCGGCGAAATTGGCTGCCAGAATGTCGGCGATGAAGGCGGGAGGCGCATGCTGGGGCTCGCCCAGAGACATAAGGATCGGTTCGCCGCCCGGCTTATGGGCGTCGAGAAGCGCCCGCAGACGCGGGAACGCGTAATCCGGCATTGCCGAGAGCCTGCTCGGGTAATCCATCTGCCTCGTCCTTGGACTCTCTAACGGAGCCTCTGCTCACTCGACAGAATAGCGCCACAATTTGTCAGCGTCCAGCCAAGGCCCCCGTTAACGAATCTGGAATCGAAGGAAATACAGGCGCTTGTTGGCCGCGCTTCAGTCGGCGTCTAGGTGCTCAACGCCCCCTCGATCGCCGCGCCAAGCCTTAGTAATCGGGACTCTTCCAGCGGTCCGCCAAACAGCATGACGCCGACACCGGGCGTCCCCGAGGGCTGCGAGAGAGAGGACAGCCGCAACAAATTCCCTAGCCGGGTGTTGCGTAAAGCGCGCAGGTTTTCGCGGATATATGCGCTGTCATCGGCCAAAAGCTCGGCTGTTTTCGGCGCTTGATTCGGCGTTGTCGGCAGAATCGCCGCGTCAAATCCGGCGGTTCGGGTCAGCCAGTTCGCCTGCAAGTCAGGGATTGCGAGCCGCGCCTTGGCGTCCTTTTCCGCCCAGACTTCGCCGCCCGAGGCGAAGCGCGCACGGGTCATCGGAAACATGCGCTCACCGTTTTCTTCGATCATCTCCCGCCAGATCGCCCAGCCTTCGGTATTCACGACGGCGCCGCCCTCGGCGACGTGGTCGAGTACTTCGGTCAACTCCGGCGCTGGTCCGCGTGTGACGTTGGCGCCTGCCGCCTCGATCCTAACGATGGTCGTATCGAATGCTTGCTCGACCGCGGGATCCAGATCGTCCAGCACGGCGCCCGTCGGCGCGAAGAAAGACCTGCCGGCCAGCGACGTCGCGCCCAGATTCGGCACCGGCGAGCCCGCCAAAATTGAATAGAGCAGGGCGGCGTCTTCGACCGTACGGGTCAGTGGCCCGACCGTATCCAGCGTCGGCGATAGCGGAACCACGCCGTCATTCGGAATTAGCTCCGCGGTGGTCTTCAGCCCCACCAGATCGTTCCAGGCGGACGGAATGCGCACCGAGCCGCCCGTATCCGATCCGACTGCAGCCGCCGCCAGCCCAAACGCCACCGACGCCGCGGCGCCTGAGGACGAGCCGCCCGGTGCAAGGTTCGGATCGTGGATGTTGGGCGACGTGGCGGTGATCGGGTTCACGCCGAGGCCGGAGAAGGCGAGCTCCGACATATGGGTCTTGCCAAGACAAACCAGACCCGCCCGAGCCCCGCGCGCGACCACTTCGGCGTCTCGGATTGGCGTCCGCCCCTCCAGCATGGCGCAGCCCGCTTCGGTCGCGACGCCTGCGGTGTCAAAGAGGTCCTTCCAACTTACCGGTACGCCGTCCAATGGACCGAGCCGCACGCCAGCCTTCGCCCGCATGGCGGCGGCGGCGGCCTCAGCGCGCGCACGATCAAAGGTCGTCCGAGCGTATATTCGGCCGGCGAAGCGGTGCGCTTCGATTGCAGTGAGAAACGCCTCGGTCAAATCGACAGGATCGATTTCTCCTGCGCCTATGCCACGGCCCAGATCCGCCGCGCTCATACTCAACCAGTTATTTGTCATATCGCGCCCCAGCTTGACCAAGGTCAGGGTAGGCCGCCGCGCCGCCATGGACAATCGCGCTGCATGACCGATAGTGAGCGCCATGACCGATTCATCCAAATTCGTCGCCGATGTCATTATCGTGGGCGGCGGCCTGAACGGCCCGGCGCTGGCTTTGGCGCTGGCGCAAGCCGGGCTGGATGTGACAGTACTGGACGCGCTGCCGCTGGAGACCCGCGCCGACCCAGAATTCAACGGCCGCGCTTATGCCCAAGCGCTGGCGTCACGCCGGTTCTGGCAGGCGGTTGGCGTCTGGCCGCTGGTCACCGAGCATGTCCAGAACATTGAGGACATCCTCGTCACCGACGGCAAGATCGGCGAGGGCGCCTCGGACCTGTTTTTGCATTTCGATCATCGCGAGTTGGACGAGGGCGTCTTCGGCTACATGATCGAGGATCGCTGGCTGCGCGCGGCTTTGCATCAACGGATGGAGGAGGAGAGGCGGATCACCCATCGCGCCCCTGCAAGGGTGACCAGTGTGGATACCGAGCAGGGCTGCGCGACGGTTTCACTGGAGGGCGGAGAAGTGATGTCCGCCCGACTCGTTGTGGGTTGCGATGGTCGAAACTCAATGGTTGGGCGCTCGGCCGGAATCAAGCGTCTGGAATGGGCCTATGACCAGTTCGGGCTAGTCTGCTCGGTTGAACACGAAAAGCCCCATCAGGGCGTGGCGCATGAATACTTCCTGCCCGCCGGGCCGTTCGCTATTTTACCGCTTCCCGGCAACGTCTCCTCGCTGGTCTGGACCGAAAAGACCGAGGAGGCGAAGCGCGTCATGAAATTCGACAACGCGGCCTATGAGGCCGAAATTCGTCGTCGGTTTGGTGATTTCCTTGGCGAGGTGAACCTCGTCGGCGGGCGCTGGGCGTTTCCCCTGAACCTGTCGCTGGCGCAAGACTATGTGAAGCCGCGCCTCGCGCTGGTGGGCGACGCTGCGCACGGGGTTCATCCGATTGCGGGGCAGGGGCTGAATCTTGGGATCCGCGATGTCGCCGCGCTGGCTGAGGTTTTGGTCGACGCCATGCGCCGGGGAGAGGATATCGGCGCGCTCGACGTGCTCGAGCGCTATCAGGTCTGGCGGCGGTTCGATTCCACGACCCTCGCCTTCGGCATGGATGCGATCAACCGGTTGTTCTCTAACGACAACAGCGCGCTGAGGCTGGCGCGGGATGTCGGACTGGCGACTGTCAACAAAATCGCTCCTGCGCGACGCTTCTTCATGCGCACGGCGGCGGGATTGACCGGCGATCTGCCGCGCATGCTGCAAGGGCGCCCGCTATAGCGCGTCAGGATGCGGTCCAGAGATCCACTTCGCCAGAGCGACCCGGCACGGTGACCGGGCCGTGATGGGTGAGCTTCGCGACCTGATCGGAGTTCAGCTCAACGGCTTTCGAGACCAGAATTTCCGTCGCGGCCAGTCGCGCATCCAGCGCGCGGGTCGAGGATTCGGCCCGGCTGGCGACGTTCACCGTGTCGCCGATTACGGCGAACTCCACCCGCTCAGCGCCCAGATCGCCCGCCACGACCGGTCCGTAGTGTACGCCCACCGAGATTCGGATCGGCGCTTGCCCGGTAGCCGAGCGTTCCCGATTCCATTCGTCGATCTCGTCCAGCATTGCGAATCCGCACGCCAACGCGTCGCGTGACGAGGAAGGATTCGAGGTCAGCGCGCCAAACGTCGCCATCACGCCGTCGCCGAGAAACTTGTCCAGGGTGCCGCGATTGGCGAATACGGCGCGCGACAGCCGGCTGTAGAATTCCCGCAAAAGGTCCGAGACTTCTTCGGCCTTCATACCCTCGGCCATACGCGTAAATCCGCAGATATCTGCGAACAGAACCGCCGCCTCTACTGAGCGGGGTTGGCGCAGGCGCTGCGGGTCCGAGAGGACCGTCTCGACCATGTCTGGCGACAGATACCGCGCGACCTGCGCCCTTTCGCTTTCGGTTTGGGCTCGGCTGGCGACCAGAGAGCGTGTGCGTTGGGTTATCCCGGCGAGCGTCGCGGTGACGCCGGTTGTGGCGATGAACTCCACGATCCTGGCGTTGTTCGAGATGAACTTCGGATTGAACCAGGCTTCGAAGATCTGGTTGGCACCGATATGCCTGAGATCGTCTTCGGTCACGAAATCGCCTGTCGAGAGCACGTAGAAAATCTGCGTAACCCTCGCGACCACCACCCAGACGCCGCACCAGACCACCAGCAGCGGAGACAGCGCGAAACCCGCCTGCAACAACAGAATGAAGAACCACAGGAAATTATGCGACACGAGGATCAGCGAGGGCGGCCGCTGGATCCCTTCCAGGAATGGGTTCGGAAGCGCCATGAAAAACGCCATCCAAAGGATATCGAAGGCGAAGAGCGCAAAGATCAGCGGGCGTCCGCCGATCGACTTCTTGGCGACCTGGTATAGCAACGCCCCCGTCAGCAGGAACATTGATGCGCCGGCCAATTCGAACAGAAGCCCGACCCGGATAAGGGGCTGCGGATCGACTGCCAGAACATGGCGAAGAGAACGACTGCGAAGCGGATTTTCGCCGATAGCATCAGGCCGGCGCGCTCTTCCTGATCGAAGCTTTTCGAAAGGCGCAGGGTCAGCCGGCGGGATCGAACCGATCCGGGGTCGCCCTGTGTCGCCCTCTCAGCCCGCGTCATCCGCCTCGCCTAATCTTCCAGCCGTCGCGCTTCGTCGATCAAGAGGATGGGCACACCATCGCGGATCGGAAAGGCGAGACCGGCCGCTTTCGAGATCAGTTCGCCGCCCGCCGCATCGTAGTCAAGCGTGCCGCGCGTAGCCGGGCACACCAGACTCTCCAACAGGCCCCGATCGATCGCAATTGCAGGGCGCGCCGGTTCGCTATCATGGGCCATCAAGCCACCCCTTCGTCGCCGCCCGCGCCGGCGATCGCGAACTCCATCAGGGCGGTCAGCGTCTTGCGGCGATCCTCTAGATCCAGCGATTCCAGCAGCGCCTGCTTTTCTTGCACCGCGAAGGGGCAGAGCATCGCCAGCGAGTTGATCAGCATCTCTTCATCGGCGTCCTTCAGCGTTTCCCAGTCGCCGGTCAGGTTCGCAATGTCGAAATAACGCGACAAAAGGCTGAGGAAGGTTGGGCGAGAGAACCCCTCATCCAGATCCTCTCTGGCGAGGTCGTGCTCAAAGGGCACCCAGTCCACCTCGACCCGGCGATAGGGGGTGAATCCCTCGATCTCGCGCTTGATTCGGAACCGGCATGCGCCTGTCAGCGCGATCAAATAACGCCCGTCGTCCGTCTCCGACAGGCTCGTCACCCTTCCGACACAACCGATCGCCTGCAAGGGGGGGCTGCCATCGGCGCTGTTCTCTGAGCGTGGCTGAATCATGCCGATCAACCGGTGATCCGAGCGCAGCGCGTCATCAAGCATCGCCAGATAGCGCGGCTCGAAGATATTCAGCGGCAACACCGCGCGCGGCAGCAAAAGCGCTCCGGGAAGCGGGAAGACCGGAACAATGTCCGGCAACTCGGAAAGGGTGAACCGGCGCGCCATCGACTGCTACGCGAAAATCATTGAGGAAAGACGACGGCGGCCCTTCAGCGTCACCGGGTCGGTCGGGCCGAGGCTGTCGAACACTTTGAACAGCTGTTCCTTGGCGGCGCCATCGCGCCACTCCCGATCGCGTCTGAAGATCTCCAGAAGCTCATCCACCGCTTTCTCCGGCTGGTTTTGGCCGACCAGAGCGAGCGCCAGTTCAAAGCGTGCCTCGTGATCGTCCGGGTTCGCCTCGAGCCGGGCGGACACCTCTGCCTCCGCGCCGGCCGCCTTGGCGGCCTCGGCCGCCAGTTCTATGGCGCTGCGTGCCGCCGCGATCACCGGATCGTCGGCTTTGTCCGCTGGCGTCAGGTCCAATGTCTGGGCGGCGCGATCCGCCTCTCCGATCGCCGCATAGGCGCGGGCGAGTCCGGCGATGGCGCGAAGATTGGACTGATCCTCGCCGAGCACGGCGGCGAAAACCTGCGCCGCGTCGCCCAGCGCGCCTTCATTCAACATCTCTTCCGCCTGATCCAGCGCCTCGTCGATGCCGCCGCCCTCTTCGCCGCCCGCCATCGCCTGAACGCGCTTGACGAACTCCGTGACTTCGGCCGGTCGCACGGCGCCCATGAAGCCGTCCACCGGCTGGCCCTGCGAAAACGCGAACACCGCCGGGATGGACTGGACCTGAAGCTGCGCGGCGACTTGCTGGTTCTTGTCGACGTCGACCTTTACCATTTTGACCGCGCCTCCGGTCTTCGCGACCGCCTCCTCCAGAACCGGGCCAAGCGTCTTGCACGGGCCGCACCAGGGCGCCCAGAAATCGACGATCACCGGCTTTTCTTTCGAGGCCTCGATCACCTCGGCCATGAAATTCGCGTCCGTCACGTCGACCGCCACGGCTTCCTGCGAGGGGGCGTCGCCGCCGAGTTCAAGCATCGTTTAGCTCCATATTCCCTGGACCGTTCCCTAAGTCCTTTTAACCACCCGTTTATTCGGGCGCTTTGGCGTCTCGCTCCGCGGCCAGAGCCTCCAATTGATCGAAATCGACGATCACCGGGTCGTGTCCGCAGGCCGAAAAGAATTTTCGCGTATCATTGTTAGAGATAGCGAGGGTCGCGTGATTGTGTAGCGGATGGAAGTTCAAAATCTCCGCCTCCATCATCTGAGCGTCCAGCGCCAGCTTCACATTTTGGGCGATTCTGTCGTTGAGCAGCGTGAAAGGCGACACTGCGCCGGGCCGCACGCCCAGTGTTTCCTGCAATAGATCGGCCGAGCCGAAGCTGAAGCGTTTCGCGCCCAGAGCCTTGGATAGATCGGGGATGCGGATGCGGCGATGCTCCAGGCAGACCGCCAGCCACAGGCCGCCCTTGCGCTCTTTCAAAAACAAATTCTTCGTGTGGGCGCCGACCTTCAGTTCAGGCGTTGAGTCACGAAAGGCGCGACTGTCTTCGACTCTGAACAGGGGGGGATGCGCGAAACGCTTGGTGCTGACGCCAATCTCGCCAAAAAACGACATCAGGCGCGCTTCCGCCGCGCGTTCTTCTGCGGTTGGTCCTGTCATGCTCGGATCGTCAGCGGTCATACTCGCCCTGCGCTGCGTGTGATGGCGGGCGGCAACCTAGGCGCAATCGCGCGCGGGGGCCAGTCCGTTGCGAATATGTCGTATTCGCGCTTGCGTTCGTGGATTTATCGGCTATATGTCCGCCGCACCACGACGCGGGCGTAGCTCAGGGGTAGAGCGCAACCTTGCCAAGGTTGAAGTCGTGAGTTCGAATCTCATCGCCCGCTCCAAATCCTCCCTTTTTCGCCGGGAGAACGACAAAAGCCGCCCTTGGGCGGCTTTTTGCTTTTGGCGAGTGAAAGACGCGCGTCGCGAATCCGATTCGGCGGCTTTTAGTGCCGGAAATGGCGCATGCCCGTGAACACCATAGCGAGGCCGCGCTCATTCGCCGCTGCGATCACTTCATCGTCCCGGATGGAGCCGCCCGGCTGGATGATCGCCGTGGCCCCTGCTTCCGCCGCGGTGATCAGCCCATCTGCGAAGGGGAAGAACGCGTCCGATGCGACGACGGAGCCGACCGTCGGCGGCTCCGACAGGCCCAGCGCCTCGACCATGTCGCCCGCCTTGCGCGCCGCGATGCGGGTGGAATCTACCCGGCTCATCTGCCCGGCGCCGACGCCCACTGTGGCTCCGCCTTTTGCGTAGACGACAGCATTGGATTTGACGTGCTTGGCCACCCGCCACGCGAACAGAAGATCCGCAAGCTCCTCATCCGACGGCGCACGCTCGGTGACGACCTTCAGATCGTCGGCGGAAAGCCGCCCTGCGTCGCGATCCTGAATCAGATAGCCGCCCGCGACCTGTCGCCAGGTCTGACCCGGCGCGGTCGGATCGGGCAGGCCGCCCGCCTCCAGCAGGCGCAGATTTTTCTTCGAAGCGAAGATCTCGGCGGCCTCGGCTGAGACAGAAGGCGCGATCACCACTTCTGTGAAGATCTCGGCCACCGCCTTCGCGGTTTCCGCATCCAGCGGCTGGTTCACGGCGACGATCCCGCCAAACGCCGAGACCGGATCGCACTGGCGCGCGCGCTCATAGGCTTCGGCCAGCGTCGCGCCGGTGGCCACGCCGCAGGGATTGGCGTGTTTGATGATGACGCAGGCGGGCCCGTCATCGGTCGCGAACTCGCCGGTCAGCTCATAGGCGGCGTCGGTGTCGTTGATGTTGTTATAGCTCAGCTCTTTGCCCTGCAGCTGGCGGGCCGTGGCGACGCCGGGGCGCGTGGCCCCATCGGTATAGAACGCCGCCGACTGGTGGGGATTTTCGCCATAGCGCAGCGTTTGGCGCAAAGCGCCCGCCACGGCGCAGCGGCGCGGCTCCCCGTCCACATGCCCGGCCAGCCATGTCGATACGGCCGCGTCATAGGCGGCTGTGCGCGCATAGGCGCGCTGCGCAAGGGTCCGCTTCAGACCAGCCGGGACAACGCCGTCATTGGCGTCCATCGCCGCCAGCACCGCGTCATAGTCGGCCACATCCACCACCACGGCGACATGGGCGTGGTTCTTGGCCGCCGCGCGGATCATCGCCGGGCCGCCAATGTCGATATTCTCGATGCAGTCGTCATAGCCGGCGCCCGCCGCCACGGTCGCTTCGAACGGATAGAGATTGACGCAGAGAAGGTCGATCGGGCCGATGTCATGCGCCTCCATCGCCGCCACATGCTCGGTATTGTCGCGCAGAGCCAGCAGGCCGCCATGCACCGCCGGATGCAACGTTTTCACGCGGCCGTCCATCATCTCGGGAAATCTGGTCAGATCTGCGACGTCGCGGACCTCAAGGCCCGCCTCGCGGATGGCTCTCGCCGAACCGCCAGTCGAGACCAGTTCAATGCCCCGCTCGGTCAGCGAGCGGGCGAAGTCGATCAGACCGGTCTTGTCTGAGACGGAGAGCAGGGCGCGTCGTACGGGCGCGGAAGTGGTCGCGGTCATTGGAAAAGGTCCGGCATTCTATCGCCTGTCCCCGCGTGGGGCGGCTCGGTTCAACGGGTTGGATTGGGCGCAGAGGCCGCGTCGTCTTCCGTCTTCGCCTCGTCTTTGGGAACGTCGCGAAGCGTGGAGGCGGCGGCGTCAGCCCGGCGGAACGCCCAATTCACGGCGCCCTGATAATCGGTTACGCGGCCAGTGACCACAATTTGTTTGCTCGGCCGCGGCTTGCGGCGCGGGCCGCCCAGATAGACGCTCTCCTCCAGCGTCGTCTCGCCGCCTTTTTGCCGCATGGTCCAGCCGATCCCGTTCGGAAGGCGCAGCGATATTGCGCCTCCGACCAGCCTCGCCTCGACCTCCGGGTGCAGGTGGAAACGCACGGCGAAACCCAGCCCGTCCCGACCCGCCCGTTTGGCGCCTTCCGGTGGCGCCAGAGTGTCCTCTCCGCGCAGATCACCGCCATCGGCGGAAAGATAGAGCCGTCGCTGATGCGTCAGGCCGAACCGCCTTACCCAGCCATTATGCTCGCCGCGCAGCCAGACGCCGCCCAGATCCTCGACCCGCTCCAGTCTGACCGCCGGATAGGGCTTCAGGGCGCGCGACCCCAGCCAGCGCCCCTCGAAACTGTCGGGGTCCAGAAACTCCAATGGGGATTCATCTTCGATCGAAAGCGTGGAGTGTGCCGCAGCAGCCCTGCCCGCGCGGGCCCAGTCAGGCCCCAGATGTTCGCCCGGCCCGCAGCTGACGATCAGCCGCCGGCGTCCGACGCTGGCTTCCAACGCCAGCAACCCCGCGGTGGCGCGAGTTGAATACTCGGCCGGGCCGGGCGCGCGGCAATCGACCACCACCAGCGTGCGGCCCGACGCAAGTCGGCCATAACCTTCATCCGGCGCGACCTGTAACGCTGGCGTTCTCACCCGCGCCTCAGCCAACGCATAATCGACCTGCCCATCGGCCAGTTCGCGACCGCCATTCAGCAACACAAGCCCGCCATCGCCCAGCCGAAGCGCACGCAGCATCGGCGTCATGCGCTCTATTCCAAGAGTCAGCGCGTCGGTGGAGACGCCCCCGGCGCGGTCGAGGTCGCGGCGGAGCGCGACAGTCATCGCGAAAACCTCGAACAACTCGGACGGCCTCCGGCTGAAATGTCCGCCATCCGGCGACAGCTGTCCGCCCAAAATCGACTTGAAGACGTCCAGATCGTCCAGAAACCCCCGTTCAAACCTGTCGAGACACAGCCCGGCGTAAACCGCGCCTGCGGCGGCCTCCAACCGGGGCGCGCCTTTCGGAGCCTGGCGAACACGCGGCCGCAAATATCGCGTCTGCCGCGCAAGAGAGCGCAGAATGTCCCGGCGGAACCGGGGGTCTGCGCCGTCCAGCAGAAGATTGGAGTACGTCAGCCAGGCTTTGATTCGCCTGCCAACGACATTAGAGCGCCACGCGATTGATGACCGGCCCCGGCCATGCGCTGCGATCCAGTGATGCACGGCCGCCTGCGCCGCACGCTTGGACTCTCTATCGCCGGCGGCGGCGTAGTGCGCCAGCCAGCCAAATCCGTGCAACGCCTCGGCCCACGCGTCCGAAGGGGCTGCTTCGAACCACGGGGCGCCCTTGCCTTCGACGGTCTCACCGTCGAACATCCAGCGCCCGCCCATCATCGCGCGGCCGCGAACCGCCTCGCCGGGAAACAGAGGTTCGGGCGTGTTGACGATCTTCCTGGGGTTGCGCCCGAACCCGTCCAGCCAGATTGCGAACGGCCGCATGACGCCGCGTCCGGCGGTTGCGACGCTCTTCGAAAGGGCGGCGAAAGTCAGGGTGATGCGGCTCATCGGCGGATGAAGCTCTGTTTAGGGGCGGTTTCCCCGGCTGCTCTTGCCGGGCAGCATAGCGCGAATGGCGCACCGCGTCACTTGCAACAAGATTCAGGGTTTCTTGGCGAACCGCGCGGCGAAGAACCCGTCCAAGCCACCGATTTCAGGCCAGAGGTCGGGCCGGGTGCGCAGATCGCCATCCGCTGAAATCAGTTCGGCCGCGCCGCCAAGTTCATCCGGAGCGATCGGCGCGCGCTCGGCGTCCGCCTGGCGCGCGAGAAAGCCCTCGACCTGAGCTTCGCCCTCGACCGGATCCAGAGAGCAGGTTGCGAAAACCAGAATGCCTCCGGGCGCCAGCCAGCTCCATGCGCGGCCCAGCATCTTTGATTGCAGCGCGGCCAGCCGTTTCGCTTCGCTTCCCGTCCTCAGATGCGGAAGGTCCGGATGGCGGCGGATCGTGCCGGAGGCGGAGCAGGGCGCATCCAGCAGGATCGCGTCAAATGGCTGGTCCGGCGTCCACTCCAGCGCGTCGGCCACGATAATCTCGGCGGTGAGGTTGGCGCGGGCGAGATTCTCGCGCAACCGCGTCAGCCTGGACTCGGAGATATCGAGCGCGGTCACTTCCGCCCCGCCCGCCGCCAGTTGCAGGGTCTTGCCGCCCGGCGCGGCGCAAAGGTCTAGAACGCGCATTCCGGCCACAGGGTTCAGCAGACGCGCTGGGATCGCGGCGGCGGCGCCCTGCACCCACCACGCGCCTTCAGAGTATCCGGGCAGGGCCGAGATCTGCGATCCGGGCGCCAGCCGGATTGAGCCGGTCGGCGTCAGCGCCCCGCCCAGCGACGCGGCCAGCGCCTTCGCCGCGTCCGGATCGCGCGGCGTCAGATCGAGGGGCGGGCGATTGAGATGCGCGGCGAGGATGGCGTCCGCGATCTCACGGCCATAGGCGTTCGAGACCATGTTCCAGAGCCATGAGGGGGCGTTTTTTCGCCCTGCCTTGGCTGGCTCCGCCTCCGCCAGCTTCGGCGCGTCCTCCGCCAGCTTGCGCCCGACCGCGTTGACCAGCCCGCCGAAGCGCACGGTCTTGGGGTTGCGTTTGACCATGGCCACGGCGGCGTCGACGACGGCATGCGGCGCGCCGTCCAGAAACCCGACCTCTGCGGTCGCGAGACGCAGCGCCGTCTCCGCCCGTCCGCCGGGGTTGCGCTCCATATGCTGTGCGATCAACGCGTCGATCTGGCCGAGGCGGCGCAAGGTCTCCAACGCCAGAGATCGAGCCCGCGCTCGGTCGGCCGGGGTCAGATCGTTGCTCGCGCCGCCGTCTTCCAACGGTTGGCCCTTGCGCAACACCGCGTCCAACAGGTCGGCGGCGGCCATACGCGCGGCCAGACCGGGCGTGTCCTTCGGCTGCGCCCGATGACGGCGGGACTGACTTGAACCGGAACTTCGGGGGGCGGTGCGCCCGCGTCGGCCGCTCACGCCCATGGTCCGCTGTCAGGCCCGCGACGTTGGCCCGTCTTCGGTAGGCACGAGGCGGATTGGCGCGAGATCGTGGTGCGCTCCGGGTGCAGCTCCGGTCCGGCGCCGGACTGGCCCATCTCACGCGCCAGCTCTCTCAGCGCAGCGATGCGGTTCTCGGTCGCCGGATGGGTGGCGAACAGGCTGTCCATCCGCCGACCGGACAGAGGATTGACGATGAAGAGGTGCGCACTGGCCGGGTTCCGCTCCACACTCTCCATCTCGAACCGCGCCGCCTGACCTGAGATTTTCGCCAGCGCGCGTTCGAGCCACACCGGGTGGCCGCAAATCAGGCCGCCTTCGCGGTCGGCGGCGTATTCGCGCGTGCGGCTGATCAGCATCTGGATCATCATCGCCGCCAAGGGCGCCAGAATCGCGGCCAAGAGCACGCCGATAATGCCCAGTCCATTGTCCCTGCGATCTCCTCCGCCAAAAAACAGGCCAAACTGCGCGATCATCGAGATCGCCCCGGCGACCGTCGCGGCGATCGTCATGATCAGCGTGTCGCGGTTTTTGATATGGGCCAGTTCATGCGCCATCACAGCGGCCAACTCCTCCTTCGTCAACATTCGCATGATGCCGGTGGTGGCGACGACCGCCGCGTTCTCGGGGCTGCGGCCGGTGGCGAACGCGTTGGGTTGATCGGATTCGATCACATAGATCTTGGGGGCGGGGATCTCGGCGCGCTTAGCCAATTCCTCGATCATGTCGACGAATTCCGGCGCCGAACCGCGGGTCACCTGCCGCGCGCCATGCATCCTGAGCGCCAGCTTGTCTGAGTTCCACCAGGCGAACACGTTGGTTCCGATCGCGAAGATCAGCGCCAGCATTGCGCCCGTCGGCCCGCCCAGAAGATAGCCCACGCCCAGAAAGAGCGCGGTCATCGCCGCCAGCAAAAGCGCGGTTTTAGCGTAGTTCATCGGTGCTCCGCCCGTCATCCGGGTTCAATTGAATCTTGCGCGTCCGCGCCATCTTCCCCTATCGAGGTTCAGACGCTGCGCGTGGAGACATATATGACGACCGCCGACCAGGAAAAAGACCGCCGCCGAAAGGAAGCCGCCGCACGGGCGCTGGCTGAGGCGCGGGACCGCAAGCGTGAAGCGGCCAAGAACCCGCTCCCGCCGAAGCCGCGAGAGCTGGGCGGGCGCGATGGACCCGAACCCACCCGCTTCGGGGATTGGGAGAAAAAGGGCGTCATCAGCGATTTTTGAGGAACGCCGCATGGAAAGCATCAGCCCAATGTCGCTGAGCGAGTTGGAAATGGTGCTCGGCTGGGCGGCGGAGGAGGGGTGGAATCCGGGCCTTGACGACGCAGCCCCGTTCCACGCGGCCGATCCTGAAGGGTTTTTGCTGAAGCGCGTGGGCAGCCAACCGGCGGCGGCGATCTCGGTGGTCAATCACTCGGACGATTTCGCCTTTCTGGGTCTCTATATCTGCCGGCCGGAGTTTCGGGGGCAGGGCCATGGCATTGAAGTCTGGCGCGCCGGGCTGGCCCATGCGGGCGAGCGTTGCGTCGGCCTCGACGGGGTGCAGGACCAACAGGGTGCCTATGAGCGCTCTGGATTCGTCCATGCCGGAGAGACGGTCCGCTTCATGGGAACCGTCCCGAATGTCGCCGTCGATGGCGCGCGCCCTTTGGAGGCCGCCGAACTACCGGCGTTGCGCGCGGCGGACCGCGCGGCTGCCGGCGTCGATCGTGTGCGATTTCTGGACGCATGGCTCACGCCGACCGAGACGCGTCGAGCGATCATATTGACCGGCGACCGGCCTCGGCCCGCCTATGGCGTGATCCGCCGCTGCGGCGAAGGCGCGAAAATCGGCCCTTTGGCGGCGAAATCGATGGAGGAGGCCGCCGCGCTTTTGTCGGCGTTGGTCGCGGAACTTCCCGCCGATCCGGTCTTCATCGATATCGCCTCGGATGCGTCGGAGTTTCGCGCGCTGTTGGAGGGTTGGGGATTTGCGCCGGTTTTCGGCACCGCGCGCATGTATCTAAACGGCCGCCCGACGACGGACGAACCGCGCTTCTGGTCCGGCGCGACGCTGGAGCTGGGTTAGGCGGCCTACGCCCCCACAGCGCCGAGCCTGCTCTCCACCATCCCGCGATACCCTGCGCTGAACAGACGCAGATGTACGATCGCGGGCCACAGTTGGTAGATCGCGCAGCGTTCGGGCCAGCCCGGCTCTGGCGCGCCATATTCCGCCCAAAACGCCTCGGTCGGCGATCCGAACAGGTTGAGCATCGCCAGATCGACCTCGCCATGCCCATAGTAGCACGCGGGATCGATCAGCCAGACGCCACTCTCGCCAACCAGCACGTTTCCGGTCCAGAGATCGCCATGAAGCAGGCAGGCCCTTGGACGCGGCGGCAACAGGTCGGGCAGGCGACTGCATAAGCGCTCCAGCCGCGCTCCGATATCCGCAGGCAGGCGTTCGACCTCGGCAAGCATCCGGCGCTCGCCCCAGAATATCGGCCAGTCCTCAGCGGGCGCATTCAGGATCGCCACGGAACCGAAAGCGTAGTCCTCGGCCCAACCAAATCGGTCGCCCGTGGCGTCGTGCAGCGTCCGAACCAACCGTCCCAGATTTGCCCACGCCTCTCCGCTCAGCCCGCCGCGTTCCGGCAACGCCTCCAGCACCAGAGCATTGTCGTCGACGGCGATGACTCGCGGCGCCGGCGCGCCCGTTGCGCGGATCGCGTTCAGCATCGCCGCTTCCGTCATTGGCGACGGCCCGGATTTGGCGATCACCTGTTCGCCGCCCTGAAGGCCCAGTCGTATGACTTCAGAAAGGTCTCCGCCATGAAGCGGTTCGGCCCGCAGGATCGGGCGCCCGATCAGGTGTTGGGCGGCTTTGGCGAGTGAAGTCATGGACACATGATGCCCGGCCGCGCGGTAAGGGCAAGCGTCGCGCATCGCGTATGGACCACCAATTCAAGCTCGCCTAGTCTCGCGGCGATCGGATCAGAGGACTGACTTTATGGCGGTGAGATGTTTGCGCGCTTTCGCAGCGGTTTTGACCAGCAGTGTCGCCGCGCTGCTCGCATGGAGCGCGGTTGCGCAGGACCGGCCGAAGATCGTCGCTCAGAACTATCCGCTCGCCTATTTTGCTGAGCGCCTCGCTGGGGATTCCGCGGCGGTGGCCATCCCCAGCCCGGCCGACGAGGATCCGGCGGACTGGACCCCCGGTGTCGAAGACATTTCGCGCATTCAGGCTGCCGACCTGATCCTGCTGAACGGCCAGAGTTATGCGGACTGGACTTCAAAGGCGTCGCTGCCGCGCGCGCGTCTGCTGGATACGACCGCCGGGTTCCGGGATGCGTTGATCGCGGAGGACGCCTCGGTTCATCGGCACGGGCCGGAGGGGGAGCATTCGCATTCCGGTCTGACGTTGCACACCTGGCTGGACTTGGACCTTGCGGGCCAGCAGGCGCACGCTGTGGCCGAAAGTCTGAAACGGCGCGCCGGCGTGGATGCCGCGGTCGTCGACGCTGCATTGGCGGATTTGATGACCGACCTGAGGGCGTTGGACGAGGAGGCTAGGACGGCTGCCACGGCGCTTCAAAGCGTCACCCTCATCGCCTCGCACCCGATCTACCAGTATTTCGCCCGCGCCTACGGCGTTGAAATCGCGAACCTTCACTGGGAGTACAACGAACCGGTTAGCCCGGAGCAGTGGACGGAACTGGACGAGTTTCTCACAAGTCACCCGAAGACCCTGTTCCTGTGGGAAGGGCCTCCGACCGAAGCGGCGGAGCAAGGCCTAATGAAAAGGGGGGTTGTCGCCACTCTGTTCGATCCGGCGTACATTCTCAGAGATGGTGATTTTCTGTCGACGATGCAGGCCAATCTGGACCGGTTGAGTGATGCGGCAACGCGCGTTTCGTCGCCTTAGGCGCCGCCTGCCTCGCCATCGCCAACGGAAAATTCGACCCGGCGCCCGATGGCGGCTTTGCTGAATCGGGTCTCGTCCGCCTCTCGTAAATTGGCGCCGACCAAAGCGTCCTGAGGTGGGTAAACGGTTCAGCTCAGCTTTTCGTTGTTCGATATTGGGTGCGCCGATAGTCTGGAAAGAAGGAATTGGAGGATAGCAGCCATGACTTTCTTGAAAATCGTGACAACCGCAACGGCTGCGTGCGCCGCCTTCGGCTTCGCCGCCATCGCCGCGCCCGCCATCGACGAGAGACCGAGCGCCGAACATTCCTCGATACATTTGGGCGAGAGAGTGGCGCAATCGGGCGGTGGCGTGAAAGTCAATCGCCTGCCCCAGATGCAGGGCGCGGTCGAAGGCGCCCTTGAAAGCCCGACAGGCCTTGGAAGCGAACAGACCGAAGCCAAATTACCTCTCCCCGAGGGGGACGATGCTGAAGCATCGGATCAGGAAGAGACTGATGACGACGGCGGGTCGGGCGGAGACAGCGTAACCGATGGTGATAAGGGCGACGCGGAAGGCGGAGGACGTGCGGGCGGCGGCCACGGCGGTGGCGGCGGCGGACGATAGAAATTCGGCTCGGACTTCGCGTCAGGAACGAGTCGACCGGTTCAGATTAGATTGATTACGATTCAGGAGGACGAGAGAATGTTGACGAAGTCTGCACTACGAGTGGCTGGCGCGGCGACTCTATGCGTCGTTTTCGCCGCCTCGGCCTACGCGGCGGGCGGAAAGGTCGAAAGCTCCACGGGTACGGCGCCCGACCGCTATGTCTATTATCCCGGCACCGAGGAACTGGGCGAGGATGAGATTCGGCTGACCGCCTGCGGCACCGGCCTGCCCGCCGCACGCCGCGGACAGGCGGCGACTTGTTATCTGGTCGAACTGGGCAATGGCGACAAGCTCCTGTTCGACGTCGGCACTGGTTCGATGGCCAATGTCGCCGCCTACATGATTCCCTACGATATGCTGGACAAATTGTTCCTGACGCATCTTCACACGGACCATTGGGGCGATCTGGCGACGCTGTGGGCGGGCGGCTGGACGGCCGGGCGCACTGGACCTCTCAAAATCTGGGGTCCGAGCGGCGCGACTGCGGAGATGGGGACGAAATACGCCGTCGACCATTTCCTGAAAGCCTACAACTGGGACCTTCAGACCCGAAATTTTGTGCTTAGCAAAGAGCCCGGCGAGGTCTCAGTCACCGAGTTCGACTACACCAAGGAAAACGAGGTCATCTATCAGGAAAACGGCGTCACCATCCGATCGTGGCCCGCGATCCACGCCGGTGATGGCCCGGTCAGCTTTGCGCTGGAATGGAACGGGATGAAACTTGTGATCGGCGGCGATACCTTTCCGAACAAGTGGTATATCGACTACGCCAAAGACGCCGACCTCGCGATCCATGAGACTTTCCAGACTCCCGACCAGTTGGTGAAATGGTACGGCCAGTCGCCGCAGCAGGCGCTGGGCGTCGGCACACAGATTCACACCGCGCCGCAGGCCTTCGGCAAGGTGATGTCCGAGATCAAGCCACGCCACGCGGTCGGCTATCACTTCTTCAACGAGGAAGCGACCCGTTTCGAGATTTACGAAGGTGTGCGTTCGACCTATGACGGCCCGCTGTCGCTGGCCCAAGACAACATGGTCTGGAACATCACCAAGGACAAAATCACCGAGCGCATGGCGGTGATTACGGAAGAGGCTTGGTCGGTGCCTGGAACCAAGGCGCCGCCGAAGCCCGATCCGACGGGTCTGACCGATCCGCTGAGCGACGCGATGAAGGCGGGTGTCTGGGATGTCAGCGATGTGCTGAGCGACATGGTCGGCGCCTTCAAGAAAGAACATGACATGAAGTAACTCATTGTGACCCACAGCTATGGGGGGCGCAGATGCGGAGCGCCTCCCTTGAAGTGGTCCATGTGGCGGAGTTAGTTCATCCCGATATCAGGAAGACAGAAATTCAACATAGTTTAGAGGTTCCGGCAGATTGCTCGGGTTGAGTGCTGTGCGCTAGAACACGTGACGTACCATTATCGCCAAGCGGACAATCTCGAGCATCGCTTTCAAGTAGTAAATTGAACTGGTCTTGGGCAGCCTCACCTGATTGGTCCGGTTTGAATGTTAGTGCATCACTGGCCTGGTTTCCATTGGGACGATGGATTCTGGCGCCGGTGGCCGATAGCCGAGTGCGCTGTGGGGCCGTTTCGTGTTGTAGTGCTTTCTCCAGCCCTCGATGATGATCTGGGCCTCTCTCAGCGAATAGAAGATCTCCCCGTTGAGCAATTCGTCTCGGAACCGGGCGTTGAAGCTTTCGACGTAGCCGTTCTCCCACGGCGAGCCTGGCTCGATGAAGGCGGTCTTCGCGCCAACGGCGGCGATCCAGTCCCGGACGGCCTGGGCGACGAACTCGGGGCCATTGTCGCTTCGGACGAATTCGGGCGGTCCGCGCAGGATGAAGAGATCGGTGAGCGCGTCGATCACGTCGGTCGAGTTCAGCTTTCGCTTCACCCGGATCGCCAGGCATTCCCGGCTGAACTCGTCGAGGATGTTCAAAGTCCGGAACGCCTTGCCGTCATCCGTCCGGCAATGGACGAAGTCGTAGCTCCAGACATGGTTCCGATACTCTGGCCGAAGCCGCACACACGAGCCATCGTTCAGCCATAGCCGTCCCTTCTTCGGTTGCTTCGGTGGAACCTTCAAACCCTCTCGCCGCCATAATCGCTCGATCCGGCCGTCGCTGACCCGCCAGCCTGCGTCTCTCAGCAGCGCAGCGACGCGACGGTATCCGTAGCTGCCATATTGCCTGGCAAGTTCGATCATGTCGGCCACAAGCCGGTCTTCGTCTTCTCGGCCGCGTGGCTGATGTCTTTGCGTTAATCGATGCTGCCCCAGCACCCGGCAGATTCGGCGTTCCGACACCTTCATCTCACTGCGGATCAGCTCGATGCAGGCGCGGCGACGGGCGGGGCTCAAAAGTTTCCCCGTGCAGCTTCCTTCAGGATCAGCTTGTCCAGGGTCAGGTCCGACACGGCCTTTCTCAGCCGTTCGTTCTCCTTCTGAAGCCGTTTGAGTTCCTTCAGTTGGTCGGTTCCCATGCCGCCATACTGCTTTCGCCATCGGTAATAGGTCTGCTCGGTGATACGAACCTCCCGGATCGCGTCCACACGCGTCATCCCCTGCCCGACAAGCACATCAACCTGCCGTAGCTTCCGAACAATCTCTTCGGGCTTGTGCCGCTTGTTCGCCATTCTCTGTCCTCCGTTTCCTAAACATAACGGTGGACCAATTCAGCGGGGGCACTCCAGGTGACAGGATCTCGGACTTCAGGAAAGAGCGCGACATCAAGTGAACGACGGCCGTCTCAGGCGCGCAAATTCCCCCAGAGTCGGTCTGCCTGCGGCTGCTTTTGCGACGCGTCCCACGGCCGTTTTTACTCGTAGCCACCGTGATTCACTGGAAACCTTTGGATATGGCGATAAGCTAATTGCATACTGGCTCAGTCAGCCCCATTGATGAGAGGAACGCCCGATGAAGTTCAACAGTCGACTTGGCGGAATCACGGCCGCCTTTGGTCTTGCTATTGGAATTTCTCTCGGCGGCGCGGCCCAAGCCGATCCGCTGAACGTGCAGGGCGTATCTGACGATGAGTGGCGCTTCACGCTGACGCCGTATCTGTTCCTGCCGGTCTCGACCACGGGTACGTCGGTGGTTGCGGATGGAGAGGTCGATGTGGACCTCGACCTGTCGGACGTTCTCGAACTCCTGAACATGGCGGCATCGGTTCGCGGTGAGGCGTGGCGCGGTGATCTCGGGCTCGTGCTTGACGCCTATTACGTCAATCTCGGTGGCGGCAGCGATTTTACCGGACCAGCTGGCGTGGGATCCGGGCGGGTCGACATCTCGATCAAGCAAGGCTGGGTCGATCTGTTGGGCGCATATCGCCTCTATCACGGTTCTTATGACGACACCGGCCGGCTGGCGTCTTTCGATATTCAGGCGGGCGTGCGCTACAACAACTTGCGTCAGGAGGTCGACGCCAGCTTCGACCTCGGACCGGGACCTGGCAGGCAAACGACGCTGGGCGGCACTGAGGTCTGGTGGGAGCCGGTCATCGGCGCGCGCGGCGCGATGCAGCTGAACGACCGCTGGACGCTCGGCGCTCGTGCCGATTTCGGCGGATTTGGCGCTGGCGGCAACGATCTGGCCTGGAAGGTGCTGGCTGGAGCGGACTATCGGCCTTGGGAAAACACCTCGCTGAAACTCGGTTGGCAGGTCTACGGCATCGACTTTTCAACCGAGCGCTCAGACGGCGAGTTCGCTTATGACGTCGTCCAGACCGGGCCATATCTGGGACTGACCTTCGGGTTCTAGCTCGCATTCCCACGTGACTCCGATCGCGAAACCGCAATCACCCGGTTTCGGCTTGCGACGCCGTGACCGAAGGAGAACATCATGCTGATCATTCTTTCGATCTACGCGGTCCTGATCTGGCTGATTTTCTTCCAGTTCAAATGGCTTGCCTGGAATCGTACAGCGCATGTTTTCGTCGCGTTGATCGGCCTTGTGATCGCGCTGGTCGTGGTCGCGATGCTCAACACCAAGACGCCCAGCGGGCGGGTGACCGTCATGGGTCAGGTGGTTGAGATCGCCCCGGTGGTCAGCGGCGTGGTGGAGACGGTGTCGGTCAAACCGAACGAACCTGTCGAGAAAGGCGCCGAGTTGCTTCGACTGGATCGGCGCCCCTATCAATATGCGTTCGATCAAGCGCTCGCGCGGGAGACGATCGCCCGGATTACCTTTGACCGAAAGGCGAAGCTCTCCGAGGGCCGCAGCGCCACCATCAGCCAGCAGGAGTTGGACGAGGCGAAGGCGCAGCTCGATCAGGCGATCGCGGCGCGTGAAAGCGCTGCCTACAACCTCGAACAGACCGTCGTTCACGCGCCCAGCGATGGTATCGTGACCGCCCTGCGGGTGGCGCCTGGCGAACAGACTTCGGCTTTGGACCCGGTGATCCCGTTTATCAAAGGCGGCGGCCCAAAATTGGTCGGCGTGTTCAGCCAGAACGGCGCGGCTGCAATCGCCCCGGGCGCAGAGGTTCAGATCGTGTTCAACGGTGATCCGGGAACCATCTACAAGACGACGGTCACATCCATCGTGCCTGGCACATCGTCAGGCCAGCTGAAGGTCAGCGGAGAGCTGGCGGGCGGATCGGATATCGGCTCCTCAAGCGACCATTTGGTCGTGATCGAATGGCCCGATGGATTTCCCGAAGCGCTTAAAGGACTTGGCATGACCGGCTCGGCCACGGTATTCGGACCAGACGCAGGCGCGATGGGCGTGCTGGCCAAGGTGCTGCTCTACTTGAAAATGCTCGGAACCTATCTGTGAAAATGACGAGATTGGCGCGCCGCTGCGGCGTGCGGCTTTTTCTTTTCCTGCTGCCAGCGATGCTGGCCGCCCCCGCCAGCGCGGATTGGGTGAATCTGACCGGCGCCGAGGTCGCGCCCAATATCGCCGAGATCTATGTCGAGGATGCCGGCGTTCGGGTGGAGTTGGAGATTTTCGTTCGCGATTTGCAGAATTTTGCGGCGTTGGTTCCGGACGACTTGTTGAGCGAAGCCGGGGAATCCTCCATTCCGCCTCAGGCGGAGCGTCTGCACGATTTCGCCGAAACCGGGCTGTCGATCAGGGCGCAGAATGGCCAGGCGCTGCCGGTTGAAGTGAGGCTGGCCGAACCACGCATGCGCGTAGACCGCCGCTCGCCCTTCGCGGGTCAGATCGACCCCTATTCCGGCCGCCGTCTGCCAGAGCCGCCCGAAGATCCGAGGGTGCTGTTTGTTGAGCTTTACTATCCGTTCAAGGATGGCCAGCCGCCCGATCAGTTGACCTTCCAGCCGCCGCGCAACGAGGCCGGGGACGTGCTGGCGAATATCGGAATGCTGGTGTTTCACCGCGACGTGCCGGTCATCGATTTCCGGTTTCTCTCGGACAGCGCGACCGTGACGCTGGATTGGGATGATCCTTGGTTCAGCAAGTTCGAGAACCCCAATCTCCGTCGCCATCACAGCTATCCGCAGATGGGCTTTCTGTACGCCGAACCCTTCGAAGTCAGGCATGAGGCGTTGATCCGCGTGCGCGACGCGCTGCGCCTGACCGGGTTCGACGCGATCAGCGCGACCTTGTCGAAGGGGGAGGCGGACGCGCTTGTCGAAGCCACCGCTGAATTGCTCGCCAAGCGCTCGCCAATGACTATCGACGGGGCGTCTGTCACGCCGGACTTCGATCGGGGCGCATATTTGAAGATTGGAACGCGCGGCCTCGTTTTTATCGGCCCGGATGAGCCAATCAGCGTCGACGCCGCGATTCTGGGCCTGATCTGGTCCGTTCCGACCGACGGCTATCCCCAAACGGCCAGCGTCGAATGGACAATTTTCGATGAGCGCGCGCCGACGGTGCAAGGCTACGCCATCGACGAGGCGGGGCCGTTCCTGTCGCCGATGACTGCGGACGACCCGATCCTGACCTGGACCAACCACTTCACCAGCTCCGCCATACCGGTTGTGGAAGAGGTGGAGGGCGGCGACTGGGCGGAGCTATCCGTTCCGGCGCTGAGCGCAGGGCTTGGCCTGTTGGCGCTGGGCGGACTTGTCGGCGCGGCGCGCGGCGGATCGGGGCGCAGGCGGGCGGTCAGCGTCGCCGTTGTCATCATTTGCGCGGCGGGCGCCTATGTCGCGCTGCCTTATGGCCAGTTGCGCATAGCTCGGCCCAACGTCGCCGCGATCCCGATGGACGAAGAACAGGCCCAGGCGCTGACCGAACAGCTGCTCTCAAACGTCTACCGAGCATTTGAGTTCAGGGGCGAGGAACAGGTCTATGACCGGCTGGCCAAGACTCTGGACGGCGCGGTGCTGGAAGAGGTCTATCTCGATCAGCGTCGGTCCCTGCGTGTCGCAAAAGCGGGGGGCGCCGAGGCGCGGGTGAAGGATGTGTTCATCGAGAGCGCGATTCCGACCCCCAGTCCGAACTCCGCGTCCGGCTTCACCATAAGAACGAAATGGCGGATTATGGGCCAGGTTGGACATTGGGGTCATCTTCACACGCGGGTGAACTCCTATGAGGCGGATCTCTCGGTCTCGGCCGAAGGCGGCTCGTGGAAGATCGATGGGTTCGAGGTTCTCGCCCAGGACCGCCTGTCCTGAGGCGCCCTATGATCCGCGTTGAAAACCTCTTCTACGCTTATCCACACGGCGATTTCGCCCTTGATCTGCCGTCTCTGACCGTCGCAGAGGGCGAGAAACTGGCTGTGGTCGGCGCCAGCGGCTGCGGTAAGAGCACGCTCTTGAACCTGATCGCAGGGGTTCTGACGCCGGGGCGTGGATCGATCACAATCGGCGATCATCGGATCACGGCGCTGTCCGACCGCCGAAGACGCGCATTTCGCGCCAGCTCGATCGGTTTTGTGTTTCAGGATTTCGGCCTGCTTGACTATCTGAGCGCAGAGGACAACGCGCTGCACCCCTATCGCATCTCGTCAACGTTGAAGCTGACTGACGCGGTTCGCGAGCAGTTGGGCGAGCTGGCGGATAAGCTGGGCGTTGCGGACAAGCTGGGCGCGCGGCCCGGCGCCCTGTCGCATGGTGAACGCCAGCGAGTGGCCATCTGTCGGGCGTTGCTGCCGTCGCCCAACGTAATCCTGGCGGATGAGGCGACTGGCAATCTCGACCCGGCGAACAAGCGCGCGATCCTCGACCTTCTATTCGACGCGGCGGGGGAGACGGGGGCTCCGCTGATTGCCGTCACCCATGATCATGACCTGTTGCCGATGTTCGACCGTACGGTCGATTTTCGTGAATTGTCGGCCGCGTCGTGATCGGCAAGTTCTACCTCGCCTGGCGCCATCTGCGGTTCAATGCGAGCCGTTCATTGCTGTTGGTCCTCGCCCTGTCGGTACTGGCGACGACGCCGCTCGCGACGGCGCGGCTGGCCGAAATGGCGCGCGCCCAGCTGAATGCGCGGGCTTTGGCGACACCGCTGATCTATGGACCAGCCGGCAGCAAGCTGGACCTTTCCATGGGCGCGCTCTTCTTCGAAGGCCGATCAGCGGCGGAGCTGGATCTCCGCGACTATGACATGCTGATCGACGCCGGCCTCGCACTACCTGTTCCATTGCTTCGCACTCACAAGGCGCGATCCTTCCCCATCGTGGCGACGGATGTCGAGTATTTCGATTTCCGCGAGCTTGAACTGGCGGAAGGGCGCCCGATGGCGCGATTGGGCGAGGCGGTGATCGGGGCCGCGGTCGCGCGCGTGTTGGGCATCGGTGTGGGAGGCGCCATTCAGTCCGACGCCGAGGATATCTTCGAGCTGGCCGGCGCCTATCCCCTGCGGATGGAGATCGTCGGCGTGCTGGCGCCGGCAAATGGGCCGGATGACCGCGCGGTCCTGACCGATCTGCGCACGGGCTGGGTGATCGCCGGTCTTGGCCACGGCCATCAGGATCTCGAAAGCGCGGATTCCAGCGTCCTCTTTTCCAACTCGGGCGGCCCGCTCACCGCCAACGCCAAGCTGACGGAATATGTCGAGATCAGCGACGCAAATCGCGACTCGTTTCATTTTCACGGCCCGCCTGAGGCGTTCCCGATTTCGGCGATCCTGCTGGACCCTTATGACGACCGGTCGGCGGCGATCCTACGCGGCCGGGTGGAGGACGCTGGCGAAACGCGACAAGTCTTCCGGCCGCTGGATGTGGTCGAGCGACTTCTGGAGCAGATCTTCCGGATCAAAACTTTGCTGGACATGCTGACTGCCGCGGTCGGTTTCGCCGCGTTGCTGGCCCTGGCTTTGTTGATCTGGCTGACCATCAAGCTCCGCCGCGAGGAGTTCGAGATCTCCTATCGCCTCGGCGCGGATCGCGGTCTGCTGGCGCAACTGGTCTCGGCCGAACTGATCTTGCTGGTTGCAGGCGCCGCAATCCTATCCGGCGCTGCGATGTTCCTTTTGCAGATTTACGGCGCGGAGCTTGTACAGGCCACTCTGTTTGGTTTGTAGACGGCGGCGACGAGTAATGCGCTTCTCCTATTTCGGAAAAACCTGATGCCTGCGCGCCAGACCGTCGAGGCCAGCCCGGATCAGCTCCGCCAGAACGCCCTCATCGATATCGGCGAGTTTATTGAAATAGAGGCAGGATCGTCCCGTACGGTGTTTGCCGATGCGGGCGAGGATGAACCAGAAATCGGCGTAGCCCGGCATGATGTAGACGCTGTGGCGGCCTTGCGGGGTGAGAATCCGGTGGCCAGAAACTCGCCCTCCCGACCCGACTTATAGCGATACGCGTAGCGCCCATATCCGATGATCGACGGCCCCCACATCTGTGGGGGCCAGCCGGTGGCTTCGCGAAAGATCTCATCCAGGCGCTCAGCGTCGCGGCGCTTGGACTCGCTCGGCGCCGCGGCGATGAACTTGGCGACGGAGGCGCCTGTGGGCCGGGTCTTGTTCTCGCTCATACCGGGTCTCCGAAACTGACCGAACGACTATAGAGGGGCAGGCCGGGCCTCGTCACCCGGCCGCGCGGCGCTATATCGCCGGGCGGGGCGATTGACCGGCTTAGGCGCAGCCTGCAGTTTGCCTCCCGGAAAAACGCAGCGCGAAATTGGCGCAGCCAGCAGGAGGCTAACGATGCTTGAGAAGCGCGAGTTCTATATCGGCGGGGAATGGGTGGCGCCAAAGACGGCCAATGATCTCGACGTGATTGACCCGTCGACCGAGGAGGCCAGCGCCGTCATCTCGCTTGGCGGACGGGCTGATGTGAACGCGGCCGTCGCCGCCGCGCAATCTGCGTTCCTCAGTTGGGCTGCGACGCCAAAGGACGAGCGTATCGCCATCGTCGAGCGCGTGCTTGAGATCTATAAGGTGCGCTCTGGCGACATGGCCCACGCGATCAGCCTGGAGATGGGCGCGCCCATCGACATGGCGCGCACTCAGCAGGCTCCGGCGGGATCCTGGCATATCAAGAACTTCATTCGCGCCGCCCAAAGCTTCGAGTTTGAGCGCCCGCTTGGCCCTCACGCGCCCAATGACCGGATTATTTATGAGCCGGTCGGCGTCTGCGCCCTGATCACGCCCTGGAACTGGCCGATCAATCAGGTGACCCTGAAGGTGATCCCAGCCCTGCTGACCGGCTGCTCGATGGTGCTAAAGCCGTCCGAGGTCGCGCCGCTGTCCTCGCTTCTGTTCGCGGAGATCCTGCATGAGGCCGGAGTTCCGGCGGGCGTCTTCAATCTGGTGAACGGAGACGGCGCCGGGGTTGGCTCGCAGCTTTCGGTCCATCCGGGTGTAGACGCGATTTCCTTTACCGGCTCGACCCGCGCGGGGGTCGCGATCTCGAAAGCCGCCGCCGACAGTCTGAAGCGCGTGCATCTGGAGTTGGGCGGAAAGGGCGCCAACATCATCTTCGCAGACGCGGATGAGAAGGCGGTCAAGCGCGGCGCGATGCATTGTTTCAACAACACCGGCCAGTCCTGCAATGCGCCGACACGGATGCTGGTCGAGCGGCCGATCTATGCGCAGGCGGTGGAGGTCGCCGCCGCGACGGCCGAAAAATGCGCGGTGGGCCCGTCCAGCGAACCAGGCCGCCATATCGGCCCTCTGGTCAGCCAGATGCAGTTCGACAAGGTTCAGACCCTGATCCAGACAGGAATCGATGAAGGCGCGCGACTGGCGGCTGGCGGTCTGGGCCGCCCCGACGGGCTCAATCGCGGCTATTTCGCCCGTCCGACCGTCTTTGCCGATGTCTCCAATGACATGGCGATCGCGCGGGAGGAGATTTTCGGCCCCGTCCTCTCGATCATCCCCTTCGACAGCGAGGAACAGGCGATCGAGATCGCCAACGACACCCCTTACGGGCTGACGAACTACATCCAGAGCGGCGACAGCGCGCGCAGCAACCGCGTAGCGCGCCGGCTTCGGTCCGGCATGGTGGAGATCAACGGCGCCTCCCGCGGAGCCGGCAGCCCGTTCGGCGGTATGAAGGCCTCCGGCAATGGCCGCGAGGGCGGCGTCTGGGGCCTTGAGGACTTCTGCGAGGTCAAGGCGGTCGGCGGATGGACGCCGGAGTAACCCATTCTGACGCTGGCGAAGTCAAAGCCAATGATTTACCAGTTTCCTGCTCAGAAAAATCTCGCTCGATTCGATAAGAAAAAGGGAAGATCACATGGCGGCCGATTCAGCGTCCAGCATCATCTACACCAAAGTTGACGAAGCTCCCGAATTGGCCAGCGCGTCGCTCTTGCCGATTATCCGCGCCTTCGCCTCGGCGGCCGGGGTCAATGTCGAGACCAGAGACATTTCTGTGGCGGGCCGGATTCTCGCCGCCTTCGCCGATCGGTTGCCAGAGGGGCAGAAACGACCCGACCATCTGGCGGAGCTTGGCGATCTGGTGAAATCGCCGACCGCCAATGTCGTCAAGCTTCCCAACATCTCAGCCTCGGTTCCGCAGCTGACTGCGGCCATCGCCGAATTGCAGAACCAGGGATTTGCGATCCCGGATTACCCGGAGGAGCCGCGCACTGACGACGAAAAGGATATCCGCGCGCGCTATGACGTCATCAAGGGCTCGGCCGTGAACCCAGTCCTCAGAGAGGGCAACTCGGACCGTCGCGCCGCCAAAGCTGTGAAGACCTACGCCATGAACAATCCCCATTCCATGGGCGAGTGGGCAGCGGACTCGAAAACTCACGTCGCCTCCATGTCGGGCAATGATTTTTACTCGAACGAAAAATCCGCCACGCTGACGGCAGAGCAGGCTGGCGACGCAAAGATCGAGTTCGCCGGCGCCGACGGGACCGTTACGGTTCTCAAAGACGGCGTATCGCTGGCCGAAGGCACAGTGGTCGACGCGACGTTTATGAGCGCGAAGGCCTTGCGCGACTTCATTCGCGCCGAGATCGCCAGCGCTCGGGCGCAGGGCGTACTGTTCTCAGTGCACCTGAAGGCCACGATGATGAAGGTGTCCGACCCGATCATCTTTGGCCACTTCGTCTCGGTCTTTCTGGTCGAACTGTTCGCCAAGCATGGCGCTGCGCTGAGAGAGCTCGGCGTCAACCCAAATAGCGGAATCGGCGATCTGGTCGCGCGCCTTGATGAGCTTCCCGCCGATGGCGCCGCCTCGATTAAGGCCGACCTTGAGGCGGTGATGGCCGAGCAGCCCCCGCTTTACATGGTGAATTCCGACCGGGGCATCACCAATCTGCACGTGCCGTCGGACGTCATTATCGATGCGTCCATGCCGGCCCTGATCCGGGCGGGCGGCAAGGGCTGGGGTCCGGATGGCAAAGAGGCGGACGCCAAATGCGTGATCCCCGACAATTGCTATGCGCCGGTCTATGAAGAGAGCATCAATTACTTCAAAGAGAACGGCGCGCTGGACCCGACGACCTCGGGCGCCGTGCAGAATATCGGTCTGATGGCGCAAAAGGCCGAGGAGTACGGCTCGCACCCCACCACGTTCGAGGCGCCGGGGGCGGGCGTCATCCGCCTTGTTCTCGCCAACGGTGAAACCCTTCACGAGCACAATGTGGAGAAGGGCGACATCTGGCGCTCCTGCACCGCCAAGCAGGCCCCGATCGAGGATTGGGTGAAGCTGGCCATCGGACGTCAGAAGGCGACCGGCGCTCAGTCGATATTCTGGCTGGACGCTGAACGCGCGCACGACGCGGAGCTGATCAAATACGTTACCCCGATTCTCGATGCTGAGGGCGTCGCCGACAAGTTCCAGATCATGGCGCCGCGAGAAGCCACGCGCTTGACGTTGGAGACGATCGGAAAGGGCGAGGACTCCATCGCCATCACCGGCAATGTGCTGCGCGACTATCTGACCGATTTGTTCCCGATCCTGGAGCTCGGCACCTCCGCCAAGATGCTTTCGATCGTCAAGCTGATGCAGGGCGGCGGCCTGTTCGAGACCGGCGCCGGCGGCTCAGCCCCGAAACATGTGCAGCAACTGGTCGAGGAAGGTCATCTTCGCTGGGACTCGCTGGGCGAGTTCTGCGCGCTGGGCGAGAGCTTCAATTTTCTCGCGGAAAGCGCGGGCAATCCGAAGGCGGCGATCCTCGGCGCAGCGGTCGAGGAGGCGACCGAGAAAGTGCTTGCGAACGGCAACTCGCCCGGCCGCAAGGTGGGCCAGCCCGACAACCGCGACAGCCACTATTGGTTCGCCCGGTACTGGGCCGAGGCGCTGGCGGCGCAGGATGGCGACGCCGATCTGAAGGCGCATTTCGCCCCGGTCGCAGCGGCGCTGGCGGAAAAGCAGGATGCGATTCTGGCTGAACTCGCAGCAGCGCAAGGCGACGCTGTCGATCTCGGCGGATACTACAATACCGACCCGGCGAAAACCGCCGCGGCGATGCGGCCAAGCGCGACGCTGAACGCCATCATCGGCTGAAGGTAGGATTAAGAGCCTGAGGCGCCGGAGGGTTCTATGCTCCTGGCCCCTCGCCAGACTCCCTGAAGAGTCGCATCAGGGCTGATATGCACGAAGTCAGCCGCCCGGCTCCTGGCGAGCGCGCCAAGTTCGCTTTGAAGTCCTATAAGCTTCGCCGGAATCGACGTCGCCATGGCGAGCGTATCGCCTAGAGATCCGGATATGCGGCTGACATTGCGGATCGCCGTGGTCAGGTCTAGATCGGCGCCGGCCAGCGTGCCGTCCGCGAGCGTCAGGCGGCCGTCCCGCCGCACGATCTTGCGGTCATTCAGAATGAAGTGATCGATGTCGGAACCGGCGGTCGACATCGCATCGCTGACCAGAAAAATCCGTCCCGGTCCACGTTTCGCCTCCAGCGCAATGGCGATGGAGGACGGGTGCACATGGATCAGGTCGGCGATCAAACCGGCGGATAGCGCGCTCAGATCCAGCGTTGCGCCCACAACGCCCGGCTCACGATTGCCAAGCTGGCTCATCGCGTTGAAAAGATGCGTGACGCAGCGTACGCCGCTTTCAACGGCGATAGCGGCGTCTTCGAAACTGCAATCGGAATGGCCGAGCGACAGGAGTACTCCCGCCTCGGCCAGTATCCGCATCTGATCCGGCGTCACGCTTTCCGGCGCGATGGTCACCTTGAGGACCGGAAGGCGTCCGGCAGCGTCCAGCAGCACCGCCAGATCGTTGTCGGTCATCGGTCGGATCAGTGCGGGATCATGGGCGCCTTTGCGCGCCAGCGACAAATGGGGGCCTTCCAGATGCAGGCCGACAATGCCGGGAGCGCCCTCGCCAATTGCCTGCGCCGCCGCTTCGATCGCGGCGCGGGTCATTTCCGGCGTGTCGGTGATCAGCGTCGGCAGGATCGACGTTGCGCCCAGGCTCGCATGTGCTTCGGCGATCGTCCCCAGCGCTTGCTTGCTGGGATCGTCGTTGAACATCACGCCGCCGCCGCCATTGACCTGAACGTCAACATAGCCGGGCGCGATGGTTCCGCCGTCCAATTCGGTGATCGCCGCATCCTGCGGAATCTCAGAGGCCGGAACAACGCCGCCGATCACCGTCCCCCGCACGACCAACGCGCAGTCGGTGTGGATAGTCACGCCGTCAAAAATGCCGGCGCCGATGAATGCGGAAACCTTGTCGGTCATACGGTTTCGGTCACTTTCTTGAGGTGACGGGGGGCGTCAGGATCGACGCCGCGAGAGGTCGCGACCTCCTCAACCATCGAATAGAACGATGTGATTAGGCTGATCGGGTCGGTTAGCGGGTGGCTCGTGCGCACATGGTCGATCCGGCGGGCCTTCGCCGCGCGGTTCGAGGTCACGAATATCTGGGCGCCCTTGTCCGCGATGTTGTCCGCGATCTCGACCACCGCGTCCTCAGCCGCGTCGGCGGCGGCGAAGCAAAGCACGGGAAAGCCTTCTCCGACGATAGAGACAGGCCCGTGCAGAACCTCGGCGGAGGAGTAGCTCTCCGCATGGATCTGACAGGTTTCCTTGAATTTCAAAGCCGCCTCGTCGGAAATCGCCGAACTGGGGCCGCGTCCGAGCGTAAAGAGCGAGTCCGACCCCTCCAGAGCCGTCCGCACATCCGGCCAGGACAGCGCGGCTGCGCGCTCCAAAGCCGCTGGCAGCGACTTGATGGCGTTCAAAAGGTCGGCGTCGCCCTTCCACTCTGCCAGCAGCAGAAGTCCGGCGACGGCGGAGGTCACGAAAGTCTTGGTCGCGGCGACGCTGCGCTCAGCGCCCGCGCGAATATCGATTGTGCGGGCGCTCGCCTCGGCAAGCGGCGAAGCAGGATCATTGGTCAGCGCGATTGAAAGGGCGCCGCTCGCGCCCGCGCTGCGGGCCATCTCCACGATGTCCGGGCTTTTGCCGGATTGAGAGACGGAGATGCAGACGCTTCGGTCCAGCTTTAGCGGCGCTCGATAGATAGACGCCACCGACGGCCCGACCGAGGCGACAGGCACGCCAAGCAACAACTCGCTGCAATATTTCAGGTAGGTGCAGGCGTGATCGGAGGAGCCGCGCGCGACCGAAATCGCGAACGCCGGGTCCAGCGCCCGCACTTCTTCCGCGATGGATGCAATCTCGTCCGCCCCCTTGGACAACAGCCGGTCGACCGCGGTCGGGATTTCAAGAACCTCACGTCGCATGAGGCTGACATTCTGTGACATTTCAGGTCCTATTTATCTGACAGGCGCAGTTCGGCCACGAAGTCGTAGGCGTCGCCGCGATAGATCGATTGAGTGAATTCCACGACTCTGCCTTCGGGCAGATAAGAGGTGCGCTGAATACGCAGGCCTGCCGCGCCTGGCGGAACACCGAGCATCTCGGAGTCCGCATCGGTCAGGTTGATGGCCGAGATTTTCTGAATCGCGCGCACCGGCCGGTTGCCCGATTGCGCAAGCACTTCATACAGCGACTTGGTGACATCCGTCGGATTGGGCAGAATGCTGAGCGGCAGAGAGGCGCGCTCGATCGCCATGGGACGGCCGCCGGCTTCACGCAGACGGGCGATGCGCGCGACGGACTCGCCAGACGACAGCGCAAGCGCCATAACCTCCTCAGGCGAGGGCATGAAGACGCCGCGCTCCAGCCAGATCGATTTCGATTCCAAACCGCGCCGGGCCATATCCTCGGAAAATGAAGTGAGCATCGACAAGGATTGCTCCACCCTTGGCGCCGCATCGGTGATGAAAGAGCCGGAGCCCTGCCGCTGCACGACCGCGCCCTTGTCCACGAGTTCCTGGATCGCCTTGCGCACCGTGACGCGGGAAAGCTCCGTGACCGTGGCGATCTCCCGCTCAGGCGGCAGCGGCGTGTCGGGCTTCAGAAGGCCGTTGTCGATGCCCTCCTCGATCCGTTTGCGCAGCTGGACGTAACGCGGCCCCGAACCTTCGGCGCGCCAGTTCTCCGGTTTCAGAAACTCAGCGATATTCATGGCGCGCTCCTACTCACGTCTCCGGCAAGTGTCAGCGCGTCGCCGATTTGTTCGAGTCCGAGGCGCGGATCGACGCTCAAATGGCCGAATCGGCAGGGCTCTTCGCCGCCGTCGGCGCCAATCAGGTGGGGTGTCCGTGATTCGCTCATTTCATACCTATATAATACCTTTTGTGAAAATAATAGGCCTATCTGCTGCCAATTGGTCTGTCTTTAGGGCGTTCAACGAGGGCCCTGTAAAAAATGGTAGACAAAAGGTATTATAAAGGTATGGTGCATCGAAAGCACGAAGGGAATCACATGCAAGACCGCGCCACAGAAGGACTGCATCGCGACGCCAAGGGCCTCGACGCCCTGCCTGGCGTCGAGATTGCGCGCGCTCTTCATACAGGCCAGATGGACGCGCTGAGCGTCGTCGGGTCCGCAGTTGCGGACATCGCTGATGGCGCCGAACTCATGGCGTCGGCCCTGCAGAACGGCCGCTCAATAATATACGCCGCAGCGGGATCGTCCGGCCTGATGGCGGCGGCCGATGCGCTGGAAATCTCCGGCACGTTCGGCGTCCCCACTGATCAAATCCAAATCCTGATGGCCGGCGGCTTGCCAACAGATTCAAGCATGCCGGGCGCGACCGAGGACGATACGGTGGAGGCGGAGGCCGCCGCTCGCGCCATCCAGGCTGGCGACGTCGTGATCGCCGTCAGCGCCAGCGGCTCCACACCTTACGCCGTCACGATCGCGCGCATCGCGCGGGAGACGGGCGCCAAAACGATCTGCATCGCCAACAATCCGGATACGCCGATCTTCGACCATGCCAGCGTCGCCATTTGCCTGTCGACCCCGGCTGAGGTGATTGCAGGATCGACTCGCATGGGCGCCGGCACCGCTCAGAAAGTCGCGCTGAACATGATGTCCAGCATCATGGGCGTAAGGCTGGGCCATGTGCATGACGGCATGATGGTGAATGTCTGCGCGGACAACGACAAGCTCCGCCAGCGCGCCGTAAGCATGATCGTCCGGATCGCAGCGGTGCCGGAAAGCGTTGCGAGAGAGCATCTGCTCGCCGCGTCCGGAGAGGTGAAGCCGGCGATCCTGACCGCTGCGGGCGTAGACTCGCTAGCGCGCGCCAGGTCGCTTTTATCGGAAACAAATGGACAACTTCGCGCCGCGCTGGCGCTGCTCTGAATCCGGCCAGAGAGGCCGGAAGACTTCAACCCCAAGGGAGGATCTTATGAAGGGACGTAAAATCGGGGCCACGCTGCTGGCCGCCACCATGCTCACCGCCGCCAATGCTTCGGCCGAGGACGTCACGTTGACGATCGAAAGCTGGCGCAACGACGATCTGACACTCTGGCAGCAGAAGATCATTCCGGCCTTCGAGGCCGCGAATCCCGGCATCAAGGTGAATTTCACCCCGTCGGCGCCTGCCGAGTACAACGCGGTTCTCAATTCCAAGCTCGACGCGGGCTCTGCGGGCGACTTGATCACCTGCCGGCCTTTCGACGCCTCGCTGGCGCTGTACGACTCCGGTCGTCTGGCGGATCTCAGCGATCTGGAAGGAATGGCCAACTTCTCCGACGTCGCGAAATCGGCGTGGCAGAACGACGATGGTTCAGCCACCTTTTGCGTCCCGATGGCCTCGGTGATCCACGGCTTCATCTACAACAAAGATATCTTCACCGAGCTCGGGATCGAGGTTCCGGCGACCGAAGCCGAGTTCTTCGCCGCGCTTGAGAAAATCAAGGAAGATGGCGGGTATCTTCCCATGTCGATGGGCACCAACGACCAGTGGGAAGCCGCGACGATGGGCTACAACAACATTGGCCCGAACTACTGGAAGGGCGAAGAGGGCCGTCTGGCGCTGCTGGCCGGTGAACAGAAGCTGACCGATGAGGGCTGGGTGGCGCCCTATCGCCAACTGGCGAAATGGGGCGGCTATCTGGGCGACGGGTTTGAGGCGCAGACCTATCCCGACAGCCAGAACCTGTTCACGCTTGGCCGCGCCGCGATCTATCCCGCCGGAAGCTGGGAGATCACGGGCTTCAACGCGCAGGCCGATTTCGAGATGGGCGCCTTCAAGCCGCCGGTCCAGAACGCTGGCGACAAGTGCTATATCTCGGATCACACCGATATCGCGCTGGGCCTGAACGCTGCATCGCCGAACGCCGTCGCCGCACGGACCTTCCTGAACTGGGTCGGGTCCGAGGAGTTCGCATCCATCTACGCAAACGCGCTGCCCGGCTTCTTCTCGCTGTCGAGCCACAATGTCGCGATGGAGGATCCGCTGGCGCAGGAGTTCGTGTCCTGGCGCGGTGAGTGCGAGTCGACGATCCGCTCGACCTATCAAATCCTGTCGCGTGGCACGCCGAACCTCGAGAATGAGACCTGGAACGCGTCCGCTCAGGTCATCAAAGGGGCCGAAACCCCGGAAGATGCGGGCAAGCGGCTGCAGGAAGGTCTCGCCAGCTGGTACGCGCCGCAGCAGTAAATCCATCCTTCATCACTGATCCAAACCCGGGCGGCGCGCCCGCCCGGGACGCTCCAACTCCGCGAGGAATTCACCATGGGCTCCGGTCGCATCAAATGGCATATCGTCGTGTTTCTAGCGCCCGCCGTGCTGGTCTACACCGCGGTGATGATTTTCCCACTGTTCAACACGCTGCGTCTTGCGCTGTTCACCGAGATCGATCAGGCGCGCGTATTCGTCGGCCTTCAGAACTTCGAGACGCTGTTCGGCGACCCGCGCTGGTCCGAGAGCTTCTGGAACGCGCTGGGCAACAACTTCTGGTTCTTCTTCATTCACATGCTGGTGCAGAACCCGATCGGGATCGCGCTGGCGGCCATTCTCAGCCATCCGCGCCTGCGCTTCGCGGCGCTCTATCGGTCGGCCATTTTCGTTCCCACGATCCTGTCCTTCGTGATCATCGGTTTCGCTTGGAAGCTGATCCTGTCGCCGATCTGGGGCATCGCGCCCTCGATGCTGGACGTAGTGGGTCTGAAAAGTCTGTTCGCGCCGTGGCTGGGCAAAGAGGAATACGCGCTGACGACTTTGGCGCTGATCTCCGTCTGGCAGTTCGTCGGCATCCCGATGATGCTGATCTACGCCGCGCTCCTGTCGATCCCCGAGGAAATCCTCGAGGCGGGCGAATGCGACGGAATAACGGGACTATCCGCCTTCTGGAAGATCAAGCTGCCGCTGATCCTGCCATCGATCGGCATCATTTCGATCCTGACATTCGTAGGCAATTTCAACGCGTTCGACCTGATCTATGCGGCTCAGGGAGCGCTGGCGGGACCGAATTTCTCAACCGATATTCTGGGCACCTTCATGTATCGCACCTTCTTCGGCTTCCAGCTGCAACTGGGCGATCCACATATGGGCTCGGCGATCGCAACCGCCATGTTCGGCATCATCCTGGTCGGGGTTTGCATCTACCTGTTCGGTATCCAGACCCGCATCCGTCGCTACCAGTTCTGAGGAGGGTCCAGACATGAACAAAGCACGCCGCAACCCCGCTAACGTCGCCGCCGCGCATGGCGCATTGATCCTCTACACGCTGATCGCGCTGTTCCCGGTCTTCGTGATCCTGATCAACAGCTTCAAGACCCGCAAGGCGATCTTTCGCGAGCCCTTGTCGCTGCCGAGCGCGGAGAGCTTCTCCACCATCGGTTATGAGACCGTGTTTCAGCAGGGCGACTTCTTTCTCTACTTCCAGAACTCGCTGATCGTGACGGTCGCTTCGCTGTTCTTCGTGCTGCTGTTCGGCGCCATGGCCGCCTTCGCGCTGGCCGAGTACCGGTTCAAGGGCAACACGCTGATGGGCCTCTACCTGGCCCTTGGCATCATGATCCCGATCCGGATCGGCACCGTCGCCATTCTGGAGCTGATGGTCGAGACCGGCCTCGTCAACACGCTGTGGGCGCTGATCCTTGTCTACACGGCGCAGGGCCTTCCGCTGGCGGTGTTCATTCTCAGCGAGTTCATGCGGCAGGTCTCGGACGACCTGAAGAATGCGGGCCGGATCGACGGGCTCAGCGAATACACGATTTTCTTCCGCCTCGTCCTGCCGCTGGTGCGGCCAGCCATGGCGACGGTCGCCGTGTTCAACATGATCCCGATCTGGAACGACCTGTGGTTCCCGCTGATCCTCGCGCCCGCTGAGGAGACCAAAACGCTGACCCTCGGCTCGCAGGTGTTCATCGGGCAGTTCGTCACCGACTGGAACGCGGTTCTCTCCGCGCTGAGCATGGCGATCCTGCCGGTGATGATCCTCTACGTGGTCTTCTCTCGCCAACTGATCCGCGGCATCACGTCGGGAGCGGTGAAGTGACCCGCGTGCTGATTGCAGGTCTGGGCAATATGGGGGTGAGCCACGCGCTGGCTCATCACCACCACCCGGACGCCGAGATCGTTGGCCTCGTCAACCGGTCGCCGGTCGATCTTCGGGGTGAGCTGGTGGGATACCCCCGGCACGCAAATTTCGATGTGGCGCTGGTTGAAACCAAACCGGATCTCGCTGTCATCGCCACCTACTCCGACAGCCACGCCGACTACGCGGTCGTGGCGATGGAGGCCGGCGCCCATGTCTTCGTCGAGAAGCCGCTCGCCACAACTGTCGCCGACGCCGAGCGTGCCGTGGCCTGCGCCAGGGCGAATGATCGAAAGCTGGTGGTTGGCTATATCCTGCGCCACCACCCGTCGTGGACCCGGCTGGTCGAGGAGGCGCGCGGGCTTGGAGGGCCCTATGTCTTCCGCCTGAATCTTAACCAGCAGTCCGATGGCGAAACCTGGGCGACCCACAAAGCGCTGATGCAGACCACGTCGCCGATCGTCGATTGCGGCGTGCACTATGTCGATGTGATGTGCCAGATCACCGACGCGCAGCCGGTTCGCGTCCATGGCGTGGGCGCGCGGTTATCCGATGAAATCGCGCTCGATATGTACAATTATGGCCAGTTCCAAGTTGTCTTCGATGACGGTTCCGTCGGCTGGTACGAGGCCGGTTGGGGGCCGATGATGTCGGAAACCGCTTACTTCGTGAAAGACATCGTATCGCCCAACGGCGCCGTGTCGATCACCGACGCAGCCACAAGAAAATCCGACGATATTGGTGGCCACACCAAGGTAGGTGGGCTGCTCGTTCACCGCTCCGGTGGCGACGAACTAATCGAACTGCCGGACGAACCCGGCCATCAGGAACTTTGCGACGCCGAGCAGGATTTTGTGCTGCGCGCCATCGCCACCGACACCGACCTTACACGCCACATGGCCGATGCCGTGCAGTCGCTGCGCATCTGCCTCGCCGCCGATGAAAGCATTCGCTCCGGCCAAGCCATCGATCTACGGGAGAGCTGATATGACCGCCCTGAAACTGACCAATGTCTGCAAATCCTTCGGCAAGGTCGAAGTTCTGAAAGACATCAACCTGACCATCGAAGAAGGCGAATTCGTCGTGTTCGTCGGCCCCTCCGGCTGCGGAAAATCGACGCTGTTGCGGGTGATCGCCGGGCTTGAGGACGCCACTTCGGGCACCGTCGAAATCGATGGCGGCGTCGTCAACAACGTGCCGCCGGCCAAGCGCGGTATCGCGATGGTGTTCCAGTCCTATGCGCTCTATCCGCATCTGACGGTCGAAGGGAACATGTCGCTCGGCTTGAAGCAGGAGGGGCAGCCGAAGTCCGAAATCGACAAGCGCATCGCCGAGGCGAGCCGCATGCTGTCGCTCGAGGAGTATCTGGAGCGTCGCCCCTCGGAGCTGTCGGGCGGACAGCGCCAGCGCGTCGCCATCGGACGCGCGATCGTTCGTGAGCCCAAACTGTTCCTGTTCGATGAGCCGCTGTCGAATCTCGACGCCGCTCTTCGGATGAACACGCGGATTGAGATCGCCAATCTGCACCGCACGCTGAGCGCCAGCATGATCTATGTGACCCATGATCAGACCGAGGCCATGACCCTGGCCGACAAAATCGTGGTGCTGCGCGACGGCCGCGTGGAGCAGGTCGGCAGCCCGATGGAGCTTTACAACAATCCCGCCAACCAGTTCGTGGCCAGCTTCCTGGGCGCGCCTTCAATGAACTTCTTCGCGGCGTCCAAACTCGATGGACCGGCCGGGCAGCTTGTGGGCATTCGCCCGGAGCATATCCGGATTTCGGATGCGGGCCGCCTTGGCGGAACGGTCAGCCATGTCGAAAAGCTTGGCGGCGACACCAACATTCTGGTGGACGCCGGCGACGGCGACATGATCACGGTTCGGCTGTTCGGGCAGTACGATATCTCACCGGACCAGGCGGTCCAGCTGGACTTCGACAACTCGGACAGTTTCCACTTTGATGACAAGGGGCTGCGGATGCAGAATGCCGCATAGGGTGGGCCGAATTCGCGGCGCGAACCCCGCGCTCTGATCATGGGGATCGCGCTTCGACACGACGATGGCAATTTCGTATCAGATCGCGAGGTATTCCTGACGGAGATCGGCGTTCTGCAGCACCTCATTCGCCGTTCCGTCGAAAACCACTTCGCCCATGTCCAGAATGATTGCACGATCGGCCAGATGAAGCGCGGCGATCGCGTTTTGCTCGACGATAATTGTCGTTATCCCGAGTTTCTTGATTTGCTCCAGCGTTCTTTCGATCTCCTGAACGATGACCGGCGCAAGGCCCTCGTAAGGCTCATCGAGCAGTAACAGTTTCACATCCCTCGCCAGCGTCCGGCCGATCGCCAGCATTTGCTGCTCGCCTCCGGACAGTGTCGTGCCTTCCTGCTTTCGGCGCTCGCCAAGCCGGGGGAACAATTCGTAAATCCGCTCCAGCGTCCAACCTATCGGCGGCGCAATCTGAGCAAGCTTCAAATTCTCCTCGACCGTCAGGCCCTGAATGATGCGCCTGTCCTCGGGAACCAGACCGATCCCGGCGCGAGATGCCTCATAGGACTTCATCTGGTGCAGAGGTTGATGATCCAGCCAAAGCTCGCCATGTTTCAGCGCCGGATCATCGACCCGCGCGATGGCGCGCAGCGTCGATGTCTTGCCCGCCCCGTTCCGGCCAAGAAGCGCGACGATCTCACCTTCGCGAACATCAAAGCTTACGCCCTGCACGATATAGCTTTCGCCATAGTAGGCGTGGATGTCCCAGCATGAGAAATAGGCGGGCTGACCGCCCGCGGCCCGTACTGGTTGAACGCCGGGGGCCGAACGCGTGAACTGATCATCGCCAAGCAGAGCGCCCGGATTGTCGGTCGCTTTCATGTCGTTCTCCACCAATCTCAGCGTGCTCATACGTGGGCTCCTCCCAGGTAGGCTTCCTGAACCTTGGGATTGCCCTTGATGTTTGCGGGCAAATCCTCTGCGATCACAGTTCCTTGCGCAAGCACGCTTATTTTTTGCGCCAGAGAGAACACGACATGCATGTCGTGTTCTATGACGACCATTGTTATCCCGCGCTTGGAGATGCGCTTCAGAAGCTCAATAGTATTGTTGGTGTCGGCCCTCGCCATTCCGGCCGTTGGCTCATCCAGCAGCAGCAGCTTGGGCTCTTGCACAAGGCACATCGCCAGTTCCAGGCGGCGCTTGTCGCCACGCGACAGTTGGTCGGCGATTTCCTCAGCTTTAGCGTCGAGCCCCACATCCTCCAACATGTCAATCGCCTTGGCCCGTATCGCGGTCTCGCCGGACACAGCGCCAAACGCGTTCAGACTGAACGCTCCGTCGCGCTTGGCGAAGGCCGGGATCATGACATTTTCCAACAGCGTCAGATCGCCGAAAATTTCCGGAGTCTGGAACACCCGGGCGACGCCCGCCTGATTTATCTGGTGCGGCTGGATTCCGAGCAGAGACTGGCCATTGAACGTCACCGAGCCGGAATCCGGATCAAGGCGTCCGACGAAACAGTTCAGCAAGGTGGACTTGCCGGCGCCATTTGGCCCGATGATCGCGTGGACGGTGCCTTCTTCGATTTCCAGATTGACGTCATTCAGCGCCTGCAATCCGCCGAAACGCTTGTTGATGCCCTGGACTTTCAAGATGCTCATGCGCCTGCCCCTCACTCGGCCGGAACTTGTGATGGCGATTGAGATGGCGCACCGGGTGGCGCGTGGGGCGGTTTCAGGTCCCCACCGCCATCGGAATCGTCAGACCTTCTGGAGAACAATCGCAAGATTCGGTTGAGCCCTTCCATCAACCCGCCAGGCAGGAAGATAACAATCAGCATGAAAAGAGCGCCCAATGTCAGATGCCACCCTTCACCGACAAACAGCGACGCGACCGAAACTGCGGCATGCTGCAAAGTTTCCGGCAGGAAACTGAATGCGTCGAGTAGGATGCCCTCATTGAAGGCGGAGAAGATGTTCTCGAAGTACTTGATGGCGCCCGCCCCGATGACAGGACCGAACAGCGATCCGGTGCCGCCGAGTATGGTCATCAGGACGACCTCTCCCGATGCGGTCCATTGCATCCGCTCCGCCCCGGCCAGCGGATCGGTCACCGCCATCAAACCGCCTGCGAGACCCGCATACATTCCCGAAATCACGAACGCCGCCATCGCATAGGGGCGGGTGTTCAGGCCCGTGTAGTTCATTCGGTTCTGATTGGATTTCACCGCTCTGAGCATCATGCCGAACGGCGACCGAAATATCCGTATCGAGATGAAAAAGCAGATGATCAGCATGACGGCGCAAAAATAGAATCCCGGATAGCCGGTCATCTTGATCCCGAATAGGTCAGACGCTGGCAGCGCCGCGCCGTAGTCGCGCCCGAACACCACAGTATCCAGCCAGCGCGGATCCTGCTGGTTCAGCTGCAGGCCGGTTTCGCCATTGGTGATCGGGGTCAGCACTGAGTACGCCAGATTGTAGCTCATCTGAGCGAAAGCGAGCGTCAGGATCGAGAAATAAATGCCGGAACGCCGAAGCGATATAAACCCGATCAGTGCCGCGAACAGCCCCCCCAATACGGTCGCCAGGATTATGGCCGGGATTGGGTTCATACTGAACAGTTTGAACGTCCAGACCGCCGTATAGGATCCGACGCCCAGAAAGGCGGCGTGGCCGAATGACAGGTACCCTGTCAGCCCGAACAGGATGTTGAAGCCGATCGCGAAGATTCCGAAGATGGCGAACTTCTGCAGCAGGTCGGGATAGCCCGCGCCAATCGGCGCCAGTATCCATGGCCCGGCGAACACTGCGGCGGAGAAGCAGACCAGCATGATAAGATCTTTGGTATTCGACGACTTTGTCATTGGCTCAGGTCTCCATCACGCCTTTGCGCCCCATCAGGCCGCGCGGACGCACCAGCAGGATGATTACGGCGATCAGATAAATGATGATCTGGTCGATACCGGGAAGAATGCTTTTCACCTCGTTCATCGAGGCGAAGCTTTGAAGGATTCCCAACAGAAACCCGGCCGAGACGGCGCCGCCCAACGACCCCATGCCGCCAACCACGACCACGACGAAACTGAGCACAAGAAAGTCCATACCCATGTGATAGTCAGGGGGAAGAATTGGCGTGTACATCACACCTGCGAGTCCCGCGACGGTTGCGGCGATTCCAAAGACTATTGTGAACCGCCGGTCGATATTGATGCCGAGAAGTCCAACGGTCTCCCGATCCGCCATACCTGCGCGTACGACCATTCCAAACGTCGTGAACTGCAAGAACGAGAAGACGCAACCGATCACCAAAAGCGAGAATAGAAAGTAGAACAGCCGCCACGTCGGATATGGCACTGCGCCCGGCTCAAATCCCAGCAAAACCCCAAAATCGACCATTCCTCTGGCGATATCCGGCGCAGGTTGCGGGATTGGGTTGGCGCCAAACTGCGACTTGATGATTTCCTGTAGAACGATGGCGAGGCCGAAGGTGACCAGAATCTGCTCCGCGTGCGGGCGCTTGTAGAAGTAACGGATCAGCCCGCGCTCCATCGAGATGCCGACGATTAGCATGACCGGAATCGCCATTATGATCGCAATCGGGACCGAATAGTCGATCAGCGCCGTTCCAAAATCGCCGAACCAGTGCACGACATAGGGCGTTTCAACCTTCAGGGGCTTGCCAAGGAAATCGGTCCGTTCCGGATCGATCGTCGTGAACGACACGTGCAGCAATTTCTGCATTGTGACGGCGCAGAACGCGCCGAGCATAAAGAGGGCGCCATGGGCGAAATTCACCACGCCAAGCGTGCCGAAAATGATTGTCAGCCCAAGAGCGATCAGCGCATAGGCGCCGCCCTTGTCCAGCCCGTTCAGTATCTGCAGAAGGATCGCGTCCATCACCCCACCCCGGAATGAGAAAGCGGCCGCCCGGCAGGGCGACCGCAGTTGAAATTCGACGGTTCAGGCGCCGTCGTTATAGGGGCCAAGCTCTCCGCCCAGCATCGAGGCGTCGTACTCGACCTGCGCGCGCGGCGTGACTTCGACCACTTCGAGAACGTCGAATTTGGAGTCGGGGTTCTCTTTGCCTTTCACGACCAGCACATCCTTGAAGCACTGGTGATCGTCGGCGCGATACTCGGTCGGGCCGTTGCCAAGTCCGTCGAAGGAGAAGCCTTCGAGCGCGGCGCCCACACCAGACGGACGGAACGTGCCCGCGCGTTGACAGGCGTCGGCATAGAGGATCGCCTGGCAATAGGTGGTGTGCGCGGCCTGCGACGGCGGGAAGCCGTACTTCTCGCCAAAGGACTTCACGAACGCTTTCGAGCCCTCGTCCTGCAAAGACCAGTGCCAGTTGGTCGAGCCGAAGATGCCCTTCACGTTCTCGCCGGCGCCCTGCGCCATCAGTCGGCTATAGAGCGGCACGACGATCGCGAAGTCCTTGCCGTTGACCTGCTTGTCGCGAAGGCCGAACTGCACCGCCTGAGTCAGCGAGTTGACCATGTCGCGACCATAGTGGTTGAGCACCAGCACATCGGCGCCGGAGTTCAGCACCGGCGTGATGTACTGCGAGAAGTCGCCCGCGCCGAGCGGCGTGCGCACCGCGGCGGCGGTCTTCCAGCCAAGAGCCTCGGAATACTTGATGATCGAGCCTTCCTGGCTCCAGCCCCACGTATAATCTGCGGTCAGGTGATAGGCGACGCGGTCCGTGCCAAACGCATTCTTCATCACCGGCCCAAGCGCCGCGCCCGACATCTCGGTGTTGAAGAAATGGCGGAAACCGTTCGCCCGCTTGTCCTTGCCGGTGGTGTCGTTTGAGTGGGTCAGGCCCGCCATAAAGATCACGCCCGCGTCCTGGCAAAGGCCCTGAACCGCGATGGCGACGCCGGAGGACGATCCGCCAGTGATCATGATCGCGCCGTCTTTCTCGATCATGCGCTTGGCGCTGGCGCGCGCGGCGTCGGACTTGGTCTGAGTGTCGCCGGTGACGAAGGCGACTTTCTTGCCGTTGATGCCGCCGGTCAGCGCCTTGGAGCTGAACGTATCCAGCATACCGCCGCCGCCTGCGTTGATATGCTCAACCGCAAGCTCGTAGGCGCGCAACTCATCGGCGCCCTCATCGGCGTAAGCGCCGGTTTGCGGCACATTGAAGCCGAGAGTGACCGTGTCGCCGGTCGGCTCGTTGGTGTACTCGGCGGCCCAGACCTTGCTGGTGAAGATCGTGGGCGCAGCCAAGCCCACACCGAGCGCTGCCGAGCCCTTAAGCAGACTCCGCCGGCTGGTGATAAGTTTGTTCATAATGCCCTCCCTGAGCGTTTTGTTTGTTTGGACGGCGCACGTCCCGAAGGCGCCAAAGCCAAGAAACAGCTTTTATTGCCACGCTCAAACATCTAGCTATTTGTCAAATAGTCAATAATATACTGTAATTATTGAGAAAATTAGTAAAGCCTTCTCTTCGCATGTGTGTCAATTTGTAAAGTATTTACATTGCGGCGCAATATAACTCTGGTTTTTGGTCCCTCGAACGAACTGGTCTAACTCCCAAGTTGCGCAATAAATTCCCGAGAGCAGCGAATATAGCCGCCCAATAATTTCCAGGCGGGATTTCAGCGGATCATGCGGCCGCCGACAGAAATATCAGATCACCGCAAGCCCTGATTGATGCTGTCCAGAACCCGGCTGCCCGGGCAGAGCTCATCCTTGTTCAGTTTGTTCAACGGCTTTGAGGCAAGCTCTAGCGTCTGGTTCAAATCCCGCGAATTCGGGTCGAGGTACAAGAGCCCGGTGAGCACCCGGCCTACATGCTTTGCGGCTTGCATCGACAGCATCGCTTCGGTGCGGTCGTCGGTCCGGCGTTCCTTGCTGGATTTGTGCAAATGGATCACCGAGCCGTCGTGCAGTGTGACGGCCTGGGTCGTTCCGGCGTCGTATTGCGTGCGGATCTCCTCGCGCATCGGAACGAAGTCGAGCGGCATGGCGTCAAGGTTCACGCGCGTCGCGGAGTAACTTCTGGTCGATCCGGCATGGTTGGCGAAGGTGACGCAGGGCGAGACGACGTCGATGAAGGCGAACCCCCTATGCGCCATTGCGCCTCTGATCAGGGGTTCCAACTGCGCCTTATCGCCGGAAAAGCTGCGGCCGACGAAGCTTGCGCCCTGCAACAGCGCGAGGCTGGCTAAATCGATGGCGTCGAACTTGTTCGCGCTGCCGTATTTGCTGACCGAACCGAGGTCGGTTGTGGCGCTGTCCTGCCCTTTGGTCAGGCCATAGCAACCGTTATTGGCGACGATGTAGGTCATGTTGACGTTGCGGCGGATGAGGTGGATGAATTGGCCAATCCCGATCGAGGCCGTGTCGCCGTCGCCGGATAATCCGATATAGATAAGGTTCCTGTTCGCAACACTGGCGCCTGTGGCGACCGACGGCATCCGGCCATGCACCGAATTAAAGCCGTGGCTTCTGCCCAGGAAATAGGTGGGTGTCTTGGACGAGCAGCCGATGCCTGAGAGCTTTGCGATCCGGTGCGGCGCGATTGATGAGAGGAAACAGGCGTTCCGTATCGCCGCAGAGATGCTGTCATGGCCGCAGCCGGCGCAGAGCGTGGAAATCGCCCCGTCATAGTCGGCGACAGTATAGCCAAGCGCATTCTTGGGCAGGCGCGGATGGCGAAACTTCGGTTTGTTGTATGACATCAGACGGTCTCCTGCCGGAGCGGGACGACATTGTCGCTCTTGGTGTTCAAGGTCTTGCGAATCTGCGCGGCGATGGTTCGTGCGGTGATTGGCATACCCGAATAGTTCAGCACCGACGTAAGTTTATCTGGTGCGACTTGGCATTCGTTCATAATCAACTGCCGCATCTGCCCGTCCCTGTTCTGCTCGATCACGAAGACTTGGTCATGCTCGTGTATGAACTCATCGAGACTTCGGTGGAACGGAAACGCCCTTATTCGCAGCGTATCAATGAGATAGCCCTCATCCGCTAGTTTTTCGACGGCCTCATAGGCGGGCGATGCCGACGTGCCGAAAAACAGCGCGCCGAGCTTCTTTTGGGTCTTGGGTTTCTTCACCTCGATCGGCGGATGAGGCTTGGGTTCGGGAACGTAAGATTTCGCCGTCTCAAACTTGCGCAGCAAACGATCGACGTTCTGCACATAGTCGTCGCCACTCTCGGAGTAGACAGCCATTTCGTTCTTGGATGATCCACGGGTGAAAAACGCGCCCTTATCCGGATGCGCGCCCGGCAGTGTGCGATAGCAGATGCCGTCGCCATCGACGTCTAGATATCGGCCCCATTTCTCCGCGCGGTCGAGCGCCTCTCCATCGAGAACCTTACCGCGATCCATTTCGTAGGAATCGTCCCACTCCAGCGGCGGAGACATCCAGTCATTCATACCGAGGTCGAGATCGGACATCATGATAACCGGCGTTTGAAAGCGCTCGGCAAGATCGAGGGCTTGCACCGTCATCTCGAAGCATTCGCAAGGCGTGGCGGGAAACAGCAATATGTGCTTGGTGTCGCCATGGCTGGCGTAAGCCGCGGCGAGAATGTCGGATTGTTGGCTTCGCGTCGGCATTCCTGTTGATGGGCCCGATCGTTGAACGTCAATCAGGACGACAGGAACTTCTGCGAAATACGCCAGGCCAAGAAACTCGCCCATCAGCGACAGACCGGGGCCGGAGGTGGCCGTAAAGGACCGTGCGCCATTCCAGCCGGCGCCGACAACCATACCCATGGCCGCGAGTTCGTCTTCAGCCTGGAGGATCGCGAAATTCTTTTTTCCGGTGCCTGGGTCAATCCGCATGCGCTCGCAGTACTTAGAGAACGCATCGACAACTGACGTCGACGGCGTGATCGGATACCAGGCCGCGACAGTGGCTCCGCCGTAGATTGCGCCTAGCGCCGCGGCGGTGTTGCCGTTCATCAGGATATGCTCGCTTTCCAGAATGTGCGGCGCCACATCGCCACCCTTTTCAACCCGGATCGGCAGAGGGCAATCGAAGTTCTCCGTTGCAAACTGATAGCCCATCTCGAGTGCGTGAACGTTGGGCGAAATCAGCTTTTCCTTCCCCTTGAACTGGTCGCTGAGCAGGTCTTTCAGGATCGGGAAAGTGATATCCAACAGCGCCGCCAGCGCGCCGACATAGACCACGTTTTTCAACAGTTGCTGAAGCCGGGGCTCCTTGAATTCCCGCATGCACATTTCGATCAGCGGAACGCCGAAATATGTCAGATCATCGCGCTTCAAATGCTGCGCCAAAGGCTTGGTGGAATCGTAGAGGAAATACCCCCCCGGCTCTACGCTCGCCACGTCGCGCTCGATGGTCTGAGCATTGACGGAAACCATCAGATCGACGCCGCCACGGCGACCCAGATACCCTTTGGAGCTGACGCGCACCTCGTACCAGGTCGGCAGACCCTGAATGTTCGACGGGAAGATATTGCGCGGGCTTACCGGGATGCCCATGCGAAAAATCGCCTTGGCGAACATGTGGTTGGCCGACGCGGACCCGGTGCCGTTCACATTCGCGAACTTCACCACGAAGTCGTTGACGCCCTTGATCTGTTTCACGTTGTCTCCACCAGGTTGGGCGCCGCTTTGGCGGTGTTGTAGAAGAACATCTGCATGTCCCAGGCCGCGGTCGGGCACCGTTCGGCGCAAAGCCCGCAATGAAGACAGACGTCTTCGTCCTTAGCCATCACCTTGCCGCTCTCCAGTTCGCCCGAGACGTAGAGATCCTGCTCCTCGTTCTCCGCCGGCACCAAGAGGCGGCCCCGCAATTCGTCCTCCGGCGCATTCTTGACGAAACTGATGCAACTCGTCGGGCAGATATCCGTGCAGGCGTCGCATTCTATGCAACTGTCGGCGCTGAACACCGTCTGGGCGTCGCAATTCAGGCAACGCTCGGCCTCGACAAAGGCGGCCTCTGCGTCAAAGCCAAGTTCGACTTCCAGAGAGCGGTCCTTCAGCGCCTTTTTCAGATCTACCAACGGCACGACTTCGCGCTTGTCCGTTATGGGCACGGAATCGTAGCTCCACTCGTGAATGCCCATCTTCTGGCTAATCAGATTGACATGCGGCGGCGGCCGCTTGTCGAGTTTCTTGCCCTGACAATAGAGGTCGATCGACACCGCCGCCTGATGACCATGCGCGACCGCAGTGATGATGTTTCTTGGTCCAAAGGCGGCATCCCCACCGAAGAACACTTCCTTACGGGTGGACTGAAACGTTTCATCGTCGTTGATGATTGGCGTTCCCCAGCTGGTAAAGCGAATGCCCGTATCCTTTTCGATCCACGGGAAGGCGTTTTCCTGCCCGATGGCGATGATCACGTCATCGCATGGGTAGAACTCTAAATCGTCATTCGTGGGAACCAGTTTGCGATTGCCGTCCTTGTCATACACCGCCTCGACTTTTTCGAAGTTCATTCCGGCCAGCCGCCCGTCCTCCACGACGAACTCCTTGGGCACGTGATTATCGATGATCGGAATGCCCTCGTGGATGGCGTCTTCTTTTTCCCACGGCGAGGCTTTCATGTCCTCGAACGGGCTGCGCACGATGACTTTGACATCCTCGCCGCCGAGGCGCCGGGAGGTGCGGCAACAATCCATCGCCGTGTTGCCGCCGCCAAGTATGATGACCCGCTTGCCAATCTTGTCGGTATGCTCAAAGGCGACGCTGGCCAACCAGTCGATCCCGACATGGATGTAGGCGTCAACCTCTTTGCGTCCGGGCAGATTGGGAAGGTCGCGCCCGCGCGGAGCGCCGCAGCCGACAAAAATGGCGTCGTAGTTCTTGTCGAGAATGGCCGCCATGCTGTCGACATAGGTGTCGAAGATCTTCGTGACGCCCATATCAAGAACATAGTCGACCTCTTCGTCGAGCACTGTCTCAGGCAACCTGAATGACGGGATCTGGCTGCGCATGAACCCGCCGGCCTTCGCCTGCTCGTCATAGAGGTGCAACTCGTATCCGAGCGGCGCCAGATCGCGCGCCACAGTCAGCGAGGCTGGCCCCGCTCCAATCAGCGCGACCTTCTTGCCGTTCGGGCGTCCCGCCTTTGGCAAGAGATCGGCGACCTCATCCTTATGGTCCGCTGCGACCCGCTTCAGACGGCAGATCGCCACGGGCTCCTTTTCTACCCGGCCACGGCGACATGCGGGCTCGCAGGGACGGTCGCATGTCCGGCCCAGCACGCCGGGAAAAACGTTGCTTTCCCAATTGATCAAGTAGGCGTCGGTGTAACGCTGTCGGGCGATCAGGCGAATATAGGCCGGCACCGGAGTGTGCGCTGGACAGGCATACTGGCAGTCGACAACTTTATGGAAGTATTCCGGGTCGGTGATGTCGGTCGGTTTCAAATCCCATCCTTTAGAGAGCGGCACAAATCCCGTGACTGCTCGCAATTCAAACAGCTTAGAACGTGTTGTGTAAAGAAAATCTCAGCAGGCTCACGCATTTTGTGCGCATATTGTGAAGTATGATCTTCTCTGGCCGCCTTGTGTTCTCGATCGCATAAGTCGCGAGCGCGCGCAGCGCTGTCGGCTAGATGTTTAGTCCGCGCATCTTATCGACTGGATCAAGATTTGAATCTCGGACCCTGTCATCCGGTTTCCGCTACATGTTCGGACACCTCACCCAGGCGCGTCCCATGTGCTTGTAATCGCCGGGACATCCGGCCGGTCGCGTTCGGGAACCGCATTGGCGTAATCGCCGATATGGACAAACCCCGCCACGCGCTCCGATTCCCCGGCGCCCAGATAGGCGGCGGCCTCCGCATCGAACGCGAACCAGTCAGTCAGCCATTGCGCCCGGAACCCATGAGCGGCGGCGGCGTGCAGCAGGTTCAGGCAGACGGCGCCGGCGGAAAGCTCCTGCTCCCACAGCGGGATCTTCGGATGCGCGGAGGCTGTGGAGATGACGCCGACGCAGACCGGTGCGGCGGCGAACCCCCTAGCCTTCTTCACCCGCTTTTCCACATCCTCGCCCAGCGCCTCGGCCCGCGCAGCCAGCCAATCCGCGGCTTTCGCACGATCCCCGGCCGGGTAGATCACGAAGCGCCACGGCGCCAGCTTGCCGTGATCCGGCGCCCGCCCCGCGAGTTCCAGCATGTCCGAGAGCGTCGCGTCATCCGGACCCGGCTCGGCGAGGAGCGTGTTCACGACGCTGCGGCGGGTGGCGAGATGGGTCAGGAGGTCGGTCATAGCAAGCGCGGCCAAAGCTGTTTCAGGGGCGTTCTCAGTATCCGCACCCGGCGCGTCCGTCGAGTGGTTCGTCGCTAGCCGAGACCGGAGCCGCAACCCGCGATTTCAATTGCGCGACCGCCGGCCAATACCGTCAGCGTTAGCCTGGATCGATCGATCCACAGATTGTCCGAATAAACCTGAACCTGGGCGGCGACATGCACTTCGCCACCCCTGACCTCTACAGAAGCTGGTCCGAACCAGGCGCTTTCGGGTCCTTCGACAACGACCAGCGGCGCCGCCTCTGGCGGTGGGTCCAGCGTCAGGCGGGCGGTGAAATCCCGCTCATCACCCGCGCCCGCGACCCTGCAGGCGGCTGCCTCCGGGCCCAGTTTTTCAGGCGCAGCGGCCGCGGCGGCTGCGATGATCGGCCCTGCGCCCGGGGTCTCGGCGCCGTCCAGAGAAAGCGAAACGCTGGCCTCCTCAGGCACACAGATGTCGGAGCAGACGCCCCAGAACAACGCGCCGTCCAGATGCACCGGCTTCGCTGGATCTGCAGGGGTCACTTTCAATGGCAGGACGAGAACGCCGGAATACCCGATGGTCTGAAATCCGAAACTGTCGAACACGTGCGGCCGCGGCCAGACCGGCTCAACCGCTGAGACGTTGCGCGACGCAGAAAAGTCGAAGCTTGGCGGGATGCCCGCCTCTCCCGGCACGCGCCAATAGGTTTTCCATCCCGGGCGAATTCGGAACTCCAGCGCAGCCATTGGCGCGCCGTCCGCGCCTGCGGACCCTTCGATCAGCCGAACGGAGGATTGCGTGGCCTGTCGCCACTCCTCCGCCATCGCCGACCCACAGATCAGCCCAAGGGCCAGATATGCAACTGCTATAGCGACGCGCCTCATGGGCCTGCGCCTCCGTTCCGCTTAAACATATCGACAACATAGTCGTACTCACGTCGCAGCGCAGTCACATCTTGGCGACAACGCTGGTCAAATCTTGACCAATTCGCCTTATAGGCGGAGACTTGACGAAATCGTGAGGGGAGCCTGAATATATGATCTTCGCGCGCAACATCGCCCGCGTCGCGTTTTTGGTCGCCGGAATCTTCGCCGTTTCCGTGCTGGCTGCAGGCCATGCGCTTGCCGAGAAACGGGTCGCCCTGATCATCGGCAACGCCGGATATCAAAACGCCTCCTCGCTGGCGAATCCAGGCAATGACGCCAGCGCCATCGCCGATTCTTTGGAACGGCTGGACTTCGCCGTCGTCCGCGGCATTGATCTTGGCCTGATGGACATGCGCCGCGCAGTCAGGGAATTCAGCCAGAAGTTGGACGGCGCCGATGTCGCGCTGTTCTACTATGCCGGGCACGGCATGCAGGTCTTCGGTGAAAACTATCTGATCCCGGTCGACGCCGAGCTGAAGGATGAAGCGGACTTGGATTTCTCTGCGCTTAAAATTGATCTCGTACTACGCCAGATGGATCGAGAGCCGCGGGTGAAAATCGTCATCCTCGACGCCTGCCGAGATAACCCGTTCGAGACGCAACTCGCCCGTTCGATGGGGGCGACCAGATCGACGCGCGCGCTGGGCTCCGGACTGGCCGAAATCAACCCTGCGGGCGGCACGATGATCGCGTTCGCGACCGATCCGGGCGACGTGGCGCTGGATGGAACCGGAAAACACAGCCCGTTCACCGAGGCGCTGCTGAAGCACATCGAAACGCCGGGGTTGGAAGTGAATGTGATGATGACCCGCGTCCGCGGTGAGGTATTCCGCACGACAGGAGAACGCCAGCGGCCCTGGACCAACACCTCGCTGACCGGCGAGTTCTATCTGGCGGATGAACCGGAGCCGGTGGAAGTCGCATCCCTGCCCGAACCGGCGGCCACGCAGCCGTCTTTCGATGAGCGGCAGATTGAACTGGCGCTGTGGAACGCCGTCGCGGGCAGCGGCGAGATCGAGGACTATCAGGCCTATCTGGCGCAATATCCGAGAGGCGTCTTCGCCACCGTCGCGCGGAACCGGATTGAAGCGTTGGAGACGGCCGCGGCGCCCGCCGTGGAGGAGCCGACCTCTCCCGAGCCAGTCGAGGACGGCAGGGCGCTTAAGGTGAATCCAGCGGCGGTTGCATCCCCACCTGAAGCGCCCGCGGTCCAACCGTCGACTGGTGGCGTCGCCGCCCCGGCGCAACCGGCGCGGCCAGCGGATCCAGAACCGGCGCCCGTGCCCCCTGCCGATCACGCCGCGCTTGAAAAGGACATCGCGCTCAGCCGCACCGAACGCCGAGCCGTGCAGCGCAGGTTGACGCTTCTCGGTTACTCCACCCGCGGCGTCGATGGAATATTCGGGGCTGGCACGCGCAGCGCGGTCACGAACTGGCAGAACGACGCCGGAATGCAAGCCACCGGATACCTGACGGTCGAGACGCACGCCCGGCTGATCAATCAATCCAGGGACGTCTACGCCAATTGGCAGGCGCAGGAAGATCAGCGCCGACAGGCCCGCGCCAGAGCTGAGGCGGAGGAGCGCGCCCGACGCGCCAAAGCGGAGCGTGACGCAGCCACGGCTGTCGCGCCCGCGCAGCCCGCGCCCCAGCCGACCACTCATCCGGCGCCCCAGCCAACGACAGGGTCCACCGCAACCGTTCATCCCGGCGCGTCGCCCCCCGTTGCGACCGTCCCTCTGCCGCAGAGGGATGGCGGCGGTTTCACGCTGCGTCTTGGCGGAAGCGGCGCGAAAGTGCAGGTCGGAGAGGAAGGCGGGCTTCTGGATACGTTGCTTGGACAGTAGGCGGAGTTCTCCGACCGAAGCGGCGTTCTCGCGCGCAACGCTTGATTGACGGCGCTTACCCGCTCATCATCTACGTATGAGCGAGTCGCATGACGAAGACGAACCGGACCTGGCGGGTCTTAGCGAGGACGAGGTTGGCGAAAGCCTTGAAGGGCGGTTGTTGATCGCCATGCCTGGCATGGGCGATCCCCGTTTCGATCGGACTCTGATCTATCTGTGCGCCCATTCCGAGGATGGCGCGATGGGTCTCGTGGTGAACAAGACCGCCGACAACCTGTCTTTCGATGAGCTTCTGACTCAGCTGAGTATTCCGCTGGCGCCGAACCTGAACACGATCCGCGTCCATTATGGCGGACCGGTCGAGATGGGGCGCGGTTTCGTGCTGCACAGCGCCGATTTTGGCGCCGAAGAGTCGACTCTGCACGTCGCCCAGGATGTCTGCCTGACCGCCACGATCGACATTCTGCGGGCGATGGCCAATGGCGAAGGGCCGAGCCGTAGCATGCTGGCCCTGGGATACGCCGGTTGGGCGCCGGGCCAGCTGGAGGATGAGCTTCAGCGCAACGGGTGGCTGTTTTGCGAGGCGGATGACACGCTTCTGTTCGGCGAGGACGACAACGACAAGTGGGGCGCAGCGCTGCAAAAAATCGGCGTGGACCCGGCGATGCTGTCCTCCATCGGCGGCAGCGCCTGAGGAGCGGCCGTCACCTGGCGGCGGAGGGACCGCGCCTGTCCTCTCTCAGCGCCGCATAAAGCACATGGTCACGCCAGCGGCCGTTGATTTGCAGATAAGCCTGCGCGACGCCTTCGTATTTGAACGCGCATTTCTCGAGTAATCGGCGAGACGCCTGATTTTCCGGCAGGCAGGCGGCCTCCAACCGGCTGACGTCAAGCTCGCTGAAGGCGAAGTCGCGCGCCGCCGAAAGCGCTTCCTGCATATACCCTCGCCGGGCGTAGCGCTCTCCAGTCCAATAGCCGACGGTCACCGCCATCGACGGGCCGCGTCGCATATTGTCCAACGTAACCGCGCCGACCAGGGCGCCGTCGCGAGTGCGAAACATAAACAGGGGATGGGCGCGTTTCTCACGGATCGAGCGCGACGCCCAGTTCACCCTGCGTCTGAATGCGTCGCGCGTCAGATGGTCGGGCGCCCAGAGCGGCTCCCACTGGGTCAGGAAGTCCCGGCTGTCGCGCCTCAGACCGGACCAGTCGTCGAAATCGTCCTGACGCGGCGGACGCAGAACAAGCCTTTCCGTCGCGATTTCGATACGTTGGTTGTCATCGCGCCAGAACATGTCAGCGACGGCGCTCTCAGGCGGCCAGCCGCGCCGCAAGGGCATCGGCCTCGGGCGCCATGGCCACCGGCCCGTAAAGCGCCATCGCGGGCGCGCCTGTCGCCAGACGCTCGGCGGCGCGGCGGGTCGCTGTCAGATCCACCGCATCGATCTTCGCCGCCGTCTCCTCCAGCGGCGGCACGCGCCCCCAGACCATCAGGCTGCGGGCCAGCCGCTCACAACGGCCGGCCGGGGACTCGAGCCCCATCAGCAGCCCCGCCTTCATCTGCGCGCGCGCGCGGGAGGCTTCGGCCGCGGTCAGGTCTTCGGTGGCGCGCTTCAGCTCATCGACCGCCAGCTCGGCCAGGCCCTTGATCTCATCCCGGCCTGTGCCCGCGTAGATGGTGGTCATCCCGATGTCGGAGTATCCGGCCGCCTGCGCGTAGACCGAGTAGCAAAGGCCGCGCTTCTCTCGCGCCTCCTGAAACAGGCGGGACGACATGCCGCCGCCAAAGGCGATGGAGAACACCTGCGCCGCATAGAAATCCGGGTCGCGATAGCCGGGCCCCGGCAGGGCAAGGGCGAAATGCGCCTGCTCAAGCTCTTTGACCTTGCGGCGCTCACCGCCAGCGTAGCGCGCCGCGCCTTCCTCGCCGGCGTCTCCCGCAGCCATGTCGCCGAACAGCGCTTCCGCCTGTTTGACAATCTGGTCGTGGTCCACCGCGCCGGCGGCGGACAGGATCATCCGGCCTGGCGTGTAATGCGCGCCGACGAAATCCGTCAGGTGGCCGCGCCCAAACGCCCGCACTCGCTCGGCGGGGCCGAGAATGGAGCGCCCCATGGGCTGATCGGGGAACGCCGCCTCTTGCAGCCAGTCGAAAATCACGTCATCGGGCGTGTCCAGAACCTGCCCGATCTCCTGCAGGATCACGCCGCGCTCGCGCTGGATCTCCTCCTCAGCGAAGGCGGGCGCCAGCAGAATGTCGGCGATAACGTCGAGGGCGAGCGGCGCGTCCTCCTCCAGCACGCGGGCGTAGTAGGCGGTCGCCTCCCGGCTGGTGTAGGCGTTCAGATATCCGCCCACATCCTCGATCTCTTCGGCGATTTGAAGGGCGGTGCGCTGCTCGGTGCCCTTGAACGCCATATGCTCAAGGAAATGGGCGACGCCGTTCTCGTCTTCCCGCTCATGCCGGCCGCCCGCTGCGACCCAGACGCCGAGAGAGGCCGAGGCGAGACCTGGCATCCGTTCGGTGACGATGCGGAAGCCGTTGGAGAGCGTATGGAGCTGGACGGTCACGCGTTTCGCGCCTTTTTGATCAGGGACTCGATGGCCTTCAGGTCGTTTGGAACCACGGTAAGCCGTTCTTCCCTCTCGTAAAGGTCAGCCATCCGCGGCGGCAAGGGCGGGCGCACGCCGCAGGCGGCCTCGACGGCGTCAGGGAACTTGGCCGCATGGGCGGTGCCGAGAGCGACCATAGGAACGGAGACGTCGCGGCGCACATCGGATGCCGCCTTCACGCCGACCGCCGTGTGGGGGTCCAGAATCTGCCCCGTCTCCGCGCGGATGCGCGCGATGGTAGCTGAGGTCTCCGCCTGATCGGCGCGGGCGCTGTCGAACTCCTCCGCCAGCTTTTCGCGCGCGCCCTGCGACAGAGCGAAGGCGCCGGCGGAAGACAGCACCTCCATCAAACCGGCCACGGCGGCGCCCTCGCGGTCATAGAGCTCGAACAGCAACCGCTCGAAATTCGAGCTGACCTGAATGTCCATCGAAGGCGAGATGGTGGGCGTCACACCGGTGCGGGTGTAGGCGCCGGTTTGCAGCGTTCGATGCAGGATGTCGTTTTCGTTCGTCGCGACGAGCAGCCGGTCGATGGGCAGGCCCATGCGCTTGGCCACCAGCCCGGCGAAGACGTCGCCGAAATTGCCGGTGGGGACGGAGAAAGAGACTTTCCTGCTAGGCGCGCCAAGCGCGACGGCGGCGGTGAAGTAGTAGACGGATTGGGCCAGCACCCGCGCCCAGTTGATCGAGTTCACCGCCGCGAGGCCGACCTTGTCACGGAACTTGAAGTCGTTGAACATCGCCTTGACCAGCGCCTGGCAGTCGTCGAAATCGCCTTCGACGGCCAATGCGTGGACATTCGCCTCGGACGGCGTCGTCATTTGGCGGCGCTGCACCTCGGACACCCGGCCATGCGGATAAAGGATGAATACGTCGACTGCGTCGAGCCCCTTGAACGCCTCAATCGCCGCCGATCCGGTATCGCCCGACGTGGCGCCGACGATGGTTGCCCGTTTGTCCCTGCGGGTCAGCGCCGTCTCGAACAGCTGCCCGATCAGCTGCATCGCCACGTCCTTGAAGGCGAGGGTCGGTCCGTGGTGCAGCTCCAGCACCCAGTCGTTCGGGCCGATCTGCACCAGTGGGCACCGCGCGATATGGCCGAAATTCGCATAGGCGCGGGCGATGATGTCGCGGAACTCCTGCTCACCGAACGCGTCGCCGATGAAGGGGCGCATCACAGCCTCGGCGACCGCCTCGTAAGGTTGGCCGGCGAATCCAGCGATCTCATCGAGCGACAGCACCGGCCACGCGGCGGGCACATAGAGGCCGCCGTCGCGGGCCAGCCCGGTCAGCATCGTCTCTTCGAAATCCAGAACCGGGGCCGCGCCCCGCGTGCTGACATATTTCAAGGCGTTCTCCCCCGCCAAAAATCCGCGCACCGCTATAGACCGGCGTGCCGCGCGCCGCAATCTCCGCTAGCCCTCCGCGGACCGCCGTCGCGCCCGGCGCACCAGCGCTATCGCGAACCCGACCCAGATCGCCGCCATCGTGAACCAGGTGATGGCGTATTGCAGATGATCGTTCGGCAGGTTCACCGCGACCGGCAACGGAATCGGAAACTCCGCGCCGTCGGGGGCCGTCGACGTCTCCGCCACAACCAGAACCGGCTCCGCATCAAAGAGCGGGGCGGTGCGCGGCACTTCTCGCGTCAGCCAGACATTGTCCGCGGGCGGCTTCGACAGGTCGTTGAACCCATCGGCGTCATCGGGCCAGCGCAGCGCGCCGGCGAGCGTGATCTCGCCGTCCGGCGGCGGGGTGGGTATCGCCGCGCGCCCACCATCGTTCTTCTGAGCCACCGGGACATAACCACGATCGACCAGAACAACCCGCCCGCCCGTAGTCTCGAACGGTTGGATCACACGGTATCCAGCGCCCCAGGGCCGCTTGGTCATCAGGTAGGCGATATCGGCGAAGCCGTGCGCGCCCTCCGCCCTGCTGAAGCGGCCGGTAATCTCAACCCGGCGAAACTCATGCGCCTCCTGGTCCAGTGTGGCCGGCAGCGCGGTCGGGGCGGCCGTCAGCCGCGCGCCCAGCTCTGCGATCAGCGCCTCTTTCCAGGCCAGTCGTTGCACCTGCCAGAGGCCGAGCCCGCAAAGAACAGCCGAGCCGATCAGGCCAAGCGCGATGGTCGCGGCCACCCGTCCCTTTACCCGGCTCATCTCCAACCTCTCCGAACGACGGAGCCCGCGCCTGATACGGCGCGGGCTCCCAAACTCTCGTTATATCTGATCGCGCGTCAGCCGCCCCAGATATAGATGCCGGCGAACAAGAACAGCCAGACGACATCGACGAAGTGCCAATACCAGGCGGCGGCCTCGAAGCCGATATGCTTCTCAGGCGAGAAATGTCCCTTCAGGGCGCGGCCAAGACAGACACCCAGGAAAATGGTGCCGATGACCACATGCGCGCCGTGGAACCCGGTCGCCATGAAGAAGTTCGCGCCGTAGATGTTGCCGCCGAAGCTGAACGCCGCGTGGCTGTATTCATAGGCCTGCAGCAGCGTGAACAGCGCGCCAAGAACCACGGTCAGGATCAGGCCCCATTTCAGGCCGTGGCGGTCATCCTCCAGCAGAGCGTGATGCGCCCAGGTCACCGTCGCGCCCGAAGTCAGCAGGATCAGCGTATTGATCAGCGGCAGATGCCAGGCGTCGAAGGTCTCGATTCCGACCGGCGGCCATTCGCCCTGCATGGGGTAAATGGCGTGTTTGAAGAAGCTCCAGAACCAGGCGAGGAAGAACATCACCTCAGAGGCGATGAACATGATGACGCCATAGCGAAGACCGATCTGCACCACCGGTGTGTGATCGCCCGCGTGGCTTTCCTTCACCACGTCGATCCACCAGACGATCATGGTGAAGATCACCAGCAGCAGGCCAAGCAGAAGCGCTGTTGGGGCGCCGCCATGGAAGAAGCTGACCGCGCCGGTCAGCATCACAAAGGCGCCCAGCGCGCCGGTGAAGGGCCAGAGGCTGGGGTTGATGATGTGATAGTCGTGGTTCTTTTCGTGGGCCATCCGTCCCTCTCCTCCCGCGCCGTCAGTTCAGCGCAGCGTTCCCCGTTTTTCCGCCCGCGGCCGCATCGCCAGCATCGGCGAGCGCTTCAGGCAAATCAATCTCATGCATTGTGTAGCTCAACGTGATCGTCTTCACGAGAGCCGCTTCCTGATCTTCGACAATTTCCGGATCAACATAAAAGGTCACCGGCATCTCAACCGTCTCGCCCGGCTGCAGGACCTGCTCTTCAAAGCAGAAGCAGTCGATCTTGGTGAAATAGCCGCCCGCCGCGAAGGGCGCGACATTATAGCTGGCGCTGCCTGCGATCGGCCGGTCGGTCGGGTTGTGCGCTGTATAGAAGGCGAGCCCGGTCTCGCCGATCTTCAGCGTCATCTCTTTGGTCGCCGGGCGAAAGTCCCACGGCATGCCACGCTCTTTCGAGGCGTCGAACCGCACATTGATCGTGCGCTCCAGCACAGTGCCGGACGCGGCCCCGGCCACGCTGGTCGCGCCGCCCCAGCCAGTCACCCGGCAAAACATGTCGTAGAGCGGCACCGCGGCGAAGGACATCCCGCCCATGAACAGGATCACGCCCAGTAGTGGCGCGACTGTCCTTAGGGAGGATTTGCGCGTTCCGCTCATGCCCTCACCACGCGATCGCCGACGGATTGCCCGCCGCGTCGCCCAGCTTGACGATGGTGACCGCGAAAATCAGCAGCACAAAACCCGCCAGCACGGCCAGCAGCGCATAGTTCCGCCCTTTGCGGCGTTTGTGGAGCTCATGCTCTTTCGGATCAGGCATATCCACCATCCTCAGAACAGGACCAGCCAAGGGGCGTAATCGCCAATGACCGCTCGCAGGATCGCCTCTCCGCCAAGGGCGCAGAACAGCGCGAACAGATAGACGATCGAGACGCCAAACATCTTCTTTTCCGCGCGATGCTTATCCGCGGTCGAGGCCGCCTCGTCCCGGCGCGCGACGCGCCAGGCGGCGGCGATGAAGGCCGCGTTGAACCAGATCGCGGTCGCCAGATAGATCGGGCCGCCAATCTGGGTGAAGGCGGGCGCGAAAGAGATCGGCGCCAGAACGACGGTGTAGAGCCAGATTTGCTTGCGGGTGGCGGCGTCCCCGGCTGCGACGGGAAGCATAGGCACGCCCGCCTTGCTGTAATCTTCGTTCCGGAACAGCGCCAGCGCCCAGAAATGCGGGGGCGTCCACAGGAAGATCACCAGAAACATCAGGATGGATTCGACCGAGACGCCACCTGTCGCGACCGCCCAGCCGATCATCGGCGGGAACGCGCCTGCGGCCCCTCCGATCACGATGTTCTGCGGCGTCGAGCGCTTCAGCCACATCGTGTAGATCACCGCGTAGAAAAAGATGGTGAAGGCCAGCAGTCCGGCGGCCAGAAAATTCGCGAAGACCGCCAGCATCGTGACGGCGATCACCGACAGGCCCAGGCCGAAGCCCATCGCCTCTTCCGGCGTCACACGGCCTGAGGGCACAGGTCGTTTTTGCGTGCGCGCCATCACGGCGTCGATATCCGCGTCCCACCACATGTTCAGAGCGCCGGAGGCGCCGGCGCCAACCGCGATGCAGAGGATCGAGGCGAAGGCGACGACCGGATGCACGCCCGTGGGCGCGGCCGCCAGACCAACCAGCGCGGTGAACACCACCAGCGACATCACGCGCGGCTTCAGAAGCGCCCAGTAGTCGCGCGGTTCGGCCTCTTGCGCCGTTCCCAGCGCGTCCAGCGCAGCGGTTCTGTCCAAAGTGGTCATCGCCTATATCGATCCAGCCTGATCGCCTAGTCCGCCGAGGCGAGCTTGGTCGCGTCCTTCGGCGTCACGCCCTGCGCGAATTGCTGATCGGCGACCCAGTCCTCGTATTCGTCATTCGAGACCACAAGCAGCGAGATCGGCATGTAGGAATGCAGTGTGCCGCAAAGCTCAGAGCACTGGCCAAAATAGACGCCTTCTTTCTCCGCATTGAACCAGGTCTCGTTCAGACGGCCGGGAACGCCGTCCATCTTCAGGCCAAGAGCAGGAAGAGCAAAGCTGTGGATTACGTCCGAAGCGGCGATCTGAAGGCGAATATTGGTGTTCACCGGCACGACGATCGCCGTGTCGGCGGCCAGCAGGTACTCGTCCTCCATATAGCCGTTCTCGGCCAGATCCTCCTTCGCCAACATGGCGGCGTCGAATTCCAGCTCGAGATCCGGATATTCGTAGGTCCAGTACCACTGGTTGCCTGTCGCCTTGATGGTGATCTCGGACTCCGGAATGACCATTTGCTGATAGAGGATGCGCAGCGACGGGGCGATCATCAGCACCAGAATGATGATCGGAACGACGGTCCAGACCACCTCGACGACCATGTTGTGAGTGAAGCGCTTCGGCTCAGGATTGGCCTTGGCGTTGTAGCGAATGAACACCCATACCAGCAGAGCGCAGACGAAAATCACGATCGCAGGCAACAGATAGAAGTGCAGCAGCGAGTCATACCAGGTGAGGTCGCGCATCACTTCGGACGCCGCGGGCTGGAAATTCACACCGCCCGGAACGGGTTTTCCGATCCGCTCCATACCGTCCTGCGCCAAAGCGCCGTTGGCGACGGACCCGGTGGCGATCGCCGCGGCGGCGGCGAGAAATGTATTGCGCATGCTGTCGTCCCGTTGCTGTCTCGGGCGGGCCTGAGATGGCGCGCGCAGTCCGCGCCGACCGTCACCCTCGCTTGATTTCCCGCTAAAAGCATAGACCATAGTGCGGAGCAAGGGTTTTGCACCATAATTCCGCCCCGCGCCCGCGATATCACGCCCGCGCCCGCAACATCGATGAAAGACATTTCCGACATGCCTCTGGACCATGAACCGTTTCGCCCATTCGAATCATCGCTTGATGAGGGAGAGGCGCTGACAACCCTTCGGGACGCCGCGACAGGCGCCGATGACGGAGAGATTTTTCTGGAGCGGCGGCGCTCTGAATCGTTGTCCTTCGACGACGGGCGGCTTCGTAACGCGGCCTATGATTCGGCTGAAGGGTTTGGTTTGCGCGTAGTGCGCGGAGAGGCGGCGGGTTACGCGCACTCCTCCGAGACCTCTATCGCGGCGGTCAAACGGGCGGCGGAGACCGCGAAACTTGCGGCGCGCGACGGCGGCGGAACGCTGGAGACCGGACCCGCCCGGACCAATCAGCGGCTTTATGCGCCCATCGACCCGCTGGCCGGACCCGTATTCGCCACCAAGGTCGAGACGCTGCGGGAAATCGACGACTATCTGCGCGACAAGGACAGTCGCGTGGCGCAAGTCTCGGCCAATATCTCGGGCGGGCTGCAAGAGGTGGAGATCCTGCGGCCCGATGGCGCGCGCTACGCCGACACGCGGCCGATGGTGCGCATGGATGTCAGCGTGATCGTGGAAAAGGACGGGCGGCGCGAATCGGGCCATGCGGGCGGTGGTGGCCGATTCGGCTATGACGACATGCTGAAAGGCGAGAACTGGCGCGCGATGGCGGATGAGGCGCTCAGGATCGCGCTGGTGAATCTGGAGGCCGAAAACGCGCCCGCCGGGGTGATGGAGGTGGCGCTGGGCGCCGGCTGGCCCGGCGTGATGCTGCACGAGGCGGTCGGCCACGGGCTGGAGGGCGATTTTAACCGCAAGGGAACCTCAGCCTTCGCGGGACTGATGGGCAGCCAGGTCGCCGCGCGGGGCGTCACCGTGATCGATGACGGCACGATCCCCGACCGGCGCGGCAGCCTGACGGTGGATGATGAAGGCACGCCCACCAACCGCAACGTGCTGATCGAGGACGGCACACTGGTCGGATACATGCAGGACCGGCAGAACGCCCGGCTGATGAACGTTGCGCCCACCGGCAACGGCCGACGGCAATCCTACGCCCATATTCCGATGCCGCGCATGACCAACACGATCATGCTGGGCGGAGAGGCCGACCCGGCGGACGTGGTCGCGGCGGTGAAGGACGGGATTTACGCGGTCGGGTTCGGCGGCGGACAGGTGGACATCACCAACGGAAAATTCGTTTTCACCTGCACCGAGGCCTATCGGGTGAAAGACGGCAAGGTGGGACGACCGGTCAAAGGCGCCACGCTGGTCGGCGACGGCCCCACAGCGCTGCATCAGGTGCGGATGATCGGCAATGACATGAAGCTGGATCCGGGGATCGGCACCTGCGGCAAGAACGGACAGGGCGTGCCGGTTGGCGTCGGCCAGCCGACCCTGCTGATCAACGGGCTGACGATTGGCGGCTCGGCGGCGTAACAAACCGAGCTAGTAACTGTATTCGTCGTAGACCCGGCTGAGATCGCCGCCCCACTCGCCATGGTATTTCGCCAGCAGCTCGTCGGACAGGGTCTGGCCGGTTTCGACCACCTCTTTCAGCGCATTCAGGAAGTGGCTTTCATTGGCGTCGACGAAGTGGGATTCGGCGCGGGCGCGCAGGCCCGTATCAGCGATATCCAATAGCTCGGCCGCCACATCCCGCACCGACCTTCCGGCCACCTCCGCCCCCAGCGCCTTCTCTGCGGCGTCAAAGCGCAACTGGTCTCGATCCTCATCCGTCCAGCCCTTGGCGACGTCCCAGGCCGCGTCCAGCGCCCCCTGGTCATAGATCAGCCCGACCCAGAAAGCGGGAAGCGCGCAGATGCGCCGCCATGGGCCGCCATCGGCGCCGCGCATCTCGATGAACTGTTTCAGCCGCGCCTCTGGGAAGATCGTGGTCAGGTGGTCCGCCCAGTCGCTCAGCGTCGGCGTGACGCCCGGCGCCGCCTCCAGTTCGCCATTCAGAAAATCCTGAAAGCACTGGCCGGAGGCATCGATGTATTTTCCATCCCGATAGACGAAATACATCGGGACGTTCAGCGCGTAATCGACATAGCGCTCAAACCCGAACCCGTCCTCGAAAGCAAAGGGCAGCATGCCGGTGCGGTCAGCATCCACGTCGCGCCAGATCCGCGCGCGGTAGGAGGCGAACCCGGTGGGCTTCCCCTCGAAGAACGGCGAATTGGCGAAAAGCGCCGTAGCGATCGGCTGCAACGCCAGCGCCACCCGCATCTTCTTGACCATGTCGGGCTCTGACGCGAAGTCGAGATTCACCTGGATGGTGCAGGACCGGTACATCATCTGGGTCCCGTGCGTGCCGACCTTGCCCATATAGCCAGTCATGATGCCGTAGCGGCCCTTGGGCATCACCGACATGTCCTCATGCGCCCATTCGGGCGCCGCTCCGAGACCGATGAACCCGGCGCCGATCCGGTCGGCCACCGTCTTCACTTCGGCCAGATGGGTGTGCACCTCGTCACAGGTTTGATGGATGGTTTTCAGCGGCGCGCCGGAAAGCTCCAGCTGCCCGCCCGGCTCTAGGCTGACATTCGCGCCGTCCTTGGTCAGGCCGATGATGTTGCCGCCTTCCAGCACTGGCGCCCAGCCGAACTGATCGCGAAGCCCTTCCAGCATGGCGCGCACCGAACAGGCGCCCTCGTAAGGAAGTGGGGAATGGTCCGAGAGGCGATAACCGAACTTCTCGTGCTCGGTTCCGATCCGCCACTGATCGCTCGGCTTGCAGCCTGAGGAAAGGAACTCGACAAGCTGATCGCGGCTCTCGATCGGCCCGCCACCCGATTGCGGTATCGACATGGGCGTGATCCTTCCTCTCGCCCGGAAAACTCCCGGTGCGCCGCAGCATTAGTGGATCGTGCGGTCCGATTTCAAGGCCCGGCGGCCATCAGACGCCGCCCGTCGCCAGATTGTGAAGCTGGCGTTGCGGGTCGATCCCATGGCTTCGATGACCTTCACATAGGCGAAACCGGGCAGGGCCGAGAAGGCGTCCAGCAATCCCTCCGCCCCTTTGGCGGCGTTGGGAATCATCACTTCGGGCCCGTCATCATGGTCCAGCAGCCAGAATGCGTCATCCTCCGCCGGGCCGCGATCGGTGGTGACGATGGAGACGCCCGACAGCGCCTCGATATCCACGACCGAACCGCCATAGGGCCCGAAATAAAGGATGCGCCGCTCCTTAATCTCCACATAGCCCGGTCCGGTGACGTTCGCGGCGAGGCGAGCGGTTGTGTAGGCGGTCCAGGCGAAATAGCCGGCGACGGGCGCAAACAGGATCAGCGCGGCCCAGCCCAGCCAGCCGCCAGAGATCGCGAGTGTCCCGCCGACCCAGAGAATGACGACAAGCGCGGCTAACCAGCCTGCGGTCCCGGCCCAACGTGCGAGAACGCGTTGCGCTTCCGGGCGAATGAAGCTCATCTTTCCACGCCGCGATATGGTGCGATCCGCTCTTCAAACTCCATTCCGCCGAAGTCCCGGATCAATGTCGGCGCGCCCGGTCCTTCGCTGAGCATCGGAACGAAATGCAGCCCACCGCGCGCAGCGATTTGCAGGCCGTCCGCCCATGGCTCGGCCCATTCCCAGTCCCGTGTGTCTGCGACGCACCCCAACTCCGCATGAGTCAATTTGTATTTGTTCGAGATAATCGAGCGGTTCATTCGCCCGACATCAAACTCAAGCTCCAGCCGCCAGTCACCGGCGAACTGCTTGTCGAGCCGGGCGTCATATCGTTCCCCTTCAGCGTGCCGCCAACCGCGGCGCTCCATCATCGCCGCGTAAAGTTCGCCCATATGAAACCCGTCGGTTCCATGGGGGTAGGCGGACGGATTCGCCTGCGTTAGGCCGTCCGGCGCGCCACCAGAAAAGTCACCGTCCCCATTCAGCCAGGCGCAGCCATCCTTGGTGAATGCCCCGCCTCCATGCCAGGTATGGTTCTGCGGCTCAAACGCCAGCGCCGTCAGCCATGGCGCACGAGAGACTGCCGTCCACCAGCGAATTCCCTTGCCCGCAAAGTAGATCATGTGCCTTCCATCCGGCGCCAGATCGGAGCGGTGCTCATAGATTCGACCCTTCAGCCATTGGCCGAGCTGAAATTCGTTGGTCGCCCGGTCCCACAGAATGCTGGCGACATGATCAGTGGGTCCGCGACGTAAGACCAACGCTTTGTCGCAGGCGATGGCCGGGACCACGTGCAGCCGAGGCGCGGTCATCCCCAATCCCCCTTCGCCGCCTGCCAGAGAGTGAGCGCCGCCACCGCCGCAGTATCGGCGCGCAGGACGCGAGGCCCCAGCGAGACGGACGTGACGAACGAAGCGGCGCGCAATCGCTCGACCTCCTCCGCCGAGAAGCCGCCCTCTGGTCCAATCAGCACCGCCCAAGGTCCGTCCGGGGCGGCGGCCAGCGCTTCCATCGCCGGCTGCGCGTTGCGGCGCTCATCACAGAACAGCAGGCGACGGGACGCGTCCCAGCCGTCGAGAACCCTGGTCAGCGGCGCGGCTTCGGCGATTTCAGGAACCGTCAACAGGCCGCATTGCTCGGCCGCCTCCACCGCATGGGCCTGCAGCCGGTCCACATTGACCCGTCCGGAATTGGTGAAGCTGGTAAAGACTGGCGCGACGCGACGGCAACCTAGCTCGGCTGCTTTCTCAGCCACGAAATCCGTGCGGGATTTTTTCAAAGGAGCGAACAGCAGCCAAATATCTGGGGGCGTCTCCTGCGTGCGGGTCTGCATACCGCACGTCAACGTTCCAACGCGTTTGCCCGCTTGCGCGACCTCGGCCTCCCACTCTCCATCCCGGCCATTGAACAGGAGCAGCGAGTCGCCTTGCCCCAGCCTCATCACGCCAAAGAGGTAGTGCGCCTGCTCTCGATTGAGCACGACTTCCGCCAAGGCCGACAGGTCAGATTCAACGAACAGCCTGATATTCGGAGTTTTTCCAACGCCGCCCATCAAAGATTTCTCGCCTCCTGAACGCATTTCACGCTATAATTGAACCAACCGCAAAAGGGGAGGCGGACAATGTCTTGCGCAAAGGATCGAGACTTCAAGAAACTTGTGCAGCGTATTAATCGGATGCACAAGCAGCTTGATAAAATGCATGACAATCTGGATCGAAACCTTTACCGGCGCTTTTCAGCAATGGAAAAACTCATCGACGGCAACCAAAAGCGCCTGTCCAAGCTTGAGAAGCACGCCTATGGTCGCCTTTCGGAATCGACCATCAAAGCCGATCAAAAACGCAATGAGCGGGAACTGATGCGGTTTGTTGAAGATTCCATCCGCAAGTACGACAGGTCCAAAACCTAGATCTCTTAGTAGATATCTAGTGTGTATCCAGGGAAGGCTCGGCAAATCTTGTTGGCCAGTCTTGGGAATCGACACCAAGAAAAGCTGACAGAATTAGCATGAATTTGGCCGCTCCCGACGCCGCGCCTACCCTGACAGACGACGATCTGCTCGGCTTCATCGCTCTCTCGCCGGAGCCCAAGCGCATTCTGGAGGACTACACGCCACTATGGCGTTCGCTCGACCTAAGGCTGGCGCGGGCCTTCTGGAAAGAGCGCGGAGTCAGCGCGTTCCTAGAGGGCGAAGTGCCGTATGGAGCAACCTCCAGCGGCCGGCTGGCCGACGATTACGCTCGAATTTTACTGGCGCATTGGTCTGAAACCGAGGCGAGCGGACCGTTTAGGCTGCTCGAGATCGGCGCGGGATCCGGCGTATTTGCAAAAATTCTTCTCGATCGGCTGGCCGTACACTCTCCCGCGACCTACTTGGCCACGCGGTTTGTCATCACTGATGGTTCCGAGGCGATGCTGGACGACATGCGCAAGCTCGATATTTTCGAGGCGCACGGCGATCGACTTGCTCTGATCCGCGTAGATGCGACGAGGCCACTCGCAGACCAATTAGCGACGGCCGGCGAGGCGCCCGACAACTATCACGGCGTATTCGCCAACTACCTTCTTGATTCGCTGCCTTTCTCAATCCGAGCCTTTCGCGGAACGGACGCGTGGGAAATGGAAGCGCGCGCCGGGCTGGACGACGCGGTTGAACTGGACAGATACTTCGACGGCGATGTCGATGAGTTGCGGGCCGCCATCGAAAAGCTGAACGACGCACCCGATCCACGGCTGGCCCAAATATTTAAGGCTCTCGTTTTAGACGCGCGGTTCGTCCCTTCACCCCGCGTTGATGCGCCATTCGCCGAAACGCTACCGCCATCCGAAGACGACACGCTTACCAGGGTCAATCTCGACAACTACGGCGCCGTCTCGCTGCTCGATCAACTCGCGACTGCGCTAGCGCCTAACGGCGTGCTTCTCTTTACCGATTATGGCCGTTCGGACGAGCCGGAGCAGGGCGAAGCTCTGGAATATCAACGATTCGGCGGTTCTGTCGCAGCCGGCCTGAATTTCGCGCAAGTCGACCGATGGGCCGAGGCGCGGGATGGCGTCTGGCTTTTCAAGCCGACCATCGACCCGGACTCTCTTATGACCCGCGCGGTCACGAAGAGCTCCAACAAGGCCACCGGGGCGCTTATAGACGAATTGTGCTCGGCCGATCGGTTGGACGCGCTGGCGGCGCCCCTGACATCGGCCCGGGACCTCGTAAAAGGTAAGCACTTTGAAGCGGCGCGCTGGCGGTACGAGGAGGCGCTAAGGTTGCAACCTTGCAACTGGAATGCGTTGGAGGAAGTCGCCACCTTCCTGATCACCGTCGCGGGCGACGTCAACGCTGGCCTTGCGGTCGTCATGCGCGCGTTGGAGCTGAACCCCGCGTCACCGAATGCGCATCGACTGATGGGCCGGGCGCTTTGGGGGAACGGTGAGAGAGCCATGGCGGAGAGCGCCTACCGCCGAGCGCTGAAGCTCGGCCCCAACGATTGCGCGCTTCGCATCGACCTCGCCGAGGCGCTGCTCGCCCGGTTCGCCCATCGCGATGCCTTGCTTGTTGTCGCAGAGGGGTTGGCGATCGACGAGACGAGCGAGTATCGCGAGGATCTCATCGCAACGCAGGAAAAGATTCTGCAGGACTTGTCGCTGCAGGCGAGAGACGACTTGATACGGTCGGCAAACCGCATGCGCCGCCACCGCGCCCTTCCCGGCGACCCTGCGGGAGATGCGGGCGAGGAATGACCAGCCAGCCCCCCACGAAGGGAACGGTGGCCGACGCCCCGGCCCAAAACTGGGTCGATCGCTATGCGCCGGAGGCCGCCCGCCCTTATCTGCAGCTGATGCGGGCCGACCGCCCGATCGGCACATGGCTGCTGCTGCTGCCTTGCTGGCATGGGCTGGCTTTGGCGGTAGCGTCGGTCGGCTGGCGCGACCACGCGCTCTGGCTGGTCGTCGCCTTTGCGCTCGGATCCTTCGTGATGCGGGGCGCGGGTTGCGTGATCAATGACATCGTAGATCGCAATTTCGACGCTCAGGTCGCTCGCACCCGGTCCCGCCCGATCCCATCTGGCCGGGTGACGGTCGCGCAGGCGGCGCTGTTTCTGGGAGCGCTGCTGACGATCGGGCTGGCGATCCTGCTGACGATGAACATGCCGGCGATCCTGCTGGGCTTCGCCGCGATGGGGCCGGTCGCGATTTATCCCTTCATGAAGCGCTTCACCTATTGGCCGCAGATTTTTCTGGGGATCGCGTTCAATTGGGGCGTGCTGGTGGGTTGGGTCGCGTTGACCGGCGGCTTCGATTGGCCGCCGCTGGCGCTTTATGTCGGCGCGATTGCATGGACGTTGGCTTATGACACGATCTACGCCTATCAGGATCGCGAGGATGACGCCCTGATCGGGGTGAAATCCACAGCGCTGAAGTTCGGCGAGCACCCCTTGCCGTGGATGATCGGCTTTTCCGGTGCCGCCACCCTGTTCTTCGCGGCGGCGATCTGGATGGCGGGGCTGGACTGGCCCGCCTGGCTGGGACTTGCCGCGTTCGGAGCGCATCTGGCCTGGCAGACCGCGTCCTTGAAAATCGACGATCCGGCGCTCTGCCTGCGCCTTTTCCGGTCCAACCGCGACGCGGGGCTTCTGCTGTTACTGGGTCTCGTGCTCTCCGCTTTCCTCTGATTCCAGTCGCTTCTGGCGGCGGCGCACCCAAAGCGCCAGCAACAGAACCGCTGTGATCACCGGCAACACCAGCATCGCGGTAACGCGCGACTGATCCAGGCCCACGGTCTCTCCCACCGGCGCCAGCAGGAAGCCCAGCAATCCGACGCCGGAATAGCAGATGGCGACGAAGGACAAGAGCTCGACCGTCTCCTGAAGGCGCAGTTGCAGACCCGCGCGTTTGTTCATCGAGACCAGCAGCTTCCGGTTCTGCTCCTGCAGCGACAGATTGATCCGCGTGCGCAGAAGGTTGGCCGCCCGCGAGGCCCGGCTCGATACCTCCTCAAGCCGCTTTTCAGCCGAACGGCAGGTGCGCATGGCGGGATGGAATCGGCGAATCATGAATTCGCTGAAGAGCTGCGCGCCCTGAACGCGCTCTTCCCGCATAATTTCGACTCGCTGGTTGACGATGGCGGCGTAGGCGCCGGCCGCGCCAAACCGGAACGCGCATTCGCTCGACATCTTTTCCAGCTCGGTCGACAGCGAGGTCAGGCGGTCCATCAACGCGTCGGTGGCGCCATGGGCCGCAAAGGTGGCGGTGATGTCAGAGAGCTGATCGTCGATTTTGGACAGGCTGCGCACGATCCCTCGCGCCGACGGCAAGGCCAGCATCGCCATGGCGCGATAGTGCTCCACCTCGAAGATCCGCTGCGCCGCCCGGCCCAACCGGTCCGGCTGCAACTCGCCGCACTCCAGAATTACGAACCGGGTGAATCCGTCCTTGGCGATCCTGAAGTCGCCGAAGATCAACCCGTCCTTCTCGCAAATATAGGCGGCGGCCAGACTCTCCTCGTTGAAATACTCTCTCAACTCGTCCACCCGGCGCTCGGCGGCGTCCGCGCCATCCACCTTCTCGACATGAAGATGCACGGCCGAGACGACCAGACCCGGCGCATCGTTCAGCCAGTCGCGCGGAAAGAACTGATCGGGACCGCCGCTAAATGGGGCGGCGTCCTCCCCCTCCACATAGACGGAGTAGGTGACGAACTCCGTGTGCCTCTCCCATTTCAGGCTGAAATCCCCGAAATCATGGAAGAAATGCTGCGCATCCTCGGCGGGGCGAGGACCGCCATGGCGCTCCATGAACGCGGCGAGATGCTCAAAATCGTCGCTCGGCGCGCGCTCAGCCGCGTTGTAGGGGTGCTTGAAGGCGATATGCGTCGCCTGCGCCGGGGCCGTGAGCGACGTGAAGGGCCGCGCGTGCAGTTCGTCGACCAATTGATGGCGCAGTGGATGATGGGTCAGCATGGCGCGGTTCTTCTCAGCGTCAGGGAAGGTCGGCATTCCGTTACGCCGGACGGCGCGCAATGGCAATCCAAGGGCGGGATTCAGCGGCGTTCGAACAGCTTCTCCATCTCAGCGAGCGTCAATCGGGCGACGGTCGGGCGTCCATGATTGCAGGTCATGGAGTTGGGCGTCGTCTCCATCTCACGCAAAAGCGCGTCCATCTCTTCCAGCCGCAGTTGGCGGCCCGCTCTGACCGAACCGTGGCAGGCGACAGTGGCGAGCACCGTCTCGATCCGCGCCTCGGCGGAGCGCGCGGTACCCGTTTCCGCCAATTCATCGGCGATATCGCGCACCAGACGCCCGGCGTCCGCTTCACCCAGCACCGCGGGCGTTTCGCGCACGCAAATGGTGCCGGGCCCGAACGGCTCGATAGACAGCCCAGCCTGACGAAGTTCTTCGGCGCGACCTAGAACCCGCGTGGCGTCCTCCTCCCCCAATTCGACGACCTCAGGGATCAGGAGCGCCTGCCGCGCGACGCCATTCTCGGCGATCTGCCGTTTCAGGCGCTCATAGACCAACCGCTCATGCGCCGCGTGTTGATCGACCAGAACCAGCCCGTCCGCCGTTTGAGCGACGATGTAGGTCTCGTGGATTTGCGCGCGGGCGACGCCCAGCGGGCCTGCATCCTCGGCGACGGCCGGATCGTCATCAACCATCCGCCCAGCAGCGATTTCCGGCGCGGCCCAGCCTTCAACTGGCGCGGTGGTCTGGATCGGCGCCTGCCACTCCGCGGCGCGCTCTGACAGACCGCGGGGCAGGGGCGCAGGGCCTCGGGCGCGGGGGCTGGCGAATCCGTGCGACGACGCACCGGAGGGCGACGGCGACGATCCCAGAGCGCCAATGCTTACGGAGCGCGGCGACCGGACGCCCGCCTCGGCCAGCGCATGACGAATGGAAGAGACGATCAGCCCGCGCACCGAACCGGCGTCGCGAAAACGCACCTCCGTCTTGGCGGGATGGACGTTCACGTCCACCTGCTGCGGATCGACATCCAGCCACAGCGCCACGGCGGCGTGTCGCCCGCGCGGCATGAGGTCGGTATAGGCGCCCTTCAGCGCGCCGATCAGCAGCTTGTCCTTCACCGGGCGGCCGCGAACGAAGAAATGCTGATGCGTCGCCGCCCCGCGGCTGTAAGCCGGAGACGACGCGAAGCCGGTCAGGCGCAGGCCGTCCCGCTCCACTTCGATCGGCAAGGCGGCCTCGGCGAAGTCCCGCCCCATCACCCGGCGGATACGCGAGAGACGCGCGTCGAACAGATCGCCCGCTTCCGGAGGAGCGCTGAACAGGGTCCGGCCCTCGGTCCCCTCCTCCGAGGCGTCAATCAGCCTGAACCCGACCTCCGAATGGGCCAGCGCCAGACGCTTGACGACATCGCCGACGGCGATCTGCTCGGCCCGGTCGGTCTTGAGGAACTTCAGCCGCGCAGGCGTTGCGAAAAAGAGGTCCCGAACCTCGACTATGGTCCCGGCGGAGAGCGCCGAGGGGGTGGGCGCCTCGATCCGCCCCGCGACGGCCTCGATCCGCCATGCCTCAGATGCGCCCTCGGCGCGCGATGTCATCGAAAGCCGCGCGACGGCGCCGATGGACGGCAACGCCTCTCCCCGGAACCCGAATGATCGGATGGCCAGAAGGTCCGAGCCGTCGATTTTGGACGTTGCGTGCCGCTCCAGCGCCAGCGGCAGTTCTGCGCGTGTCATGCCGCGACCGTCATCGGCTATGCGGATCAGACGCTTGCCGCCATTGGCGATGGCGATGTCGATCCGACGGGCGCCCGCATCAATGGCGTTCTCCACCAGCTCCTTGACGGCGGAGGCGGGGCGCTCGACCACTTCACCGGCTGCGATCCGGTTGACGACGGCGTCCGAGAGCCTGCGGATTCGCGGCGCATCTACGGGGCCGCGCACCGGCTCGGAGGGGCTTATATTGCGGTCAGGTGCGTTCACACCACAATGGATAGCATGACGACGCCTGAGTCGCGACTCGCAAATCCGGTGGAACGCCGGTTAGTTCGCGGCGTCCAATCCCTCAGGGTCGCCGACCACGACGACATGTAGCGCGTCGGCGTCCAGAAGGCGCTTCGCCACTCTCTTGACGTCCTCGACCGTCACAGCCTCGACCAGCGAATTCCGATTCCTAATGTAATCGACGCCCAGATCCTCCATCTGAATGCCGACCAACGCGCTCGCGATCTTCGCGTTGGAATCGAAGCGCAGCGCATAAGCGCCGGTCAGATATTTCTTCGCGGCCGCCAGTTCTTCCGGCGTGACGCCCTTTTCGGCCATGCGGGCCCATTCGGCGCGCACCAGCTCCAGCGAGCGGGCGATGCGGTCGTTCGAGCTCGCCACCTGGCCCAGATAAAGCCCGGCGCGATCCATCGGATAGAGATAGGCGCCGACCGAATAGGCCAGCCCCTCCTTCTCACGCACTTCACTCGTCAGGCGCGATATGAAGCCGCCGCCGCCCAGCGTGTAATTCATAACATAGGCCGGGATGAAATCAGGATCGGCGCGCAACAGTCCCTGATGGCCGAATATCGCCACCGACTGCGGCACTTCCATGCGCACGACCTCGACCCCTCCCTGCGCCGCCACATCGAACACGTCATGGGCTGGAGGCGCCGCTTCAGGCAGGTCCGCGAGCAGCCGGTCGATCAGAACACCAGCCGCCACGGCGTCGATATCGCCAACCACGCCGACAAAGGCGGCGGCCGGGTTCAGGGCGGCGGGCATAATGGCGCGCAAGTCCTCGGTCGTCAGGGCGGACACGCTGTCGGTCGTTCCATCCGGATGCCGGCCATAGGGCGTTTCAGGAAATGCGCTGGCGAACCAGAGATCGCTGGCGACGTCTCCGGGGTCGGTCTGGCGCCGCTTCAGCCCGGCGATCACCTGCGCTCTGACGCGGGCCAGCGGGGCGTCGTCGAAACGCGGTTCGGTCAGGGCGAGGCGCAGCAATTCAACGCTTTCCTCAAGGTTCCGGGTCAGCATCGCCGCGCTGACGTTGAACGTATCGCGGCCTGAGCTGAATCCGATTCGCGCAGCCAGCTCATCCCTTTTGCGGGAAAAGCCGGTCGCGTCCAGATCCCCGGCGCCCTCCTCCAGCATTCCGGCCAGAAGATTGACGACGCCCTCATCGCCCTCACCCTCTACATTGGCGCCGGTCTTGAAACCGATTTCGATGGCGACGATCGGAATCGAGCGCTCCTCGACCAACCAGAACGGAACGCCGCCGGGGCTGACCGCCTCGACGATTCCGGCTGACACCGCGCGCGCGGATCCGCCGGTCAGCGTGACAACGGCGAATGTCAGCGCGGCCAGAGCGAGCGAGGCGGCGCAACAATGACGGAGCATCGCGATCATCCCTTGGACTCCCCTTCGCCGTCAGCGCTTTCGGCGGTCTCCTCCGGATCCGGCTTGCTCAACAGGCCGGTGACGGAACGCTCCAGTCTCAAATAGGTTTCAGCCGCCCGGCGCACATCCTCGGCGGTCACCTTCTCCACGGCGCCGGGCCAGGCCTGAATATCGTCCACCGACAGTCCGGCGGACAACGCCGCGCCATAAGAGCGGGCCATCTGGGACTGGCTGTCCTGCGCGTAAATTTCTGCGGCGATGATCACGGTCTTGGCGCGCGCCAGCTCCTCCTCGGTCGGACCATCCGCGATCAGACGGGCGATCACCGCGTCCACTTCGGCCTCGAGCGCGTCCAGCCCCACGCCGTCGACCGGGGCGGCGTAGACGCCGAATGAAGTCTCATCGCGCGCCACGCCCCAGTAAAAGGCCGAAGCTCCCAGCGCCATCTCCTTCTCAATCTGAAGCCGCTTGCCAAGCCGCGATGTCAGGCCGCCACCAAGAATTTTTGACAGCACCGAAAGCGTTGCGCCCTCGCCGGGCTCCCCTGCGGCCACCGAGGGGACAAGGTAGAACCGCAGCATATAGGGCTGGGAGACGCGCGGATCCTGCATCTCCACCCGCCTGGCCGCGACATGGGGCGGCTCCTGCGGCCGCGCGTCGGGCCGCGCTCCGGTGGGAGGGATCGAGCCGTACTGACGCCGGGCCATCGCCTCCACTTCGGCCGGGTCGACATCGCCAGCCACGACGAGCGTCGCATTATCCGGAGAGTAAAAACGGCGGTAAAAACCTAGCGCCTTTTCGCGGTCGAGATCGAGAATTTCGCTGCGCCAGCCGATCACCGGATCGCCGTAAGGGTGGTTGAGATAGAGCGCTGAGCTCAATTGCTCACGAAACCGTCCGCTGGGCTCATTCTCAGTGCGGGAATTGCGCTCCTCCAGCACGACGTCGCGCTCAAGCGCTGCGGCCTCGTCTGTCAGCTGGACGCCGGTCATCCGGTCCGCCTCCAGCTCCATCATCAATTCAAGCCGATCGACCGCGACGCGCTGGAAATACGCGGTGTAGTCGTGCGAAGTGAAGGCGTTCTGCTGGCCGCCGTTTTCAGCGACAATGCGCGAGAATTCGCCCTCGGGATACTTTTCCGTGCCTTTGAACAGCAAATGCTCCAGATAGTGCGCGACGCCGGTTTCGCTGGGCGGCTCATCCGCGGCGCCGACGCGATACCACAGCATATGGGTGGCGACGGGCGTGCGGTGATCCTCGATCACCACGCCGCGCAGACCGTTTTCCAGCGTGAAGGTGGATACTTTCGGCTCGGCGATGGCGGCCATCGGCCAAACCACGCCAATGGCGGCCAGAAGAAAAAGGCTGACACGGATCATGCGACGCGAATCCTTTCCTCCCGCAAGGAACGCGGGTTCAGTCCAAGAGAGTTAGGTCACGGTGCGCGCTGCGCCACCCAATGAGGTGATCACAATTTACTAATCTGGCGCGTCAGGAGAAATCGGGGTCAGAACGCCCTCGCCGGCTAGCCGACGGGATTCTTCGTCCGCGTCCAGCGCCTCCGCCTCCACAGGGCCCGGAATCTTGTATCCCGCGATGGAAGTCAGGCCGAATCTCGTATTGTCCTCGACATAGGTTTCCTGCTCGGCGTCGACAGTCTGACGAATATTCGGATCCGCCTGGTTTGCGCCTGCGGCGGCCAGCAGAGCGGCCTCTCCGGAACTTGGCCCGGAAGATGAACCCGCCGTCGGCGTGAAGAGCGCGGCGCGGGCTTCCTGCTCAGGCTGCACCTCAACCCGGCTGGGCGCGCCCGGTTGCGGCGCCGGCAGATCGAAAGAGCCTGGCATCTGCAGTTTGCGGTTGGCGACCACCGCGTACTCATCGGGCGGCGCCGAGGCCAATCCGATTTGCTCCGAGAATGTCCCGCCTTCGCTGCCGACGGTGCAGGCGGTCAGGGCCATAAAGCCTGCGACCGAGGCGAAACGTAGATGACGTACGGCGGCGCACTTCATGCGACTCTCCGAATGCTGTTATCGGCGCGCATAATGCCGCGCGCGCCGGGTGGACGCAATTGGCCTCAGCTATCGCCTGAATTGGGTTTTTCCGAGGCGATGTCGCCAGCGTTCGGCCGGTCGAACAGGATCAGGACCGCGACCCCTGCGAAAATCGACACGTCTGCGATGTTGAACGCCCACGGATTATAGAGCCCGCAGCAGGTGACGTTCAGGAAATCCGCCACGGCGCCATAAGTGATCCGGTCCCAGGCGTTGCCCAGCGCCCCGCCCGCGATCAGCCCGGTGCCGATCCAGACCGGCTTGCGGCCTGCGCGCGCCGACCACACCGTCAGAGCGATCGCTGCGACGACGGCGATGGCGATCAACGCCCAGCGCACCGCTTCTCCGTGGCCGGCGAAGACGCCGAAATTGACACCGGTGTTCCAGGCCATGCGCAGGTTGAACACCGCCGACAGCTCGATATCGCCCAGCGACTTCAGGTTCATTTGCTCGACCACGAGCCATTTCGACGCCCGGTCGGCGACGAAAATTCCGGCCGCCAGCGCAATGGCGCAAGTCAGGGCGCGCGCGTGCATCATCGCCATCTCACATCAGTCGAAGCGGAAGGACCGGCTTCAGTGCTTACTCGTCATAACCGCGCGCAAAGGCGCTTTCCGGCGCAGATCCCCGCCTGATCGACACGCACTGCTGAAAATGGTTCCGCGCCAGGCGGTTCTCATACTCAAGCAGCGGCGCGTCTGCTTCGTCATGCGGACGTCGCGCTGCGCCGCGATACCCGCTGGCGTCGATCGCCGCAAGCACGTCGAGCATTTCATCGCAATTCAGCGACGGGATATCGGGCATCGGCACCCTGACGCCCGAAACGGTTATGAAAGCTCCAGCGGCGGCGGCCTCCGGCGCGGCCACCGTCAGGCACAGCGCCAGCGCGCCCCCGGTTAGGAGCGTTCCGATCCGTCCTGATCCTAGCGAACCGACCATCAACACCATCAAACACGAAGCACGATCCACGGCGCGGATTTTGCTCTGGAAAGCATCCGCACCCCAGTTCGCCGTAGAGATGGACTCAATATGTGTCGAAACTTCGACGCCGCTGTTGCGCCGAAGCAACGGCTATGCGCCCCGCCGCTTAAGTTTTTGACCCAAACGGGCCAAATCTCTGACAATTCCGCCGTGGTCAGCCGAGCGCCGCGTCGCACCGCCCGCAAACCCCGTCATGACTGTGCGCGCCGACGTCCGGAAGAATTTTCCAGCAGCGCGCGCATTTCGCGCCCTCGGCCTTCTCGAACACGACGCCGATGGCCGGGTCCTCCGACCGGAACGCTTCCGCCGGGGGCTCCTGCGCCACCAGCTCGATCCCGCTGGTGATGCAGATCTCGGCCATATCTACCGATTTGACCGCAGCGAATGTATCGGGGTCGGCGATATAGAGCGTCGGCGCCGCTTCAAGCGATGCGCCGATGACTTTCTCACGCCGCTGAATCTCCAGAGCGCCGGTCACCACCGCGCGGGCGGCGCGGATGCGGTCCCATTTCTCCTTCAACTCCCCATCGCGCCAGGCCGCCACCTGTTCCGGAAAGGTTTGCAGATGCACCGAGCTGTCCTCGCCCGGAAAACGCTCCAGCCAGACCTCATCCATGGTGAACACCAGGATCGGCGACAGCCATGCGGTCAGTCGGTGAAACAGGATGTCGAGCACGGTCCGCGCCGCGCGTCGGCGAAGCGAATCCGGCGCATCGCAATAGAGCGCGTCCTTGCGGATATCGAAATAGATCGACGACAGGTTCACGGTGCAGAAGTTGAAGAGTCGCGCGAAGACCTTCTGGAACTCGAAATTCTCATACCCCTCGCGCACGATCTCATCGAGTTCGTAGAGCCGGTTGAGCACATAGCGCTCCAACTCGGGCATCTCTTCGAACGGCAGACGCTCCGCCTCGTCCCAGCCGTCCAGCGCGCCGAGGATGAAGCGCAGCGTATTGCGCAGCCGGCGATAGCCATCGGCGTTGGACTTCAGGATCTCCGGCCCGATGCGCTGATCTTCGGTGTAGTCGGTCGAGGCCACCCAGAGGCGCAGAATATCCGCGCCATACTGTTTGACGACCTGATCCGGCCCCACAGAATTGCCGAGCGACTTGGACATTTTCATGCCCTTCTCGTCCAATGTGAAGCCGTGAGTCAGCACCGCCTCGTAAGGCGCCCGGCCGCGCGTGCCGCAAGCCTCCAGCAGCGAGGAATGGAACCAGCCGCGATGCTGGTCCGTGCCCTCGAGGTACAGCGACGAGGGCCATGCGCCGTCTTCGCGATCCTCCATGACGAAGGAATGGGTGCAACCGCTGTCGAACCAGACGTCGAGAATGTCGGTGACTTTCTCCCAATCGCCCGGGTTCACACCGTCGATCCCGGTCAGGAACCGCTCTCTCGCGCCCCCGGCGAACCAGGCGTCGGCGCCCTCATCGCGGAAGGCCTGCACAATGCGGGCGTTCACGGCCTCATTGCGCAGCAGCTCCACCTGGCCGGGGCCGGTCTGGCGCATGAAGCAGGTCAGTGGCACGCCCCATGCGCGCTGGCGAGAAACAACCCAGTCGGGTCTCGCTTCGATCATGGAATGCAGCCGGTTGCGGCCCGACTGCGGCACCCAGCGCACGTCGCGGTCGATGGAGGCGAGCGCGAGTTCGCGGATCGTCTTGCCTTCGGTGCGCTCGTCGGCGTTCTCCATCTTCTTGTCGATGGCGATGAACCATTGCGGCGTATTGCGGAAGATCAGCGGCGCTTTCGATCGCCAGCTATGGGGGTAAGAGTGCTTGACCCTCCCGCGGGCGATCAGCGCATCGCTTTCCGCCAATTTGTCGATGACGGTGCGGTTGGCTTTGCCCTCCTTGCCCTTGCGGGTGAAGATCTCAAGCCCACCGAAGAAGGGGAGGTCTTCGCGGAAAGTCCCGTCCTCTCCCACATTATGGGTCATCGGCAGGCCGTATTTGACGCCGACCACATAGTCATCCGCGCCGTGGCTGGGCGCGGTGTGCACGAAACCGGTGCCCGCCTCATCGGTCACATGATCGCCGGGCAGCATGGGGACGTCGTAGTCCCAACGATTCTGTTCCGGCTCGGATTCATCGGCAAGACCGCGGAAGGGGTGGGCGCAGGTGAGCGCCTCCAACTCGTCAGAGGTGACGTCGCGCAGTTTCTCGAACCCGTCGACACGGGCGACGGCGAACACTTCGGGCGCCAGCTTTTCAGACAGAAGATACTTGTCGCCGGTCTTGGCCCAATTGTCCTCTGGCGCCTCGGTCACTTCGAAAAGCGCGTAGGAGAGCGCCGGGTTGAAGCTGACAGCCCGGTTCTGCGGAATCGTCCAGGGCGTGGTGGTCCAGATGACGACTTGGGCGCCGCTCAATTCATTGATTTTTCCGCCAGCACCATCAGGTGCGTTGTAGTTTCCACCGTCGCCCGCGACGCCAGTACGCTCGACCGACACCACAGGAAACTTCACCCAGATCGTGTGGCTCTGATGCTCGTGATACTCGACCTCGGCCTCGGCCAGCGCGGTCTTCTCGACCACAGACCACATCACCGGCTTCGAGCCCTGATAGAGCGTGCCGTTCATCACGAACTTGATGAACTCCTCGGCGATCTTCGCCTCGGCGTCGTAGGCCATGGTGGTGTAGGGGTGGTCCCAATCGCCGGTGACGCCAAGGCGCTTGAACTCGCCCTTCTGCACGTCGATCCATTTCTCGGCGAATTTCCGGCACTCGGCGCGGAATTCGTTAACCGGCACGGCGTCTTTGTCGGCGCCTTTGGCGCGGTACTGCTCTTCGATCTTCCACTCGATGGGAAGGCCGTGACAGTCCCAGCCCGGCGCGAAACGGCTGTCCTTTCCCATCACCTGCTGGGACCGGACCACCATGTCCTTCAGGATCTTGTTCAACGCGTGGCCGATATGGAGATGCCCGTTCGCATAGGGAGGGCCGTCATGCAGGATGAAGGGCGTGCGGTTGCGGCTTTCCTCGCGCAGGCGATGGTAGAGGCCCATCTTCTCCCACTTCGCCAGCCACTCAGGCTCTCGCTTGGGCAGGCCCGCGCGCATCGGAAAGGCGGTCTTGGGCAGAAACAGGGTGCTTTTATAGTCGGGGCCTGACTTTTCAGGCGCGGTGGCGTCTGCGGACATAGGGGTCTCGCTCGCTTTCAGAAATTCGGAAACAAGGCGCAGTGCGGCGACGCGGTTTACGGGCGCACGTCAGAGTCCCGGCGCCTCAGACTCAGAGGGCCGGGCCGGTAATTCGGGCGATGAAGATCGCCGATATATCCAGCCGCCTGCGCATGTCCGGGTCTTTAACAGCGCGCTATTCGCCCGTCCAGTGCGCGCAACGGGTCACGATGGCGTTAAGAGGTCTTCTCGCTGAAGCTTATGCGCCCATCTGAAAGCCATGGCGCGGGGCCGACCCCTCTCGGTCGCCGCCAAAGTCGCGGGCGCTCCCCTATTACGCCCGCTGGCTCGACTCGTCCGTGGCGGCGGCCCCGCTTAGCCGCGGACGAGCCCATTCGCCGCTAATTCGAGGTGCTCTCCGTGTTGATTTCCCGCCGCGCCGTTCTCACCGCCTCCGCCAGCGTTCTAGCGGTCGCCACGACGCCGCGCATCGCGATCGCTGCGCCGGAGTCGCGCTTGTTGAACGCGTACTGGACCAGATCAGGCGAAGGCGACGATCCGGACGCCGCGCCCTGGGCGGCGATGCTTTCGCGCCGGGTCGCCTTGGGCTCTGACGGCGTCGCCCGGTTCGATTACGCCGGAACGACGCCAATGGAGATCGCTGAACTGAAAGCTTGGCTGGCCGCCTATCAGGCGACGGACCCGACCGCGCTGACCCGGCCGGCGCAAATGGCCTATTGGATCAATCTCTACAACGCCAGGACCATCGAACTGGTGCTGGAGGTCTATCCGGTCGACAGCATTCGCGACGTGCGCGGCGGCATTTTCAATCTCGGTCCGTGGGATGAGAAAGTGATGCGCGTCGCTGGCCAGGCGCTGTCGCTCGACGACGTGGAGCATGGTATCCTCCGGCCGATCTGGCGCGATCCGCGGATCCACTATGCGGTCAACTGCGCCTCTATCGGCTGCCCGAATCTGGCGGCGACGCCTTATTACTCCTCGCGGCTGCCGATGATGCTGGAGGACGCGGCGCGCGCCTTTATCAGGCATCCGCGCGGGGCGTCGGTCGAGGACGGCCGTCTTGTTGTCTCTTCGATCTATGACTGGTTCGAGGCGGATTTCGGCGGTTCGGAAGCTGGCGTTTTGCGACATTTGTCCGGCTATGCCGATCCAGCGCTATCGACCACTTTGGCGGAACGGATCAAGCGTGGAGAGCGCTATGACGCGCACCGCTATGACTGGCGGCTGAACGCCCTCGTTTGATTGCCGCGGCGCGATCACAAGAAAACGTGATCGGGAAGTTTCGATAAGTCGCCGTCTCGCCCGGAGTTGGGCGCCGTTCCGTCGCAATTGGCGACAGATGCTGAGGAGCAGACACAAGCCCGGAACGGGCGCAGGAGACAGTTCATGCTTAGACCCGCATTCGCCGCTTTCGCTTTCGCCGTCATCGCCGCGCTCAGCAGCGCCGCGGACGCGCAGAATTCTGATTCATCGCGGAACGGGGTCGCGGGTTCTCCATTCTATTTTCAGTTCTCGCATCGCAATGACGATCGCCATGTTATCGAAGACCACAGCCGCCCGATCGAGCGGCATTCGCACCACAAACTCGGCGAGCGGGTCGATCACAATCATCCGATCGAACAGGGTCACGATTTTGGTCTCGGCTGGAGCGCTGCGAAGCGCTATGAGGACACGCAAAGCCGCCGGGTTTCGCCGATCGAGACGCATCGGAGAGACGGGCTGACCGAACGCCCCGCTCAGTTCGACGGCGCCAGCCACAGCATGCAACAGAGAGAAACTCAGCGTCTCAACCAACGTCTTCAAGAACGGCGGAATGCACGCCGATTTGGCGAAAGGCGCTGATCCCTGCGCCGATCGCGCCTTAGTCAGACCGCTGGCCGAACCCCTTCAACGCCGACAGCGCCAGCGTCCGGGCCTTGGGGCGCTCGTTTCTTATGAAAGGCGCTGGCCGACAAACCTCGATCGCCGCCGCGCCGACACGCGCGGTCAGAACACCGTTAATTAGCCCCTCTCCGAACCGGCGGGAGATTTTCGACAGCGCGCCGCCGCCGATTATCGGCCCGATCAGGTCATCGCCCACCGCCACGGCGCCTGTCGCGACCAGATGCGCGGCGACGGCTTTCAGCAGCCGCCAGGACCCCAACACGCCGGCGCGGCCGCCATATATCTCGGCGACGCGCCGGACCATGCGCAGATTGACGAAGAGCGCGGTCAGCATGTCGATCAGGGCGATCGGGGCGAGCGCTGTGGCTGCGGCCACGGTGCGCGCAGCGCTTTTCGCCTCCGCCTCCGCCCGCGCATCGAGCGGAGTCAGATATTCGCGCTCCGCCAGAGTTAAAAGCGCGTCGGCGTCCAGTTGTTCGGCCTTGCGGTCGGCGACCCGGCCGCGCGCCCATTCCAGATCCGCCCGCCCGCGATAAAGGCTATCCAGGCCCCGCACCGCCCGGTCGGCCAGAGACCGATCTCCGGACTCGAGCGCCTCTTCGCACATCTGGCGCAACCCGTCGGTTTTTTTGAAGCGGCCAAGGGCTGCGAGTTCGCCCAGCGCCGCGAGCAAGAGGCCCGCACACGCCGCCCCGCCCAACGCCAGCGCCGCCCGACCCAGCCAGAGGTTCCGCTCCAGCAACCCCGCGACGAAATCATAGGCCATGATCGAGGCCGCAAGTCCCAGAAACCCGATCAGGCCGCCCCAGAACAGTCGCGCGACCCAGCTTGAACGCCCGGCGGCCAGATTGGCGGCCCGCGCCACGGCGGGCGGGCCTCCCGCGCTGAACTCGTTCATATCCGGCTGCGGCGCGTCCTGCGGCGAGTCCGGCCCGGACGCCGACGCGAAATCGGGGTCATCCTCTTCGATCAGGATAGGTTTGCGGCGCTCATCCATGGCGGTCATCCTAACCTGTCCGCGATCAGAAACTCAGCGGCGCGGTCGAGCCGGATATGCGGCGGGCCTTCGCCCTTGCGCGGCTCCAGCACAGGCGGCGCGAAATTCATCACGCCGTAATCGCCGTCCAGCCAGCCGCCTCCCTGTTCGTCGGCGCGGCGCGCGGCCGCGATCACCGCGCCGGGATCGGGCGGCAGATCGCCGGGATGCAGCGCCGCCATGCGGCCATCGGGCAGAAGGCGTCCGCGTACGACAGGTTGGCCCTTCGCCTCCCCCTCCACCGTGGCGCGCAGCGCGGCCAATGACAGCGTCTGCACCTTTGCGCCCTTATAGGCCGCGCGTTCTACGCTTTCGCGCAGCAGCGCATCCATGACCTTCGAGAGCCGTCCATGTTGGGTATGGTGGATATGGTCCGCCTTGGTGGCGGCGAACAGAATGCGCTCCACCCGCTTGCCGATCAGCTTGCCCAGCCAGCTGTTCTCGCCCGGTTTGAAGCAATCGAGTATCTCGCTCATCGCGCGGCGCATATCGGCCACCGCCCCGGGCCCGGCATGCAGCGCCGAAAGCGCGTCCACCAGCACGACCTGACGGTCGATCCGGGCGAAATGGTTGCGAAAGAACGGGGTGACGACAGCCCGCTTATAGGCCTCATAGCGGCGCTCCATCTCCGCCCACAGGCTGCGGCGGCCCATAGAGGAGTCCGAGGGCTTCAGCGGCGCGAAGGTCAGCGCGGGCGAGCCTTCCAGATCGCCGGGCATCAGAAACCGTCCGGGCGCAAGACCACTAAGCCCGGCGGCGCGGCAGGCGCCCAGATAGGCGGTGAACGTCTCGGCGGCCTCTTTCGCCACCGCTTCGTCGAACTCCAGCCCCGGATCGAGCCGGTTCAGAAGCCCGCGCCAAGCGGCGGAGTGCCCGTTCCGCGCGGGATAGCGCGCATCCTCCAGGCTTCGCCGGGACCATTCGGCGTAGGACCAGCGCATCAGGGGCAGATCCAGCAGCCACTCGCCGGGATAGTCCACGATGTCCAGATGCAGCGTGTTGGGCCCTGTCAGTCCGCCGATCCAGCTTCCGGATCGGTATTTCAGCGACAGGCGCAACTGGCTGATCCGGCGGGTGGATTGCGGCCAGCGCGGAACGTCGCCGGTCAGATCGCTGAGATGCGCCTCGTAGTCGAAACGCGGCACGTCGCGATCGGGCTGGGGGCGCAGCATCGCCGCCGCGATCCGGCCTTCCGCCTCTGGCGAGAACATCTGCATCCGCCCGCGTTGCAGCAGATTGGCGACCAGCGAAGTGATGAACACGGTCTTGCCCGCACGGCTGAGCCCCGTGACGCCCAGACGCAGCGTGGGCTCGAAGAACATCTCCTCGACCCCGTGCCGCATGTCGTCGACCGCGTTGAACACGCCACCGGTCAGATCGGTCAGTCCCGCCATTCGGCCCCACTAGCAACCCTCTGTCCCAAATAGGATATCCGGCGTGTTATTGCGAGGGCTGGCGGACAGGACGCTGACCGGGTAAGCACATTTCCCATGCCCAGATACAAGCTGACAGTCGAATATCACGGCGGGCCGTTCGTCGGATGGCAACGCCAGAAGAAGGGCACCTCGGTCCAGCAGGCTCTCGAGGAGGCATTGCGCGCGCTGGAGCCGGACATGCCCTCGATCGCGGCCGCCGGGCGCACGGACGCCGGCGTGCACGCGCTGGGGCAAGTGGCCCATTGCGATCTGCAGCGTGAGTGGGATCCGTTTCGCCTGTCTGAGGCGGTGAACCATCATATCCGTCCGAACCCGATTTCGGTGGTCGCGGCCGAGCAGGTCACGGGCGATTTTCACGCCCGCTTCAGCGCCGTCGAGCGGCGCTATATGTACCGCATCGTCACCCGCCGGGCGCCGCTGACACTTGAAAAGGGGCTGATCTGGAAGGTCGGCTGGGACCTGGACGCGGGCGCGATGCGAGAGGGCGCGGCGCATCTGGTCGGCCATCACGACTTCACGACCTTTCGCGCGGCGCAGTGCCAGGCGGAGTCGCCGGTCAAAACGGTTGATGAGATCCGGGTAGAGGAAGCCGCCTCTCCGCTCGGGCCGGAAATCCAGATCCATGTCCGCGCTCGCAGCTTTCTGCACAATCAGGTGCGCAGCTTCGCCGGCACGCTGGAGCGCGTCGGCACCGGGAAATGGGCGCCCGGCGACGTCAAAGCGGCGTTGGAGGCGAAAGACCGGTCGCAATGCGGCCCGGTCGCGCCGCCGCAGGGCCTCTATCTGGTGGGGGTAGTCTATTCCGACTAACCCGTCACGCTGGCGACTCGACCACCTCATAGACGACGGCCGAGCCAGACATGAAGGGCTCGTACCAGGTCTCGGCGAAGAGGAAATAATCCCGACCGCCCAGCGTCGTCCTCTGCGCGCTTTCGGGCAGTTCTTCGACCACAGCCCCGATCGGAGCTTCGATGACCCGGAACTCCGCTTCACCGCTGTCGCTGACCACGGCTTCATAGAACACGCCCTCTGAGTAGCCATATTGCACGCCATCTACTTCGACGGGCTCAATTTGGCTGGGGGCGTTCTCAACGGTCGCGCCAGCGGGCGCCTCGACCGTGACATACCCGCCATCAGCTTCCTGATAATAGGAGCCATTGGAGTAGTAGTAAGTGTCGTTGTTCACGACGACCGTTTCATGCCGGTCCGGCAAGGACGCAATGGTCACGCCGATGGCGAGCCCCCAGAACACGCCCCAGCCGAAATCGTTGCCGTCATCCCACCAGTCGTCGTCGTAGTAGCGGTGGTGGTGACCCCAGTAGTTGTTGTCAGAGATGTCGTCGGCGATCTCACGGCGGGTTTCCTGCCGGTCCTCGTTGCGTTCGGTGCGACCGTCCTGCCGGGATTCTGTTCGATCTGTGCGACCGTCCTGTCGATTCTCTTGCCGCTCGGTGCGCTCCTCATTGCGGTCACCGCGGTTGTCCTGCCTGTCCTCATTGCGGTCCTGGCGGTTGTCCTGCCGGTCGCCCTTGTTCTCGCCGCGATTCCCCTGGCGATCTTCACGTTGACCCTGCCGATCGCCGGACCGGTCCTGACGCGATGCCTGCCGGTCGCCGCCAGAGGGGCGCGTCGCCGGCTTGGCGGTTTTGGCGGAAGGCCGTGACGCAGCGTGACGCACACCGCCGCTCGCGCCGCCTGAGCGCTGCTTGAAGGATTGCGGGCGCGCCTTCTGGCTTTTTCCGCTGCTGGCGCGAGCCTTCTGGGATCGTCCACCGCCAGCGCGCGCTTTGTGACTGCCGCCGCTGTGCCGTTTGTGCGCGCCGCCGCCGCCTCCGCCGCGCTCAAAACGACCCGCCTCGGCATAATCCACGGTGACCAGAGAAGTCATGGAAAGGATCGCGAATGCGGCCGCGACGCCGCGAGTGATCTTGGATCGAAACATCTTCACGTCCTCCTACTGTTCGCGCTGCGAGGGGCGAAACGCGGCCCGCGCCGACTCAGGCTCGAACTCCGCCTCGAACGTCTCGTCGGGCAGATCGGCCTTCAGATCCCATTCGCTGAAAATGATGGTCTGCTGCGGCAGATCGGGATCGTCTTTGCGCACGATCACCAGCTTCATGGGAAGTGGCTCTCCGTCGGCGTCGATCCATATCTGCCAGTCCATGTCCGGGCCGCGGAATAGCAGATGATGGGCCGGGCCGGTTTCCAGTTCGCGAACGCCCAGATAGCTGCGCTGACCAACCTCGGCCGCATCCTGCCGGTAGGAGGAATCCGAGATCAACTCGGCCATTGGCAGAACAAGATCGTACTTCTGTTCCAGAATATCCGCGGTGGTGCCGATAGTGTCGCCCGCCTCGATTGAGCTGTGCACGAGGTTACGGTGGTTCTGGATCGAGAAATTCTCTCCGTCATACCAGAACTCCATCGACGTCAGGGCGTCGCCATAAGAGACATAGAACCGGTCCGGCCGCCGCACCGCTACGTCCATCGCGCCGCCGAGCTGGATCTTTCCGCCCTTGGCCAGCACCCTGTCGAATAATTTCTCGACGTGGAATGTGTAGCTTTTCGTACCGTCCAGCAGCGCGCTTGTGCGTTCGATGATTGCGCTGGCGGTCATCGCCTCATCCTGCGCCTGGGCACCCGTGACTGCGACAGCTAGCATCGCTGCGGCTGCGAGCGCGCGGCGGATCAGTGGCCGGGCGTCGCACGATTGGAGTATTGGTCTGGCGATCACGTTTTCCTCCCTGACATCGGTTGGTTGAGCGATCTACGTCGCCTCAACCTACTGTAACCCCTAGGTCAGATAGAGCAAAACTTTATGACGTCGCCTAAACTCCCATATTCACGCCGCCGACGCGCCAGACATCGCCATCATCAGTCTCGATCCGGTCCAGCCGGGTCAGCGACAGCGGCGCAATCTCGAAGCCCAGCGCTTTTTCAGGCGGCAGGTCCAACGCGTGGGCGATGGCCGCACGAATCGAACCGGCATGGGCGACAACGGCCAGATCACCTGAACGGACCGATCCGTTCAGACGGTCGATCGTCTCGCTGACCCGCTTGCAGAGCGCCGCGAAGCTCTCTCCGCCGGGCGGGCGGGCGTTCGCGGGATCCTCCCAGAACGCGGTCGCCTGATCGGCGTTCTTCTCGGCGATCTCGTCGTGGCTCAGCCCTTCCCAATGGCCGAAGAACTGCTCGCGAAACGCCCGTTCCGACGGCCCACGCAACCTTTTGCCGCGTAGCCGGGCGGCCGTCGCGTCGGCGCGTCCAAGATCTGAGGAGATCACCGTCGCCTCTGCCGGTAGCGCGTCGCGAAGGCGCATCAGCGTCACCACATCCGACAGATCCGCCGGCGCGTCGGTCCAGCCGGTCAGGCCAGATGCGTGGCTGGGCGCGTGGCGCACCCACCACCAGCGAACAATGCGGGATTCGGTCATAGTCCCTCCGGCGCGCGGCCTTTAAGCGTCATCGGCAAACCCGCCGCGACAAATGCGACGTAGTCGCAATGTTGGGCGATTTTCTGGTTGAGCGAGCCTTGCGCGTCGCGAAACGCACGGCCCAGCGCATTGTCGGGGACCAACCCCATCCCCACCTCGTTCGAGACCAGAATCACCGGGGCGCCGCCTCCGACCAGAACTTCGGCCAGAGAATCGGCCTCCGCGTCCCATTCGCGCCCCGCCAACATCAGATTGCTCAGCCACAAGGTAAGGCAATCCACGAGCACGACGGAGACGTCATTCTGCGCGGCGCCAAGCGCCCCGGGAAGGTCCAGCGCCGCCTCGACCGTGCGCCACCCGGCGCCACGCCGGGCCAGATGCGCCTCGATCCGTGTCTGCATCTCAGTATCGCCGGCCTCGGCCGTGGCGATATAGACGCGCGCTTCGCCCGACGGCGCACATATGGCTGCCAAATGCTCCGCATAGGCGCTTTTTCCGGACCTTGCGCCGCCTAGAATTAGTGTGCGTTCGGGAAACAATATTCCGCTCCGCGGGAATTTGATCCAATTTTACCCCTGCGACCGTTTCGCCGCAGGTAAGATTGCGTATAACAATCATCGACCCGGCGAAAGACCGGCGACAATCCTGGCGAAAGACCGGGACAATAAGACGTTCACTACAGGGAGATATTGGATCATGGGGTCGCAATACCCACCGTCGCGGCAATCTGACCGCACCGTCATTCGGTCGGCGATGAAAGCGGAGCTTCTGGACGCCGAGACCGAACAGGCGCTCGCGCGAGCCTGGCGCGATGAAGGCGACGAGCAGGCGCTTCACCGCCTGGTAACCGCCTATATGCGCCTCGCCATTTCCATGGCGGGCAAGTACCGCCGCTATGGCGCGTCGATGAACGACCTGATTCAGGAAGCCGGCGTCGGGCTGATGAAAGCCGCCTCGAAATTCGACCCGGATCGCGGCGTTCGGTTTTCGACCTACGCTGTCTGGTGGATCAAGGCGTCGATTCAGGATCATGTGATGCGCAACTGGTCTCTGGTGCGCACCGGGTCCACCTCGTCGCAGAAATCGCTGTTCTTCAACATGCGCCGGGTGCGCGCGAAGCTGGAGCGCGAAATGGGTCTGGATCCGACCGGCGAGATGACATCCGAGCTTCGGGCCGAGATCGCAAAGGAAATTGGCGCGCCGGTTCGGGATGTGGAGTTGATGGAGGCGCGGCTTGCCGGGCCGGACTTTTCGCTGAACGCCAAGCAGACAACCGATGACGGCGCCCGTGAATGGGTCGAAACGCTGGAATGCGAGGCGGAGCGCGCCGATGTGTCAGTCGCCCGCGACTCCGACCGTACCCGCGCGCGCGGGTGGATCACTGAGGCGATGGGCGTGCTGACCGAGCGCGAGAAGATGATTATCGTCGCCCGCAAGGTCGCAGATCATCCTGAAACTCTCGAGTCGCTGGGCGGCAAGCTGGGCCTGTCGAAAGAGCGCGTGCGCCAGCTAGAGGCGCAGGCGCTTGGCAAAATGCGGCGCGCGCTGGAGGAGAAGCTGGGCGAACGCGCTGCGGCCGAACTGACGCTGGCAGTCTGAACCGCCCCGCGCTTACTTCACCGTCTTGATCCTACCGTCGCTGGTGGTGCGCTGTCCGCGATCCAGGCCGTTCAGCACGCGCAGCCGTTCTTCGGCGAAGTTTTCGAACGGCGTCTGCCTGCCGGCGGACGCGACGTTCGACGACATCACCACGTCGATGCGATAGGCGCGCCAGCGTGACGCCTGTTTCTTGCTCAGGCTTTCAAAACTGAGCGCGGCGTCGCGAGTCGCCCGCTTTAACCGGCCGGATGCGTTTCTCGGCGCGAGGCCGGTGAAGCGGAACACACGTTTCCCCATTCGGATCGCCGTCAGCGTCGCGATCATCTCTCCCTTGGAGGTGCGGACGTACAGATCGACCTGCGCCGCCTCCAGACCATCTATTCTGAGTGACTTCAGCTTCGAGGCCTGCTTGATCTTGGACTTTTTGGCCAGCTCAGGCGCCCAGCGCTTCGCAATGTAGTCGCGCATAGATCCGCCGGGATACGCGCCCGCGTCGAAAATCACCCCTGCGTTGGAGGGACCGGCGGCCAGCACCGCGTTCGGCGAATTTTTCAGTTTGAACCCTTCGGGCGCGTCGAATTTAAAGCGCATGTCGGGATGGGCGAAGGTCTGGCCCCGGATCAGCCCCTGTCTGCCGCTGTCGCCATATTCAACCCCGTCCACCACTTTCAGGAACGCGCCGCGCTTGCGCGATCCGTCGCCCGCCTGACGCGCCAGCGACCGCGCGCGGCTCACCCGTTCCGCCGTTGCCGGATGCGAGGCGAGAAAGTCCACGCGGTTGGGGTCATATTGACGACCGGCGATCTTGGCCTGCAGGGTGGAGGACGCCTGCAGCGCTGCAAGGAAATCCGCCTGCGCCATAGGGTCGTATCCAAGGCGCTTGAGATACCGGACGCCCAGCTCGTCAGCTTCAAGTTCCTGATTTCGGGAATAGCCGGCGACATAGCCCGCGCCAGCCGTGTTGGCGACGTCGCCGATGCCTCGCGCCAGGCTGGGATCGGCTCCCAGAAGAACCGCGCCGATGGTCACCGCCGCCGCGCCAAGCCCGGCCACCGTCTGGTTGGTCTGACGCTGGGCGCTGTGGCGCGCCGTAACGTGGCCGATCTCGTGCCCCAGCACCGAGGCCAGCTCCGCCTCATCATTGGCGAGCGCAGTAAGCCCGCGCGTGACGTAGATGTATCCACCCGGTAAAGCGAAGGCGTTGACCACCGGGCTGTCCAGCACCGTGAAAGTCCATTTGATATTGGGCAACTCGGATTGCTTGGCTAGTTTTTGGCCTATCCGGTTCACATAGGCGGCCAGTTCCTTGTCGCCATAGGCGCCGCCATAAGCTTTCAGGATCTTCGGGTGCTCGCGCGCGCCGATCGCTCGCTCATCCTTGGGCGACAGCGTCGTGTACTCACTTCGCCCGGTGGCGGGATTCTTGGTCTGGGCGCAGGCCGCAGCGACAAGCGTCAAAGCGATGGCCGCGGCCCGGAATATCTTGAGTGGTGACGCCATCGGATCCTCTCAGTTTGCTCAACGCCGACTATAAAACAACTACAGGAGAAAGAGCGCGGGGCGAATGTGACCGCTGATCACAACTTCGCGCCTATCTCGGCGGTGGACAAGACGCCGATCAATTTGCCGAAGACTGGAGTTTGCGTATATTTGCGGCGCGGAGCTCTCTCGGCAATGCGAGCCGGCCGCAGGATCCTAGTCGGTGTCAGGATCGAACCCGGCGCCGGAGCGCAATCCAAATCACACATATGTTCTTCTCATTGAGCGCGAAGAATGCAACCCGATCAGTTGTCGTCATCAACCGGTTTGCTAACGCTCCAATCGGACACCCTGAAAAACCTCTCGCGGTTTGCGGCCTGACGTGATTCCGTCTCCTTGTGCGGCGACAGGAGGGCGACATGTCTGATCAGCGTGGTTTCTTTGATCTGGACGAGAGGTATGCGGCCTTGTCTAAGGCTGGCGATCCGCTGGAGCGGTTGGTCTCGGTGATCGGCTTCGAGATGTTCCGGGTGGATCTGGATGCGGCGCTGAACCGGCCTGACGGGGCGAAGGGCGGCCGTCCGCCTATGGACCCTCTGATGATGTTCAAGGTGCTGGTTCTGCAGGCGCTCTACGGGTTGTCGGATGCGCAGGCGGAGTTTCAGATCATGGACCGGCGGACGTTCGGGCGGTTTCTGCGCCTTGATGACGGCAACTGGGTTCCGGACGAGACCACGATCTGGCGGTTTCGCGAGGTTCTGACGCAGACCGGGGCGGTGGAGAGGCTGTTCGCGCGGTTCGACGCGCACCTGAAGGACGCCGGCTACCTGGCCATGGGCGGGCAGATCATGGACGCCAGCATCATCGCGGCCCCGCGCCAGCGCATGACCGACGCGGAGCGCGCCATCGCCAAGAGCGGTGGAACGCCGGAGGAGTGGAAGGCCAAGCCCGCCAGGCTGGCCCAGAAAGACCGCGATGCGCGCTGGACCCTGAAGCGTGGCCGCCGCAAGCGCCGCCCGGACGGGACGATGCTGGCCGAGATCGCCACCCCGGTGTTCGGCTACAAGAGCCATATCGGCACGGACCGGCGCCATGGCTTCATCCGGAAATGGTCGGTGACCGACGCGTCTCGATATGACGGGCGGGAACTGCCGGGTCTGCTGGACAGGGCGAACACCGGCTCGGCGGTCTGGGCCGGTGAGAATGCGAACGCCACCGGTTCGAGTGAGCGTTCGAACGCCTACCGTTCGAGGAAGAACGAGAAGCGGATCGCAAAGGCGGGCCTGACCTCGAAGGTCCACTTCCGCCGCGCGCCCGGCAAGGCGCTGCCTCACCACCATCAGCGCGCCAACGCCGCCCGCTCGAAGGTCCGCTCCGCCGTCGAGCATGTCTTCGCCGAGCAGAAGCGCGGAATGGCGCTGTTCGTGCGCACCATCGGCGTCGATCGGGCCAGGGCGAAGATCGGCATGGCGAATATCGCCTTCAACATGAAACGCCTGGTCCTCTGGGAGCGACGGGCGACAGCGGCGTAGCCGAAACAGCGTGGAACACCCGAAATCCCTCGGGACAAACTCCCGGAACCCGGACGCCAGACCTCTCGGCAACCCAAATACGCCTTTCCAGAGCCCTCACACAGAGTTCTTCAGGGGGTCCGGCTGTAATACGTGGCGTCGCTGATCCCCACGCCGCGACAAGCAGCGGGAGTAACGTCTAAAGTTGCTGTAGTTGTATCGCTCGCACTTTTCCAAATTTCGATCGATAGCGGCTTGCTGCATCGATTGCCGGGCGAACAGGTAGGCCTGATAAGACCCGTAACCGATCCCGCCCACGAGTATCGCCGCCGTGATTATCCCGGATGTGATGACGACCGTTTTCTTGAATAGTGGCAGCGCCATAAAGGGATCCCCTGCCGATCCGTTAATCCGATGCGAAGATGGGATTTCACGACGCCCCCGTATTGAGAAGGCGCGCCATTTACTTGTTATTCGACGTCAAATGCGAACGTCGTCGCACACTGCCACCGTACCTGCTGGATCGGGATTTTGCCGCCGACGCTCCCAATCAGAAATGGGCGGGCGACATCAGCAATATATGGACCGGCGAGGGCTGGCTCTGCCTGGCCGTTATTCTCGACCTCTACTCCCGGCGCGTCATCGACTGGGCCGTCAGCGACCGCCTGAAGCGGGACCTGGCCATCCGAGCTCTGGACATGACCGTCGCCCTGCGCCAACCGCCGCCAGGGCGCATTCACTACACCGATCGCGGTAGCCAGTACTGCTCGGGCGACTATCGGAAACGCCTCAGGAAGCACGGCTTCCTGGCCTTGATGAGCGGCAAGAGCGATTGCTACGACAACCCCGTGGTCGAGAGCTTCTTCAAGACCCTGAAGGCCGAGCTGATCTGGCGCCAAAAATGGACCACAAGGAGGCAGGCGGAAATGGCCTTGTTCCAATACATCAACGGCTTCTACAATCCCCGTAGGCGGCACTCAGCCCTCAACGGGATAAGCCCGCTCCGCTTCGAGCGAAGAGCGGCCTAAACGAGAGCAAGTGGCCGGAACTTTTCCGCGACAGGTCCAGCAATGCGATGAGGACGAAATGCCGAGAGGCGCGGTCTAGTAAAGTCTGGCCACCTTGGACCGCAGCCGCACGAGAGCCAGAACGGTGTCGATGGTCGGTGTCGGCGTGTCGGTCAATCGCCCCAGTTCCTGCACCGAAGCGACGAGCGCGTCGATCTCCATCGGGCGGCCCTGATCGAGGTCCTGCAGCATCGAGGTGCGATGCGCGCCCACTGCAGCGCCGCCGTCGATGCGTCGCTCCACATCGATTGGAAATTTCACGCCCAGCTTCTCGGCGATCTGTTGCGCTTCGAGCATCATGCTGCGGGCGACTGCGCGGGTTCCTTCATCAGTACAAAGAACGTCCAGCGTCGCACGAGTGAGCGCAGAAATCGGGTTGAATGACAGGTTCCCCCAAAGCTTCAACCATATCTCGTCGCGTAAACGCGGCCTGACCGGCGCTTTCAGGCCAGCGGCGCTGAGCACCTTCGAGAGCGTCAGCGCGCGATCCGATTTCGACCGGTCCGGCTCGCCCAGTGAGAAGCGATTGCCCTCGATATGCTTGACGACGCCCGGCTCGATCACCTCGGCGGCCGGGTATACCACGCAGCCGAGCACCCGGTCTGGTCCGAATCCATTCCACTGCGCGTCGCCGGGATCAACGGAGGCGAGCCGCGTGCCCTCCAACGGTCCGCCGATCTTGTGGAAATACCACCAGGGGATGCCGTTCACGCCGCTGACGATGGTGGTTTTCTCGCCGATCAGCGGCTGCATTATGTCGACGACCGGCGGGACCGAATGAGCCTTAAGCGTGATGACGACGTAGTCCTGCGCGCCAAGCGCGGTCGGATCGTCCGAGGCGGCGACGTTCACGTTGGTTCGCTTGCCGCCTTCCTCGATCAGCGTCAGGCCGTTCGTCTGCATCGCGGCGAGATGCGGACCTCGCGCCACAAGGCTGACATTCGCGCCAGCCTCTGCCAGCTTCACCCCAAGAAAGCCACCGATCGCGCCGGCGCCGAATATGCAGATCTTCATCGCCGGCGCCCTCAGGCAGTCTCGACGAGGCCGAGCTTTTCGGCGAGACCGATGCGCTGGATCTTGCCTGTCGCGCCTTTCGGAATCTCGTCGAGCAGCAGCACCTTGGCCGGCACCTTAAAGCCCGCCAAACGGCCGGCTGCGTAATCGCGAACGTCGCGCTCGCTGGCTTTGGCGCCGTCATCCAGCACCACCGCGGCGGCGATCTCCTCACCCAGTTTCGGATGCGGCAGGGCGAAAGTGACCGCTTGCCGGACCGCGGGATGCTCCAGCAGCACCGCATCGACCTCCAGCGGGCTGACCTTCTCGCCGCCGCGATTGATGATCTCCTTGAGCCGCCCGGTCAGGCTCAGGTAGCCGTCCGCATCGAAAGCGCCTTGATCGCCGGTGCGGAACCAGCGCGCGTCCTCGGCCATGAAGAAGCTGGTGGCGTTCGCCTCCGCGTTGCTCTCATAGCCTGGTGTCACATTGGGGCCGGAGATTACAACCTCGCCGATGGCGCCTTGCTCCAACAGGCGGTCTTCACTTTCGTCGGCGACGCGGACTATTGGCCCGGCCTCCAGGCCCACGGCGCCCGGGCGCTGCTTGCCCGGCTCAATCGGATTCGCGCACATTTGATGGGTCGCTTCGGTCATGCCATAGGCTTCAACCACCGGCACGCCAAAGGTTTCCTCCAACTCCTCCATCACCGGCGCGGGCAGCGAGGCGGAGGAGGAGCGCAGAAACCTGAGCCGCGCCTTTTCGATGATCGCTTTGTTGCGCCCGGCGCGCGAGAGATTGGCCTGATGCATGGTCGGAACGGCGGTCACCCAGGTGGGGTCCGCATCAGCCAGCTGCCCGAAGAATTGCAGAGCGTTATAGCCAGGCGCGCACCACACGGACGCCCCCGCGGCCATTGAGGCTGACAGCGAAGCGATCAGCCCGTGGATATGAAAGAGCGGCATGATGTTGAGAGAGCGATCCCCAGCGGTCAGCGCCAACGAGCGCCGGACATTCCCCGCCGAGATCGCCACATTCGACTGCAAAAGCGGCACGATTTTTGGCCGAGAGGTGGTGCCCGAGGTGTGCAGGATCAGCGCGACGTCATCCGGGGCCGGCGCCGCCGTGTCCGACTCGCCGAGCGGCGCGTCGGAGGACAGCGTAAAGGTTCCCGCAGGCGCGCGGGCATCGAACGAGAGTCGAATGACGCCAAGACCCAGATTTTCCGCCGCCGCCAGAGCCGGGCCGTCATAGCCGACGCTGACCACCAGCGCTTTTGCATTCAGATCCTCAAGATAGAAGGCGTACTCCTCCTCCCGATAGGCCGGATTGAGCGGCGCCGTGGTCGCGGCCTGTGCGATGGTCAGAAAGGCCGAAGCCATTTCAGGCCCGTTCGGCAGCACGATTGCGACACGATCCCTGCGCCCGACGCCGAGTGCATGCAGCGCCTTCGCCGTCGCGACGCTCTGGTCCCGCAATCCGCCATAGGTCAACCAAGGCCGGTCCGGCGCGCCAAGGGCGCGAGCGTCGGCGGGATGGTCGGCGATCAGGCTGGCCACCGTATCGTTCATTTCACTCGATCTCCCTGAGGGTCAGCGCTTCGCAGCGTAATAGGACACGCGGCGCTCAAGATAAGCGAGAAATTCCGAGATGGTGAACGCCAATGCAAAAAGAACGATCAGAACGGCCCAGAAATGCGCCATTAGGAAGTTCGCGGTGTAGAGCTCAAAGAGCGCACCGAAGCCGACGATCGAGATCAGCAGCTGTCCGATAATCACGCCCTTGACCGCGCGGATGACTCCGATCCGAACGCCGCCGAGAATTTCGGGCAGCGCGGCCCAGAAATAGATTTTTACGAATGCGTCGATTGGCGAAGCCCCGAAAGACCGCGCCATCTCGACCAAGGAGCGATTTATCTGCATGACGCCGGCCCGCGCGTTCAGGATGATGATCCAGATCGCAAACAGCGTGGTTGTGATGACGATCGCCTTCATGCCGAAGCCGAAGAGGACCATTAGCACCGGCACCAGCGCAGTCAGCGGCGCGCTGAGAAAAATGTTGACCCAGGGAAGCAGCAATTCGTCGATCAGCCGGTTCTTGCCCATCAGGATACCGACGGGAATACCGATCGTGATCGCGAAGAAGACACCCATGATGAAGGCCTGAGCCGTCTCGGTCATGGCTTTCACGAAGGCGGGTGATCCGATGACCTCGAACAGCGTCGCGATCACTTCCGAGAGCGGCGGCACGAAGAATGTCACATCGGCCTGGCCGATAATCTCCCAGACCAGCCCCCACAGTATCAGCGAAGACATTCCCGGGAGTCTGTATCCGAACAGCGTCATCTCAGCCCCTACTCGACATAGCTGCGCAACGAGGCCCAGATCCGATCGACGATGTCGAGATACTCTGGATCGCGGCGGATGTTCTCCACGTCTTTCTCTCGCAATCCCGACGGCCGGATGATTTCGGAGACGCGGCTGGGACGCGGCAACAGAATCGCGATCTGGTCCGAGACATAGACCGCCTCCTCGATCGAGTGGGTGACGAACAGGAAAGTTTTGTTCTCGTTCTGAACGAGGGCCAGAAGATCCTCCTGAAACTTACGCCGTGTCTGCTCATCGACAGCCGAGAACGGCTCATCCATCAGCAGCACTTTCGCATCGACCGAAAGGGCGCGAGCCAGACCGACACGCTGGCGCATGCCGCCCGACAGCTCGTGTGGATAGCTGGTCTCGAATCCGGTGAGCCCGACCGCGTTGATGTATTTTTCCGCGATCGCCTCGCGCTCGGACTTCGCCACGCCTCTAAGCTCCAGTCCGAAAGCGACGTTGCGGATCACGCTGGCCCAGGGCAGTAGCGCGAAATCCTGAAACACGAAGGCGCGATTTGGTCCGGGACCGGTGACGGGGTTGCCGTTGACCTCGACCTCGCCGGAGGTCGGCTCCAGCAATCCGGCGATGATCTTCAGAAGCGTGGTCTTGCCGCAGCCGGACGGGCCAAGCAGCGACGTCAATTGTCCGCGCGGAAACTCCAGAGAGAGGTTCTGCAACGCTTCGACTTCGCCGTAGTTCTTGGAGACGTTGCGGACCGTGACGGCGTTGTCGGGCGCAGTCGCGCCGACCGCGTGTAGATCCGGCTTAATCTGAGGCATAGCCACGGTCATTCCCTTCGAACAGGAGGTATTCGACCTTCTCGATCAGATTTAGAAACAGAACCGCCAACAGAATGATCGAAAAAATCGCCGCATACATGCTCGGATAGTCTGCAATCGAGCGGCTGTAGGTGATGATGTCGCCGACGCCCGTCGGCGTGATTTTCAACTCGGCGAGGATCGCGCCGATGAACCCGGCTGAGATGCCGAGCCGCAGCCCCGAAAAGATGATCGGCGACGCCGCCGGGAGGATGATCTTGAGGATGATGTCGCGCTCGGTCCCGAGAAAGGACCGCCCCATTTCCTTGATCGAGCTGGGCGTATTGCGCACCGCGCCCGCCGTATTCAGCACGATCACCGGCATCGCCATGATGCAGACCACGAAGACTTTGGAGGTCAACCCAATCCCGTAAGCCATGACGAGAAGCGGGATCAACGCCGCCAACGGGGCCGCTTGCGCCACGATGAAGATCGGCGAGACAAGCCAATCGAACCGAGCGCTCAGACCGACCCAGAGGCCGGTGCCGATGCCCAGGAACGCCGAGATCGCGAGCCCGACCACAAGCGGCTTTAGAGTCTCGCCGTAGGCGCTGAATAGCGAGCCATCCGCCATCATCGCGACCAGCGCCGACATAGATTCAAGGAAGGTCGGAAAGGCGTAGCTGACCGGAACGCGGCCTGCGACCTCCCAGGCGCCAAAGACGATCAGGGAGGACAGAATCTTCAGGATCACAGGCCTGCTCAGCATAACATTCTATCCGAGTTCAAAACGGCCTCGCCCGACGCACACGCGATAGGCCGGGCGGGCCAATAGCGTTACTTCATCGCAGCGTCGAGCGGCGCCATGTACCAGAAGTCGTCGATATTCAGGCTCGAAGCGTCTCCTTCAAGCTGGCCGGCCTGGCTGTACCATTCCATGTCCGCAGCCGCCGCTTTGCGCCCGCCACCATCGGCGTCGTAGAGGCCGCCTGCCACCGCGTCTGAATAGAATCCGTCCAACTCGTCCAGTATCTCCTTCGGCAGCTGGCCGATCGGGCCGTCCGGACTGGTTTCCTTGCTGATGATCGACGGGTCCTTGTTCATGTCGTTCCAGACGCTGTGCAGCGCATTGACGAAGATCTGCACGTCGTCGGCATTCGCCTTGATCCAGTCGAGATTGGCGAACAGCGCCTCGTCACTGGCCTCGACGTCGAACATCGGCAGCACGTTGAACTGATCGCCGTGCGTGCGCATGATCTTGTTTTTGTTGGATAAATCGATGATCGTCGCATCCGCTTGCCCTGCGACGAGCGCCGCGACGCGGTTGGCCGAGCCCGGCACATAGGACCGCTCACCGAACGTGATGCCTTCCTTGCCCTCAATGACATTCGCGATCGAGTCGGTGCCGCCGCCGCGCGAATGCAACAAGATCGGCTCGCCGTTCAGGTCCTTGAGCATGCTATACTTTTTCGTAGTGACGGGGAAAAACTTCAGCTTCGAGAGTTGAAAAATGATGCGGAGCGGAGCTTTCGATTTCTGCATCGCCGCGTAGGGCGTTCCGAAGCCGATATCCATCTGACCGCTGAGAACCGCTTGAATCGCCAACTCCTCATCAGAGAAGGCGGTCCACTCATAGTCGAGCCCGTTGGCCTTGGCCCGATCCAGCGCCACGAAGAATGCGGCCAGTTCGTCTGACGGCGTTTCCGCCAGGGCGATACGGATCGTGTCGGCCTTGGCCGCTGACACGTTCAGCCCCACCGCCAGCGGGATCACCGCGGCTAGGCCGATCATCGATTTCCACAATGTTTTCATGGTTCTCCTCCCTGAGAACAGTCTTGCTGTTGGTCTTGATAGAGTCCGGTTTCGTCCGGTTTGTTGTTGTCTCTCGAACATGCCGTTTAGGCGTCACACCTCCTCAAACAGCCGTCCCGCGACCGACCCCAGATGCGCGCGCATCGCTTCATAAGCCTCAGCCGGGTCACGCGCCTCGATCGCAGAGGCGATCCGTTCATGCTCGGAGAAGCTCTTATGGTCCTCCGGCGGACGATCCGTTCCGCGCACCACATTGTTCACCGCCACCGCTCGCCGCACGAGATTAAGCTGAACAAACAGTGTCAGGAGCAGCGGATTGTCGGCCGCCTCAGCCACGGCGCAGTGGAACATTCCGTCGTAGTGCTCATACTCCTCCCAGCTGGCTGCATCGCGGGCGCGATCCCTGGAGTCCTTAAGGTTCTGAATCGCGCCGTTGGAGGCGTTGATCGCCGCCTCACGCGCGATCGCCGCCTCGATACAGACGCGCGCGCGCATCATCTTTACCGGGCTCAATTCGCGGCTGATCTCCTGCAGATCGCCGCCGAACACCTCCGGCTCCTGCCGCGCCAGAAACGTGCCCTTTCCCACATGCCGCCAGATCAGCCCGTCGCGCTCGAACACGTCCAGCGCCTTGCGCAGGTTCGTGCGGCTGAGAGCCAGCCGCTCCATCAGTTCGCGCTCAGGCGGCAGCCGATCCCCCGGCGCGTACCCGCCCTCGGCAATGAACGCGCGCAACGTATCGACCGCTGTCGTCTTCTGCGCAGTCTGAGGGCGTGTGAGCATTTGTCTCTTTTTAATTGGTTGACCAATCTGCGAATTTGTGCCGGATTATGTCAGATCAATCTCGAATGACAACCGATTCTTACCAAATTATGAGATTGATCTGGATTGATCTGTATGGCGCGACAGTTTATGAGCAGAAAAAACAGGATCTTCAGGGAGGATGGAATGCCCAGCTTTGTGATCGATGCGCCGCCAGTCGTCGGAATTCCCGTGGCGGGCGAAGACACCATGTTTCCGGTTCGACGGGTCTACTGCATCGGTCGCAATTACGCAGCGCACGCCGTGGAGATGGGTCATGACCCGGACCGCGAGCCGCCGTTTTTCTTTCAGAAGAATCCCGACAATCTGGATCCTTCCGGCGAGTTTCCCTATCCGCCGAAGACCAGTGATGTTCATCATGAGGTGGAGATGTCGGTCGCCCTGAAGTCGGGCGGTCAAAACATTCCGCTCGATCAAGCGCTCGACCATGTGTTCGGCTATGGCCTGGCGTTGGACATGACCCGGCGCGACCTGCAAGGCGTCGCCAAAAAGATGGGCCGCCCGTGGGAGATCGGAAAGGCTTTCGAGAGGTCTGCGCCGATCGGCCCTCTTCATAGGGTCGAAGAAGTCGGCCACCTCGATCGGGGCCCCGTCGAGCTTGTGTTGAATGGCGAGGTGCGGCAGGAGGGCGACCTCAATCAGATGATCTGGAAAGTGCCTGAGATGATCTCCTACCTCTCCGAGTATTTCACGCTGGCCGCCGGTGACGTGATCCTATCGGGCACGCCTTCGGGCGTCGGTCCGGTCCAAAAAGACGACGTGATCGAAGTTTCTGTCAAAGGGCTTGGGAACATGGCCGTGAGAGTGGTGTAACGACCCTAGGTGGTCGGATTTAGAGGGCGCTCAGATTTGTAAATGGCGCATGTAAATCCAACCACTGGAGCGGTGGGGTGACCGTGCTGCGGGCGGCGTAAAATCCCGCCACGTGGAAGTCTCGGACCAATGGAAGCTGGTTTGAGGCGAGGATGTACGGGTTGGAGATTTATCATCGTGTCCGGCGGGCGGTTCTGCGCGACGGCATGAGCGAACGGGCGGCTGCGCTGGATTTTGGGGTCGACCGGGGGGCGATCTCAAAGGTTGACGTTCTCGGAGCGCGCGGGTCAAGCGAGGACGTGCGCTGAGGTCCGTTATCTTTCCTGAATAGTCGAATAACAGCGGTGCAGGCGCTGAGAGACTCGAAGCGGCACGACCTCCTATGTCGACAAATTTGAGCTCTAGGAGTTCGGCAATGCTTCCATAACTCACAGCGCATCGGGCCCGTTCCAGGCCTGACGAATTCCATGGCCGCCCCTCTATCCGGTTAAGTCATTGATATCGTTGTGGCGCCGCTCCGGGACTCGAACCCGGATGACCGAAGTCGAGGGATTTTAAGTCCCACGGTGATTGTTCGATTCCAGTGAGTTAGATCGCGCCAAGTGACCTTTCGACTACCTCAGCCCCATTTATGATTGCCATGAGCCACTGGTCGGGTGGGTGGAAATTTCCAAGTATCGTAATCCGAACCGTTTGCGCCGTTCGTCGGTGCAGCGAAGTCGCAAGAGGGTGCCGCGTCGCGAAGGTAACATTCGCCGGGCGGTCAGAACCGAAGGCCCACGGACAGAGCAGACTGACGTGAGTGCAACGCAATTCGCAGCGCTTACAGATGCGCGGCACAATGCTGACCGCGGCGCTGCGGCGTAGCTTTCCGAAAGCGGACACTCGCGGCTGCCTGGATAGTCGCTCTCCGATCCGGTCATTCGCTGCACGCGCGCAGGAGGTCTGAGTTGCGGACAAACCAGCCCGACGCGGGTGCAACATAATCCGCCGCGCTGGCGAAGGCACGACAGGGTGCTGCCCGCCGCGCTGCAGCGCGACTTCCCGAAAGCGGTCGTTCAAGCCCGCTCGAATGCCTCTGACCGCAACCTGTCATTCGCTGCACGCGCGTGGGGCGTCCGAGTTGCGGGACTTTACAGACATTGGCTGAATGTCAGGTTTTGGCGTCGAAGGATGCAAGCTGGCGTTCGTCAAGACGTCAACCACTGGATCAGATGCGCCATGGTTGAAATTGACCGACCTAGTTTATCTCGTCGGCCCAAACTTCAAAATTCAACAATTCATTTGGGCCGAATGTAAGCGTCAGCGGAACATCGGCTGCATCGCGACCACGGGCGATAAGAATTCGGCCGATACGCCGTTCGTTGTTGCGAGGATCGAAAATCCACCATTTCCCGTCGAGATAAACTTCCATCCACGCGGCAAAGTCCCCCGGCGGATAGGGCGGCGGCTGACCGATATCGCCAAGATACCCCGTGCAGTACCGCGCGGGGATGTTCATGCACCTGCAAAAAGCAATCGTAAGATGCGCATAGTCGCGGCACACGCCGCAACCCTCGTCTAGAGTCTGAGATGCTGTTCGAGTCGCGCGGGCGTGCACATAGCCAAACGTCACATGATCATGAACAAAGTCGCATATCGCCTGAACGCGCTGCAAGCCTGCGGGTGCGCCTTCGAAAAGCCGCCAAGCCTTCTCAGACAATTCGTCGGTGTCGCAGTATCGACTGGCGAGCAGACAGGTGAGAGTCTCGAACGGTAGATCCTCAATCGCGTGCTGGGCGGCGTCAAATGCGACTGCTTCGGGCTCTCCGCTATCGCGGACCACGCCACTTGTAGACAGCGTGAACTCTCCTGGCGTCGCAACCAGTCGCGTGCACCAATTGCCGAATCCGTCTCTGTAGCTCTCCAGCGGTACGGAAAATCTCCGCAAGCAACAGGATCGCGCCGACGGTTAAGGTCGTTTTTTGGCAAGAAGGAATTCGCAATCTCTTGAGTTAGAATAATCAGTTAGATACGACGCAATTTCCTCCAGACCGCCGAAATCCTCTATCGCATTCCCATCTGTTCCCGGATCGATCGAGATGCGCGTTTGTGGGCAAAGTTAAGGCGGCACACGATCCATTGGATGCCGAAAATCCGCGATCGCATTTCCACCCGGGGCCGTAGCTCGTGCTGTCAAAATAGCCATTTTCTGGGACAACCACCCTACGGCAGGCGCCATCGGATATGAAAAATCCCCTCTCGCATTTCCAGGCGTCTCCGTAACTGGCGTTTGTCAGATACGCGTTCTCCGGCACATGAATTTTGGAGCAGCCTTCGGATGTCTTTTCGTAGCCCCGGTCACACTCCCAGGCGGAATCATGGGAGTCGCCTGTAAGGTAAGCGTTCTCGGGCAGTTCAATGCGCGCGCATGTTTTTCCGGTTTTTTGAAATCCACGATGGCACCGCCAACTTGTGCCGGACGCCGTGAGGAAGGCGCCGGGCGGGACGACAACCGCACGGCACGATATGTCGTCGACATTTTCGAAGCCTCGGCGACATCGCCAGCCGGATCCGTACGACCGGCTTGTGGGGAATGCATTCTCGGGCACCACCAGAGGGACGCATTGATCGCCGTCGCGCCTGAACTGAAGGTCGCACTCCCATCCATCTCCGTAGCGTATTGGATGAGCATTCTCTGGCGGCGACCCCGCTGAACTTTGCGCGATGGTCTGGACCGAGAAGATCAAAACAAAACACAGCGCAAGACTCATCAGCGCCAGTACCCCGGTTCTGTCAGGCTCAGCAGGCGCCATGCTCGCCCTCGACCGCCGCATCGAGTTCGTGGCGCCAAGGCCTGTCGCGGTATTGACTATGTATGACTGGAATAACGTGGGCTCTAATTCCTGATCATGAAGCATCAAGATCGAGCTCCTCTATGCACGCTTTAGCAATTTCAATTCTTGGCTCGGCAGAGCCAGGCATTGTTGTCCATCCCGCGTCCATCACAGCATCGCTTTGTCTGTAAGTCGGTGCGCTCATAATGACTTCCAGCTTCTCAACGCGGTCGGGATCGGTGCGGGATAATTCAACGCAAATGGGAACCAGCGCAGCTGTGACCTCGTCGCGAACGAGTTGGGCCGCTATTTCGTCAGCACCGCCTCTGGTTACCCAGCCGCCCCAAGAAAATCCCACGAAAGCGGCGGCGACGGCACCGATCAGTGCGCCGCAAGTTCCAGGTTTCACCCATGCGGGCGTGGTCATGATTGGTCCTCCAATGGGAAACTGGCGACTTCGCCCTTCTCGCTTTGTCGCGATAAGGCGCGGTCGCGGCTCAGCGCCGCCTCTAGATCTTTTGGATCTATCGGACGCATCTCCGTGCGTCCCGAGTGCCCCGTCTGAATGGCGACGACTAGGTAGCTCGCCGTCCGGCGATACGCCTCAAAACTGAGCCCGTGTAATGGCTCTTCGTCGAGGACAAATTCGTAGCTCCCAGCGGGTAGCTCATCACAGTAGCCGCTTATGACGAACGGATGCGCGAAAGTCACGATCGACTTGGATCTGCGCGGATCGATATCCGGCTCCTCTCAAGGCGCCAGAGGCATCGAGATGCGATGCCTGCTGCTTTTCTAGTACGATTTTTCGGTAAGAAGCCTGCGCATGCGCAGAGCCGACTGATTGCCCACAGACGTGTGAACACAACCCGGATGATCTAGATATGGGCACTACGGCGAGCAAATTCAATTTTATTCGATCTTGGTCAAATTTCGTCCACCTATCCGAGGCGCTCAGAATCTGCCATCGCGGATCGTCTCTACAGTGTTTCGAGGCCACTTGGGTTCTGACAAGCAGTTCGCTCCGGCGGGTATGCGTGCCCGATACGGCTCAAATCGGCAGTTCGCGGCACATCCGGAATATGCGGTTAGTTAATGGTGAATGCGCTCTTCCGACGACGCCTTCGGGCTCTTGGCGGTCGTTCCGTCGCCAGTCGTGGGATGGCAGCTTTCGATGACCGCTTATCTGGGCTTCGCTCTATCGACCTAATGCCAGTGCACAATCCGCGCTGCGCGAATGATCGCTTTCGATTTGCTCCGGGAGGCTGGGCATATTGCCTTGCACCAGACCGCTTCTGACCCAAAGGCGACATGCGTGCGGTTCGCATCGAACGGCTGCAACGAGCCCCGAGCTGACGAGCGAAGTTCCGGAGCTGCGCCAGCGCAGCATTCAGATCAAGCACTCTGACCCTGTTATCGTGCCGCGCCGCGAAGGCGAAAGCAGCCATTGGTCACGACTGCAGCGGAGTTGGAGGCGGCGACTTCCGCTTCGCGCCAAAAACGGACATGGGCCCTATCGAGGTGACGGTCTCAAAGGACTAGGGGTTGGTCAAGCACCAACGAATTGCTCAGACAACGCAGTAGGGCCTAGTTGTTTGATCCCAGGATTTGATGGTGCGATCTTTTCTTTGGAATGGAAGGACGCCCTATGGGACAGATACGCCACGGCAGCGCCACGACCACGCACGCGGTCCGAGCGGCGATACAGCGATCGCAAGCTTCGGCCGCGGAGCTGAGCCGGACCTATGGAATCAACCCGAAGACGGTTCTGAAATGGCGCAAGCGGACGTCGGTTGAGGATCGCAAGACCGGGCCGAAAGAGCCCCGTTCAACCGTTCTCAGCAAAGAGGAGGAGGCGATCATCGTCGCCTTTCGGCGTCACACTCTGCTTCCCCTGGACGACTGCCTCTACGCCCTGCAGCCGACGATCCCGCACCTGACGCGCTCTTCGCTGCATCGCTGCTTGCAGCGCCACGGGATCAGCCGCCTGCCCGATGTCGACGGCGACAAGCCGGCGAAGAAGAAGTTCAAGCGTTATCCAATAGGATACTTTCACATCGATCTGGCGGAGGTGCAGACCGCCGAGGGTAAACTGCATCTCTATGTCGCCATCGACAGAACATCCAAGTTCGCCTTCGCGCAGCTCGTGGACAAGGCCAACCGCCGGACGGCCACGGCCTTTCTCGAAGCCGTGATCGCCGCCGTTCCCTACCAGATCCACACGGTGCTCACCGATAACGGTATTCAGTTCACCCTGCCGCCGCGTTATCGAACAGGGCCGACCGCCAGCGTCGCCACCCACATGTTCGGGATGCGCTGCCAGGAGAACGGCATCGAGCACCGTCTCACCAAGGTCAGGCATCCGTGGACCAACGGCCAGGTCGAACGCATGAACCGCACCATCAAAGACGCCACCGTCAAGCGGCTCTACTATGACAGCCACGACCAGCTGCGCAGGCATCTCAGCGACTTCATCGACGCCTACAACTTCGCCCGCAGGCTCAAGACGCTCAAAGGCCTCACGCCCTACGAATACATCTGCAAAATCTGGACAACCGAGCCAGAGCGATTCAGATTCGATCCAATCCATCAGATGCCGGGACTAAACACCTAGTCACTGAAGCGTGCCGTATTTATCATTTTCGTCATTCGTGCGCCCCGATAAATCCATTTTCCAAGAATTCGGCCACAGAATCCAATTATTTACGTATAATAATTTTCTGAATGGCGTCTTTACGACAACAATTAGAATCCCAATTGAAAGAAGGCACCAAATAGCGGGCCACTCATTTTTGTTGTCAGTCAACATCATTGCGAGCAAAGGCCCCATGATCAGATGATAGAGAGATAATCTCCAAGAGCCAAATAGAATCGGAAATATGAACATAGATATTATGTAGGGAAAAAAACTGGATCCCGCATAAGATTCCATGAAGTTTCCAATTCCATTTAATGGAATCCCCCATGCGATATGCCAATTTCCTGAAAATGAGCACAATTCCTCATAACAAAGTGAGCGCGTCAAGTTACACGGCCCCGCCCACTGAAATGGGTATAGTTGTATTAGCATGTATACAGCACTAAATAGGCAGAAACAGTAAGCTGGAACTCGCATCTTTCTCTGTACATTTTCTGGTACGAAATAAAGAGCCAGGGCGACCCCAAAGAATGGCTGAAAAGAAATGTGTATGTATCCAAGTATGGTTGCAATCTGGTTCGCGGGATTTGAGCAGTTGTCAATAACCGTATATGTATACGCTTGCAAAGCTTCCATTAAAGAAAAATACCCTAGTGGAGCCCACAACGCAGCCGGCGTGCCTCTCCACGCGGCATAAGCTGTTGTGCCAAACCCCACCGCCGCGAGAGCAGTCGATGCTTCTCCACTCCAGCACACTAACTATACTCCCATTGTATTAAAAGGATGAGCGCGGAAGCACAGACGGCGAGGAGCTGGTTGTCCCGATCTCTCTGTCTCATCCCATTTCTCCAAAGGCTGCGAAGAAATCAGCGAAGGAAAACTCCTTGGCCGCCGATCCGGCGCACGCCATGGATTCGACGTCAATGCTCTCGACGGGGGTGACACGGAGTTCGCAATCAACGTCCAATCCGAACAAGGTTGGACTACCGCATTCGCTCGCCCGTGCATCGCTATTCGAAACTCCTCCGGTCGAGTACGGAGCGCGGTGGTCGACCGCTACGACTTCGCTCGGTCCGTCAAAGCCAATCGGCCCAATCAGGGGAACGACAAGCACAGCCCAAACCAATCGCAGCTGATAATAGAGACCAAGCAGGAATAGGAGGGCGAGGGTGACAACGCTCGTGGTCATATCAGCCTCCCCCCCCCCTTAATTAATCAGTGATCATTTTTATACCTTGAAAATGATCGCCGATCAATTACTTTTTGATCAGTGTTTAAAAACTACGTAGGGCTTTGAAATCATGGGTAGACGGTCGGACCACTCGCGCGAGGAGTTAGAACAGATGGCGCTGGCGTCAGCGCGCCGATTCGCTGAAGCAGAGGGGTTGCGGGGAATCGGCGCACGAAAGATTGCGCGCGACATCGGCTATACGATCGGTACGATCTACAACGTGTTCGATGGCCTTGACGACCTTATCCTGAAGCTCAACTGCAAGACTCAAGATGAGCTGTACGAGGCGGCAAAGGATACGCCGATGGGAGAAGACCCTGTCGAAAACCTCCGAGCGCTGGCCGTCAAGTACGTGGCCTTTGTCGAAGCGCACCCGAAGCTCTGGTCGGTCAATTTTGAGTTCTCGTTTCCAGATGGTGGGCCGCCGGACTGGTACAAATTACGCGTCAAACGACTCATTGGCCTTGTGGAGAACGCCATCGCGCCGTTGTTCCCGTCTGGGCGGGAGCGAGAACGCCTTCACCATGCTCGCGTGCTCTGGTCGAGCCTTCATGGCATCATCTCCCTCAATGTCGCCGGGAAAATGGCCCGCAGCGAGACCATAGAGTCCATGGAGGACGACTTGATCGAGAACTATATTCAGGGCTTGAAATCCCGATAGGATGAATTTGCTCGCTTCCTAGGGGTATAGAAGGGCTCGGCCAGCAAGGGAGGGCCTGTGTCTGCTCTTTGGCGCACTCCGGCCGACGGATCGCGTATCAGCGGATGTCCGCTTGCTCCATTTCGACGTCGAAACCTGGCATTCAGCCAAGGACTGGAAAGTCCCGCAACTCGGACGCCCCGCGCGCGTGCAGCGAATGACAGGTTGCGGTCAGAGGCATTCGAGCGGGCTTGAACGACCGCTTTCGGGAAGTCGCGCTGCAGCGCGGCGGGCAGCACCGTGTCGTGCCTTCGCCAGCGCGGCGGATTATGTTGCACCCGCGTCGGGCTGGTTTGTCCCGCAACTCGGACGCCCTGCGCGTGTGCAGCGAATGACGGGTTGCGGTCAGAGGCATTCGAGCGGGCTTGAGCGACCGCTTTAGGGAAGTCGCGCTGTAGCGCTGCGGGCAGCACCGTGTCGTGCCTTCGCCAGCGCGGCGGATTATGTTGCACCCGCGTCAGGCTGGTTTGTCCCGCACAGCAGCCAATTGTGCGAGCTGCCGCGAACGACTGGAGCTGGCGCATGGCAGACATCAGGTTCGTTGATAGCGGGGTCTGTTATTTCCGCATAAACCGACATCGCGAAAATTCGCCTAAGTGTCCGCCCGCTGACCCAAAGGCGGTGTTTATGCCGTTCGAAACGAAAAGCGGCATTGAGACCGACGAGGACGGCGGCCGAATGCGCCAGAACTGTCGCGGTTATCGATCAGTTTCTGAAGAGCGGGCCCACAGATTGATCGCTTCTTCCGAGCTGATCTCGTCGATCCTGGCAAGCTCTTCCTCGGTGAAGTCCAGGTTCTCCACCGCACCGACGCAATCCAAGACTTGCTCAGGGCGCGAAGCCCCAACCAGCGCTGTTGTGACCCGCCCCCCTTTCAGCACCCATGCCAGTGCCATCTGCGCAAGAGTTTGGCCACGTGTTTCCGCCATCTCGTTCAGTGCGCTAACACTCGCAAGCGACCGGTCATTGATCATTCCCTCCAATAGTGACTTGCCCTGCGTCGCCCGACTGCCCTCGGGAACACCCTGCAGATACTTTGAAGTTAGGATTCCTTGCGCCAAAGGTGTGAATGCAACTGAGCCAATGCCCAATTTCTCCAACGTATCTAAAAGGCCGTCATGCTCTACCCACCTGTTGAGCAAATTATAGGATGGTTGATGGATTAGGCAGGGCGTTCCTAGGTCATTTAGGATCGCAAGAGCTTCACGCGTCCGTTTGGAGTTGTAGCTCGAAATCCCCACATAAAGCGCACGTCCAGAACGCACAATATGGTCCAAAGCTCCCATCGTTTCTTCCAGTGGCGTATCCGGATCAAATCGGTGCGAATAAAAGATATCGACATAGTCGAGGCCCATGCGCTTCAGCGACTGATCGCATGAGGCCACAAGGTATTTTCGCGACCCCCACTCGCCGTAAGGCCCGGGCCACATGTCGTAACCCGCCTTAGTCGAAATGATCAGCTCATCCCGGTAGCCTAAGAAATCGGTGTTCAGAATTTCGCCAAAGGCTCTTTCCGCCGAGCCTGCGGGCGGGCCATAATTGTTGGCTAGATCGAAATGTGTGACACCGTGGTCAAACGCTGTTGTGCAAATGGCGCGTTTGATTTTATGCGGCGTGTCCTCACCGAAGTTGTGCCACAGCCCAAGGCTGATTGCAGGAAGTTTGACGCCAGATTTACCGCAGCGTCTATAGATCATTCGATCATAGCGGGCCGGATCAGGGCGATAGGCGACGGATTTTGGCTTGGGAGGGCGTTTTGCTGAGCTCATTTCCGCATACTCCTCCGCTATTGCGCGCTGTCAAGCGGACGGCCTTTTTCCTAAAGCAACGGAAACACAGTTCATATTGCCAACGATCCAGGTCGGTTTCGGCGCCGCAGCAAAGATCAGGCAGCGTGTAAGGGAGGATCGGAAAGCCCGCTGCACAGCCGTTCCTATGGCTCTGAGTACATGTCCGGTTCTGGCGCTTAGCGGAAATAACCGCCTCCGATCATGCTGCAGTCGCGACGAATGGCTGCTTTCCCCTTCGCAGCGTGCCACGCCCAAATAATCAGATACTGCGACCTGAATGCTGCGTGAGCGTCGCTCCGGAAATTGGCGCGTCGGCTCTGGGTCATCTCCAGTGATATGACTAAATGACTAAGATGACGGCTTTGTCCGCAACTCGGTCGTAGCCGACGAAAACTTCGTAGCGGTAGCAACAAATGATCGCTTTTGATTTCGCCTCATGAACAACAGCGCGGGTCTCTGCCACGCCCTTCTGTCAATGGCGCCCGAACTTTCGGTCATTTAGGCGCCCGAACACCCAGCCATCTGAGCGGATCGGTCTGAGCCAGCGCCAAGGGCGCGCTGACCGTCAAGAGTCAGAGCGCGCCCGTGGTTGAGCCGGGGAGTTGTTCAGATGGCTTTGCGAGCCCGGCTTTGCGCCAGGCGGTAGGACCGGCCGTTCATCTCAAGAATGTGGACATGGTGGGTGAGCCTGTCGAGAAGGGCTCCGGTGAGGCGTTCTTCGCCGAGGATCGAGGTCCATTCGTCGAAGGGCAGGTTCGAGGTGATGATGGTGGCGCCGCGTTCGTAGCGCTGGCTGATCAACTCGAACAGCAGTTCTGCGCCGGTCTTTGAGAGCGGGACGAAGCCGAGCTCATCGATGATCAGCAGCTCGACCGTCGCCATCTGCTTCTGGAGACGCAGGAGACGTCTTTCGTCGCGGGCCTCGATCAGCTCATGCACGATTGCGGCGGCGGCGGCGAAGCGGGTCTTGATCCCGCGCTGGCAGGCGGCCAGGCCGATCCCGAGGGCGACATGGGTCTTGCCGACGCCGGACGGGCCGAGGGCGATGACGTTCTCCCGTCGGCTGACGAACTCGCCGCGGGCAAGGTTCAGGACGAGTTTCTTGTTCAATTGCGGGATGGCGTCGAAATCGAAGCTCTCCAGGCTCTTGATCGCCGGGAACCTGGCGGCCTTGATGCGCCGATCGATCATCCGCGCCTCCCGATCCAGCAGCTCCAGTTCGATCAGCCGGGCGAGATAGCGGACATGGTCGACATTCTCCTCGGCGCATTGCCGGGCGATCTTCTCATGCTCGCGCAGCACGGTGGGGAGCTTCAGTTTCTTCAGGTGATGGCGCAGCAGGATTTCCGGCGCTTCGTTCGTCGCGGCGCTCATCACATCGCTCCGGCCATCAGAGCCATGTAGTCGGCCGGGTTGGTCGCCGCGACGGCGGAGACGGGCAGATGCGGGTACTCCTTCAGGTCCAGCCGCGGCGGGCGGTTCTCGGTTTTGCAGAGCGCCAGATGCTTCACCGCGTCGGCGCTGATCGCCCCGAGCTCCAGCGCGTCGCGCACGGCGGATCGGACCACGGGCTCGGGGAAGACCTTGAACAGCTGCAGCACCTGCACGAACTCGCGCTTGCCGGCGGATCTGCGGTTCCTCTGGCTGAGCCGCGCCTCCAGGAGGCGGCGCAGCCGGTCGAAGTCATCGCCCAGATCCCAGCCCTGCAGGGGCGCGGCCTGATCGAGGGCCCCCACCTTGCGCTCGATCAGATCGAGATAATGCAGCGGGTCGAAGACGAAGTCCTCGGCGGCGTAGGAGCGTCTGTGGCGGGCGATCTCCTCGGCGCCCGCTTCGATGACGATCTCATCGACATAGGCTTTGACCATCACGTCCCTGTGGGCGTAGGCGACGGGAACCGAGTAGTCCGTGTTTTTGTAGCGGACCAGCGCCAGGCTGCTCGCCCGGCCGGGCCGCTTATGGCAGGCCTCGAACGGCGTCGCCGGCAGATCCATGAACGCCGCCCGATCCGCGTCCAGCCGGGCGCCGATGCTGGCGCTTTCCACCCCGCGCAGCACCGCCGACAGGCGCTCCCGGCAGCGCTCCAGCAGCGTCGCGTTCAAGGCGTCGATGTCGGGCGCCGACGGATTCGGAACCATGAAGCTCCGGCGCGCAAAGCCCACCATCCCCTCCACCTTGCCTTTATCGTTCCCCCGACCTGGGCGGCCGAACCGGTCCTCGAACAGGTAATGCGACTGCAAGGCCTCGAACATCCGGCTGCGCTTGCGGGTCCCGTCGCCAAGGATCTGCGCCACCGCCAGCCTGGTGTTGTCATAGAGAATGGAGAGGGGAACACCGCCGAAGAACGCAAAAGCCTCCACATGCCCGTCGCAAAACGCCTCAGCCGTCTCCGCGTGATAGGCCTTCACGAAGAAGGCGTCGCTCTGTGGCAGGCTCACCACGAAGAACCGCACCTTCCGCTCGACCCCGCCAAGCACGACGGTCGCTTCGCCGAAGTCGGCCTGCGCCTGGCCCGGGGGATGCGCGAGCGGAACAAAGGCCTCCTTCAGGTGCTGGCGCCGAGGGCGCACATGGTCCCGCACCGTCGTGTAGCCGCCCTCGAACCCGCGCTCATCTCGCAGACGCTCGAAGATCCGCCGCACCGTGTGTCGCTGCTTCTTCGGAACCTCCCGGTCCGAGATCAGGATCTGATCAACGAAATCCGCGTGCGCGTCCATCCGGCTGCGTGGCCGCTGCGACTTCAGCCGATAACCAGGCGGTTCGGAGAACCGCAACATCTTCGACACCGTCGCCCGATCGATCCCGAAAGCCAGCGCCGCTTCCCGCTCGCTCATCCCGTCGCGCAGAACCGCCCGCCGGACACGATGATAAATCTCCAACCCGTACATCCCCGCCTCAAATCAAACCTCAATGGTTCGAGACTTCCACGTGGCGGGTTTTTACGCCGCCCGCAGCGAAGACATTCCGCCGCTCCCGTGGTTGGATTTACAGGCGCCCTCTACATTCGTCGTCGATGATCGTGGTGCCCGCTCCGGGACTCGAACCCGGATGACCGAAGTCGAGGGATTTTAAGGCTCTTGCCGAGCATTGAAGCTAAACGACTTTCCCGGATCAAATCTCTATTTCGTCGCTAATTTCGCTGATTTTCTAGCGTTTGAAGCCATCCCCGGCTGACCGATGTTCGCCCCCACATTCGGCATGCATGAACGCATTTCTGCAAGCATTTCGGTTCAAGCCTGCCCTCCCTCGAGCCCCGTCACCAGCGGCTACTGACGCCTAGGTTCGTGTCTCTCCGAGGGCACCGGGTGGTTCTCGAACCGCTCGAAGGAGTGCCCCGACGAGGCGCGACGGCACAATTCGCACTGGCGCATCTTGCGCTCCTGGAAATTTGCGGGGTTGCGCGCTTCCCGTCGCATGGGTCTCGCAATCCTCGCTTTGGGGGCCCCTGGCCATGCCGGGAAAGGACGGAACGAGGCTGTGCTAGCAGATCGTCAAAATACCGGAACGAATATGCGCGCAGTCAACCAGCCATCAATAAGGTCTTTCGATCAAGTGCCGTTTTGCCTACGCTCTTGTGAGCTGTTGAAGGTAAGCAGATCTGCGCAATAAATTTTTAAGCAACAAAGAGAAAAAATAGTGGATATCTCTAAGAAATTAACTTCAAAGTTTGAAAAGAAAAATCGATACGCGAACTTTGGCGCATGTATAAATTCTATTAAGATTAGAGGCTTCAGAGGAATTTCTTGCGAACTTAAATGTGAGCTGCCTGTCACTGCAATCACTGGCCTCAATGGGGCTGGAAAAAGTACGGTTGGGCAGTTGCTTTTGTGTGGGCACAAGAAGCTATCCACAGCTGATTACAAACGGTGGTACATCAAGGATTTCTTTCCAGTATCGGTCGCTGATCCTAAGCCTTTCGAAGATGACGCGTCTGTCGAGTACCGTTACCAAACAAGTAGTACAAGCGACGATCAGTTACTGACCGTCACCCGAGCCGTCCAAGAATGGAGCGGGTACAAACGACAACCAGAGAAGGCATCAATATATATTGGACTTACTTTTTACCTGCCTAAAGTCGAGCGTAGAGACCTCACAATTTACGCGGCAAAAAATATCTCTCTGACCACGCGAGCCGAAGTTGAAGACGGCATCATGTGGGCCTCCCGAATACTTGGCAATACATATGAAGACGTGTTTTTTCAAGGCGTCGAAAGCGCAAAGCGAACCGCTGAACTTGGAATGGCCAAACGCTTTGATGCCGTCTACTCAGAAAACAACATGGGCTTTGGCGAGGGGCGCGTAATTCACACCATTCGTCTCTTGGAGAGCTGTCCAGTCCAATCACTTGTCATTCTCGAGGAGCCTGAAACAAGTCTTCACGAGTACGCACAGTACGAGTTCGCAAAGTACCTTATGGATGTGAGCTTTCGACGCGGCCACCAAATATTCTTTTCATCCCATTCATCTGCGATGATCCGAGCATTGCCTTCTTCTGGGCGAAAGATGCTGTCAAGAGATACAGATGGCGTAAAGGTATACGATCGACTTTCCTCAATTCATCTCCGCAATGCCTTAACCGAAGGCCATGAAGGACATTTAGTAGTTTGCGTTGAGGATGTTTTTGCTCAGTCTCTGCTGAGGGAAATCATTCGACATAAACGACCTAACCTGCTTCGCCGCATCAAAGTACTGCCATTTGGCGACGCGCTGGCTGTGAAGGGAGCTGTCGAGGTTTTGCGTGAGAGCGGTGTAAAAGCGATCGGAGTTCGTGACGGCGATCAGCCGGATTTGTTGTCAGAGAAACTTCGCACTCTTCCCGGTGATTGCGCGCCGGAGAAGTTAATTTTTCTATCTGAGCAAGGGAAACAGCAGCTGATCAATAGTTACCAGTTTGACCTTGATCAGGTCCTTACCGCTCACCCAGAGACCGACCATCACAAATACTCCGCAGAGGCTGCCGCAGTTACGGGTACCTCCAGGGAGGTAATCGAAACTGATTGCATCAGAGCATTCTTACAGGCGCAACAGTCCGACTGGGCTAATGGCCTGTTGGATTGGATCGAAGCCGAAGCATAAGGGTATTCCATTTGTACGAGAACGCCTTCAACAATATTGAGACCCAACTTCGCGCCGAACAGGGCGTGGCCAATGAGCTGGACTACGTTGAGCAGACCTCCTGGGTTCTCTTTCTGAAGTACCTCCACGACCTTGAGGTGGACCGCCAAGATCGAGCTGAGCTGGAGGGGAAGGTCTACTCGCCCATTATTGAGGACGACTATCGCTGGGACATGTGGGCCGCGCCCAAGACCAACGGCGAGTTCGACCATAACAAGGCGATGGTGGGCGACGATTTGATTGAGTTCGTGGACCGCGAACTGTTCCCCTACTTGGGTCGCTTCCGCCAGTCCGCGCCAAACCCAGACACTATCGAGTACAAGATCGGAGAGGTGTTCACCGAGCTGCGGAACAAGTTCCGCTCTGGTTACATCCTGCGCGACGTGCTCCAGATCGTGGACGGCCTTCGGTTCAACACACAGGCCCAGAAGCACGAACTTTCGGAACTCTACGAGAGCCGCATCCGCCGCATGGGCAACGCAGGGCGGAACGGCGGCGAGTACTACACTCCGAGGCCCTTGATCCGAGCAATGATCAAGGTGGTCGATCCGAAGATCGGAGAGACCATCTATGACGGCGCGGTGGGCTCGGCTGGCTTCCTCTGTGAAGCGTTTGAACACATGCGTGGGCCGGACCTCTCCGCCTCGGACTACGACGTGCTGCAGACGAAGACCTTCCACGGCCAGGAAAAGAAGTCTCTCGCCTACATCATCGGCATCATGAACATGGTGCTGCACGGGATCGAGGCCCCGAACATCGTCCACACGAACTCGCTGAACGAGAACGTGATGGATATTCAGGAGAAGGACCGCCACGACATCTGCCTCGCCAATCCCCCCTTTGGAGGAGGCGAGCGGCGCGAGGTGCAGCAGAACTTCCCGATCAAGTCGGGAGAAACCGCCTACCTGTTCTTGCAGCACTTCATCAGGAAGCTGAAAGCAGGCGGACGCGCAGCCATCGTCATCAAGAACACCTTCCTCTCCAACACCGACAACGCGTCGGTCTCTCTTCGGAAGGAGTTGCTCAGCAGCTGCAACCTCCACGCCGTCCTCGACTGCCCACAGGGCACCTTTCAGGGGGCCGGGGTGAAGACGGTGGTGCTGTTCTTTGAGAAGGGCGCGCCGACCCGCGACATCTGGTTCTACCAACTCGACCCGGGCCGTTCACTTGGAAAGACGAACCCGCTCAACGACGACGACCTCAAGGAGTTCGCGGACCTTCAGAGGACGAGAGCAGAGGGGCCGAAGAGCTGGCTGGTGAAAGTCGAGGACCTCGACGAGGAGACCTTCGACCTGTCGGTGAAGAACCCGAACGCTCCCGAGGAATCCCCCCTCCGTGAGCCGGAGGAGATCATCGCCGACATGCTGAAGAGGGACGCCGAGACGGCGAAAATCCTCGAAGACATCCGGGGGATGCTGTGAAGACCGGTTGGAGCGAAACCACCCTCGGGAATTTTGCCGAGATTAGGTACGGCTACACAGCAAAGGCAAACAGCGAACCTGTTGGTCCACGCTTTCTTCGGATCACTGATATCCAGAACGGCACAGTTAGCTGGGATCAAGTTCCATACTGCTCGGTTTCGGCCAAAGACTACGCAAAACACAGCTTGCATGAAGGCGATATCGTGTTTGCCCGCACCGGCGCGACTACAGGAAAGAGCTTCCTAATTAGAGAAGCACCTGACGCCGTGTGTGCCTCCTATCTAATCAAGGTCCGTTCAGACGGTGAGCAAGCGACCCCCGAGTACTTGAGCATTTTTTTCCAGTCTGCTGAGTACTGGCGTGAGATTGCGTTGGGGACAGAGGGCGCTGCCCAAGGAGGATTTAACGCGTCGAAGTTAGCGGCGCTTAAGGTCCCTCTCCCTCCTCTCGACGAGCAGCGCCGGATCGTGGCGGTTCTGGACGAGGCCTTCGAGGGCCTGGCCCGTGCCCGGGCCAACGCCGAAGCGAACCTGGAGAACGCGAAGGAGCTATATCCCCAACTTAGAAACCGGCTCCTGGAAAGCGGTGACGGCTGGCGAAATATAACACTCTCAGAGCTATTGGATAGGATCACCTATGGTTTCACAAATCCAATGCCAAATGCCGAGCGGGGGCCATACAAAGTCACGGCGAAAAACGTGGTTGGAGGAGTAATTGACTATGAGGCCGCTCGCCGGACCACACCCGAAGCATTTCGTGACCTTCTTACAAACAAGAGCCGACCAAAAGTCGGCGATGTCTTACTCACCAAAGACGGAACCCTTGGCCGAACTGCGGTCGTCGACCGCGACGACATTTGCGTAAATCAGTCGGTAGCAGTCCTTACACCAAATGAAGATGTGCTGCCGAAGTATTTGTCGGAGATGCTTAGTTGTTCCAAGCATCAAGAGGCGATGATCGCTGATGCAGGAGGCACGACGATCAAACACTTGTACATAACGAGAGTTCCGAAAATCACAGTGGAAGTGCCGATGCTCGATCAGCAGCACGACATGCTAGATGAACTTTCCAAGAAGAACGAACTGTGCAGGCGCGTAGAAAAGGAGGCAGCTGCGAAGCTCAAAGACCTCGACGACCTCCGCCAATCCCTCCTGCAGCGGGCCTTTGCGGGCGAGCTGACATGACCAGCGTCGTTTCAGGAGATGAAATGGTCTAGGCTGTGGTGCGCCAAGGTCTTGTGACCAAAATCTGATTTAAAAATCAGAAAGTTCATTAAATGAAAGACGCCTTTTGGTTCACAGTAATTGTAGTGGCGGTTGGTATAGTGATTTTCTATGCGTGGCTTTTCGCAGGCATGGTCAGTGAAGCGGACCAAGAATACAAAGAAAGGCAACGGAAAAAGCAGGCACGCGAAGCGAGAGGCACACAACGCCGAGGGCGGATCACTACCAACCCACAATTAAAGAAAACTTACGACGAGGTTCTCGCAGAAAGCCAACTTCCTGCTTACTTTACGCCTCAATCCTTATTGGCCGATCTAAAACGCTTTGAATCCGACCATCCGGCGTCTGAAGCACAGGTCAAGAAACTCATCGAACTGGGATTTTTGACCCACCCGGTCGACATAAGCATGGACCAAGCGGGCGCGCTCTTGAGCACTTGGCAGTACGTGAACGGTGTCTTGGGCGCTATGAAAGTTGCTGATCAATTTGATCCACCTGTGGTCAAGAATGTCCTTTGCCTCGCAGTAGCTAGAATTATTCCGGCTCACGAAATTATCGACCGGATAATAAAGTGGAATGAAAGGCGGCTTGCGGCAGGGCGCGGAGGTTTCGGCGAAGTTGTGAGACCGCGACGTGATGAGCACTTTGCCATGATAGAGGGTCAATTAAGGTTATACTTTTACAAAACGACTGGCGTGACGCTGGCATAGTTAGAAGATTTCTCCAATGAGCCTTCACGACGAAACTGAAGCAGAGACCCGCGCGGACCGCATCGACCCGGTCCTGCGCGAGGCTGGCTGGGGCGTCGTCGAGGGCTCTCGCGTCCGAAGAGAGTTGATCTGCCCGGGTCGCATCATGCCGGGAGGCAAGCGCGGCACATCTCTCTCGGCAGACTACGTCCTGATGTACCGGGACCAGAAGCTCGCCACCTTGGAGGCCAAACGCGCCGGTCTCGGTCACACCGAGGGGGTCGGTCAGGCCAAGGAGTACGCCGAGCGGCTCAAGTGCCGCTTCGCCTGCTCGACCAACGGCATCGGCTGGTACGAGATCGACATGGGCTCTGCGACGGAGCGAGACTTTGAGCCCTTCCCCACGCCCGACGAACTTTGGGACCGCTGCTTCGACACGAAGAACGACTGGCGCGACCGCTTCGGTGAGGTTCCTTTCGAGACTGCCGGGGGCAAGTGGGAGCTTCGCTACTACCAGCACAACGCCATCACCGCCGCGCTGGAAAAGATCGCGGAAGGCGAGAACCGCATCCTCCTTACGCTGGCCACGGGGACCGGCAAGACATCCATAGCCTTCCAACTCGCGTGGAAACTCTTCCACTCCCGCTGGAACCTCTCTCGTGAGCCCAACAGAAGGCCTCGCATCCTGTTCCTCGCGGACCGCAACATTCTTGCGGATCAGGCCTACAACGCCTTCTCTGCGTTTGATCAGGACGCCATCGCGCGCATCAACCCTGACGCCATCAAGAAGCACGGAGGAGCGCCGAAGAACGCGAGCGTGTTCTTCACCATTTTTCAGACTTTCATGACCGGCGAGGGTGAGCCTGTCTTTTACGAGTACCTGCCCGACTTCTTCGACTTCATCATCATCGACGAGTGCCACCGGGGCGGCGCACGAGACGAGAGCGAGTGGCGAAAGATACTCGAGTACTTCAAGCCCGCCGTGCAGCTGGGCCTGACCGCCACGCCGAAGCGCAAGATTAACGCCGACACCTACTCCTACTTTGGAGACCCGGTTTACACCTACGCCCTTAAGGAAGGCATCAACGACGGCTTCCTCTCGCCGTTCAAGGTGCGCCAGATGTCGAGCACCATCGACGAGTACGTGTTTGACCCGAACGACGAACTGGTCTCTGGAGAGATCGAAGAGGGTAAGAAGTACGAAGAGGCCGACTTCAACACAAAGATCATCATCGACGCGCGCGAGAAGAGCCGCGTCAAAGAGTTCATGGAGCAGATCGACCAGCGACAGAAGACACTCGTGTTCTGCGCCACTCAGGACCACGCTGCACGCACCCGAGATTTCATCAACCAGATCAAGGAAATCCCGGACCCGAACTACTGCCAGCGCGTCACCGCCAACGACGGCAAACTGGGCGAGGAGCACCTCCGCAATTTTCAGGACAACGACAAGACCATCCCCACGGTCCTGACGACCTCTCAGAAGTTGTCCACGGGTGTGGACGCGAGGAACATCCGAAACATCGTGCTGATGCGGCCCGTGCGCTCAATGATCGAGTTCAAGCAGATCGTCGGTCGCGGAACGCGGACCTACGACGGCAAAGACTTCTTCACCATCTACGACTTCGTCAAAGCCTACGAGCACTTCAACGACCCCGAGTGGGACGGCGAACCTGAGGAGCCGCCAGAAGGTCCTGGGCCTGGTCCGGGCGGACCCGGAGCTCCCGACGAGCCGCCTGAACCGCCAGAGCCTCCAGAGGACGACCCTGAGCCCATAGAGAAGGTCGTGGTGAAGCTAGCGGACGGGAAAGAGCGGAAGATCCAGTACCTCGCCACCACCACGTACTGGGGACCGGACGGCAAGCCCATGTCGGCTCAAGAATTCCTGAACAAGCTGTTCGGTGACCTCTCCTCTCTTATCATCGACGAGGACCAGCTGCGTGCCACATGGAGCGACCCGGTGCAGCGCGAGCACTTCGCGGCTCTTCTGGAGGAGCGCGGCTACGACGCGGACAAGATGGCCGACATACGCCGCCTCATCGACGCTCCCGACAGCGACCTGTTCGACGTACTGGCCTACGTTAGGTTCACGCTGGACCCCAAGAGCCGCATGGAGCGCGCTGACGGAGTGCGGGCCGAGGCGCTGGGCGGCTTTGACGAAGAGATGCGCGATTTCCTTCTGGGGGTCCTGACGGCCTACGAGGCGGGCGGCTACGGGGAGCTGAGCGTCAGCAAGCTAGGCGACTACCTGACCGTGCGCTACGGAACGCTTTCGGACGCAAAGTCAGCGCTCGGAGAAGTGGGGGACATTCGGAGCGCCTACCTGTCGATGCAGCTAGATCTCTACAAAGACTGATGATTTCCGGCGCTCAGCTAGAGATTGCCTTTGGGTGATCAACGATCCTCGAAACTCTCGAGATCAACTTCTTTCTGTAGTCGTTCTTGTCGTTGCTCGAGTGCATTCTGCGGTGGCAGTTCGGGCATAGCGCAGCGGCGTTGTCGACCGTGTCCGGGCCTTGTTCTTCAAGTGGCCTCACGTGGTGCACTTCCAGGTACGGCGTGCCGTCGGCGCGGGTAAAAGGAGCGGGGTTACTGCAGGCTTCGCAAACGCCGTTCGCATTATTCAAAACCCAAGCAACGACATTTGGGTCACGTACGAACTGGCTCCCTTCGCGAGACACTCTCGCGACTTCAGTCGAGCCATCGGGCACAGCGCTCTTTACTCGGACCTTTTTCATCGCCGCTGAAACGCGGGTCTCGAGAGCCTCTGGATCAGCAGTCGGTGCCTCGGGTTGCTCAATGCGATCCCAAAGTTCGTTGATCAGCGAGATGATTTGGTCCCTTGGTTTCCCGATGTTCCGGAGAGGCACGTAACCTTCGACGTAAGGCATCCCGAGCTCTACGACGACGGCGGAGATATTCTGCATTCTCCGCTCGTACGAGCCTTCGCTTCTCCCAAGAAGCTCGTGCCCGACTGTATGTCGCCGCAACTCCGCCTTGTTGATACGTTCGCCTGCCTCCTGGGCTGCCCAGAGCTTGTGGTAAGCGAAAACGCAGGCGCGCAGTTCATCTTCGGTCCACTTGGGGGCAGTCGGAGAACCTCTGTGTCCGACAGCTCTGAACTCTCCTGTTTCCGAGTTAAACGCCGTCAGCGTCATCACAAGGTCGTCTTCGGGCCAGCGAGCAATCACATTTGGTGGGTGCTCGTTAGCGTCTCGCGCCCGGACCATGATCACCCTGAATGTCTCATCATGCTCTTCGACGTGCTTCAGGTGCTCGATCCGCCGTCTGTTCGGGGGCCTATCCGTCCACTCGTCTAGGTTTGATGCGCCGAAGAAATCAGCAACCACGGTGACCCCGTCATCATAAATCTCATGCACCCAAAGTGTGAGTACGGTCACCGAGTGATCGTCGCTCTGCACTGACCAAGCGTATCGGTTGTTCGTGGGCGCGCCGAGGTGCGCAAACGCATCGACGACTAACCACTTCTTCTTTTCTGACATATTCAATCACCTCACTCTCAATAACGTCGAGAGTGTCACTTTTGGTCGTCTGAAACCACCGGTGAGACCGGGTGACGCTCTGGAAGACTTGTCTGGTTTGAGGAGTATAAATCGCTCGCGGCATGGTGCCCGGTGGTATCCTTACATCGCCGCGCAGCGCGAACCGGGCGTCGTCGACCGGTCCCTTCAGTGGGTGGTCGCTGATGTAGAACCCGTCCCATCTGCAGTTGACGCAGAGGCTGACGCGCCGGTCTTCGCTGAAAGTCGCTCCGCCGAGATCGGCGGAGTGCCAGCGCGTGGTCGTCTTGGCGACTGGCATGATCAGTCGAGCAGACCGGCGCGGCGTTCGGCTTCACGCTGGGCCATCACGCGCGACTGAAACTGCGCATCATCAATCCGTTCGCCAACGCCTTTGCAAAGGACGAAGCCGTCGTCGACTTTATCGACGCACAGCGTCACACGCTCGTCGACGCTGACTGACAGCCCGCTGAGATCAGCTATACGCCACTGCGTCGCGGACCGACCTGCTCGCCGCGTGGTCTTGGGTTTCGGCTTCTGCTCCTGCTCCTGCTCCCGCAACGACGGGTCGGCCGCCGCGGCCACCATCTTCGGCAACAGGTCCAGCATGACCGGCAACGGCAGGATGATCTGGCCGGAGTAACCTTTCTTGTCGCCGCCGATTTCGAACTTCACACGCAGGTCGCCGGGATAGGCCCGCGCTTTCTCGTGGTAGCCCGTTTCTTCGCGGATGACGACGGTCGGACGGGCGACGATGTCTGCGTTGACGGCGTCGCGGCCTTTGCGCTGCCAGCCGCGCGCCAGCACGGTGCGGGCTTTCAGCTTGGGTTTCACTTTCTTCATGGTCTTCTCCTTCAGTTGGTTTTTGCTCTCGGGTGGAATTGGTGGACTTTCGCCAACGCCTCGAACGACCGGCAATTCTCGATCAACGCCTTGACGATCTGCAGAGCCAGATCGACCGCCCGGTGCTCTGCAGCGACGGCTTGCTTGGCGGAGGTCCGCAATCGGCGGCGATATGCGAAGCTGAGAAGGCCGGTCGCGCGGATTTCGTCGAACAGGTGATGCGCCTCGACGGCGTGGTCCTCGGCGATCCGGCACAGCCTGATCGCGCTTTCGACCGCGCCAGTCAGGTCGCTCGGCTCGTGCGCGCCTTCGACCGAACTGAGCGCGGCGGACTGTTCAAGCGGCGTTGCGTACTCGTAGCAGCCCATCGAGACCGCGGACAGTTTCTGGCTCTCTAGCGCGCGCACGGCCTCCGCCAGTTCGCGTTGTGCGGTCTCGATCCCGCCTCGCGACAGCGCGCTGGAGGCATAGTCGAGCGGGTCTGCGACCTGCGCATAAAACGCTCGCGCCTGTTCCTGACCAGTCATTGGACCGTCGCCCTGTTGCGCTCGACAGCAGCCGCGCGCAGCGCCTCTGTCTCCGCCTTCCGGGACCAGATCGAGAGAAGGACTTCCTTCAACGCGTCGCGGTTCAACACGTTGCGCTCGAACATAATCGTCTCGGCGAAGTTCCAGCCTTCGTCGTTCCCGGCTTTGTATGCGTGTCCGGCGCAGGTGCCATCTTTCTGACCCTCGCAGACCACGCCCTTCATCCACTCCTCGCCATCGTCCCCATGCTCACGCTTGAAGACCACGCGAAGGACATCGGCGGCGAAGGTTGGAAACTCCGGGTGCTGCTCGAAGTCGATCTCGAACGTCCCGGCTTTGAGATAGGAGACCGCTGTCACGACGAACCCGGCCTTGAAAGCCGAAACGGCGATGGCCGCGTCGTTTTGCGCCTGTTGGGGCGCAAGTCCTTCGATGTCTTTCCACTCGAAGACTGCGTGGCGGATATAGGTCGTCAGACCGTCGCCGATCATGTCGGCGAACATGTCCGTCATCGCGGCGTCCTTATGGGCCTGAGTGACTTCAGGCTCGACCCGCGCGGGCGGGTCATTGCGTTTGCCAAATCCAAACATTGGACTTTCCTTTGGTGAGAGGATCAGAGCAGGCCATCGCACGCGAACTGGCGCGTGAGTTCGGCGATGGTGTTGGGGGCGGTCGGTCGCCAGTCTTTCGTGTAGTCGGCGTCAGCACTCGGGTCGCCGCTTGTCATGCGACCGCTGTAGCTCGTAGTGACCGACAGGTTGCGGGCGCGCTGGTTGGCGCAGTCGTACTCTGTCAACACGACGATGGACCCCGTGCCGTTCGACGGCCGGTACTTGTCGTATAAGAGCCAAGCGGTCACCGTGTCGCCTTTGCGCTCGGCGCTCGGCGCGTGCAGATAGTGTCCGCCGTCGTCGGTGGCGTCCACCGCCAGCACATAACCCGGCGGCGGCGCGACGTTCGCGACGGGCGCGCTCGTCGACTGCGTCGATACAGGCGTGTTTTGGGTGGTCGGCGCGCAGGCCGCCAGAGCGGCGACGGCTGCCAACATAACTACACTTCGCATTTCAGCATTCTCCTTTCATGGGTTTTGCTAACCCTTTGCGCAGCGACCATGGCTGATGATCGCTGCGTTCATCGCGTGACGAAGTTCGAAGAACGGGAAGTACCTCTGCTCATTTGGAAGGGCATAGGCGACTTTCGTCAGAACGCTGCCGCCATTGACCGTCCAAAGTTTGAATGCGCCGCTGTAGCTGGTGTCCACGCGACCGTTCACTCGGCCACAGCTTTTGGCGTCGCAAAGCCAGTATGACATGTCATCGAATTGCGAGCCTTCATTCGGAAGCAAAGACTGCTCTTCGCAACCGTCCGGCCCGCAAATCTGCTTAGTGTCGATCCTACAGTGGTAGCTCTCAGCGTATGCCGCGGTGGAGGAAACCGCCACAAAGGCGGCAATGATCAGTTTCTTCATGGTCATCTCCCTTCTGGAAAGCCGCAAACGATCAGCGGCAATAGCCCGGCAGGCCGTGCGGCCATGCCGTGTTCGGGTATCGCTGGGGCCGGTCGTAGCGAGGGCATCGGGCGCATAGGCCCTCCTCGATCAGCGTGACGCCGATGTCGCGGCCGTCCAGAGAGCACCAGCCGACCTCGCGGTCCCACGTCTTTTCGCCGGTAAGGCGGCACTCGACGCGCTCGGCCTCCACCGCCCAATGGCGCAGATAGGTTGTCGCCCGATCGCCCAAAGCGGTTCCGCTCTCCGGGCAATGCAGCCCCTTCAGTCTGACCGGCGTTCCGTCGACCTCGATGGTGTCGGCATCCCGGATGGACATCTGGCCGTAGGCCGGTCCAATGGACGGACCAACGCAGGTCGCGAGCAGCGCCAGAACGATGACGATGGCGAGGATGTTCCGCAGCGGCCCCTCGAACTTCTCGGGTTTCCGGGTCATGAAGGCACCTCCCCGGCCTCGTCATCCGGCTCGACGACCGGCAAGGCGTAGAGCACGCACAGCAGCAGAGGCCCGCCAAGGAACAGGCTGAGAAAGAGCCAGCCCCATCCGTTGCGGTTCTTCTTCTTGCCGAGTGTGAGGAACGCCCAGACATAGAGCCAGAGCAGCCCGCCCATCAGGACGAGTACGATTAATCCTTCCATGGTCTGTCTCCTCCGATAAGGGGTCAATTGGCCCCCGACATCTTTCCAATGGTGACGCGACGTCAGCCGCGCCAATGAGAAGTCGCCAGAGGTTTGGGAAATCCCGCCAATCGGCGGGCGCGGTCAGGCCGCCTCTTGCGAGACGCGCCTTTCGAGGTGGATCGGCATGTCCTGCGGGACAGCCCAGCCAGACGCCGCGATCCGCTGGACCGCGAGGTCGAGGGCGTCGGGATCGACGCCAAGCGCCGCGGCTACGATGGCGCGATCGGGCGCTGTGCGGGCTGACGTCAGCCAGTGTCGCGCGTCGCGCGTGATCTCGCCGGGCGTCAGGCCGGTCGCTGCGGCGGCCGTCGGCGAGCCGCAGGCGTCGAGGACCGTCCTATGGAGAAACGCCGCCCATAGCGCGCTCTCGCGCGGCAGAGTGGCCTCTGCAAAAGCAATAGGATCGAGGCGGATCATTAATTTTCTCCAGAAACAGGCGAGCCCGCCGTCGCGGGGACGGCGGGCTCTGGGAAGGATCGGACGAACGGGTTGAAGGAAGATCAGCCGAAGCTGTCGCGCCCTATGCGCTGGCTCACCCCAACATTCGCATTGTCAATGAGGGTGGATCACATGTCTGGGGTTCGTTTTCGGCGCTTGAGCTATGTTCGGTGAGGCCGCGTTCTATGGCCGCTTCAATGAGGCCGGCGTTGTCGGAATAGTGCCCTTCAATCTTGCAGCCAAGGTCCAGTTTGTTTGCGTTGAGGCCATTGGTGCGACTTGCGGCGAACTCTCACTTCGAGCCCAAGGCAGACCGGATGTTATCATGGGCGACTGCCGGCAAAGCGCCAAATGACGGACACAAAGACGACCGCTTTTAACCGAAAAGGCGCATCGATTGAGGCCGCTGCTACGTTGCAGCGGCGAAATTTGCTATGGTGTCAATTAGATCGGCGCACATGAGCGCAGAGCGGCAAAACAATCGCTCACATCGGCTTGTCGCAAGTTAACTGGCTTTCGCCGTAAGGGAGCGCGATCATCATGGCTAAAACCAAATCACCGGACGACTGGAAAAAAGAAGGCGTAGAGCTGAAGAAGACCTTCAAGGCGGTCAAAAACGCAGCTCACAAATTTGGCCTAGCCTACGCCGACAAAGGCATGTGCCTGATCGTCGATCGTCGAAAGAACGGCGCTACTCTCTACAAAGAAGCCAAGAAAATGCCCGGTGCCAAATCCAAGGGCGTTTTCGGCGAGATGGAGGTCAACGGGTCCACCATCGTCTTCAAATATGATGGCGACCTGCCATCCGGAGTTGAAGAGGGCGGTCTCGCCCGCAAGTTCAAGGAACACCTGAAGCTCTGCAAGGTTCCCGGCCTAATGGTCGAAGTGAAGCCAATGAAGGGCGAGAAGGACAAGAAGAAGGCACCTCAGCAGGAGGCTGAGGAAGAACAGACGACGTCCAGCGCGCAGACACAATCGGAAGCGACCTCGACGGAAGGCGCATCCGCGCAGCAGGAGACGTCGCAGCAGGAGCAGAGTTCAGAAAACCAGCAGGAAGAAGGCGGCGAGGACGACCCGGCGCTGAAGGCCAAGCTGCTGAAGGACATCGACCATATCGACAAGGTTTTCGAAGCCAATTTCGAAGGCATGGATGAAAAGGACGTCAAAGAGCTGCAAGGCGCGCTGAAGACGATCCGCGGCGCGATCAACAGCGACGACCTGACCGGCGCTCAGAACATGCTGAACAAGCTGCAGTTGTTGACGGGCGTCGGCCCGGACACGCCGGCGCAGCCCGGCGCGGTGCGGCTGCCCAAGAATGCGGCCAAGGACGAAGAATTGAGCCCGGAAGATCTGAAGAAAAGGAAGAAAGAGCTAACCAAGGCCATGGCGGCCATGAAGCGCGATCTGCAGAAGACTATGATCGCGGCCGACCCCGACAACCAGAATGTGCTTCAAAAGCTCGCCAAGGATATCGGCAAGCAAGTCAAATCCGGCAAGGTAGACGAGGCCGAGGAGACCTTCCAAGCGCTTAGAGCCAAGATCGACGAGTTAAACGAGGCTCAGGAGGCCATGGTGCAGCAAGTTGGTGCTGCCGGGCAGAAAACATACACTCCAGAAGAACGGGAGAGACGGCGCGCGCGCATGCAGACGATTGCTCAGCGCATCGACGAATTAATGCGCGAAGTCGCCTGACCAGAGGGATTGGAAACATGTCCGAAGAACGGCAACAACTGATCGCTAGATTGGCCCGCGAAATCCCCGATTTGGAGGCCCAACTCTCGGAATTGGTCGAGGAAGTTAGTGGAGATCCAGAATCTACGCCGGACGACGATGCACTAATCGTGCGGTTGCAAGAACTAATTGTTGAGCTGCAATACAAAGTTGAACGACTACAAGAGCAAGAGCTAGAAGAAAGTCAATCTGGAGGCGCTGAAGTTGAAGAACCGAGAGACGATGATTGGGTGTCTGTCGATACATTAAAACCCGATTTCATGGGTCCTATTGGAAGATGGGCGAGCCAATGCCAAATTAGATTAAATGCCGTAACCAATCTGATAACAGCAAATGAGGGAGATGGAGAATCCACAGATCAGGTGCAAATAGGTTGGGATGCGCTACTGGCAGGATTAAAATTATTTGGCCCAACTAGTGTTGCGATTAAATACTTTAGTGCCGGCAGCACCATATTTCAGGCGATCTGCCGCGACGTCGCGCGCGGTAATCACGCGAATTACGCAAGTTTGGCATTGAGGTTAAGCGAGGCAATTGGTCAACGATACGCCTCAGAGGCAGCTCTGACGGGCCTGTTTCAAGAGTTTGTCGACGACTTTAGGCAACGGGAGAATTTACAGAAAAGCGACGAATTGCCGAGGCGACGTTTTCAGCAAGCTGTCGCCAACTTACGTACCAGCCATACTGAGCCCGAACAGGTCGCAAGAAATTTCGTTGCCATTTGTGTTGCTGAGACCCCAGACAGGCCGCAGGGTTCATTCAATGAACGGTTTTTCGAAGACGAAGAAAATGACAGCGACGCTGGGTATGCGGTGTTCTATGTAAACGTTCGAGGTGATTTAGGCGAACCCACCGTCGATGTGCCGAACCGCGAATGGTACGACTTCGAATCGAAACTGGATGACGTTTCGGAAGGAGTCCTAAGCGCTCTTCAACAATTAAGCGGCGGAGATAAAGTGATAAACCTTCCTATAAGGATAAACGTTAATATATGGGGCGAAAGAACGAACCGGGATTCCCAACCAGATGCGAAATTAGAAAGAGGGTCAACCAATCCAGGTGGAACAAATTTCCAGTTTTCTGGAGGGGATCGAGACATAGCGAACCACTTTGTCCATGACCGAGTGTATCATCGTTTTTTGATCGGTGAATTGGAGTATGACAGGGGCCGTCCGGGCTCTTCTCGTATAATGGGTGGTAGTTAATTTGATTACCCCAACAGCGCAAACCACAGCGGCGGGATAATGCGCGCCAAGTCGTCGGAGACAAAACCTTGGTGAATTAATCGATGCCGGTAACGGTGAAAGCCATAGTGACCACGTTGAATCGCGAATTCTAGGGCTGGCCAAGTCCAATTTGGGTCAGTACCCGCCTTCGGCGAGCCATCCAACAACGTCAGTTTTGTCCTGTGTGGATGGCTCCTGCATAGCAAGACATTTTTGAGGTGATCTGCATTTCGTCAGAAGCGGTCTTGTGTCCGGCCTGTTTGCGCGGTGCACGTGACCGCTGGCCCTGATGGTTTCCGCAGCCCAAGTCCCCATTCTCGCAAGCGGACAGTTGCCGTCCTGGACAAAGCCCGGGGTGTCTTGGGGTTGCGGCTGACTCATTCGCCATCACTTCACTGGTCTTGCTGTCTCGGTTTCTTTCCCCTCTCGATTTCAGGCGGTTCTGACTCTGTAGGGCTCATCGTGTGTAAGAACGGCCCAGATAATTCGCGCCGTTTTGTTGGCCATCGCTACGGCAGCTAGCTTGGCGGGTTTGCGATCTAAGAGCTCCACAAACCAGGGATCAAATCGCTCAGGCGCGCTCTTGATTTGCTTCATACGGGAAGTCATGCCGACAACCATCAGGCGGCGAATGTAGCGGTCACCCATCTTCGATATGCGCCCCAGCCGTTCTTTGCCTCCCGTTGAGCGGTTGATCGGCGTCAGTCCCAGCCAGGCGGAGAAGTCCCGGCCGCACCGGAACTGCTCCGCGCTGCCGACCGTCGCGACGATGGCGGATGCCGTGATCGGCCCGATACCGGGGATCGTTTGGAGCAAGGCGATCCGGGGCTCGGATTTCGCCGCTTGTGTCAATTTGCGGCCATACCAGTTCAGCCGCCTGTGCAGGGCCAGGAGTTGTTCGCTCAGATCGATGATCGTATCCAGCGCGATCGACGGTAGGTCCGGGGCCCGCCCTTGGGTTGCGTGCTTTGCGAACCGGACGGCGTGGCCGACACCCCGAGCAAAGACGATACCGAACTCCGCCAACAGACCACGAAGCATGTTGATCGTCTGGGTTCTCTGCCGGACAATCAGACTACGCGCTCGGTGCAGTGAAAGAATGGCCTGCTGTTCAGGTGACTTCACCTCGACGAACCGCATGGTCGGGCGGGTGACAGCCTCGCAGATTGCCTCTGCATCAGCCGCATCTGATTTGCCGCGCTTGACGTAGGGCTTCACGTAGACCGGCGCGATCAACCTGGCTTCATGGCCCAGCTTGGTCAGTTCTCGCGCCCAATAGTGGCTCGCGCCGCAAGCTTCCATGCCGATCAGACATGGCTCCAGACGCTCGAAGAATGACAACATCTGGCTGCGGCGCAAAGACCGGCTGAATCCCACCGCCCCATCTTGCGTGACGCCGTGAACATGGAAAACGTTCTTGGCCAAATCGAGACCGACCGTTGTAACTTGCATGGGGTGGCTCCTCTCTTCGCAGTTCATGACAACTGCACTATGGCGCATTGCGACGCCGATGGAGCAGGAGCCATCCACCCCATCCCGCAATGCCGCCATCCGCGACATCCGCAGCCAGCGGCTGCTTCGAGCCCGGAAACTTTGCAAACGTAGCGAGCCATCATTCTGGTAAGGACATCTGAAATGAAGGCCGGACCTTCTGGCTGCGATCTAGTCGATCAGCTCGGTGGCGATCCCCAGTGAATGGGCTTCATACCCGCTCAGCCAGATCATCTCCATCGGATGCGCTGACCGGATCAGCAGCTCAATCGCCTCGGCGTCCGCTCCGATCTCGGCGTACATCCCAACGAGCATGTCGTTGAACTCGTGGTCGACGGCCATGCCGCGGCTGGCGGAGTGCAGGCCGAACGAGCCGCTGCCTGAGATCGAACGGCTCCTACCCGCGGCAAAGACGATGCCGCACGCGGAAGCGCATTCACCGCCCTTCGGGACGACCGTGTGCGCGCCGACATCCCGGATATAGATCGCCATCCGGGCGGCGTGGAGGACGTATCCTCCGGGGCCTTCAGTGGTGACGATCAGCACGTCGCCCGGCCGCCCATAGACGCGGTCGGCCATCGCGAACTCGGCCGCCATCTTGTCGTCGAACACGCCGTTGAGACTGATCGTCAGGACGCGCTGTCCGTCGATGTGGGCAGCGTAAGCCGTGACCTCGTCGCTAATGCTGAACGTCCCCATCGGGGCGTCATATGCCGGCCCGGACAGACGGCAATCGGGGATCGGCAATCTCTCCAGAGTGGGATCGTGAGATTGGGCGCAGGCCGCGACCGCGAGGGCGGCCGCGACCATACCCACGCGGATGATGGTCATGATTTGGTTCTCCTATCTATCGTTGATGGATCGCCGCCCGGCGGTCGCCGGACGCTTCAGGTTTCGGGTTCCGACACGAACCGCCGGATCAGCGCCGTGGCCTCCGGCGTCAGGTCGCCGTCCGAAGTGATGCTGTCCGCCTTTCGCAGGTCTTCGATCAGCCCGGTCAGTCGCCTGTGCAGCCCGCGCTTGGGCGCGGCCATGGTCGTCTCGCCGATCAGCGTGCGGATCGTCACCGCCACGCCTTCAGGTCCACACACGAGATCGCCATGGGCGAGATCGGAACCGACGGGCAGCGAGAACCGCCAGCGGTCGGCGTCGCTGTTCACGGCGAAGTCCACCAGCATCAGGAGGATGTCGCTTACCGGCACCAGCCGCATCGCGATGTTGCGTGCGTCCTCCGCCGTCCCGATCCGCTGCACGCCGCGCTGGAGGGCGTGAAGCGTCACATAGGCGACGACCGCCTCGGTGTAGTCCGGCGGCGCGGCGCGCTTGTCGAACGTGATCTGGCGCAAGACCAGCATCACGCCGCTCGGGTCGCCGTCAGCGTCGGTCATCAGGTCGGCGTCGGCCCACATCGCGCGGCGCATGTCGGGGCGCACCTGAAACGCGCTCACCCGTACTGGACGGGTCAGCTTGGCGAGGCGGTTGAAGAACCGGCGGCGCGCCTTCAGGGAGTAGCCTGTCCGGGCGGGAGCGCGGGCAAGCTGGCCTTTCATGAGTTTCGATTGTTCGCTCTCGGCGGCGTCCAGACGACGCAGACCTTGGCGCGCGAAGCCGCGGGCGAGGGATGGATCGACATAGGTCATTGGACCCCGCCCATCGGCTGCGCCTGCATCAGGGCGATCTTCTGCGTCGCCAATGCGGCGGCCTTTCGCTCGATCAGCGCGTTCACATGCGCCGTCCACGGGTGGGGCTTCGCATTCACCTTCGCCCGCGCCGCCATCCGGCTTTCTTGGATGTCCTGCGCCAGAGTGAAGGCCACGCCGTCGAGATCGTGCGGCCCGCCCGCGCAATGAGCGCAGACGCCGCAGAGCGCGCCGACGCCCGGCAGGTCGTTTTCGGCCGGGGCGAAGACGTCGGCGACGACGGCAGGACCGCGAGGCCGCGACCACGGCGCATTGCAGGCGGCGCAGACGCGGGGGCCGTCGACGTCGTCCCGCCCGGCGGCGATCATGCGGAGGTTCACGGCGAAGGTGTCCATGCCGGGCCTGAGAACCGCATCCTCGATCCTGACGATGTGGATGTTCAGGTCGTCGAACGCGCGGACATGGGTCGGCGCGCCCGACACTTGTGTCGTGCGTTCCATCTGAGTTTCCTTTCATGTTGATGGAGGAGTAGAAGCCGGGGTCAGCCCTCGTGGCGGGCCTCGGCGGTGCGGACGGCGAGCGCCGCCCGTAGCTGGCCCGTGTGGCGGGCTTGGGCGTCTTTGACAGGGCCGTACACCTCGACGATGTCGGCCGGGTCATGACCTTCCGTCAGGAGCGCCCGCAGCGTTGGGTTGCTGATCCCGGCCTCGGTGGCGATCTCCTTCCGGGTCCATTGACGGCCGTGACGGTCGGTCAGGATGTCCGGTGTTCGCTTCGCCCGCCGGACGAACGCCTTACCGTCGGCTATGTCGCCGGGGTCATCGCCGCGCCGGAGCAGGTCACCGACGCAGTCCACCGAAAGACCGGCCGTCTCCGCGAGGGCGGCCGTAGTTGGCCACGACCGGCCGTCGCGCGCCTTGTATGGCCCGCGGGCTTGCTCGGTCAGGTATTCCAGACCGAGGGACCGCAGGCGCTTTGCGGCGTACTTTCGCGTGACGCCCAGCGCCGTGGCTATGTCGCCAAGAAACAGGCCGCCGTCTCCCGCCGCCTCCCGAAAGTCGTCGTCGGTCAGATCGAGCCTCGGACGGCTGACACCCGCCTTGGCGGCGGCCAGCGCGGCCGCGTGCGGCTTGACGCCGGTCCTGCGCTCGATCTCGTCGTGGCTGACGCCCTCGGTGTAGAGGTCCATCGCCGCCTTGATGGCGGCGGGTTTAGTTCTCGGGTTCATAGTAAACCTCCTCGTATTCATCGGGTGGGGCGAAAAGGACGACCTCCGCCTCGTCCCGGTCGTGGAGACACAGCGCCACGTCGCTGCGGCGCACGGTTGTTGAAAGGATGACCGGCCTCTCCGGGTGTCGCCATGCGAAACCTTCCGCTGTCGCCCGCTTGAGCGTCCAGCACAGACCCGGAGGCTCGTCACCATGCTGACCGCGCCAGATCGTTATCGTTTCCGGCAGCGCGTCGATCTCCGGCGTGCTGCGCCAACCGACCCTGAAGATGGCGAACAGATCGCTGTATTCGTCCGGGTCAATCGCCTCGGTGTGATCGGCTTCCGGGTCGCCTTCGCACTCGCCGAAACTCGACCACGCGCCGCGTAGGCCCGACCAGAAGGCGCGGGCGTTGCGGTCTTTCCGAGGATCGAGCGTCCGCGCCATAGCGACGAACTCGCCGGGCGTGACGACGCCTCGGATCGGGGCGGTGTTCCATTGATGAAAGTTCATCCGGGTCTCCTCTGAAGTTTGGGGGCCAACTGACCCCCTGGGTCTGCGGTGTCAGGGTGAGAGTGATGACGCCTCGGCGCGACGGCCGGGGCGTTAGTCGTCGGGAAAGTTGAGGCGAGCGAACGCGCCGAAGTGTTCACGGGCCGCCTTGTCGTATGCGTGAGCGGCCTCGACATCGGTGTCGAAGCAGCCCAGCGAGAGGTGCTTGCCGCCCGTGTCGATGTACGCCCGCCAGCGGCGGGTATCTTTTCGGAAGCCCACACCCCGAAAGGTCGTAGGGCTGTCTGCGCGTTTTCCACCGCCGCCGTTCCGCTGCTGCTCTTGGATCGTGGCGAGGCGCAGGTTCTCGATGCGGTTGTTCGTCGGGTTTCCGTCGATGTGATCGACTTCTAGCCCGGCGGGGATCGTGCCGTGATGCCATCCCCAGACGACGCGATGTAATTGGTAATCGACGCCGCTGATCCGCACGATTTTATAGACAGCGCCACTCCCAGCGGGCGTCCCGGCCCAGCGGGCGTTCCAACCGTTCGCAGCGTTGTCACCCACACGTCGCCAGATCAGCACGCCGTTCTCGGTGTCATAGTCGAACCGCGTTCGAAGGACCGCCTGTAGCGGCAACGGGTTCGTCTGGCGGCGACGTGCGTTCTTCTTTGCGACCGCGATGCGGTCTGATTGCATGACCATGTTCACGGTCTCCTTTGAAAGCGAACGCCCGGCGCTGCGGCCGGGCGTGTTCGTGGTTGATGATGTCGGCGTCAGTCCTGAAGGTCGCTGTCGCCCTTCAGGCCGAGGCGTTTCTCGTGCGCCATGCCGTCGCGAATGGCACGATCGAAGTTGCTCCGCATGGCGCGCAGTTGTCCGCGCCGGACCTCCTCGCGATACAGCTTCTCGGCCTCCTCTACGGCGATCTCCAGCAGGCGCACATGCGTCCGCAGATGGTTCAGCGTCAGGCCGCCCTGCACGGTCGGCAACGGGCCTTGTCGGGCGACCTCGTTTTCGAGGTTGATCCGCGCCGCGTGCAGGTCGTTCTTCGCGTAGAAGACCACCCGTTGGACGGCCTCCAATCGCGCGGTGTCGGTTCTCGTCATTGTCGATCTCTCACTCTTTCGCATTCGGGACGCCCAACGTTGCGGCCGGGCGTGTTCGTGGTGGATGTGACTGGCGGCGTTCAGGCCGCCTCGATAGCCTCGGACGCGATGTCCTCGGCCAGCAGCGCGAGCAGCTTCGCCCGCGCCGTCAGCGGCAGCGCCAGCGCCGCCCGCTGGACCTCGTATGGCGAGGCCGAGGCGAGAGCCGCAGCGGCTGCTCTGGAGGCGCTGGGGCCGGTCAGGGACGCCACGACGGCGTCCAGCCTGTCGGTGGGTCGGGCAGGCTCCGGCGACGGCTCAGGGGCCGCTTGCGCAGGCGCGGACGGGATGCCCAGCAGGTGCTCTCCGCACGCCTCGCGGATCGCCGTCGCCATCGGCTCGATCTCGGCGTCGGTCGCCCGCTGGCTGCGGGCGCTCCGGCCGATCAGTTTGACCGCGTCGACGATCTTCTCGACACGCGGCGCGTTGATGCGAGTGAAATCGTTCACCGCGATCCTCCTTCATGTTCAGGCGGTTTGGATCGAAGACGCCCGGCGGGATGGCCGGGCGTTCGTCGGGTTCAGATTGTCGGGCGTCAGTCGCCGTATATCCGTCGATCCTCCTTGATGATCTCCTCGTCTCTTGCGGCGTCGACGCGGCGTTCGATCTCGGCGTCGACGGCCTCGACGATCACGCCGGATGCGAACGCGTCGATCTTGGCGTGAGCCGCGCGCAGCCTGTCGAGGTCGTCGTCGCTCTTGTCGCGAAGCCCGAGACCGCGGGTCGCGGCCTCGATGTGGAAGTCGTGGTCGTTCATGGTCGTTCTCGTTTCAGGTCTCCATAACGACGAAGCCCGGCCGTCGGGGCCGGGCTTCGAAACTCATGTATATGTCGGGCCGGTCAGATCACGCCGAACACCCTAAGGGCTGTCGCGCTGGAGACGACGAGGGAAACCAGTCCGACGCCACACGCGCAGAGCGTGAGGTATCCCGCCCCGTCAATCGCCTTGTACAGGTGACGGTCGTTCTCGCCGACGGCGCGAGACAAGCCCATCACCGCGTCATGGGTGTTTTGGAACTCCTCCGCCGAGCGTTCTTCAAACGCCGATAACTGATCCTCGATGTCGCAGGCGACGTGCTGTGCGTCGCGCGCCTCATAGGGGTGATCCCGGAAGAACTTGCCTCGGGTGTGTTCGAAGTCGTTATCGTTCGAGTAGGCGGTCGCCATCTGTCATCTCCATCGTCAAGTTTCCCAGCTTTAAGTAGCGAGCGCGCGACCGGCGGCTTGTGAATGCCCGCCAAAGACATCAGCGCGTCCGCCATTGCGGACAGGCCCGGTGATCAGGAACGGCATGTCCAGATCGTCGTCATCGGCGTCCGGGTCATAGTCGCCGATGGCGTCCTCGCACCGTCCGCGGACGAGCCAGTCGGCGATCCGCGCGACCAGCGTCTCCAGATCGAAGTCGAGGATCGGCTTGTTCCGCTCGTCGAAGGCGAAGGCGTCCATCAGGGCGGACGCGGCCTCCGGGCCGACATCGCCGCGCAGGACGTTCCCGGCGAAGGCCGCCGGGGTGGTGATAACGCCCGTCTTGGCGACGGCGCGCATATGGTTCGCCAGCAGGCGTGCAGCGGCGTCTATCGCGTTCATTGGTCATCTCCATTGGATGTGGTTTCGACCCTGATCTGGGTCATCACCAGCACGCCAGCTTCAGGCGCGGACCACGCATTCGAGAACGAGAACGCCCGCCGCGATGGCCGGGCGTTCTTCTGTTCATTTCAGAGGAATTTTCCTAGCGAACTTCGATCCAACAGGTTCAATCTGACGCCTAAACTAGTTGCAGGTGCGGGCGTAGCCTTTGCCAAAGCATGTGCGGCCGTTCCCGTTGTGGTAGCCGGTGTTGTGGTCGCCATTGAAGTAGCCGCCCTTGGACGTCCAGCCATTGTAGCGACCGTTCTGCTGCTGGGTGATGTTCCAGTTCGTGCCGTTCTGGATGTTGTAGCCCCGCACGGTGGTCGAGCCGTCAAAGTTTCTCTGGACGTTGTAGGAATTACCGCTCCGCCAGTCATAGTGGCTCTGGGCCTGCGCGCTTCCAGCGACGGCGATGGCGGCTACGGCGATTGCAACGATGCGCTTCATGGTTCTGGTCTCCTTGGTTGGTTGTCTCATCAGTGACCGGGAACCATCCGGCCAGACGCAGCCAGACTGCGTTTCGACTACTCATTCTTTGCAGGCGGCCTCCGCCCGAATTCACACTGTATGTGTGTGAACGGCGCGCGCGCCGCTTATGAATTCCCGCCAAATTCTTGAGCGCTGCGGCTGTTCTCATCAGGCCCCGGCCGCCACGCCGGGGCGACGACCGCGCGATCTCACGCGCAGTCGTTTCGATTTTCATTCTTCATTGAGGGTTGGGGCGCGCCTTCCGTCGTAGTGACCGCCCCGGCCGTGGGCTGCGCGTCTGTCTCGTGCTGGAGTGCGGGAGAGCGTCCTGCGCGGCCGGATATTGCGGCCACCCGGTCCAGTCCGGGGAAAAGAGCGGCGGGCCGTGTGGCCCGTGTCCGGGGACCGGTCCCCGCGTCCTGCGGCGTGTCAAAGCGTGTCAACGCCGCCGACAAGGGTGATATAGGTTCGCAATCCTGTACTACAAGTACAATAAATCGAATTACGAAATATTTTATCGGATTTCGCGTACTGTCTTGCAGGCGCCTGATGCGGAATTTGATTTCAGGGGTGCGCCGTGAGATACCGGGAGTGCATCAAAGACCGAGCAGGAGCCGAACGCCGTGATCACCCTGACGAACACCCAGCTACGGGCCGCCCGCGCCGCTACGAAGCTGCGGGTCGACGACGTCGCCGCGGAGGCTGGCGTCGACCGGCGTGTCGTGTTCGCGATGGAGGGACAGTCGTCCGGTCCGTCGAAACTCAAGCGCATGAAAGCCGAGACCACCCTGCCCATGGAGTTCGTGTCGAACCCGGCGGATGAATTCGGTCGCAAGGTGATGGATTATTTTGGCGCGCCTCAGGTGCGGGGTCTTGATGCGTTGAACGCCGTGCTGGCAGTCTACGCCGATCTGGGCGTGACGTTCGAGGAGGACGACAACCGGCTGGAGATCATCGTCGATCACAACCGCCTGCGGCGGATGTGGCCGGAGTATGAGGCGCGCGCCGAGGTCCGACGCGAGGAGGAGAAGGCCGAGCGCGAGAGGATGAAGGCGGAGCGGGAAGCCAAGAAGGGTAGGAATTGATTTACGTGCTCGACACGGCCCTGAAGCTCGGTCTGTTCCGCCAACCGCTCGATGAGCCGGGTGTTTGTCTCTGCAACCGCGATTGTCTAAACGTCGCCTGATACCGCCGCTCTTTGCCGAATACTGAGGTCAAGCGCGCAGCGAAGTGGTCAGGTTCGCTTGCTGCAAAACTTGTTTCTGTAGAAAATTTAGTATATATTAATTTCTACAGGGAGACGATCCTCAAGAAGTGAACCACTGTAGAATTGTGGAGAAGGGGTCATGAGAACACAGGGCAAGGCGAGAGCGAATGGTCGTAAGGAACAGCAGGTCATGACAACCGCAGCGATCCGCGCGACCGATTTCCTCGGTCTGAACCAAACCGCCTTGGCGGACATTCTGGGCGTGAGCGCATCGACTGCATCCCGTCTCATGCAAGGAGCCTATCTGCTTAAACACGACAAGAAAGAGTTCGAACTGGCGGCCCTGCTGGTTCGGGTGTTTCGTTCGCTCGACGCCATCTCCGGCGGCGATGCACGCTTCAATAAGGACTGGATGCAGAACTACAACACGGCCCTTGGCGGCGTTCCCGCCGATCTGGTCCGTAAGGTCACGGGACTGAACGATGTCGTCAACTATCTGGACAGCAGACGCGCTCCGGTCTGAAGCCCGGCCGTGGTCTGGCCGGGCGTGGAGATTGGTCGAGGCGCAACACGTCATCACGACCAGTCAATTGGTGGACAGCGACGAGGATCAGGCGGTGCTAGAGGACTTGCTCGACGACAGTAAACCACCGGCACCACGCGATTGTAGCCACCTTCACTATCTGCTGTTCACACCGTTTCGGTACGCTCCATACCCGTTTGGCTCTCGTTTTCGGCGCGCGGGCCGGACGCCGGGTGTCTTTTACGCGTCCGAGGATGTCGAGGCGGCGGTGGCAGAGATGGCGCACTATCGGATGCAATTCTATCGGGAAAGCCCCGGCGTCGAACCGCCCTACAACGCGGCGACCTACACGGGCATTCAAGTTGCGGTCAAAGTTCCAGCTATGATCGACCTGACGGAACCGCCGTTTGCCGCTCATGAACCTGTCTGGATCCATCCGACCGAATACGGCCCATGTCAGGCGTTCGCCGAAGTCGCCCGTGAGGCGGGGGTCGAGGTGATCCTGTCGAAGTCGACGCGCGATCCTGATGGGCGGAAGAACGTGAATATCCTGACCTGCGGAGCGTTCGAAAAGCCGAAACCGGTCGGCCAAGACACGTGGCAGATCAAGGCTTCTGCGAATGAGGCTATCGCGATCCGTGATTTCCCCCGCTCGGTGCTACGGTTCGCAGCGTAGTGCGCCATCGCCCTGTCCAAGTCGATCCGTCTCGACAAGGCCCTTGCTGACGCCCTAACCTCGACCACCTGATCTCCGCTCGCACGCGCGCCCACCGCCAGAGAAGGAGACTGGCCCGGTGACCGCGACCGCAGGAGACCACCCCGCCCCGTATCGAACCCAGATCGCCGGAGGATCCCCATGGGGCGTGACGGCGAGCGAGCATGACGGCCGGACCGCCGAGGTCCGGCTATTCCAGAGCATATTGATGCAGGCGTTGCACGACGCCGTCTTCACGCGGTCGCTTCCGCCGCACGAACTCGACGCGGCCCGGACATGGCTGGTCGAGGGCGGCGGCGTTCGCAAGGCCGACCGGCGGATGTTCGCGATGGCCTGCGAGGCGTGCGCCATCGACCCTGAGAAGGTCGTCGAGTGGGCGCGCCGGATGCAGGCGATAGGGTGGCCGAGACACACGCGCCGGAAAGGGTCGGCGAACAACGAGCCGGTCGTCATGGTCTCCCGGACCATCCGCAGGCGTCGGGCGAAGCTGAAGCCGGGCGAAAGCGCGATCCTGAAGGATGTCCAAGTCCCGACGGCCGCGCTCCGGCCCAAGCCCGCCCCACAGCCCCACCCGGACCTGAAGGGGGCCGTCCGGCCGCGCCGGAGACGGGTCAAGGCGAAGGAGGCTCTGAAGGCGACGGAGATCGCCATGGACGAGGCGGCCTCGGAGGCGAACGCCGTCGCAGCGTGACCCGCAGGATCAACTGACAGGGAGAACCAGAGGAATGTTGAAGCCCACCCTTGATTTCGCCGCCTCGGAAAGGGACGATGGCGCAGGAGATGAAGCAATGGACGATGCAAGGGTCTGGTCCCTGCTGTCGGCTTTTCTCCGCAGCGAGGGCCTGATCCCGGCGAGAGAAGGATTAGACGCCCATGACCACCAAATCCATCGAGCGCGAACGGCGGAGCCTGCGTAAGCGGCAGGCCGAGGCCGAGAAGGCGTTCACGACCCATATCCAGGGCGCGCGCCAATGCGCGCAGGCTCTCCTGTCGGCCCGCGGGTCCGATCCGACATACGCCACGCTGGCGGCGCTCATCACCACGGCGGGGGACGCGATTGACGCCTTCAAGGACCGGGCGCGAGACATCGAGGCCCGCGAGGACAAGCTGGACGCGCGCCAAGCGGAACTCGATGCGCGCGAGGCGGTCCTGAACGCCCGCGCCGTCCCCATGCCAGCCGTCCATCCCGATCCGGCCGCGGCACCGACCCGTGATCTGGATGTTTTCATCGACGCCGTCGCGTCCGGCGCGCCGGTCAGGTTCACGCCGCACATGCCGGGAAGCCGACGCGCCGATCGCCCGGTGACGATCCGGCCCCAATCCGAAGGTCTCGACTGGCTCCGGTTCTCGGATGCGGTCAGCGAACCCGATCATATGTCCCGGCTCGTCCTGACGGACACGCAGACCAGAGCGGACGCCGTCACCATCGCCGCAAGATCGAAACGGTTCCGGGACATCGGTCCGGCCCTGCGGCAGGGCGACAGGATCGTGCTCGAAGGCCCGAACCCGCTGCTCGGCAAGCCCGGTCTTGCTGTCGATGTTCTGCAGTTTCGGACCCACGCGGCGTCGAGCGCCGCCAGCGGCCTGCAGACCATCACCGAGTGGCGCGGCCCGGATGGCGTGGTCCGGCGTGAGCCGTTCTCAGTCCGCCGCCGCGATCTGTCGGCACCCTATGTCAGGGCGGCCGGTGCGGGCGTCCTGCCCATGCCGGGTTCCGTCTGCGCCTATGGCGAGCATCCGGATGGCGATCGGTCCCTCGGGACGCTGGAGCGGGCGAGCTACGGCTACGCCTTTCCGTTGGACTTCTGGTCGACCGAGCATCGCTATCATCGCAGCCCGCCAGCCCCGTCGTCCCGTGTGGCGTTCTGGGCGGGGGGTGTGAAGCTGAACGCCCGCCAGAGGCGGACGGCGATCCTGCAGGCGGCGCGGCTGGTCTCCCGAGGCGACGATAGGTGTGGGTCGCTCTGGCTGCTGCAGCCGGAGCTTGAGGTCGATGCGGGGTTCAGCATGACGGGTTGGTCGGAGGAGTTCGACAGACCGCCTTTCGAGTGGGTGAACGCGTCAGAGACCGACCCGGCGGACGAAGTCGCGGGCGAATGGCCCGGCGGTGATGTTTCAGGACCGGAGGGCGCGGCATGAGCAGGCGCACGAGAACAGCCGCGAAGACGACCGGAAAGTCGACGGCGGTCGCGAAGACGAACGGCAAGGCGAAGACGGACAAGACGGATGACGAGGAGTGGACGCCGCCCGCAGGCGCAAAGCGGCATGTGACGAAGCACGGTAATGTCGTCTGGCGTGATGAACGGGGCCGGATCATCAAGGGCAACAACAGCCCGAACGGCGTCGGAAGTCTCTATACGCCGGAAGTCCGGGAGGTGATGCGGGCGAATGGTGAGAGGGCGACTGAATTGATGAGCCGGTTCTTGAACGATCCGAAGGCGTTTGGGGCGAAAGGATGGCTGGATCAGAAGTCGCAGTTGAAGCTGCTCGAAATGGCGAGTGAGAGAGCATATGGTCGGCCGGACGGCGGCAAGGCGCAGGCGCTCCGGGCCGGGTTCCAAGATCTGACGGAGGTCGCGGCGGATGCGCTGACGGCGGCGTATGAGGCGACCAAAGGTGATCTGCCGGAGTTCAGGAACGTGAAGCAGCAGGCCGATGTCGTGGATGTGACGCCGGAGCCGGTGGACGACGAGGCCGCCTGATCTGAGGGTTTGGTGAGGGGTTGGTCAGGGGCCTATTGGCCCGGCCGGTGGGCGGTTCAATTTATCAAGATTGATAAAGGGGTCGGATAGGAGGGTCTGGCGAGGTCTGCTGGCGGCCGTTCAGGGGCCTGCTGACGGCTGTTTTGGAGGGCGTCTCGAAGGGCTGTGTCGAAGGGCGGTCGGCGTGGTGGTCTGGCGGACGACGGTCCTCGATTTAGACCGGCGGAGGGGCGCGTCGTATGTGCGGCCGCCGCCTCGAAATTCACAACCTAGACGCGAGTTTGCCTCAATGCCGCGCAGATCGCGCCCGGCGGTCGCGACCTCATAATGCCCAGTCAGTGGGGTGGGGGGTGCTTTTTCGAACGCTCTTTAAAAGAGAGAGAAGAATTAAGAGAGAGATATATAAACTGTAATATATATGTATATAGTACATATATATATTTATTATAAGTATATATTATTGCTGGGCTTTTTCGGAATTTCGGTGGGGTTCACGTTTCGCGTTCTCAGGGCCGTGTCGCGGTCCCCTTCGAAATCAACACCCGACCCCCGAAAACAGTCGAAACAGGGGTGGGGGCGCACAAATAAGGTCTCGTATTTGGTAGCTTTCTCACGGCTGGGCTAAACCATCTTTGTGATCCGCGACGCCTTTGGCGGTCAACCGTGCGTAAAGTGTCGCCCGCGTCATCTTGTCGTTCTCGTCGGTCAGGTGGCCGGACTGATCGTGCTGAACCTCGACGGTTTCGATCTGACCGTCGTCGACCATGTCTTTCCAGATTTCGGTCAAATCGCGCCCGCTCCACTTCCGGCTCCGGCACCGCTTCTTGACGGTGGACGCCCGGACCCAGCCGTCGGCGGCGAAGGTCGGATCGACCCCGGCCGCGTTCTTCTTCCGCTTGGGCGCTCGCTTGTTCGCGACCATCTCCGTCCACATCAGGTCGAGCAGCTTGCGCTCTATCTCGTCGCCGATGTTGTCGGCGATCCTGTCCTTGGCCTCTTTCCGCAGTGTGCCGGTGCTGTCTTTGATCATCCTGATCGCCCAGTCCGCTTCGGCCACGCCGATCTCCGGCGCGCGGGCGTTGTCCGGGCAGTTGAACACGGCGATCACCGTCGCGACGCGGATCGCGTTTTCCAGCGCCCGGTTCAGTAGCGCCCGACCTTGCTCGTCGATCTCCGACTTCATGCGGTTCAGTTCGACGCGGAACTCGTCGAGCAACTTGCGCGCCTCCGTGGTCGGACGGACTTCGATCACATGCTCGCCCTCCAGTTCGACCATCAGGCCGTCCGTCGCCTCCTCGGCGGCGTCCACCATGACCCCGGCGTTCATGCCTTCGGTCTGCATCGCGTTCGTCACGGCGGCCAATCGGATATGCTCGGCGTGTTTGATGCGCCCGGTGATCCTCGCCAGCGCCTGCTTGATCTCCTCGGGCATCTCCTCCGGCGCGTGGTCGAACTCGACGCTCTCAGCGGTCGCTGGCCCTTTGATGAGGATGTGGCGAGGTAGATAGCCGCCCAGAGCGTCGGCCTCCTCCATCGCTTCCCAGAACTCCTCCTCGGTCGAGGTGTTCATGCAGGTCATGCTGGGCAGCGCCAGCGGCGGGATCGTGTTCTTGGGGTTCGCGTACACTTTGCTAAACAACGTCTGGCACCCAGAGCCGTACACCTGCATCGCGAGCGTTGCGATTTCGTGTATCCGGCCTCCGGTTCCGTTATGGCGTTTTCCGGCGGATGCCAGCTTTCGGCCGATCTCATCCGTCATCAGCACCAAGGCTCTCGCCCGCGTCTTATTGTCGGAGCCGATCTTGCCGGGCGGGCAGACCGCCTGCCGGACTGCCGCGTCGCTCGCGGGATCGGACAGCATGACCAGTTCATGCTCCGAGAGGTGTCCAGCCAGTTGTGTGATCGTGTACACCAGTCGTCTCGCGTTCTCCTTGCCGCTGCCCGATCCACCCAACAGGAGAAGCCAGAGCATCGTCGCGGTGGGCGTGGCGCTATAGACGCGGGCAAAGTAGTTGTTGCCCATGGAGGCCGACAGGCCCGCCAGCACGCCCGCCAGAGCGGCGGAGGGGTTGTCAGTGACCCCGGACGAGGTCGCCCAGTCTACGAGCGCCCCAGCGGCTCCCGGAGGGCGCAGGAGGTCGACACCGTCGTCTTCATCATCAATCACTTCGTCATCGGCCTCAGAGGTGCTGCCAGCGGCTTCAGCTGCTTCCATGGCTGCCTTCAGTAGTTCAGGCATTTTCCGCAGCGCCTCCGCCCGTCTGGCCTTCTGCTGGACGCTGTCGACCGTGCAACGGTTCCACGCCCTCTCCAGAGCGCGGTCACGGCCGTCAGGCGCATATGGGTTGCTGTTGCCCTTCGTCTGGCCGTCGAGGTGTCCCCTGCCGATGTTCCAGACCCGGCCGACGATGAATGCCCACTCATTGATGCTCCAACCGAGACGCTTGGCGGCGGCTGCGTGCTGCATCAGTTTGGTGGAACGGTCGAAGGTGTTGGACTTCGCGCGTTCCTCGTCGCCGCCTTGGACGGCGTCGCAATACGCCCTATCGTTCTGCATCGCGGCGAGGTGCAGATCGAACATCTCCTGCTCGGATCGGTCGCTGGACGACAGACCGCCTGAGTAGTGGTCCCAATCCTCCTCGGGTCGTTCCTTCTTGCGCGTTGATGACCCACCTCTTGCGGCGGCGTATCCTTGCCGCAGGGTGTCGAGCGATCCCGGCGCTTCCCTGATCTCGCGCGTGTCGCCGATTGACGCGCCCGTGAACGTGAAGTGCTTGCCTTCGGAGCCGCTGAACTCATACCCAGCCTTCGCCCAACCGACGTCGTATTCTCCGTTGGCGTTCGCTGGCACCTTCATCCAGATGCGCACCCCGTTACCGCTGGGCGATTTCTCGATGTAGGTCTCGCCCAGTTCAAGGAGCGCCTTTAGCGTCTTCGCCTTTTCAGGCTGGTCCAGATCATCGAGATCGCCAGCCCGGACGGGGCTGTCCGGGCGGCAGAAATAACTGACGCCAAATATCTCCACGCGCCCCCGGCGCGCGGCCTTTTTCGTTTCCTCTTGGGCGTGGGCGACGGCTTCATCGAAGGTGAAGATCGCAGCCTTGTTCCTGTCGACCACGCCTTTCCGTCTCGGCAGCCGGGGAGGTTTGTCCCACTTCTTCTTTTCCTCGTTCCAAACGGCGGCCCAGATCAGCCAGTCCGGGCGCGCCTTCATCACGTCCCACACCGGACCGGTCGGCAGGCCACCCGGTTCGTTCTCATAGGCCAGCGCAAACGGCGGATGTTCGGGCGTGGTGCCGCTGTCGTGCTTCTGGACGCTCATTCCCGACGGCCCTCCGCGATCAACTCGATCCGCATCTCCTTCACGCGGTTCATGTCGACTGGCAGCGCCGTGGCGAGATACAGGCGCGTGAAACCGGGGTTCCACCATGCGCGGTGGTCCTGATCCCGGTAGATGTCGACACCGTGCGTCTTGGCGATGTATTCGGGGTTGAACCCTTCAGTCATGATCTGCTCGGCGGCCGGGATGTATGGCATACCGGCAAGCACCAGCCCTTTCTTGGATCGCGATCCGGCTCGGCGATAGCTGAACGGGTGGTCGAACAGGCGGTAGTTCCCGCTCGGTCCCCACAATCCAATCGAAGCGTCGTAGCTATGCTCCAGATCGACGCCAGTCAGGTCTGAGAGCCTGATGGCGTAATTGGCCGCCGCGGCGTCGATCCACGCCTGCCATGCATCGCGCTCGGCGCGCTCCAGCCGTTGTCGGCGCGCGCCGCCTTTGCGGTCATCAGATTTCATTGGTAGACTTCCTCCATTCCAGATAACGCACTTGGGCGCGCGTATCGGAGAGACAGAAACGACCCGTCGGGTTTCGTCCCCCGGCGGGTCGTCGTTATTTCAGGCTGGCCTCCAGCGCGTCAGACGCCCAGCGCAGGCGCTCCTGCGCCTCCTTCAACATCTGGCGGGCCTCCACCACTTCGGGGCGGCCCGGAGCGTCCGCCAGCGCTTTCTCAGCGGCTCTCGCGCCCTTCTGCGCCCCGTGTATGCCCCGCAGGGCGTCGCGCTTCGCCTTCACCGATGGCAGGCGTCCCAACGTGCGAGCCGGGCTGTAGGACGGCTGGAGCGTCTTACTCATGGTTTTCATGCGGATACATCCTTGCGCCTGTCAGCGGCTCGCAGCGCAGCCCTTCCCTTCGCCGTGACCCGATACACCTCGGCCCAGCGCCGACGGGGCGTCAGGCGACGCTCTCCGGTCTTCTGAACCAATCCGGACCGGCGGAGTTCGCAGACGCGCTTTCGCATCTTGCCGTCGGCGGCCCGAGGGTGCTCTGCCAGATGGGCTGCATCGACCTCGACCTGCGTCGCGCCTTCCGGCCCGGCGTCGCCGATCCGGCGCAGCGCGATCATCCGATCCCGGTCAGGATCGGCTGGCGAAGCCTCGTGCGACGTCGCTGGGTCGGTATTGCGGGCGAGGGCGGACATCAGGCGGCCTGTCCGCCACGCAGCGCCTGCAGGCTCTCGCACCGGATGCGGCGCACGCGCCCGACCTTATAGGTCGTCAGCGTCCCTGCGCGGATCAGGTTCTCGATGGTACCGATGCTGACGCGCAGGATCACGGCCGCCTCCTGCTTCGTGAAGTCCGCCTGACGGATGATCTCGGCCCGGCCGCGCGTGACAGTGATCTCGGCGGCCTCGTTGTTCTTCGACATGGTGCGTCCTTGTCGCTCGTTCGTATTGATGAGTTAATCTAAAGTGCGCCACTCCACGAAAGCAAGTAATTAAAATATCCAACACGAATGAGAATGTGACGACGCGAGTGTAGAAAAGTATAGGGGGCTTATAGGTACACTATAAGGGGCCTATTGGCCCCCTATTTACTTTAAGGCGTTCGCCGTCGTGCGCCGCCAGCCCCCGTCGAGATCGGGCGGAATAGAGGTACGAATAGAGACGAGCGCCGTAATATGCGTGCAGTTTCAACGGGGCGCAGGGGAATTAGTATCCCTTGGCCGCTGTGCTGAGCGGCTGACAGGACGATCTCAGGGCGATGATCGCGCCGTCGGCGTCGAGCGCCGGGGAAGGGGGTCAGGGTTGTCGGAGAGGCGAGGGCGGTTTGAAAACCGGTGGGTGTGCCGGATGCGATCTGGCTGAGAAGGCCACCCCCTCGAAGGCCCCCCACCTCCCCTTGGTAAGGCGGGGGCGGCGCGGGCGTTCCCCCACAGAAAGACGACCCCTTCCCCGAAAATTTTTTCTGAAAATTTCTGGAGAAGCTGATCCCGACCTAACAACAGGACTGCTGATCAGCCGCTACTAGAGCTTGGCTCGCGACCGTCATTGTGGCGACAATTCAAACTCTATTGGCGATCAAAAACAAGGCGAGTTGATGCTGCGACACCCATCTGCCTGAGAGGAGGTGACGCTATGACTGAAAGCAACACGAACCGGGCGAGCGATGGCTTCCCTTATGTAATTTCTGGGCTGATGCTGGTGGTTGCGCCGCCTGCCTTCCTGATGCGCGGGGGTGTGGGCTGGCCTCCCGCCGGTCTCGCCTCGCCGATGCCTGCGCCGTTCTTCGCCCGTCCGACGCCTCGGGGGATGGGGTCGGGGATGAGGGAGATCGATAGATGAACGAAGATACGACGACCCTCAGAACACTGGTTTCGGACTTCATTTCGGACTTCAATTCCGAAAAGGCGGAGTTGATCGCACTGGCGTCCGACTACCACGCCACCGTGTTGAACGTTGACCCTCTCGACTGGCCGATCTGGTATCTGGCCGTCACCGTGGGCCTCATGTTGGTCTGCGGGTGGGCGGCGTTCGTCGCATTTGGCTCTTCGATCATAAAAATCTCCGAGAACCTCCCGCCGCTCTACGACAGGATCGGCAACCTCATCGGGAACGCGATCATCCTGCTTTTCTGCTTTGCAATTTTCGGCGGCCTCTCTGTCGTGATCGTCGACGAGATTACGGAAGCCCTTGGCGTTGAACCACCGTCATGGGCTGTTTGGGCGTGCGCTATCCCGCCTGTGATCGCGTTCGTGTTGGCGAAGCGAGGGGCGGCCAGACGTGAAGAGGCCGTGAAGGAAGGTGAGGCTCAATCATGAATAAGAGCTTGGCGGGCGCAATGTGCGCCGCGCTGGCCCTGTCGCCTGACCGTCCCGGTGTCGAGCCAGAGTTTGAGGCAGACACTAACCAGAGCGTCAACGGCCCAGACGTGTGATCCGGAGGGCCGGGCTTCGTCTTCTCAGACGGCGGCCTCCGAACGGATCGTCGTCACCACCGACCTCTCGTCGTCGACGAGCCGGTCGATGTGATCCGCCCACTTCTGCCACGCCACGCGGGCGGGCTGGTCTAGCTGCGCGGCTACATAATGGCGTTCAATGCCCGCCGTATCTCCCGTCAGGTGATTTGACACGCGGTCGCGCAGCGCACGGCTCTCCTGCTTCTCCGCCATCCATGTCAAACAAGCCGCCCGAACGGCGTGGGGCGTGAACAGGGGATTGATCCCGGCCGCCTCGCGAACGCCCGCCAGCTCCCGCGTGGCGGCGTCGGCGCGCACGGCCTGCTCGTCATCATTGGGCCGCGGGAACACCCACTCGCTTCCGCTCGCCGCCTTCTGCGCCCGAAGCACATCCAGCGCCTGCGTCGACAACATGACGCGATGCTCGGTCGAGTTCTTGGTCCGCTCCGCCGGGATCGTCCAGACGCCTTCATCCAGATCAATCTCCGACCACGACGCTCCGGCCGCCTCGCCGATCCGGGTGGTGGTCAGCATCTGGAACCGCAACATGGCCCCGTGCTTCAGACCCTCCAGCGCCATGGCGTAGGCCCGCACCTGACGCGCGTCCGGCTTGAAGTTGACCGGCTCGTGCCGGGCGAGCGAGATGCCGTCGGCCGGGTTCTCCGTCGCGGGCGGAAGCCATGTCTTCTTGTCGCCCAGAAACTCCATCTTGGAGTTCCGCCCACACGCGACGTTGTACATCGCCGAGACGACCGCCTTCACTTTCTGAGGCTCGCGCTTCAGGCCCTGCTCGCGCAACTGGCCGAGGATCGCCGAGAGGTGCGACCGGCGGAACTGGTCCGCCCGCATCGACCCGTGCGAGGGGACGATGAAGCGATTGAGCAGCCGGGCGTCGCCCTTGGCCGATGACGGCTTCTTGTGAACCTCGGCGTACTCGGACAGGTACATCCGCACCAGCGCCTCGACCGTCGGGACGTTCGCCGACGCCACCGCCGCTGTCGGCAGCGCGCCACTCTCCTTTCGAGCCTGCCGGAGCGGACGCCATTTCTCGCGCGCCTGCGTGATCGTCAACTGGCCCTCGTCGATCCGGTCGGCTTCTGCCGACAGGTAGTCGCCCAGCGGCGTCTCGACCTGATGGCCCTTCGACTTGTCCAGCCACCGGTAGACCCAGAACTTGCGCGTCTTGGTCGCGCGCAGCATTAGGCCCGGACAGGCTGGGTCGGTGACCCGCTTGCCGGGCTGCAGGCGGTCGCAGTCCAGATTGCGAAGCTCGCGGTCGCCGGACCGCTTGGTGACGTCCAGCGCCGTCTTCACGGCCTGCCGGGCCGCGCCCTTGATGCCGGTCGCCAGCGCCTGTTCGAGATGATGCACGGCGGCGTCGCGTGCGGTAGAGGTGGTCGTAGCCATGATCGGAACTCCTTTTCCGTTGATGGTCAGAGGGTCGTGGGCGTTGCCGCGCCCGCGACCCTCGTCCTGAAAAAATCTCTATTCCATCTCTATTCCATGTGATCTGGAGTGTCCAGAGGTGGTAGGTGGTGGGAAGTACGGAATGGAGATATAGGGGTCCGGCTGGACCCCTATCCATTTGATCTATAACGATAAGCTGTTGATCTTAAAGTGGTGCCCGCTCCGGGACTCGAACCCGGATGACCAATGGTCGAGGGATTTTAAGTCCCTTGCGTCTACCAGTTCCGCCAAGCGGGCGCCGGGCCGGAAAGCGAGGCGGAGCATATCGAGGCGGCGGGGCGCTGCAAGAGGTGGAGCCAATCAGCGGTCGGATTTTTTCGAGTGGAGACGCGTTGAAGTGAATCTCCTTAAAGGCGCAAACTGCATTCGATCAACCCGCCACGATTTTTTGTTCGAGGATAGAATCTCCACCGAAATTATTTCTATAATCGACCTTCCTTGCTTGCACTCAAAAAGAGCAGAAATGTCGAGATCAAGTCTCGTACTTTACACATCAATTTCTGCGAACAACACGAGCGCTGGAAACGCGAATTCGACCAACCACATGTGGCTCTGAGCATTTACAAAGGCGATCAGGTATTGGGTTGGCTTAAGTATGGGCACTTTTGTTTTGGTGTTCTGCCTCGCGATCTTATTCGCTACGACTTTGATGAGGTGCTCGCTATATTTGAGTGCGACTAGAGCTAATGATTCCTATTTCGGCGGCGTTTCGCCGATCTCCGTCACACCCATTCCCGCTAGCATCACACGCAGATCCGCAACCGCCGCCTCCAGCGCCGCGCGATCGGCCGAACGGGCAATCAGCGTCGCTCCTAGCGCGGGCCGATAGAAGGGGTAGCATCCGATCGCGACATCGGGATGCCGAGCCGCCGCCTCGCCCAGCGGCGCCGCCAGATCGCCTTCGGGGACCGGCGCGCGCAGCGACCACGCCAATGTCGGCGCGCCGCCCCGCAGCATCGGCTTCGCGCTCTCGAGCAGTTCTGCGAAGATCGCGGGCACCCCGGCCATGACGAATACGTTCTCCAACCGGAAACCCGGGGCCTGGCTGACCGGGTTCAGGATCAGCTGGGCGCCGTTGGGAATGCGCGCCATCCGAAGCCGCGCGTCGTTCAGTTCTCCCGGCTCGTAATAGGCTTCCAGGATCGCGCGGGCGTCGTCTCGTACGCCGATATGCGCGCCGAAGGCCGCCGCCACAGATTCGGCGGTGATGTCGTCATGGGTGGGGCCGATCCCGCCGGAGGTGAAGACGTAGGTGTAGGCTGTGCGCAGCGCGTTCACGGCCTCGATAATGGCGTCCTTTTCATCGGCGACGACCCGCGCTTCGCGCAAGGAAATCCCAATATCCGTCAGCGCCTTGGCGAGGTGGTTGGTGTTGGCGTCTTGCGTGCGCCCTGACAGCACCTCGTCGCCGATTACGATCATCGCGGCGGTGGGATTTTCTTCGGCCATTGAACCGTCCTTGAAACTGGGAGTGAAGACGCGATATGCGCCCGGAATGAAATTTGAACGCCCCTTGATCAAAGGCCGTCTGGAGAAGCGTTATAAGCGCTTTCTGGCCGACGTCACGCTTGAGAATGGGGAGACCGTCACCGCCCATTGCGCCAATCCGGGGGCGATGCTGAGCCTCAACGCGCCGGGGTTGACGGTCTGGCTGGAGCCGAATGACGACCCGAAGCGCAAGCTGAAATACGGCTGGAAGCTGGTCGAACTGACGGACGGGACCTGGGCCGGGATCGACACGTCGCTGCCCAACAAGCTGGTCGCTGAGGCGCTGGCGAAGGGGGCGATCCCGGATCTAACCGGGTACAACTCGATCCGCCGAGAGGTGAGATACGGGAAGAACAGCCGGATCGATTTTCTGTTGACCGGCGAAGGTCGCCGCGACTGCTATGTCGAGGTGAAGAACGTCCATCTTCGCCGAAAAGCCGATCTGGCGGAGTTCCCTGACTCCGTGACCAAACGCGGCGCCAAGCATCTGGAGGAACTGGGCGACATGGCCGAGGCCGGCGCCCGCGCGGTAATGCTTTATGTGGTGCAGATGACCGGCTGCGGGCGGTTCGCGCTCGCGGCGGACATCGATCCCGATTACGCCGCCGCCTATGCGCGGGCGCGGGCGCGCGATGTTGAGGCGCTTTGCTTCGACTGTCGGATCGAAGTGGGTGAGATCGCCCTTGATCGCGCCCTGCCAATGGTCGAGAAGGGCTGATACGCCTAAAGAGAGAGCGGAAAGCCGTGGAGAAGACATTGCGCGCCGACCGGACGCCGGAAGGGATCAAGTTGCACGCGCCGGAGAGTTTCGCCGGCATGCGCGCCGCGGGGCGCCAGGCGGCCGAGATTCTGGACATGATCGGCGGACATGTAGCCGTCGGCGCCACAACCGGCGCGCTCGATGAGTTGATCCATGACGAGATCAAGACGCGCGGGCTCACCTCGGCCACGATCGGTTATCGCGGCTATCAGCACGCCAGCTGCATTTCGATCAACCATGTGGTCTGTCATGGCATCCCCGGCGACAAGACACTGAAGAATGGCGACATCCTGAATATCGACGTCACGGTGATCCTTGACGGCTGGTATGGCGATAGCTCTCGCATGTTTGTCGCGGGGCGGCCGAGCCGAAAGTCGGAGCGTCTGATCGACGTCACCCATGAGGCGCTGATGCGTGGTATCGACGCGGTCAAACCCGACGCGACCTTTGGCGACATCGGGGCCGCGATCCAGCGCTATGCGGAAAGCCAGCGTTGTTCCGTCGTGCGTGATTTCTGCGGCCACGGGCTGGGGCGGGTGTTTCACGACGCGCCCAACGTACTGCATTACGGGCGGCCTGGCGCGGGCGCCAAGCTGCGGCCGGGCATGTTCTTCACCATCGAGCCAATGATCAATCTGGGCCGGCCCGAGACCAAGATTCTGTCCGACGGCTGGACCGCGGTCACCCGCGACAAGTCCCTGTCGGCCCAGTTCGAACATTCAGTCGGCGTCACCGAGGAGGGCGTGGAGATCTTCACCCTCTCGCCCGCGGGATCGTTCCACCCGACCTGGGATCGGTAAGCCCGCAATTCCGTCGCGAATTTTCGTGATTGATACTCCCTGGACCCTCAGGGCGGCGACAGATTGGCGCGCGCCCGACATTTTCCGGGCTGGTATGGATTGGGGAACTGGAAGCGGGGGACATCCATGTCGAAGCCTGTCGTCAGCGCGGGAAAACGGCGCGACCTGACCAACATCACCGTCAAGCCGCCCGAGGATCATTACTCGAACCCCGCCCCGACTTGGCTTTGCGCCTTCGGCCTGACGACCATCCTTTTGAATCTCCACAACGCCGGGCTCTATCCGCTGGACGCCATGATCATGGGCATGGGTATTTTCTATGGCGGGCTGGCCCAGGTCATCGTCGGCGCGATGGAGTTCAGGAAGAACAACACCTTCGGGACCACCGCCTTCACTTCCTACGGGTTCTTTTGGCTCAGCCTGGTGACGATCTGGGTGCTGCCGAAACTGGGATTGGCAGAGCCGCCAACCAAAAACGCCATGGGCTTTTACCTGTTCATCTGGGGCGTTTTCACCTTCGGCCTTTGGATCGGCGCGCGAAAGCTGACCAAGGCCGCCAATATCATCTTCCTGCTACTGGCGATCCTGTTCGTGCTGCTGGCCTTCGCCAACTGGCTGGACAGCCATGCCCTTCACGTCATTGCCGGCGTCGAGGGCATTCTCTGCGGCGGGGCGGCGATGTACACCGGAATCGCTCAGGTGCTGAACGAGGTGTATGGCAGGCCGCTTTTGCCCATCGGCGCGCCGCAGGCGACCCAGGCGGAATTGCCCGTGGATGCGGCGCACTGACCGCCAAAGGGGGGTCTTCCATGACGGGCTAGGCCCCGCACGCCCCGCCAACGCGTTTCGATCTCTCTTGTCTCCGGCGACTGTCCGCTTATGAGTGTGGACGCAATTGTCCCCGCGGAGAGATCGCAATGCGCATGACCGATACCTTCATCAAACCGATGCACCCGGAGGGCGTCAGGTTCGTCGCGATCTTCGCCGTGGTCACGCTTGGCCTGTTCCTGCTCTGGGACGTTCTGGGCTGGATCGGCGTCGGCTTGACGATCTGGTGCTACTATTTCTTTCGGGACCCGGAGCGCGTAACGCCGACCCGGCCGGGGCTGATCATAAGCCCCGCCGACGGCGTAATATCGCTGATCGAAAAGGCCGTCCCGCCGAAAGAGTTGGGGATGCCCGAGGCGCCTCTCACCCGCGTCAGCGTGTTCATGAACGTGTTCAACTGCCATGTGAACCGGGCGCCGATCGCCGGAGAGATCGCCGCCGTCGCCTATCGACCCGGCAAGTTCTTCAATGCTTCATTGGACAAGGCGAGCGCCGATAATGAGCGCAACAGCCTGCGCATCCGGATGGAGGATGGCCGCGATCTGGCGGTCGTGCAGATCGCAGGATTGGTGGCAAGGCGCATTGTCTGCTTTGCGAAAGCCGAGGATAGGATACAAACGGGGGAGCGGTTCGGACTGATCCGGTTCGGATCGCGAGTCGATGTTTACCTTCCGGACGACGTGGAGCCGTTGGTCAGCATCGGGCAATCGATGATCGCCGGCGAGACCGTGCTCGCCGAACTGAATGCGCCAGGCGGAGGCTGAATGAACAAACGCATCCCTGAGCCGACGGAGAAAAAGGACGCCAAGGTCGCGCTGATCCGGCTTATACCGAACGCGCTGACCCTGACCGCGATCTGCGCGGGCCTGTCGGCGATCCGATTCGGCGTTCAGGGGAACTACACGCTGGCCGTTCAGTTGATATTGGCGGCCTGTGTTCTGGATGGATTGGACGGACGAGCCGCGCGGTTGTTTCGCACCGAAAGCAAGATCGGCGCGGAGCTCGATTCTCTAGCCGATTTTCTGAATTTCGGCGTGGCGCCGCCGCTGATCATCTATTTCTGGGCGCTGCAGGACATTCGAAGCCTCGCCTGGATCTCGGTGTTGGTGTTTGCGCTGTGCTGCGTGATGCGGTTGGCGCGGTTCAACGTCTCAAGCAGAGATGAAGCGTCCGGTTCCGTCGGCGCCTATTTCGAAGGCGTACCAGCTCCGGCGGGCGCGCTGTTGGTGATGCTGCCGATGTACGTGTCCTTCGCCTTCACCGAGGCGAAGCTTTTGCCAGGCGTCGTCATCTGTCTTTACATGATCCTGATCGGCTATCTGATGATCAGCCGCATTCCAACCTGGTCGTTCAAGAAAACCAGGATACCACGCGACAATGTGCGTTTCGTGCTGATCGGCGTTTGCTGCGTCGCGGCGGCCGTCCTCACTTTCGCCTGGGTCACGCTGATCGCGCTCTGCGTCGGATATATCGGCGTCGTGGTCTGGGGATTGATTGAAAAGCAAAGCGCGCGCGGCCGCTAACGAGGGCCGAGCTACTTGCTTTAAACTCCGACTTTGGCGATCGGGCGCGCCCGACTATTTCTATGCTAAAGTAGTGATAACAACCAAGAACCGGAATGGGGAGGCGCACCATGACGCTCAGCGCCATCATCATAGGCGCGGGTCAGGCCGGTCTGGCGACGAGCTATGAACTGACCCGGCGGGGCGTCTCGCATGTGGTCCTCGAACAGGGCGAAATCGGGGAAAGCTGGCGGCGGCGCTGGGACAGTTTCTGTCTGGTGACGCCGAACTGGTCGGTTCAGCTTCCGGGGTTTCATTATGACGGCGACGACCCGGATGGCTTTATGCCGCGAGATGAGATCGTCGCTTATCTGGAGGCCTACGCCGCATCCTTCGGCGCACCGGTTCACAGCCGTACGCACATCATAAATATCGAACCGCTGACGGGCGTCCAGTATCGCGTCCACACCGACAAGGGCGCTTGGGATGCGGGTAATCTGATCCTCGCGACGGGCGCATATCAGCGTGCGGTCGTACCGCGCGGGGTTGAGACGCTGCCGAACTCGGTTCTGCAACTTCCGCTCAGCGACTATGCGAACCCCGCCGCCTTGCCGGATGGCGACGTGCTGATCATCGGCGGCGGGCAGTCGGGCTGTCAAATCGCGGAGGAACTGCATGAGGCGGGCCGGCGCGTCGTGCTGGCCTGCGGACGCGCGCCCTGGGCGCCGAGGCGCATCGGCGATCACGACCTTTTCTGGTGGATCGTCGAGTCCGGCTTCGCTGACGGGACGCTGGACTCGCTGCCCGCTGAGGCGCGCCTCTTCGCTAATGTGCTGGCCACGGGCCATGGCGGCGGTCACGATCTGAACCTCCGGCTGCTTCAGGCGAAGGGGGTCGAACTCGTGGGCCATTTTCTGGGCGCTGCGGGAATGCGGGCGAAATTCGCCGATGATCTGGCCGACAGCATCGCCTGGGGCGACGCCCGATACGCTCAGTTCCGCGAACTCGCGCATTCGACCGCGGACAAAAAAGAGATCGCGCGCCCGGACCTGCCCGATCCACCCGATTTCAACGGCGGCGCCCGGACAGAGATCGACCTGGAACCGGTGGGTACGGTGCTGTTCACCGGCGGCTTTAGGCCGGATTACATCTCGTGGCTGCCATGGCCAGACGCGTTCGACGGTGACGGGTTCCCTATTCAGACGAACGGCGCCAGCGCGGCTGTTCCCGGCCTCTATTTCGTCGGTCTGCATTTCCTCAGAAAGCGCAAATCCGCGCTGATCTATGGCGTGGGTGAGGACGCGGGGATCGTGGCGGATCAGGTGGCGGGCGAGTAACGCGAGAGGGTGCGTCGGAAATCCTACCAATCGAGGGAGCCGTGTCGAACCAACCGAAAGCGCCCCACATCAGTCATATGTGCTGCTCGCTGCGCGAAACGCGTTGCTGATCTCTCGGCGCACATAGATATCGGGCGCATCGCCTGTTCCAGAAAAAGCCGACCATGAGACCTCGGCCTGCTTGCAGGCGGCCGACTCGGCGTCGGTTATCTTGCGATCGACAGCGACAATGTCCGCTCCCCCGGCGCAGAAACGGCGAATGCCCGAATCGACGCCGGTGAGCGACATGCTTGTCGAGATGACGTCTCTTGATAGGCTGGACAGTAACGGCAGCCCCCCAACAGGATCACCGACCACACGTAACGTGCTCGGCAACGGCATCTGGACGTCTTTCTTGGCGTCTGGGGTGGCGGGAGCAGGCGCATCCGTCGCTTGCTCGACCGCCTGTTCGTCCCCCGCGCAAGCAGAGATGACAAGCAGGGCCGCGATCGCGGATACAACGCGCAAAGACATGGTCCAACCCCTCGGGAAATCATGATCCACCTATTAACCCTTCTCTAACCAATCGGGGACACAAGGTTAAGAAAACTTGAACAGCGGGCGGTCATGGCGCGGCGAAAAAAGCAAGAGGGGCTGTCGGAGGCCCCCGTCATCGCGGGATTCGAGGCGTTGTTGCCGACCGCCGAGGCGACGGCTGAGCCGGTAGTCGCGCCGCCGAGCGCGCAAGACCATCGCCAAGGCCATCGCGGGCGCCTGCGGGAGCGCTTTATGTCAGGCGGCGCTGACGCTATGCCCGACTACGAACTGCTGGAGCTGATCCTGTTTCGCGCCGTCCCGCGGCAAGATGTTAAACCGCTCGCCAAGCGCCTGCTCGCCCGTTTCGGTGCCTTCAACCTGGTTCTGGCGGCGTCGCCGCCCCGGTTGGTGGAAGTTGCGGGCGCCGGCGAAGCGGTGATCCGCGAGATCAAGATCGTAGAAGCCGCCGCCCACCGAATGGCGCGCGCAAAAATGATGAAGCGCCATGTCGTCTCCAGTTGGGGCGATCTGATGATCTATTGCAAGACGGTGATGGCGCATCGGGAGACGGAGCAGTTTCGCGCGCTCTACCTCGATCGCAAGAACCACGTCATTGCGGATGAGGCGCATGCCGAGGGTACGGTGGACCACGTGCCTGTCTATCCCCGAGAGGTGGTCAAGCGAGGGTTGGAACTGAACGCCAGCGCGCTGATCCTGGTGCACAACCACCCGTCCGGCGATCCAACCCCGTCACAGGCGGATATCGAGATGACCCGCCGGATCGCCCGCGCGGCCGAGGCGGTGGGGCTGACGCTGCATGACCATGTGGTGATCGGCAAAGGCCGCGATTCCAGCTTTCGCGGGCTGGGGCTGATGTGAGACCTCAGACCTCCCGCCGCGCCCTGAGCGCCGCGGTGATCGTGCCGTCGTCAAGGTAATCAAGCTCGCCCCCGATCGGCACGCCCTGCGCCAGCGAGGTGATCTTCACGCCTGCGCCCGCCAACGCATCGGCGATGTAATGCGCGGTGGTCTGCCCGTCGATCGTGGCGTTGAGCGCGAGGATCACTTCGGTCACCTCCTCAGCGCCAGCCCGGTTGGCGAGCTTGGGGATGTGCAGTTCCTCCGGCCCCACGCCGTCCAGCGCGGATAGCGCGCCGCCCAGCACGTGATAGCGCCCGCGAAACACCGCCGCCCGCTCCATCGCCCAAAGGTCGGCGACGTCCTCAACCACGCAAATGGACGTTGGGTCGCGCTTAGGGTTGCGGCAGATCGGGCAGACCTCCGCCGTGGAGACATTGCCGCACTCGATGCAGGCGCGCGCCGTCTCCGCCACCTCCGCCAGCGCCTGCGCCAGCGGTTGCAGCAGCTTCTCTCGCTTTTTGACCAGCGTCAGCGCCACGCGCCGGGCGGAACGCGGCCCCAGTCCCGGAAGCTTCGCCAACAGGTCGATCAGCCGCTCTATCGCGCCCCCGTTTATTTGGGCGCCGGTTCTGTCCTCATGGCTGCGCTCGATCATTCCCCGCCTCGTGCCCCGCCTCGTGCTAAGTGTTAACGCCACCCTCGCGCCATGCGATGATGGGATCAAGTACGGGGAGCGCGCGATGCTGGCGAGAGGCGAATATTTCGGATCGGACCCGCAAAAAGAAATGCAGCGCCGCGGTGCCGCGTTGTGGGAGCTGGTGAAGGACAACCCGCGCTTCGGGTTTGAGGGCCGCTGCGTCGGGTTGCATGACATGGCCGCCGAGGACATTCCCGTTTTCGCCGCGCTGGCCCGAACTCAGGGCGCCACGGTCTGCTTCAATGTCCCGGCAGCGGTGGAGGCGGAGCGCACCGCCGCCATTCAGGCGGAGGGCCTGCTCAGCGACCGGTGGGATTTGCTGATGGGCGGCGCCAGAGCGATCTCCTCCTGCCGCACATTTCTGGAGGGATATACGCCGCCGTCTGAACTGAAGCTGGTTCGCGCCGCGCCGGACACCGACCCCTCCCTGATGACGGCGATGGGCGAAACCGCGCTCTCCAAAGGCGTGTTGCCCGCTGCCGGAGAGGCACTGAGAGGGGAGACGCGCCGCGCGATCTGCTTCTTTTTCGTGGATGGGGAGGGGGGCGTCGTCGCGACCTCCGCCGCGGTCATGCGGCATCACGACAGCTCTGATTGGGCCGACACGGCGTGGTGGGGCATGCTGGCGACCCGCGATGATTATCTTGGGCGGGGTTTGGCCCTCTGGCTGGGCGCGCTGGCGCTGACCAAGATGGCCGATGAGTTCGGAACCAAGCGGTTCTACACCGGCGTCCGGTCCGACAACGCGCCGTCGCAGAACCTCTGTCGCAAACTGGGGCTGGACGGTAGCGGGCTGGTGACGATCTCCGCCGCTGACCCGGAGGCGTTCGGGGATGAGCCGGTGACGAAGTAAAGGGACTGTCTTAACCCATCCCCGATGGCAACATTCCGGCGGGCAGGCCCATTTCCTGCGTCAGCTTGGCCATTTCTTCCTGACCCTTGGCGACGGCCTTTTCCTGCGCGTCGTTGACGGCGGCGACGATCAGATCCTCCAGTACGGCCTTGTCCTCCTCGCCGGAGAACAGCGCCGGGTCGACCTCCAGCCCCGCCAGACGACCCTTGGCGGTGACGGTGGCCTTCACCATCCCGGCGCCGGCCGCGCCTTCGGCGGTGATCGACTCCATCCGCTCCTGCAGTTCCTGCATCTTGGTCTGCATTTCCTGCGCCTGCGCCATCAGCTTGCCGATATCGCCGAGCTGTCCGAGTCCCTTAAGCATGTTCAGTCCTCACCGAATGGGTCGAGATTGGGGTCTGCGGCGTCGAGGAACTCCCCGTCGCCGTAATCGGGGCCGTCCATATCCAACTCGGGATCGGGAGTGGAGTCCGTATCGGCGATCAGCGCCGCTTTTATCTCTGCCGGGTCGATCTCGGGAAACGCCTCCAGCGCCGCCAGCACCAGCGGATGCTCCAGCGCACGGCGGCGAAGGTCGTCAGCCGCATCGCGGGCGGTCTCGGCCAGCGTGTCCGCGCCGCCCTCCGCCACGACCGAGACCACCCAGCGCACGCCGGTCCAGTTCTCCAGCCGCCGCTTCAGCGTGCCGGGAAATTCATTGGGTGCGCCGGGGGCCGGTTGGAACTCGATCATTCCGGGCTCATAGCGCGCCAGCCGCACGAATTTCTCCACCTCATTCAAGAGCAGCCCATCCCGCTTGGACCGGATCAGCGCGATCACGTCTTCGAACCGCGCGAAAGGCGCCAGCGCCGCGGTTCGGTCGGGGGCGGCCGCGCGCTCCGGTTGCGCTTCTGAAACCGCAGCCAGCTTCGCGACTGGCCCGGACGACGTCGGCGCCGCGCCGCCTGATCCACGCGCTGAGACCCGCCCACCATTCCCGCCCGAGGGCGCGGCGGGAGCTGGTCCGTCAGGCGGGGGCGTATCGGTCAGCTTTCGCAGAATTTCTTCCGGCGAGGGCAACTCGGCCACATGGGTCAGTCGGATCACCGCCATCTCGGCCGCCATCATTGCGTTGGGGGCGTTTGCGACTTCCTCCAGCGCCTTCAGAAGCATCTGCCAGGCGCGGGCCAGCGCGCGCATGGAAAGCCCCTCGGCCATTTCCCGCCCGCGCGCCCGCTCATCCGGGGCGATTGTGGGATCGTCACCCAGGCTCGCATCGATCCTGAGCGTGGAGATCCAGTGCGTCAGTTCGGCGAGGTCGCGCAGAACCGCCAGCGGATCGGCGCCATCGGAATACTGCGCGGAAAGCTCCGCCAGCGCGCCCTTCGCATCACCCTTCATGATGAGATCAAACAGGTCCAGCACCCGGCCCCGATCGGCGAGACCTAGCATGGCGCGCACCTGATCGGCGCTGGTCTCGCCCGCGCCATGGGCGATAGCCTGATCCAGCAGCGACAGCGCGTCGCGCACCGAACCCTCGGCGGCGCGCGTGATCAGCGCCAGCGCGTCCCCGGCGATCTCGGCACCTTCCTTCCCGGCCACGTCGGCCAGAAAGCCCATCAACTCCTCAGGCTCGATTCGGCGCAGGTCGAAGCGCTGGCATCGGCTGAGCACCGTGACCGGCACCTTGCGGATTTCGGTGGTGGCGAAGATGAACACGACGTGGGGCGGCGGCTCCTCCAGCGTTTTCAGAAGCGCGTTGAAGGCCGAGGAGCTGAGCATGTGCACCTCATCGATGATATAGACCTTGTAGCGGGCGCTGGCCGCCCGGTAGCGCACCGACTCGATGATCTCACGGATATCGCCGACGCCGGTGCGGCTGGCGGCGTCCATCTCCAGCACGTCGACATGGCGCGATTCGGCGATGGCGCGGCAGGGCTCGCATTCCCCGCAGGGCTGCACCGTCGGTCCGCCGGTCCCATCCGGCCCGACGCAATTCAGCCCCTTGGCGATGATCCGCGCAGTGGTGGTCTTTCCCACGCCGCGCACGCCGGTAAGGATGAAGGCGTGGGCGATGCGATCGTTCTCGAACGCGTTTCTCAGCGTCCGAACCATCGCCTGCTGCCCGATCAGCGCGTCGAAATCTGCCGGGCGGTATTTGCGCGCGAGAACCTGATAGGTCTCGGCCTGCTGGTCTCCGCCGGTCTCAGAATCGCTCATGAAAACGCCCGCTCTGCTGTGGCCCACAGTCTTAGCGATGCGGCGGGCGCACTCCAACCCCGGCGAAGCGCGATGGCGTCGAATCTTTTGGAAACTTGGTGAGAGGTTGGACAACGACCCAAGCGGGGCTCGTTATGGCTGCTTCCTTCCGGACCTGACCAGGTTGGCGAGGCGCTCGCCCGCGCCAACCTCTCGGGGGTGGATATAGCGCTGCTCATGCGTTGTCGCAAGGCGTCGTTGCGGCGGTCCTTCCGCTGATGCATCGTACGCCGCCTGCAACTCGCCGCCTGAGGCTCCGATGATTCCCGAAACCGCCATCACCTTCGCCGGAAACACGCTGGACCGCGCGGCTCACCTCCGCGGTGACTTGGCGGCCTTGGAGAAGATGCGCGCCGAACCTGCCGCCCGCGCGCTGCCGCTCTGGCGCGGCAAACCGCTGATCCAGCTGAATGGCGAGGGGCGGGTGGAGGCGGCGCAGTGGCTGCCCGTGGCCGCGCCGCTCTGCAGGTCGGGGGGCGACTGGACCTTTCTGGGGCTGGAGGAAGGCGCGCCCCGATTTTCGGTCGATGTCACGGAGGTCGCGGGCGCCGTCGATGCGCCGGAGGGCCCCCTCCCGTTCAACGATCTGAGCCAGGTCGGCCACGAACTGCTGCCGGACAACGCCAAGTTCATCGATCTTCGCTCAATCATGGCCGAGCTTGGCGCTGCCGACGCCGCAAGCGCGGCCGCCGCCAAGGGCCTTTGGGAATGGCATCAGACCCACGGCTTTTGCGCCCGGTGCGGACATCGCAGCGAGATTGAGGAGTCGGGCTGGCGGCGCGGCTGCCCATCCTGCGGCGCCAAACATTTCCCCCGCACCGACCCGGTCGTCATCATGCTGGTGCTCAGCGGCGACCGACTGCTTCTCGGGCGCCAATCCTTCTGGACCGAGGGGATGTATTCGCTTTTGGCGGGGTTCATGGAACCGGGCGAGACGCTGGAAGCCGCCGTTCGCCGCGAGGTGTTCGAAGAGACGGGAGTACCCGTGGACCGCGTGCGTTATCTGGTCTGCCAGCCTTGGCCGTTCCCGTCCTCGCTGATGATCGGCTGCGCGGCCGAGGCGCTGGGCGAGGATCTGACCATCGACGAGGTCGAGCTCGAGGATGCGCAATGGGTGTCGAAGGCGGAGGTCGCCAAGTCGCTGCGCGGCGAAAGCGATCGCTTCGCGGCGGCCCGGAAAGGCGCCATCGCGCGCTCGATTATGGAGGCGTGGGTCGCGGGCGAATTGGACGGCTGGGACCGCGACTGATGCCCAAATTCAGCGCCGACAGATGGGTCGCCTCCGCGCCCGAGGCGATTTTCACGCGACTGACCGACCTCGGGGCGCTGGCCGGGCGCTCGAAACGGGTGACGTCTGTAGAGCGGCTGGACGCCGCGCCCGACGCCCCCATCGAGAACGGCGCGCGCTGGCGGATCGAGGGTGATTTCGGTCCATTCGCCAAGGCGGCCGAGGTGGAGGTGGTGGAGCTCATCGAGGGCGAGGCGGTCGCGTTTCAATCCCAGACAAGGGGGTGGAGCACGGCTTTGCGTCTGTCGCTGTCCGAGCGCGAAGACGTGGCCTGCCGGCTGACCGCGCATTGGACGCTGGAGCCGATCGGACTGGCGGCGATGCGCGCAGCCCCGATGCTGGCCATGTTTACGCCGATGATGCAAACGGGACTGTCTCGGGCGCTGGGAAAGGTCGCGAAATCGCTGGAAAAGCCGTGACGTAGCCCCCTTGATTGATTTATGATTCTGCCTTTCAATCAGGGCGAGCGAACCAATTGGGTGAGACCCCGCTATGGCGACATTCACCCGACCAAACGGAGAGAGCGTCGACGTTCCCCCAGGCTCGAAATTGCGGGCGAGACCCGCATTCTCTTGGGAGATCGGCGGCCAATCCGGCTCCACCCTTTTCAAGCCGCAGCTTTTGGTGACCGAGGAAATCGCGGCCGTCGGTTCTGCCCTGATTTTGTTGAAAAAGTCGTTGGATTTGGCGCCTGCGCTTTGGCTGCCGGCTTGCTTTGAACACGCAATCCACGGCCAGCCGGACTGGTTATCCGGCGACGGGCGCCATCGGCTTGAGTTTCGCCAGTTTCCGGAGGTTTTGTGCTGCTGCTGCGAGGGTGAATTCGTCCTGGACGCCACATGGCCCTCGTAATCGGAGCCGTCCCAGCCCGAGGATGCGCTTGAGGTGGGCGAACAGCATCTCAACTTTCTTTCGTCGCTTCTGCGCGGTCGGGTTGAACGCTGAACCCACGCAGCGCCGCGCAAAATCTCTGACGATCTCGAACTTCTCTCGGTTGATGGCGCGCACGTCTGTGTTCGGGCAGCATTTGGCTTTCGATGGGCAGTTCAGGCAATCGGCTTTCAGGGCCCGGTATTTGCGCGCTTTCAATCCTGGCGCCGTTCGGGCGGGATCGGAGTATCGCCGCCTGGTGTGACGGAGTTCATTTCCTTCCGGGCAGATATAGCGGTCGTCGTCCTCGTCCCAGGTGAAGTCGGATCGGGACCAGGTTCCGTCCTTGCGCTCCGATTTGTCGAAGACCGGGATGAACGGGAGGATCTGCCGCTTTATTGTCAGCCAGACGAGGTTGTCGGACGAGCCGTATGCGGTGTCGGCCGCCAACCAATCCGGCTTCAGGCCGAAACGGGCTTGGGTGCGGTCAATCATCTTGCGCATTGTGCCCACCTCGGCGGACTTGTTCGAGCGACTGGCGTCCACATCAACGATGACGCCGTGATCCGTGTCGATCAGGTAGTTGTCTGAATAAGCAAAGAATGCAGGCCCTTTGCGGGCCGCCGTCCATTGGCTGGCGGGATCCGCATGCGCCGTGAACTTGGGCTTGGCGGCGGTGGCCGCGCCAAAGGCTTCGTCGTCCAGGGTGTCGAGATATTCGCGAACCGCCCGAGGCGCTTGGTCCGGGTCGATCTCTCTGGCCTTCCAATCCTCCGGGTTGCTTGAGTTCTGCTTTTGGACGTCCGCAACGATCAGGCTGGCGTCCACTGCAAAGCCCTGTCCGCTGACGAGGCCCTCCTCCATGCATCGCGCAACAGTCGTCTCGAATACGTGACGCAACAGGTCGCTCTCGCGGAAGCGGCCATGGCGGTTCTTGGAGAAGGTGGAATGATCCGGAATCCGGTCGGTCAGATCAAGGCGGCAGAACCAGCGATAGGCCAGGTTCAGATGGACCTCTTCGCAAAGCCGCCGCTCAGACCTGATCCCAAAGCAATAGCCCACCAGCAGCATCCGGATCAGCAATTCCGGATCAACCGACGGACGTCCCGTGTGGCTGTAAAAGTCCGCCAGATGCGGGCGGATGCCGCTCAGATCAACAAACTGATCAATCGACCGCAGCAGGTGATCCTGCGGGACGTGATCCTCCAACGAGAACTCATAGAACAACGCTGACTGCGCTTCCTGTTTCGGTCCCATCATCGCGATCCGCCTCCATCTATATCGGAAGTGAATCAGCCAGTCGGCCACCGAGCAAGAGCGACTTTTTCAACGGAATCCCCTTAAAGCGGATACGCCGACTTTCGCAGTGCTGACCGGAATAAAGAACCGCCCTCTTTGGTTCGATGCAGCGAAATCCGGGGAGGCCGAGCCGCCGCGCCCCGGAGAGGCGGGGAGCGGGGTACACGCGATTGTGCCGGTTGGCGGAGTCCGCCTGCGTGTTTTGCAGACCGTCGCCGAGGCGCAGGCGGTGATCGACGCGGCGCGCGCGGGGGTCTGACCGCCCGGCGTCAGCCGTTTACGAAGCGCATTGTCTGATATTTGGCCCTGAGCGCGCGGGTCTGCTCCGCCAGCGCCTCAGGCGTATCGGACCGCAACGCCTCGGCGACCAGCGCAGCGATCTCGGAGACGTCATCGACGCGCATCCCCCAGCGCACAAGCTCCGGCGTGCCGATCCGCAGCCCGTTCATATCGCCCGGAACCTCCGCGATTGGCAGGCCGATGCCGCAGGCGAGGAACCCGGCCTTGCGCAGTTTCTTCGACGCCGCTTGACCGCCGCCGAACGCAGCCGCTTCGACTGCAAACTGGTGCGAGTCGGTGAAGTCGCGCGCCTTGGCGAAAACCGGCAGCCCCTCGGCGTCGAACGTCGCCGCAAAGGCTTTGGCGACCGCAATCATCTCGGCCGCATAGGCCCGCCCGTATTCGCGCCAGTCGAGCATGGAAAGCGCCAGCGCCGCCGATTTAGCCGCGTCGAAATTCGCCGTCATGCCTGGAAACGCGATGGCGTCCAGCCGCTCGGCGATCGCGGCGTCGTTGCTGACGATCAGTCCGCCCGCCGGGCCGCCGAGGCTCTTATAGGTGCTCATCGTCATCAGATGCGCGCCCTCCGCCAGGGGATCGCGCCAGGCCTTGCCGGCGATGATCCCGCATTGATGCGCGGCATCGAAAAGCACCTTTGCGCCCACCTCGTCGGCGATCTCGCGTACTTCGAAGACGGGGTGCTCGAACAGGTTCAGGCTGGCGCCAACGGCGATCAGCTGTGGTTTTACCTCGCGCGACAGATCGCGAAGCGCGTCAATGTCGATCGTGTAGCCATCCGCATTCACCGGGGCGGGGGTCGTCCTCAGCCCGTAGAGTCCGGCGCAACCCGCGGCGTGATGGGTGACATGGCCGCCGATCGCGGCGGGAGGGGCGATGATCGCGTCGCCCGGTTTGCAGGTCGCCATGAAGCCATAGAGATTGGCGATGGCGCCGGAGGGGACGCGGATCTCGGCGAATTTCGCGTTGAACACCTCGGCGCAGAGTTCGGCGGCGATGACCTCGATCTCTTCAATCGCCTCCAGCCCCATCTCGTATTTGTCGCGCGGATAGCCGAGCGAAGGGCGAGATCCGATCCCCGAAGACAGTATCGCCTCGGCTCGCGGATTCATCACATTGGTCGCCGGATTCAGATTGAAGCACTCTCGTTGGTGAATTTCCTGGTTCTCAATCGCCAGCGCGTGAAGGCGTGCATCAATTTCGGCCGAGTTTCCTCTCGCCGTTCGCGTCGCCACATCGGTGATCCAGTCCTCACTTGAAGCGGGAACCCAGTTTCGTCGAGCCAGCATTGCGGCCTCCTGTCTGATTGCAGGCGAGCATGACGACGGGCGATGGACGGCGCAAACCAGTTTTGCTAAAAAGTCGGGCTAGAAAAACTAAGCCTAAGATCAATGCCAATTGCTCCTCCCAGGCCGAGAGGCCCCCATCTGAATGCCTTGCGCGCCTTCGAGGCGGCCGCGCGGCTTGGCGGCTTCAAGTCAGCGGCTGAGGAGCTGTGCGTCACGCCCGGCGCTGTCTCTCAGCATGTCAAATCATTGGAGGACTGGGCGGGCGAACCGCTGTTCGAACGGCGTTCGCAGGGCGTCGCGCTGACGCCGCTGGGAGAATCCGTGGCCGTGGATTTTTGCGATGCCTTCGACGCGCTGGGCGCGGCGCAGCGGCGACTGCGCGCCCGCGCCGGGCAGGCGACGGTCAATATTGCCGCGCTGCCGGCGGTTGCACAGCTTTGGCTCGCTCCCCGGATGCCAATGGTTCGCGAGTCACTGCCAGATTGCGCGATCTCGATTACAGCGATGGAGACCCAGCCCAATCTGAGCCGCGAAGCCTTTGACCTTAGCCTGTTCCTGCGAGCGCCGACTGGCGCCGAAACTGAACGTATCTTGGCTGAGGACGCGCTTTTTCCTGTCTGCGCGCCAGAGGTAGCCAAACGCTTGCGCTCGCACGCCCATCTCAGGGATGAGACCCTGTTGCGCGATTCTGTCTGGGCTGAGGATTGGTCGGTTTGGATGCGCGGCGCGGGGCTGCAGCAGCCGAGCACAATGCGTGGTCCGGTTTTCTCGCTCTACAGTCTCGCGGTTGAAGAGGCCAAAAGCGGCGCAGGCGTTCTGATCGGCCATGCGCCGCTGGTGCGCAGTCTGCTGAAGGCCGGTGAACTGATCGCGCCATTCGCACTAACCGTCGAGAACGGCAACGCCCTCGTCATGGAGTTGGCGAGCCCGGCGGCTGAAACAGCCGCGCGAGTCGCCGAACTTCTGGCGGCGTGATCGCTACCGCTCATCCCGGCGCGGATGGCGCGGATACGTCCCCAACACGCGCAGATACGACGTGAAGAAGCCCAGCTCTTCCAGCGCCAGCTGCACGCTGCGGTCGTCGGGGTGCCCCTCGATATCGGCGTAGAACTGGGTCGCCGAGAACGACCCGTTGATCATATAGCTTTCCAGCTTGACCATGTTCACGCCATTGGTCGCGAACCCGCCCATCGCCTTGTAGAGCGCGGCGGGCACATTGCGCACCCGGAACACGAAGCTGGTGATCGCCGGCCCTTCGGTCGGGTCCGCCTCGATCTTCTGGCGCGACATCACCAGGAATCGTGTGGTGTTGTGGGTCGTGTCCTCGATATCGTGGGCCAGCGAGGTCAGGCCATAGGTCTCGCCCGCCAACCGCGAGGCCAGCGCCGCCCGGTTGACCACGCCCTCCTCTGCAATCTGCTTGGCCGAGCCCGCGGTGTCTGCGCCGACGACCGGTGTGATTCCGTGGTCCCTGAGAAACTTCCGGCACTGCCCCAGCAGCACCGTATGGCTCTGCGCCTCGCGAATGTCCTCCAGTTTCGCGCCGGGCACGCCCAGCAGCTGAATGCGGACCGGCACGAAATGCTCCGCGATGATGTAGAGGCCCGATTCGGGCAGCAGGTGGTGAATATCGGCGACGCGGCCATAGGTGGAGTTTTCTACCGGCAGCATGGCGAGCCTGGCGTCGCCGTTCCTGACCTCGGCGATCGCTTCCTCGAAAGACGGGCAGGCGACCGGCTCCATTTCCGGAAACACCTCTCGGCACGCCTGATGCGAAAACGCGCCAGGTTCACCCTGATAGGCGATGGCGTTCTTCGGATCGACAGGCGTAGACGCGGCGGTCATGGGATGGTTTCCTTCGTCTCGATGCACGCCGCGACAGTCGCCGCAGGCGATAGGTCGCGCCTTATACGACTTGCGCGCGCGTGCTGAAAGCTTATAGATCGCAGGGATGCGGGCGGGCGGCGCCCGCGGCCTCGAAGTTAATGAACAAGGTCGATTCCATGGACTCGATGACAATCGCAAAATACGGCGGCGCCGGCTGCGTAATGCTTCTCGCCTATCTGGGTTTGAATGCGGTGATGCATGACGGCCTGTTCCATCCGGAACATCTGGAAACGGCCGCCTACAAGATCGAGACCGATGGCGAAGGCGGCGGTGGAGGCGCGGCTGAGCCGACCCTGCCCGAGTTGCTGGCCGCGGCGGATCTGAAAAAGGGTGAGAAAGTCTTCAAGAAGTGCTCGGCCTGCCACAAGGTCGAAGCGGGCGCCAACGGCGTCGGCCCCTCGCTCTGGAACGTGATGGGCCGCGACATCGCCTCGATCGACGGGTTTGGATATTCGGGCGATCTGGGCGCGCTGGACGGCGGCTGGACGTGGGAGCAGATGGATGCGTTCCTGACCAATCCAAAGGGCGTCGCGCCGGGCACCAAGATGGGATTCGCAGGCCTGAAGAAGGCGACGGACCGCGCCAATGTCATGGCCTATCTCAATCAGGCGGGCGACGCGCCGATCGAGGCGCCGGCGGCCGAGGCCGCGCCGGTTGAGGAGGCCGCCGCCGCGCCGATGGAAGAGGCCGCGACCGACGCGGCCCCTTCGGACGCGCCGGCGGAAGACGCGCCTGCAGAAGCCCCGGTCGAGACCGCCGCCGCGCCCGCCGCTGCTGACCCGAAGTTGCTTAAGGCGGGCGAGAAGGCCTTCAAGAAGTGCAAGGCATGCCACAAGCTGGAGGCTGGTAAGAACGGCGTTGGGCCCAGCCTTCACGGCGTGGTTGGCAAGGACATCGCCTCGGTGGACGGATTCAAGTATTCGGAAGCTCTGACGGGCATTGACGGCGTCTGGGACGCCGCCAATTTGGACGCGTTCCTGGCCAAGCCGAAAGATTTTGCGCCGGGCACCAAGATGGCGTTTCCGGGCCTGAAAAAAGAAGACGACCGCATCGCTGTCATCGCATATCTCAGTCCGGCTGGCGAAGTGGCCGCCGAAGCGCCCGTTAAGGAGGCCGCCGCCACGCCCACTGAAGAGACGGCGGAAGCTCCGGTCGAAACCGCAGTCGCCGAAGCCCCTGCGGAAGTGGATCCCGCGATGCTGAAGAAGGGTGAGAAGGCATTCAAAAAATGCAAGGCTTGTCACAAGCTGGAGGCTGGCAAGAACGGCGTTGGTCCGAGTCTGGCTGGCATAGTTGGCGCCGACATCGCCGCGGTCGATGGCTTCAAGTATTCGGACGCCCTGACGAGCGTGGAGGGCGTCTGGGACGCGGCGAATCTGGATGCGTTCCTGACCAAGCCGAAGGATTTCGCGCCAGGCACCAAGATGGCCTTCCCGGGTCTGAAAAAAGAAGCCGACCGCGCGGCGCTGATCCAGTATCTGGGCGCAAATTAGGCTTGTCGGGTCGATTCTTGCATCGAAAGCCGTGAGCGTTGCTCGCGGCTTTCTTACTTTGTGCGGATCGCGGCGCATCACATTGCCGCGACGGCGGGGGCGGCGCGCAAAATCTCGCCACGATCGGCCATCATATCGCCGCTTCATCTTGAAACGGGTGCCCCTCGGCTCTAACGCTTGAGGGGTGGTCGGCGCCAGTCGGGAGTCCGCGCGGTCACAGACCGGGTTTGCGTGAGACGGGGAGCGTTTGAAGTGAAGATTACGCGTCGACAGTTCTACAGACTGTCCGCCGCAGCGGCCGCGATTACGGCCGCTCCGCCGACGCTTTTTGGACTGGCGCGCGCCGAAGGCACCGGCGTGATCCGCGCGCATGGCGGCTCTCTGATCGGCGAACCCGGATATCCTGTGGACTTCGCACGGTTCGGTTATGTGAACCCGAACGCCCCCAAGGGCGGAACGGTGCGCCTGGCCACAAGCGGCGGTTTCGACAGCTTCAACCCGTTCATCGTCAAGGGCACGCCCGCGATCGGCGCCGGCTTCGTATTCGAACAGCTGATGACGGCCAGCCTTGACGAAGGCTCAACCCATTACGGGCTTCTGGCCGAATGGTTCGAGCATCCGGAGGATCACTCTTGGGTGGCTTTCAAACTGCGGGATCAGGCGCGCTGGTGGGATGGCCGGCCGGTTACGGTAGAGGACGTCATCTGGACGCTTGAGACGCTGAAGCAGAAAGGCGATCCGTTCTATCGGCTCTATTACGCCAATGTGACCGGCGCGCGTGATCTGGGAGATGGAGTTGTGCGCTTTGACTTCGACCAGTCCGGAAATCGGGAGCTGCCGCATATCATGGGCCAGCTTATGGTCCTGCCCAAACATTGGTGGGAGACGCGGAAGTTTGAGGAGAGCGCTCTGGAGCCGATGATGGGTTCGGGCGTCTACAAGGTCTCAGGTTTTGAGGCGAACCGCTTCGTCGCATATGAGCGGGTCGCCGACTATTGGGGCGCCGACCTGCCGGTCAGAGTCGGCCAGAACAATTTCGATACGCTGCGCTGGGAGTATTTTCGCGACGGCACGGCGGCGTTCGAGGCGTTCAAATCCGGGATCATTGATTACCGGGCCGAGAACAGCGCATCGAACTGGGCGGAAAAGTACGAGTTTCCAGCTGTGAAGCGCGGCGATGTGGTTAAGCAGGAAATCCGGCTCGAAGGGCCAAAACGGGTGCAGACATTCGCATTCAATCTGCGTCGGCGGCAGTTTCGCGATCTTCGGGTGCGCAAAGCGATCTCGCTTCAGTTCGATTTCGAGTGGACTAATGCGAAGATCTATTTCGATCAGTACGCTCGCCCGTCGAGTTATTTTCAGGGCTCCGCCGACCTGACGCCTCAGGGCGCGCCCGAAGGGGCGGAGTTGGCGTTGTTGGAGCCATTCCGGGAAGAGTTGCCGGAGGAAGTGTTCACCGCCGCCTATACGCCAGTGACAAGCGATGGCTCGGGGCGCAACCGCCGCGCTCTGCGGGAAAGCACACGGTTATTGAAAGAGGCTGGCTGGTCGGTCGTCGACGGTAAGCTCGTGGATGTGACGGGAGAGCAGTTCAGACTTCGGTTCCTGATCGCGCAGTCGAACACGACCCAGTCGCGGGTGCTGGATCCGTTCCTGCAGAACCTCAAGCGCCTCGGCATCGACGCCGAGATCGAGGAGCGGGACGACGCGCAGTACATCCGTCGGGTTTTCCAGGATCCGGCGCATGACTGGGACATGGTGGTTCACGGGGTCTCCAATTCGGAAAGCCCCGGGAATGAACAACGTGAGTTTTGGGGATCGGACGCGGCCAAGGCCGTGGGGTCGCGCAATCGCACCGGGATGGCCAACGCCGCCGTCGACAGCTTGGTGGAGACGATCATTTTCGCCCAGAGCCGAGAGGAGTTGGCGGCCGCGACCCGTGCGCTCGACCGGGTGCTGACCCACAGCCATGTCATGATCCTGCAGCTCTATACGCCGTTTGAGCGCATCGCTCACTGGAACAAGTTTGGACGACCAGAGCCCGGCCCATCACGATCGGTCGGGTTTCCCAACGTCTGGTGGTGGGATGAAGAAAAGGTGTCGCGGATCGGAGCTCCGGGATGAGGGCGTTTCTCGCGTTTTTGACAGCGGCGCTGCTGACTGTCGCAATCCCGGCGTTGGCGTCCGAACCGCCCACGCGGCCGGGCGTGATCGCGTCGCACGGGGTCTCGGCGTTCGGCGATCTGAAGTATCCGCCTGATTTCCCCCATTTCGACTATGTGAATCCGAATGCGCCTGCGGGTGGGGTGTATTCCTCGCGCGGCACCGGGGCGTCACGCACTTTCGACAGCCTGAACCCCTTCATTCTTAAAGGTGAACCGGCGCAGGGCATGTCATTGGTTTTCGACACGCTGATGACCCGCGCGTTTGATGAACCCGATGCGGTCTACGGTCTGCTCGCCTACAGGATCGAGTATCCCGAGGATCGAAGTTGGGCGGAGTTCTTTATCCGTCCGGAGGCCCGCTTCTCCGACGGCTCTCCGGTGACGGCCGCCGATGTTGTCTTTTCGCTGAATGCTATCAAGGAGAAAGGCGCTCCGCGCTATCGCATCCTTTTTGAGGACGTCGCCGCGGCCGAGGCGCTGGATACCCATCACGTTCGGTTCGAATTCGCCGATGGCGTGCCCACGCGCGATTTACCGATGCTGGTGGGCGCGACCCTGCCGGTATTCGCCGCCGCGCATTTCGAGACCCGCGATTTCGCCGAATCCTCGCTTGAGCCTCCGCTGACCTCCGGGCCGTACAAAGTTGGGGATGTGGAGCCGGGACGGCGCATCGCCTATCTGCGACGCGATGACTATTGGGGCTGGGATCTGCCCGTGAACCGGGGCCGGTACAATTTTGGCGAGGTGGTCTATGAGTATTTCAAGGATTCAACTGCGGCGTTCGAGGCGTTCAAGGGCGGCGCGTTCGTGCTGCATGAGGAGTTCTTCTCCAAGCTTTGGGCGACGGCCTATGATTTTCCGGCGCTTGAGAAGGGCTGGGTGAAGCGCGACACGCTTCAGGACGGTCGCCCGTCTGGCATGCAGGGCTATTGGCTGAACACGCGCCGCTCGCAACTGGCCGACCCCAATGTGAGAGAAGCCTTGTCGCTGGCGTTCGATTTTGAATGGTCGAACGATACGTTGTTCTACGGCCTCTATACCCGGACTGACAGTTTCTTCGAGGGATCGGATTTGCAGGCGAGCGGCGATCCCAGCCCCGCCGAGCTGGCGCTTCTGGAGCCGCTGGCCGACCAACTGCCCGCAGCGGCGATGGGAGCAGCTTATATCCCGCCCGCCACCGACGGATCGGGCCGCAATCGCGCCAATCTGCGCAAGGCCGCCAAGCTGCTAGACCAGGCGGGCTGGAAGGTGGGCGAGGACGGTATGCGCCAGAACGCCGACGGCGCGCGCCTGACCATCGAGTTCCTGGACGATTCGCCCGCTTTCGAGCGGATCACCGGGCCGTATGTGCAGAACCTGCGAAAGCTCGGTGTCGATGCGTCCACGCGCACGATCGACGCGGCGCAGTATCAGTCCCGCATCGAGACTTTCGACTTTGACGCCACCGTGGCGCGATTTGTGCTCGGTCTGACGCCGGGAACCGACTTGCGCGCCTTTTTCTCTTCCCGTAGCGCCGATCAGCCATCCAGCTATAACCTTTCAGGCGTAGCCAATAGCGGGATCGACGCCCTGGTCGAGGCGGCGATCGAAGCCGGTAGCCGAGAGGAGCTGACCACCGCGGCCCGCGCGCTCGACCGCGCGCTTCGCTCGCTGCATCTCTGGGTGCCGCAATGGCACAAGGGCACGCACACCATCGCCTATTGGGACATTTTCGGTCGGCCAGACGAAAAGCCGCCCTATAGCCGCGCCATCATCGAGACCTGGTGGATCGACGCTGAACGCGAAGCGGCGCTCAACACCGCGCGGGGCCTTTAGTGAGCGCCTATATCCTCCGTCGTCTGTTGCTGGTGATCCCGACACTGCTGGGGATCATGCTGATAAACTTTTTGGTGATCCAGCTTCTGCCGGGCGGACCGGTAGAGCGGGTAATCGCCGAGATCACCCATACCGGGGGCAGCGCCACCGAGCGGTTCTCTGGCGGCGGCGGCGACGCCTCGGGCGCGCAGTCGCAGCAGACGACCAGCGGCGAAAGCACTTATCGGGGCGCGCAGGGGCTGGACCCGGAGTTCATCAAGGATCTCGAAAAACAGTTCGGTTTTGACAAGCCTGCGCATGAGAGATTCCTGCTGATGCTGGGCAATTACGCGACCTTTGATTTCGGAGAGAGCTATTTCCGCTCCATCACCGTGATCGATCTGATCCTCGAAAAGATGCCGGTCTCGATCTCGCTCGGCCTCTGGACGACACTGATAAGTTATCTGATTTCGATCCCGCTGGGCGTGCGAAAGGCGGTGAAGGACGGATCTCGGTTCGACACCTGGACCTCTGGCTTGATCATTGTCGGTTACGCGATTCCCGGCTTCCTGTTCGCGGTTCTGCTGCTCGTCTTCTTCGCTGGTGGAAGCTATTTCCAGTTGTTCCCGCTGCGCGGTCTGCATTCCGACAATGCCGATCAGTTGGGCTTTTTCGCCTACACGCTGGACTACCTCTGGCATCTCGTGTTGCCGGTCGCGGCGATGTCGATCTCGGGCTTCGCGACTTTGACCCTGCTGACAAAGAACTCCTTTCTCGATGAGATAAAAAAACAGTATGTGCTGACCGCGCAGGCCAAGGGCCTGACCGAACGGCGGGTGCTCTATCGCCACGTCTTTCGCAACGCGATGTTGATCGTTGTCGCCGGATTCCCCGCGGCTTTCGTCTCCATCTTCTTTACGGGCTCGCTGCTGATCGAGGTGATTTTCTCTCTGGATGGGCTGGGGCTGCTCGGCTTCGAGGCGGCGCTCAATCGCGACTACCCAGTATTTTTTGGCACGCTCTATATCTTTGGCCTGATGGGGCTGATCATCGCGATCATCTCGGACCTAACCTATGTCTGGATCGATCCGCGGATCGATTTTGAAAGCCGGGAGACCTGATATGGCGCTCTTTCGGCTCGACGATATTGGCCGCCGACGTTGGCGGAATTTCAAGGCCAACCGGCGGGGCTACTGGTCGCTGTGGATCTTCACTGGGCTGTTTCTGATTTCGCTGCTGGCTGAGCTAGTCGCAAATGACAAGCCGCTGCTGTTGAAGTTCAACGGCGAGTTTATGACCCCGATCTCGAGCTTCTATCCAGAGACGCGGTTCGGCGGCGACTTCGAGACGGAGGCCGATTATCGAGACCCGGTGCTTCTGTGTCTGATCCGAACAGGCGGCGCGATCGACCCTTGCCTGGATGAGGCCGACGGGCTTGGCCAGGCCCCCCTGGTGGATGGCGCCGAGGAAGGCTGGGTCCTCTGGCCGGTGATCCCGTTCGGCTACCAGACCATCAATTATGACATCGAGCGCGCGCCGTCGCCGCCTGATGGAACCAACTGGCTGGGCACCGACGATCAGGGCCGCGATGTGCTGGCCCGTGTGATCTACGGATTTCGCATCTCGGTGCTGTTCGGCTTCGCGGTTACTGTCGCGTCTTCGCTCGTGGGTGTGATGGCCGGCGCGGTGCAGGGCTATTTCGGCGGCTGGATCGACCTGACCTTCCAGCGCATTGTCGAGATCTGGACCAATATTCCGACGCTCTATGTGCTGATCATCGTCTCGGCGATCATCACCCCGAATTTCTGGATTCTCCTCGGCATCCTGACCCTTTTCAGCTGGACCGCGCTGGTCGGCGTGGTGCGCGCTGAGTTCCTGCGCGCCCGCAATTTCGAATATGTCCGTGCGGCGCGCGCGCTGGGCGTCTCCAACCGCCGGATCATGTTCCGCCACCTGCTGCCCAACGCCATGGTTGCGACGCTGACCATCATGCCCTTCCTGCTGGCCGGGTCGGTCTCGATCCTCGCCGCCTTGGATTTTCTCGGTTTCGGCCTGCCCGCCAGCTACCCCTCGCTCGGCGAACTGGCGCTGCAGGGCAAGAACAACCTGCAGGCCGAATGGCTGGGTCTGACGGCTTTTTTCACGCTGGCGATCATGTTGTCGCTGCTGGTCTTCGTCTTCGAGGCGGTGCGCGACGCCTTTGACCCGAGAAAGACATTCGCATGAGCGCGCTGCTGGATATCAAAGGTCTGAACGTGACATTCCGCAGCCGGGAGGCCGAGACCCACGCCGTGCGCGGCGTCGATTTCAACATCCATCAGGGAGAGACGGTCGCTCTGGTCGGCGAATCCGGCTCCGGCAAATCCGTTTCGGCGCTCTCCATCGTGCGACTTTTGCCCGACTCGGCCGAGATTACCGGCTCCGTCCGCTATGACGGCCGTGAGATGACGGACGCGGACGCCGAGACCCTGCGCGATATCCGCGGCGACGATGTCAGTTTTATCTTTCAGGAGCCGATGACCTCGCTGAACCCGCTGCACTCGGTTGAGCGGCAGATCGGCGAGAGCCTGCTGATCCATCGCGGCCTGACCGGCGCCGCCGCGCGCGAGCGCATCCTCGATTTGCTCAACAAGGTTGGCATCCGCGACCCGGAGGATCGGCTGAGCTCCTACCCGCATCAGCTTTCCGGCGGACAGCGACAGCGCGTGATGATCGCCATGGCGCTGGCCAATGAACCCAAGCTGCTGATCGCCGATGAGCCGACCACGGCGCTGGACGTCACCATTCAGGCGCAGATCCTCGACCTGCTGAAATCCATCCAGCGTGAGACCGGCATGGCGATGCTGTTCATCACCCATGACCTCGGCATCGTTCGCAAGATCGCCGACCGGACTTGCGTGATGAAGGACGGCGAAATCGTCGAGCAGGGCGAAACCGAAAGCCTGTTCGACGCTCCGCAGCATGCTTATACTCAGATGCTGCTGGCGGCCGAGCCAAAGGGACGGCCTGACCCGCTCGCCCCTGACGCGCCGATCGTCGTCGAGGGCGACAAGGTGCGGGTCTGGTTCCCGATCCAGCGCGGCTTTCTGCGCAAGACCGTCGGGCACATCAAGGCGGTCACAGATATCGACGTCTCGGTCCGGGCTGGCGAGACGCTGGGCATTGTCGGCGAATCCGGCTCTGGCAAGACGACTCTGGCCCTCGCCCTTATGCGGCTGATTAAATCCGAGGGGCGCATCGCATTCGTCGGCAGTGAGATCAGCGGCCTGCAGTCCCGCGCCCTCCGTCCACTACGGCGCGACATGCAGATCGTGTTTCAGGATCCATACGGATCGCTTTCCCCCCGCATGTCGATCAAGGACATCATCGCCGAGGGGCTGGGCGTGCATGGCCTGCGCGACGCGTCGAAGACGCTGGAGGAGGTGGTCGCCGAGTCGATGGAGGAGGTCGGCCTCGATCCCGCGATGATGGGTCGGTATCCGCATGAATTTTCGGGCGGGCAGCGCCAGCGCATCGCCATCGCCCGGGCCATGATCCTGAAGCCGAAGCTTGTGGTTTTGGACGAGCCGACTTCGGCGCTGGATATGACCGTGCAGACCCAGATCGTGGACCTGCTGCGCGATCTGCAGAAGAAGTACGGGTTGGCCTATCTCTTCATCTCCCACGACTTGCGCGTTGTGCGGGCGCTCAGCCACCGGGTGCTGGTGCTGAAAGAGGGCCAGGTCGTGGAGGCGGGGGAGGGCGGTCAGGTGTTCGATGCGCCGGAACAGCCCTACACCAAGGCGCTGCTGGCCGCGGCGCTAAACCTGCAAACGGCGGCGGAGATTGGCGTCGAGGGCGCCGTCGCGACCTGATCCGGAAAAATTTTTCATGCCCCGCCCAAGAATAGCCAAGCCTCGCGCGTCTAAGATTACGTGATGCGACAGATGGCGGAGGACGAGGCGATGGCTTTGGCCGCCGGACGCGGCGACCGCGCCGCGTTCGAGGCGCTGCTTGCGCGCCATTATGACGGGATATTCCGCCTCGCCTGGCGGGTGCTGGGCGATCAGGCGGAGGCGGAGGATGTGACTCAGGACGTCTGCATCCGTCTCGCCCGGACCATCGAAGGATTCCGCGGCGACGCGAAGTTTCGCACCTGGCTCCACCGCATCACGCTGAACGCCGCCCGCGACGCCATCCGCCGGCGGGCGACCCGCGCCGAGGCGACGAAGGGCTTCACTCAGGCCGACGCAATGGCCCGGGAGGAAGCCGCCGCGCGCGAGGCGGAAAGCGAGTGGTTGAGAGAGACCATGAGCGCCCTGAAGCCCGATCTGAGAGAAACCGCCGCGTTGATTCTGGGCGACGAGATGACCCAGGCGGAGGCCGCCGAGACGCTGGGCGTCGCCGAAGGCACCATCGCCTGGCGGATGAGCGAACTGAAACGCGTGTTGAGAGAGGCCGCACATGGCGGCGAAGGTTTGACCGCATGACCGACGAGTATGAAAAGCTGAAGCGCGCAATGGCCGCGCCGCCCGAGCCGGACAAGGATGCCCGCGCCCGCGCGTTGGGCGCCGCCCTGAACGCCTTCGAAGAACAAAAAATTGAAAAAAATATCGCCGAGTCCCAAGGATCGGCTGCGCCCGAACGTCATAGGGGTCGAGCAAACGCTCTTCTGACCAAACTGTTCGGGAGTAAGACCATGGACGCGACCCTTTCCACCATTCGACCCTATCTGATGGGCGGCGCAAGCGTCGCCGCCATCGCCATCGCATTCGTCGCCGTGAAGGATCCGGCGCTTGAGTTCGGCTCCGATCCCAAGTTGATCGAGCCGCCCCTCCATGTGCAGCCCACCTCACCGCCTGAGACGCCGACCGGTCCTGTTGTCGACAAGAACGCCTCGCTGGAAGGCAAACTGGACTCGGATGCGCGGATAAGCGCGGATGACGGGATCGATCTCTTTGTCGGCGGAGAGGCCGGCGGACGCCAGAGCCAGGCGGCGGGAAGCTTCCGCGATCGCGCCGACAGCCCCGTCGCCCGGTCCAACGCGCCGCTGGAGAAAGAGGCTCGCCGGGCCGGCGAGCTTGATCTCGTCTCACCCGCGCCCGCCCCGGTTCCGCAGCAGGAGCCTGCTGCCAGCCAGCCGCAACGCAAGCTGCAGGCGCAGGGACAGGGTCTCGTCGCGACGGAGCAGGTCGCGCCCGGCGCCGTGCAAAATTTTGCAGCCTCACCGCACAGCACCGTTGCTCCGATGCCCCAACCCATCGTCGGCGATGTGATCGCGCCCACCTATCAGGATCAGGGTCGCGACCAGTTCGAGGAGATCGAGGAAAACCCGGTCAAGCGCACCGCCGAGGAACCCGTCTCCACCTTCTCCATCGATGTGGATACGGCCAGCTACTCCTTTGTGCGCCGCTCGATCAATGACGGCGTGCTGCCCCATCCCGACGCGGTGCGCGTCGAGGAGATGATCAACTATTTCGACTATGACTACGCCCGGCCCGACAGCCCGGACCTGCCCTTCACCACCAACATGGCGGTGATTGAGACGCCCTGGAATCCGGACACCAAGCTGCTGCATGTCGGCGTGCAGGGCTATGAACTGGCGCCGGAGGACAAGCCGCGCTCCAACCTCGTCTTCCTGCTCGACGTCTCCGGTTCGATGAATTCACCGGACAAGCTGCCTTTGCTGGTGAACTCCTTCCGGCTGCTGGTCGATACGCTCGATCCGTACGACACCGTCTCCATCGTCACCTATGCGGGCAATGCGGGCACGGTTCTGGAGCCGACCAAGGTGAAGGACAAGGGCAAGATCCTCGCCTCGCTGAACCGGCTGCGCGCGGGCGGGTCCACGGCGGGGGCGGAGGGCATCCGTCAGGCCTATAACCTCGCGGAAGCGAATTTCGATGAAGGCGGGATCAACCGCGTGATCCTCGCCACCGACGGCGATTTCAACGTCGGCATCTCCAACACCGAAGAACTGAAAGGCTTTGTTGAGCGCAAACGCGAGACCGGCGTGTTCCTGTCGGTGCTCGGCTTTGGCCGCGGTAACCTCAACGATCAGCTGATGCAGGCGCTGGCCCAGAACGGCAACGGCGTGGCGGCCTATATCGACACGCTTTCGGAGGCCCGCAAAGTGCTGGTCGAGGAGGCGTCGCAGAGCCTCTTTCCCATCGCAAAGGATGTGAAGATCCAGATCGAGTTCAATCCGGCGACCGTCTCGGAATGGCGGCTGGTCGGCTACGAGACCCGGATTCTCGCCCGCGAGGATTTCAACGACGACACCGTGGATGCAGGCGAGGTTGGCTCGGGCGCTTCCGTGACCGCGATCTATGAGCTGACCCCGACCGGGTCCGAGGCGCAGTTGATCGACGACCTGCGTTATGGCCAACCCGCCGCGGATGCTGTGCGGGAGGCCACCGTCCCGACCGGAAGTGCGGATGAGTACGGCTTCTTCAAGATCCGCTGGAAAAAGCCGGATGAGGACGTCAGTTCAAAGGCGGAGACGCCGATCATGGTGAACTCGGAAGTCGGCGCGGATTCGGCCGATGCGCATGAGACCCGCTTCGCCGCCTCCGTCGCCGCCTTCGGGCAGTTGCTGCGCAGCGGCGAGCGCATGGGCGAGTTCGGCTATGACGGCGTGATTGCGCTGGCCAACTCGGCCAAGGGCGACGACCCCTTCGGCCGCCGGGCCGAATTCGTCAACCTCGTGCGCCTGGCGCAGTCAGCCGCCGCCATGGAGCCCCTGAAACGCTGAAGAAGCGCTGACCCAACACCACAGGCGAAACCATCGAGAGTGGTCCATCCCGGAAACGGGGTGGGCCTTTATCTGTTTATAGCCACCGGTCCGATCCCATCGCTATGATGCCTCGTCTCTTGCAAAGAATGAGGTGCGCTATGGGCCAGTGGGTTTCCGAGGCGGTCAGGAAAATCGAGGCGGATTACCAGCGATCGGCGGACACACACCTGTTCAAATTGGCGATCCCGAAGCTGCGGGTAGTCGATATCTACCTCAAGGATGAAAGCACTCATCCGACGGGAAGCCTGAAGCATCGCCTGGCGCGCTCGCTGTTCCTCTACGCGCTTTGCAACGGCAAGCTGGACGAAACGACGACGGTGATCGAAGCGTCATCGGGCAGCACCGGGGTCTCTGAAGCGTACTTCGCGCAGATGCTTGGCCTGCCCTTTGTCGCGGTGATGCCTCGTTCGACCGCCAGGAGCAAGATCGACAAGATCACGTTCTATGGCGGCCGGTGCCATTTCGTCGACAGCGCGCCTGAAATGCACGGCGCGGCCACGCACCTTGCGGCGGATACCGGTGGTTTCTTCATGGATCAGTTCATGTTCGCTGAACGGGCGACCGACTGGCGCGGCAACAACAACATCGCCGAAAGCATCTTTCTGCAAATGGCGAAGGAGCCGCACCCCGTGCCGCGGACCATCGTGATGAGCGCCGGGACCGGCGGGACATCCGCCACCTTGGGGCGTTTCATCCGGTTCAAGGGTTTCGACACGCGGCTGATCGTCGTCGATCCAGAAAACTCGGTCTTCTATGACAGCTATGTCCAACGGGACGCCACCCTGACCTCGGACTACTCCAGCCGCATCGAGGGGATCGGCCGACCACGGGTGGAGAAGTCGTTCCAACCCGATGTGATCGACGAGATGATGCAGGTTCCGGACGCCGCCAGCGTCGCCACGATACTCTGGTTGGAAAAGCTGATCGGCCGAAAGGCGGGCGCCTCGACCGGCACGAATCTGTGGGGCGCACTGAAAGTGGCGCGAGGCATGATGGACCGTGGGCAGGAAGGCTCGATTGTGTCCCTGATGTGCGACAGCGGCGAGCGCTATCTGGACACCTATTACAATCCCGACTGGGTCGCGGCGTCGATTGGCGACACAAGGCCGTATCTGGATGAACTGAACCGCTGGTGCTGACAGACCGCCGGTGCGATGCGCTCAAGGCCTTGTACTGGCGCCTGTCGAATTGTTAGTGTTCCAGTTATGTTCTCGCCCGACGATGCGCCCTCGCCAGATATCGCCCCCGGTTTCGTGCTGGCGCGCGGCGTGTGCCGATATCTGTTGGATCAGGGCTTTGCGCCGGTGACGGAGTTCATACCCGCCCGCGGTCTGCGCGCCGACGTGACCGCGTTGGGGCCAAAGGGCGAGATCTGGGTGATCGAGTGCAAGTCCAGCCGCGCCGATTTTCAGACCGATCAGAAATGGCAAGGCTATCTGGACTGGTGCGACGCCTTACTGTTCGCCGTGCCTTCCGACTTTCCCGTCGAGATTTTGCCGGAGGAGGAGGGGCTGATTCTGGCCGACGCCTATGGGGCCGAGATCGTCCGCCCGCCCGTCGAGCGCAAGCTGGCGGCGGCGCGAAGAAAGGCCCAGACCCTGCGCCTGGCGCGCGCAGCGGCGGCGCGCCTGCGCCGGGCGGAGGATCCCCGCGCGCGGGCGCTGGATGATATTGCAGAGTAACGCGCCCCCAATGTTATTAGGATGCTGTCAGGGTTGAAGAATTGAACGGGGAGGCGACGACATGAGCACCATCCGCTGGGGCGTGGTCAGCACGGCGAAGATCGGACGCAACTTTGTGATTCCGGCGATTTTAAAGGCGCCGGGCGCCGAACTGGCCGCCATCGCATCTCGCGATCTCGCGCGCGCCGAGGCCTGCGCGGAGGAATTTGGCGCCGCGCGCGCGCATGGCTCCTACGAGGATCTCTTCGCTGACCCGGATATCGACGCGGTTTACAACCCGTTGCCGAACCACCTGCACGTGTTGGTGACCAGGCAGGCGGCCGAGGCGGGCAAGCATGTGCTTTGCGAAAAACCGCTGGGCATGACGGCGGCAGAGGCGGCGGACCTGATCGCAGTGCGCGATTCCACCGGTTTGGTGATCCAGGAAGCCTTTATGGTCAAATCCCACCCGCAATGGACCCGCGCGCTCGACCTAGTCCGGAATGGGCGGATAGGCAAAGTCGGCACGGTCGCGGCGCATTTCTCCTATTTCAACCGCGATGCTCAGAACGTGCGCAATATGGCCGGTATTGGCGGCGGCGGGCTTCTTGATATCGGCTGCTATGCGATCCTATCGACCCGCCGGGTTTTCGGGCGAGAGCCGCTTCGGGTTGCTGCGGTGATCGACCGCGACCCGGATTTCGGCACCGATCGATTGGCCTCCGCGCTTCTCGATTTCGGCGATGGCGCGACGGCCACCTTCACGGTCTCGACCCAGTTGAGCATGCACCAACGGGTGGTGATGGTGGGCGATAAGGGCCGCGTCGAGATCACCGTCCCATTCAATGCGCCGATCGATGGCGCCACCCACGTCCTCATCGACGATGGGTCGGCGCTGGGCGGCGCGTCCACGACCACTGAAACGATTGAGCCGGTCGATCAGTATGCGCTGGAGGTCGAGGATTTTGGCCGCGCTGTCCGGGGTGAGGCGCCGCCGCCGATGAGCCTGGAGGAGTCGGTCGCGAACATGGAGGTCATCGACGCCATTTTCAGAGCCGCCGAAACCGGCGAATGGGCGACCATCAGTTAATCGCTCTCGTTGTCTCTCACGATTCGGCGGGCGGCTGGAAAGACCAGCCGTGCGGTCAGGCCAGCGCCGGGCGGCGACTCGATCTCCAGTCGCGCGCCGTTGATCTCGGCGAAGCGTTTCGCGATGGGCAGGCCAAGCCCGACGCCCTTGTCGCCAGTGTCGCTTTCGGCGCGTCTCGGGCGCCCGAATGGCTGCATGGCGATGCGCAGTTCATCAGATGACAGGCCCGGCCCGTCATCGACGACGCAAAGCGCCAGTCCGCGCTCGCCATGGGGCGCGAGAGAGACTTCCACAGCGCTGCGGGCGTGCGCGACAGCGTTGCCAAGCAGGTTGCCGAACGCCCTGCGGATCTGGTCGGGATCGGCGGCGACGTCGCTTCCGTCGGCATAGACCGAGACTTTGATTGCGATGTCACGCTGCTCCGCCTCCATCGCCAGCAGCCGGGCCGAACTTTGCGCGATCTCGGCCAAATCAGCGCGCCCGCGGGACTTGAGCCCGGCCGTTGAAGCGCCCGCATAGTCCAGCAGGTCCAGCGCCATACGAGACGCAAATCTACCGGCTTGAACAATGTCCGCCAGATAGCCCTGTCGCGTCTGCTCCGGCATCGCCAGTCCGCTCGCCGAGATGAACTCGGCGAAACCGATGATCGCGGTCAGCGGCGTGCGCAGATCATGCGCTGCGCGCGCGAGGGGACCGTCGCCGCTGAGCTCATCACGCCCACCTTCGCCCACCGATTCGCGGGAGGCGATTTCGATCTGAACGCCCAGTCCGCCGCGATCCAGCGTTTGAGTCTGAATCCTGCAGCAGAAGCGTCGGTCGCCGATCTCCGCCGGGCCGTACTCGGCCCGGCCCGTCGATATCAGCGCCGCATGGCACGCGTTCGATAGCGCCGCGACCGGATCTGTCGGACTCAATGCGCCTTCGGAAAGTTCGAACGAGTTTGGGAACAGGGTTCTTGCTTCCGGGGAGGCCCTGTCCGCGCGCTGTCGCGCCGGATCCCACAACCAGGACGGCGCTGAGTCGAATCGCTCCGGGTCCCGCGCGGGCATTCTCGCCGGCCGCGCCGGTCAGCGAGTTCGGCGCGGCTTTCCGCCGCGACCAGAGGCGCGGGCGCGTTTCGCCGCGGCGATGATTTCTTCCGCGATTTCTTCGGCGTCCTCGGGGGCGAAATCCATCGGCAGTTCTAGTCCGTCCGCCTCAATGAATATCCGCACCATTCCCACATCAGTCGGGCCGACCTGCAGGTTCGCCTCGACATTGCTATCGCTGTTAATGCCCATTAATAAGTTTGCTCCCTGCTCTCGTGCTACCCTGCGACGCCCGCGGCCGCAAGCACAGCGGACTTCTGTGTCGGGTGCCAGTTGCAAAATCGAACGCCGGGCGCTAGAGACGGCGCCATTGCGCCGACGTAGCTCAGTTGGTTAGAGCACTAGATTGTGGATCTAGGGGTCCCCCGTTCAAGTCGGGGCGTCGGTACCAATTCTCATCTTGATGAACGCGCGCGCCTGGTCGTTGGCCGGGCGCGCCTCGATCGCGCGGATTTCGCCATGAAACAATCCGTAACGTATCGGTGATTCACAGTTATTTCCGTGTCGCGAAGCCTTCATGCGACATTGTTTCTGTAGGAAAAATGCTACGGATCGGCGTCTCCGCTTCGCCGCCTCCGGAACCCCGAAACTTGGAGATGACCCAATGAATTTCTTCGTCGCCGCCGCGCTATTGGGCGCCTTCCTGTCAGTTCTGGCGGTCGCCGCCCCGCCTGCGTTTGCCCAGGATTGCAGGACGGATACCGCCAAAGACGACATTGAAGGCCCCGAGGCGCAGGCGCTTTACAATTGCATCGCTGGGGCGCTTTACCAAGGATATCAGGGCTCGGGTATTCCTGCGGCTGCGGAATACAAGGACTGGACGTTCGCCTCGACCGCGCCCTATCTGTCCGCGACGCACGGCAATCGCTTTGTCAACAATCTCGTCAACGACGCCGGCCGTGACGCCTATCTCGATTTTCTCGAGGAAGGGTTGAGGATGCCGACAGGCACGATCGCCGCCAAGGAGAGCTTCACTCTCGACAAAGCGGGGACCGTGAAGCGCGGCCCCCTGTTCTTTATGGAGAAAGTATCGCGCGGCGCGCTGCCGGACACGGCCGACTGGAAGTACACGCTGGTGCTGCCGAGTGGGAAAGTGATGGGCGTGACCGGGACGGAGACCGGCAAAAAAGTGAAATTCTGCCATGACTGCCACGAGGCGGTCGTAGAGACGCAGGACGCTATGTTCTTCCTGCCCGAAGAATACCGGGTCGCCCAATAGTGCTCAGGGCGCGGCGTCGGCTGCGCCCTTGTCTTTCGGCCCGAGAACTTTGTCGAGCAGCGTATCCAGCGCTCCCTCATCGTCGAACGCCATTGTCACCGGCACAGTCGCCGCCTTGCCGCGGAACCAGTTGGGCATGCGCGCGGCGTCTTTCTCTGTCGTGACCAGGATCGCATCCTCACGCGCCGCATCCGCCTCCAACCGCCGGAGCATTTTCGGGGCGAAAGGCGCGTGATCTGGAAAGCCGACCTGTTGGATGATGTCCGCGCCAAGGTCTCGCACCGTGTCGAAGAATTTTTCCGGCCGCCCAATGCCTGCGAAGGCGATAACCCGCGCGCCATCAAGGGACAGGCCGGTCGTGCGGGGCTCGAGCCGCGCGCGCAGGGCCGGTGCGCCCTCGGGCAAGCCCGGCGTCGCCACGTCGCCCTCGCCGATCAGCAAAACCACGTCCGCGCGGGACAGGCCCGCCTCGACCGGCTCCCTCAGAGGCCCAGCCGGAATGCAATACCCATTACCGAATCCCGCCCCGGCGTCGACTACAACGATGGACAGATCCTTGAAGACCGCCGGGTTCTGATGCCCGTCATCCAGAATGATCGCCTCGGCGCCGGCCTCCGCCGCTGCACGCGCTCCCGCGGCCCGGTCTTTGGCGACCCAAGTCGGAGAGATTGCGGCCAGCAGCAACGGCTCGTCGCCAACGGAATTATAGTCGTCGCGCCGAATGTCCGCCTGATGGGGACCTTCCTCGCGCCCGCCATGCCCCCGAGTGACGAAGTGAACCGCGACGCCTCGCGCGATCAGCCGCTCTGCAATGGCGAGAGCGGTCGGCGTCTTGCCTGTTCCGCCGGCGGTCAGATTGCCGATACAGATCACCGGAACCGGGGCGCGCCATGGCTGCCCCGCCGCGATCCTGCGCCCGGTGGCGAGCGCATAGACGCAGCCCAACGGCGACAGCAGGCGCGCGGCGAGGCCCGGAGTATCGGGTGGGTTGGACCAGAATGCGGGCGCGCGCATTGCGTCAGTCCTCTATCGGTTTGGGCAATGCGGGACGCAGCGCCGTCATGACGCGATTGGCGATCGCCTCTCCCTCCGAGGCGAAGTCGCCGGCGGCCGCGATCAGACGCGCGCCCTCCTCAGTCGGCCCGCCGCCGGGCGCAAGCAGCGCCGAAACCGCCTCCGCCAGCGTGTCCGCGTTGACCACCCGGCGGGTGGCGCCCATCAAAGTCAGCCGGGCGTATTCCTCGGCGAAATTGCCGATATGCGGCCCATGCAGGATCGCCGCGCCGAGCATGGCGGGCTCATAAGGATTGTGGCCGCCGATCGGCTCCAGACTGCCGCCGACGAACGCAACTGGCGCCAGCCGGTACCAGAGACCAAGCTCGCCCAGCGTGTCTGCCACATATATCTCGCATTCGGCGTCGGGCCGATCGCCTTTCGAACGCAGGCCGATCCGGCCTCCAAAACTTTCCAACTCGTGCGCCAAAGTTTCACCGCGTTCCGGATGGCGTGGCGCAACGATGGTCAACAGGTTGGGTATCTGAGCCCGAAGGCGGGACCATGCGGCGCCCACCATATCCTCTTCGCCCTGATGGGTGCTGGCTGCGACGAAGACTGGGCGGTCGCCAATCTCGGCCGTCAATCGTGACAACTCGGCCTCATCCGCGGGGGGAGGAGGAGCGGCCTCTTTCAGATTTCCGGTCACGACCGCGCTCGGCGCGCCTAGATCGCGCAGCCGCGCGGCCGTCTCCTCCGTCTGGCAAAGCACGGGATCGAACGGGTCCAGCAGCGCCCCAATCGCGCCGCGCGCCCGGCCCCAGTTCCGCGCCGAGCCCGCCGACATCCGGGCGTTGATCAGCGCCATCGGCTGCTTTCGCGCGGCCGTCGCATCCACCAGATTCGGCCACAGCTCGGATTCGAACCACGTGGACAGGTCCGGCCGCCAATGCTCGACGAACCGCTCCACGGATTCGGGAAGGTCCACGGGCGCGAACTGGTGAACCGTGCGCTCCGGCAACCGCGCCGCCATCAGCCTGGCCGAAGTGACCGTTCCCGTCGTGACGAGAAAGTATAGATCGGGCCGCTCGATCGACAGCCGCGCGATCAGCGGCAGCGTCGTCAGCGACTCTCCGACGCTTGCCGCATGCATCCAGACCAACGGTCCCTCGGGCCTTGGGACGCTCGCATACCCTAATCGCTCATCGCGGCGCGCCGGGTCCTCCTTTCCACGTTTGGACCGTCGGCGCAAAAGAGCCCAGACCAGCGGTTTCGCCAGGCTGGAGAACTGTTGATAGAGCTTCAGAACCAGCGAATAGTCGCTGGGCCGCTGCGGGCCGGGCGGCTGGGCGAGCGCAAGCGCCTCAGCCTCGAAATCCTTGTCGGCGGGGCTGCTCATGTCCGAATTTCATCCGCCGGTTCCGGCGTCTCTCGCCCGCAAATTTCATCGGCGCGACGGGTGGCGTCGGTCGTCGCATTTTCGATCGCCAGCCGATGCGCCTCGGCGGCTTCCGCATCACCGGAGGCCGGCGGAAAGATGGCGGGCGAGCAAACTATTGCGCCCCTGCCGAACGGATAGGGGATCAGAAACCGGTCCCAGTTCCTCAGCAACTTGCCCCGGGACGTCGAGATTCCATACGGCAGCACGGGGACGTTCGCTGTCGCCGAGATCGCGCTGACGCCGTTCTGCGCGCGCATGCGAGGGCCGCGCGGTCCGTCCGGCGTGATGGCCACCATATGGCCCGCGCGCAAAAGCGGCAGGCTTTCGCGAAACGCTTCGCCGCCTCCTTTCGCCTTGTCCCGTTTGCGGGGATCGGCGGTCGATCCGCGCACCGCCTGCACATCATGAAACCCGACCAGCCGCGTGATGATCTCTCCGTCTCGATTATCGGAGATCATTGCAAAGATCTGTCGGGATGGCGGCTTGAGGCAGGGTGAAATGAAAAGGCGGCCATGCCAGACACAGACAATGAACCCGGATGGCTGGTCGAGCAACGCGTCCAGGTGCTCCCGCCCCTCGAAGCGCCAGCGCGTCGTGATCCAGACAATTCTGAGATAGAAAGAGCCCAACCGCGCGGCAAGTTCACGCGTCAAGGGGGCCGAACGGATGCGCCGGGCCAGCGAGTCGTGTCTTTTGCGCCGACCGGTTCCGTTCGTTTTCGCCATATGCCAGTGGGCGGATCGCCCCGCCTCTCAATTGTCGCCGCCACATTCCAGGGCGCTGGTTCCACATCTTCCAGACAGTGAATATGCGCAAGGGAGCCACGCATATGGGCAGTCTCGGCCGTGCTCTGCGCTTTGGCCTTCACCGCGTTATAGGCCGAGGCGCGGTTCGGATAAAGTCCGCCGCCGTCTATCGCGATGACGTCTCGAATCCTGCGCCATTCGAGATTCGCTGTTGTTTCAGGCGGATGATGGGTTTTGGGAGGGTTCGGCCAGCCAGGCGGTGATCACAGACGCGACAAGACGTCCGACACCAGCGCCTTCGGTCCCGAGATCAACCCCGCCACGCTGGCGTCGGCTTGATTGAACAGCGGCTCTTCCCCTTCACGTGTCCTCGAGACACCGCCGGCCTCCGACACGATCAGCGCGCCTGCTGCGACGTCCCAGTCGAAGGTCCGACGCAGCGTCAGCAGCGCGTCGGCCTGTCCTCGGGCCACAAGGCAAAGCCGCCACGCCAGCGAGGGGCGGCTTGACGGCGCGACGCGGGGCGGCGTCCGGCGCCACAGTTCCGGATTCAGGTTCGGACGGGTGACGAGCGTGGACGAACCGTCGATCTGTGCGCGTGATGAAACCTGGATCCGACCCTTCAGGGTTTTGGCCGGGTCGAACGGGTCGAATTCGCTGGCGACCGGATGCTCAACGGGCGCGCGCCGGAACTCGGGCCCGGCGTCGAGGGCGGCGGAATAGGTCTCGCCCCGCGCCGGCAGGTGGATAACGGCCGCGACTGGGCGTCCGTGCTCCACCACCGCAAGCGCGACGGCATAGCCGGGATCGCCGCGCAGGAAGGCGCGGGTGCCGTCGATCGGATCGACGATAAAGCTACGCTCGCGCCCGATGCGGCTGAGATCGTCCTCGCTCTCCTCCGACAGCCAGCCGTAATCCGGCCGCGCATTTGTCAGGATCTCCTCCAGCAGCGCGTTGGAGGCGTAGTCCGCCTCCGACACCGGGCTTCCGCCATGCTTGCGCCAATGCTCCGGTTCGTTCCTGAAATAGCCAAGGGTCAGCTCGCCCGCCTGCGTCGCCGCTTGAGTCAAAAGCTCAAGGTCTCGCAGGTTCTGCTCAGTCGCCGGCAATGGTCAGCCCTTCAAGCCGGATCGACGGCGCCGCGCTGGCCTTCGACAGGTCGATATCGTCCGCGGCGGTCAGGGTCAGCAGCGCCTCTGGCAGCGGCCCGGCGATCGTCGCCTCGTTGACCGGATAAGCGATCTCTCCTTCTTCGATCCAGAAGCCGGACGCGCCTCGGCTGTAGTCACCGGTGGTGGGGTTGACGCCGCGTCCCATCATCGACGTGACCAGAAGCCCGGTTCCGGTCTCCTTGATCAGCGCCGCGCGGTTGAGCGCGCCGGTGGTGAGGCGGATATTGGTCGACCCCACGCCGGGCGGCGAGGACAGGCCACGCGACGCGTTGCCGGTGCTGGCCAGCCCCAACTTTCGGGCGGAGCGGCAATCCAGCAGCCAAGTGGTCAATACGCCGTCCTCAACGATTTTCTTGGCGCGGGTCGCCAGCCCTTCGCCATCGAAGGGCCGCGAGGCGGGGCCGCGCGCGATCAACGGATCCTCGAAGATCTCCACTCCCTGGGGAAGGATAGGTGCCCCCATCTTCTCCAGCAGCCAGCTTGATCCCCGAGCGATCGCGGCCCCGTTCACGGCGCCGATTACATGCCCAACGATCGAGGGCGCGACGCGTGCATCGAAAATCACCGGATAGGCCCCCGAGGGCGGTTTCTTTCCGCCCAGCCGCTCGGCCGCGCGCATCCCCGCTTTGCGCCCGACAGAGGCAGGGTCGGGCAGATCGGCGGCATGGCGGCGAGAGGCGTAGTCCCAGTCGCTCTCCATCCTCAGCCCTTCGCCGGCGATGGCAGAGGCGGAAAAGCCGGATCGGGAGGAGGAATAGCCGCCTGAGAACCCGTTGGTCGCGGCCAAGTAGATCGACGCGCGGCCCCAGCTGGCCGAGCAGGATTCGGTCTGGCTGACGCCGGGTACGGCCTTCGCCGCGGTTTCCACCTCGCGCGCCGTGTCCTCCAGCGTCGCAGGGGCCGGCGGGACGGTGGGGTCCGAGAGATCGAGATCCGGCCAATCCGCCGCGATCTGGTCCGCTCCCGGCAGGCCGCAATGGGGGTCTTCCGGCGCCTCTCTGGCCATCGCCACCGCCCGTTCGGCAAGCTCCGCCAGAACGGCCGGGCGGGGGTCGGAGGCCGAGACGCAGGCCTGCCTTGCGCCGATCAGGACGCGCAGGCCGAAATCCACGCTTTCCGAGCGCTCAGCCTCCTCCAGCGCGCCGGCTCGTACAGCGACCCCCAGATCCTCGCGCTCCATGGCGATGGCGTCGGCGGCCTCGGCGCCCGCCTTGCGCGCCGCATCCAGCAATTGTTCGGCAAGCGCCGTCGGGTCGATCATCGCCGTGTCCTTAAAAGAGGGCGTAGAAGCCGTGGGCGATCGCCCCGAACCCGCCCAGCATCAGCGCCAGTATGGTCAGCGTCGCGCCCGCGCCCCTCTGCCAGCCCGGCGCGTCTTCGGCCGTGAAATGCAGCGCGTGCAGAAAGCGGCCGATCACCAGCGCCGCGCCAAGCACGTGAAGCGCGATCAGCGGCGCGCCCATCAGCGCCATCGCCAGCAGCAGGATCAGCACCATGGGAACATATTCCACAAAGTTTGCCTGCCCGCGCATAGCCCGGATCATCCGTGGATCGCCGCCATCGCCCATATAAATCTTCAGTTTACCCCGCAGGCGGCCGATATGGGCGGCCAGCCAGCCGAGGATCAGGGCGTTCAGCCCGGCGTAGAACGCCACAGCCGCAATCGCGGGATCAAAGGCGAGATCGGTGGTCATGGGGGCCTCTTGCAAGAATGGCGATGGATCGAGCTGAACCTATAGAATTCGCCCGGCGCGTCCAGCGGTCACTCGGTCTCGCCGAAGGCCTCCGCCGTGGCGGCGCGCAGTGGCGGCAACTCCGTCCCTTCGCGCTCGGCCAGGGTCGCGGCCGCGCCTTGGATATAGTCCCGATGCAGCGGCATCGCGTCGCGCTCTCGCGCCAATTGGACTTGAACGACGTTGGAGGAGCCGTATCGGAATGCGCCCTCGCTGGCCGCCAGATAGAACTCCCACATACGGGCGAAGCGGTCATCATACTTCGCTTCAACCTCCGCCCGACGCGCCTCGAACCGTTCCCGCCAATGGCGCAGCGTCTCGGCGTAGTGAACGCGCCAGACCTCGCAATCGGTGATCCAGAGGCCGGACCGCTCAACGCTGAGCGCCAGTTCCGACAGGGAGGGCGCATAACCGCCGGGAAAGATGTATTTCCTGAGGAATGGCCCGGTGATCCCCGGCGGCGCCTTGGTCGATATAGTGTGGATCAGCGCGACGCCGTCGGGCTTCAGAAAGTCGCGCACTTTCAGGAAGTACTCGCCCAGATGCCCGACGCCCACATGCTCCAGCATGCCGACCGAGACCACTCGGTCGAAGGTCTCGGTCACATTCCGGTAATCCTTCAGCTCGAACCGGCATCTGTCGGCCAGATCCGCGGCCTCGGCGCGCGCCTTGGCGATGGCCAGCTGCTCCGTCGACAGGGTGACGCCGACCACCTCCACATCCGCCACCGCGGCGAGGTATAGGCCCATGCCGCCCCAGCCGCAGCCGATATCCAGAACCTTTTGGCCCGGCTGCAACCCGAGCTTGGCGCAGATCTGGCGCTTTTTCAGCGTTTGCGCCTCGGCCAGCGCCTCGTCGCCATTTGGGAAGTAGCCGCAGGAATACTGCATGTCCCAGTCGAGCCACATCCGGTAGAAATCGTTGCCCAGATCGTAGTGGTGCGCGACGTTCTTGCGCGACTGGGCGATCGGGTTGTGCTGGGCCACACGCCGCAGCTTTCGCGCCAGCGAATTCCAGAATATCTGGGTCGGCGACATGTCAAAGCTGCGCTTGTTGACGAAGAACACGCTGAGGAGATCCCACGCGCCGCCATCCTCGATCACCAACCCGCCATCCATATAGGCTTCGGCGGGCGCAAGTTCCGGATTAAGCGCGATCTTCCAGTCCAGCGCCGGATCGGTGACGCGGATTGTGGCGGACGGCCCGTCACCATCGCCAAAGACCTGCTCGAACCCGTCCGGGCCTTTCAGGGTCAGCCGCCCCTTGCGGACCGCCTTGTTCAGGAGTTTGGGCAGGAATCGCATGGAAAATCTCGCGAGTAAAATAACAGGCGCGCGCCGACCCTAACCGGGCAGGGGCGAGGGGGGAAGATCAGAGTTCAATCCCCAATTCGTCCCAGATCGCATCCACCTTCGCCTTTGTTTCAGCATCCATATCCAGCACTTCGCCCCATTCCCTCGTCGTTTCTCCGGGCCATTTGTCGGTCGCATCGAGGCCGATTTTTGACCCCAAGCCCGAGACGGGGGAGGCGAAGTCGAGATAGTCGATTGGGGTGTTCTCAAGCACCGTGATGTCGCGCGCCGGGTCCATGCGGGTGGTGATCGCCCACCAGACGTCGTTCCAGTCGCGGGCGTCGATGCCGTCATCCACCACGATCACCCATTTGGTGTACATGAACTGGCGGAGATACGACCATGCCCCCAGCATCACCCGCTTGGCGTGGCCCGCATAGGCCTTCTTCATCGAAATCACCGCGATGCGATAACTGCACCCTTCCGGCGGCAGCCAGAAATCGGTGATTTCGGGGAATTGCTGCTGCAGCAGCGGAATGAACACTTCGTTCAGCGCCTCGCCCAGCAAAGAGGGTTCGTCGGGCGGGCGCCCGGTATAGGTCGAAAGATAGATAGGCTTTTTCCGCATGGTGATCGCGGTGACGGTGTAGACCGGGAACTTCTCGACCGAGTTGTAATAACCGGTGTGATCGCCATAGGGCCCTTCATCGGCGTATTCGTCGAGGCTGACATGTCCTTCCAGCACGATCTCGGCGGTGGCGGGGACTTTCAGCGGCACGGTCTTGCAGTCGGTCAGCTCGACCGCCTTGCCGCGTAATAGCCCCGCAAAATGATACTCGCTCAACGTATCCGGCACCGGCGTGACAGCGGCCAGAATCGTGCCCGGATCGGCGCCGATCACCGCGGCGACCGGTAGAGGCTCGGTCTTCTCCTGTCCCCAGCGCCGGTGATGCTGCGCGCCGCCCCGATGCTTCAACCAGCGCATGATCAGCTTGTTCTTGCCCAGCTTCTGCATGCGATATATGCCGAGGTTGAAATCATCCTCGCGCTTTTCGGACGGGCCTTTCGTGACCACCAGCGGCCAGGTGATAAGCGGCGCCGGCTCCCCCGGCCAGCAGGTCTGGATCGGCAGGCGGTCGAGATCGACCTCGTCGCCCGTCAGCACCACTTCCTGCACCGGCGGCGTGCCGGAAAACGCGCCGCCCGCAGATTTCGGCTTCATCGCGAAGACAGTTTTTGCCAGCGGCAGCATGCCCATCGCTTCCCGCAGCCCGCCCGGCGGCTCAGGCTGGCGCAGGAACGCCAGAAGCTCGCCCACTTCTCGGAGGTCGCGACCGGTGCGTCGTTCCTTTCCCTCCAGCGTCACTCCGCGCGCGACCCGCTCCACAGTGCCGAAGAGGTTCACCAGAACCGGCATCTCGGCCTTGGCTCCGTCCTCCTTCACCACATTCTCGAACAGGATCGCCGGGCCGCCCGCATGCAGGGTCCGCTTGTGAATCTCGGTGATCTCGCGATCTGTGGAGACCTCACGGGTCACGCGCACCAGCTGGCCGTCGGCCTCCAGCCGGTCAAGGAAGTCGCGCAGGGACGAATAGAGCATCTCGTTTCAGACTCCGACAGGTGACCGGCGATGGGCGGTGACGGGACTATACCCCTAGACGCGCCGGAGAAAACCATGCGCCAACGACGGGCGTCAGGACGCAGATGGGCCGGTTCACCAGAAACCTGGACTTTCCCGCGCAAGCCGCACCGCCTCCACCGCGTCTTTCGCTTTCTTCGGCGTGTCCGGAAGCTTCGCATTCTTCGCCAGTCGAACTGCTTGCTGCGCCAGGCTCAGCGCAGTGTCGGCGTCTAGGCCATAGGCCTCGGCGTCGCCAGCCATACCCACGAGAACGGCGGCCGCGGCGTCATAGCTGTTGCCAGCGTTGCGCGAGACCTGGGTCGCGGCTTGATCCAGAAGCTGATGGCCCATGGGACCCAGCTGCACGCCGCATTCTTCAAGCAATGTCCGCTTGGCCGCGTCTTTCAGGCCGGATTTCCTGAAGAAGATGCTGATCAGGTTAAGCATGGCCTCTCTCAAATGAGAGCGCGGGAACCAAGCGAGTGAGAGCCCGGCTCAGCGACACGACCGCTCTCCGCTGTCGGACGTTCGAAGAAATCACGCAGAGATGAACGGACATGGGCGGCTCGCCATTGGAAAGTGAACGGGTCTCTGGCTGATGCGGACTATAATACGCAAAGCGGAGAGGGAAAGTTTAGTGGAGGCGAGCCGATGCGCAAGCTGGTCGCCGGACTTCTGTTCATCGTTGGATTGGCGATCAGCTTCGGGGCCGCCGCCGAGGATCGCGCTGCGCTGCGCGAGCGTCTGTTCGCCGAGCTCGCCGCGTCCGAAACCGAGACTGAAGCGAACATCGTCACCGCCGAAATCTGGCGCATGTGGTTCACCCCGCCCAGTGACGAGATCGCCGGCTTGGTCGATGAAGCGACCCGTCAGCGCCTCATTGGGAATTTCAAGGCGGCCCTTGCAATCTGGGACGCCATCATCGTCGCAGCGCCCGAGTGGTCGGAGGGCTGGAACCAACGCGCGACGCTGCACTACCGCATGAGCAATTATGAAGCGTCGCTGAGCGATATCGCCGAGACGCTGCAGCGCGAACCCAAGCATTTCGGCGCGCTGGCGGGCAAGGCGCAGATTGAATTGTTCATGGGTCGGCCGGAACTCGCGACCGAGGCGCTGCGCCAGGCCGTCGAGATTCATCCGTGGATCGCCGGGCGCGAACTGATCCACAAGGGGCCGGGGGTCGATCTTTGAACGGGGGCGGATCAGTCCCGCAAAAACTTGTCGCCCTGAAAGAACGCCCAGTCGCCTTTGAGCGGCGGCAGGGGCAGGCCCAGCCGCACCGCGCGTTGGGTCCAGAACGCGCGCCCCGGCCCCCAGCCCTTCATGTGAAAGAAGTCATAGCGACGGAGCGCCCGGAACAGACGTCGGGTGTCCCAGCCGATCTTCAGCCAGCGCAGGGCGCGCGCCAGCCCGGTGGTCTCGCCCAGCGCCACCTTCGGGTGCAGCGACAGCAGCAGTCCGGCGTCGGGCCGGTCGAGCAGGTCGGCCAGCGTTTCGCCCAGCGCATACTCCCCGGCCTCGATATCCATCTTCACGAAGATCGGCCCGTCGCCCGCAAGCGCGGCGATCTCGGCGGGGGTGACGGTCTCCACCTCCCACGTCGTGGCCATCGTGTCATGGGCGAGAGACGACATCGAGTTCCCGCCCTTGCCGCGATTGGTGCCGAACCTCGCCACGCCTTTCTCGGGCGCAAGCGCCTTGTCGATCAGCGTTGTCCTGGCCTCGATCTCGGGGTTCAGAGAAAGGTTTCGGCGGAGCCATTTCAGCGCCACCGGATCGGCCTCAAGCGTGATGATCCGTTTGGCCTTGTAGCCAGCGAACAGCGTCATCGGCCCGAACCACCCGCCCACATCGATGAAAGTGGTTTCGGGGCGCACATTGATCGCCAGCGTCTGCACCGTCGATGGCTCGAAATTCATCGCCGCCATGCGGGACCAGAACTGGCCTTCGCGCCCCGGATCGACGGTGATCTCCCGGCCCAGAATCGAGAAGGCGAACGGCTCACGAACCCCCGGATCGACATCCGGGAGCTTCTCCTCCGTCATGGCGGCGGCGGCGTCACCCATAGCTGAGATGCGCCGCGATCTCGCGCCGGTGGGGATCGTCGCGATGCTCCCACAAATAGACGCCCTGCCACGTGCCGAGAGCCATGCGACCGACTATCACTGGAATGCTCAGCGTCGCGCCCGAAAGCACCGTGCGGATATGCGCGGGCATGTCGTCAGGCCCCTCCAGATGATGGACATAGGTATCGTTTCGGGGCGCAAGACGGTCGAAAGCCCTGCCGAGATCGACGCGTACGTCCGGGTCGGCGTTCTCCTGAATCGTCAGGGAAGCTGACGTATGCCGGCACAACAGGCTGAGCAACCCCTCAAGCGCGCCGAGGCTCTCGATCCAGTCATTCAGATCGCGCGTGATCATAGTGAAACCGGGGCCGGGCGTCTGGTACTTGAACAGTCTGGTCGCTTGTCGCATGGGCGCATGCTATGCGGGGGCGAGCCCCGATTAAAGCCAAGATGAAAGTGGAGATAGCGATGGCCTATGACGGCGTGTTCAGGCCTGACCTCGAATGGCGCTCTGCGCGGGCGAGGGGGTTCAACGTCGTTGTCGGTCCGTTCGAGATCGCCACGCTGACGGACAACGTCTGGCGCTTTCGCCTGCAGATGGACGATCGTCACGTGAACTATGGCGGGGTCTGCCATGGCGGAGTGCTGTTCACCCTGCTGGACTACGCCATGGGTGTAGGCGCGGCGGAGGCGTCCGAGGACCGTCTCGCCTCGACCATCTCGATGAACACGCATTTCGTTGCGGCGGCGAGGCCCGGCGCGCTGCTGCATGGCGAAGCGCGCGCTGTCCGCGCCACGCGCGAACTCTGCTTTATGGAGTCGGAAGTCTGGGGCGGCGACCGTTTGGCGGCGCAGGCGAGCGCGGTTTTCAAGTATCTGAACGCGCCGCCGGTCCGATAGCGCCCGCCCATGTTGACCAACGCCGATCTCGTCGAGTTGACAGACTTTCGCCGCGCCCTGCATCGCCGTCCCGAACTTTCCGGAGAAGAGGTTGAAACCGCCCGCACGATCAGCATCGCGCTGAAGTTCCTGTCGCCGACCCGCATTTTAACCGGGCTGGGCGGTCACGGCGTCGCCGGGGTGTTCGACAGCGGCGCGCCCGGCCCAACCGTCCTTTTCCGCGCGGAACTCGATGCGTTGCCGATTGAGGAGCTGTCGGACGCGCCCTGGGCCTCTGAAAGACCCGGCAAGGGTCATCTTTGCGGGCATGACGGGCATATGACGATGCTGCTGGCGCTGGGCCGGCTGATTTCTCGCGATCCTGTCGCCAAGGGGCGCGTTGTTCTGATGTTTCAGCCGTCTGAGGAGAATGGCGCCGGCGCCCGCGCCGTGGTCGCGGACCCAGCCTACGAAGAAATACGAGCCGATTGGGCCTTCGCGATCCATGTCGAGCCCGGCCGCCCCTTTGGCCATGTTTCAACCCGCGCCGGGTTGGTCAATTGCGCCTCGCAGGGGCTGGAGATCAGGCTGACGGGCAAAACCGCGCATGCGGCCGATCCAGAGGACGGCGTTTCGCCGGCCTCTGCGGTCGCGCTCCTGATCCCCGCGTTGGAGCAGCTTGGGCGCGGCGGCGAACTGGACGAAGGTTTCCGGCTGGTCACCGTGACCCATGCGCGGATCGGGGAGCCGAGCTTCGGCGTGGCGCCCGGAGAGGCGGTGATCTATGCGACCTTGCGGACGGCGCGGGACGACGCGGTGGCTGGGCTCGCCGCTGAGGCTCGCGACCTGGCAATGACGGCCGCAGAGGCGGAAAGCCTGTGGGCGGTGTTCACGGCCCATGACGAATTCGCGGCTTCGATCAACAACGCCGACGCCGTGGCCGTCGCGCGCGCGGCGATGAAGGCGATTGGCCTCCCCAACGACGCATCCGGTTTGCCCATGCGCGCGTCGGAAGATTTCGGGATTTTTGGCCAAAGCGCAAAGGCGGCGATGTTGTGCCTGGGGCCGGGGGAGGGGTGCGCCGCCCTGCACAATCCCGACTTCGACTTCCCGGATGATCTGATTCCCGTGGGCGCGTCGATATTCGAGCGTATCGCCCGCGACCTGCTCGGTCGGGGGTGACGCCCGCTAAATCTCAGACCTTGCCGTCAGCTCAGACAGAAACGCGTCGATATTGTCGCCCTGCTGAGCGATCATTGCAGCGAATTCCTCGCGCTGGGTGATCGCCAGGCTGACACCCTCAATCGTGATGTCGTCGATGCGGGTCGCGCCGCTGCGGGCGCTGACCAGCCATTCGATCCGGATCGGCTGGGCCCCTTCTCGCTCCGCTTCGGATTTCACGACAAATACGCCATCGCCCATATCTTGCGCGCCATTCACGGTTAGCTTCTCGCCGGAATACTCCTCGAACCGGCGCGCGTAGATCGTGGCGATATAATCCACAAAAACACTGGAATACTGCCCCTGCTGCGCCTCGGTCATCGCCCGCCAGTTGCGGCCAGCGGCGAAGCGGCTGATCTGCGGCATGGCGGCGACGTCAGTCAAAACGCTGCGAAACTCGCCGCGCCGTTCTTCGGTCGTGGAGTTCGCCTCGATCAGCATGATCACACGGTCAACCGCATCCTGAACGAATGAGGTCGCCTCGCCCGCGCTCAGCGCGACCGCCTGCGGGGCCGAAAAAATCAGCAGGCCGAGCGCCAGCGCCGAGCCTCGGATGGCGTTGAGTAAGCGGGTCATTGCGATCGCTCCGTTCGATCTGTCGCCGGGTCGGCGCGGTTAGTTCCCGTAGATATCCGGCAACGCGCCGGGGTCAATCTCATCCCCGGCCACCGCGCGTCTGCGGTTCTGCAGCCAGTAGGACCGCGCCGCGACATAGCTGTCGGGCGCCTCGAGTATCTCATCGATAAGTTCGGCGTTATCATGGCGGATCACGACGATTTCAGTCGCGCGTAGAAAGGGGCTCGCGTCGGTGATGCCGTAGGCAAGAAAGGTGACCGGGTCGACGATCACGTCGCCCAGACGTCCGCCCGTATCGCGCACCGTGCTGGGGCCCAGGACCGGCAGCATGATGAATGCGCCCTCTTCCGCCCCCCATTCGGCCAGCGTCAGACCAAAATCGGTGTCGCGCGGCGCCAGACCGAACTCCGACGCCGGATCCAGCACGCCCAGTCCAAGGATCAGGTTGACGCCCAGCCGTCCGGCCGATTGCCCGAAATTCTCAAGATCGCCCTGCAGCAGACTGTTTACTGCGATCACCGGCTGACCCAGCGTATCGAAGCCGTTGCTGGTCATATGTTTGACCAGTTCCGGAAATTCGCCATAGCCCTGCGACAGCGGCCTGATCAGGATTTGATCCCAGCCTTCATTGAATGAGTGGACGTCTCGATTGAGACCCTCATAGGGGTCATGGAACGCCGTCTCCGAATCCGGAGGGGCGGAGGCGCAGCCTGCGACTCCCAACGCAAATATCGATAGGGCCGCGAAACGCAGCAATCCGCCGAAGTTCATACGCGGTCCCCTCACACGCGCGATAATCCGCAACTCAAGATGGCCGCGGCATCGCGCAATCACACGCCTTCCCGGACTCTTAACCGAAGCCGTGATGCGCGACAATTCGCGGTTGCGAAACGAATCCTCTCGCGTGGCGTGAACGACACAAAAGCTGAATCGCTTCAATAAGCTAAGCTATAGGCTCGATGCGGCGCGGTGGACCATCCGAATCGGCGGAAGGGGGCTCAGTCCGCGCAAGCGGGGCGAATCGAAACTTCAGCCAGATTCGCGGAGAGCGTGAAGTCGTCATAGACCATGCGCATCCGGGCGGCGACGCCGTTCTCATAGAAATCGAAACTCACTTCGTATTCCGGCCGACCTTCTGGCGCATCCGGGTCGAAATGGGCGGCGGAAACGCGCCAGCTTCGCAAATCCTCCATCCCCTCCGGCGGCTCATGCGCCTCGCCAACCTGTGCGATTGCCGCCGTGCTCAGAGAAATCGCAATGTCGGACACGCCGTCGAACAAAAGCGCCTGATAGGCCCGCTCGCCTGCCGCAGCCGTTTCCAGCAGGTCGGTCAACTGACCGGTCGGAAACAGCACTTCGTCCGAAAGGGGCAGATCCGGCGCCTCCGGTGTCTTAAAGGCGACGATTCGCGCGCCGCTCTCGTCCGTCGATGCGCGTCCCTCGCGGCGCTCCACTTCTCGCCCATCGGCCAGCGTCGACGTGGTGAAGCGATAGGCGGCGCCGTCTTTGGCCTCCAGCGCCGACAGGCGATAGTCGAACACAGCGCGCGCGCCGTCCGCCGTCACGATTCGCAGAACCATTCTTTCGGAAACCGCCCAGCTGTCGCATACATCGTCCAAAGAGATGACCAGGCGCCCCTCGGCGCTGACAATCCCGCGGTCCTCGGCCGCTTCCGCCAGAGAAAGATCATAGACCGCCTGATGCGGCGCCAAATCCGGGCTGGCCATGACTGTCTGGGCGGGCGCGGCCGCCACGGACGCGGCGACGACGGCGGGGCGCCAAACATGCTCTATAAATTGCAGCAACCGAGTCTCCTGCGCCTTTTGCGATAGTGCGACCCATAACCGGACAAGAATATGGCGGGGTCAATGCCAAACGACGCGTAGTCAGGTGGGGGATTCTACAAACTCGCACATTTCGTGTAGAATACCGCGCATGCATAAGGCTTTACCCCGCACCCCCCTGCCAGCGGGATTCATGAAACGACCCTTCGCACATCGCGGCCTGCATGACGCTGAGGCTGGCCGCGCCGAGAATTCTCTCGCCGCTTGCAAGGCGGCGATTGACAAGAACTTCGCCCTCGAGGTCGATGTGCAGCTTTCTGCAGACGGCGAGGCGATGGCGTTTCACGACGATACGCTCGACCGTATGACCGATGAGAGCGGTCACCTGCGCGCCCGCACCGCCGCCGAACTTCAGCAGATCGCGCTGAAGGATGGGGGTGGAGAGACCATTCCCACGCTCGCGGAAGTTCTGGAGCTGATCGCCGGTCGCACCCCGGTGGTCCTTGAGGTGAAGGATCAGGACGGGAAGTTTGGACCTGATGTCGGCCCCTTGGAGGCGCGGGTGGCCGAGTTGGCCATGGCCTATGACGGCCCGATCGCGGTGATGTCGTTCAACCCGCACAGCGTGAAGGCGATGGGCGAAGCGGCGCCGGAGGTGCCACGCGGTCTGGTCTCGTATCACTGGCCGCGCGAAGACGTGCCGTGGATGAGCGCCGAGGTTCGCCGCGATCTCGCGGCGATGACGCAGTTCCAAAAATTGGGGTGCGTGTTCGTATCCTACGGCATCAAATCCTTCCCGTCGCGGGTGGCCGAACTGGTGCGCATCCAGCGCAATCCACTGCTGGCCTGGACGGTCCGCACTCCGCTGGAGGAGATGCGGGCGCAACGCCATTCCGATCAGATCACATTCGAGGGCTATGTACCGGGTCGGTGGTGAGCGGCGCGGCGATTTTCCCGATTTATTGATCCCGTACCTGACCGGCCCATGTGGCAGGATGCGCGTGAATCGCTGCGGAGAGTTCCATGCCGGATGGCGGGATCGGGATTGAAATCGAGGTGCTGGGCGGGCTTGATCAGATCAGCCCCGCCGACTGGGATTCCTGCGCGGCGCCCGAGGCTGCGGATGGCGGACGCCCAGAACACCCGCTCCTTACCTGGCGTTTCTTGCGCGCCTTGGAGGAAAGCGGCTCGGTCGGGCAGGGAACCGGTTGGATCCCGCGCCACCTTGTCGCGAAGGCCTCCGATAGGGTGGGGGGCGGCGCGTTGATCGGCGTCATGCCGCTCTACGCCAAGGGTCACAGCCAGGGCGAATACGTCTTCGACCATTCCTGGGCCCACGCATTCGAGAACGCTGGCGGACGCTACTATCCCAAGCTGCAATGCGCCGTGCCCTTCACGCCGGTCGCCGGGCTGCGATTTCTGACAAATCCAAAAGGCCCCCTGCCGCGGGAGGCCGCGATCGCGGCGTTGACGCAGGGCGCGGTGCGACTCGCCTCGCAGATGAATGTCAGCTCGCTGCACCTGACGTTTTGCAAACGGGAGGAATCGGAGGCAGGCGGCGAAATGGGCCTGCTGCAACGCACCGGCCAGCAATTCTTCTGGCGCAACCGCCATCCCGAAACCGGTCAGCCCTTCGCCGATTTCGATGATTTCCTCGCCTCGCTCGCCTCCCGCAAGAGAAAGGCGATCCGGAGAGAGCGACGACAGGCCAACGCCAATGTCGATGTGCTGGAATTCACTGGCGACGCCATCGAGCCGGAGCATTGGGGCGATTTCTGGCGCTTCTATCAAGACACCGGCGCGCGGAAATGGGGCTCGCCCTATCTGACGCGGGAGTTCTTCGACATCGCGCAGGAGACGTTACGCGACGACATGCTGCTGATCATGGCCCGGCGGGAGGGAGAGTTCGTGGCCGGCGCGCTGAACGTCATCGGCCGCGACGCCCTCTTTGGCCGCTATTGGGGTTGCGTCGAACATCACCCCTGCCTGCATTTCGAGCTCTGCTATTATCGCGCTATAAACTACGCGCTCTCCCATGGGCTTGGCCGGGTAGAGGCGGGGGCGCAGGGAGAGCACAAGCTGGCGCGCGGCTATCTGCCTGAGCCGACCTATTCGCTGCACTGGTTTGCCGATCAGGGATTTCGGCGCGCAGTGGGCGAATATCTGGAGCGTGAGCGCGACGCGGTCGGCGAGGAGATCGATTTCCTCACGGAATTCAAACCGTTCAGGCGCGGTGACTGAAAAGGGGACGCCATGGCGGAGAAACTGGAAGGCGACGCGCGAGAGGCGGCATTGGCGCCCCTGCTCGCCAATGGCTGGGCGCTAGCTGAAGGGCGGGACGCGATCGCGAAAAGCTTCGTCTTCGCGAATTTCGTCGAGGCTTTCGGCTGGATGAGCCGCTGCGCGATCTGGGCGGAGAAGCTCAACCACCATCCTGAATGGTTCAACGTCTACAAGACGGTGGAGGTCACGCTCTCCACCCACGACGCGGGCGGTCTGACGGAGTTGGACGTCAAGCTGGCCACAAAGATGGATGCGCTGGCGGGATAGGTGCCAGCGCTTTTTGCTGTGCTCAGAGCATTTCCAGCAGCGCGTCGCCGCGAGAGCAGACCGGCTCGCCCGGATTGTCGTCGAGATTGAACTTCTCGACCACACCGTCCTTCACCAGCATGGAATAGCGTTTGGACCGGTCGATCAGGCCCGCATGCGGCGCGGTGAAGGTCAGGTCCAGCGCTTTGGCGAAGGCCGCCTCCGCATCGCCGAGGAAGGAGATTCCGGCCGCTGTCGCGCCGGTGGCCTCGCCCCACGCTTTCAATACGAACGGGTCGTTCACCGCCGTGCAGATGACCGCATCGACGCCCTTGGCGCGCAGATCGTCCGCCGCCTTGACGAAGCTTGGCATGTGGATCGATGTGCAGGGACCGGTGTAGGCGCCCGGCAGGCCGAACAGGGCGACCGTCTTGCCCGCGAAGGCCTCGGCCGTTGTGGTGCTGCCTGGCCCGTCCTTCGTCATGATGCTGAAATTGGCGTCCGGCAGCTTATCTCCAACGGCGATGGCCATGGCGGTTTCCTTTGTAACGGCTTGAATCGGCTTATGCGGCGCCAGAACGCCGCTACTAAGCGGTGATATACATCGGTTCGGGACAACACCCAACCGCGCACGGCCTATGCGTCAGCCTGCCGCGGCGCTGATCATGCGATTCAGGCCATCGTCGAGAAGGTCGCGCCGCTGGCGACGCTCTATTCCACATGGCGGAATGCTGCGACTGGCCGGGGCGGCAATTCACCCCAATTACCTCCGGAGCGCGGGTTACCCCCCTCAAACGGCGCGCAGGATCGTGATCCGGGTGTCGCCGTAGACCCGCCCATCAAGGCGCTCGAATCCGGTTGGTTCGGGCGCCTCTTTATCTGCAGCGTCTTCCATCACGATCAGCGCGCCATCCGTCAGCCAGCCGCCCTCCGCCGCAGAGGCGAGCGCCCGCCCGCCCAAATCGGTCCCATAGGGCGGGTCGAGGAATACGAGGTCATAGGGCTCGCCGCGGCATGTCCCTAATTTTGTCGCGTCGCGGCGATAGATCTTGGTCTCTCCGATCACGCCCAGCGCTTCAATATTGCGGCGAATCAAAGCCCGCGACGGACCATGATCGTCCACGAACTGAACGCGGACGGCGCCGCGGCTGAGGGCTTCGAGCCCCAGCGCGCCGGTGCCCGCGAACAGGTCCAGCACGCGTCGGCCCTCAGGCGGCGGCGGATCGCCGTAATCGCCATGGGTCAGCAGATTGAACAGCGATTCGCGCACCCGGTCGCTGGTCGGCCGCAAATGCGCCGCGCCGCCGCCAGCCTTGCCCGGCGCCGCCAGTTGTTTGCCTTTGAATCGCCCGGCGATGATCCGCATTCGGCCCTCCCTTCGCCGGCGCTTCCCGCCCCCGTTACAGGCAGCGATTACCACAACGACCCGACTTGCAAAATGACGCGGCGCGGCGCGGGTTTGCAATGCGCCCGTTCGCTGCTATAGCGCCGACAGAGGCGCAGTCGCATTACCGTCGCAATGACGGGCGCGTTCCCGGCGCTGCAAGCCCGAAGGGGGACATGGGCGATGAAAACGGATCTGTGCATCAAGCTCATCTCGGGCAACGCCAACCGAAAGCTGGCCGAGGCGATCGCCCGGCGGATCACCGTTTATCGCGGAGAGCAAGTCTCGGTCGCGGACGCGCGCGTTCAGCGTTTCAATGACGGTGAGATTTTCGTCGAGATCTATGAGAACGTTCGCGGCGAGGACGTGTTCGTCATTCAACCCACCTCGAACCCCGCCAATGACAATGTAATGGAGCTTCTGATCATCATCGATGCGCTGCGCAGGTCTTCCGCCTCGCGCATCACGGCGGTGATGCCCTATTTCGGCTACGCGCGGCAGGACAGGAAGACCGCAGCGCGCACCCCGATTTCGGCCAAGCTGGTAGCGAATCTCATCACGCAGGCAGGGGCCGACCGCGTGCTGACAATGGACCTGCACGCCGGCCAGATTCAGGGCTTCTTCGATATCCCAGTGGACAATCTCTACGCGGCTCCGGTCTTTGCCCTCGATATCAAGCACAATATCAAGGACCTCTCGAATGTTACTGTGGTCTCCCCTGACGTGGGCGGCGTGGTTCGCGCCCGCGATCTGGCCAAGCGCATCGGCGGCGACCTCGCCATCGTCGACAAAAGGCGAGAGCGCGCCGGAGAAATAGAATCGATGACGGTGATCGGCGACGTGGAGGGCCGCGCCTGCCTGATCGTCGACGATATGTGCGACACGGCTGGAACGCTCTGCAAGGCGGCCGGGTTGCTGAAGGAAAAGGGCGCGACCGAAGTGCACGCCTATATCAGCCATGGCGTGCTGTCCGGCCCGGCGATCGAGCGGGTGCAGAACTCCGCGCTGAAAAGCCTGGTGATCACTGATTCCATCGAGCCCAGCCAGGCGGCGCTGGATTGTCCCAATATCCGCGTGGTCTCCATCGCGCCGATGCTGGCGCAGGCGATCCTGAATGTCGGCAACGACACTTCCGTGTCCTCTCTCTTCAAGGAGGACACGCTGCAGCCGATCTATGAGGCGTTCTATCGGTTTGACTAGCTTCCGGGCTTGCCCCGAGGCGGACGGTCATGTAATAGCCGCCCAGAATTTCGAACATCGGCGAACTGGCCTGCTCTATCGGGGCGCATGGCGGCGTCGACAAGGCCGGGCGATGACCCGCGTGAAAGGACGAAGGCGATGAAAAACGACATTCATCCCGACTACCATTTCGTCGACGTCAAGATGACGGACGGCTCGATCATCAAGATGCGCTCCACCTATGGCGCAGAGGGCGACACAATCACGCTCGACATCGACCCCTCGGCGCATCCGGCCTGGACCGGCGGTTCGCAGCGTCTGATGGACGCCGGCGGACGCGTCTCGAAGTTCAAGAAGAAGTTCGAAGGCTTCGGCTTCTGATCCCAGATGCGGGACGGTCACGCGACAACTTCGGCGCGCCCTGGCGGCGCGCCTTTTGACTCTGAGGCTCGGCAGTCGAAGGTCGGAGGCTCCATGGACGCGCATATCGTCGTTCTGGGCAACGAAAAAGGCGGGTCGGGCAAATCCACCACCGCGATGCATCTGTTCGCGGCGCTTTCCCGGCAGGGATTTCGCGTCGGCGCTATGGATCTGGACCTGCGCCAGCAAAGCTTCTTTCGCTATCTCGGAAATCGCCAGTCATTCGCTGAACGCAAGAACGCGCCGCTGACGCTGCCGGAGCGGCGGGAGCTGAAAGCCAGCACGGCCGCGGACCGCAAAACCGCGGAGCGCGAGGATGAGGCGCGATTCGCCGACGCCGTTGGCGCGCTGTCGGCCAGCAACGACTTCGTCATCATCGATACGCCCGGCTCGTTTTCGCACCTCTCGCGTCTCGCCCATGCGATGGCGGACACCTTGATCACGCCCCTGAACGATTCGCTGGTCGATTTCGACATGCTCGGTCGCGTCGATCCGGCGAATGGAGAGGTGCTTGGCCCCTCCGTCTATTCCGAGATGGTCTGGACCGGCCGACAAATGCGCGCGGCGCTGGGCAAGCCGGCGGCGGACTGGATCGTGATGCGCAACCGCATGTCCATGCTGGATGCGCGCAACAAGCGCCGCGTTGGCGAGTTGGTGAAGCGCCTCTCCAAACGCATCGGCTTTCGCGTCGCGCCCGGCTTTTCCGAGCGCGTGATTTATCGCGAGCTGTTCCTGAATGGCCTGACTCTTCTGGATCTTAAGGAAGAGGCGGCGGAGGTGAAGGTCACGATGTCCCATGTGGCGGCCCGGCAGGAGGTTCGCGACCTTCTGACGACCCTGGCCCTTCCGGGTGTCGATGCATCCCGCGTTTGAGCCTCCGAATAATTGCGATAGAACGATTGGACGTCTCTTGCGCGCCGGTCCCGGCGCGCGCCCAGCGACCAAAGGACATCTGAAATGCGCGTTGCGATGATCGGAACCGGATATGTCGGGCTTGTCTCCGGCGTCTGTTTCTCGGATTTCGGCCATGAGGTCGTCTGCGTCGACAAGGACAAGGGCAAGGTCGCCAAGCTTCAGGCGGGCGAAGTGCCGATCTTCGAGCCGGGCCTGGACATCATGATGGCGTCAAGCGTCGCCGCCGGCCGGCTTTCCTTCACCACCGATCTCAAGACGGCCGTGGCCGGAGCGGACGCGGTGTTCATCGCTGTTGGCACGCCCACGCGCCGCGGCGATGGTCACGCCGATCTCAGCTATGTCTACGCCGCCGCCGAAGAGATCGCTGACGCGATTGACGGGTTCACGGTCGTCGTCACCAAATCCACAGTCCCCGTCGGCACCAACCGAGAGGTCGAGCGCGTGATCAAGGCGCGCCGAGCGGATACGCCGTTCGACGTCGCCTCGAACCCCGAGTTCTTGCGCGAGGGCGCCGCGATCGAGGATTTCATGCGTCCGGATCGCGTCGTGGTCGGCTGCCAAAACAGCAAGGCGAGAGAAGTGATGCGGGAGCTTTACCGCCCTCTGTCTCTGCGCGAGACACCGATCGTCTTCACCGGCCTTGAAACCGCGGAGATGATCAAATACGCCGCCAATGCGTTTCTGGCCACCAAGATCACCTTCATCAACGAGGTGGCCGATCTTTGCGAGAAGGTCGGCGCGGATGTTCAGGACGTCGCCAAGGGCATCGGCCTCGACGGTCGGATCGGCGGAAAGTTCCTGAACCCCGGACCGGGCTATGGAGGGTCCTGCTTCCCCAAGGACACGCTGGCGCTGGTCAAGACCGCGCAGGACTACGGCGCACCGACCAAAATTGTCGAGACGGTCGTCGCGGTGAACGATTCGCGCAAACTCGCTATGGCCGACAAGATCGTCGAGGCCGCAGGCGGGTCGGTCGACGGCAAGCGCATCGCTGTGCTTGGCGTCACCTTCAAGCCGAACACCGACGATATGCGGGAATCGCCCAGCCTCTACATTCTGCCCGCCTTGCTGGATAGAGGAGCAGAGATCGTCGTCTCGGACCCTGAAGGCAAACGCGAGGGTGAGGCGCTACTGACAGGCGTTTCATGGTCCGGCGGCGCCTATGACGCCGCCAAGGACGCCGACGTTCTGGTGCTGCTGACCGAGTGGAACCACTTCCGGGCCTTGGATCTGGGCCATGTGCGCGATCTGATGAAAGGCGACGTGATGGTCGACCTCAGGAATGTCTACACCCCGAAAGAAGCGGCGCGCGCCGGATTCCGCTATATCAGCGTCGGCAGACCGCAGGTCGCGCCCGAATAGAGTTGAGAATTCCGCGCCGTCACCAGGCGCCGGGGGGAACCACCGCGCAATCAATGTCGTGGCGCGCCAACTCGGCGCAGGCCGACCGCGCATCCCGCTCATCCGAGAATCCGACGAAGCGGGCGCGATAGATCGGCGCCGCGCCAGAGCGGGCGACGGTGATCAGTTCATCCGCCTCATTGATCCGCCGCGCGTCGCTGGGTTGCGCCGCAGCTAGACGCGCAGCCGCCTGGCTTTCATAGCGATAGGCGCCCACCTGAACCGCCCAGGCGAGTAACTCCCGCGCGCCGTCGCCCTGTTCAGGCGGCGACCCGGCGACAATCATGTTCGGCCTTGTCGATGTTCCAGCCGTCTTCGCGCTCGGACGCGGCAGAGGCGCAGGGCTGTAGCGCGGTGCGCGAATGGGCGGGCCAATGGCGGCCTGCGCGCTTGGAACGATGGCTTCGCCGATATTGCGGGCGCCCATGGCGATCAGGCTCTCCGCGCTGGCGTATATTTTCGCTGGCCGCGCGGATGGCGCCGGAGATTTCAGCACGATCACTGGCTGCGCATGACGTTTCGCGCGGTTGAAGCCGAGATCCAGCAACCGCATCATCTCTTTATCCCGTGTGCGGCCGGTGCGTCCGCCGAAGACGGAGGCGACGATCCGCACGTCGCCGCGTTCGGCCGATCCGACAAGGGTGAACCCGGCCGCGCGGGTATAGCCGGTCTTGATCCCGTCAGCCCCTTTATAGCCTTTCACGAACCGGCGGTTGGTCGCCAGAAATGTGCGTCCGTTGATCTGCACCGAGTTTCGGCTGAAAAGGTTGTAGTAGTCCGGGAAGTCATAGAACAGGCGCCGCCCGAGCGTCGCCATGTCGCGCGCCGTCGAAAGATGACCCTTCGCGGTCAGGCCGGAAGCGTTCTTGAATGTCGTCCGACTCATGCCCAATGACCGAGCCTTCGCTGTCATCGCCTGGGCGAACTTCCATTCAGAACCCGAAACCGCTTCGGCGAGCGCCGTCGCCGAGTCATTGGCCGATTTGACCGCCGCAGCGCGAATGAGCGTGCGCAGCGAAACTTTTTGTCCGCGCCGCCAGCCGATTTTCGACGGCGGTTGCGCTGCAGCGCGTTTCGAGATCGTGAACTTTTGATCGAGTCTCAGGCGACCCGCTTCCACCGCCTCGAAGACGAGATAGAGAGTCATCATCTTTGTCAGGGATGCCGGGTGAAGTCGGGTGTCGGCGTTTCGCGAGTGCAACACCTCGCCATTTCTGGCGTCCATCACAAACGCCGAATATTGCCGCGCATCGGCTGTCGTCGTGGTCAGATACAATACGACGATCGCCGCGAAAATCGCGGTGAACACGGCTGAAAGCCGCGAAATGCGTGCATTTACTGCCCGTACAACTGTACGCATCTGCCCAGATTTGCCCGATTACGCTTACACTTAAGTGCTTTAGTTTGAGTCAAGTTTAACACGGCGACCTCGATAGGGAAACCTTGGGCTCCATAAAATTCCCTCAATCTGCGCAGGCCGTCTTTATCGCCGTCCTTGGCCACACAGAAAAAAATTGCTGCAACGCAGCAGAAGGCCTTGACGCGCCGCAGCACAATCCCGATATCCCTGCTCATGAGACGGGGCTGGAACCCTCTCAGGAAGAATTCGCGCCAACAGGCGCCGCACCTAGGAGACAAAGAAATGACCACCGAGGAAGCCGTGAAAAAGTTCGAAGAGTTCACCGCCGAAGGCCAGAAGAAGGTTGAGGAATTCGCGGTTGAGACCCAGAAGTCGGTGACCGCGCAGATCGACAAGGCGACGAAGGGCTTTGAGGACGTTGTGGCCTTCAACCAGCAGACTGTCGACGCGCTCGTGAAATCGGGCGAGATCGCCGCCAAGGCCACCGAGCAGTACAACGCCGAGGTTGTCGCGTTTGCGAAGAAGTCGGTCGAAGACGGCGTCGCCGCCGCCAAGGAACTGGCCGAGATCAAGAACGTCGAGGCCTATTTCGCGAAGCAGACCGAGCTGGCCAAATCGGCCTATCAGGCCAATGTTGCTCAGGCGTCCAAGCTGAACGAGCTTGCGCAGTCAGCCGCGAAAGAGGCATTCGAGCCGCTTCAGGCTCGCGCCGCCGCCGCGCAGGACGTGTTCAAGACCTACGCTGCGTAAGCTTCGTCCCGACAGGCGGGACCACGTGTTAGAAGGGGGGCAGCGCGCCCCCCTTTTTCTTTGCGCGCCGGACGATATATAATGCCAGTCATCACCATTATGGACTGGAATGAACGGCGCATGACGCGGTTGACTATCAATAAACGAAACGGGTCCTCGACCCCCATGCTGTCGCAGCGCGAAGATGCGCCGGGCGACGACGGCGGGGATGTCGTTGTCGTTCCCGAAACAAAGATCAAGACCAAGCGGCCCTCAATGTACAAGGTGCTGCTGCTCAACGACGATTACACGCCGATGGAGTTCGTCGTCCATGTTCTGGAGCGATTCTTCGGCCTGAACCAGGCGATGGCGGTCGAGTTGATGCTGACCGTGCACCGCAAGGGTCTGGCCGTTGTCGGCGTATTCTCCTTCGAAGTGGCCGAGACCAAGGTGACTCAGGTGATGGAGTACGCCCATCGCAATGAGCACCCTCTTCAGTGCACGATGGAGAAGGAATGAGCGCGATTTCGCCGCACCGGCCGGTCGCTCTCAAATTCGTGATGCCCGGATTTTGCGCGATTCAGGCTGAAATCCCGTCCGGGATCGAGGTGAATTCGCCGCTTGCGCGTCTTATTCGGCCTTGCCGTAATAACGGCGGAATTCATATCTACTGACAGGAGGCGCGTTTCGTGTTGTCCTGTAGCAGGCGTCGGCGATCGCCGCTTGCGCCGTGTCGCCTGAAGTTGGGCACCGCTTGTTTCGCACCGTAGGGAGTCATCTATGCCGTCGTTTTCGCAAAGTCTGGAGGAAGCTATCCACCGGGCGCTTGGACACGCCAATGCGCGCCGTCACGAGCTTGCGACGCTGGAGCATCTGTTGCTCGCCCTCGTCGATGAGCCTGACGCGTCACGCGTGATGCGGGCCTGCGGCGTCGATCTGGATGAGCTTCGCGGCACGCTGACCACTTACCTCGATGAGGAGCTTGCCGCGCTGGTCTCGGACGTCGAAGGGTCTGAGGCGGCGCCGACCACCGGATTCCAGCGCGTGATCCAGCGCGCGGCGATCCATGTGCAGAGCTCAGGCCGAACCGAAGTCACGGGCGCCAACGTGCTGGTGGCGATTTTCGCCGAGCGCGAAAGCCACGCCGCGTTCTTCCTGCAGGATCAGGACATGACCCGCTATGACGCGGTGAATTACATCAGCCATGGCGTCGCCAAGAATCCGGCCTTCGGCGAATCCCGCCCCGTGCGCGGCGCCGATGAGGAAGAACAGAAATCCGATGCCGAGGGCGAGGGCGCCGAAGAGGCCAAGCAGGACGAAACCGCGCTTGCCAAATACTGCATCGATCTGAACGCCAAGGCGGTGAAGGGCGATGTCGACCCGTTGATCGGACGCGCGGACGAGCTGGAGCGCTGCGTGCAGGTGCTGTGCCGCCGCCGCAAGAACAACCCGCTGCTGGTGGGCGATCCGGGCGTCGGCAAGACCGCCATCGCCGAGGGGTTGGCCAAACGCATCGTCGAGGGCGAGACGCCCGACGTATTGGCGGGCGCGACGATATTCTCGCTCGATATGGGAGCGCTGCTGGCCGGTACTCGCTATCGCGGCGACTTCGAGGAGCGGCTGAAGGCAGTCATCAAGGAGCTGGAGGATCACCCGGACGCGGTCCTGTTCATCGACGAGATTCACACCGTGATCGGCGCTGGCGCCACGTCAGGCGGGGCGATGGACGCGTCGAATCTGCTGAAGCCCGCGCTGCAGTCAGGAACGCTGCGCTGCATGGGTTCGACCACCTACAAGGAGTATCGCCAGCACTTCGAAAAGGACCGCGCGCTGACCCGCCGGTTCCAGAAGATCGATGTGAACGAGCCGTCGATCGACGATGCGGTGAAGATTCTGAGGGGGTTGAAGCCCTATTTCGAAAAGCATCACGAAGTGCGTTACACCGCGGATGCGATCAAATCGTCGGTGGATCTCGCCTCGCGTTACATCAACGACCGCAAGCTGCCCGACAGCGCCATCGACGTGATCGACGAGGCGGGCGCGGCGCAGCATCTGGTGCCGGAATCAAAGCGCCGCAAGACCATCAGCCCGAAAGAGATCGAGGCGGTTGTCGCCAAGATCGCGCGCATTCCGCCCAAGAACGTTTCCAAGGACGACGCGGAACTGCTGCGCGATCTGGAGAAAAGCCTGAAGCGCGTGGTGTTTGGACAGGACGCGGCGATCGAAGCGCTGGCCTCCGCCATCAAGCTCTCTCGCGCCGGGCTGCGAGAGCCGGAAAAACCGATCGGCTCCTACCTCTTCGCCGGGCCGACCGGCGTCGGCAAGACCGAGGTCGCCAAGCAACTGGCCGACACGATGGGCGTGGAGCTGCTGCGTTTCGACATGTCCGAATACATGGAGAAGCATTCGGTCAGCCGTCTGATCGGCGCGCCGCCGGGTTATGTGGGCTTCGATCAGGGTGGGCTTTTGACCGACGGCGTTGATCAGCACCCGCATCTGGTGCTGCTGCTCGATGAGATTGAGAAAGCGCATCCGGACGTCTTCAACATCCTTCTGCAGGTTATGGACCACGGCAAGCTGACCGACCACAATGGCAAGACGGTCGATTTCCGCAACGTGATCCTGATCATGACCTCGAACGCGGGCGCGCAGGAACTCGCCAAGGCCGCCATCGGCTTCGGCCGCGACCGGCGCGAGGGAGAGGACACCGCCGCCATCGAGCGGATGTTTAGCCCCGAGTTTCGCAACCGTCTTGATGCGACCATTTCATTCTCGGCGCTGCCACGGGATGTGATCCTTCAGGTGGTCGAGAAGTTCGTGCTGCAGCTTGAGGCGCAGTTGCTGGATCGCGGCGTCTCCATCGAGCTCAGCGAGCAAGCGGCGAACTGGCTGGCTGACAAGGGCTATGACGACAAGATGGGCGCCCGGCCGCTCGCGCGGGTCATTCAGGAGCACATCAAGAAGCCGCTGGCCGAAGAGTTGCTGTTCGGCGAGTTGATCAAGGGCGGCCTGGTCTATGTCGGCGTCAAGGACGGCCAGATCGCTCTGGAATGCCTGCCGCCCGACCATCCACGACTTGCGGGTGGCAAGAAGACTCCGCTGTTGACCGCGGGTTAAAAAAGGGGCGCTTAGGCGCCCCTTCGAATTTTCTGATTTATGTGTGAACCGGATTACGGCTCGAAACGTCGCCGTTCGACGCTGGGCGGTCCGCCGTCGGTGGGCTCGACGAAAAAGAGGTCGCCATATTCAAGCGGCGGCGGTGCCGGCAAGGACAGAGAGTCCCATATCGCGGCGAGATTGTCCTTGTTCCCGACCCAGACGATGGTCTCGCCAGCGCCCTCGGACATCAGCCGAGATGTGGGATTACCGCCAAATATGGTTTCTACCGGAAGCCCGCGTGCGGCAGCGAGCGGCGTGGCGGTGTCGAGATTTCGCTGGATTCCAAGGGTGTAGATGGCGTCGATCTCCACGCCGTCCAACGCGCCCACCAGCGCGGCGGCTCTGGCATGGCCTTTGTCGCTGAGATCGTCACCCAACCTGTCCGCGTGGCGCAATATGATCAGCGTCGTGCCATCGGGCATGGAGGCTCGATCAGATTACGCGCAGGCGCTCAGTGTGACAGCGCAGAGCATAGAGAGGAAGAGGCGACGGTGAAGCATAATGAACTCTCAACACTTGTCGGGCGAGGCGTCGCCCGGAATGGATGGGACGCCTTACCGATAGCAAGAGGTCGGGGATTTGGCTACTTCACTGGCGCGGAGGCTCGTAGTTCAGTCGTAGGCAGCATCCACGATGATCTCGACCTTGAGTTCCGGCCGCGCGAGCCGGGCCTCGCCGCCGGCGCGCGCCGGCGCATGGCCCTTGGGCGCCCAGGCGTTCCAGACTTCGTTGAGACCGGCGAATTCGCGAAGAACCGCCAGCCAAATCGCGGCCCGCAGAATTTTTTCGCGCGACGAGCCCGCCTGAGTCAGCAGCGCGTCCACTCGGCGCAGGCATTCCTCGGCCTGTTCCTGAATGGTCGCGCCCTCACCCACCTGACCGGTGATGTAGGCGACGCCGTTGTGCATTACGATTTTTTGAGGGCCTGACCCCGGTTTCGATACGTTCGATTCTGTCACAACCTTCAATTGGCTATCGCGCCCGTCTATGCAAAGCGTGCGCGCGTCCGATTGGCGAAGGCGACCAGCGACAGCATGACCGGCACCTCGACCAGAACTCCGACGACAGTGGCGAGGGCGGCGCCCGAATGCAGGCCGAACAGGCTGATGGCCACCGCAACGGCGAGCTCGAAGAAATTCGAGGTGCCGATCATGGCGCAGGGGGCGGCGATACGGTGCGGCACCTTCCAGGCCCAGGCCGCGCCGTAAGCCACGGCAAAAATGCCATAGCTCTGAATCAGTATCGGCACTGCGATCAGGGCGATCACCGTTGGCCGGGCCAAAATCACTTCGCCCTGCAAGCCGAACAGAATCACCACCGTGGCGATGAGGCCGATGACCGACCAGGGTTTGACGCGAGAGGTGAAAGCCTCGATCGCCTCGGGCGACCCAAGCAAGCGCCGGGTGATCAGCCCTGCGATCAGCGGCAGCACGACATAGAGGACCGTAGCCAGCACCAGCGTCTCCCACGGCACGGCGATCTCGGTCACGCCCAGAAGAAAGGCGACGATGGGCGCGAAGGCCACAACCATGATCAGGTCGTTTACCGAGACCTGGACCAGTGTGTAAGTGGCGTCTCCGCGCGTCAGCTGCGACCAGACGAAGACCATCGCGGTGCATGGCGCCGCGCCCAGTAATATCAACCCGGCCGTGTATTGGGCGGCGTCTTCGGGCGCAATCCAGGGTGCGAAGACGTAATCGAAGAACAGCACCGCCATCAACGCCATGGTGAATGGCTTGATAAGCCAATTGACGATCAGGGTGACGATCAGCCCTTTGGGTTGGCGCGCGACGCCCGCTACGGCGCGAAAATCGACCCCGACCATCATCGGATAGACCATGGCCCAGATCAGCACCGCAACGACAAGGTTGATGGAGGCGACTTCGGCCTTTGCGATCGCATTCACCAGACCCGGCGCGACCGAGCCGATAGCGATGCCGCCTATCATGGCCAGCGCCACCCAAACGGTCAGATAGCGCTCGAAGAATCCAATTCCCTCGGTCGCCGGTTGATCAGAAGATACGATGGTCATGCCTCGCCCCTTCCGATCTCTGCGAGCCGCTCACTCAGCGCGAGTTGGTCAAGATCGGCAAGCGGCAGGTTCACGAAAGCGGAAATCCGGCTCATCATCATCCTGTACGTCTCCGAAAACGCCACGCGCTTTTCCGCCTCTGACCCCTCGACCGCCGCCGGGTCGGGTACGCCCCAATGCGCGGTGGCGGGATGGCCGGGCCAGACCGGACAGGTCTCCTCCACCGCGTTGCCGCAGACCGTGAAGATGACGTCCATCTTGGGCGCGTCGTCGCTGGAAAACTCGTCCCAGCTTTTCGACCGCGCGAATCCGGTGTCGTGGTTCAGCCCCTCTAGCAGGTCGATCGCATAGGGATTTGGTTGACCTGTTGGCTGCGATCCGGCCGAATAAGCCATGAATTTTCCCGCGCCTTCGCGCAGCAGAATGGCTTCGGCGATGATCGACCGGGCGGAGTTTCCGGTGCAGAGAAAAAGAACGTTCTTTACTTCGTCAGGCCTGGAGTCAGACATTGGCGCGCGTCCTGATCTTGGGTTTGTGGAGAGGTTGCGGCGGGCAGGCGCAGGCGATCTGGTCGATCACTGGCTGGCAAAGTTCTGGCTTTCCGGCGCAGCAATCCTCCATCAGGAATCCCAGCAGGCCGGAGACCCCATCCAGATCGACGAAATAGCGCACCCGGCGCCCTTGCCTTTCATTTCGGATCAGCCCGGCGGCCAGCAGGGTCGAAAGATTTCCGGACATGGTGTTTTGGCGCACGCCCAGCGCCTCCGCGATGCCTCCGGCGGCCATTCCGGCCTCTCCCGCCCTGACGAGCAGCCGAAAAACCTCAAGCCGGGTCTCTTGCCCCAGGGCGGAAAAGGCGAGCAGCGCATTCTTTATATCCATATATCGCGAAATATCGAAGTATAGGCCGCGAGTCTACCGATTTGACGCCTGCGAGTTAGGCGATCATGCCCTTGAGCGCCCAGCCGATGCCATATGCGATGGCGGCGGCTGAGGCGCCAGTCGCCAGCGTCTCAAAGCCCAGTTTCCAGCCGGGCTTGTCGACGAACAGCCCCTGCGCGGACCCGATGGCGAAGAACACCGCGCAGGTGATGACACTGGCGATCTGGAACAGCATGGCGGGCTCCGCCCCGATCCAGCCGAACCAGCTGAGAAGATAGGGGAGCAGCGGCGCCGCTCCGCAAATCAGGAAAGCCGTGAAAGTCGCGAACGCGGCGGTCTTCGGAGAGCGCGTGACGCGTGGCGTGCCGTGCTCCTCGGCCATCATGAAGTCGATCCAGCGTTCGCGCTCGGCCGTGATCACCTCAACCGCCGCGTCCAGCGCCTCGCCTTCAAATCCTTTGCGGCGAAAGATCTGGCGCACTTCTTCGCGCTCGCCATCGGGATAGGCCTCCACATGGCGGTCCTCCATGGCTCGCAGAGAGCGATGCTCTTCGACTTCAGAGCGCGTGCCGGAAAAGTTCCCGGCCGCCATCGAGAATCCGTCGCCAACGAGGTTGGCGATCCCCAGCACCAGCACGATTCCGGTTGAAAGCTCCGCCCCGGCCACGCCGGCGACGATGGCGAAGGTGGTCACCGCCCCGTCGATCCCGCCATAGATATAGTCGCGCAGATAGGAGGCGCGGAATGGCTCCTCAAGCCTTAAGGCGATTTCGTCTGGATCATGGCCGTGCTCATTGGGCATGTCGTAGCTTCAGCGCTCGGTAAACTTGATCTCAATGCGGCGATTGCGCGCGAAGGCCTCCGGCGTGGGGCGCGCGTCGATCGGCTGGAATTCACCAAACCCGGCCGCCGCCAGCCGGCGGGGCGATATTCCCTCATCAGCCACAAGGTACCGTACGACCGACAGCGCGCGCGCCTGGCTCAGCTCCCAGTTATCGGCGAAACGGGGGCTGTTCAGCGGCACCGAATCCGTATGGCCGTCAACCCGCAGGATCCAGTCGATCTCGCTGGGGATCTCATTCTGCACTTCACGCACGGCGCTCGCTAGTTTGCCTAATTCAGCGCGCCCCGCAGGGCCGAGCTCGGCGGAGCCGGAGGCGAACAGCACCTCGGATTGGAACAGGAACCGATCGCCGACGATCTTGATATCTTCGCGATCGCCCAGAATCTCCCGCATCCGGCCGAAGAACTCCGAACGGAACCCCTCGAGCTCCTTTTTCTCTCTGGCCAGCCGCTCCGCTTCGCGCGCCAGCGCCGAGTTCAGCTGACGGCCGAGGTCCGCGATCTGGATGTCCGCGTCCCGGTCGCGCTCATCGGCGAGATTTAGCTGGGATTGCAGCGAGCCGATCTTCTGGCGTAGCTCGATGACTTGTTGATTCAGCAGCGCCGCCTCTCGTTGGGATCTGGCGCTGATCTCACTCACCTCCGCCAGTTCAACTTTGGCCTGCGCCAACAGCGCGGCGTCACGCTCATTGTCGGTCAGTTCCTCACCAAGCAGCGATTCAAGCTCCGCTCTAGAGGCCTCCGCTGCGGCCAGCAGAGTCAGCGTCTCTTCCGCCTCCCGCCGCTTCTCCTCCAGCGAGAGGGTGAGGGCCGTCAACTCCGTATCCGCGCCCGCCAGGCGCTCACGCAGAGCCTCGGCCGCGGCCGCCTCCGCCAGCCGTGCCGCCTCCTCCTCGGAAAGCGCCGTCTGGCTCGCCTCGAGCTCCGCCTGACGCGCCGCCGACTCGGCTTTGATTTCCTCGATCAACGCTTCCAGCGCCTCACGCTTGGCGGCGGCGAGGCGGGCCGCTTCCTCCTGCGTGTCAACCTCATCGCGCATCTCGGCCAGCGCGACGTTCAGCGCCTCCTTCTCGGAAAGCTCTCGCGCATTGGCGTCCTCTAACTCGGCGACACGGGCCGACAACCCTTCGCGCTCAGCGCCAAGCGCGGCGACCAGCGCAGCGTAGCGGCGGATTTCCGCCTCTCCAGAGTCGACCTGAAGGTTGAGCCGCGCGACTTCTTCGTCCAGCTCATCGGCGCGCTCGCGTTCGATCGACAGAACGTCGCCAAGTTGCGCCAACTCTACCGCCAGCCGGTCCAGCTGCCGATCCTTGCCGGTAATCTGCTCTTTCAGCACGAACTGCATGATCATGAAGATCGACAGCACGAAGATCATGACCAGCAAGAGCGCGGTCATGGCGTCGACGAACCCCGGCCAGATATTGGCGGTGAACCGTTCGCCCGTGCGTCTTCTCAGGGCCATAGCGCGTCCCTAGAGCGGTTTGCCGGAGCTCGGCGCAATCGCCCTGGCGATGTTGCGCAGCTCCGCGCGCAGTTCGTCGATGGATTCCTGCCGCCCTGCGGTCAGCTCCTCAAGGATGCGCAGCAACTGCACATCCAGAGAGCGGATACGCTGGCGGGTCTCTTCATCCATGCCGCCGCCAACGCCCGCCCGCGCACTGGCGCCGCCCAGCGCGGCCAACAACCGCTCCTGCCCGGCAGCGATGCGCTCCAGCGCCTGTTGTTCCTGTGCGGCCGCATCGGCCCGATCCTTCTTGATCGCCTTGACGATGCGCTCTTGCCCGGTGGCGATGCCTTCCAGCGCCTGTTGCTCGCGAGCGGCGGCGTCGGCCCGCTCTTTTTCCATCGCGCCGACCAAACGCTCCTGACTGGCGGCCAGGCGCTCGATTGCGGCGCTTTCTCCGTCTCGTGCGCCTTCCAGATGGGAGAGCATCGCCCGTTGCGTTCCGGACAGCCCGGACAGAGTCTCATTCAGCGTCTCGGTCGTCACGCCGCCTTCTCGTTCGGCGAGGTCGCGCAGCATGTCGCCGATCTCGCCCATCTGCCGGGCGTTCTTTTCCAGCAGTGATGACAGATACGCGCCGCCGACCCCGTCTCCCTCACTGCCTGAGATGATCTTGGTGATCGAGGACAGCCACTCTTCCAGCTCTCGGTAAAACCGGTTCTGCGCATGGCCTGCGAACAGCTCCAGCAATCCGACCACCAGAGATCCGGCGAGGCCGAGAAGCGAGGAGGCGAAGGCCGTGCCCATCCCTGCGAGCTGATCGTCCAGACCGTCCAGCAGCCGCTCGAAGACGGCGACGCCTTCCTCGCCCTGCTGCGGGGCGAGGTTCCTGATCGTATCGACCACCGCCGGGATGGTGTTCGCCAGTCCCCAGAATGTGCCAAGAAGGCCAAGGAAGATCAGCAGGTTGACGATGTACCGCGTGACGTCACGAGTTTCGTCCAGACGTGTGGCCACCGTGTCGAGGATCGAACGGGTGGACACGGCGGTCAGCGAGGACCGCGCTCTGCGGTCGCGCAACAGCGCCGACAGAGAAGCGAGCAGAGTGGGCGGGCGAATAAATTCATGACCCGGCCGGTCGATGGCGAACGCCTCAAGCCAGTGCACCGCGCCGTAAAGCTGGAACACCTGCGCAAAGGTCAGCAGCACGCCGACCAAAAACACGACGCCGATACCGCCATTCAGCCAGGGATTGGCCCAAAAAACGGTCTCAATTGGTCGATAGAGCAGATAAGAGGCGCCGCCGACCAGCGCCAGAAATCCGACCATGAAGACGATTTGCCGTCTCGGCTTGGAAAATTCGACCGGTTGGTCTTGAGTAAGAGACATTCCGCCTGCGCCCGCAGCCCCATTCGCGCTCTCATGGCGCGCCCTGCGCCAAGCCTATCGCATGGGGAGTCTCAGGTTAAGCGAATGTTGCGCAGATGACGCCGCGCCCCGATCGATGAGCTGATCACGCGCCGCGGATCAGACCGGCCAGCGTGTCGTGGATCTCGCCATTCGTGGCCAGCAACGACCCAGTCTGAAGCGGATCCTTGCCGCCGTCCAGTTCTGCCACCAGCCCGCCGGCCTCGCGCACAATAAGAACCCCGGCGGCGATGTCCCAGATATTCAAGTTGGCTTCCCAATATCCGTCATAGCGCCCGGCCGAGACATAGGCGAGGTCGAGCGCAGCTGCGCCCCAGCGCCGGACCCCGGCGGTGCGGGGCATCAACACGCCAAGTTCGCGCATCATCCGCGGCAGGTCGCTTGAACGCCCGGCAAAAGGAATGCCGGTCGCCAGCAGAACCTCGCTCATATCCTTGCGGCCGGATACGCGAAGCCGCCGGTCGTTGAGCCAGGCGCCTGCGCCTTTTTCGGCGGTGTACATCTCGTCCATGATCGGGTCGTAGATGACGGCCGAGACGATCTCGCCCTTGTGCTCCAGCGCGATCGAAACGGCCCAGTGCGGCAGGCCGTGCAGGAAGTTCGTGGTCCCGTCCAGCGGATCGACGATCCAGCGTCGGGTCGGGTCGGCGCCCTCGACCGGGTCGCTTTCCTCTCCCAGCCATCCGTAGTTCGGCCGCGCTTCCAGCAGCGCCTCGCGAATGACGCGCTCCGCCTTGATATCGGCGCGGCTCACGAAATCGCCGGCGCTCTTGGCGGCGACCTGCAGGTTCTCGACCTCGCCGAAATCACGCACCAGGCCGCGGGCCGCTTTGCGAGCGGCTTTGATCATAATGTTGAGGTTGGCTGTGGCTTGGGTCATGTCAACACAGCTCAGGCGCGTTCGACATATTCGGAGGACTCGGTGTTCACGACGATCTTCTCGCCGGTCCCCACGAAAGGCGGCACCATCACCCGCACGCCATTGTCCAGCACCGCCGGTTTATAGGAATTCGCCGCCGTCTGGCCTTTGACGACCGGCTCGGTCTCTTCAATTTCGCAGACCACTTTTTCAGGCAGGCTCATGCTCAGGGCTTCGGACTCGTAATATTCGATGACCACGGTCATGCCGTCCTGCAGGAACGGGCGGCGGTCGCCCAGAAGGTCGGCCGGAAGTTCGATCTGCTCAAACGTCTCGTTATCCATGAAGACCAGCATATCGTCGCTCTGGTAGAGAAATTGCTGGTCCTTCTGCTCCAGCCGAACCTTCTCCACCTTATCGGCGGAGCGGAAGCGTTCGTTGAGCTTGGAGCCGCTGCGGAGGTTCTTCAACTCCACCTGCGCGAAGGCGCCGCCCTTGCCGGGCTTCACATGGCCGATCTTCACCGCGACCCACAGCCCGTCATTGTGCTCGATCACGTTGCCGGGTTTGATCTCGTTGCCGTTGATCTTGACCATGGTTTCACCGGAGTTCAGGCGCGGTCCCGCGCGGAATAAGCGTCGCGCGCCCTATAGCCGGGGCAGGAGGGCGAGGCAAGGCGAGAGCGCGCGCAAACAGGCGCGCCGCCCCAAGGTTCAAACGGCGACGCGCCCTGTCCGGCAACGGAGAGTCAGGGTCAGGCGCCCGGCGCCGGCACGATCCGCACATAAGGCACGGGCGATTTCCAGCCCTCGGGATAGCGCTTCTCCGCTTCTTCGTTCGAAACGGCCGGCACGATGATCACATCCTCGCCCTGCTTCCAGTTCACCGGCGTGGCGAGCTGATGCTTCGCCGTCAGCTGGCAAGAATCGATCACGCGCAGAACCTCATCGAAGTTCCGGCCGGTGCTCATTGGATAGGTCAGCGACAGTTTGATGCGTTTGTCCGGCCCGATAAGAAACACGGTGCGCACGGTCTGGTTGTCTACCGGCGTGCGGCCCTCGAACGTGTCGCCCGCATCCGCCGGAAGCATGTCGTAGAGCTTGGCGATGGCCAGCTTCGGGTCGCCGATCATCGGATAATCGGGCGAGTGGCCGGTGACGGTTTCGATATCCGCCTTCCACTTGTTGTGGTTTTCGACCGGATCGACGCTGATGCCGACGATCTTGCAGTTCCGCTTGTCAAACTCGTCCTTCAGGCCGGCCATATAGCCAAGCTCGGTCGTGCAGACGGGCGTAAAATCCTTCGGGTGAGAGAACAGGATCGCCCAGCCGTCGCCGATCCAGTCATGGAAGCTGATTGCTCCCTCGGTGGTCTCGGCGGTGAAATCGGGCGCGATGTCGTTGAGACGCAGGGTCATGGTGCTTCTCCCTGAAATGTTGGGTTCTTAGGGCGTATGGCGACGGTGAGTCGCCCGCCGCGGAGTCTATCAAGGCCCGCGCGCCCAATGGCGGAGCGCACAGGATCGTGAATATTGCGCCGCCACGCGCATTAAACGGCTGAGAAACCGATAACTCCGGCATATAGACCCGCGCCGAAAACGATGTGGTTGAACAAGCCATTTACGATGGTGGAGCTCTGGTTTGGGGCTTTGCTTGCGAACCAGCCCAGCCCCATGCCCGGCATCAGCAAACACCATCCGGCCAGGATCGTGAAAAGACTAAACGCGATTGCTGAGATCAAAGACGGGCCGTCGAGGATCGTCAGTGCCATCGCCAGATAGATCGCGGCGTAGAGGATTCCGACGGCGTAATGGGCCGCCCAGCCGATCGCCAGTTCGCGCTCCACCGGCTCTGAGTTCCCGATCCCGTCATGGAACATGACTCCGCGCGGCAGATAGGCGAACCAACGGCCCACCATCGCCCAGTTTCCTTTGGGAACCCCGAACGCGGCTTTCGCGACGATCTGCCAAAGATCCATCGCCGCCGTGGCGGCGAGGCCAGCGATCAATGCGCGTATGATGAAGTCCAACAGGTCCATATCAGCCGCCATCCGTCTCAGAAATTATCCTTGCGGCGGCGAACCTCGCCAAACACCGCCGCCGGGTCCGCGCCCTCCATCCCAACCGCCTTTTGCACCGACGATTCCGTCGCACGCAGGAAGGGGTTGGTCTCCAGTTCTCGCGCAATTGTCGTGGGGGTCGTCCATTCGCCCCGCGCCCGAATCTCCGAAACCTCGCGCACGCGCTCGGCCAGCGCCTCGTTTTCGGGGTCCGCCGTGACCGCGAATTTGGCGTTCGCCTCGGTATATTCATGGCCGAAATAGGCCTCGGTTTCGGGCGGCAACGCGGCCAGCTTCGACAGGCTGTCCCACATCATCGCGTGGGTGCCCTCGAACACGCGCCCGCATCCGATCGCGAACAGGCTGTCGCCGGTGAATACAACGCCCGCATCGGCGAAGTGATAGGCGATGTGGTTGACCGTGTGACCGGAGACATCGATCACCACCGCCTCGCTGTCGCCAAATCTCCACGTGTCGCCCTCATCCAGCGCCGCGTCGAGCTTGGGCAGACGGCCCTCATCTTTCTTCGCGCCGATCACTTTGGGGCCGAAGCGCTCGACAAGGCGGGGAACGCCATCGATGTGGTCGGCGTGATGATGGGTGATCAGGATCTGGTCCAGCCCCCAGCCGCGTTCATCCAGCGCCGCCTCGATCGGCGCGGCGTCGGGCGCGTCGATCACGCCAATCGTTCCCGTGGCGACGTCGCGCAGGATATAGACGAAATTGTCCGACAGGCACGGGACGGTGACGATCTCGAGCGGACGGGCCATGACGCAGGCTCCTAATCTGGGTTAATGTCGCCGCGCACCGTAACCTCTGGACGCCGCAGATGCATCTCGATGTCGCTGAATTGCGCCGATTTTATTACCGCACCCCGCTGGGCCGGGTGGCGCAGTCGGCGTTGCAGCGCGCGCTGCGGGAGTTGTGGCCGGATGTGACCGGCGAAACGCTGGTGGGTTTTGGCTTCGCGGCGCCAGTTCTGCGCCCGTTTCTGGAGGAATCGCGCCGCGCGTTCTGCCTGATGCCGGCGGCGCAGGGCGTGGCGCGCTGGCCCGCCAATCAGCCCAACCGGGCCACGCTGGTCGAGGAGATCTTGTGGCCGCTGGCGGATTCCTTCGTCGACCGGCTGGTCGTGGCGCACGGGATCGAGACCTGTGAGCGGCCAGCAGCGCTGTTTGAGGAGATGTGGCGCGTTCTGGCGCCGGGCGGATCAGCGATCCTGATCGCGCCCAACAGGACAGGCCTCTGGGCGCGTCGCGACGCCACCCCGTTCGGCTATGGCCGCCCCTACAGCATCCGGCAGTTGGAGCGGCAGCTCAGCGATCACAGATTCGAGCCGACGCGCCATTCCGCCTGTCTCTACGCCGCGCCCAGCCAGAAACGGTTCTGGCTGCGCATGTCTGGCGTCAGCGAAAAGATTGGCCTGAAACTCGACCTGCAGCGGGCCGCTGGCGTGATCCTGATCGAGGCCACCAAGTTGGTCTACGCCGCGCCCAAAAACGGCGCCCGCTCTTCCGTCAAGACGCCGCTGGAGGTGCTGGAGGGATTGACCGCCCCCCGGCCGAAACCAATCGCAGGCCGCGCAGCGCGGACGAAGGATGCGCCCCTCACGCTTTCCAACCAGACGCGGACGCGATAAACGGGCGAACCGCCGAGCGAAAATCGCCTTCGGCGAGCCGAAGAGCGCCCGATGACCGACGCCGCTGACAAAACGCATCCCACCATCACGCCGCGCCCCGGCGTGCTGACGATCGCGCCCTATGTCGGTGGAGAGAGTAAGGCCCCCGGCGCGAACCGCGTGATCAAGCTGTCCTCGAACGAAAATCCGCTCGGGCCCAGCCCGCGCGCGGTTGAGGCGTTCAGGGCCGCGGCCGAGGATTTGCCGCTCTATCCCGATGGCGGCGCGACGGGCCTCCGCCGGGCCATCGCGGAAGTCAAAGGGCTGGACGCCGGTCACATCGTCTGCGGCGCCGGCTCGGATGAGTTGATCTCATTTCTCTGCAACGCCTATGCCGGACCGGGGGATGAGGTGCTCTACTCCGCCCATGGCTTTCTGATGTACAAGATTTCGGCGCTCGCGGCCGGTGCGACCCCGGTGACCGCGCCCGAGACCGACCTGACCACGGATGTCGACGCGATGATCGCGGCGATGAACGAGAAAACGCGCCTCGTCTTCATCGCCAATCCGAACAATCCGACCGGCACCATGCTGCACCGGGCGGAGCTGGAGCGTCTGGCCGACGCGCTGCCGCCCAGGGCGCTGCTGGTGCTGGACGGCGCCTACGCCGAATATGTACGGGACGCCGATTATGAGGCGGGCGAGCGTCTGGTCGAGGCCCGCGAGAACGTCGTAATGACGCGCACCTTCTCGAAAATCTATGGGCTGGCGGCGCTGCGTCTCGGCTGGGCCTACGCCCCCGGCCATGTCGCGGATGTGCTGAACCGGGTGCGCGGGCCGTTCAACTGCAGCACGCCCGCGCTGGCCGCAGGCGAGGCGGCGATGCGGGACGTCGAGTACACCGATCACTGCGCGGTGCAGAACGAGGTCTGGCGCGACTGGCTGGCGAAAGAGTTGGGCCGCGCGGGCGTTCCATGCACCCAATCGCAAGGCAACTTTCTGCTGGCTGAGTTCGGCGAGACGGGGCCGAAATCCGCACCAGATGCGGATGCGTTCCTGAAGACCCGCGGGTTAATCGTGCGGCGCATGGAGGGATACGGCCTTCCCGCGCATCTGCGCGTCACCATCGGCGATGAGGTCGCCTGCCGGGCGGTGGCCGGCGCTGTTGCAGATTTCCGGGCCGCATGATGGCGGATGCACCCATTTTCCCGCGCATCGCGCTGATCGGACTCGGGCTGATCGGCTCCTCCATCGCCTGGGCCGCCAAGCGCGAGGGGTTGGTTGGCCATGTCGCCGGGTCGGCGCGAACTCAGGCCACGCGGGCAAGGGCGCTGGAACTCGGATTCTGCGACACTGTGCATGAAGATCCGGCCGAGGCGGCGCGGGACGCGGACCTCGTGATTCTCTGCGCCCCCGTCGGCGTGATGGGCGCCATCGCCGAGGCTATCGGCCCGTCGCTGAAACCCGGCGCGATCGTCTCAGACGTTGGTTCGGTCAAGCAATCGGTGATCGAGGCGGTTGCTCCGCATCTGCCCGAAGGGGTGAATTTCATCCCGGCGCATCCGCTCGCTGGCACTGAGCACTCTGGCCCCGACTCTGGCTTCGCCGAGTTGTTCGAGGATCGTTGGTGTATTTTGGTTCCCACGCCGGACGCGCCGGCCGAAGCCGTCGCCAAGATGCGGGAATTCTGGGCGGCGTTAGGCTCACAGATTGACGTGATGACGCCGGAGCATCATGACTTGGTGCTCGCCGTCACCTCTCATGCGCCCCATCTGATCGCCTACACCATGGTGGGGGTGGCCGACCATATGCGCCGGGTCACCAGCACCGAAGTGGTGAAATACTCCGCAGCCGGATTTCGCGATTTCACCCGCATCGCTGCGTCTGATCCGACCATGTGGCGGGACGTGTTCTTGACCAACAAGGAAGCGACGCTGGAGATCCTGGGACGCTTCACCGAGGAACTGTTCGGGCTGCAAAAGGCGATCCGCGCGGGCGACGGCGACGCCCTCTTCGACTATTTCACCCATACGCGCGCGATCCGTCGCGGCATCATCGAGGCGGGGCAGGACACCGCCGCGCCCGATTTCGGCCGCCGCGCCGCGCCGCACGAGGACGACTGAGCCGCCCTACCGTGTTCTGGCGATCACCGGCGCTTCGCCGATCGGGATCGGGCCTAGCAGCATCGCGCCGTTCCGGAACGCCAGCGGCGCCCTGATCACGTTTGGATTGCCGCTGAGCGCTGCGATCAGGCCCAGCCCCGCCTCGATGGCGCTGGCTTCGTTCCGGCCCATGGCGCCGGAGGCGACAAGGCCTTTCAGCAGTTCGCGCCATCGATGCGCGGTGACGTCGAATTCACCCTCCGGCCGTCCACGCGCATCGATCACGGCGCCACCCTCCGCCTCAATGCGCATCGGGCCCCAGCGGAACTCAAGCTCCTTCAGCCGCATCTTGGTCAGCTGCGCGCCGCCGCCTTCAAAAGCGCGCCGATCCAAGGGCGCGTCCAACGTCACTTCGCCTTCGGCGACAGCCGCATCGATCATCACCGGGGCGTCCGGCCCTAGCAACTGGCGCACATCGTCGGGCGGGCGCAACCCCTCAGCATCAAGGCGGAATTCGTAGGAATTGTCCGGCGCGTCCTCGCGCGTCGACTGACGCAGATGCTGGCTCCAGCTTCGTGCGCCCAGCGTCCAACCGCTCGCGCCGGTCGCCTCCAGCGCCTCGACCTCGATGGATGACCGGTTCAGCGGCAGGCTGAGGCCCGGTTCGAACACCACGCTGGCCCGCATGACAGCAGAGGCGACGCCGGCCTCCTCCCCCCCCAATGACACTGTTTGCCGCGAGGGCCATTCCGCGATCACGTGGTTGGGCTCATAGGACAGGGTGTAGAACCTGAAATCCGGCAGGCTCCACTCCCAGCCGCGTTTCGGTTCGCCCAGCGTCAGGTCCGTCAGCGCCGCGTCATAGCGGTTCGGGTACCCGGCGATGGTTAGGTCGGCGTATTCCGCCGTCCACCCATCCTCGCGCCGATCCTCGGTCCAGCGTTCGATCGCTTCGACCTGGGCCGCACGGCCGATGAACCAAAAGGCCGACCAGCCAGCGGCGGCGGCGAGAACCAGAACCAGCGCGATCTTGAACTTCATATGAGCCACGATGGGCGTTCCTCTCGAATCCGGCGTCCCGCCGCGATATAGCTCGACTGTGGAGGCTTGAATATGGCGACTGGCGAGAGTCGGGACGAATTTTGGGTGTTCGGCTATGGCAGCCTGATGTGGCGGCCGGATTTTCGCTACGCCGAGCGCCGTCAGGCCGACCTGCCCGGATATCGCCGCCGCTTCTGCATCCGCTCAATCCGGTATCGCGGCACCGAGGAGGCGCCCGGCCTTGTGCTGGGCCTCGATCATGACGCAGGCGCCGCCTGCCGCGGTGTGGCGTTTCGCGTTGAAGACGACGACGCGGACGAGGTGCGCGAATATCTGCGCGAGCGCGAGCAGGTGACCGGCGTCTATCAGGAGGCGACCCGGCCCGTGAATCTGCTGGAAGGCCGCCGGGGCAGAGCCGAGGCGCTGGTTTTCATCGTCAATCGCGACCACGGGCAATATGCGGGCGACTGGCCGCTGGACCGCCAGGCCAGGGTGATCGCCCGCGCGGTCGGCCCCGCCGGTCCGAATTGCGTCTATCTGCACAACACGGTCGAGCACTTGATCGAGATGGGGGTGCGCGACGCGGAATTGGAGGAGTTGGACGAGTTGGTCCGGGCGCTGGATTGCAAAGGCAGGGCGGCGGAGGCAGTTTGAGCGAAGGCGGTTAAACCGCCTTCACCGTCAGCGTGGTCCCATCCGCGGCCGTCACCACCACCTTCGCGCCCTCGGCCAGCGTTTCGCCTTCATCGAGACGGGCCAGCCATCTGACACCGCCGATATCCACCGCGCCTTCGCCATGGTCGAACGGGTCCAGCACGGTGCCCCGGCGCCCGACGATCTGCCCGGCTCGCTGGTTGAGGCCCGGCCGGTCTGACGGCGCTTCCCGCATCTTTGCGGTGTATATCCGCGCAGCCCAGGTCAACGCCACCGAGATGATGGCGAAGATCGTGACTTGAAATTCACCGCCCATCTGCGGATTGACGAACAGCACGGCGCCGACGACCACCGCCGCCACCCCCGGCCCGATCAGAAAGAAAGAGCCGGTGGCCATTTCCAGCGCCCCCAGGACGAGGCCGAACGCGACCCAGTACCAGGGCGAGATGTCGAGAAGGGCGTTAAAGAGCGCGTCCATCTCAGGATCCTCCCTGAGCGCCACCCGTCACGCCGGCCGCCTTGGCCAGTTCCGCCACGCCCGCGACCGAACCGATCAGGCCCGACGCCTCCAGCGGCACCATGATGGTCTTGGAGTTTGGCGACGCCGCGATGTCCTTCAGCGACTCGACATATTTCTGAGCGACGAAGTAGTTGATCGCCTGCACGTCGCCCTCGGCGATGGCTTTCGAGACCATCTGCGTCGCGGTCGCCTCGGCTTGCGCTTCGCGCTCGCGCGCTTCCGCATCCAGGAACGCCGCCTCGCGCCGGCCCTCCGCCTCTCGCACCTGGCTTTCGCGGACGCCCTCGGCCTTAAGAATGGCCGATTGCTTGTCGCCCTCGGCGGTCAGAATCTCCGCGCGCTTCAGGCGCTCCGCCTTCATTTGCCGCGCCATCGCCTCGGTGATGTCCGCAGGCGGCTGTAGATCCTTAATCTCGACGCGGGTCACCTTGACGCCCCAGGGGGTCGAGGCCTCATCGATGACTCCCAGAAGCTTCAGGTTGATGGTGTCGCGGTTCGACAGAACCTCATCCAGGTCCATCGCACCGATCACCGTACGAATATTGGTCGCGCTAAGATTGGTCAGCGCGCGCTCAAGATCCCGAACCTCATAGGCCGCGGCGGCCGCGTCAACCACCTGATAAAAGGCGATCGCGTCCGCATGCACCATGGCGTTGTCCTTGGTGATGACCTCCTGGCCCTCGACGTCCAGAACAGTCTCCATCATGTTTATCTTTGCGCCGATGCGCTGAATGATCGGCACCAGAAAATGCAGGCCCGGCGCCATTGTATGTGTGTAACGTCCGAAACGTTCGACGGTCCATTCCTCTCCCTGAGGAACGGATTTGACCATCATGAATATCAGCACCGCCGCGAAGATGACGACGGCGATGGCGGTGATCGATCCAAAGTCTTGGAGTATTGGCATAAATTCTCCCCTCTACACTTCTACTGTTTCCATTATGTGGGAAGTCGTCGTGTATTTTGCTAGTCGTTGCCGTATCGGATACGATAAAATGTCGCTTTCCGAGCACAGGATACACCAGATTTCGTGGGCCGGACAGCGCGTATCTACGACCGGTAGATGATAAATTGGCAGCGGGAGGGCAGGGCGGATTGACGCAGGACAAGAAAGGTCAGCTATACAGCCGCATTCTTACGAACACTTTGAGTGGCCGCATTCGGCGCAGGTCATACAACCCTCGACCATCCGCATCGCGTACTGCCCGCAATTGGGGCAGGCAGGCGCCTTCGGGCCTTCGCCGACACGCATCGCCTCGGCGTGCGGATCCTCTTTCAGACCCAGCCCCTCGCCTTCCAGAAAGCCGATCTCGATCATGTGCCGCTCGATCACCCCGCCGATCGCGGCCAGGATCGAGGGCACATAGCGCCCGTTCATCCAGGCGCCGCCGCGCGGATCGAACACCGCCTTCAGCTCTTCGACGACAAAACTGACATCGCCGCCACGCCGGAATACGGCGGAGACCATGCGCGTCAGCGCCACGGTCCAGGCGTAGTGCTCCATGTTCTTGGAGTTGATGAAAATCTCGAATGGCCGCCGCCGGCCGCCGCTGTCCGTATCGTTCAGCGTGATGTAGATCGCGTGTTCGGACTCGGGCCATCTCAGCTTGTAGGTGGCGCCGGGCAGGGTCTCGGGCCGCTCCAGCGGTTCGGCGATATAGACCACATCGCCGGCATGGTCGGGCAGCGCTGCCTCAGAGACGGTCTCCACCTTCTTCGGCCCGTCTTCAACCGACAGGACTGAGCCGGTCACCTCGTTCGGGCGGTAGGTGGTGCAGCCCTTGCAACCCGTCGCATAGGCCTCAAGATAAACGCCCTTAAACGCCTCGAAATCGATATCGGCAGGAACGTTGATCGTCTTGGAGATCGAGCTGTCGACATATTTCTGCGCTGCGGCCTGCATCCGCACATGATCGAGCGGCGCCAGCGTCTGCGCATCGGCGAACCAGTCGGGCAGCGGGGCGTCGCCCATCTTCGCTCGCCAGAGCGCGACCGCGTAGTCGACCACCTCCTCCTCGGTGCGGGTACCATCGGTCTGCAGCACTTTGCGAGTGTAGGCGTGGGCGAATATCGGCTCCACGCCGGAGGAGACGTTACCGGCGTAAAGCGAGATCGTCCCCGTTGGCGCAATGGAGGTCAGCAGCGCGTTGCGAACGCCATGCGATGCGATCGCGTCGCGCACATCCGCATCCATCTCCGCGATGGTCTCGCCCGCCAGATAGGCCGCCGCGTCATAGAGCGGGAACGCGCCCTTCTCTTTCGCCAACTCCGTCGACGCCAGATAGGCCGCCCTCTGCACCGCCTTCAGCCAGGATTCCGTCTGCGCCGCGGCCTCCGCCGAGCCATAGCGCAGCCCGACCATCGCCAGCGCATCCGCAAGCCCCGTCACGCCCAGCCCGATGCGGCGCTTGGCCTGGGCCTCCGCCCGCTGCTCCGGCAGCGGAAAACGGGAAACATCGACCACATTGTCCATCATTCTGACGGCGGTGGCGACGAGATCGGCCAGCGCGTCCTCGTCAATCGCGGCGCCCGCCTCGAACGGGTCGCGCACCAGCCGCGCGAGATTGATGGAGCCGAGCAGACAGGCGCCATAGGGCGGCAGGGGCTGCTCTCCGCAGGGATTGGTCGCGGCGATGGTCTCGCAATAGTTTAGATTGTTCCGCCGGTTGATGCGGTCGATGAAGATCACGCCCGGCTCGGCGTAGTCATAGGTCGAGCGCATGATCCGGTTCCAGAGGTCGCGCGCCTGAACCGTCTTGTAGACCCGCCCTTTGAACTGCAGATCCCACGACCCGTCCTCGCGCACAGCCGCCATGAAGGGGTCGGTCGCCAATACCGAAAGGTTGAACATGCGCAGGCGCGCCGGGTCGCGCTTGGCGTCGATGAAATCCTCGATATCGGGGTGGTCGCAGCGCATGGTCGCCATCATCGCCCCGCGGCGAGAGCCTGCCGACATGATCGTGCGGCACATCGCATCCCAGACATCCATGAAGGAAAGCGGGCCCGAGGCGTCCGCCCCCACCCCCGCCACCGGCGCGCCCTTGGGCCGGATGGTGGAGAAGTCATAGCCGATGCCGCCGCCCTGCTGCATGGTCAGCGCGGCCTCTTTCAGCATGTCGAAAATGCCACCCATCGTGTCGGGGACGGTCCCCATGACAAAGCAGTTGAACAGCGTCACGGCCCGCCCCGTGCCAGCGCCCGCCAGAATACGGCCCGCGGGCAGGAACTTGAACACGTCCAGCGCGTTGTAGAACCGCGCCTCCCACGCCTCGCGCTCGTCCTCGGCCTCCACCTCGGCCAGGGCGCGGGCGACCCTGCGCCAGCTGTCCTCGACAGTCGCGTCCAGCGCGGCGCCTTCGGGGGTTTTGTAGCGGTATTTCATGTCCCAGATCTGCTCGGCGATCGGGGCGGCGAAACGGGTCATGGGCGGTCCACAGGTCATTGAAAGGCGAACGAATATGGAACATATGCGATTCGCGTGATGCGTCGCCACAATATATCGCCATTCACTCGTGTGCTGCGTTCCAACGCACAAGCGCCATGTCGCGCTCGATCCGCCCTCCTTTGGGCTGGGCGCATTCGTAGGCGCCTCGCCGAATCCCTCCGGCCGCGTTAACTCTTTGCGCATGACTTCCAAGGACGCGCCAACCCTGCACATGATCAAACTCTGCGTCGGCGCGCCCAGCGTCGAGCATCTGGAGCGTTGGCAAGCGGACCGCATGGCGGAACGCGCGGCGTCTGGCCTCGACCCGCGCCCTGTCCACGTCACGCGGATGTGGCCGAAACGGGCGGACGAGATCGTTGGCAACGGCTCTCTCTATTGGGTGTTCAAAGGGGTGGTGCTGGCCCGGCAGAGGATCGCGGCGTTCGAGCCAGTGGATGAAGGCGACGGTATCCGCCGCTGCGGCATCGTCCGCAAGCCTGAAATCATCCGCACCGTCCCGCAGCCTCGCCGCGCCTTTCAAGGTTGGCGGTATCTGAACGCCGAGGACGCGCCCTCCGACCTGCCGAAAGGGGCCGAGGCGGCGGCCGACATGCCAGAAGACATGCGCATCGCGCTGGCCCGGTTCGGGGTGCTGTGAGCGCCGCCATTCGGGCTATGGCGCTTATTCCGGCAATCCGGCGGCGCGTAATCCGGCGACGACATGGTCCCAGTCGCCGGGTCGTTTCAACGGCCAGACCCGCATCTCGCTGAGCCTGAAGTCCGGGCGCCGCTCCATAAGGCGGTCGGCGTAATCCCGCGCACGGTCACCATCTTGCAGATGCGCCGCGGCGCTGATCATCAGAAGGAGAATGCGTGGCACGTTCTCGATCCGCTGGTTCACCATCTGGCCCCAGATCAGAACCTCGTCATAGCGGTGCGACAGCAACAAGCCGAGCATCAGATACGCGGCGTTCTGAGAAAACAGGCGCAAACCTTTGAGCGGCTCGATCGCTTTGAGCGCCAGTTTCGTCCCGTCTTCAATCTGACCGCTGCAAATCATGGCGGCGGCATGGGCCATCTGGCCTTGCGCATAATGGGGAGCGATCTTCATCAATTGCTCAGCGGTGAACAGCGCGCCGGTATAGTCTTCTTCAAGCTCCAGCAACGCCAGCGCCAGAATGGCGTGCGCGAAGTCGCTGCTCGGATTAAGGCGAACCGCCTTGCGGAGCTGCGAGATCGCCTGTTTGCGATCCTCCGCGTTTGGGTTTCGCCAGCCGCAGTTGGGTTCGATCGTGCGGGCCATCCCCGCCATCGCAAGCGCGCTGGCGTCATCCGGATCGCGGTCCAACACTGTCTCCAGCAGTCGCCGGGCCTCGACCCATTCCTCGTATTTCAAGTCCGACAACAGACTGCCGGCGCGAACCCGAATGACGCTGCTATCTTGCTCGTCTTTGGGCAGGTCGGAGTTTTCCAACGTGGAGGCTTCGTAACGGAAGGCCGCGAATCTGAGCGACGTGCAGATCTGAAGCGCCAGATCGTCCTCCGCTTCGAACAGGTCCGATATGACACCGTCGAACTTTTCGGCCTTGATCGTTTTCTGGTTGTTCTGATCCACAAGACGAATGACGACCCGATACCGGGCGCCGACCGCCGTCAATGAGCCCTCCACCAGCATGTCGGCCTTGTTCGAGTCGGTCAAAAGCGACATGCCCGCCTGATTGGCGAGCGCGGCCCGGATCGCATCATTCACGCCGTCGCACAGAAGCTTGGCTTCATCATCTCCGGCTTTGATCTCAAGGCCGTCAAAGCCGAGCCCGATACTGCGCCGCTGCGCTGAGGCCTTCTCGCCCCCCTGGTCCACGCGCCCGGCTTCCAACGGCGCCTCGCGCCATGAGAACGCCGAGACCGCGCGCTCGATATTCTTCAGCTTCAGGGGCGGCAATTTGCGAAAGGCGGTGGAGAGGCGACCGTCCAAACTGTGATGCACGACGTCGGAAATCAGAATATCGCCGGGCGCCGCGGCCGCCTCCAGTCGCGCGGCGATATTGACGCCGTCGCCGAACAGATCTTCGTCTTCGCGTACGATGTCACCCAGATGCACGCCCATGCGCAGCTGCAGCATCGGGATCGCTGATAGACCGTTTTGTACGTCGATCGCGCATTGCACAGCGTCGCTGACGCTGGCGAAGGCGACGATCCAACCGTCCCCCATGCTCTTGACCGTCTCCCCGCCATGTCGGGCCACGGTTGGCGTGAACAGCACGCTGCGCAACTTCCGCAAAGCCGCGAGGGTCGCGGATTGATCCGCCCCCATCAACTTTGAATAGCCAACGACATCGGCGGCTAAAATCGCTGCGAGCCTGCGATCCACGTTTGTGCTTCCTTCACCGGCATGCGGGCTGTCTCGGCGGGATGAATGCATACTCGCCGCTTTGTTTCAATTGTTAGGCCGCAGAGGTGAAAAGCCGTGATCACCAATGTGCGATGGCCGTCAGACCCACCGGTTCACACGCGCGAAATACGCCTCCGCCTGATCGCCGAACACCTGCCGCAGCATGTCTTCCTCCGGCATGATAAAGCGCCGGGTGATGATCCGGTGAAAGAGGACAGGCGCCATCAGCCCAAGCGGCGAAGGGAAGATCATCCACCAGCCGATCAGCAGCACGAGGTCCGCCAGATAAATCGGATTGCGGCTGATCCTGTAAGGGCCTTCGGCGATCAGCGCCTTCGGAGTTTGGCGCGGAATGATGGACGTGCCCAGCCGACGAAACCACAGCGCGGACCAGACCATCGCCGCCAAACCTGCTGTGATCAGGACGCGGCCAAGCCAGTTCATCGCAGGATGTGAGAGGTCGATGATCGGCGTCCAGCGAGACAGCGCCCAGACCAGAAGCGCTGAGAGGAACAGCCAGACAGGCGGCAGGTCGGCGGCGCGGATCAGGGCGCGGAGCGGGGAATTCATGGGGCCTCCTAAGCCCCAAGCTATAGCGCGCCGCGGCGCGCTCTCAAGCCTCGAAAGCCACCTGGTCGCCGCCCTCCCGGCCGCCTTGCGCGCAAAGCGAGGCGGCGCGGCGATAGAGCCCGGAGGACGTCTCGCCCTCCCGCAGCATCGCGAGCCCAATCGTCGCGGAGACAGCCCCCAACGGCGCTCCCGTCTCGCTGTTGATCAGCCGGATTTCCGAGATCGAGGCCAAAAGCTGTTCGGCCAGCCGCCGCGCGCCGCGCAGGGGTGTTTCCGGCAGGATTACGCCGATCTCGTCGCCGCCGACGCGCGCCGCGGTGTCCCGCCCCTTGATGTTGCGCGTGACCATGCGGGCGACCACTTGCAGCACACCGTCGCCGGCCGAATGCCCATATGTGTCGTTGAAGCTTGAGAACGCGTCGAGATCGAGCACCAGCAGAGAGACGGGCGCGCCGTTCTTGCGATGCTGGGCGACCTGGGTCGATAGCGTGTCGTCGAAACTGCGCCGGTTCGGAATCTGGGTCAGGTGATCGACGAAAGCCACCTGCCGCGCTGATTCCAGCTCCATCCGAACATCCGAGACGCATTCCATCGCGATGGTGAAGTGCCGAGACAGACCGCGCACCTCGTCATGAGTCGAGCGGTTTCGGTGCTTCAGCTCAAAGACGCGCTCCCGCACTTCATCAATGTCGCGGGCGTTGCGCAGCGCGACCTGCGCCTCGGCCAGCTGCTGGTCATGCCCGGCGACAAGCTGCGCGACCGAGTCGATCAGTGTCGTCATATCAGAGGCGGAGTTGGTCAGCATGCGCCCGGCCTTGCTGAGCGCGGCGGCAGTCTGGTCCATGTCGATATGCTCTGCGTGAATGCCGGTCAGCGTGTCGGCGTCGATCTCGCCGTCCTCGGCCAGCGCTTCGTCGATGCGGCGCCGCAACTCGCGATCCGCGCCGGTCACATAGAGCGACCAGATCTCCATGATGCGGGGAGTGGGCGGGGTTCGATGCCGCTCCGCCAGCCCGAGCGCGGCGCGCGCGATCTCCAGCACGCGTTTGAATTCGCGGTCGCTCTCATCGACCAGTCTCAACTCGCCCATCATTCCCTCCTGAACCGGCCGCAGCCGCGGAGACATGCTTAACGGGCGAATCCTTTCTGAAGCGTTGAGAGGGCTTGCAGAGATGGTTGTACGGTGAAACTCAGGCGAGCACAGACTGCGCCATCTACCTCAAGCAACGCCCCACCAACGTTGAGTATTCTCGTAGTGGATGCCGATGGCATCTATAGCGGTCGAGCAGTTGCGGCTCGCAAGCGCGTCGATGATGGATAGATGCTCATTCATTGCAGATACAATTCGATCCAGAACAAATGGCCGCACGTTCTGGATTACCGCGATGCGAATGCGATTAATCGCGTAGGCCTGCCGGGCCACTGAGTTGTTCAGGCCCTTGGCCAGGTAGTCATGCAACGACAGATCGGTGTCGATCGCTTGCGCCGAAAGATTGGGTGAAGGCATCGCCATCGCCGCATCGCGAATTTTCTCATGCGCGTCACGTAGCGGCTTCAGATCCAAATCAGCATCCGACGCGATCCGTCGGCGCGCGCCCTCCTGATCCAGCATCATACGAAAGTCCAGGCAGTCACGAATGACTTCGGGCCGCGCCTCCATGATTTGAACGCCCCGTTTAGGTTGGACCTCCAGAAGTCCGAGCGAATTGGCATGCTTTACGGCTTCGCGAACCGCTGCGATTGGAAACTCCAGCAGTTCCACCAATTGCGGCATCGACACGAACTGGCCACTGCGGAGCGCTCCGCTTTGCAACGCCGACGTCAACGCGGACTGCGCGCGCTGCGCTGATAACTGCGGTCCGAGAGGCGCATTCAAGTTCATAGGCGTCCCTTTCTGTTCGTTGATTACCTAAAAAATCTATAAGGTCTTACTTGCAACGCCAGATAGACGTTTAACACATATACTATGTAGAATGTTAGATGCAATGCCAATCCCGTGAGTGACGGGAGAGGAGTAGGTCGCCGACCAGAGCATTTGCGGAGGCGGCATTACAGGAGAACAATCGTGGCGTCACATTCGGGAAGTTCCGCGCCGGCCGACGGCGCGCCAAGCGGCGAAGATCGCGCGAATCCGCGGCGCCTGCGCGCGCAAGATCTTCAATGACCGAAGCGCTGCGCTGAACAGAGAGCCAAAAGGGAGGAACCGCAAAATGGAAAGTGTGGTTACAGACGAGATCGTTGTGGGAGACCGCAACACGCTAAACCCGGTAACAAAGGAAGAGAAATCCTGGGGATGGTTCGCCATTTTCAATATTTGGGCGAACGACATCCAGTCGCTTTTTGGCTACTCGCTGGTGGCGTCCCTGTTCATTTCGTATGGGGTGAGTGGCTGGACGGCGTTCGCAGCGCTTATTGTGGCCGGTCTGCTCGTCATGTTTCTCGTCAATCTTTCCGGCGCCGCCGGTGAAAAATATGGCATTCCCTATCCGGTGTTCGCCCGCGCCAGTTTGGGGACCTCCGGGGCGAAATTACCGGCCGTCTTGCGCGCGACTGTCGCGGTGTTCTGGTACGGCGTGCAAGTCTACTTCGCATCGACGGCCCTGGCTTTGCTCATCCGGTCCGTCACGGGATTAACAGGCGGAGCGGAATTTTTTGGCCTCAATGGAATTGACTGGGTGTCATTCCTGATCGTGTGGGGCTTCCACATCTATATCTTCTGGCATGGAATGGATTGGGTCGAGACGTTTCTGAACATCGCGGGCCCGTTTGTTTATGCGGTGATGATCGGACTGGTGATTGTTCTATGGGTGAAATCGGACGGGCAACTGCTGTCCCAGGCGCAAACGATCTTTGCAAACCCTGACGGGACGTTTGGCACCGAGTTCTCAGGCTTCATCGCAATTATCGGTACAATGGTGGCCTATTTCGCGGCTGTGATGATCAATTTCAGCGACTTCTCAAGATACGCCAAAGACAAGAAGGCGATGGTTGTGGGTAATCTCACAGGATTGCCGCTCAACATGATTCTGTTCTCGGCTCTGGCCTTGCTCACGACCGCCGGCGCCGCTGTCGTATACGGTGAGAAGATCATCAACCCGACAGAGATCGTCGGCAAGACCGACAGCGTGATCCTGAGCGTTGTCGCCGCCATCACCTTCTTCGCCGCCACGGTCGGAATCAATTTGGTTGCGAACTTCATCCCCGCGGTCAACGGCATCGCCAACCTGGCGCCATCCAAGATCGGTTTTCGCAAAGCGGGTTTGATCACCTCGGGCTTTGCTCTGGTGATTGGCGGAATGTGGACGAGCTTCATCAGTGAGTTTGGCATCAGCGGCTTCGTCAACACGCTCGGCGCGACGCTGGCTCCGCTCTACGGGATCATGATCGTCGACTACTACATCTTGCGGAAGCAGGCGCTGAAGCGCGATGACCTCTACAACATGGACGGGGGCACGTATCACTTTGGAAACGGTTGGAATGACAAAGCGCTCGTGGCGTTTGGCATCGCGGCTGTGTTCTCGGTCGCCACGGTATGGATCCCGGCCCTCGGCGATCTCTCCGGGTACGCATGGCTGATCGGCGCCGTGTTGGGCGGGGCGATCTACTACGCCCGATGCAGAAAGTCCCACGAGGTTTAGGAGGCGAGCCCGAGCGATAGCCAAAAAATTGGCGAACTTACGCCGCCCCAGTCAGCCGGGGCGGCGCTTTTTTTCTACAGCCATCCCGCGCCTTCGCGTTCGATGATGTCGATGAACAGGTCGATTTGCGCGTCGTCGTCGTTCAGGCAGGGGATGTAGGTGAACGTCTCGCCGCCGGCCTCTTCGAAGCTCTCCTTGATCTCTTCGTTGATCTCCTCCAGCGTCTCGACGCAATCGGCCGAGAACGCCGGGGCCATGATGGCGATGTTCTTCTTGCCCGCCTTGGCGAGCCGCGCGACCTCCTCCACCGTATAGGGCTGCAGCCACTCCTCGGACCCGAAGCGCGACTGGAAGGTGACGACCACATCGCCTTCAGGCCAGCCCAGGCGTTCCTGCATCAGCCGAGAGGTCTTGCGGCAGAAGCAGTGATAGGGGTCGCCTTCGTGCAGATACCGCACCGGCAGCCCATGATAGGAGGTGACCAACGCATCCGGCCGCGTCTCCAGTCCCGCATAAGCGCGCTCGACGGATTGGGCCAGCGCTTCAATATATAGCGGATTGTCGTGATAGGTCGGCACCGTCCGAATGGCCGGCTGCCAGTTCATCTTCATCAGAACCCGGAACGCCTGATCATTCGCCGTGGCGGTCGTCGGGGCAGCGTATTGCGGGTAGAGCGGGAAAAACACGATCCGTTCGCAACCCTGTTCCTTCAACCGGCTGATCGCGCTTTCCGTCGAGGGATTGCCATAGCGCATGCAGTAATCCACCACGACCCGATCGCCGTACTTTTCTACCAATCGAGTGCGGGTCTTGTCGGTCTGGTTTCGGGTGATGGTCAGAAGCGGGCTTTCATCGAGATCGTTGTTCCAGATGCCGCGATAGGCCTCTCCCGAACTGAACGGGCGCTTCGACAGGATGATCATCTGCAACAGCGGCTGCCATTTCCAGTTCGGATAATCGATCACCCGTTTATCCGACAGGAACTCGTTCAGGTAGCGCCGCATCGACCAGTAATCGGTCGCGTCCGGCGTTCCGAGATTGACCAGCAGGACGCCGACCTTCGGCCGTGCCACGGGCGGATGACCCTTGGGCGCGTCGGACAGCCGCCCTTGTCCCGGCTGGTCCAGGTCGATCATCGTCTCGTTCATCGCGCGGATCCTGTTTTTTGCGGCGCGTCAGAACCTAGCGTCCCATCACTTGAGGTCAATTGCGGGATCAATCGCCCGTTTTCTCCCCTGCAGATTGCTCAGTGGTTCCCAGCGCGTCGGCCAGCCGGTGGGTGGCGGAGCCGCGACGTTTGGGCTGCGGCTGATCCGGCCCCGGCGACCAGCCCGTCAGATAGACGATCTCGAATGTCGCCGGGATGCGCCCGTCCGGGGTTCCGAAACTCTCCTGATAGATGCGGCACGCCTCCATCAACGTCTCGCGGCGAAGGAAAGTCTTGCGCCGTTCGGTCATCACGTTGGTCTCGCCCATCGCTCGAAGCTCGCGCATCAGGTGCAGGGGCGAGACGTAGCTGACCGTAAGCGCCTCCACATCCGCCACCGGCATCTGCATCCCCGCGCGCTGCAGGAGCCCGCCCAGATCCCTCACCTCGCCCATTGGAGCGACGCGGGGAGATAAACCGCCCTCGACCGAGGTTTCCGCCTCCGCCAGCGCCGTGCGAAGCTCATGCAAAGTGCGCCCGCCCAGCATGGCGCCCAGAAACAACCCGTCCGGCTTCAACGCCAGCCGCGCCTGCACCAGCGCGCCCACAGGATCGTTGGCGGCGTGCAGGACGAGGTTTGAGATCACCAGATCCGCTTCGCCTTCCGCCAGAGGCAAGGCGTCGCCGTCCATAAGTCGAGCCTCGGCGCCGGGCGCAGCCGAAGCCGCGAGCGTCAGCATTTTTTCCGCCGACTCGATTTGGATCAGCCGCTCGATCCCGAAGCGCCCCTGAAGCGCCCTGGCCAGCGCACCGCTTCCCGCGCCGATGATGGCGACGCTCGGGAAGGGGCGGGTGACCATGGATAGCCGCTCGGCCAGCGCCTCGGCCGCGTCATTCTGGAGGAAATCCGCGCCGGTCAGCGTGTTGAGTGCGCGATTTCGTCTCTCGACCCACAACCTGTGGTCGAATACAGTGGGCGTATGAGCGGACGGGTTCGACATGGGCGACAGCCTTACAGCGCCTCGCGCGACATCGCAAAGGCGGGCGGGCGATGAGCGCGGCGTCGCGGCTCGCCGAACTGCTCTACCCGTCCAGCTGCGTCGCCTGCCGGGCGGACACCGATGGGCCGGCGGGGCTGTGCGCGGCGTGCTTCCGCGAGGCGGTGTTTCTGTATGGCGCGGTTTGCGATCTGTGCGGCGCGCCAACGCCGGACGGCGAAGCGGATGAGAGGCTGTGCGATTCGTGCGCTCACGCTCCGCCTGGCTTTGACCGGGGCAGGGCGGCGCTGCTCTATGATGGCGTCGGGCGTCGCATCGCCCTGCAGCTTAAACATGCGGACCGGCTGGACCTCGCCAAACCCGCCGCGCGCTGGATGCTGCGGGCAGGCGAAGGGATGGCGGAAAGGGCGGACGTGATCGCCCCGGTGCCGATGCACTGGACCCGGCTGATCCGGCGACGCTCCAACCAGGCGGCGGAGCTGGCGCGGGCGATCGCCAAAACGGCGGGCAAGCGCGGCGCCTTTGCGCCCGAGCTTTTGATCCGCACGCGCCGCACCGAAAGCCAGGATGGGCGGACGCGGGCGGAGCGGTTCGAGAATGTCGCCGGCGCCTTCCGCCTCTCGCGCCGCGGTGCCCGAAAAACGCCGGGCGCGAACGTCCTGCTGGTCGACGATGTGATGACCACGGGCGCGACCCTGACCGCCTGCGCCGAGGTCTGCCGGGACGCCGGCGCCGAGACCGTGACCGCGCTTGTTCTTGCGCGAGTTGCGCGTGAGGGTTCATCGAACTATATGGTCCGATCGGACCAGAAAGAGGCGAGCCGTGACCAGCGTCGTTGAAATCTACACCAGCCCGTTCTGCGGATACTGCCGCGCGGCCAAGAACCTGTTGTCGAAAAAGGGCGTGCAGTTCATGGAGATCGACGTCAGCAGGGTGCAGGGCGCGCGGGAGGAGATGATCCAGCGGTCAGGCGGGCGGCGCACGGTGCCGCAAATCTTCGCGGGCGGCCGTCATGTGGGCGACTGTATGGAGGTGCTGAACATGGAGCACTCCGGCAAGCTGGACGCCGCGCTGGGTGGTTGATTACCCCCGCTTCACGCTCGTCGTCACATAGTTCACCGATAAATCCTTCGCATCGATCCGCCAGCGCCAACTCAGCGGGTTGAACACAAAGCCCTTGCGGTCCACCGGCTCCATCCCCGCCTTGGAGAGATGCTCGTAAAGCTCGTCCGGCGTGATGAATTTTCTCCATTCATGCGTGCCCTTGGGCAGCCAGCGCATCACATGCTCGGCCCCCAGAATCGCCATGGCGTAGCTTTTCGGGTTCCGGTTCAGGGTCGAGCAGATCATCAGACCACCGGGCTTCAAAAGCCTCGCGCAGGCGTCCAGAAAAGCCTGCACGTTCGGCACATGCTCGACCACCTCCATATTTAGCACCACGTCGAACCGCTCGCCCGCCTCGCCCAACGCCTCGGCCGTGGCGTGGCGGTAGTCGATCTGGAGCCCCATCTGACGCGCATGGGCCTCGGCCACCGCGATGTTGCGCGCGGCGGCGTCGATTCCCACCACCCTGGCGCCCAGCCGCGCCATCGGCTCGGACAACAGGCCGCCGCCGCAGCCGATATCGGCCAGATCCAGCCCCTCGAACGGTTTCGGCTGATCCGGGTTGCGCCCATACTCGGCCGCGATCTGGTCCACGGCGTAGTCCAGTCGGCAGGGCTGCAGCATATGCAGCGGCTTGAACTTGCCGTGCGGATCCCACCATTCGGCCGCCATCGCCTCGAATTTGGCGATCTCCTCCGGATCTACAGTGTTCGTCTCAGCCACAACCATGGCTCCTCCTATCCCGCCATGCGGGGAATCAAATCCGGGCGCGGGATTGCCTTCGCACCGTTGCTTAGGCTCTGATGCGATGTAAGACATAGTCCGAATGCGCCGCAAGGCGCGCCTAGCGCACCGGAGTCGCGGATGAACGCCGCTCGCCACGCCCTGTTCCCGCCGATCGAGCCGTTCAACCGGTTCCGGCTGAAGGTGTCGGGTGGGCATGACCTTTACGTGGAGGAATGCGGAACCCCCGGCGCCAAGCCGGTGATCGTGCTGCATGGCGGACCTGGCGGCGGCGTCAGCGCATCGATGCGGCGATACTTCGACCCGAAGGCGCATCATGTGGTCCTATTCGACCAGCGCGGTTGCGGGCGCTCGCGGCCTCACGCGTCGATCGAGCACAACACCACCTGGGATCTGATCCGGGATATCGAGGCGATCCGCCGCCGCCTCGGCATCGAGCGATGGATGGTGTTCGGCGGATCCTGGGGCGCGTTTCTGGGCCTGCTCTATGCGGAGACGCATCCCAAACGCGTCAGTGAGTTGGTGCTGCGCGGCGTTTTCCTGATGACGCGGGCGGAGCTCGACTGGTTCTATGGCGGCGCGGCGGAGGCGTTCTGGCCGGATCGCTGGGCCGACTTCGTCGCGCCGATCCCTGAGGAGGAGCGGGGCGATCTGATCGGCGCCTATCACAAGCGCCTGACCAGCGGCGATGTGGCGCTGCAGGTGAAATTGGCCCGCGCCTGGACCCGTTGGGAAAGCGCCACCGCAGCCCTTACGCCCTCCATTGCTCGGGAAAGCGCGATGACGGACGCCAACTACGCCCGCGCCTTCGCGCGACTAGAGGCGCATTACTTCGTCAATCAGGGCTTTCTGGAGGCCGACGACCAGATCATGAGGGATATCGGCAAGATCAGGCAGATACCCGGCGTGATCGTACAGGGCCGGTATGACATGGTCTGTCCACCCCGCGCGGCGTGGCGGCTGCACCAGGCCTGGCCCGCCTCAGACCTTCAGATCGTCGCTGATGCAGGCCACGCGCTCAGCGAATCCGGAATCTCAGCCGCGTTGTTGCAAGCAGTGGAGCGCTTTCGCTGGGGCGAGGAAGGCGGGGCGCGGGTGCGGGCATGAGCCTCGCGCCGTCCTAACTTTCCTCCGAGACGATTTCGTAGACGAGCTCATCCTTGTAGTAAGTGGGGCGATAGAGAACCCCATCACAGACATAGAGGGTTTCGTTGTCGAGAATGAGCTTCTCGCACTCTTTATCCTGCGGTAGCGTGGCGATGTAGACCAGAGTCGCGCTGGCGACGACGGCGGTGAAATACCAACCCCAACGCGGATAATAGTAATAGCTTCCCCAACGATAATGAGGAGGCCTGTAATAGGGCGGCCGATAGGGCGGCGGCCTCCAGCTGGGCGGCCGGTGGTGCGGTGGGCGATACCCTGGCGGACGCCAGCCTGGCGGGCGACTCCCCGGCGGGCGGCTTCCCGGAGGCCCGCCGCCTGGTGGGCGGCCGGCGATGGGGGGAACCGGCTTCGGCGGTCTCGCGCCCGGTGGTCTGGAACCCGGGGGCCTGCCGCTCGAAGGCCGCCCTGCGCTTGGCTTTTCCCTGGACGGCCGTCCGCCTGCGCTAGGTTGGCTTGGGCGCGTAGCGGGCCGTGTTGCGGGTTTGCTCGGCCGTGTAGCTGGTCGCGTCGCCGGGCGGGTCGAGGGCCTGGATCTGGTCTTGGCGCCGCTTGGCCGACGATGGGGCGTCGCTCGATAGCCGCCGGCCCGTCCGCCTCGCTTGGCTTCAGCCGTATCGACCCCAGGGCTTAGCTGAATAGAGCGTTCGGGAGAGCTCCAGATTGCGAGCGCGGCGACCACGATGCCAATGAGAATCCTTTTCATTTCCCGCCCCCCATCAATTCTTCGTCTCAGGAGACTGCGTACGCCCTTTCGACCCTTGCTGCCGATCCGCCTGTTCGGCTTCGTAGGCTTCCGTCACTTTCGGCCAGCTGACTTGCACGTCCTCGGCCTCAGGGGAGAAGGTGAACCGCCCCTCAGCCACATCCGGCGCAAAGTCCCAATCCGTAAAATATGCGCGGTATTGCGGCCAGCCTTGCGAGTAGGGATCGGTGCCCACGATCAACAATGGAACGGGCCTATCAGGGTCGGTCGAAATCCAGATCTGCCAGTCGCGCTCGTATTCCGCGAAGGCGAGGTGATGCGCCTCTCGTCCGGCGAATAAAGTCGTACCCAGATATGCCGCGGCCTCGACGCCATCCAGCAACTCCTCACGGGACTTCGGCGTCAGTAACTCCCAGATCGGCAAGGCGAGGTCGTATTCATTACGAAGCGTTTCGATCAGGGCGACATACCCGCGGTCGAAAGGCGCTGAGACGTAGGCCTTCTTGTCGGGGATCGAGAGTGTGAAGGTCGTTCCGTCATAGAAATATTCGCGGGGGCCGTCCTCCCGCTCGAGAAAAGAGTAAAACCCGTCGCCCCGAGACAGTAGGTTATAGCCGCTACGCAGATATGTGATCTTTTCCCGGCCTTCGACAACAACGTCGAAGCTGACGAACCAGTTCATCAACAGGTTCTCTTGCGCCGCGAGAAACTCTGCCGATTGCGTCACCAGATCGATCGCTACGGGATCCGGAGCCGGTGCGGTCTCTTCCTCGGCCGTGAGCGACGACGGAGCCAGAAGTACCGCGGCGAGGGCGGCGATACGCGCTAGTAACCGCATGGAGTCCATCCCTTATCGTTCTTTTCGCCTCGTTTGGGCGTGGCGCATCGAAAAGGCTATGTCGCGGGCCGATTCCCTCCAAGGGAAATCAGGAAGTGCGCGTTGGCGGAAGGCGAAGCCCGGCGGGCGGGGGCGCTTACGCCCCCAACGTCTCCCGTAGCGCCTTCAGCGCCGCCGTCGCCTGATCCGACCAGTCCGCGGCTTCGGATTTCCAGAGGTTCGCCTCGCTCTGCAGGATCAGCCCGTCCTCCAGCACCCGCAGGTGATTTGCCCGCAGGGTCGCGCCGCTGGAGGTGATGTCGATGATCGCCTCGGCCGAGCGGTTCTTCGGCGCGCCCTCGGTTGCGCCCTGACTGTCGACCAGCAGATAATCCCCCACGCCCCGCGCGGTGAAGAATTCCCGCGACAGCGCGTGATACTTGGTCGCCACGCGCAGGGGGTGGCCGTGCGCTTCGCGGAACCGGCCGGCGGCGTCGTCGAGATCGGCGACCGTCTCCACATCCAGCCAGCAGTTCGGCACGGCGACGATCAGATCGGCGCGTCCGAAGCCCATTGGGGCGATCCGCTCCACGCGAGCCTCCCAGCCGGGGATCCGTTCCCGGACCAGATCTTCGCCCGTGATACCCAGATGGATGTCGCCGCGGGCCAAAGCGCCTGAGATCTCTCCGGCTGAGAGATAGACCAGCTCCACCCCATCGACCCCGTCCACCCGGCCGGCGTATTCACGGTCTTTGCCGACGCGGGCCAGCGTGACGCCGCGCTCGGCGAACCACTCGGCGGTCTTTTCCTGCAGGCGGCCTTTGGACGGCGCGGCGAGGCGAAGAAGCGTCATAATCCGCCTCCCGTCCGGGCCTGCGCCGCGAGCACGTCTTCGGGCCGGATCATGCCGCCCACCGCGCCCGCTCGGCCGCCGCCCAGCTTGGCGAGCATGGCGTCATACCGCCCGCCGCCGCCCAGCGGCGGCTCTGCGGGCTGGTCGGCCGCGGCGAACTCGAAAACGAAGCCGTCATAGTATTCCAGAGAGCGGCCGAAATCCGCATCGAAGGGCAGGGCGGAGGCATCCACGTCGCGCGCGTTCAGCGCCGCCAGCCGCGCCTCCATCCTGTCCAGCGCAGGCGCGATGTCCAGCCCCGCCTCATCCGTCAGCGCGCGGAGCCTGGAGAGCGCCTCGCCCGAGGGGCCGCTGATCGCCAGCGCCGCTTCGATCGCCTCGACAAGCTCGGCCGGAATGCGCGCTTCCGAGCGATCCTCCGCCAGCGCCAGAAGGCGTTCGGCGATCTCCATGTTCGAGCGCAGGCCGAGGGCGGGAACGCCCCGCTCTTTCAACGCGGCGACCACTTCGGACCGTGCTTTTGCCGGCGTTAGCCCGCGACCCGATCCAAGAGCGCCGCACGCTCCTCGCTCAGCGCGCCCGCTTCGCCGGAATACTCGGCCAGCATCTGGTGGAACCGCGCAGGTCGCCAGAAATGCCGCTTCAGCGCCGCGCGCCAGCGAACGGGCATCTTCACCGCGTCCAGTAGCGCGAAGGCGACGCCCAGATCGCCGGTTCGGATCACGGTCCCGCCCGCACCCGCCCATTTCAGCGCATCTCGAATCAGGGCGAAAACCTCGGCGTCGGCCGCGGCGGGATCAGCGGCGCCGATCAGCTCCACCCCGGTCTGCAGATATTCGGCGTGCCGGCCCGATCCCGGCGTCTGCCGCCGGAACACGCGGCCCAGATAGCCATAGCGCGCTTCTCCGCCGCCATTCTCCAGATGCGCCAGGCAGACCGGCGCGGTGAAGTCCGGGCGCAGGCACATCTCTCCTGATACAGGGTCCGAGATCAGAAAGGCGCGAGTGCGAATGTCTTCACCGTAGAGGTCCAGCAGCAGATCGGCGGGCTGCAGCAGCGCGGGGTCGATCGGCTGATAGCCCGCCTCGGCGATCACCGAGGCGATTTCCGAGGTCACGCCGTTCAGCGCCACCAGCCCCTCGCCCTCATAGCCGCGAAAGGCGCCGGGCGCGGTCGAGTCCAGCGTATCCGGCGCGCTCATCTCGATCACCCAGCGCGCGCGATCATGGCGCGGACTTCGGTCACAAGATCATCACGGGGTACGGAGATTTGCGCAGGCTGCGCCTTCCATTCCTCATTGGTTTCGATCTCGGCCGCCAACCGTGCGCCAAGGGCGAGGTCTTTCAGCTGCACGATGCCTGTCGCGCGCTCATCCTCCCCTTGAATCACCGCGACGGGAGAAGACCGCTTGTCCGCGTATTTAAGCTGCTTTCCCATATTGCCGCCGCCGAGAAACACCTCGGCCCGGATGCCCGCATTGCGCAGCTCGGCGCACATCGCCTGATAGTCGGCCATGCGGTCCCGATCCATCACGCAGATCACCACCGGCCCGGCCTTATCGGCGACGGGAGCGCGGCCCTTGGCCTCCAGCGCCGCCAGCAGCCGGTCGACTCCGATTGAGACGCCCGTCGCCGGCACCGCCTGCCCGGTGAAGCGCTTGACCAGATCGTCATAGCGCCCGCCGCCCGCGACCGAGCCGAAGCGGCGCAAGCGTCCGTCCTCATCGGTGATCTCGAAGGTCAGCTCAGCTTCGTAGACCGCGCCCGTGTAGTATCCGAGGCCGCGCACCACCGACGGGTCCAGCTTCACCCGGTCAGGTCCGTAGCCTTGCGCCTCCAGAAGTTCGGCGATCTTCGCGGCTTCGGCGACGCCCTCGGCGCCGATATCCGACTCGCCGACCAGTTCCGAGAGACGCGCGCAGGTGGCGGCCGCGCTCTCCCGTTCCGCCTCGACGAACCCCATGACGATCTCGGCCTGTTCGTCGCCCAGCCCTGCGCCGTCCGTGTAGTCGCCCGATTCGTCCATCCGGCCCGTGCCCAGAAGCGCGCGCACGCCCTCCGGCCCCAGCCGGTCGAGCTTGTCGATGGCGCGCAGCGCGACGCCGCGGGCGGCCTCATGGGCAGACGGGTCTTCAGGGTCGTAAATCCCCGCCGCTTCCAACACGCCGTTCAGGATCTTGCGGTTGTTGATCCGCACCTGATAGTCGCCGCGCGGAATGCCCGCCGCTTCAAGCGCGTCGGCCAGCATGGCGCAGATCTCCGCGTCGGCCGCTGGGTTGGCGCTGCCCACCGTGTCGGCGTCGCATTGATAGAACTGGCGGTACCGCCCTGGCCCAGGCTTCTCATTCCGCCAGACCGGACCCACCGCATAACGGCGATAGGGGGTCGGCAGCGACAGGCGGTGTTGCGCGAACACACGGGCCAGCGGCGCCGTCAAATCATAGCGCAGCGCCAGCCAGCTTTCGTCCTCATCCTGAAACGCGAAAACGCCTGCATTGGGCCGGTCCACATCGGGCAGATATTTGCCCAGGGCGTCCAGCGTCTCGATGGCGGAGCTTTCCAGAGGGTCGAAGCCATAGCGTCGGTAAACCTCGCAGATCGCGCGCAGCATCGCCTCGCGCCTCAGCACGTCCGCGCCGAAATAGTCGCGAAAGCCTTTTGGCGTCTCGGCGCGCGGCCGCCTGATCTTCTGCGCCTTCTTCTTGGCCATCGAAATCTCCGGAAACGGGCGCGCCGTCAGGCGGCCCCGAAAGTCCGGCGTGTCCTAGCGGATCAGGGGGGGGCGGGCAAGTCAGGCGGCGTGCCGATATTGCGTCTAGGCCAGCGCGGCCTTGACCATGGCGCCGACCTTGGAGAAATCCATGCGGCCGGCGTGGCGCTCCTTCAGGGCGCCCATGACCTTGCCCATATCCTTGATCGAGCTCGCCTTCAGTTCGGCTATCGCCTCTTCGACCGCGGCCGTGGCCTCTTCCTCGGTCAAAGGCTTGGGCAGATACTCGCGGATCACTTCCATTTCGGCGCGTTCGCGCTCAGCCAGTTCCAGTCGGCCGCTTTCTTCGTAGACGCGCGCCGATTCCTCGCGCTGCTTGATCATTTTCGACAGAATCTGCAGGCTGCCGACTTCGTCCAGCTCGGCGTCGCCATCGTCTTCGCGCAAGGCGATCTCACGCTCTTTCATCGCCGCCAATATCAGCCGGAGCGTCGCTGTGCGCATCGCATCCTTGGCTTTCATCGAGTCTTTGAGAGCGGCGCTGATCTGGTCGCGCATTCCGCGCACTCCATGTCAACCGGCCCCAACTTGGGCCGCGGCGGGCACCATACTCCTGTCGTTACGCTTGGGCAATACTTGTGTATATTGCTGTAAGGCATTGAAATAAAATGGACAATACGTCTATCCGTGAATTCTTGACCCGGCGGGCCGCGAACATTAGCTTGCCGCCAGCCTTGGCGCGGGGCCTCAGATTCCGCAGCGGGCGGCCCGTTTCCAGTCGGAGAGATCAGCCATGACCGCAGACGTTTCAGCCGCCGCGCCGTCCGGCTTCGCCTCGCCTGAGCCGCCTGAGGGGACGACAGGCTGCATCGTGCTTGCGGATGGGACAGTGTTCTATGGAGAAGGATTCGGCGCGGCGGGCGACGCGGTGGCCGAGCTTTGCTTCAATACAGCGATGACCGGGTATCAGGAGATCATGACCGACCCGTCATACGCCGGCCAGGTCGTCACTTTCACCTTCCCCCATATCGGCAATGTCGGCGCGAACCCCGAAGATGATGAGGCGGCCGAACCGGTTGCGCTGGGCATGGTCGCGCGCTGGCGCCCGACCGAGCCGTCGAACTGGCGGTCAGCGGAACGGCTGGGCGACTGGCTGGCCTCGAAGGGCCGGATCGCCGTCGGCGGCGTCGACACCCGCCGTCTGACCCGCCTGATCCGATCCAAGGGCATGCCCCATGTCGCCATCGCCCATGCGCCGGATGGGAATTTCGATATCCCGGCCCTGGTCGCCAAGGCGGCGGCGTTCGAGGGGCTGGAGGGCGCGGATCTCGCCAAGACGGTCACCTGTTCTCAAAGCTATCGCTGGAATGAGACCCGCTGGGATTGGCCGGACGGCTACAAGCCGCGTCAGGCGCCGGGAAAGCGCGTGGTTGCGCTCGACTACGGCGCCAAGCGCAACATTCTGCGCTGTCTGGCCGAGGCGGGCTGCGACGTCACCGTCATGCCGGCGACCACCACGGCGGAGGAAGTGCTGGCGCATGAGCCGGAGGGCGTTTTCCTCTCCAATGGGCCGGGCGATCCCGCCGCGACCGGCGAATACGCGGCGCCGATGATTCGCCAGATCCTGGAAAAGACCGACATTCCGATGTTCGGCATCTGCCTGGGCCATCAGATGTTGGCGCTTGCCTTGGGCGCAACGACCGTGAAAATGAACCACGGCCATCACGGCGCTAATCATCCGGTGAAGGATCTGGAGACCGGCAAGGTCGAGATCACCTCAATGAATCACGGATTCGCGGTCGATTCTCAGTCGTTGCCCGAAGGCGTGGTCGAAACACATGTCTCGCTGTTCGACGGCTCCAATTGCGGCATCCGGATGAAGGACCGTCCGGTATTCTCCGTGCAGCAGCACCCGGAGGCGAGCCCCGGCCCGCAGGATAGTTTCTATCTGTTCGAACGATTCGTCGCCGCGATGAAGTAAGCGTCGAACTCTGCGCGCTCGATTAACCCATTGCGTCCTCCCATGATCTAAAACACCCGCATGGGTTGATCTGGAATCGGGAGGCGGTATGCAGTTTCGCCATATCGCTGAGGCCGCTCGCGCGAATCGAGCTACGATGGAGTGGGCGTTACAATCAGAGATCCGCTCGGCGGCGGTGACGCAACTACCGCCGCCGCCGCGTGCGCCCCGGCTGGGGCGGTTGCTGTTGTCCCGTGGCGCGATCAGCCGGACGACCCTAGCACGGGCGCTCAGGCGCCATCGAAGAACCGGCGCGCGGCTGGGCGACGTGCTCGCCTCGGGCGGATTTGTCACGCGAAACGTGGTCGACACCGCGCTGGCGGAGCAGGCCCGGTTGCCGCAGGTCGATATCGATGCGCAGCCGATCGCCGGAAATGTGGGCGACCCTCTCGATCTCGACCGGTATCTGGTGCTGGGGATCGCGCCGTGGCGGCGCAATGATGGGCACACGACCTGGCTGACCGCCGATCCGATGTCGGCCCACTACGCTTTGGCGCTGCTGGGCGCCTCTCCCGGCGCGCTGAGGGTCTATGCGCCGCGTCAGAGGTTCGAGGACGCGTTGCTGCGCCGATTCGCCCATAAATTCGCTTGGGACGCCGCCGAGCACGCGCCATTGCGGCTCAGCGCACGCGGCGGGCTGGCCACCTGGCAATCGATCGGAGTGTGGGCCGGTTTGCTCGGCGCCGGTTTGGCGGCGATTGTTGCGTCTGACGCGGCGTTGAGCGCTATAGCCATGCTGGTCGTCGCCTTGGCGGGGGCGTCGGCCCTGCTGCGCCTGATCGGGCTTTTCGGCGCGTTGGCGGCGTCGCGCCCTCATGAGGACCAGATCGCGGCGTCCGCGCCTGCGTCCGAGCGGCTTCCGAAAATCAGTATAATCATCGCGCTTTATCGGGAATCGGCGACCATGCCGTCGCTGATCGAGGCGTTGATGCGGCTCGACTACCCGCCCGAACGGCTTGAGGTGATCTTCGCGCTTGAGGCGGATGACCAAGAGACCATGAGCGCCCTTAATATGCTGTCTCTGCCGGGTTGGGCGCGGATCATCTGCGCTCCGCAGGGGCGTCCGCGAACCAAGCCACGCGCGCTGAATCTGGCGCTTCGTTTCGCGCAGGGCGACATCATCGGGGTTTACGACGCAGAGGACCGGCCGGAGCGCGATCAGCTGCGCAAGGTCGCCCGCGCCTTCGCCGGCGCACCGTCGAAATTGGCCTGCGTGCAGGCGCGCCTCGCCTATTACAATGCGCGCGAAAGCTGGATCGCGCGGTGCTTTTCTATTGAGTACCACATGTGGTTCGTGGTGCTTCTGAAGGGCCTCGCCGATCTTGGCGCGCCGATACCGCTGGGCGGCACATCGATGTTCATCCGCCGGGCGGCGCTGGATCATGTCGGCGGTTGGGACGCCCATAACGTCACCGAGGACGCCGATCTGGGCATGCGGTTGGCGCGTGCAGGGTATCGAAGCGGGGTGATCGATTCCACGACATGGGAGGAGGCGTCGGCCAGCCCCGGGCCGTGGATCCGGCAGCGGTCCCGTTGGCTGAAAGGCTTCATGCAGACCTGGATCAGCCAGACCCGCGCGCCGTTTGAGATGGTGCGGCGCCTTGGCTTTTCCCGCGCTGTCCTCGCGCAGATCATCCTGCTGGCCCCGCCGGTGATGTTCCTGTTGCAGCCCCTGTTCTGGGCGACGACGATTTACTGGATGACGACTGGCGAGATTTGGATGCAACGTGTCGTCGGCCCGGCCGCCGCTGCTCTGATGGCGTTGACCGTGACGGAGCAGGCCACCGTACTGGCGGCTGCTTTGCTGGCGCTCAAACGGCGGCGCGCGATGGCGCTGGCGCCCTGGGTCGCGACGTTGCCGCTTTACTGGCCGATGGGCGCGGCGGCCGCGGTCAAGGCGCTGGTTGAGCTGGTGGTCGCGCCGACCTATTGGGACAAGACCACCCACGGGGTCGGCCGAATTGCGACGCAGGTTCGCGCGCGCGCATTGGCCCGTCTGCGGACCTCCCCAAGCTGACGGCATGTTTGCGGATGCGGTTTGAGGCTTGAACGGCTAGGTTGGGCGCCGCCTGACGATCCAACCGACACTGGGAGAGCCGCTTTGAGCGCCAATCCGCCTGACCTGCGCCCCGATCTGGCGCCCCATATCTCCATTGGCGAGGGGGCTGCGCGAGACGGCCAACCGACCATCGGCATGGTCAGCCTGGGCTGTCCAAAGGCGCTGGTCGACAGCGAGCGCATCCTGACCCGTCTGCGCGCCGAGGGCTACGCCATCAGCCCGGACTATTCGGGCGCTGAGGCGGTGATCGTGAACACCTGCGGTTTTCTGGACAGCGCCAAGGCGGAGAGCCTTGAGGCCATCGGCGAGGCGTTGAATGAAAACGGCAAAGTCATCGTCACAGGCTGCCTGGGGGCGGAGGAGCAGTATATCCGCGGCGCACACCCCTCGGTGCTCGCCGTCACCGGCCCGCATCAATATGAGCAAGTGCTGGATGCGGTGCATGACGCCGTGCCGCCCGCGCCCGATCCGTTCGTCGATCTGCTGCCTCAGCCCAAGGGCCGGGTCAGCCTGACCCCGCGCCATTTCGCCTATCTAAAGATCTCGGAGGGCTGCAATCACCGCTGCAAGTTCTGCATCATCCCGGCGATGCGCGGCGATCTGGTCTCTCGCCCCGCCCGCGCGGTGCTGCGAGAGGCGGAGCAGCTGGCCGAGGCCGGCGTGAAGGAGTTGCTGGTCATCAGCCAGGACACCTCCGCCTATGGATTGGACCTGAAATACGCCCCATCCGAGTGGCGCGGGCGCGAGGTGAAGGCGCATTTCACCACTTTGGCCGAGGCGCTGGGCGAGCTGGAGGTCTGGGTGCGGCTGCACTACGTCTATCCCTATCCGCATGTGGACGACGTGATCCCGCTGATGGCCGAGGGCAAGATCCTGCCCTATCTCGACATCCCGTTTCAGCACGCGGCCCCTTCCGTCCTCAAGCGCATGGCCCGCCCGGCGAATGAGGCGAAAACGCTGGAGCGGATCGCCAAATGGCGGGAGATTTGCCCGGAGATCGCCATCCGCTCCACTTTCATCGTCGGCTATCCGGGCGAGACCGAGGAGGAGTTCCAGTATCTTCTGGATTGGCTGGAGGAGGCGCGGCTCGACCGGGTCGGCTGCTTCCAATACGAGAATGTGGCCGGCGCCCGCTCAAACGACCTGCCGGACCATGTGCCGGAGGAGGTCAAGCAGGAGCGGTGGGAGCGTTTCATGGCCGTCAGCCAGCGCATCTCCACCGAGAAACTCGCGGCTAAAATCGGTACACGCCAGCAGGTGATCGTCGATCAGGTGGACGGGGAGGGCGCGGTCTGCCGCACCAAAGCCGACGCGCCGGAGATCGACGGGAACCTCTTCATCGATGAAGGTTTCGAGGATCTGACGCCCGGTGATCTGGTCGAGGTCGAGGTGGACGAGGCCAGCGAGTATGACCTGTGGGGGCGGGTGGTTTAACGGAGCGCCACTCGCGTTTTTTTCTGCCGGGGCGTCAGGCCCGGTCGCGCCCGGCCCGCCCCTACAACTTTAGATCGGGGGCGGGCGCGAAACGCCCACCCTAGGGCCGGGCGCGATGTTAAGCTCTGAGTGATGGCCGCCCCTGACCCAACCCCCCGCTTGATCCTGCGCCCATGGCGCGAGAGCGATCTCGCCCCCTTCGCCGCGATCAACGCCGATCCCGAAGTCATGCGCTTCTTCCCCGCGCCCCTCTCAACGGAGGAAAGCGACGCATTCGCTCGGCTGATCGTCGCCCGCCACGCCTCTCAAGGGTTCGGCTTCTGGGCGGTGGAAGAGAACGGCGGCGAGGCGTTTATCGGAATCATTGGCCTCAATCGCCCTACTTTCGACGCGCCTTTCATGCCCTGTGTGGAGATCGCCTGGCGCCTGTCTCGCGCCCAGTGGGGCAAGGGTTATGCGACCGAAGGCGCCCGCGCGGTCCTCGCCCACGCCTTCGGGCCGCTCGGCCTGAAGGAGATCGTCGCCTTCACCACCCCCGCCAACGCACGCTCTCGTGCCGTCATGGAGCGGCTAGGTATGCGCCACGATTTCGAGTTCGATTTCGACCACCCGCGCGTGTCGAAGGGCCATGCGCTGCGCCGGAATCTACTGTATCGTATCCGGCCGAGGGAGTTTGCTTCATGATCATCTCTTGCCTGCACACGGCCGACAGCAATATCGATGTGTTCGATGAGGCCTGCCCAAACGGAGTCACGCTGCGCCACAATGTGCGGCCCGACTTTTTGCAGGCCGCAACGGACGGCTTGTCGCTGGGCGTGGTGGCGCGAACGCAAGGGGTTTTAAGGAGTTTGGCGAAAGGGTCCGACGCCGTTCTACTGACATGCTCCACCCTTGGCCCGGCGGCGGAGGGGGTGGAGGCGCGTGTTCCGGTCCAGCGCGTCGACGCGGCTCTCGCACGACAGGCCTGCGTCGGCGGGAGCGAGGTGGCGGTGATCTGCGCCGCGCCCTCGACGCTTGCTCCGACCAGAAAACTGTTCAGGACTGCGGCGTCGAAGATCGGAGTAGATGTTCGAATAATTCTGGTGGATTGCGCGTGGGAAACCTTCCTTTCCGGCGACAGAGAGGGGTATCTGAACATGATCGCCGGCGCGGCCGATCTGGCCATGGGTGATGTGGTGGCGCTGGCGCAGGCTTCGATGGCGCCGGCCGCGCGGTTGACCCGTCGCCCCGTTCTGACCAGTCCGGCGGCCGGACTGCAGGCCGCCATTGATGCAGCGAGACATTGACGCAGCGCGTTGTAATGGGCGTGCGGCGCGCGCATGCTCATCCTCGGGGGCGGATTTGCGTCAGGAGATTCGCAAGTGAGTCAATTCAGGGCGGCGTTGACGGCGCTGCTTGTGCTTTCCGCGCCTTCGGTCGCCGAGCAATCGCCGAAGCCCTTTGCCGATCTTTCGCAGATTCCTGCGCCGCTCATCAGAGACGCGTTCATGCTGAAAGTTCAGGAATGCCACCTGCCCGGCGTGCCTGAATATCGGCGCCCCATCCCCACGGCGACCGAGACCAAAGGCGCGTTTTTCATGCCCGATCGCTCAGAACCCTTTTGGGAGCTTGATTTCGACCGGCTTCGCAAAGTTGGCGTCGAGGGCGACTACTACACCCACCATGAGGACCGCGGCGCAACGGTCGAGGAGATTCTTGAAATCATGACCGTTGGCAATCTTGGGGTGATATATCCCGGTCAGCCCTGCCCCAAGGCGCAAACGAAATAGCCGCCTGATTGTCGCCGGAGGCCGAACAATATGTCCCTTCGCGGGAGGTCGGTTCAGGTCGCGCGGCGCTCTATATTGTGGGAAACCGAAAGGAGATTCCCATGTCCATCCGGCCCGTGAAAAGCATCGAAGCCGCCAAACCGACCATGGAAGGCGCCGGCGTGCATCTGCACCGCGCCTTCGGGTTCGGAGAGACCGAGGCGTTCGACCCGTTCCTGCTGTTCGACGATTTCCGCAACGAGCGTCCTGAGGACTATCTGGCGGGATTCCCGTGGCATCCGCACCGGGGCATCGAGACCATCACCTATGTGCTCGCGGGCGAGGTGGAGCATGGCGACAGCCTGGGCAACACCGGCACGCTGGGCGCGGGCGACGTGCAGTGGATGACCGCCGGGCGCGGCATCATGCATCAGGAAATGCCCAAGGGCGACGAGGCGGGCCGGATGCACGGGTTTCAACTGTGGGCCAACCTTCCCTCCAGCCTGAAGATGACCGACCCGAACTATCAGGATGTGCCCGCCAGCGAGATCCCGGTGGTCGTCGATGACGACGGTACGGCGGTGCGCGTCGTGGTCGGTGATTTCTGGGGCAAGGCCGGACCGGTCGACGGGATCGCCGCGGATCCGCGCTATCTGGACATCTCTGTGCCGCCGGGCGTGAAAAAAACCTTCAAGGTGGAGGTCGAGCGCCACGCCTTCGCCTATATCTTTGCAGGCTCCGGCTCTTTCGCGGCCAGCTCCGAGCCCTTCGGCGTGCTGACCGAAAAGGAGATCGACGGGCGCGAGGTGCACCTGCGTGAGACAACCGGCAACCGCTCTCTGGTCCTCTTCGACCGGGGCGACGAGGTGACGGTGCAGGCGGGCGAGGAGGGGGTGCGCTTCCTGCTTGTCTCAGGCAAGCCGATCAAGGAGCCCGTCGCGTGGTACGGCCCCATCGTGATGAACACTCAGCGAGAACTGGAGCAGGCGGTGCGTGAGCTTCAGACGGGGACGTTTATCAAAGACTGACGGAAGGGGCGGCGGGGCCTACTCCGCCGCCTCGGCGTAGCTCTCCATCGGCGGGCAGGCGCAGATCAGATTCCGGTCGCCGAAGACGTTGTCGACACGGCCCACGGGCGCCCAGTACTTGTCCCGCCTGAGCCCCTTGACCGGGAAGGCCGCGACCTCTCGTGAATAGGCGCGCTCCCACGGCCCGGCCAGATCTTCGGCCGTGTGCGGCGCGCCGGCCAGCGGGTTGTCGGTCGGCGACCATTCCCCGGCCTCGACCTTGGCGGTCTCCTCGCGGATCGCCAGCATCGCGTCGCAAAACCGGTCGATCTCCGCCCGGCTTTCGGACTCGGTCGGCTCCACCATCAACGTGCCCGCCACAGGAAAACTCATTGTGGGCGCATGGAAGCTGTAATCGATCAGCCGCTTGGCGATGTCATCGACGCTGACGCCCGCTTCCTTGAAGGGGCGCGTGTCGAGGATGCATTCATGCGCAACCCGGCCCTTCGGCCCGCGATAGAGCACGTCATAGGCGCCCTCCAGCCTCGCGGCGATGTAGTTGGCGTTCAGGATCGCCGCCCCGGTCGCGCGCGTCAGCCCATCGGCCCCCATCATCAGGCAATAGGCCCAGCTGATCGGCAGGATCGAGGCCGAGCCGTAGGGCGCGGCGGAGACCGGCCCCACCGGAGCGTCTGGATCGGTCACCGGATGGCCGGGCAGGAACGGCGCCAGATGCGCGCGCACGCCGATCGGCCCCATCCCAGGCCCGCCGCCGCCATGGGGGATGCAGAATGTCTTGTGCAGATTCAGGTGGCTGACATCAGCGCCGTATGCGCCCGGCGCCGCCAAACCGACCTGCGCATTCAGATTCGCGCCGTCCAGATACACCTGCCCGCCATGCCGGTGCACGATGTCGCAAACCTCCCGAACCGCTTCCTCGAACACGCCATGGGTGGAGGGATAGGTGATCATGCAGGCGGCCAGCGCCTCAGAGTGTTTCTCCGCCTTCGCCGTCAGATCTGCGACATCGACATTGCCCTCCGCATCGCAGGCGACGACCACGACCTTCATCCCGGCCATTTGCGCCGAGGCCGGGTTGGTGCCATGGGCGGAGGAGGGGATCAGGCAGACATTGCGCCCCGCGTCGCCTCGGCTCAGATGATACCCACGGATCGCCAGCAGGCCCGCGTACTCGCCCTGGGCGCCCGAATTGGGTTGCATCGAGATCTCGTCATAGCCGGTGATCTCACAAAGCTGGCGCGACAGATCCTCCAACATCTGGGCGTAGCCCTGCGCCTGATCGGCGGGTGCAAAGGGATGCAGCGCGCCGAATTCCGGCCAGGAGATCGGGATCATTTCGGCGGCCGCGTTCAGCTTCATGGTGCAGGAACCGAGCGGGATCATCGCCCGGTCCAGCGCCAGATCCTTGTCCGACAGCCTGCGCAAATAGCGCATCATCTCCGTCTCTGACCGGTACAGATGGAATACAGGGTGGGTTAGGAAGCCGGAGGTTCGCGCCAGAGTTCCCGAATAGGTGTCGTCAATTTCAGGTTCGAAATCTACAAAGGATGCATCCGCGCCGAACACATGGAACAGCTTGTCGATCAGCTCCGGCGTAGAGGTCTCATCGAGACTGACGCCAACCGAATCGCCGTCGATGCGGCGCAGGTTGATCCCATAGCCCAGCGCCCGGCGATGCACCGCCTCCGTTTGCTCTCCGGTCTCAATGGTCAGAGTGTCGAAAACGGCCTCAGGCGCAATGGTCAGCCCGGCGCCTTTCAGCCCCTCGGCCAGCGTGGCTGTCAGGCGGCGAACCCGCTGCGCGATGCGGGTCAGCCGATCCGGCCCGTGCCAGACGGCGTACATGGAGGCGATTACCGCGAGCAGAACCTGTGCGGTGCAGATGTTCGAGGTCGCCTTCTCCCGCCGGATATGTTGCTCGCGGGTCTGGAGCGCGAGGCGGTAGGCCGGGCGTCCTGCCGCGTCCACCGACACGCCGACGAGGCGGCCGGGCAGGGCGCGCTTGTGCTTTTCCTGCGTCGCCATATAGGCCGCGTGCGGGCCGCCATATCCCATTGGCACGCCGAAGCGCTGGGCTGAACCGATGGCGATATCCGCGCCCATCTCGCCCGGCGGCGTCAGCAAAGTCAGCGCCAGAAGATCCGCCGCCATCACCGCAAGCGCTTTCGAATCATGCAAGGCGGCAATCTGGGCCGAGTAGTCCCGGATCGCACCCGACGACCCCGGATACTGGAACAGCGCCCCGAACACGGCGGAGGGGTTCAGATCGGTCATCGGATCGCCGACGATCACCTCCCAGCCCAGCGGCTCGGCGCGGGTTCGGATCACCGCAATGGATTGCGGGTGGGCGTCCCGGTCCACGAAGAACGCGTTTGCTTTGGATTTGGACACGCGCTCGGCCATCGCCATCGCTTCCGCCGCGGCCGTCGCCTCGTCCAAGAGGGACGCGTTGGCGATCTCCAAGCCCGTCAGGTCGCAGATCATCGTCTGGAAGTTCAGCAGCGCTTCCAGCCGACCTTGACTGATCTCCGGCTGATAGGGCGTGTAGGCGGTGTACCAGGCGGGGTTCTCCAGAAGGTTCCGCTGTATTACGGGCGGCAGATGCGTGCCGTAATAGCCCTGTCCGATCAGCGAGGTCATGACCTTGTTCTCGGATGCGACCGAGCGAAGATGCGCTAGCGCCTGCTCTTCGGTCATCGGAGCGCCCGTCTCAAGCGGCGCGGCGGAGCGGATCGCGCCGGGAACCGTCTCCGCGATCAGCGTCTCCATATCCTTCGCGCCGACCACCGCCAGCATCTCGGCCATGTTCGGCGCCGATGGGCCGATATGGCGGCGCTGGAACGCGTCCTGATCCGCGAGCTCATCGAAGGAGAGGCGATCGTCGGTCATGGGGGAAGCTCCGGAAACTGGGCTACTCGGTCAGCTCTTTATAGGCGGCTTCATCCATCAACTCGTCCAGCTCCGCCGCGTCGGAGACCTTGATCTTCACGAACCAGCCTTCGCCGGCAGCGTCGGAGTTCACCAGGCCCGGTTCATCGACAATGGCCTCGTTGACCTCGGTCACCTCGCCGCCAACGGGCGCGTAGAGCTCCGAGGCCGCCTTGACGGATTCAATGGTCGCCATCTCGGCGCCCTTTTCGAATTCGTCTCCTACATCGGGCAGTTCGACGAACACCAGATCGCCCAGCTGTTCTTGCGCGTGGTCGGTGACGCCGATCGTGGCGACATCGCCCTCTACCCGCACCCATTCATGGTCTTCGGTGAATTTCAGCATGTCCCAGCCCCTAATGCTTCGCCGCTGTTCAGCGTTTGTAATTCTGCGTGATGAAGGGAGTACTCGCCACAGTGACGGGCAACCTTTTTCCACGAACTTCGGCGAAAAGCCGGGTTCCTTCGTCCGCGTTCTCGCTTGGAACGTAGCCCATGGCGACCGGCGCGCCCAGCGTCGGTCCGAACCCGCCCGAAGTGACGTTCCCCACCGGCTCGGACCCGTCCTCGGTCAGGTAAATCTCCGCCCCTTCGCGGATCGGCGCGCGGCCCTCGGGCGACAGCCCGACCCGTCTGCGCGCGACGCCATTGGCGATCTGATCGAGAATGATCTCGGCGCCCGGAAAACCGCCTTCACGATCGCCGCCCGTCCGGCGGGCCTTTTGAATCGCCCAGATCAAGGCGCCCTCGACCGGCGTCGTCGTCGGATCCAGATCATGGCCATAAAGGCAGAGTCCGGATTCGAGACGCAGCGAATCCCGCGCTCCCAACCCGATCGCCTTCACTTCTTCCATCTCAAGAAGCGCCCGTGCAATCCGTTCAGCGGCGTATGATGGGCAGGAAATTTCATACCCGTCCTCGCCGGTGTATCCCGATCGTGAGACGATGCAGTCGGCGCCCTCGATCTGAATGGGCGCGATGTCCATGAACCGCATCTCGGCGACGGTGGGAGCGAGGCGGGCAAGCGCGTCTTCCGCCTTCGGACCCTGCAAAGCCATGAGAGCCCGATCCGGCAGCGTCTCGATCTCGCAACTGTCGGAGAGGTGCGCCCTGAGATGCGCTTCATCGGCCGCCTTGCAGGCCGCGTTGACCACAAGGAACAAGTGGTCGCCACGGTTCGCGATCATCAGATCGTCTAGAATGCCGCCGGTCTCGTTGGTGAAGAACCCATAGCGTTGTCGCCCCTCGGCCAACGCCAGGACGCTCACCGGTACCAGTGTCTCCAGCGCCCGCGCCGCATCGGCCACATCGCCCGATTTCGGGCGCAGTGCGATCTGGCCCATATGGCTGACGTCGAACAGGCCCGCCGCTGCGCGGGTGTGCAGATGCTCTTTCATCACGCCCAGCGGGTAGCGCACGGGCAGAGCATAGCCAGCGAACTCCACCATCGTTCCGCCCAGCTCCTCATGCAGGGCGAAAAGCGGCGTGTGCGCAGCCTCGGTCATCGGCGAACCCTTTTGGCTCAAGTCTCTATCGGAGAAAAAGTTTCCGATACGAAACACATCGGGCGGCTACGCGTCAAGTCCAGCCGACCGGCCCTGCGCCTGCGGCGATCAGGATTCGGCAGGATGTTGACGCGCCGCCATCCGGCGTTGAGAGTGTCAGTCGCGGGTCCGTCGCGGCGCGCGAAAACGGGGTTGGTGGGCGTATGGTTGCAGAAGAACAAATCACCCGCGCGAAACGGCGCCGGCGAAAGGCGGCGGTGACGTTCGGGATCGTCGTCTCCATGCTCATCGCGGTGGCGCTGGTTGTTTTGCCGCGACTTCTGACGCCGCCGCCCGAAGGGCCGTTCAGAGATTCGCAAACCGTGGCCATGTTGCTTGAGTCCGCAGAGGGGGAGGGTTGGCGCTTCGCGCGGCTTGAAGGCCGCCCGTCGGTGCTATTGATCGAGTTTCCTAGTCTTCAGGCGCAGGGCGCCGCACTCAATCGCATCGCCACGCTGATCGAAAAGGCGGGCGCGCCGCGCGACAGGGTGCTGAGCGATACCGAGATGTCGGAGTTTATCCGAGCGACCGGCTCAGCGGCGGCGACGTTCTACTACGGGCACGACTATCGGATGACCGATCTGGCGCGCTTCTTCAGCCTTGCCGATGCGGGAGGCGTTGAGCTTTCTGCAGCGGAACTGCGCGTGCGCGACGGTCTGACCGCCGAAGGGTTGCTGGCCCGCGACGGAGAGGCCTGGACCGCGAGTGAGCCCGAGACGGCTTTGGTCTCCTACGCCAGAGTGCAGGGCGACGACCCTGCAACGGCGCATGTCGATGAGACGTTGGACGCCTCCGTCCGAGAGACGATTTTGTTGCACGAATTGAGCCACGGGATTTATTTCACAGACCCCGAATACCGCGCCCATGCGGCGACCTTCTGGGAGCAGAAGCTTACCGAGGAGGAACGTCTGATCTGGCGCGCGTTTCTGGCCAGCCGCGACTACGATTCATCCAATGAAGAGATGATGCTGAACGAAACCCAGGCCTTCCTGATGTTTACGCCCGACGCCCGCGTCTTTAGCGCTGCGGCGCTGGGCGTCTCCGAAGAGCAATTGGGCGATATGCGCGCCCGGTTTCGCGATGGCGCGCCGCCAACCGCGCTGGACGCGCGTTAAGCCGCTCTACGGCGACGTCTCGACAAAGACGTAGCTGTATTCGCCCTGAAAAATCGTCGAAGCGCCCTCTTTGTTAAGCGCGTTTTTCAGCGCCTTAAGGTATTGCGCGGCGTTCTCCAGTTCCGGCCTCTGTTCTGTGAAAAGGGGCGTGCTCGCCCCGATGGCGACTACCAGATCGACGCCATATGGCGGAGAGATCGTGTAGCGGTCCGTACCGCCGATCACCACCGACTCGTTCGGCCTCAGCTGGTTGTTCGGCGCAACCGGGCTGGGCAGCAGGTGGATCACGTTGCCGTCGCTGTCATAGAAATCGACATAATAGTGGGCGGCGAATGGCGGCGCAGTCAGGTCCAGCCGCAGCCGATCCCCGCCACGGAAGCTCAACTGGCCGACCTGCGCATGCCGGCCCATTGCGATCGGCTGCGCCTTTTGTTCCGCCGATCGCGACAGGGTTGATGCATCCAGCATCTCGATCAGACCGCAGCGCGGCGAGCCGAGCGTTTGAAGCGCTTTGGCGTCGATGGAGGTGACGCCGGGCAACTCGCTGAGGGTCGCGGTCAGGATACGCTTTTCCGTCGCGTCTGGAAGGTGGCCCTTCAGCACAACCGGCCCGCCCAGCTCGGCGTAGCGCGCATTCACAAAGCCGCATTGCACGTCCCTGAGCGCCTGATCGATCTGCTTGTCCCGGTCAGAGAGGTCGGCGGTTGGATTGAGCGAGGCGATCTGCTGGCCCGCATCAGGCTGGTCCGGAACAGTCGGCGCGTCGGGGGTTCCGACGCCTCCCGGAACTGTCGGGGCGCCGCCGCCGGATGGGAGCGCGCCCGTATCGTTGGGAACGCCGGGCGTGGTGAAGTCGGCAGGCGGCGTCACATTGGCCATATCCACACCGCCGCTCGGCGCGTCTGGCGCGGCGCCGCCTGTCGTATCCCCGCCTAGTCCGATAGGCTGGGTCGCGCCACTGTCGGGAATGCTGGGCGATCCGGTGTCCGGAATACTGGGCGAGCCGCCATCGCCGATCTCAGGGGGTGTGGTGATATCTGGAGCGCTTGGAGCGCTCGCCGATCCGTCAACGGATGTTGACCCGCCACTTACATCAGTTGGCGTCGAGGGTGGGTCGACCAACGCGACATCGGTTCCGCCATCTTCCACAGGCGCGTCATCACCTGTCAGCACGACGGCCGCGCCAATGCCGACGGCCGCAACGGCGGCGAGGCCGACGACGCCCATGACCAGCTTACCGCCCCCGGATTTCTTTTCAGGCTGCGGCGCCGCTTTGCGCGCCGCCGGGCGGGGCGTAGGGGCTGGCGCGCCGCCGGCGTCATCCAACGACTGCAGCCGCTCTTCCGGGTCGGGTTGCAGCATCTTCGCCAGAACGTCCACTAGAGCCTCGGGCACATCCGACAGATCGGGCAGCGATTTGCGAGCCTCCAGAATCTGCATCGGGTTGGAGCCCATATCGAGCGCGCGGCCGGTCGCCGCCGCGGCCAAAACCAGCCCGAAGCTGTAAATGTCGGACCGATGATCCACATGGCCGCCATAGAGGCCGAGCTGTTCAGGCGCGGCGTAGGAGTATTTGCCCGCGAAATCATCACCCAGAACGGTCGCCTGATCCGGGTCCGACAGCTTGGCGATCCCGAAATCGATGATCTTCGCGTTCTCGGGTCTGTCATCGGGCAGGATGATGTTGTCCGGCGACATGTCCCGATGCACGACGCCCGATTTATGCGCCGCGGCCAGCCCTGCGCCGATGCGGCCGCGCAGAATCTGCACGTCCTCGACCGAAAGCGGCCCGTATTTCAGCAGCGATCCGAGCGGCGATCCCTCGACGAACTCCATCGCGAGGTAGATCCGGCCCTGCTCGTCGCGCATCAGCCCGTCATAGCCGACCACCGCGTCGTGGCGCAGGCCGCGCAGCACGCCCGCCTCACGGCGAAACAGGTCCATCACCTTCTCATTGCTGGCGAATTCGTCCTGGATCACCTTGATGGCGTGCCAGGTGCCCAGCTCCACATGCTGAACCTTGTAAACCTCGCCCATCCCGCCTTTCGCGAGGAAGTTTTCCACGCGATAGGTGTGGCTGAGCACTGTGCCCGGCGGAATCGAGCCGCTTCCGCCATTGAGCGACAGGCCGCCGCCGCCGGCGGGGATGAACTGCGTGGTGTCGTCGATCGGGGTCACTTCGCTGCTCGCACTTCTTCTCGGGGCGGGATTTTGGCCGCCGATGCTGACGATGGGTTGACGATGGCCGCCCTGCGCGACACGCCAATTCGGATCAGGGCGTTCGCGATCATATGCGGCGCGGCGCGGCCCGGGAAGTTTAAGTGGCGGGTCATAGCGAATCTTTCCCTAACAAATCGTCGAGGAAGTCATCACCATCTCCGCCGCCTCCGCCAGGTTCCGGCGCGGCCGACGGCGGACGTGCTGGTTCGACGCCGGCGCCGGGAGGAAGCGTCAACTCGTCAACGCCCTCGATCGGCGGGATGAATGCGGGCGCACCGGCGGATTGCCCCCCAGGAATTTCAACGGCGATCGCTGAGATGTTGTCCGCGCCGCCGCCTTCAATCGCCAGCTGGATCATCTGGTCAGAGACCTCTTCCACCGAAGCCGCGGACAGGACGGCCGTGATTGCTGTCTCATCGGCGTATCGGCTAAGCCCGTCGCTGCAGATGAGGAAGCGGTCGCCTGGTTTGATCTCTCCGTGACGCTTGTCCAGCTCCAGCTGATCGACTGCGCCGACGGCCCGCGTGATGACGTTCGCCTGCGGGTGTTTTTCCGCCTCCGCCCAGGTCAGATCGCCTGATTCCACAAGATCCGCGACCAGCGAATGATCGCGGGTGAGCATGCTGAGCTCGCCATTGCGCAAGAGGTAGAGTCGGCTGTCGCCTGCCCAGAGACAAGCGAAATGTCCGTCGGTCAGGATCAGCACCACGACGGTGGAGCCCATCATGGCCCCCGCGCGCCTTGTGCTCTCTTCGCGCAGTCTGGCGTGGGCGTCATGCACCGCGCCGCGGGCGGCCTTCAGCAACTCGCCGGGCGTCAGGCGATCCGACAGGCGACCAAGTTGCTCGATAATGGTCTGGCTGGCCAGATCGCCCGCGTCATGGCCGCCCATGCCGTCTGCGACCGCCCAAAGGCCGATCTCGGGGCGCGCCAGTACGGCATCTTCGTTCACTTTGCGAACAAGGCCGACATCGGTGGCCGCCGAGTAGCTTGGGAGTGGGTTGGACATCACGATTCAGGTCCTCCGCCTGCCAGGATCGCCGCAATCGGGTCGTCCTCTTCCTTGTCCGGGTCGTCATCCGCACCCAACGCCTGGCGCAGCGACGGCGGATCGTTCGACGCCTCCCCGCTCAACGGGTCCGAGCCGATCAGCGCTTCGATTTCTTCGTCAGTGGCCGCGCGCGGCGCATCGGCCGGAACGGTCGCGGGCGCCGAATGCGCCGCCGAGACGTCCTCATCGTTCAATGGCGCAAGCGGCTCCCCACCAATCAGCGCGTCGATGTCATCCTCCGCATCGTCGGCGCTAGAGGGCTCGGCGCTTGTCGCAGCAGCCATGGCGACCACTGGCGCGGTGGCGTCCGCCGACATGGGCGCCAGCAGATCCAGGTCGTCCTCCGCCGGTTCCACCAGCGGGGCGAGGCTGCCGCCCTCGAACAAGCGGGCGACGAGGGCCGGTTCCGGCGTCCCCCGCGTCGCGATCAGTTCCCGATCCTGATCGGGCGGCGCATCGCTCAGAAAGATCGCAGAATCCGGTCCGTAGCGCCGCTCCAGCCAGCGCGCAGCGATGGCGCCTTCGGGGTTCGCTCCCGCGACTGTCAGAGCCTCTGCGGAATCTTCGATTTGCGCGGGCGCCGCCGGGTCGGCTGCAATCGCATTCACGGCGGCATCCAGATCGTCTTTCTTGGCTTTACCCGAAAGCGCGGCCAAAGCGGCGGCAGCCATTCGGTCCAGCATCGGTCCCTGTGAAAGCAGCGCGTCGAAGGCCGAGAAGCCGGGCGGCGCTTCCACCGCGATTGTCAGGGGAAAATTCCGACCCACGCGGTCGACCGAGGCCATCAGAACGCCGACCATCGCCTGATCTCCGAACGCGCCCGCCGGAATCGAGAACCGCCACAGGGGCGCTGTGCGATAGCCATCCAGCCACGCATCTCCCCCGCTTTGCTTGAGCGCGCCAATCCCCTCCATCAGCCAGCGATCCCAGGCGCGGGTGAACGCGACGGGCAGTCCGCGCTGGATGAAATCCCCCTTCGTGGGAATCTTGCCGTGATATCCGGCTGGGCTGGTCATACGTTCGTGGCGATCCTCACATGGAGCTGGGACAACTGAACTTACGAAGCGCGGGCAGCGAAAACGGGTTCATGACGGACCCGGCCTGCACGGCGAAGCTCGCGGACCTGCCGCCAACCGAGAATGTGGCCGAGAAAGCGTCCGTTCGGGAGCGCTGAACCTGGGCGCGGTCCAAAAGCCGGAAGAACGCCCACGGCCCTTGGGCTTGGATGCTGTTCTGCGCGCCCGCGGCGCCGGGCTGGAAGGCGATGCGCGTGCGCGTGCCCGGCGTGCCCGGCCATTTCATCGCCGCGGCCTGAACCGGCCCATGGGCGTAGTTCAACTGCTGGCCTTCGACCTCCAGAATCACGCCGCTCGCGCTCGCGTCCAGCATCGTCGGCGACACGGTGAAGGTGACCGACGGCATCGCGCCAGCCAGGAAGAAGCTGTCGCGGATCTCCGCCGCTCGCTGGAACTGCGCCAGCACTCCGGCCGAGATGCCGAGGCTCTTGGCTTGTGCGTTCCATTTCCACGGTTTGGAGGACGCATCGACGAAGTTGAGCAGGTGCTTGTTGAAGAATCCGTCGATCATGCCGTTCGGTGCGAACAGGCGGGCGAAATCAGCCAGCGCCACATCCGCGCTGGCCTTGCGGCTGAACGGATAGCGATTGGCCAGCGCCTGGCGGCACAAAGGCGCCACTTGCGCCTGCCACTGGCTGTTGATCTGGCTGCGCATACCACCCATCGCCGCGCCCTTGGCGCCGTTCGCGACCTGCTGGGCGATGCGCTTGATCGGGCCTGTCGGCATCCGCTCGGATTCGATCAGCAGCCGGTCCGCCGCGCCGCCCGCGCCGCCCGACGCGCCGAACCCGGCGACGCCGACCCGAGCCAGTTCGTTGTAGACCTCGCTCATCGACAGGATGAGCTCATCCATGGCAGAGGGCAGCCCTTCCTTCGCCGGGAATGCGAAATTGTGCAGCCAGGCGAACCTGTCCTGCACCGGTTGGCCGGGCTTCGCCGCATCTTCCGCCTGCTGGCCGGGAATCGGCGTCGCCGCGGACAACACGCCGAGCAGTTGCTGGGTGCGCACCGAAAGTCCCGACAGGATCACGTCCTGTCCGACCTCCGCAGCGCCCTCGACACCCTCTGTCAGGTTGAGGTCGAGACGCGACTCGGCCAGCTGGGTTTCTTCGGCCGCAGTTTTGACGATGTTGACCAGAGGCGAGTTCGGACCGGAGAGGAGATTGATGATCTCGGTCGCCTCGGCCATCGAGCCGATCGGGATCACGTCGATATCGCCCAGAACGCTTTCCCACGCCCGGATGTAGTCGGCGTAATAGACCTGCAGCACATCGCGGGCGAGGCGCGCCAGCGCAATCTCTGTCATCTCAGGCGCGCGTTCGCCCAAGATCCAGCTTTCAGCCTGCACCCGCTCGGCCACGTCGCCGACCGCGGGGAAGAACACGTTGTGGAAACCCTCGTAGGTGTAGATGCCCTTGACGCCCTCGGTGAAAGGCTGGCCGGAGATGCGGATCAGAGCGCGCTGCGTCGCGGGTCCGCCAGCTTCGCCGACGCGCCATTCGGGCACTTCGCGCGCATCGGCCGACTGGATGATCGCCTGATAGGTCCGCTCGGCGATCGGCGTCGCCGAAATGATCGCCCGAATCTGCGCGACCAGCGGGCCGTTCAACCCGATCTCCTTCATTGGCTGCGTAATCAATGCGGTCAGATGGCCGGTCAGATCGTCGCGCATCTGCTCATTGCGCTCACCCGGAAACAGGAGATTCCAGTCGATATCCATCCATTGGGTCACCAGCTCTTCATCGATGCTGGGGGCCTGAAGCCCCAGCGTCAGATAAATCTTCAGCGCCTCGTACAGGAACTCCGGGTTGTTGATGTTGGTCTGCATCTGCTGCTCAAGTCGCAGCAACAGGCGCGGCAACAGCAACTGGTTCAGGCCGCCACGATAGGTCTGCGCCGCTTCCGAGCCGACCGCGTCGCCCTGATAAAGCCCGAATCCGTAAGCCGCCGAAATCTCTTCCCGCTCGGCGTTGGAAAGGCTGTTCTCGGGCAAATCCCGCAGCAGGTTCAGCGGCTCGACGACCTGGGCGATGTTGGTGTCTTTGACCGGGTTCACCTGAATCTGGCTGACCAGCTCCTGATACTTGGCGACGTCGTCGCGCGCCTCCTGAATCAGCTCGCGGTTGTTGAGGAAGCTGATGGTCCAGACCGCCGCCACGCCCGCGGCGATCAGCACCGCCGCCGCAATGGAGCCGCGCAGAATCCATTTGTAGCGCCGCGCGATCTTGTCGTCCTGGCTGACCAGCCCGGCCTCGCGGAACAGCACCTGCGTCATCAGCCGGTTCAGGAAATAGCTGCGCGCCTGCCCCTGACCCGAGCCGATCGCCTGCCGGCCCAGCCCGAAGGTTTTCGCCATCGACATCATCAGCCGGTCGATCGGCGTGCCTTCCTGCGTGCCCGAGGCGAAATAGACGCCGCGCAGCATCTGCCGCTCTTCAAACCGGTTGGACTGGAACACGTCGTCCAGGAACTCATGCGCCACCCGCTTCAGAGAGGCGACCTGTTGCGGGAAGCCGAAGATCAGGCTGCGCCGCGCATGGTCGGTCTCCGCTTGCATCCGCTCAAGTGAGCGATCATCCAACTGCGCCACGAGCGCATCAAACTCAGTGTCGAATTGGCTCATCGCGCCGTGCTCGCCCTTGCCGCTGTCCAGCGGCAGGGTGAAACCCCAGACCTGCGCCCGGTCTTCGCGCCCGAGATCCTCATAAAACTCGGTGAAGCCGGCGATCAGATCCGCCTTGGTGAACATCACATAGACCGGGAAGCGCACGCCCAGCTCCTCGCGCAATTCGCGCAGACGGGCGCGGATCGCCAAAGCGTGGGAGCGGCGCTCCGCCTCATCCTGGGTCGAGATGTCGCTGAGGCTGATGGCGATGATCGCGCCGTTTATCGGCTGGCGCTTGCGGTGCTTTTTCAGCATCCGCAAGAAGCCCATCCACCCGCCGGAATCGACGGTCGCGTCGCTTTCCTGGGTGGTGTAGCGCCCGGCGGTGTCGATCATCACCGCGTCATTGGTGAACCACCAGTCGCAGTTGCGGGTGCCGCCGACGCCGCCGATGGCGTTCATGCCCATCTGCTCGGCCAGAGGGAATTTGAGGCCCGACTTGACGATGGCGGTGGTCTTACCCGCGCCCGGCGGGCCGATGATGATGTACCAGGGCAGCTGGTAGAGATATTTGCGCCCGCCGCCGCCGATCTTAGATTTTTTCAGCAGCGTCATCGCCTCGGCCATCCGGCCGGCGAGTTCCTTGGTCTCCTCCAGCGCCATCTGGTCGGACGGATCGATGGCTTCCTCGGCGGCTTTTTCCGCCTCTTCCACCATGTCGGTGGTCATCTTCTTGTCGCGTCGCCGACGCAGCCAGAACACCAGCACCAGAATCAGAATGGTCAGGAACCAGATGACGCCGATGGCGATGAACCGCCCAGTCTCGGTTTCCAGCGGATAAAACTCACCCCAACCCAGCAACGGGCCGTAGAACCAGATCATCGAGGACACTGCGAGCGCGCAGAGCGGCAGTATGAAGTAGATGCTGCGTAGAAAACGTCCGATTAAAAGCATCTGTCAGGTCCGTCGTTAAACTAAGCGGTGTAAGGGACTCGGTCGCGCCGCGCCCCTGATCGCGATTCGGGTCAGCCGGATTTCACTAGGATCACTTCGATACGCCGGTTGCGAGAGCGCCCTTCGGCGGTGTTGTTCTTGGCGATCGGCTCTCGGTCGGCGCGGCCTTCGGCCCGGATGCGGCTTTTGTCTTCAAGCTGCCGTTTGATCAGGTCGGCCACCGCCTGCGCCCTCGCCAGCGAAAGGTGCATGTTCGACGGGAAACGGCTTGAGCGGATCGGCACGTTGTCGGAATGCCCCGCCACAATGATCGAACCCGGCTCAACATTCATCGATTTGGCGACCCGGATGATCAGCGGCAGGAATTCGTCTTTGATGCGATCCGAGCCGGAGCCGAACATGCCTTCGCCGCGCATGCGCACGGTGATGGTCGAGGTGTCCTCGAACACTGTCACCTTCTTCTCGGCCACCTCCGGTTTCAGGAATGTCGTCACCCGTTTGATCTGCGTGACCAACTGCGGCGGCGGAGGAGGAGGCGGGGGCGGCGGCGGCGCGACTCGCTCCAACTTCACCGTCGCATCCGCGCCCAGCGCGGCCAACTGGCCTTGCAGCCGTTCCGTATCGCCATTCAGCGCCCAGGCGAGACCGGCGTATGCGAGCGCCAGCAGACTCGCGGTCGCAACGGCGATGATCCAGACCGGCAGCACCGCCGAGAGTGGCTTGTAGATCGCCTCCAACCCGCGCCAGCGGGGGGAGAGGTCGCGCTCCAGAGGTCCGCGATGGGCGCGAATCAGCTTGGCCAGCGCGTCCCGCACCGAGAGAAGCCGCTCGAAACCGCGCTCTTCCACGCGATAGCGGCCCTCGAAACCGAGCGATGAGCAGAGATAGAGCACCTCCAGCAGATCACGATTCTTGGAGGGTTCCTGCTCCAGCCGGGTCAGAAGGTCGAAAAAGCGTTCGCCGCCATGGGTCTCTTTATGGAAGGTGCCGACCATGGATTGCGTCGCCCAGACGCTTTGCCCGCCCCAGGGCGTATTCAGCACCACATCATCGATGGTTGCGCACAGCGCATAGCGCGCGATCCGCACCGATTGCGCCGGCTGGCTGGCCTGAAGCGCGCGCTGCTCGAACGCTTTGATCTCGGAGATCACTCGGTCGCGCAGCGCGGGCACATTGCCATGTTGCGCCCGGTTGCGGATGCGGCTGACCAGCGCCAGCAGCGGCGCGGCGGCGGCGGCCAGCGGGTTGAGCCCGGCGCTCGCCGCGACATCCACTTCGGCCAGCGCGGCGCCCGCTCCGGGTCCGCGTTGCGCCTGCGGCGCAGCCTGTTGCGCAGGCTGCTGTTGCGGCTGCTGCGGCTGTGCAGGTTGCGCGCCGCCCGGACTGGGGCGGATCACTGTACGTTCGTCGTCGCCCGATTCGGCGAAGGGGTCGTCGCGGTTCATCGCAGGCCCTCCCTAACATCTACGCGGCCCGGCGCGCTTGGCGCGCCATTCAGGCCTTGCGGATGGCCCATAGCTCCATCTCCAGTCCCGGATAGTCGCCCGCTACATGAACGGCCAGACCGCCCGATGTCGTCAGCTGGCGCCAGAATTGGCTGTCCGGGTCCATCTCAAAATACACTACCCCTGCATGATAGGGGATTTGTCGCGGCGCCACCGGAAGCGGCCGCAGCGTGATCCCCGGCAGGGCGGAGTTCACAAGCTGGCGAATCTGCTCCACCGGACCCAGCTTGGCCTGGGTCGGGAAATGCCGCCGGATCGTCTCCACCGGAGTCTCGGCCTTGACCGCCAGCACAAAGCTGGCCGTCGTGACCAGCCGCTTGTCAGCGATGACAGCGACATGAACGCCGTATTTGCGCGGCTCGATCGGAATCGAGATCGCGGTCTGCTCCAGCACCGCGGAAAGATACTGACGCAACGTCCGCATCACCGGCTGAAAGGTCGCGGTCAGATCATCATGCTTGTAGACCGGAAACTCGGGCGGGCGCTTGGTGGCGGCCATGAATGTCGCCAGCTCCCCCGCCAGCCCGATCAGAAACCCGTATATCTCCACCGGGTGCGCGTTCGGAATGGTCCTGAGGTGCTTGATCAGCGCGTGCATCCGGTTGACCACCATCAGCAGCAGGAAGTCCTGAATCTCCGCCACGCCCTTGGTCGCGCCGGATTCTGACAACCGCCCACCCAGCGCCTCCGCCCTGTGGCTGAGAAGCCCTTCGATCTCGCCCACGAATTTATGGATCGCCGGGGCCGCGCGCGCATCCATCGCCGATGGCGCAAAGCTACGGTCCAGCACGATCTGCTTGTCGGACTGCACCTCGACGATTTTGGCGACCGGAATGCACAGCATGTCGGCGCGTTCATCCATCTCCAGCATGAAGCGCATGCGCAGGCGTCCGACCGCCAGGGTGACCGCCTGATCGCCCTGACCAACCGTGTCATGAATGTTGATCTCGGTCCCCTGGAATCGCGCGAAGGATTCCTCGTTGTTCTCGAGATCGAACTCGCGCGCGCCCGCCTGCCGCACCGGCAGGGTCAGATAGACAACGCAGTTCTTCACGTCCTCGGGCGGCTCGATCGCCGGCGGCGGATCATCGCGATGCGGGGCGCTGAAGGGCGTGCCGTCCGGCAGCACGCCCGCGCATTCTGAAACGCCGAACTTGCCGAGCGTTAGCATCTCCTCATCGATGGTGAGCTTGGTGAACCCCCAAGGATAAGGCGCCACCGCGCCAGTGGTCCCATGGACCAGCGCTTCGAGATAGCGGTCCTGCTGCTGGAAATGCTGGGGCTGCAGAAACAGCCCCTCGCTCCAGACGATGCGGTTCTCCCAGGACACAAACGCCCCCCTTTTGTCGTCGTACGATCTCGCCGCCTATTGGCTGACGGAGAGATTCACATTCATGCCGGAAACGGAAACCTCGGCGTTGTTGACCTTTTTGGCCGCCAGCGGTTTCGTCGCCTTCCATCCCGGCTGGTCAACGCTTTGGAACGCCGCGATCACGCCGATATGGGCAGGCGCTTCCTTAAAGCTCTTCGCGTCCGTCACAGTCGCGCCGGGTTGAAGAAGATAGCTGTCCACCGACACCAGATCCGTGCCGAGCACCGCTTCGGGCGTGTCGAACAGCGCGAAGAAATCGCCGCCGTCGAACGCCGCCTTCGCGGCGAGGTAATAAACCTTCACCTGCGCCGGCCGACCGTTGTTCATGTTGGCGCCGCCATTGATGGTCAGCGCCACCTCGGTCGGCGGCGGCGGAGCGGCCCCACAAGCCGAAAGCGAAGCCGCGGCGATTCCAGCGGCGGCCAGTCCAAGAAATTTTCTACGCAGTATGGTCATTTTCTCTCTCCCTCAAGAGATCTGAGTTGTTGTTCATACGCCTTTGCGAAGGCCTTGCCGAACAAGGCCTGAAAATCATCCTCCGCCTCGGTGGCGATATCCTCGTAGAGCTGGGTGAACGCGTCCCAATAGGTCGCCTTCTTGCCGCCCCGGAACACGGCGCCGAGGCCACTGGTCGACTTGGCCATGCGTTTTTCGAGCGATTCCGGATCAAATCGCTTGATCAGAGATTCCAGCGCCGCCTGCATGCCCGTCACCATGGCGACTTCATGCGCCTTGACGTCGTCGAGACCCTGCCGAACTGCGTCCTCAGCCGTCAGATAACCGGCGACGTCAGGTTTCAGCAGCGCCTTGACCGCGTGATCGCCCGAGATCGAGAATTTCAGCGGGTTGTTGCCGCCCGACTGGATCATGGTCTGGTTCATGCGGAACTCGCCCTTGATGGACGAGCGGGTCATCAGTACTTCGCGGAGCCCCTCGACCATCGCCCGGAACGCGGCGCCCGAGTTGCGCATCACCGCTTCCAACTCGGCGTCGCCAACCACATCCGGGCCGATCCCCGCCGCCTCTAGGAAGGCGCGCGCAGCGTCGCCGGACATGGGCGCGGAGGAAGGTTGCGGAGCAGGGGGCGCCGCCGCTGGCGCAGCCGGTAGCGGGGCGGCCGCCTCTGGTGGCCGGGGCGTCTCAATCTGGGCGGGTTCGGCCGGCGATGCGGCTGGGGGCAGGTCATCCGCGTCTTCAGCGAACGGATCAGCCGCCGGCGCCGCCGGTTGCGCAGGCGCGGCTTCAGGCGCTGGCGCAGGGGCGAGCAGGTCGTCGTCATCGTCCTCCGCGAACGGGTCCGAGGCCGGCGGCGTCGGCGCCGATGTCGGCTGTGCGGGCGGAGGCGTCGCGGCGGGTGGCGGGGATGGCGGTTGCGAAGGCGGAGCGAGCGGGGCGTCACTCCCGGCGCCGTCGTCCGGCGCGCTCAAATCCCAGTCGTCGGGGATCGTATTCCGAGTCGTTGCGGCGGTCTCGAACACATCGGTTTCCGCCCGGCGATGATCGCCTACGGTGCCGCCGGACTGATTTGGGTCCGGCGCAGGGCCGAGCGCTCCCAGGTCGCGAAGGAATGAATCGTCGTCAGGCAGCACGCTGTCCGCATCGGGAGACGCGAACGGATCGCCACCCGCCAGATCTCCCTTCGGCGCATCGCCAAAGGGCGCCAGTATGTCGTCGCCCCCATCATTGAGAGAGGCGCCCGGATCGTCCAGATTTCCGACGAAATCTTCACCGCCCTTCGGCGCGGGGGCCATGGGCGCGTCCTCAAGCGGCGGGGGAAGGTCCGCGAACGGGTCGGACGTGGGCGGCGTGGTCGCGCCGGGCGCATCGGCGATCTCGACCCGGAACTCGTACAGCCCGAGCTTGATGACGTCGCCATGGCCGAGCGGCGGGCTTTCACCGGCCACCGGCGTATCCGCGTAGTTCAGGAACGTGCCGTTAGTGGAGATATCCACCAGCACAAAAACGCCGTTCCGTTCTTCGATCACGCAATGGCGTTTGGAGAGATGGCGCTCAGGATCCGGGAGCTTCACGTCGTTCTCGGTTCCACGGCCAAGCGTCAACGCGCCGCTCCGCATCTCGGCCCGCGGCGGCACGCCTTCCGGCGCGGCGCCGGAACCCTGGATCACAAGCGTCAGACTCATACACGCATCGCTCTCTCGTCAGCCGCCGATCATAACCGTGGGAGCGCCCGCGGCGATGGTGCCGCCATGGGCTGTGGAATCGCCGATCCGCGCCGCCGGCATGTTGCAGATCATGACCGTTGCGCTGCCTTTCACGATGGGATCATTCGGCACCGGGGCTGTGCACACCCCCATATCGCCAACCCGCGCCGCAGGCATATTGCAGATCAGCACCGTCACTGCACAGGGGGGAATGATCGGCATGCCGACATGCGGCACAGGCCCGCCCGGCGTCGGGGTCTGCATCGGACAGACATGGGCGTCGCCCACCCGGGCTGCTGGCGGCATCGCGTTCACTCCTCTCGACCGGGGCGCGGTTCCGCCTCGGCCATTGATTTTGTTCGATTATGCATCGGCTCTGTCCGCCGCGCCAGCACCATCGGCGCTTGATTTCTCAATCTTGCCATTGCCGCCACGGGCGATGTTCAGGCCTTGATCGATCAGGAAGAGCGCACGATCCTCCGGCCCTTCCTCGGCGAGGCCCGCGGCCGCGGTCAGCGCGCCATAGACGCAATTGCCGCAGACGCCTGGCGGGGCGTCGATTTTCTCGTCATCGCTAAGGTTGACCTTTCCGTCGCCATAAAGCGCCGCCATCACGCACAGCCGGGCCGGATCGTCTCCGGCTGACCGCAGAAAGACCTTCTCAGCAACCTTCTTGTTCTTTTCTCCCGGTTGATAGACCCAGTTCTCCGCCGCCTTGATCGGGTGAGAGGCGTTGGCCGCCTCCGGATCCATGTCATGCCTTGTCGCGAGGCACGCCCACCACACCGCCTGGCGCGGCGGCAGCGCATGGGCCAGCGCCATCAGGATCTCCAAATGCTCCTCTTCCTCGTCGAGTAGAGGCAAATAGTCGGCTGCGGGCGCCTGCTTGGGCAGGTCCACCTTGGTCTTCAGCTTCACTTGCGCACGGGTCAACAGCTCAAGCAGCGGCTCCTGCGACAGCATCTTGAGATCGGCGTATTTGTCGTCGTCGCTCATCGGTCCGTTCTCAGTTGATCTTAACCAGGCCGCCCTTGAGGGTCAGCATGCCGCCGCCGTCAAACTCGCCCGTGCCGGTCGCCTGGCATTTAACCATCGCGCCCTTAATCGTGACGCCGCTCATATCCAGCTTCACGCTGGAACTGCCCACCTTCAACTCGATACTTGTCGTGGACTCGATCGTGCAGGCGCCGGTGACGGTGATGTCCTGCGTGCCGGTGATGTTTTCTTCGTGGTTCCCGCCCACATTGGTCGTCCGGTCGGTGGCGACGTCGATATTCTGGTTGGAGGACGAAACCTTGATGTTGTGGTCGCCCTGATCGACTTCGACATTGTAGTTCTGCTTCACCTTCAGCGCGCAATCGCCGTCAGCGCCTTCGGACGTGACGCTGCCGCCCGTGGGCGCGGCGGGGTCGGTGGGAAGATGGCTGGATTCATCGACGCCCCGGTTGTCCTGCTCCTCATATCCGACAGAGGTGAGCATCTTGTTCTTGATGATCTGGTGATAGTCCTTCTGGGACTGGAAGCGCACGAACTCTTCGCCCGCTTTGTCCTCGAACAGAAGCTCGTGATAGCCCTCGGCGTCCTTCGAAGAATGAGTCTTGATGCCGCTCTGGGTTTTGTTGTCGGGCAGTTTGTAGGGCGGCTTCTGATCGTGATGATAGACCGCGCCGATCACGATAGGCCGGTCGGGATCGCCGCGTTGGAAGGCGACCACGACTTCCTGATCGATACGGGGGATAAACTGCTGGCCCCATCGGTCATGGGCGAAACCGGGCTGCATCACCCGGATCCATGCACTGGACGTGTCATCCTTCTGGCTGTCGCGGTCCCAGAAGAAATGGCACTTCACGCGGCCGAATTCATCGACATTGATCTCTTCGCCTTCCGGACCGACGACCATGGCGGGCTCGGTGTTGTAGGCGATGGGCTTCGGGCAATTCTGCGGCGTGCGGTAGGGCACCGTGGCCTCCTGGGCGGTGAACTCACAGCTGAAGGCGTCCACAGCGGTGGTGTCTGCGCCCATGCCGCCCCTGTCGGCGGCGGTCTGCTCGGCTTCGGTTGCGATCTTCGCCTCATGTTCGCCGAACAGATCGCGCATCGCGCCATTGGAGATGATCGCCTGGATCAGATCCATCTCGGCGCGGAGCGTATGCTTGGTGGAGATGATCAGGTATTCGGGCGAATTGAACGACTCGACCGGGTGGCCGTAGAGCTTGAAGATTCGCCCGGTGACCATCGTCTGAATATTGCATTTTCCTTCCCAGACCGAGGTTGGCGCGTCGCGCGACTCGCCCAGCCAGCCGACCAGGTCGGTGCCGCGGCCTGACTCGCGGAACCGGCCTGGATACTCATACAGCTCAAGGTCGGGCCCGCCCTTCTTGTTGTTGTCGATGGTCTTTGACGATTCCAGCTGCGCCGTCGGGTTCTCGTGATTGTAGTCGTTGATCTTCGACACCTCGGACCTAACCAGCTGGTTCGACCGCCAAATGGTGATCCGCGCTTCGTCGAGGGAGGCGAGCGTTTCGGTCTTTTGAAACAGAACGCCCTTGGGGTCCGTGGCGTCATCGGGCAGTTCAACGTCCGGTGCCTGCAAATCGTCCAGCGCGCTGCCATCCTCCGCCGTGAACAGCATCAACTCGGATTCCTGATGCTCGTGAAGATAGAAGATTCCTTCCTCCGCCATCAGCCGGTGCACGAAATCATAGTCGGTCTCGCCATATTGCACGCAGTATTCGCGCTCCGGCCTCGTTGGGGCCGAGCCTTTTGACGACGGAGCCGAAATGCTGCCATTGCTCAGCACCTCGTTGATGATGTCCGGCGCCGTCATGGCCTGGAAAATCTTGTAATTGCTGCGCTGGGTCAGCAACCACAGCTCCGGCCTGAGGATCAGGCGATAGACATGGATGCCGCCGACCATGCCCTCATAGGAGCAATCGGTGCAGAGGCCATGGTAATAGGTCTCGGTTCCGCCTTCGCCGAGCGCCTCTAATTTCACGGACGCTGCCTCGCCGACGATATCGGCGGCGGGGGTGTGCTCGTCCGCGACCGCGACGATGGTGATGGTGAAAAGCTCGCTAAGCGCTTCCTCCCGCACCATATGAACAACGTAGAGATCCGCTGACGCGTCGGTTTCGAGCAAGTATTTCCGTTCTTCAAGACTAAAATCTTCGCTCATCTCACGCCTCCGGTCGTATCAGGGCCAGGCCCGGAAAGGGCAGGTCGAACAAACTCACGCCACGTTAAAGATCGGCCAGCAGCGCATCGAGATCGGCGTCGAGGTCGCCATCCTCATCGTCGTCATCGTCGCCGCCCAGATCGGCCAGCAGCGCGTCCAGCTCATCCATGCCGTCGTCATCATCATCGTCGTCATCGAGGCCCAGATCGTCGAGATCGAGATCGAGGTCCAGATCCAGATCGTCCCCGCCGCTGTCGTCCGAGCTGTCATCGTCATCGCCGAGGTCGAAATCGAGGTCCAAATCCAAGTCCAGATCGTCATCGGCGCTCGCCGTTTCCTCGACCTCAGCTGCGACCGAGACGCGTTCGGGCGCTTCGCCCGCGATCATCGTAACCTCGACCTCCGGCTCCGCCGCTTCGATCGGGACCGGCGCGCCGGACCAGAAGCCCGCGATCGGCTTTCCCTTCAGCGACTGGAACGAGCCGAGCCGCACGTCGTTGCGTCCCTTGATCGAGAGAACTGGCATATAGCCCCGCTTGGCGAGCTTCTGCGCGGTCTTCGCGTTCAGCAAACGCTCGGTGGCGGGCAGGGCGACCTGATCGCCGTACTCGTCCTCCATGATGTGATAGGGCACATCGTTCATGGTCATGATCTGACCCAGCCGCTTGCTCTCCTTTAGCGTCTTGCCCAGCATCACGCAGGCCAGAACCGCCGGGCTGGACCACAGCATGCCCTTGACGCCCTCGCGCTTTGAGAATTCTTCGAAATCGAACGGGTCGATCGGCTCGGACTTGGCGCCGTAGGGGTGGCGCAGCAGGAAACGGGGGCAGGCGAGACCGATATAGGCGGCTTCCGGCGACTTTTTCAGCGTCTTCCAAGTGTCGCGGATCAGCTTGTGATGATCGGCCCAGTCGATTTTCAACGCATTGGCGGACATCGACGCGACGAAAGGCGCGTGCGCCTGCTGCGCGATCTTGCCGATCCGGCTGAGCAACTCGGCGTGCGGCGGCGTCTCATCGAACTCGTAAAGCCCGAAAATCGCAGACAACGGACCCGCATCCTCGTCAAGCGCCGGGTTCTCGACCAGCATCTTGTAAAGGCCGCTTTCCGATAGTTCGTCCTGCGCGGCGAGATCGGCGGAGAATTCCTCAACCGAGACGTCATACATCACCAACTGCAACTCAGAATCGGTTTCGACCCGCCGCGTCAGCAGATCGGCGGAACGCCAGGCGGCCTCCACCGTCTGAAAATCCGGGTGGTGCAGAACCCGAAGCATGGCGTCCGACAGCGCCGCGTCCACCGCCGCCAAAAGCGTGCCCTGTTCAGGGTCGGGGGCGGCGACGACATGTGGGCCGACGATATTCGAGATCAGCCCGTCAATATCGGCTTCCTCTTGGCTGGCCTTGACGCGCTGACCCATCAATTTCTCGAAGTCCGACAGCCGTGCGCCGACCGCGACCGACGCCGTACGTGGCTTCTTCTTACGCTTGGGCGCATCGCCCAAGTCATCCGCCCAGCCGCGAACCGTCGCTGCCGCGCGCTCAAAGGTGCTGGAATTCTTCAGCTGCTGCCGCAGCCCCGACAGTTCCGAGAAAAGCTCCAGCTCTTCATACAATTCGTCGGGATGGAACGACTCGATCTCGCTGACCTCGACTTCGATCACAGACTCGTCTTCGCCCAGCGGCAGCATCACCTTGATGTCCAGCCGTTGCAGCAGATGTTCGATCGTATCGACATCCAGCTTCAGCGGCTTGCGGTTGGCCAGCCCGTCGCCGATCTCCAGTTCGCCGCGCGTGGCCCGGCCCGAAAAGTCGCCGAGGATCGCGAGTCGCTTGCGCCCTTTGCCGTCGGGGCGGCGCTCCGGCTCCGGCGCGGAGAGGGTTCCGAAATTGGGTTTGAATTCCACGTCGCTCACAAATTGGCTCCTATGTCCGGTCCCGCTCGTCTCAACGCTCGTTGCTCTTCGCCGTCGCGTCGTGCAGCGCCTTGATCGTTTGCTGAAGCTCTTCGATCTGGGCGCTGACAGCGGCGTTCTCCTCGCGGACCAGTTCTCGCAACTTCTCGATCTCGGCTTCTTTTTCTTCCTCAACCGCCTCTTGCATGGTGTTGACCAGAAGGCCGACAAACAGGTTCACCACCGCGAATGTGGTGATCATGATGAAGGGCACGAACACCACCCACGCGAAGGGATACTGCTCCATCACCGGTCGCACGATGCCCATCGACCAGCTTTCAAGCGTCATGATCTGGAACAGCGAATAGAGCGACGCGCCGACCGAGCCGAACCAGTCGTCGAACGCCGCGCCGTAAAGCCGGGTGGTGATCACGGCGAAGATATAAAAGACGATGCCCAGCACGATGATGACGGAGGCCATGCCCGGCAGTGCGGTCAACAGCGCAACGACCACCTTGCGCATCTGCGGCACGATGGAGAGGATGCGCATGGCCCTGAGAATACGCAGCGTTCGGAGCGCTTTAAGCCCTTCATCCGCAGGCGCCAGAGAGATCAGGACGATCACAAGGTCGAAGATGTTCCAGCCGGATTTGAAGAAGTTCCAGCCATAACCGTACAGCTTGATACCCAACTCGACCACGAAGATGACGATGACGATCGTGTCCATCAGGGACAGAACGCTGCCGTATTTCGCTTGATATGACGGCGCCGTGCCGAGGCCGATAAAAGCGGCGCTGAGAATGATCACGATCATGATCGAGTTCTTGAACGAGTTGGTCTCGACCAGCCGCCGCGCCTTCGCCCGCAGGCTATGGTCGTCGGGAGAGGTCTCCATCACGCTTTCATTGTCGGTCAGTGTAGACATTAGGCCCTCTGAGTCAGCCGTCATCTTTCGTCGCGTTTTGTCGTTCCACCTGTGGGTGTGAAACGCATTCTATCGTCTAAATCCCGTTCTGAGCAGCCTTCGTTCGCCCTTGATGGCGTTGAGTCGCGGACAACGAAGGCGTTTCGACATCAGAACTCGTAAGTGAACTCTCCGTCCTCGATATTCACGTGGACCTTCTCGATCGGCTCGCCGTCCATGGTGCGACGCAAGAACTCCGTCGAGATCGCTGGCAGCATCGTGTTGGTCAGGATCGCATCGATCATACGTCCGCCCGACTCCAGCTCCTGACAACGCTCCACGATCGTTTTGATCACCGCGTCATCGTATGTCAGCGGCACGCCATGGGTCGACTGGATGCGCTTGACGATTCGGCCAAGCTGCAGCTTGGAGATCTCACTGATCATGTGATCGCTCAGCGGATAATAGGGGATCGTCACGATCCGGCCGAGCAGCGCCGCCGGGAAGACCTGAAGCAGCGGCTCGCGCAGCGCTTTGGAGATGCCGTCAGGCTCCGGCAGCAGTTCAGGATCGCCGCACATGTCCATGATCAACTCGGATCCGACATTCGAGGTTAACAGGATCAGCGTGTTCTTGAAGTCGATCAGCCGGCCTTCGCCATCCTCCATGATGCCCTTGTCGAACACCTGGAAGAAGATCTCGTGCACGTCCGGGTGGGCTTTCTCCACCTCGTCCAGCAGCACGACAGAGTAAGGCTTGCGCCGCACCGCTTCGGTCAGAACGCCGCCCTCGCCATAGCCGACATAGCCCGGAGGCGCGCCTTTGAGCGAGGAGACGGTGTGCGCCTCCTGATATTCCGACATGTTGATGGTGACGACGTTCTGTTCGCCGCCATAAAGCGCTTCGGCCAGCGCCAGCGCGGTCTCGGTTTTACCGACGCCTGACGGGCCGGCCAGCATGAAGACGCCGATCGGCTTGTTCGGGTTGTCGAGCCCCGCGCGAGAGGTCTGGATGCGCTTGGCGATCATGTCCATCGCGTGGTCCTGACCGATCACGCGCTTGTTCAGGTGATCGGCGAGGCTGAGTACGGTCGCAATCTCGTCCTTCATCATCCGGCCGACCGGGACGCCGGTCCAGTCGCCAACGACCGTGGCCACCGCCTGCGCGTCGACAATGGGAAGGATCAGCGGGGTCTCGCCTTGCACTTCGTGCAGTTTGTCCTGCGTCTCTTTCAGCTCGGTCAGAAGGCCGGCGCGCTCGTCTTCGCTCAGCTCGGAATGCTCGGTGTCCTCCGCCGCGCCCGGCTCATCCACCGCGGCGCCGCCTTTGCGCAGCTTGCTGCGAATTTCGAGAATCCTCTCGACGATTTCCTTCTCGCCGGCCCAGCGCTCCTCCAGCGCCTCCAGGCGCTCTTTCTCAGCGTCGAGAAGGGTCGTGGCCTGCGCGCGACGCTCCGTCACCTCATAGCCGGCGCTTTCTTCGCGGTCGATGATGCCGAGCTCGGTGTCCAGCGCCTGAATGCGCCGCTGGCAATCATCGACTTCCGCGGGCACCGCATGCTGGCTGATCGCAACGCGGGCGCATGAGGTGTCGATCAGGCTGACCGACTTGTCCGGCAGTTGCCGCGCCGGAATGTAGCGATGCGAAAGCCGCACCGCCGCGTCCAGCGCCTCGTCGAGGATCTGCACTTTGTGGTGCTTCTCAAGCATCCCGGCGATGCCGCGCATCATCAGGATCGCCTTCTCCTCGCCGGGCTCATCGACTTTGACCACCTGGAAGCGGCGGGTCAGAGCGGCATCCTTCTCGATATGTTTTTTGTACTCGGCCCAGGTTGTCGCGCCGATCGTGCGCAGCGTGCCGCGCGCCAGCGCGGGCTTTAGCAGGTTGGCGGCGTCGCCGGTGCCTGCCTGACCGCCCGCGCCAACCAGCGTGTGGGTCTCATCGACGAACAGCAGGATCGGGGTGGGGCTGGCCTGCACCTCGTCAATCACGGCGCGCAGCCGGTTTTCGAACTCGCCCTTCATCGAGGCGCCGGCCTGCAGCAGGCCGACATCCAGCATCAGAAGGCGCGCGTCCTGCAGGCTGGGTGGAACGTCTCCGCGCGCGATGCGAAGGGCGAAGCCCTCGACAACCGCGGTTTTGCCGACGCCGGCCTCTCCAGTCAGAATCGGGTTGTTTTGCCGACGGCGCATCAGGATGTCGACGATCTGACGGATTTCTTCATCCCGTCCGACAATATTGTCTATCTCGCCGCTGCGCGCCTGCTCCGTCATGTCGACGCAGAATTGCTGCAGCGCCTCTTCCTTGCCCATCTGCGCCGGGGCCATGGCGCCTGCGGCCTCTCCCGGAACCGCGCCGCCGCCAACCTGGCTGCCATCCTGAGGGGCCAGCTGCGCCTCAACCGAATCGCCCAGAATGTCGTCGAAATTGTCCGACAACTCCTCTGGCTTGATCTTCTTGAACTCGCCGGAGATCGCGTAGAGCGCGTTCTTCAGCGAGGGTGTCTTGGTCAGGCCGATCATCAGGTGGCCGCTGCGAACCTGGTTCGAATTATACAACAGGCTGGCGTAGACCCAGGCTTGTTCGACGGCTTCCTGAATATGGGTGGAAAGATCAGAGATAGAGGTCGAGCCGCGCGGTAGCCGATCCAGAGATTCCGTCACATCCTTGGCAAGTTGCGAGGGGTTCAGGTCGAAATGCTGGACGATCCGCATCAGGTCGCTGTCCTGCATCTGCAGAATCTGCTGCAACCAGTGGACCAGCTCCACATAAGGGTTGCCGCGCATCTTGCAAAAGACGGTCGCCCCTTCGATCGCCTGATATCCCAGCTTGTTGAGCTTGCCGAACAGCGCCACTCTGCTGATTTCCGCCATGTTTCTCTCCCTGCAGCCGTTTCGGCCTATCCGTATTGCACTTTGTCAGATGTCAGCGGCGTCAGATACAGGTCATAGGCGTCCTGTTTCTCGCGCTGCCCGATCCAGGTGGTCCACCCCAGCTGCCCGGCCGCGCCGAGCTGTGCGGGTGGTGTTTCAATTTCCTTCAGCACCAGGTTCAAGTCCCAGTCCAGTTCGTCGCCGATATAGTTTCGGACGATTGCAACCAGTCGTGTCAGGCTTTCGCGTCCCGGCAGCATGCGTTCGTATTCTTCCATGCCCATAGGGCCAATTCGGATGCGGAACTTATCCTGCCGCGTCCAGACCCTCCCGCCAAGGCTGGTGGATTGCCCAAGGCGGGCGTTGACCCCACGGTCGCCCAGCCGCCAGTGCTCCTCCGGCTCCAGTTTCAACCAGGACCCGATGAAGGGCTGAATCTCGACCGGAGCGTTGAAAAAGGCGGAGACGATGGCCAGCAAACCATCCTCATTGCGGGAATGATGGGCCAGTCGCCCGGCGAAGCGCCGCTTGGCCAGATCCGGCATTTCGTCACGATCTGAGAACGGCGCGCCCAGATGCCCTGCCAGGGCGGCGACGTCATCCGAGAAATGATCGGAATCCGGTCGATCGAAAGAAGAGGCCGGATCCGCCGACGACCACGCCCGCCAGAACAGGCTGAGAAAGCGGTGATGGAACACGTCCGCGAAGGCGATCATCGTGCCGTCGCGGCTGTGGCGTTTGCGCTCGCGCGCATACTCGGTCAGATGCAGCGGCAACGGGCCGTTCGGGCCGAACAGGCCGAAGAATCGGGTGGTCAGCTTCGCCGGGCGCCCGTCTTTCGCCTCCTCGAATTCAGAGATCGTAGAGGTGGGAAAAGCCAGCGAGACATCCTGCCCGAGGCGAACAGCGTCATCTTTCGGACGCTTGGTTTCGCCGAGACGGGGCCGGTCGGAGAACGCCGCGTCCAATATCCGCATCGCCCGCTGAAAATTGAAGCGGGTGGGATCGGCCGCAAGCGCCTTCAGACGCCCTAGAGCAGCTGTCGAAGGCCGGTTCGCGCTGGCCATCGCGAGATCTCCCCTCTCTGCTGATCCCGGATCACAGTTTCGGTGAAGCTGTTGAGCGAGACGTATTTGGCGAAGAACCGGTCGAGCACTGCGCCCAGAAGGAAAGCGCTCGATCCGGTGAAGAAGCTTTCGTCGAATGTGACGGTCACCTCACGACCCCGCACCGCGGTCGACAACGCCTTGTCCTGAATGCGCCGGACGATCGGCCGGGTGGAGATGGAGCGAACGCCCTCCAACTGCTTGCCTGCGGCCGCCCCGCCGATTGGCGAGTAGATCGACAGAACTTCGCGCAGCGCCGCCGCCCCGTCGGACGGGTCGCTGTCTGTCAGCGACAGGTAGTTGAGGCTGAGATGACTGATCAGGCGCCAGGCGGCGCCGCCATCAAAGGCGAGGCTGGGCCTCGGTTTCGTAGGGCCGGCCAGCGCGCGGATTTCTTTCACGGGCCCGCCTTCGGGAAGAACAAAATCTGTGTCGCCGGTGCCGGTCGCCAACAGCATTGGCAGATCGCGATTGGTGGCGAGACATCTCACGGACAACTGTTTCAGCGTCTCGGAATACGGGGCCTGAGAGCGGTCGACCAGAGAGAGGTAGTTCTCGCCGCCCAAGTAGTTGGTGCGCGCGCCCTTCAGGCGTTGCTTTTCAGAACGCACGCGCGGGCGCCGCTTGACGGTGTAGTAGGCCGGATGGTTCTCGCCCGCCGCGGTCAGGTCATCGGTGGAGTAGAACGGCCGGAATTCGACGTCTTCCTTGCCCTCGGCGCCGATGCCGGTCAGCCGGGTGATGCGATAGACCTCAAAATCCATCGGCGCTGTGCGATCCGGCACCACGTGATGCTCATTTTCATGGCCGCTCAGGTGAATGCGGTCGCAGCGCTTTGGAAACAGGTTGACCGCCGGAGCCGCAAACAGGCGAAAGCAATCCGCATCCAGCGCATGGCGCAGATCCGGGCGATTGTCCGAGACCGGAATGAAGATATCGACTTCCTTGCCCTCGGCCTTTTCGAATATGGGCTTCAGGCCGCTGAGCTTTACGAACAGAAACCGCTCTGGAATGGCGAAATATTCCTGCAGCAGGCGGTACCCGTCGAAGCTTTCGCCCGGATAGGGAAGCAGCGCTTCGTCGGGATCATAGCCCACATCCTCAATCGAGCGTCCGTTCGCCGAAACTTTCCAGTCCTTGCGCCGGTCGGTGGAGCGTCCGATCACGCCCAGACCGAACCCGGCGATCTGCTCATGCAAGCGCCAGCGCGCCGGTTCCGATCCGTGCACCAGCATGGTGAGCGAGTCGCAGGATACCTCAGAAAGGGTGCCGTCTCCTACCCGGCCGATCCGGATGCGGATCGCGGCTGTTGCACGGTCGTCCGCGCCAACCCCCGCCGCCACAACTGCGCCGCGGCCCGAGATATATTCGGCGTCTCTGATCTCCAGCGGCCAGAAGGTGACGTTTTGTGCAAGCCGGAACTCGCAGGGGGTGCGGTCGCCTTCCTTCAGCGGAGACCGCATCACCGCGCCCCGCTTGATCGTATATCCATCGACGAACGAGCTTTGAGATTTGTCCGGGGTGAATTCCGCGACAACCATTGACGGGATTGGCGACAGATAGTGCGGGTAGATGATCTCCAGCAGGTGCTGGGTGAAGACGGGGAACTGCTGCTCCAGTTCCAGATGCACCCGCGCCGACAGGAAAGCGAACCCCTCCAGCAGCCGCTCCACGTAAGGGTCCAGGCATTCGACGCCTTCAATGCCGAGCCGGGAGGCGATCTTGGGATGCGACTGCGCGAACTCCGCGCCCATCTCGCGGATGTAGACGAGTTCGTCTTCCATATATTTCAGGAGGCGGGGGTCCATCTGCGCCGATCCTCAGCCGTCAGCCGTCGGAAATCTTCACTTCGCCCGAGGTCACATCGACCTCAGAGCGGATGAAGAGCTCCAGCGGAATCGGTTGGGCCCAAAGCTGCCCGCGGACATCGAATGCGATGACGGCGGTCTGGTCGCGATTAGCGTCCTCCGCATAGCTGACCTTCAGCGTGTTCGCCATTATGCGGGGCTCGAACGCCTCGATCGCCTTTTTGAGAACTTGCTCGATGCTACGGTCCCTGAGATCGGTGATTCGTTGACCCGCCGTGTCCGGAATGCCGTAGTTCAGCACCGATTTGGCGACGTTCGGATAGCGCTTGAGGTTCTCGTTCGATGAAAAATTGGTGGTGTTGAGCAGCCAGGCCAAATCGCGCCGCACAATGTCGCGCAACCTCTCCAGGTCGATCACCCGGTGCGCGCGCGTCTCGACCGTCTTGGTGGGGTCGTCATCCGTCAGGCGATCAAGTAGTGAGGGTTGAAGCCGCTCTGAAAGCTGCTGGTCAGCCATCGTCGCCCTCGGCCGGCGGCGTATCGAAGGTGATCCGGCGCGCATCCATAATCGGAACTTCGCCGAAATCCGTGGCGAACATGCGCTGTCCGCGGCCGACCCATGTGTCGGCGCCGACATCGGCCCATTCGGTCGAGCGCGCGAGGCGCAGCTTGTCATCCTCTTCCGCCTCGGCGCCGGGATAGCGGGTCGGGATAAAGGCGACCACCTCTCCGCCGCTGGCGGATTTCACCTGAGCCGCGGTCCAGACATTGTCGCGCAGGTCTTTCGGCTCATCGAACTGGATCTCTGTGAAGGCGGTGAATGGCGCCCAAAAATACCGGCCATTGATGACGATCTCGAGCAGCGGGCCGAACCGCATATCAGCGTCGGCGATCCACTCGAATCGTTGGCCGTCGATCTCTCCGCCTGTCACGGGGGCGGTTTCAAACGCCTTGTCGCGCAGGGGGATTGCGGCGTCCGGCTGACCGGAAATGACATGCTTCGCCGCCTCGACCAGCATCGCCATCCATTCGGCAGGCTCTCCGAACAACAGCGGCTCTTTCTCGCCGGCGAAGACCTTTGCGCGGAACACTTCGCAAATGATCGCCTCGCGATAGGCGCGGGCCATGGGCTCGGCCTCCGCCGTTAATTCGGCCGAAACTTTAAGCTGCGCGACCGCGCGCTCCCATTCCCCAAGCACCGATAGCAGCTGGAAAAGAAACACGCGCAGATTCGCGTTGGATGGATCCTTGCGGACTGCATCCTGTAGCGCCGCCTTGGCGCCGGGCAGGTCGCCTGCCTTGAGTTTGTCTTCTGCAAGCATGGCGGCGATCCGACCTCATTCTGCTTTGGAAAGGGGTGGCCCGTCCGGCCCCCTCGGAATCCACGGGGCCGGACGCATGTCTTATCGGGCCGCTGGGAGCGGCCCAGACAAAAGTTGTATCAAACGTTGTAGACGTTCTTGTTCTTGGTCGCGCTGAAGCGGCTGACCTGCTTGGTGCCGTCCTTGCCGGTGGCGAGCTGAGGCGTGTACTCCATCTCGCAGGCGCCAAAGCGCATGGTGATGGATTCGGTGAAGATCTCATCGCCTTCCGAGCCGGACCACTGAATGTCCTGCACCATCATGAACTTGAACTTGAACAGGAAGAACGTCTTACCGACCGAGTCAGTCGTGCCGCCGGCGCGCCGGATCGACAGGTTACCCTCGTCAAAGTGAGTGCCGAGGCAGAGCTTCTCGAAAAACGCCGTCGAGGACGTGTCGCACTTCTTTGTGATCGACATTTCCTTGAACGACATCTTGCCGGCGCCGCCGCCGCCCGAGATCGAGCCGATCGAGATCGAGTTTTCACACCCGAATTCAAAGCTCAGCAACTCGAAGGCGTTCTTTTTCGACATCTCGTCGTCTTGGGTTTCGCCCTTCACTTCGCTGCCGGTGAAATGGAAAAACGCGTCATACATAGTTTGATCTCCCCATGGGATAATTGATGGTCAAGCCCGACGCCGCCACGAGCGCCGGGAAGTGGTTACGCCGCTTTTTGCGACGGCAGTTTCGAAACCAGCCGGAGAGAGACCGACAGGCCCTCAAGCTGGTAATGTGGGCGAAGGAAAAACTTCGAGGTGTAATAACCGGGGTTCCCCTCGACCTCCTCGACGACGACCTCGGCCGCGGCGAGCGGCCGGCGGGCTTTCTCCTCCTCCGGCGAGTTCTCAGAGTAGTCGACATACTGGTCGATCCACTTCTGAAGCCACGCCTGCATGTCTTCGCGCTCCTTGAATGAGCCGATCTTGTCGCGAACCATGCATTTCAGATAGTGAGCGAAACGACAGGTTGCGAACAGATAGGGCAAACGCGCGCCCAGATTGGCGTTAGCTGTCGCATCCGGATCGTCGTATTCAGCGGGTTTGTGCAGCGATTGGGCGCCGATAAAGGCCGCCATATCGCTGTTCTTGCGGTGGATCAGCGGCATCAGGCCGTTATTGGCCAATTCAGCCTCGCGCCGGTCCGAAATCGCAATTTCGGTCGGGCATTTCATGTCAACGCCGCCATCGTCTGACGGGAAAGTGTGGGTCGGCAGACTGTCGACCGCGCCGCCGGATTCGACGCCGCGAATTCGCGTGCACCAGCCATACGATTTGAACGCCCGCGTGATGTTGCGCGCCATACCGTAAGAGGCGTTGACCCAGCCGTATTTGTCTGAGCTCGCGCCTTCCGTATCCTCTTCGAAATCAAACGCCTCGACCGGATCGGTTTTCGAACCGTAGGGCAGGCGGCCAAGGAACCGCGGCATCGCCAGCGCGACGTATTTGGCGTCTTCGGATTCCCGAAGGCTTCGCCAGGCGGCGTATTCCGGCGTCTGGAAGATTTTGGTCAGATCGCGTGGATTGGAAAGCTCTTGCCAGCTGTCCATCTGGAAAAGGCTGGGCTCGGCGCCCGTCAGGAACGGGCAATGCGCAGCGGCGGCCACCTTTGACATTTCGCCAAGGATCTCGACGTCGCGCGGGCTGTGGTCGAAATAATAGTCGCCAACCAGCGCGCCATAGGGCTCGCCGCCGAACTGACCGTATTCCTCTTCGTACATCTTCTTGAAGATCGGGCTCTGGTCCCAGGCGGTGCCCTTGAACTTCTTAAGAGTCTTGTGGAGGTCCTTCTTCGAGATATTGAGCACCCGGATTTTCAGTTGCTCGTCAGTCTCGGTGTTGTTGACCAGAAAATGCAGGCCTCTCCAGGCTGATTCCAGCCCCTGGAAATCCGCATGGTGCAGCACCAGGTTGACCTGCTCGGTCAGCTTGGCGTCGATCGCCGCGATCATCGCCTCGATGGTCTTCAGCGACTCGTCGCTGACCAGCGTCGTGTTCGCCAGCGCCTGCTCGGCGAGCGTGCGCACGGCGCCTTCGACCGCTTCTTTCGCCTGATCCGACTTGGGCCGGAACTCTTTCTGAAGCAGGGCGGAGAAATCGCTTTCAGCGAAGGAGACCGCGCCTTCCGCGGCGGCGTCTTGGGTTTCAGCTTCGGCCATTGTCACTCTTCCGTTTTGTCTTCGTCGCCATCCTCAGCAGGCGCTGCAGCGAGCGCCTGAAGAACCGCGGGGTCCTGCGTAATCTTGGTCAAAAGGTCCTCGGCGCCCTGCTTGCCGTCCATATAGGTCATCAGGTTGGACAGCTGGGTGCGCGCGTCGAACAGCTTCTTCAGCGGCTCCACCTTCTGCGCGATGGCGGCCGGCGAAAAATCGTCGAGGCTCTCAAACGTGATATCGACCGCCAGATTGCCGTCGCCGGTCAGCGTGTTGGGTACGGTGAACGCCGCGCGCGGCTTCATCGACTTCATGCGGTCATCGAAATTGTCGACGTCAATCTCCAGGAACTTGCGATCGGCGACAGCCGGAAGCGGATCCTCTGGTTTGCCGGAGAGGTCGGCCATGACGCCCATCACGAAGGGCAACTGCACCTTCTTCTCGGCGCCGTACACCTCGACGTCATATTCGATCTGCACGCGCGGCGCGCGATTTCGCGCGATGAATTTTTGACTGCTGTCAGCCATGTTTCAGCTCCATTTTGACGGCTGCCGCATGATCGCGAGCGGCGATACGCCCAGTTCTCTTCCCCATATGATGGCCCAGACGGTGGTAGTCTTCCACAACGGCCATCACGCTCAATACTCTTGCTCTTCGACGATGCCGCCGAGCGTGTTCACCTGATCGACGCCCTCGCTGGCGATATCCTTCATGATCGTCAGGAAGTCGGCGGCGACCAACCGGCGCGCGCGTTGCAGCAACAGCGGCACCGGGCTTGAGGGTTCGACCCTCGCATAATACTCACAAATTCGGTCGATCGCATTCTGGACGTCGTTGGGATTGTTGATCCCGCCGATTCCGCCGCCGCTCGGTCCCGGACCCACGGCGCCGCCGCCGCCCGATACCGCCGCGCCGTCGTCGCCAGCGCCGGCCGCAACAACGTCGCCGCCGCCCGCGCCGCCGCTGAAGGGCGCGCAAGCCGCTTTGATCTTCTTCAGAACATCCGACAGCGGCGACAAATCGGGCCCTAAACCGGCCTCGAGCCGGGAATCGAACATGTCCGAAATGCCGGTGGTCAGCTCGACGCATTTGTCCAGCGCCTCGAAAGTCGCTTGCCGGGTCTCTTCGTCCGTGTCCTGGAATGCGGCGGAAACCTGCGCCGTGTCAGGCGGATCGTCCATGTCGCCCGGCGTGGTGGTTTCGCCATTGGCCACCTCGATATGACGAAACGTCATTCGGCCGAACCCGCGGGAGTCGGTCAGCGGCGCGCGGCGCACCGCGCGAAGCACGGTGTCCGTGTTTGTCAGGTTGACTACGGCGTTGACGCGCATGGTCGGGTCGTTGTCGTCATCCTCGTCAAGCTGCGGGTGCACATCGTTCCAGTATTCGTCCAGAACGCGTTTGATGTATTCCAGAACCGCAGCGAACGCAGGGAACCCTTCAAGATGAAGCTCTGCATTGGCGAGATATATCGCGGCGCGCAGATCCTTGCTCTGCTCGAGCACGGCCAGCGCTTTTCCCTTCACGTCGCCCCAATCGGGCTCCGCGCCTTCGAGCACATTGTCTCCGACCTGATGCTCTTCCGTAGGCTGAGCGGCGATCTCTAACTCAGTGAATGAGAGATCGTATTCAAGATCCTCGCCGCAGGGCTCATCGCCGCCCAAACTGACAAGTAAAGAATCGACGTCTATCGGCACCCGCGCTCCCTCCTGCGCAAAACGATACCACTCTAAGCAAAACACGCAAAACCGGTAAGCGACCGAAGCGCATTCCCGTGGCTGCGGCGCAGCTTAGGTCATATTCGCGTAGTGGGGTAGCCTTTCGCGAAAAATTAAATCGCGGGCCTTGATTGCGCGTTCCTAAAATTAGCGATCGACATCAGGTGCGCGGCTGCGATGGTCAATGCGCCACTGCGTGCGAGCCCAGCCAGCGTTGGGTCGTCCAACGCCCAAAGCTTGGTTTCGGATACTACGACCAGACCGCGAAATTCGCGCGGTCCCTGCGGCGTCATGACTTGGACCGCACGGCGTTCGAATACGCCCAGATCGCTCAACCGACGGCATAAAGTCTCCGTTCGGGCGACGGCGACGTCGAACGCTTCGCACATTCGTATCGTGCGTCTCCCGAACTCCGACGGCGTGTCGCCATCGAAAAGGCGCCGGTCGGCCGGCGCGTCCGGATCCGAGGTCAGAAAGTCTGAATCGAGGTCCGCGCATAGCGCGCGATGCTTTGAGTTGCCGTCTATTCGGGCCAGCGCGAAGGGCATCCGCCGCAGATAGCGCGGCAGATAAACGTCCGCCCGCCAGGCGCCGTCCGCCTCCAGATAGGCGTCGCCTCCGCGCGCGGCCAGCACGGCGAGCGGCGCCGGAGACTCCCCCTCCGAGAAGACGACTGGGAAATCGCGTTGGGCGGCGGGAATTTCCTCCGCAGTCAGCAGCACGGTCTGCGCGTCGCGCAGAAACTCATAGTTCTGCGTCGCTGCTAGCGTCAGATCGCCGTGCCGCGCCGCCTCCAGCACTGTCAGGCTATTATAGAAGGGCGGCTTCGCCCCTTCGACCTTGAAGCCCTCCTGCCGTTCCGCAGTGTCCTGTTCCGTCATACTCGTCACGCTCCGCCGCCAATACGCCCCTGATCTTTAACGGCGAAACAAGCCGGTTGGGAAGATGCGAATGCAATTTGCGAACAAGAGATGCCCGAACGCCGCATGTCGCTGGCGGGGATTCGCGACGAGGTGATCGGCGTGGATGTAGTAGTCCTGCGAGGTTACTTCGACGCCAGCTGGAATGCGAAGGGGCTTTGATCGCCCGCCTCGATCCGCCTCTTCAGCTCCGCCCGCAGAGTTCGCGCCGGTCTGTCTCCCTCCAGCGCTGCCGCCTCGGCCGCGCGATATGCGCCGGTCAGATCTCCCGCCTCGGCCAGCGCCAGCGCGTCGTGATAGGCCTCCGCGGCCGCCTCCTGCGCGGGATCGACCTCTCCCGATTGGCCCAAAGGCTGGTACACCTGCTCGGCCTCCGCCCGGCCGACCACCTGCACCACGCCGATCCTTCGCCAAACGACGCCGGTCGTCGCCTCTTTCGTAGCGCGGCCGCACAGCACCCGCGTTCCAAACGCCTTGTTCGCCCCCTCCAGCCGAGAGGCGAGGTTCACCGCGTCCCCGATGGCGGTGTAGGAAAGCCGCCCCTCCGCTCCGATATTGCCGACCGTGGCCGGGCCGGTGTTGACGCCGAACCGGACTTCCAGCGGGTTACCCTCAGGATCCGTCAGCTTCGCGATGGCTGACCGCGCCGCGATGGCGGTGTCCACGGCGTGTCCGGCATGATCCGGATCTCGCAGCGGCGCGCCATAGATCGCAATCACCGCGTCGCCTGCAAATCGCTCGATCATCCCTCCGCGCGCCTGCACCTCACGCTGAATGGTTTCGAAAAACCGGTTCAGGAATACGACCAGATCGGTGGAGCTCAACCGCTCCGAGATACCCGAGAACCCGGCGATATCGACAAACAGAGAGGTCATCTCGCGCGTCTCTCCGCCCAGGCGCGGAGGCTCCTCATCCTCCAGCAGCTTTTTCATCATCCGATCGTCCAGATAGGCGGAGAATGCGCGCTTCAGCACCGCCTCGCGATTGGTCGAGAACAGAACCCGGATCGCCATGCCCGCGGCCAGAGAGAACGCGGTCGCCGAGGCCCCCTCGATCATAGGCGCGATCCAAAGCTGTTCGAGGAACGCCACGCCCATAACGGGGGCCGCCATAATCATCGCGCCGCCGCCCGTCAGCGCCGCGGGGACGCGCAAGAACAACGCCAGGGCCGCCGTGAACAGGGAGGGGACGGTAAGCAGCAGCACCGCCAGCCAGGCGGGCGGAGGAGCGAAGCTGTGGCCCGTGATCATATTGTCTATCGCGGTCGACAGGATCAGCGGACCCGGCGCGCCGAATGCGGTGCGGTCATAGCCGCTCGCCTCTGTCTGGCTATTCACGCAAGGCGGCGCGGCGACCGCGTTCTCCCGCGCCATCCATCGGTCGGACGACACCTTGCGGTCCTCGAGGTTGAGAACCAGCCCGATCAGCACGACCTTGTCTTTGAATTCATCGGCGAAATATTCGGCCCGTCCCGCCTCCGCGCAGGCGCGCAGATCAGATATGCTGTAGGTCGGGATCGGCCGCACCGGGTCGAAATTGATGAGATGACGGTTCCGTCGCGCGCTCCAGTCCGGCTCAGCCGCGCCGCCCCTCAGCGCCGCTTCAAGCGCGAGGCCGGGAACAGGCTTCAAGCCGTTCTTCATCTGTTCGAACGCCATCAAAGGGATCGATCGCACCACGCCGTCCCGATCGACCAGCGTGTTCACCAGTCGGATGTTTTTTGCGCCGCCCACCGCGAACGCGTAGCCCGCAAATGGTGAAATTCTGCGCCCGCGAAACGCCGCCTCTCCCAGAATCACACGGTCCTGGCTCGCTCCTTTGCGCAGGCTGAACATCAGCGGCCGATCCAGCGCGACATCCGTCGTCCATGCAGCCGCGGAGGTCGGCAATATAAGATCCCAGGCCACGACGCTGGCCCCCGCATCCAAAACCGCGTCCTGCACCTGAGCGAGCTCCGGCGTCCAGACCGCGCGCGGCCGATTGGCGAAATAGGGGTCCAGATAGGTCGCCTCATCGATGGCCACAAGCGCGACGGCGGCGTCTTCATTGGGCGCTGCAGGATTGTGCAGCTGATCGCGCAGAAAGTGCTGGATATCGATGTTGATCCCGCCAAGCGCCGGACTCGTCACTTGCGTGGCGAACGCGACCGCGGATGCGGCGACCGTCACTACCGCCGCAAGTCGCAACCTCAACCGGCCGGATTTACGTCCGCGTTTTGGGCGATTGGACGTCACGCGCTAGCGCAACCGCACCAACCGAGGGGTCGCCGGCCCCTTCGTCGCTTTGGCGTCTTCGGCGACAGCGAATTCGACGAAGGCGGCGCCGGCCGACGCGAAATAGACCCCGCCCGGGCTGAGCGGCGGCGCGCTGAGACTGCCCATATCGACCACCCCGTCCGTCGCGCTCACCGTAATCTCAGGCGCATCGGCGTCGAGGCGGGAGATGGAGAGCTTGGCCGCGTTATGAGGAACCAGGAAGATAGGCATTGTGGAGTTCACCGGCCGGTCGCCTTTGGCGGGCGCGCGGTCGCCGCCACGAAAGATCGCCGTCAGCGCCGTGGCTGAAGCGTCCGCCCCGGCGACCGTCGCAGCGCCTGCGCAGGCCATCTCTTCTCGCGTGATGGCCGCGTCGCCTTCGCTTTGTTCCGCGCCGATGCGAATAACGCCGCCTGTCACGGTCTCTCGGACGCAGCTGGACAGGTAGCCGATCACCAGAGTCTGGCCTTCCGGCACCTGGATCTCTCGCCCGGCGAAGAGATAGTCGAACGCGAGCAAGTCATTCGTGGCGTAGCTCACATCCTCGACGATCGCGGCCGGGCCGCCCTGCGCCTGCGCCTGCGGAGTGAATCCCAAATGGATTATGGCGGCCAACGCTGCTGTAAGGAAAAGGCGGGCTGACGGAAATGTGGGTCTGCGCGTCACGGTCTGCCCCTGATCGAATGATTGCGTCGCATGCAACCTAGCAGAACATTTAAGAGACTGTCAGCCGTCCATCGCGCAGTGCTGTTCAGCGCTGCATTCGACTGATTGAAAAGAAAGTTGGTAGCGAGGGGGAGACTTGAACTCCCGACCTCAGGATTATGAGTCCTGCGCTCTAACCAGCTGAGCTACCTCGCCAAGGCGGGGCGTTATCTACGCCCCGTAAAAGGCGGCGTCAAGGCAGTGTCCCTGGCGGGCTGGGGCGCATTCGTAACTGTGCTTTGACGCGGGCGTCTGAGCGTCTTCGTGGGAGCCGGTGTCGATCGCGCCAGCGCCACATTTCGGCGATGTCTCTGCGAAACATGATGGAGCGCTCGGCGCCTTTCGCGTTGTCTATTCCCCAATCGTAGGGGGTCGAATGCGCCTGATTTGGCGTCGCACTTTGGTATGCGCTGCTCGTCATGCTTGGAATTTAGCCCGCCTAAAAGTGTAGAATCAGGCCTTAACTCGCGACTCCCGCGAGTCTTCCGTGAAATCCGTGCAGCTTTACGGCGAAATTTGTGTTTATTTTATCACAATTTGTGGGGTCTACCTATCCCAAAGAATTAACCTTATGGACTCAATTTCGCCCGAATTCGGGCAGTTCCGATCCCCTAAAATCAACATATTGTGCTTTTGCGATTTTGATTCGCTGAATCTTCGATGCAACAGAGGCGAGCGCCTTTAAGTTCTGCCTTACTTCAGTCTGCGTCTAAATCAACGTCTACAACTTATTGAAAAAAATAACTTTTCAGAATCAAGTTTTTAGATTCTATTAAGTCTCGAGGTTCAGAAATCGGGTGTGGCCGGTAGTGAGGACCTCGGTGTTTTGAGTGGTGTACTGATGCGTTGCGTGTTTAGACGCCTACTAGGTGTTGTGTGTGTCATTGCGGGGGTTTGGTCGACCAGTGTGTCGGCCACCCCGCAAACTTCTGAATTCGGATCTCTTCTCTCCACAAAAATTGATCAGACCCTAACTGCGAACTGGGCCGCTGTGCGCGACCAGGTCGAGGCGGATGCGCGGGAGTTGTCCGTTGCGATCCGCCGCCCCGAGATGAGCGCCGACCCGGTGCTCGCCAATGTAGCGTTCAAGGTCGAGCATCTGCGTTACGCCCCGTTGCATGAAAAGCTCGACGCGGTGAACCGCCTTGTGAACCGCGAAATCCAGTACTCCAGCGACCGGCTTGCGACGGGTGTTGAGGATCGCTGGTTGTCTCCGTCCGAGGCGCTGCGGATCGGCGGCGACTGCGAGGACTATACCATCGCCAAATACGTCATCCTTCGCGCGCTTGGCGTCGATGAGAAAAAGATGCGCATCATCGTGTTGAAGGACACAGACCGCGATTTGGGCCACGCCGTGCTTTCGGTCGCCCATGATGTGGGAAAAGTGGTGCTCGACAATGTGTCGAACGTGCTGCGTGTCGATCGTAATCTGCCGCAATACCGGGCCATCTATTCCATTCAGGCTGGCGTCGCTTATTCGCATCTCAACCTTCCGACTTTGCGCCGCCACTACTTCACGCGATCTCAGATCGCGTTGGGCGGATCGCCCTGAACTTTCGAATCCCCGTAGAAGCCGTTATAATCGGTCTCTGAGGCAAGCAGTGCCGCGCCGGGCCCCCGGCGCGGCTTGGCGTTGAACAGTGCGTTGAATTCGCAGGGAGCTTGCCGTTGGGCGCAATTGCAAACACCAGGCTGATAAAGGCGGTGGCCATCTTGGCGCTGTCTGTTCCCATGTTCATGCCGCTGGGGTCTGTCAGCACGCACCTGATCGGCGCCAGCCCGGTTCAGGCGGCTGAGACCATTCCCATCACCCGTTCGCTTCTGTACCGGCTCAAGCGCCGCTCGGAGCGCGGCCGGCGCGGATATCGTGGCGGCTCGATTTACGTGAAAGCGGTTTGGAAGGATCTGGACAAGGCGGTTGAGCAGGACGGCGCAAAATTGGATCTGGCGTTGATCGAGTCCGTCCGCGTCAAGAAAAAGCTCGGCCACTACGGCTCTGAGGAAAAGGCGCATCGCATTTTCGGCGAGTTCGGAGAAGAGATTTACGCGGCCCATCAGGCCACCGGGGTGCAGACCCATCTGATTGTGACTGTGATCGGTATCGAATCGAACGGGAACCCAAAGGCGGTCAGCCCGGTCGGCGCGCAGGGGCTGATGCAGTTGATGCCCGAAACGGCCGGACGTTTCGGTGTCGAGGATTCCTTCGATCCCGCCCAGAATGTGATGGGCGGCGCTAAATATCTCGCCTTTCTGATGAACCATTTCGAAGGCGACCATGTGCTGGCGCTCGCCGGATACAACGCCGGAGAGCACCGTATCGAGGAATACAATGGCGTGCCGCCATTCGCCGAGACGAGGGGCTATCTGATCAAGGCCGCCGCCTTTATCGATGACGCGCAAGCGGCCACGCGCGGCGCGGGCGCCCGTTCGCCTCTGCCTCGGCTGCGTCCCGACGGCCTGACGACGACCGAGGACGATCGTGAAGCGTCCGCGGTCGCGCCGGTTATTGCGCAGGCGGCGGGCGGATTCGACTACTGGCTGACGCCGTTGAACTGACGCGCCTCAACGCTCGAGCGGCATCGTGTAGGTTGTCGCGATTCCCGAAACCACTTCTTCCCCAGCCGCATCGCGGATCAATGTCTCCAGCTCGCAGATCGGCTTGTCGTCGCGGACGCTGAGCACCTTGACTGTCGCCGAAATCGCCTCGCCAATCCCGACGCCTTTCAGAAATTTCCAGCGCGTCTCAAGAAACACCGTTCCCGGTCCCGGAAGGTCTTCGGCCACCACCGCGTTGAACAGGCCTGTCGTCACACCGCCCTGGACGATCAGCTTGCCGAAAGAGGAGGCCTTCGCCAGCGCTTCGTCATAGTGGATCGGGTTCCGGTCGCCGGTAATCTCCGTGAACATCTCGACGTCCTTCATCGAGGTCGTGCGCGTGCGCGTCGCCTCGGCCCCTTGCGCGGGCTTCCCGCGGATCGTCCCGTCCCATCCAGAGGGTTTCGCATCGCTCATGTCATCCTCCCTGAAACTCAGGCGTTCATCGCCACCAGCGCGCCGCTCCAGACGATCAGGCCAACGCCAAGAGGCGTGCTGAGTCTGCGGCCCCAGCGGAAATTCTTCTCGGTCGCCATGATGGCGGCCAGCACAAGCATCCAGCCTACATTGCCCGTGCCGACAACGAACATCAGCAGCATCAGCGCCCAGCAGCATCCGACGCAGAACAGGCCATGCCGCCAGCCCAGCCGCAGCGCGTCGGCGCGTTCCGTCCTTCCGCGCCAGTGCTCCATGACGAAGCTCAGCGGCATGCGACATTTGTCGAGGCAACGCCGTTTAAACTCCGTGAACTGAAAGAGACCCGCGCCGGCCAGCACCGCCGCGCCGATGGCCCAGCCGTTGAACACCAGCCAGTCCATGCGTCGAACGCCCGCGGCCAGCGCCAGATCCGCTAGATGCGCGGCGATCCCGAATGTGATCCACGCCGCCAGATAGCCGGCGACCGCCAGCGCCAGCAGCAGCCGCCGATCCGGGCGGCTACGGATCAGTCCTGCATAGACAGAGAGAACCGGCAGCGTCGTCGGCAGCATCATGGCGCTCAGCATCAGCACCCAACCGGCGACGTAGAGGACGGCCGGCGCCAGCGCCTCGCCGAAGGGCACGGCGGCGCAGATTGACCCCATGATCCCGATCCTGGTCCAGTCGCCATGATCCAGATAGCGGCCATAGGGGCTGTCCGCCCACACCCAAAGCAGCAACCAGGCCAGCGCCGTCAGGCCAAGCCCAGCGGCGTAGAATGCTCGTTTATGGGTCGCAGCGTCGATCATCGAACGCGGGGCGCGCGTCTCAGGCTTCGAACCGGAACGCGCCCTGAATCGCGTTGTGGTTCTCCAGTTTGAGGTTCAGCCCGATATTGTCGTCCTTGGCCCGGTAGTGCTCGGCCTTCGACACATAGGCTGGTGCGCCTGGAATGGTGGTGAAGATGCTCTCGTTCAGGGTGGTCACCGCGCCCGTTGGGCCGCGATACGGCTCCATCTTCGCTTCGACGAAATCACCGATCTTGAGCGTGCCTTTTCCTTCGACGAGTTCGAAGATGACCGGCGCGCGTTTCGCGTCCAGTTCCGTCCCGATCAGCGCCGCGAGGTCCGCCAGTGGTCCGCCTTTCTTGCCAGTCAGCAAGTCGACCACCGCCGATGCTTGAGCGTCGCTCGCGCCGTCATCGACATAGAGCTGGCGTGTCCAGTTTCCTTGCAGAACGTTACCCGGAATCTTGACATTCGCCGCCGCCACGACGCCGGTCACGTCGACGCCGTCTACTTCTCCTGAATTGAACCTGTAGGCGAAAGAGGACTCGCAATAGCCGTTGTCAGGATCCTCGCCAATCCAGCACGGGCACAGAACTTTGCAGTTACAGACTTCCAGAAGATCGCCCTCGACAGAGTAGCCCATGGTCTTCCTCCATAGTCTAAATCCGGAAAGGAGGCCGGCCGGCGGCCGCGCCTTAAGGGTCCGGATATGTGATTTGAGGCGACGTTCCCCACCTTTCGCCGCAGCGCCATGATAGCGCCGCGGCCAGAGTCGCTCCAAACGGATTCTGAAAGTCGTTCTGGAGGAGGAGCTTAGCGCTCGGACAGCGACTCGTAACGGGCCTTGCGCAGCGGCTTCAGCACGTAGTCGAGAATGCTTTTGCTCCCGGTCAGCACATCGACCGTCGCCACCATGCCGGGCTTGACCGGCAGGGTCTGGCCCTGATGCTCCAGCGCGTTCTGGTTGGTGCGTACGGTGACCGGGAAATAGACGTCGCCGGTGGCGTCATCGGTGCGGCTGTCGGCGCCCACCCGCTCCACTTCGCCTTCCATGGCGCCGTAGATCGAGAAGTCATAGGCGGTGACGCGCACCTTGGCGGTCTGGCCTGGCGCGATGAAGGCGATGTCCTGCGGGCGCACCCGCGCCTCGACCAGAAGCCCCTCTGTCAGCGGAACGATTTCCAGAATATCCGCGCCGGGGCCGATAACGCCGCCGATCGTGTTCACGCTGATCGTGGAGATGACGCCGTCCACAGGCGAGCGCAGGTCAGTCCGGATGACGCGGTCCCGCGCGGCGCGAAGCCGCTCTTCAATCACGTCGATCTCAGCCTGGCTGCGGGAAATCTGATCCTCGACATCTTGTTTGAAGGCGAAGCGCTGCTCCTCCATCCGCTGTTCGATCTCGCGGACCTCGGATTCCACACGCGCCACCGAAGTGCGCGTGTTCTCGATCTCCCGATTGGTCTCGTTGATCTCTCGGTCCAGCGGCAAAATCTGCACCCGCGGGACGACGCCGGAGCTTTCCTTCAGGCGCTTCTCTTCGCGGATCAGCGTGACGCGCCTGGTCAGACGCTCGATGGAGTTGCGCAGTTCTTCCGACTCTTTCGACTTCTGAGCCACCTGCTCGCGCAGGATGTTGATCTGGCTTTCCAGATTAGCCTGGCGGGTTTCGAACAACATGCGTTCCTGAAATGCTGTCGTCTCGGCCTGCTCGCCACCCTGCTCGGGGAAGGCCACTTCCTCCGCCCCGTTCGCCTCGGCCGCAAGCCGCGCCATGCGGATATCGAGCGCCAGCTTGCGGGTGATCAGCTCGCCGAAATCGGCCGTTGCGCCGGCGTCGTCGATCCTGAGCAGCACTTGCCCCTTTTCGACTGTCTGGCCCTCACGCACCAGAATCTCGTCGATCAGGCCGCCTTCGAGGCTTTGCATGATCTGCGCCTTGCCCGACGGAATAAAACGTCCGTCGCCTCGGGTGACCTCGTCCAGATAGGCGCGGTCGGCGACGAAAATTCCAACGACGAACAGGAATGTGATGACCAGCAGCAACAGGCGCGCGAATGGATTGCCGCTGCGATACATCGCGGCTGCGACCGTGTCGGCGTACTCGAAATCCTTCCAGGTGGCGCTGCGAGACATGGACTACCCCGCGATCCCTGCGCCGCCGCCGGCGGCTTTTTTCAGCTCAGAGATAACTTTCGCCTTGGGGCCGTCTGCAACCAGCCGCCCTTTTTCAAGCACCATCAGCCTGTCAACCAGCGCCAGCATGCTGGAGCGGTGGGTCGAGAGCACCAGCGTGACGTTTCGCCGATCGACGATCTTCTGCAGACACTGAGTAAACATCCGCTCGGTCGCTGCGTCCATAGAGCTTGTCGGCTCATCCAGCACCAGAATGCGCGGGTTCAGGATCAGAGCGCGGGCCAGGCCGACCAATTGGCGCTGCCCTCCGGAAAGGTTCCGGCCACGCTCGACGATCGGCATGTCATAGCCCGAGGGATGGCGGCTGGCGATCTCGTTCACGCCAACCAATTCGGCAATTTCGACGATCTCGGTGTCCGACGCCTCTGGCTTGGCGAAGGCGATGTTCTCGCGCAGCGTGCCGGAAAACAGCACGACCTCTTGCGGCACCATACCGACGGAGCGACGCAGGGCGCGTGGATGGTGCTGGCGAATGTCTACGCCGTCGATCAGAACTTCGCCCGATTGCGGCGTGTAAAGTCCTGCGACCAGCCTGCACAAACTGCTTTTGCCAGACCCGATGCGGCCAATGACGCCCACTTTTTCGCCGGCCTTAACATTGAAGCTGACATCCGCCAGGGCCGGGCTGCTGGCTTCCGGGTAGCTGATCGTCGCGTGATCGAACTTGATGCGACCTTCGGTGACAGCGCGGTCGATATAGCTGGCGTCGGCGCCCGATTCACGTGGGCTCGCCATGATCTGGTTCAGCTTTGTGAGCGTCGAAAGCGCATACTGACCGCGCACGACGGTCGTCGCGATCTGCCCGAGCGGCTGCACGACCCGGCCGGACAGGATCACACAGGCGATCACCGCGCCCATCGTGACTTCGCCTTCAGAGGCGAGATAGACGCCGCCGATGACGACAGCGACCGAAGTCGCCTGCATGGCGAATCCTGAAAGGGTGGTGCCCAGCATCGACCAAAACCGCACCGCCGCCTGCGTGGCCGACGATTGCGCAACGGCAAGTTCCCAGCCTCGCAGCATGCGGCCCTCAGCGGTCAGCGCTTTCACCGACTCCAGAGCGCCGAGCGTCTCCACCGCGACAATGTTCTTGGCCGCGGCGGTTTCCTGCGCCGCTTCAGAAGCGCGGATCAGCGGCAGGCGGGTCAACAGCGTGATCAGCAACACGGCGACGGCGGCCCCGACCGGAATCCAGAACAGCGGACCGCCGATCACATAGACAATGCCGATCAGAATGAAGATGAACATAAGGTCGGTGAAGGCGACGATCGTGGCTGACGAGAAGAAGTCGCGTAGATGCTCGTAGTCCTTCAGGTGGTTCAACAGCGCGCCTGTCGCTTTCGGCTGAGCCTCCAGCTTCATGTTGGCGACATGGTCGAACAGCTGACTGGACAGTAGAATATCAATGCGTCTGCCGATCGCATCGACGGTCACCGCGCGCACGATCTTCAGTAGCATGTCAAACAGGAAGGCGATCGCGACCGCCGCCGTCATCACCCAAAGTGTCGACATGGCCGCATTCGGGAACACGCGGTCATAGACGTTCATGATGAACAGCGGACTGGCCAGAGCCAGCATGTTGATCAGCGCCGCCGCCAGCACGATCTGCATATAGGCCGGGTAATAGCGAGAGATCGTGGACCAGAACCAGTGCTTGGGTTTCCGCTCAGCAGAGCCCGCGCCGGCCGCTTTGGTCTCGTCACGTTTGAACAGGATCGCCGCGCCGATATAGAGCTGCTCAAGCTGACGCTGGTCGACCGTGAATGGCTCATCCGAGCGGCTGGGCCAGAACACCTCGGCCGTTCGGGCCTTTTCGTCCAGCGAAATCAGCACGCAGGCGTCGCGATCAGCCAGCAGCAGGATAGCGGGCAGAATGATCGGGTTGATGCGGTTGAAGTTGCGTTTGCTGAGCGCGGCTGAGGCGCCAAGGCGGGATGCGGCGCGCAGCGCGCCGGAGGGCGTCAAGCGCCCGCTTTCGACCGGCAGTCCGGCGACGATGGCTGAGTCGCCCGCGGGAATTCCAACATCGCGAAGGCAGTGGGACAAGCACGCGACCAGAGGGTCCGAGCCGCGCTCGGACCATGCTTTCATCTCTGAGTCGTCTTCCAACCAGGAACGGCTGGCGGCGGCATCCATTGCGCTTCTACCCACTCACACGCGCAGACCTGACAGTTTCAGGTCAACACTAAGCTAAACAAAACTTACCGATCTTTAAAGAAAGCTCCCGTCAATGGCCAAGGATCTGAAGATCGGGTCATATCCTCGCTATCTGGCACTGCCGGCGCGCGGGCGTTCTCAACAGCCCAGGCGGCCGATTCATCCGGCGCCGCAATTCCCACTGAACTGAGCAGCGTGCCCATGCTCGCGAGAACCCGGTATTCCGAGAAACTTTCGGTGTAGCGCGCCGTGGTCGATGAGACCCGAGCCTGCACCAGCGCATTCTGGGTATCCAAAACGTCGAGCAGAGACCGAACGCCGACATTGAATTCGCGCTCGTAAGAATTCAGCACCTGCGCAGCTTCGTCGCGCTGCTCTTCCAGCAACACGCGGCGAGAGCGCACGATCGTCATCGAATTCCAGGAATTGGCGACCAGCTCATCCAGATCGCGCGCTTCGCGGTTCAAGACCGCACGGCGCTCGTCGATATGACGGATATGCTCCTGAACATTCGCCGAGTCGATTCCTCCGCCGAACAGGCGATAGCGGGCGACCAGTTGCGCGCTGACTTCATCCTCGCGGCCATCGACCCCATCCTGATCATTGGAGGCCCGCCCCCGAATCTCGGCGACGACCTCTGGCCAGTACTCAGCGCGGGCGGCTTTCCATTCCGCGTAGGCGGTGCCGATATCGGCCTGCGAGAACATGATCCGCGGGCTGTTCTGCCGGCCCATGGTCAGCGCTTCATCCAAATTCTTGGGCAGCAGCGCGGTTACAGGCGTCGGTTCAGACAATCCGACAGGATTCAGCCCGACCACGCGACGATAGCGAATTCGAGACGCCTCGCGCGCTTCATCGAATTCAGCGAGGGTCGCGCGGGCCGCCGCCAGACGCTCACGCGCCTGCTGCTGGTCGCCGACGCCGAGCACACCGCTGCGTACGCCTGAATTGATCTCACGAACCTTGACCGCATGGTAATCCACATTCGCCTGAGCGATCGCATGAAGTTCGTCCTGGCGCAGCACGTCCAGATAGGCTTGCGCCGCGTCGAGGCCAATGACTTCGCCGCGCTCCAGAACGCGGTAGGATGAGGCGTCCACGCGCCAGGCTTGACGTTCCACTTCAGCGTTGGTGCCGAAGCCGTCGAACAGCAGCTGCTCAAGCGTCGCGCTGACTTCGCTGCCGGTGCGCCACTCGTCATCGTCGCCGCGCAGGCGGGTGCCTGGCGTATCGAACAACTGAGGGCCGATGCGTGCTTCAAGATCGACGCGCGGGAAATACAAGCCGCGCCCCTGCTGAAGTTCGAACTCGATCCCTTCCTTGGTCGCCGCAGCTTCTTGAATCTCCGGCGACGTTTCAATCGCCACGGTCATTGCTTCGGTCAAATCCATCGCGGACGCATTGCTGGTAACCGCGATCATCGCAACCGAGCCAAGCAAAGCCGTGCGCACCTGACAGGCAAATCGGCCCATGGCCGAGCCTTTCATCTCGTACATATAACTACTCCCCCAGCGAGCTTCCCAATTAAGTTAGCGAATTTAGGCGCTTTTGTCTAATACCTAACACGATAAGTGAGCGTGATCGCCGGTGCCTTCGTTTCTTGGACTTCCTAGCGTTGCAGTAATGCACACAAATGCAGGCTCTGTCTCGCCCTGTTCTCCTGTAAAGCGTGTTGCGACGCGGTCAGTTCTCCTGATGTGGCGAATTGACGACGCTGCGACGCATGCACGCGGCTCTCGTTTGGGTTGCTAACCGTTAAATTTTGACCTATACATATGTATGCATAGGGCATGGCTTGAGTGGCGGTCTCGTGATCAGGCATGCTGGGCGCGTGGTCGAATTGAGTATTTGGGAGTAAGCGATGAGTAAGCGCACGAGGTTCGCGCAAAAGGATGGTGCAAGGGTCGCTGTCCGCATGGATGATCGCTATTGGAGCGCCTTGGACGAACTGGCCGAATCGCTTGGTAAGCGCACCGGTGAGATCGTCTGGGAAGAAAAGGAACAACTAGGCGAAGGCGATAATCTGACCGCTCGCCTACGCGCCCGCGCCATCGACTATCTGGAATCGGCGCGGGAGGAGGAACGTGCCCGCGCGGGCGGGGTCGATCTGAAGCGAGTTGCGGATGTCTGTCCTTCGGCCTGCATTCTGGCCTCTGACGACGGCCAGCCAGTTCATTTTAATCGGTTGGCGCGCCAGCTTATGGCCCGCCCGGACCTCGACTCTGACGAGAGTGCGCCTGCGCTAAATTATATGCGCCCCTTCACCAGAATCCGCGATTTTGTGTCGGGTCGAGGCGGCGCCGCCATCGAAAATGTCTGCCTCTCCAAGCAGGGAAGAACCGCTATAGTTCGGTCGATTATCTGCCTTACTTCAGACAACGACTCCAGTTTAACTTTGATTTTTCCGCTCAAGAGGCCCAATATGCCGACGAGAGCTGGCGTTAAACCGATAGTGGCGCGACAGGCTATTGGCGCGCCGAGTTGAATGTTAAGGGGGTAAAAATGGGGGTTGGCATGCGAATGGCCGCAGCGGCCATGTGTGTCGCAGTCGCGTGGGCCGGAACGGCCGCGGCTGGCGTAGAGGAACTTTCAGATAGCTTCCAGGCCGAGGCGCCTGCGGTTGTCTTCTTTGATTTCGACAAGGATAACGTCGATAGTGAGGCCTCCGGGATCCTGCAACAGCAGGCGGACTGGCTTAAAGCCAATCCCGAGGCGCGCATTCTTCTGGACGGCCATACGGATGCTGTCGGGTCGAAAGGCTATAATCAGGATCTTGGCCTGCGCCGCGCACGCGCGGCTGAGGCGTATCTGGTGTCGCTGGGTATCGCTGACGATCGCATGGACTCGGTCGCCAGCCGCGGCGAGGAGGAACTGGCCGTCGACACCCAGGGCAAGGAGCGGCGAAATCGTCGCGTGACCACCCGCGTCGTCGGCGTGATCATCACAAGCGGCGTCTGCATCAGCTATCAGACCGTTGAGCTCGCCGAAGATGCGACGGCGGCCGGAATGCTGGACGACCTGCGCACCCGCAAGGAAAAGTCTGAAACGATCTTTAATGAGCAGGTCGCGCTCGCCACTAGCGCGCCGATCAGCGCGGTCGCCGCTCATGCGAAGACCCATTGCGGCATCGCCGAAGGCTACGCCAGCAACGGAGAGATCGACGAAGTGCACACGAAACAGTGCATTTGTTATTCCGGGAACCTGGATTTCCCGGACGAGCTGTAGACAGAACCAGGCGCGTTCGGCGGACACAGGCCACACCGTCGGGCGCGTTCAACCCGGAAGCGATCATACGGGAGAGTAAAAAGGCGTGGAGTTCATCGCTGTTAAGGAGAAGGCCAGCAATCTGGCCGAGTTGTGGACAACCCTGTCGGATGAGCCGGCGTGGACGGACATAGCTGCGTGGTTGATCCCGATCATCCTCGTATTCTTGACACTTTTCGCCATTGAGATACGCAGAGGTTATCGAGAGTAAAAGTATGGCTGCGGAAAAAGAGTTTATGGACCTAATTGTCGACCCCTTTGACGATCTCGCAAGCGCGCTGGATGGCGCGCAGGCGATGGGCGAGGAGTCGGTTGATATATCCCGCGTTGACCTGCCGCTTGAGCAGCTTGTGCCGGATATGGAGAACAAGGTTGTCTTCACCTCGGATGTCGATGTGAACATCCTGCTGGGCGAAGGCAACGAAGTGGTCTCGGCCGGCGCGGCGCCCGATGGGCTGAGTGTTCTGGGCGAAGATGTCAGCGCATACTTCTTCTATGAGTTCGACGACGGGCTGACGGTCTATTCGGATCGCGAGCTGACCTTTACCTAAAGCGTTCAGCCGGACTGCGGTCGCGGCTGATCATTCGAACGGTCTGGCGGCAATGTGCCGTTCGGGCCGTTTTTCCTTTTAAATCAGTCGATTATTGAGAGTGTGGCCACGCCTGCCCGCAGCGTGCAATTCCGCGCGCGATCCAGCCTGACATGCGCCAGACCTTCGCCGCCCGCGGTGGTGAACAATGTCCCTGCAGGCTTACCGTCCGCCGTGATCCCCGTACCCGTCGATGGCGCATCCCCCGCAACAGATACGCGGACCAGACCCTTTCGAAGGGCGGTCTTGTGCTTCATGCGGGCGGTCACTTCCTGGCCCACATAGCAGCCCTTTTTGAAATCGACGCCATGCAACGCTTCGAACCGGTTCTCCAGGATATAGCTTTCATCCGGGATCAGTTCCGCCCCGCTTTCCGGCGCCCCCAGCGCTACCCTCAGCGCGTCGTAATCGGCGGCGGTCGACGGGGCCGCGCCCAGCGAATTCAACGCACTCTCTGGGTCAGCTGCGATGATTCGAACGCCCAGCGCGGGATGCCGGGAATCCGGGAGAATTATGGTTTTTGCGCCACACGTTCCAGTTTTCTGAAACAGGCCGTCCCAAGCCAGCGCAATGCCGAAATCACCGCTGGCTCCGGCGATGGCCACGTCCCGGCGCAACCGGTACATGCTCAACCTTTTGGCGAGGTCCTCCGCCCGGTCAGCGGCCACGTCCAGAAGAAACGCATCCGCAATACCCATCGGCGCGGCGTCGAAGATGTGAAAGTCGAACAGATACTTGCCCTGCGGCGTCAGCATGGCGGCGTAGAGCGGCGAATCAGGCCCGACCCGGTCCATGTCGTTTGTGATCAGCCCTTGAAGAAAAGCTCGAGCGTCCTTCCCGCTCAACCGCAGAATGGCGCGCCGATCGTCCCGAAATCCTTTCCAGCCGTCCATCGCGCTTTTCTTTCCTGACTTCGTGCCTGACGCTCTACATATAGGCGTCGCGTCCATGCGTGCACCCCGCTATAACGCGCCGGCATCGAAGGGAAGGGGCCATGACGAGCTTTGATTTGATCCTCAAGGGCGGAACTGTCGTCAATCAGGATGGCGTCGGACCCGCGGATATCGGCGTCGACGGCGGAAAGATTGTTGAGATCGGCGACCTGTCGGACCGGCAGGGCGGCGAGGTGGTGAATGTCGCCGGCCTTCACGTCTTGCCGGGCGTGATCGACAGCCAGGTGCACTTCCGCGAGCCGGGCTCTGAGTGGAAAGAGGATCTCGAGCACGGCGCGAAAGCGGCTGCTCTGGGCGGTGTGACCGCTGTTTTCGAAATGCCGAACACCAAGCCGACCACGACCGATTTCGCGGCGCTTGAGGACAAGATTTCCCGCGGCCGAGCCCGTATACAGTGCGACTTCGCCTTCTGGTTCGGCGCCGCGGCCGAGAATGTGGATCTTCTGGCCGAGGCCGAACGGCGAGAAGGCTGCGCCGGGATCAAGATGTTCATGGGCTCCTCCACCGGCGACCTTCTGGTCGAGGAAACCGAGCATGTGGACCGGGTGCTGGCCAATGGCCGCCGCCCCGTGGCTGTGCATTCCGAGGAGGAAAGCCGTCTCGTCGAACGCAAGGACGTACGCAGGGCGGGCGACCCGTCCAGCCACCCGGAATGGCGTGACGCCACAGCGGCGCTGATGTGCACCGAGCGGCTGATCGGTCTGGCGCGTAAGAACAATCGCCGAGTCCATGTGCTGCATATCTCCACCGCTGACGAACTGCCGATCCTCGCCGCGAACAAGGATCTGATCACCGCCGAGGCGACGCCGCACCATCTGACGTTCGACGGGGATGTCGACTATGCGCGGCTGGGAACCTACATCCAGATGAACCCGCCGGTGCGCGGCGCGGCCCATCGCGACGCGATCTTCGAGGCGCTGCGGCAGGGCGTGATCGACGTGCTTGGCTCCGACCACGCGCCCCATACGCGCGAAGAGAAAGACAAGCCCTATCCCGAAAGCCCGTCCGGCATGCCGGGCGTGCAGACGCTGGTGCCGATCATGCTGAACCATGTGGCGGAGGGCCGGCTGACCTTGCAGCGCTTCGTGGACCTGACCAGCCATGGACCGCAGCGGATTTTCGGCATCGCCGGCAAAGGCCGGATCGCCAAGGGCTACGACGCGGATTTCACTATTGTCGACCTGAAGGCGCGGCGCGAGATCACCGATGACTGGATCGCCTCGAAATGCGGCTGGACGCCTTATGCGGGGATGACCGCCGCCGGCTGGCCCAAGGGAACCATCATCCGCGGTCGCCGCGTGATGTGGGAAGATGAACTGACCGGCGCGGCGGGCGGACAGCCAGTGAGGTTTCAGGAAGGCTGGACGGGATGAACCCCGCCGACGGCGCGGCGATGGAGGAGGGGGAACAGCGCGTCTCTCTTGCCTTTATCGGGCTGATGGCGCTGATGAGCTCGGTGATCGCGTTCTCCACCGACGCGATGCTGCCGGTGATGGGCGAGATGTCGGCCGCGCTTGGTCAAAATTCGGGCAATGCGCGGCAGGACATCGTCACCTATCTCTTCGCCGGTCTTGCGCTGTCTCAGCTTTTCTTCGGGCCGTTGTCGGATTCCTTCGGCCGCAAGGTTGCGGCGCAGGCCGGATTTCTGATTTTCGTGATCGGCTCGGCGATCTGCATCATGGCGACGTCGTTCGAGGCGATGCAGCTTGGCCGGGTGTTGCAGGGTTTTGGCGCGGGCGGCCCCAGGATCGTTTCCATCGCCATTATCCGCGATCTTTATGCAGGCCGGGCGATGGCGCGCGTGGTCTCTCTGATGTCGTCGATTTTCATTCTCGCGCCGATGCTGGCGCCGGCGATCGGGCAGGGGGTGGCGGCGTTGGCCGGTTGGCGGGCGATTTTCGTGACCATGTTCGCGATGGGCCTGATCGGCACCGTCTGGCTATGGCTGGGTTTGGCCGAGACCTTGACGGCGGACAAGCGCGCAACCTTTTCCTTGCGCCGCATCGCCGGGGCGTTCCGCGAAACGCTGACCCATCCGGTGTCGCTGGGATACTCGATTTTGACCGGCCTCACCTTCAGCGCGTTCGTCGCCTATCTGGCGACTGCGGAGCAGGTGTATCGCGACGTCTACAAGCTGGGCGGGCTGTTCCCGCTCGCCTTCGCCTCCATGGCGGCCTGCTTCGGCGCGGCGACGCTGGTAAACGCCAGATTGGTCGGCCGCTATGGCATGCGGCCGCTGACCCTGACCGCGATCGTGGCGATGACTGTTTGCGCCTCGGTCGGCTTCGCGGTTTCAGCGTTTGTGTTTGGCGGTAATCCGCCACTCTGGCTGTTTCTGGCCTTGATTGGCCCGATCTTCTTCTGTGTTGGCGTGACCTTCGGCAATTTCAACGCGCTGGCGCTGGAGCCGATGGGCCACATCGCAGGCGTCGCTTCCTCCGTCGTCGCTTCGCTCTCCACTTTGATCGCCATGCTGCTCGGCGGCTGGATCGCGGCGCGCTTCGAGGGAACGGTCGATCCGCTTCTCAGCGGGTTTGCGCTGAGCGGCGTGGCGGGTCTTGTTGTCATTCGCCTGACGGAGCGCGCGCGCGCGCGATGGGAGGCCGTCTGAGATGCCATCGGCGCCAGTTTCGGTCATCATTCCCACGCTCAACGCGGCGCCGAATATCGGACCCACGCTTGGCGCAATCGCTGATGGCGTTATCGAGGGTGTCGTCGGGGAATTAATCATCGCCGATGGCGGATCGACCGATGAGATCCATGACATCGCCGACGCCATTGGGGCGGAATCCGTCACCGCGCCCAAGGGGCGGGGTTCGCAGTTGGCCGCGGGCGCAAAGGCGGCGCGCGGCGCCTGGGTGTTGTTTCTTCACGCCGACACCAGATTGTCGCATGACTGGATCGATGCGGTGAAGCGGCACGTCCAGACCCACCCGCGAAAGGCCGCCTATTTCCGACACCGGTTTCTGGCGGACGGGTTCGCTCCTGCCTTCATTTCCGGTTGGGCGAATCTAAGGTCCACGCTATTTGCGCTGCCTTACGGCGATCAGGGGCTGCTGGTTCCGCTCTCCCTATACAGAGAAGTCGGCGGTTACCCCGAAATCCCGCTGATGGAGGACGTTGCGCTGATCCGCAAGATCGGCCGCCGACGTCTGCGACGCCTGGGGGCGGATGCGCTGACCAGCGCAGACCGGTATCAGCGCGACGGCTGGTTCAGGCGCGGCGCGCGCAATCTGGCGATTTTCCTGGTCTGGAGGTTGGGCGCATCGCCGGTCTGGCTGGCCAAGCGCTATGCGAGGGGAGGCGCGCACCCGAATGCGGCCCTGGCGGAACAGATTGATGAGAGCTGATCCCATCTACAGGTGCCGCGTGCTGGTGTTCCTGAAAGAGCCGCATCCCGGGCGGGTGAAGACCCGGCTTGGGCGGGCGATCGGAGATATTCGGGCGGCATGGTGGTGCCGCCATCATTCCGCGCGGCTGATCCGGCGGCTCTCCTCCGATCCGCGCTGGGAGACATGGCTCGCCGTCTCTCCCGATCATGAAGGCGAGATGAGCCGCGTCTGGCCAGCGCACCTGCCGCGCTGGCCCCAGGGCGACGGCGATCTGGGCGCACGGATGGGGCGGGCGTTCCGAGATTTGCCGCCGGGGCCATTGGCGATCGTCGGCACGGATATCCCTGATCTCGGCTCGGCCCATGTCGCAGCCGCGTTTCATGCGCTTGGCGAGCACGACGCCGCGCTCGGCCCATGTCCCGATGGCGGGTATTACCTGATCGCCATGAAGAGAACCCCGCGCAGGGCGGCATCGGGGCTGTTCGACGGAGTGCGCTGGTCGAGCGAATACGCCATGACCGATACGCTCGCCAGTCTCGGCCGCGCGCGCGTCGCCCTGCTGCCAGAGTTGCAGGACGTGGACGAGGCGGCGGATCTCGCCGCTGTCAGGCGAACGTGACGATCTGCAGTCCGGCGCAGTCGAACAGTTTGGCCGGCCGTTTTTTCGCATCCTTTTTCTTGCTCTTGCGCGATTTTTTCCCGCCCTCCTCATCGCCGACGACGATGCTGATCTGTAACCGTTTGCGCCCGTCCAGAGCCGCTCGCAATGAGTCGGTCACGATCACTCGTTTGAACGCCTTGGTCAGCGGGTGGGAGCGGCGAGGGTCGAAACGCCCGGGCGTTCTGGGATGGCAGTGCCCTTCGTCGCCGACGCAATCGGGATGCCCGAAGACGGAGAACGAGCCCGCATAGCCCGGCGTCTCGACCGAGACCTTCTTCGGGTCCAGTTCGTCGGCATTCAGAAACACCAGCCCGGTATAGCTGGGGCGGAAATGGTCGATTCCGTAGATTTCCAGATCGGCGCGGGTCCAGTCGCGGGTGAAATCCGGCGTGAAGGCTTTGAAGCGGTGAATCTCAAGCATTTATTCCTCCCTCACACGATCACGTCGGGCGCGACGGGTTCGACCGGCGCGACCTCGTCCGCGTATTCGTAACCAAGCGCCTTGGTGTCCAGAACGTCACCGACCCGGACCGAGAACGGGTCCAGCACCACGTCCAGAAGATCAGTTGAAATCGTGTTGATCCCGTGTCGTATCTGCCAGAGGTACCAGATCCGGTCGATCATGCAGTGATGGGCGTAGAAGATCGGATCATAGGCCGCGGTCGTGACCGATCCCATATCGCCTCCCACCCAGCCATGCACGGAGTCGTGAATATTCTCCAAACCGTCCGAAAATGAGGACCAGTCGTCATCGTCAAGCAGAGCGGTGACTTGTTGCGCTGTGGGAAGCCGTATGAACGGGTTTGAACCTGCGCTACGCGTCGTGAAGCGGTTGATCGGCCCGTTCGATGTATCGATATTCATCCGGTAGCGCCGCAATGGGTTCGGCTGTCCGTCGAAGTCAACGTTCGAATACGCCTCCGGCACGTCCGGCGTATGGGTCCAGTCCCACCACGGCGCGGCGATCTGGCCCTCATCGTCAAAGTCATTCAGCGCCAGATCCAGATACATCATGTAGGCCCGGTGCCAGGGCAGGAAAAGCTGTGCGCGATTGTCTGAGCGGCGGCTGAACTGGTGGTGCCAGCAGTACCAGAACGGCGCGCCGTGCAACCCGGCGACGAAAGAATAACCGCGATTGTCTGAAATGCCCTGAACGGTTCTAAGCGCGTCCGTGAACGCGGTCATGTTGGCGGAGTCGGGGGCGGCGACCCGCAATCGATATCTCATTGCGCCGGCCATGGGGATCCTCCGTGCTTTTCAATTTATGCGCGAAGCATACCACGATAGGGTGATTCGATTGCGGGGGACTCAAGGCGCGAAACGCCGCATTTCGCACATGGTGGGAGCCGACCCGACTCCGCGGTTGCTATTTCCGCCGTTTGTGCTCTTCCAGCCGGGGCATGATCTCGACGAAATTGCAGGGCCGATGGCGGTAGTCGAGCTGCGGTTTCAGGATCGAATCCCACCCGTCCTTGCACGCGCCGGGAGAACCGGGAAGGGCGAAAAGATAAGTCCCGCCAGCCACGCCGGCGCAGGCCCGCGACTGGATAGCGGAGGTGCCGATCTTCTCGTAGGAGATCATGGTGAAGAGCGTAGAAAACGCGTCGATCCGCTTCTCATAAACCGCCTGATGCGCCTCCACCGTCACATCGCGCCCGGTCAATCCGGTGCCGCCGGTCGAGATCACCACGTCAACGTCCGGGTCTGCGATCCAGCGGCGCAGCGCCGCCTCGATCAGCGCTTGCTCGTCCCGGACGATGGCCCGATCCGCAAGGATATGCCCCGCTTCCTCGATCCGGCCCGCCAGCACGTCGCCCGACCGGTCCTCGGCAAGCGACCGGGTGTCGGAGACTGTCAGAACGGCGATCCGCACAGGGATGAAATCCAGGCTTTCGTCGATACGGCTCATCAGATGTCAAACCAATTTGGGGTGGGGCCAAGGTTGGCGACGAGGCTGTCGCCGACTGTCTCCCGCGCGCGCCAGCTGTCGTGGATATGCCCGCAAAGGACCAGCTTCGGCGACTTGGCCTCAACCGCCTCAAGAACCGCTCGGGATCCCACATGCTGGCCTGCGCTGGTCACGTCGCCAAAACCGAATGGCGGCGAGTGAACCACGAGCACAGCGCCTTCCGGACAGCCCGACAGCATGTCCCGCGCAGTGTCTTCATCAAGATCGCAGGACCATGACCCGAACGGTGTGACCGGGACTCCATAGCCAAGGCCGTAGAAAGGGATGCCGTCGATCTCGACGCCCGAACCGTGCAGAACGGTGGCGGAGCGCGGTGCCGCCGCTTGCAATTCCTCAAAGCTCTCACCATTGCCGGGAACGAAGATCGCCGGCGCCTGAAGGCCGGAGATCATCTCCATCGCTTTATCCAGCCCGTCGCGCATGACGCAAAAGTCGCCGGCGCCGATAACAAGGTCAGCGTCGGCGCTCGCGGCGACCAGTTCAACTGCGCGCGCGCGGGCGAGATGCAAATCGCTGAACGCCATGATCTTCATGTGAACTCCACCGTCTCGCCTTCCATCGCGGCCTTGAGGGACAAAAGATCGCGCCACACCTGCCGCTTGGCGGCGGGTGAGCGGAGCAGGTAAGCGGGATGCAGGGTCGGCATGGCGGGCAGGCCGTCCGGCCCCCAGCGACGCCAGTTTCCGCGCAAGCGCAGGATGCCCGTCTCCACGCCCAGCAACGACTTGGCTGAAACCCCGCCCATCAGCAGCAGGAACTCAGGCTTGGCCAGCGCGACGTGCCGCTCGATGAACGGCAGGAAGGCCGCCACCTCAGAGGCGGAGGGGGTGCGGTTCTCCATCGGCCGCCACGGCAGAATATTGGTGATGTAGACGGCCTCGGCAGGATTTTGCGCGCGCCGGTCCAGACCGATCGCCGCCATCATCCGGTCCAGCAACTGGCCGGAGCGTCCGACAAAGGGCTTGCCCTGAATATCCTCTTCTCGGCCCGGCGCCTCGCCGACGATCATCACCCGAGAACCGGGCAGGCCATCCGAGAACACGCAATTGCGCGCGCCGCGGCGCAACGAGGATCCCTCCCAGCCAGCGACCGCATCGCGCAATTCGTCGAGCGTTTGGCAGGCCGCGGCGCGGTCATTGGCGTCTTGCTGGGCCGCGTCGGGCTGAGGAGCGCCCGTCTTGGCCTTAGGCGCGTCGCGCCGTCCGCCAACCTGCGGCAACGCCTTGCGCGCCGCCTCCGCCTCGGCCCGCGCTTTCGCGTGCTCGGCGTAGCGATCGATGGGCGCGTCGCCGATCGCCTCATCAACGCCCAGCTCAATCTGCCAGGAGAGGGCGGCGACAAGCGCGTCGCGGTGTTCCGGGGTCAGTGACATGGCGCTGAGGCTAGCAGATCGATTCCGCCGTCACGAGGGGCGTCTTTAGCTTCCCCGCCACGCATGATCACGACGTAACGTTGCGCTGCAAGGCGTCGGCTGGTAACGCAAATGCGCGGATGGGGGTATCGAGCAGGGGATTTATCCATGACCGGAATCGAACGCGAGTCGATGGAGTATGACGTCGTCATCGTCGGCGCTGGGCCAGCGGGTCTTTCCGCGGCGATCCGGTTGAAACAATTGGGCGGCGACGAAATCTCGGTCGTCGTGCTTGAGAAAGGTTCCGAGGTCGGCGCGCATATCCTATCGGGCGCCGTTCTGGACACCAGCAGTCTCGACGCGCTGATCCCGGACTGGAAGGACAAAGGCGCGCCGATCGACGTGCCGGTGGCCTCGGACCGCTTCCTGATACTGGGAGAGGCGGGCGGGTTGCGCATCCCCAACTTCCTGTTGCCCCCGCTAATGAACAACCATGGCGCGTACATCGTCTCCATGGGCAATGTCTGCCGCTGGATGGCGGAGCAGGCCGAAGAACTGGGCGTCGAGGTGTTCCCCGGCATGGCCGCCAGCGAGGTGGTCTGGGGCGAGGACGGGGCCGTGCGCGGGGTCGTCGCAGGCGAGTTCGGCCTCAATCCTGACGGGACGCCGGGACCGTCCTATGAACCGGGCATGGAGCTGTTGGGTAAGTACGTCCTGATCGGAGAGGGCGTGCGCGGCTCTCTGGCCAAACAGATCATCGCCAAGCACAAGCTGGACGCCAATTCCGAGCCGCAGAAATACGGGCTGGGCATGAAAGAACTGTGGGAGGTCAAGCCGGAGAACCACAAGCCCGGTCATGTGATCCACACCATGGGCTGGCCGCTGGGTGGGAACGCAGGCGGCGGCGGCTTCCTCTACCATCTCGACAAAAATCAGGTTTATGTCGGCTTCGTGGTGCATCTCAACTACGAGAACCCGCATCTGTTTCCGTACATGGAGTTCCAGCGCTTCAAGCATCACCCGGACGTCGCTGCGCTGCTGGAGGGCGGCAAACGGGTCGCTTACGGCGCGCGGGCGATATCAGAGGGCGGATTGCAGTCTTTGCCCAAGCTGACCTTTCCGGGCGGGGCGCTGCTGGGCTGCTCGGCTGGCATGGTCAACGTGCCGCGCATCAAGGGCAATCATAACGCCATGCTGTCAGGCAAGGCGGCGGCCGAGGTGGCCTATTCCGCCATCACAGCAGGGCGCGCGGGCGATGAGCTTCCAGCCTATGAGTTCAAGGTGCGAGAGGGCGCGATTGGTAAGGATCTAAAGCCGGTTCGAAATGTCAAACCGTTCTGGTCCAGCTTTGGTCTTTGGGGCGGTCTGATGTTGGGCGGTCTGGACATGCAGTTGCAGAACCGGCTGGGGATCAGCCTGTTCGGAACTTTGAAGCATCGCGGCTCCGACGCGATGGCGACCGGCCGCGCTGACCGTTTCGGCCCAATCGACTATCCCAAACCGGATGGCGTGCTTTCCTTTGACCGACTGACCAACGTCGCCTTCTCCTTCACAAATCACGAAGAGAACCAGCCTTGCCACCTGCGTCTGGCGGACAAGGTGACGCCGATCAGTTGGACCCTGCCGAAATACGCGGAACCGGCCCAGCGCTATTGCCCGGCGGGTGTGTACGAAGTTTTGCGCGACGACGACGGATCGAATCCGCGCTTTCAGGTGAACTTCCAGAACTGTGTTCACTGCAAGACATGCGACATTAAAGACCCTGCCGAAAACATCACCTGGACCACGCCTCAAGGCGGCGAAGGGCCGAACTATCCGAATATGTGAGCCGCTGTGATCCATCCCTGCGTCCGAATGTTGTGTTCAAGCGGTGGCGATGCTCTACTTCAGCCCTTACATGCGGAAATGACGGCGTTGCGGGCGTCGGGAATGCGAGTATCCGCGGGCGGAGTGCGATTGTGACCAAGATCCGAAGAAAAATATTGCCTCGTGCGGCGTTGTCGGCTGCGTTGGTCGCCGGTGCGGGGCTGGCAGCCCCATCGGTCAGCGCGGCTGAAACCCTGTCCGGCGCTTATCTGGCGGCCCGGCATGCAGCGGTCGTAAACGATGCGGGCGCTGCCGCGGATTATTATCTTCGCGCGCTGGCGCTCGACTCCGAAAACGAGGCCCTGAGCGAGCAGGCTGTTGCGGCGCTGGTCGCGGCGGGGCGCGCCGACGAGGCGGCGCCGATAGCGCAGATATTGTTCGAAAAGGACAAGGGGCTGCGCCTGCCCAATCTGGTTTTGCTGACCAGGGCGCTGGGCGCCGGGAAATATGCGGACGCCAAAGCGTTGATGGATGAGGCGGACGACGGCGCATTCAATCCGCTTGAGTTGAACCTGTTGCGCGCCTGGACCGCGGTGGGGCTTGAGGACTACGCGGCGGCCGACGCCGCGTTGGCGAATCTGACGCAGCCAGCGCTGTTCAAAGTGTTCGGATCCTTTCATGGTGGATTGATCCTCGGCGCGCGGGGACAGGTGGACGAGGCGGCGAAAGCGCTTGCGGACGTGGCGGAGGCCGGGTTCGGCTCATCCGCTCGCCAGAGGGTGGCTCTCGGTTCGCTATACGCGTCGGCTGGCCGGTTGGATGAGGCCAGATCGGTGTTTGAGACCGCCGCCGCCGAGCACCCCGGCGACGCGTTGCTGGCTGACGGTCTGGCCCGGTTGAACGCCGGAGAGCCGGTCGCGCCGCTGGTGGCGGACCCGGTGGAAGGCGCGGCGGAGGCCCTGTTCGGAATCGCCGGCGTGCTGGCGCGCGAGCGTGGGCGCGACGTGGCCCTGATGTATGCGCGCCTCGCCACAACGTTAGCGCCCAATCACGCAGCGGCTTCGATACTGATCGGCGACCTGTTGGAGTTGCAGGAACAGTACGCGCTGGCGGTTGATGCGTATGGTCAGGTCGATTCATCGTCGCCCCATCATATGGACGCGATGATCTCGCGCGCCGACGCCCTGCGCCAGTTGGAGCAGGATGCGCAGGCGGTGGACGAGTTACGCGCGCTGGTGGAGGGGAATCCGAAGTCTCTGAAAGCGCAGATCGCGCTGGGCGACATGCTGCGGCGGCTCGAGCGCTATGACGAAGCGGCGCCGGTCTATGACGTCGCGATCGAGCTGATGACCGAGGACGACCCGCGAGCCTGGACGCTGTATTATTTCCGCGGCATTGCGCATGAACGGATCGACGACTGGGACGAGGCCGAGGCCGATTTTCTGCGTGCGTTGGAATACGAGCCCGATCAGCCGCTTGTGCTGAACTATCTTGGCTATAGCTGGGTGGAGCTGGGGTTCAACTACGACCGCGCCCGGGAGATGATCGAAAAGGCGGTCGAGCTCAGGCCCGAGGATGGGTTCATCACCGACTCGCTGGGGTGGATTCTGTATCGGCAGGGCGATTTCGAAGGCGCGGTTCCGCATCTGGAGCGCGCGGTGGAGCTGGAGCCGGTCGATCCCACGATCAATGACCATTTCGGCGACTCGCTTTGGATGGTCGGCCGTAAGATGGAGGCTCGGTTTCAGTGGAAGCGCGCGCTGTCCTTCGAGCCGCCGGAGGATACCGCGCCGCGCATTCGCCGCAAGTTGCTGGTCGGATTGGACACGGTTTTGGAGGAAGAAGCCGAGGCGGAGCAACCGCAGACGGCCGAGACCGCCGATGACCGGCCGAATGGCGGCTGATCCCGGCGCGATGACGCTGCGGCCGATTGAGATCACTGAACACGCCCATGCAAAGATCAATCTCTGCCTGCATGTGACCGGCCGACGCGCGGACGGCTATCACCTGCTGGACAGTCTCGTCATGTTTCCGGAGATCGGGGACAGGCTGACCGTTGAGGCGGCCGAAACGCTGTCGCTGGCGCTGGACGGTCCCTTCGCAGCGGAGCTTGACGCCGGGCCTGAAAATCTGGTGTTGCGCGCTGCTGAGGAGCTGAGGCAGGGGCCGGCGGGCGCCGCGATCCTCCTGCAAAAGAACCTGCCGATCACCAGCGGCATGGGCGGCGGCTCGGCAGATGCGGCTGCGACGCTCAGGGCGTTGACGCGGCTCTGGGGCTTCGATCCCGACTCCGAGCGGCTGGCTGCGCTGGCGCTTGAACTGGGCGCCGACGTCCCGGTCTGTCTGGCCCAACGCTCTGCGTTCATGTCGGGTGTAGGTGAACGTCTTGCGCCCGCGCCTGCGACGCCCGAGTTCTGGCTGGTGCTGGTCAACCCGCTGGTCGCAACCTCCACCGCAGAGGTTTTCGCCGCGCTGACCGCGTATGACAATGCGCCGCTATCGCCCGCACCCGCCAAGTTCAGGTCTCTGGACGAACTGTCCGGCTGGCTGATGGCGCAGCGTAATGATCTGGAGCCGCCTGCGAAGCGCCTGCGCCCGGTGATCGGAGAGGCGCTGGACGCATTGCAAGGCCGGGTGGGGTCGCGTTTCGCGCGCATGACCGGATCGGGGGCAACCTGCTTCGCGCCATTCGCGGCAGAGGCCGCCGCCCTGGCCGCGGCGAACGAAATCCGCGCCCGCCGCCCTGACTGGTGGGTGGCCGCGGCGCGGGTTCCGGCTTACGATCCAGGCAAGGAGAGCGCCTGATGAGCATTGAGACTTGGCTCGCCTTTTCCGTCGCCTCCACCGTCGTGTTGCTGATTCCCGGCCCGACGGTATTGCTGGTCTGCGCCTATGCGCTGGGCGCCGGGCGTCGGACGGCGCTCTGGACCGTGGGCGGCGTGGCGCTGGGCGATTTGGTTGCGATGACGGCGGCGGTGGCGGGCTTGGGCGCGCTGCTGGTCGCCTCCTCGACGCTGTTCACTGTGCTAAAAATCGCGGGCGGCCTCTATCTGGTCTGGCTGGGGGTGAAGCTCTGGCGCTCGGATGCTGGACTGGGAGACCTGAAAGGCAAACGCGCAGAGGCCAGCGGGCCGAATATCGCTGTTCACGCCTTCGCGGTGACCGCCACCAATCCCAAAAGCATCGTCTTCTTTATCGCATTTGTCCCGCAGTTCATCGACGCGGCCGCGCCGTTGACGCCTCAACTCTCGATCATGGTGGCGACCTTCGTGGCGCTGGCGGCGGTCAATGCGGGCGCTTACGCGCTGGCCGCGGGCACATTGCGAGTGAAGCTCCGCCGACCCGGCGTCCTGAAGGCGTTGAACCGGGGCGGCGGCGCGGCGTTGATCGGCATGGGCGCGCTGACCGCGGCGTCGAGCCGGGTTTAGCTCGTCCGAGCCACCACAAACGCCACCAGATCGCGCAGCGCGTCGCGCAGCTCGCTTTCCGGAAATACGTTCAACGAATCTCGCGCGGCGAGTGCGTGCAGGTTCGCCTTTCGGCGGGTCTCGGTCAGCGCGCCGGTCGAGGCCAGCAGTTCCAGCGCTTGCCCCAGATCACCCTCGTTCTGGTCGCGCTTTTCGATCACCCGGCGCCAGAACGCCTTGCCCTCGTCATCCGCGCGGTCATAGGCGATCAGCACGGGCAGGGTGATTTTCCCTTCGCGGAAATCGTCGCCGACATTCTTTCCGAGTGCGGCGGAGGATCCGCCATAGTCCAGCAGGTCGTCCGCAATTTGAAACGCGACGCCAAGCCGGTCGCCATATTCGCGCAGCGCCGCCTGTTTCTCGGCGCTTTCGCTGGCGATCACCGCGCCAACCTCGGCGGCTGCGGAAAAAAGCGCGGCGGTCTTGCCGCGGATCACCTGAAAATACGTGTCTTCGCCTGTGGAAAGGTCGTTCTGCATCGCCAGTTGCAACACCTCGCCCTCGGCGATCACCGCGGAGGCGTCGGACAGAATGCGCAGCGCGTCGATCGAATTCGTCTCGACCATCAGCTGGAAGGAGCGCGCGAAGACGTAGTCGCCGACCAGGATGGAGTTCTTGTTGCCCCAGCGGAAATTCGCCGTCTGCCGTCCACGCCTGAGGTCGCTTTCATCCACCACGTCGTCATGCAGCAAAGTGGCCGAATGGATGAACTCCACCGCGGCGGCCAGTTTCACATGCGAGTCGCCCTGATAGCCGCAGAGCTGCGCGCTGGCGAGCGTCAAGATCGGCCGCAACCGCTTGCCGCCCGCCTCGATCAAATGACTGGCCAGAGTCGGGATCAGCGGAGCGTGCTGACTCGCCATCCGTTCGGTGATCAACGCGTCCGTGCGCGCAAGATCATCCTCCACCATCGCCTTGAGGCGCGGGAAGGCGTTGGCGAGGTCGTCGCCCTCTGAGGGGTTTTTGGCCTTGGGCTCGGCTGCTGCGACAGTCACGTGCGGCGCATCCTTCTGGCAGGGATCCACTGGGCCGGATAGAACGAAACCATGGAAGAGCTTTTTCGCACCAATGATCCGACAATGATCTCTTTCGCGAGCGCATTGCTCGCGGCCGAGGATATAGACTGCATCGTCTTCGACGTCCATACGAGCGCGGTCGAGGGGTCGCTCGGGTTTCTGCCGCGCCGGGTGATGGTGCATCAGCGTGACGTCTTTCGCGCCCGTGCGATCTTGAAGGACAACGAGTTTGAGCTGTCGGAGCGTCGGTAAGCCATGGCTGAAGCCGCGCAATCGCTGGGAACGGTGACCGAGGATCACATCCTCGGCGGTCGGGTGCGGCTGTTGCAGCCGCGCGAAGGATATCGCGCCGCCACTGACCCGGTGTTGCTGGCCGCCGCCGTTCCGGCGCGACCGGGCGAAAGCGTGCTGGATCTGGGCTGCGGCGTCGGCGCCGCGTCGCTTTGTTTGGCCGCGCGGGTTCCGGAATTGAACCTGCACGGGCTGGAGTTGCAGGCGGACTACGCTGCGCTGGCGCGGGAAAACGCGGTGCTTAACGGGGCTGCGCTTACCGTCCATGAGGGCGATGTCGCCCGGCCCCTACAGGCGCTGAAGTCGCTGAGTTTTGATCACGTCATGCTCAATCCGCCCTATCATGCGAGTCAGGCGTCGATCCCCTCGCCCGTCCCCGCAAAGGATGCCGCCAACCGAGAGGGCGAGCTGGATGTCGCTGGTTGGGTCGCGGCCGGGCTGCGCAGGCTGCGCCCCGGCGGTTGGATCACGATCATCCAGCGGTCCGAACGCGCGCCCGAGATTCTGGCGGCGTTGCTCGGCCGCGCGGGAGCGACGCGCCTGTTACCGCTTCAGCCGAGGACGGGGCGGGACGCAAAGCGGGTTCTGATCGGCGCGCGCAAGGGCGCAAAGGGGCGGTTCACGCTGCAAGCGCCGCTGATTTTGCATGCTGGCGAACACGAACGGGATGAGGACGATGCGACCCCGGCGGCGCGGGCGATCCTGCGGGACGCCGCGCCAATCGAATTGCACGACCGCGCATAGGCGATATGCGCGACAACACGACATGATGGAGGGGCGTTGACGAAAGTCGCGCAAAAGTTGAATATGTCCCACACAGAGCAACGGACGGGCGCCATGCCTCTCGACAATTCCATCGCGGCCCTTGGGGCGGAGCTTGAGACCTGGCGGCGGGATCTCCACCGCCATCCCGAACTAGCCTACAAGGAACAGCGCACCGCGGGCGTGGTGGCGGGGAAACTGCGCGCGTTCGGGATGGACGAAGTGCATGAGGGCGTCGGCGGCACCGGCGTCGTCGGCCTGCTGCATGGCGGCGACGGGCGGGGCGGTGAGGCGGAGACGGTGCTTCTGCGCGCCGATATGGACGCCCTGCCGATCCACGAGGCCGATGAAGCTCGCGAGCACCGCTCCACGATCCCTGGCGTGATGCACGCCTGCGGCCATGACGGGCACACCACAATGCTGCTGGGCGCCGCCAAACGATTGGCCGATTCACGGAATTTCAACGGCTCTGTCGTCTTTGTGTTCCAGCCCGCCGAGGAAGGCGGGGCGGGAGCCAAAGCAATGATCGAAGACGGGCTTTTCGACAGATTCCCGTGCCGGGCGGTGTATGGCATGCACAACTGGCCGCGCATGACGGCCGGAGAATTCTCGGTGCGTCCGGGGCCGGTGATGGCCGCGGCCGATGAAATTTCCATCACACTTACCGGTCGTGGCGGGCACGCCGCGAAACCGGACCGCGCGCGCGACCCGATTGTCGCAGGGGCGCAGATCGTCACGGCGCTGCAAAGCATCGTCTCGCGGATGACCGATCCGCTGCACCCCGTGGTGATCTCGATCACCCAATTCCACGCCGGAACCGCCTTCAACGTCATCCCTGAAACCGCGGTGCTGACCGGCACCGTACGCAGTTTCGATGAGGATGTGGATGCGCAGGTTCATGACGCGATCGAACAGGTCGCCCATTCCATCGCCGACGCCTATGGCATGACGGCGGAGGTGGAGCGCGCGCCGAACCCCTATCCGCCGACGGTCAATGAAGCGAAGGAGGCCGCGTTCGCCGCCGACGTTCTGGATGGGCTGGTTGGCCCGGATCGCGTCAATCGGGACTGGCCGCCGACCATGGGCGGAGAGGATTTCGCCTTTCTCGCACGAGAAAAACCGGGCGCTTTCGTTTTCATCGGCAATGGCGACACCGCGCCGCTGCATCACCCCGACTACGACTTCAATGATGAGGTCGCGCCCCTCGGAGTCGCCTATTGGACACGGCTTGTGGAAACCGCGCTGCCATTGCGAGATAGAGGCGGCGGGTGAGGCGGCGCCGGGCTCAAAGCCTCGGCGTCGCGCTGTTGCTCGCCGCCATGACCGTTGTTCCTTTCGTGGATGCGGCGGCCAAGAATCTCAGCGACGGGCAATCTCCGTTTTTCATAAGTTTTTCCAGATACTTCGCCGCCGGATGCGTTGCGCTGGCGGTCGCCGCGCTTTTGCGCAGGCCAATCGTCGCGCCCAAAAGCGACTGGAGCGGGCAGATCGCTCGCACCGCCATGTTGATGGGCGCCATGACGCTGCTGATCATGGCGTTGTCGCAGGCTCCTATGGCCGACGCGCTGGGCGCGTTCTTCATCGCGCCGATCGTCTCCACCGTGCTCGCCATTCTGGTCCTGAAAGAGCGCGCCACCATCCTGCGGGTCGCGGGCGTCGCGCTGGGATTCGGCGGGGCCATCCTGATCGTGCGGCCGGAGGGGGCGCTGGCGCCCGGCGCGTTTCTGGCCCTCGGCGCGGGGGCACTGTTCGGGTGCTATCTGACAGCGACGCGGCGCGTGGCTGACACCGGCGACGACCTCTCGACCCTCGCCATCCAATGCCTGCTAGGCTCAGCTATGCTGGCGCCGTTCGCATTTTGGCGCGGAATCCCGTCGCTGGATTGGGGCGTGGTCCTTCAAATCGCCGCCATGGGCGGGCTGTCGGCGCTTTGCCACTTCCTGACCATCTTCGCCTATCGCTTCGCCGACGCCACGACGCTGTCGCCGTTCATGTATTTCAACCTGCTGACCGCAGGTCTCGTCGGCTATTTCCTGTTCGGAGAGATCCCGACCATGGTAACCGTGACCGGCATGTCGGTAGTCGCCGCGAGCGGCCTGTTGATTGTGCTTGAAGGCACAGGAAGGTTTCGCAGCGCCCGCACAGCCCACCACGTCTCCAACCGCCGCGCCATCTAAACCGCAGACAGAGCGCAAGTTGATTCGCGGCTGATGGTCCTTTGCGACCGCCCGGAGAATCACTTGGATGCGGATTCTGGGCTCCGGGCCGCGGCAAGACGTCCCGCAACCGCCTTTCCCGTAAGCAGGAATATGAAACAGGTGACAGACCGCACATTTTGATGGTCTAATTCCGGGGTTGGAACAGCAATGGAGGTGCCGCGATGAACCTGTCTTCTCACTTGACCGAGTTGCGGAAGAAACATGAAATTCTCTCCACTCGGATTGAGGAGGAACAGCGAAGCCCCGGGTCGGACGACCTCCAAATCACCGCGCTGAAGCGCGAGAAGCTTCGGATCAAAGAGGAAATCGTCCGCCTGTCCGCTACCCAGCACTAGGTTAAATCGCAACGATATCAACCGGCGCCCGGGCATCGATCCGGGCGTTTTCTATTTTAGGGCTCAGCCTTGGCGCTTGGCTGATGCGGTCGCGCGCCCTCCCAACGCCGCCAGCGCCGCGCCGCCCGCGATCAGGCCGGCCGCGGCGATCAGAACCGTTCCCGCTTCCGCCATCCCGGCGACAATCAGGACCAGCGTCGAAAGCAGCGGCGCGGCGTAAGACGCGACCCCCAGCAACTGAATGTCTCCGCGTTTGACGCCGACATCCCACAGATAAAACGCGCCTCCAACCGGCCCCAGCCCGAGCGCGAGCACTGCGCCCCACTGAACCCAGTCCTCGGGCCAGACCGTGCTCTCAAACCCAAGATGGCAAAGCGCCGACAGGATGCTCGCAACGAGGCAAAACCCGGTTACGGCCGAGGTAGGCGTCTCGCCCGCCCGCCGCGATAGGACCGAATACCCGGACCAGACCAACGCGCATCCCGCCGCGGCGGCGAAGCCCAGCGCGTGCGCGCTTTGGAAGGACAGTGCGCCATCCGCCCCGCCGAGGATCATCGCCGCTCCGCCGAAGGCCAGTAACGCGCCCAATACTTGAGGCAAGCGCAATCGCTCGCCCGGCAGCAGGCCCGAAAGCAACACGATCAGAAGCGGCCAGAGATAGGCGATCAGACCGGCTTCGGCCGGCGGAGCATTGCGAAGCGCCGTGAAGTAGAGCGCGTGATAGCCGAATATGCCGCCGATCCCCAGCGCCCATATCGCCGGGCTGCGGGGCAGAGCAGCTGACAGCGGCAGCCGCTTGCGAGCCAGATCGTACACGCCGATCGCGCCGCCGACCAGCAGGCACATGGCCGCCAGTTGGAACGGCGGCGTCCGGCCCGACAGCACGGTGAAGAGCGCTAGCAGGGACCACATCAGAACGGCGCCGAAACCGATCGCGGTCGCACGTCGTCGCGCCGCCAGCCCCGCGCCGGTCACGCCGCCTGTCGCCGGGCGGCGGCCAGTTTCAGATAGTCGACGAACCAGCGTGCGAAGTCGTCATTGTTGACCGGACCCCCAAGCGAGGCCAACGCCGTATCCGCCAGAACCTGCGGCACGCCCGCGCCTGCGCGCAACTCAATCAGCACCCTCTCGAGATCGGCGTCGAATTCCGGGTGGCTTTGAACCGAGATCGCCTCGGGCGCCTCCGGGTCGCCGTAGGTCAGGGCGGCGAATTCGCAAAACGGAGACGTCGCCAACAGCGCCGCGTCCGCGGGAATCCTGGAAACCTGGTCCTGATGCATGGCGTGGCTGGCGTACTCGCCCTCTGCGCCCGTCATCCAGGACGGCGCATCCACGAATGTATAGCGATGCGCGCCGCACCCCCAACCCTTGTCGGACTTTCCGGCGGCGCCGCCGAACGCTTCGGCCATGATTTGGTGGCCGAAACAGACGCCGATCAGCGAGACGCGCGCGGAGCGGATATCTCGCAGGAAGTCCTTTAGGGGATCGATCCACGGCAGATCCTCGTAGACGCCGTGCCGCGAACCGGTGATCAGCCAGCCATCGCAGGCGTCAGGCGCGTCAGGGAAGACCCCGTCGACGACCGGAAAGGCGCGGAAATCCAAGTTTTGGTCCGCTTTGGCGAGCAGACGGCCGTATATGTCGGGATAGTCCCCGAACCGCTCGGCGACATCGCCGGTGATGTGGCCTGTTTGCAGAAACCCGATCCGCACGTCCAATCCTCCTAGAAACCCGGGCGCATAAAAGACCTAGGCGTTTCGGCGGCGATTGAAAAGCGGCGGAAGGTGGTGGAAGTCGGGGGGCGCAACGAAAAAAGCCGGCCCCGAGGGACCGGCTTCTCAAAGCTGTAGTCAGCGTCGCTTAGCTGAAGAACTGCGCGCCGTTGGCCGAGATCGTCGAGCCGTTGATGAAGCCCGCATCGTCCGAAGCCAGGAAGGCCACGCAGCGCGCGATCTCTTCCGGCTCGCCAAGGCGGCCGGTTGGGATCTGCGGGATAATCTTCTCATTCAGCACCTTCTCGGGGATGGCGCGGACCATCTCGGTGCCGATATAGCCCGGGCAGACGGCGTTGGCGGTGATGCCCTTGAATGCGCCCTCCTGCGCCAGCGACCGGACGATGCCGATATCGCCAGCCTTGGTGGCGGCGTAGTTGACCTGGCCAGCCTGGCCCTTCTGGCCGTTCACCGAACTGATCACGACCACACGGCCGAAGCCGCGATCGCGCATGCCCGGCCAAACCGGACGCACGGTGTTGAAGACGCCAGTCAGGTTGGTGTCGATCACCTTCTGCCACTGCTCGGGCTTCATTTTGTGGAAGAAGCCGTCCCAGGTGATGCCGGCGTTGGCGACGACGATTTCGATCGGGCCGAGATCGGCCTCGACCTGGGCGATGCCGGCGGCGCTGGCCTCGTAATTCCCGACATCCCACTTGTAGGTCTTGATGCCGGTCTCGGCGGTGAATTTGGACGCGGCCTCGTCATTGCCCGCATAGCTGGCGGCCACGGTGTTTCCGCCCGCTTGCAGCGCCTTGGAAATCGCCGCGCCGATGCCGCGCGATCCGCCGGTGACTAGTGCAACCCTACCCATGGGTTTCCTCCATTATTCGTTCTTCAGATCTGATGATGAAAGGGCGGGGCCGAATGGCCGCCGCCCGATGTCGTGGATGGATCAGCGTTCGACGCAGAGTGCGACGCCCATGCCGCCGCCGATGCAAAGCGTGGCGAGGCCTTTCTTGGCGTCGCGGCGCTTCATCTCGAACAGCAGGGTGTTCAGGACGCGGCAGCCGGATGCGCCGATCGGGTGGCCGATGGCGATCGCGCCGCCATTGACGTTCACGATCGACGGATCCCAGCCCATATCCTTGTTCACGGCGCAGGCCTGAGCGGCGAAGGCCTCATTGGCCTCGACGAGATCGAGATCGTCAACTTTCCAGCCCGCTTTCTCCAGCGCCTTGCGCGACGCGGGGATCGGGCCGGTGCCCATGATCGTCGGGTCGAGGCCGACCGTAGCATAGCTGGCGATGCGGGCCATCGGCTCGATACCGCGCTTCTCGGCTTCGTCGGCGCTCATCAGCAGGGCGACGGCGGCGCCGTCATTGAGGCCCGACGCGTTGGCTGCGGTGACGGAGCCTTCGCGATCAAATGCAGGGCGCATTTTCTGCATGTTGGCGAGGGTCGCGCCGTGACGAATGTATTCGTCCTGATCGACGACGATATCGCCCTTACGGCTCTTGATGGTGACCGCGGCGATCTCATCAGCAAACTTGCCGGCCTTCTGCGCGGCCTCGGCCTTGTTCTGCGAACCGACAGCGAACTCGTCCTGCTGGTCACGGCCGATCTGCCACTGCTTGGCGACGTTCTCGGCGGTGGTGCCCATGTGATAGCCGTTGAAGGCGTCCCACAGACCGTCCTTGATCATGGTGTCGACCAGCTTCATGTCGCCCATCTTCTGACCGGCGCGAAGATAGGAGCAATGCGGGCTGAGCGACATGCTCTCCTGCCCGCCTGCGACCACGATGCCAGCGTCGCCGAGCGTGATGTGCTGGGCGCCCAGAGCGACCGCGCGCAGGCCGGAGCCGCAAACCTGGTTGATGGTCCAGGCGGAGCTTTCCTGAGGCAGGCCGGCGTTGATATGCGTCTGACGCGCTGGATTCTGGCCGGCGCCCGCGGTCAGGACCTGCCCCAGAATGGTCTCGGAGACCTCGCTGGCGTCGACGCCGGCGCGATCAAGCGCGGCCTTTACGGCGGTGACGCCCAGTTCGGTTGCCGGCGTTTTTGCAAACGATCCGCTGAATGAGCCTACGGCGGTGCGCGCGGCTGACGCGATGACGATGTTGGTCAAGGGAATTCTCCTCTGTTTCGGTCGATCGCGCTTTTTATGCGACCTTGGAACGCTTGATGCACACGAACGGTGGGTTTGCGACGGGCGCTCGTCTGAGCCTATACGGCGAATCGTCGCGAATCGAAATTAGCAGGGATCGTAAACTAGATTGCATTTCTGTCGGATAGTTGACTTTTTGGCCCAAATCCGGCTTGAAACTGGCCGGCCCGTCATGTGCCAGCCAGTCTCTATCTCAGTTCTCAGCCTTTATCGAACACGTGAGTCGTATCGAGCGGATGGTCGTGTTTGAAGGCCATGCGTTTCACCGTAATTAGGTGCTCTACGCTGACATTGTCGGATGTGGAGTTGTTGCCCCAGGATCCGCAGCCCATCGTGGTCGTCGGGACCAGAGCGTTCTGCTTGCTGCCGCCCGCTGTGGTCGCGGTGCAGGCGTTCACGATGATCCGGCTGGCCGGCATCTTCATCGCGAATTCGCGGGCGTGGTCCTTGTTGGGCGTATGAATGCCCGCCGTGTGGCCGATGCCGCCGTTCTTGATGATCCGCAGCGACAGGTCGATGGCCTGGGGCAGCGTGTCATACTCATAGAGCGCGAGGATCGGGCTCATCTTCTCTTTCGAGAACACTTCGTCGTCGGCGATCTTGTCCTCTTCGACGACAAGAATCTTGATCTCATCGTTTGGAAGTTCGATTCCGGCCATTCCGGCGATCTTGACCGCCGACTGGCCGATGATATCCGGGTTCAGATGACCATCGACCCACATCAGGTCTTTCAACTTACGCCGGTCATCGCGGTCGGTGACGATGTAGGCGCCGTTCTTCTCAAAGCTCTTCTTGATCGCGCCGGACATCTCCGGCTTGATCATGATCGCCTGCTCGCTGGCGCAGATCAGGCCATTATCATAGGCCTTTCCAACGACGATATCGGCCGTGGCGGCGTCGATATCGGCGCCTTCGTCGATGATCACAGGCACATTTCCGGGGCCGACGCCGTAGGACGGCTTGCCGCTGGAGTAGGCCGCCTTGACCATGGCCGAGCCGCCGGTGGCGAGCACGACGTCGACCTCCGACATCAGCTCGTTGGTCTTCTCCACCGAGGGGTCGGTGATCAGCTGAATCGCGTTCTCGGGCAGGCCGACCTTGGCGCCCGCTTCATTCATCAGCTCGACCGTTTTCTGGATCGTTTTCATCGCCCGCGGATGCGGCGACATGATGAGCACGTTGCGGCCCTTCACGGCGAACATGGCGTTCGACATCGCGGTGACCTTGGGGTTGGTGGTCGGGATCAGCGCGGCGACGACGCCGACCGGCTCGGCGTATTCGACAAGACCGTTCTCCTTGTCTTCCCGGATAACGCCCACAGTCTTCTTGTTCTTGAGGTCGTGCCAGATCAGCTGCGACTTCATGAGGCATTTGATGGTCTTGTCTTTGACGTTGCCCATGCGGGTTTCTTCAACCGCCAGCGTCGCCAGCATCTCGGCGTTGTCATTCACGACCTTGGCCAGAACGCGGGTGATCTCGTCCACCTCTTCCTGAGTTTTGCCGTGCATGATCTCAAGCGCGTTGCGCGCGCGATCCATCATCGCCGAGATCGAGTTGTCTTTCGTATTCATGTCTTGCTCCATTCATGGCCTGCGAGCCGGTGCGGCGCAGCGCAGAAACGCAGCGCGCAGTCGACGGTCCATTTCCCCAAGGCGGAGGAGAGTCATTTGTCCGAACCGGTTTCTGGCCCATGGGTTCTCCGATTTCAACCGATCGGTTGGCTGTGGCCTTGGGCGTCGCATGCGTCCGCGCCCTGTCGGAAAGGTTGCGGAAATTACTGCGACCGCAGATCCTGCGATGCGAACTTTCGTTGCGCCGCAATGTTGGCCGATGGAACGCCGCTACGCCTGCGATACAAACGGTTCTTCGCTTCGATTCCCCCTATTTGGTCGCGATTGAGGTAGCTTTGTTGTTGCAGAGCGTCAAGGGGCGCAGGGCGTTGATGGGCCAGAGCGCCGCCGCGGTTGTTTGCATCTGTCGGTAGTCGATGCGCGGAAGTGACTGAATCTCCTGACGCAGCGGCCCCAGCGCGGCGGTTGGCGCATGCGGGTCAAGGCGTCATGGCCGCGCCGCAGCGGTTTTGCATTGCAGCGCCGTTTGCCAAATGCAAAAATTAAACCGACTCAGAAATTGGAATTGCTCCCGCCAACCACTGGAAGGTACAATGGTATGAGCGACGAAAAGTCAGATACTCAGGCGCCGATCACTATTAAGAAATACGCTAACCGGCGTCTCTACAACACGGCAAAAAGCAGCTACGTGACGCTGGATCACCTGGCGGAGATGGTCCGGGAAGGCCATGATTTCGTCGTCTATGACGCCAAGAGCGGCAATGATATTACACGCTCGGTCCTGACGCAGATCATCTTCGAAGAAGAGGCGAAAGGGCAGTACATGCTGCCCACCAACTTCCTTCGTCAGCTGATCCGGCTCTATGGAGATACGCTTCAGGGCGTCGTGCCCAGCTATCTGGAAGCGTCGATGAACACTTTCGCGCGCAATCAGGAAAAAATGCGCGAGCAGATGCAGGCCGCTTTCGGCGCCAATCCTGCGCTCGCCAATTTCGAAACACTCGCCCGCACCAACATGGAGTGGTTCGAGAACGCCATGCGCATGTTCTCCCCATTCGCCCAGGGCGCAGGCGGCGCGCTGACCGGGTTCGATGCGCCAGCCGAAGGTCAGTCCGGCGAAACCACGGCGAAGGCTGATGACAAGGGCGACCTCGAGACGTTGAAGTCTCAACTGCGTGAAATGCAGAGCAGGCTCGACGACATCGCCAACAAGTCCTGAGGTCGTCCGGCCTAAAGCGCGGCTTTGCTCCCATTCACGCCGTCAGCGCATGCCCGGCGGCAGACTCATTTGACGCCACGCCCATCAGATCCATTGATGGGGCGCCGTGCAGATACCCTTGTTGATAGGTGACGTTCAGCGCAGCCAGCGCCTTCGCCTCTGCTTCAGTCTCCACAAACTCCGCCACGGTCGCCATGTCAAAATGCTGGGCGATCTGAACTATCGCATTCACGAAAATACGGTTGTCCGGGTTGGCCGCGATGTCCGATGCGAACGTCCCGTCAATCTTCAGCAGGTCGAACCGAAAATCCCGGAGTTGTCGGAGCGAAGTGTAACCTGCGCCAAAATCATCCAATGCGAATGCGGCCCCGCGCGCACGCACCTCCGCCATGAAATTCGCCGCCGCGGCCGCGTCGCCGCTGGCTGAGCTTTCCGTAATCTCGACGATCAACCGCTCCGCCGCTCTCGGCGCGTTCGCAGCCCGCAGGTTGTAAAGCGACATCCATTCCCGATCACGCAGTGTCTGCGGAGAGACGTTCAGCGACAGGCGTGCGCGCGGCGCGTCCTCCAGCGCGTCGAACACGGCGCCGAGCATGCGGCGGTCCAGAAGCCGCACCTGACCGAGACGCTCGATCACCGGCACGAATACGCCCGCCGGCATCACCGAGCCGCCGGGTTCGAACAGCCGCGCCAGGCATTCGTGAAAAGCCGGGCGTCGTGAGGTGCTGGACACAATGGGCTGATAGGCGAGGCCGACGCTGTCAGTCTCAAGCGCATGCATGACTTTGATGGCGATGCGCTTCCGTTCGTTCTGTTCAACGTTCGACGCTTCCGAGACACGCGTTGCGCGCAGCCCAGTGGGGCCAGTCCGGCGCGCGTCAGTCAACATGTCGATGGCGCAGGCCATCATTTCGTCAGCCCGTACACGCACGGAGGCGTTACCGGTGGCGGACAGCGGACCAAGCGTCGCCACGCCGGCCGAGATGGTGGCGGCGACGCCACCATGAACGGTATGAATCGGCGCGGTGGCGACCGCGTCCTGAGCCTGAATCGCAGTGCGTTTTGCGCCGACATCGTCCAGACCGGAGGCGACAACCCCGAATTTCGAACCCGACAAGTGGCGCACGGTTGCGGCGGTTCCGATTTCCCGCGCCACCGTAGCGCGGATTCGAGCAGCGATCTCGGACAGAACCGTGTCAGCGACGTCGAACCCGTATGTCTGATTTAGTTCGCCAAGGTTATCGGCGCCGAATGTGAGGCATGCGCTGGGCGCGCCTGCGTTGATTGACGCCTCCAACTGGCGACGAAGGATCTTTCGCGCACGGCGGTTCGAGATCATATCCGTCGAGCGTACGGCCGGTCCGGGCTCGGCTTCCCCAGCGCCTCGGCCAGAGGGCGCTTGTCGCCTGTCGCATCTCGGCATTGCCGTAATCCTTCCTGGGGCTTGACGCTAGGCCCGCGTCGTGACTGAAAGATTAACGCTGGCGCAGCGTGGCTCATATGCATATGTTCATGCTTTGTTCTATATTTTTTTTTACAGGTACAGGTCAAGCGATCATGACGAATGAACAGGCGGAGGGGCGCTGCCCCTGGTGCGGCGACGATCCCCTCTATGTCGCTTATCACGACGAAGAATGGGGCGTGCCGGAGTGGGAGTCCCGAGCCTTGTGGGAGAAGCTGATCCTCGACGGTTTTCAGGCGGGCCTCAGCTGGATCACCATCCTGCGCAAGCGCGAATCTTTTCGCGCCGCGTTCGAAGGCTTCGATCCGGTTCGGGTCGCCAGTTACGGAGATGGCGACGTGGCGCGCATCCTGGCCGATCCGGGCGTTGTGCGCCATCGCGGCAAGATCGAGGCTACGATCGGCAACGCCCGCGCCTGGGCGGAGATCGAAGCGGATGTCGGCTTTGACAAATACCTGTGGGAGTTCGTCGATGGACGCCCGCTGCGGAACGACTTCGCTTCAATGGCGGAAGTGCCGGCCGAAACGCCGCTCAGCAAGGAGTTGTCTAAGTCGCTCAAGGCGCGCGGCTTCAAATACTGCGGGCCGACCATCGTATACGCCTTCATGCAGGCGGTCGGCATGGTCAACGATCACCTGGTCGGATGCCCCCGTCACGCGGCCTGCGCGGAGCTATCGGATCCGCCCCGCGGGGCTTAGCTTGATTCGCCGAAACGGCCTTCGACCAGTTGCTCCAGCGCATCCAGCAACGCCTCCGCGTCCGGCCCTTCGGCGGCGACGTCGATGGCGGTTCCAGTACTGGCGGCCAGCATCAGCAGGCCCATGATCGAGTCGGCCGAAACCGACTGGCCGTCCTTGGACACCAAAGCGCGCGCGTTGAACCGCTCCGCAGTCTCGACAAACTTTGCCGAGGCGCGGGCGTGCAGTCCCTTCTCGTTGATAATCTCAAGGCGGCGGTTGGCGGACATGCGCGGCCTTCTATGTCCCAGCGCGGGCGGGCGCAATGGTTGGTGTAGAGAGAGTTGGAGATTCGCCTTCGGCGATTAGTCGCCTGAACCAAGTATGTGGGTCGCGGAATCGATGTACTTGCGCCCCGCGCCCAGCGCCTGATCGACAGCATCGACCAGCGCCCCGTTGCGCCGAGTCGCCAGTTTTACCAGAAGCGGAAGGTTCGCCCCGTAAACCACCTCCACATTCGGCTCGGCGAGCGCGCCCATCGCCAGATTCGCAGGCGTTCCGCCGAACATGTCGGTGACAACCACGACTCCGTCGCCCTGATCAGCCTGAGCGACCGCTTGCGCGACTTCGCGCTGTTTCGAGCGGATATCGTCCGCCGGGGAGATCGCGATGGCGATCGCGCCATCCAACTTGCCGACGACATGCTCGGTCGCCGCCAGCAACTCGTCAGCCAGCCCCCCATGCGCGACGATCACCAGACCGATCATCGCAACACCTCGGTGGGGTTCGCGGGTGGGCGCCCGATGTCGCCCTGACCGACGCCCCGTCCGGGTGGGCGATGGATGTCTGGCCGATGCGGGACAGTTCACGGTGTCGCAGCGATGCGCTCCACCCAGCGGTGGCCAACCGGCGCGCCAATCGATCGGCGATCATCACCGAACGATGCTTGCCGCCCGTGCAGCCAATCGCGATCATCAGATACGACTTCCCCTCCCGTTTGTAGGCGGGCAATAGCAGAAGAAGCAGGTCCAGCAACCGGTCGAAAAACCCGTCGAATGCGGGGTCCGCCTCTACATAAGCCGCGACGCGGGGGTCGCGCCCATCCAGCGGTCGCAACTCCGGCCGCCAATGCGGATTGCTGAGGAAACGCACATCCAGAACCATATCGGCGTTTTTCGGCGCCCCTCGCTTGAACGAGAACGACTGCACGGTCACGGCGAGGCTGGAATCGTGATCGCTGGTAAAGCGCTGGGCCACAGCGGCTTTCAGGTCATGCGGCGTCATCTCCGTGGTGTCGATCACGATGTCGGCGGCGTCGCGAAGGGGCGCAAGCGCCTCGCGTTCTGCCTCTACCCCTTCCACAACCGGCGCGTCCCCGGCCAATGGATGGCGACGACGGGTTTCATTGAACCGGTTGAGCAGCACGGTTTCGGAGCAGTCGAGATAGAGGAGCACAGGCGCAATTTCGGTCTCTGACTTCAATTCGTCCATGGCCGCCACGACCGCGGTGGGAGAGAAGCCCCGCGTGCGGCTGTCGATCCCAATCGCGATGTTGAGCGACGGTTGCGCATCGACGGCTCCGTTTTCTTGCGGGGCCACGACGCGCGCCAGCAACGCCAGCGGCAGGTTATCGATGACCTCGAACCCGATATCCTCGAACGCGCGTATCGCTGTGGTGCGTCCGGCCCCGGCGGGACCTGTGACGATCGCGACGCGCGGATGCGCGCCCTCTTCAGCGGTTTCTGGCGGTTGATCGTCGGGCGCGTCTGTCATCGGCTCTGTTCGGCTATGTCATGTCCTCAGGCCATCGGCGTCCGGGTCGATCAGTTCAGCGCCGCGCAGCAAGGCGACGATCACCGACGCACCGACGGCGTTAGGCTCAACGGAGATTAACGGCGTTGCCGAACGGAGCAACCGCCTTACGCTGCGCCGCGGCAATCGATCCACTTTTTCGCCGGACAGATCGGCCACCAGAACGACCTCTGCCACGGATTGCGCCCGGAAACGCATCAAACCAACTCCGCGCGCCTCGATCAGCCCGGAAAGTCGGGGTGGCGAGGACGCGACCACCGCCTCGCCGCGCATCGATAGCCGGGCGCGGTCATCGGCGACCAGTTCGGCCCCAAGCGCAATTAGCTGCAGCGCCAGCGATGATTTGCCGGCGCCGGAGGGGCCGGTGATCAGGACCCCGCGGCCTTCGATGGCCACGCAGGACGCATGGATAGTCTCCGCACCCGGATCGTCGCTGTCACTCATGCCGGCAATTCTACGGTAAAGCGGGCGCCAAGAATGGGACCATCTTCGATATCCGGATCGAACCGGTTTTCCGCCCAGATGCATCCGCCATGGGCCTCGATGATTTGTTTGGCGATGGAGAGCCCCAGGCCGGAATGATCGCCAAACGACTCCGTCTCCGGCCGCTCAGAGTAGAACCGCTCAAAAATCGATTCGAGGTTATCCGGCGGCACGCCTGATCCTTCGTCTTCGACCACGACACGCGCGCCGCCCTCTTTCAGCCGTCCGGCCCGCACTGTCAGCGTGCCGCCCTCGGGCGAGAAAGAGAGGCCGTTGTCGATCAGGTTCTGGATCACCTGCCCGATTCGCCCTTCCAGCCCGTTAACCATCAGCGGAGCTGTGGGCCGGCGGGAGATGATCTCGGCGCCGCGAACCGCTGCGCGGTCCGAGCTCATCTCAGCCAGCGCATCGATCAATGCGCCCAGATCAAATGAGTCGGTTTCCTCGCGGACCAGCTCCGCCTCCAGCCGGGACGCGTTCGATATGTCGGTCACCAGCCGGTCCAGCCGCCCGACATCGTTCTTGATCACGCTCAGCAGCCGCTCGCGACCGTCCTCATCCTTGGCCAGATGCATGGTCTCCACGGCCGAGCGCAGGGACGTCAGCGGGTTTTTGATTTCGTGCGCCACATCCGCCGCAAAGCTCTCATTGGCGTCGATCCGATGGTAAAGCGCGTCCGTCATGCGCCTGAGCGCGCCCGACAGATAGCCGATTTCATCAGCGCGCCGCGTCAAATCAGGAATGCGTATTCGCTTTGGATCAATCGGTCGGCGTTCTTGCGCGCCGCCCCGTTCGGCGGCGTCGGCCAGGCGGCGAATCGGTCGGGCGATGGTGCTGGCGAGCAGGAAAGACAGCGCCACCGAGACCGCCAGCGCGACCAGAAAAACCTGCAGAATCGCGATTCGCTCCGCCCGAACAACGGCGTCGATGTCACCGCCCCGCGTCGAGAGAACCAGCACGCCCATCACCGCCTTGAAGCGCTGGATCGGGACAGAGACCGAGACGATCAGCTCGCCTTCGCTGTTCACTCGCACGGCGTCGGCCCTGTCGCCCCTCAGGGCCGCGAACACCTCTTCATCCTGCGCGATTCCCGCCACGGGGGTTTCCGAATAGAGCGGCAGATCGCCTCCACCGACACGGCGCAGCAGGCGATTGTATGCGGCTTCGATTCGCTCAAGCCAGCTGCGTTCCGGCGCGGCGTCGGGCGGCGGCAACGCCTGCGTTTCGATGGGCGAGGAGCCGGGCAACAGCACCCGCGTGTCGCCGGTCAGGCGCCCGGCGCGGTCATAAATCTGCGCGCGCACGCCGGTCGGTTGAGACAGGCGGCGCAGCACCAGATTCGCCCGAACCGGATCATACCGCGTGGCGGACGGGCCGGCGCCTGCCGCTTCCGCGATGGCTATGGCGATGATTTCACCCTGCGTTTGCATCGACTGGATGCGCAGATCAATCAGGCCCGACCGGAACTGATTCAGCACCAGAACGCCGCCGACCAGAAGGCCAAGGCCCACCAGGTTGAGCGCAACGATTCGGCGCGTGAGCGAGGAAAAAGCGCCCACCGACAGGAGGTGTCCGATCAAAGGAATACGGATCCGGTCGAAAAGAGTAGAGGACTCGCGTGGCGGTTCAGGTCTGGGCGCAACGGACCTTTCGCCCGCAAGGCCAGCCTCGCGTTCGTCTGGTTTTGTGATCTCAGGCGCGTATGCGGCCCCCTCAGGCATCGCCCCCCTGGCGCCCGCTGGCGCGTGTCGCTGGGGCCGCCGGCGTCATGCGGCGGCTCCGGGCGCGTCAGGCTTCCTGATAACGGTAGCCGACGCCATAAAGCGTCTCGATGGACGCGAAATCCGTGTCGTTCGCCCGGAATTTCTTGCGGATACGCTTGATATGGCTGTCGATCGTGCGGTCGTCCACATAGACCTGATCGTCATAGGCGGCGTCCATCAACTGGTCGCGGCTTTTTACAAATCCGGGCCGGACCGCCAGCGCTTTCAGGATCAGAAACTCCGTCACCGTCAGCGTAACCGGCTTGCCATTCCACGAACAGGCGTGCCGCAGAGGATCCAGAAGCAGCTTGCCGCGCTGAATCACCTTCTCGCTTTCATTGCGCTCCGCCGGTTCGGACTGCGCTTCGCGTCGGCGCAGCACCGCGCGAATACGCTCCACCAGCAGGCGCTGCGAGAACGGCTTGCGAACATAATCGTCCGCGCCCATCCGAAGACCGATCACCTCGTCGATCTCCTCGTCCTTCGACGTCAGGAAGATCACCGGCAGATCGGATTTCTGCCGCAGCCGTCGCAGCAGCTCCATACCGTCCATCCGGGGCATCTTTATGTCCAGCACCGCCAGGTCCGGCGGGGACTGACTGATCGCCCCAAGCGCCGAGGCACCATCCGTATACGTGCGAACCTTGTAGCCCTCGGCCTCCAGCGCCATGGACACCGAAGTCAGAATGTTTCGGTCGTCATCGACCAGTGTGATGTCTGTCATACCACGCACCCCAAAGCGGCGAACCAATGTCGCCAATTCATAACGCAACCTTAATCAGTGTACTCGAGCGGCAATCGGGCGTGAATAGGGCGGGATTGAGTCCTGTCATGGAATTGCAGTGGGACTGTTGCTGGTTTGTTGCGACAATTCGGCGATTTCGAGGAAACCGAGGTTGCGCAAAGCAACACCTTCGGGTAGGTGCGACCAGATAGGTGAAACGGTCGATGGAGGCCGGGATCCACATATACGAGCGCATTGAAAGGCGATGCATGGCCCACGAACCCGTTATACTGGGATTCCGGCCGCTCAAAACGGAGCTGACAGGCGAAATCATGAATCACGGGATTTTCAACACCGAGAACGGTGTCGAGCGAATCGGCATTGAAGGTCTTGGGTCTCTGCGCTGGAACATGACCGAACCCGAGCTGGTCCAGACCGCGGTTGAGCGCGGCGAGGGCGAGATCGGCAATGGCGGCGTTCTTCTTGTGCACACCGGCAAGCACACCGGTCGTTCGCCCAAGGACAAGTTCATGGTCCGGGAGCCGTCCACCGAGGCGGATATCTGGTGGGGCGGAGCCGGCGCGATGGAGCCGGAGCAGTTCGAACGGCTGCGCGCCGACATGTTCGAACACATGAAGGGCGGCGATTATTACGCGCAGGACCTCTACGCCGGCGCCGATCCGAAGCACCGCCTGAATGTGCGCGTGGTGACGGAGCTTTGCTGGCACAGCCTGTTTATCCGCCATCTGCTGCGCCGGCCCGAGACGGAAGAACTGGCGACCTATGCGCCCGAGTTCCACGTCGTGAATTGCCCGACCTTCAAGGCGATTCCCGAGCGTCATGGCAGCCGTTCGGACGTGATGATCGCGATTTCAATCGAGCGTCGGCTGATTCTGATCGCCGGAACCTCCTACAGCGGCGAGAACAAGAAATCGGTGTTCACGCTGATGAACTGGCTGTTGCCGGAAAAAGGCCTGATGCCGATGCATTGCTCGGCCAATCATGGCCAGGGCGACCCCAATGACGTGGCGGTCTTCTTCGGCCTGTCGGGCACCGGAAAGACCACGCTGTCAGCCGATTCCTCTCGCGTTCTGATCGGCGATGACGAGCATGGCTGGTCCGATGACGGCACGTTCAATTTCGAGGGCGGCTGCTACGCCAAGACCATCGATCTGTCGCCTGAGGCGGAACCCGAAATCTATGCGACGACCAGCAAGTTCTCGACCGTAATCGAAAACATGGTCTATGACCCGCGGACGCGAGAGCTGGATTTCAATGATTCCAGCATCACCCAGAACATTCGCGCGGCCTATCCGATCGAAATGATCTCCAACGCGTCGGCCACCGGATGCGCGGGCACGCCGCGCACCGTCATCATGCTGACCTGCGATTCGTTCGGCGTGTTGCCGCCGATCGCGCGTCTGTCGCCAGCGCAGGCGATGTATCACTTCCTGTCGGGCTTCACCGCCAAGGTGGCTGGAACCGAAAAGGGCGTGACGGAGCCGGAGCCGACCTTCTCCACCTGTTTCGGGGCGCCATTCATGCCGCGCCGGCCAGAGGTCTATGGCGCGTTGCTGCGCGACCGCATCGCCCAGTCGGGCGCCAATTGCTGGTTGGTGAACACCGGCTGGACCGGCGGCGCCTATGGCGTCGGCCAGCGTATGCCGATCAGGGCGACTCGCGCGCTGCTGACCGCTGCGATGTCCGGCGCGCTGAACGATGTCGAGTTCCGCCGCGATCCGAATTTCGGCTTCGAGGTTCCGGTCGAGGCGCCGGGCGTGGAAATCGATCTTCTGGACCCGCGCGGCACTTGGGACGACCCGGATGCTTATGACGCGCAGGCGGCCAAGCTGGTCGGCATGTTCGTGGAGAACTTCCACAAATATGACGCGCATGTCGGCGACGACGTGAAGGCGGCGGCGCCCCACGCGGCGTAAATCGCGACGCAGCCAAGTCTTTGACCGGCCGGGCGAGATGATCGCCCGGCCTTTTCATTCGCGTCGCCCCTCGACCCGTTGGCCCGGCTGCGATATTTCCCGCCCCCATGTCGAATCGTTGGGCCGTCGCAGCAGGGGATAAGCGCACCGCCGAAGCAGCGGCCGAGGTGCTGCGCGCCGGCGGCAACGCTGTCGACGCCGTCATCGCTGCGGCGTTGACCTCCACCGTGACCGAGCCCGTGCTGTCGTCGCTGTTGGGTGGCGGGTTTCTGACCGTCCGCACGTCGTCGGGCGAGACGCGGGTGCTGGATTTCTTTGTTCAGACGCCGAGGCGCAAGCGCCCTGTCGGCGAGCTTGATTTCCGAGAGATCCACGCCGATTTCGGTGAGACGACCCAGGCGTTTCATGTCGGCGCCGGCGCAATCGCGACGCCGGGCGTCGGGCCGGGCCTGTTCACCGCCCATGCGGCGCTGGGCCAAACGCCGATGCCCGATCTCGCCAGTTTCGCCGTGAAGGCCGCCAGCGAGGGCGTCGCGCTGACCGGATTTCAGACCGGCGTTCTTGAGATCGTCAGCCCGATCTACACCGGCAAGCCCGAGGCCCGGGATTTATTCGCGCCCGACGGTCGCCTTTTGGGCGCGGGCGAAACCTACCGAAACCCGGCCCTGGCCGACACGCTGGATACTTATGCGCGCGAAGGCGCCCGTTTCGTCACTGAGGGCGAGGCGGCGCAGGCCGTGCTGGCGGTCGCGGCGGAGGGCGGGCATCTGACCGCCGACGACCTCAAGCTCTACCAGCCGGTCTGGCGGCAGCCGATCCGGACACAGCGCGGCGGCGTCGATATTCTGCTGAACCCACCGCCGAACATCGGCGGCTCGCTGATCGCCTTCTCTCTTGAGATGATGGAAAACGGTGCCGGCGCGGCCGATATCGCGCGGGCGTTTCACGCGACCTCGCGCGCGCGGCTGGAGTCAGGACTCGACGACGACCCCGCCGCCGGATCGGCGCGGCTGGCCAGCCTGTCGATACAGGAGCGCTATCGGGCCAAGCTTGCTGGGCGTCCCGCCGCTGTCAGGGGCACCACTCATATCTCTGTTGTCGATGCCGCCGGGCTTGCCGCCGGCCTGACTCTGTCGAACGGCGAGGGGACCGGGCTGATCGCCCCGGGCATCGGCATGATGCCCAACAACATGCTGGGCGAGGAGGACCTCAGCCCACATGGCTTCCATCTCTGGCCCGAGGATGTGCGCCTGTCCTCAATGATGGCGCCCACTGTGGTCGAATGGCCCAACGGGCGCGTCGCCATGCTGGGCTCAGGCGGATCGAACCGAATTCGCACCGCGCTGGCGCAGACGATTCGGCGCATTCTGGATGACGGCGCCTCTCTGGAGGAAGCGGTCGAAGCCCCCCGCGTCCATGTCGAAGGGGCGAAAAGCCCGGAGGCGGATTTCGAGGATCGCTTTCCCGAGGGGGAGCGCGAGGCGCTGCTGAAGGCCTTCCCCAAGGCCCGGCCATGGTCGCGGGTGTCGATGTTCTATGGCGGCGTGCACGCGGTGTCGCGCGATGCGAAGGGCGGCGTGCAGGCGGCGGGCGATCATCGCCGTTCCGGCGCGGTGCGGATGGGCTGAACGCGGCGCGGGCAATCGTGGGAGACGTTTACGATTGGCCTTCGAAACTCATAGAAGCTTGGCGCCTGGATTGAACCTATTCCGTCCATTGGAACGCGCTCCCGACGAAGGGTACCTAGAATCGAGCCGAATAAAGCCAGGCCCTGTCAGTTCGCCTGGGTCACTCGGTGGGGTCTGCGCAGGGTGAATCGAGAGGCAGGGGAAGGCGACGCGAAAATGTCGTCGATCGCTCTGCTTTTTGTATATAGTGCTGAGCACAGAATGTTTCTGGAGGGGATTTCATGCCGAACCGAAAATTAATGACAGTCGCCGTCGTGCTGTCGTCGGGCTTCTTGTTGGCGAACTGCGCGCCGCAACCGCAGCAAACGGCGGCGCCTCAGGCGAAAGAGGCGGATCGGTCGCTCGAAATAGCGCCCGCAGCCTACTGGCCGTCCGGCGATCAACCTATGACTCGAGATGAGAAGGTGGAGGCGCAAATCCTTATGTCACGGCTCGGATTCTACTCGGGATCCATCGATGGTTCCGTTGGCGCCAGCACCAGATCGGCGATCCGCGCATATCAGTCCAGTGTGGGAGTTCCGGCGAGCGGCGCGATGTCTCCGGTGTTGCTGGAGTCTTTGCGCCGCTCGATGGCGACGGCGGTGATAAATGGCGACCCCGTAGCGAAGGCGCCGGAAAGATCTTCGCCGCCGCCGGTGCCGCCTGTAAAAACCGCGACAAAATCAACCCCGCCGCCCAGCGCGCCCGTATCAACATCAACTTCGTCTCAGTCGACGGTCCCGCAACAAAAATCTGATTCTATCGACTTGTTCGGTATCAAAGTGGGTGTCGAAGAGTCCTACGTAGGTGGCGGAGGCCATGACGGAGGCGATGGCAGCGGAAGCGGCGGCGGTGGAGGCGGCGGCGGTGGCGGTGGAGGCGGCGGTTCCTGGTAGCCGTCGGCCTGGACCCACCGACCTCGTAGTTTTCCCGATTGGCGATTGACGATGAATAAAACTGGTTCAGCGGCCCGGCGAGCAATGCAAGCCTTGCTCACGATTCTGGCGGTCTGCGCACTTGCAACGCCTTCTTCAGCTCAGGTCCGACGCGACGCCAACGATCTGATTCTAAGAGAGCTCGCCGGGTCGAGCGCCAGGGAAAACTCGATGCGCCCGCTTGATCTCGAAAGCGCCGCGGTCACCAGATACGCTGTTGTGGTCGGCAACGCTGAATATGAGGTTGCGCCGGATCTGCCCAACGCCCGAGCGGACGCGGCGGATATGGCGCAATTCCTGCGATCGCACGGTTTTCACGTTATCGAACGCTACGATCTCGACAAGCGGGGTTTCGAGGAGCTTATGCGCCTCGTACTCGTCGAGTTCGACGGCAACGCGGAAGTGCTGTTCTACTTCGCAGGCCACGGTTTCCAGATCGGGCGGCGCAACTATCTGGTGCCGGTTGAGGCGAAGCTGGAGTCAATCTATGACGCGCCTTTTGAGACCGTCACGCTCGACAACGTGATCGCGATCCTCAGCGCCAGATCGCGGATGCAGTTGTTGATTCTGGATGCATGCCGGACCAATCCCTTCGCCGACAAGCGGGTTCTGACCGAGGTGGACTCGACCCTGTTCGAGACCCGGGAAGGGTTTCAGGCCATGTCCGCGCCGGTGAACGCGCTGCTGGCCTACTCGACGTCTCCGGGCGCGGTCGCGCTGGATGGGGACGGCGACAACAGCCCCTACACAAGCGCACTGTTGAACGTCGCTGGCGGCGATCCGAGCGCTGTGATTACCAGTGTGCTGGAGCGCGTCAGGCGCGACGTCTATATGAAGACGAATGGGCGTCAGGTGCCTTGGGAAACCTCGACGCTCGTCGAGCCGTTTTCCTTCTCCGCGGCGCCGGGCTCAGGCGATGTCGCGGAAAACACCTCCTCTGCCGCTGAGGATATCGCGAGTCGCGGACTCATCGTCGCCACGAACGAGACCGCGACGCCAAGCGCGGCGAACCAGGGCCTCGCGCCCTTCGACATTTCTTCGCGCCTGGAGCGGCGCATTGTCATTGGCCAGTTGCTGGTCGAGCAGTTCGGCGCCGACGCCGCCCTCTCCATCACCGGTGATTTGGCGCGCGGCCGGTTGGTGACGTTGGGGCAAGATGGCGCCTACGTGGATTACGCGGGCGCGCCGCTGTCCGGCGACGCCCTCAGCCGCGTGATCTACCAGCTTTCGCCAGAGCAGCGCCCGGTGCAGGGTTCGATTGACGACTATGCCGTGACCGAGGTCCTGACGATTTCTGACACGAATGGCGCGACTGCGCCGCTTCGACTGACGCTCAGGCCCGACGAGTGCGACTATCAATCGGGCGATCACCTCGACCCGGATGGCGTGGGCCTCGTGCGCTATCCGAATGAGATCGCCCCTGACGTGGCGCTGGCCGCCTGCGAAGCGGCGGTTGCAAGCGATCCTGGTGTCGGCCGTTTCCACTACCAGAAAGGCCGGGCGCAACTCGCCCTGCTGGATTTCGACGGCGCCCGCGCATCTTTTGAATCCGCGCGGGATCTCGGGCATACGCGCGCCTGGTATGCGTTGGGCGCGCTCGCTGCGAAGGACGAGGCGATCGCAGGCGGGTTGGCCACAACGAAGATCGGCGAGAACGCGATCAGGAACTATGTTCATGGTGTCGAGGAGGGCGATCCATACGCCTTTCACGCGCTCGGCAAGCAACTCTTGCGATTTGGCGAAACCGATTCATGGCGGCGGCGCGGCTTTGATCTGCTGAACAACGCGCTTGAGCTCGGCCACACATTCTCGATGAACGAGCTTGGCGTTTATTACCTCACCAAAGACAGGGACCATTACGACCCGCGTCGCGGCCTGCGCTATTGGACAGAATCCGCGGCTCGAGGCGACATCTATGGCTACAATAATCTCGGCGACGTGAACGCGTATGGCATGGGTGACCAGCCGGTTGATCTCGCCGGGGCGATGAATTGGTACCGCAAGGCCTCCGACGGAGGGCACCCCACGGCGCCGACTGCGCTGGGGCGAGCGATCTTTAAAGGCGGACCGAATGTGCAACCCGATGTCGCCGAGGCGATCCGCTGGTACGACGTCGGGCTGTCGCGCGGCGATGGTTGGGGCGGCGCGAACGCGGCATGGATCATCGCGAACAAGCGTCCGACCGGGTTTTCACCCTCAGACGCCGCGATCCGAGCCGCCAAGGCGGCGGTTCTGCGGAATCGGGATGCGGCCGCGGCGGCGGAAAAAATCCTGGCCGCCCTGCCGCAACGGGAAATCGACCGCGCCTCACAGATGCTGGTGACGGAACTCGGCGAACCTCTGACGGCTGACGGCGCGTTCGGCGGCCAGTCCCAAAAGGCGCTCGACCGGCTCGCCGCGGCCGAGGGCGATCCTCCGTTCACCGGCGATGCCACAGAGCGCCTGAAATACCTGGCGCAACTCAGTTGGAAGAGATCGGGTTTTCGCATCGACCTCTATTGAGCGGCTACTGAGCGGCGCGTGTATCGCCATTGTATGCGGCGCCAGCTGGACGAAACGGTTTTGTCAGTTCCCGTTTAGTCAAGGGGGTTCAAGTCCACGTCCTGATGCGAAATTCTCGATCCGCCACGATCGCCGGAACTGAACCCCGTCGAGAATGTCCGGCAGTTCACGCGGGAGAACTGGATCCCGAACCGAGTCTTCAAGAACTACGACGACATCGTCGCCCATTGCTGCGAAAGCTGGAACAAGCCCATCGATCAGCCCTGGCGCATCATGTCGACCGGACGACAAGACTGGGCGCATGGGTCCTGATCAATCAGCGTTGGTATCAGCCCCTTTGCCGTCAGCGCTTGGGATCCGGTTTCAGGAATATATTGCAGAGGGATTGAGCGGGCGATCATCGAGGCTCCGGCGCGGTGCGGATGGGCAGAGCGCCTTGCGCGCCGCGGCGCTCCTTGCGTGCGTCTGGACCCGAAAATTCCTATACCCCGGCGCCGATTCGAGCCCATCGAAGGATTTAGTGGTAGTCTCGATAAGCGGCCGCTTAGAAAAATAGACAAAGAAGGAAGGTCACTTTGACTGATCCGTCATCGAACGATTCCACCGCACATGTCGAACTTGATCCCGATCACGAGGACAAGATCGTCCGATTCTGCAATCGCCTTATCCGACACGGTGTTCGCGCCATGTCGATCCTGATGGTGCTCATCATTCTCTTTGCGATCGTCGATGCCGTATTCACGACCTACCAAAAGCTTCTGACCCCGCCGGCCTACATTCTTGAAGTGAGCGATCTGCTCGCCGTCTTCAGCGCCGTTCTCGTCGTTCTGATCGCGATTGAGATCTACAGCAACATCACGCTCTATCTGACGGCGGACGTCATCCATGTGAAACTGGTGGTCGCCACCGCGCTCATGGCCGTCGCGCGAAAGGTCATCACGTTGGACGACAAAAGCCTGGAGCCGCATTACTTCGTGGGATACGCGGCGCTTGGGCTTGCTCTCGGGCTGACCTACTGGCTGCTGTCGAGGAAGAGCTAGGCTTAGCAATACGCGTACGGACGGATCCATCATCCTAGTCTCTGCGTCCTTTATGTTGCTTCACCTGCACATGCGCGATTAGCTTTCTCAATCGCATACGCAACAGTGGAGGGTTCCGATGTCCGGTCTCGTATTCTGGGCTGTGCTTAGCGCGTTGCTCGTCACTTTAATGTGGGTTCCGTATATTCTGGACCGGATCATGGTCCGTGGCCTGATGGGGGCGATGGCGAATCCGTCGTCCGACGACGCCCCGCAATCGGGCTGGGCGCAGCGGCAGAAAAGGGCGCATACGGTGGGGGTGGAGACCTTGGTGGCGTTCGGCCCAATCGCCGCGTTCGCGCATCTGACGATCCCGGGTGACGGCCTCGCCGGAACGTTCGCCGCGACCTATTTCTTTGGGCTTCTGGTGCATTACATCGTCTACACGATGGGCGTGCCGGTCGTGCGGACCGCCGCCTTCGCTGTGGCTTCCCTGTCGACTTTGGCGCTGGGCGTCCGTGTTCTGACGGCGGTCTGACGCCTCAGAACAGGCCGCGCCTCAGCAGGTTTAGCCCGGCGAGACCCAACACGATCAGCGTGGCTTTGCGAAAAGTTGCCTGCTCCAGCCTGTCCTGCAGCGCCAGACCCAGCGCCATGCCGGCCATCGATGGCGCGACCATCGCTATCGACAGCGGCGTCGTCTCCTCATTCAGCACGCCGGAACGAAGATGGGCGCCCGTCAATATCACGCTGCCGACCACGAATGAGACGCCCTGCGCCCGCACCTGTTTCACCTTTGGCGTCTCCAGAGCCATCAGATACATCAGGATCGGCGGCCCCCAGGCGCCAGACAGTCCCCCGGAGAATCCGGCGAAGAAGCCGACTCCAAACTCCACAGGGCCGCGGCGGCCGCTCGGCGCGGGCGGACGCCATCCGATCAGTTGCAGCGTCACGAAACCGGTGACCAGAACGCCTAGAAAAAGAAAGAACAGCTGTTCGGGCAGGATGACGACCAGCTGCGCGGTCAGGCCGATCATCACGAACAGCGTCGCAATCAACACCCGGAACTCGCAAAGGGTCTCCCAGGCGGCGCCGATGCCCTGCCGAAACGTCTGCCAGACATTCGTCACGAACACCGGTACGATCAGCGCGGCCAGCGCCGTATGCGCCGGCAGAAAAGACCCAAGGCCGGAGATCGCGATCATCGGCAGCGCAAAACCCACAGCGCCCTTGGTGAAGCCGCCACACGTCATAATGACAGTGGCCGCTACGAGAGGGCCGTAGCCATAATTCTCGATCAGCGATAGCATTTTAGGACAAACCCCGTGCGGCGGCGTTGGAATCGGATGATGGCGATCTGTAGCATAGCGCGTAGACCAGACGCCGATGGTATTGAGCGGAAGTCCAAATGAACGATCCAACCGATTTGAGCAAGCAGGCGCCGCCGGAAGCAGGCGGTCGCCATGTTTGCGACACGCCACTCTACAAGCTTGTTGAAACCCGTCACGGTCTGTTCCTGGCGAATCCGGGCGATCACTATATCGGCCGCGCTCTGGTCGAATACGGGGAGTTCAGCGAGCTTGAATGGAAGCTGCTGGCCCAGCTCGCGCCAAGCGGCGCCTATGTCATAGAGATCGGGGCGAATATCGGCGCGCACACAGTTTCTTTGGCGAAGTCGGTCGGGCCAGCCGGGCACGTGGTGGCGATCGAGCCGCAGCCGGTGGTGTTCCAGAACCTTTGCGCCAATCTGGCGTTGAACGGTCTAGCTAATGTGCAGGCGATCAACGCAGGTTGCGGTGAGGAAGCGTCACGGATCTCGTTCCCGAGGATCGACTATACCCGGCCCGGAAATTTCGGCGCGCTGCCTCTGGATAAACTGCCGGCGGATCCCGGATCTCCGCTTCAGGTTCCGGTCCGGCCATTGGATGAGATGATCGATCTGAACGCGCTGTATCTTATCAAAATCGATGTCGAGGGGATGGAGGCCTCCGCAATTCGCGGAGCGCGATCCCTGATTTCGACGCATCGACCGTTTCTGTACCTGGAAAATGATCGGATCGAGAAGTCGCCGGAACTGATCGACCTGATCCATAGTCTGGATTACCGGGCCTGGTGGCACATGCCGCGCTACTTCAATCCTGAGAATTTCGCGGAACGCGAGGCCAATATCTACGGCGGAACGGTTAGCGCTAATATGCTGTGCGCGCCCAGGGAACGCGACGTTACAGCGCCAGATCTTAAAGCAGTCGAAAACTCGACTTGGCATCCATTTTCGCATAAGGGTGAGAAATAAAATTCTGCAGTAGCGCGTATGCCGGAACTTTTATTGCGCTGGTGTCTTGACCAGAAAGCTGCGTCCAGCTAGGCGTGCTGCAACTGCGAAGCCGTACTGCGTTCGCGAGTAACGCCCTGTGATATCGAGCAAGGAAAAGATAGATGTCCGCCCAAGCGCAAGTGATCGAGGTTGATGAGATGACCGCGCCAACGACTCTGACCGAATTGCCCGACGATGCGCTGATCGAAATGACCGGCGACGCGACCCAGGCGGCCGGGGCGTTGATTGCTGCGGCCAAAGCGACGCTCCGCGCTCGTGTGGTCGAAGACGGCCGCATCTCCGGCGCGCGCCTGGAGGCCGAGCAATGGGCCGTGCACAGCTTTGCCTGGGCGGAGACCTACGCCGAAAGCCTGCGTCAGATGCACGCTTGGGCGGAACGCATCGCCGCCGATGACGCGTTCGGCGAGATGGAGCGCCTGATCCTGCAGATTGGCGTCGGCGAGTATCTGGCGCAGCTTTCCGGTGGCGTGATGATGAGCCAGGGCGAGTTCGCCCGTCCGGCCGATATGGGTCTGTCCGCTGAGGAAGTCGCCGCTTTCACGTCCAACCCGGCCGTGGCGCGGCTTTCCACCGAAGGCCCGACAGACGGCGCCAAGATCCGTCTTGTCGCATTGATGCGCGACGCCGCTGGATCCTCCACCTTCGGAGCCTGCGGTCTGGACGAAGAATTCGAGATGGTGCGCGATCAGTTCCGCCGTTTCGCGGAGGATCGCGTGGTTCCGTTCGCCCATGAATGGCACCTGAAGGATGAGTTGATCCCGATTGAGCTTATCGAGGAGATGGCCGAACTGGGCGTCTTCGGCCTGACCATCCCTGAAGAGCATGGCGGCTTCGGCATGGACAAGACGGCGATGTGCGTCGTCTCGGAGGAGCTCAGCCGCGGCTATATCGGCGTCGGCTCTCTGGGCACCCGGTCCGAGATCGCAGCCGAGCTGATCCTGACCGGCGGCACCGATGAGCAAAAGGCCGAGTGGCTTCCCAAGCTTGCCAGCGGTGAGATCTTGCCGACGGCGGTCTTCACCGAGCCCAATGTTGGATCCGATCTCGGCGCGCTGCGCACGCGCGCGGTGAAGCAGGACGATGACTACGTGGTGACCGGCAACAAGACCTGGATCACCCACGCCGCCCGCGCCGACATGATGACCTTGCTGACGCGGACCGATCCGAGCACCTCGGACTATCGTGGCCTGTCGATGTTCCTGGCGGAGAAACCCCGTGGCGACATCACCAGCCCATTCCCGGCCGAGGGCATGACCGGCGGCGAGATCGAGGTTCTGGGCTATCGCGGCATGAAGGAATACGAGCTCGGTTTCGACGGCTTCAGGGTGAAGGCGGAGAACCTTCTGGGCGGTGTGGAAGGGCAGGGCTTCAAGCAGCTGATGAAGACCTTCGAAAGCGCCCGAATCCAGACCGCGGCGCGGGCTATCGGCGTCGCGCAGTCGGCGCTGGAGATCGCCATGCGCTACGCCGAGGAGCGCAAGCAGTTCGGCAAGTCGCTGATCGAGTTCCCGCGCATCGCCTCCAAACTGGCGATGATGGCGGTGGAAATCATGATCGCCCGCCAGCTGGCCTATCACGCCGCGCGGGAAAAAGACGAAGGCCGACGCTGTGATCTGGAGGCCGGCATGGCCAAACTGCTGGGCGCCCGCGTCGCCTGGGCGGCGGCCGATAACGGCCTGCAGATCCATGGCGGCAACGGCTTTGCGATGGAGTACCCGATCAGCCGCGTCCTCTGCGACGCCCGCATCCTCAACATCTTCGAAGGCGCCGCAGAAATTCAGGCGCAGGTGATCGCAAAGCGGCTGCTGGAGAGCTAGGCTGCGCGCATGAACGTGATGTCCGGAGTCCGGTGTGATGCGGACATAGAGGCGTTGGCGGCGGCTGTCTGCCATGCGCCAACGGCGGACACCGCCTAGCCAATCGGGAGGCGAACCGAGCCGGGCTTGCGAAGCACCTTCGCATGTCTTTCCGACGCCTATTCAGCGCCAACGATCAGCTGATCGTCGCATCCCCCAGCCTCATAGAAGTTCTTGAATGCCTTCTTCGCCTCATCCAGTCTTGAGGCGAATGCCGTCAATTCCGTCCGCCGCAGCGCCAATAGCGACGGCGGTGGCTCCGATGGCGTCGCCAGCGGTGGCTATGCCGGTGCCTAGGTTCGTTCCAAAGGTCAGAGCCGCCACAATCCCGGAGATGACTTTATCAGCAAGCTCCATGTTGTCGGCGCTCTTGCCCAGCGCGTCCCTGAGGGACTTCAAATCATCTTCGACCTTAGTCAGGCTTTTCTCGCTCGGGATCACTTTGGAAATCTTTTCGATTGCCTGGTCGAGGGACTCGCTCAGCGCCTTTCCAAGATTCGCGACCTTGCCCTGAGCCTCATAATAGCTGGCTTCTTCAATCTCCCCGCTCAATGCTTTTTGACGGTATCCGGCAAGTTCAGCATCCAGCTTGGTATGCTCGTCAATCGCATCCGTCAGCGCGGAGACAACTTTCTCGTGGGCTATCTCAGCCGACGAAATTCGCGCCCTTAGCGTCTCTACATCAGATACAACGCCGGGAAATGTTTCGCCAACTTTCGTACTTGCAAAGGAGTTGGCGATCATTGCCGCATAATCTGTCCAATTACTCTCGAACGTATCTTTATCTGTTCTATAGGCTATTCTTAAGCTATAACTTTGCTGTTCTACGCTGGAGACTGCCGCCGCTAATTCCCGGAAATGCAGCCGATACGCCTCGAACGCGGATGTCACAGTCCGCACCGCGCCAATGACCGCCGGCACCAGCGCCAAGGGAACCCCGCCCGAAGTGGCGATTCCACCGGCGGCCGCGACTCCGGAAGCCGCGATTGTTCCGACGGTCACCCACTTCTGCGTTTCATAACTCCCGCCGACTTCATAGCGGGTTACAAACTTGTCCCAGTGCTTCTGTACAATAGCGCCCAACATCTCCGGGACTTTGCCGTTCACCGCCTGCAATATGCGGTCCGCATTCTCCGGTTTGTCGGCAAGCGCTTTAGCCGCCTTCGCGATTAGCGTTTCCGATGCGACTCTCAGATCGTCGACCAACTTCTGAGCGGCGGCTACCGCCTTTCTTTGCTTGAGCGCTCGAAGGAAATCCTCCGGCACCGTAACCTCGAACCTCTCTTGAGCGTTGCGAAACTGCGAGATTAGCGCCGCGTGCTGTTGCGTCGCGCCGCCGCCGACATTCTGCTGAACAGCGTCGGCGAGACGTGGGCCCCATTTCATGGAAAAGAGCGGATACTTCTTGCTCTCATCTATGGAGATCGAATCGCCGGAGGCCTCAGGCGCGCCGCCGCCGCCATCCGCGGCCGCCTCAACCGGGGCGACAGCCGCTTCGTTCACCGGCGCAGCGGCCGGACCGTCATCCAAACTTCTGATGACGATTTTAACCGGGATCGCTTTAAACGCCTTTTTTACGGCATCGTTGCTGAAAGCTGCCGTCTTCTTAAGGCAATAAAGCTCACACGCGTCGCCATTCACCTTCCCCGAGCCAAGAGCGGCCACCTTTGCGCCCTTGTGCTTCTTCAGCAACTCGGATTCGAGTGCTTTCGGATGAACCGAGTCTTTATTGCTTCCGACGAATACTAATTCTTTATTGTCGATGACTGCGGCGAAAGAAAAAGTTTGACCTGGCTTTTTCTTTAAGTGGCCGACGTATTTTTTAACAGAAAGCATTTTTGATCTCACCACCCATTTTATATGGTTAAGAAATAGCTATAAGATTATTTCGCCCCTTATACCAACGCTCATCGATCAGCCTTGGCGCATCATATCGATCGGGCGGCTCCAATGGGCTCATGGGTTCTGATTTGTGAGCGTTGGTATAAGTCCGCTTCGGGTCAGTACTCGGTCGTAGACAGGGCCGGTCAGGATAACCGAACCCGAAGGGCGAACGGATATTGAGGTTCGGCCGTCAGAGCGATTCCAGCCCAGTGCAGGCGTAAATTGGGCGCCATCGGCCGTCACCAGGGACGAATTGCGTCAAATCAAGAACCTGGGAACCTGTTCCGTTCCTATTGACCTGTCTCATGGCGGGATCGGCCCATTTCTGAAACTCTCTCGAATGCGCGGAATAGGCCGCGCGCGCACTCCTGCAATCGAGAGGATGAGATGAACAAGTCGATGCTTGACCTGTTTCGCGGTCCCCAGGCCGCAGCCGACCCGTTCGCGTCCATGCGCACGGATTTGGATCGGATGTTTGAGCAGATGCGCACGCCATGGGGCGTCGATCTGACCTCGGGTCTGGGCGCGGATATCGCGCCGTCGATCGAAATTCAGGCGAAAGACGATCATATCGAAGTCACGGCGGAGTTGCCGGGCGTCGATGAAAAGGATGTCGAGATTGAGCTTCACGACGATCTTCTGACCCTGAAGGGCGAAAAGAAGACCGAGCGCGAGGAAAAGGACGAAGAAAAAGGGCGCGTCTTCAGCGAGCGCAGCTATGGCGCCTTTGCGCGGACGGTGCGGCTGCCCTTTGCGCCAGAAGCCGACAAGGTGAAGGCGAGCTTCGACAAGGGCGTGTTGAAGATCGCTGCGCCGAAGCCGCCCGAATTGGCGCCGAAATCGAAGCGGATCGCAATCGGCTGATCCGGCCCAATCGACGAAATTGGACGATGACTGCGACGGCGCCTTGTGGCGCCGCCGCCCGCCGCATTACGATCCCCTGATGTAACCAAGGCGCCGGGGGAAACGATGGGTGTGAGCAACAGGAAATTTGGACCAGCGGCATGCGCGCTCGTATTTCTGGCGCTGTCGGCCTGCGCGTCCAGCGCGCCGCCGAAAACGGCCGCGCCGCCTCCGCCCCCGCCGGCCCCACCACCGGAGCTTGAGGCCGGGAAGTGGAGCCTTTCATCCTTCGACGGCGCGCCGCCGCCAAGCGCCCTCTCCGTCGGCTTCGAGAGCGGATCTCTGAAGGGCGAGGCGTTCTGCAACAAGTTCTTCGGCGACTATCGGAAGGAGGGAGCGACGCTCAGGATCGTCGCCGTGGGGACCACGCGCAAAGCGTGCCCCGAACTGGACGCCGAGCAGAAATTCTTCGGAGTGTTCACCGAGACCAGCAGCTATGAGATCGACCCGGCGGGCCAGTTGACCCTCGTGGACCGCGATGGCGGGCGGGGGCTGGTCTTCGCCCGGCCCTGAGGCGTCTAGCCATCGATCGAGAGCGCCAGCACCCGGCTGATCTGCGTCAGCGAGAGGCCGGACTCCGCGCGCCAGGCATTGAACGCTTCCTGCGTCGCCTTCATCGCTTTTTTTGAGGTCGGCGCCTTGTCCACCACGCCCGCATCGATCAGCGCCGCGACGACATCCCGTGACAGGATGAAGCTGTCCTTGCCCAGGAACCGCAGGGAATACTGCCCCGCCATTCCGCCGAGGTGAGAACCACGCTTCTTCATCAGTTCAAGCAGCCCCACATAGTCCTCGGCGGGCCAGTCGGCGATGGCCTTGGCGGCGGAGCCATGCGCCTCCGCCAGCCCGCGCAACATCACCGCATTGTCGCGCACGGTCACGATCTTGCGGGGGTTGCGGATGATCCGCGCGTCTTTCGCCAGCCGATCCAGATCATCGTCCGACATCATGCTGGCGCGACCGATATCGAAGCTCGCGAACGCCGCTTCGAAGCCGTCCCATTTGTTATCGACCACGGACCAGTTGAACCCGACCTGAAAAATCCTGCGCGTCATCTCAGCCAGCAGGCGGTCGTCAGAAAGCTTTGCCAGCGCCGTTGCATCTGGCGCATCGGGCAGCTTTTCTTTCAACGCCGCTTCCCCGCCATGGCGTTTCGCAGCGCGCTTCCAGATTTCATCGAAGCTTTTCATCGCGTCCCTCCGTCCTGCGCATCATTGCGCTTGCGGACGCGCCCGCCAAGTCGAGAGCGCGTCACCCGGCCGGGCCAGCATCTGGTCTAGCCGCTCCCTTGCAGCGGGGGCCCGTTGTCGGCCGATCGCAGGCACGACTCGCGTGGCGAGAAAATAGCCGGTCAGGCGCAGCGCATCTGCGATGTCCGCGTCGCTCGCGGCGGCCTGCGGGTCGCGAAGAAATTCGGGCAGCGGGAACAGGCGCTCTGCGAATGGCTCGCCCGCCTCCCGGCAGACCGCCCGGCCGGATTTCGGCGAGACCCAGGTCAGATCCTCGGTGGTCCCGGTCGAGGCGCAGTGCGACAGATCCAGCCCAAAGCCCAACTCGGCCAGCAACGCAAACTCCCATTTGGCGTAGGCCGACATGTCGTCCGGGTCCATTCCCAGCATGTCGAGCACATCCAGCGACAGCCGATAAAGACCGGAATGCGGCTCCCTTTCTGGCAGATAGGCCGACAACTGAGCGCAGAGCGCGGTCATCGCCGCCAGCGCCCGCCTGTCGCCCATCACCGCCGCGGCGCGCGATCGGATCGGCTCCACCCGATAGGTTCCCAGATGCTCAGACAGCCGTGCGCGCCATTCGACCGAAAGCTGCGCGCCCGGTTGCAGGACCGGGGCCATGCGCCGCCCCGCGCCGCCCCGGACAATGCCGGCGTGGCGGCCGTGGTTCTCGGTGAACACCTCGATAATCGCGGAGCTCTCGCCATGCCGTCGCACGGCGATCAGAGCGCCTTCGTCACGCCAATCCATGGGCATGCCTAGCGCGGCCGGCGTCTCCGGCCAAGCGTTAGCCGCCGATCGCTTGCGCCAAGACGATGATCGCCGGCATGGAAAGCGCGGCGACGGCGGTCTGCACGGTCACCGCGCCCGCATAGAGCGGGGCGTCGCCGCCCATGGCGCGGGCCAGGATGAAGCCGTTCATTGCGGTCGGCACCGATGCGCAGATCATCGCAATCTCGAACGCGTCGCCTGTCAGGCCGAAGGCGAGCGCGGCGGCCGCGGCGATCAATGGAGTAAGCGCCAATTTCAGCGCCACGGTCAGCCAGATATCGCGCGAGGGTTTCAGCGCATAGCGCACCCTGAGACCTGCCCCCACGGTCAACAAGCCGACGCCCAACGCCGCGTGGCCCAGAAGCTCAAGCAGCGTTCGCAATGTGTCCATAATCTGGACGCCTGAGAGATTGATCGCCAGCCCGGCGGCGCAGCCCTGAACCAGCGGATTCTTGGCGATCTCCAGCAGGATTCTAGCCATCTCCGGCTTCGTGTCGGACAACAATGTCGCCATCAAAGTGACGTTGGCGATGTTGATGACCGGGATCAGCGCCGCCATGGCGACCGCGACCAGAGCGCCGCCTTCGGCGCCGTAAAGCTCCAGCGCGATGGCGAGCGCGATGAAGCCGTTCCAGCGTGTGCTCGCCTGAAAGACCGTGGTGTAGGCTGGCGCTTCGACGCCCCAAAACCTCTGAAGCGGTTTCCGAATCAAAAAGGTGAGCACGCTGACTGAAGTCATTGCAGTCAGCATCGTCGCCGCCATGCCGCCAACCGCAGCGCCGCCAAGATCCGCCTCAACCAGCGACAGGATGATCATCGCCGGGAAGAACAGGCGAAAACAGAGCTGTTCGACCGTCGGCCAGTGCTCCTCGGGCGCATGGCCCGAGCGGCGAATCCAGAGGCCGAGACCGATCAGGCCGAAGATCGGCGCCAGAATGCTGAGAACAGCGATCATCCCAGCCCTTCCTCATCCAGCATGTGCCGCCCGTCCCGGTCCTCGACCTCGATCAGCCAGATGTCGGGGTCGAAACTGCGCTGGCGGGTCAGCGCCGCGTCGACCTCAGCCTCCGCGCCGTCCGCCAGCACCGCCCAGACACGCTCGCCGTCCGGTCCGTAGGCGCGGGAATAGGCGGCCGCATCGCCGTTCAGACGATTGAGCTTGATGAGAACAGCGCCCGCAGTCGCATCTCCCTTGGAAACAACAAAGGCCGGAATGTCAGCCAGACGCAGCCGCGCCAGATAGGCGCCGACCCAGAAATCCGAGGTCAGCCGGGCCACGCCCTACGCCCCGTCCGAGAAATCGAGGCCCATCTGCTCATAGCGCTCGGCCTCATTCTCCCAGTTCGGGCGCACGGCGACATGCAGAAAGAGATGCGCCTTGCGGCCAAGAAGCTCCGAAATGTCCTTGCGCGCCTCGGCGCCGATCGCCTTGATTGTCTCGCCCTTCTTGCCGAGCACGATGCCGCGATGACCGTCACGGGCGACATAGACCACCTGCTCGATCCGGACGGAGCCGTCTTTCTTCTCCTGCCAGTTCTCGGTCTCAACCGTCATCTGGTAAGGCAGTTCCTGATGCAGGCGCAGGGTCAGTTTCTCGCGCGTGATCTCCGCCGCCAGCATGCGCATTGGCAGGTCGGCGATCTGATCCTCGGGGTAAAGCCACGGGCTTTCGGGCATGCGTTCGGCCAGCCAGGCCTTCAGATCCTTCACTCCGTCGCCATTTGTCGCCGAGATCAGGAAGGTCGATTCGAATTCGAACCGCTCCGACATGTCCTGAACGAGGGCCAGCAGAGCCTCTCGCCTCACCCGGTCGATCTTGTTGGTGACCAGAGCGACGGGGCGCTTCGTCTCCGCCTTTAGCGATTCGAGGATGCGCTCGACGCCTTCGGTGACGCCGCGATGCGCCTCGATCAGCAGCGCCACCACATCGGCGTCCTCCACCCCCGACCAGGCGGCGGCCACCATGGCCCGGTCCAGCCGTCGGCGTGGTTTGAAAAGGCCTGGCGTATCGACGAAGACGATTTGCGACTCGCCTTCCAGGCCTACGCCCCGGATGCGCGCGCGCGTCGTCTGCACCTTGTGCGTGACGATGGATACCTTGGCCCCGACCATCTCGTTCAGAAGGGTCGACTTGCCCGCATTGGGCTCGCCGATCAGGGCGACATAGCCGCAGCGTGTTGGCGCGTCAGTCATCGCCTGCTCCCACAATTGCAATCAAGGCCTCGGCCGCCTGCTGCTGCGCGCCCCGCTTGGACGCGGCCTTTCCAGCCGCGACCTGCCCCGAAGACAGCCGCGCCTCGATGGTGAATACCGGGGCGTGATCGGGGCCTGAGCGCCCGATCTCGACATATTTCGGCGGCGGCAGGCCTCGCGCCTGCGCCCACTCCTGAATAGCTGTTTTGGCGTCGCGCGGGGCGTCACGTTGGCTGTCCAGTCGCGCGCCCCAGAGCGTCAGGATCACACTGCGCGCCTCCCGGAGCCCCCGGTCCAGATAGATCGCAGCGATCACAGCCTCCATCGCGTCGCCCAGAACCGCAGTTTTTCGCTGCCCGCCTGACAGGTTTTCGGATCGGCCGAGTCGCAGGAAATCGCCGAGGCCGAACGCTTCGGCCACCTCAGCGCAGGTCTCCTTGCGCACCAACTCGTTCAGACGCGGGGCGAGCTTGCCTTCGGCCTCGCCCGGATACCGCGCATAAAGCGCTTCGGCGATCACCAGCCCAAGCACCCGATCGCCCAGAAACTCCAGCCGCTGATTATCGGGTCGCGCTGGCGAACTGGCGGAAGGATGCGTCAGCGCCTCGTCCAGCAAAGCGCCGTCAAGCCGGTCGAGGTCCAGCTTTCGGGTCAACGCTTCATAGTCGGGTCGGCGCGGCGCCATCGTCACTCAATGCCGGTGAAAAAGCGCCCGAAGCGCCACTTCCAGGGCTGCCATAACGCGCCCTCGGTCGACAGGAAGATCACCTCGGCCCGTCCGATCAGGTTCTCATAGGGCACGAAGCCGACTTTGCGCGGCTCCCTGCTGTCCAATGAGTTGTCGCGGTTGTCGCCGACAAAGAAGTAATGACCTTCGGGCACGGTGATCGGCCCGGTGTTGTCGTAAATCCCCTGATTGTCGTCGGCGTTGAGGACGACATGGGATCGCCCGCCCGGAAGGGTTTCGATCCAGCGCTCCTTGACGCACATCGTCTCGCCGTCGATCACCCGCCGTTCTGTGCAGCGCACGCTGCCCTGAAGCGGTTCGATGAACTCGCCGTCGCGTTCCATCTTCGCCGCGACGCCGTTCACATGCAGACTACCCTCGCGCATCTCGACCACATCGCCGGGCAGGCCGATCAGCCGCTTGATGTAGTCGGTGCGCCCGTCTGGCGGATACTTGAAGACGATGACGTCGCCGCGCAGCGGCTCGGCGCCCCAAAGACGTCCGTCGAAAAAATCCGGCGACATCGGGATCGAGTGCCGCGACCAGCCATAGGCGGATTTCGAGACGAACAGGTAGTCGCCGATCAGCAGGGTCGACTTCATGGAGCCGGACGGGATCGAGAATGGTTGAAAAAGAATGGTGCGGAAGGCGAGGGCGATCAACAGCGCGTAGGCCACCGTCTTGACGATGTCGCCGAGGCTTTCCTTCTTCTTCGGTTTGCTCATCGAGGTTTCGACCATCCGTTCGTCTTTCCGTTGGCGCGCCTGTAATTCGCCGTCCAGTCCGCCGCCAGGATTGAACGGCGCGTTGTCGCGCGGCGAAGGCGCAAGGTCAAGCGGTGTGTCGAGGGGTTTTCAGGCTGCGGCGTGGGGCAGCGCCTCTATCACGACAAAGGCCTGCGCCCAAGGATGGTCGTCTGTGATCGTGACGTGGATGTGCGGGTGCAAGCCGTCAGGGACCAAGCCATCAAGGCGGATCAACGCGCCGCCCGTCAACGATATGGTGGGCTTGCCCGAGGGCAGGTTCACCACCCCCATTTCCCGCCACGCGACGCCCATTCTAAGGCCGGTGCCCAATGCCTTTGAGCACGCCTCTTTCGCCGCCCAGCGTTTGGCGTAGCTGGCGACGCGTTCCTTGCGGCGCTCTGATTTCGCCTGCTCGATCTCGGTGAAGCAGCGCTGGATGAACCGGTCGCCGAAGCGCTCGATCGTGCCGCCGATGCGCTCGATATTCGCCAGATCCGTGCCGAGACCTATGATCATAGACCCTCCTTACGCGGCGCCTTCGCCAAACGCCTCGCGCCGCGCGGCGTCCATCATCTCGCGCATCCGGCGGATGGCGCTTTCGAGGCCCGAGAAGATCGCTTCGCCGACAAGGAAATGCCCGATATTCAGCTCCACCACTTCCGGGAAGGCGGCGACGGGCGTGACTGTCTCATAGGTCAGGCCGTGCCCGGCATGGACCTCCAACCCTAATTCTCGCGCGAAACGGGCGCATTCGCGCAGACTGTCCAACTCGGCGTCGCGTTCATCGAAACGCCCCTCGTTATGGGCGTCGCAATAGGCCCCGGTATGCAATTCGATCACCGGCGCGCCAATCCGGTGCGCGGCCTCGATTTGCCGTTTGTCCGCAGCGATGAAGATCGATACCCGGCATCCCGCCTCACGCAAGGGAGCGATGAAATGGGCGAGGCGGTTCTCTTCCCGAGCAACCTCCAGCCCGCCCTCGGTGGTCCGTTCCTCTCGCTTTTCAGGCACGATGCAAACCGCGTGCGGGGTATGGCGCAAAGCGATCGCCAGCATCTCATCCGTCGCGGCCATCTCGAAGTTAAGCGGCAGGCCCAAGCCGCCAAGAAGCTCCGTCAGCGCCTCGATATCGGGGTCGGTGATGTGGCGCCGGTCTTCGCGCAAATGCGCCGTGATTCCGTCCGCCCCGGCCGAAGCCGCCAACCGCGCCGCGTTGATCGGGTCAGGATGCGCGCCTCCGCGGGCGTTCCGGATGGTCGCCACATGGTCGATGTTGACCCCCAGACGCAGACGGCCTGCTGGCGCGCTATTGTTGTTCATTCGCACCGGCCCCCTTTTCTTCGTTCTCGGGCTTTTTACGTCTACGCTCGACATGATGCTCTTTACGCGACTCAGGATGCGGCGTCGCTCCGCGGCGGTGATGCGCCATGTCGTGATGCTCATGCGCCGCTCTGTCGGCGCGCCTCTGAATGCGCATTCGCCGACGCTTCTGATATGTCGCCACCAGCGGGCGCAGCAACAAATAGCACACCCCCGCGCATATAATGCCGGGTCCTAGCCCGCCCACCAGATAGGGCAGGAAAATGCTCCAGAAAAACTCGAAGAAGTTCTCCGAGACATAGGACAGCGTCAGATGGCCGACCTCCTCGACGCCCTCCTCATGCCCCAGAATCCAGTTCCCCAACTGCAGCGCGCTGCCGGCGATGAAAGGGAAGGTGATCGGGTTCCCGACCACGGTGCCGAAGGCGGCGGCGATCATGTTCGAGCGGAACAGCCAGGCCAGGCCGATCGCCAGCGCGATATGCAGGGTGAAGAACGGCGTGAAGGACGCAAAGGCGCCGAAAGCGAAGCCCAGCGCGATATTGTGCGGCGTGTCGGGCAGTCGCTGGACCCGGCGGCCGATATATTCGAAACCGCGACGCCAACCTTTTTTCGGAGCGAAGAACCCGCGGATACGCTCCCAGAATGGCAGCTGTCGCCGTCGCTTGAATATCATCTCGCCCCCACGGCGATGGATGCGCCGTTAAAATCTGCTATTTGGACAACCCCCTGCTGCCCGGCTTGACCGCCGGTATCGCCGCCAGTTCCGCGGGCACGTCATCGATTGCGTAGCTGGGCGCGTCGATACGCGCCAGCGAAACCAGAGGCACGCCCACATCCGCAGCGCCGCCGCTCCGATTGATCAGCGAACAGGCCAGCACCGTGCGCCCGCCCGCCGCTTCGATCGAGGCGATGCACTCGCGAGAGGACAGACCCGTCGTGACCACATCTTCGACCATAATGCAGCGCGCGCCCTGCGGCATCTCGAAGCCACGGCGCAAAATAAACTCACCATCGACCCGCTCCGTGAAGATCGAGGGCAGGCCCAGTTGCCGCGCGGTCTCATATCCCACGATCACCCCGCCCATCGCAGGAGAGACGCACAGATCGATTTCCTCGCCCATCTCGTCAAGCTTCGCCCGGACCTTGGCCGCCAGCGCGCCGCACAACCGACCGGCCCGAACTGGGTCCATCAGCACACGCGCGCATTGCAGGTAGACCGGGCTTCTGAGCCCCGAGGAGAGGATGAAATGCCCCTCCAGAAGCGCGCCTGCGTCGCGGAATTCGTCCAGCGCTTCGGCGTCGTTCATAATCGGGGCTCCCAAGTTTCGGCGGATCTCAGGCCGCCTCGTCCGCAGGGTGCGCGCGCGGGCGCGCAACATCGTTGACAATCGCCTGCGCTTCCAGCGCGGTGACGATGCCTGCAAGGTGTTTAACGTCGCGCACCTCCAGATCAACCCGGACTTTGAAGAAATCGGGCTTCCGGTCGGTGACCATGATGTTGTCGATATTCGCCCTCTGCTCTCCGATCAGCGCGCAAACCGCGCCCAGCGCGCCGGGCTCATTGGCCAGCGCCATGTCGATCCGCGCGACGTGGTCCGCGGTCTGCGCCGCATCTTCATCCCATCTGAGGTCAAGCCATGTCGCCAGCGATTCCTCGTGCTCGGCCAGCAGCGGACAGTCGATCGCATGCACCACAACGCCGGTCGAATCCTTGGCGATGCCGACGATGCGGTCGCCGGGAACTGGCCGGCAATGTTCGCACATCCGCACCGCGGCCCCACGGCGGACGCCGCGCACCGGCGGGCCGAACGGTCGCAGCGACGGGGTCGCGCCGTCATCCGTCGGCGCGGATGGGTAGACCGCTTCGACCACCTGACGGCCTGTAATCTGCGCCGCGCCGACGCGTTCCAGCAGGTCATTGACCGAGGCGCAACCCAGTTTGCGCCCGGCGGTTTCCATCGCCTTGTCGTTCGAATCCTTCTCTATCCTCGCGAAGGCCTGTTTGACGATCTGACGGCCGAGGGCGACATGCTCCTCCCGCTCGGAGTTTCTGAGCGCGCGGCGGATCGCCGATTTCGCCTTGCCGGTGAACGCCATCTCCTCCCAGACGGGCGAGGGGCGCTGGGCCGAGGCGCGGATGATCTCCACCATCTGGCCGTTGCGCAGTTTGGTCCAAAGCGGTACACGCTGGCCGTTTACCTTCACGCCGACGCAGCTGTCGCCGATATCCGTATGGATCGCATAGGCGAAATCAATTGGCGTCGCCCCTTTCGGCAATCCGACGACATCGCCGGTGGGCGTAAAGCAGAACACCTGATCGTGGAACATCTCCAGCTTGGCGTGTTCCAGAAATTCCTGTGGCGCATCGCCCTTCTCAAAACGGTTTACGAGATCGCGAAGCCAGCGGAACGGGTCGACGGCGAAGCGGTTCTCCGCGCGCTTGCCGTCCTTGTAGGCCCAGTGCGCGGCGACACCGGTCTCCGCCACCTCATGCATCTCCTGAGTGCGTATCTGGATCTCGACCCGCATCGCCTCTGGTCCGATCACCGTGGTGTGGATCGAACGATAGCCGTTCGCCTTTGGGCCGGAGATGTAGTCCTTGAACCGGCCTGGCACGAGCCGCCAGGTCAGATGCATGGCGCCCAGAGCGCGAAAGCAGTCGATCTCGGATTTCGTGATGACCCGGAAGCCGTAAATGTCCGACAACTGCTCGAACGAGACTTTTTTCGCCTCCATCTTCCGCCAGATGGCGTAGGGCCGCTTTTCCCGCCCATAAACCTTGGCCTCGACCCCCTGCGCCTTCAGCGCCGCCTCGATTTCTTCGCTGATCCTTGGGATCAGGTCGCCGGTCTGCTTCTTCAGCGTCAGGAATCGCCGCATGATTGAGACCCGCGCGTCCGCGTTGAGGATCGCGAAGCTGAGATCCTCCAGCTCATCCCGGATGGCCTGCATGCCCATGCGGCCGGCCAGCGGCGCGAAGATATCCATCGTCTCACGGGCGATGCGGGTCCGCTTTTCCGGGCGCAGGAAGTTGATCGTCCGCATATTGTGCAGCCTGTCGGCCAGCTTGACCAACAGGACGCGCACGTCCTTGGACATGGCCATCAACAGTTTGCGGAAGTTCTCGGCCTGCGCGGTCTCTTTGCTGCTGAGTTCAAGCTTGCCTAGCTTTGTCACGCCATCGACCAACTGGGCGACTTCCTTGCCGAACAGCTTTTGCACCTGATCGCGGGTGGCGTCTGTGTCTTCGACGGTGTCATGTAAGAGAGCGGTGACGATGGTCGCGTCGTCGAGCTTCAGCCCGGTCAGAATCTTCGCGACTTCAAGCGGGTGGCCGAAATAGGGTTCACCGTTGGCGCGCTGCTGGTTGGCGTGGGCCTTTGCGCCAAACACATAGGCGCGATTCAGAAGCGCCTCATCCGTATCCGGATTATAGGCTTTGACCAGATCAACGAGCTCAAACTGACGGATCACGCCCGTCTTTCTCCAACCCTAACGCCCACTACAGCAAATCTGCACTGGCTCCATTGAGCCATATGCTATGGCTCCCGTGCGCTCAATCATAACAGAGTGGACCTAGGGTCGCGGCCTGGCGTGAATTCAGCTCTTGTCCTGCTCAGCCATTAGCGCGCGCAACAGCTGGTCTTCGGAAATATCCTCGACGGCGCTGTCGCTGGAGTCGCCCATCAGCAGGGCCATCGAATCCTCTTCCGGCTCGTCGACCTCGATCTGGCGCTGATGGCTTTCGATCGCTTCCTCGCGAAGGTCTTCAACGGCGACCGCCTCATCGGCGATCTCGCGCAGCGCGACGACCGGGTTCTTGTCGTTGTCGCGTTCGACTGCGATCGGCGTGCCGGACGAAATCGACCGGGCGCGATGCGCGGCCAGCATAACCAGCTCGAACCGGTTCGGAACCTTATCGACGCAATCTTCGACAGTGACGCGGGCCATTGGCGGCGCTCCCAGAAGTTTGGAATATTTCGCAAGAACGGACCACATAGCGACTCGCCGTCGCAGACGCAAGTCCGCCCTTCCGCCAGACCGGCGCCGACAGCTCGAACAATTCAGGCGCCGTCGGATGAAAAAAGTCGCTTTAAGGGCGTGATTTTCCGTAAAACAACTCTAACTGTCTGACGACACGCTTACGCCAGCCATCAAATTTGCGCACGCCATAGTCTAGCAATGGTGAATATCGAAAACTGGGACAATTTAAGGTTGGGTAGATCGTTCCAGTTTCGGACTTGCGCATAATTTTTTGTGCCTTAGTTTGCGCGTCCGTTTGACGGGCCTCTAAATACCAATCAATTAGATTGAGCGCCCGATAATGGGAGATATCATGTTCTACCGTGACGAGCGCTTGGCGCTGTTTATCGATGGCTCAAATCTTTACGCGGCCGCAAAGGCCCTTGGGTTTGACATCGATTATAAGAAACTGCGCAGCGAGTTCGTGTCTCGCGGCAAACTTGTTAGAGCATTTTACTATACGGCGCTGTTGGAGGATCAGGAGTATTCTCCGATCAGGCCTCTTGTTGATTGGCTTGACTATAATGGTTTCACAATGGTGACCAAGCCCGCGAAGGAATTCACGGACTCCACCGGGCGTCGCAAGATCAAGGGCAACATGGATATCGAGTTGGCCGTCGACGCGATGGAGATGGCGGATCGAATCGACCACATGGTTTTGTTCTCCGGCGATGGTGATTTTCGCCCGCTGGTCGAATTGGTTCAGCGCAAAGGCGTGCGCGTTTCAGTGGTCTCGACCATTCGCTCGCAACCGCCGATGATCGCTGATGAGCTGCGCCGCCAGGCCGACAACTTCATCGAGCTTGAAGATCTGAAGGATGTGGTCGGGCGTCCGCCGCGCCCGCCGCGGCCCAATGAGGACGGCGAAGCGGGGTATTCCCCCGAGGTCTGAGCTTGCGCCCCGGCGCGCGGCGTCGTATCGCGGCCGGCATGAAGTCACCCGCTGAAATCCCGACCGTTGCGCCGGCCGAAGCGCCGCGCGATTGCGCGATCTGCCCGCGTTTGGCCGACTATCGGGCTGAGAACGCCGCCGCCAACCCTGACTGGTTCAACGGCGCGGTGCCGTCCTTCGGAGATCCCGAGGCTGAGCTGCTGATTGTCGGTCTTGCGCCGGGCGTGACCGGAGCCAATCGCACCGGCCGTCCGTTCACTGGAGATTTCGCGGGTGGGCTGCTCTATCACACGCTCGGCAAATTCGGCTTCAGCGAGGGCGAATTCGACGCCCGGCCCGATGACGGGCTGAGACTCACAGGCGCCATGGTCACCAACGCCGTGCGCTGCGTGCCGCCTCAGAACAAACCCATAGGCGCGGAAATCAACGCCTGTCGGCCCTTCCTTGTCTCTCGCATCGCGGCGTTGCCGAAGCTGCGGGCGATGGTGGCGCTGGGCAAGATCGCCCATGACAGCACGATCAGGACGTTGGGCGGGAAGCTCGCCGCGTATAAGTTCGCCCATGGCGCGCGGCATGAACTGGGCGGATACGTGCTTTTCGATAGCTACCACTGCTCTCGCTACAACACGAACACCCGCCGCTTGACGCCCGAGATGTTCGAGGATGTGTTCTCGGCGGTCCGCGCCGAACTGAGTCGCGGCTGAAACGCGCCGGCTTCCGGGGGGAAAACATGCGCAAATTCGTCACCGCCAAGCTTCACGGGATCACTGTGACCGGCGCCGATCTCGAATATCACGGGTCGATCACGCTGGACCCCGATCATTGCGAGCAGGCGGGCATTGTGCCGCTTGAGTTTGTCGATATCTGGAACAAGAACTCAGGCGCTCGGATCTCGACCTATGTGATCTATGGCGAGCGCGGGTCGCGTTGCTGCATCCTGAACGGCGCGGCTGCGCGGACCTGCCAGCGGGGGGACGAGGTGATCATCTCCGCGTCCCGCTACGCCGCCGCGCGAGAGGTTTATGACCAGCATCCCGTCGTGCTGACCTTCGATGGCGACAACAATGTCGCCGAAGTTCTGCGCTATAATGTGGGCATGGACGAACAGGGACGGCCCACATTCGCGATAGAGACCATCAAGGCGGAGAGCGCGTGATGACGACCTCCGATCCCCTGACACTATATCTCGCCGCGCCGCGCGGGTTCTGCGCCGGGGTGGACCGCGCCATCAAGATCGTCGAGATGGCGCTGGAGAAATGGGGCGCGCCGGTCTATGTGCGCCACGAGATCGTTCACAACAAATATGTGGTCGATGGATTGCGCGCCAAGGGCGCCGTCTTTGTCGAGGAGTTGGACGAGTGCCCGGACGACCGGCCGGTGGTGTTCTCCGCCCATGGCGTGCCCAAGGCTGTCCCCGCCGCGGCCGCGCGACGCGAAATGGTCTTCGTAGACGCGACCTGCCCGCTGGTCTCGAAAGTGCATATCGAGGCTGAACGCCACCACGGCAATGGATTGCAGATGGTCATGATCGGCCATGATGGCCATCCGGAAACCATCGGCACCATGGGTCAGCTTCCGCCCGGCGAAGTGGTGCTGGTCGAAACGGTGGCGGATGTGGCGACGCTTCAGCCGCGCGATCCCGAAATGCTCGCCTTCATCACCCAGACGACGCTGTCCGTCGATGACACGGCCGAGATCGTTGCGGCGTTGCAGGCCCGATTCCCGGCCATCGTCGGCCCGCATAAGGAGGATATCTGCTACGCCACGACCAACCGGCAAAAAGCGGTGAAGGCGGTGGCGCCGAAGATCGACGCTCTGCTGGTGATCGGCGCGCCCAATTCCTCGAACTCCAAGCGGTTGGTCGAGGTCGGCAAGCGCGCCGGCTGCGCCTATTCCCAGCTTGTGCAGCGCGCGACCGATATCGACTGGCGCGCCATTGACGGGGCAAGCGCGGTGGGCGTTACCGCCGGGGCCAGCGCGCCCGAAGAACTGGTCGAAGAGGTGATTGAGGCCTTTCGCGCCCACTACGTCGTGACGGTCGAGGTGGTTGAGACCGCGCGCGAGACGGTCGAATTCAAGCCGCCCCGCATATTGCGCGTACCGACGGCGGCGGCTTGAGATGAGCGCAGACGCCGGAACGCTGGCGGCCTACGCCGGCCGGGCGCAGGACTACGCTGGCCGGTTCAACCGCGCGCGGCCGGATGCGGACCTGCAAGCCTTCATTGACGCGGTTCCGGCGGGCGGCAGGGTGCTGGATCTCGGCTGCGGCCCTGCGGCGACCTCGGCCCATATGAGGGCGGCGGGCCTTGATCCTGATCCGGTCGACGCCTCGCCTGAAATGGTCGCGCTGGCGAACGAAACCTTTGATATCAGCGCGCGCCTCGGTGAGTTCGACGATGTCAATGCGGAGGCGGAATATGACGGCGTCTGGGCAAACTTCAGCCTGCTGCACGCGCCGCGATCCGCGCTGCCCCGGCATTTCGCAGCCATCGCCCGCGCGCTGAAGCCTGCGGGCGTGCTGCATGTCGGGCTGAAGACGGGGTCAGGCGAAAAACGCGATGCGTTAGGGCGCTATTATTCCTTCGTCACGGTCCATGAATTGCAGGAGCTGCTGACGGAGGCCGGACTGCGCGTTGTATTCGTGCGGGAAGGCGAGGAGCGCGGCCTGGCCGGAACGCTGGACCCCTACGTTATCTGCCGCGCGATCAAGCCGTCCGATGCCTGATCTGATCGCTTACACAGACGGCGCCTGCTCAGGCAATCCCGGCCCTGGCGGCTGGGGCGCGCTGCTGATCGCCAAGGACGGCGATACGGTGCTCAAGGAGCGCGAGCTAAAGGGCGGCGAGGCGGCGACCACAAATAATCGCATGGAGCTAATGGCGGCGATCATGGTGCTGGAGACTCTTACTCGCGCCTCCGTCATTACGCTCGTTACGGACTCCACGTACGTAAAGGGTGGCGTAACGCAGTGGATTCACGGCTGGAAACGCAACGGCTGGAGAACCTCCGCCAAGAAACCGGTGAAGAACGAGGACCTCTGGCGCCGGCTGGACGAAGCCCGCGACCGCCACGATGTGACCTGGGAGTGGGTCAAGGGGCATGCCGGGCATGAGGAGAATGAGCGCGCGGATCAGCTGTCCCGCGACGGCATGAAACCGTTCAAACCGGAGAAGCCCAAGAAGTCGAAGACCGCCAAGGCGAAGGGAGAAGATACGTGACGCTCATCCACGTTCTCGACTTCGCCGCGGTGTTTGTTTTCGCCATCGCAGGCGCGCTGACCGCGTCGCGCGCGCAGCTGGATATATCCGGGTTCATCCTGATCGCCTGTGTCGCGGGGCTCGGCGGCGGCACGTTTCGCGATCTGGTGCTGGACCGGACGCCGGTCTTTTGGGTCGATGATCCGATGTATCTGGCGGTGGCCGCGGCTGCCGCGATTCCGATGTTCTATGTCGCGCAAAATATCGCGAATCGGCGGAAGGCTCTGCTATGGGCGGACGCGGCGGGCCTCGCCGTGGCGGTGGCCGTCGGCGTCGCCGCCGCCCGACAAGTGGCCGCGCCCTGGCCGATCATGGTGCTAATGGGAGTTGTCACCGGCACATTTGGCGGCCTGGCGCGAGATGTCATCTGCAACGAGGTGCCGCTGGTCCTGCGGCGGGAGATCTACGCTACGGCGGCGTTCATTGGCGCGCTGGCCGGAGTAGGGGCGTACGCGCTAACGGAAGAATCCGCGCTTTCGGCGTTGGTTTGCGGGTTGGCGACATTCGCGTTCCGCGTCGCCGCCATACTGTTCGGATGGGCGATGCCGCTTTACAAGCCAAGGCCGCCGCGCAATCGCTGATCGCCGTCAGAACGCGTCGAAAGCGGCCGGATAGATCGCCTCGCCCACCGGGCGCGCCATGCGGGGGCTGAATGGCAGGCCCAGCAAATTCGGTCCGGCGAAACGGCACTCCAGCGCCTCTGCCGGCTCAGGTGCGAATCCATGCGCGGCGTAAACCGCCGGGTCGCCCAGAACCGCGACAAAACCGGTCCCGTCGCGCTGCATGCGTTGCAATCCGATCTCGATCAGCTTGCCGGAAAGCCCTTTTCCCTGCTTGTCCGGGCGCACCGCCAACGGGCCAAGACCTGCGACAGACATATTCGCTGGCGGGTCCATGGCGATCTTGAAAAAGGCGATATAGCCCGCCAGCCCATTGCCGTCTTCCGCGACGTATTCGACCAGCATGTCGCCGCCCTTGCGCAAGTCTTGGATGATCTTCGCCTCCGCTCCACCGCCGAACGTTGCTGCAAGCAAGTCTACGGCCTCGGCGAAATCGCCTTTGCGCGCTTCTCTCAGGATCGGTGTCATCGGATCACCCTCGCTACAAATATCAGCAGACACGCGCCAGCGGTGGCGGCGACCAGCGAGGGCAGCGTGCCGGAAATGCCCATGCCGACGGCCGAGGCGATGAAGCGCGCCACCAGTCCGCCGACGATCCCCAGCAGGATATTGGCGATCAGCCCCATCTTCGAGGCCATGAACTTCTCGGCCAGCCAGCCGGCGATGCCGCCGATGATGATCGCGCCGATCCAGGACGCCATTTTCCACCCCCTCAGGTCAGGCGCGCGCCTTTCGCCACAGGAAAGCCGCGCAATATGTCCCTAGCTGACATGGCCCCTTTGCCCGCCCGCTGCAAGGTTGTGAGGCGGAGCGCCGCGCCCCGATTTCTATTGGTGTCGGCGCAGGCGATCAGCAGCGCGTCGTCCAGGGCCTCTCCCGGCGCGCCGGTCAAATCCGTCGATTCTGGCGCCGCGAGCAGCACCTTCACTCGTTCGCCGTCGATTTCGCACCACGCGCCGGGGAAGGGTGAAAGGCCGCGGATTTGCCGATCCAGCTCCGCCGCGGGGTGGGCCCAGTCGATCCGCGCCTCCGCCTTGTCGATTTTCTTCGCGTAGAGAACGCCCACCTCGGGCTGCGTCTTCGGCGCCAGCGACCCGTCAGCGAGCACTCTAAGAGCGCTGTCGATCATTCCGGCCCCGATCGCGGAGAGGCGATCATGCAGCGTCCCCGCTGTGTCGTCAGGCCGGATCGGCGTGCGCTCGGTCAGGATCACCGGGCCCGTGTCCAGCCCCGCCTCCATCAACATGGCGCAGACGCCCGTCTCCGCATCCCCGGCCATGACCGCGCGCTGGATCGGCGCCGCCCCGCGCCAGCGCGGCAATAGAGAGGCGTGCAGGTTCACGCAACCGAGTTTGGGCGCGTCCAGAATGGCCTGCGGCATGATCAGCCCATAGGCGACCACCACGGCCGCATCCGCATCAAGGGCCGCAAAGGCGGTGCGATCCTCCCCGGCTTTGAAATTTTGGAGCGTTCGCACTTCAAGTTCCAGCGCCTCTGCCCGCGCATGAACGGGGGAAGGGCGCAGCTTCTTGCCGCGTCCGGCCGGGCGAGGCGGCTGTGAGTAAACGGCCGCGATCTCATGGCCCGCCTCGACCAACGCATCGAGGACAGGGACCGAGAATTCAGGCGTTCCCATGAAGACGATCCGCATCAGCCTGCTCCCTTGGCCTGTCGCCGCGCCAGTTTCTTCGCCTTGTCCAGCAGCATGCGCCGCTTAACCGGCTTCAAACGGTCGAAGAACATGCGCCCCTGCAAATGGTCAAGCTGGTGCTGCGCCGACGTCGCCCAGAGGCCCTCGAACTCCCGTTCAACCTCTTCGCCAGACTCATTGAGATAGCGCATCCGCACCTGCGCCGGGCGCGTCACCCTGGCCCAGACGCCGGGCAGGTTGGGCGAGCCTTCCTCATGCTCTGAAAGCTCTGCAGAGGCCTCCAGAAGCTTCGGATTCGCCATGCGAACCACCGCCTCCGCGCCGCCTGACGCGTCGATGACGGCCAACTGGCGCATCTCGCCCAACTGCGGCGCGGCCAGCCCCACGCCCGGCATGGCGCGCATCGCCGCGATCATTTCATCCCAGATGGCGTGGATGTCGTCATCGACCGTCTCAACGGGGGCCGCTTGGGTCTTGAGGCGCGGATCGGGCCAGCGGAGGAACGGTCGCGGCTGCATGGGTCAGCCCTTGGCCGCGTCCTTGGCCTTCTGGCGCTTCAGCTTTTTCATCTTTTCGGTGATCATAGAGCGGCGCACCGGGCCAAGATGATCGATGAACAGCTTGCCGTTCAGATGGTCGATTTCATGCTGCACGCAGGTCGCCCACAGCCCGTCCCATTCGTGCTCATCCTCCGCGCCCTCGGCGTTGAGGAACTTCACGCGGACGCGGGCAGGGCGGGTCACCTCGCCATAGAAGTCCGGGATCGACAGGCAGCCTTCCTCATGGATGTTCAGCTCGTCCGATTCCCAGGTGATCTCAGGATTTATCACGGCGGTCGGCCGCCTTTCATCTTCCTCGCCCGCGCAATCCATCACCAGAATTCGCTTGCCGACGCCGATCTGCGGTCCGGCCAGCCCGACGCCGGGCGCGTCATACATGGTCTCGAACATATCCTCGATCAGCGCACGCAGCGCATCATCCACCTCAGTCACGGCGGACGCCGCCTTTTTCAGGCGCGGATCGGGATGCAGCAGGATCGGTCGGATCGTCATGCGGGGGAGGTATGGGATCGCCCGCCTATGGTCAAGCTGCGCCTTGCCCATCCGACCGGCGCGGCCTAGCCTCGCGCCGATCGCCACACAATGGAGCGCCCATGTCCTTCGACTTCGACGAGAACATCGAATTCCGCGGAACCCACTCCGACAAGTGGGATAGCATGGAAAGCGCGATGGGCGTGCCGCAGGAGGGCGGCATTCCAATGTGGGTGGCGGATATGGATTTCCGCGCGGCGCCGGCCATTCAGGACGCGCTCGCCCGGCAGAGAGCGCATGGCGTCCACTCTTACTATGGCGACTATGGAAGCTGGCGCGGTGCGATCCGCCACTGGATGCGCGCGCGCCATGACTGGCAGGTCGATCCGGATTGGATCATCCCCTCGGCGGGCATGGTCTCCGCCCTCGCCATGGTGATCCAGGCGTTTTCCGAGCTTGGGGACGGGGTGGTCGTATTCTCTCCTGTCTACCACGCGTTTCATCGCATCATCGGGGCCAACAAGCGCCGGGTGATCGAAAGCGAACTGATCGATCAGGGCGGCCGCTATGTCATGGATCTGGACCGGTTGGGGCGGGAGTTGCCGGACGACGCCCGCATCCTGTTCTTCTGCACGCCGCACAATCCCGGCGGACGCGTCTGGGAGGTGGAGGAGATCCGCGCGCTGGCGGAGTTCTGCGCCGAGCGCGATCTGCTGCTTGTCTCGGACGAGGCGCATATGGACCTGATCTACAGCGATGGCGACCACACGGTCACGGCCGTCGCCGCGCCGGAGTTCGCCGACCGGCTGATCACCGTCTGCGCCGCGACGAAGACCTTCAACATCGCCGGCATCCACACCGGGCACGCGATCATTCCGGATCCGAAGCTGCGCGCGGGATACCTTTCGCGGCAAAAGGCGGCGGGGCTGGGCTCGGTCAACAAATTCGGCATGTTGCTGGCCGAGGCGGCCTATACTGGCGGCGCGCCCTGGCTGGAGGAATTGCTGCCCTATCTGCAGGCTAATCGCGACCTGATCGAACGGCGCCTTGCCGCGGATATTCCGGGCGCCCGGCCGATGCATATGCAGGCGACTTATCTGGGCTGGGTCGATTTCAACGGCGTCGATCTGCCCGCAAAGGAGGCGGCGCGGCGCATACGGGAGGACGCGAGGGTCGCGCCCAGCCCCGGCGCGATCTTCGGCAAGGGCGGCGCCGGTTTCGAGCGCTTCAACTTCGCCTGCCGCCGGGCGCTGCTGACCGAGGCGCTGGACCGGATGGCGGAGGCGTTCGGGGATCTGCGATGATGGGCCGTTCGCACTTGCGGGAATCGGTGGCGAATGACAGCCGTGCGTCCCAAGTGACCCTCTTTCCAATCTAGTATGTCCGACGTAAACGGTCACTTTTTTGTTTGTCAGTATTATCAATTGAAGGCTCACTTATATTGGGCAAGCAACGGATTTGACCGTGGAAGAAGCTGAATTTTCTGAACTCATCGACTGTAGGTTCACGTACGGTGAATGCCGCGCGGCAATGGCCCTGATGGAACGGGCAAATTTGATCTCTCCGAATGCGATGTTCATTGTACTTGATGAGCTTTGTAGGCCGCCACGCGGAGCAGAGGTTACAGAAGAGCTGCTTCTAAATCTGATGGATAAGTGGGCCGCTCGAATGGATCACCCTTTAGCGTCATCGATTCTCGCTGCAGCAAGGTCCCAATTGCGTGGTTCACTCTACTCGATTGATCAGGCTATGGCGCTAATGGAAGAAGTTGCCCCATTTCCCGGTTTGTATGGAGCACTCAGTATCGCATATTTCTCTTGCGATGATGGTGATGAACGATTGGATAAAAAAGACTATGAAATACGTGCCAAATGGAAAAAGCAATCAATCTGGTAGGTACCGATAGAATACGTTGGATCGAGAACTACAACGACAGCTTCGTCCGGAGGCTGTGTGAAAACCCCCTTATTTTCTGGCTGATGGTATAATTTTCGCACCGAATGCGAGGGTTTTTCATGAAGCGGTTTATTGAGGGGGCAGACCGTTGTCAGCCAACGCTGCTGCCAGAGTGCCTGGACGACTACGTTGAAGAAGACAACCCGGTTCGCGCGGTTGACGCCATTGTGGGCATGCTCGATTTGGCCGCTCTCGGTTTTAGCGTTGAACCGGAGGCGACCGGCCGTCCTGGCTACCATCCGGGCCTGATGCTTCGGATTTATCTTTATGGCTACCTCAACCAGATCCAGTCGTCGCGGCGGCTCGAACGCGAGTGCGGTCGGAACCTGGAGCTGATCTGGCTGACCGGGCGTTTGAAACCCGACTTCAAGACCATCGCCGACTTCCGGAAGGACAATGGCCCCGCGATCCGCAAGGTGTGCCAGCAGTTCGTCGCCCTGTGCCGCGATATGCGCCTGTTGGACAGCAGCGTGGTCGCCATCGACGGCAGCCGCTTCAAGGCCGTCAACGCGAAGGCGAAGAACTTCACGCGCGAGAAGCTGCGGCGCAAGCTGGGAGAGATCGACGCCGCCATCAAGCGCTATCTGGCCGAGCTGGACCGGGCCGATGAAGTTCAGTCGAAAACTGGAATGGCCCTGCCGGAGGCGCGGATCGAACGTGCGACCAGGAAACTCGCGCATCTGAGGAAAGAAGCTGATCGTCTCAGAACAGTTGAAGAGCGTATGGACTCGACCGGAGAAACGCAGGTCTCGCTCAGCGACCCGGACGCCCGCTCCATGGCGACAACCGCCCGGATGCCGCGTGTCGTCGGTTACAATGTGCAAACCGCGGTCGAGGCCGAGCATCACCTGATCGTCGCGCATGAAGTGACGATGCATGGTTATGATCGAGACGCCTTATCGATGATGGGCGTCGCGGCGCGCGAGGCGATGTCTGCGGACCAGATCGAGGCGATCGCCGATAAGGGATATTACAAGGGCGAAGAGATCGTCGCCTGTGAAGAGCAAGGCGTCTCGGTCGTCGTCCCGAAACCATTGACGTCGAACGCCGGAGCGCGCGGCCGGTTCGACAAGGCTGACTTCGCCTATGACGGTGCGCAGGACATCTATGTATGCCCGGCCGGCGCGCATCTGACCTACCGATTCACCAGCCAGCAGGATGGCAAAGCCATACGCTCATACTGGTCCGGCGCCTGCGTCGATTGCGCGATCAGGGACAAATGCACGACCGGCAAGGAGCGGCGCGTTCGTCGGTGGGAGCATGAAGACGTGCTCGACCGCGTCCAGAAGCGGCTGGACGATGATCCCTCAAAGCTGGCGGTCCGCAGCATGACGGTCGAGCATCCGTTCGGCACGATCAAGTCCTGGATGGGGGCGACGCACTTCAAGATGCGGTCGCTGAAAAACGTCGCGACGGAGATGGCGCTGAACGTCCTCGCCTACAACATGATGCGCGTAATGAAGATCATCGGCATTCCGGCGATGATCGAGGCCATGAGGGCCTAGAGCGCTTCATCCGCACCGAAACGGCGCGCCATAACACCGAAAAACCCGCGCAATCGGCGCGACAGGCCGGAAACCGACTCTACAGGCGATGTCGCCTCAAACACCCCGATATTCGAAGGCGGGCCTCGAAAGCCCAACTCACCGATAGCGGAAACAAGTTTCCACACAGCCTCTCCTCTTACCCAACATTATCTATCGCTGCATGCGCAGCATGCGCTTTGTCGCCTAGAAGCGCTTAATCGCATTCGCACGACCCCCGTGGACTCACGCTTTTCGCACTTGCGAGACGAATGGGCGATGGATACTGTCCGCCGCGACGAATTTTGCGCAACAAGATTACGCGCGATCAGGAGAATCCGATGAGCTTCAAGGTCCAGCCCGCCTCGCCCGACACGCCCAATCGCTGCATGCTGTTCGCTCCGGGCTCCCGCCCCGCGGTGTTCCCGAAAGCGGCGGCCAGCGCGGCGGATGTGATCAATCTGGATCTTGAGGATTCGGTCGCCCCCAATGACAAGCCCGAGGCGCGCCAGAACGTCATTCAGGGCATCGGCGACGTCGATTGGGGCGACAAGACCCTGACCGTGCGCATCAACGGGCTCGACACGCCGTTCTGGTATCGCGACGTGGTCGACGTGATGGAGCAGGCGGGCGAGCGGATCGACCGCATTATGATCCCAAAGGTGGGCTATGCGGGCGACATCTACGCCGTCGACGCGCTGGTCTCGGCCATCGAGTCGGCCAAGGGCCGCGCCAAGAAGATCGCCTTCGAGGTCATCATCGAGACCGCGGCGGGCCTCGCCCATGTCGAGGAGATCGCGACCTCCAGCCCGCGTATGGCCGCCATGAGCATCGGCGCGGCCGACTACGCCGCCTCCATGGGCATGCAGACCACCGGCATCGGCGGCACGCAGGCCAACTATTACATGCTGGGCGACAAGACCGAGGACGGCGCTGATCGTCCGGTCCATTGGGGCGACCCGTGGCACCACCCGATGGTCGCCATCGTCGCCGCCTGCCGCACCCACGGGCTGTTGCCGGTCGATGGCCCGTTCGGCGATTTCTCCGATGATGAGGGCTATATCGCACAGTCGCGCCGCGCCGCCACGCTTGGTTTCGTCGGCAAATGGGCGATCCATCCGAAGCAGGTGGCGCTGGCCAATCAGGTCTTCACGCCCTCCGAGGCTCAGCTGACCGAGGCGCGCGAGATCCTGGCGGCGATGGACGAAGCCGAGCGCACCGGACAGGGCGCCGCGGTCTACAAGGGCCGGCTGGTCGATCTCGCCTCGGTTCGGCAGGCCAAGGTGATCGTCGCACAGATGGACCTGATCACCGGCGCAAGCGCCTGACAACGCGGCGCGCCCTTTCGTCCGTGCGGGGCGCGCGATCATTGCATCAGGCCGGATTTTCGCCTAGCACCCCAATGATGCTTTGGGGACGCCAATGACCACATATCTCGATTTTGAGAAAGACCTCGCAGACCTTGAGGGCAAGGCGCAGGAGCTGCGCGCCATGGCGCAGCAGAAGGAGGGCGTGGACGTCGAGTCCGAGGCCGCCGCGCTGGACAAAAAATCCGAGGCGATGCTCGGCGATCTCTATGACAATCTGAGTGCGTGGCGGAAATGCCAGGTCGCGCGCCACCCCGAACGCCCGCACGCCAACGACTATATCAGCCATCTGTTCGACGAATACGCGCCGCTTGCAGGCGATCGGAACTTCGCCGAGGACGCGGCCGTTCTGGGTGGTCTGGCCCGGTTCCGCGGCCGCCCGGTGGTGGTGCTGGGGCATGAGAAGGGCACGGACACCAAGTCCCGGCTGGAACGGAATTTCGGCATGGCCCGGCCGGAAGGATACCGCAAGGCGATCCGCCTGATGGATCTGGCCGACCGGTTCAACCTGCCGGTCATCACCCTGATCGACACGCCCGGCGCCTATCCCGGCAAGGGCGCCGAGGAGCGCGGCCAGTCCGAGGCGATCGCGCGCTCGACAGAGAAATGCCTGCAGATCGGCGTGCCGCTGGTATCTGTGGTGATCGGAGAAGGCGGGTCCGGCGGCGCCGTGGCTTTCGCCACCGGCGATCGCGTGGCGATGCTGGAGCACTCGGTCTATTCGGTGATCTCGCCAGAGGGCTGCGCGTCTATCTTGTGGAAATCAGCCGACAAGATGCGGGAGGCGGCCGAGGCTTTGCGCCTGACCGCGCAGGACCTGAAGCAGTTGGGCGTCATCGACCGGATAATCGACGAACCTCTGGGCGGCGCGCATCGGGACGCCAGAGCCACCATAGCCCTGACCGGCGACGCCATCGCCGGGATGCTGGAGGAGCTGGAGGGCGTGGACCGCAAGAAGCTGCGCGCCGCGCGGCGCGAAAAATACCTCTCGATGGGCGATCAGAAGCTGGGGTGAGCCGGGTCTTCGCCGCCGCCCCCAGCCGTCAGTTCTCGTCGGTCACAAGGACGAAAATCAGCACCGCCGCGGCGCAGAACGCCACGGTGACGGCGAAGGCGACGCCTGTCGGAAGCAATGTCTCCAATACTCCGCCTATGATGAACGCTGGCAAGATCAAAAGCGCGAGATAGTCTCTCATGCGCGCGATTATAGCATGCTGAGGTTTTCCGCCCTGATTCGCGCTACTCAGCTGGTCCAGTGTCGCTTATTCGGATTCGATCCCATTCGCGCCCGACTCGCTAAACCACAAACGACAGATCTTCGCTTTTGAACTCGAAACACTCGTGCTGATCGGAGTCGCCGTTGACGATGATCTCATACTCCGATTGAAGTTTGATCCTAAGACTGCTCGATTCAAACACAGAGCAGTCTACGATATCGTCTCCGACGAGCGGTGCGATTGTTCCGGCCGCCTCTCGATAGTTATCTGTTACAACATGACGCTGGGCCGGCTCGATAATCGTAATGTCGTCGTAGATTACGATCGAGGCGTCAGGGTGTAAGTGAAGCATAAGCTCGTTAACGCCAAAGCATATCTGTATGATCTGGCTGCCATTTAGGCGCGAAGGGTCGAACGATTCCCGTATCTTAAACTTCGCCTAATTTCTTATGATCTGGATCATGACACCCGCGCCTCCGCCTCCAGCGTCTCTGACGCCGCTTCGATCTTCTCTTCCATCAACTGCATGAATTCGGTGCGCTTCATGCCTGCCGGCACCGTCTCCAGCAGCTCCACCACCGCGAGGCCCGGCCGCTTGAGCAGCTTCCGCCGGCCCCAGAACACGCCCGCGTTCGTCGCCGCCAGAACGCAGGGCAGGCCGAACGTCTTGTAGAGCACGCCCGCGCCGATCTTGTAGGGGGCCTTCACCCCCGGCGCGACGCGGGTGCCCTGCGGATAGATCACCACCTGCCCGCGATCATGGCTCTGCTTCTCCATTTTTGAGACCATGCTTTTCATCGCTGCGCTGCGCTTGCCGCGATTGACCGGCGTCGCCCCGATGCGCAGAGCGTAGAAACCGAAGATCGGCACCCAGATCAGCTCTTTCTTCATGACGAATTTGAACCGGGGCAGCACGCTGGCCAGCATCAGGATGTCGAGGAAAGACTGATGCTTCGAGGCGATCAGCACGGCGCCGGTCGGCACCTCTCCGCGTACTTCGGTCCTGAGGCCGCAAATGACTCGCAGCATCGAGATCGTCGAGCGCGCATACAGCTTCATCGTCCAATAAGCGGCGTCTCTGGAGACTGCGGCCGCTGGAAAGCAAACCACGCCGAGCAGGACCATCCACGAATAGCAAAGGATGTCGAATATGATCGAGCGGATCAGTTGCATGCGCCTTATCGTCTCCGTCTGAGCGCGCCAATGACCGACAAGCGGGTCGTGCCCCACGCCACCCCAGCCGAAGCCAGCGGCGTAAGTGCCAGAACCATCCAATCGCCCAGCGTCGGCGAAAGGTCCAGCCCGCCTGGAGTCGCGGCGCCAGAGAATGCGTCGCCCAGCGCCCACAGGCCCAGAGCGCCAACCGCCAAGCCCAGCAGTGCGCCGATCAACGCACGACGGGTGAAGCGTCGCTCGAACACGCGGGCGATGAACCCATCCTCCGCCCCCATCAAAAGCAGCGCGTCGATGACGGCGGTGTTGGCCGCCAGCCCGGCGTTGGTCGCTAGCGCAACCGCCGCAGCAGCAGCCCCCGCCGCGATCAGAAGCGCCCCATAGGCCAGCGCGCGCAGCGTTCCCGCCGCATCCGCCAGCGCATCGCGCCAACGCCCGTGATCGTCATAGGTCGAGCCCGGCGCAACCGTTTTCAGCGTCGCTGCAATCGCTGCTCGGTCGGGCCCGGCGCCCGCCGTCTCAACCTCGATCATCACCGGAGTCGGCAGGTCGGACAGCGGCGCCTCCGGCCCGAGCCACGGTGCCAAAAGAGCCTGAATCTCCGCCTCGCCAAGCGCACGTGCGCCGGCGATGCCGGGGATCTCCTCCAACGCGGTAAGAAGGCGCGCGGTCTGTTCGGGCGCATCCGGCCCATCCGCTATCTCGGCCGTCACTGTCGCGACCCGGGCCAGTTGATCGGTCCAGAGCACCGCCAGCTTCTCGGCGGTCAGAGCCGCCGCTAACGCACAGACCGCAAGAAACGTCATCGCGGCGGATGTTGCGAACACCAAGCGCGCGGGCGCGCCGCCCCTTGGGATCAATGGCGCCTGGCGCAACTTGGGCTGGGGCGCGGTCACGCCGCCGCCTCTGTGGTCGCCGTCAGCCGGCCGCCCTCCAGCCGCAAAACGGGCGCCTCCATTCGGTTGGCCAGGGCGAGGTCATGGGTCGCCACAAGCACCGTCTTGCCCAGCTTGTTCAGCTCCAGCAACAATCCCATCAGCCGCGCGGCCATGTCCGGATCGACATTTCCGGTCGGCTCATCGGCCAGGATAATCTCGGGCGAGGCGACGACGGCGCGGGCGATGGCGACGCGCTGCTGTTCGCCGCCGGACAGCTCTGGCGGCCGAGCGTTCATGCGGTCGCCCAGCCCGACCCAGGCCGCCAGCTCCGCCACATCCCCAGCGTAGTCTACGGGGCGGGCGCCTGCGATCCGCAAGGGAAGCGCGATATTCTCGACCACGCTCAGATGGTCCAGAAGGCGGAAATCCTGAAACACGACGCCGATTCGCCGCCTCATATGCGCCCGGTCGCGCCGGTCCAGACCTGCGGCGTCCCGGCCGAACAGGCGCACCGTCCCGCTGGTCGGCGCCAGCGAAAGGTAAAGCAGTTTTAAAAGTGTCGATTTGCCCGCGCCTGACGGCCCTGTCAGAAACGCCATGGCGCCTGCGGGAAGAGATATAGAGACGTCCATGAGCGCTTCAGCGCCGCCATAGCGATATGTCGTGCTTTCAAGCTCGATCACCGGCGCCGCTTTCCTGTTTGCCCTTCGCGTCGTCTCCGATCCTGAGCTTCGCAGAGCGCGCGCATAGTCACAAGTCGCACGGCGGCGCATCCTGTGCTTGGCGCGGCGCGTGGCGCTCGATATAGACTTGGGGTGCGGCGCATTTGAAGCCGCCATACTTGTGCGAGGACCATGCGCCTTAATTGCCCCACCTGCGACGCGGTCTATGAAGTCGATGATGTCGCCATTCCCTCTTCGGGCCGGCGCGTGCGGTGCTCAGCCTGCGATGAGGCGTGGCGCGTGTCGGGCGACGGCGCTTCGATATCATCTCACAAATCGACGCTGGCCATCGGCGTAGGCTCCGCGGCGCTCGCGATGAGCCGGTCCACTGCGATCGAAACGCTCGCGCCCCGCAGGCCGATACCGCCTGAGGGAACAGCGTCCGAAACGGTGGACGCGACGGCCGAGGCTGTCCCTGAGACGCCTGCAGCTGAGGCGAAAGAAGAATCTTTCGACGAAACGACGACGCCCAAGGCGCCCGAATCGGATGACAGCGCCGATTCCGCGACTGGCTCCGTAGACGCGGAGACGAGCGCGGGCGCGCCTGAACCAGAGGCCGTCTCGGGAAGTCCCGACGAGACGACGGGTCCTGAAGCGGACGAATCGAAAGGCGAAGACGCGACGGCCGTCCCCGAGGAGGACGCTGGTCAAACGTCTGCGCCCACGCCGCGATCGAAATTCTCCCCGACGCCGAAGCCTATTGAGATCCCCGATGCGCCAAAACCGGCGCCGGTCGCAACGGGCGACGCTGAGGATGAAGATGACGACGAAGCGGCGGGCTCGCCGATGCGCGGCGTCGTCGGCTTCGTGGTCGGTTTCGCGCTGGTCGTTCTGGTTTTCTCGCCATATCTGTTCCGCGGTCAGATCGTCTCGGCCTTCCCTGAGGCGGAACCGGTGGTTTCATCCTATGCCGAGGGCGTTGGCAGAGTGCAGGACGGCATTCGCAGCGCCTACGCCTACGTTTCGAATGAAGTTGCGTATCTTGTCGGCGGATTGGAGTCGGTGGAGGAAGTTCAGCCGCCCGCGGCGCCGCCGCCGTCAACGCAGTAGCGCACGCGCGGCGTCATTTCTGGCGGCGGTCAGAACCGCTCCATCAGCCGGTCGATATAATCCAGTTCATCCTGTGGGCGTCCGCGCTCGCCCGCACGCCTGCGCAGCTCTTCCAAAAGCTCCCTCGACCGGGTGATTTCTCCGGCGTCAGGCACATCGACGGAATCGCCGTATAGCGGGCCGGTGTTGGCCTGAGGCCGCCCCATCGGGTCGAGGTCGGGCGCATCCCCGCCCGGACCGGTCAGCGCCTGATCCCCATCGCGTCCGCCCTGCTGGCGGGCCAATTCGCGCAGCGCTTCGCCCAGCTGTTCGGCGCCCTCGCGCAGCGATTCCAACGCATCGACCTGATCGTCGACCGCATCTCCGGGGCGATCGGCCCGGAGGTCCTCACTGGCGTCGCCCATCTCACGCCCTGCGCGGTCCAGAGCCTCGCCTGCGCCGTCTGACAGCGGTCCCGGCAGGCCTCGCCGCAGGCCGTCCAGCTGGCGGCGTAATTCGTCCTGTTCCCCTGCAAGGTCGCCCGGTCCGCGCGCGCCGCCGCCTTGGCCCCGTTGATCCTGCCCTTGCTGATCGCGCCCGCTCTGCTCGCCTTCGCCCGGTCGCGGCTGCCCTTGCTCGCCGGATTGCCCCTGTCCGCGGTCGTTCTGAAATTGCTCGAACGACTCATCGGCCAGCCCCTGCTGGCGGCCGATCAGGTCCTGCAACTCGCGCAGGGCCTGCTGTCCCTGCCCTTGCTGACCCTGTCCCTGACCCGGCCGGGCCATTTGCAGGTTCTCCAGCATTCGTTGCAATTGGGATAGCAATTGTTCGGCCTGCGCGCGCATGCCGCCGCGCGCGGCGTCTTCCAGCTGGTTCAGCAGATCCTCCAGCGTTTGCTGGTCCATCATGTCAGAACCGTCGGGCATCTCGGCCAGCGACTCCGGGTTCTGCAGCGCTTGCCGGGCCATCTGGTTCAGGAAATCGGACAGCGCCTCGCGCAGTTCCTGCATCAACTGTCCGATTTCATCCTCGGACGCCCCGTCGCGCAGTGCCTCGCGCAGCCGGCGCTGAGCGGCGCGGAGCCGTTCCGCCGCGTTCGAAAGGTCACCCTCCTCAATGCGAAGGGCCGCATCCCACAGCAGCTGAAGCACGCTTTCAGCCTCTTCCGGCACGCGCCTGTCCTGAATGGCGTAGCCTAGGCGGCGGATCGCGGTGCGCACGGCCAGATAGGCGGTCTCGTCATCAAACACCGCTTCCGGCTCAACTGTCACGGCGGTCAGCGCGGCGTGCACATATTCGGCGCGCGCCAGATCCCAACCCAGAGAACGGCGCTGCTCGATCAGCACGCGCGCCATCGGCTCGAAAAAGCGGCGCTGGGGCAGTCGGAATCGCGCAACTTCGGACTCGCCGGTCTGGCCGATCTCGTCCTCGGCGGTCAGGGTCGCAGTCACCGGCAATCCCGCCCAAAGGTGGCGGGTCAGATCCTCCGAAATCGTTTCGCTCGCCTCTTCGACCTGCCCAGTCAGAGGCAAGGGCAGTTCGATGACGATCTGTTCCTTCACGAAAGGCTCGGCCGAGGGGGCATGGGCCAGCGCTTCAGCATCTGGCTCAATCCGGGCGAAAGCGCCGGCCAGACCGTAGTCGTCCGCCGTGGAGAAGGAAATCTCCAGCAGGCTGGCGGCGTCGGCTTTGGGTTCGGCGGTGAAAGAGATCGTTGGCGGCGTATCCGGGATCACCGCGAAACGCCAAGAGGCCGCCACATTTTCACCCAGCCGCACTTCGACCACGCCGTCGCGCTGCAGCGTAATCTCCGCGGCGCTTCCGCGGCCGCCATCGGCCGCGAACATCGCCTGGGCGATGGGGTCGCCAACAGACTCTGTCAATTCCGGCTGCGCTTCGGCGTCGAACACCTGGATGGCGATCAGGGATCCCACGGGCAACGTCACGGCCGCTTCGGTATTCGTCAGTTCGGTCAGATAGGCGGGCGGCGCGCCGGTATAGATCGGCGGCGTCGCCCAGGCCTCTATGGACAGCACCGGACCGGTCGCGGCGGCTACATCCTGTGTCGGGGAAAGCGCCGCGTCGAGCCGGGCGGCGCCATCGCCCGCGGTCAGGAAAATCGCGCCCAGCAGGCTGAGCGGCGCGGCGTAGCGCAGCGCCCATGTATCGCGTGAGGACAACCGAAGATCCGGCGGCGCGGGCCGCGAGCGGCGCGCCTTCGCCGCCATTCTCGCCCGGTGGGCCGCCCAGATCGCCTGCGTTCTGGGGTCGTCGGCGCCAGCCTCCAGAGAGTCGAACAACGTCGTGGCTGGCCGGTCTGGCGCATCGGCGTCCAGTTTCGCCCATGCCTCCGCCTCTGTCGGAGGGGCCAGTCGCGCCGACCCCTTGAGCGTCAGAACGATTACGGCGGCAGCGAAGGCGGCCAGCACCGCGATATGCAGCCAGAAGGGAAGCGCCTCGACCGGCGCGAGCAGGGCGACGGCCAGCCCGGCGGCGATCAGGGCGTAAAGTGGCCAGAATGATTGCGCGACGCGTTCGATCCACAGCGACGTGCGCGACCAGCCGACGCGCCGGCCGATCAGGTCGGCCACGACCTCCGGGTCGTCCGCCCTTCGTCTGCTGCGCTTCTCGGCGTCGGTCATCACGTCTCCTGCGCTGGGAAACGAACGACGCGCGGTCAGTCCGCGCTTGTGTCCGCGTCCTCGCTTGGGTCGAGCCAGTCGGGGATTCGATCCCGGCCCAGCATATCCTCATAAGTGGGTCGCGGTCGAACCACTTCAAAGCGATCGCCCTCCACAAGAACTTCCGGGATCAGCGGGCGGGAATTGTATTCCGACGCCATCACCGCGCCATAGGCGCCAGCCGATCGAAATGCGACGAGGCTTCCCGCATCGATTTTCGGCAGGTCGCGGGCGCGGGCGAAGGTGTCGCCGGTCTCGCAGACCGGCCCCACAACATCGACGGGCGCGCGAGGCGCGCCGGCCGCCGGCTCCAGCACCGGTTCGATATCGTGCCAGGCCTCGTACATGGTCGGTCGCGCCAGATCATTCATCGCGGCGTCGAGGATCAGGAAGTCTCGTCCCTCGCCGTGTTTGACGAATAGAGTGCGGCTGATCATCAGCCCGGCGTTGCCCGCGATCAGGCGGCCCGGCTCAATCTCTATCTCACAACCCAGATCGCCCACAGTCCGCTTGACCACTTCGCCATATTCATAGGGAAGCGGCGGCGCACTATTCGAACGCTCATAGGGAATGCCCAGACCGCCGCCCAGATCCAGCCGGCGTATGTCATGCCCGTCGGCGCGCAAGGCGCGGGTCAGCCCCGCCACCAGTGTGAACGCCGCCTCGAACGGCGCCAGATCGGTGAGCTGAGAGCCGATATGCACGTCGATTCCGACCACCTCGATCCCCGGCAGCGCCGCAGCGCGCGCGTAGACCTCTCTCGCGCGAGAGATCGGGATGCCAAATTTGTTCTCGGACTTGCCGGTGGCGATCTTGGCGTGGGTCTTGGCGTCCACATCCGGGTTCACCCGTACCGCGATCGACGCGGTCGCGCTCAAGCTGACAGCCACAGCGCTCAGCGCCTCCAGCTCCGGTTCGCTCTCCACATTGAACTGGCGAATGCCCGCCTCCAGCGCGAGCGCCATTTCCTCTCGCGTCTTGCCAACGCCGGAGAAAACAATCTTGTCGGCCGGCACGCCGACCGCCAGCGCCCGGCGCAACTCCCCCTCGCTGACGACGTCCATGCCGACGCCGAGTTTGGCCAGCGTGGCCAGCACCGCCAGATTGGAGTTCGCCTTCATCGCGAAGCAGATCAGGTGGTCGAGGCCTTCCAGAGCTTCGTGAAAGACGCGCACATGCCGCTCCAGCGTCGCGGTCGAATAGACATAGAACGGCGTGCCGACTTCCGCCGCGATTTCGGGGATCGGAACATCCTCGGCGTGCAGGACGCCGCCCTTGTAGAGAAAGTGGTCCATTCGCTTCGTCCGTCGCCTATTTGGCCGTCGTTGGAGCAGGCGCAGGCGTCTGGGCCGGTTGGGTCGCTTGCGTATCCCCCTGCGTTTGGCTTATCGGCGTCAGATCGCGTCGCTCGGCGCGGCGGCCGCAGGCGCCTATCGCCAGCGCCGCGACAAGCAGACTGAGCACCGTAACTCTGGTCATGCCATGTCCTTCCGCCAGCGCGCGATCTGAGCACGCACCTGATCCGGCGCCGTGCCCCCATAAGACGATCTGCTCGCCACAGAGTTGCCCACACCCAAAACATCATACACCGAAGGGAGAATCCGTGAATCCACCCCCTGCATATCCCCAAGGCTGAGATCAGGCAGGTCGCATCCCCGATCCTCCGCCATTTTCACCAGCGTTCCGGTGATGTGATGGGCGTCGCGGAAAGGGATGTTCGCCTCGCGCACCAGCCAATCGGCCAGATCCGTCGCGGTGGAGAAGCCTGATCCCGCAGCGCCTCGCAACGCCCCGGCGTTCGGCTTCAGGTCGGCGATCATGCCCGTCATCGCCGCCAGCGCGACGGCGAGGCTGTCGGCCGCGTCGAACACCGGCTCCTTGTCCTCCTGCATGTCCTTGGAATAGGCCAGCGGCAGACCTTTCATCACCATGGTCAGCGTCGCCTGCGCGCCAAAAATCCGCCCGACCTTTGCGCGGATCAACTCGGCTGCATCCGGGTTGCGCTTCTGTGGCATGATGGAGGAGCCGGTGGAGAACCGGTCCGAAATCGTCACGAAGCGGAACTGGGCCGAGGACCAGATCACCAGCTCTTCGGCCATCCGGCTGAGATGTCCGGCGGTGATCGTGGAGGCGGACAGGAACTCCAGCGCGAAATCTCGGTCGCTGACCGCGTCCAGAGAATTCGCCGACGGCCGGTCGAAGCCGAGCGCCGCCGCCGTCGCGTTCCGGTCGATGGGAAAGGAGGTGCCCGCCAGCGCCGCCGCGCCGAGAGGACATTCGTTCATCCGCGCCCGCGCGTCCCGAAACCGCGTACGGTCCCGGCCGAACATCTCTACATAGGCCATCATGTGATGGCCCCAGGTCACCGGTTGCGCGGTCTGCAGATGGGTAAAGCCGGGCATGACGATGTCGGCCCCGGCCTCCGCCTGATCGAGCAGTTCGCCGACCAGCGAGGTCAGCGCCGCCTCCGCATCATCGATCCTGTCCCGCACCCACAGCTTGAAGTCGGTCGCCACCTGATCGTTCCGCGACCGTGCGGTGTGCAGCCGGCCGGCGGCGTCGCCGATCAGTTCCCGCAGCCGCGCCTCCACATTCATGTGGATGTCCTCAAGCGCTTTCGAGAACTGAAACTTTCCGGTCTCGATCTCTGACAACACCGTGAGAAGGCCCTTGTCGATCTCGCTTGCGTCCTCAGCTGAGATTATACCCTGTTGGGTCAACATTTTCGCATGAGCGCGGGAGCCGCGAATGTCTTGCATCGCCAGCCGTTTGTCGAAGTCGATCGAGGCGTTGATCGCCTCCATCACCGCATCGGGTCCGGCCGCAAACCGGCCGCCCCACATGGCGTTCGCGCCTTTGTTCTCGTTTCCGTCGCTCATTTCGTCCCGCGCGCCTCTCATCTTGGCCGCTTTGCTATACGGCGCGTCGGCGACGGGCGCAAACGCGGAAGGGCTGGACGCTTCGGATTTGGCCGCGTTGAAAGAGCTTCGCACCGGTCACATGTCGACGCTGGTGATCCACGACAGCCCTCGCTCGGCCCCGCCAGTGGGCTTCACGAATGCGGACGGCGCAGCGATGGACTATGGCGCTTTCGCTGGCAAGGTCGTCGTGGTCAATTTCTGGGCCACCTGGTGCGCCCCCTGCCGGCATGAGATGCCGACGCTCGACAATCTTCAGGCTCAGCTAGGCGGAGAGGATTTCACCGTCGCCGCGATCTCCAGTGATCGCACCGCCGCGCAGGCGCAAAAGTTTTTCGATCAGATCGGTATCGACAAGTTAACCCTTTATCACGATCCGCGCGCCAGGCTGGCGCGGGCGTCACAGGTGATCGGGTATCCCGTGGTGCTGATCCTCGACCGGCAGGGGCGGGAAATCGCACGCTTGACCGGCGGAGCCGAATGGGATTCAATAGAAGCCGTAGATTTGTTGCGTAGTGTCATAGAAATCACGAGTGAGGCGCGTAGTGAGCAAAGTAAAAGTGGCGTTCAGCCTGTATTGCGTGGCCGCAGCAATCTTGCTGTTTTCTTCCCCTCATCAAAAAGCTGAAGCGGAAAGCTCTTTCAGACTTCCGACGCCGGATTTGACATCGGTCGATTCCTGCGTGCGTAAGTCGCGTGGCAACAAGGTGAAAGCCGCAGACTGCTTCGATGCCTATGACCGGATTTGTCAGGCCCGGTATTCCAGTCGATTGCATGAATGCCTGCCGCAAGAAGTGGCGTTCTGGCGTGGCGCGGTGGACGAGGAACTGTCGCGGGTCGGCTCTCTCACAGCGCAAAAAGTGTCGAGTTCAATCCAGGGCGACATCAGCGAGCACTGCAATTACTCGAATCCGGAGTATCGCGACGGCTGCAAGCGGATGGTTTATAACCAAGCCGCCGTCTATCTGCGCATCGCCCGACTTTGGAGGTAGAGGACCGGCGACGCGCACACGAGATTGAGTTTTCTAATCGACCGCACGCAAGATCAGCGCGTCGGCGTCGGGTCACCGCTGCGATAGTCATAGAAGCCGCGCCTGGTCTTTCGTCCCAGCCAGCCCGCCTCCACGTATTTCACCAACAGCGGGCAGGGACGGTACTTGGTGTCCGCCAGCCCTTCATGCAGCGTATTCATGATCGCCAGGCAGGTGTCGAGCCCGATGAAATCCGCCAGCTCCAGCGGGCCCATCGGGTGATTGGCGCCCAGTTTCATAGAGGTGTCGATCGCCTCGACCCCGCCGACGCCCTCATAGAGCGTATAGACCGCTTCGTTGATCATCGGCAGCAGAATGCGGTTGACGATGAAGGCGGGGAAATCCTCGGAATAGGCGGCGGTCTTCCCGATCTGGTTCACGACCTTTTTCAGAGCGTCGAACGTCGCCTCGTCTGTGGCGATTCCGCGGATTAGCTCCACCAGTTGCATCACCGGGACCGGGTTCATGAAGTGAAACCCCATGAATCGCTCGGGCCGGTCGGTCCTGGCCGCCAGTCGGGTGATCGAGATCGACGACGTGTTGGTGGTCAGGATCGTTTCTGGCTTCAGATGTGGGCCGACCGCGGCGAATATGCCATGCTTGACCTCTTCGCGCTCGGTCGCGGATTCGATCACCAGATCGACTTGGGCGGCGTCCTTGATATCAGGCGCCGCGGTGATCAGCGTCAACGCATCGGTCTTGTCGCCTTCAGTGATCACGCCCTTTTGCACCTGGCGCGCCATATTCTTCTCGATGCGCGCCTTCGCCTGATCGATCTGCTCCGCATCGCGGTCGTTCAGGCGCACGTCGTATCCGGCGAGGGCGAAGACGTGGGCGATGCCGTTGCCCATTTGACCAGCGCCGATCACGCTGACTGTCTGAATGCTCATGCCCTGATTCCCTACCTCGCCAAGCTGCGCGCCAGCCTAGCATACGATCGCTATTGTGCGCCGCAGCATGGATATATTCACCGTGGTGGGTCTCTGGCAAGTACGGAAAACGCCCCGCCGGTCGGCGGAGCGCTTCAGGCCGGATTCGGAGTGGCCTGTTTGCTAGCGAAGGTTCTCGACAATCACCGCGATGCCCTGCCCGCCGCCAATGCACATCGTGGCCAGCCCATAGCGCCCGTTGATGCGCTTCAACTCATACACGAGCTTGATCAGGATGACTGCGCCGGACGCGCCGATCGGGTGACCCAGCGCGATCGCGCCGCCATTCGGGTTCACGATGTCAGAGGGAAAGCCAAGTTGCTGGCTGACGGCGCAAGCCTGAGCGGCGAAAGCCTCATTCGATTCCACGACATCGAGGTCCGATACGCTCAGACCGGCGCGCTCCAGCGCCTGCCTCGTCGCGGGTACTGGACCCAATCCCATCACCTCGGGCGGCACGCCGCCCAGACCGGTGGCGACGATCCGCGCCATCGGCGTCGCGCCAGAGGCTTCGGCCACGCCTTCTTCCGCCAGAACCAAGGCCGCGGCGCCGTCATTGATACCGGACGCGTTGCCCGCGGTGACGCCGCCATCTTTCCTGAACGCCGGACGCAGCTTGTTGAAATCCTCCAGCCTTGCGCCGGGGCGGTAGTGTTCATCGGTCTTGAACTCGATGGTGTCGCGCCGCTTGCGGATCTCGACCGGCATGATCTGGCTTTCAAACCGGCCCTCGGTGATCGCTTTCTCGGCCCGGTTATGTGATTCGACCGCGTAGGCGTCCTGAACATCGCGGCTGATCTGATTGCGCTCGGCGATGTTCTCGGCGGTGATGCCCATATGGCCGTTGCCGAACGGGTCGGTCAGCGCGCCAACCATCATGTCGATCGCCGCCGTGTCGCCCATCTTCATCCCGTGACGCGCGGCGGTCAGCAGATGTCCGCCGCGGCTCATGCTCTCGGCGCCGCCCGCCAGCGCCACATCCGCGTTGCCCAGCTTGATCTGTTCGGCCGCCGTAACGACGGCTTGCAGGCCGCTGCCGCAGAGGCGGTTCAGCGTCAGCGATGGGGATGTTTCCGGCACGCCGGCGCCCATGGCCGCAATGCGCGACAGGTACATATCCTTCGGCTCGGTGTGGATCACGTTGCCAAACACCGTCTGGCCGACTTTGTCAGCGGCGATGCCGGAGCGGCTGATCGCCTCCGCCGCCGCTCGAGTCGCCAGATCGGTGGGCGCCAGGCCTGCAAGCGAGCCGCCAAACCCACCAATGGCGGTGCGAACGCCAGAGGCGATGATTACGTTTCGGGTCATGTCCGTCTCCTGAATTAAGCTGGTGGACCCCCTCCACGTAGCGTTCGTCAGTCGAGCGCGGCCTCCAGCGCGGGCACCGCCTCGAACAGATCGGCGACGAGGCCGTAATCGGCGACCTGAAAGATGGGCGCTTCTTCGTCCTTGTTGATGGCGACGATGACCTTCGAGTCCTTCATTCCCGCCAGATGCTGGATCGCGCCGGAGATGCCGACCGCGATGTAGAGCTCCGGCGCCACGACCTTGCCGGTCTGGCCGACCTGCCAGTCATTCGGCGCATAGCCGGAATCGACCGCCGCGCGGGAGGCGCCGACCGCGGCGCCCAGCCTGTCGGCCAGCTTCTCGATGATGGCGAAATTCTCGGCCGAACCGACGCCGCGGCCGCCAGAGATCACGATCTTTGCCGAGGTCAGCTCCGGCCGGTCGCTTTTCTCGACCTTGTCCTCGACCCATTCCGAGAGGCCTGGATCCGCGGCCGCGTCCGCGGTCTCGACCAGGCAGGGAGCCTGCTCACCGGCGGCGTCGAAATTGGCGCCGCGCACGGTGACGACCTTTTTGGCGTCCGACGTCTTCACCGTCTGGATCGCGTTGCCCGCATAGATCGGGCGCACGAACTCATCCGGGCCGTTCACCCCGATCACATCCGACAGCACCATCACATCCAGCAGCGCCGCGACGCGGGGCGCAATGTTCTTGCCCGAGGTGGTGGCGGGCAGGGCGATATGCTCGTAATCCCCGGCCATGCCGACCAACAGGTCCGCCAGCGGTTCGCCCAGCCGGTGGCCATAGCCTGCGCCTTCCACATGGATGACTTTGGAAACCCCGTCGAGCTTCGCCGCCGCCTCGGCCACGCCGGCGCAATTCTCGCCCGCAACCAGCACATGGATGTCGCCGCCCATCGCCTTGGCCGCGGTGACCGTCTTGGCGGTCGCGTCATTCAGCGAGGCGTTGTCGTGTTTCGCCAGAAGAAGAACAGCCATCAGATCACCCCCGCTTCGTTCTTGAGTTTCGCGACCAGCTCATCGACTGAGCCGACGATGACGCCCGCTGCGCGCTCCGCCGGCTCCGTCACGCTCAACGTCGTCAGCCGCGGCGAGACGTCGACGCCGTAATCCGCGACTGTTTTCTGATCCATCGGCTTTTTCTTCGCCTTCATGATGTTGGGCAGCGAAGCGTAGCGCGGCTCGTTGAGGCGCAGATCCACGGTCACGACCGTCGGCGTTTTCACCTTGATGGTCTGAAGCCCGCCATCGACCTCGCGCGTCACCACCGCCGCGCCATCCTCGACGCCGAGCTCGGAGGCGAAGGTCGCCTGGCTCCAGCCCAAAAGCGCGGCCAGCATCTGCCCCGTCGCGTTCATGTCGTTGTCGATCGCCTGCTTGCCCATGATGACGAGGTCAGGCGACTCTTCCTCGACCACCTTGGCCAGCAGCTTGGCGACCGCGAGGGGCTCGACATCAGCGTCGTCTTCGGTCTGGATCAGGATCGCGCGGTCCGCGCCCATCGCCAGCGCCGTGCGCAGCGTCTCCTGGCATTTCTGAACACCGATGGAAACAGCGATGATTTCCGTCGCCTTACCGGCTTCCTTCAGGCGGATCGCCGCTTCCACCGCGATCTCGTCGAACGGATTCATCGACATCTTCACATTGGCCAGATCGACGCCGGTCCCGTCCGGCTTCACCCGGACCTTGATGTTGTAGTCGATCACCCGTTTTACCGGCACTAGCACTTTCATCGCGCGCAGCTCCCGCGTTTGGAACTCATCGGCGCGGCCTGCGCCGAATCTGGACCAGACGTGTCTATCGTGAGCGGTGGGGGAACTTCAGCAAGAAAACGACGATTTCCGACGTTTCTGCGGAATTTTTGTGACTGGCGCTAGCGGTTCGCGCCGACAGCTAGCTGTAGCACTCTGCGTAATTGCGTGTCGTCGCGCATCAGCGATTTCTCTGCTCGTGTCAAAAGTTTGAAATTGTCTGGTGAAAGATGGGCTTTCACTTCATCAACTGTCTGCGATCTGGAGATTAGAAACAGCGCCAAAGCATAGGCGCAATCTTCGGGAGGCATGTATCCTTGTAGCCCAATTCGCCAACCTTGCGAGAAGGTGTCGGCGTAGTTCTCTGCGACAAATGCGGTGTCCAGTTTAAAGATACCAAACCCGGCTATGATCGACGCGAGATCTGTCAACAATTCATGCAATTCCTCTCCGCCAGGCGCGTTCTCTGCGCCTGCAGAACGCACGATGTAGTGCGATAGCTCGTGTGCAAGGATCGCGATGAAATGCTTAGGATTGCCCATCGTTTCGGGCGCATATGAGATGGCGATGCCATCCTAGCTCGCCTGAAACGTCCCACCAGGATCATGTTCCGCCAGTTGAACGGTATGAAATTCCGCTACGCGCAGTTCGGGAGATTCTTCCTGCCGGACCAGTTCGCAAGGCCACTCCGACACGCCCATATATGCATTCACCTGTTCGAATACTGCCAGCGCGGTTTCGTGGCTTGTGCCGCCTGGTGCATCGAGGAATGCTTTTGTAGGCAGAACCAGCGAAGTTCTGTTGAAATAGGTGTCGGCGCCAAAGGTTTGGATCACCCAAACGAAACCGTCTCCGATCCACTCAGCGTGGGAGTCTGGAATCAGTTTCCGCATGAAAATCATGGGCGATTATTGCGGCATGCGTGTGCGCTGCGCCAGCGCTTTCTACCGGTTAGCGCCCGGCGTCCACAATACGTCGGCCCGACCGTCGTCGTTGGCGATGCGAGAGGCGACGAACAGCCAGTCGGACAGTCGGTTGAGATATTTTACCGCCGCCTCGGTCACCGGCTCGTTTGCGGAGAGATCCACGGCCAGCCGCTCGGCCCGGCGGGAAACAGTGCGCGACAGATGCAGATGCGCCGCCAGCGCCGAACCGCCCGGCAGCACGAAGGACCGCAGCGGCTCAAGCGCGTCGTTCATCTGGTCGATCTCCGCTTCCAGCCGTTTGACCTGCGCGTCGGTCATGCGCAGCGGAGGATATTCGGCGTCCGCTTCGCCATCTTTTTGCGGACGGCAGAGATCGGCGCCCAGATCAAAAAGGTCATTCTGGATGCGGCCCAGCGCCGCCTCCATCTCCCCGGTCGCATGCAGCCTCGCGAGGCCAAGCGTGGCGTTGGTCTCATCCACCGTGCCATAGGCCGCGACGCGCAGCGCGGTCTTCGATACGCGCGACCCATCGCCCAGCGCGGTCTCTCCCGCGTCGCCAGTTCGCGTGTAGATGCGATTGAGAACGACCATCCGCGGCCCCCTAGTTTCCCTGGCTGGCGAAATACGCCACCAGAAGGATCAGCACGACGGCGATGAACTGCATCAGAACGCGCAGCCGCATGATCTTGTTCGCCCATTTGCGATTGGTCTCTCCACCGCGCGCGAAGATAAACACCCCGGTCAGCAGGATGGCGAGCACAACGAAACAGGCCGCGACGGCGAGGTAGAAAAAAATGCCGGACATGGGCAGAGAGGTAGAGCGGCTGGACCTGCGGCGCCAGTCTAAACTGACATCGGCGCGCGCTGCGCCTATAACCGGCTCAATGAAGCGAGAGAACAATACCGAGGACGAGCAGAGCGGCCGAAAAGGCTATCACCACGGCAATCTGCGCGAGGCGCTGATCGACGCGGTGCTGGGCCTGATCGCCGAGAAGGGGCCGAACGGCTTTTCCTTCGCCGAGGCGGCGCGCCGCGCGGGCGTCAGCCCGGCCGCGCCATATCGTCATTTCAAAGACCGCGACGCGTTGATAGTCGAGACCGCCAAGCGCGGGTTCGAGTTGTTCGCCAAGGCGCTGGAGCGCGGCTGGAATGGCGGCGCGCCCTCTCCGATCTCGTCTTTCGAGGCCGTCGGCCGCGCCTATCTCAACTTCGCCCGGCGTGAGCCCGCGTATTTCGCCGCGATGTTCGAGGCGGGCGTGTCCGGCGACAACGACCCCGAATTGCGCGCCGCTGGCGACCGCGCCTTTCGCGTGCTGGAGGACGCCTGCGCCGCGGTGATCGCCACCATGCCCGCCGACCGCAGGCCGCCCGTGCTGATGATGGCGCATCATGTCTGGGCCATGGCCCATGGCGTCACCGCCCTTTTCGCCCGTACCGATCAGGGCCGCCGTCCGGCGCCCTTCGCGCCCGAAGAACTTCTTGAGGCCGGAACGGCGATCTATCTGCGCGGTTTGGGGGCCATCGACTAGGCGTTCTTGATTCGGCTTCGGCGGCTCTCCACCTGTCATCTGTGCGAATTTCGAAGAATCTCTGCTCCAGAGAATTGACAGGCGGTCATGCGTGCCCCATCTATGTAAATGTGATTAACATTCACATTGGGAGCAACATGGGAGAAATGAACCGAGGAGGCGCGCAGTGACGCGAATTGGCGAATGGCTTCGACGCATCGAAGCTAAACTGGATGAGTACGGTATGGGGGCGTGGATCGCCTCGATGGTGCTCAGCTTCATCTTGATCTGGCCTTTGGGCCTCTTCATCCTGGGTTACATGTTATGGAGTGGACGTATGGGATGCGGAAAAAACCGCTGGGGGCGCCGGAGCAAGGCGCGCCACGCCGGAGAGACCGGCAACACCGCCTTTGACGAGTATCGTGAGACGACGCTGCGGCGTCTGGAGGAGGAACGCGAAGCGTTCGTCGAGTTTCTCGACAAGCTGCGCGCCGCCAAGGACAAGGCTGAGTTCGACCAGTTCATGACGGACCGGTCGCGTCGCAACGATGGACCCGAGGCCCAGCCCGCCTGACGAAACGGCTGACGCTTGTTGATGCAGAAACGCCCCGCCAACGCGCGGGGCGTTTTGTTTTGCGTCTCGCGCCTCTCGTTTGTTACGCGGCTTCTTCGGCTTCCGATTTCACCAGCCATCGGTGGATGGTTCTTTTCAAAAGCTCATCGCCGACCAGGTAAATTCTGTCCTTTGCGATTTCAGTCTGGAGCGAGGAGTAGCCCATCCAGGCGGAACCCAGCGCCCGCAACTCGGCCTCGACGTAGAGATCCACATCGAAACTTGGATCGATCAGGCAGAGATCGGCCGGCACTCCGGGCCGCACGATGAGCCAGAATGTTCCCTCTTCCTTTTTGCAATCGGGAAAGTGAAAGCGAACGACCACGCGCCGGTCCGGCAATTCATCGGTATCGAGCTGGCGGCGCAGGCTCCACATCAGATAGTCCGGCTGCAGATTGTTGAGCGCGACTTCCGGCTCGACATGGCGATAGGCCCAATCTCCAAGCAGCTGAACGACTGGCTCAAGCTCAATAGCTTTCGGAGTTCTGATATAGTCGACCGTTCCTTTCGCCGGGTCCTCCAGCCGCTCGACGAGTCCCTGCTTTTCCAGTTCCTTCAGACGTTTTGACAAAAGTGCGGGCGAGATGCCGGGCACCCCGCGGCGGATTTCATTGAAGCGGGTCGCGCCCAACCACAATTCGGTCAGGATGAGAAGCGTCCAGCGCGGCTCCACGACCTCGCAGGCCATCGCAACCGGGCAAAACATTCCGTAGCTCTTACTTGGCATCTCGCAATCCTCCCTTGCGTTCAGATTACCCGAGCATTCGCCCCAGCCCTAGTTCAGAAACTGTACTGGGGGCGCTATTCTTCGGTCACTGGTGGTTCCGCTCTCTCGTGCACAGGTCTGTCGCATCAAGATGACAAACCGAAGGAGCCAGTCATGACAACGATCACCACAAACCCGATCCACAGCCACTCGCAGTCAAGCCAGGGCGGAACCATCGCCATCATAAAGGCTCGCATGATCAATGGCTTTCGCGCCATCAGCAAACAGCGTGCGAGGAAACGCGACGCGGCGCATATGTCAGAGCTCAGCGATCACCTGCTCAGGGATATCGGACTGACCCGCGATCAGATTCCTCATGCGGTGCATGGCGAAATCGACGTGGTGCGCGTCGCCACTTCAGAGGTGTTTCAAACCGGGCGCACTCGTTTCGCGCCACCGAAATAGGGACAGGAGGGCGGAGAAATGGAACTCATGATCTACGTCGCGAATGGCCTCTACCTGCTGTCCTATATGGTGAAGGACATACTGAAACTGCGCCTTCTGACCGTTGTGGCGGCATGCTGTTTGGTCACATACTTCTCGACGCAGCCCGATCCCGTCACGTCCATCATCGCATGGAACCTGTTTTTCGTTCTTCTGAACCTGGCGCAGATTGGCGCGATCTTGCGATCCCGGATCAAACAGGCAAAGCGCTTGAACCTGGTCTGATTCGAATGCTCTGATCGATGTCCAGCCAACCTGAAACAAGCCCCGCCGACCGGCGGGGCTTTTTCATTCTGCGCGGAACGCTCTCTGCGGACTCGAAGGTCGGAACATCAGAAAGTCGCCACTCCGATTCAGAAACTATACCGGGCGCGCTATGTTCCGATCACTAGCTGCAACGTGGTTTGGCTCCCCAGATTTGGATCGTCAGAACGACAAACCTCAAGGAGCTGAATATGACTGACCCCATGGAAGCGCTGGAGCTGATCTGCGAAAGTTATCAAGCGTCTGTAAGCGCGAACGACTCGGCCGCTTATGCGCGGCAGTTTGCGCCGGACGCCATCCGGTTGCCGCCAGGCGGCAAGCCGGAGTTGGGCCCGGACGAAATCGCCAGAAATGAGCAACGGGATTACGACCACGCGAAATGGACCATTGAAGTCAGGCCTGTGCATGCTTTGCGCATCGACGATGATTGGGTCTATGGCGTCGCCGAGACGGACATCTCTCTGATCGCGCATGAAGACGGATCGAAAAGATCGATGACGGCCAACAAGGGATGGCTGCTTCAACGCCAGTCCTCTGGCGATTGGAGGATCAAGCGGGCGATGTGGAACTATCAATAGCGCGCCACGAAATCATCGCGCCGGAGTGACCGGCTTGAAATTCGAACCGCGTGATTGTCCGGACGCCCCTCAAAGTCGAGACGCCCCGCCATAGCGCGGGGCGCTTTGTTTTGCGCTACGATCAGGCCACAGTCGCTGAGACCGAAGGAGTCGAGATGTATTTGATCCGTGTACTGGCTATGTGGTCGGCGTTTTTCTCATTCTGCGGAGGCGCGGCGGCCCAGACGCCGCCCTCGACCGCCGAAGCAGTCGCCTATGAAGGGCTGCACAAGGCCGCTTATGAAAACGACGTTGCGGGAATTCGCCGCCTTGTCGCCGAGGGCGCGGATTTGGGTGCGCAGGATCACAACGGCCGCATGCCGATCCATGTCGCCGCCTTCGCTTCGAATGACGAGGCGCTGACGGCGCTGGCCGAGGCGGGGTCGGACATGAACGTTCTGGAGTTCGACTTCTACGATGTGGTCACCATCGCGGCGGTTGCGGATGATCCCGAGATGGTCTCCCTCGCCATAAAGCTGGGCAACCGGGCCGATCTCGTCACCAGTATCTATGACGGCACTGCGCTAATCGCCGCGGCGCATCTGGGCCATCACGAGGTGGTCAGACGCTTGATTGCGAGCGGCGCGCCGCTCGACCATGTCAACAATCTGAACTGGACCGCGGTGATCGAGGCGATCGTGCTGGGCGATGGCGGGCCGGATCATCAGGAAACATTACGCGCGTTGGTCGAGGCCGGGGCGGACATCACTATTCCGGACGGGATGGGGCGCACGCCGCTGGAACTGGCGAGAGGGCGCGGTTACGACGAGATGGTGGCGATATTGGAGGGGGCCAGACGCTGACTTCTCACCCCGACGCCTTGTGCAGCAACCCATCCAGGATTCGCGTTGGCAGCCCGCGCTTCATGTACCCGGCGAGGTAAGTCGGTGTGGTCACATAGTACCGCGCGCGCGGACGCGGGCTCTCCAGCGCTTTGATCAGCTTGGCGGTCACCGCAGAGGCGGGTAGCTCGAACGTGTCGGGCGCCCCCCGCTCGGCGTCGATCCGGGGCATCAGCTTTTTCTCATAGAGCGTCCGCCAAGCCGAATTCTCCCAGTCGATCCATTTGTAGAAATGCGCGCGAGAGTTCTCTCGGATCATCGTCGTGATCGGGCCGGGTTCGATCAGGACCACATGGATACCCGTGTCCCGCAACTCCAGCCGCATCGTGTCGCTCAGCCCCTCGATCGCGAATTTCGACGCGTTGTAGGGGCCGCGAAACATCAGCGTGACGATACCAAGAATCGAGGAACACTGGATGATTCGCCCATGTCCCTGTTTGCGCATCGCCGGTATCACCCGGCGGGTCAGGTCATGCCAGCCGAAGAAATTGGCCTCGAAAAGAGCGCGGAGTGCGTCAGTGGGAATATCTTCGGTGGCGCCGGGTTGGGCGAAGGCGCCGTTGTTGAAGAGAGCATCCAAAGTGCCTCCGGTGCGGCTGAGCGCCTCTTCCGCCGCCGCGGCGATCGACTCGCCGTCCTGATAGTCGAGGCGGAAGCTCTCCAGCCCTTCGTCACGCAGGCGCGCGCAATCCTCCTCCTTCCGGCAAGTCGCGAACACCCGCCAGCCCTGTTTGTTCAGAGTATGCGCCGCGTCGTGCCCGATGCCTGACGAGCAGCCAGTGATCAGGATCGAGCGCGGGGACGCGCCATTGCCGCTGTTTTCATCAACGCTCATGGCGCGATCCTTCCCTAAAGCTTCAGGTCGTAGGTGACCCAGCGGGTCGCCTCGGCCACCCGGTCGTAGAGCGTCCGCGCACGGGCGTTGTCATCTGCTGTGATCCAGCGGATCAGGCCCCAGCCGCGCTTTCGCCCCTCCGCTTCGACCGCCCGGATCAACGCCTCCGCCGCGACAGAGCCGCGCGCCGCGGGAGCGACATAAAGGTCGTCCAGGAATCCGCCGGTCGCGGCCATCAGGGGCCGCGAAAAGGGGCGAAAATGGGCGAAGCCGACGACCTGGCCTTCGAGGACCGCCAGTCGACCTTCCACCTCATGGTCCGGGTCGATCAGCCAACTCCAGACGCGGTCACGCATCTCCTCCGTCTGCGCCACGCCGTAAAATTCGGCGTAGCCGGCGTAGAGGGCGCCCCAGACGGCGCGGTCCGTCGGTTCGGGCGCACGAATGACGATGGTTTGAGACATGTTGGTTCGATACCGCGCGCGGAGGATAAGGGAAACCCCCGACGCGGCCGTTGACAACGCAGGCTCGGCGGGCGCGAATTGTGGGGTCGAAATGGGGAACGTCATGACCGAACCGACCGTGCGACCGCCTGTTACGCTGCCCGGCGTGTTCTACTTCACCGCCCTCGCGGTGATGATCGCGGTGATTCTGGTCTATGGCGCCTCGCTTCTGGCCCCGATTGCGCTGTCGATACTGGTTTGGTTCCTGATAAACGCTCTGGCCTCGGGAATTCGCAAGGCGCCGCATATCGGGCGCTTCCTCAGCCGCCGCATCTCCACCCTGCTCGCCGTCATTGTGATCTTCGCGGTGATCCTGGAGATCGGCCAGATGATGGTTTCCAACGTCGCTGAACTCGGCTCCAACGTTTCCGGCGTCGATGAGCGGCTGACGCACCTTCTGGGCAAAATGGCCGAAGCGGTCGGTTTGGAGGACGAGATTGAGTGGCGCAATTTCGTTCGCGGCATGGAACTGGACCAGCTGCTCTCGCGGCTCCTGTCCGCCGCCAGCTCTGTCGCTGGAAACGCGTCGGTGATCTTCCTCTACGTGGTCTTCCTGCTTATCGATCAGCAGTTTTTCGACGCGAAGCTGCGCGCGCTGGCGCCCGATCCGCAACAGCGGGAAACCGCGAAGGCGGTCTTCGTCCGGGTCAGCGAGGATACGCGGCGCTATATCCTGATCATGACTTTCGTCAGCGCGCTGGTGGGCGTCGGCACCTACGCGGTCTGCGCGATGTTAGGCCTCGCCGGCGCGGGTTTCTGGGGCTTCCTCGCTTTCGCGCTGAACTTTATGCCGACCATCGGAACCTTCCTCGGCGTGATTTTTCCGGCCCTCTATGCGCTGTTGCACTTCGAAACCCTGCAAGAGTTCTTCATTCTCGTCGCGGCGCTGGCCGCGCTGCAATTCGTCGCCGGTAATATTTTGGTGCCCAAGATGATGGGCGACCGGCTGAATCTCAGCCAGTTTGTCGTGATCCTCTCGCTTTTCGCCTGGGGCGCGATCTGGGGGGTCACCGGCATGTTTCTGGCGGTGCCGGTCACAGTCATCATGATGATCGTCTTCGCCCAGTTCGATACGACCCGCCCAATCGCGATCCTGTTGTCGCGCGACGGCTCGATAAGGCGTGTGGCCTCGCCAAAATCATCTGAAGAGGGCGAAGCGGCCTAGACCCGAGGGCCTGACAGGCGTATCGCTATATCCCGTGAGTGACCTGATTGACGACGACAAGATGAGCCCGCCAGAAGACGGGCCAGATGGAGGCGGGACCGGCGGCGAGGGCGATATCGTCAGCGAGCCGTTGCGCCGTGCGCTGGGCGACCGCTATCTTCAATATGCCCTTTCCACGATCACCAACCGGGCTCTGCCGGATGCGCGCGACGGGTTGAAGCCGGTGCACCGCCGCATCCTGTTCGCGATGCGTAATCTCAAGCTGAGCCCAAGCTCGAAATTCCTGAAAAGCGCGAAGATTTCCGGCGACACGATGGGCGATTTTCATCCCCACGGCGATCAGGCGATCTATGACGCGATGGTGCGTCTGGCGCAGGATTTCTCCGTCCGTTATCCGCTGGTCGACGGGCAAGGCAATTTCGGCAATATCGATGGCGATAACGCGGCCGCCGGGCGCTATACCGAGGCGCGCCTCACCGCCGTCGCCGAGGCGATGCTGGACGGGTTGGACGAGGACGCCGTCGATTTCCGGCCGAACTATGACGGTCGGCTGGATGAGCCTGTGGTCCTGCCCGCCGCTTTCCCGAATCTTTTGGCCAATGGCTCCTCCGGCATCGCGGTGGGCATGGCGACGAACATTCCGCCGCACAATGTCGATGAGCTTTGCGCCGCGCTGCTGCACCTGATCAAGTTTCCGAACGCCACTATCGAGAAACTGGTGGAGCTGGTCCCCGGCCCGGATTTTCCAACTGGCGGCGCTCTGGTCGAACCGCGCGAGTCGATCATCGAATCCTACCGGACGGGACGCGGTTCATTCCGTTTGCGGGCGGTCTGGCACACTGAGGATCTCGGCCGCGGTCAGTATCAGATCGTCGTCGATGAGATTCCCTATCAGGTCCAGAAATCCAAGCTGGTGGAAAAGATCGCGGAGCTGGTGAACGCCAAGAAGATCCCGATCCTGGCCGATGTGCGGGACGAATCCGCCGAAGATGTGCGGCTGGTGCTGGAGCCGCGATCCCGCGCTGTCGATCCTGAGATGCTGATGGAGACGCTGTTCAAGCATTCGGAGCTTGAGACGCGCGTCTCTCTGAACATGAACGTGCTGATCGACGGGCGCACGCCGCGGGTCTGTTCTCTGCGCGAGGTGTTGATCGCCTATCTCGGCCATCGGCGAGAGGTGCTGCTGCGCCGCGCCCGCTTCCGGCTGGGGAAGATCGCCCACCGGCTTGAGGTACTGGAGGGCTATATCATCGCCTTCCTCAACCTCGATCGGGTGATTGAGATCATCCGCTATGAGGATGAGCCCAAGGCCGTGATGATGGCCGAGTTCTCGCTGACCGATGTGCAGGCCGAAGCGATCCTGAACATGCGCCTGCGCAGTCTGCGCAAGTTGGAGGAGATGGAGCTTCGCAAGGAGCGCGAGGCCCTGTTGGCGGAGCAGGAGGAGTTGCGCGCGCTCGTCGGCGATACCGGGCTGCAATGGGACAAGATCGCGGAGCAGATTCGTGAGACGCGTAAGAAATTCGGCGCCCCCAAAAGGTTTCGCGGCGTGGTCGATCTCGATGAACTCAGGCGCCTGAAGGCGCAGCACCGCAACGACTATCCGCCCGGTGCGCGGCGCACCGGATTTGCCGATCCGCCCACCATTGAGGAAGTGCCGATCGAGGCCATGATCGAGCGCGAGCCGATCACAGTGGTTTGCTCCGAGATGGGCTGGATGCGCGCGATGAAGGGCCATATCGCCCTCGATTCAGAGCTGAAGTTCAAGGATGGCGATGGCCCGCGCTTCATCTTTCATGCGGAGACCACCGACAAGATCCTGTTGTTCGGCGCCAACGGACGATTCTACACGCTGGGCTGCGACAAGCTGCCGGGCGGGCGAGGGATGGGGGAACCTGTGCGCCTGACCGTCGATCTGCCGAACGATGTGAAAATGATCGTCTTGTTTTTGCACAAGCCGGGAACGAAACGGCTGGTCGCCTCCAGCGCGGGGGATGGATTCCTGATCACTGAGGATGACGTGATCGCCCAGACCCGCGCGGGCAAGCAGAGTCTGAACGTCAAGGGTGACGTGACGGCCACAGTTTGCGCCGAGGTGGCAGGCGACCATGTCGCGGTGGCGGGCGAGAACCGCAAGCTGCTGGTCTTCCCGGTGGAGGAACTGCCGGCGATGACGCGCGGCAAAGGCGTGCGCCTGCAGAAATACAAAGATGGCGGCATGTCGGACGCGCGTACATTTGCAATCGCGGACGGGCTGCAATGGCGCGAGTCCGGCGGGCGAACCCGCACAGTGACCGCCGATGATCTGATAGAATGGATCGGCAAGCGCGCTTCGGCCGGGCGCATGGCGCCGCGCGGCTTCCCGCGCGACAACAAGTTCAACTAGCTCAATCAGGGAGGGCTCGATGACCCGGGCATTGATCGTCACCGGCGGCTCTCGCGGCATCGGCGCCGCCACCTGTCTACTGGCCGCCAAAGACGGCTGGGACGTCGCGGTGAATTACGCCAGCAACGCCAAAGCGGCCGAACGCGTCGTCGCCGAGATCAGCGCGCTGGGCCGGCGGGCGATTGCGATCAAGGGCGATATTTCAGATGAGGAAGACGTCATCGCATTGTTCGACCTCGCCGAAGCGACGCTCGGCCCGATCTCGGGCGTGGTTAACAATGCAGGCGTCGTCGCCCCCTCGATCCCGGTCGCCGAATACTCCGTTGAGCGCATGCGCCGGGTCTTCGACATCAACGTGATGGGCGCGTTTCTGGTGGCCCGAGAGGCCGCTCGCCGTCTGCCGAAGGAACGGGGCGGTCGGGGCGGCGCCATCGTCAACCTCTCTTCCATGGCAGCGCGCCTTGGCGGGCCGGGCGAGTATGTCGATTACGCCGCGTCCAAAGGGGCGGTTGATGCGATGACAGTTGGTTTGGCGAAAGAGCTTGCGCCCTCCGTCCGCGTCAACGGCGTGCGCCCCGGCCTGATCGACACCGAAATCCACGCCAGCGGCGGCCAGCCGGATCGGGCCGAGCGGATGAGTGGGTCCGTCCCGCTGGGCAGGGTTGGCGCGGCGGAGGAAGTGGCCGCCGCCATCGTCTGGCTTTTGTCCGACGCCGCCTCTTACACGACCGGAACCAGCATTGATATTTCGGGTGGGCGGTGAGCGCGCGCCTCGCCGCCGCCCTGATCGGTCACTATATTCACCAACATGAAAACCGCATGGATCCTGATACCGTTCGCTCTGGCGCTGTCCGCCTGCGCTCAACCATCGAGCAATGCGACGATCCCCGCGATGACCGCGGACCAATGCCAGTTCGTGGATTGGCGGGAAGCCGGATGGCGGGACGGCGCCGCGGGCCTGACCCAGTCCGCCTTTGATGAACGCGCGGCCATTTGCCGGGCCAGCGGCGTAACGCTGGACGACTCCGCTTATTTCGAAGGGCGCGTGGCCGGCTTGCAGGCCTATTGCGCGCCAACCAACGGATATCGCCTGGGCGTCGAGGGCGCAGCGCACACGAATGTCTGCCCGCCCGGTCTGCGTGAGGAATTTCTGGCCGAGTTCGATCGCGGCCGCTCCGACCGCGCGCAGGCCGGTGCGGGCGAGTGGCAGAGGACTATCGGCGTCAACACGCGTATTGGCGTCGGGACAAGCGGAAGACGGTCCGGCGTTGGCATTTCGATCGGCCTTTAGGATATGACCCGCGCATTGGCTCTTCTGTCCATTGGTCTCGCGCTCGCAGCGGCGTTGGCGGGCTGCGCCTCCGCCACGCTTTCGGCTGATGAGTGCCGCGCGGCGGACTGGCGCGCCAAGGGCGTCGCAGATGGCGCGCTTGGGCGGCCCTCCGCCTATTTCTCGCGATACGTCGAAGAATGCCAAGGCGCGAATGCGCCGGACCGCACAGCCTGGAGCGCGGGGCGCAAAGAGGGGCTTTTCACCTATTGCACACCTACGGGAACGTATGACGCAGGACGCGAAGGACTGAATTATTCAGGCGTCTGCCCGGTCCCGGTCGATCCGGTTCTGCTTGAAGCGAACAATCACGGCCTGACATGGAACAGAATGCGGGCGCGCATTGCTGAGCTGGAACGTTTGGACAGCGGGTTCGCTCGCGGATGCGGAACCGGCGTCGGCATTGGCGGCTCATTCAACCGATGCGGCCCCGGCTCAGGCGCGTATTTCGGTGCGCCGGGGTCGGGCTGGGATCCGCGTGTGCAGGCTGAGCTGCGGGAACTGCGGCGGGAGATCGCGCATTACGCCTCATGGCCGCCGCCCGGCGTCGGGACGGCCAAGGGGTTTTAGGCGTTATTCCGCCGCCTGAGAGGTTGCCGATTCCTGCTCCGCCAGAAATCGCTCCGCCTCCAGCGCGGCCATGCAGCCCATCCCGGCCGAGGTCACCGCCTGACGATAGACGTGGTCGGTCACATCACCCGCGGCGAAGACGCCCGGAATCGACGTCGCCGTCGAATCCGGCTTGGTCATTACGTAACCACCGGAATGCGTCTCAAGCTGGTCGGCGACCAGTTCCGAAGACGGCGTGTGGCCGATGGCGATGAAAACGCCATGCGCCGCCACTTCGCGGGTCGCCCCGGTCTGCGCGTGTTTCAGGCGCGCGCCGGTGACGCTGAGAGGCTCAGAATCGCCCAGAACGTCGCCCAGCACATGATCCCAGATTACCTCGACCTTCGGGTTCTTGAACAGGCGGTCCTGCAGGATCTTGTCTGCGCGCAACTCATCGCGGCGATGAACCAGCGTGACCTTGGTGGCGAAATTGGTCAGAAACATCGCCTCCTCGACCGCGGTGTTGCCGCCGCCGATCACCATCACTTCCTTGCCGCGATAGAAGAACCCGTCGCAGGTGGCGCAAGCCGAGACGCCGAATCCCTTGAATTTCTCTTCCGTGTCCAGCCCAAGCCAGCGAGCCTGCGCGCCGGTCGCCAGAATCACCGTGTCGGCAAGATAGGTGGTCCCGGAATCGCCCACAGCGCGGAACGGACGTTGACCGAGGTCGAGCGCGCCGATGTGATCGCCTACAATCTCGGTTCCGACCGCTTTGGCGTGCTCCTCCATCCGCACCATCAGATCGGGGCCCTGCACCTCGACGTCGCCGGGCCAGTTTTCCACCTCTGTGGTGATGGTCAGCTGACCGCCCGGCTGCACGCCCTGAACCAGAATCGGGCTCAGCATCGCGCGGGACGCATAGACCGCGGCGGTATAGCCGGCGGGGCCGGAGCCGATGATCAGAACCTTAGCGCGGCGGGTCTCAGACATGTTGCGAATCTCCATAAGGCGGGCCGTTGGCGCCGATATTTATGCGCCCTGAGCGCCGGTTCCAACCCCGTCCGCGCACTGCATTTCGTCGACCAGTTCGGCCAGCCGGGCGGCCGCGCGGTCCGTCTCGCGCAAAGGCGTGTATTCCCAGCTTTCTAGGCGTCCTTCAAAGCTGCGGGCGGCCCCGTACGCGCTGAGCGAATCGTGAAACGCGCGCAGTTTTTTATCGAGTCCGGAGATACAGAAAACGTGAACCGGCAGGCCGGTTGACGCGGCTTCAGACGCCATATTGACGGAATCCTCCGTCACCAACACCGCGTCCGCGAGGCCGAGAATGCCCGGATAGGGGTTGTCGCCTTCACCATCCCAGATCCAGCAGAGACCTGGCGGGCAGTCGGCCTGCAGAGCTGACAGCACGACGGGGTCGGTCCGACGCGACGGCGTGATCATCAGACCAGCGCTTTTCGCCAGTTCCGCCATCTGATCGCAGAACCGGTCCACATCCTCATCCCGCCAGAAGGCGCTTTTGCTTGGGCCGCCGAGCAATACTGCGACGCGCGGGGAGGGAAGGTGGCCGAGACGATCGCGCCACCGCGCCGCGCCCTCAGCGACTTTCTCCGCCGTCAGGCGATTCACGGCGCCAAGCGTCGCGAGGGCGTTCGGCGCCGATAACCCGTCATGCTCCGGCGCGATCACCAGATCAAAGGCCGCGAGGTCCATCTGAGGGTTGAGGATTTGAGCGGCGACCAGCGGCTCTCCTTTACGTCGCGCGATCTTGCGCATCGCCGCGACAAATGGGGCGCTGCGCCGTCCGGCTCCGATCACGACATCGGGCCAGGGCGCCGCCAGCGACGCGCCTCGATCCTGAAGCGCCGAAAACGGCCAGCCGTCGGCTCGCGCTCCAAGACCCGTCCACAGCGCAGGCGGCAGCAGGTGAAATGGCGATCTTATGTCGATCCTCTTGGTTTCGACCAGCCATTCCCCGAGCGCTGCTGACACCAGCGCCTGGGCGAGTCCCAGCGCCTGCGCCTCATTTCCGGCGCGTCCGTCCGTGACAGCCCAGATGGTTCTCTGTCGGGTGCTGGGAGCGATATCGGCGCCGGAATTGTTCATTTCTTGCTCTGTCGTGTAATTTTATTATGTTTAGGGGTGGATTCCAGCAATCGCGTCGCGTATGGGGCGCAGAATGCACTGAACACGGCCGCAGACGCCAGCCCCGAGGGACGCACATGCCGCACACCAAGCTCGACGCTATCGACCGGAAAATCCTTGCAGAGTTGCAGGCCGATGGCCGGATGACCAATGTCGAGCTGTCGCGCAGGGTCGGCATTTCCGCCCCGCCTTGCCTGCGCCGCGTCCGGGTGCTGGAGGAGGCGGGCTATATCGACGGCTATCACGCCCATGTCGACGCCAAGTCGTTGGGGTTTGAGGTGATGGTTTTCGCTATGGTCGGCCTCAACAGTCAGGCCGAAGCGGATCTGGTTGCGTTCGAAGAGCGCGCCGGTGAATGGCCGCTTGTACGCGAATGCCACATGTTGAACGGCGAGATTGATTTCATCCTGAAATGCGCGGCGCCGGATCTTTCCACGTTCCAGCGATTCCTGACTGAGGAACTGACCGCCGCGCCGAACGTCGCCAGCGTTAAGACCTCGCTGGTGATCCGCGGCGCAAAGGACGAGCCGGGCGTGCCGTTCGATGTTCTGGAAGAGAGAATCGCCGCTGGCGAGTGAATCGCCTCTCACAGAAACGATAGCCGACGTTAGCTAAACTGTTCTGCGTGGATCTGCCCGTCAAGGCATGACCAATCGTGGCGATCTATAAGATCGCGGGCGGTGCAAAAGAAAGCGGCCGGCGCAAGGCCGGCCGCAATCGTAATCAGATCAGACAACGCTGATTAGAAGCTCAGGCTCATCCAGGTGCCGATCGCGAACTCGTCGTCCGAGTCGGTCGCCTCAGGCGCGCCGTACTCAAGCGTGAGACCGGTCTTCACACCAGGCGCCAGCGAGTAGTCAACTTCGCCGGAGAGACCCCAGCTGCCGTCGATCTCGGGGTTGTCGGCGTCGAGGTTCTGAGCCCAGTTCAGGAAGAAGCCCCAGGGACCCATGCCGTGCTCGATGCCGAGCGACAGAACCTGACGGTCGTCACTATCGGTGCAATTGTTGCCGAAAGCGTCGCAGCCGGTCGCGCCTTCGTCATCGATCCAGCGGCCGCCAACCGAGGTGGCGTCCATGATGCCGACCTCAGCCGCGATGGCCAGGTTGTCGCCAAGTCCGTCGTCGTCGGTCATGAAGTAAACGACCGACACGCCGAGATCGAAATCTTCGGTGATGTCGCCACGGTACTGGGCGCCGAATTCCCAAGCGTCTTCGCTGGAGTTCAGCAGAGTCGTCGAGTTGATGCCCTCGCCCTGGCCCGCTTCCGGAACATAGGAGACGCCGGCCGTGAAGCCCTGGAAGTTCGGCGTGAAGTAGCTGATCTTCAGGTCATCGCCGGAGTCGTCGCCATCGGCGTCGATGCCGACAGCCGAAACCTCGGTGTTGTAGTCAAACAGGAAGCCGCCGCCATCGCCGGGGCAGGAGAACGAACAGCCCGGAGGCGTGATGTTCAGCTTGTCGGACGCGCCGTCCTCGGTGCCGAGCTCGAACTTACCGAAAGAGCCGGAAACGTAGGCGTTATGCTCGTCGAGGTTGTTGACGCCGGTGTCGAGATCAAAGCGGTAGCCGAAGGTGATGCCGTTGTCGGCGACCAGCTTGAAGTCGAAAACGATCTGCGAGTCGTTGACCAGGCTGACGCTGTCGGAGTCGATTTGACCCGCGTCAGCGGCCTCTTCGCCAACCAGGAAGTCCGCGTCCTGACCGTCGACATAGCCGATGCCGACTTTGCCGGAACCGCCGATGCTCGCGGACCATTCTGCGGCCGAGGCAGCGCCGGTCAGCGCCGTCGAGGCCAGAAGAGCGACGCCAAGGGCCGCCCATTTAGAGTTAGACATTTTAGTCCCCCGTTTATTGGTACGAATCAGTGATGCCTAAACAAACGGAATCGCGCCCGAAAATCCAACGAGACCGACACGGATTGTCGCCTGAGGACTCTTACCGAACGCTTGTGTTGCGTCTGGGACACGAATTTCGCGTTCACCGCGCTCAATCGGACTCACTTCCGATCAGCTGGCCGATGCTGCACCTGCGAGAGAGATGACTGATAGCTGTCGCCCGTAGTCTGAGTCGCCTCTATGAGTCGCCCGGCGATAGCTGAATAGACGGTCTTCGTCATCATAGGTGCAGCGTCCGATCCAGTCGGCTTCGACGCCTTCCTGCCGCAACATGTGAATACAAAAACCGGGAAGGTTGAACATGGCGTGCTCCATGTCAGCCGCCCCAGAGAAAAATCGATCATATTCAGGGTCTTCGCTCAGGAATCGGTCCATGAAGTCCAGTCCGACCTCATAATTTCTTTGGCTGATCGCGGGGCCGACCGCTGCGCAAATCGAGTGCCGGCGAGCGCCAAGCCCGACCATCGCTGAAACGGTTGAGCCCAATATACCGTCCAGCGCGCCGCGCCATCCCGCATGCGCGGCGCCGATCACGCCCGCCTCGGCGTCCGCCATAAGCACAGGCGCGCAATCCGCAGTCAGAATCCCAAGCGCGATTTCCGGTTCACGGGTCACGATCGCATCGGCCCGTGGCGCCGCCTGTGGCGAAAATGGCGCATCGACCACGACTGCAGTACTGGAGTGAATCTGATATGTAGAGATAAGATTCTCTGGCAAGACATTGATGTAAGCGGCTGCAAGTCTGCGATTTTCCTCCACCGCTGCAGGGGCGTCATCTGACCCTCTGCCGCAGTTGAGCCCGGCGTAAAGCCCCTGTGAGGCGCCGCCGACACGGGTGAGGAAGCCGTGCCGCACTCCGGCGAGGCGCAGAATGTCGGCTTCAAACGCCTGAACTTCGCTCAATCTTTCCTCCGATCACATCCGTCCCGTAGAGCCCGGCGGAGTATCGACGCCCGGCGAGGACAGCGCCAGAGCCTTGAATAGCCGCCCCATTTGGTCAGTCGAGGTGAGCCGGGCGAGCTGCTGCGCCAGATCTCCCTCCGCATCCGGGTTTTTCGCCGCCAGCGCGGCCGCGCGATCTCCGATCCCGAGCGCCCGGAGGAAAGCGCCCTGTCCGGTCACCGCGTGGGCCGTCGCCCCGGCGCGTGCCGCAGATCGCGCCAAGGCCGAGAAATTTACATGCGCCGACAGGTCTGAATCGCCGGGCGCAGCCAACGGGTCGGCGAATTCGCCCCGATGAAGCGCCTGCAATGTGTCGCCGCCCGTCTCCGGGGTCGCATGCTCACTATATCCATAGTCGAGGATCAGCGCCGCGCCGGGATGCGCCGCCTGCCGTCGCCCGATCTCCACGGCGATCACCTCGGACGCGGGCGAGACTTCCGCGACCGCCCCCTCTGGCGCGTTTTTCCAACCTGCCGGCGTTTCGCAGGGCGGTGACAGGCCGAGAACCAGCGCATCGCCGTTCAGCCCCACCATCCGTTCGCGCCAGCCCTCCGCCGCCCGGACGAATTGGCGGACCGGCAAGGCATCGAAGAATTCGTTCGCCAGAAGTATGCACGGCCCTTCGGGCACCTCGCCCAGCGCGTCGGCCCAATTCGCGTCGGGAACCCGCACCGCCTGTTTCTTGCGAAGCGTTGGGCTCGTCTCCACCAGCCAGATATCCGCTGCGTCGATAAACGGCTGCGCCAGACCAGCCGCGCGCAGCGCGTCGGCCATCAGAGTGCCACGGCCCGGTCCAAGCTCAATCAGGCGGAACGCCGGCGGCGCGCCGATCCGGCGCCACATCTCGACGGACCAAAGGCCCAGCATCTCACCAAACATCTGGCTGATCTCGGGCGCCGTGATGAAATCACCGTCTGCGCCAAACGGATCTTGCTTTCGATAATAGCCATGTTCGGGGTGGCCAAGGCAGAGCGCCATGTACTCGGACAGTGGGATCGGTCCGTTCTGCGTGATATGTCGCTTCAGGATGTCGAGCAGGGCGGTCACGCCTTTTCCGCCGATCCGTCGCTGTTGGCCGCCGTCTGAGCCGCGATCCGCCGCGCGTTCCAGATAAAGCCCAGCCCGACCGCGATCATCGGCGCCGACAGGATCATGCCCATGGTGACGCCGCCATCTTCTATCGTATCGCCGAACGGGATCACGAATTGCAGGAAGTCATCCATCTGGCGGAAGTTCTCAACAAATGTGCGCGCGGCTCCGTAGCCGATGAAGAACACGCCGATCATCGCCCCTGGCATTTTCAGCCAACCGCGTCGGTGTGAAAGCCACCACATAACCAAAAACAAAAGCGCGCCCTCCAGCACCGCCTCATAGAGCTGGCTGGGATGGCGGGGAACGCCGCCCGCCGCCGGGTGCGGAAAGACCATCGCCCATGGCGCGTCAGACTGACGGCCCCAGAGTTCGCCATTGATGAAATTTGCGATCCGGCCGAACAGCAACCCCATTGGCGCAGCGCAGGCGATCGCATCGCCGACAGAAAGCAATGGCAGCTTCTTGCGCCGGCGCCACAGGATCACGCCCAGGATCACGCCCAGGAAACCGCCATGAAAGGACATGCCGCCCTGCCAGATTTGCAGGATTTCAAGCGGGTGAGAGAAATAGTAGCCCGGTTTGTAGAAGAGCACGAAGCCGAGGCGCCCGCCCAGGATCACGCCGAGGGCCATCCATGTCAGCAACTCCTCCGGCTGTCCCGGCTTCATCGGTGGCGTTTCCGCGGACCACAGAGCAGGGCGGCGGATCATTCGCTCCACCCATTTCCAGGCGAAGATCAAACCGAAGATATAGGCCAGCGCGTACCAGCGGATCGCGATCGGGCCTATCTCGATCAGGTTCGGTCCGATATCTGGAAAGGGCAGGACCAATGGCGGCATCGCGCGCTCCGGGCGTCCGTTGACGATCGCGGATGCATGGCGGCGCAGGCGCGGAAGGTCAACCCGATTGAAACGCGGCGCGCGCAATGTCGCGAAACCGTGTATCGATTGCGTTGTCGCGCCGCCCTTGTCATCGTGGTGGTGGCCCACCATATTCGCCCGCGCGCCGCGTGCGCGCGCTTTATTCGTGCGCGCGCTTTATTGATGTCTCACCCGCGAAAGTGACCCGATGCAGACCCGCAACAAGATCCTCGACGACGTCTCGAAGCTGATGACCAACGCCGCCGGTGTCGCCCAGGGCGTCAAGGACGAAGCGGAAACGGTGGTTCGCGCCCGCGTCGAGCGCTGGCTGGCCGAAAGCGATCTGGTCACGCGAGAGGAATTCGACGCCGTGCGCGATATGGCCGCGAAAGCGCGTGAAGAGAACGAGCGCCTGGCCGCGCGTATCGCTGAACTTGAGGCGAAACTGGACGGCTGAGCGGCGCCCGCGCCGCTAAAAGTGCAGTAAAAGGCCGTCTTCTAAAAATTTTTCGCAATTTCTTCTTTGCGTGTCGCCGCGATTTGCTCCACCATATATCGTGGGTCGAGGCAATGAATCCGCGATCCACTGCATCCCACCCCGTGTCATGGGGGTTGCGCCCTTTGACACGCACAAGAAACGGGAGCGTTGAGGCATGACAGCAGTTGAGCGGGGCGTCCATGTGGACGCCAGCCACCCCATCGATATTGCGGAGCATCTGGCCGAGCGCCAGCAATGGGACGTCGATCGGGTCACGGATGACCAGATCGCGTTCGCCGTCGAAGGGGCGTGGCGCACCTACAGCCTGTCTCTGGCGTGGCACAGCTTCGACGAGACGCTGAGACTGATCTGCACCTTCGAGATGGAGCCGCCGGAAGAGCGGCTTTCCGAGCTCTATCGCCTGATCGAAGCCGCCAACGATCGCGCCTGGCTGGGCGGCTTCAACCTATGGCGCGACGAAGGGCTGATGGTCTACAGATACGCGTTGACTTTGCGTGGCGAAGCGTCCGCGACGCCTGGGCAGATCGACGCCATGATGAAGGCGGCGGTTGAGATGAGCGAGTGCTTCTTCCCGGCCTTCCAGCTGGTGGCCTGGGGCGAGCAGTCCTCGGACGAGGCGTTGAGCGCGGTGATGGCCGAGGCCGTCGGACGCGCTTGAACTCGGAGCCTTCTCTCCGGGTGTGCTGGGCGCAAAACTGGGGAGAGGGTGAATGAGCGTAGATGAAGTGGTCGCCATCCGCGGCCTTGTGCTGATCGGCTGCGGCAAAATGGGCGGCGCGCTGCTGAGCGGTTGGATCGACGCCGGGCTGCCGGCGTCGGCGGTCACAATTCTGGATCCGTATCCGGGCGACGCCGCCAAGGGCTTTGCTAGGCAGGGTGCGTCTCTGAATCCAGACTCGCCGCCCGAAAGCCCGGCGATCGTCGTTGTCGCGGTGAAACCTCAGATCATCGATGCGGCCTTGCCACAAGTCGGCCTCATGGCCGGGTCGGAAACGATGGTGCTTTCCATCGTCGCCGGCGTCTCGTTGGCGACGTTCGAAGCCGCGTCGCCAGCGGGCGCGCCCATCGTCCGGGCGATGCCCAACACTCCCGCCGCGGTCGGCCGAGGCGTCACAGCCATCGTCGGCAATGATCAGGTCCGCGCGCGGCATCTCGACCGCGCCGAAGGTCTGCTGGCCTCGGTCGGTGATGTCGTTCGGCTGGATCGGGAAGACCAGATGGATGCCGTGACCGGCCTCGCCGGTTCCGGTCCGGCCTATGTGTTCCACATGATAGAAGCGCTTGCCGCGGCGGGGGAGGCCGAGGGGTTGCCCGCCGACCTCGCGATGCGGTTTGCGCGGGCGACGGTCACAGGGTCCGGGGAATTGGCCCATAGATCTGCGGAAAGCGCCGAGCAGTTGCGCATGAATGTCACCAGCCCGGGGGGCACCACCGCTGCCGGCCTGGAAGTGCTGATGGATCCGGGATCCGGGCTTAAGCCTCTGATCCGAAAGGTCGTGAAGGCCGCCTCGGATCGCAGTCGTGAATTGGGCGCGTGACGCGCATGAAAAAATTGTGCGCCGCAACATAAAAATCTTGACATCTATGGTGCGGCGCACAATATGTCCCTCATGAACACGCGGCCCGGGCCGCCACACACCTAAAGGGAACACGACCATGACCACGCAGCCTTTCGCTTTCGACACCGAGAAGTTCGCCGAGATGCTCAAGACCGACGAGCTGAACAAGTTCTTCGAGCAGGCCAAAGCCAACTTCAACCCAGACGCGCTCGTCGACGCTCAGAAGAAGAACGTCGCCGCTCTGGTTGAGGCCAACAAGGTCGCCGCCGCCGGCTACCAGGACATCTTCAAGCGCCAGGTCGCGATGTATGAAGAGACCGTCGCGTCCGTTCAGTCGGCTCTGTCCGAGCTGGGCGACTCTGGCCTGACCGCGGACTCGCAGGCCAAGCAGGTTGAGCTGGCGAAGGCTTCGTTCGAGAAGGCCGTCGCGAACATGACCGAGCTGGCCGAGGCCACCAAGAAAGCCAACGAAGAGGCGTTCGAGGTTGTCGCCGCCCGCGTTCGCGAGAGCATCGAAGAGCTGAAGGCCGCCGCCGAATAATTCGCGCCTGCCTCAATCTACCGCGATCTATCAGGCCGCTTGCCTCTGTTGGGCAGGCGGCCTTACTTTTTTCGGGACGCCGAGATTGCAGAGGCTTCCCGATCATGCCCCAGACGCCCCAGATTTCCTTCGACGATTTCCTGAAAGTCGACATCCGAGTCGGTCAGGTGATCGATGCGCAGCCTTTCCCGGAGGCGCGCAAGCCGGCCATCAAACTGTGGGTCGATTTTGGCCCGGAGATTGGCCAGCGCAAGTCATCCGCACAGCTAACCAGACACTACACGCCCGAAGTATTGATCGACCGCCGTGTTCTGGCGGTGGTGAATTTTCCACCGCGCCAGATCGACAAATTCATGTCCGAGATACTGGTGCTTGGCGCGCCAGATGCCGACGGCGAAGTCGTGCTTCTGAAGCCTGATCTGGATGTCCCGCTTGGTGCACGGATGTATTAGCTGCGAGCTGTCCAGGACCGTTTCGCGCTATGCCGATCAGTTCATCTCGGCAGGCGCACGGTCACGCGCAGGCCACCCAACCGCTCACCATCCTCCAGCGCCAGACTGCCGCCATGGCTGTGCGCAATGTCCAACGCGATTGCGAGGCCGAGGCCGACCCCGCCGCCCCGGTCCTGATTGCGCGCATCGTCCAACCTGCTGAACGGGCGAAGCGCCATTTCACGCTCCACTTCGGGAATGCCGGGGCCGTCATCTTCGACCGCGAACTCGACGTAACGCTTGGCGACCCGCACCGACAACTCGACGCGGGCGCCGTACCGGGCGGCGTTGTCGATCAGGTTTTGCAGACACCGCTTGACCGCCACCCGCCGCAGATCCGTCTCCGGCGCGTCGCTGTTCTCCAGATCCGACCAGACCGTCAGTTTCACGCCCTTGCGGCGCGCATCTTCGGCGGTTTCGTCGACTAGCGCGACAGGGTCGGTCGGTGTGGGCGTCTCGCCCCGTCCTGTGCGCTCGAAATCGAGGAACTCGGTGATCATGTGTTCCATTTCGGCGACGTCGCGGGTCAGTTCAGCTGTCTCCGCCGAGGAGTCCGAAATCGCCAATGTGAGCTTCATCCGCGTCAAAGGGGTTCGAAGGTCATGGCTGACCGAAGACAGCATGCGCGTGCGCTGCTCGATCTGCCGCTCGATCCGCTCGCGCATCTCGATGAACAAGGCGCCCGCGCGGCGCACCTCAACCGCGCCCGAGGGGCGGAAGGCGATTGTGCGCCCCTTTCCGAAGGCGTCGGCGGCAGCGGCGAGCCGTCGGATCGGCCGCACCTGATTGCGGATAAAGACCACAGCGACCATTACAAGTGCAGTTGCGACCGCAGCAGTCCAGACCAGCAGGAAATGCGGCTGAGAGACGATCATGCTGCGTTTTCTGGGGATCGCCCGCAGCACGCCCCAATCGGTTGCAACGCGCACATCGATCAGCTTGCCGAACTTGTAAAGATCGACCTGAACCGGGCGCTCCAGATTTTCGCTCAATGTTTCAATCACCACGGCGCCGGTGAAATCGAGGAAATTGGGTTCTGGCGACGGGCCGATTTCGGAATCGCGCGCCAGAGTCATCTGGATGCGATAGGCGCGGGCGAACTCGGTCGTCGCCTGTTGCGCCGTCTCAAAATTCGGCGCAGCGTCGACCAGATCCGCCGTCGCTTCAAGCGATTGCGCGATCTCTCGAGTCATCTGCTCGGTCGTGGCCTCGAAATGGCGCTGAACCACGACAAAGGCGATCACGATCTGCAGCAGTATGATCGGGCCGACCAGAATCAGAACCGCTCGCCAGAACAGGCTTTTCGGCAGATAGGATTTGACGCGTTTCCAGAACATGCTCCGCGAGGCTAGGGTCGGTCGGTCGGCGGCGCAAGCAAAGGACGACGGGATGACCGCGAAGAAAGACGGCGATGAACACGGGGGGCCAGCCAATATGGTGGCGCCGGGCGTTCGGCGACTGACTGCGCCCAATCCCGGTCCAATGACCGCCGAGGGTACGCAAACCTATCTGGTGGGCGAGGGCGCAGTGGCGGTGGTCGATCCCGGACCGAGTGACGCCGGCCACACCGCGGCGATTCTCGACGCCCTCGAACCGGGCGAGCGCGTCGCCGCCATACTTGTCACCCATGCGCATCGGGACCACAGCCTTGGCGTTCCCGCGTTGGTGGAGGCGACCGGCGCGCCGACCTATGCGTTCGCCCCGTTCGGAGCGGCGCAGCGCGCTGAATTCATCGGCATGACCGGCTTGGGCGGCGGAGAGGGAGCGGATCGTGATTTCCAGCCCGATCACATTCTGGCCGATGGACAGGCGCTGGAAAGCCCGGAGAAGGCTGGCGGCGCGCCGGCCTGGGCGCTGACCGCGCTTCACACCCCCGGTCATGTCGGCGAGCATCTCTGTTTTGTGCTGTCCGGCCCTGCGACGGGGGTCGTGTTCTCCGGCGACCATGTGATGGGTTGGTCCACCAGCGTGGTCTCGCCGCCCGATGGCGATATGACCGCCTTTATGGAGAGCTTGCGCAAGCTCGCGCGCCGCAAAGAGGATACGCTCTACTTGCCAGGGCATGGCGAAGCGATCAGGGATCCGGCGGCAAGGGTGGCGGAATTGATCACGCACCGTCAGGCGCGGGAGGCGGCCATAGAAGCGGCGCTGTCCGAGGGACCGATGACGGCGGCGGAGTTGGTCGGCCGGGTCTATGAGGATTTGGACCCGCGGTTGAACCGGGCGGCCGCCCGAATGGCGTTGGCGCATCTCATCGCGCTGGTCGATTCGGGTCGCGCTCGTGTTCTTGGGCGGCTATCGGCCGGCGCGTGTTTTGAGCGGCGCTGACGAAGACGAAGAGACGTTAGTTCACGTTCGGACGTGAGTTTGGCCGAGGGCCGCGTTTGGCGGGATGCCTATCGCCACAAATCTCCTGCAGCGCCACCCATTCCTGATCCGAAAGTACAGGTGTGAATTCTCCGCCATCCATTGTGTCCGCAGCGCGCGCGGCGGACGCACGCCCTGCGAAGCCGGGATGTGAGGCGATGTGCGAGAGAACCCCGTCGGGGTCGCCGATTTCGTCGCCCAGCCGGTCAAAGAATTCCGCAAAAGGGGTCGAAGGCAAACCGGCGCGGGCCAGCATATCAAGCGCGATTTCATCAGCCGTCGCTTCCGCCTCTCGCGAATAGCTGGCGTTGAGCACCGACTCCGCCACAAGGGCGATCAGGCTGCCCCCGGTGATGTCGCCCAGAACCATGGACAGGATGCCGGCGGTGCCCGCGCTTCGCAGCGCTTCTCGCGTCGGGTCGCGCTGGGCCACATGACCGATTTCATGCGCCAGCACGCCCGCGACTTCCTCCGGGCTGCTGGCCTCGTCGATCAGACCGCGCATGACCAGAATTCGGCCTCCCGGCGCAGCCAGCGCATTGACCATGCCGTGATTGACCACCGATATCCGAATTGGGACATGCGCGTCGGCGCCCAGACGTTTGGTCATAGAGTCGAGCGCGCGATTCCCCTCCGGCGTCTCGCAAATTGCGACCTCATCTCCGCCGAAGAAGCTCAGCAGGTCCAGTATCTGCTCAGACACCGTATCGCCCAGCTTCATCTCGGATTCGGGCGGGATGGCGACCGCCAGACGGGCGGCGATAATCGGAGACAGAACAAATACGATCAGCAGCACCGAGGCCACCGCTCCAACTGACCAGAAAATCATGCGCCGCTTGTTGCGGGAGCTTGTTTTTCTCGGCCTGTGAAGATCCGGACAGACCTCTTCGATCGCGGCGATCATGTCGCGGTCGGTCAGCACCAGCCGCTCTACGCCTCCATGATCGGGTATGAGCCGCAACTCTCCGGGGTGGTTCGGCGCTTCGGGCAGGCGGCGCAACGTCGCGAGCGGCCAATGGGCCAGCGGCGTTTCATCCATCGCCATGAACACCAGAGATTCCGCGCCGAATTTCACGATCACATCGCGTGCCTCGGCCGTCTCTCCATCGAGAAACGATCCGGGCGCCTCAAGCAACTCGAAACGGTCAAGCGCGGTCATGTCGGCCTCTGATCTGGCGGGCGCCGCTCCAGTTAGAAGGCGCCGCCGATATCAAGGGCGTCAGCGAAACCCTGACCTTCGACATTGGAGTCATGCGACCGTTGCCGGGCCGCGCGCGCGCGCTCGATATTGTAAATGGTCAGGGTCCGGCAGGACCGGGCCAGCAATCTCCGCGTGAAGAACACTTCGATGCAGGCGACGATGACAAGGATCAGGATCAGGTATCCCAATATCGCCGCAAGGGCCATCAATGGCCCGGCTATAGGAGAGCCTTCCAGCCCGGCCCCGGCGGAATCAAGCACAGTGTAGTCCAGATCAAGCCCGACGCCGGTGGCGAACAGACCGCCTACCATGATCCCGCCGATCAACAGGATTACGCCGAACATCACCAGCGATGTCAGGATCGTGCCGGTGATATAAATCCCGATCACCGACCAGAATCCCAGTTTTGATTTGAACCGGATTTCCTCACTACCGAAGTATTTGTGCGTGGTCATGTAGCGGAAGGAATAAACCCGGTACCAGACGTATGCAGCGAACGCCAAAAGGAAAAGCAGAGGGCTGAACGGCGCCAGCAAAATCGCCATGGGATGCTGGGCGAGTGGACCCAGCATCTCCAGCAACATCCGGGCTTGTTCGGCGTCCGCCTGCGCCTCCGAATTGGCGGCGGCCAGCGTCGCGGCCTGCGTCAGCGCGAACAGCATGAAGCCGCCGATGCCGACGACCACCAGCAAGAGTACGGGAATCCAGCCCAGCAACAGCGCGGTCCAGGATCCGCCCTGCGTCATGCGAAGATTGCCGTACCAGGTACGGCTGGCGGTGAACTTCGCCAATTGGAACTGCATCAGTGGGTAAAGCAGTCCGGCGCTAGCGATCGCCAGCGCGCCAAAGAAAAAGTACCGGAATGTGTAGCCCCACGAGCCTGCCTGCACGCCAAACCGGATACCACGCCAGCGCGTGCGGGACAGAAGGTAGCGCCGCGCGCGATAGATCGCGAGCGGGATCAGCGGAACGACTGCGATCGCTGTCAGTGAGGCGAGTTCTGGCTGTTCCAAAAGCGCCATGCCGGCGTAGGAAAGGCCGAACGCGACGACCACGAGATAGATCGTCAGGATCACCATCGCCAGCAGGAAGCCGAGGAACAGTTCCGACCCCTTGCCAGTGTATTCCAGCGGCTCCTTATCGACGCGGATCGAGGACCAGTAATACCGTCTGAGATTGGTCTTCATCCAGAACCGGTAGATGCCCAGCGTCAGAATGGTCAGCATGGTCGTGCGAACCGCGAGATCCGCCAGTTCTCCGGCCCTGCCGGTGAACTTCGCTTCTGTCTCGGAAACCTCATCCGGCGGGACGTCCCCGCTTGCGGGGCTGGGTTCGTAAATTTCAAATCCGGGCGCGGACATTACGCGGCTCCCCTGTTACGGGGTAGCAGTCGCCATGAGGAAATCGTCGCGAATACCGCGGCGAAACACCAAATCATGTGTCGTCTACGCCCCTACACACTATCAGTCGCGACTATAGCGGGTTAACGCACAGAGGCGAAGAAAAGATCGCCTGACGTGGCAAATTTTCTTCCGACCGGTCCAATCTGTGGCGCTCGCGCCGTGGTTGCGCCTAGGCCGATGGGCCGAACCGCCCGTAAAAACTGTCGCCGCCAGCCGCCAGGTCGCGCAACAGCGTCGGGGCGGCGAACCTTTCGCCAAACCGCTCCGTCAGGTCGTCGGAGATTTCGGCTGCGCGCGGGGCGCCCAGTATGTCGAGCCATGAGAACGGGCCGCCCGACCACGGCGCGAAGCCCCAGCCGAGGATCGCGCCCACATCGCCCTCGCGGATGTCCTCCAGAACACCCTGTTCCAGCGCCCGAACCGCCTCCAATGCCTGGCTCATAGCGAGGCGGTTCTGGACCGTCTCAAGATCTGGCTGGACATCCTTCGCTGGGTAGCGGGTGCGAAGCTCATGCCACAGGCCCTGCCGCTTTCCCTTCTCGTTGTAGACGTAGAATCCGGCCTTCGCTTTGCGTCCAAGACGGCCCTCTCCGGTGAGCGCCTCGAGCACGCCATCCGCGGGGTTCTCGGGATAGGCCTCGCCCATCGCGGCCTTGGTCGCCGCCGCGATTTTCACGCCCAATTCCAGCGAGACCTCATCGGTCATCTGCAATGGCCCCAGCGGCATGCCGAGCTGCCGGGCGGCGTTTTCGATCAGCGCTGGTTCGACGCCCTCAGCCACCATGCGCACAGCCTCGTTGATGTACGGGATGATGCAGCGATTGGCGTAGAAGAACCTGTCGTCATTGACGACGATCGGAGTCTTTTTGATCTGCCGCACGAAGTCGAGCGCCTTGGCCACCGCCTCCGGTCCGGTTTCGCGTCCCTTAATGATCTCGACCAGCATCATCTTGTGGACGGGAGAGAAGAAATGGATGCCGATGAACCGGTCCGGTCGGGCGCTGGCTTTGGCGAGCGCGCTGATCGGCAGGGTCGATGTGTTGGTGGCGAAGATCGCATCAGCGGGAATTTTCGCCTCGGCCTTTTGCGTCGTCTCCGCCTTCACGCCCATATCCTCGAACACCGCCTCGACCACCAGGTCGCAGCCTTCCAGCGCGGCGTAGTCGGGCGTCGCGACGACGCGAGACAGGATCTCCGCCTTCTTCTCCTCGGTGACTTTGCGCTTTTTCACCCCCTCGGCGAGGATGCCCTCGATGGTCGCCTTGCCACGGTCTGCGGCCTCCTGATCCTGGTCGATCAACACCACCTCGATCCCGGCGCGGGCGGAGACGAAGCCGATCCCGGCGCCCATCATCCCGGCACCGATCACCCCGACCTTCTTCACTCTCATATCCGGCACGCCGGCGGGGCGAGAGGCGCCTTTCTCCAGCGCCTGCTTGTTGATGAACAGCGAGCGGATCATCGCCTCCGAAGAGGGGTTCATCAGCACATTGGTGAACCAGCGCGCCTCCACCCGTAGAGCGGTGTCGAAATCGACCAGCGCGCCCTCATAGATCGCGGACAGCATCGCCTTGTGGGCGGGATAGGCGCCCTGGCTTTTGCCATGGGCCATGGCGACGCCGCCGAGGAAAGTCATGAAGCCCGCCGGGTGATAAGGCGCGCCGCCGGGGATCTTGAATTTCTTCTGGTCCCAGGGCTTGACCGCATCCGCGTCGGTCGCCTTTCGAGCCCAGTCCTTGGCGCGCGCAATCAACTCCTCAGGCGGAGCGACCTCATCGATCAGCCCGCCGGACTTCGCCTTGGCCGGTGCCATCATCTTACCCTCCAGCAGGAAGGGCGCGGCCCCCATCACCCCCAGCATCCGCACCAGCCGGGTGGTGCCGCCCGCTCCGGGGAAGATCCCGACCAGAATCTCCGGCAGGCCGATCTTGGCTTTCGGGTTGTCAGCCGCGATCCGGCGATGGCAGGCGAGCGCGATCTCCGTCCCGATCCCGGCGCATGTGCCGGGCAGGGCGCAGACCACCGGCTTGCCGCCCTTCCTGGTCTTGGGATCGGCGCCTGCAGTTTCGATCTTCCTTAGCAACCCGTGCAACGCCATCAGATAGTCGAATATTGTCTGGGCGGGGTTCTCCCCCTTCGCCGCGGCCTCCGCCTTGATCGAGGCGATGATGTTGAGGTCCATCCCGCCCGCGAAATCCTTCTTCGCCGAGGTGATGACGACCCCTTTGACGCTCTCATCCGCCAGCGCCTTGTCGACGCCCGTATCGAGGCTGCGGATACCCGCTTCGTTGAGGATATTCATGGACTTGCCCGGCAGATCCCAACTCAGCACCGCGACGCCATCCTCGACGGAGTATTTGAATATGTCGGTCATTGGGTGTCTCCCGTGGAATTCGGATTCGCCGTGCAAGAATGGCGTTCGTAGTTCTCGTGAACGGTCCTCAACACGGCGCCGTCCCAAATTCTGATGCTAATGTGGCTTTCACTGCCGGGGCGACCGCAGCCGCCGCCATGGTTCACAAATTTCAGTGCTGGCGCGCCGTCATAAAGCGTCGGGCTCACACCCTGAACATGGGCTGATAACGCGAGCGTCCACTTCTCCGGCTGTTCGGCGATCCAGATTTCAGTGAGGCAACCCGCCGACCCGCAATAGTAGCTGGCGGTGCCATCGCAGCGGACACCGTAAGAGATGACGAGGTCGTCAAGCCCGTCGCCCGTTAAGTCACGCGTCGACGCGAAGCCGGGCGGATACTCTACGCGTTCGCAATTATGCTCAATCTCCGCCTTCGCCCGCGCAATCGGATTGGTGCTTGTCTCGGCCGTCGCAGCGACAGGCGCGGTCAGGACCATCATGACCAGCAGGATATGGGCGTACGCACGCATGTCAGTAGGCGTCGCCGCTTTTGCGCGTGAAGCAAAAGCCGTCCGCGTCTTTGGCGTAGGCGAGGTCATCGTCGGGATAGTGCCCCCGCTCTGTCTCGGCGCGGGTGCCGATCTCCAGATAGGTGGCGGGCGCGTCTGAGCGGTTCACCAGATGGTGGCCGTTCGCCACTCCGGCCTTGAACCCGGCGGCGTCGCCGGGGCCGAGCACGGTTTCGCCCTCATCCTCGATCAGAACGACCTCTCCTGAGACGATCCAGACCAGTTCGTCCTCATTCTCATGCCAGTGCCGGATGGCGGATTCAGCGCCGGGCTGAAGCGTGGTCAGGTTCACGCCAAACTGGGTCAATCCGACAGCGTCGCCCAATTTCTTGCGGGATCGTCCTCTCACCCGATCAGCAAACGGGGCGGGATAGCCAGTGCCGCTATGGACGGGAAGGGAGGGGATTTCAATCTTCGGCATCACACCCTCTCAATGATCGTGGCCGCGCCCATGCCCGAGGCCACACAAAGCGTCGCGAGGCCGATTTCCTTGTCCGATCTTTCCAACTCATCCAGAAGCGTTCCGAGGATCATCGCGCCCGTGGCGCCCAGAGGGTGGCCCATGGCGATGGCACCGCCATTCACGTTGATATTGGAGTGATCGACGTCGAAGGCCTGCATGAAGCGCAGCACGACAGCTGAGAACGCCTCATTCACCTCGAACAAATCTATGTCCGAAATCAACAAGCCGCTTGCCGTCAGAATTTTCTCCGTCACCGGCACGGGGCCGGTCAGCATGATGGTGGGGTCAGACCCGATCCGCGCCGTGGACCGGATCCGCGCGCGCGGCGTCAGGCCGAGCTTGTCGCCGATCTCCTTGGAGCCGATCAGCAGCCCCGCCGCCCCATCGACGATGCCGCTGGAGTTGCCCGCGTGATGCACGTGATTGACCTTCTCCAACTCGGGATATTTCAGGATCGCGACCGCGTCGAAGCCGGGCATCATCTCGCCCATTTGCTGGAAGGAGGCGTTGAGCGCGCCGAGGCTCTGCATGTCCGTTTCGGGCCGCATATATTCGTCGCGATCCAGCACGGTCAGGCCGTTCTGGTCCTCCACCGGGACCACGGATTTGGCGAACCTCCCATCGGCCCAGGCCGCCGCCGCGCGCTTTTGGCTTTCGACGGCGTAGGCGTCCACGTCGTCCCGGCTGAATCCGTATTTCGTCGCGATCACATCGGCCGAGATGCCCTGCGGCACGAAATAGGTCTTCATCGCCAGATAGGGATCGACGCCGATGGAGAACCCGTCCGAGCCCATCGGCACCCGGCTCATCATCTCGACGCCGCCGGCGACATAAAGCTCGCCCGCGCCGCCCCGAATTTGGTTGGCGGCGAGGTTTACCGCCTCCAGCCCGGATGCGCAGAACCGGTTGATATGCAGGCCCGGCACGCTTTCGTCCCAGCCCGCATAGAGCACCGCCGAGCGGGCGATCTCTCCGCCCTGTTCACCCACCGCGGTCACGCAGCCCCAGATCACGTCCTCGACTGCCGAGGTGTCCAGATCGTTCCGGTCGCGCAACGCGTTCAGGACATTGGCGGACATGCGCAGCGAGGTCATCTCGTGCAGCGACCCGTCTTTCTTGCCCTTGCCGCGCGGGGTGCGCACGGCGTCATAGATATAGGCGTCGGTCATCGAAAACCTCCGGGATTCATGCGGGGGCGGGCATCGGGTGGCCCGGCATCAGGTCATAAGGGTGTTTCCAGCCGGGCAGGGCCCGGATGCGGTCCAGCCAGGCGCAGATATTCGGCCAGTCAGAGGGCGCCAGCCCGATCTCACCCATCCAGAACAGATACGAGCAGCAGGAGAAATCGGCGATGGTCGCGCGGTCGGCCGCCACCCACTCGCGGTCCGCCAGATGCGCCTCAAGCACTTTCAGCGCGGCTTTGCATCGCCCCTCGACGAACGCGATCACATCCGGGTTGCGCTTGCCGGGGCTAAGGAAATTCCGCCAGAAGCGCAGCGTTCCCAGCTGCGCCGAGCATTTGTGATTGTCCCAGAGGATCCAGCGCAGCACATCGCGCTTTTCCTCCTCGGTCGCGGGTCCGAACCGCCCAAAGCGCTCGGCGAGCATGAACAGGATCACGCCGGACTGGGTGTGCGCCTCCTCGCCCTCCACCAGCACCGGCGCCTCGCCCATCGGGTTGAGCTTGCGGTAGGCAGGGCTGCGGGCCTCTCCGTTGAAGAAATCGACCCAGACCGGCTCCCACTCCGCGCCGCAGAGCTCCAGCATCAGCGCCACTTTGTACGAGTGCCCCGACTGGGCGAAGCAGTGGAGTTTGTATTGCGTCATCGGTCTGATCCTAGAACGCCTCGGCGCCCAACGACATCACCGGATCGGCGCCGGTCTGGATCCGCGCCAGTCGCAGCCCGGTCTCGGGCAGCAGCCGCTGCATATAATAGCGCCCCGTGGTCAGCTTAGTCTCATAAAAGGCGGCGTCCTCGGCCCCGGCGTCCAGCGCCGCGCGCGCATCTTTCGCCATTCTCGCCCAGCTCAGCCCCAGGCAGACATGACCGAAGAGGTGCAGGAAATCCACCGAGCCCGCCAGCGCGGCGTTGGGGTTCTTCATCCCCTCGGCCATGAAGAACATGCCCGCGGCCTGCAGATCTTTCGAGGCGGCTTTCAGCGGGTCAAGGAACTCCGCCTTCAGAGCCTCGTCGCCCTCATTCTCTTTGATGAAGCCCTTCACGATCTCAAAGAACGCCATGATCGGCGCGCCGCCCTTCATCGGCAGCTTGCGGCCGACAAGGTCCAGCGCCTGCACGCCGTTGGCGCCCTCATAGATCATGGCGATGCGGGAATCGCGAACGAATTGGGAAACGCCGGTCTCCTCGATATAGCCATGCCCGCCGAAAACCTGCTGCGCCTGCACCGCGCTTTCGAACCCCTTGTCGGTCAGAAAGGCCTTCAGCACCGGGATCAGCAGCGCGATCATGGCCTTCGCCTCTTTGCGCTTCGCCTCATCCGAGTGGCGATGGCTGGCGTCGAGAATGGTGCAGCCCCACAGCATGAAGGCGCGCGCGCCCTCGATGAACGCTTTCTGGTCCATCAGCATGCGGCGCACATCCGGGTGCACGATCAGCGGGTCGGCCGGGCCGTCCGGGTTCTCGTCGCCGGTGACCGCGCGGCCTTGCAACCGCTCGCGGGCGTAGTCGGCCGCGGCCTGATAGGCGCCGACCGCTTGCGCAAGCCCCTGCATCCCGACCAGCAGCCGCGCTTCGTTCATCATCGTGAACATGGCGCGCAGGCCTTCATGCTCTTCGCCCACAAGCCAGCCGGTCGCGCCGTCATAATCCATCACGCAGGTGGAGTTTCCATGGATGCCCATCTTTTCTTCCAGCTTCCCGCAGGAGAGGGCGTTGCGCTCGCCGAGGCTTCCATCGCCATTCGGCAAAAACTTTGGCACGACGAACAGAGAGATGCCTTTCACCCCCTCCGGCGCGCCGGGAATGCGGGCGAGCACCAGATGGATAATGTTCTCGGCCAGATCATGCTCGCCGGAGGAGATGAAGATCTTCTGTCCGGTGACCTTGTAGGTCCCGTCCCCGTTCGGCTCGGCCTTTGAGCGCAGCAGCGCCAGATCGGTCCCGCAATGCGGCTCGGTCAGGTTCATCGTGCCCATCCACTCGCCGGAGACGAGCTTGGGCAGATAATTGTCCTTCAGTTCCTCGGACCCATGTTTGTGGATCGCCGTATAGGCCCCGTGTGTCAGGCCCGGATACATCATCAGCGCCATATTGGCGGATGATTTCATGGATCCGACCGCGATGCCGACCACGCTCGGCATACCCTGTCCGCCATAAGCCGGGTCGCATTCCAGGCTCGGCCAGCCGCCCTCGCGCATCAGGTCGATCGCCTCGCGAAACCCTTCTGGCGCGCGCACCTCGCCATTCTCCAGCGCGCAGCCCTCGTCGCCCTTCGCGTTCAGCGGCGCTAGGACTTCCGAAGCGATTTTTCCGGCTTCTTCGAGGATCGCGCCGGTGAAATCAGGCGTCAGCTCGCCATAACCCTCTATGTCGGCCTGCTGATCGATCTTCAGCACCTCGTGTAGCAGGAAGGCGTAGTCGCGAAGCGGCGGCGTATAGCTGGGCATGGGGGCTCCTTCCTCAGTTATCTTGGTTGTTTAAGACGGGGACATTCAGCATCCCAGCCACACGGGCCATCTGCTGCTCCAGTTCGACAATGGCCACGTCTAGTTCCATGCGCTGGCGCTTCATCGCCGACAGGCGCGTCCCGGCGCGCTCCAGAGCGGTTGTCAGTTGCGCCTGCTGGGTTTCGTCCACGTCATAGAGGTCGAGTAATTCTTTGATCTCCGCAAGGCTAAAGCCGAAGCGCTTGCCCCGCAGGATCAGGGTCAGCCGCGCTCGGTCGCGGGGGGTGAACAGGCGGTGTTGCCCCTTGCGGACCGGCGCCAGCAGTTCCTTCGCCTCGTAAAAACGCAGCGAGCGCGGCGTGACGTCGAAGGCGGCGCACATCTGGCCGATCGTCATCAGCTTCTCATCGGGCATGATCGTCCTCCACTCGCGTCTAGATATAGATAACCTTTACGTTAGCGGCAACTATTTGAAGGTTTCAGCCGACCATTCGGGTGGACTTGAGATAGCGTAGGGCGCGTTGATGACTTTCGTGCGAGCAATGCGTATGGATCGCTCTATGGCCGGGAAAAGCACATGAAATTCAGCGTTTTCAGGCGCAGTGCGCAGAGCGCGGACGCCGGGTGGCAGCCCATGAATATTTCATGAGGCCGGATGTAACATGAGCGCGTCCGAACAACCTCGCCGCCAGGCGCTGACCGCCGCGCGGGTCCTGGCGATCGCCATTCCCGTTGTACTCTCAAACGCCACCGTGCCGATACAGGGGGCGGTGGATACGGCGGTGATCGGAAGACTGGGATCAGAGGTCTATCTCGCGGCCGTCGGTCTGGGCGCGCAAATCTTCAGCCTTCTGTTTGTCAGCCTCAATTTCCTGCAGATCGGCGCCTCCGGCCTGTCCGCGCAGGCGCTGGGCGCAGGTGATCAACGGGGCGCCATCGACGTTCTGGCGCGCACCATCGTGATCGCGCTTTCTATCGCGGCGGTCCTGATCGCTGCGCAGGCGCCGCTGCTTTGGGCCGGTCTTCAGGTCTTCGAGGCGAGCGCAGAGGCGGAGCGACTCGCGAGCGTCTATTTCGATATCCGCATCTGGGGCGCGCCCGCCGAGCTATCGAATTTCGCCCTGCTGGGCTGGTTCGCGGGGCAGGAGATGACCCGTCGTCTGTTCAAGCATCAGGTCGTACTGGCGGTCACCAATGTCTGCCTGAACCTGCTGTTCGTCCTTGGATTTGGGTTTGACGTCGATGGGGTGGCGTCGGCTACCGTCATCGCCTCATACGCCGGGCTGGGTTACGGGCTGTGGCTGGCGCGGGGCAGGGTTCGCCAGATCGCGCCTGAGGGCTGGAGGTTCGATTCGGCGCGGGTTCTGGCCGCGCCGCTGGTCATCCGCGCCATGACGCTGAACCGGGACATTTTTATCCGAACCCTGCTACTGGTCGGCGCCTTCGCCTGGATGACGCGGCAGGGATCGATTCAGGGTGATCTGGTGCTGGCCGCCAATGTCGTGCTCTGGCAATTCTTCCTGATCTCGGCCTATGCGCTGGACGGCTTCGCCATCGCATCGGAAACGCTGGTGGGGCAGGCGATGGGCGCGCGAGATCCGGCGGGCCTGCGTCGGGCCTCAATTCTGACCAGCGCCATGGCGGGGACGTTGGCGCTGGCGTTCTCGGTGGTTCTGGCCGTGCTGTCCGGCCCGATCATCGACATGTTCACGACGGCGCCGGAGGTGCGCGAGACCGCGCGCCAATATGCGCTTTGGGGCGCACTTTGCCCTCTGGTCGGCGTCGCCGCGTATCAGATGGACGGTATTTTCATCGGCGCGACCGCTTCGGTGGATATGCGCAACGCCATGATTGTCTCAGCGCTGATCTATTATCCGGCCAGCCCGCTGATGGCCTCCGTCTGGGGCAATCACGGCGTCTGGGGCGCGCTCTACCTGTTCCTGATCGTCCGGGCGCTGACCATGCTGGCGCTTTACCCTCGGCTGGAGCGGCGCGCGGCGAGCTAAAGCACATCCAGCACAGCCTCGGGCGGACGGCCGATGGCGGCCTTGTCGCCGTTCACCACGATAGGGCGCTCAATCAGGATCGGGTTCGAGGCCATTGCTGCGATCAGCGCATCCTCATCCGAGTCCTTTGACAGGCCGAGTTCCTTGAACACCTTCTCTCCCCGACGAACGACTTCCACAGCATTCAGGCCCAGTTTGGAAAGCAGGTCGCGGATCTCTGACTCGGTCGGCCCAGTTTTCAGATACTCGATCACCTCTGGATCAACGCCCCGCCCTGTGAGCAGCGCCAGCGTCTGGCGAGACTTGGAGCAGCGGGGATTGTGATAGATGCGGATCATGCGTCCCTCCTAAACCGGAATATCGGCGCCGACCGCCGCCGTAGACTGGGCGGCCTTCTCCGTCAGTCAGGGAACTTGCGGTTCAGCATGAGCAGGAACCGATACAGCAGATACGCCGCGGAGAAAATCATTCCCGCGTAGAACGAACCTTCAATGAAATATAGAAGGTCGATCCGATCCCATATGTAGCTCAGCGACTGGCCGGGAAACTGTTTCACGGTAAGTTGGTAGGTGGCGAGCAAGCACCACAAGGCCGCGCCGAAAGTGGCCCAGTTCAAGGTTTTAACGACCATCAGAATCGCCGCTCGCCAGCCATGGATTTTGCGGCTCCGGTCGAGCCCGTCATCAGAGGTTCTTTCATTTTCTCATCCTCCATTTCACATGGCCTCATATGGGTTGGCTATACGGGAGACTGTTTGTGAATAGACGCCAAATCGTTGCGAGCATGCGCCGGTGTTCTCGCGCGCTCACGCACCATAATCGTCAGAAGGCTTTAGAGGTCACATGGCGAAGCGGGCCATTGGCGGCGCCAAAAAACGTTTTACAGCAGAATATCGGCGCCGACCGCCTCGGCGACACTGGCGAAACCGTCGCGCTTCAACAGCGCCGCCAACCCCTGATTGATGCGCGCGCCAAGCGAAGGGCCCTCATAGATCATCGCGGTGTAGAGCTGCACCAGAGAAGCCCCGGCGCGGATCTTGGCGTAAGCGCCCTTGGCCGATCTGATCCCGCCCACGCCGACCAGCGGCACGCGCCCGCCCGACAGTCTGCGCAACTGACCTAGTACCTCTGTCGAGCGCTCGAACACCGGCGCGCCGGACAGGCCCCCGGCCTCGCCTGCATGCGCGCTTTTCAACCCATCGCGCGACAGCGTGGTGTTGGTGGCGATGATCCCGTCGATCCCGCGCGCCTCGGCCACCTCGGCCACATCGGCCAGTTCCGCCTCGCTGAGGTCCGGCGCGATCTTCAAAAGGACCGGCGTCTCGATCGCGCTTTCCGCCGCCAGCTCATCCCGCGTCTCGACGCAACGGGCCAGCAGCGCATCCAGCGCCGCTTTGCCCTGCAGGTCGCGCAGCTTCTCCGTGTTGGGCGAGGAGATGTTGATCGTCATCGCATCGACCAGCCCCCAAAGACCGCGCATCACGGCCACATAATCCGCCGCGCGATCCTCGGAGTCCTTATTGGCCCCCAGATTGGCCCAGACGACCCCCGGCTTGCCCTGCCGCGCGCGCAATCGCGCCGTGATCGCCTCCAGACCCTCATTGTTGAAGCCGAAGCGGTTGATCGCCGCACGGTCCTCGGTCAGGCGAAACAGGCGAGGCTTCGGGTTGCCCGGTTGCGGGCGCGGCGTGACGGCGCCGATCTCCACGAACCCGAAGCCACGCGCCAGCATCGCGTCCGGCGCTTCGGCGTTCTTGTCAAAGCCCGCAGCGACGCCGACGGGGTTAGGGAAGGAGAGGCCAAGCGCTTGCGTCTCCAGCGCGGCGTCCGAAAACGGCGTCACGCCTGGCGCTATTCCGGACTTCAGCGCCTTGATGGCCAGGCCATGCGCCGTTTCCGGGTCCAGCGAGCGAAGCGCCGCCATACCCAGTTTTTCAAATCCGCTCATGAACCGACCTTTTCGGGGAAGATATGCGCGCCGCTGTCGCTAAGACGCAGCAGCGTCACCCAGCTGACGTCCTTCAGAAACAGCTTGCGATAGAGATGGGGGAACAGATCGCCGCCGCGAGAGACCTCCCACCTCAACCCGTCGAACAGGGCGTCCTCATCGATGGCCGCCAGCACCAGCCCGCCCTGACCGGCGAAATGCTTCGCGGCCGTCCCGGGTGCCTGTGCGCCGGTCGAGAGGTGGATATAGCCATCCTTGAGATCGACCGGCGCGCCTTCGAATTCGCCCGCTTCCTCGAACTCCGCCCATTGCGGGGCGGTCAATATCTTAAAGACCAGCATGTCGGGCCTTCTGACCCAGCGCGGGCGGCAGGTCAACGCTCGCCGCCGACGTGCGGCGCTTTAGTCCGGCATGACCGGCGTGAACGGCTCGCAATGCTCCGCGATGATGCGGTCGATCTCCTCCCGCACGGCCACGGCGATGTTTTTCTGCGCCGCCACTTTGGCCGGATCGGTTTCGCTCAGATCGCCGATCACCACGATGTTCTCGTCATTGGTGAGATTGGCGGGGCCGGTGTAGTTGAAACTACCGCCGATCACGAGGCGATCATCAATCACCATCAGCTTGTGGTGGATCTTCCGCGCGCCACCGCCCGCCGCCCCAGTCGCGAGCCGATGCATGGTCACGCCCGCAGCCGCCAACCCATGTGTCGCGGCCCATTTCGCGTTGGCCATTTTACGGTCGAACGCGCCGGTGACGGGAATCCCGCGCAGCCGGGCGGAGATCAGCTCATCATCGATGCCGGAGCTTTCGGCGAAGGTGAAAATCGCGAAATCGATCCGCTCCCGCGCCTTGGCCATCGATTTCATGAACTCCATCTCTGGCGAGTGCTCTGGCGCGAACAGCGGTTTGACCCGCACGCCGCCCAGATCATGCTCCTTTGGCTTGCGGTTATGGGCGTCTGAGTGCTTGCCGAACACGCCTCTCGAGATCTCCCGGAACTCGCGCCAGTATTCCATGGCGATGTCTTTGTGCTCGATGACGATCAGGTGGTTGAGGTTCTTGGTCACGCCCGTGGTGGTGAAATTGGTTGAGCCGGTCAGCACCGCCTCCCGGTCGCGCACGATGAACTTCTGGTGGAAGATCTTCGGGTTGAAATCAGATTTGACGTCCACGGCGCTAGAGAGCATAGCGTCCAGCAGGTCGCGATTATGCTGCAGCGCGCCGGTTCTGCCCGGTTGAACCGGCTTTCCCTCGACCAGATAGTCGTTCTCCATCACCACCTTGGTGGAGACGCCCCGGCGCTTGGCGCGGGCGATGGCCTCGGCGATGGAGGTGCGGTCGACCTCCTGTATCGCGATGCGCAGCTCTTTCTCAGCGCCGTCGATGAAGTCGATAATGGGCTGCTCAAGCGCGTCCGGCGCGCCCACTGTCGACGGGCCGAAATGAATGGTCAAAGCGTCGTGGGTGATTGGCATGCGTCCCTCCCTCGCAATCCGACGCCACAACCATACGCCGAATCAGAGAGGGGGAGTGAGTGCTTTCAGGCGGCTTTTTCTTCCGGATCCGCCAGCGCCACGATGTCGAACATGATCCGGTTCAGCTCGAAATCTTTGGGCGTATAGACCGCCGCCACGCCCTTGGCTTTCAGCGCCTCGGCGTCCTCATCCGGAATGATGCCGCCAGCGATCACCGCGATGTCGCCGCGGCCCTCCGCGCCTAGCCGCTCCACCACCTCGGTGACCAGCGGCAGGTGAGAGCCGGAGAGGATCGAAAGCCCGATCACATGCGCATCCTCGTCGATGGCTGAGGCGACGATCTGTTCCGGCGTCATGCGGATGCCGTCATAGGTCACATCCATACCGGAATCCCGCGCGCGCACCGCGATCTGCTCCGCGCCGTTCGAGTGCCCGTCGAGGCCCGGCTTGCCGACCACGAATTTCAGGCGGCGGCCGAGCTTGGTGGAGACCTGCGCCACCGCTTCGCGCACATCGTCGATGCCCTGGGCGTCGTTGCGCGGCGCCTTGCCGACGCCGGTCGGCGCCCTGTATTCGCCGAAAACCTGCCGCATAGAGGCGCCCCACTCGCCGGTGGTGACGCCCGCCTTGGCGCAGGCGATGGAGGGTTCCATGATGTTGCGCCCCTCCTTGGCCGCGGCGCGCAGATCGGCGAGGGCGGCCTGAACCGCCGCGTCGTCGCGCTCCTCGCGCCAGGCCTGGAGCCGCTCGATCTGCTCCGCCTCGACGCCCGGATCGACCACCATGATCCCGCCTGGGCCTTCGGTCAGCGGCGAGCTTTCCGACTCGGTCAGCTTGTTTACCCCGACGACGGTGGTCTCGCCGCGCTCGATCCGCCCCAGCCGGTCGGTGTTCGCATCCACCAGCTGGCGTTTCATATAGTCGATCGCCTCGACCGCGCCGCCCATCTGTTCGATGTGGCGAAGCTCATCGCGCGCGCCGGTCTTCAGCGCCTCGACCTTGGCGTCGACGGCGGGGTTGCCGTCAAAGAGATCGTCATATTCCAGAAGGTCGGTCTCCATCGCCATGATCTGCTGCATGCGCAGGGACCATTGCTGATCCCATGGCCGGGGCAGGCCCAGAGCCTCGTTCCAGGCTGGCAGCTGCACCGCGCGGGCGCGCGCCTTTTTCGACAGGACCACCGCCAGCATCTCGATCAGGATGCGATAGACATTGTTCTCCGGCTGCTGCTCGGTCAGGCCGAGGCTGTTGACCTGAACGCCATAACGGAAGCGGCGGAGCTTTGGGTCCTCAATGCCATAGCGTTCCCGGCAGATCTCGTCCCAGAGATCGACAAAGGCGCGCATCTTGCACATCTCGGTCACGAAGCGGATGCCCGCATTCACGAAGAAGGAGACGCGCCCGACGATGGCGGGGAACGCCTCCGGCGCCACGCGGGCGCGCGTCGAATCGAGAACTGCGACGGCGGTGGCCAGCGCATAGGCCAGCTCCTGCTCCGGCGTCGCCCCGGCTTCCTGCAGGTGATAGGAGCAGACATTCATCGGGTTCCATTTCGGCGTCGCCTGCTTGCACCAGGCGGCGACATCCCCGATCAGCCGCAGCGAAGGCTCCGGCGGGAACACATATGTGCCGCGGCTGAGATACTCCTTCATGATGTCGTTCTGCACCGTGCCGGTGAGCTTCGCGACATCCGCCCCCTGCTCTTCAGCCGCCGCGACATAAAGCGCCAGCAGCCAGGCGGCCGTGGCGTTGATCGTCATCGAGGTGTTCATCTGCTCCAGCGGGATCTGATCGAACAAAGCCCGCATGTCGCCGAGATGGCTGATCGGCACGCCAACCTTGCCCACCTCGCCCCGGGACAGCACGTGGTCGCTGTCATATCCGGTCTGCGTCGGCAGATCGAAGGCGACGGAAAGCCCGGTCTGCCCCTTCGCCAGATTCCCCCGATAGAGCGCATTCGACGCGGCGGCCGTGGAGTGGCCCGCGTAAGTGCGGAAAAGCCAGGGGCGGTCTTTCTTGTCCGTCATGTCGTCACTCTCTGCACGGGTTTGAAACGTTCAACCGAGTTCAGAATCACCTTCGCGGGCGCGTCGAGATTGTGAACCGGGATTCTTACGCCGTATTTCTTGGCGATCCAGCCGTCTATTGGCGGAAGGGTCCAGAGACGGCGCTTGTAGGCTGGCTGCGCGCCGTTCGTCAGTTCCAGCTTCAGAAGGATGAAGTCTGGCTGCAGGACGACGCGGCGCCAGCTCAGGCGAATGCGCCAGATGTCTCGCCAGGCGATTGGACGAGAGAACGCGGCCGGCAGGTCCACGCCGTCTGGCCCAATCGTCAGAAGCACAGGCGCGCGGCGCGTCAGCCAGAAGAGTCCAAGCATCGCCAAAACCAGCGAGATCCCGGCAGGCGCCAGCCAGAAGGCCTGACCGCTTTCCTGCGCGCCTCCGATATTAAACGCGGCGGCCGAAATCGCAAACAGTCCCAGCGCGCCGATCGACGCAGATGCGTAGACCGCCCGGCCGGGTGCACAGCGAAACGAGTCGGTGCGCGCTCGGTCGCCGCCGCCCCGCGTTTCCGAATTGTCTTCCTGGCCAATCACGCGGCGGCCGTAGAGCGGCCCGCGCAAGTGCGGAAAAGCCAGGGGCGGTCCTTCGCCATGATGGACGCCTTTCTCAGGTAGTTTGACGCGACGCAGCATCCTACTTGGATAACGATATTGCGCAATACTCGTCTGCAAAGAAATTTTATGGTCCATGCTGGCGTCATGTTCCGGGTTTCAAAGGACGAAACAAGCGGTGGGGTTCTTAGGTGGAATTGCAGCGCTGCGACGCACAACACGGCTTGCGCCCGTAGCGTGAGAAATGTAAGGAAAGGAATCAGAGCCTACGCGAACGATTATTGCGCGCACGTTGCGCTGGAAACTTGGAGAGACGACATGGCCGCGCTAGACGCGAACAGCCCCGACACCGACCAGCCCGCGGGTGATTTGAAGGATCTCTACGAGGTTGGCGAGATTCCACCGCTTGGCCACGTGCCGAAGCAGATGTATGCATGGGCGATCCGCAAGGAGCGTCACGGCGAACCGGATACGGCGATGCAGTTGGAGGTGGTCGACACGCCTGTGCTCGACAGCCACGAGGTGCTGGTCTTCGTCATGGCCGCCGGCGTCAACTATAATGGCGTCTGGGCGTCGCTGGGCATTCCAATCAGCCCGTTCGACGGCCACAAAGCCCCGTATCACATCGCCGGATCCGACGCCTCGGGCATCGTCTGGGCGGTGGGCGACAAGGTAAAGCGCTGGAAAATCGGCGACGAAGTCGTGATTCACTGTAATCAGGACGATGGCGACGATGAGCACTGCAATGGCGGCGACCCGATGTTCTCGCCCAGCCAGCGCATCTGGGGCTATGAGACGCCCGACGGCTCCTTCGCGCAGTTCACCAATGTGCAGGCGCAGCAGCTGATGCACCGCCCCAAGCACCTGACCTGGGAAGAGTCGGCTTGTTACACGCTGACGCTGGCCACCGCCTATCGCATGCTTTTCGGCCATCACCCGCATGAGCTGAAGCCCGGCCAGAACGTGCTGGTCTGGGGCGCTTCGGGCGGTCTCGGCTCCTACGCGATCCAGCTGGTCAACACCGCCGGGGCCAACGCCATCGGCGTGATATCGGACGAATCGAAGCGTGAATTCGTCGAGGGGCTGGGCGCCAAAGGCGTCATCAACCGCAAGGATTTCAGTTGCTGGGGCCAGCTTCCCAAGGTCAACACGCCCGAATACGCGACGTGGTTCAAGGAAGCCCGCAAGTTTGGCAAGGCGATCTGGGACATCACCGGCAAGGGCGTCAATGTCGATATGGTGTTCGAGCATCCGGGCGAGGCGACATTCCCGGTCTCGACGCTGGTCGTCAAACGCGGCGGCATGGTCGTGATCTGCGCCGGCACCACCGGCTATAACCTGACCTTCGACGTTCGCTATATGTGGATGCATCAGAAGCGCCTTCAGGGCAGCCACTTCGCGAACCTCAAGCAGGCGAGCGCGGCCAACCAGTTGATGATCGAGCGCCGCCTCGACCCCTGCATGTCAGAGGTGTTCACCTGGGATCAACTGCCGCAGGCCCATATGAAAATGCGCCGGAATGAGCACAAGCCGGGCAACATGGCGGTGCTGGTCTCCACGCCGCGCACCGGCCTGCGCACCGTTGAGGACGCGCGCGAGGCGGGCCCGAACTGAAATCGTATCAACTACGCCTGAAAGAAAGCCGAACTCGCCGCCTTGGACTTCCGGGGCGGCTTTTTCTTGACTTCGCACCTGCAGCAATCCATATGACCGCAAGCGGTTGCGCAGATCGCGGGTTTAAACCTCCGCGCTGATCGCTTTTTTCAGGACAATCCGTCCGCGCCACATGCGCTTGGCTGCGACGAAGGCTATGAGGCCCTCGCTGCGCCTGTTCGCACGCGTTTTGCTTTGTGGCGTAAGGACATAAACGTGACGAACACTCAAAATACGACCCCGATCGCGGAGGTCGCTCAGCAGGCCCCGGACTTTACCGGCTTCGGCCTGGCGAGCCCCATCATGCGCTCGTTGAAGGAGGCGGGCTATAACGTGCCGACGCCGATTCAATCTCAGGCCATTCCGTTGCAGATGGCGGGGCGCGATATGCTGGGCATCGCCCAGACCGGCACCGGCAAGACCGCCTCTTTCGGTCTGCCGCTTCTGCATCACCTGTTCACCGAGAACCGCCGCCCGAACCCGAGATCGGCGCGGGCGCTGATCCTGGCCCCGACGCGAGAGCTGGCGGTGCAGATCGAAGAAAGCCTGCGCGCCTATGGCCGCAAAATGCGCATGCGCATCGTGCTGGTGCTGGGCGGCATGCCCCGCGGACGCCAGATCCGGGCGCTGGAGGGCGGGGCGGACATCGTGGTCGCCACGCCGGGCCGCCTGATGGATTTGATGCAGGAACGGAAAATCCACTTCAGGGACGCCGGCCATCTGGTGCTGGATGAGGCCGATCGCATGCTCGACATGGGCTTCGCGCCCTCCGTGAAAAAGATCGCCTCGACGATGCCGCGCGAGCGGCAGACAGTCCTCTTTTCGGCCACCATGCCGAAAGAGATCGAGGCGCTGGCCGCCGATCTGCTGAACAACCCCGCCAAGGTCGAAGTCGCGCCGCAGGGAACGACCGTCCACAAGGTCGAACAGCGCATCGTGTTCGGGCCGGGGCGTGAGAAGCGATCCAAGCTTGCGGAACTTCTGCGCGATCCCGCCTGCCAGCGTGTGATCGTGTTCGCGCGGACCAAGCGCGGCGCGGATCGGGTCGCCCTGAATCTCGGCAAGGACGGGTTCATCGCGGATGCGATCCATGGCGACAAGGCGCAGAACGCGAGGCAGCGCGCGTTGAGGGGGTTCAAGAACGGCAAGGTGAAGATCCTGGTCGCGACCGACATCGCCGCGCGCGGCATCGACGTGTCGAACATCACCCATGTGATCAACTACGATTTGCCGGACGAGGCGGAGAACTACACCCACCGCATCGGCCGCACGGGCCGCAACGGGGCGGATGGCGTGGCCATCACCCTCTGTGATCCTGAGCTTGAGAAAGACAAGTTGCGTGCGGTGGAAAAGCTGATCCGCCTGCGCCTGACGCCGGAGGGCGCCGAGCCGCTTCCCGAGATGGAGCTACGCAACGGAGCAAAAAGCGGCAAGCCGGGCGGCAAGCCGAATGGCGGCCGTCGGCGCAGGCGTCGTAGCCGCAACGGCGGTGGAGGCGCGAAGCGCGCGGCCTGAATGGCGACTTCTGCTAGCCGACGAATATCCCGATCGGGTCGGTCACCATATCGAAATCCTCTGATGACAGCGCCGCCAGGCTGACATCCTTCAGCCGAACGCTGTCGTCAGCGCCATGCTCGATGACGACGTCGTCGCCCTTCTGTTCCGCGCTGGCCAGCGGATCAAAGGCGTCTTCGGCCGTGGCGATGGCGAAGTCGATCCGACCGACGCCGGGTTCGAAATCCTTGATCACATCGTCGCCACCGCCTTCGGCCAGGACGAACATGTCCTCGCCAGCGCCGCCAATAAGAATGTCCTTCAGGTTATCCGCGGCTTCGGCCCAGAACGTCTCGTTCCCGCCGATCGTCGTCGTCGAGGGGCCCAGCGTGTCGCCGCTCAGGATGTCGTCGCCATTGCCGCCGACCACCTTGTCCGCGCCGCCGCCGCCGGCAAGGGTGTCCTCTCCATTGCGGCCTTTGATCAGATCGTCGCCGTCACACCCGGCGAGGTAGTTATCCGCGCCAGTGCCGAGCAACTCGTCGTCGAAGGCGGATGCGACGATGCCCTCACCCCCGAAAAACGTGTCGCCCTCGGCTTGACCGCCGGAGCCGGTCTTGGCGGCTAGATCGATGGAGACGGCTTCCCTCGAACCGTTATAATAGGCGAAGTCGATACCACCGCCGCCATTCATGATGTCAGCGCCGTCGCTTCCAACCAGCGAGTCATTGTCGGCGCCGCCTTCCAGCAGATCGTCGCCGTCCCGCCAATCAGCAGATCGACGCCGGCGAGACCGATCAGGTAATCGCTGTCGCCCCGACCTTTGATGATGTCGTCGAACTCGGTCCCCGTCAAAATGTCGCTCGCGCTCGTGCCAATGATCGTCGCCATGATGCCCCCTAGTATCGCTTTTTCGTACAAATTGAGCCCGTTAAGGCGCGCGGTTAACGTCGCGACGATAGCGCCCCAAATCGATTCGAACAACTTTTAGGAGATTGACGTGGGGCTGGCGTTGCTCGCTGCCCCGTTGCAAAGTCGGCGTAAGAACAGGCGCAGAGCAGGCGAAACCCAGGCATGAAATTCTCCGAGGATCAGGCGGCGGCCCATGACGCGGTGGCCGAGTTGCTGGCCCGCGCCGGGGTCGATCTCGACGAAGAACTGACTTCCCCGCGTGACGAGCGCGACGAGCCGGAGCTTCACGCCGTGCTTGGCCGGGCGGGATCAGGCAAGACCGTGTTGCTGGCCCAGCTGGTGCGGGCGGTCGAGGCGGCGGGCGTGAAGCTGATCTCCGGCGATTTCGAGCCAAAGCGAAAATCCACCGACCGCACCTGCGCCATCCTCGCGCCGACCAACAAAGCCGCCAGCGTGCTGCGCGGTCATAGCGTGCCCGCGACCACCATCCACCGCATTCTCTACATCCCTGTTTACGACCCCGAATTCGAAGAGCTGGCGGACTGGCTGGCCAAACCCACGGGCGAGCGGCCCAAGGTCGAGGGGCTGACGGATGAGGCGATGGACCGGGCGCTCGCCTTCTTCAAAGACGTGAAATCAATCCCTGGCGCGCTGGCGGCTGCAGGCGTCAGCGGGTCCGATTTCATCGCTGGCTGGAAGCGGCGGGATGAGCCGTTGGATATCGCATTCATCGACGAAGCCTCGATGATCGACGACAAGCAACTCGACGACCTGAAAGAGGTGTTCGGGACCATCATCCTGTTTGGCGACCCGGCTCAGCTTGCGCCGGTAGGGCAGGCGGGCGCGATGGCGTTCGACAGCTTTCCAGAGGCGCGAACCAGCTCTCTGGGTCGTATCCACCGGCAGCAAGCCGACAGTCCGATACTCGACCTCGCCCACGCGCTGAAGGACAGCGAACTGAATTTCCACGAGTTCGAGCGGATGATTGAGGAGATCGCAAGGAAGGATGACCGTGTGGTCTGGGCTGAGCGGGCCGATTCCGACCTGATGGCGCGCTCGCCCATGCTGGTCTGGCGCAACGCCACGCGGCTTCGCCTGATTTCGGCGTTTCGCAACGCGCACGACCTCAATGAGTTCGACATGGCGGCGGGCGAGCCGCTGATCTGCGACGGGATCGAACTGCCGCTGAAGCACCGCAAGAAGCGGATCGACCTGGAGGTGCGGGGCCTCGTCAAGGGCGCGCAGGCGGTCTATCTGGGCGCGGGCCGCAAGCCCGGCTTCGCGCGGCTCCATATTTTGGGCGCTGAGGAACCACAAATCTCGGTCGCGGCCATCATCAAGATCGAGGCGCCGGGCCGGGACGAGCCTTTCATACCGCACGCGGCTCATATGGGCGCGGCCTTTGTGCATGGCGCCGCCTGCACCATCCACAAATCGCAGGGCAGCCAGTGGCCCGAGGTGCAGGTCTTCGCGCCGGACCTGTTCGCCGCGGCGCAATCAGGCCGGTCCGAGGCGGGAATCGCGCTGTGGAAACGTTTGGCGTATGTCGCGATCACCCGCGCGCAAGAGCGGCTATTGTGGGTGACCCGCGCCCGCATCTCTCGCCCTGCCAGGGCGCTGGACGCCGCCGATCTCAAAGGCGTTTCGGCTGGCCCGGCTCTGACCCGCGCCTGACGCCAACCCAATCCCCACATTCAACGCCTTGGCATGGATCAAGGCGAGCCGCCGCGCATCGGCGTAGCGATGCTTGTGGCAACCAATCTTTTGCCCGCAAAGGAGTGTTCTCATGAGCTTCAAAACGATTGCGGTTTATGTCGAAGGCGGAGAGGCCGGGGCCGCCCGCAACGAGGCCGCATTTGAACTGGCGCGCCGGTTTGGCGCGCGCCTGGTCGGGATCGCTTTCGCCGCGAAATCCTCGCCCCCGCTGCATGAGGACGTCGCGCTCTCCATCGAGGTTTGGCGCGAGGCGCTGAAACAGTGGGAGGAAGAGGCGAAGGCCGTGGCTGACGAGTTCGTTCAGGCCGCCCGCAACGCTGGCGTTTCGGAGGTCGAGGGCCGTCACGCCACCGGCGGGCCGGATCTGGCCTTGAGTTTCGCCACTCATGCCCGCTACGCCGATCTGTCGATCATAGGCGCGCCGCGCGGGTCCGAGGTGCCTTCGGCCTGCGAAAAGGCGCTGCAGGCGGCATTGTTCGACAGCGGTCGGCCGGTGATGGTGCTGCCGCCGGATGGCGTGAATGGTCCGATCGGACGGCGGGTGATGCTGGCTTGGGACGCGGGCCGAGAAGCGGCGCTCGCATCGACGTCGGCGATGCCGTTCCTAAGCAGTGCTGGGTCTGTGCGGGTCGCGGTCGCGAAGACATTCTTCGGAGCATTGCGCCACGGGGCCGATCCGGGCACCGACGCCGCGCGCTGGCTCGCCGCGCATGACGCCGCCGTTGAGGTGTCGGCGTTGTCGCCGGAACATTCGGGCGTCGCCGAAGCCTTGCTCAATGACGCTGCATCATTTGGCGCTGATCTGATCGTGATGGGCGGCTATGGGCAGTCTCGCCTGCTGGAGGCGGTGTTTGGCGGTGTCACCAGCCATATGCTGGCCGAATCCGATATTCCGCTATTCCTTGCGCATTAACCATGAACGTTGCGCGAGGAGTTGGGAGGCCGCTCTCTCCCCTCCACTGAGCGGCCTCCCACCATAATCCGGGGCTGAGTCACGACAGACGGTCGGCGTTGGCCTGACAATCCGATTTCTTCACATAGCCTTCCGAGGAGGCGCCGACGATCTGCCCATTGGACGCCGTGCGCCGCCAGCGATACTCGCCCTTGTTGTCCTTGTAGATATCCAGCTTGTCGCTGTCCTTGGCGCCGCGCTTCATATTGGCTTCGGCGTCGGCCTTTTTCTTGTAGCCCTCGGTCGAACGGCCCACCTGCTGGCCGTTCTTCGCCGTGCGCCGCCAGCGATATTCGCCAGCCTTGTCCTGATAGACTTCGAACTTGTCGTCTTCTCCGGCCATTCGTCTCACTCCCAGTCGCCAGCGGCGTAAATCACGCCAGTTCACACGACATTAGCGCATCTTCAACCGCAGGCAATGGGGCGCAGGATCAGATCGCCTAGCGCTCTTCAGCTCGCGGATGCGCGCCCCCTCGGATCGCAACGGCCACGCCGCCCAGGATCAACAAACCGGCCAGCAGCAGGCGCGCTGTCGCAGGCTCGCCCAAAAGCGCGACGGAGGCCGCGGCGGCGATCGCCGGCGCCAGCAGTTGGCAGATCGAGGCGACGGTGCCTTCCAGATGGCGAAGCGCGGCGTACCACAGCGCATATCCCAGCCCGCTGGTGATGGCGCCGGAGGTGACAGCCAGCAAGACGCCCTCCATCGCGATTGGGTCGTCGCCGATGAACAAGAGCAGGGGCAGCGACATCGGCGTCGCGATCAGAAAATTGCCCGCAGTCGCCGCGGTCGGGTCGGCGACGCCCTTGCCGCGCAACGAATAGACGCCCCAGGCGAGGCCCGCGACCGCCATCAGCGCGGCGCCGAGCGGTTCAGGCGCGGAGACGCCAGGCGAGACCAGCCAGACGAAGCCCCCGACCGCCGCCGCGATTCCGTTCCAGCGCATGGCCTTTGGCCGTTCGCCCATCGCCAGAGACCAGCCGATCATGCAGATCTGCACGGCCCCGAACAGGATCAGCGCGCCGATCCCCGCCTCCAGCGTCAGATAGGCGTAGGAGAAGAAGACGGCGTAGGCCAAAAGTGCCGCTGCGGAGGCCAATGACCCCTCGCCAAGCCGCGCCCGCCAGCCCGCGCCGGACAGCGCGATCAGCGCCCCCAGCATGACGGCGCCCGAGACGATGCGGATCACCGTGAAGCTCGCCGGGTCGATATGCCCGCCCGCCAGCGCCGCCCTGTTGAGCAGCGAATTGGCGGCGAAGGCGATCAGCGCCAGCGCGGTGACGAGGAAAAGGCGGGTGGAGGGCATCTTTGCTTATCGCCGGAATAGGAGCAGCACGACGACCCCGACACAGACGATGATCACAAACTCGGGATAAAAAAACGGCTCTTTTACAATAAAGGCGAGCACAGTCAGAAAGGCGTAGACTGCCTGGCGCAGGTAAAACTTCACCCTGTGCTCTTCACCTCGACCGGTCATCGTGTTCCATCCTGTTGGCTGGGTACGGAAAACTGCCGCCGCGAACCATTCTGTCCAGCCACTGAGATGGCGATGATATGGGAAAAGCCACATCAGAAACAGTGCGCCGGGGCGCCAAGCGCAGTTCTTTCTCCCTGCAGTTTTGCGGCTTATCGCAAAGACGATACTGAGGCGTTTAGCTTGAATCGTCGTGTTCAATCGTTCGGCCGTAGGTCCGTACCTCCGAATTGAGAAGAGCCAAGGCCGCCCTGTTGAGCAGCGAATTGGCGGCGAAGGCGATCAGCGCCAGCGCGGTGACGAGGAAAAGGCGGGTGGGAGACATGGAACCAGCAATATGTCCACGCTGTCGGGATGAGAAGGAAAAAGGACCGCCCTGTGAGGCGATCCCTAATTGAGGTCGTGGACGTCAGTATCCCAAACGTCACCCAATTCGTCGGCGGGCCACAAGCATATCGCAAGGCGGATTGCGCTTCAGATCCCGCGTCAGGCTGCCAATCATTCCCGGAGCGACGGATGCGCGGCCATGGGCGCCGATGGCGATCAGGTCCGGCTTAAACTCGGCGATCCGTTTCAAAAGGACCTGATTAACCGATCCATCGAGCAACTCGATCTGCGGGGTCGAGCCAGGCAGTTCCGCCTTGGCGAGCCAGTGGTCCAATTCGCCCTTCGCTTCGCTTCGGAAGGCATCGGACTCAGCGCTGGAGACTTGTCCGCCCCGAAAACCCTGGAAAGGAATGTGATAGGCGTGGATGGCCTGAAGCTCCGCGTCGGGCGAGACGATCGCCGCCGCGCGAAGCGCCGCCTCGGACGCGGGCGAGAAATCGACGGGAGACAGAATGCGTTCGTAGTTCCCGGTTCCCATGTCGCGCACGATCAGCACGGGCCTTTCGCTGACCCGCACAAGGCGTTCCATCGTGGTTTCGCGGAAGAGGTCGAGCATCGGGCGCGCTCGGTGCATGCCGAGCACGACCAGATCCGCGTTCGCTTCAGATGCGGCCCGGTGAATGTCGCGCAGCGGATCGCCGACCACCACGTTAAACTCCGCCCCTTCGGCGATCGCGTGCTCGCCGAACGCCGAGGTGAGCTCCGCTTTCGCCAGCTCAGCTTGAGCGTCAGCCAGTGTCCGCGGCAGATCCTCATCGACGACCGCAATCGCGATCAGGCGCGCGCCATGGGCCGAGGCGAGCGTCGCGGCGCGCCTTATCGCGCGATCCGAACGCGCAGAAAGATCTGATGCAGCCAGTATCGTTTTCATGATGGCCCACCCGTCGTTTTTTATCGCAAATACAGAATCTTTATTGCCCGATTGGCGGTTTCGGTCACGACAAAACTCGCCTGACGAGTAAATGGGCGCTGAAACGACTGGGTCGCTGGAGATGCGCCAGCTTGCGCTGGACGATGCAGGCTCGGCGAAATGAAAAGGGCCGCCCCAACCGGAGCGGCCCTCGATAGCTTGGATGCCAAGTCGGCTTACATCATGCCGCCCATGCCGCCCATGCCGCCCATGTCGGGCATGCCGCCCGGGGCGCCGGCGCCGGCCGGCTCAGGCTTGTCGGCGACCATGGCTTCGGTGGTGATCAAGAGACCAGCGACTGAAGCGGCGTCCTCGAGCGCGGTGCGCACGACCTTGGCCGGGTCGATGATGCCCTTGGCCATCAGGTCGCCATACTCCTCGCCCTGCGCGTCGAAACCGAAGTTCCGGTCGCCATTCTCCAGCACTTTGCCGGCGACGACGGCGCCGTCGACGCCCGCGTTCTCGGCGATCTGCCGGATCGGGGACTGCAGCGCGCGGCGCACGATCTTGACGCCCGCTTCCTGGTCCTCGTTCTCGACGCTCAGGCCCTCGAGGTTGGTGGAGGCGTGCAGCAGCGCGATGCCGCCGCCCGGAACCACACCTTCCTGAACCGCGGCGCGGGTGGCGTTCAGCGCGTCGTCGACGCGGTCCTTACGCTCTTTCACCTCGACCTCGGTGGAGCCGCCGACGCGGATCACCGCGACGCCGCCCGCCAGCTTGGCCAGACGCTCCTGCAGTTTCTCGCGGTCGTAGTCCGAGGTGGTCTCCTCGATCTGCTGACGGATCTGGGCGACGCGCGCCTCGATCTCACCCTTGTCGCCCGCGCCGTCGACGACAGTGGTGTCGTCTTTGGTGATGCGGACTTTCTTGGCGGTGCCCAGCATGTCGATGCCGACATTCTCCAGCTTCATGCCCAGATCTTCCGAGATCACCTGACCGCCGGTCAGGATGCCGATGTCCTGCAGCATGGCCTTGCGGCGATCGCCGAAGCCCGGCGCCTTGACGGCGGCGATCTTCAGGCCGCCGCGCAGCTTGTTGACGACGAGCGTGGCCAGGGCCTCGCCCTCGACGTCCTCGGCGATGATCAGCAGCGGCTTGCCGGTCTGGATGACGGTCTCGAGCAGCGGAACCATCGACTGCAGCGAAGAGAGCTTCTTCTCGTGCAGCAGGATATAGACGTCCTCGAGCTCGGCGACCATCTTGTCGGCGTTGGTGATGAAGTAGGGGCTCAGGTAGCCGCGGTCGAACTGCATGCCCTCGACGACTTCAGTCTCGGTGTCGAGGCCCTTGTTCTCCTCGACGGTGATCACGCCCTCGTTGCCGACTTTCTGCATCGCGTCGGCGATCTGCTCACCGATGGCGGTCTCGCCATTGGCCGAGATGGAGCCGACCTTGGCGACTTCGGCGCTGTCGGCGACCGGACGCGACATGTCCTTGATCTCGCTGACGACGTTGGCCACGGCGGCGTCGATGCCGCGCTTCAGGTCCATCGGGTTCATGCCGGCGGCGACCGATTTCAGGCCCTCGCGGACAATCGCCTGGGCCAGAACGGTGGCGGTGGTGGTGCCGTCGCCGGCCTCATCATTGGTCCGCGACGCGACCTCGCGCACCATCTGCGCGCCCATGTTCTCGAACTTGTCGGAAAGCTCGATCTCTTTGGCGACGGTCACGCCGTCCTTGGTGATCCGCGGCGCGCCGAACGATTTGTCGAGCACGACGTTACGGCCTTTGGGGCCGAGGGTGACTTTGACCGCATCGGCCAGAATATCGACGCCTTTGAGCATACGCTCACGCGCGTCGGTGTGGAACTTGACGTCCTTGGCAGCCATTGGTGGTTGCTCCTGATGTCCTATTAAAATTCAGATGTGGTTGGTTCGGATCGCGGATCAGGCGGCGGCCTGCGCCACGCCCTCATCGGTGATGATGCCGAGGATGTCGCTCTCTTTCATGATGAGCAGATCCTCGCCCTCGACCTTGACCTCGGTGCCGGACCATTTGCCGAACAGCACGCGGTCGCCGGCCTGAACGCCCATCGGGATCAGTTCGCCCGAATCTTTGCGCGCGCCTTCGCCGGTCGCAACGATTTCGCCCTCAGAGGGCTTTTCTTTGGCGGAGTCTGGGATGATAAGGCCGCCAGCGGTTTTCTCTTCGCCTTCGAGGCGGCGGACAAGCACGCGATCGTGCAGAGGCTTGAAAGCCATGAAGTCGCTCCTAGCTCTGGTTTCAATTACTTCGGACGGCCGATTTCCTCCCCCGGAGCAGCTGTTAGCACTCGCCGTCCTTGAGTGCTAACACCGGGATGAATGCGCATGTAGACACATGTCGGTTGTCAGTCAACCCGCCGAGCGGTAGAAATCGCGCTCGGCCACCCAACTTTTAATTGCGGAGCCGGGATGCGCGTTCTTTTCCTGAGTTTGATCTGTCTCGCGGCGCTGGCCGTATCCCCCGCAAAGGCGCAAGCGTCCAGCTGCGGTGGAACAGATTTACTTGCGGAACTGCAGAGATCCGATCCGCAGAGATACGACGCGCTGCGGGCGAAGGCGGCCTCCGCCCCCAACCATGAAGGGCGAGCCTGGCGCATCGAGTCGGAAGGCGTGCCGCCCTCGTTGTTGTTTGGCACCATCCACCGCTCCGACCCCAGGCTGACCGATCTGCCTGCCTCCGTGCGCAGCGCACTCGCCTCGGCGAGGACGGTGCTGGTTGAAATCGCGAAGGCGGACGCGGCGGCGTTCGAGGCGGAGATGCGCGCGAACCCGACCCTTACTCTGGCGGGCAAGGGGCCATTTTTCGACGATGGATTCACCCAGCCGCAGAAGAAAATGGCCGCTGGCGTGCTGGCGACCTTCGGATTGCCGTATCAGAACGTCCGGATGCTCAATCCCGCCATGGTGCTGAGCATCGTCAGCTTTTCCCCATGCATCTTGAGCCGAATGAGAACCGGCGCGCTACTGGTCGACCAGGTGGTGGAGCAACTTGGCCGCGAATCAGGCGCCAAAATCGTCGGGCTGGAAAGCCCGAGGGAGCAATGGACGGTGTTTGAGGCGATCAGCGGCGACGGGATGAAGGACGTGATGCTGTCCAGTTTCGCCATGGCCGCTGAGGCGGACGATTATCACGAGACGCTTCTGCAGGCCTATCTGCGCGATGAGACCCAGATCATCTGGGAGTTCAATCTGGAGAAGAGCAAACAGCTGGGCCTCATGCAGGACCCGGATGAAATATCGCGGACCGTTATGGATGTGATGGTCGTTGAGCGGAATCGCACCATGGCCGACCGCGCGGCGCCTGAGTTTGAAATGGGCGGCGTCGTTATGGCGGTCGGCGCGCTGCATTTGCCCGGCGAGGAAGGTTTGGTGGAGCTTCTGCGCCGGAAAGGCTTCACCGTCACCCGCGTCGAGTGAGCCGCAGCGGCCTTTCATCCGATTGACCCGAGGGCCGCTGGCCCCTATCGAGCCTCCTGAACCTGCGTAGCCCCCATTGTCAGGAGACTTCCATGACCGCCCGGATCATTCCCACAATAGACGCGATCACCAGCGGTTATGACGCCGTGTTGTGCGACCTATGGGGCTGTTACCACAACGGGTTGCGTCCGTATCAGGAGGCGGTCGCGGCGCTGCAACGGTTCCGGGCCCGCGGCGGCGTCGTGATTCTTCTGACCAATGCGCCCCGGCCCTGGACCGCCGTCCGCGCACAACTCGATGGTCTGGGCGCGCCTGCGGACAGCTATGACGGCATCGTCTCCTCCGGCGATGCGGCGAAGGCGGCGGTGGCCAGCGGCCAATGGGGCCACAAGGTGCATCACATCGGCGCGCCCAAGGACGAACCCTTCTTCGAGGGGTCGGACATTGAGCGTGTGCCTATGGAGGACGCCAAATCCATCGTCTGCACCGGGTTGCGAGACGATGAGACCGAAACGCCGGACGATTACGCCGAGGTGATCGCGGCGGGCGTCGCGGCCGGGCTTCCACTGCTTTGCGCCAATCCCGACATTGTGGTGGATAAGGGAGACCGACGGTTGTTCTGCGCCGGCGCCATCGCCGAGGCCTATAAGGACGCGGGCGGCGAGGCGGTCTATTTCGGCAAGCCGCACCTGCCGATCTACGATCTCGCCTACGAAGTGCTGGACCAAAAAGCCGGCCGCGCCGTGCCGCGGGAGCGCGTGCTGGCGATCGGCGACGGGGTGAAAACAGACGTGAAAGGCGCTGGCGACGCCGGGCTCGACTGCGTCTTCATCATCGGCGGTCTCGCAGCTGCGGAAATCGGCCGGCGGGACGGCGGCCCCGACCCGGATCGTTTGAACGCCTTCCTGCAGGCGAACGCCGTTTTTCCCCAGTATGCGATGAATAAGCTCGCATAGCCGGGTAACAGAATTACACGAATTCATACCCCCTTGAAATTATCTGTCGCAAGGATATTGCGCTGCACCTGCGAAATATGCAATGAAAGCACACCCGCTGACGGCGGAGATTCGAAATGGAGCGCAAGTCGATGTTTGAAGAGAATGATCAGATGGCCGAAGCCCAGCATGACGATCAAGAGGCGGCGAACCTGAACGCTGAGCTTGCGCCGCAGGATGACGTGCCCCACGAGTTCACAGATGAGATCACCACGATCTATATCGAAGATATCGATGTCGGCCTGACGCGGATGCGCAGCAAGGCGGTCACCCAGCGTGATCTGGAACTGTTCGGCGAAGTAAGCGGCGATATGAACCCGGTCCATTTCGACGATGAGTACGCCAAGAGCACCATGTTCAAGGGCCGGATCGTGCACGGCATGCTGACCGCCAGCCTGATCTCGGCCGTTATCGGACAGCAGTTGCCGGGGCAGGGAACGGTCTATCTTAAGCAGGATCTGACCTTCATGGCGCCCGTGCGGCCCGGAGACGTGATCGACGCCAAAGTCACCGTCACGGACGTAAACCTGCGCCGCAGTCGAGTCTCGCTTGATTGCCAGGTCTCTGTAGGCGATACGGTCGTGTTGAAGGGGCAGGCGCTGGTTATGGCGCCGTCGCGCGGCGAAGACGCCGATCAATAAATTTCGGTCCGCTCTCGACGGGCCGCCGTCGGGAGCGCTATGCGGATCATCACAGACAGACGCGTCGATGAAGGCGACCGCGGCGCGTCGGTCGCCTTAGGCAATTTCGATGGCGTGCATCTCGGCCATCGTGCTGTGATTGAACGCGCGCGGACCCGCGCCGTCGAGCTCTCCGCGCCGCTGGGCGTCATTACCTTCGAGCCGCATCCGCGAGAGTTTTTTGGCCGCGCCGACGAGCCCTTTCGGCTGATGTCGGTCGACGCCAAAATTCACCGGTTGGAGAAGCTCGGGGTCGAGCGGCTCTATATCCTTGAGTTCAACAAGGAACTATCTTCCATGACCGCCGAGGCGTTCGCGTCTGGCGTGCTCGCAGACGCCTACGGCGTGCGGCATGTCTCGGTCGGCGCGGATTTCCGCTTCGGCAAGGGGCGGGCGGGCGACGTTCCGGCGTTGCAGGAACTCGGCGCGAGGTTGGGCTTTACCGCCGAGGGCGCGCCGCTGGTGGGCGCTGGAAAACCGATCTCGTCCACTGCGATTCGCGCCGCCCTGCATGAAGGGCGGCCGCAAGACGCCGCCGAAATGCTTGGCCATTGGCACCGGATCGACGGGCGGGTGCAATCGGGGGACAAGCGCGGGCGCGAACTTGGCTACCCCACCGCCAATCTCGCCCTGGGCGGCACGGTCCACCCGGCTTTCGGCGTTTACGCGGTCTTCGTCGATGTCCTGACCGGGCCCCATACCGGCGCCTATCGCGGCGTCGCCAGCATCGGCGTGCGCCCGACTTTTGGTGAGAACGCTCCGAATTTCGAGGTGCATCTCTTCGATTTCTCCGGCGATATCTACGATCAGGAAATCTCCGTCGGGCTGGTCAAGCGCCTGCGCCCGGAGCGCCGTTTCGAGGATCTTGAGGCGCTGAAGACGCAGATGGATGCGGACGCCGCCGCCGCGCGAGGCGCGCTGGACGCCGCGAGCGCGGGGTGACCCAGAACCCGACCCGCATGTTCCAATTGCTGCGGGCGCGGCGTTTCTGGCCGCTGTTCTGGGTGATGTTTCTGGGCGCCTTCAATGATCAGGTGTTCAAGAACGCTTTCGTGGCGCTGTTGACCTTCCGACTGGCGGACCGGCTGGGGCTGAACGCCGATCTGCACAATCTCGCCGCCGCCGGGCTGTTCATCTTGCCCTTCGCTCTGTTCTCGCCCACGGCCGGGCAACTGGCCGACCGTTTCGACAAGGCGCGGATCATGCGCTGGGTGAAGGGACTGGAGATCGCGCTGATGGGTCTCGCCGCGATCGCCTATCACCTGCAATCCATCCAGTTGCTCTACATCCTCGTGTTCCTGATGGGCGCACAGTCTGCGTTTTTCGGCCCGGTGAAATATTCGGCGCTCGCGCAGTATTTGCCGCGAAATGAGCTGATGGCCGGCAATGGTCTGGTGCAGGCGGGCACCTTTATCGCGATCCTTCTTGGCCAAATCGCGGGCGCCAAGCTGATCCTGACCCCTGGCGGCGTGACGGTCGTCTCGGTCGTGGTCATTCTGATCGCGGCCATCGGATTTGTCTGCGCCTGCGCGGCGAAGCCCGCCCCGCCCGAGCCTAGCGATGGACTGACGATCGACTGGAACCCCGTCTCGGCGATCCGGCGCGTGCTGGCCGAGAACGCCGCCGACCGGCCGGTCTTTCGCGTCTCTCTCGCCATCGCCTGGTTCTGGTTCGCGGGCGCGGCCTATCTGGCGCTGGTGCTACCCTTCGCCAAGGTGGCGCTGGGCGCGTCCGAGGACGTCGCGGTGCTGCTGTTGACCATGTTCTCGGTCGGCGTCGCGATGGGCGCGCTGATCTGCAACCAGCTGTTCCGCGGTCAGGTGAAGGTCGGGATCGCGCCGGTCGGCGCGCTCTGCATCGCAGCTTTTTCTCTTTGCCTCTACCTCTCTGTCACTGCCTACGGCGGGCCGCTAAGCGGGGAGGCGTTGCTGAGCGTCCCCGCCTTCCTCGCGCGCCCCGACGCATGGCCGGTGCTGGGGGCCTTCGTTCTGCTGGCGGTCTCGGCCGGGGTCTATGTCACGCCGCTGAACGCGGTTTTGCAAGCCAGCGCCGCCCCCGGACGCCGCGGCCGCGCCATCGCCGGGCTGAATGTGATTACCGCGATTGCGATGGTGCTGTCCTCAGCGATCGCCAGCCTATTGATCGCGCTTGGATTGGGGCGAGAGGAAGTGCTGCTGCTGATTGGGGGAAGCGGCGCGTTCGCGGCGCTCTACGCCGCCCGTCTTGCGCCCGAAACCGCATTGGGACGGTTCGCTCTATCGATCTGGCCGCTGGGCGATTAGGCGAGCGATAGAACGAACGCGCGAATGTCCGGATGACGCCAGTTCACATTCCCGACGCAGGAGGCGCGTACGCCGCCTCCTCCATCGATCACCAGGCTGGTCGGCGTGCCCGGCACGCCGAATGCGCGAGCCAAGGACTGCCCGCTGTCGACCGCAGGCAGCAACGAACGGATCTGGTGGCGCCTGTAGTAATTCTCGATCTTGCGGATTGATTCATGCCGGTCGAGCGCCAGCGGCGCAAACGCGACCTCCGGCAGGTCCGCCGCCATATCGTCCAGTTCCGGCATCTCCCGCGCGCAGGGGCCGCACCAGGTGGCCCAGAACGTCACGACGACGGGTCGGCCAGGATAGTCGCGCAAACTGCGCCGCTCCCCATTTTTCAGCAGGAACGGGGTCGTGGGAACCTGCATTGAGCCATCGAACAGAGAGAACACGTCCTCGACCGCTTTCGATGTCTGAGCGGAACGAATTTGTGGAAGGTCGCGCGCCATCGCACCGCGACCCGCACAAATGGTGACCGTAGCCAACCCCGCTGCAAAACTCCGTCTGGTAAGACTCGTCACGCTGCTCGCCTTTCGCCCGCGCCCCGTCTCTAATATAGCTCGCTTGACGCCAGAGGGCGAGGAGCAGCGCATGCCGACGCAAAACGGCCCCGATAAATCCACCGCGAAGGACGAAGACCGCAGCCGGAAAGCCCAGGCTGCGCTCGACCAGACCCGCCATCAGGCGGGCGGCGCGCTGTCGGGGGGCGAGGTCCGCAAGCGTTGGGGCATGGACAAGCTCGAAGATCCGAAAGACCCGCCGCTCGACTGGCGGCTGACCCCGCGCAACGTGATTCTGCAGCTTCTCGCGGTAGCGCTGTTCATCGGCGTGGTCTGGTTCATCGTCGCGCTGGTCACCGATTCCCTAGGCGTATTGTTCGGATGAGCGCGAAACCTTTCTGGGAGAAGAAGCGCCTTGACGAGATGACCGAGGCGGAATGGGAGTCGCTTTGCGACGGGTGCGGGCGCTGCTGTCTTCTGAAGCTGGAGGATGAAGACACGCTGGAGGTGGCCTACACCAATGTCGCCTGCCGCCTTCTGGACTGTGAGACCTGCCGCTGCGGCAACTATTCTCTGCGCAAGCAACTGGTTGCCGGGTGCGTGGTGTTGACCCCGGAGGGATTGCCCGAAGTTTCCGCGTGGCTGCCCAACACATGCGCCTATCGTCGGTTACATGAGGAGCGCGGGCTGGCGGGATGGCACCCTCTGGTCAGCGGCGATCCCGATAGCGTCCACGAAGCGGGAATCTCCGTTCGTCACCGCGCCATCCCGGAGTACGAAGTCGTTGAGGAGGATCTGCCGAACCATCTTCTGGACGAGGACCTGATCTCAGGATCCTGATCCCACGGGCGCTCAGCCGTCCGCCTCGAAACCCAGCGTTTTCGGGTCGAACTCATAATGCGCGCTGCAAAACTGGCAATCGGCGGTCAATTTACCGTTCTCATCGGTCATGTGGCCAATATCCTTGGCGGAATACTGCGCCATAGCCGCCTCCACCCGCTCGGCCGAGCAGGTGCAGCCAAAGCCAATCGACTGCGCCGGATGAACCATCGGCGCCTCTTCGTGGAACAGGCGCACCAACAGGCGATCCGCGCTGACATGCGGCCCCAAAAGCTCATGCGCCTCCACGGTCTCCAGCAGCATGGTGGCGCGCCGCCAGTTGTCCTCGCCATCGCCCATCGCCGCGATGTCCTCGCTGGTCATCAGCCCTTTCTGGCCGGAGGGCGCGTCGGGCGTGCGGACATGCTCGCCCGCCTCGGGCAGATGCTGCACCATTACGCCGCCCGCCCGCCAGACGGAGGGGCCGCCGGGCGCGGACGCCTCGGCCGCCGTCAAGGCAAAGCGTGTGGCGATCTGCTCGGATTGCGCGAAATAGGTCTCGGCGCAGGACGCCAGAGACCCGCCCGCCAGCGGCGTCACGCCCTGATAGGGAGTCATGTTCTCGCCCTGATCGATCATCAGCCCGAACACGCCCGCGCCCAGCAATGTGAATGGATCGGTTGCGCTGGGCGGCGGCGCATCGCGGTCATACCCGGCATAAGCGCGAATGCGGGCCGGGCCGCCATCCGCCTCAGGAGCGAAATAGTCGGTCGCGATCAACCGGATCGGCCCGTCGCCGCGCACCTGCAGCGACAGCTTCCAGCGCAGATCGATGGTCTGCCCGATCAGCGCGGTCAGCAGCGCGGCCTCGGCCACCAGCGCCGCCACGGCGGGCGGATAGTCGTGCTGGCGGAGGATCGTCTCAAGCGTCTGGTCGAGACGCGCCACCCGGCCGCGGATATCCGCCCGCGCCAGTTGGAACGGCAGAATCGAGTCGTCGCTTTTTGGCGAGGTCGGAGTGTTCAGGTCTTGGGCGTCCGTCATCGAAGAGTCGCTTTCATTCTCGGGCGGGCGCGTTGTAGCTTGGCCAGCCCAGAGGTTCAATTCAGCCGACAGATAGGCGCCCATGCGACGTTACGGAACCGCCCCCGTCCCCGGCCGAACATATCGCGACCGCCCCGGCGCCTATGGCGTCCTGTGGCGCGATGGCGAGGTGCTGCTGGTCGAGCAGGACGGCGACATCCTGCTGCCGGGCGGCGGGATCGACCCCGGAGAGACGCCGACGCAGGCCCTCCACCGTGAGGTGTGGGAGGAGACCGGCTGGCGCATCGGAACGCCGCGCCGCCTTGCCTGTTCGCCCGCTATGACTGGCTGAAGGAGGAGAATTTCTGGGCCCGCAAGATCCAACATATGTTCCTGGCCCGGCCGATCCGTGAACTGGGCCCGCCGGTAGAGCAGGACCACACGCCGATCTGGGTGCGCGCCGATGACGCCCCGTGCCTTTTGAGCGTGGAGGGGGAACGCCGATTGGCCGAGGTGGCGTTGCGAGGACTTAGCTGACATCCGTCGAGCAGGCGTCTGCGGGTCAGGAAAGCCGCCTTGTCCGTTTTGGGTTCAACGCGAACCCGTCTCTGGGACGCGCGAATGAACGCGCAGCGCCAAAGTCGACAATTGGCGTCAATCCGCCACTCGATCATTGTGCGAACAAACCGGGCGCAGCGCCACACTAGTCGGATATTCGCGCCCGATGGCGTCCTATTGGTTCGGCGAGTACCAAATTGGCGATGTGTAGGCGCGTTCCTGCAATTCTCTCGTCACCTCGTCCGCCATACGGAAGTCAAACCGGACCTCGTCGAATGCAGTCCAGCGGGGCGTGGGAATTTCGAGAACGCGGACATAGTAGACCGCCCGCTCGCCCGGATCGAAATCCGGGTCGATCCAGACCGTGCTGAGAAACGAGGCGCCTATTGAGTTGGTGTAGGTCGCGGTTTCGAGGTCGACGGTGCTGCCGACCGGCGCGATTTTCCCGCGTTCATCCGGGGCCCGGTCGCCGCTCCACGCGACGTCGTATACCTTTTCGTGCAATTCTCCGGCCTCGTCTCGCCACCCTTTGATGACCTGCAGCCGATCGAGGTTTGCGCCGTCTGGGTCCCGCATTGCGGAAATCAGAAAGCTTGGCGCCTTCCCGCCTGACGCCGCAGGCAGGTCGCCGCCCATTGGCACGCCCTTGGCGTATCCGATTTCAGCAAAATTGTTCCGATACGCATCTTCCGCGTCGAAATCCCAACCGCCGAAGAACCGCACCTTGATGCGAGGGCCGGACGTTGCGTAGACCTCCTTTCGCTCCATCGCGTCCCAGATCGCCTCGCGGGTTTTCTCCCTAGCCCAGACGGCCGCCTAACCGGATTGGGAGCTTTCCCATTCCTCGAACTGGAACAGAATGCCCGGCACGGTCGCGGGCGGGAACGCCTTGGACCAGCGTTCCGGATTGGGCGACGCCGACGCATACTTTCCGAGGTAGTTGTCCTCCTCGGCGTTCGACCAACTGGTATGGGAATCCGTGGCGCCGATCATACCGAATTTGAACGGGTTGACCCCGAGTTCAGCTTCCTGGGCCAGGCCGAGTTTCAGAGCAGACCGGCTGTACTCTGTCTGCATCAATTCCGGGTTAGTTCGCTTTAGCCCGAAGTTGCCCCGATCCCAGCTTTCGAAATCCGCGAACTCGTCGTCGGGCGACAATGCCGGATGGGTTTCGCTATCGCCCTTGATCTGAGTGGTTTCGACCAACGGCTCCCAGCGCATCCGCGTTTCGGCATAGTCTTGAGATAACGGCTTGCCGTCGAATGTCTGAAGTTCAAACATCCGCCCCGTGGACATATTGCCGTTGTGAGGAATGGACATCACCCGCCCACCTGTCGCCGCCTCGTAGCTCTGCATATAGGACCAGAGATCCTCGGGCGACGGGCTGTCGAAAGAGCTGAATGGGTGAATCTGCCCAACCTTGTCCGCGCTGTCGCGGAAGATCACGACACGGTGGAGGTTGTCGCCATCCGGCGACGAGGTCCATTCATATCCAATCAGCGCGGTGAAATTTCCGGGATCGTTGTGCTTTTCGGCGGCGTCGATGACGCCCTTCCAAACGGAGGCCGAGAAGCTATCGTCAAGGTCGCGCTGATTGTTTGTGGCCGCGTCGTTCACGATCTCGCCCAGGATCACATCCAGCTGGCCATCATTCGCCATTTGCGCCCATCGCGCCCCGGCTTCCGTCGACAACAGCGCCTCGTTGCCTTCGGTCACGCCCTGGATGACGCCCAGATACTCGGCATGATCGGCCAAAACCAGAAAATCGATGGGCCTGGAAATTCGAACGGGCGCTCCATCATGCCCTACAAGCTCCTCGCCCTTCGCAAAGCGATAGGCCTCTTCGGCGGACATCGAAATGTTGCCATCGCCATAGGCGTCGAATGAAATGTTCGTATGCACGTGGGTATCCCCAAAATACACATTGTTTGGGAAATCCTGACCGACATAGGGGGAATAAACCGTATCCTGCGCAACCGCGGTCACGGCGGAGAACGCGCAAGCCGCCAGTACGAAAAGAAGACGCTTCATGTGGGACCCTTTCCTATGCCTGACCCAACGGCGGGCATCCTAGCGCGGGCTTTGTAGCCCATGCGCCAATAAGAAAGTGTAGGCTGAACAACGGCTTCGTCCACAACGCGGCCGTCGCCCAGAAAGCGGAAGCGGCGTTGCCTGTATCAATCGACCTTAATTGATGAACTATTGAGGCGATACCTGCGCAACGAGATCGCCGTATTCCTCGGGCAAGGCGGGGAGCAGTGCGAAGATCGAGGGTTCTCGGGGCAGCTGCGACGCCTGGACCTCAGCCTCGCTTGCGCCAGCTTCGTCGCCGAGGCTGCGGCGACATATCGCCAGCAGCACATAGTAATTCCATTGGTTTGGCCGAAGCTGGATGGCCCGCTCGATCATCTCGATCGCGTCCCGATCCCGCCCTGCGATATGCTGCGCGATTGAGAGGGAGAATAGCCAAATCGGCAAAAGTGGGTCGGACTCGCCCAGAGAGATCGCTTTCTCCAGATCGGCGATCGCCCCCGTCGTATCGCCGGCCAGCAGTTTTGCGAGACCGCGCGCATTGTAAGCCAAGTGATAGCTGGGGTTCAGCGAGAGCGCCCGATCCGCGTCCGGAATCGCGCCGGATGGATCCCGTATCGACAGGACTTTGAAGAAAGCGCGGGCTGAAAAAACGTAGTCGCTGCGCGGCGAGAGCTCGACGGCCTGGTTCAGATCCGCTGCAAGACGCTCAACTTGCGACTCCGCCATCGGATCAAATCTCGCGCTGGTCACAAATATGGTCGCCATGGCGCGCATTGAGAGGGCCATCGGGTCGTCCGGGTTCAACCGAAGCGCTCTTTCCAATATTGCGTGGGCGCGCTCCCAACTTTCCAGAGAGCATTGGTAAAAGCTGGCGGCGGCGCGGGAGCGAAGTTCGGAAAGGCTGAGCTGGTCGTCCGGCAGATTCGCGATGCGGTTGTCGTCGAACGCGTTGATCTGGATTCTCAAGCCCGCGATCGATTTGTCGATAAGATCGTCGGTGAATGCGAAGATATCGGTCGGGTCTCCGTCATACGACTGATTCCAAACGGTTTCCCCGCTTTCGCGAACGACGAGCGCGATATTCAGACGGCCGCGTTCGCCGGAGATGCGCAGCCGCGCCCGCAACACATAGACCGATTGGTTTGCGTTGCTGCTCGCCTCATCCAGCACCCTTACGCCGGTCCGTTTCGACAACCTGAAAATCAGCTGGTCACGCAAATCCGCCGCTGCCGCGGCGACGTCTTCATCCGCAGGCGCAAAGGAAATTGGCTCGACGCATATTGTCGGCACTTCGCCCGCATTCGATGACGGGCCGGGCTGCGGTCTCCACTGAAACCCATTGACCGGCAGCGCAATGTTTTTGAGCTTGAAGCTGCCCGCGTCGCTGAACGCTTTCGCCATGTCGCCAGTCAGTTGCCGGTGCAGATCCTGCGAGATCATGACGCCGCCGGGAGGCGATTCCGTCTGCAGGCGCTGGGCGAGGTTCACGGCCGCGCCGTAGAAGTCGTCCTCATCCTCCACGATCTCACCCATATGGACGCCCATCCGCAGCTTGATGATGGGGTGTGGGGCGAGCGCCGTCTGAACGTCCATGGCGGATTGCAGCGCCGCGGTGACGGAGGGAAACGCGATGATCCAGCCGTCGCCCATGCGCTTCAGGATCTCGCCGCCATCCGCGATCATCTTCGGTTCGAGATGCGTGTCCTTGAGCTCGCGTATCGCGCCGATCGTCATCGCCTCGTCCTCACCCATCAGACGCGAGTAGTCGACGAGATCCGCGACTATCAATACGGCAAGCCTACTCGGCATGAGCTTTCCTCACTATTCGACGGTCGCCCGTTGTTCCGCATCCTATGCTGACGCCCCAAACCATTCGAATCCACAGTAAATAACCGGCCAGAAAGCACGTCGCCGGTGGGGCTGTCGACGAAAGGCCAGTCGTGGCGCCGCCGTGCGAGCAATGGCCCCCGCTATTTACTCGGCCGCTGAGTGCAAATCAGAATTCGACGCGCTGACGCTTCCTCATTTCTGCTTCGTGTGAGAGTCCTATGTTGAAGCGCGCATCAGAAGGGAGGGCTCCGCCATGTCAGCACGTGCGGCCAGCGATGACGGCTCGAAAGCGGGGATGAGCGCCGGAGAGGCGCATCGCCGGATTTCAATCACTGTCACACTGGCGGCGAGCATCGGTCTTCTCGTCGCTATCGCGGTCGTCGCGGAGTTGTTGCTCGGCTTCGCGGCTGGCCGACGCAATACGGTGTCTCTCTTGAACGACAAATCCGTCCAAATCATGGAATCAATAGAATCGGGCGTGCGTCATCATCTCGATCCGGCCGAGGACATCGTCGGGCATCTGCAAGACCTCGTCGAGAGCGGCCTCCTCGACCCGGCGGACCGGGTCCGACTTAGCGACGTGCTCGTTGGCGCGCTGGCCGCCGCTCCGCAGGTCTTGGCCGTTGGTTTCTGGGATACGGCGCTCAACAAAGTCATCGCGGTGCAACCCGCATATCAGCCGATCCTTTTGATAGAGGAAAATGTCAGCGATCAGCCCGAATTCGTCGAAATTCTGCGCGAGGTCCGGGACGTTGATGGTCCGGTGTGGCGCGAACTCGCCTTCGATAATGAAACCACTCTTATCAACGTCGTTCAGGCGGTGCGGCGGAACGGAGTGCTGATTGGATTCGCCGGCGCGGCGGTGACCATGCCCGAACTGTCGCAATTGATGGCTGATGTTGGGGATGATTTTGGCGCGACAGCCTTCATTATGCACGGTTCGGATCATGTGCTCGCCCATCCCAATCTGGTTTCGCCGCATCCTGATCTAAGCGCGGATGCCCCGGTCGTTCACCGAAGCCGTCTCGGCGATATGGCGCTTGGCGGCATGCACGAATTCGAGACCGCGGACCAGTTCGAAGAGGCGTCGGCCGAGGGCGTGCAGGTGATCCTCACCGGGCCCTCCGGATCGAGGCGGGTCGTCTTCCGCCGCGAAATCTCGGATTACGGCGCCATTCCGTGGACAATCGGGGTTCACCTTCCCGCCCGCTCTCTCGGCGAGGAGTTCCGGCGTCTCGCCGGCTCGGCCGCCGTCGGCGTGGGCGTGCTGGTGCTGTCGCTCGTCGCGGCGGTGGCGCTGGGACGGGGCATCGCCAAACCGATCAAGCGCGCATCCGCTGGCGCGGTGCAGATCGCCGAGATGGATCTGGGACGCGCGCAGCCGCTGCCGTCAAGTCGCATACGCGAGCTCAATGATCAGGCTGACGCGTTCAACTCTATGCTTAACGGACTGAGATGGTTCGAGACTTATGTTCCAAAAACGCTGGTGCGGCGATTGATCCAGCGCGCCGAACCGTTGCGTTCGGAGGAGCGCGAGCTCACCCTGATGTTCACGGACATTGTCGGTTTCACCAGCCTTTCCGAAGCGCTGCCCGCCGCCGAGGTCGCCGAGTTGTTGAACGAACATTTCGCCCTTCTGGGTGGCTGTGTTGAGGAGGAGGAAGGCACGATCGACAAATTCATTGGCGACTCGGTGATGGCGTTCTGGGGGGCGCCCGAACGCCAAGCCGATCACGCGGCGCGGGCGATAAGAGCGGCGCGCGCCATCGCCGGCGCATTGGAAAGGGGCAACGCCGACCGGATCGCAAAAGGCGCCGCGCCCGTTCGCATTCGGATCGGGCTGCATACCGGGCCGGTCGTCATTGGCAATATCGGCGCTCCTGGCCGCATCAACTACACGATCGTCGGCGACACGGTAAACACCGGTCAGAGGATCGAAGCGCTGGCGCGAAAATTCGACGACGGCGCAGCGGCCACGGTTTTGATCAGTGCGGCGACAGCCGCCGCCGGTGGCGATGCGTCCTCCGGCGCCGAACTTGCCGGAGCGTTTGAGGTGAAGGGCCGCGCTGAACCGGTGCAGGTGTTGCGTTTGGCTTAGCCCCGGCTGCGCCCTAAAGCTTCTGCAAACACCAGCGCAGGATGCCCTTTTGCGCGTGCAGCCGGTTCTCCGCCTCGTCGAAGATCGCCGATTGCGGGCCGTCCATCACCTCCGAGGTCACTTCCTCGCCGCGATGCGCGGGCAGGCAATGCATGAAGATCGCCTCCGGATCGGCGCGCGCCATCAGTTCGGCGTCAACCTGATAGGGGCGCAGCAGGTTGTGCCGCCGCTCGCGCGCCTCGCCCTGATCGCCCATCGAAAGCCAGGTGTCGGTTACGATGACCGAGGCGCCATCCGCCGCTTCCTCCGCGCTGCGCGTCAGTGTGATTGATGCGCCGTTCTCCACCGCCCAGTCGATATAGCGTGGGGCGGGCGTCAGCACTTCCGGCGTCGCCACATGCAGCGGGAAATCGAACGTCGCCGCCGCTTCGATCCAGCTATGGGCGACATTGTTGCCGTCGCCGACCCAGGCCACCTTGCGCCCGGCGATCGGGCCAAGTCGTTCCTCGACGGTCATCACGTCCGCCATGATCTGGCAGGGGTGTGTGTCGTCGGTCAGCGCGTTGATGACCGGCACCGTTGCGTTCTCGGCCAGCTCCAACAGCTTTTCATGCGCCGTGGTACGGATCATGATCGCGTCGACATACCGGCTGAGCACGCGGGCGGTGTCGGCCAGCGTCTCCCCCCGGCCGAGCTGCATATCCGCGCTCGACAGAAACAGGGTTTGACCGCCAAGCTGGCGCATCGCCACGTCGAAACTGGTGCGGGTCCGCGTCGAGTTTTTCTCGAAGATCATCGCCAGAATCCGGCCCGCCAGAGGCTTGCCGTCATCCGGGGCCCCTTTGGGCTGGCCAGCGCGCGCGTCCTTGATCGCATGAGAGGCGTCGATGATCGCGCGCAGATCCGCCTGCGCGACCGCATGCAGATCCAGGAAATGCCGGTCGCCGGAGGGCAGCTCCGTCGCGGGTTCCTGATAGGCGTCGAATACGTTCATGGCTAGGCGCTCTCAGCCGCGGCGCCGGCCTTCAGCCGGGCGCAAGCCGACTCAAGCCGGGACAGCGCCTCGTCCACATCCTTCGCCTCAATATTGAGGGGGGGAAGCAGCCGCACGACGTTATCGCCGGCCGGGACAAGAAGCAGCTTTTCGTCGCGCGTCGCGGTGATGAAGGCGCCCGCTTCGATCTTGCATTTGAGGCCAAGCATCAGCCCCTCGCCGCGTACGGTCTCGATGATTTCGGGATAGGTCTCGGACAGCGCCGCCAGCCCTTGCCGCAGCCGCCCGGAAATCTCTGACACATGATCGAGAAACCCGTCCTCGGTCATCACGTCCAGAACCGCGTTGCCGACAGCCATCGCCAGAGGGTTGCCGCCATAGGTGGACCCATGCGCGCCCGCTGTCATGCCGAGCGCCGCATTCTCCGTCCCCAGGCACGCGCCCAGCGGAAAGCCGCCGCCGATCGCCTTGGCGACGCCCATGATGTCGGGCGTGGCGCCGGACCATTCATGCGCGAACAGCTTGCCGGTGCGCCCGAAGCCGCACTGCACCTCGTCATAGATCAGAAGCAGGCCTTGCTCATCGCAAAGCGCCCTCAAGGCTCGCAATTCCTCGGCCGGGACCGGACGGATGCCGCCTTCGCCCTGCACAGGTTCGATCAGGATCGCCGCCGTCTCTGGCCCGATCGCGGCTGTCAAAGCCTCGAAGTCGCCGAACGGCAGGTGATCGAAGCCGGGGGGAAGGGGCTCAAACCCCTTGGTCAACTTCTCCGCGCCAGCCGCGGAAATCGTCGCCAGCGTCCGGCCGTGAAACGAGCCCTCGAAAGTAATGATCCGGTTCCGCTCAGGCTGGCCCTTGGCGTAGTGGTATTTGCGTGCGGTCTTGATCGCGCACTCCATCGCCTCTGCGCCAGAATTGCAGAAAAACACGGTGTCCGCGAATGTCAGATCGACCAGCCGCTCCGCCAGCTTCTCCTGCCCAGGAATGTTGTAGAGGTTCGAGGTATGCCACAGGCGGCGCGCCTGATCCTCCAGCGCGGCGACAAGACGCGGATGCGCGTGACCCAGACTGTTGACGGCGATGCCGGCGCCAAAATCCAGATAGCGGTCCTCATTCTCGTCGATCAGCCAGGGGCCCTCTCCCTTGACGAAGGTCAGGGGCGCCCGCGCATAGGTCGGAAGGACGGGCGTGATCACGGCGGTAATCCTCTTCATTCGGGTCGTTTCAAACGCGATACGCCCCACCGGCGGCCGCTCGGTAGGGCGTTCGAAGGCGGATTATTGGGGCGCGCGCAGCCAGTGTCAATCGGCGCTGCGCCGCACAATCAGCCCTTTAGCTTGTATCCGGTCTGGAACATCCGCCAGCAGACCGCCCACAGCGCCACATTCACCACCGCCGTTACTGCGAGCGCCAACCACGGAGAGGCGTCCCCCGCGCCCAATACGCCGTATCGGAACCCGTCGATCAGATAGAAAAACGGGTTGAGATGGCTGATCGTCCAGAATGGCTCTGGCAGCACGTCGATGGAGTAGAAGGTGCCGGACAGAAATGAGAGCGGTGTGACCACGAAATTGGTGATCGCCGCCATCTGGTCGAACTTTTCCGCAGCGATCCCGGCCGCGACCCCGATCAACGACAGCATCAGACCACCCATCACCACAAAGGCCAGCGCCCAAATGGGCTGGGCCAATCCCGCCCCGGTGAATGGGAAGATCAGGATTGCGACCGAAATCGCCACCATCAGGCCGCGGGTGGCCCCTCCCGCAGCGTAACCCAGCGTCAGCTCGCCGGCCGATAGGGGGGGCATCAGCGAATCGACGATATTGCCCTGAACCTTCGAGATCATCAGCGACGACGAGGTGTTGGCGAAGGCGTTCTGGATCACCGACATCATCACCAGGCCGGGCGCGATGAAGGTTGCGAAGTCGAATCCCGCCACGTCGCCCCGGTCGCCGCCAAAGGCGAGGGTGAAGACGACCATGAAAAGGGCCGCGGTCGCCATCGGGGCGGCCAGCGTCTGGGTCCAGACCTTGACGAAGCGCTGAACCTCGCGAACGTAGAGCGTCCAGACCCCAAGATGGTTCCAGCGGCCGAAGCGACGCTCGCCTCGCTGCATCCGAATGGAGATTTCTTCGTTCGAGACGGTGCTCATCGGCGCTGTTCCGCTTGCGATTGGGGGTCCGCCCGTTGTATCCCCCGCCGGCAGGATTACAATAGAGGACGGGCTTTGGGCGCGATCGATGCGCGACCTGGCCTGTTTTGCGTCGGACGTCGAAAGGACTTCGGTATGGCTTGGACGGATGAACGGGTCGAAAAACTTCGCCAGATGTGGGGCGAGGGGATGAGCGCGAGCCAGATCGCCAAGGCGCTGGGCGGGGTAACCCGCAACGCGGTGATCGGCAAGGTGCACAGGCTTGGCCTGTCGAACCGCGCCGCCTCAAAGCCCGCCACGCCAGCCGACCCTGCGCCGGAGAAAAAGTCGGCCGCGAAACCGGCCGCCGCCGCGCCGCCGCCGAAAGCGGAGGCCGCGCCCGCGCGCAAGCCGGACCCCGCGCCCGCCCCGGCCGCGCCGCGCCCGACGCCCAGCAATGTGCGAGAGCCGCGCCCGCCGATGGAGACGCCGGTCACCGCTGATCTTGCCGCCATCGACGCCAAGGCCAAGAAGATCTCGCTGCTGCAGTTGACCGAGCGCACCTGCAAATGGCCGATCGGCGATCCGACCCACGATGATTTCCATTTCTGCGGTCAGCCCGCCCATCCCGGCAAACCCTATTGCGAGGCGCATGTGGGCATCGCCTTCCAGCCGATGTCCTCGCGGCGCGAGAGGGAGCGCGAGCGCGCCCGCGCTCAGGCCGCGCGCAACTGATCTGATTGCAGGGACGGCGCGGTGACGCATCGGACCGGACAGACAACACTAAAATAGGGGCGCTTCGTGCGCCCCTTCTTCGTTTTGGCTCTGCAGCAATCAGCCGTAAGTCTCATCCAGCGCATAGCCCGCCGCGCGAACCGTGCGGATCGGGTCTTTCTCTCCCCGTCGGTTCAGCGCTTTGCGGAGGCGGCCCACATGCACGTCCACCGTTCGGGCCTCGACGTAGACGTCGCGGCCCCAGACAAGGTCCAGCAGTTGCTCGCGTGAATAGACCCGGCCGGGCCGCTGCAGCAGACAGTCGAGCATGCGAAACTCGGTCGGGCCCAGATGCACTTCGCGCTGGCCGCGGCGGACGCGGCGACGCTCCCGATCCAGGCTGATGTCGCCAAATGTCGCCACATCCCCCGTCAACGAAGTTCGGGTCCGTCGCAACACCGCGCGCAGACGCGCCATCAGCTCCGTCATAGAGAACGGCTTGGTCAGGTAATCGTCAGCGCCGGTGTCCAGACCTCTAATCCGGTCGTCTTCCTCGCCCCGCGCCGTCAGCATAATCACGGGCAAATCCCGGGTCGTGGCGGTGGCGCGGATCTGGCGGCAAATCTCGATGCCCGACACTTTCGGCAACATCCAGTCAAGGATCACCAGATCGGGCTCGTCCTCCTCGATCTTGATCAGTGCTTCTTCGCCATCTGTGGCGATCTGAACGTCGAACCCCTCTTTCGTAAGGTTGTATTCAAGCAGGGCGCATAGCGCGTCCTCATCCTCGACGATTAGTATCTTCGCCTGCACGACGACAAGCCTCCGTTCAGGTCAAATTCTCGGTCAATCCGGCAAATCCGCCGCGACATCGGCGTTGACCGGGTCGCCCTTCGGCCGGTCGTCGCCCAGCGGCTCGCCCTCGACGATGTAATAGGTCATCTCGGCGATGAAGGTGGAATGGTCTCCGATGCGCTCAAGGTTCTTGGCGACGAACATCAGCTGAGAGCACACGCCGATGTTTCGCGGATCTTCCATCATATAGGTCAGAATCTCGCGAAACAGGCTATTATAGGTGACGTCCACCTCCACATCGCGGCGCCAAACGCTGACCGCCAGCGCAGTATCGCGAGAGGTGTAGGCGTCCAGCACCTCCGTCACCTGAGACAACACCTGCCGGCCCATGCGCACCAGCGGCGCCACCACCGGCATCGGACGGTTCTGGCTCAGGATTTCCGTGCAGCGGGCGATGCTTTTCGACAGATCTCCAATCCGTTCCAGCGTTGAGGCGACCTTCAGCGCCGCCACGGTGTCTCGTAGGTCGCGGGCCACCGGCTGACGCAATGCAAGGGTGCGGATCGCAGCCTCCTCGATCTCCATCTCCATCTCGTCCAGCTTCTTGTCCCGCGCGATCACGTCGGCGGCCAGCCCGACATTGCGGCGTGTGACCGATTTCAGCGCATTGGACAGCTGCTCCTCCGCCAAGCCGCCCATTTCGGCGATCTTGCGGTTGAGCAGCTGAAGGTCCGAGTCGAATGCGGTTACGATATGGGGGCTCATGATGTCGTCCTGATGCTTGCGCTGCGCCCGGCGGCGGCGTTAACCGATGCGCCCGGTGATGTAGTCCTGGGTGCGCTTGTCGGTCGGATTGGTGAAAATCTTTGTCGTATCGTCGTATTCGACGAGGTCTCCGAGATGGAAGAACGCCGTCTTCTGGCTGACGCGTGCGGCCTGTTGCATCGAGTGCGTGACGATGACGATAGAGTAATTTTTTCGCAGCTCGTGGATCAGCTCCTCCACCCTGGCGGTGGCGATCGGATCCAGCGCCGAGCAAGGCTCGTCCATCAGCAGAACCTCAGGCGCTGTGGCGATGGCGCGTGCGATGCACAAGCGCTGCTGCTGGCCGCCGGAAAGGCCTGTGCCAGGCTGGTCCAGTCGATCGCGAACTTCATCCCAGAGAGAGGCGCGGCGCAGCGATTGCTCCACCACGTCGTCCAGCTCGGACCTGTTCCGCACCAGCCCGTGGATTCGCGGGCCGTAGGCGACATTGTCATAGATTGATTTCGGAAACGGGTTCGGCTTCTGGAACACCATGCCGACGCGCGCGCGCAGCTGCACCGGATCGACTTTGGAGTCATAGATGTCCTCTCCATCCATCCTCAGATTGCCTGTGACCCGGCAGATATCGATCGTGTCATTCATCCGGTTCAGGCAGCGCAGAAAGGTCGACTTGCCGCAGCCGGACGGGCCGATGAACGCGGTCACGGTCTTATCCAGAATATCGACATCGACCGCCTTGATCGCGTGGTTGTCGCCGTAAAAGACGTCGCAATTGCGCGCAGACATCTTCAGCGCGGGCGCAGCGTCATCAGCGCTTGTCCGCCCCGGCGCAGTCTCCAAGCTGTCTGGGATCGCAGGCGCGTCGCCGGACAGTTCTTCCGCGACAGTCATGACAGGCTCTCCACTTTCGATGTCTCTCATTTTACGTCTCACCAGCGCCGCTCGAAACGCTTGCGCAGGGCTACCGCCAGCGCGTTCATCGCGATCAGGAACAACAGTAGCACGCAGATTGCGGCGGCGGTTCGCATCTCGAAGGCCCGCTCGGGCACATCCGACCATGAGTAGACCTGCACCGGCAGCACCGTCGCGTTCGAGGTGACGCCGGTCGGCACGTCGGCGATAAAGGCGACCATGCCGATCATGATTAGCGGGGCGGTCTCGCCCAGCGCGCGGGCCATGCCCAGAATGGCGCCGGTCATGATGCCCGGCATCGCTAGCGGCAGCACGTGGTGAAAGCTGGTCTGCACCCGGCTGGCGCCCAGACCCAGCGCGGCGTCGCGAATCGACGGCGGCACCGCGGCGATCGCCGCGCGGGAGACTATGATGATCGTCGGCAGCGTCATCAGCGCCAGCACGAAGCCACCCGCAAGCGGCGCTGAGCGCGGCAGGAAACCGCCGATCACCATGGTCTGGCCGAACAGCTCGAACTTGATGCCCGCGACGAAGATGGCGAGGCCCAGAAGGCCGAACACGATCGACGGCACCGCGGCCAGATTGTTGATGTTCACCTCAATGAAGTCGGTGATCCGGTTCTTCTTGGCGAACTCTTCCAGATAAATCGCCGCCAGAACGCCAACCGGAAATGACAGGAAGAATGTCACCAGCATGGTCCAGAACGATCCGACCGCGGCGCCCCAGACGCCCGCAAGCTCCGCATCGCGGCTGTCGGCGGACTGGAAGAAGCGCCAGTTGAACACCGTATCGATCCGTCCCTCGCCGCGAAGCTGCTCGATCCAGACGATCTGCTGGTCCGAGACCTTGCGCGACTGTTGGGGCGTCTCCATCACATGCAGATCCCATGCGCCAGCGGGCGCCTCGGCATCGCTTTCCAGAGCGCTCATCACCTGGCCCTTTATACTGTTGTTCGAAACCTCGGTCGCCCGCACCCACCCGCCATTCACCGCGATCAGGATCGAAGGCAGGTCTTCGCTTAGCGGTTCGGACCCGCCGGAGCTGCTGCCTCGGGCTTCCAGCTCCTCCGCTTGCGTCTGGGCGAGCGCGCGTTTTTGTTCGAACACGGCGGCCTGCGCCAGAAGCTTCTCTTGCGCATCGCCAGTCGCTTCCGTTGCGCGTGCGGTCACGACGCGGACGCCATTCGCCTGTCGGTCAGCCTCCGCCCGCATCCGGTCGGCGCGGTCGAACAGCGCCGCTTTGACGCCCGCCAGTTGGACCGAGAAATCCTCTGAGGTCGAAACCAGTTCAACCTCGCCTTCGGCGCCGCTCGGCGACAGGACGCCGCTTGTGTCGACCTCCTCCAATTCGCCGTAGAACCCCTTCACGTAAAGGTCGATGTTGTCCGAGGCGAGGAAGCAATAATCAATGGTCTCGCCAACCAAAGAGGGATTGGCGACGACCATGTCCCGAAGCTCAAGCTGCGCCCCGGCGCTGATCAGGCCGTTCATCTGACGCTTTCGCTTGCGGTCCGAGACGCCGGGAAAGGCCGCTCGCACGGCGCCGCGAGAGATTTTATTGAATTTGGCCTTCCGGATCACCTGCGGGTCACCGGTCGCGTCCGGGTCGATCTTCTCCGCCGAAAGCTCTACCGGCAGGGTCACATAGGTCTCGGTCAGCGCGCCGGCCGCCTTGCCGATCACACTGTACATCAGCGCCGCCAGCGCCAGCGCCGCCACGGAAATCGCCGCAACGCCATAGGCCTTTAGCCGGAACTCGGCCGCGCGTCGCCGCGCCATCCGCCTCGTGGACGCCGCTGAGCGGTGCTCTTTGGTCAGGGCCGCCATGTCGATCATCAGTGCAGGCCCTCGTCAGTCGTAAAGTTCGCGGTATTTGCGGACGACCCGCAGCGCGTAGATGTTCAGGGCCAGCGTGATGAAGAACAGCGTGAAGCCCAGTGCGAAGGCGGGCGCCGCGGCGGTATCCGCCTCCGTATCTCCGGTGATCAGCGCTACGATCTGCACTGTCACCGTGGTGACGGCCTCCATCGGGTTCCAGGTCAGTTTGGCGCCCTGACCTGCGGCCATGACGACGATCATGGTCTCGCCAACCGCGCGGGAAACGCCCAGCAGCACCGCCGACACGATCCCGGGCAGTGCGGCGGGCAGGATCACCTGCCGGATCGTTTCCGCCTTGGTTGCGCCCAGCCCATAGGACCCGTCCCGCAACGATTGCGGAACGGCGTTAATGACGTCATCCGACAGCGAAGAGATGAAGGGGATGATCATGATCCCCATCACGACCCCGGCAGCCAGCGCGCTTTCTGATGCGACGTCGAAGATGAAGCTGGGATTGGCGCTCCAGATCAGCGCCAACGCGGCCAGCGCGAAACCGCCATAGATGAGGAATAGGCCGTTCCCGCCCGCCATTCGCGCCAGCGCGCTTCTGAACCCGGGCCGCGCCCTTTCAATCACCAGTAGCAGGGTAAAGGCCGCAAGCAGCGCAAGGCAGATTTCCAGAAGCGGCACGATCGCGCCGCCATTGTCGCGGATGAAGGGCGCCACGGTGATCGCGGCGAAGAACCCGTAGACCACGGTCGGGATGCCGGCCAGAACCTCCAGCAACGGCTTGGCCCAGGCGCGAACTCTCGGCGATGCGAAATCTGAGAGATAGATCGCCGCCATTAGCCCGATCGGGACGGCGACCAGCATCGCGATGACCGTGATCATCGCCGTGCCGGCGAATAGTGGTATGGCGCCGACTTTTTCAGGGTCCAGCTTGCCCTCGAAGACGCCGGCCAGCGGGCTCCAGGTGGTTCCGAACAGATAGTCGAAAATCCGCCAGTCGATCCGGCTGAAAAAGATCAGCGTCTCGCCGATCAGCGACATGACGATGCCGATCGTGGTCAGAATGGCGATGGTGGCGGAGACGGCGAGGATGCCGCGGATTATGCGCTCGGAGCGGTTGCGCGCCCGCCAGTCGACGGATATCTGGCCGCGTGTTCGCCCCGCCGCCGCCAGCGCGGCGCCGATCCCAATGATGGCGACCACGACGCCGCGCCAATAACTCGCCTCGGTGAAATATGCCGCCAGCGCTTCGCGCGCGGGGTCGACCTTGGAGGGGATGCCGCCCGTGGCGATAGCGCGCGCGTCGCCGAGCATCAGGTCAAGCTCGATCTGGCTCAGCTTGGCGCCGGTGAGCGCGGCGGCGCGTGAAATCATGCCGGAATCGATCACCGCGCCTGCGACACCGGATGCGAAGACGATCGCGCCGACGCCCGAGATCAGCACCCACATCATGCTGTAGAGACCGTGATAATTTGGGCGAGAGTGAAGCCGCGATAATTCGTCGCCCGCCAGCGCGTATGCTTTGGACCGGCCCAGCAGGAATGCCGCGGCGGCGATGCCTAGGACGATCAGTGCGGTCAACAGAGCCATTGGCCCACTCCGATTATCGGGACGCGTCCTGAGTCAGAGCGCGAAAAAGGGAGGCGCGAATACGCCTCCCTGGATTTCGTATCGCGATCGTTCAGAACGCCTCGGCGGTCAGGTTCGTCAGCTCGGTGGCCGCAGCGCTGTTCTCGGCGTGCGCCTCTTCCGGCAGCGGGATCAGGCCGCGGTCCAGCAGATAGCCGTCCTCACCGGTGGCGTCTTCCGAAATGAACTCGGCGACATACTCTTCGATGCCGGGAATAACGCCCACATGCGCCTTCTTCACGTAGAAGAACAGCGAGCGCGACACCGGGTAGTCGCCGGCGGCGATATTCTCGAAGGTCGGCTCGACGCCGTCCACGGCCGCGCCTTTGATCTTGTCGGCGTTCTGATCGAGGAACGAGAAGCCGAAGACGCCCAAAGCATTCGGATTCGCCTCAAGCTTGGCGACGATCAGATTGTCGTTCTCACCGGCCTCGACGTAGACGCCGTCCTCGCGGATTTCGACTTGTTTGCAGTTCTCGCCGCCAGCCGCCTTGCAGCCGCCCTGCATCGCAAGCTCCTCGAACGCGTCGCGGGTGCCAGAGGTCGGCGGCGGGCCGAGAACCTCAATCTTCTGCGCCGGCAGCGATGGGTCGACATCGGCCCATGTCTCGGCGGTCGAGTCGTGCTTCAGCGCGTTATAGACCTGCTCCAGCGTCACAGCGAAGTCAGTGGCGCCCTTGGCGTTGGCGATCACGATGCCGTCGAAGCCGACGATCACCTCGGTGATGTCCGTGACTCCGTTCTCGTTGCAGAGATCGAACTCTTTCTTCTTCATCCGGCGCGAAGAGTTGGTGATGTCCGGATGGTTAACGCCGACACCGGCGCAGAACAGCTTCAGGCCGCCGCCCGAACCGGTCGACTCGACGACGGGAGTCTTGAAATCCGTGTTGCGGCCGAAGGCTTCGGCCACTGCGGTCGAGAACGGGAAAACGGTCGAAGATCCGACGATGCGAATCTGATCGCGGGCGGCGGCTTCGCCGGTCATCGCGACGGTCGCGAGCGCGGCGAAGGCGACGCTGATGCGGAATTTGTTCACTTGTATTCTCCAGGTCTGCGGACGCGTCCAGAGGTCGCTCGGGATTTCCTTTCCAGTCCTGCGCCTCGACGCGGAAGCTATGTCTTCTGGGCGACACGTATATAACGGTTTCATCACGCTTATATGACAGTCTAAGTCGCTGTATATAAAGGGAAATATTCTGAATATTCGAGTCGGCATCGCCTAAGGTGAGCGGTCAGGTGGCCGGGGCGTCATCCGGGCGATTCTCCAAGCCTGAGTTGGACTCTATCTCGGCGTCGGCCGCGCGCGGCAGCCAGACGGTAAAGACGCTTCCCTCGCCCGGTTCGCTGCGGATCTCCAGCTCTCCGCGATGTCGCTTGACGATGTGTTTGACGATGGCGAGGCCGAGGCCGGTGCCACCACGCTCGCGGCTGCGCGATACGCTGACCCGGTAAAAGCGCTCGGTCAGACGGGTGACGTGCTCCGGCGCTACGCCCTCGCCTTGGTCGATGACCTCTAAGCCGATCATCTCCGGCCGGTCGGGGTTGTCCGGCGCCGCTCGCAAACGCACCTGCGTGTCCGGCTCGCTGTATTTCAAAGCGTTGTCCACCAGATTCAGGAAGACCTGCGACAATTGCTGGATATCGCCGGTGACCTCGGCCTCCGCATCCGTAAAATCGACATGCAGCCGTCCCTCGCTGATCGGTCCCATCTGGGCTTCGATGTTTCGGGCGACGTCGATCAGCCGGATAACGCCGCGCGGACGCACATGTTCGTCCAGCTCGATGCGATTCAGCGACAGAAGGCCCTCGACGAGGCGCTTCATTCGTTCAGCCTGCGTCGCCATGATCGCCAGAAAGCGCTCGCGCGCCTCTTCGTCGGCTTTGGCGTGGCCCTGCAGCGTTTCGATGATCCCGGCCACCGACGCGAGCGGGGTTTTAAGCTCGTGACTGGCGTTGGCGACGAAGTCGCGGTGCAGAATCTCGGCCCGCCGCGCCTGGGTGTGATCCTCCATCAACACCAGCACCGCCATTTCCGGGTCGCGCCAGTCATCGCCGCTACGTTCGAGAGGGCGCACCGAGGCGCGCATAAACCGCTCCTGAGCACGTACAAGGTCAAACTTCACTTCCCGCGCTTCCTGCAAGTCGAACGCCGCTTCAATCGCCTCGAGCAGAGCGGGCGTCCGGAACGTGCGCGAAAAATGCGCGCCAAGGATCGCGCGTTCGAACGTCTCGATTGCGGCGTCATTTGCAAACCCGATGGCGCCGTCGGCATCCAAAAGGATCAGCGGATTGGGCAATCGCTCCAGAATCTCGCGTCCGTAACCGGCGCGCAGGCCGCCGGATGGACCAGTCGACGGTTTGGGCGTGATCGTCTCTGGTTCCTTTGGAGGCGACCCGGATTTGGCGGGTTTCAGAAACGCGACAAGCAGAACGCCGATCAAAGCGCCGACAACGGCCGCCAATGCAGGCGGCAGATCGGCCTCCGCGCCAACCCAGGCGCCTGCGCCCGCCAGGCACAAGGCGAATCCGGCGGTTGGCGCTGTCGTGGCGCGGAAGATACTGGTTCTGCGGCTCATGCGGCCCTTCTAACAGCCACGCCCGCCGGCAAGAAGCGGGATTGCCTTCATCGAAGCGTCATATACATATGCCCCGTCGTGGCCTGACGCGCTGGAATCGCGGCGTATGTTAGGCTGCGCTTATTGCGCATGGGAGATTCGTGCAGCGGATGATCCGGTTCGACCTGAAATGTGAGCGCGGATGTGAATTCGACGCCTGGTTCAAGGACAACTCGGCTTTCGAGAAAGTGAAAGCCTCGGGGGGTCTCGGATGCGCTCATTGCGGATCATCCAGGGTCGAAAAGGCGCTGATGGCGCCCGGCGTATCGACGTCACGCGCGAAAAGCGGGGGATCGGTGGAAACGCCGGACGGCGCGGGCGGCCAGATGGCGTCATTGTCGTCGCCGGAGGATCCTGAACTCGCGCGCCGCCTGAAGCACTTGCGCGAATATCTGGACAAGAACTCCAATGATGTCGGCGCGGATTTTCCAGAAGAAGCGCGCAAGATTCACTATGGCGAGGCTGACAGCCGGCAGATCCACGGAGTCGCCACGCCTGAAGAAGCGAAAGAACTGTCTGAGGAGGGCGTTGCGGTCGCGCCTTTACCGCCTCTTCCCCGACGCAGCGACTGATCCGACGGCAAAAGCCTAAAGCGCGTCTTGCGACCATGCGCATGCGCCAGTATGAGTGCGCGCCGAGAGCGCCCTCGCGCGTGAGCCCGCGCACCCGACCCTGGAGCACCCGCAATGCCCCGCCTGGTAATGAAATTCGGCGGCACGTCCGTCGCCGACATGGATCGAATTCGAGCTGTCGCCGAGAAGGTGAAGCGCGAGGTCGACAGAGGCTATGAGGTCGCGGTCGTCGTCTCCGCCATGGCGGGAGAGACCAACAAGCTGGTCGGATTCGTTCGTGACGCGGCGGCGCCGCCGAATTGCGGTCATCCCGGCCTCTATGATGCGCGCGAATACGACGCCATCGTCGCGTCGGGCGAGCAGGTGACCTCGGGGCTTCTGGCGGTCACGCTGCAGGAGATGGGCGTTCCCGCCCGGTCGTGGCAAGGCTGGCAGATTCCGATCCGCACCACTTCGGCGCATGGCGCCGCGCGGATCGAGAGCATCGAGACCGAAAATATGGAGGCGAAGTTCGCCGAAGGCCTGCACGCGGTCGTTTCGGGGTTTCAGGGCCTCGCGGACGACAACCGCATCGCCACGCTGGGCCGTGGCGGATCCGACACCTCCGCCGTCGCGCTGGCCGCGGCGCTGGGCGCGGAGCGCTGCGACATCTACACCGACGTCGACGGCGTCTATACGACCGATCCTCGGATCGAGAGGCGCGCGTCTAAGTTGCAGCGCATTTCCTATGAGGAGATGCTCGAGCTCGCCTCGATGGGCGCAAAAGTGTTGCAGACCCGTTCGGTCGAACTTGCTATGAGATACAAGGTGCGCCTGCAGGTGCTGTCGAGTTTCGAGGACGCGCCGGGCACACTGGTCTGCGATGAGGAGGAGATCTTGGAGCTGAACGTTGTCAGCGGCGTCGCGTTTTCCCGCGATGAAGCCAAAGTCACGCTGTTGAGCGTCGCCGACCGTCCGGGAGTCGCGGCGGCGATATTCGGGCCGCTCGCCGATGCGGGCGTCAATGTCGATATGATCGTGCAGAACATCTCGGAGGACGGTCGTACGGACATGACCTTCTCCTGCTCGATGGACGATCTGCCGCGCGCGCGCCGCGCGCTTGAAACCGCGCTGACCGATATCGGGTTCCGCGAGATCGTCGTCGATGGCGGCGTGGCCAAGGTTTCGGTCGTCGGCATCGGCATGCGCAGCCACACCGGCGTCGCGCAGAAGGCGTTTCAGGTGCTCGCAGATGAGGGCGTCAACATCAAGATCATCAACACCTCTGAGATCAAGGTGAGCGTGCTGATCGACCGGAAGTATCTGGAGCTTGCGGTGCAGGCCCTCCACACGGCCTTCGATCTGGAAAAGGCCGCGTAATCGCCGCCTCAACGCAACCGGCCGTGCGACTGGCGCTGGCCATTCTGGGGGAAAGAGCCTGATGGACCACCCCGACCATTCAGGGCCGCGCACTCTGCTGAAGTCTCTTCGGCAGGCGATGGCCGAACGGGGCGGGGGTCAGCAGCGGCTCGACCGGATCGTGAAACTGATCGCGACCAACATGCTGGCCGAGGTGTGCTCGGTTTACCTGAAGCGCGATGAAGAAAATCTGGAGCTCTGCGCGACCGAGGGCCTCAATCCCGGCGCGGTGCACACTTCTTTCCTGAAAGTCGGCGAGGGTCTGGTGGGTCGTATCGCCCGGTCGGGCGATCCGGTGAACACCCAGGACGCGGAGCATGAACCGGGCTTTCTCTACTTGCCGGAAACGGGCGAGGAGGCGTACCGGTCATTCCTCGGCGTGCCGATCCAGCGTCTAGGCAATGTGCTGGGCGTGCTTGTCGTTCAGAACCGGGTGGGCCGCCAATACGACGAGGCGGAGGTCGAAGCGCTCGAGATCGTCGCCATGGTTCTGGCCGAGATGGCTGAAGCAGGCGAGCTTCTGCGTCCGCTGGCGCTCGACCCGCAGGTCAAGGCCAAGCCGCCCAGTGTCGTGCGGGGCGTGTCCGCCGCCGACGGCTTCGCGCGCGGCAAGGCCGTGCTGCATGAACCCCGCATCGTCGTCGCCAACCCGATTGCGGAGCATGTGCAAGTGGAGAACGCTCGTCTGCACGAAGCGATCGATGCGATGCGTCACGAGATAGACGAGTTGATCGACTCGAGCGCCGTGCGTGGCGCCGGAGAACATCGGGGTGTGCTTGAGGCGTTTCGCATGTTCGCCCATGACAAGGGCTGGGTGCGCCGGTTGGAGGAGGCGGTGCAATCGGGCCTCGCCGCCGAGGCCGCGGTTGAAAAAGTTCAGTCCGACACCCGCCTGAGAATGGAGCGCATCACCGATCCGTATCTGCGCGAACGACTTCATGATCTCGACGATATCGCCAACCGCCTGATCCGGTTTCTGGTGGGGGCGGAGCCGATCTCGGCTGATACGTTGCCGGCGGACGCCGTTCTGATTGCGCGCAATATAGGGCCGGGAGATTTGCTGGACTATGGCGCGGAACTGAAGGCGCTCGTTCTGGAGGAAGGCTCGGTCTCCTCTCACGCCTCGATCATCGCGCGGGCATTGAACTTGCCGCTCGTCGTTCGGGCCACCGGCGCGATCGCCGCCTCCGAAACGGACGACGAGATCATCGTCGATGGCGATAGCGGCGTGATCTATCTGCGTCCCGAAGAGACCGTCATTGAAAGCTATGTAGAACGCGCTGAGATCCGGCGTCATGACGCCGAGGAGTTCCGCGCGATCCGCGATCTTCCCGCCAAAACGCTGGACGGAATCGAGATCCGGCTGGACATGAACGCTGGCCTGCTGGCTGATTTGCCGAACCTCAGAGAGAGCGGCGCCTCGGGCGTTGGGCTTTATCGGACGGAATTGTTGTTCATGGTGCGCTCTTCGCTTCCGCGCCGCGATGAACAGTCGGAGCTTTACAGCCGGATCATCGATTCCGGTCAGGGAAAGCGATTGGTGTTTCGCACCCTCGATATCGGCTCGGACAAGGTGCTCAGCTACCTGAAGCGTGAGCCTGAGGAGAATCCGGCCCTTGGCTGGCGCGCCGTCCGGCTGGCGATGGATCGACGCATGATGATGCGGATGCAGGTGCAGGCGCTGTTGCGCGGGGCCGGGGATCGGTCGCTCAGTGTAATGTTTCCATTCATCGCGTCGGAGGACGAATTCTACGCCGCGCGCGATGTTCTGATGGCTGAGAAGGAGCGTATGCGCGCCCTCGGTCATCCGACGCCGGATGAGATCGAGGTCGGCGCCATGCTGGAGATTCCGGGCCTTGCATTCGCCTCGGACCGCTTCTTTCGCGACGTCGATTTCATCTCTATCGGCGGCAACGATCTGGAGCAGTTCTTCTATGCAGCCGATCGCGGCAACGAAAAAGTGCGCCAGCGCTACGATCCTCTGCTGCTGTCCTTTCTCGAATTTCTTGGACATATCGCGGAGCGTTGCGCGGAGGGCCGCACGCCGCTGTCTTTCTGCGGCGAGGCAGCCGCCCGACCGGTCAACGCGCTTGCCTTGACCGCCATGGGCATCCGGTCGCTGTCGATGCGCGCGGCGGCCATCGGCCCTGTGAAGCGCCTGCTGCGCGCAGCCGATCTGGGCGAGGCGCGCACCGTGATCGAAAAGGCGCGGCGGGATGGCGAATTGTCCGCCCGTCCGTCTCTGGAAGCGTTGCTGACGACTACCGGCGCGCCGTTCTGAGCGATCTCGGCCATCGGCGGCCGATCCGCTATTCCTTCAGCAGAACCGACCGCGTGTGAGAGCGGAACTCGTGCCGGAACGTCATCGCGGCGGTCAGCGTGACGGCGACGAACAGCGCCCAAGTTCCGATCAGCCACGCCAGCGCGGCCAGTGCGAAATACATCGCCCTCAATCCACGATTGAAGATTCGGTTCGCGGCGACGTTCAGCCCCACCAATCGTTCGACCATTGCTTCCCGGTCCGGCGAATTCGTGTCGTTCGGCAGCGCGCCCATTAGGACGATGCAATACCCGAAGACGCGGTGCGCCCAGACGAAGTGCAGAAATCCGGCCGCGAGAATTATGATGACGCCGATCAGCTTGACGATCCATGCGGTCCGGGGCACCGACAGCTCCGCCACCAAGTCCGTCGCCACATGCGCCAGTTCATCTGTCTGGCCCAGCAAGGCTATCGCGGCGCCGAGCGCCGCTAGGCTGGCCGAGGCGAAGAATGTGGAGCTGTTGCGCAGACTTGTCAGAAGCGTCGCGTCGAAGATTCGAGCGCTGCGCTGGGAGGTTTCGTGAAACCAGGCGCTTCGGTATTTCGCCATCAGTGCGCCAGTCGAGGTGCCGCCGCCGGGCCGCTTCTCAATAAACCAGCCTGTGAACAGCCAGCAGGCGAACAGGTAGGTCGCCCCGGCGACGTCCCACAGGCTTAAAACGCTTAGGAATGGAGGGATTTCAATCATGCGGCGTTGGTATCAACTGATCCCGCCATCGGAAAGCGGCGATTCCAAGCAATCGGAGCTGCGAGCGCATCATGGGCATTGCGCGAGGCGGGGCCGCGTGCGCATGCTCGGCGCATGACGATACGAGGGCGTGCGCCAAAATCTGCGCGATTCCCGTTCGGCGCCGTTCTGGCCGCGCTGCTGCTCCTGCTCGCGCCGGGGGCCGCCGCCGATGACCGGCGTCCGGTGTCCGCCGAGGATCAGATCTGGCGGGCGGTCGGGCGCATCAATCAAGGCAATGGAGCGTTCTGCACGGGCGCGCTGATCGCCCCTGATCTGGTGATCACTGCGGCGCATTGCCTTTACCACCCCCGCACTGGGCGGCGCCTGCGCCCCGAATCGATCCATTTCGTCGCCGGGTGGGCGAAGGGAGAGGCTGTGGCCCATCGCAAGGGCGTTGAAATCGCGCAATCGCCGCTGTTCGAGCCGGGCGCTGCGCCGACCCCGGCTGTTATGTCGGCCGATCTCGCCCTTGTCCGGCTGGCCCAGCCGATCCCGTCGAGCCTGATCGCGCCGCTCGCCGTGGCTGGCCCTCAATCGGGAAAGGCCGAGGCGCTGGTCGTCAGCTACGCCCGGGATCGCGCCCATCTCGCCTCGGTCGAGCGTTGCCGGGTCTCCTTTCCCGCAACGAAGCGCCGACCCGCGCTGGCCAATTGCGTCTCGATTGAAGGGGCGTCCGGCGCGCCGCTGCTGCTTGAAACGGAGGATGGGTTCGCGATTGCGGCGATCCTTTCAGGCCGACAAGGCGATGGTTCTGGCGCCCGCGCCGTGGCCACGCCGCTACACCCGGGGCTGAACTCGTTGAAAGAACTGCTGGACTGACGCAAAGCTGGCCGCATAGGCGATCAGTGGCGTAAACTGCGCCCATGTGTTTGCGTTTGGTTCTCTCGGCTGTCTGCGCCCTGGCCCTCAGCGCCCCGATTGCGGCGGCGGTTGAGTTGGGCCTGACCCGAATGATCCACTCGACCGAACGCGCGGAATGGAGCGGGGTGGGGCGCCTGCGGCTCAAAGGCGGCGGCTTCTGCACCGCGGTGCTGCTGAACGAGACCATGGCTGTCACCGCGGCCCATTGCGTGTTTGATCACGAAACCAAAAAGCCCGCGAAGCCAGAGCGGATGAAATTCGAGGCCGGGTTCTGGATGAGCCGGGCGGCGGCGACGCGTCGGGTCGCCAACTACGTCGCCCACCCGGACTATGGCTACGAGGAACGCCCTGGCGTCAAATCGATCGGCGCCGACCTCGCCATTCTCGTGCTCGAAGAACCGATCAAGGACTCCACCGCACGCTCATTCGAGCTGGCCTCCAGGATCGAGGCGGGGGACAAGGTCGCGCTCGTCTCTTATGGCCGCACCCGGCAGAATATCCCGACGATTCAGGAACCTTGCCGCGTTCTGGGCGTGGAAGATTCCGTATTTGTCCTCGATTGCGGCGCGGTGCCCGGCACCTCCGGCGCGCCGGTTTTCATCCGGGATGGCGAGCGCGCCGACATCGCCGCCATCGTCTCGGCCATTGGTTGGTCGCCCAAGGGCAGGATCACCTTCGCGGTGTCGGTCGAGCGGGCGCTGCCCGGCGTTCTCAGCGCGCTTCGCTGACCCTCTTGACGGCGCGCTTTCGCGCAACCACATGCCAGTAAGCGGACGCCCAAATCGGGGTTCGCGAACATGAAGGGCCTGTCCGAAATGGAAGGCCGGAACCCGTCAATCGCTCAGAGAAAGAGGATAGACATGCGACATTTCGATCTCTCCCCCCTGTATCGCTCCACCGTTGGCTTCGACCGTGTTGGCTCGTTGATCGACGCCGCGCTTTCGGCCGAGCCGAGCGCGCCGAGCTACCCGCCCTACAACATCGAGAAAATCGGCGAGGACTCCTATCGCATCAGCATTGCGGTCGCGGGCTTCGCCGAGGATGAGCTGAACATCGAGGCCAAGGAAGGCCAGCTCACCATTTCTGGCGCCAAGAAAGAGGCCGCCGAGGATGAGAACGCGACCTATCTCTATCGCGGCATCGCCGCCCGCGCGTTTGAGCGCCGCTTCCAGCTTGCCGACCATGTGCGCGCGCAGAGCGCCGCGCTGGAAAACGGCCTCTTGCATGTGGATTTGGTGCGCGAGGTGCCCGAGGCGCTGAAACCGCGCAAGATTGAGATCGCCAAAGGCCGCCCGATCGACGGCTGATTTCCGCGACGCTTGATCCAAAATCAACAAGGCCCCGCCAGAGCGGGGCCTATTTCGTGGGAGATTCGCCAGCGAAACTCAGCCCGATCCGCGAACTTTAGGTCGCAGCTTGGGAGAAAAATCAATCTGAAATTGGCCTCACGATCCGTAGCGGTGTGAACTCGAGCACCCATTGGGTTTCGGCTGGGCACCCCGCCTCAACCCAATCTCCAAGCGCTACCTGTGACTCTTCACCAAAGTAGCCGTCGATCGACCCCTTATAGAATCCGGCATCGCTGAGAATCTGCTGAAGAAACGTCTGAATATCCAACATTCCGGCGTCGAGAACCACTCTCCAATCGCGCAGAGAGGATTGAACGTCCCCTATACTACATAGATAATTCGCTCGATACATGTAGGCGAGCGCGTCGATATCAATAACTTTGATCGCTGCACTAATATCCGATATAGATTTCTCATATTTTCCGAGAGCTGTGTATGATATAGATCTATTAAAATAAGAAATGTACAGGTGTTTACCGGAATTTATTACACGAGTATACTCATTAATTGCACCTTTATATTGTTCAGAATCATGAAGTACGATTCGTTTCCTTAGCAATAGCCGAAGAGAATTCGGATTTATACTCAGCCCAGCATCAATGTATGATAATGCAGTTTCATACTCTTCCAAAAAATTGTAGGTGGTGCCTAATCCGTCGTAGGCGAAATATAGATTTGGCTCTACTCTTATCGCCGCCTCGAAGTCTTTAATGGCGTTGTCGAACTTTCTTAAGATAAAATATGCCTCACCCCTTCCTAAATATGCCAGAGGGTGCGGTTTATATGAATTTAGTAATCTATTGTATATTTCTATAGCGTCCTGACTCCTGCCCAGGGCCACCAACGAACCTCCCTTATTGATCTGCGGATTTGGATTGCGGGGGTTTAGTTCGATAGAAGAGTCGTAGTCATTAATGGCTTGCTCGTATTTTCCGATCGCGTCGCGCGCGTTCCCTCGATAAAAGAAGGCGGCCGCAACGTTCCATTTGTCGCCATCTCCGGAATCGATAATTTCGGTACATGCTCGTATTCGGTGCCGAGGATCCGTGTTCTGCTCGCAATTTTCCCAGACGCCCGCATCGGCGTTGCTCACGGACAAGACAAAGATCGCGAGAATTGGAAAGAACAAGCTGCGTACTACGGCAATCCTCTGTTCGCCGAAGTGGATTCCTTCGACAGGTTGAATCAACCTGAGTTAGCGCCTGATCGGACGTTTCCGCAAGCGAAAGCGCCCGAGGCGCTGAAGCCGCGCAAGATCGAGATCGCCAAAGGCGTTCCGATCGACGGCTGAGCCGCGCGACGGTTTATGTCAAACCATCAAGGCCCCGCCAGCGCGGGGCCTTTTCTGTATCTAGTTGTCCGCGTGATCGGCTCGCCCGGCGGCCTGAACGGCCCAGATGCGCTATTCGCCAGTGATATTTAGGATCGCGGCTTCGGCATGCGCAGCCAATAGTGGTTTGCTCTGAAGCGCAGTCAGCGCTGGTATCGCCGCCTTGGCCTTCGGGCCGACGCGACCCAGCGCGATTGTGGTGTACCTGCGGACCGCATTGTCTTCATCCGCCAGCGCATCGATCAGCGCGGGGACGGCCTCGACGGCGCGCGGCCCGAACAGCGACAACCGGCGCGCCGCGACGACTCGGTCTTCCGCAGTCTCGCTACTAAGCGCATCCGCCAGATCGGAGACGGTCAGCTCTTCCGGCAAACCCGCCAGTTGCAGCCCGTCGACAATGCTCCTCTCGATATCCGAAGGCGCGGACCACGAATAGGGGAAGTGATACGCCTGATACGCGGTTCCCAATTCCTTCTGGCTTGCGCCGGGCTTCCACTTTTTAAGCGCTGCGCGCGCGTCGGATCTTCGGCCGAGTTTTGCGTAAGTTGCCGCCAATACAGGCGACAATTCGCGTGCGCCCTGGTCTTGAGTTACGGCCTGAGACAGAACCGCCGCCGCCGCCTCCAGATCGTCCATCGCGAACAGAGCTATAGCGCGGGGCAAGGCATAGTAACTCGGAGAGGTCGGGTTCAGCCGAGAGGCGAGCTCGACGAACTCCAGCCCGGATTCCGGGTTGCCCGTCGTAATCATCGTCCAGGCCATTGCTATGTACGCTTCAGCGTCGTTCGGGTCCGACGAAATTGCGCGTGTCGCATCGATTAAGGCTTCGGCGTGTTGATTATTGTAGAGCTTGACCTCCGCCGCCGCGACATTCGCGAGAGACGACGGCCGCTCCTCAGTTTCATGGAGACTTCGCTTCGCCAGGCTGTTGGCGGACGCCACGCTGAGGCCCAGCGGTTCGTTCCATCTCAACTGGCAACCGCGCAAATAGACCAGACTGAGCGCCGCATACGCGCGCCCGTACTCGGGATCGATCTCCAGCGCCTCCTTCAGTCTCTTCTCGGCGTCCGCATTGTCCTCCGGCGTGTAGCGCAGAAAACTTTCCCACCCCTGCTGGAACATGTCGCGCGCGGCGAGGTTTGACGTCTGGCCAAGCGCGATCTCTCTTTCCTCTTCAGGTGTCAGGCTGACTTTCAGCGCCTCCACAATCTCTCTCACGAACATGTCCTGCACCGAGAACACGTCACCGGCGACGCCGTCATAGCGTTCCGCCCAGACATGGCCGCCTGTGATCGCGTCGGTCAGTTGCGCGTTTACCCGCAGTTTGTCGCCGTCGCGCCGCACGCTGCCTTCAAGCACGTATCGTACGCCCAGATCCTCCGCCACCAACGGGATAGAGACGGATTGGTTGTGGTATTTGAAGCTGGAGTTGCGGGCGATGACGAACAGGCCGCTGACACGTGAAAGATCGGTGATCAGATCTTCGCTCATGCCATCGACGAAATGCTGCTGCTTCTCGTCGTTGGACAGGTTGGCGAATGGCAGAACCGCCAGTGAGGGACGGTCGGGCAGGGCGTGCGCCATGCGCTCGATAGAGGCGGGTTGGACCGTTTGCTCCCACGGCCGCCAGAGAACGAAGACCGCTACAGCGATACATAGGGCGCCTGCGGACACGGCATAGGCCAAGCGAATGCCCGTTCGGCGCTTTGATGACCCTGAGGATTTGCCTCGGTCGCCTGGCGCGGCCCCATTGATCGCGATATCGTAAACCCGCACGCTACGGGCCATATTCTTGACGCGCTGCTCCCCCCTGTCCTCGTAGGAAAGCGGAAGCTTGGTCTCAACCTGATCGAGCGCCTGTTGCGAGATGCAGACCCCGCCGGGCGCCGCCAGCCCCTCCAGGCGAGCAGCGATATTGACGCCGTCGCCGTAAATGTCGTCGCCATCCGCGATGACGTCGCCCAAATGGACGCCGATCCGCAACTCGATCTTTGCATCGTCGGCGGCGTCCGAGTTGCGCTTTGCGAGTCGGCTTTGAATTTCGGTGGCCGCGGCGACGGCGTCCACCACGCTGGCGAATTCAACCAGCGATCCGTCGCCCATAAGCTTGACGACGCGCCCGCTGTAAGCAGAGATTATCGGATCGATCAGGGTTGCGCGGAGCGATTGCAACGCATCCAGAACGCCGACCTCGTCGCTCTCCATCAGCCGGCTATAGCCGACCACGTCCGAGGCCAGAATCGCAGCCAGACGCCGATTCATCGCTAACTCCTTGGGCAAGGAGTGTAACGGACCGCCCTGCGCCGCGCCATGACCCTGAGTCCATGTCGGCGGGGCCTCTTTCACTATATGCGCGTGGCGGCGCGTCGGGGTGATCGGCCCGCGCGGCCGCCGCATTGCTACCTGGAGCGCCCGACCAGCGCCCGGCTCATCTCCTTGTCCACCAGGCAGTGCGTTCCGTCCTGGGGGTCCTCGGTGCGAAGCAGGCGCTTGTTCCTGCATTCCGTGCGATTTGTCGGATCCTGCACGCCATAGAACGCGTTGATGATGGCCTGCTCCTGCTCGTGATCGAACGCATGGGTCTGCGCGAACATCAGATACTGGAAGACGAGGGGCTGGGTGCTGGTCACGAAGGTGAAGTCATTGGCGTCGGCGAGTTGCCCGTTGGCGCAGCCTTCATACGCTTCCGGCCGGGCGAGTTTCCGCCCGCCGGTCGATTTGCCGGCCAGCGCATTGGTGAAGCAGCGCCGCGGAAACGCCATCTGGCAATAATAGTGAACGGTGATGTCTGACCAGTGATCCGGAAAATGCGTGGTCTTCAGGCAACCCACCAGCGCCTTCAAGCCTTGCGGCGTGTGTTTCGGATGCCCGGGCGGACGGCTGCCATAGGTGTCGGCGCTGGTATTCATCGCATCGAGGATCGCTTTGCCGGGTAGGCTCAGGCTCGCCGCCGGGGCGTGACGCCGGTAATCCGCGAACGCATTGGAAGGAAAATTGATCGGCGATTTCATCGCGTCGAGTTCAGCCTGCGAGGGGACGGCGCGCCAATCCTCGACATTCTTCGCCAGAGCGGGGGAAACGCCGATCGACAGGCTTTCCAACGTCGCGCTGTCCAACCTGCCGGTCTGCGGCAACCCTTTGCTGGATTGGTAGGAGGTGATCGCCCGGCTGGTGTTGGAGCCCATGAACCCGTCCAGCACGCCCGGATCATGCCCCTCCGCCGCAATTTGCGACTGCGCCTGATGCACGACCGCCGAGTAGCGGGCCTCTGCCGGCGTGGCGGCGGCGAAAATTGCGAATGCGATAAGGACGATCCAGATTCCGGCGCGGACCCGCATGGCGATCCTCCCTGCTATGGATGATTAGATAAAGGCGACCCGATCACTCTACCATGGGCAGTCTGACATCTCCATATATTCGCCTGCGCGTTCGGATGCGGCGAAATGCTCAGCCACCCTGCGATCACGCGCCTGCCGTTCTACCTAACAGCGTCCAACTCGCCCTACGGCATGGCCCTTTAATTCAAACGCCGCCGCTTCTAGAGTCTCGGGGATCGGGGGGCGACGCGTGACGAATGCACGGATTCAAAGACGACTTTCAGCAATCATGGCCGCTGACGTGGTCGGATACACGCGCCTGATGGGGCGCGATGAGGTTGCAACCCTCTCCGCTCTGAAAGCCTTGCGGGCGGATGTTTTCGACCCGGCGGTCGCGTTGCATAATGGTCGTATCGTCAAGCTGATGGGGGACGGCGCGCTGATCGAGTTCGCCAGCGTCGTCGATGCGGTGGAGTGCGCCGTGGCGGTGCAGGGCGCCATCGAGGATCGCAACCCGGACATCCCGTCAGACCGGCGCATTCGCCTTCGCATCGGGGTCAATCTTGGCGATGTCTTCATCGAAGGCGACGATATCTACGGCGATGGCGTCAATGTCGCCTCGCGATTGGAGGGGCTGGCCGATCCTGGCGGGTTGTGTGTCTCGGCAGGCGTATACGAGCAGGTGCGCACGAAGCTTGACCTCGACTTCGTCGATATGGGCGAACGAAGAGTCAAAAATGTTGATGCGCCGTTCAGAGTCTGGTGTTGGCCGACGGTCAGGTCGGCGGCGAATGTGGAACCGGCGGTCTCGGAACCGGCGCCGGTCGATTCGGAAAAGCCTTCGCTCGCCGTGCTTCCCTTCGACAACATCTCGGGCGATCCCGAGCAGGAGTATTTTGTCGACGGCATGACGGAGGATCTGATCACGGACCTGTCCAAGATCTCCGGCCTTATGGTCGTCGCGCGCAATTCGTCATCCGTCTACAAGGGAAAAGCTGTCGATATTCCCACGGTCGCGAAGGCGCTTGGCGTGCGCTATGTGCATGAAGGAAGCGTCCGCAAGGCCGGCGACCGGGTCCGCATCAACGCTCAGCTCATCGACGCGCGAACGGGCGGGCACCTCTGGGCTGACCGGTATGACGGGTCGCTAAGCGACGTTTTCGAGTTGCAGGATCGGGTCTGCGCCGAGATTGTCACCGCTCTGTCGGTGCAACTGACCAGCCATGAATCAGATCGTCTGACCGCTGTCCCGACGGACAATCTTGGCGCCTATGAACTCTATGTTCGCGCCTGCGCGACCCCCTATCCGCCGATCCCCGAGCGGATCGAACTGGCCCGCACGATGTTCGAACAGGTCGTCGAACGCGACCCCGGTTTCGCCGGCGGCTATGCCGGGCTTTCATGGATGCTCGGTTTCGGAGCGCTATGGTCGCATGGCGATTGCTCAGACGTGACAGATCGGGCAATGGAGTTGGCGAAAAAAGCGATTGAGATCGATCACGAATTCGCCCTGGCGCACACGGCGCATGGGTTGGCGCTGCTCAATCGACGTGACCATGCTTCTGCGATCGAGGCGGGCCGCAAGGCGACAATGCTGCAACCGAACCACGCGGATTCCCATGTGTTCCTTGGGTTGTTTCTGGCGATGAATGGCGACTTTGAAGAGGGTGCTTCAGAGGCCGAGATGGCGAATAAGCTCAACCCTCTCTTTGTGGACGGTCCCTATCTCAACGTCATTGGCCATATTCGGACCATGCAGGAAGAATACAAACTGGCCGCCGAGGCGTATCGCGCGAATCTAGAGCGGAACGGTCCCGTGGGGCCGCCGGCCCTGACCGCCTCCGCCGTCGCGTTCACGGCGGTTGGTGACCATGATGCGGCGAAGAAAATGCTAGTTATGCTCAAGACGCGCTTTCCAGCGTTCAAAACGGCGGGTTGGAACATGCTCAAGCTAATCCGGCGAGCGGACGTACGCGAAAGGTTTCTCAGGCGCATGGCCGATGTTGGCGTCCCAATAGAATGAGCCGCTCGAAATGCGAACGCCGCGCCCTCCGGATTGGAGAGCGCGGCGCTCAGAAACCTTCAAGAACCGGCGTGTCGCCGATTGCGCTCAGCCCTGACGGGCCTTGAAGCGGCGCTGCGTCTTGTTAATCACATAGACGCGGCCTTTGCGGCGCACCACGCGGCAGTCGCGATGGCGGCTCTTGAGCGACTTGAGCGAGTTGCGAACCTTCATGGCGCTTCTCCTCTTCTCTGCAGCCCTTCCGGGCTGGCTCTGGCCTCTGCGATCACGCCGCGCCCATTGCGCTGCGCTTCGACAATAAAACCCCGCCGGACAATCATCCGTGGCGGGGCGTGAATGGTGGGCGCGGCTGGGATTGAACCAGCGACCCCTACGATGTCAACGTAGTGCTCTCCCGCTGAGCTACGCGCCCGTCATGCGCGGCGAGCCTTCGCCCGTCGCGCCGCTGTCGTATAATTTGGGGTCTCGGGGGGCGCAAGTCCTTTTGCATCGCGGCGCGGTCAAGCTATGATTCGCCGCGAAGTATTGGGCGCATGCGCCACGACCCTAGCGGAGACGCGACTGGAATGACCTCGCCGAGAAGCTCTGATCGCCCGGCGATCGCCGCGATGCAAGCTTACCGGCTGATCGAACCGGAAGGCGCGCCGGGCTCCGCCATATTCAGCTCTCCGCACAGCGGGCGTGCATATCCGGCGTCGCTTCTGACCCGGACCCGCCTCGATCCGCTGGCCTTGCGCGCGTCGGAGGACGCGTTTGTCGACGAACTATTTGCAGTCGCGCCCTCCCATGGCGCGCCGCTGATCGCGGCCGAGGCGCCGCGCGCGCTGATCGATCTCAACCGGTCGCCTAAAGATCTCGACCCGGCGGTGATCGAAGGCGTCCGGGCCTCCGCCCTGAACGCGCGAGTCGCGGCTGGGCTTGGCGTGATTCCCCGCGTGGTCGCCGAGGGCGCGCCAATCTATGACGGCAAGATCTCTCTGGTTGAGGCGCGGCGCCGGATAGAGGCCTTTCATGCGCCCTATCACTCCGCCTTGCGCACTCTTTTGAAACAGGCGCGCGCGCTCCATGGCGAAGTTGTTTTGTTCGATTGCCATTCGATGCCGCGCGATGCGCTGAAAGCTGTCGGCGGGCGCGGGGGAAGGCGGCCGGAGATCGTGATCGGAGACAGATTCGGCGCCGCCGCCTCGAATGAGGTCGCGAACGCCGCCGTGGCCACGTTCTCGGATGCGGGGTTCGTGGTGGCGCGCAACACGCCCTTCGCCGGGGGACACATCACCCAGACCTACGGGCGCCCCTCTCGCGGGGTGCATGCGATCCAGATTGAGATTGACCGCGGCCTCTACCTGGACGAGGCCAATGTCCGAAAAAGCGCGGGGTTCACTGTAACCCGCCATGCCATCGCCGACGCGGTTGCTAAATTATGCGGGTTGCCGCGTGCGCGCCGCGCCCTGGCCGCTGAGTAGCGCTGCGCCGCGAAAAAAAAGGCCGTCCCGAAGGACGGCCCAAGTCTAGGGAGGAAACGCCCATGAAGGGCGGTGGCCGTGGCCACGCGACTAATTTAGGTGTGCGGTGCAGCAAAAATCAACGGGCAATCGGCAAAAAAATGCTCTTTTTTCGTTCCGACGCGTTCAGGCAGCCAGATCATTGCGTAAAGGTCACAGTGTAACAGACTGTAAACAGTGCGATCTTGTCGATTCCGCAGGCTCCCATGCGCCATGTTGCAGCGCAGCATTTTTATTTCAATGCCCGGCCCTTGATCACCGCGTCCTCGCCAAACTTTCGGCGCAGGTCGTCCATGGCGCGTTCCGCCGTCGCCCGAGCGCCCGCCGTCGGGTCGAACAGATCGCCCGCCGACTCGACTGCGACGTCGTCCGTCGTCGCCGAAAGGTCGGAAAGGCCGATTCCAATCAAACGGTACGGGCCTTTATCACCCGCCCGATCCATTAGCGCCCGGCCTTCCCGATAGATCGCGTCGGCCAGCTGCGTCGGCGAGTCCAGCGAATGCCGTCGCGTCAGTATGGCGTGTTTGGCCGTCTTCAGCTTCAGCGTCACGATACGCCCCGCGGCGCCCTTCGCTTTGCAGCGATCCGCGACTTTCACCGCCAGCCGCCACAGATGCCCTTCCAGAAGATCAGCGTCGTCAATGTCCACATTGAAGGTCATTTCGTTCGAGATGCTTTTCATCTCGCTGTTCGGGTTCACCTTACGGTGATCAATCCCGTGCGAACGGCGATGCAAACGGCGCCCCATTTCACCGTGCCGGGCCATCAGCGTCGCCTCGTCCAGCCGGCGAAGGTCGGCTATTTTTTGCACCCCTTCGCGCTCCAGCGAACCCTGCAGCGCCTTGCCGACGCCCCAGATCAGGCCGACCGGCTTGTCGGCCAGAAAGTCCAGCGCCTCCGCCTTGCCGATCACGCTGAACCCGCGCGGTTTTTCCAGGTCAGAGGCGATTTTCGCCAGAAACTTGCAATGGCTGAGGCCGACCGAGACGCTGACGCCGACCTCGCGCTGGACCCGGCGCGCCAGATCCGCCAGCACCGCGACCGGCCGCGCGCCGTGCAGGCGTTCGGTGCCGGAGAGGTCGAGAAACGCCTCGTCCAGCGACAGCGGCTCCACCAAGGGCGTCACCGCAAGCATCATGTTGCGGATCTCGCGACTGACCGCGGCGTAGACCTGCATCCGTGGTTTGATCACCATCGCGTCGGGGCAGAGCTTAAGCGCCTTGAACATGGGCATCGCCGAGTGGACGCCCCGGATCCGCGCCACATAGCAGGCCGTCGCGACCACACCGCGCTTGCCGCCGCCGATGATCACCGGCTTGTCCGCCAGCGAGGGATCGTCGCGCTTTTCGACGCTGGCGTAGAATGCGTCGCAATCGATATGGGCGATGGAAAGGGCGTTCAACTCGCCATGGGCCAGCACGCGGGGCGAGCGGCAATTCGGGCAGCGCGGATGCTGCGCGGCGGATTCAAACCGCGTCAGGCAGTCCCGGCAGAGCGCGGGAACAGAACCTTTCCCACCGGGCATCTACACCCCCGCCAGCTCCGCCTGAATGGCGCGGGCCGATGCCGCCGGGTCATCCGCAGCCCAGACCGGGCGGCCCACCACGATATGATCGGCGCCGTTCCTGATCGCATCCACCGGCGTCGCAATGCGTTTTTGATCATTCGCCGCCGCGCCCGCAGGCCGGACCCCCGGCGTGACGATCAGCTTGCCGTCGGCGGAGGGGAGGGCGCGGATCGCCGCCGCCTCCCACGGGCTGGCGATCACCCCATCGGCCCCGGCGTCAAAGGCCCGGCGCGCGCGCTCGATCACCAGGGCCTCCATATCGCCCGGTTTGATCAGCGCCGCGTCCAGGTCGCCCCGGTCGAGGCTGGTCAGGATCGTCACCGCCATGATCTTCAGGTCCGAACCGGCTTTGCCCCGCGCCGCGGCCTCCACCACATGCGGGTCGCCCTGCACCGTCAGAAGGTCGAGGTCGAACTGCGCCAGTCCGCGCACGGCCGCCTCGATGGTCGCGCCGATGTCGAACAGTTTCATGTCCAGAAACACGCGCTTCCCCGCGTCTTTCAGCTCCATCGCCAGCGCCAGACCGCCCCCCGTAAGCATGCCGAGCCCGATCTTGTAGAAGCTGACGGAATCCCCCAGCCGCTCAACGATTTCGCCGGCCTCTATGGCGTTGGGGCGATCGAGAGCGACGATCAGGCGGTCGCGTTTATCGGTTTGGGAATCGATGTCGGACATGGCGGGCCTCAATTTTCAGGGGTGCGTGTTCTTCGCCCTTGGCCAGCGCCCCGTCAACCGTCTCCGCCAGTTGCAAAATTCGGCTGTCCACGCTTGCGTAATCCTCACAAGCCCCCCAAATCAAATAGAGCAGGGCGGGCCGATGACGGACGTCCGACTATATTGAGGCCGATCACGCGGCGCGCCGATCCTGGGCACCGACAGATCAGGCGCTTGGGAGAGACGGATGAATATCGAGAAGTTCACCGATCGCGCGCGCGGATTCATTCAGGCGGCGCAGACGATCGCGCTCCGCGAGGGGCACCAGAGATTCCTTCCGGAACATATCTTGAAAGCCCTTCTGGACGATTCCGAGGGGCTGGCGGCGAATCTGATCACCCGTGCGGGCGGCGACCCGAAGCTCGCGCTCGAAGCTGTCGACGCTGCGCTCGACAAGAAGCCGAAAGTCTCCGGCGGCGGCGATCAGATCTATATGGACGGCTCCACAGCCAAACTTTTGGCTGAGGCGGAGAAGATCGCCGAGAAGGCGGGCGACGCCTATGTTCCTGCCGAACGGCTGCTCACGGCCATCGCTCTGGCGAAAGGCGCGGACGCCGCAAAAGCGCTGAACGAGGCAGGCGCGACCCCGCAGGCGCTGAACGCCGCCATCAACGATATTCGCAAGGGCCGCACCGCCGACACGGCGAGCGCGGAAGAGGGCTATGACGCGCTGAAACGCTTCGCCCGCGACCTGACGGCGGACGCGCGCGAGGGCAAGCTCGACCCGGTGATCGGCCGGGATGAGGAGATTCGCCGCTGCATGCAGGTTCTATCCCGCCGCACAAAGAACAATCCCGTCCTGATCGGCGAACCCGGCGTCGGCAAGACCGCGATCGCTGAGGGTCTCGCGCGGCGCATCGTCAGCGGCGACGTGCCCGAGAGCCTCGCCGACAAGAAGTTGATGGCGCTCGATATGGGCGCGCTGATCGCCGGCGCGAAGTATCGCGGCGAATTCGAGGAACGGCTGAAATCGGTTCTCAACGAAGTGCAGGCCGAAGCGGGTCGGGTGATCCTGTTCATTGACGAAATGCACACGCTGGTCGGCGCAGGCAAGGCGGATGGGGCGATGGACGCCTCGAACCTGCTGAAACCCGCGCTCGCCCGCGGAGAATTGCACTGCGTCGGCGCAACCACGCTGGATGAGTACCGCAAACATGTGGAGAAGGACGCGGCGCTCGCGCGGCGCTTCCAGCCGGTTTTCATCGCCGAGCCCACCGTAGAGGATGCGATTTCGATCCTGCGCGGGCTGAAGGAGAAGTACGAGGTCCACCACGGCGTTCGCATCACCGACAGCGCGCTCGTAGCCGCTGCGACCCTGTCGCAACGTTATATTTCCGATCGCTTCCTGCCGGACAAGGCCATCGACCTGATGGATGAGGCGGCGAGCCGCCTGCGCATGGAGGTGGATTCAAAACCAGAGGAACTGGACGCGCTGGACCGTGACATCCTGCAAAAGGAGATCGAGGCCGAGGCGCTGAAGAAAGAGACCGACAAGGCCTCGAAAGATCGGCTTGAGAAGTTGGAGGCGGAGCTTGGCGATCTCAAGCAGGAGTCGGCTGAACTCACCGCCCGCTGGCAGGCGGAGCGCGACAAACTCGCCGGCGCCAGCGCGCTGAAAGAGCAGCTGGACCAGGCGCGTAACGAGCTGGAAAACGCCAAGCGGCAGGGCGATCTGGCGAAGGCGGGGCAACTTTCTTATGGCGTGATCCCGGATCTCGAGAAGAAACTCGCGGACGCGGAGGGCGCCGAAGAGAGCGATGTGATGGTGGAGGAGGCTGTCGCCCCGGCGCATGTCGCCGCGGTCGTTTCTCGCTGGACCGGCGTGCCGGTCGACAAGATGCTGGAGGGCGAACGCGAGAAGCTGCTCCGCATGGAGGGGGAGCTTGGGCGCCGTGTGATCGGGCAGAACGAGGCGGTGACCGCCGTCTCAAACGCTGTGCGCCGCGCCCGCGCCGGGCTGCAGGATCCGAACCGGCCGCTAGGTTCGTTCCTGTTCCTCGGCCCCACCGGCGTCGGCAAGACCGAGCTGACCAAGGCGCTGGCCGAGTTCCTGTTCGACGACGATCAGGCCATGGTCCGCATCGACATGTCGGAATTCATGGAGAAGCACTCGGTTGCCCGTCTGATCGGCGCCCCTCCGGGCTATGTCGGCTATGACGAAGGCGGGGTGCTGACCGAGGCGGTGCGGCGACGTCCCTATCAGATTGTCCTGTTCGACGAGGTCGAGAAGGCGCATCACGACGTCTTCAACGTGCTGCTGCAGGTGCTCGACGAAGGCCGCCTGACGGACGGGCAGGGGCGGACGGTCGATTTCCGCAACACCCTGATCATCCTGACGTCGAATCTCGGCTCGGAGTTCCTGTCGAACCTGCCGGATAGCGCCTCCGCGGATCAGGCGCGAGAGCAGGTGATGGGCGCGGTGCGCGCACACTTCCGGCCCGAATTCCTGAACCGGCTGGATGAGATCGTTCTCTTCGACCGGCTGAGCCGGGGCGATATGGACGGCATCGTGGAGATCCAGCTTGGCATTCTGGAGCGGCGCCTGGCCGACCGGAAGATTCTGATCCAGTTGGACGACGACGCTAAAAGCTGGCTGGCCGACAAGGGCTATGACCCGGTCTATGGCGCCCGGCCCCTGAAGCGCGTGATCCAGAAGGCGTTGCAGGACCCGCTGGCCGAGTTGCTGCTTTCCGGTGAGGCAGAGGGCGGTGCGACGGTGCCCGTCACGGCGTCGGGTGACGGGCTCAAGGTAGGCGACAAGATCGCCAAGGGCGCGCCCCATGGCGTCTCGTCAGGTCCCGCCGACGATGCGGAGGATGGCGACAGGGTGGTGCACTGACGCAGTCTGTCTTTGAAATGCTATTGGGCGGCGTCTGGCCGCCCTTTTGCTAACCGCCGACATGCTTCTCGATGAATGTGATCGTCGCCTCCAACGCGCCGCGCTCAAAGAGGTTGTTGTGGCCGGCGCTTTTAAACGCAATGAAGGATTTTGGTTCGACGGCGGCCTCGAACAGCGCCTGTCCATGCTCAATGGGAATGATCCAGTCGCGCTCTCCATGCATGATCAGCACGGGTGCATCGACCGCCGCAATCCGGTCAGCGCTGTCATATCTTTCGTCCCACATCACCAGGCAGGCGGGAAAGATCGGATAGGCGTTCTCTGCTGCGCGGCAAAGCTGGTCGAACGGCGCCTCCAGAATCACGGCGGCGACATCGGCCTCGGAGGCTATAGCGGTCGCGAGGCCGGACCCTAGGCTCACCCCATAGACCACCACTTGCTCGGCTGCGATCGGCTCACCGATCAGATCCGGCAATCCACCCAGCAATGCGCGCGCATCCGCCGTCAATTGCGACTCCGACGGTTCGCCGGCCACGCCGCCGCCGCCCCGATAGGACATCGCTGCGACGCCGAACCCGGCATCCGCCAGCGATTGCAGGCGCCGGCCGAAATTGGCGAGAGCACCGGAATTTCCCATGAAATAGACAATGACCGGCCGTCCGGCCTTCGGCCTGGAGACCCAAATCGGCAAACTCCCCGTCGGCGTCGCCAATTCGGCGATGTGCAGCGACGGCGCCCCCGCCTGTTCAGGCGTACGATCGTTCTGGGAAAAGGGGTAGATCAGATCGCGCCGCATGATCAGAACGCCCGCGAGAGCCGCGCCATAGAACAGCGCGACCAACAACGACGTCCCGATCAAAAGCCTAGCAAGCCAGCCCATTTCGCCTCAGTTCGTCAGTGAAATAACAGTCATCCATCGGGTCTCCTGTACAACAAAGCCGCGTTTGCAAAGAAGGTGATCCAGCACCGCCCGCATATGCGCAGCCCCGAACACGATGGCGATTTTATCGCGCGACCGGGCGTTTGAGCCCCCTATATTTTCGTCGAGCACAGCTAGGAGCCGTGCATCGCGATCATGGATGAGGGCGTTGTCGAACTTTTGCCAATCCTGCGACCAGCTTAGTATTTCCTCTGAGCTGAACTTGTCGTCCATGCTTCGCGCCGAGGCGATAGACGTTCGTGTCGCACGATGCCGACGATAGAGACCGTATATGGGTGACAAGAGCATGAGCGCGAAGCGAAGCCCGAATGGCGCGCGATCCCAAGCCGCTGCAAATTCTTCCTCGGTTAGATCGGCATGAACCGCATGCGGACCTAATGAACTCTTGGGCAATGCGTCGCTTTGGCGAACCAGACCTAGTCGCGTTGCGTCCGGAATGGCGCGATAGCTCGATATTAGAAGTCTGGCGCGCCAGCCATTGACGCCCTCATAGAGAACCGCGCCGTAGTTGGGCGTTTCGGCTCGGATCGCCTCGTAAAACGCGCTGTCGCCGATATGAATCATCGGGAAAAGCGTAACAACGGTTTCATTTTCGGGGCTTGCGAGTTCGATCCGTGCAGACCTCAGCCCAATGATCGACGACTCGAGATTCTGCACGGGCTAGCGCCCCTAGTCCTCCGGCGAGGCCTCGGCCACCAGCGTATCCCGCGCGTCGCTGATCTTGGTCTCCAGCCGCGCCATCTCGGATTTGAAGCGGTTGAACTCCTTGCCGTCGATGCGTGGCGCGCCGAAATCGCCCAAGCGCAGCGGGTTCACCTGCGCGCCCTGCCGGAACACTTCGAAGTGCAGGTGCGGCCCGGTGGAGCGTCCGGTTGAGCCCACATAGCCGATGGTCTGGCCCTGCGTGACGCGCGATCCGCGCTTCAGCCCTTTGCGGAAGGCGCGCATATGGGCGTAAGCGGTCTTGTAGACGCCGTTGTGGCGGATGCGGATGTATTTGCCATAGCCGCCCTTCCAGCCGATCTCCTCGACCACGCCATCACCGGCGGCGTAGATCGGCGTGCCGGACCGGGCGCCGAAATCGATGCCGCGATGCATCTTTGTGTAGCCAGAGATCGGGTGGCGACGCTTGCCGAAGCCGGATGTGATCCGCGCGCCGTCGATCGGCGTCAGCATCAGAGTGCGCTTGTTGGATTCGCCCTTGGCGTCGAAATACCCGCCGCCATCCTTTTCAGGTTGCCGGTAATAGGCGAGATCCCGCCCGCGGTTGATCAACCGCGCGAA
>OY770021.1:0-1190000 GCA_963669315.1 Paracoccaceae bacterium | reverse complement strand
GAAGATGTAACGGGGCTCAAGCCATACACCGAAGCTTCGGACGCCATATGGCGTGGTAGCGGAGCGTTCCGTGATCAAACCTCTAACCTATTCGATTCTTTCGTGTCCTACCGCCTAACGGCTACTTGAGGACGTTTTGCGCGTTGCTTCCGGCAACGAGCGAGCGGCTTTGAGTTGGAGATGGAAGTATCGCGTAGGTTGAGAGGTTTACTGTGAAGCCGGGCCGTGAGGCATCCGGTGGAGTGATCGGAAGTGAGAATGCTGACATGAGTAGCGATAAAGAGTGTGAGAGACACTCTCGCCGAAAGTCCAAGGGTTCCTGCTTAAAGCTAATCTGAGCAGGGTGAGCCGACCCCTAAGGCGAGGCCGAAAGGCGTAGCCGATGGGAATCTGGTTAATATTCCAGAGCCAGGAGGATGTGACGGTTCGCAAGTGTAGTTCGACCTTATCGGATTGGTCGGGCTGCTGAGCGGATCCAGGAAATAGCCCTCCATATGATCGTACCCTAAACCGACACAGGTGGACTGGTAGAGAATACCAAGGCGCTTGAGAGAACTGCGTTGAAGGAACTCGGCAAAATACCTCCGTAAGTTCGCGAGAAGGAGGCCCGGCTCTTGGGCAACCAGGGGTCGGGGGCACAGACCAGGGGGTGGCGACTGTTTACTAAAAACATAGGGCTCTGCGAAGCCGCAAGGCGACGTATAGGGTCTGACGCCTGCCCGGTGCCGGAAGGTTAAAAGGAGAAGTGAGAGCTTTGAATTGAAGCCCCGGTAAACGGCGGCCGTAACTATAACGGTCCTAAGGTAGCGAAATTCCTTGTCGGGTAAGTTCCGACCTGCACGAATGGCGTAACGACTTCCCCGCTGTCTCCAACGCAGACTCAGCGAAATTGAATTCCCCGTGAAGATGCGGGGTTCCCGCGGTCAGACGGAAAGACCCCGTGCACCTTTACTACAGCTTCAGATTGGCGTCAGGCCAGCGATGTGCAGGATAGGTGGTGGGCTATGAAACCCGGGCGCCAGCTCGGTGGAGCCACCCTTGAGATACCACCCTTCGCTTGCTTGACGTCTAACCGCGGTCCGTTATCCGGATCCGGGACCTTCTGTGGCGGGTAGTTTGACTGGGGCGGTCGCCTCCCAAAGAGTAACGGAGGCGCGCGATGGTGGGCTCAGGTTGGTCGGAAATCAACCGTAGAGTGCAATGGCAGAAGCCCGCCTGACTGCGAGACTGACAAGTCGAGCAGAGACGAAAGTCGGCCATAGTGATCCGGTGGTCCCGAGTGGAAGGGCCATCGCTCAACGGATAAAAGGTACGCCGGGGATAACAGGCTGATACTGCCCAAGAGTCCATATCGACGGCAGTGTTTGGCACCTCGATGTCGGCTCATCACATCCTGGGGCTGGAGCAGGTCCCAAGGGTTCGGCTGTTCGCCGATTAAAGTGGTACGTGAGCTGGGTTTAGAACGTCGTGAGACAGTTCGGTCCCTATCTGCCGTGGGTGTAGGAGACTTGAGAGGAGCTGCCCCTAGTACGAGAGGACCGGGGTGGACGCACCACTGGTGGATCTGTTGTCGCGCCAGCGGCACAGCAGAGTAGCTATGTGCGGACGGGATAACCGCTGAAGGCATCTAAGCGGGAAGCCCCCCTCGAAACCAGGTCTCCCTGAGAGCCGTGGAAGACCACCACGTCGATAGGCCGGAGATGCAAGCGGTGTGAGCCGCTCAGTCGACCGGTACTAATCGCTCGATAGGCTTGATACGATCCAGAAGTCGGACGATCGTGGTCCCCCAAAGGGACCCGATCGACGCAAACTCAATTGCATAGGTCTGACCCAAGAGACCCATCTCTGGGCGCAACTGCGCGCCTTTCCTGGGTCTGGTGATCACAGCGCGAGGTAAACACCCGATCCCATCCCGAACTCGGCCGTTAAGACCCGTTGCGCCGATGGTACTGCGTCTTAAGACGTGGGAGAGTAGGTCATCGCCAGACCTTGGAAAGACGCGCAGGGAAAGACGCGCATATCTCTCTCTAAACGATGAAACCTTCGCCTCACCGTCCGACACCCGGACGCCTCCTCTCCGGAGGAATGGCGAGGATCCAACGCGGGGTGGAGCAATCCCCGGCGGCCCGCAGCCCGCAAGGGCGAGGACAGCCAAACGCAGAAAACCGGGATGCTCCCCCGATCCGACGCCGCGGAGCGAAAACGGCGACGCCGCTCAAAAGGCGGTTCTGACGCGGGGTGGAGCAGTCCGGTAGCTCGTCAGGCTCATAACCTGAAGGTCGTAGGTTCAAATCCTACCCCCGCAACCAAACTTCCCGCATTATATCAGATAGTTAAGCGCCATCCGGGCGTTCCCCTTCCGTGCTTCCAGTCCGCCGTGGAAGCACTGTGGAAGCAATCGAAAGAGGAATAGGGCGTGGCATAATGGAGACAGGCTGAATGTGAGGCGTGGACGGTCGCTCTTCATCAAAGAGCTACTCATGCTTCGCGCGGATCGCCGCGGCGCGGGCCTCCATCTCCGACGCCTCGATCGGTCGGTCGGTCTCGCGAAGCAGGGCCGCGTAGTTGTCGAGAACCTTGGGCACGTGCGGGTGCTCGGGTCCTAAAGCCCGCTCCAAAATAGTCAGGGAGCGCCGGTAGAGACGTTCGGCTTCGGCGTAATCGCCCTGAGCACGGTTAATATCGGCCAGACCCTTGAGCGTCGGGGCCAGATTTGGGTGCTCGGGCCCGAGCGTCGCCTCCCAGATCGCCAACGAGCGCTGGTAGAGCGGTTCGGCCGCGGCGTAGTCGCCTTGGTCCCTGTAGAGCGCCGCCAGGATGTTGAGGCTCTGCGCCACGTGCGGATGCTCGGGCCCAAGCGCCTTTTCCAGGATCGTCAGCGAGCGCCGGAAAAGCGGCGCGGCCGAGTCGTAGTCGCCTTGGTCCCTGTAGAGCTCCGCCAGGTTGTTGAGGCTCGTCGCCACAGCGGGGTGCTCGGGACCGAGCACCTTTTCATAGATCGCCAGCGCGCGCCGGAGAAGCGGCGCGGCCGCTTCGTAGTCGCCCTGGGCTTTGTGGAGCCCCGCCAGGTTGTTGAGGCTACCCGCCACGTCCGGATGCTCCGGCCCGAGGACCTTTTCCCGAGTCGCCAGCGCGCGCCGGAGAAGCGGCGCGGCTGCTTCGTAGTCGCCCCGGGCCTGGTGGAGCCCCGCCAGGTTGTTGACGCTCGTAGCCACGTGCGGATGCTCGGGCCCAAGCGCCTTTTCCAGGATCGTCAGCGAGCGCCGGTAGAGCGGCGCGGCTGCGTCGTGATCGCCCTGGTCTCGGTGGAGCCCCGCCAGGTTGTTGAGGCTCAGCGCCACCTGCGGGTGATCGGTTCCGAGGGTCTTTTCCAGGATCGCCAGGGAACGCCGGTAGAGCGGCGCGGCCGCGTCGTAGTCGCCCTGGCGTTGGCGAAGGCTAGCCAAGTTGTTGAGGCTTGTCGCCACGGCGGGGTGCTCGGGACCGAGCACCTTTTCATAGATCGCCAGCGAGCGCTGGTAGAGCGGCGCGGCCGCTTCGTAGTCGCCCTGGTCTTCATAGAGGGATGCCAGGTTGTTGAGGCTCAACGCCACCTGCGGATGCTCGGGCCCGAGCGCCTTTTCATTGATCGCCAGCGAGCGCCGGTAGAGCGGCGCGGCCTCGGCGTAGTCTCCTTGGTCCTGGTAGAGCGCCGCCAGGTTGTTGAGGCTGAGCGCCACGTCCGGATGCTCAGGCCCGAGGACCTTTTCCCGAGTCGCCAGCGCGCGTCGGAGAAGCGGCGCGGCTGCTTCGTAGTCGCCCTGGGCTCGATAAAGCTCCGCCAGGTTGTTGAGGCTCAGCGCTACCTGCGGATGATCGGGTCCGAGGGTCTTTTCCAGGATCGTCAGGGAACGCCGGTAGAGCGGCGCGGCCGCTTTGTAGTCGCCTTGGGCTTTGCGAAGGCTCGCCAGGTTGTTGAGGCTCGCCGCCACGTCCGGATGCTCGGGCCCGAGGGTTTTTTCTCGGATTGCTAGAGAGCGGCGGTAGAGCGGCGCGGCCGCTTCGTAGTCGCCCTGGTCTTCATTGAGGGTAGCCAGGTTGTTGAGGCTCAGCGCCACGTCCGGATGCTCGGGCCCGAGCGCCTTTTCCTGGATCGCCAGCGAGCGCCGGTAGAGCGGCTCGGCTGCAGCGTAGTTGCCCTGGCCTTGGCGAAGGCTCGCCAGGTTGTTGAGGCTCAGCGCCACCTGCGGATGCTCGGGCCCGAGGACCTTCTCCCGGACCGCCAGAGCGCGTCGGTAGAGCGGCGCGGCCGCGTCGTAGTCGCCTTGGGCCTGGTGGAGCCCCGCCAGGTTGTTGAGGCTCGCCGCCACGTCCGGATGCTCGGGCCCGAGCGCCTTTTCCAGGATCGCCAAGGAACGCCGGTAGAGCGGCGTGGCCGCGTCGTAGTCGCCCTGGGCCTGGTGAAGCCCCGCCAGGTTGCTGAGGCTCGCCGCCACGTCCGGATGCTCGGGCCCGAGGGCCTTTTCTCGGATCGTTAGAGAGCGGCGGTGGAGCGGCGCGGCCGCTTCGTAGTCGCCCTGGGCCTGGTGGAGCCCGGCCAGGTTGTTGAGACTGTTCGCCACGTCCGGATGCTCGGGCCCGAGGGCCTTTTCCCGGATCGTCAGGGAACGCCGGTAGAGCGGCGCGGCCGCTTTGTAGTCGCCTTGGTCCTGGTGGAGCAGCGCCAGGTTGTTGAGGCTGAGCGCCACGTCCGGATGCTCAGGCCCGAGCGCCTTCTCCCAGATCGCTAGAGAGCGGCGGTGGAGCGGCGCGGCCGCTTCGTAGTCTCCTTGGTCCTGGTAGAGCGCCGCCAGGTTGTTGAGGCTGAGCGCCACGTCCGGATGCTCAGGCCCGAGGACCTTTTCCCGAGTCGCCAGCGCGCGTCGGAGAAGCGGCGCGGCTGCTTCGTAGTCGCCCTGGGCTCGATAAAGCTCCGCTAGGTCGTTTAGAGGGGTGGCGGTCATCGGGTGATCCGGACCAAACTCTTCCTCTCCCAGTCGCAACGCCTCGGCGGCGTAAGGGGTCGCCTCCGAGTATCGCCCTTGCTGATAAAGGGCGCTGTAGCGGTCGTAGGCCTCGAGAAGCGCGGGCGACTGTCCGTAGGCCTTGCCGGAGCCATGCGCCAAGCATGCCAGGATGACGGCCAGGCAAAGGATTGTGTTTCGAATTTGCATGGGTTTCCGCCTCTTCACGGTCGGCTTTGAAACCAGAATACTGGGCCAGTTTACATGTTTTCGACGATGAGCGTGAAGTTTGAGGTTGTGCGGGCGCCCCAGCCGCCGAAGTCCGGGTATGGCGCCAACGCGGACTGAGTGCAGCGCTAAGCCGGTTGAATCCGCCACCCAATCAGGACGTTCGGCGCATCCAGATCAGCGAGACCTCGCAGCCTGGCTTTGAGTCCATTCTGCTATGACTGGCGGGGTTCGCTCACTCGTACTTTGCGCGGATCGCAGCGGCGCGGGCCTCCACCTCCAGAGCTTCGATCTGTCGGTCGGTCTCGCGAAGTAGGTCGGCATAGTTCTCTAGGCTCGTCGCCACGTCCGGATGCTCAGGCCCGAGGGCCTTTTCCCATATCGCCAGCGAACGCCGGTAGAGTGGCTCGGCTGCGGCGTAGTCGCCCTGGACCTGGTGGAGCAACGCCAGGTTGTTGAGGCTCCGCGCCACGTGCGGATGCGCGGGCCCGAGGGCCTTTTCCAGGATCGCCAGCGAACGCTGGTAGAGTGGCTCGGCCGCGGTGTAGTCGTCCTGGGCTCGGTGAAGCCCCGCCAGGTTGTTGAGGCTCGTCGCCACGTCCGGATGCTCAGGCCCGAGGGCCTTTTCCCATATCGCCAGCGAACGCCGGTAGAGTGGCTCGGCTGCGGCGTAGTCGCCCTGGACCTGGTGGAGCAATGCCAGGTTGTTGAGGCTCTGCGCCACCTGCGGATGCGCGGGCCCGAGAACCTTCTCCCGGATCTCTAGAGAGCGTCCATAGAGCGGCGCGGCTGCGGCGTAGTCGCCCTGGCCTTGGCGAAGGCTCGCCAGGTTGCTGAGGCTCAGCGCCACCTGCGGATGCTTGGATCCGAGTGTCGCCTCCGAGATCGCCAGGGAGCGCTGGTAGAGCGGTTCGGCCGCTTCGTAGTCGCCTTGGGCTCGATACAGCTCCGCCAGATTGTTGAGGCTCTGCGCCACGTGCGGATGCGCGGGCCCGAGCGCCTTTTCCAGGATCGTCAGCGAGCGCCGGTAGAGCGGCTCGGCTGCAGCGTAGTCGCCCTGGCCTTGGCGAAGGCTCGCCAGGTTGTTGAGGCTCTGCGCTACGTGCGGATGCGCGGGCCCGAGCGCCTTTTCCCGGATCGCCAGCGAGCGCCGGTAGAGCGGCGCGGCCGCTTCGTAGTCGCCCTGGTCTTCATAGACGGATGCCAGGTTGTTGAGGCTCAGCGCCACGTGCGGATGCTCGGGCCCGAGCGCCTTTTCCAGGATCGCCAAGGAACGCCGGTAGAGCGGCGTGGCCGCTTCGTAGTCGCCTTGGGCTTGGTGGAGCCCCGCCAGATTGTTGAGGCTCAGCGCCACCTGCGGATGCTCGGGCCCGAGCGCCTTTTCTAGGATCGTCAGCGAGCGCCGGTAGAGCGGCTCGGCTGCAGCGTAGTTGCCCTGGCCTTGGCGAAGGCTCGCCAGGTTGTTGAGGCTCAGCGCCACCTGCGGATGCGCGGGCCCGAGAACCTTCTCCAGGATCGCCAGGGAGCGCTGGTAGAGAGGCGCGGCCGCTTCGTAATCGCCCTGGTCTTCATAGACGGATGCCAGGTTGTTTAGGCTCTTGGCCACATCCGGATGCCCGGGCCCGAGGGCCTTTTCCCAGATCGCTAGAGAGCGTCGGAAGAGCGGCGCAGCCGCAGCGTAGTCGCCCTCGGCCTGGTGGAGCAGCGCCAGGTTATTGAGGCTCTGCGCCACATATGGATGCTCGGGCCCGAGAACCTTCTCCCGGATCTCTAGAGAGCGTCCATAGAGCGGCGCGGCCGCTTCGTAGTCGCCCTGGGCTCGATAAAGCTCGGCCAGGTCGTTTAGAAGGGCGGCGGTCGTCGGGTGGTCTGGACCAAACTCTTCCTCCCCCAGTCGCAACGCCTCGGCGGCGTAAGGGGTCGCCTCCGAGTATCGCCCTTGCTGATAAAGGGCGCTGTAGCGGTCGTAGGCCTCAAGCAGCGCGGGGGACTGTCCGTAGGCCTTGTCGGAGCCATGCGCCAAGCATGACAGAATGACGGCCAGGCAAAGGATTATGTTTCGAATTTGCATGGGTTTCCGCCTTTTCACGGTCGGCATTGAAACCAGAATACCGGACCAGTTTACATGTTTTCGATGATGCGCGCGACGTTGGAGGTTGTGCGGGCGCCCCAGCCGTCGAAGTCCGGGTAGGTCGCCAAGTGAACGTGGCAAAAGCAACTGCGAACGTTCGCTTGCCCGCTCCCTTGGCGACCATACGGATCTATCCGTCATCTAAACGCATATCGCGCCTCGACCCTGCCAAACCGCTCAGCCATCGGCGTTGCGTGCTTATCGGCGTGTCTGAGCAAGGTGTGGGGAAGCTTCTGGAGCAGGCCCTCATAGTCGTCGGAGGCGCAGCCCTCGGCAACCGCCAGAGCGACTGACAGGCCAGACATCTGCCCCACTAGCATCTGTTGATGCTCGGCCCGGAGCACTTCACGAACGAGGTCCGGATCGACGTGACTGCGCATCTCGAATAGATCGCCGGTGATTTGTTGGCGAACGGTGCTCCAGAGGGGGTCATCCGGCCAGCGCGAGCGGTTGCCATCGGCCATCGGTTGACAGTAGCGCACGGCGTCGAGCGCCGCCGCCATGAGGTCGCCAAGACGTTCGTCGAGTTCCGCCCAGGTGCGGATGGCCCACTTGTCCTTCAGGTGCCTCTTGCCGGCGCGGAGTTCGGCCCGCCAGACCGTGCTTGCGGCGGCATCGGAGGGGTCTAATGGCGGCGCGCCTTCGGCCTTTCGCGCGGCGTTCCAGATTTCCCACCATTCGACCTTGCCCTTGGAGATCACTTCAGCGCGCTTGTCGTAGAGGATCACTTGTCGCCCCGGCATTTTGCCGATGGTGACGGAGGTGCAGCGGCCGGATCGGCCATGGATTTGCACATCCGCGCCTTCGATGTGATCGGCGCGGGTCGCCTGTGAGTGCATGACGAAGCAATCCGGGTCGAGGACGAAGCCGGGGGCGAGAATGTCGACGGCGTAATCCACCCGGCCGATACTGACGCCCAGGGGCGTGGTCGCGATCCCGAGGGCGTCAAGAAATGCATAGAGATCGGCGCGCACTCGTCCAAGGCCATGGACGGCCAACGGCAGCGACTTGCAGGAGACTCGGAGGCCCCACGAGTCGCGAGGATTAGGGTTTTTGAAAAACCATGTCGCGCCAAAGGGGCCTGTGTCGCAGCGGTAGGCGTAGCCGCCTCGCGCACCAGTTTCGGCGACATGCATCTTTACGCCGCGAATCTCCAACAACTGATTGCATTTTTCATCGGCCGCGGCGGATTTGGCCGCCTCAAGCCGTTCGGCGAACTCGAAATCAATCTGGCCCTGGAAGCTGACGTCGAGGCCATCGAAGCCGCGATGCACTACGTCCATTTGCTCTCTCCTACGCGTCTGTATTTCTGGAGGGGGGTGCTACAAGAACCCCCCTCCTTGCCGTCCTGCCGGTCATTCTTCCCGCTTCGAGGGGATCGGGCGCTGCGCGCCCGAAGAAAGAGCCTCCGGCGGGGCGGCTTTTGTTTTGGGGCCGGGCTGACGCCCGGCGGTGAAGATTGAAAGGGCGCGGCACAAGTCCAGACGCTACGCCAGCGGCGGGAGAGGGTAGGGCGCGGGGTGATGAGACCCCGCGCCCTGGTTTAGAGCCGTCCGGCCCCAAAATCCCGCGCGACGCCGCCAACCTCGCACGGGCAAAACTTAAACTTCGGAAGTGTGCTGCTTAGCCCGATCCGTCGCCCAGGCGTCGATGTCTCGACGGCGGTACCGTACCGAACGGCCGGTCTTGTAAAACTTTGGACCGGACCCGTGGACTCGCCATTTCTGCAATGTGCGAATACTCTGCTGGAGAAAATCCGCCGCCATTACTTCGTCAATGAAGCCATCCCAATAGTCGTTGCCACTCTCGCGGTAGGTATTTACTGCACTCATTTAAAATCACTCGCTCTGTTACGGCCCGATGCCCTTTAGATGGGCGAGCTGCGCCTGAATTGAAACAAAAAAATTAGGCACTGAGCCTATTTTGTTCCGCAAATGTTCCTTAAGCCATTGAAAGCACGTCGAGATGTCGGTGCGGGGCTCCATCGCTTGAGGGGATGCGCCGAACCGCTGACGGTTGGCTTGTTCATGGTAGGCCGTCATTGGGCCGGGATAAGCGAATCGGGTCTCCACCAGAGCATTAAGCGCCAATAGTGACGCGCGTTCGCGCGCCGCTGTCTCGCTGGTCGCCATCGTGGTATATTTCCGGTCAAACGCCCTAGAGGCTGCGGGGGACGCGAACGCAATCCGCAGGAGGCGCAGATGACCAAAATTCTTTCCGGAGAGTTCGACTCTCTCGATCAGGCGCGCAACGCGCTGGACGACCTGATCAACAGCGGGCTGGATCGGGAAAAAGTTTTCCTCGACCGCGATAACACCCTGGTCAAGGTCATGATCCCGAACGACATTGAGCGAGAAGTGAGGGAAATCCTCGACCGCCACGAACCGGCGGCGGTGTTTGAACGGGCGGCGTGAACTCAGACCCGTTCGGATCGCGCCGCGCGCGCCTACATAAGATAAGATCCCTACATAAGATAAGATAATGTAAGGGGCCGCTCCGCTATTCGACCAGCCGCAGCGCCGCCCGCCTTACGTTAGGCGCGCTCACCAAGGCGCTCAGCCGCTCCGCGTTTTCCTCCGCCGCCCGGCGCACCGGATCGTCGGCGAGATGCGCATAGCGCATCGTGGTCTGGAGTTGGGTGTGGCCGAGTAGCCGTCCGACCATTTGGATCGGCATGCCGGACGAGACCGCGTTAGAGGCGTAGGTGTGGCGGAGATCATGAATGCGCACGTCGTCCAGCCCAGCCCGCTCTCGGATGCGTCGCCACGGGTGCTGCAAGTCGGTGATGTGCTGGCCTCCGAGCTTGCCTGCGATGACGTAGGTGTTGCCCAGCGGCCGTGGCAGCGCCGCCAGCACGTCCCGCGCGGCTTCGGGCAGGGGAATGCGCCGCGCGCCGGTCTTGCTGTCTGGCAGCTCCATGCCGAAGGGGGTGACGTATTCCCATTTGAGGGTTTGTATCTCGCCGAGGCGACAGCCGGTCAGGATCAGCAGCCGGAAGGCGGCGATCACATAGATCGACTCCGACCCGTCTTGCTCCGCGTCTGCTAGCACTTCGCCGAGGCGCAGCAGCTCGGCCTGGCTGAGATAGCGCTCGCGCTTTTTCTCGCGATACTTCGGCACATGACGGCAAGGGTTCGAGCCATCGGGGCGCAGGCCCCAGACTTCGGCGAGATTGAACATCTTCGAGATCACGCCAAGCGTCCGGTTGGCCTGATAGGGCTTATCGCGGTGTTTCTCATGGAGCGCGGCTACGTCCTTGCGCTCGACGTCGATCACCTTGAAGCCGCCGATGGCGGGATTGATGAACTTGTCGATGGCGCGCCGGTACTCTGCCTGCGTCGAGGGTTTGCAGCGCTCCATGACGTGGGTTTCGAAGAACCGCTCGCAAAGAGCCGCAACGGTCGGCGCGCGACGGTGCTGGGCGATCTCCTCGACCGGGTTCTCGCCCTTGGAGACCTCGCCCATCAGCTCCTTGGCCTTGGCGCGGGCGATCTCGGCCGTGATGTTGCCATGCCGCCCAATGGAGGCGCGCCGTGTGCGACCGCCCTTTCGATATTGCACCTGATAGGTCTTGGTTCCGGACGGCATCACGCGGACGCCGAAGCCTTTGATCTCGTCGTCCCAGACGAAGTAGTTTCTCGCCGCCGGCTTGAGCGCTTCAACGCTGCGTTTGGTTAGTTTGGGCATCGCCATTTCTCCGATGCTCGCCGCCCGGAAAGCGCGCCCTTGTGGAAGCACTGTGGAAGCAATTGGCGGCAAGTCATGGCGAAAGGCGTAGAAAGTGAGCGTAGTTCCCGTCAATAAAAAAGTAAGGCAATCAATAAGATAGAGTAGATGGGCGCAATTCGGCGCATACGGTGCGTTTGGCCGAGAGCGATCTCATAACCTGAAGGTCGTAGGTTCAAATCCTACCCCCGCAACCAGAATCCCAAGCGCTAAGCCCCTGCATCGCAGGGGTTTTTTGCTATTTTGAGCCCGCCTCTCGCGCGATCCGACAGTCTGTGCTATATGTAAATGGCCTCACACAGCCCTCACACAAATTCGCACAGCAGGGGTGGGCAGCCTCACCTGATTGGTCCGGTTTGAATGTTAGTGCATCACTGGCCTGGTTTCCATTGGGACGATGGATTCTGGCGCCGGTGGCCGATAGCCGAGTGCGCTGTGGGGCCGTTTCGTGTTGTAGTGCTTTCTCCAGCCCTCGATGATGATCTGGGCCTCTCTCAGCGAATAGAAGATCTCCCCGTTGAGCAATTTGTCTCGGAACCGGGCGTTGAAGCTTTCGACGTAGCCGTTCTCCCACGGCGAGCCTGGCTCGATGAAGGCGGTCTTCGCGCCAACGGCGGCGATCCAGTCCCGGACGGCCTGGGCGACGAACTCGGGGCCATTGTCGCTTCGGACGAATTCGGGCGGTCCGCGCAGGATGAAGAGATCGGTGAGCGCGTCGATCACGTCGGTCGAGTTCAGCTTTCGCTTCACCCGGATCGCCAGGCATTCCCGGCTGAACTCGTCGAGGATGTTCAAAGTCCGGAACGCCTTGCCGTCATCCGTCCGGCAATGGACGAAGTCGTAGCTCCAGACATGGTTCCGATACTCTGGCCGAAGCCGCACACACGAGCCATCGTTCAGCCATAGCCGTCCCTTCTTCGGTTGCTTCGGTGGAACCTTCAAACCCTCTCGCCGCCATAATCGCTCGATCCGGCCGTCGCTGACCCGCCAGCCTGCGTCTCTCAGCAGCGCAGCGACGCGACGGTATCCGTAGCTGCCATATTGCCTGGCAAGTTCGATCATGTCGGCCACAAGCCGGTCTTCGTCTTCTCGGCCGCGTGGCTGATGTCTTTGCGTTGATCGATGCTGCCCCAGCACCCGGCAGATCCGGCGTTCCGACACCTTCATCTCACTGCGGATCAGCTCGATGCAGGCGCGGCGACGGGCGGGGCTCAAAAGTTTCCCCGTGCAGCTTCCTTCAGGATCAGCTTGTCCAGGGTCAGGTCCGACACGGCCTTTCTCAGCCGTTCGTTCTCCTTCTGAAGCCGTTTGAGTTCCTTCAGTTGGTCGGTTCCCATGCCGCCATACTGCTTTCGCCATCGGTAATAGGTCTGCTCGGTGATACGAACCTCCCGGATCGCGTCCACACGCGTCATCCCCTGCCCGACAAGCACATCAACCTGCCGTAGCTTCCGAACAATCTCTTCGGGCTTGTGCCGCTTGTTCGCCATTCTCTGTCCTCCGTTTCCTAAACATAACGGTGGACCAATTCAGCGGGGGCACTCCAATCCGGGATTTCTGGACTGTCTTGAAGATCATGTTGCCGGGATGGGGGAGGACCGATGATTGTCGTCATTCAATGCGCCGGTTCGAAATTCAAGAATGCCGGTACGATGAGGGATGGGCGCGGCAAGCCGGTCAAGTTCGTCGCCCAGCCCGATCCCGCTCCCGCCGATGGCTACAGCTACGCGCGGCCCGACGATGAGTCCGGTCAGGGCGGCACCTGGCGTGAGATGCTCCTGCAATACAACAACGAAAATGGGGCCAATCCATTAGGGCTTGCCCGCGCCTTCGAACTCTACAGACCACCAGTCTATCAGGCGCTCGCGCAGCAGGTCGGAACCAAGAAGCTTTATATTCTTTCAGCAGGGTGGGGTCTCATCCGTGCGGATTTTCTGACCCCGGACTATGACATCACCTTTTCCGCGCAGGCCCGGAACGAGCATGCCTACAAGCGGCGTAAGAGGGCGGATCGCTATGAGGATTTTTGCATGGTGCCGCCAGAGGGCGATGAGCCCGTGCTCTTTTTTGGCGGCAAGGATTATCTCCCGTTATTCACCGCGCTGACATCCGCGTTGCGTGCCCCGCGGGTCGTGTATTACCGGTCGGAGGACAAGCCTCACATCCCCGGCTGCGTTCCGGTCCGCTACAGCACGCCGAGAAGTACGAACTGGCACTATGAGTGCGCAGAAACATTCATCGCCGGGGATCTCGATGTTCCGGCGGGGTGATCGATGTTGATGCAGAGGAGGTCCGCCATGACCGACGATCCGGTGCGCGATTTTATCGAAGAGTGTCAGGGCATGAGCGATGCGCAGATCATCGCGGCCCACCATGCCGAGTATTACGACGAGCAATCCCCGCATGTGCGCCAGGCCTTCGCTCAGATGGGTATCGACGAGCACGAAGTCGCCGCGTGGGTCCGGCTCAATATCAAGTAGCCACTGATCTCCGTTCTTTTCCATCTTTTTCGCGGGCGCGCCCTCCCTCGCCGCTGGCTTCGGCAGGGCCGGGCTGTCGTGAACCGAGCCCCTGCTTCGCCGGGTCTCGGCCATCCGGCGTCCATCCCTCGCGCAGCTTGCGATTGCTCTCAGATGAACGCTGATGGGTGATGATCGCTGCGATATGTTCGGGGCGGTCTGGTTGTCTCGATTTGGTCTGGCCGATCATTCTCCTTGCCGCTTTTTCTTCCTTGAGGGTTGACGCTTAGTCTGGCCGGAGCGCCGTCCGGTCAACGGGCTGCCCGCGCCAGCCTTCGGCCCGTGTTGCCCGTAGCTGCCTGTCGGCAGTGACCGGCCGGCTGGTCTCTCCGGCCTTCTTCTTTCGCGTCCTCAAGGATCAAAGCGAAAGGAGAAGCATCATGAGCACGACCAAAAATAACCGCCCGAATAATCAAAAGAGTGACATCTACACGCGTATCACCGATCAGATCATCGGCTCGCTGGCAAAGGGCGTGAAGCCCTGGACCCAGCCCTGGAATGCCGGTCACGCCGCCGGACCTGTCTCGCGGCCCCTGCGCTGGAGCGGCGAAACCTACAGTGGCATTAACGTCCTGACCCTCTGGGCATCCGCGATGGAGCGCGGCTTTGCAGCACCGATCTGGATGACCTTCAAACAGGCGCGCGCGCTGGGCGGTCATGTCCGCAAGGGCGAAAAAGGCTCGCCTGTCGTCTACGCGAACACGATCGTCAAATCGGAAACCGATGAGGCCTCCGGCGATGATGTCGATGTCACCATCCCCTTCATGAAAGGCTACACCGTCTTCAATACCGAGCAGATCGATGGCTTACCCGCGCATTACTACGCACGCTCTGAGGTGTCCGATAATCCCGATGAGCGGATCGAGAAAGCTGATGCCTTCTTTGAGGCGCTTGGTGCGACCATCATGAATGGCGGCAATGCCGCCTATTACCGGATGGCGTCTGATCACATCCAGATGCCGCTATTCGAGGTCTTCGTGGGTGCGCAGAGCTACTACGCGACGCTGGCGCATGAGAGCGTGCACTGGACGCGGCATCCATCACGGCTTGATCGCTCCTTCGATCAGAAGCGTTTCGGCGATACCGGCTACGCCAAGGAAGAGCTTGTCGCCGAGTTTGGTGCCGCCTTCCTGTGTGCCGATCTCGGTTTGAAGCTCGAAGATCGGAACGATCATGCCGCCTATATCGGCTCATGGCTTGAGATTCTGCGGAATGACAAGCGCGCGATCTTTGCGGCGGCTGCGCATGCGCAGCGTGCCGTGGACTACATGCACGGTTTGCAGAAATCCAAGACCGAAGAGGCCGCCGCTTAGGCGGCCTCACTCCAAGCGTCGCTGTCCGGCGGGGCGGACAAGACCGCATAGCGGACCGCTTTGGCCCTCTTTGATCCGCGGCGATCCGGATGAGTCTGCCTGGACCCGCTCTTTGTTCGTTCCGGCGCGGTGGTAAGGTATAATAATGTATGAGATATTTTTTAACTGTAGAAGCAAAAGACGGCACACTTGTTTGCGCAGCCAGAGCGTTTTCAAACATGGAATCCGCGCTGCGGATCATCTCCGATGATTACCTTGAAGACGATCCGGCGGCCTATCGCTGGAACGGCTACTTTGCCTTGCGCGATGGCGAGCTGACCCGATTCTATATCACCCAGGGCACGAGCGCGCCGTTGCTGCGCGAAGACATAGCGCGCATCGATGTCGTTAGCGAACGCGGCCTTTTGGAGCGGGACACCTTCGCGCGTCCGGCGGATGATTAGGCCCATCAGACATGTAAGAGCCGGCACTGCCCGCATGGCATGAGGCCAGATACCCCGGCCATGATGGTCATGGCGATCATGATCATGTTTATGGTGGTGGTGGTGATGATCATCATCGGGCCGATGATCGTGACGCGCGTTCGCGATCTAACCCAGCGATCTTGATCGCTGTGCCGTCCCTGAGCGGCAAGGTGATTGTAGAGAAGCCAAGTGTCTTGCTCAGCGATGCGGGGCCGGCCATCTCCGAGAACGGTACGGCTTTGCCCGCACCGCCAAGCAGGATCACTTCTGAATCGGATTGCTCGGCCCCCCAATAACGATGGCCGAGCGGACGCAGGAGCGCGCCTTTCAGCCTGCTCCTCTTGATCCGGTGTGGCCTTGATGAACTCATTGAAAATCTCTCGTGATCTAGCTGCGAACGAACGTGAGCAGGGGCGTGATGTCATGATCATCTGCTGCGCGCAGGGCGGCGACATACTCTTCTCTGGTCTTTCCCGCATCGATCAGATTGGCGCTGCCCCAGGTGAATGGCTCGCAGCCCATGGCGATGAGAAGCAGGTCGGTGGCAAGGCGGGCATGACGGCCATTCCCGTTGGGATAGCAATGAATCCAGACGAGCTTGTGATGAAAGCGCGCGGCGATCTCGTCCGGCGGGAAGGTCTTGTTCTCGATCCAGTAGCGGCAATTATCGATGAGCTGGGCAAGCTCGGCTCCGATCAGGTACGGTTCGATGCCGATATTCTTTCCGGTCCGCCGGTGCGTGCCGGCCCATTTCCAGACATTGCCGAACATGCGCTTGTGCAGACGATCGATAAATCCGGCGTCCAGCACATCGCGCCCGCGTCCATAGGCCCAGTCCTGCGCTTCGAGAATATTTGCCTGCTCGGCTTCGTTCAGTTCGCTGCGCAAGGTGATGTAGGAGGGAATCAGCCCCTCTTTCTCTTCCTCATCCAGCGGTGTGCTGGCATCATCCTGTGCATCAAGTGGTCCGGTCATTCATGGCCTCTACTCAACATCCCATCTAGTCATCATCCCAGAGCCCGGAGCCGGGGCGGGCGAGCAGCTTTTGCGTGAGCTGGCGGAGCTGCTCTTGCTCATCAGCGGCATCGACGCTCTGATTTTCCAGCGCCATGGTGTGACGGGTTTTCTTGAGGCGCTGGCGTGCTTTTTCGAGCGCGCGCTCTTCGACCATCTGCTCAAGCGGGGAGGCCGGCACCAGCGCGTAGACCAGCCGGCAATCAAGCGCCTCGGCGGCGCGTCTCAAAGACTCGAGCGTAATGCTGCCACTCGCCTCGGCTTGCTCGATTTCGACAGCGCGTGACTGGCTTAATGAGAGGCGCTTTGCAAACTGGCGCGTCGTCAGGCCGAGCGCTTCGCGGATCGCCTTGATCCAGCCGCGCGGCGGACGCACCATCGCATCGCTATTTTGCAATGGAACCAGCTTCTTATCCAGGTGCCGCCGGGCGGCTTCTCGTTGCGTTGCCTTCATGTTGATCGCCCATATGCTATCAAACTCATGATTTATGATAGGCTAAATACGGTCGAATGTCAAATTTATGATCGTTTATAAGCGATCAAAGAAAGGTGAACTGATCGCTTATATCCGGTCGGAATGTCTACCAGGGGCGGGGACCGCTGAGCGGTTTGCCCGGTTTACGCGGTGGCTTGGCAGCGCGTTCACGCTTTTCGCGTTTGCGTTTGTCTGCGCGCTTTGCGTCATCGTCGATGGCGAGCGCGAGCAGGAACAGCGCGGTGAGGCTGATACCGCCCGAGATGGTGGCGGCGCGCGTAAAGGTCAGTCTGATCGATTTCATGAATGTTCTCCTCTTCGGGTTTTCAGGCCCGGACTGTCCGTGCCTTTCATGCCGCCGATCAGCGCAGGCAGGGTGAGGAGCGCATTCGTACAGAGCAATTGCAAGAACGCCGTTGCTTAGTTCCGGTGGGCCCCAAACCGCGCGGCCGTTCGACGCTCAACTGACTTCGGCGCGATATACCGTGTCGGTGTCCCATATGATCGGTTTTGGATCACAGATCGTTTGTCCGTCGCCATCTCTAGAAAGCTCAACTGTAATGAGCTTGTCGCCGGGCGAAGCGGGGCTTAATTCTAAGGCGAGATACTCGAAGAGCGCGCGTTCATGGACCGCAATGATGACTTGACGGCCCCGCTGTTTCGATAGGGTGCGTAGAAGCGCAGCAAATTGCGCGATGTGTATTTCATCCATGCTTTGAACAGGGTCGTCGATCACGAGCCAAGGCAAAAGCGGCTTCACCGAGAGGTGAAGAGAGAGGAAGAGTGTGAGCGCGGCCGTATTGAGATTTCCGGCGCTGAGCATCGCTTTCGGATTTCCTCCCTGATCCCTACCGCGATAGCGTGTGGTAAGCTTAGCCTCCACGGGACCCTTCCCCTTATTGGGAAGCTCAAAGGCAGGCAGAAACGGTTCCTCTGGCGCGAGACTGGAGTGCCCCCGCTGAATTGGTCCACCGTTATGTTTAGGAAACGGAGGACAGAGAATGGCGAACAAGCGGCACAAGCCCGAAGAGATTGTTCGGAAGCTACGGCAGGTTGATGTGCTTGTCGGGCAGGGGATGACGCGTGTGGACGCGATCCGGGAGGTTCGTATCACCGAGCAGACCTATTACCGATGGCGAAAGCAGTATGGCGGCATGGGAACCGACCAACTGAAGGAACTCAAACGGCTTCAGAAGGAGAACGAACGGCTGAGAAAGGCCGTGTCGGACCTGACCCTGGACAAGCTGATCCTGAAGGAAGCTGCACGGGGAAACTTTTGAGCCCCGCCCGTCGCCGCGCCTGCATCGAGCTGATCCGCAGTGAGATGAAGGTGTCGGAACGCCGAATCTGCCGGGTGCTGGGGCAGCATCGATCAACGCAAAGACATCAGCCACGCGGCCGAGAAGACGAAGACCGGCTTGTGGCCGACATGATCGAACTTGCCAGGCAATATGGCAGCTACGGATACCGTCGCGTCGCTGCGCTGCTGAGAGACGCAGGCTGGCGGGTCAGCGACGGCCGGATCGAGCGATTATGGCGGCGAGAGGGTTTGAAGGTTCCACCGAAGCAACCGAAGAAGGGACGGCTATGGCTGAACGATGGCTCGTGTGTGCGGCTTCGGCCAGAGTATCGGAACCATGTCTGGAGCTACTACTTCGTCCATTGCCGGACGGATGACGGCAAGGCGTTCCGGACTTTGAACATCCTCGACGAGTTCAGCCGGGAATGCCTGGCGATCCGGGTGAAGCGAAAGCTGAACTCGACCGACGTGATCGACGCGCTCACCGATCTCTTCATCCTGCGCGGACCGCCCGAATTCGTCCGAAGCGACAATGGCCCCGAGTTCGTCGCCCAGGCCGTCCGGGACTGGATCGCCGCCGTTGGCGCGAAGACCGCCTTCATCGAGCCAGGCTCGCCGTGGGAGAACGGCTACGTCGAAAGCTTCAACGCCCGGTTCCGAGACGAATTGCTCAACGGGGAGATCTTCTATTCGCTGAGAGAGGCCCAGATCATCATCGAGGGCTGGAGAAAGCACTACAACACGAAACGGCCCCACAGCGCACTCGGCTATCGGCCACCGGCGCCAGAATCCATCGTCCCAATGGAAACCAGGCCAGTGATGCACTAACATTCAAACCGGACCAATCAGGTGAGGCTGCCCATTCCCACTTGAGCGTCTGTATCTCGCCAAGGCGGCAGCCGGTCAGGATCAGGAGGCGGAAGGCGGCGATGACGTAGACCGATTCCGATCCGTCCTGCTGCGCCTCCGCCAGGACTTCGCCCAAGCGCAGCAACTCGGCCTGACTGAGATACCGCTCGCGCTTCTTCTCGCGATACTTCGGGACATGGCGACACGGGTTGGAGCCGTCCGGTCTCAGCCCCCAGACTTCGGAGAGATTGAACATCTTTGAGATTACGCCAAGCGTCCGGTTGGCCTGATAGGGTTTGTCGCGGTGTTTTTCATGGAGCGCGGCCACGTCCTTGCGCTCGACGTCGATCACCTTGAAGCCGCCGATGGCGGGGTTGATGAACTTGTCGATGGCGCGGCGGTACTCGGCCTGCGTCGAGGGCTTGCAGCGCTCCATCACATGCGTTTCGAAGAACCGCTCGCAGAGGGCCGCAACGGTCGGCGCGCGGCGGTGCTGGGCGATCTCTTCGACCGGGTTCTCGCCCTTGGAGACCTCGCCCATCAGCTCCTTGGCCTTGGCGCGGGCGATCTCGGCTGTGATGTTGCCATGCCTCCCTATGGAGGCACGCCGCGTGCGCCCGCCCTTCCGATACTGCACCTGATAGGTTTTAGTCCCCGAGGGCATCACCCGGACGCCGAAGCCTTTGATCTCGTCGTCCCAGACGAAGTAGTTTCTCGCCGCCGGCTTGAGCGCTTCAACGCTGCGTTTGGTTAGTTTGGGCATCGCCATTTCTCCGATGCTCGCCGCCCGGAAAGCGCGCCTTGTGGAAGCACTGTGGAAGCAATTGGCGGCAAGTCATGGCGAAAGGCGTAGAAAGTGAGCGTAGTTCCCGTCAATAAAAAAGTAAGGCAATCAATAAGATAGGGTAGATAGGCGCAATTCAGCGCAGTCCGTGCGAAGAGGCCAGAGCGATCTCATAACCTGAAGGTCGTAGGTTCAAATCCTACCCCCGCAACCATCAAGAACGTACCGACGCCGTCGCCCTCTGCGACGGCGTTCTTGTTTGCGGCGAAGGCCAGGATACCGGCGAGTGTGTAGAGGGCGCCTGTAAATCCAACCACGGGAGCGGCGGAATGTCTTCGCTGCGGGCGGCGTAAAAACCCGCCACGTGGAAGTCTCGAACCATTGAGGTTTGGTTTGAGGCGGGGATGTACGGGTTGGAGATTTATCATCGCGTCCGGCGGGCGGTTCTGCGCGACGGGATGAGCGAGCGGGAAGCGGCGCTGGCTTTCGGGATCGATCGGGCGACGGTGTCGAAGATGTTGCGGTTCTCCGAACCGCCTGGTTATCGGCTGAAGTCGCAGCGGCCACGCAGCCGGATGGACGCGCACGCGGATTTCGTTGATCAGATCCTGATCTCGGACCGGGAGGTTCCGAAGAAGCAGCGACACACGGTGCGGCGGATCTTCGAGCGGCTTCGCGATGAGCGCGGGTTCGAGGGCGGGTATACGACGGTGCGGGACCATGTGCGCCCTCGGCGCCAGCACCTGAAGGAGGCCTTTGTTCCGCTCGCGCATCCCCCGGGCCAGGCGCAGGCCGACTTCGGCGAAGCGACCGTCGTGCTTGGCGGGGTCGAGCGGAAGATCCGGTTCTTCGTGGTGAGCCTGCCACAGAGCGACGCCTTCTTCGTGAAGGCCTATCACGCGGAGACGGCTGAGGCGTTTTGCGACGGGCATGTGGAGGCTTTTGCGTTCTTCGGCGGTGTTCCCCTCTCCATTCTCTATGACAACACCAGGCTGGCGGTGGCGCAGATCCTTGGCGACGGGACCCGCAAGCGCAGCCGGATGTTCGAGGCCTTGCAGTCGCATTACCTGTTCGAGGACCGGTTCGGCCGCCCAGGTCGGGGGAACGATAAAGGCAAGGTGGAGGGGATGGTGGGCTTTGCGCGCCGGAGCTTCATGGTTCCGAATCCGTCGGCGCCCGACATCGACGCCTTGAACGCGATGCTGCTGGAGCGCTGCCGGGAGCGCCTGTCGGCGGTGCTGCGCGGGGTGGAAAGCGCCAGCATCGGCGCCCGGCTGGACGCGGATCGGGCGGCGTTCATGGATCTGCCGGCGACGCCGTTCGAGGCCTGCCATAAGCGGCCCGGCCGGGCGAGCAGCCTGGCGCTGGTCCGCTACAAAAACACGGACTACTCGGTTCCCGTCGCCTACGCCCACAGGGACGTGATGGTCAAAGCCTATGTCGATGAGATCGTCATCGAAGCGGGCGCCGAGGAGATCGCCCGCCACAGACGCTCCTACGCCGCCGAGGACTTCGTCTTCGACCCGCTGCATTATCTCGATCTGATCGAGCGCAAGGTGGGGGCCCTCGATCAGGCCGCGCCCCTGCAGGGCTGGGATCTGGGCGATGACTTCGACCGGCTGCGCCGCCTCCTGGAGGCGCGGCTCAGCCAGAGGAACCGCAGATCCGCCGGCAAGCGCGAGTTCGTGCAGGTGCTGCAGCTGTTCAAGGTCTTCCCCGAGCCCGTGGTCCGATCCGCCGTGCGCGACGCGCTGGAGCTCGGGGCGATCAGCGCCGACGCGGTGAAGCATCTGGCGCTCTGCAAAACCGAGAACCGCCCGCCGCGGCTGGACCTGAAGGAGTACCCGCATCTGCCCGTCTCCGCCGTCGCGGCGACCAACCCGGCCGACTACATGGCTCTGATGGCCGGAGCGATATGATGAGCGCCGCGACGAACGAAGCGCCGGAAATCCTGCTGCGCCATCACCTGAAGAAACTGAAGCTCCCCACCGTGCTGCGCGAGCATGAGAAGATCGCCCGGCAATGCGCCGAGGAGAATGTCGACCATGTCCGCTATCTCGCCCGGCTGATCGAACTGGAGCTGCTGGATCGGGAGGCGCGGATGATCGATCGGCGCATCAAGGCCGCCAGGTTCCCGGCGATCAAGAGCCTGGAGAGCTTCGATTTCGACGCCATCCCGCAATTGAACAAGAAACTCGTCCTGAACCTTGCCCGCGGCGAGTTCGTCAGCCGACGGGAGAACGTCATCGCCCTCGGCCCGTCCGGCGTCGGCAAGACCCATGTCGCCCTCGGGATCGGCCTGGCCGCCTGCCAGCGCGGGATCAAGACCCGCTTCGCCGCCGCCGCCGCAATCGTGCATGAGCTGATCGAGGCCCGCGACGAAAGACGTCTCCTGCGTCTCCAGAAGCAGATGGCGACGGTCGAGCTGCTGATCATCGATGAGCTCGGCTTCGTCCCGCTCTCAAAGACCGGCGCAGAACTGCTGTTCGAGTTGATCAGCCAGCGCTACGAACGCGGCGCCACCATCATCACCTCGAACCTGCCCTTCGACGAATGGACCTCGATCCTCGGCGAAGAACGCCTCACCGGAGCCCTTCTCGACAGGCTCACCCACCATGTCCACATTCTTGAGATGAACGGCCGGTCCTACCGCCTGGCGCAAAGCCGGGCTCGCAAAGCCATCTGAACAACTCCCCGGCTCAACCACGGGCGCGCTCTGACTCTTGACGGTCAGCGCGCCCTTGGCGCTGGATCAGACCGATCCACTCAGCTGGCCGGGTGTTCGGGCGCCCAACTGGACGGAAGTTCGGGCGCCATTGACACCCGGTCGACCCCGAAAGCCAGCGCCGCCGCTCGCTCATCCCGTCGCGCAGAACCGCCCGCCGGACGCGATGATAAATCTCCAACCCGTACATCCTCGCCTCGAAACCGCCTCAACGATTCCCAGACTTCCACGTGGCGGGATATTACGCCGCCCGCAGCAGGATCATCCCGCCGCTCCACTGGTCGGATTTACAGGCACCCTATACAGGCCGCCATCAATCGCTTCATCGCTGAGCACAACGACACCGAGGCCAAACCCTTCATCTGGCGCGCCGATCCCGACCAGATCATCGCTGCCAGAAATCGAGGGTTCTAAACGTTGGATTCAATCTACTGGCGAGATTTCTCGCGCCCAAAAGTTGCGCAGTCTCAGGGGTGAAGCGCCTGAGAAAACGACAATAGCCGCCTGCTTTTCTCGTCCCACAGATGCAACCGGGCAGTGGCGATGCTTTCTCGGATTGTCATTTGGTTGCTATTTGCAAGTTCCTCGTAATCGCGAAGCACTTCGGGTAGGCGATAGAATGGGATACGGCTGTAGAGATGATGCACATGATGAACGCCAATATTTGCGCTGAACCAGCGCAACACCGAAGGCAGCATGTAATGTGAGCTGCCGTGCAGCGCGGCGTCGTGCAACATCCAATCCTGATCATGATCCCATTGGGTGGTCTCGAACTGGTGTTGCACATAGAACAGCCAGACGCCCGCCGTCGCCGCAAGCATGGTCGAAGGAAGAAATATAAGTAAAATTGGCATCAAGCCGCCAAAGTATAATATTAGCCCCAACCCGGCGAGAATTGCGATATTGGTACCCATCGCGCTAACCCAATATTTCGCATTAGCCATCAGTCCGTACGGTATCCGGTTCTGCAGAAAGAACTGATATCCTGGTCCCAGACCGAACAGCACAATAGGGTGACGATATATCCGGTAAATCAGGCGGTTGAACGTCGACAACTCGCGATATTCCGCGACCGTAAGTGTGTGGATGTCGCCCATGCCGCGCTTGTCGAGATTACCTGAGGCGGAGTGGTGCGCCGCGTGCGTGCGCCGCCAGACATCGTAGGGCGTCAACGTGAGCACCCCGATTACACGCCCCAGCGAGTCGCTGAACGTCCTGTTCTTGAAAAACGCCCCATGCCCGCAATCATGCTGGATGGCGAACAGGCGCAACAAGAACGCCGCGTTGAAAAGCGAAATCGCAATTGTCAGCCAATAGCTGACAGACAGCGACCACCACGCCAGACACCACAACAGCACAAATGGAACAACGGTCACACCCAATTCAAACGCGCTGCGAAGCTGATTGGGCTCGCGATAGTTGGCGAGTATCACGACCCAATCGCGCGGAGAGCGTGTATCGGGTTGCGACCAAGTAGGGTCGGAGGTTTCAGCCATGCGCCTGCATTTTCTTGTTGTCCGTGACAGGGATAAACTACTGACCTGGCTTGGCAACGAAATTCTGGTGTTTAGGTCGGGTGAACTGGTTCATCCCAGTCAACGAGTGTTCTAGACGTAAGTTGGTCCGCCAACAAGTTCTATCCTTCCCGCCTGAAACTGGGCCACTGTTTGGGCTGAGAATTGGAATGTGAGATGGCTCGGAAACGGCATTCAGGCGAGGGCATCCTGAAGCTTCTTCGGGAGATTGATCTGGACAAGCTGATCCTCAAGGAAGCCTGATCCGTCTAAAGCCCAGGGCCTGGCGACGAGCCAGCAACGCCCGGGCGTCATTCATACACGTCAGAGGCTCGCGATATCTGAGCGGCGGACCTACCGGGTGATCCGTCTGGCGCGCTGTTCGATGCAATACAACGCTGCTCCGAGAGACGACAATGCGCTGTGTTTCGCCCTCATCCGACTGGCGAAACAATACGGCGGGGACGGCTATCGCAAGATCGCCGAGCTTCTGCGCGTCGAGGGCTGGCGAGCGAACCACAAGACCATCTACCGGCTCTACAGCGAGGTGGGCCTGTCCATCCAGACACGCAGCCCCAAAAGACGCCGCGCTTGCCCATCAGGCGGCCCTGCATGTCCACCTGCGCCATGACGACCGTGTCGAGCGCGCCTGCGTCGATGAGCGGCGGTCAGCAGATCGAATGTCGAACTACCAGCTATGAAGACTTCGACCTTAAGAGCCCGCTTCCGGTATGGAAGCGGGCGGGTTTGTCATCGCAGAGCTGGTGTCACCCGTAGCGATAGGGTCGGCCGGCTTTCTCCATATCGGCGTTATATTTCTTGAAGATCTCGACCACTTTGGCCTTGGTTTCGGACTCGGCTGCGATCTCATCCCAGAATTTCACGGCGGCGGCCTCGACGGTCGCCCATTCCTCATCCGGGATGGAGGTCAACTTCATCTTGTCGCCGCCAACACGCAGAGAGGCCTCGCCGCCCCAATACCACCACTGGCGATAATAGTGGGAGCTGTCCATGGTCAGCTTAAGCAACTCTTGCAGGTGGGGCGGAAGCTCATTCCAGCGGTCCATATTGGCGAAGAACGATCCCGCCCATGCGCCCGAGATGTTATTTGTCAGGAAATAGTCGGTCACGTCCGCCCAGCCGACAGTGTAATCCTCAGTGATGCCGGACCAAGCGACGCCATCCAACTCGCCTGTCTGCACAGCGACTTCGATGTCCTCCCACGGCAGGGTGACCGGCACCACACCGAACTGTGTCAAAAACCGACCCGCCGTCGGGAAGGTGAAAACCCGCTTGCCCTTCAGGTCCTCAAGGCTGTTGATTGGGTCCTTGGTGGCGAAATGGCACGGATCCCATGCGCCGGCGGACAGGTGTTTGACGCCGACCTTGGAGTATTCAGCGTCCCAGATCTCATTCAAACCGTACTGGTTGAAGAGCACAGGCACGTCCAGCGAATAGCGGCTGGCGAACGGGAAGTAGCCGCCAAACACCGTCACTTCGGTGGGCGAAGCCATCGAGTCGTCGTCTGACTGCACCGCGTCGATCGTGCCCTTTTGCATGGCGCGGAACAGCTCGCCCGTCGGAACAAGCTGATCTGCAAAAAACAGCTCGATCTCCATCTGGTCGCCAGCGACCTTGTTGAAGCTGTCAATTGCCGGCTTGATCACGTGCTCGGCCAACGCTGGCCCGGCATAGGTCTGCATCCGCCACTTGATCTTGGACTGTGCGTGCACCGCCGGCGCGGCGAGCGTGGCGGCGCCGACGGCGGCGCTGCCGGTCAGGAATTTGCGTCTGGTGTTCATTGTCGAACCTCCTTGTTGAACTGGGCCGGCGTTGATCGCCTTACCCTCGGTATTGGTTGCGCGCCTCCAGCGCGGTCGTCGTCCTTGCTCCTTTGGGGGGAGTTCTTCCTCTATTTTTTGTACACATATTCCGGCAGCCAAAGCGCGATTTCGGGAAACGCCATCACGGTCGCCAGCGCCAGAACCATCACGCCCACAAAGGGAATGATGGAGCGGTAGATGTCGCCCAGCTGAATCTCCGGCGGCGCCATCGCGCGCATCAGGAACAGATTGTATCCGAATGGCGGCGTCATGTAGGCGATCTGTGTGGTGATCGTGTAGAGCACCCCGTACCAGACCAGATCGAAGCCAAGCACCTTCACCAAAGGCACATAGAGCGGCGCGACAATCACCAGCATGGCGGTGTCGTCCAAAAACGTGCCCATCAGCAGGAAAGACAGCTGCATCAGGATCAGGATCATCCATGGGTTCAGGCCGAGACGCTCGGTGAACAGGTTCTCGATCGCGCGCACCGCCCCCAGTCCGTCGAACACCGCGCCGAAGCACAACGCCGCCAGAATGATCCACATGAACATGCAGGAGATTGCGAGCGTCTGCCGAACCGAAACCTCGAACACGGTCCGGGTCATCCGGCGCTTGAATACCGCCGCGAGAAACGCGGTCATCGCGCCGATGGCCGAGCTTTCCACCAGGCTGGTCCAACCGTTGACGAATGGCACCATCATCGCCGCGAATATGCCAATCGGCAGCAACCCCGCGCGCAAGAGTCCGAGTTTCTCCGAAAAAGGAACATTGCGTTCCTCCTCGGGCAGAGCAGGGCCAAGTTCGGGCTGCAAACGGCAGCGGATCACGACGTAGATGATGAACATCGCCGCCATCATCAGGCCTGGAAACACACCAGCCAACCAGAGCTGCCCCACTGGTTGACGCGCGATCATCGCATAGAGGACCAGCACCACCGAGGGCGGCACAAGGATGCCCAGCGACGAGCCCGCCTGAACCACGCCGGTGACCATCCGCTTGTCATAGCCGCGGCGCAATAGCTCGGGCAGCGCGATTGTGGCGCCTATTGCCATGCCCGCGACCGAAAGCCCGTTCATCGCCGAAACCAGCACCATAAGCGCGATCGTGCCGATGGCCAGCCCGCCCCGGACCGGTCCCATCCAAACATGGAACATCTTGTAGAGATCGTCGGCGATCTTGGACTCAGACAGCACGTAGCCCATGAATATGAACATCGGCAGGGTCAGCAGCGGATACCACTTCATTAGCTTCATCGCCGCCGAGAAGCCGATATCGGACCCGCCCGTGCCCCACAGAAAAAGCGCGGCGACCACACCCACCGCGCCAATCGCGCCAAATACCCGCTGCCCGGTCATCAGCAACAGCATCATCGATGAGAACATCAGGATTGCGATCATTTCATAGGACATCAAATCTCCTCCCCGCGGATGCGGGCGACGTCCTTGAAGAACTCGGCCAAAGCTTGCAGCAACATCAGCAGAATGCCGACGCACATGATGATTTTGATCGGCCACATGAACGGCCGCCACGCGGTGGAACTGCGCTCATTGTATTCCAGCGAATAGGCTGTGCTCTCGATTCCGCCATACAGAAGAACGCCTAGATAGAACATCAGGAAGAATACGGTGAAGGCGTCAAACCACGCCTTTTTTCGCGGCGACCAATCGCCGTAGAACAGGTCCATGCGGACGTTCGAGCCGAGTTGGATCGAGTATGGTCCGCCAAGGATGTAATAGGCGACCATCGCAAACTGAGCCATCTCCAGCGTCCAGAGCGTCGGCGCAAAGAACGTCTTCGAGATTGAGGACCACAGCAGGATGCCGATCATCCCGAAAATCAGATACATCGTGATCCGGCCAAGCCTGTAGTTCACAGCCTCAACGACCCGGACATAGCGTTTGACAATCTCCGGCACGCTCTCAGCCTCCCGCATTCGCGATGGCCTCAGGCGCATTTACGGCCTGCAGCGCCGTCGCCAGAACCTTGGCTAGTGACGTCGCAACGGCCTCGCAAGACGCCTCATCAGACATCAGGTCGCTTCGAATCTCGAGCATGACGTTGGGCAGGTTTGCTGGAAGGGCATGCATTTTCAGCGTGTGGGTCACGCCATCCTCGGGCCCGTAGGGCTGATTGCGCGCTGTCACTAGGCTCGTCTCGTCGGGCGCAATCGCCAACACAGCGTCAGCGAGGCGCGCATCGGCATCATGCAATACGCCAAGCTCGACCGCGCGTGGAACCCCGCGATAGACCGGCGTGAAACTGTGAACGGTGACAATTGCTGGTGAAAGCCGGCTGTCGATCGTCTCGGACAACAGCGCGCGGAAGGGCCAGTACAGCGCATGGGCTCGCTCGGCCCGCGCCGCTGCATTCAGGCCGGCATTGCCGGGAATATCAAAAATCTCGCTCTTCGCAGCGATGGCGTCCTCCGCCTCCGGCGGCCGGTTGCAGTCATAGGCGAGGCGAGAAAATCGTGCTGCGACGAGCGGAGAATCAAGCAATCGCGCCAGTGTCGTCGCCACAGAAAGAGCGCCAGGATCCCATGCTATGTGACTGTCGAGCAATTCCGGAGAAAGACCGAGATCGCCCAGCGCACCGGGCAGGCAATTCGAGGCATGCTCGCACACCAGCAGAAACCCGCCCTGTCCCGAGGCATTCAGAACCTCCGCAGGAGGCCCCTCCGCATCGGTCAGAAGTGACGAATCTACGGATCGGCCAATCTGCATCTGTATAGGATTGTTCAAGCCTCGTTTATCTGTCAATAATTGTTCAGAATCTTTTCGTCAGGTGCGATGATCCGGGATGAGTGATCCGTGTGAAACCATAGACGACTTGATACAGTTGCGCTTCGAGTCGCTGACGCGCGCCGAGCGACAGGTCGCCAATTCCCTGCTTCAGAATTATCCGGCTTCAGGCCTCGCCTCGATCACGGCCGTCGCGCAGCGCGCGCAGGTCTCGACCCCGACGGTCGTGCGCATGGTGCAGAAGCTCGGCTTCGAAGGCTTTACAGGTTTCCAGAATGCGTTGCGGGTCGAGCTGTCTGCAAGGATCTCCGATCCGATACAGAAACATCGGAAATGGTCCCGCGAGGCACCGGAATCACACCACTTGAACCGGTTCAGCGAGGCGATCGAGGCTAATCTCCGTCAGACTGTCTCGCAGATTGATCCGGCTGAGTTCGATACGGTGGTCGAGCTGCTGTCGGACCTCAAGCGAACGGTGTTTGTCACCGGGGGGCGCATCACCCGCTCAATCGGTGACTATCTTTTCAATCACTTACAGGTGATCCGGCCGGGCGTTACGCAGATCGGCGCCGCACCCGGCGTCTGGCCGCATTTTCTTTTGGATGCGACCCCGGGCGATGTGCTGGTCCTTTTCGACATCCGCCGGTACGAAAACACTCTCCTTCGACTGGCGGAAATCGCCCATGATCGGGGCGCCGAAATCGTTCTGATTACCGATCAGTGGGGCTCGCCGATCTCAAAGATCGCGACGCACAAATTCAACTGTCGGGTAGAGGCCCCATCGGCCTGGGATTCCAATATCGCTGTGCTTCTGATCGTGGAAACACTCATCACCGCGATTCAGGAATTGGGCTGGAACGAGAGCGAGTCGCGCATGTTGGCGCTTGAGGACATGTTCGACAGGACCCGGTTGTTCCGGAAGTTTGTGTAGGACAAGCTCTAACGGATCCATCGACGCGCCGTCAGTGCCTGTATTTGGAGCGCTACGATTGCAGAACTATCGGATTTCGAGGCAAAGCATGGATATCTGAGATCGACCGGCTTGAGACTTTGTCAGGCTGGTCAGATGTTCTTCGCGCCTTGACGTCCGCGATGAGGCGGAGGCCCATCGTGGCGCAATCAGGTCAGACCTGCTGATAAGCGCGGATGCGTAAAAACAATATTCTGTCCGCCGCGTGATGTCCCAGACAGGTCGTAAATGCTGATCCTGTGAGGCTCCAGCTTGCCCTGCGATGGCATCGACGGGCCTCAAACTGGTCCCACATCAGCTCCCTATACATTTAAATGTATATGTATGCGCGCGATCCCCCTCAAAATGAGGCAAATTTTTCGCAATCTTAAAACAAATGTCGCGCGTACCGCGTGCTTGCTGCATTCCGCCACACACGGAGAACCGAGTTATGGACCGCATTACCGACACCCAGTTTGAAGACAACGCCAGCTACAATGCGAATGATGAGATGCAAGGCGTGCGTCTGGCGCAGAACACCGCATCGGTCGACCCGACCTCGGCGCTTCAGGTGACCACTAGTCTTGATGTCAGCGGCGGCGGCGTAACCGAGCTCCCATCCGGCGCTTCTGTGGCCAAGGTTGTTTTCGCGGGTGAAGATCTGGCTCTGGTCCAGCCGGACGGCACTGCGATTCTTCTGATTGGCGGGGCGAGTGCGGATGGATCAGTCAGTGTAGACGGTCAGGTGATCACCCTCGACGACCTGCGAGGGGCTGCCGCGGCGCAGGCGAGCGATGCGATGACTCCGACCCTCCCCCCGACGGAGCTTGCGGCCGAAACTCCGTCCTTTGACGTAGCGGCCCAGATCGACGCGACGGACGTGGCTTCGATTGACCTGCCCGAGGGCACGGACATCACCAATCCGATCATCGTCGGCAATGATATCTATTTCGTGCAACCCGACGGTTCGGCGGTGGTGATCACCAACGGCGCGAACAGCCCGGCCGTGATCAATATCGGCGGCGTTCCGGTTCCCCTCAGCGAGGTCGCGGTGGCGGCCCAAGTGTTCGTCGGACTCTCAGACCGCGCCGGCGGCCGGCCCCGAAACCGGGTCAGCGGACCAGCCTGGCAGTGGCAACGATTCCTCTGGCGGTAATCTTGATCCGATCGACCAGGGCGATATCGGCCCCGGCATCGAAGAGCGCGAGCTTCTGGATCCGACCCTGCTTGGCTTCCCGATCCCCGAAAATGAGATAGTTGAGGAAGTCTTTGAAGAAGACGAGCCGAACCTCGCACCGACGATCACGGTTACGTACGACCCGCCGACCGACGAGCCGCCGGAAGGCTATGAGAATGCGCCGCAGTTCCAGGTTGGGCCCGGCCAGGTTTCCGAGGCCGGTCTGCCGGAGCGCAGCCCCGCCGGCACCGCCGAGGCGCTAGCCAAGATTAACTCTGGCGATGAAAACGCCGAAAGCGACCTGGATATCGCGAGCGGCAAGTTCAACATTGATTCGCCGGACGGCATCGCCAAGTTCACTATCACCAATAGCGATGGCGAGACTGTCGATGTCACCAATGGTGGGTTCATTTTAACGACCCACGAAGCCGCTGAAGATGGCGACGGTGGCGACTACCCTGATGGCACGCTCGGCAAGCTGACCGTAACCGTCGTGGACGGCGAGTATTTCTGGGAATGCCAACTGCTGGATAACGTCCTGATCGAGGGCGGCGGCAGCATTATGGACAACTTCACCGCCACGGTCACTGACCCGCAAGGCGACAGCGCCTCGGCTGGCTTCGGCATCGAAGTCATTGATGATGCTCCGCTTCTGGATATCGAGTTCACGCAGAGCGTTCGCACCATCGGTGAGGGCATTGACGGTGACGATGAGGATTTAGACGCGGATGACATCGCTGCGCTTGGCGATCCCGCGGTTTTGTTTGCGAATCTTGATCCGAACGGCGTCGATCCGCTTGAGGCCCTCGAAGGCGCGGAGATTCTGGGCGTCCGCGCGGCGAGCCGATCGATCTGACGTTCGATGTCGTCGGAACCGACACCGATGGCGATATGATCCCAGGTGACATCGACGTCACTGTGGTGCCCGATGACGCGAACAACATTGTCGGCGACGAGAGCGCGAATGTTCTCAACGGCACGACTGGCGACGATCTGATCGCTGGCAACGCCGGGGCGGACACGATCTCGGGCGACGCGGGTGATGACATCCTCGCTGGCGGTCTTGGAGCCGACTCGATCACCACAGGCGCGGATGCGGACGTTGTTGTGTTCAATGCTGCTGAGCTGGCCGAGGCGACCTCCGGTTTCGGCGGCGTGTTCGATCTGCTAACTGACTTCAGCCAGGGCTTCGATAATGTCGATTTAACCGACCTCTTCACCGTTGATAACTCGAATGGCGCGGATGGAGATGATGTCAGCGACTTCGTCCGGCTGGTGTCGGAAGGCGGGGTTGAGTATCTGCAGGTCGATGCGAATGGTGGCTCTGATGAAGCTGATTTCGTCACCATTGCTCAGTTCGGCTTGGACATGACAGCTGTGGGCGTAATCTTTAGCGACGCCGACGACCCGGATGGCGTCAACCAGCAGTCGGTAATCCTTTAACCAAACGTCCCTCTACTCTTCGGGCGGCCCTCGGGTCGCCCGTTTTCTTTGGGCCTGGCGGCAAATTTCGAATGCCGTCATCCGCAATCGAACAGCCAGAGAACTGTCGATGGCGACCAATTACTGTTCGCGATAGATGGCGCAGCCAACTGCTTTCAAACGGGCGTGAAAGGCGCTGCGGTCTTAGAGTCCGCAGGTCGTAGAGTTTGTCTCATAATCGCCTTCTCTGGCTCCGAACTGGGCGCAGGCGACCGGGCGGCGGCTTCGCGCTCAATTCGCCGGTCGTTGGGCTATGAGTTGATGTGATGGACTGCCAAATCACCCCAAGGTTTACGGCTTCACGTTATATGTGTAGAATGGCGGACAAATCTCTGCAGCCGATTTGAGATTTAGAATTCTGGAGGCTGAGATGATTGAGCTAGCCCCCAAGCTCATGGTCTTTCCGCTGAGAGCTTTCCTTGTCTGCCTGGTTTTGGCGGCGTGGCCCTCGGATTCGCGCGCCGCTGATGACGAACCGCTGAGGGTCGAGATCAGACCACTGGCGAAGCAGGCGGCGGTTGGCGAATCCATCGAATACGAAGTTGTGCTTAAAAACGCGCATGGTGGCCCCTCCAAGGCTTGGAAACCGATGGAGCTGTCGGTGGAGATCCACGGGCAGGACGGCCGCGTCGACGTCTCGAAAATCACCATTCCGGCCGGCGCCGACAGCGCGACCGCCGATTTTCGGGTCAGAGTCCCGGGCCTGACCTCGATACAGGTCTCTCACCCTGAACTGATGGACGGGGGCAGCGCGGTGATGGGGGTCAATCCGCGCGCGCTCCGAACCAAATCGCTGGATGGGCGCGTGCGGCCGAACGCAGATTCTCCGGCGCTTGGCGGGGCGATGTTCAGCGACAGGAGCCGATCTATTTTACCCGCGCCAGCGGCGCCACCGCCCGCCGCGGCGACGGGTTCCGGCGGCGGCCAGGGGGATGTCGGGGCGACTGATCCGGCGCCGTCAGTTCCATCCGATACGCGAGAGCTCGCGCTGGCCGCGCCTGTGAACGAACCGTTGTTCGGCGATGTCAGCCTGCGGGTTCAGGATCGCCCAATTCTCGCTGATGGGGTGGATGGAGTCGCGGTCGATGTCTATCTGAACCTTGACCGCCCGGCGCGAGACGAAGTCGCGGTGCTGCTCAGCGTCACGCGCGGCGCGCTAAACCCCCGCAGAGTCGTTTTTGCGCCTGGCGAATTCATCGCGTCGACCCGGTGGGTGTCGTCCCCGGGCTCATCTGGCGTGGGCGTCGTCGCCATTGAACGGTCGTCCCCGCGACTGGACCGCGGCGATCCTGTGACGCGCAATTTCGCCCCTCCTATCCACGCGCTAGAACTGCGCGCGAACCCGCCGGAAATCACCTTGTTGGACAAAGGCGGGCTGGTCGCCGAGTTGCGCGATACGGTCAATAACGTGCCCGTCGCGACGGACAGGGAGCTGAAGCTGACCCTGGCGATCCGAGAGGGATCCGGCGCGATCGAGCCCGTGGACGTCGTCTTCAAGAAGGGCGAGTCGAGCACGCGGGCCGATTTTCGCCCCAAGGAACTCGGGCGCGTGGTCGTCGTGGGGCACATCCCGCAACGCGCTGAACGCGTGGTGGAGATCACCGTCGCATTCGCGGTTGTGGCGTTCGCGACCGGCATTTTCGGCGGCGCTGTTGGCGGCGGCCTGTCCTGGCTGACCCAGAAGCAGCGCTGGTGGCGCATACCGGTCGGCGTCGTTACCGGGGCGGCGCTGTTCCTGACCCTGTTGTTCCTCGGCGCCGACGCCTTTTTGGAGAAATCCGTCAATTTCGAATTGTTGAACCCCTATGTCGTCTTCGTCGTGACTCTGATGGGGGGCTGGGCCGGAACCGCCGTACTCAATCGCCTGCTGGGCAAGTTCGGCGTCAAAGCGTAATCCCTGCGCAGATGCGTTAAAACTGAAACGCGCCCCATGCCATCACAGCATGGAGCGCGCACTGATTAGCGTGACTTTAGACGCGTGGCTTACTTCATCTCGGAAATGACGCTCAGCCCGCCATCCTTGACCCCGAAGAGGGCATAGGCGCCGGGCACGTCGCCATTCTCATCGAACTCATGATCGCCAGCGGCGCCCTTATAGTCGATGTCCTCGCCCGCGGCGATGGCGGCTTTCGCCTTCGCCCATTCGCCGGGAAGGATCGGCTCGCCAGGGGCCGACGCCACTTCGCGCAGCGCAGCCGAGACCTTGGCCTTATCGCCGCCCGCCTTCTCGATCGCCAGCGCCAGCAGAAAGGCCGCGTCGTAGGAGGTCGTCACGAAAATCGCGTCCTTGTCGCCGCCCATCGCGGTGAAGGCCGCGTTAAACACCTCTAGCCCCTTAGAGTCCGAACCCACGGGAGAGGATGCGACGAAGGTGGTCAGGTTTTCCGCGCCAAGCGCATCGATGGGCGCGTTGGATTTCATGCCGTCGCCGCCGACGAACTTCTCGAAGAACCCGTTCTCCAGCGCCTCACGCAGAATGGTCAGACCGGACCCGTCGCCATAATCGAATATCGCCAGCGTATCGGCGCCTGACTTGGCGAGGTTGGCGAGCTCCGCCCGATAGGACGCCTTGTCCGCCTCGTGCGCCTCGAAGGCGGAGAGCGTTCCGCCATTCGCCTCCCATTCGGCCTTGAACGCTTCGGCCAGACCTTTGCCGTAGTCGTTGTTGAGATAGGTGGCGGCGATCGTCTCATAGCCTTGCGCTTTCAGCGTCCGGGCCAGCGCGGCCCCCTGATAGGCGTCGGACGGCACCGTGCGGAACACCGAGTCCTTGTCGTCGAGCGCCGAGACCTCGGGCGAAGTGGCCGAGGGCGAGACCAGAGCGATCCCGGCCGGGATGGTGACGGTGTTCGCGGCCGCCAGCGTCGCGCCGGAACAATGCGGACCGGCCATTGCGACGACGCCTTCCACATTCACGGCCTTGGTCGCCGCGTCGCCGCCGCCCTGCGGGTTGCAGGCGCTGTCGCCCACCACGCCAACCAGCGTATCGCCGTTCAGGATGCCGCCGCCTTCATTGACTTGGCTGATCGCTAGCTTCTTGGCGTCGATCATAGCCGGCGCCATTGCGGCGATCGGGCCGGACACGCCGCCGATCAGGCCGATCTTCACGTCCGCTGCCGAAGCTGGGGCCGACAGCGCGGTCGCACCCAGCAGCGTGGCGAATAATGCAGTGTTGCGAATTGTCATGACTCTCTCTCCCAGTATCAGCCGACTCTCACGGGTTTGTTAGGTTCAGAATAAGCGGCTTTGCCCCGCGCGCCAGCACAAATCTGACTGGGAGCCTATCTATCCGCCCGTTCCGGCAACAGACCATCGGGGCGGAATCTCAGCACCAGTTGAAGCATCAGGCCGATCAGGAAGATGCGGATATATTTGGCCTTGATGGCGTATTCGGTCGGCAACTGGTCGGTCGCGATCTCGCTGAGCGACCAGATCAGCCAGATCACCGCCGCGCCAAGGATCGCGCCTCTGTTGTTCCCGGACCCGCCGAGGATCAGCATGATCCAGATCAGGAATGTGGCGATCATCGGGTCAATCGCCTCCGGTGTGATCGAGCGATTGAAATGGGCGAAAAGCGCGCCGCCGAGCCCCATCAGGCAGGCACCGAAAATAAACGCCTCCAACCGGCGATACGGCACATCCTTGCCCATCGCGCGCGCGGCGGTCTCATTGTCTCGAATGGCGCGCATCATGCGCCCCCAAGGCGCGCGCAGTTGGCGCTCGACCAGCAGATAGGCTGCGAACAAGCAAGCGAAGACGATACCCAGGTAAACCAGCAGCGAGGTGGTGTATTCCAAATCTCCTCCCGGCCGGGGCAGGTTGGCGATGCCGCGGGCCGAGCCGGTCAGCCAATCCTCGGATTTGATGACCAGCCGGATGATCTCAGCCACGCCGATGGTCGCGATGGCCAGATAATCCGCACGAAGGCGCAGGCAGATCTTGCCGATGGGCCAGGCGATCAGCCCGGCCATCGCCATGGCTCCGATCCAGCCCGCCGCCACCGGCAGTTCGAAACCGCCGATCCGTCCATCCACAGGCGCGGAGGTCAGGATGGCCGAGGTATAGGCGCCGACCGCGAAGAATCCCGCGACGCCCACATTGAACAGGCCCGCAAATCCCCACTGGATATTCAGGCCCAGCGCCAGCAACGCGTAAACGCCGATGAAGATCAGCAAAAAGACGCCGTAATTGAAGAGGCCGATGAACTCCATCACAGCACCTTGCCTTTCAGGATGCCCGTCGGCCGGATCGCCAGCGTCAGCAGCAGGATGATGAACGCCAGCGCCGCCTTGTACTGGGGCGGCATGAAGAGCACCGACATTTCCTCGGCGAGGCCAATCAGCATCCCGCCCAGCACCGCGCCCTCCACCCGGCCGACCCCGCCGAGGATCGCTGCGGCGAAGACCGGCAGCAGGATGTGCCATCCCATCATTGATTTCAGCTCGGTGTTTAACCCTAAGAAGAAGCCGGCCGCGGCCACCAGCGCCCCGGTGATGCCCCAGGTCAGCGCGGTGACCATGCGCGTATCGACGCCTGACAGGCGCGCGAGGTCTGGATTATCCGACATCGCCCGCATCGCCTTGCCCCATTTGGTGCGGCTTAGGAACAGCTGCAGAGAGGCGACGAAGACGATCAATGCGAGGACCGTGTAGATCTCACGATCTTTCAGCCGGACGCCGAAATAGCTGTCCGGCCGGGTGATGCCGCGCTCAAAAAGCTCCGGGTCCACGCCCCAGATCACTTGCACCAGCGAGCGGATCATCAGCGCAACGCCAAGCGAGGCCATAACCGTCATGATCTTTGGCCGGGCGCGGAGGTACTCATAGAACACCCTGTCGACGCCGATGGCGACGGCGGCCGACGCGATCATCGCCAGCGGCAGCGCCATCAACGGGTCGACGCCAAGGCTCCAGACCACGGCGGCGGCCAGAAAAGCGCCCAGCGTCGCCATGTCGCCATGGGCGAGATGGGCGAAGCGCATCACCCCGAAGATCAGCGTGACCCCGATGGCGCCCAGCGCGTAGATCGAGCCGATCACCAGCCCCGGCACGATGTGGAAATTGATGAGCGATAGAAGATCCATATCCGTCACCCGCCCAAAAACATCTGCGCGACCTCTTGGTCATTCAACAGATCCTGGCCCGTCCCCTCATGCCGGTTTCGCCCCGTCGCCAGCACATAGCCGCGATCGCAGAAGGCGAGCGCCTGTTTGGCGTGCTGCTCGACCAGCAGCGCCGCCACCCCAGCATCGCGCACATCGCGGATGATCTGAAAGATCTGCTCCATATATTTCGGGCTGAGGCCGGCGGTCGGCTCATCCAGCAGCAGAAGCTGCGGGTCCAGCATCAGCGCGCGCCCGACGGCGACCATCTGCCTTTGGCCACCGGACAGCGCTCCCGCCGGCGTTTTCCGCTTGGCCCTCAGGTCAGGGAACAAGCCATAGACCCGTTCGAATGCCTCCGCGCGCCCCTTTGTCTTCAGGAAAGCGCCCATCTCCAGATTCTCGTGAACGGTCATTTCGCGAAAGACATTGTCCACCTGCGGCACATATCCCACGCCATGCTGCACGATCTTGTTGGGCGACCAGCCGGTGATAACGTTGCCGTTGAACCAGATGCGGCCATGGTTGATTTTCAGCAAGCCGAAGACCGATTTCATCGCGGTCGATTTGCCGGCGCCATTCGGGCCGACGATCACGACGATCTCATTTCGCTCCACCCTCAGGTCCAGATCGTGAATGATGTCGGCGCCGCCATAGCCGCCGGTCACTTTCTCGACCGATAGCAGCGGTTCAGGCGCGCCGGAGCTTTCCAACGTCTCGGGCGTCATGCGGCGCGCTCTCCGAGATAGGCTTCGAGGACGCGGGCGTCCGAACGCACCGTCTGGAAGTCGCCCTCTATCAGCACCCGCCCCTCGGCCATGCAGATCACCGGATCGCAGAGTTTCTCGATCATCTCCATATCGTGCTCGATCAGGATGAAGGTGTAGCCGCGCTCCGTGTTCAGCAGCTGGATCTTTTCTTCTACGTCGCGCAGCAGCGTGCGGTTGACGCCAGCGGCGGGTTCATCCAGCAGCACCAGCTTCGCCTCAGTCATCATGGTGCGGCCCAGCTCCAGCAGTTTCTTCTGCCCACCGGACAACTCACCCGCCCTCTGATCCGCGACGTGGGAGAGGTTGAGGAAATCCAACACCTCCTCCGCCTTGTCGCGAACGGCGCGCTCGGCCTGCCGCACCTTGCCCCAGTTCAGCCAGTTGGCCGCCAATCGTTCCCCCGGCTGGTCGGGGGCCACCATCATCAGGTTTTCGCGTGCGGAGAGGCGATGAAACTCGTGTGGAATCTGAAAGGTGCGCACCAGACCTTTTGCGAACAGGGCGTCGGGGCTGAGGGCGGTCACATCCTCGCCAAGAAAGCGTACATCGCCCGAAGTCGGCGGGAAGGCGCCCGCGATCAGATTAAAGAGCGTGGTCTTGCCCGCGCCGTTTGGGCCGATCAGGCCGGTGATCGAGCCTTCTTCAATCCGCAGCGTGCATTCATCGACGGCGCGAAACCCGTCAAAACTTTTTGAGAGCCCGTCGATTTCAAGCATTCGCCCACTCATTGCCGCCCAATGGTCGGCGATCAATAGCGGTCTCAGGTGGTGGCGTCCACCAACGGGCGGCGCGCAGCCGAGCCAGGCGCCGCTTTCTGCGGCGATCGGCGGATATGAAAGTTCGGTCGCTTCGGTATAGTGGTGTTTCTTGTGTAGAGGAGCGCCGTGCTGTGCCGTTTCGCATGTTGCTTGCTGTTCTGGCCGTCGGACTTGCTCAGATGGCGCATCCCGCCCTAGCGGAAGAGCGCACCGGCTGCGCAGTGGAGGCGCTGGACGGGCGGGACGCGAATCTGTGGATTCAGGGATCGTGGCGTCCTCTGGAGGTCGGCCTCGCCATACCCCGCGACTCGATCGTTATGACCGGCGAGGAAACGCGCGCGCGCATCGCATGCGCCGATGGTTTGCAGCTGACGGTCGGCGTCGCCACGGAAATCAACCTGGAGACCGTCGCCAGCCGTCGGGGCGGGCGCGTGGCCCAGCTGATCAAGGGCGTGCTCGGCGTCCTTAGTCCAAGACGCATGCGGCAGGAGTTTGAAATCCGTACGCCCGCCGCCACCGCATCGGTCAGTTCGGCGGAAGCTTTGGTTGAGTTCTCTCCCGATAAAGGCGCGGCCGTTTTTGTCCGTCGAGGAGAGACCAGCGTCGTATCTCTGGACGGCCGGCTGGCGAAATTACGCGAAGGCGAAGGCGTGGCCGTCGATCCGACGGGCCAATCCGGACCGGTCAAGGTTTGGGGCGCGGCGCGCATCAAGCAAGCGACCGATGCGCTGGGCTTCGACTGGCGCTGAAATCCCCTGGTTGAAGCCCCGTAACGGATGCCGAGACTGGACGCGGCGGCCGATCCTCGCCAAAACTAACGTCCCGAAGCACCGTGAACGGATCAGGACATGACGCATATTCTCGCTATCGATCAGGGCACCACCTCATCCCGCGCGATTCTGTTCGACGGCGATATGAAGATCTCCGCCATCGGTCAGCAGGAGTTCCCCCAGCATTTCCCCCGCTCCGGCTGGGTGGAGCATGAAGTCGAGGACATCTGGTCCAGCACCATCGCCACCTGCCGTGAAGCGATGGACAAGGGCGGCGTCACGGCGAGCGACATCGCGGCCATCGGCATCACCAACCAGCGCGAAACGACGCTAGTCTGGGACAAGGCCACTGGCGAGCCCATCCACCGGGCGATCGTATGGCAGGACCGTCGCACGGGCGATCTTTGCGAGCGATTGCGCGGCGAAGGCGCCGAAGCCAGCGTGACGGAGCGAACCGGCTTACTGCTCGATCCCTACTTCTCCGCCACAAAACTCGGCTGGCTGCTGGACAATGTAGAGGGCGCGCGGGCGCGGGCTGAGGCGGGCGATCTGTTGTTCGGCACTGTGGACAGTTATCTGATCTGGCGGCTGACCGGCGGCGCCTCTCACGTCACCGACGCCACCAACGCCGCGCGAACCATGCTCTACAACATCCGCAAGGGTCGCTGGGATGAGGAGATGCTGCGCCTTTTCAATATTCCCGCCACGATGATGCCGGAGGTGCGTGACTGCGCGGCGGAATTCGGCGTGGCGCAGTCCGAGCATCTGGGCGGGGCGATCCCGATCCTTGGGGCCGCTGGCGATCAACAGGCGGCGACCGTCGGGCAGGCCTGTTTCAAGCCGGGGATGATGAAGTCGACCTATGGCACCGGCTGTTTCGCGCTGCTGAATACGGGCGATGCGCCGGTGACGTCGACCAATCGGCTGCTGACCACGATCGGCTATCAGTTGGATGGCAAGCCGACCTATGCGCTTGAAGGCTCGATCTTTATCGCCGGCGCCGTTGTGCAATGGTTGCGCGATGGGCTGAAAATCATCGGCCACGCCGTTGAGACGCAATCCCTGGCCGAGGCTTCTGACCCGGCGCAGGACGTCTATCTCGTGCCCGCCTTCACGGGGCTCGGAGCGCCCTATTGGGATTCGGAGTGCCGGGGCGCGATCTTCGGCCTGACCCGCGCGACCGGACCGGCGGAACTGTCCCGCGCGGCGCTGGAGAGCGTCGCCTATCAAACGCGCGACTTGCTCGACGCCATGAAGCGCGACTGGGTGGGTCAGACGGGCGAGACCGTGTTGAGGGTCGATGGCGGCATGACGGCCTCGGACTGGGCGATGCAGTTCCTGGCGGACATGCTGGGCGCGTCGGTCGACCGCCCGGTTGTTACCGAGACGACGGCGCTGGGCGCTGCCTGGCTGGCGGGCATGAAGGCCGGCGTCTATCCAGCCGCCGATGAATTTTCCGCTACTTGGGCGCAGGAACGGCGGTTCGCGCCAAAGCTCGACACCGGAACGCGAGAGCGCAAATACGCAGGCTGGCGGGACGCGGTTCGCCGGACGCTGTCGGCCTGAGGTCTTTATTCACTGGAACTGAATGCGCGGCTGACGCCAATTCGCAACACGCGCCGGTTTGGGTTATTGCTGCGGCGCGAAATAGCCATTAGGTGACGGCGGTTAGATCGATTCCGGCCGCCCGGCGGTCGAATCGCGCCGATGGATCAGGAGAGCCGACCGTGAACGTGCTTGCAGATACCGCCCCCGTAGTGGAGGCCTCGCACCCCAACGCCCAGGAGGTGCTGGAGGTGAAGCATTGGGACGACCGGTTATTCTCCTTCACCACCACGCGGCCGCGCACGTTGCGCTTCCGGTCGGGCGAGTTCGTGATGATCGGCCTGATGGGCGAGAACGGCAAGCCGCTGGTGCGCGCCTACTCCATCGCGTCGCCAATGTGGGATGAGAAGCTGGAGTTTTACTCGATCAAGGTGCCGGACGGGCCGCTGACGTCGCGCCTGCAGAACATCAAGCCGGGTGACCATGTAATCGTCAAGCCGAAGCCGGTCGGCACGCTGGTTCTGGATGCGCTGATCCCCGGCAAGCGGCTGTGGATGATCTCCACCGGCACCGGCGTGGCGCCCTTCGCCAGCCTGATGCGCGACCCGGAAACCTATGAGAAGTTCGAGAAGGTCATCCTGACCCAAACCTGCCGCAAGGTCAGCGAGTTGCAGTATGGCGAGACGCTGGCGCGTGAAGTGATGGAGGATCCTCTGGTGGGTGAGGAGGCGACGGAGAAATTCGTCCGCTACGCCACCACCACCCGCGAAGAGTCGCCGAAAATGGGCCGGATCACCGATCTGATCGAGTCCGGGCAACTGTTCGAGGATCTGGGCCTCAACGCCTTCGACCCGGCGGAGGATCGCGTGATGATCTGCGGCTCTATGGGTCTGAACCTGGACGTCAAGGCGCTGCTGGAAAAGGCGGGCCTGACCGAGGGCGCGAACAGCCGCCCCGCCGAGTTCGTGCTGGAAAAAGCCTTCGTTGGGTAAGGACGTCGCAGGGCTCGGCAAGGGGCTCTCAAGCGGCGTAATTGTGCTATCCCGGTTTCGGGAGGACAGATCATGGCCGTAATACGTGAATCCGACATCATCGACAGCATAGCCGACGGGCTTCAGTACATTTCTTATTACCACCCGCCCGATTTCATCCGGGCGATGGCGGGCGCATGGGAAAAGGAAGAAAACCCCGGCGCCAAGAACGCGATCAGCCAGATATTGGTGAACTCCCGCATGTGCGCGATTGGTCGCCGCCCGATCTGTCAGGATACGGGCATGGCCAATGTCCATATGGAGATCGGCCACAATGCGCGGCTGGAGCTTTCCCGCCCGTTACAGGAGGTCGTCGACGACGCCGTGCGCCGGGCCTACATGCTCGACACCAATCCGCTGCGCGCCTCCGTGGTGCGCGACCCGTTCGACAGTCGCAAGAACAGCGGCGACAACACCCCGGCGGTTCTGCATGTGGAGTTCGTCGAGGGAGAAAACGTCTCGATCCATGTTGCGGCCAAGGGCGGCGGGTCCGAGAACAAGGCCAAGTTCGCCGTTCTGAACCCCTCGGACTCGATTGCCGACTGGGTGGTTGAGACAGTTCCGAAACTGGGCGCCGGCTGGTGCCCGCCGGGCATCCTTGGCATCGGCGTCGGCGGCAGCTCCGACAGGGCGATGGTGTTGGCCAAGCAGGCGCTGAATGAGCCGATCGATATGTTCGAGCTGAAGCGCCGCGGCCCGTCGAACCGGACCGAGGAGCTTCGCCTGGAGATCCATGACCGGGTCAACGCGCTCGGCATCGGCGCGCAGGGCCTCGGCGGGGTGACCACCGTGCTGGATGTGAAGATCAAGAGCTTCCCGACCCACGCCGCCTCTCTGCCGGTGGGTCTGATCCCGAACTGCGCCGCCACTCGGCATGCGCATTTCACGCTGGACGGAAGCGGCCCTGCGGTCCTGACCCCGCCGGACATGTCGGATTGGCCCGAGGTTGTTCTGGATGAGACCGCAGCGGCGGCCCGCAAGTTCGACATCGACGATCTGAATGACGAGGCGCTGGCCTCGCTCTCTCCGGGCGAGACACTGTTGCTCAGCGGCACGCTCTACACCGGCCGCGACGCCGCGCATAAACGGATGGTCGATATCCTGAACAAAGGCGAGGAACTGCCGGTCGATCTGAAAGGCAAGGCGATTTACTACGTCGGCCCGGTTGATGCGGTGGGCGACGAGGTGATCGGCCCGGCAGGCCCGACGACCTCCACTCGCATGGACAAGTTCACCGATCAGGTGCTTGAGCAGACCGGCCTTCGCATGATGATCGGCAAAGCCGAGCGCGGCCCGGTGGGGCTGGAGGCGATCGCCAGGCACAAGGCGGTTTATCTGATCGCCGTGGGTGGATCGGCCTACCTCGTCTCCAAGGCGATCAAGGAAGCCGAGCCGATCGCGTTCCAGGATCTCGGCATGGAGGCGATCTACCGGCTGAAGGTCGAGGATATGCCGGTGACCGTGGCCGTCGATACCGAGGGCAACTCGATCCACCGCAGCGGCCCCGCCATCTGGCGCGAGAAGCTGGCCAAGGCGGGATAGGGCCCCAGTTCAACGATCCGGAAACGAAAAACGGCGGCCCGAAGGCCGCCGTTTCTGTTTTCAGCGAAGTTCGCTCAGTTCAGCATCGGCAACAGGCTGTCCATGGAGGCTTTGGCGTCGCCATAGAACATGCGCGTGTTCTCTTTGTAAAAGAGGGGGTTCTCGATGCCGGAATAGCCCGTGCCCTGACCGCGCTTGGAGACGAAGACCTGCTTGGCTTTCCAGACTTCGAGCACCGGCATGCCGGCGATGGGGGAGTTCGGATCCTCCTGCGCCGCCGGGTTCACGATGTCGTTCGAGCCGATGATGATCGCGACGTCCGTTTGCGGGAAGTCATCGTTGATCTCATCCATCTCAAGCACGATGTCGTACGGCACCTTGGCCTCGGCCAGCAGCACGTTCATGTGGCCCGGCAGACGCCCGGCGACGGGGTGGATGCCGAAGCGCACCTCCTTGCCCTTGGCGCGCAGCCGCTTGGTCAGCTCGGAGACGCTCTGCTGCGCCTGCGCCACCGCCATGCCGTAGCCCGGCACGATGATCACGCTGTCAGCGTCGTTGAGCGCGCTCGCAACGCCGTCGGCGTCGATGGCGATCTGCTCGCCCTCGATCTCCATCGCCGGTCCGGCCGATCCGCCGAACCCGCCCAGGATGACGCTGACGAAGTTCCGGTTCATCGCCTTGCACATGATGTAGGAGAGGATCGCGCCCGAGGAGCCGACCAGCGCGCCGACCACGATCAGCAGGTCGTTGCCAAGCGAGAAGCCGATCGCCGCCGCCGCCCAGCCCGAATAGCTGTTCAGCATCGAGACCACGACCGGCATGTCGGCCCCGCCGATGCCCATGATCAGGTGATAGCCGATGAAGAAGGCCAGAAGGGTCATGACGACCAGCGTCCAGATCCCCGCATCGTTGAAGTACATGACGCCGAGAATGACAGAGAGGCCCGCAGCGCCGGCGTTCAGCATGTGTCCGCCGGGCAGTTTCTTCGCCGTGGAGCTGACCTTGCCCGCCAGCTTGCCGAAGGCGATGACAGAACCGGTGAAGGTGACCGCGCCGATGAATACGCCGAGGAAGACCTCGACCCGCAGAATTGTCTGCTCGGCGCCGGTCTTCTTGGCCAGAACCGCAGCAAAGCCTTCAAGGCCTTTGCGCGCTGTTTCGTCCATCGTCAGGACACGGCTGAGTTCGATATCGGCGTTGAAGCCGACAAACACCGCCGCCAGACCGACCAGAGAGTGCATCGCCGCAACAAGCTGCGGCATCTCGGTCATCTGAACCTTCTGGGCCACGTAGAAGCCGATGACGCCGCCGGCAGCGACAAGGATGATCGAGAGCCACCAGAGACCCGAACCTGGTCCGATCAGCGTCGCCACAACCGCAAGGGCCATGCCGAACATGCCGTACCAGACGGCGCGCTTTGCGCTTTCCTGATTGCTCAGCCCGCCAAGGGACAGGATGAAGAGAACAGCCGCAACCACATAGGCGGCAGTCGTGAAGCCAATATCCATTATCCCGGCCCCCTTAAGATTTCTGGAACATGGCGAGCATGCGCCGGGTTACGAGGAAGCCGCCGAAGATGTTGATCCCGGCCATGAAGACGGAGACTGCGGCAAGCACGATCACAAGGCCCGAGCCGGATCCTATTTGCATCAGCGCGCCCAGAATGATGATCGACGAAATTGCGTTCGTCACCGCCATCAGCGGCGTGTGCAGGGCGTGGGAGACATTCCAGATCACCTGGAATCCGACGAAGACCGCCAGCACGAACACGATGAAGTGCTGCATGAAGCTGGCCGGAGCCACCGCGCCCACCAGCAACAGCAGCGCCGCGCCGCTGCCCAGCAGGATCGCTTGCTGTTTGGTCTGCGCCTTGAACGCGGCGATTTCCTGCGCGCGCTTCTCTTCCGGGGTCAGCTCCTTGACCTCGGGCTTCTTCTGCGCCGCGATCGCCTTGATCTTGGGAGGCGGCGGAGGGAAGGTGACTTCGCCGCCATGCGCCACGGTGGCGCCGCGGATTACGTCATCCTCCATGTTGTGGTTGACTACGCCATCCTTCTCGGGCGTCAGATCGAACATCATGTGGCGGATGTTGTTGGCGTAGAGCGTCGAGGACTGCGTCGCCATCCGGCTGGGGAAGTCGGTGTAGCCGATGATCGTGACGCCGTTCTCGGTCACGATCTTCTCATCCGCCACGGTAAGCTTGCAGTTGCCGCCGCGCTCGGCCGCGAGATCGACGATCACCGAGCCGGGCTTCATCGCCGCGACCATATCCTCGGTCCAGAGCTCTGGCGCGTCTCGGTTCGGGATCAGCGCCGTGGTGATGACGATGTCGATATCCGGCGCCAGCTCACGGAACTTGGCCAACTGCGCGGCGTGGAACTCGGGGCTGGAAACCGCCGCGTAGCCGCCCGTTGCGGCGCCGTCCTGCTGCTGCTCCTCGAAATCGAGAAACACGAACTCGGCGCCCATCGACTCGACCTGCTCGGCCACTTCGGGGCGCACGTCGAACGCGTAGGTGATCGCGCCGAGAGAGGTTGAGGTGCCGATGGCGGCCAGGCCTGCGACGCCCGCGCCCACGACGAGGACCTTTGCCGGGGGCACCTTGCCCGCCGCGGTCACCTGACCGGTGAAGAAGCGGCCGAAATTGTTGCCGGCCTCTATCACCGACCGGTAGCCGGCGATATTCGCCATCGAGGATAGCGCGTCCATCTTCTGGGCGCGGCTGATCCGGGGGACCATCTCCATCGCGACGACGGTTCCGCCCTGTTCGGCGGCCTTGCTCATTCCATCGGCGTTGCCGCCCGGGTTGAAGAACGAGATCAGGGTCTTGCCATCGGTCAAACGCCCCAGCTCGGCGTCATCAGGCTGGCGCACCTTCGCAACGATGTCGGCGGCTTTCCACAGCGGCGCCGCAGTCTTGTAGACCTTCACGCCCGCCGCTTCATAGTCAGCGTCGGAGAAACCCGCCGCGGCGCCCGCGCCCGACTGGATCAGGCATTCATGTCCCAGCTTCTGAAGCTGGAGAGCGCTGTCCGGCGTCATCGCGACGCGATTTTCGCCTTTAAACACCTCTTTCGGCGTTCCGATTTTCATCGCGTTTGCTCCTTCTTATCTCGTCCCCGCCATATGAGCGGCGCTAAGCCCGTTGCAAATCTGCGCAGCAGATCCGGCATTGATTGCGCCCTCAGCCGTCCCCGCGAAATATTCGTTCGCGAACTCGAAGTATCTCCAGCATGGCTTCTGACCCAAATCCGCCTGTCGCCGCAAGGGCTGAATCGCATGTTGCGGCGCAATGTAGCGTCAAGATGCCGCTCATTTCGATGATTTGGCGGCCCAGGTCATCTATAAGTTTCGTGGCGTTGCTCGTGTCACCCTACAATCGGACGGGTTCGAATCAATGCAGTTCCGCCATGACCTCGATTTCCACCTTGGCGCCCATTGGCAGGCCAGCCATCTGAACCGTAGATCGGGCCGGCTTATGATCTCCAAACGCTTCTGAATATACTGCATTCATGGCGGCGAATTCTGCGAGATCATGCATAAATACTGTGGTCTTCACGACATCGTTCATAGCCAGCCCCTCGGACGCCAGCAGCGCTCTGACATTCGCGAGAACTTGCCGCGTCTGCATCTCGATATCGCCATCCACAAACACGCCATCCGGCGTTAGCGGAATTTGACCTGAGGTGATCAACAGCCCGCCGGTCTTCACAGCCTGCGAATATGGGCCGATCGCCTGCGGCGCGTCCAGGGTGTTCACGATCTGCATGGGTTACTCCTGTTCTTTGGGGCCCGGGTCGCCGATATAGGCGCGGTGGAACCGCCGCCCGAGGCTGGTGAGAATCTCATATCCGATGGTTCCTGCGGCGGCGGCAAGATGGTCCACGCCCTGATCCGGACCGAGCAATTCGACCATATCCCCGACCTTCAGGCGCCCTTCTGGCAACGCGGTGACGTCGATCCCGACGCTATCCATCGATACGCGACCCGCTATCGGCAGGCGCACGCCATCCATATAAGCCTCTCCCTCGCCGCCGAGCGCACGCAGGAAGCCGTCACCGTAACCGATCCCGATGGTCGCGATCCGGGCTTCGCGCTCCGGCCGGTATGTCAGGCCATAGCCGACCCCGGCTCCGGCGGGGATCGTACGAATATTCAGCACTTTGGCCGAAAGCCGCACCACCGGCGCCATCGGATTGGGCTCGAGGAGCGTCGGGTTCGCACCGTAAAGCGCCACACCCGGCCGCAAGAGATCGAAATGATAGTCAGACCCCAGAAACACGCCCGAGGAATTCGCCAGAGTTGCAGGAACACCCGGAAACAGCACGCGCAGAGCGTTGAAAGCCGCCAACTGGCTTTTATTGGACGGATCGTCAGGCTGGTCGGCGACGGCGAGATGGCTCATCACAAAATTCAGGCGCAGCCCGGCCAAGCGGTCAGGATATTCCGCGACATGCCGCGTCTCCTCGGCGCTCAGCCCCATCCGCGACATGCCGGTGTCGAATTGCAGGATCGCATCCAGAACACGGTCTTCCGAATGTGCGAGCGCCGCCCAGGCGTCCAACTGTTCAGGGCTGTTGAGCACCGGGATCAGCCCACTCGAAAAGCAATCGGCCTCAGCGCCCGGCATTGCACCGTGCAACACAAAGATGCGCGCATCCGAGGGGAGCGCTGACTTAAGGTCGACGCCTTCGGCCATATGCGCGACGAAGTAGTCGCGGCAGCCCTCGCGCGCCAGACGCCGACCGACGATCCGCGCGCCGAGTCCGTATCCGTCCGCCTTCACCACCGCCGCGCATGCCCCCGTCGCACGTGCGCGCAGCAGGCGGTAATTCGCCGCCAGAGCATCGAGATCGATGGTCAGCACGGCGCCCGATCCGGCGCGGGACCAACTGGGTGGCTCGGTCGTCATTCCTTGCGGTGCCTTTGCCTAACGAAGCGAAATCGGGGCTTTTGGCCGCTCATTTTGCAGGGGCGTAGTCGATAGGATGAGGCAGCCAGGGGCCGCCTGCCTTTCCAATCTCAAAGCCAAGCTCAAATAGCGCCTTCATGTATTCGGGATCGAACGGCTCTGACGGATGATGATCGAAATCGCGCGGAATCGAGATCACGTTCAATGCAATGTCGTCACGCTGCGCGATCGCGAAAATCTTGTAAATGTCGCCATTTCCCGATCCGCTAATGAGGCTGCTGACGGCCTTCCCGGCAATATCGAGCGCGGTGAGTTCTGTGGGTTCGTACGGCTTTACAAGTTTGTTGTTCATAACGACGTAGAGCGTGCGATCGAACGTAACGCCGAGCCGTTTGTCGATCTCCTTAACCGATATTTCGGGGCTGACGAGCATCACCTGCTGCGTCGCGCCGCCGTCGACATGCATCTCATCGAACATCTGGCCATCGGCCGTTTCGACCGGGATCATGATGGGTGGGAAAGCGCCGGGAATCGCAGACGACGCTTGAATGACGTCCTGGATCAGCCTCTTGGCGTTGGGGTCGCCGGACGCGGCAATTTTCGTCAGTCCCCACATGACCGGTCGCGATGCGTCGAGATTGGTGGTGCCGATCAGTAGCACGCGGCCATTCTCATGCTCCTCGGCCAGGCGGCGCACGACCTCATCGTCGACATATTTCTCGATGAGGGCGCGATATCCGCGGACATCGGTAAAGGACAGCCCCCCGGTCAGACCGGAGAATATCGACGAGGAGATCAAATCATCGGTGCTGTAGGTGGTGTAGACCTCTGTCAACTCATCGTCATAGTCCGGGCCCAGAAAGGCGAAAAGCGCGACAATCGCGCCGGTGCTGACCCCGGTCACGATAGAGAATTCGGGCCGGTCGCCCCGCGCCGTCCAGCCCTTTAGAAGACCGGCGCCGAATGCCCCGTCAGGGCCGCCCCCCGAGAGCGCCAGACTAATTTCTTCAATCGTTTCGCCGGCGGCGATTTCTTTGGCGTCCGAGCGTTGCTTGATCTTGACCCAGTTGGACATGATCGGTTCGACTTCATCGGGACGCACGTCATCACCCCAAAGGCGATACGTTGCGCCGCCGACGCCATAGGGGCGGGCCGCGTCGATCTGGTCTTCGGGCGCCGGGGATCGAGCCGTAGCCGCGGCGCAGGCGGACAGTGCGAGGCCGAGCACGGGAACCAGCAGGGCGCGCAGACGCGGCCGCATGCTGACGGCACGCGATTGGCTGTGGCGTGAGTTTTTCATGCGCGACGACATCCTTTTGGCTCCCGGCCTGCGATTCGAATCATTCTTCTCTCGCGATGACCGCCGTTCAACGCCCGAGCGGCCATGCGTATCTTGCTGATACAGCAGTCTGGACGGGATTTCACGCCTCGCTTAGGTTCGGGTTGCAACGACGCGGGGTGGGTTGATGACGGTGACTGGATCGGCTGTATTTCCGTTGGGCGCAGTGCTGAGAAGATTCTCATCCGCGGCCCGGGCGCTCGGCGGGGTCGCGATACTGGTCGCGATCAGCATGGGCGCTGCAGTGGCGCAGGATGAAGCCGAACCGTTTCAGGTCGAGCGAATCGATGCGGAATGGGTCGATATCGACGGCATCGAATACTTCAAACTACGGGGCGCCGAGTCGATCAGTGCTGCGGAGCGCGTAAAATTTGTCGAGGCCGCGATAATCGAGGCGGCGGAACTTGATCTGAACAAAGCGCCACTGGTCGTCTCTGAGCCATCCGAGTTCGGCGTTCGGATTACGGCGGATGGCATAGAGATTACGCAAATTACCGAGGGCGACGCCGAGTACGAAGGCTTTGAACTCGACGTTGTGGCGCACATCATAGTCAGCCGCATAGAGGACGCGATCACCGCGTATCGGCTTGGGCGCAGCTCCGGCAGTATTTGGGAGGGCGTCGGCAGCGCAGCCTTGTGGACGGTTGTCTACGCGGCGTTTGTCACCGGCTTAATGAAAGCGCGTCACTGGCAACGCCGTCGCGTTGATGAGCGCGTTCATCGCTGGCTGCAAAGAATTGAAGAGCAGAGCGGACGGGTGATCGACGCGACTTCGCTGTTGCAGGCCCATCGCATGCTGGCGCGCGGCGCTCTGACCATAATTATAGCGCTGGCGACCTAATACTATGTCGCTGTGGTCCTCAGTGAATTCGCCGTCACCAAAGCAGCCGCCGTTTTGCTTCTCGAAACGGTGGCGGCGCCGCTGGTCAATCTTGCCAAGGCCGCGATTGGTGAGGTTCCAGATCTCATAACACTGCTGATAATCGTGCTGATCACGCGTTTCCTTCTGAAACTGTTGCGCCTTGTCTTCGCCAATATCGAAAACGGGGTTCTGTCTTTTCGCGGCTTCGATCAGAAGTGGGTCTGGCCGACGCATCGGATCATCCGCTTCCTCGTCTATGTCGGCGCTATTGTCGTCGCCTATCCTTATATTCCGGGATCAGACTCAGAGGCGTTCAAGGGCATGACCGTGCTGCTGGGTATCGTGCTGTCGCTGGGCGCGAACTCGGTCGCCGCGAACCTCTTCGCCGGTTTGATAGTCGTCTACAAACGCAGCGTTGCGGATGGAGATCGAATTCGCGTCGGCGAGGTGTTCGGCACGGTCGAAAGCGTATCCCTGCTAGACACCCATGTGCGCACTCTGAAGAACGAGCTTGTCAGCGTGCCGAACACCAAGTTGCTGAACACAGAAGTTGTGAACTTCACCCAGACCGCAGGACCGGCGGGGCTAATCGCCTATACGTCGGTCGGTATTGGCTACGACGAGCCGCGCGAGCTGGTCGAGCGGCTGCTGATCAACGCCGCGAAATCGACGGATGGCGTGAAGGCGAAGCCCGGCCCCTTCGTGCTGAGCCAGTCGTTGAACGCTCATGACGTCAGCTATGAGATCAACGCCTACTGCAAAAAGGATGCGGATGCGGTTCGCGTGCGTTCGGCCATGCAAAACAATATTCAGGATCAGTTCCGCGACGCGGGCGTTCAGATCATGACGCCGTTCTACACTGGTGACCCTGATGAAGCGAAAATACCTCCGGATCTCAAAGCCGCCGACGTGGAATAGAGCACGCGATCCTTCAGTTTCTCGCCCGAATTTGATAGGAACGCGCTCGGATTGAGATTTAAGGTGAATTTTCGTTGCCCCGGCTGTTCCGTATCCTGATTTGCGCATTCGCGGCGATCGGCCTGTTTCGCGTCGATGCACGCGCGCAGGAGGGGATTATTGGCGGCGGAGTCGAGAGGCAGGCCACCGCCGCCTTGGCCATTCTGGGAATAACCGCGGTGCCGAATGAAACGGCGTCCACGCTGTTTCTGGATGGCGGCGGAACAGATGACGACTTCGACTACCAATCTGGTCAAATTTTCGGTGGCTTCACCATCAGCGATGACTATCCGATTTTTTTTGAGGGGCTGATTGGCGGCGCGCGCTATACGCCCACGCTTGGTGTGGAGGGCGATGATGGCAAAGCGTCGTTCCCGTTGAAGTGGTCGACTGTCGCTGCGACCGGCGGGATTGGCTACGACTTCGAAATCGCTGAAAACCTCGCCCTGCGCCCGATCTTCAACTTCAGCCTCGGCTATGTCATCAGCGACGCGACCCTGCTGGGCAAGTTTGTTGAGAAAAACACCGATCTGGATTTCGGCGACCTGGTGAGCGACGGAATGGTCGCTGGCGGGTTGGGCGGATCGCTGATGCTGGAATACAATCTGCGCTCGCCCGACTTCGACCTCGACATCACGCTTCGGAGCACGGCGATGGAATTCATCCCGATCGCTGGATCCGGCGATATCGAGGCCAGCGCCACCGCCATCTCGACCACGAACTGGAACCGGTTGCGCGTTCCCATTTCGGATTGGCGCGTGATGGGCAATCCGGTCCGTTCGGTCTGGGAAGCGAGTTTTTCGCACTTACCGGGCGATCAGGGAAAAGCGCTGAAAACCGAATGGCTGGCGCAGTTGGGCGCGGGAATTGAACTCGACAGCACCGACACCTGGGTGCCACTCGTCACCCGAACGAGGCTTGTCGCCCGCTATGCATTCGGCGAGAACCTGGAGGGGTACTCGATCGGACTGGCGGTGAGTTTCTAGGCGCTGGCGGCGCGCGACAGGGCGGCTGCGGCTCTCTCAACCCCCGCTTGATCGACGTCCAGATGCGTCACGGCGCGCATCAGATATTCGTCCTCGACATCGATCCGAACGCCTTCCGCCAGCGCACGCTTCGCGATCTCGTGCGCCCGGCGTCCTGCGCCCTCGACATGCAGGAACACGATATTCGTATCGATGGAGGGCTGCGCGATCTCGACGCCGGGAATCTCCGCCGCAAGCTCGGCGAAGCGGCGCGCGTTCCGGTGATCGTCCGCAAGCCGGTCAACGTTATGGTCGAGCGCATAGAGGCCTGCGGCGGCGATGATCCCCGCCTGCCGCATGGCGCCGCCCATGCGATGCTTCCAGATCCAGGCCTCCTCGATGAAGTCCTCCGTACCGGCGATGACCGCGCCGACGGGGCATCCCAGCCCTTTGGAGAGATCCAGCCAGACGCTGTCGAAACGCGCGGCGAAACGGTCCGCCGGGACGCCTGACGCAACCACCGCGTTCATCAGCCGCGCGCCGTCCATATGCAGGCGCATGCCGCGCGTCGAAGCGACGTTCGCGACATCGTCCAGCGCCTCGAGCGGCCAGACCGCTCCGCCGCCGCGATTGGCGGTCTGCTCCACCGCCACCAGCCGCGCGCGGGGCGTTTTCACGCCCGCTGGAAGCACAGCTTTGCGAATGTCGGCGGCGGTGAAGATTCCAGTCGGCGCCGGGACCGGGCGAACAAAAGCGCCTGCGAAGACCGCTGCGCCTGCGCCTTCCGAGCCGATGATATGGGCGATGTCGGCGGCGAGCGCCTCGTCGCCGGGGCGGCAATGCACCGCCATCGCGATCTGGTTGCACATGGTGCCGGAGGGCAGAAACAACGCCGCTTCCTTGCCAAGGAGCGTCGCCACGCGTTCACAGAGAGCGTTGACGCTGGGGTCCTCGCCACGCTGTTCATCACCGACCTCCGCTTCCGCCATCGCCCTGCGCATGCCAAGGGACGGTTTCGTCAGCGTGTCGCTCGCGAGATCAATTTTAATCCGGTTCATGACTTTGGTCCGTTCCGTCGCGGTCATCGCTCGTGTCAGGCTAGATGCAATCGGGAGGCGATCTCCAGCGCGAACCGGAGGCGGGATCAACCGCGGTCATCCATAAATCGCCGGAAAGCCTCCAGCGTCTCGTCGCTGACATGATGCTCGATCCCTTCAGCGTCACGTTCCGCGATTTGTCGTGAGACGCCCAGCGCGACCAGAAAATCGCGAACCAGCTGGTGTCGCGCCCGGCACTCTTCGGCCAGCGCGCGCCCGGCGTCGGTCAGGAAGATTGAGCGATAGGGCCGGCTGGTGACGTATCCATCCCGCTCGAGCCTTTTGACGGTGTTGTTGACGGTGGCCGCCGTAACGCCGAACCGCGCGGCTAGATCCGCGGCGCGGGCCTCTCCGCGCCCGTCGATCAGGTCGGCGATCAACTCCACGTAATCTTCGGTCAGCTCACGGGTATGCGCATCGCGCACCTGACCGAATGTGCGGGCTTGTTCCTGGGCTGGGGGAAGGCCGTCCTGATCGATCACACGGGGCTCCGGGTCGCAATATACTGATCGGGCGCGAATGTATCAGCCCTCGGAAAGCGAGGCCAGAGCAGCGTGTGACATTATTAGCCTTGACTAACTTTGTAAGTCTGCCAATCTAAAGATAGCCACGCCAGAATCCTTGGGCGTGATTGACAGAGATTCGTGGGCAGATACGAGACTGAAGATGATTTCGAGACGCATATTCACCGCTATTGCAGTCGCTGCCGCACTTGCCGCGGCCGTTTCATCGGCCTCAGCTGCGGATCGGGTGACCGTCGTCGCGACCACGTCGATGATCGCAGACGCCGCCAGACAGGTGGGCGGAGATCGCGTTGAGGTTAGGGCGCTGATGGGGCCGGGCGTTGATCCTCACGCTTATCGCCAGACCCGCAGTGACATTGCGGGCATGCTGCGCGCCGATCTGGTCCTGTGGCATGGTCTCTATCTGGAAGCCCAGATGGAGGATTTCCTGCTTGAGTTGGGCGAGCGTAAGACCGTCGTCGCCGTCGGAGAGGGGGTTCCCGCTGACCAACTGCGCTCTCACGCCGATTATCAGGGTCGCTATGATCCGCATGTCTGGATGAACCCAGAAATCTGGCGCCATGTCGTGACCGAAGTGCAGGATGCGCTGTCGGAAGCCGAGCCTGAAAGCGCCGATCTCTTCGCAGCCAACGCGGCGCGCCATCTCGAAGAAGTCGACGCGCTCGCGGCGTATGCGCGGGCGGCGCTCGAAACCGTGCCTGATGGGCAGCGCGTTCTGCTGACGGCGCACGACGCGTTCTCGTATTTCGGCGACGCCTATGGGTTCGAGGTTCTGGGCATTCAGGGCATCTCAACCGAATCCGAGGCGGGGCTGCGCCGGATTGAAGAGCTGGTCGATCTGATCGTAGAGCGCGAAATCTCCGCTGTCTTCGTCGAAAGCTCCGTCTCGGACCGCAACATGCGCGCGCTGATCGAAGGCACCGCTGCGCAGGGGCGCGAGGTGACAATCGGAGGCGAGCTGTTCTCGGACGCCATGGGCCAGGATGGAACCTATGAAGGCACCTACATCGGCATGATCGACCACAACGTGACCGTCATCACCGAGGCGCTGGGCGGCGAAGCGCCTTCGCGCGGGATGAGCGGCGCTTTGTCGGCGGGGCTGTGATGAGCGTAGACACAATGACCCCGGCGCTTGTCGCATCTGAAGGGCGGCGGGTCGATCAGCAAGCGCCGATACATCCCTTGTCAGTGCGCGGTCTTACCGTTTCTTACGGAGATCGTCCGGCTGTGTTTTCAGTCGACGCGACCTTCCCAGAGGGCAGCATGACCGCGATTGTCGGGCCGAACGGCGCCGGCAAATCGACATTTCTGAAAGGGGCGCTGGGCCTGACGCCCCGCCTGTCCGGCGAGGTTGCGATCTTCGGAAAACCGTTTGAGCGCGCGCGCAGGCGCGTCGCCTATGTGCCGCAGCGCGCCAGCGTCGACTGGGACTTCCCCGCGCGGGTGATCGATGTTGTCGAGATGGGGCTCTACGCCCGTATTGGCCTCTTTCGCCTGTCGGGCAAGGCGGAACGCGGTCGCGCGCTCCATTGCCTTGAGCGGGTCGGAATGGCGGATTTCGCCGACCGGCAGATTGGCCAATTGTCCGGCGGTCAGCAGCAGCGGGTGTTTCTGGCGCGCGCGCTGGCGCAGGGCGCGGATCTATACCTGCTGGACGAACCCTTCGCCGGGGTTGACGCCGCCACGGAGCGCGCGGTTGTCGCGGTCCTGAAACAGCTGAAGGAAGAGGGGCGCACGGTCGTCGTCGTGCATCATGATCTCTCTACCGTCGCAACCTATTTTGATCGGGTGATGCTGCTGAATGTCCGCAAGGTCGCCGAAGGTTTGGTGGACGAGGCGTTCACGGCCAACAATCTGCAATCAGCTTATGGCGGCAAGCTGGCCGCGACACATATCGAGGACCTCCGCCTTGGCGCGGTGTGATCGATCTGGGGATCGAGACCGATGTCTCCCTTTGAATTGTTCCTCTCTGCGCTCGCGCTTCAGGCGGGCTATAACTCCGCATTGGTGGCTGTGGGCGCTGCCTTGCTTGGCCTCGCCGGCGGCGGGGCAGGCGCATTCATATTCCTGAGAAAGCGGGCTCTTGTCTCGGACGCTGTCAGCCACGCGACCCTGCCAGGCGTCGCGCTCGCCTTTATCGCGATGGTGGCGCTGGGTGGAGATGGACGCTGGTTGCCGGGGCTGTTGGTTGGGTCGGCCGTTTCGGCGGCGATCGGTTTGGTGTTGGTCGAATGGATCGCGCGCAAGACCCGGCTCTCGGAGGATGCCGCCATAGGCGCCGTCCTGTCGGTGTTCTTCGGATTCGGCATCGTTCTTCTGACAGTGATTCAGACCATGAGCGTCGGCCGTCAGGCGGGGCTTGGCTCGTTCCTGCTGGGGTCCACCGCCGGCATGCTGCTGAGCGAGGCCGCCACCATCGCCGCCGCCGGGGCGTTGGCCGCATTGTTTGTCTTCATCATGCGCCGTCCGATGACGCTGGTCGCTTTCGATGCCGATTACGCGGCCGCCACGGGCGTGAATGTGCGTCGCACCGATCTGGCGATGATGGGGTTGGCGCTGATGGTCACTGTGATCGGGCTGAAAGTAGTCGGGCTTATCCTGATTGTCGCCCTACTGATCATCCCGCCTGTCGCGGCGCGGTTCTGGACCGACCGGGTGGATGCTCTTATCGGGCTGGCGGCGCTGATTGGCGGCGTCTCCGGCTATGTTGGCGCGGCGATGTCCTCGGCTGCGGCGAAACTGCCAACTGGGCCGATCATCGTGCTGGTCGCCTTTGCGATCTTCGCATTTTCCATGCTGTTCTCGCCCCGGCGGGGCGCGCTGGCGTCAGGGTTGAGGCATTGGCGGTTCCAGCGCCGGGTGCACCGGAGGCAAGGCCTTCTGGCGCTGGCCCGTGGCGAGCCGATCTATGACAGGTTAACAATTCGGGTGCTCGATCGCGGCGGGCTGATGCGTCGTGACGGCGTGATTACCGAGGAGGGGCGCGCGGCGGCGGCCAAGGCGTTGCTGGACGAATCGCGTTGGAGCCACGCTCGCCAGACGGCGGCCGACGATCCCGCTCTGGAGCGGTATGACGGGCTGACCCCGATCGAAGACGTGTTGACCAGCGATCAGATCAGCGAAATCGACCGGGGTCTCGGCGGCCCGCGAGCGGCGACCTGAGAGGCAGGGTGATGGGTGCTGAATTCGTGCAATTGTCCCTCGCGCCGATGCTGATCGGCATGTTGGCGTCAGTGGCCTGCGCGCTGCCGGGGAACTTTCTTCTGCTGCGCCGTCAGGCCCTGATCGGCGACGCCATCAGCCATGTGGTGCTGCCTGGCATCGTGGTCGCATTCCTCATCACCGGCACAGTGACCGCCTGGCCGATGATGATCGGGGCTGCAGGCGCAGCGCTGATATCCGTCCTTTTGATCGAGGCGATCAAGCGGCTGGGCCGGGTGGAGCCCGGCGCCGCAATGGGCGTCGTATTCACCGCGGTTTTCGCAGGCGGCGTGCTGTTGCTGGAGCAATCCGACACCAGTGGCGTGCATTTGGATGTGGAACACGCGCTTTACGGAAATCTGGAAAGCCTGATCTGGTTCGACGCCACCGGCTGGGGGTCTCTGCTGGATGCGGAGGCGCTGGCCGGCGCCCCTCCACAACTGCTCCGACTGGCCGTGGTGCTGGCCGTCACGCTGAGCTTTACGCTGGCCTTCTGGAAAGAGTTGGCGCTTTCGACCTTCGATCCGGATTTCGCGGGCGCGGTCGGCGTCAAGGTGCGCAGCATTGGCGTCTCGCTGGTCACCGTCACCGCCATCGCGGCGGTTGCGGCCTTCGACGCAGTGGGGTCAATCATCGTCATCGCCATGTTCATCTGCCCGCCCGCAGCGGCGCGGCTGTTGACCAATCGCCTTGCGCATCAGGTTGTCTGGAGCGCGCTGATCGCGGCATCCTCCGCCATACTGGGATATGTGCTGGCGGGATACGGGCCGGGTTGGTTTGGGTCGCCCCATGCTGTCAGCGCGGCGGGGATGATCGCCACGATCTCGGGCGCGATCCTCGGTCTCGCCTGCCTCTTCGGCCCGGCGCGAAAAAGGCTGGGGCAAGCGGCGGAGGGTTGAGCCCGTTCGCCTGCACGCGTAAAGCGCACAGTTGACGCCGCTGTATCAGGAGCCTTGAGAGATTGCCCTCCCCGTCCTCGGATACGACCGGCCGGATCGGCTGCCTGATTTCCTTCAAGGAGAAGTTCTCGGTCGAGGCGATGACCGAAAGTTTCGATAATGTGCGCGATCTTCTGCTGGCGCAGGCGCGGGGCTAGCGCTGCCCATAGGTGACTTGGCTACAGCTTGTCTTAGCTGCAAGCAGGTTCGCTAAAGGCATGAAATCAAGCATTGCGGACAGGTCAGTTGCGCGGTTTTTGCGTTCGATCAAGGAGCGTGTGTGACAGGTGCGTGTAGATTTCCCGCAAAACGAGACAGAAGGGGAGCCCGCAAATGCCGTTGACCGCCAGTCAGATCGCCCTGGTGCAAAAGAGCTTTGAAAAACTTCGGGAGCGGTCAGAGCCCGCCTCATTCGAAATGTATGAGCGCCTGTTCAATCGGGCGCCGAATCTGAAGCCGATGTTTCGCGACGACCTCGCCGGACAGGGCATGAAGTTCATGAATACGCTGGGCTTCATCGTTGATAATCTGCGCGACCCGGACGCGCTGAAGGATCGGCTGGGCGAACTTGGCCATGCCCACGCGGCTATGGGCGTCAAGGCGGAGTATTTCGACCTGATGGGCGACGCGCTGTTCGTCACTCTGGCGCATGTGCTGGGCGACGACTTCACGCCCGAATTGGAAACCGCGTGGCGCGAGGCCTATCGCGCCGTATCCGATGCGGTAATTGAAAGCGGTCATATTGAAAGCGAGACCGTCTGAGCCGATCCGGCGCCGACCATCACGTGAATATCCTCCCACACGGAGTTGTGGAAAATCGCAACGATTGCAGTGTCTCCATTGCGATCCGGAGTTCTGATCTTACATCATGCGCACCACAAGCCGGGGCGCGGCTTCGGCGAACAACCAGATTACCCTGGGGAGGGGGAGCGCATGGCCATCGAAGACGGCATCAGAACCACCAGTGGGCGCGGGCGCCTGTTCGCGAGCGTTCTTGATACGATCGGCGACACGCCGGTTATCAAGATCAACAACATCGCGCCCGATCATGTGACGATGTACGTGAAGGCCGAAGCGTTCAATCCGGCCGCATCCGTCAAGGACCGGCTGGCGGTGAATATCATCGAAGCGGCCGAGCGCAACGGCACGCTGAAACCCGGCCAAACAGTGGTCGAGGCGACCTCCGGCAACACCGGCATCGGGCTGGCCATGGTCTGCGCGGCCAAGGGCTACCCGCTGGTGGTCACCATGGCCGACAGCTTCTCCATCGAGCGGCGTCGCCTGATGCGGATGCTGGGCGCGAAGGTCGTGCTGACCCCGCGAGAGCTGAAGGGCTATGGCATGTATGTCAAAGCCAAAGAGCTGGCCGATCAGAACGGCTGGTTCCTGGCCCGGCAATTCGAGACCGACGCCAATGCGGATATTCATGAGGCGACGACCGCGCAGGAAATCATGGCTGATTTCGACGGCCAGCGGCTGGATTATTTCGTCACCGGTTACGGCACCGGCGGTACGGTGACCGGTGTCGGCAGGGTGCTGAAGAAAGAGCGCCCGGAGGTGAAGTTCATCATGTCCGAGCCAGCAAACGCGGCGCTGGTGTCCAGCGGCGACGCGCAGGCCCGCAACGAGGACGGATCGCCCACCGGCAGCCATCCGGCGTTCGAGCCGCATCCGATTCAGGGCTGGACGCCGGACTTCATTCCGCTGGTTCTGCAAGAGGCGCTGGACGCGGGCCATATCGACGATTTGATTCCGGTGCCCGGTCCGGTTGGCATGGAATGGGCGCGGAAACTGGCGGCGCAGGAGGGGATCCTGACCGGCGTGTCGGGCGGATCGACTTTCGCCATCGCCATGCAAGTCGCCGAGAAGGCCGCGCCGGGCTCCGTCCTACTGGCGATGCTGCCTGATACGGGAGAGCGGTATCTAACCACGCCGCTGTTCGAGGCGATCGAAGCGGAAATGGATGAAGAAGAGCAGGCGCTGTCGCACTCGACGCCGACCGCGAAGTTCCCGCTGGAGGCCTGAACACTCTACGGGAGGGGTCCGGACAGATCGCCGGGCCCTTTCCACGCTGTGAACGTGCTATTTATTTGATAAAATGAATGTCGTCCGGGTCAGTTTCGCACAGGGTGATCATGCTGATGGCGAACGGAAAAGTTTCTTTACGACCAATTCAAAGTCCCTGAGTCACTTCTCCGCGTTGACAAGCTGTCAGAGCGCACATTTAGCCTGTCATTGAGAGCCATAACGATACTCACCTACTTCGGACAGGAAACCGACATGAGCGAAACGTCTGCTAACGCCGGCGATTTAGAAGGCATGAAAACGTCTCAACTAGGCGCTGGATTCGCGACGGTGTAGGGAAAGTAATTGGGGCTACGCGGGACGTCACAATTTACTATGGGCGAAAGCTCGACGTCGTGTATGTCGTCAATGCGAAGGCGGCGAAATCAACGATCCTCAACACGATCAAGCAGGTAATCTGCGAACGGCATCCGGTCACAGTAGTGGAGCCCGATCCGCGCTCGGAAGACGATGCGGTGCGTCTGACTATAAGTCGAAATGAGTTGTCGCGCAGTGTTCTGTTCTCCTGTGTTAGAAATCCCTACACGCGCGCATTGTCTGGATACCTCGATAAAATAGCGCTACCCGGCAGCAAAGAAATCCGGCACGGTTACGGATTAGATGGAAGTACTGAAATTTCTTTTCGAGATTTTCTTGAAAAAATTAGTAGATTCAGCCACCTGGATGTGCATTTTAGGCCTCAATATTTAAATATAGGAATTGAGTTATTTTCTTTAGATGCAATTTTTTTATTTAGAAAAATGGAGTCGTTTTGAATCGTTTCTTGGAAGTCGGAGTCACCAACATGATAGACACGCGACTGGTGCTCACTCCAGAATCCATGATCACTACGACGCCGAATGCATTGAACTTGTTCGAACCCTCTACGGCCGCGACTTCGAGGAATTTGGGTACAGCCGCGATATCACTGAGGTCGACCCGCGGGCCGAAGCGATTATAGCCGGAAAGTTTTTCTTCGATGCGCCGCCTTCAGGGACCATGTCTCAGCGTCGACAAAATCTCGAACGAGGTTTGTCGCGCATAATATTGTTTCAGAATCTGAAGGGGAAAAAGATAATCTAAAAGGTTGAGTAAGAAAAAGTATTATATGTGACAATGTTTTGTAACTCTGGCGGGCTATCAGACTGATGCCGACGATAAAACGGTGAGATACTCCCCTCACTCGCGGTGTGCTCAGATCATCAACAAGGCTGGAGAGCGCAGGACAACACGAAACGGCCCCATAGCACCTTGGGGTTTCCATCAATGGCGCCCGTTCTGGCGCCAACGACGGTAAGGCCGATGATGCGCAATCTTTCAAACCCGACCAGTCAAATCGGGCTACTTATGAGCACGTAGTGGAGTAGGCGCCCATATGAACAATGCTGGCGATGCGTTTGGCCTCCAGCGTCCTCGAAAGACGGCAACCGGCCGATGCATTAGCCAGATTGTCGGTGGTCGCATCCAATCTCCTCCCTCGAATGTCAGTTCCAGCTCCGACTATCGTATGTCGCATTGTTCGGCGCCCGATCCTATGCAAGATAAATAGGATGGAGTTCGCCCCTTGCGCGCGGGGAAACTCACTAAAATTTGGGACGCCCGTCGGGGGGGGGAGCAGTTGGAAGCCATTGTACTGAACACTGAGATGATGGTGGTGCTCGGCCTTCTCGGGATCACGGTTCTGCTTTTCGTCACCGAGTTCTTCAGGATCGATTTCACGGCGATCGTCGTTATGGTCGTGCTTGGGCTTCTCTCTCAGCTTCCGGGCCTTGGAAATCTCGCCGACCCCGGTCACCTGTTCGACGGCTTCGCCTCGAACGCTGTGATCTCCATCATCGCTGTGATGATCATCGGCGCCGGCCTCGACAAAACCGGGTTGATGAGCAAGGTCGCCAGCCTGATCCTGAAATACGGCGGCTCGACGGAAACCCGCATCATTCCGATCATCTCCAGCACAGTGGGCGTGATCTCCTCCTTCATGCAGAACGTGGGCGCGGCGGCCCTCTTCCTGCCGGTGGTCAGCCGCATCTCCGTGCGCACGGATCTGCCGCTCAGTAGGTTGCTGATGCCAATGGGCTTTTGCGCCATTCTGGGCGGGACGATGACCATGGTCGGATCGTCGCCCCTGATCCTGCTCAACGATCTGATCATCACTTCGAATTCCGGACTGCCCGCAGATCAACAGATGGAGACCTACGAGCTGTTTGACGTCACCCCTGTCGGCGTCGCGCTGGTGCTGTCGGGCATCGTCTATTTCATGGTTTTCGGCCGGTATGTATTGCCGACCAGCACCAACCGCGGCGAAGGCGCGTCCGGTCAGTCGATCAAGGAATACATGCGCAATCTCTACGGGATTGACACGGATATCTTTGAGGTCGTTATTCCCGAAGGCGGCGACCTTGAGGGGCAGAACATGGCGGCGGTCATGTTTCAGCATCACGTCCATATCATCGGCTCTCACTACCGGAACGACCGGTATTTCGCGCCTCTTGTCGCTGTCACGGATATCACCACGCCGTGCCGCCTTGCGATCCTGGGCGAGAAAAGGGAAGTCGAGAAACTGGCGGCCGAGCACGGCGCCGAAGTCCTGGAGAGCCTTGACGTCTTCGCCGAGGAGTACGCGCCTACCGTCACCGGCATGTGCGAAGTGGTTATCCCGCCGGGCTCCAGCCTGGTCGGCAAGAGCGCCGTCGATCTGCGGATTCGCAAGGTCTACGGTCTGAACCTGGTCGCGATCCATCGCGGAGAGGAGGTTCTCAGCAACGTCGAAGCCGAGGATCACGCCCCGACAAGGATTGGCCTTGAGCCGCTGCGAACCGGCGATACGCTGGTCGCTTTCACCAAGTGGAACCGATTGGCGAAAATCACCAAGGACCGGGATTTCGTCGTTGTGACGCAGGACTTTCCGCGGGAGGAGTTGCGCCCGACAAAGGTGGTCCACGCGCTGACGTTCTTCCTGATCGCGCTGGGGCTGATCCTGTTTTCCGATGTGCGGCTTTCTCTGTGTCTGCTGACCGGCGCGGCGGGTATGATCATGACCAAGGTCCTGTCGATCGAGGAGGCCTATGAGGCGGTCAGCTGGAGCACCGTGTTCCTCTTGGCGAGTCTCATTCCGCTTGGTCAGGCGGTACAGGCGACCGGCACGGCCGCGTGGATCGCGCAGGAGATTCTGGCGCTGCTCGAAGGCGTACCGATCTTCGGTTTGCAGGTGGGCGTCGCCGTGCTGGCGACCGCCTTCACACTGGTGATGTCGAATGTGGGCGCGACGGTGCTTCTGGTGCCGCTGGCGGTTTCCATCGCCGTGGCGGCGGGCGGCGACCCTGCGGTGTTCGCCCTGACCGTCGCGATCGCCACCTCGAATTCGTTCCTGATCCCGACGCATCAGGTGAACGCGCTGATCATGGGTCCGGCGGGCTACAAGGTCACCGACTTCATGAAAAGCGGCGGGGTCATGACGATCATCTTCCTGATCGTCTCAATGGGAATGATGAACCTGGTGTTCTAGCGGCAGACTTGATGCGGCGGATCTATTTGAGATGTCGGTCGAGCTGAGGCCGGGCGACTGGATCCAAGGCTACGACACAGGCGACCGCCCGCAGCGTCGCGAAAATGACTATCAGCAGTTCTGATGCATGTGGTCGGCGCGTGCGCGCCGACGCATTAGCGTCAGCCGGTTCTATCCGGTCTCGGCGCTAGCGCAGCACAAGCACCGAGCATTGCGCGTGCCGGACGACGCGAGCTGCGGTTGAGCCAAGAAAATAGTCGCTCAGACCGGGGCTGTGCGAGGAGATGATTACGCAATCCGCGCCACTTTCCTCCGCCTCATCTAGGATCGCGCGCGCAGGATGGCCAATGAGCACCTTGGTCGATGCGCTGCCGATGGCGCTCAACGCTTCGTTCAGGCGCTGCTCTTCTTTCTTGAGCGCATTCTGGCCTTTTTCATCGGTCATGTGCTGCGCAATGTACTGCGCAGCGATTCCACGCGGCACCTCCATCACCGATATCAGCGTGATCTTCCCGCCTTCTTGGCAAACCGCGCGAGCGATCTCCATCGACTCTGCGGCGCGGCCGGTCTCGTCCGGCGCAATCGGCACCAGGATATTTTTGTACATCAGAGTTCCTTTCGACTTTCATCTGCTCAATGCGGGAAGCGCGCACTGCAATCTAAAGCCTGACGATTCCACAGGACTTCAGACTCGGGACGGCGACTTTAAGTTCGAATCCCGTTCCTTTGCTACAGTTCACAAAAGAAAATTACCCGCATCGCGCGCTTTCCACCCTGATCGTCACGACGCCTTCGTCCGTTTGGGTCGGCCGCGCTGTCGTCGGTTTGCGAGCGCCGAGGAATCAAGAAGCGGATCCGCAGACTGTCGCGGAATCGCCACAACAAGCGACGCAATTGCACGCGATTATGATAGATCAATATCTACTCTTGATAATTATCATCACTCAAATCACATGCGCCATCAGAAATTTGATAGATACTATCAGGAGCGTCGCCGTGAGTCGGACGACACTACATGACATAGCGAAACAGGCCGGAGTCGGCGTCGCCACTGTGGACCGGGTTCTGAATGGCCGCGCGCCCGTAAGGCCAGTGACCGCTGAGCGCGTGCTGGCGGCGGCCGAGGCGTTGGATTACTACGCGCACGGTCTGATGCGCCGCAGAATTGAAGAGATGGCCCCGGCGAAGACGCTGGGCTTTATTCTGCAAAAGCAGGGAAAGTGGTTCTACCAGTCCCTCGCCCGGAATATCCGCGAGTCGGCCGCCGGTCTTCGCGACATTCGCGCCTCCGCTGAAATTGAATTCGTCGAATCCCTTTCGCCGGATGATATGGCGATAGCGATTGGCGCGATGGCGGAGAAGGTGGACGCCATCGCCCTTGTGGCGGTCGATCACCCAAAGGTGAACGCCGCCATCGAGAAGTGTGTCGCATCCGGAATGCCGGTCTTCGCCCTGATCAGCAATCTCTCCAACCCGTCGCTCAGCGGATATATCGGGATCGACGGTCGCAAGGCGGGCCGCACGGCGGGTTGGGTCATGTCCCGGCTAAACGACCAAAACGGTGAGATAGGGATTCTGATTGGCTCGCATCGCTATGTCGTTCAGGAGGATCGGGAAACCGGATTTCGCAGCTACATGCGAGAGCACGCGCCGCAGACGCGACTTCTGGATTCAATTGTTTTTCTTGACGATGCGGCGGTCGCCTATAAGGCGACGGCCGACATATTGCGCGCCGCTCCGAACCTGACCGGGCTGTATCATTGTGGCGGCGGCGTTGAAGGCGCTGTGAGAGCCCTGAAGGAGGCCAGGCGCGATCGGGACGTCTTCTATGTCTGCCACGAGAGAAGCCCGTTCACCGTGCAGGGACTGCTGGAGGGATCCGTTGATCTCGTGATCTCAAACCCGGGCGGGGATATCGCGCGGCATACGACTCTGGCGATGGCTCAGGCGCTTTCGGGACAGGACCCGGCGGCGGCTCGAGCGTCGCTGGATTTCCAGCTGATCACGGCGGAGAACGTCTGAACGCAAGACTCTCCGCCGATGCGGCGGATCAGCGGCTGAGCGCCGCCGCCTCTTCCGCCAGTCCTTCGACCAAATCCCAGTCTCTGACTTTCACGGCGTCCTTCGGGGCGACCCAGGATCCGCCGACGCAGATGACGTTGGAAAGCGACAGATAATCGGGCGCGTTCTCGGGCGTGACCCCGCCTGTCGGACAGAACTTCAGACCCGGCAGCGGACCGCCCCAGGCCTTCAGAGCCGGCGCGCCGCCATTCTGCGCCGCGGGGAAAAATTTCAAAACTTCCAGACCACGTTCAGCCGCCCTCATCGCCTCGGACGGGGTCGCGACGCCCGGCAGCATCGGCAAGCCGACGGCGTCCGCCGCATCGAGCAGCGTGTCGGTCCAGCCGGCCGAGACGCCGAAAACGCCGCCCGCCTGCTTCACCGCCGCAACGTCGTCAGGCGTCCGCATGCTGCCCGCGCCGACCACCGCGTCGGGCGCCGCCTCCACCATCGCCTTGATCGCATCGATTGCGATCGGTGTTCTGAGCGTGACCTCAAGCACCGGCAAACCGCCCGCGACCAGCGCTTTGGCCAATGGCGCGGCCGTGGCGAGGTCGTCGATCACGAGCACCGGGACGACGGGCGCGAGCCCGCAGATTTCTGTGACGTTCATGCTTGCAACTCTCTCATTCGCGCGATCAGGCCGCTGGTGGAGGCGTCGGCCTCCGCCTCAGCGCCGTCGCGCACTGCGGGAATCAGCGCCTTCGCCAGTTCTTTGCCCAGCTCGACGCCCCATTGGTCATAGGAGTTTACGCCCCAGATAGCGCCCTGCACAAACACCTTGTGCTCATAGAGCGCGATCAGCCGCCCAAGCGCGTAGGGGGTCAATTCACGGAACAGGATCGTCGTCGATGGCCGGTCGCCGGGGAAGGTGCGATGCGGCGCCAGACGTGCGATCTCGTCTTCGGACTTTCCGGTCGCGCGCATTTCGCCTTCAACCTCCGCCGCCGTCTTGCCGAACGCAAGCGCCTGACCCTGCGCGAAGCAATTGGTCAGCAGCAGCGCGTGATGTTCGGCGTCGGCCGCGCGCGGATTGGCGGCGGCTACAAATTCGACCGGGATGACGTCGGTGCCCTGATGGATCAGCTGGAAGAAGGAGTGCTGCGCGTTGGTTCCAGGTTCGCCCCAGATCACCGGGCCGGTCGCGGTTTCGACGGGCGAGCCGTCGAGCTGCACCTGCTTGCCGTTCGACTCCATGTCGAGCTGCTGCACATAGGCGGGCAACCGCTCCAACCGCTGGTCATAGGGGATCAGCGCAACCGTCGGGCAGCCCATGGCGTTACGCCGCCAGAGGCCGATCAGCGCCAGCAGAACTGGCAGATTGTCTTCGAGGGGCGCATCGCTGAAATGTGTGTCCATCGCCGCAGCGCCGGCCAGAAACTCGCGAAAACCTCCACCGCCGATCGCGATGGCGAGCGACAATCCGATCGCCGACCACATCGAATAGCGCCCGCCGACCCAGTCCCAGAACCCGAAGACCCGGTCCTCGGGAATGCCGAACTCCGCGCAGGCCGCGATGTTGGTGGAGACCGCCGCCATCTGGCCATCGGCCGCGGCCCCCAGCCATTCGCGGGCGAGACGGGCGTTCGCCATCGTCTCCAGTGTCGTGAAGGTCTTGGAGGCGACGATCACTAGAGTCCGGCCCGGATCGAGGGTCTTCACCACATCGGCCAGATGCGCGCCGTCGACATTCGATACGTAGTGTGGGCGTGGGCCGTCGATATCCGGGCTCAGCGCCCGGCTCGCCATCACCGGGCCGAGGTCCGACCCGCCGATACCGATATTCACAACGTCCGTTATCGCGCCGCCGCGGCCCTGAAACGCGCCGGACCGAACTTGCTCGGCGAATCCAAGAAGCCGCACCAGCGTGCCTTCGACGTCATCGCCGTCTGGAGCAGCCGCCCCGCCCCGCAGCGCGGTGTGCAGAACCGCCCGACCTTCGGTCTCATTGATCGGGTCGCCAGCAAACATTGCGTCGCGCCGCGCCTCAACCCCGGCCGCTCGGGCGAGGGCGACGAGCGCGTCGAGCGCGTCCGCATCGATCTTCTCCTTGGAATAATCAATGGTCAGGTCGTCCAGCGAAGCGGACAGCCGGTTAAAGCGGTCGGCGTCCCAGTCAAACAGCTCTCTAAGATGTGTCTGCTTCAGGCGCGCCGCATGCGTGTAAACATCGTCCCATGCGTTCTTGACCGTCATACTCATCCCCTCGTCAGACGATCACCGCCGCGCCGGCGTCCGCAGCGCCGACATTGGCGCGGAACGCGCCGAACAGTTCTCGCCCGATCCCTTCGTGATAGTCGGACAGGTCGGCTGTCGCGGGCGCGCGGGCGGCGAATTCGGCGGCGTCCACCTTGACCTCCAGAACACCGGCTTCGGCGTCCAGACGCACGACATCGCCGTCCTGCAGGCGCGCGATCGGCCCGCCATCCACCGCCTCGGGGCTGACATGGATCGCCGACGGAACCTTGCCGGACGCGCCAGACATGCGGCCGTCGGTGACCAGCGCCACCTTGAATCCGCGCCCCTGAAGCACGCCCAGCGGAGGCGTCAGCGAATGCAATTCTGGCATTCCGTTTGCCTTTGGACCCTGGAAACGCACGACGACGACGACGTCGTGCTCCAACTCGCCCGCCTTGAAGGCCGCCTTGACCTCTTCCTGATCGTGGAAGATGCGCACCGGAGCTTCGACGATGCGATGCTCCTCGGCCACGGCCGAGATCTTGATGACTCCGGTCCCAAGATTGCCGGAGAGAAGTTGCAGGCCCCCGGTCGGTTGGAACGGATTTGTGGCTGGCCGTAGGATCGCCGGTTCGCCGCTTTCCCCGGCGCCGTCGACCCATTCCACCTCGCCATCGGTCAGCTTTGGCTCCTGCGTGTAGCGTGACAGGCCGTCTCCGGCGATGGTCTTCACGTCGTCATGAAGCAAACCGGCCGACAGCAATTCGCCGATCATGTAGCCGAGGCCGCCGGCGGCGTGGAAATGGTTCACATCCGCCAGACCGTTTGGATAGACCCGAGCCATCAGCGGCGTGACGGACGACAGTTCGGACATGTCCGACCAGTCGATCAGCACGCCCGCCGCGCGGGCCATGGCGATCAGGTGCAGCGTCAGGTTCGTCGAGCCGCCGGTCGCCATCAGGCCGACCATGCCGTTGACGATGGCCTTCTCGCTCAGGACGTCGCAAGCTGGGGTGAATTCGTCGTTCTTGCCGCTGATCGCCAGCGCGCGCCTTGCCGCCGCGACCGTCAGCGCGTCGCGTAGCGGTGTATTGGGGTTCACGAAGCTCGCACCCGGCAAGTGCAGCCCCATGAATTCCATCAGCATCTGGTTGGTGTTGGCCGTGCCATAGAACGTGCAGGTGCCCGGCCCGTGATAGGAGGCCATCTCGGCGCGCAGCAACTCGTCCCGGTCAGCCTCGCCCACGGCGTATTTCTGGCGCACCTTCGCCTTCTCGTCATTCGGCAGGCCCGAGGGCATCGGCCCGGCCGGCGCGAACACCGCTGGCAGGTGGCCGAAACTCGCGGCGGCCATCACCAGGCCGGGAACGATCTTGTCGCAAACGCCCAGAAACATCGCCGCGTCATAGCAATTGTGGCTCAGCGAAACGCCGGCGGCCAAGGCGATCACATCGCGCGAGAACAGCGACAGCTCCATGCCCGGCTGGCCTTGAGTGACGCCGTCGCACATCGCCGGAACGCCGCCCGCGACCTGCGCTGTGCCTCCCGTGTCGCGCGCCGCCTGCTTGATCAGGTCCGGGTAGCGCTCAAAGGGCTGGTGCGCCGACAGCATGTCGTTAAAGGCGGTGACGATGCCGATATTTCCGCCACGCTCCTTGATGATGCCGGGCTTGTCCTCTCCGCTCGCAGCCGTGACATGGGCCATGTTTCCGCAGGTGAGATGCGCACGGCCGGGACCGGCGTCGATCGCGCGGCGGCAGCGGTCCATATACGCCGCCCGGCTTGTTGCAGAGCGATCCTGAATGCGTGCGGTCACGGCTTCGATCGTCGGGTTCATTTTCGGTCTCCCTGACCAGCTACTCTGCGAAATGTACGATTGCGCCATCGAGGACAGCGCAGACGGGCGCGATGCTGGGATCGGCGATCTCTGTCGCGCGGGCCAGCGCGGCGCTTTTTTCCGCCCCGGTGATCAGTAGGTGCCGCTCAGCCGCGGCCAGTACTGGAGCAGACAGGGTGATGCGCGGCTCGCCCGCTCCCGCGGCGCGGATAGCGACCGCCGGCGGGGCGTCCGCCGCCAGCGCGTTCTCCAGGCCGACCGCCCCGGGAAACAGAGAGGCGGTGTGCATGTCCGCTCCCATGCCCAGCACGGCGATGTCGAGCGGCAGAATGATCTGCTCGATCGTCGTCGCAATCGCTTTCAGGCTTCCGTTCGGACCCGGTGTTCCGCCATAGAGCGGCGCGAACTCAGCCGCGGCGGCCCGGCCCTTGAACAGCGTCTCGCTGAGCAACCGTTGGTTCGAACGCGGCGACGTCACCGGCGTCCACCGTTCGTCGGTCAACGTGACGGCGATTTTCTCCCACGGCAGATCAACTTCGCCCAAATGCTCAAGCATCGGCGCCGGCGTCGTTCCGCCGGGAACCGCAAGGCTCGCCCGGCCTTTCTCATCGACAAGCTCACGCAGTCGCTCCGCCAACCGTTCCGCCAGCTTGCGCATCAGCGCCTCGCGAGAGGCGTATGTGACGATCCGCGCGTTCATTCTGCGATCTCCCGCCAACGCCGCCCGTCGCGGTGCATCAGCATCAGCGCGTCCTCTGGCCCGGACCCTCCTGAATCATAGGGGGGCAGGGGGCGGGAAGATGATTGCCAAGCCTCGATAATCGGGTCCACCCAAGCCCAGGCGGCCTCCACCTCATCGCCGCGCATGAACAGCGTCTGATCGCCGCGAATGACATCCATCACCAGCCGCTCATAGGCGTCCGGCACCCGAAGCGAAGCGTCGCCAAGCGTGTCAGCGAAGGTCATGTCGAGCGGCGCCTCGGTCAGACGCATGCCGCCCGGCCCTGGGTCCTTGATCGTCATGCGCAGCCGGATGCCTTCGCGCGGCTGCAGGCGGATGACCAGCGCATTGCCGCGGAACTGATTGGGCTTTTGGTCAAAGATCGAGTGCGGCGGATCCTTGAACACCACAGCAATCTCAGACATTCGCGCACGCAGGCGCTTGCCGGTGCGAACATAGAACGGCGTGCCGGACCAGCGCCAGTTGGCTATGCTAAGCTTCAGGGCGACGTAGCTTTCCGTGCGTGATTTCGGGTCGCCGGCGTCCTCCAGAAAGCTGGATAGCGCCTCGCCGCCAGTCACCGACGAACCGCGATACTGGCCGCGAACCGTCCGATCGCCGGCGTTGGACGTGTCGATGGGTTCCAGTGATTTAAGAACCTTCAGCTTCTCGTCGCGCACCGCGTCCGGGTCGAAATGCGATGGCGGCTCCATCGCCGTCAGACAAACAAGCTGCAGCAAATGGTTCTGCACCATGTCCCGGATCGCGCCGGAGGTGTCGTAATAGCCGCCGCGGCCTTCGACGCCGACCGTCTCGGAAACGGTGATCTGCACATGGTCCACATGGCGGGAATTCCAGAGCGGCTCGAACAGCGCATTTGCGAAGCGCAGCGCCATCAGGTTCTGAACCGTCTCTTTGCCGAGATAGTGATCAATCCGGTAGATCTGGCTTTCATCGAAAGCGCCGATGAGAGCCTCATTTAACGCACGCGCCGATGCCAGATCGTGCCCGAGCGGTTTCTCGATCACGATACGCGCGCCGTTTCCGGAAAGCCCGGCGTCATGGATGCGTTCCGCGAGCGGGCCGAAGAATCTCGGCGCGACCGACAGATAGTAGGCCCGCGGCCGGGACGAATCGTCAGACAACGCGCTGGGCAGATCGATCCAGCCATCTTCCGACATAGCGTCGAGTTGCCGGTAGTCGACCGCCGACAGGAACCGGTTGCGGGTCTCCGCGTCGAGATCCTGCGGATCGACGAATTCATCCAGAGCCTCGCTTGCGAGATTGCGAAACGATTCCCCGTCCATATCGGACCGCGCCGCGCCGATGACGCGAGCGCCATCCGGCATCTGCCCGTCGCGCAGGCGGTGATAAAGCGCAGGTATCAGTTTACGACGCGCAAGATCTCCGGTCGCGCCGAATACGACGAGATCAAACGGATCGACGGGAACAACTTTCGCAACCATCAGCTGGCCTCTGGCTGAGTTAGGAACAAATGGGCGAGCCACGGAAAGTTCGCGCCGCGGCGATCGCAAGTTATCGCAGAGGCGGCGACTTTTAACCTAAGCAAAAGGGTGGTTTCGTAGGCGTCGGGCGCCTCTCCATCCAACTTGGCGAGCGTCCATCGCCAACATATCTACGTGATCAGCGTCGAACCAAGGCGTGATACGCGGTGCTTACAATTTCAGTACGATCACCAGGTCCATGACGTTGGTGCCGGTCGGGCCGGTCTTTAGTTGGTCCCCGGTGCGCTCCAGAAACGTTCCTGCATCCGCCGCGCGCTATGCGTCCTCGGCGCCAGGCGCACGCGTGAAGCTTTCGCCATCTACAATCGCGCCGGCCGCGTCTGCAACCCCGTCGCTGCCATCCGTTCCCGCGACAAGGCAGGTGATGCCGCCGCGCCCCTGAAACTGTTTGGCCAGAAGCAACCCCAACGCCTGATTGCGCCCCCCGCGGCCAGGGCTGTCAGGCAGTTCGACGGTCGGTTCACCGCCAAAGATATAGAGGCCGGGCGGCCCGCTGATGCAACGCGCCGCGATGCGCTTGGCCAGCGCGTTGACGTCATCATAGAGGCTCTCCTCATTCACGATGACGGCCAGTCCCTCGGCCTGTGCGCGGACCGCGATGGCGCTTCGGGCGACCTCATTCGAGGCGATGATCCGGCAATCATAGTCGAAATCGCCGGTCGACTTGGCGCCAATGCCCGATCCGATCACGCCGATATCGTCGCCGGAGACGTCGGAGATCGCCAGAACCTGAACGCCGCGCCCCTCGAATGGTGCGAGCAGCCCGCCGCCTTTGATACGCGAGATTTCCCGCCTTGCGGCGTTGATTGCGTGGATATCGCTGCCGTCTGACAGATACCGCCGCGTTGTCGTCTCCAGATCCGCCAGCGTGTATCCGTCCCTCAGCGCTTCTACCAGCGCGGAGGCTCCGCCCGAGACCAGCATCAACAAACGGTAATCGCGGCCGCACACGCCTACGAATTCCAATGCCCGCTTGCCTGCGGCGAGCGAGTCTTCATTCGGGACCGGGTGGCTGCTTTCAATCACCTCGACCCTCGCGCCGGGCGCCGGGCCATCCTTCGAGTGGCCATGCTTGGTGACGATCAGCGCGGGCAGTTGTCGCAACGTTTCATCAAGCCCAAGATACATCGCGCAGGCGGCCTTGCCGACGCTCAGAACATGGGTGGGCGCGGAGGCGGCAACGATCTCTTTCGCATTCGCCACAGCCTGTTTCCCCGAAACCGCGCGAACGCCTTCAAGAAAAAGCTCGGTCAGAAGATCGGTTTCCTGCGCGCGTTCAGCCATTCGTCAACGCGCTGACCATCGCTTCTTTTGAAAGCAAGCCAAGATAGCCGTCATCCTCGGTGTAGATTGGCACCGGGTGCTCGGATTGCAGTAAGGCGGGGAGCGCGTCCTGAAGCGCCAAGCCCGGCGACAGCGTCACGCCGTTCCGGGCGATCTCAACCACCGAAGGCGCCGCATCCGGCTGAGCGCCGGCGGCTTCCAGATCATGCTGAGTCACCACGCCTTGATAGGCGCCCTCGTGGAACACATAGCCGTACCCTTCGGCCCATCCGCGCATCTGCGCGAGCGCATCGTCGATGCGGGCGGCCGTCACCCGATTGGATGGCGGCTGCATTACGGCCTCGACCGTCAGAACGCGCGCCCGGTTCACATCCCTGACGAACGCCTCCACATAGTCGTCGGCGGGGTTAAGCAAGATCTCCTCGGGCGCGCCGATCTGCGAAAGCACGCCGTCTTTTAGAATCGCGATGCGGTCGCCCAACCGCAGCGCCTCATCCAAATCATGGGTGATGAAGACGATGGTCTTGTGCAGCCTGTCCTGCAACTCGATCAGTTGGTCCTGCATGCCCGAGCGGATCAAGGGGTCAAGCGCTGAAAACGCCTCATCCATCAGCAGGATTTCCGGGTCGGTGCAGAGCGCACGCGCCAGACCCACCCGCTGTTGCTGGCCGCCCGACAGCTGTGAAGGATACTGGTCCTCATAACCCTCAAGCCCAACGGTGGACAGCCATTCGCGCGCCTTCGCGTTTCGCTCCGCTTTGGGCGTTTTCTGGACCGCGAGCCCATAGGCGACATTCTCGAGCACTGTCCTATGCGGTAGCAGGCCAAATCTCTGAAACACCATGGACATCTTGTGGCGGCGAAAATCCTCCAGCTCTTTCTGTGAGAGCTGCATGACATCGACGCCATCGACATGGATCGCGCCCTCGGTCGGGTCGATCAGGCGGTTGAAATGCCGGATCAGCGTCGATTTTCCTGAACCGGACAGCCCCATGATGACGAAGATTTCACCCTTGCGGATCTCCAGATTGATATCCCGCAGCCCCAGTGTGTGACCCGTCTGGGCGAGGATCTCATCCTTGCTCAGCCCCTCATGCACGTGTCGCATATGCGCGTTGGGATTGCCGCCGAACAGCTTGTAAAGGTTTTTGACGCGGATCAGCGCGTCCCGGTCGCTCATTTAGCGCGCTCAAGATGTTTGCGGCTGCGTTTGGCGTAGGCCTGCGAGACGCGGTCGAACATGATGGCGATGGCGACGATGGCGAGGCCGTTCAGCAGCCCTAGTGTGAAATACTGATTTGTGATCGATTTCAGCACCGGCTGGCCGAGGCCTTTCACCCCGATCATCGAGGCGATCACCACCATCGCCAGCGCCATCATGATCGTCTGATTAATACCCGCCATGATGTTCGGCATCGCCAAAGGCAGCTGAACGCTGAACAGGCGCTGTGTCTTGTTCGCGCCAAACGCCGTCGCGGCCTCCAGAACTTCAGGGTCAACCAGCCGGATGCCCAGATTGGTCAGCCGGATCACCGGCGGAATGGCGTAGATCACCACTGCGATGATCCCCGGCACCTTGCCGATCCCCAGCAGCATCACCACGGGGATCAGATAGACGAAGGCGGGCATGGTCTGCATGACGTCGAGCACTGGCGTCACGATGTTCTGCACCCGGTCGGACCGCGCCATGGCGATCCCGATCGGAATACCCACGGTGATCGACAGAAGGGTCGCGACGGTGATGATCGACAATGTGCGCATGGCGTCGTCCCACATGCCGAAATAGCCGATCAAAAGGAACGAACCCAGCACCAGTCCGGACAGTTTCCACGATCGGCTGGCACCGTAGGTCAGACCGACCAGAACCGCGATAACGACAATCCAGGGCGACGCCAGCAGCAGCTTCTCGGACCAGACGAGGAATCGGAGGAGAGGGTCGAACAAGGCCTCGATCGTCTCCCCGTATTCGCGGGAAAAATCGCGATACGCCCCGTCCATGGATTTGCGCAAAGCGACCAGATCGCCGCGCTCCATTTCAGGGAACTCGGTCAGCCAGGAGTCGTCCGCCATCGGTCACCCGCTTTATTTCTTGGATCAGTTCACGCAGTCCCCGCCGCTCTGTGACGGGGCAGGGCGATCGCTAGCCGCCGAGCGCCGCCTTGATCTTGCCTGCCGCGTCCGGAGTGACCCAGCTTTCCCAGATGTCAGGATGCGTGGTCAGGAAGTGCTCGGCGGCGACCTCGCCATCGGCCTGTTCGTCCTCTACCCACGCCAGAAGCCCGTTCATGGTCTCGTTGGTGTAGCCGCGCTTGGCCAGATAGGCGGCGCCTTCCGGCGTGCGGTCGGCCAGATCCGCCACAGACAGAGTTTTAACCGGCGAAGGCGGGTAGTTGGATGGCTTGGGGTTCTCGCAGTCTTCCTGACTTAGACACGCGAAGAAATGCTCTTCATCCATCGCGCCGAGATCAACTTTGACCATCTTGTACTTGCCCAGAACGGAGGTCGGCGCCCAGTAGTATCCGAACCAGGGCTCCTGACGTTCATAGGCCTTCGCGATGGAGCCCGCCAGCGCCGCGCCGGAACCGGGGTCTACGCTGTCAAACCCAGCCTCTTCCAGCTTCAGGGCGGTGTAAAGATTGGTGCTCGACACCTGGCAGCCCCAGCCGGCGGGGCAGTTCATAAAGGCCGACCGATCAGGGTCTTCAGGGTGCTTGAACATCTTTGCGTTGGCTATCACGCCCTCGATTGTGGCGAGAGACGGATCTTTCTCCACCAGATAGGCGGGAACCCAGAACCCTTCTTCGCCGCCATCGGACAACGCGTCGCCCAGCACGGCCAGACGGTTTTCCTCAACGCCTTTCGCCAGCGCTTCCTTAAAATTGCTGATCCAGAACTCCGGTGCCACGTCCGGCTCGCCCTTTTCGACCATCGAGGCGCCGGTCGGCATGGTGTCGCCGGGGACGATCTCCACCTCGCAGCCATAACCATGCTCAAGAATAAAAGCGTCGACATGCGCCATCAGAGTGGCCGAGGCCCAGTTCATATCGGAAATGGTGACTCTGTCGCAGGCGGCGTTGGCGGTGGCGGACATGGCGGCGCCGGCCGCGAATGTGGCGGCGAAGACGAAACGTTGCATGAAAACTCCCTAAGCTTCTGGACGATGTCGGCGCTTACCGACCGTCTGGCGTTGCGATCTTGGGCGCTGTCGGGCGAACATGGCCTCAGGCGCCGGAAACTCGCATTTTATGGCGCATACCCCGAAGGCGGGATGCGATCTGACATTGCGCGGAAGCTCAACGGTCGATCAGAGCCAATGATGTAACCCAAACAAGACCGTCTAGCGTCTCGCACGCTCAAGAAAGACCATAGCCGACCGAAGATGTTAATCAACCGTGGCGGGGGCAGGGGGTGGCGTTGCGCTTCATGCAGCCAATGGCGATCAGGTCGACTCTTTCTCCTTCGCGGCTTCCGCCTTTTCGTTGAACTCTTTCACGACTTGCGCGGCGGTCTTGTTGAAGGCTTCCTTCATCTCTGGGGACGAGAACATGTAGTCACGGATCGCCTTGTCTATAGCCTTTGGATCAAATGGTCCGCTGTAGTCGGGAAGGACCTTCTCAACGAACAACTCTCCGTTTTTCTTGATCATGTCGCCGACATATTTTTCGGCCAGTTCCTTCGTGCGCTCCTGAACCTGATCGTAGAACTCTTTCTTGACCTCCGGGTCGAGCTGGTTGAGCGTCTCTTTGAGGGCGACTTCCTCGATCTTGGCCATGTCGGACGCCGCGAGTTTCTCGATCGCGCCTTCCGCGAATTTGTCGACCACCTTGCCGACTGAACCCAAAGCCATTCCCTTCAGGAAATTCGTCGCGATGTTCTCGACGAACACTTCCATGGTCATTTTTGGGTCGCCTTTCAGCATGGCGCCCACATCTTTGACCGCGTCCTCCAGCGCCTGTTTTGCGCCCTCCTTCAGCAAGAAGGCGGCGACCTTTGCGATCGCGTTCTTGCTGAGACGCTCGAAGCCCTTCTGCGCCGCCAGTTTGGCTGCGACTTTAGCGGTGACGGCTTTTGCGACGTCCGAGCTACCGCCCTTGGCGATAAGCCCTGTAATTGCGCCTACGCTAGTGTCGATCAGCACATTGGAGACCGCCTGCCCCGGCGTCCATCCAGGCGTGCCCGCGATATAGTGGCCGACCTCTGTCGCGGAAGACTGCGTTGCAGCGACGGCAGCACCGCCGATTACCGCAGAAGCGACGACGCCGGTTCCCGCTACCGCGCCCACCGCCGGACCTGCAAAAACGCCGACGAATACAAACGACGCGGTCTTGGTGAACTCTAGCGTTGTGATGGCGATTGTGCCGCCTAGTTCGACTCTCGCCTGGTACTCCTGCATCTTCGCGGAGGCATCATTCACCTGGTTCTCCGCGCCAGGGCAGATCTTCAGAAACGTGTCTATATCGCTCGCATTTACCGCGCTTTCGACCTGTTTTGCTGCCTTCAAGGCGTTATCAATCGTCGTGCGTTTCGGCATATCGGCGAAGGAGATGGCCTCCACTACACCGGAGACGAACCACTGGTCGTCATTAAGTTCTTTGTAGTGGTTCCAACAGTCATTGAGGATTTCGGCCGCGAGATTCAGCGCGCGCACAGGTCCGTTCTTGAGCTGTTTGCAGATCTCGGCCTTGCGCTCTTCAAACTCCTTATCCGTGAAGGCAAGAACCTTCCCGTCCGGCATCGTGACCTTTTTCGTCGGCATGTCGTCCGGCGAGTTCGCGGCGATGTCTTTTTCCGCTTCGTCAAGATAGTCGAATCCGATGGCTAACAGGTCGTTCGCATTGTCGTAATCATGCGCGTCAGCGGCGCCGTCGACCGCGCCCATATTGTTCTCTATCTGACTGACCGCTCTGGTGACGACGTCAGACTGCCACTCGTGATTTCTAAGCTTGTCGAGGCGCTCGTCAAGCATCTCTCGGTTCACCAAATACGTGTCGTGCGCGACCTCGAGCTGCTTGATCGCCTCCTCAACCTTGTCGAGCGCATTGTCTGCACCCTCGAGATCCTTCAGTGCGTTTTCATAGTCCCGCGCCTTCTCTGACTTGAAAGCATCGGCCAGGCATTTGTCGACCGCGTCGACCGCGTCTTGCACGGGCTTCGCGCCGCTGTATTCGGAGTCCTGAACTTTCTCGTATCGCTTCTGCGTGTATGTGGAGTTTGTTTCGTACTGAAGTTTGAAAGGGCGTTGCTTTTCAATTTCGGCATAAGGCTGTTCAGCCTTCTTTTCCGCCGCTTCCAGTGCATCGATCGCTTTTTTCCACCAGCCTTTTTTCGCCAGATCCGCGATCTCGGCCAGGGCCTTTTCAATCTCGCCCGCGGCCGGCTTCTCCCATTCCTTCAATTCGGCTGCGACCGCCTGTAATTCCACCAGGTCGCCGCTTTTGCTATTCCACTTCTCTTCGTAGACCCCGTAATCGATCCTGGCGCTGGAAACCTTGTCCTCCGCAGTCCGAATTTTCGCCTCTAGTTCTTCGAGCTTTTTCTCTTCATCTTTTGTGATGACGCCATCTTGCTCAAACTTCTTTCGGGTTTCCTTCAGAATCTTGTCCAGTTCGCTCAGCTTGGCTTCGGCTTTGTCGATATTGGCGAGAAGTTCGCTCATCTTAGAATCCTCATTCGCGGAAAGTTGGGTTCAGATACGCATCGTCAGCTGAGTTCAGAGACAACTTTCTCAACTTCATCCAGCTGCTTTTCGATGTCGTCCATTTCCTCTTCGCGTTCTTTTTTCTGCTGATCGGAAAGCTGAACGGCCTCCTCCTCCTCGTCCGAGGACATCTGCACCTCTTCTTCCTCTTCCGAGGCCATCTGAAGCGCTTCTTCCTCCTCCTCCATCGCCTCTTTGGCCTTGTTCTTCAGGTCTTCGAGCTGTTTGACGGCCTCTTCAAATTTCTCGGTCTTCGCGTTTTCATTGGCCGCGGCCATCTCTTTCCGCAACTCGTCGGCCGACGAGCTGTTCATCTTCTTCAGCTCTTCGATGGTCTTTTCGACGGCCTCCAGATCCTTCTCCTTCTTGTCCCAGCTTTGCTGCTCAAGAAGCTTTTCCTCGTATTTCTTGATGAGCTCGTCGCCCTTGGACGAGGCGTCGCGCGCTGCGATCAACGTGTCGTCCGGATCATCGACGCTCTCGACCTTCTTCCCGACTTCGTCCGCCGCCTTTTTCGTCGCCTCATGGATATCCTTCAGCGATTCAAAGGCCTTTTCACTGGCCTTGGAAAGCTTGTCCTTCACGGAGTCGTAGAGATCTGATGCGGATTTCTGGACGCCTATCAGCCGCGTGACTTCATCCAGCGCTTTCTTAACCAGCTCGGCTGCGCTTTCGATGACCTCCTTGGCCAGCTTGAACTGCTTGCCGGCCACATGCTCGGCGATGGGCTCCACGATGGCCTGGATCTGGTCGACAATCGTTTTGACGGCCGCGCTGCCTGCGAATTTACTCGCCTTGATCTGTTTTAGCTCGGCGTCGAACGAGGCCTTCAGTCCCTTATATTCCAGCTCGGCTCTCTTCTCTTCATCGAGCTCTTCTTTAAGGGGCTCGATATCCGCCGTCGCCTTGTCTAGCGCGGCCACGGCCTCGACGTATTGCTCGGCGCCGGCTTTCTTTTCGGCGTCCTCGATGGTCTTTCGGACGTCGCTGGCCTTATCGATTTCCCACTCGACCAGTAGCGCGGTCTCCGCCTTCAACTCGGCGACGTCACCCACTCGGTCGTCCCAGGCCTTCTTCTCCTCAGCCTTCTTCTTCTCGTCGCCAAACGACTTGTAGAGTTCTTCGGCGTCGGTTTTCAGGCCATCGATTTTCTCTGCCGCGCCTTTCCAGTCCTGCTTGGCGGCGTCGGTGGCGATGTCGGCAGCCGCCTTCACCAGCGAAGAGGCCGTGCTGACGACCGCTTTGCTAATTTCAAGCGTCGTGCCGGCCACCTCGTTGATTTTGTTGTTGCAGTCGTTGAGAACGCCTTCCTTGCTATCGTAGGACGCCTTCTCCGCTTCCTTGGCCTTTTCCTCGGCGATGATCTCGTCGAGCAATTTGCGGGCGACCTTGAGCTCCGCAAGAGTCTTGTCGAACTCCGTTGCGTCGAGCTGCGACTGAATCTCTTCGCGCATGCCCTCGAAGGCTTCGTTCATCTCCTGAACGGAATCGAATTTCGACTTTGCGTAGATCGCCGCATCGCCGATCAGGCTGTTCAACTCGGCGATGCACTTGTCCTCTTTTACCTTCATTTCCTTGATGTCGCCATCAGCGTCGTCGAGCGAGTCCTTGACGTCGTTCAGATACCGGCAGGCGTCGTCATACCGCAGGTGCTTCGCCGCGTCCTCGGCGCTTTCAATCGGTCTGGCGGCCGCTTCAAGGGTTTGGCTGATGCTGTCGATCTCGCTGTATTCGTGCTGCCACAGCTTATCGAGACGGGCGACCAGTTTCGGGTAGTCCTGGTTGTACTCATCGCGGAACGGAAGCTGTTTCTGGTATTCCTTGTACGGCGCTTCAACATAGGCCATCGCCTGATCGAGATCGTCGATCGCCCACAACCACGACATATCCGTGGCGTTGCCTTCGGCGTTTGCGATCGTCTCGTCGATGTCGCCGAGAATATCGACGTCAGGGTCCCAATCCGTTAGTTCGTCACGCTGGCTTTTGACTTTCGCGAGGTCCGAAGCGCGGCCTTCCCACTTCTTCTTGTTGGCCTTGAATTCGGTCTCTAGCGCTTTGATCTTCGTGTTCGCGGTTGCGATGCCGTTCTTGATTTCATCGAGCTTTTTTTGCTCATCCGCGTCTATGGTGCCGTCAGCACTGAAATCTTTCTTGGTCTTCTCATAAAGAGCGTCCAGCTCTTCAACCTTTTTGCTCTTGGCTTGAATTTTGTCCCAAACGGTTTCGTCTGACATTTCGGCTCTCCCGAAGAATATAAAGATTGATCAGCGCGGCGCGTCGCTTAATCGGCGAGTTCCGCGAGCATGTCTGCGACTTGCTTCTGGATATCGTCCAGCTTGCTGGATCGTTCCGCCTTTTTCTTCTGCATCTCTTGGTGGGCTGCTTCGGCCTCCGCGGCGCCTTGCTCCGCTTGCTCGGTGGCCTCCTCGTAGTTCTGCTCGGAAGCGGCCTTTCCGGCTTCCTCGACCGTCTTTCCGACATCTACGCCGCTGTATTCCTTTACTTCTTCGGCCTTTTCCTGAGCCGCTTGAACGTCTGTCTGCTTCTTGTCCCAATCGCCTTCCTGTTTTTCCTGCTTCTCCTGTTCGGCCTTCATTTCGTTGAGGGCGTTCCGGGTGATTTCAAGAACCGAAAGCGCGAAATCATACTCATACGCCGCCACATGACCGGCGATCCTGGACTCGAACTCGGCCATTTTCTGGTTCAGCGCCTGAACGGTCTTGTATTTGGACGCCGCGTAGAGAGCCGCGTCCCCCTGCACGCTGGCGAGCTCCTTCGACACCTGATCATGCTTCTCCGTCAGGTCTTTGATTTCAGTTTCGACGTCGCCAACGGTGCTCTCAGCGTTATCCAGAAAGCGGCACCCGTCGTCGTATTTTCGATTTTCAGCGGCGCTCGCCGCCGATGTCATCAATGTTTCGAACGTCGACAATGACTGGGCGATATCTTCTTTCTTCGCAAATCTATGCCGGGTTTTGTCATCTCCTCTTTCTCTTATCTTATCGTGCCGCTCGTTATACTGTTCTTCAAAAGGCTTTTGCTTCTGGTATTCTTGGTAGGGTGCCTTCACGAGAGCGATGCCTTTATCGAGTTCAGCGATTGCGTCGAGCCACGCCATCGCTCTTGAATTCTTGCCGGCTTCGTTCAGCGTTTTCTTCAGATTGGGGCAGATCGGATCCTCCCAATCGTCCAGTTCGTCATACTGCTTCTTCAGGTTCTGGTAATCACCGTCGCGGCCTTCCCATTTCGCCTTGTTGGCCTTGAACTCCGATTCCAGCTCTTTGACCTTGGCCTTGGCGGCGTTGAGGCTGCTGGTGATTTTGTCCAGCTTGGCCTGCTCGTCCGCATCGATCTCGCCGTCGGCTGCGAATTTCGTCCTCGCGGTCTGAAAGGTTCCCTGAAACTCTTCGACCTTGGTCCGTTTTTCCTGGATCTGTTCCCAAACTGTGGCCATCTCGGCTCTCCCGGTTCTAATCCCTGTTAAATGGCGTAGCGGGCCATTCGGCCGTTAGATCGCTGCAAGAAGGTCGTCGATCTTCTTCTGCAAATCGTCCATCTCGCTGGAGCGCGCCGCCTTCTTCTGCTGCATCTCCTGATGGGCGGCTTCGGCATCCTGAACGCCTTGTTTGGCTTGCTCGGTGGCCGCTTTGAAATCTTCCTCCGCGGCCTTGCCGCTGGCTTCGCTGGCCTTAGTGTCGACGTCTTCGCCGCTGAACTCCTTGACCTCTTCAGCTTTCTTTTTGGCTTCCTGAAGCGCTGGATCAGTCTCCTTCCAATCCGTCTCTTCCTGCTCCAGCCTCTCATGCTCGGCCTTCATCTGCGCGACCGCCGTCTTCATGGAGTGCTCGATCTCGGTCAGTGCGCGATCGTAGTCATACTGCTCCATGAAGTTGGCGACCACGCCTTCGTTCGCCGCGAACTTCTCGTTCATCGCCTGAACGGTTTTGTATTTGGAAGCGCCGTATATCGCGACTTGGGCCTTGATATCTGCGAACTTGGAGACGCACTCGTCATGCTTCGTTCTGAGTTCCTTGATTTCGTTGCCGATGTCGTCGGCCGTCGCCTTAGCCGAACCCAAGTGGCGGCAGGCGTCATCGAATTTCCGGTCTTCAGCCGAATCTTCCGCAGCTTTCAATGAATTATCGACCGCAGTTAGCGAATTGGCGAGGCTTTCCTTTTTAGAGAAGTTGGATTTGCCGTGGGTTTTTCGCGATTCTTCGATCTTGCCGTGATTTTCGTTGTACTTTTCCCGGAACGGAAGTTGTTTCTTGTATTCGTCGTAGAGTGGCTTGGTAACCGCCATCGCTCTGTCAAGTTTATCGATAGCGTTTAGCCATGCCATCGCAACTGCTTCTTGGTTCATGGCGCTGCTTATTACTTTTATGCTGTCGTACTTCGGCTCCCCCCAATCCAGAAGTTCTTCTTCTTGTCTCTGCAGCGCAGTTTTGTCCTTCGCCCGACCATCCCACTTTTTCTTGTTGGCCTCGAACTCATCCTCCAGCCCTTTGACGATGCCCTGAGCTTTATTGACCCCGGCGTCGATCGTCGCGAGTTGCGCCTTCTCCTGATCCGAAAGCTCGCCATCGGCCATCGCTTTGGCGTAGGTGGTCCGGTACATCTCTTTGAGCGCTTCGACGCTCTTCCGTTTTTCCTGGATCTGTTCCCAAACAGTGGCCATCTCGGCTCTCCCGAATTCTGGATCTGGTCAAAAAAGCTGCGGTGGATTAGGCCGCTTCAAGCTCCGCGAGAGTCTCGGCGAGCTTCTTCTCGAGCTCAGAAATCTCATTGGAGCGCTCGGCCTGCCGTTCGGGCGAGACTTTGGGTGCTTCGTCGGTTGAGCTGTCGCCTTGCGCTGCGGCCTCCTGGGCCTCTTTCAGTTCTTCGATCTTGGATTCGAGTTTTCCGAACGTCTCCTCGGCCTCCTCGATCTTGTCGGTCTTCACCAGTTTGCCGAAGCCCTTGGCGAGTTTCGAAAGCTCTTTCTGATCCTCCGGCTGGGCCGCCACCATCGTCTGCTGCAAATCCGGTTTTATGCCGGCGAGCTTCTTGGTCAGCTCTTTCTTCTTTTTCTTGAGCTCCTCCGGGGTCAGCTTGGCGCCCTTTTTCTTCGGCAGCCTGACCGCGCCGGGCTGCGCCGGCGTGTCCGGGCCGACGCCGGTCAACAGCTGCAGCTTGTTCATCATGTTCTGGGCGCCGGTGAGGTCGTCGCTGTTGATTGCGCCGCGAATGGTATTGATCGCGCCTTCCAGTTCTTTGACGTCCTTTTCGTCCATGCCCTCGTAATTGACTTTGAAGACGGCCTCGACATTGTCGATGTCTTTCAGAAGCTTGGCCTTCAGCGCCGGATCGTCCTCGCCGCCTTCTTCCTGCTGGTTCTCGGAGGCCTGCTCTTGCTGGGGCGGCGCCTGCTGTGCGGAACCGCCTTCCGTCGGGGCCTCCTGCGCCTGGGCTTTCGCCGTGGTGGAGGCCTCCTGCTCCTCGGCCTCCTGCGGAGGGGCCTTTTTCTTGTCCTCGTCGCCCTTCATCGGTTTCACTTCGACCATAAGGCCGGGAACCTTGCAGAGCTTCAGGTGCTCCTTGAATTTGCGGGAGAGGCCGCCCTCTTCCACGCCTGATGGCAGGTCGCCATCGTATTTGAAGACGATGGTCGACCCGTTGACCTCCATCTCGCCGAAAACGCCTTTCGCCTTGGCGCCGGGCATTTTCTTGGCTTCCTTGAAGAGCGTGGCGCCGTTCTTTCGGCGATCGACGACCAGACACATGCCTTTGTCGGCGTAGGTCAGACCAAATTTGTGAGCTGCGTTTTTGACCGCCTTAAAGGTCTTCTTCAGCTCTACGCCTTCCTTTTTCCAATCGTCTGGTGATTTGGTTTTAGCCATGATGATCGCGCTCCCCTTAAGCGTTAGATCCGTGCCGATACGCCCGACCAGTGCGGCGGCGAGTTGTGTAATTCGAGACTCACGCGCGCCGGTTGAACCGACAGCATAACAAGATTCGTCGCTACAACGTAGCGGCGAACAAGGGGGCGACGATTGGCGCAGACGCCAAACGCTTCTCGTTTAGTTGGCGTTCGACGGTCCCGGCACGAAAATGGGCGCGTCGCCGGGGTCAGGATTGTATGCGCCGTTGGGATCGACGGAGGCCGTGGCTCCGCCGGATTCCAGATCGGGATTCCGCCACTCGTTGTCGCCGGAGCGAACCGGGGCGCCTGTCGATGCGGAACTCGGATATGTCCCGCCGCCGCTAGCGGCCGGGTCATAGGGTTGATTGGCGGGAGGATAGGGCGATCCGCCAGAGCCTGTCGCGTTTGATCCAGCGGGATCCGATGGCGGGTAGTCTGACGGATATCCGCCCGACGCCGCGGCCGTCCGCGCGCCTGCGGAGGCCGAGTCAATCGGCGTGAGGCGCGTATAGTCCGCGCCGTATTGCACAGCAACTTCCTGCCCGTTGGGTATCGGCGCTTCACTCGAACTCTGATTCTGGACGATAGTGACGACCCGGCCATCATCCATCTCCACCGTATATTCCGTGCCCTGACCGCCGCGCAGCTGCTGTTCGATCAGATAGCCGCCCAGAACGCCCACCAGAATGCCGGCGGCGGTCGCCAGACTTTGACCCTTGCCCTGGCCGATGGTGCTGCCGACAATGCCGCCGACGATCCCGCCCGTGGCGGAGCCGATATTGCTCTGCTGCGAGGATGCGATGTCGACCGGGCGTGAGGATACCACCCGCCCTCGGCTTGATTCGATCACCTGCCCTACATCCTGACTGGAGTAGGTCGTGCTGTCCGAGGATGCGCAGGCGGAAAGCGCCAACATGGCCGCTGCGGCCAGAGTCGCTACGCCTCCGGGTTTTCGGATATCGCTCATAATCACAGTCTCCTTCCCCGTCCCGAGCCCTCTGGTCGCAGTTGCGCCGGAGTTCGTGAACCTGAGAATGCTTTCGTCCGTCAGATAAGGATTGTAGCATAGCGCGTTGACGCGCGTCATCAAACCGGCGCGACAGTGAACCGGAGGGCGATCCGGCATGACCATGTATCGAACCACGATTCGAGCCTTCGCGGCGGCGGTGGCGCTAGGCGTATTCGCGATGACGCCTGCGCTTGCGGAGTTCACCGACACCGACATTCGCGCGATCCAGTCGTTCACGAAACGAATGCTGGAGCGGGCGAAAACCGGTTCGTCCACCACATGGCGCAATGGCGATGGCAGCGTCGGCGGACGCGTGACCATCACCACCACGGACCACCAGCCGGGCGCGCAGCCTTGCCGGACCTATGAATGGACCATGCGCCGGCAGGGTGGAGCCGAGATGACGGGAATCGGTCGCGGCTGTCGCGACGGGGCCGGCGGCTGGACGCTTGAGGAGTCCCGGTCGGAACGTCAGACCAGCATCGATCCGCCGCCTGCGCCGGCCAAAGTGTATCCTCCAAACAGCGGGTCGAAACCGACGGAGACCACCAGCGCTACCCGGTCGATCAAGCCTGAGCGTTCGCCCAAGCCCACCGCGACTGAAAAGAGCGCTGCGTCAGCGGACGAAGCGACCGAAAGCGCCGAGGAGAAACCAGAAGGGGATGCTGCGACCACGCCGCAAAGCCCGGCGGAGCAATTGGCCGAACTGAAATTCACCTATCCGCCTCGAACGCTAAACGCGGACACTGGCGCCGCGAGCAAGGCGCCGAACGCGGAAGGGGCGCAATGACCGACCAGAACCTGCCTCGCGAAGCGGGCGCGTTCGAGATCGGCGACTCGATTAGCCGCTCGAACAGCAGTGAGGTGTTCGCCTCGATCGAGAGTGCGACCGGCGCGCCTTGCATCGTAAAGAGATATGTCGAGGCCACGCAGGCGACGCGAGAGGCGCGCGCGCTGAGCATGCTGGATGGCGAGCGAGCGCCACAACTTCTCTCAAGGCGCACGGTGGAGGGTGCGCCTTCATTGGTCATGGAGCGGTTGCGCGGGCGCACATTGGAGCGCTGGGTCGCCGATTCGGATGGTCCGGCGCGCGAAAGTGGAATCTCGGCCGTCCTGTCCAGTCTCGCCGACGCGCTCGATCATGTTCACGCCAAGGGCCTCGTGCATGGCGACCTGAAGCCGGACCACATCGTCCTCGAACCTGGCGGTCGGGTTCGGTTGCTGGATTTCGCGAGCGCATCGGCGGCCGGGGATCGCGCATCCGCATCGGATGTTCGCTGGCTGACCCCCGGCTACGCCGCGCCCGAATGCCATCCCGATTTCTCTGGCGATGAGCGACTGGGCGCCTGGACGGACTATTTCAGCGTGGGCGCGATCCTGTTCTGGTTGGCGCAGGGCCGCGCGCCGCAGGAGGCGGATCTCGATCGACCGCCATCGGGTGAGGGCGGATTGGCCGAAGCGGCGCGGCGCCTGCTGCGCCGAGAGCCTTCGGACCGCCCGTTGAGCGCCGAGGAGTTCCGCAAAACGCTTCTGACTAAATATGAGCCGGCCGAGAACCACCCCGAGCCCGAATCCAAGCCCGAATCCGAGCCCGTGGTCGTGGATGAGACGACGGTGGTTCCCGGCGCCCCGGAGCCTGAGCCGCCAATCTTCGCCGATTCGCGCGACCCCATTCCGCCGACCGAACGCGTGCGCCGCCGTCTGCCGGGCCAGTTGCCCGAGCCGCCAAGAGTTGAGGCGCCGCGTCGAGAGGGCGGGGCGAGTTGGCTGGCGATCACCGCCTGCCTCGCGGTGCTAGCTGCGGCTGGGTGGGCCGGCTACACCTATGGCTGGCCACTCTATCAGAAGCTCTACAAGAAAGACTGGCTGGTCGACCCAACAGGCGCCGGCGACGCGCTGACAATCGCCGAGGCGTTGGACCGGGCGGGACTGGATATCGAGATTCAGCTCGCCGCCGGAGAGCATCCCGCCGCACCGATCGCAAATCGTTCGGTGGCGCTCGGCCCAGCGGACGGCGCTGCTACTGCGCCTGTAATTATCGGCGGCGATGAACCCTGCATGCGCCTTCAAGACGCGCGGGTTCACCTTGCGGGCGTGAGCATTGCGCGGATCGGCGACGCCGCGACAGGAGGGTGCGTCGAGATACGGGGCGGCGAGGCGATTCTGGCCAATGTCGCGCTGGAGGGCGCTGCGGCTGATGGTCTGACAGTCGGAAACGGCGCCAATGTGCGGCTGTCGGCGTTGGAGATATCGAACCCAAAAGGCGGCGGCCTGATCGTGTCGACGGGTGGCGAGGTGAGCGCCGAAGGGATCATTGTCGGCGGCGCGATGGGTGCTGGCGTCGTCGTGGATGGCGGAGGGTATTTCACCGGATCGGAGGTCAAGATCATCGCCCCGAAATCGACCGGTCTCGCCGTGGGCGGCGGCGCAGACGTCACGCTGAACGCATCGGAGATCGACGGCGCGGGGGAGACTGGCGTCGAGCTGACCGAAGGTGCGGACGTCCTGCTGCAGGACATGCTGATCGACAGCGCAACCGGCGCCGGCGTGGCGCTTTACGACGGCGCGCGGTTTGAGATGCTGGGCGGAACCATCACCGGTAGCGCCCTGAGCGGCGTATTCGCTGATGGGGCCGCGCAACTGACGCTTTCCGGGACCAAGATTGTCGAGAGCAAGGAGCACGGCGTATTGCTGCTTGGACTCAAGGATGGCCGGATTTCCGGCGCCGAGATCACCGGAAATGAAGGGATTGGGCTCGGCGTATTCCCTGGCGTCGAGGTGGAGTTGAGCGAGAACAGGGTCACGGACAACAAAGGCGGCGATTTGATCGACGCGCGTCCGAAAGACCCGGCCGAGACCCCGGCAGATGCGACTACGGCCCCCCCGGACGATCCAGACGCCGCCGGCGAGAAACCCGAAGAAAAGAAGACCGAATGACTCGCAAGACGCTTCAGATCGGGCGCGGCTCTCACGCCGATATCGTCATCGCCGATGCGGGCGTGGCGGCGCTGCATGCGGAGCTTGTCGTCACCTCGGACGGGCGGCTGTACCTGACCGACCGCGGCGACGACGCTGGCACCCATCTTCGCGCGGCCAATGGCGAGCCGTCGGACTGGGCGCCGCTGCGCCAGGGCTTTGTCGAGAACGGGCAAGAGCTGCGTTTCGGCCCGTTCGCGATCCTCGTCGAGGACCTGCGGCGCCGCGCCGACGAGGCGACCGATGATGGGCCAATCGGGCAAGGCGGCGGCTATGGCGGGCGTCCGGCGCAGCCGCAAATTCGCGGCGCGGTCGAACGCGACCCGGCCACTGGCGAGATCGTTAGGCGGAAGTTCTGATATGGCTGAGACCGCCCAGACCTCTCTGACGCAAGCCCGCGCTCCCGGTGTTAGCTTGAAGAACCTCGGCATTGTGCTGATCTATCTGGCGGCCGCCATCGGGTTCATCGCGGCGATCGACGCCACCCAGACCGAGGACGTCAAAGCGCTTTTGTTGGATCGGGAACGCTCCACCTGGCCCTTCACCGTGCAGAACGTCATGTGGGTCATCTTCGCCTTCGGCGCGGCGGAGTTGACCATTCGTTTCCTCGACGCGCGGGCCGAGCGGGCGGAGCTGACCGCTGGCCACTTGCCCGAGGATGAACGCACTATCCTGCAAGGGCCGGAGTTGCGCCTGACCTACGCCCGCATCCGCGACGCGGTGACGGAGGAGCCGGCGCGCGCCCAGCGCTTTCTGCCGCGCCTGATCCAGCGGGTGGTGGCCCAGTTCCAGACCACGCGCTCTGTCGAGCAGTCGGCGGCGATCATGAACTCAAGCCTCGAGCTTTATCTTCATGAGGTCGACATTCGCTACAACATGATCCGCTATGTGGTCTGGGCGATCCCGGCGCTGGGCTTTATCGGCACGGTGATCGGCATCTCGCTCGCGCTGAATTTCGCCTCCACCGTGGATTTGCAGGATCCCTCGCTGCTGGTGGAACTGACCAAGCGTCTCGGCGTCGCCTTCAACACCACGCTGCTGGCGCTGATGATGTCGCTGGTGCTGGTCTTCTTTCAGCACAAGATCCAGGCGTTTGAGGAGCGGGTGCTGAATGAGAGCGGTCAGTACTGCCTCGATAACCTGATCAACCGGCTCTACGAGGGCTGAGGGGAGGGCTGAGCGATGAAGGCGGCGCGGCGCGGCGTGGCGGACACTCTCAGCGTCTCGGCGCTGGACCTGTTCGCCTCGGCGTTGGGTGTTTTCGTGGTGATGTTCATCATTCTCATGCCGTTCTACCTGAAGCGCCCCTCCGTCGAGGCCGGGCTGGCGGGTGCCGAGGCGCGGCTATCGGATGCGGTGGACGCGGCCGCCGAGGCGGATCAGGGCGGCGCGGACGCCCAGCGGCGTCTGGCCGCGGCGGAACGCGCGCTGGGCGGCGTCGCGGCTGAAACGGGGGAGAATCAGGCCGAACTGGAGGAATTGGAAAAGGCGATGAAAGCGGCGCAGGCGGCCCTCGCCGCGCGTCCCAAGCCCGAACGTCAGACGATCCGCGCCGCGCCGAAGGGGGGCGGAGATCTCGCAATCGAGCGGCTGGATCTGGTGATCGTGATGGATACGACCGGTTCGATGCGCGACGAACTGAAGGACATTCAGCGGAGCCTCGGCTCCATCGCCCGCATCCTCAACAAGCTGTCGCCGGATCTGCGCATGGGTTTTGTCGCCTATAAGGATGTCGACGCTCCGCCGGTGTTGCGGACCTTCGGGCTGAGTTCAATGACCGGCGGCAACCTCAGAAGCATCCTCGGTTTCGTGCGCACGCTGGACGCCCGCGGAGGCGGCGATGTGCCTGAGCCGGTGGATCAGGCCCTGGCGGCGGCCATTGCGATGAATTGGCGTGACGATGCGAGCGGCCGGATCATCGTGATCGGCGACGCCCCGGCCCATGGGCGCAATCAGGCGCGGACCTATGGCATGGCGGACGGGTTTGCGCGTTCGCAGACCGAAGGCGGCTATGACCGGCGGGTCAGCGCGATCACCACCGGCGGCGACGCGGCGACCCACGGCTATATGAGCCAGCTCGCGAAGTCGGGCGGCGGCGATGTTGCGGGCCATCGCGGGGCGATGATCGAAAGCGTTCTGTTGTCGGTGCTGAAATAGGAGACGGGATATGAGCGGATATCTGGAAGGCGGCTGGATCCTCGATGGGCGCGGCGGCGAAGGCAAGTCCGTGCTGATCCGGATTGGCGACCGGGAGCTTGTCGAATCCGAACAGGGAGTCACCATTGGCAGGCATCCCGCTCTGTCTGATCATGTGATAGACGATCCATCCGTTTCCCGCCGCCATTTGCGGCTTGGCATGCGCGATGGCGGTTTCACCGTGGAGGATCTCAACTCGCTGAACGGCACATTGATCGAGGGCGTGGACGCGCCGGCCTACGGCCTCGCCACGCTGGGCGACGGCGCGCGCATCGGCCTCGGCAAGGTGGAATTGCGCCTGACGCGGGTCGCCGGATAGAAAGATGCGCCGCCCGTCCCGGAATATCGAGATCTTCTCCATGTCCGCGCTCGACGTGCTGGCCATGGCGACCGGGGCCTTCGTGGTGATCGTGACGTTGATGCTGCCCTATTACCAGCGCACGCTGGACGCGGAGGCCGAGACGCTGGACGCGCTGCAGGGGATTGAGGTCGCAGAGGCCCGCAAATCCGCGCTGGATGACCGGACCGCCTCTCTCAACGCCTCCGCCGGAGAGATCGAAAGCCAGGTGGAGGCGGCGGCGGCCAAGAACGCGGCGCTGGAAGAGCAGATCGCCGAGATCAAGATCAAGGTTGGCCAGTTGCAGGAACTGGCGGCGCGGCCCGTATCCCGCCGCAAGGATCCACGCAAGACAGCCCAAGCCTCCGTCATCAAGGAACTGGACGTGGTGTTTGTGATGGACACCACTCGCTCGATGGCCCCGGCGATGCGCGACCTTGCGCTTTCATTGCGCGGCATCGTCAAGGTTCTGGAGCGGCTGGTGCCTTCTGTACGCGTCGGCTTCGTCTCTTATACCGACGCCGACACCGGCTATCGCCCGGTCCACGCCTTGCCGCTGACCGACACCAAGACCGGCCTCAACCGGGTGCTCGGCTTTGTCGGCGGATTGCGGCCGCCGCCCCGCGGCAGCCGCACCATCGACGAGGACATGGAGCTTGGTATGAACCGGGCGCTGGGCATGAATTGGCGACGCTCAGGCAAACAGGTGATGATCGTGATCGGTGACGCGCGGCCCCATCCGCAGGACCGCGGGACCGCGATGCGCATGGCGCAGAGCTTCCGCGGGTCCGGGCCGAAACGAGCGGTCTCCACCCTTTTCGTCTCAACCCCGTCATCGCGCCGTCGCGGAGACAACGCGCGCCCCTTCTTCACCCAGATTGCGGCAGTGGGCGGCGGCAAATTCAACGACCATAGCGGCCGTATGTTCGAGAGCATCATCCTGTCGGTGCTGGTGGAGTAGGCGTTGCGCCGGATCGTGAAGGGGTCTTGCGCCGGCGGCTTCAACCTTTTTCCGCTGCGATCACCGAAAACTCCACGAGAAGTTCCGGCCGGGCCATCCGCGCCTCGACGCAGGCCCGCGCCGGTTTGCCCACATCTGAGATCCAGGCGTCCCAGACGGCGTTCATTGCGGCAAAATCCTTCATGTCGCGCACGTAGATCGTGGAGGACAGAATGTGATCACGACTGCTTCCGGCCTGATCAAGAAGCGCCTCGACCTTTTCCAGACAGCGCCTCGTCTGCTCGGCGATATCCCAATCGGGATCGGCTGCGGTCTGGCCGCAAAGGTAGATTACGCCATTATGCTTGACGATCTTGCTCATCCGGTCGGTGGAGCCGATACGCTCGATGGTCATGGAAATCCTCTTGGTTTTGGCGGCGTATGCTACGACGACGAGCGGATGGTCTCCGCCGCCCGACTCTTGTCCGCGATCAGGCCGGGGACGATTTCCCACGCGACGCCCGCCTGCGTCAATGCCTGAACGCCGGCGTAGGTTGGATCCCCGTTTTTCAGGACCGCAACCTGCTCGCCACGTTTAGCAGCGGCGATGATATGCGCGGCGATCTTATCTGCGGGCCAGCGCGCGGTACCATTGTTTTCACCCGTGAACACCCGCGCCGCGTCCCTTCGGGCAAGCTCCAGAACGTCAGGATCGACCGAATTGTCATAGTAGATGACATCGGCTTCCTGCAGCCTCTGCACCGCGCGCAGGGTGATCAGATCGCGCGGGCCCGGACCGACACCGATCAGGCTGACGAACCCCTCACGCCGGTCTGGCGGACCGCCTGCATCGATTGCGTCCTTGATCAGCTTCGCCGCTTCCCGCTCACCTCCGGCTGCATGCGCGCGGCGCGGCGGCCCGTCAAAGGCCCAGCGCCACAATGCGCGGCGCATGCCCGGCGTCAGCCGCATGGCCACCGCGTCGCGCAGATGGGCGGCCAGGGCGACCAATTCTCCGAGCCGAGGCTCCAGCATCTCCTCCAGCCGGGTCTTGATCTGCCGCGCGAGGACCGGAGCCGCCCCCTCGGTCCCGATCGCCACGACGAGCGGATCGCGGTCCACGATTGAGGGGGTGATAGCGTCGCAAAGCGTGGGTTGGTCAACCACATTGACCAGCGCACCGGCTTCCTTGGCCAACGCGTGCAGCGCGGCGTCCGTTCCGGGGCAGCCCGTGGCGATGAAAGCCAGCGCCGTATCCTCAAAAAGGGTGGGTGTGATTGGCCCCTGCCGCCAGATGATCCGGCCCTCCGCGACGAGCCCCGCAAGCTCCGGATCAAGTTCCAGCGCCGTGACTTCAATCCGCGCATCGGTCTTGAGCGTCAGCCGGGATTTCTGCGCCGCCTGCTCTCCGCCGCCGCAGATCACGATCCGCCGCCCGGTGGTGGTCAAAAACATCGGAAAGGTCTTCACGATGGCCTCCAACTCAGGCCGCGCGGGCGGGTTTTCGGTCGCGCCAAAGTGTCCGCGCCAGCGCTTCAGCCGCCGGTAGATCGCCTGTGGCGCCAGCGGCGTAGAGCGCGGCGGCGGCGGTGCCGATCACGGTCGCCTCTGCGAACGGGTCGTCGTGCGCGCCGGACCAGAGAGAGGTCAGATGCGTCGGGGCCGCATTTGGGTCGGCGAGGCGTCTTGTGTCCGACAAAATCGGGGGGGCGGTGATCTCCGCCGACTCCCTGTCCCGTAGCCCGAAAAGCGCAATGGTTTTTGAGGGATGACGTTCAAACTCTCCGCCGCCGCCTTTCAGGACCGCCAGATGGCGCTGGCCCAAAATTCGCCCGGCGTCCTGCTGCAACTCACGATAGGAGGGGTGGAATACGCCCTGCACCGTGGTCTCTGCGCCCGCCGGGTTCATCACCCGAAGCGCGGTGTTGATCGCAGAGCGCAGCCCCAGCACGTCGCGCAGCCTCAGCGCCCGAAGCGCATCCTTGTCCAGCGCCTCCAACGGCAGATAGGCGACGCCCCCGTCGCCAAGAGCGGCCTTGGCCTCCTCCGGCGTCTCCACCACAGCCGCGCCGATCGCATTCAACGTGCTGCGCACATCCGCAACCGCCGCCTGGTGTGAATTCCAGCCGTGAACCAAAACCGGCCGCCCGGATTGCGCCACCAACTTCGCCGCGCAGAGGAACCAGGGCAGGCCGCGCGTGCGTCCGGCCGCATAGGACGGCCAATCGACCATTTGCGGGAAGGCGGCGCCGATCTGGCGCCATGAGGCCTGTCTTGCGCGAAGCGCATCGACGAAACCGGCGATCTCCTCCGCTGTCTCGCCGCGATAGCGCATCAGCATCAGCAGAGCGCCGGCCGCCTCGGGCGCGGCTTCGCCCGACAGGATCAGGCCCATCGCCTCAGCGGCTTCTTCGCGCGTCAGGTTGCGTGAGCGGGACGGCCCGCGTCCCAAAATGCGGACGAATGGCGCGAGGCTCATCGGTTGGCCCCCAACAGAGGGGAATGGATTGCGATCATGGGGCTAATGTAGCACGGGCGTTCCGGAACCCCAGCCTGCGGCACTAAAGCGAGACCAGCCGCCGCGCGTCTTCCTCGGCGACCTCGTCCTTGGTCCCGCCGAGCACGACACTGCCCCGGTCGAGCACATAGACCCGATCCGCCAGCTCCCAGGCGAAATCGAAGAACTGTTCGACCAGCACGATCGCGATATCGCCCTTGAAGCGCAGGGTGCGGATCGCCTCCCCGATATCCTTGATGATCGACGGCTGGATGCCCTCGGTGGGTTCGTCCAGCAGCAACAGGTTGGGCCGCGTGGTCAATGCCCGGCCGATGGCGAGTTGCTGCTGTTGCCCGCCTGACAGGTCTCCGCCCCGGCGCTTGGTCATCTTGTCCAGCACCGGAAACAGCTCGAACACCTCGTCCGGAATATGGCGCTGGCCTCGGGGAAGGCCAGCGAAACCTGTCTCCAGATTCTCCTTCACCGTCAGCAGCGGAAAGATCTCGCGCCCCTGCGGCACGAAGCCGAATCCGGCGCGCGCGCGCTCATTCGGGCGGGCGCGGGTCAGATCCTGACTGTCCCAGTCCACCGTGCCGCTGGCGATCGCCTGCTGCCCCATGATCGCCCGGATCAGCGAGGTCTTGCCGACGCCGTTTCGGCCCATCACGCAGGTAACCTCGCCGGGCTTCGCGGTGATGGAGACATCGCGCAGCGTGTGCGCAGCGCCATAGTAAAGCTCGATATTGGAGACGTTCAGCATCTCAGCGTCCCAGATAAACGTCGATGACCTTGGGGTCGGAGCTGACATGGTCGAGCGACCCTTCCGCCAGCACCGAACCCTCATGCAGCACGGTGACCTTCACACCAAGGGCGCGGACGAAATCCATGTCATGCTCGACGACCATGACCGTGTGCTCGCCCGCCACCTGCTTCAGAAGCTCGGCGGTCTGCATCGTCTCGGCGTCGGTCATGCCGGCCGCGGGTTCATCAACCAGAAGAACCTTGGGATCCTGCGCCAGCAGCATGCCGATCTCCAGCCACTGCTTCTGGCCGTGGCTGAGCGCTGCGGCGTCTTCATGGCGGCGGTCCGAAAGGCGGATCAGCTCCAGAAGCTCATCGATACGCGTCTGCTCGTCCTTGGTGCGGCGGGCGAACAGCAGGTCGAACACGCCCCGCGCGCCTTTCAGAGACAAGAGCAGGTTGTCCTCGACGGTGTGGGTCTCGAACACGGTCGGCTTCTGGAACTTCCGGCCGACTCCCATGCGGGCGATGCCAGCCTCATCATGCTTGGTCAGGTCCACATTGCCGGAGAAGATGACGTCGCCTTTGTCGGGCTGTGTCTTGCCGGTGATGATGTCCATCATCGTGGTCTTGCCCGCGCCGTTCGGGCCGACGACGGCGCGCATCTCGCCTTCTTCAAGGATCATCGACAGCTCGTTGATCGCCTTGAACCCGTCGAAGGATACGGAGACGCCGTTGAGGTAGAGCATGGTGTCGGCGGTTGAAACGGACATGGTCTTACTCCGCCGGTTGCGGGGCGGATGCGGACGGCCCCGGATCGTCAGGTTTCGATTTCTTCGGCAGGTTCATCAACTCGCCGAACGCGCTGAGCCCACCCAGCACGCCGCGCGGCAGGAACAGGGTGACGAAGATGAAGATCGCGCCGAGGGCGAACAGCCAGATCTCAGGCACCCAGCCGGTCAGAAGCGTCTTGGCGGCGTTGACGATGATCGCGCCGACCACGGCGCCCACCAGCAGGCCGCGCCCGCCGACCGCGACCCAGATCACGATCTCGATGGAGTTGGCCGGGCTGAACTCGCCGGGGTTGATGATGCCCACCTGTGGCACGTAGAGCGCGCCCGCCACGCCGGCCAGCATGGCCGACAGGGTGAAGACGAAGACCTTGTAGCCCTCGACCCGATAGCCAAGGAAACGGGTGCGGGATTCGGCGTCGCGGATCGACACCAGAACCTTGCCGAGGCGCGATGTCACGACCAGTCGGCAGATCACAAAGCCCGCCGCCAGCGCCAGCGCGGACATGGTGAAAAGTCCGGCGCGGGTTTTGTCCGATTGCAGGTCAAAGCCCAGCACGTCCTTGAAATCGGTCAGGCCATTATTGCCGCCAAAGCCCATATCGTTGCGGAAGAAGGCCAGCAGCAGCGCATAGGTCATCGCCTGCGTGATGATCGAGAAATAGACGCCCGTGACCCGGCTGCGGAAGGCGAACCAGCCGAAGACGAAGGCGAGTGCGCCGGGAACCAGCACCACCATCAGGCAGGCGAACCAGAACTGGTCGAAGCCATGCCAGAACCACGGCAGCTCCTTCCAGTTCAGGAACACCATGAAGTCGGGCAGGATCGGGTTGGCGTAGACGCCGCGATCGCCGATCTCCCGCATCAGATGCATGCCCATCGCATAGCCGCCCAGCGCGAAGAACGCGCCATGCCCGAGGCTCAGGATGCCACAGAAACCCCAGATCAGGTCCACCGATATCGCCAGCAGGGCATAGGTCAGATACTTGCCGAATAGGGCCACCGCGAAATTCGACAGGTAAAATGGCGATCCGGCGGGCACATAGAGGTTCAGCACCGGCACCAAAGCCGCCACCAGCAGCACAATGGCGAGGAAGATAAGCGATTTCGTGTCGAGCGCGCGAAGGATCATCTTGCTTCTCCCTCAGTTCTCTACCGCGCGGCCACGAAGGGCGAACAGCCCCCTCGGTCGACGCTGGATGAAGAGGATGATGAAGATCAGCACCAGCACTTTGGCCAGCACCGCGCCTGCGTACGGCTCAAGGAATTTGTTGACCACGCCCAGGGTGAAGGCCCCGGCCAGCGCGCCCCAGAGGTTGCCCACGCCGCCGAACACCACGACCATGAAGCTGTCGACGATGTAGCCTTGGCCGAGGTTCGGCGAGACGTTGTCGATTTGGCTGAGGGCGACGCCCGCCAGCCCGGCGATGCCCGCGCCGAGGCCGAATGTCATGGCGTCGACCCAGCCGGTCTTGACGCCCATCGCGTCGGCCATGCGCCGGTTCTGAGTAACCGCACGCATTTGCAGGCCGATTGGCGTTTTTTTCAGGATCAGCAGCAGCGAAGCGAACACGACCAGCGCGAAGACGAAGATCCACAGGCGGTTGTACGTGACCGCGAGCTGCCCGATCTCGAACGCGCCGGACATCCATTCCGGGTTGCCGACCTCTTTATTTGTCGGGCCGAAGATAGAGCGCACGGCCTGCTGCAGAACAAGGCTGACACCCCAGGTCGCCAAGAGCGTCTCCAGCGGACGACCATAGAGCCAGCGGCAGATGCCGCGCTCAATGGCCACGCCGACGCCGCCGGAAAGACAGAAGGCGAGGGGCAACGCGATCAGAAGGGAATACTCGAAGAGATGCGGAGCCGAGTTCCGGATCACCTCCTGCACCATATAGGTCGAGTAGGCGCCCAGCATCACAAGCTCGCCATGGGCCATGTTGATCACGCCCATAACGCCGAAGCTGATCGCAAGGCCGATGGCCGCCAGCATCAGGACCGAGCCAAGCGACAGCCCGTACCAAATGTTCTGCGCGTTCCACCACATGGCGCGCACGCGCTCGACATCGTCCTTCGCTTTTGTGGCGGCCTCGGCGACCGACGCATCCGCGTCATTCGTCGCTGCGGTGATGATCGACAGGGCGTCGCGATCTCCACGCGCTGCAAGCCGTTCAAGCGCTGCAGTTTTTTCCGCGACGGGAAGGTCTGACTTCATGACCGAGGCGGCGCGCGCGTCCAGTAGCGCTGTTTTCACGGTATCGTCGATTTCCGCTTCAAGCGCGGCGTCCAAAGCTGCGATCTGCGAAGGATCCCCGGTGGCGAAGGCGGTCTCGGCCGCCTGCAACCGTTTGGCGGGATCATCGCTCATCAGCGTCATCGCGCCTAGCGCTGCCGCGATCTCGCGCCGCAGCCCGTTGTTGACCTTGATTTTCTTGGCGCCGCGGCGCTTGACGTCTCCGCGCGCTTCACCGGTGATGGGATCGAAGACCAGGTAGCCTGCGCCGCCTTTTTCCACTCGCACGACGGATTTGTCGGATTTCAGATGGCGAATTTCGCCGGCTGACAACGCCTCCAGCAGTTCGACAGCTTGCGGGTCGCCGGTCGCCGCGATCTGATGGACCAATTCGGCCCGATCGTCGTAGCCCCCGTCGGGAAGCTGCTGCACAAGCGCTTCCAGCGACTGAGCGGCGGCGCCGCCGCCAAGGCCAATCGCGAGCAGCAAGGATATGAGCAGTGTCCTGAGCATCGTCGTCCGTCTGAGTTTTGTTTAAGGAGTCGTCCTAAAAAATCGGGGGCGGCCTGCGCCGCCCCCGCGGTTGTCACTGTCCGTATCGATTAGTTGGACGCGCCGCCACAGGCGCCGGTCTTGGTGTTGAAGTTGCCGCACTCCATCGGCTTGCGCCAATCGGAGATCAGCGGAGCGCTCTCAGGCAGGTAGTCCGACCAGGCGTCGCCCACGACGAGGCCCGAGGTCTCCCAGACGATGTCGAACTGACCGTCGTCCTGGATCTCGCCCACCAGCACCGGCTTGGTGATATGATGGTTCGGCATCATAGCCGAGAAGCCGCCGGAGAGGTTCGGAACCGAGACGCCGATGATGCCGTCGATCACAGCGTCGACATCGGTGGTGCCGACTTTCTCGACCGTATTCACCCACATGTTGAAGCCGATGTAGTGGGCCTCCATCGGGTCGTTGGTCACACGGTCCTCAGAGCCGATGAACGCCTGCCAGGCTTCGATGAACTCTTCGTTCTCTTCAGTGTCGACCGACATGAAGTAATTCCAGGCGGCCAGGTGGCCGACCAGCGGGCCGGTGTCGAGACCGGCGAGCTCTTCTTCGCCGACCGAGAACGCCACGACCGGAATGTCGGTCGCTTCGATGCCCTGGTTGCCCAGCTCTTTATAGAACGGCACGTTGGCGTCGCCGTTGATGGTGGAGACCACGGCGGTTTTCTTGCCGGCCGAGCCGAAGGTCTTGATGTCGGAGACAATCGTCTGCCAGTCGGAATGACCGAACGGCGTGTAGTTGATCATGATGTCTTCTTCGGCGACGCCCTTGGACTTGAGATAGGCCTCAAGGATCTTGTTGGTCGTGCGCGGATAGACGTAGTCTGTGCCGGCCAGAACCCAGCGCTCGACCTCTTCCTCAGCCATCAGATAGTCGACGGCGGGGATCGCCTGCTGGTTGGGGGCGGCGCCGGTGTAGAACACGTTCCGCTGGCTTTCCTCGCCCTCATACTGGACGGGGTAGAACAGGATGCCATTCAACTCTTCGAACACCGGCAGAACCGACTTGCGGCTGACCGAGGTCCAGTTTCCGAAGACGACGTCGACCTTCTCGACCTCCAGCAGCTCGCGCGCCTTCTCGGCGAATAGCGGCCAGTCAGAGGCGGGATCGACGACGACCGGCTCAAGCTGACGTCCCAGAACGCCGCCCTTCTTGTTCTGCTCGTCGATGAGCATCAGCATCGCGTCTTTCAACGTGGTCTCGGAAATCGCCATCGTGCCGGACAGCGAGTGCAGGATGCCGACCTTGATCGGATCCTCCGAGGCACCCGCGCTGGTCGCCATCGCGGCGGCGGCGAGGCCGAAAGCGGCGGATTTGATAAGATTGTTCATGTGGTTCTCCTCAGAGAGCGTGGACTTTTCGGTTGGCCTTCCGACGAGAAGTTCTTGTCGGGTTGGGCGCCAAGGTCTACGTCATCCCTGCAGCCATCGTGTTGCACCTGTGTGGCGGCGGATCGGGTTCCAATTCGTCCGTCGTCACACGCCCTCTCCGCAGTCAACTGACTCGTTGGCGGTGAAGACAATGCGAAAAGACCTTTGCTGCAGTGCAACGTCAAGCAAGAAGGCTATTATTTCATCACAAACTGTAAAGTGGTAAAAATACAGGCAGTAAGATTGGGCTTTGCTGCGTGGGCGCGCAGAGTGCGAACACGATTGCGCTCGTTATGGGTGTAAAATCGACTGCAGAGCCCGTAGGCGATTCTTGCGACCAATGTAACCCGGCGCGCTGCGACTAGCGGTCGGCTCGCGCCGCGCGAGAATCTGATACATTGACCGAATGATGACAGATCGATTGATATCCCGCACAGGAATGCGCTTCGCGGCTTTCACGCTGCTTGGTCTAACGCACATTGTTCTCGGCGCCGCGCCCGCCAGCGCGCAGGAAGCGTCGCTCGATGCGCCCTCAAGCGTCGCGCCGGGCGCTGAATTGACCATCGGCTGGAGGGGCCCGGACGGGCCCGGCGATTTCATTTCTGTCAGCCCGCCCGGCACCAGGCCGGAAGTATTCGAGGCCTACGCCCGGACAAGCGCGGGTAGCCCGGCCGTCCTGACGGCGCCAAACGTTGGCCAGTACGAAATTCGTTATGTCCAGGCCGCCGGTCTGGCCGTGCTCGCAACCCATCTGATCAGCGTCGCGGTCGTCCAGGCGCAAATCGATGCGCCCGCGCAAGTGGAGCCAGGCGAGACGCTGGCCGTTCGGGTGTCTGAGCAGGGCGATCCCGCGGATTATGTGACGATTGTCGAGGAAGGCTCGCCTGATACGGCGTTCGGCGTCTATGCGAGGCTGAAGGGCGCGCTGGAAGTCGAACTTTCCGCACCCGACGCTCCGGGCGGCTATGAAATCAGACAGGTTCAGGCGCGCGACCAGATGATCGTCGCCCGCGCGCCGCTGACCGTCGCTGAACCGGAGCCTCAACCCGTATCGGAGGTGGAGTCTGAGTCAGTCGTCGAAGAGGCGCCTGAGCCAACGCCCGAACAGCTGCAGGAGCCGTCGACCGCCGCGTCGCCCGCGCCTGTGTCCGACCCGCAGGATCTGGCGGAGTCCGAGCCAGAGGCGGCGCCTGAAATGGCGCCCGCAGTGCCTCAGCCGGAGCCAGCCGCCGCTCCCGAACCTGCGACCGAGAACATCGCGCCGCCCGCAGAGGCTGCGGCGCTCGAGCCAACTTCGGAGGCAAAGCCCGCGCCGCCACCGTTCGAGAACGGCGCGACACTCATGGCGCTTAGTTCGGTCGATCCGGGATTCGAGTTCAATGTCTCCTGGACCGGGCCGGGAGAGGTCGGCGATGTGATCGGCGTCGCGATACCTGGAGCGGACGCGATGGACCTGATCGTCAGCCAGCCCGCGAAGCCCGGCTTTCTGGTGCTGATCTCAGCGCCGGACCGCGCCGGCCAGTATCGCCTTCGCTATGTGAACGGCGACAAAGTTCTGGCCGAACGCGAACTGGAAGTCCGCTAGCGCCCCCTCAGTTTACCGTGATCGGCAGCCGCGCCAATGTGGACCTCGATTGTCCCATCAGGTAGCGCAGCTCATAGGAGCCCGGTTGATCCGGCGCCTTGAGCTTCAGAGGACTGCCTTTGCGGGTGTAGGTGTAGTTGCCGTGCTTGCCCTCTTCGGTATCGGGCGAAACGATTGTGATGTGGTCATTCTGATTGTCTGGGCCGGTCCATGTGACCTGAAAATTCTGACCGGCTGGAACCACAGGCGGCGCCTCAAGCTCTGCGGTTGCCGCGGTCACCGTGATCGGAAGCGCGACAAGCGTCGATCTTGATTGCCCGTTGGAATACCGCAACTCATACGCGCCAGGCTCATCCGGCGCGCGGACCTTGGTTGGGCTGCCTTTACGGGTGTACGTGTAGTTGCCGTGCTTGCCCTCTTCGGTCCCGGACGCAACGATTGTGATGTAGTCGTTTTGGTTGTCGGGGCCGCTCCACGTCACTGTAATGCTCGAGCCAGCGACGGCGGTCGGCTCGGCGTCAAGCGAGACCGAGGCCTCGGTCACTGTGATCGGCAGCATCGCGAGTGTCGCGCGATCCTGTCCCGTCGAATATCGCAATTCATAGGCGCCGGGCGTATCCGGCGCGCGGACATTGGCCGGGGAGCCCTTTCGGGTATAGGCGTAGTTGCCGTGTTTGCCCTCTTCGGTCCCGGTCGCGACGACGGTGATGTAGTCGTTCTGATTGTCCGGCCCGGTCCACGTGACTTTGATCGCGGATCCGGCGACGACCGTCGGCGGCGCCTCGAGCATCGCCTCCGCCGCGGTAACGGTGATCGGCAAACGCCCAAGGGTCGCCCGCGTCTTCCCTGAAGAGTAGCGCAGCTCATACGCGCCGGGCTCGTCTGGCGCACGGACATTGGCGGGGGTTCCTTTGCGGGTATAGGCGTAGTTGCCGTGTTTGCCCTCTTCGGTCCCGGTTGCGACGATGGTGATGTAGTCATTCTGGTTATCCGGCCCGGTCCAGGCGACCTTGATGGCCGATCCGGCGACAGCCGTCGGGGCCGCCTCCAGCGTCGCCTGCGCAACCAGTTTCATGACCACGCGCTGGGTCTGGTCGGCTTCGCCCGCATAGTCGAACTCGACCGCGCCGGCCAGCTCTCCCAACTCCGCCCGCGCCATATACCGGCCCGCGCCGACCTCAAGCGAGGGCGCGGCCTTCGCCTCTGCGACCAGAACGGATTCCTCGGTGTCGAGGTTTACTACTGTCCAGACGACGCCCCCATTGTTCAGCGGCTGACCGGTTTCCGACTCCGCGGCCTCCAGCCGCAACATGGGCGGGGGAGGCGGCGGCGGCGCGGCCACGGTCTGCAGCGCCTCGGTCAGCTCATCGGCGTTATCCGCCGTCAGGTACAGGCCGCCGGTTTTCTCCGCCAGACAGCTCAGCTGTCCCTGATCCTTGATGCGGCCGACGTCGAACCCGACCACATGCGCTGTGAAATTGACGCCGCCGCGCTCCAGCTCTTCAGCCAGAGCGCAAGGATCGGCGTTGCAGCTTTCCACCCCGTCGCTGACCAGAATGACCGTCGCGGCCGTATCCCGATAATTCAGGACGTCGGCCGCCTCTCGGACTGCGTCCGTAAGAGGAGTCTTGCCACGTGGAGTCAGATTGTTCACTTGGTCGGCGAAGACCTCCGGATACACCTTGCCGACGGGAATGACGTTCTCGATATCGCTGCAGTCGCCGGATTTCCTATGCCCATAGGCGATCAGACCCAGATCGGTGTCCGGATCCCAGCCTTGCAAAAGCCCGCCGATCACCTCTCGCGCGATCTCGATCTTCGAGACGCCGTCGATCTGCCCCCACATGCTGTTGGAGACATCGAAGACCAGCATCGTGGATGGCCGTGACGGGTCCGACGCCATCGTCTGCGCAGATAACTGCGTCGAGACCGCCGTCGCGGTTGCTGCGGTCAAGGCGGCGCTCAGGAGTGTGGTCAAACGGGACATTGGAATCTCCGGTTGCTTTCGGCAGTCGTGCTTCAGCGGTCGTGCTAAGGTCAGAAGGATTTCAGGCCCTTGAAGTCAATCGCGCCGAAATAGGCTTCCTTGGTCTCGACCGGCGCCCGGCCCGATACCTGAACGAAAATGCGCCCGTCGATCATCGCCTGCAATTCTCCGTTCTGATTGACCAGAACTTTCTGCCGCTTGATGCGCTTGACGGTGCCCTGAGCGCCCATCAGCGCCGGGTTGCCAAAGAGACCCGACATCGCCGACACCATCTGGTTGTTCGCCATCAACTGAATTTCGACATTTTCGTTGTCGTTCACATAGGTGGCGCTGACCATAGAGCCGCCGCCCATGAACCCCATCGCCTGCCCCGCATTTTCCTCATCGCGCCGGGTCCAACCTTCCATCGCTGGAGGCAGGAACTCGCTCAGGCCCGCGGCCTTCATCTGCGCGATTAGCTGCGATGCGAAATCGAGCTCTTCTTTCGCGACATCCAGATCGCCATCCTGATAGGCCTCCAGCGCAAGCTGCAACGCCTCTTCGACCTCATCAGCGGCAGCGGGGGTGGACATCGCCAGCAACGCAATAGCGGCGGCGGCGAGGGAAATGCGAAAGGACATGAGACGACTCCTGTTGTGAGTTGATGCGCATGACGATTGGTAGAATAGCGTATATCGGTAAAACACAGTGCGGGATTTTAGTCGCGGGTGAAATGTCGATGTCAATGGCGCCGGTTGAGAGGATCATTCGGGCGACTGAACATCCCGCGCCAGGGCCTGTTTCACCAGGATCCGAGACGTGTCAATGTGTTAGCGAGATGGGTGGTGCCAGGGGCGGAATATTATCTTGGGCTTATATGTCTGTAATAATTATGAAAACTCAGTTAGATTTCAATCGATACCCCCAATAATACCCCCATGCTCGTCAAAATCACGCTGAGGGACTTGGGCAGCCTCACCTGATTGGTCCGGTTTGATTGTTAGTGCATCACTGGCCTGGTTTCCACTGGGACGATGGATTCTGGCGCCGGTGGCCGATAGCCGAGTGCGCTGTGGGGCCGTTTCGTGTTGTAGTGCTTTCTCCAGCCCTCGATGATGATCTGGGCCTCTCTCAGCGAGTAGAAGATTTCCCTGTTGAGCAACTCGTCGCGGAATCGGGCGTTGAAGCTTTCGACGTAGCCGTTCTCCCACGGCGAGCCTGGCTCGATGAAGGCGGTCTTCGCGCCAACGGCGGCGATCCAGTCCCGGACGGCCTGGGCGACGAACTCGGGGCCATTGTCGCTTCGGACGAATTCGGGCGGTCCGCGCAGGATGATGAGATCGGTGAGCGCGTCGATCACGTCGGTCGGCGTTGTCAGAGCAAAACAGCTTGAGGTGGGGCTAGGGTCTGCATAGCTTCCACGCATGAGTAAGCGTGACCCCTTCAAGTATTTCAAAACGTCTCCCGAAATCATCCGCCTCGCGGTCATGATGTATGTGCGGTTCCCGCTCTCGCTGCGGAATGTCGAGGACTTGCTGCACGAGCGCGGGATCGACGTCAGCCACGAGACGATCCGGTTCTGGTGGCACAGATTTGGCCCAAAGTTCGCCGCAGAGATCAAGCGCAGACGCGTGGATCGAATGCGAGCGTTCTCGAGCTGGCGCTGGCATCTGGACGAGGTATTCGTGAAGATCAACGGCGAGCAGCACTATCTCTGGCGCGCCGTCGACCACGAGGGCGAGGTGCTTGAGAGTTTCGTCACGAAGAGGCGCGACAAGAAAGCGGCGTTGAAATTTCTCAGGAAATTGATGAGGCGCTATGGCCAGCCGCATGAGATCGTGACCGACTGCCTTCGGTCGTATGGCGCTGCGCTCAGGGAGCTGGGTGCGACGGATCTTCAGTCGACGGGACGCTGGCTCAACAACAGAGCGGAGAATTCACACCTGCCATTCCGACGACGAGAGCGAGCCATGCTCCGCTTCCGGCGCATGCGAAGTCTGCAGATGTTCGCCGCCGTCCACTCCTCCGTCTACAACCTGTTCAACCGCGAGCGCCACCTCAATTCACGTCGCAATTTCAAGCTAAACCGAACCGCCGCTCTCGAAGAGTGGCGGCTGCTTTGCGCGGCCTGAGGGGCCGCTTCCCACACCATTCGGAGACTGGTTCGAATTAGTCTGCCAGCACCCATCGCGCGGTTTCGCTTCCCCTCTGGGACATACTCAGTTCTATCGGTCCCTATGAGGGCGCCCTTGATTTTCAAGTCGCCGCTGATCGGTGATTTCTTCCATTCGCCTGCATTGATCTCGGCCACAGCGTCGTTTTCCGCCCATCGCGGAACGACGATTTCACAAGCTTCATCTTTGACCAGAAGCGCCTCGCCGCTGTCGTCGCGTTCGCGCGGCCAAACCTTGGCCGACCGCCCTTGTAGAGACGCGCGAACATCATCAATGTTCATAGCAACAGCACCCTTTTGAACGCTTGGTGGTGCTTGCTCCACATGCGTTAGCAGCGATGGCAACAGTTCGTTGATTAAGTGCGCGGTCGAACGGTCGCCGACTACTGGGCCTTGCCAGTAGCGCCCTCGCATGCCGTCCGGCGCATTGTAGAGTAGATCACAGGCCTCAAAGGCCCCTAACGGAGCTAAGTCATGCGCAAACTCCCCGAACTGTCCGAACGCTATGTCGATCCCAGGTCTTTCCCCCCTGGCGTCGCCTATATGGACGGTCAATATCTGCCGATAAGCGAGGCGAAGATCCCGGTTCTGGACTATGGCCTCCTACACTCTGACGCGACCTATGACGTGGTGCATGTCTGGAAAGGCGCGTTCTTCCGACTTGATGAGCATATCGATCGTTTTTTCAGCGGATTGAAGAAGCTGCATATGACGGTCCCCTACAACAAACTGCAGGTCGCGGAAATATTGCACAATTGCGTCGCGCTTTCGGGGCTTCAGAACTCTTATGTCGAGTTTGTATGTACGCGCGGGATGTCCCCCACTTTCAGTCGCGACCCGCGGGACGCGGTGAATCGATTCATCGCGTTCGCCATTCCATTTGGATCGGTCGCCAGCCCCGAACAGATGGAGCGCGGCTTGCATGCTGCGATCGCTGATATCGTGCGCGTTCCGCCTCAATCAGTGGATCCAACGGTGAAGAATTATCATTGGCTGGATTTGGTGAGCGGGCTCTACGCGGCATATGATCGGGGCGCCGATACGGCCATCCTTGTTGATGCTAGCGGGAATATTTCTGAAGGACCCGGCTTCAATGTTTTTTCCGTTGTGGATGGGGAAATTTCGACGCCTGATCACAGTGTTCTGATGGGGATCACCCGTCAGACGATTTTTGACATCTGCCGTGTGGAGCAAATCAAATGCGTTGTGGCAGATGTGTCTCCGAACGAGCTCAGGCAGGCTGACGAGGTCTTTATCACTTCAACCGCAGGCGGGGTCATGCCCGTCACCAAGATTGACACAACGCCAATTGGTTCAGGATCACCCGGGCCGATCACAAGACAGATCACCGAGAGGTACTGGCGAATGCATGAAGATGAGTCCCACAGAATGGTCGTCGACTACCCCGCGAGGGAATAACTTGGAATTAACACCGCAACTGAATTTTTGAGCGTCCGCTGTGTCTTGCATGGCGATCGCCAATGTCGCCTGCTGCAAATACCAGGCGGTTTCACATCTAGCAAAATTTCAAGCGCGGGGCTCAGCTCGGTCCTTCACTGCGCAACGCATAAACGTCTGAGGTGATCGCGGGCGTCGCCCTCAAGACTGTCACCAATTACGTTGGAAGCGCGTTCGGCTTGCCGCTGGATGACGAATTCGAAGCGCATGCGTGGACTGTCGAGCACATGTCGCGCAGCGCCGCCTGACATCTGGCTTGATGCTAACCAGTGGAGACGGGTCGCAACTCGCGGGTTCGCGACCCCTCCAAAGCTCTCGAGACCCGTCGATGGGGCCGGTTTTTCTGGGTTTGCCGGGTTTTAAGCAGCCGCCGCGCCGCATTTAACATAACCGCTTATGCGCCAGAGTTTCTAGACGGTAGCAGTGGCGACATGCCCTTGAATTTTTGCCGATACCGGTCCGTCGCCATACTGCGCTGCAATTGCGTCTGTTGCGCGTTTCGTAACTTCGGCGAGTCGATAAGCGTCACGGGCCTCAATTTCGTTTCGGAGCGGCGTACCTTGGCAATATGCGACCGCCGGATGGCGCGCGGTGGGAGCAGAGCTCGTTTCAGTGATTGTTTCAATCGATACGTTGGCAAATCCTGCCGTCCTAAGGTTTGCTTCGATCTCTCTGACATCGTAATAGCCGTGCGGTGTCCTTGCGAGAAACTGGGGTGGATCGTCCCGAAAAATCTCTCCCGCAATTTGGGTCACGATATCCGCAAACTCATTATCCTCAATCCTGTCCCAAGCATTGAAGACGAACTGACCACCCGGCTTCAAAACTCTTCGAGCCTCCGCGTAGCCAGCAACCCGATCAGGGAAAAACATCACTCCAAACTGGCAGCAAACGACATCGAAACTGTCGTCCTCATAGGGAAGTGCAAGAGCATCGGCGGCTTGCCATTCAATTCGATGATCATCTCCCTGCATCTTGGCTGCCCGATCCAGCATTGGCTGATTGAGATCTGTCACCACGTAACGCGCACCATCTGCAAGTAGCGGTGCCAACGCTCTAGTAACAACCCCAGAGCCAGCAGCTGTTTCCAGGACCGTTCGTGGCTCGTTTGATGTTGCCCGCCTTGCGAGGTCGGTCGCGTAGGCTTCGAAAATTAATGGGACGAGATACTCGTCGTAAACGTCGGGGACTGACCCAGCGAAAACCTTATCCGTATCACTCATCATTGGTCCTCCGCGCCAACCAAAACGTTGAGCTGACCGGCCCCCAATCACGCAGCCACCTTTCATGTAACACTTGAGACGGCCTGAGCGGAAGCCGGGCGAGGCCGGAGCCGGTCGATTGCGAAGTTCTCGGCCGGCGTTGGCGCGATGGTTTCCGGAGCTGGCGGTTTCCAGCCAAGCGCGCTGTGCGGCCTGATCGTATTGTAGTGCCGTCGCCAGCGCTCGATGAGGATCTGCGCCTCGCGGAGCGAATAGAAGATCTCGGTGTTGAGAAGTTCATCTCTGAGCTTTCCGTTGAAGCTTTCACAATATCCGTTCTCTCAAGGGCTGCCTGGCTCGATGAACAGCGTCCGCACCCCGACGCGGCCCAGCCAGCCGCGCACCGCCCTGGCGACAAACTCAGGTCCATTGTCGGAGCGGATGTGCTCCGGCGGTCCATGCCGCACGAAAAGATCGGCCAGGACGGCGAGCACGTCCTGAGACTTTAGCCGCCGGACCGTCTCGATCGCCAGGCATTCGCGGCTGAACTCGTCGACAACGACCAGCATCTTCAGCACCCGCCCATCCCGGGTGCGATCGTGCACGAAGTCGTAGGCCCAGACATGGCCCTTGTGGGTCGGCCTGAGCCGAATGCAGGAGCCATCGTTCAGCCAGAGACGGCCGCGCTTGGGCTGCTTTGAGGGAACTTTCAGGCCTTCGCGCCGCCAGATGCGGTGAACCCGTTTCAGATTCACCCGCCAGCCATCCGCCCGCAGCAGAGCCCAGACCCGGCGATAGCCATAACGGCCATAGCACGAAGCCAGATCGACTATGGCCGCTGTCAGGCGCTCTTCGTACGCAGACCGTGTCGGGCGGCGCCACTGAGTCGAGCGGTGCTGGCCGACCACGCGGCAAGCCCGGCGTTCGCTCACCCCGAGCTTGCGCACTGCATGATCAACAAAGCGCCGGCGACGCGAAGGCGCTACGCGAGCGCGACTTTTGCCGCGTCGCGGGTGTTCCACCCGTCTTCGGCAAGACGTACCTTTTGAACCGCCGATTCACGGGTGAATGGTGGGCGTGGGGGACGGATTTCCATTAGCCTCTTCCTTAGCGTGGTTTCAAAGATCAAGCTCAAGCGTTTCGGCGCCCTTTGCCGGAACGGCGCAGCAGATCAGCACTTCGTCCTCGCCAATGCTTGCTGCAGGCTGGGTTCGATAGGTCGCCTCGCCGGAGAGCTTTTTCGTGGCGCAGCTTCCGCACGCGCCGTTGCGGCACGAGAAACTCGGCGTCAGCCCGTGCGCCTCGGCCGTTTCAAGAATGGTTGGATCGCCCTTGCTCCAGCGCTGCTCGAATCCCGACGCCTTGAATGAGATGACAGACGAATCGGCCTCCTCTGCGAGATCTGATTTTGATGGATTGTCCGACCTGCGGACCAGCGATGCTGGCCCAAACGCCTCAGCGAAAATGCGCGCGTCCCGCGCCCCCAACTCTCGCAGAGTGTCATAGAGCGCCTGCATGAAGGTGGGCGGACCACACAGGTAAAAATCGTAGTCGTCAAGCGATAGCACCTGCCGCAAGACATCTGCTGTGATGCGCCCGACGCCATTGAAAGCGGCGCCCGGCGTTTCCTCCAACGCAGGCTGGCTGACGAACGAAAAGTATCGGATCGCGCCCTGGCTTTGCTGCTCCAGCGCGCGGAATTCGCGCTCAAACGCCCGCTGATCCGTGGTTCGCGCCGAGTGCAAAATTGTGAGCGGTCGGAAATGCCGGGTGCGCTTCCCCTCTTTCATCACATGGCGGGCCATCGAAATCATAGGCGTCACGCCCACGCCTCCGGCCAACAGAACCGCCGGGCGGCGCTCCGCCGCGTCGATGAAGAACGCGCCGCTCGGCGCTTTCGCCTCGATCAGATCGCCAGGTTTCAGCCTGTCATGAAGATAGTTGGAGACGGCCCCTTCGGGCTCGCGCTTCACCGAGATGCGATAGCCATGATCCGCGGGAGCGTGGGACAGCGTGTAGGTTCGGACTACGGCGTCCGCGTCGTCATCCGGGGCGACGCGAATGGTCAGAAACTGACCGGCCTCAAACGGCGCGGCGGCAAGACCATCGTCGGGCTCCAGGTAAAACGATCGGATGGAACTGCTTTCGTCCTCAATTTTAAAGACGCGGAATGGACGCCATTTTTCGCGTTGCGCCTTCGCCGCCATGCGCGCCTCGGCCTGCGCCCAGTCCCCCGCCATCAGGCTGTTGGGCGACCACTCGCCGAAATCGGCGCGAAACGGCAGCGCATCCCTGATGCGAAGCCCATGATCCAGTATGAATCGCCAACCACGCTCAGCGCCCTCAAATGCGAGAATTTCAGGCGCATCCTCCCACAACAACTCGACAGTGCCGGTCAGCATCAGCACATCGCCGGTTTCGAAATCTGGGAATATGAGCCCTGCCCTCGGGTTCAGCAGGAAGTTGCCAAGCGTGTTGAAGTGATAGTTGCCTGAGTAATCCGGGATGGTCAGCGTATCGCCTTCCACCTTCACAAATCCGGCGCGCCCGCCACGGTGCGAGACATCCACACCTTCAATCTCAGGACGGTCTTTGGGTTGGAGAAAGCTGGACACAAAGAACGTGTCGGCCGTCGCGATGAAATCCCGGGCGGAGGCGTCAAGCGCACTGAAGCGCTCAGGCGCGTCGCGTGAGACTTGCGCCTTCGGGTCGCGAACAAATTCAATATGTCGGGTCTGAATGTATTGCGGACAGTTTCCAAAGGATTGATCGACTCTCAATCCAAAGCCGCTTTCTCCAGCGCTGATTGCGCGCGCATTCATCCGATTCCTGCGGCGACTCGCCAACTCGATCCCTAGCACTCCGACAGGGGCCCCGGCCTTAAGCGATTGATGCAACGGATCATCGGCCAGCACGGGCATCGCCACGTCCAGCCGCCTGGCATCCGGCGTCGAGATGAACCCCGGATGGCCCGTCACGATCGAGGCCCAGGGCCAGCCTTCGTCGTCCACGCCGCCAACGACCATGAAAGGCAGTTGTTCAAAGAACTTGCGGTGTTCGCTGGGCATGAATGGCCGGATCACATTCCGCCCAAACTTCTCCATCGCTTCGCGCTTTCCAGCGCGGGTTTGCAGCGCCTTTTCACCTTCATGGAAGGGAGATAGGGACAATTTGCTCCGGACAGCGGATGACATGGCGAAACCCCAATTTGAGGGATGGTGGAAGCGCCGACGGAATGCCGGCGCCGGTTCGGGATCAGGCGGCCAAACCGACCTTTGTGGCGGTCATAGGAACAAAGCCCGGCAGCGCCTCGACATTGGCCAGAAACCGCCGAACATTCGGATAGGGTTCAAGCGAAATATCGCCTTCCGGCGCATGGGCGGTGTAGCTGTAGATCGCGACATCGGCGAGTGTCGGCGCGTCGCCGACAAGAAACTCACGACCCTCAAGATGCGTCTCCAGCCTGCCCAGAACCTTGGCTGCGGTCGACTTGGCGAACTCGGCGGGCAATGGCGCCTTGAACACGTTGATCAGCCGAGCCGCCGCCGGACCGAAGGCCAGTTCTCCCGCCGCCAGCGAAAGGAATTTCTGCACCTCGGCCTCTTGGGCTGGATCCTGCGGAATGTAGGCGGGGGCGTATTTGCGCGCGAGGTAGACCAGAATGGCGTTGGAGTCGCTGATGGTGGCGTCGCCATCCTGAACGACCGGCACCTGTCCCGCCGGGTTCATGGCCAGGAATTCGGGCGCCCTGTGCGCGCCATTTGCGAGGTCGACATCGTTCACCACGTGGTTGATGCCGGCGAGATTGGCGAACAGCACAACTCTGTGAGAATGGCCGGACAAGGGGAAGCTGTGAATACGAATGGCGTTGGACATTGCAAGATCCTCTCTGGAACGGAAGCCATGAACGGCGGTTGCGGTAGAGAGAACCTAGCTGGTGCCTGCATTGAGGGTAATATACCTATTTAGCGATACATTATGAACGAAATGAGGATAGATTTATCTGATGGATACGCTGGTCGGAATGCGAACTTTTGCGGCTGTCGCCGCGCATGGGTCTTTCACGGACGCGGCCCGGCGACTTGGCATAAGCACCAAACTAGCCAGCAAATATGTTCGCCAACTCGAAGAGCGGCTCGATGCGCAGCTCTTCCACCGCACCACGCGCAGCGTCAAACTGACGGAAACCGGGCGCGCCTATTACGAGCGCTGCCTGCCTTTGCTCGACCAGTTTGATGAGCTGGAGGGGCTGGTGCAGGCGCGCCAGTCCGAACTGGCCGGGCCCATTCGCATCACGGCTCCCACGGGGTTGGGCGCCAACCAGCTTGTCCGCGCGTTGCGACCGTTTCAGGCAGCGCACCCAAAAGTCTCGATTGAGCTGCACCTCTCAGATCATCATGTCTCAGTGATCGATCAGGGGTTCGATCTCGCCATACGATTTGGCGCGTTGAGGGATTCGAACCTCATCGCCAGGAAGCTGATGGACATGCGCATCGTGTGCAGCGCCTCGCCCGACTATCTCAACAGGCACGGCGTCCCCGCCGATCCGCACGCGCTCAGCACACATAATTGTTTGCTGCAAACGACGTCGGAGGCCGCCGATCACTGGGAGTTCAAGCTGGACGGCGTTGTGCAGATTGTGACCGTGAACGGAAATTTTTGCGCGAACTCGCCGCTGGCGGTGGCGAATATGGCGGCCGGCGGGTTGGGGATCGGCCGCACGCCCCTCTATACAGTGCAGCCCTTCGTCGAAAGTGGCCGCCTGCGTCTACTCTTCGAAGAGAACGAAGCGAAAATTCTTGGCCTCTATACCGTTTACCCCCCTGGACGCCACCTGACCGCGCGCATTCGCGCTGTCATTGATCATCTCGCGGATCAGCTCGGCTGAGAAGATATGTTGTTGCAAGGGTTCGAACTCATGAGCCTCTACACATCTGCAGATTTGCGACCTTCTGCGCAGTCCCGCTAATTGTCGGAATTGTCGGGAGGAAAGCCATCGGAGAAGTCCGCTCGAAGTCCGGCGGCGCTGAAAGCGTAAATAATCACCGACAACATGACCAATGACCGAAAGCACATGGAACGTCCTAAAAATTCAAGCTTCATCAGAAGGCATCTTCAGTAGAGCAACTATAACACAAACCGCGAAGATCGATGCCCTGACCGATCTCTTCATCTTGCGAGGACCACCGGCATTCGTCCGAAGCGACAATGGCCCCGAGTTCGTCGCCCAGGCCGTCCGGGCCTGGATCGAGGCCGTCGCCTTTGGGTCATCTCCCGTCATCCGACCAATTCACTCAGATGACCTCTTCCATCTGCATTGCGGCCGTCTGCCGTTTCCATTCTCTACGCAGAGATCAGCCGCACCCAAACTGTAGCAACTTTAGCAGCTGTAGCAGGGGTGGGCGTTGCGATTTCAATCTAGCTCGTCGTAGTACCCTTCCTCGAAGCGCTGCAGGGAATCCCACGCGAAATCCTGCAGGAACTCTAAAATCTCGAGATTCAGGATGATGTAGTCGAACTCCCGGCAATCGATCTGGATTTCGCCATCCGGCCCTACGTCTGTAACTGTGAAAGGGTCGAATTCCGCGTCTAGGAACATCGCTGTGACATCGGTTGGCTCTGGAGGCCCTGTCGGCTCTTGAGGGCCAGGACCATCGAACGGGCCTTTGATCACATTATCCGTCATTGGGGCGCTCGAAATTCGTTCGCGTGGAAGACAGGTGGAAGACAGAAACGCTCAAGCCTGCCGCGCATTCCACTAAGCCATTGAAAACATGGCGACCCCGACAGGATTCGAACCTGTGACCTACAGATTAGGAATCTGGTGCTCTATCCTGCTGAGCTACGGGGCCGGCGGCGTGGTTTTACGCACGCTGTGCTGGGTCGGTCAACGCGCGGTCGCGCGCCAGTTCCGTTTTCTTCCCGATGCGCAGCAGATTCACGGTTGAACCTGCGTGGAGACCGCCGATTGGAAACCCTGAAGAACCCTGTCTGACGGCTCTGGAGAAGGACCTTGGTGTTTCCGATTGGATTCGAAGGACCAGCGAATGCGCCCTGCAAAGGAAATTCACAAGCCCATTGCGAAATCGTCGTTCAAGTCGAATACTTGCGTCCAATACGGGAAAACCCGCGACCACAAAGATCTAGGGAGGATCACATGCGACTAACTTCATTTAGCCTAGCTGTAGCGGCGACGCTTACGTCGACCGGAGCAGCCTTCGCGCAGACCGAAATACACTGGTGGTTCGCTCACGCCGGCCGTCTTGGCGAGCTGGTTCAAGAGCAAGCCAAGACGTTCAATGAAAGCCAAAGCGACTACAAGGTGGTGGCCACCTACAAAGGCAACTACTCAGAGACGCTGAACGCCGGTATCGCGGCGTTTCGCGCGGGCGAACAGCCACATATCCTGCAGGTGTTTGAGGTCGGAACGGCAACGATGATGGCAGCCGAGGGCGCTGTTAGGCCGGTCTACAATGTGATGGGGGATTCAGGGCTCGATTGGGATCCGAACGCGTATATAGGCGCAGTTAAGGGCTACTACACGACGACTGACGGCGACATGCTTTCTCTGCCGTTCAACTCTTCCACCCCGGTTCTCTGGGTCAATCGTGACGCGTTGAAAGGCGCCGGGCTCGATCCCGACATGGACCTCTCCACCTGGCAGCAAGTGGGCGAGGCGCTGGATAAGCTGAAAGCGGCGGGCCATTCCTGCCCTCTGACGACAGCCTGGCAGAGCTGGGTGCATCTGGAAAATATGTCCGCCTATCACAACGCGCCATTCGCCACCAAGGATAACGGATTCGCCGGTCTCGACACGGAATTGGCGCTCAACGGTCCGCTGCAGGTGCAGCACATCCAGCAGATGGGCGATTGGGCCAAGGACGGAAAGTTCATCTACGCTGGCCGCCGCAATGAGGGGGGGGCCAATTTCCGGGCCGGAGAATGCGCGTTCTTTACTGAAAGCTCGGCGGGTTACGCGGGGATCAAATCCGACGCAAAGTTCGATTTTGAGACCCGCCCTCTTCCCTATTGGGACGGCGCCGAAGGCGCTCCGCAAAACACCATCATCGGCGGCGCCTCGCTTTGGGTGATGGAGGGGCATGAATCCAACGAGTACAAGGGCGTGGCTGCGTTCCTGAATTTCCTTTCCTCATCGGAGATTCAGGCCAAATGGCATCAGGACACCGGGTATCTGCCAATTACTTCGGCGGCGGGCGACCTCACTCGCGAGCAAGGATTCTACGACTCAAATCCGGGCACCGATATTGCGGTGATCCAGATGACGACCAATGAACCTACCGCGAACTCGAAAGGCCTGCGCCTTGGCTCGTTCGACCAGATACGTGGGATTATCGATGAAGAGCTAGAGGCGGTCTGGTCCGGTGACAAGACAGCGCAAGAGGCGCTCGACAGCGCTAAAGAGCGTGGCGATCCACTGCTGCGCCGTTTCGAACAGGCCAACCGCTAGGGCCAAAGCCCCGGATGGCTGTGGTCGTCCGGGGCGGTTCCGATGGAAAAGCGAGTTAAATTCAAAGGTTGGATGTTGCCGATTTGCCTGCTGCTTCCGCAGGTGATCATTACGGCCGTATTCTTTTTTTATCCGGCCGGGCAAGCAGTCTGGCAGTCGCTGTTCATCCCCGACCCGTTTGGACTAAAGTCGCAGTTCGTCGGCTTGGGAAATTTTGAGTTTCTGTTTGGCGACAAGTACTACGGCGCGTCGTTTGTAACCACCGCAATCTTCTCTTCTCTAGTGACCATTGTGTCGATGGGCGTCGCCCTGTTCCTGGCGGTTCTGGCCGACCGGCTGATCAAGGGTTCAGGCACGTACCGCACTTTGCTCATTTGGCCTTATGCAATCGCCCCAGCCGTCGCAGGCGTGCTGTGGCTCTTCATGTTCAACACCCGAGTCGGCGTTGTCTCCTGGTATCTTGGGCAGCTGGGCTACAATTGGAACCATGTGCTGAACGAGGCGGAGGCGATGGGGCTCGTCGTCGTCGCTTCCTCCTGGGGGCGGATCAGTTACAATTTCCTGTTCTTCCTGGCGGGACTCCAGGCGATACCTCGCTCGGTGATTGAGGCCGCCGCAATAGATGGCGCGCGTTTCTGGAAGCGCTTTTGGACTATCGTCTTCCCGCTGCTTTCGCCGACAGCCTTTTTCCTGCTGGTGGTCAATATCGTCTACGCCTTCTTCGAAACCTTTGGCGTGATCCACACCATCACCTCTGGCGGCCCACAACAGGCGACGACGATCCTTGTCTATAAGGTATTCGCGGACGGGTTCGTCGGGCAGGACCTCGGCTCCTCGGCGGCGCAGTCGGTGATCCTTCTGGCCGTTGTTGGCATCCTGACCATTGTGCAGTTCAAGTATATCGAACGCCGGGTGCATTACTGATGTCGGGCATGGTTGGTAAACGCGGCGCGAGCCTTTGGATGACCCATGTGGGGCTGATTGTCGGCGTGCTGTTCATTTTTTTCCCGATCTGGCTGGCCTTCGTCGCCTCAACAGTGTCGCAGGCGGATATCGTACGGCCGCCAATGCCGCTGATTCCCGGCGACCGGTTCTACGAGAACTACCGGGAGGCGCTTGTCTCGGGAATCAACGCGCCGGTCGCGCGGATGTTGGCTAATTCTCTGGTCATGGCGCTGGGGATCTCTATCGGTAAGATCATCATCTCGCTGCTATCGGCCTTCGCCATCGTCTATTTCCGTTTTCCGGGGCGGCAGGTGTTTTTCTGGCTGATTTTCCTGACCCTTATGCTGCCTGTCGAAGTGCGGATCGTGCCCACTTATGAGGTCATCGCGGGATTCGGTATGTTGAATAGCTATTCGGGTTTGATCTTCCCGCTGATCGCCTCTGCGACGGCGACATTCCTATTCCGCCAATTTTTCATGACGGTGCCCGATGAGTTGGCCGAAGCGGCGCGCGTGGACGGCGCGCGGCCTATGCGGTTCTTCATCGACATCCTTGTTCCGATGTCCCGCACAAATATCGCGGCCCTGTTCGTGATCCTCTTTATCTATGGCTGGAACCAGTATCTTTGGCCGCTACTGATCACAACTGATCCAGAGATGAACACAATCGTGATGGGCCTAAAGCAGATGTTCCCAACGGGCGACGACATCGCCAATTGGCCGGTAATAATGGCGACGTCGATTTTAGCGATGGTTCCGCCGGTAATTGTCGTGATCTCGATGCAGAAACTGTTCGTGCGCGGTCTTGTCGATAGCGAGAAATAGAGATGGCGACACTTTCACTTAATGACGTGAAGAAGAGTTTCGGCGAGACGCAGGTCATCCATGGCGTCAATATCGACATTCAGGACGGCGAGTTCATCGTGATCGTCGGACCGTCGGGTTGCGGCAAGTCCACCCTGCTCAGAATGGTGGCGGGGTTGGAGACGGCGACTAGCGGCGAAATCAGTATCAATGGCGGCCGGGTGAACGAAGCCGAGCCCATGGACCGCAACATTGCTATGGTGTTCCAGAACTATGCGCTTTACCCGCATATGAGTGTTTTCGAGAACATGGCCTATGGTCTAAAAATCGCGAAGACGCCCAAGCCGGAGATCGCGGAGCGCGTGCAGACTGCGGCGAAACTTTTGCAATTGGAGCCGTTTCTAAATCGCAAGCCACGCCAGTTGTCGGGCGGTCAACGTCAGCGCGTCGCAATGGGCCGGGCCATCGTTCGCAAGCCGGATGTATTTCTGTTCGACGAGCCGCTCTCAAATCTGGATGCGAAACTGCGCGTCCAGATGCGTTTGGAGATCAAGCATCTGCAGCGGCAACTCGGCGTCACTTCGCTCTATGTCACGCATGACCAGGTTGAGGCGATGACGCTGGCGGACCGAATGATTGTCATGAACGACGGCGTCGCAGATCAGATAGGCGCGCCGCTCGAAGTTTATGAGAATCCACAAACCGCATTCGTCGCTGGGTTTATCGGATCGCCGTCGACGAATTTTCTAAGCCAGTCATTGTTCGAAGATAAGGACTCGTTCGTATCAGATGAAGCTAAACGCTCTCTGTCAGAATCCGGAACGACGATCGGCATTCGGCCAGAGCACCTATTTCTGTGTGATCCGGGCGCGGGCGCAATGAATGCGGTCGTCAGCTATACTGAAGCGCTTGGCGCTGAAACGCTTGTCCATCTTCAACTCCCATCAACCGAAACGGTAACAGTGCGGCAAGATGGGCAGCTGCCGCTCCCAATTGAAGGTCAGACTTTGGGACTAGATTTGGCGAGAGAACGTCTGATGGTGTTTAGCCAAGAAGGAAAGCGCCTGGTTTGAGTGTTGCTCCGGGCAGTGATACCCGGATGCGAGATATCGGGCGCCGGCATGGAGAACGTCGGGAAAGGTCTTTGACCGCCCAGCTCGGCGTGAACGGCCGCTTACGAGAAAATGCGCAGCGCCACCAAATCTTGATCGCCAGCTTGACCGGGGTGCCATGGCGAAGTGCGTTGCACTGCGATGAATGAGATGTCCGTCCGGCCGACGCGCGTCGATCGCCATCGTTAAGGCGCCGACCGCCAGACGCCGGCCCATGCGATGGCTCATCGACCAGCCCACGATGCGACGGGAGAAGAGATCCATCACAACCGCGAAGTAGAGCCAGCCCTGCTTTGTCGAGATGTAGGTGATGTCGGACGCCCATCGCTGGCTCGGCTCCTGCGCCTGGAAGTTTTGCTTCAGCAGGTTCTTCGCAACAGGATGCGCCGGGTCACGCTTTGTCGTGGTCCGGAAACGACGCTTGGGGCAGCCTCTCAGCCGTTCCAGGCGCATCAGACGGGCGATCTTGTCGCGACCTGCCGCGGCGCCTTCCTCAGCCAACTCGGCGTGCGCCCGCGGGCTGCCATAGACCCCCTTGCTGGCCTCGAAGACCCGCCTGATCTTCGGCGTCAGCTCTCTGTCCTGCTGAGTTCGGGCGCTCTCCGGATGCGTTCGCCAAGCGTAGTAGCCGCTGGACGATACGCGCAACAGGCGGCACATCATGCGCACAGGATAGCGGTCGCGGCGGAGATCGATGCAGGCGTGCTTCACTTCGACAGCTTGGCGAAGTACGCCGCCGCTTCCTTTAGGAAGTCGCGCTCCTTCTTCACTTGGGCCAGTTCACGCTTCAGCGCGGCAAGCTCCTGGTCACGAGGCCGTCCGGCGCCGGGGAACGCATCTTGCCCAAGTAACGCCATCTCGCCCTGCCATCGACGGAATTGACGGGTGCTGATCCCAAGCTCCTCACAAACAACCTTGTCCGTCATGCCCTCTTCAGCAGCACGGCCCAGAGCCTCACGCTTGAACTCCGCGCTGTAGCGTTTGTATCGTTTCGGCTTCGTCAATTGACACCTCCCGGCGCTATCCGCGCCTATTCTGAGCGTCCACGAAATCCAAAAAACACAATGCCAATAGGGGACACGTAGCGACCATCCTGATCAGCACAGCCATTGAGATTCCGTAGCGGCTATTGGGATGCACTTGAAGCAGTTAAGCTCTCAGTTCGAAATTGTCTCGGCCACCTGAAGAAAGGAGAATGGCGGAATCCGCTTCAGTTCTTTCGCGACATCCATATTGACGACATAGGCGAAATCTTTCGCGCGAGCGATCGGCAGATCGCCGGGCGTCGCCCCGTCGCGAAGGATTTTCAGCGCCTGCTCCGCCGCCAATTTTCCGATATCCGGATATCGGGCAGCGATGGAGAGCAACGCTCGCCGCTCCCGCACAAGGCTCGGGTACGGGCTGACGATTGCAATCCCGTTCTCTACCGCCGACGTGGTGTAAACTTCACCATTCAGGCGGAGGAATGAACTGGAGCCGAGATAAAGCCATTTCACGCCTTTGTCCCGCAGTTCCGCCATGCGCAGCGGAATGGTAGCGGGGTCAGGCGCCGACAAATTGCCGGGGTCCAGTTCGAGCGCGATCAGCTCGACGCCATGTGCGGGGGTGAGCGCCGCGAGCTCCTCTTTCTTGAGCACCGAGTTGCGCTCATTAGAATGGTAGAGCAGCCCAAGTTTGTTGAATGCCGGGTCATATTGCCGGATCACCTCGATATTCACCGGTTCGGGAACGCGGTTATAGGTGCCGGCGACGTTGGCGCGGCCGCTGCGCTCAAAGCTTTCAGCGATCCGTGTGCCGAACGGGTCGGCGACGACGGTGAAGACGACGGGAATTTCAGAAATGAACTGTTCGTCATCGACGTCATCCAGTGTGCCGATCACACCGAGGGTGACGCTGGTGCCGAATGTCAAAACCAGATCTGGGCGGGTCTCGCGGGCCTCCTCGACGATCGACGGCAACAGGCCTTTGTCCTGATTGATATTCCGGATGATGACATCCGCCGGAAATCCGCTCTCGGCGATGGCTGCCTTGAAACCTTCGCAGAGATGCTCGCAGCCCTCATAAAAGACGCCGAGAATCGTGCGCCTGTCCTCGGCTACGGCCACTGACGAGACGGCGTAGCAGACGAGAGTTAATGTCAAAATTCGGCGGATCAATTTCATTCAGCTATTCCCCGGCTGGGCTCGCATGCGCCCACAGATACTAGCGAGACTTGCCGAGTTTCCCACTAGGATTCAATTCTTTTGGGTCAGCCGATCGGTGTCCGGCGCCGCCAAACCAGACAGGAGGCTTCCGTGATCATCCCAATTGCCGCTATTATCCTGAGTAAGGAGGCGAAGACTTCATTCTCCCAGGGGAGGCGATCAATGAGACGTTCAAGAACTGCGCTTGCCGCCACTTTGTTGTTCGCGACGAGCGTTTCGACGGCGCAAGCTGAAATTCTGGTTGGCTTGGGCGCGCCGCTTTCGGGCCAATACGCCTGGGGCGGAGAGCAATATCGCGTGGGAGCGGCCTATGCGATTCAAAAGGTCAATGAGGCCGGTGGCGTGCTAGGCGAGCAGGTTCGTCTAGTGCCCGGAGATGACGCCGCTGATCCTGATCAAGCGGTGGCCGTCGCCAACAAATTCGTCAGCGATGGCGTCAATTTCGTCGTAGGCCATTGGTCATCGGGCGCTTCAATCCCGGCCTCAAAGGTCTATGAAAAGGCCGGTATTCTAATGATCTCCCCCTCAGCGACCAATACGAAGCTGACGGATGAGGGCGGGCCGGGAATTTTCCGCATATGTGGCCGTGATGATCGACAGGGGACATATATCGGGGACTATTTGGCGGATAACTGGGCCGACAAGAATATCGCCATTCTTCACGATGGCGGCGCCTATGGACAAGGCCTCGCCGAAGAGACGAAGAAACAGTTGAACACGCGCGGCATTGCAGAGACAATGTTCGATTCATACATGCCTGGTGAAGTGGACTATTCACCGGTTGTCGCGAAAGTCCGGGATGCTGACGCCGACGTGCTATTCGTAGGGGGCTATCCGGCGGAAGCGGGATTGATCCTGCGCGAGGCGCGCGACCAGAACGACGATCTGCAGTTCGTATCAGGAGACTCTCTGTCGACCACTGACTACTGGCTTATTACCGGGCCGGCGGGCGATGGCACGCTCTTCACCTTCTTCCCAGATCCGCGCTATAATCCGGTGAATAATGAGCTTGTTGAAGAGTTTAGGGCGCAGGGGATCGAACCTGACGGTTATACTCTTTACGCATTTGCCGCGGTCGAAGTATGGGCGCAGGCCGCAGAGAAAGCCGATTCGATTGAACTGGACGCGATGGTCGCTTCTTTGCGCAGCAACACGTTTAATACGGTTCTGGGCGAATTGTCCTTCGATGAGAATGGCGACATCACTGACCCGGGATTCGCCTGGTATGCGTGGCGCGATGGCGAGTATGTGCCTCTCGAAAGCGTTGAGAACTAGGGATCGATTATTGCCAGATGAAGTCGCGTTGAGAATTAGCTGAGAGGGCGAAGCTTGGAAGAACAGAACGGTGGCGCCTCGTCTGACAAGAAGCGCCGCTTTGGCGTTCGCTGGCGACTTCTCATCGCGTTTTTCGGCATCAGCGCCTTCTCGGTTCTGGCGGCGGTCGCCGCGGTCTACTCATTCCTCGCGATCGGCGCCGTCATAGAGCGCATCACCGAACAACGGGTTCCCGCTGCGCTCAGTTCGCTGGAAATATCCCGCGAAGCCGAACGGGTCGTGGCTGCGGCGCCTGCATTGCTGGCTGTAACCAGCCACAGCCGGCGCGAGGCGATCGTCGCGTCGATAGAAGTCGAGGTCGAACGCCTCAATGAACTGGTCGTCGACCTCAAGCGCAGCGAGCCTGACTCCACCGCTCTTGAGAACATCGAACTGGCCGCACAGAAACTCGGAGAGAACCTGACCGGCCTCGATCTGTTGATGGGCAATCGCCTGGACGCGGGGGAGAACAAACAGGCGCTGCTCAACGAACTCTCGATCGCGAACAAGGGCGCGCAGCGGGCTTTGACCCCAGGGATTTCAGTTCTGGATGCGAAGCTTTCTCAATTGCGCAAGGCGATCGACGACCCCTCGCTCTCTGAAGAAGAGCGCGGCGCAGCGACCGAGGAACTGGCCCGGAACATCTCCACAGCGTTGCCGCTGCAGAAGTTTCAGGTTGAGGTGTCGGCCATCAACGACACACTTGTCAGAATGGCGTCCGAGAAAAGTCGCGCAGATCTCGAGCTTTCGGAGTTCCCGTTGCACAAGGCGTTGGAGAGTCTCGGCGCCCTCATGTCCAGCCTGCCGACGGTTCAGCAACGTTTCCTGCGGCCGCATATCGCGAGATTCAACAATCTCGCATTCGGCGAGAACAGCATTTTCAACGCGCGCCTCACCGAACTTGACCTGATCGAGCGTGGCGAAAAACTTCTGGCGGAGAATGCGGCGCTTTCCCGCCAGCTCACAACAGCCGTGTATGAGCTATTGGCGACCGCCAAGGCGGATATCAATACGGGCAATCTTGAGGCTCAATCCGTTCAGCGGGTGAGCACCGGGATTATGGTGGCGGTGGTCGCGCTGAGCCTCCTCAGTTCGATCCTGATCGTCTGGCTCTATGTCAGCCGCAATCTGATCGGCCGCTTGACCGGTCTCAGTGACAGTATGCTGGCGATCGCCGGCGGGAACCTCAGGTCGCCGCTGCCAGCCACAACTGGCGACGATGAGATCGCCCATATGGCGGATGCGCTGAAGGTATTTCGCGACACCGCCATCGAGGTCGAGGAAAAGAACCTTCGCGAAGTCGAACGCGCGCGCCAGCGCCTTACGGACGCTATCGAAAGCATCTCGGAGGGGTTTTCTCTATATGACGGAGAGGACCGGCTGGTGCTATGCAACAGCACATATCGGGACCTTCTCTATCCCGGCATGGGCGATGTTGTGGCGCCGGGAACACGCTTCTCCGACATTGTTCGGCGAGCGGCGGAGATGGGTTTGATCAGCGACGCCGATGGCCGGGTTGATGAGTGGATCGAGCAGCGAATGGAGCGTCATCGCAACCCGGACGGCGCGCATATCCAAAGGCGTGACGATGGAAGCTGGATCCAGGTTCGGGAATTCAAGACCGATGAAGGCGGAACCGTGGCGGTCTATAGCGACATCACGGAATTGAAGCAGCGTGAACAGGACGCCGAGGACGCCAACCGAGCCAAGAGCCAGTTTCTCGCCAATATGAGCCATGAGTTGCGCACCCCGCTGAATGCGGTGATCGGCATTACTGAGATGCTGGAGGAGGACGCGGAGGAACTAGGCCAGGACGACTTTGTAGAGCCGCTGCAGCGGATATCCCGCGCTGGCAACCATTTGCTGGACCTGATTAACGAGATTCTCGACCTGTCGAAGATTGAGGCCGGGAAACTCGAACTCAATCTGGAGACATTTGACTTTGTGTCGTTGCTGCAGGACGCAGTCGGAACCGCGCAGGGATTGGCGGCCAAGAACGGCAACACCTTGACCGCCCGGTATCCGGATGCGCCGTGCGAAATGCTCTCGGACATGACGCGGCTGCGCCAGATCGTTCTGAATCTCCTCAGCAACGCCTGCAAGTTCACGGAAGACGGGGAGATCACACTGACGGCATCGACGCTTGGGGTCGGTGACAAAGATTGGCTTGAGCTATCGGTAGCTGACACTGGCATCGGTCTGACCCAAGAACAGATTGGCAAGCTGTTTCAAGAATTCACCCAGGCCGATACGTCCACCACGCGCAAATATGGCGGAACCGGCTTGGGACTGGCGATCAGCCGGCGGCTTTGTCTGATGATGGGCGGCGACATCGAGGTGGAAAGCGCGCCGGGAGAAGGCTCGACGTTCACCGTGAAAATCCCTCTCGAGCCGCATGGCCTCGATCATGCACCGCGCCATGTTTTTCCGCCGACGAAGCCCCGTTCGGACACCGCGTCACCGAACAACGGGTCGGTGCTTGTGGTCGATGACGATGAAGCAGTTTGCGAGGTGATGCGTGTGTTTCTCGCCAAGGAGGGATTCGACGTCATCACCGCCAAGAACGGCCGCGATGCGCTCGAAATCGCGCGAAAGCTCAACCCGTCCGTCATTACACTCGATGTCATCATGCCGGATCCCGATGGCTGGGACGTGCTCACGGCGCTCAAGGCGGATGAAGCGCTGGCTAACATCCCGGTCATAATGCTGACGATGCTGGATGAAGCGCAGAAGGGCTATCGCTTGGGCGCGACGCACTATCTGACCAAGCCCTTGGACAGACAGAGGCTCCGCTCGCTCCTCGATCAATACCGCAATTCGCACGATGCGCCTATCGCGCTGGTCGTCGAGGATGACGAGGCGACGCGACACTGGCTGAGCGAATACCTGAAAGGCGAAGGCTGGCGGGTTGAAGAGGGCGAAGACGGCCGTGCAGGGTTGGAACGGCTGGATGCCATCCGGCCGGATCTCATCCTGCTGGACCTTATGATGCCCGGCGTGGACGGGTTCGAATTTCTCGACGCTCTGCGTCAGCGCCCCGATCGCCACGACACGCCTGTTGTCGTGGTGACGGCGGCTGATCTCACCGAAGACGATCACCGACGCCTGAACGGTGGTGTCGAGCATGTACTACAGAAGGGCGCGACAGATCGCGATGCGTTGCTTGCTGAGCTGGGTCGGCTGATCGCCCGCTATGTGGGAGGCGCGGTCGACTCATGACGAAAATTCTCTACGTCGAGGACAACGAAGACAACATCTATATGTTGACCCGCCGCCTCGACCGAAAAGGGTTCGAAGTGATCATCGCCACCGACGGGGCCAGCGGCGTTGAGATGGCGCGCAGAGAGGCGCCGTCGCTGATCCTGATGGACCTGAACCTGCCTGTGATGGATGGGTGGGAGGCGACTCGGCGCCTGAAATCCGCACCGGAAACCCAATCCATCCCTGTGATCGCTTTATCCGCCTTCGCTATGGCCAGCGACCGCGACAAGGCGCTGGAGGCCGGTTGCGACGACTTCCATTCCAAACCGATCAATTTCAAGACGCTGTTCGCGAAAATCGAGGCGCTGCTCGACGGCGGTTCGGGCGAATGAACGACGTTTCGCCCGCATTACTGATCGTCGATGACAATGAGGACAACCGCTATACACTGTCCAGGCGGTTGAAGCGCGAGGGCTACGACAATCTGACCGAGGCGACGAACGGGCAGGACGCGCTGGACATACTGCGCGAGCGCTCGTTCGATCTTGTGCTGCTCGACATCATGATGCCAGTTATGAACGGATACGAAGCGCTGGAGCAGATGAAATCCGACATGGCGCTAAGGGCCATCCCCGTGATCATGATCTCCGCTGTGGACGAAATCGAAAGCATCGTGCGTTGCATTGAGCTGGGGGCGGAAGACCACCTTCCCAAACCCTTCAACGCCGCGCTGCTGCGGGCGCGCATTTCCTCCAGCCTGGAGAAGAAGCGACTCAAGGATCAGCAGGATACTTATCTGCAGCAGATCGAAACGGAGAAAAGACGCGCCGACGAACTGCTTCACGCGACCCTGCCGAGCGCGGCGGTGCACGAATTAAAGACAACGAATATGGTTCGCCCCCGGCGCTTCGAGGACGTCTATGTGCTGTTCTGCGACGTTGTTGGCTTTACCAGCTATTGCGACCAGCACGCGCCCGAAGACGTAGTCGCGCACCTTCAGGAACTGGTCAACGCCTGCGAGGAAATCGTGGCGCGCAACGGCCTGGAAAAGATCAAAACTATCGGCGACGCGTTCATGGCGACAGCAGGGCTGCTGCACTATGTTGAGACCCCCGCGGTGGCGAGCGTGCGTGCCGGGTTTGAGATGATTGAGGCGGCCAAGAGCCTGCCGGCGGGATGGGACCTTCGAGTTGGCGTTCACATGGGGCCGGTTGTCGCTGGCGTGATCGGCCAAAAACAGCATGTCTTCGACCTCTGGGGCGACACGGTCAATGTCGCCGCCCGTATCGTGGCTCAGGCGGAGCCGTCTTCGGTGCTCACCAGCGAGCCGGTCTGGCGAAGCCTGCAGGACAGCTATCGGGGAAGCTCCAAAGGACTTGTCGAACTGAAAGGGAAAGGCGACCTAGAGCTGATCCAGTGTTACTGATTGAGGCGCGCAGACCGCCAAAGAACTACGGAATTTCCGAATTCTGATGTATGCAACTGATCGGGCGACATTGCTTGGCTGCAAGCATCATTTTTTATACTCAAACCTATTTTCTTCGCGGTCGTTCGAATTGCCGCCATGGGTCGTTCGCATCGTTTCGGTGGCTAAGACGGCTATTGGCGGATACTGTTCTCTGCGCGCTCGTGGGCGCTTTATGGGGTCTGCTGGGCGCAGGGCGGCTCGGTTGACATCGCAGTCAGCCGACAGGATCGGCCGCTTGCTACAGAATCGACGCCGTCACCGGCTCCCTCCCTGGGGCGACGCTCCCGCTCAGGAGCTTGTCGCGACCTGTGTCTCTGCAGGACCAGGGCGAGGTCAGGTCAGCCTGAACTGATCACCGTTTCGAAGCATGGCGTGCATGATCACGGCGAGCTTGCGAGCGAGCGCGACGCGGGCCTTTCGCATCGTAGACCGTTTGGCGATGGCGAAAGCCCAGTCCTTCAGCTTCAGAGGGCCCTTATAGCGGGTCATCATGACGTTGGCGGCTTCGTAGAGCAGCGTTCGCAGCCGCCGGTCGCCGCATTTGGAGATCCGACCGACATAGTTGATCTCGCCGGACTGGTGTCGTCGCGGGACGAGGCCGAGATAGGCGCCGACATCTTGCGAGCGTTTGAAGCGATGTGGATCGTCGATCGCCGCTGTGAAGGCGAGCGCCGTCAGGGGGCCAACGCCGGGGATCGTCATGAGCCGGCGACAGGCGTCGGACGCGCGGGTCAGACGCTTGATGTCGGCATCTATCGCGCCGACGGCTGCGAGAACCGCGGCCCGCGCCGCGACCAGCCCACGCATCGCGCGGACAGGCCATCCGCGCCGTCGCTCATGCCGAGGACCTGATCGACGAAGGCCAGGCTGAGACCACCCGGCGGCCGTACGCCAAACACCACCGCGAGGCCGCGGATCTGGTTCTCCAGCGTGACCCGCTGGCCGACCAGTTTCTTGCGCGCCGCGATCAGCGCGCGCACGGCATATGCGGGCAGAGACTTCACGTGCACGGGCTTAAAGAAGCCGGTGCGCGACAGATGCGCCAGGCCCTGGACGCCGTTGCGGTCCGTCTTGTGCGCCTTCAATGACTTCAGCGCCTGATAGGCTTGGCGGCTGGATTCACATTTCAAGTGCGACACCGAGGTTGGCGGCGAAAGCCTCGATCGGCGTTTGAAAGCCGAGGCATTTTCGAGGCGTTGAGTTGAGGTTCCAGATCACGTCGTCGATGCCGTCATCGGTGTATCCTCCAAGATTGGTTTTTCGGGGAAGGTCGCGGCGCAACCGGCCGTTGGCGTTCTCGATGCCTCCGCGCCGCCGCGGGCTGTGCGGGTCGCAGAAGAAGGCGCGCAGGCCAATCTGACCGGTCACGCTCTCGTGCCTGGCGAACTCGCCGCCGTTGTCATGGGTGATGGTGCGCCGAGCCTTTGGCGCCAGTCCGCCCAACTCCGCGGCGATGGTGCTGGCGGTCAGCTCCGAATCCTTGCTGAGAAGACGCCGGGCCAGCGTCAGACGGGAGCGCTCTCCTGCAGCGTCAGCAGGATGTCGCGCTGACGGCGGAAATGCATCAGGTCTCCCTCCCAGTGGCCGAACTGACTGCGGAGATGCGCCTGTGTCGGCCTCTGGTGGATGGAAATACGGTTCGGGATCGCCGGTTCTCGCCGACCGTTCCGCCTTCGCCGGCCGCGCTTCGCCTTGCGCTGCGCAAGCTGGCGGGGCAGTCTCGCGCGGCGGCCCGCAGGGCTGTAGACATGGCGGTAGATGGATTCCGCGCTCACCCCGTGCTCCACTTCCTCCAACTCCATCCGTCCCGCGATCCGCTCCGGAGACCATCCCCTGGCGAGACGGTCCTCGAAGTGTTCGCGCAGGCGGGTGGAGCGCCCGATCCGCGACCCGCGCAGCTTGCGCGCCCAGGCCCGCCGGTCGGCGCTGTCCGGCCGGTAGTTGCCAACGCAGCGATTGCGCCGGAGTTCGCGGTCGATCGTCGAGCGATGCCGCCCCAGACGGCGCGCGATCTCCGCCTTCGGCAATCCCATCTCCATCAGGCCGCGCAGGCGGCAGCGTTCCTCAAGCGAAAAGTGTATGTATCTCGTTCCCATGGCGATCCCGGTCATAGCCGGTGTCGCACTTGGTTTGTGAGTCTAGTGGCGGCTTTCAATGCAAACAATCGGGATGCCGTGCTTCGTGAGACCGTGGTGTAGCATCGGCGCCATGCGTCCGGTTTCGAATACTACGCGCTTACAATGTGGCCCTTTATTCAACGCCGCCGCGATCTGATCCGGCGATGTCTCCGTCGTCGCCTCACGGACGATCTCGCCCTCGCGATCGACGACGCAGATATGCGTCTCTTCCATCGAGACGTCCAATCCCACAAAATACTCCATGGCTGTTTTCCTTTTCCAAACGGAGACCGATCATATCGGCCTCACAGGGGAGCAGCCGCTCATTACCCAATGTTGAAAAACTCTAGAACCCGGACCGCTGGATTTTTCGCCAAGTCGAGTTCGAGCGTTGAAGTCGTCCAACAATGCTTGTGGCAGGCGCTGCGCACCCCACTGAAAGCCAAAGCCGGAATTTGGCCGATCCCCCAGCTAAAACTTACAACAGCGTCTCTGGGGTGTTTTTTACTTTCCGATTTCAGTCCAATTGGAGTTTTCCAACAAAATCGGCTCGAGGCCGTCATTTCGCCTTGCAGGTCGTTCGACGAACGCGAAGGTGAAGCTGCCATTGGACATGGGCTAATGGATACAAATCAATTGCCGAAAAGGAGCCCTGAGCATGGCATCTGTGAGCTACTCCCCGATCGTTGGACAGTTTCTGGCGTAAATTAAGCTACTCTTTGCTCCTGCTGATCGGGTTTCATGATCTCTTTTCTTTGCCAATAGACCACCGCCGGCGGTTGGCCGCCAAGAGCGGAATGGGGACGGCGGCGGTTGTAGAACTCGATCCAGTTCCTGACTCCGGCCTTCGCCTCGGTTCCGGTCTCCCAAGCGTACAGGTAAACGCATTCGTATTTCAGGGACCGCCAAAGCCGCTCGACGAAGATGTTGTCGAGGAACCCGCCCTTGCCATCCATCGAGATACGCACGCTCGTCCGGCGCAGCCGGTCTGTCCAGGCAAAGGACGTGAACTGGCCGCCCTGGTCGGTGTTCATGATCTCCGGCGGTCCGAAACGCCGGATCGCTTCGTTCAGGGCCTCGACGCAGAAGTCCGCCTCCAGCGTGTTCGAGATGTGCCAGCTCAGCACCTTGCGCGCATGCCAGCCCATGATGGCGACCAGATACAGGAACCCGCGCCGCATCGGCAGATACGTGATGTCGGCGCACCAGACCTGGTTCGGCCGATCCACACGCGGCCCCTTCAGCAGATAGGGATATGTCTTGTGCCCCTTGGCCGCCTTGCTGGTGTTGGGCTTCTGGTAGATCGGCGTCAAGCGCATGAGCCGCATCAGCCGCCGGATGCGCTTTTCATTCACCAGATGACCCTCGTTCCGAAGATGCCAGGTCATCTGGCGCACGCCGTAGAACGGCGTCTCCAGGAATTGCTCGTCGATCCGGCGCATCAGGGCGAGGTTCAGAGCGCTCTCGCCGTTCGGCGTGTAATAGAACGACGACCGGGAGATCGACAGCAACGCGCATTGCTTGCCGATGGACAGGTCGGGGTGGTCCGGCTCGATCATTCCGCGCCTCACTTCCAGGTCCAGGGTTTGAGCTTTCTGGCCAAAAAATCAATGGCGACGGCGTTCGCCCGCTCTCTCGAACGCATGGCGCTCGCGGGCTCACGCCCCGATCTTGGCGTGCAGCTCCTTGACCTGGGACTCGTCGATCTCAGCTGTTCTCTTCCCGCCGCGCTCAAAAACGCCGGCGGCGCCTTCGAGCAGCGCCCGCTTCCACTGATGGATCATCGTCGGATGAACCCCGAACCGACTCGCCAACTCGGCCGCCGTCTCCTCGCCCTTCAGGGCCTCCAGCGCCACCTTCGCCTTGAACTCGGGCGCGTGCCTCTTGCGTTTCGACATCTCTGATCTCCTTCTCGTCGAAGATCAGCAGACAGAAAATCGTAGCTTACGTCAGTGCCCGATTGTTGGGGAGTAGCTCAGACAAGGTATTCCTATCTCTCAGTTTCGTGAAGAATCAAACTTCGTTGCCGCCAGCTTTGACAATAGTTAAAGGATGAGTATCCGAGGCTATTTGGAGCATATAATGAGAAAAATTAGAAGATTGGTCGGGCAGAAATTCCCTAGGCGCGAGTTCGCGGTTGATTCAGTGGGAGCGATTGAGCTTCACGACGGACCTGTGATGTCGGAATCAATACTTTGGCTAGCAGTTTGAAAACTCCTGAGACCATGCAGAGCGCTAACGCTGAACTAGACAATTTCTGGCAGAAGTTTTCCCCACCCCCTTCCCCAGAGGGCGTATTTGACTGCCGCCATCACTATTCTCTCTCGCCCGCACAGGGAGAAATTAATGGTGTTGAGATAACAAAACTCGGGCGGTTCGCGAACAGTCTTATTCAAGTTGCTAACGCGATCGAAATGGCCGAGAGAATGGGATGGCGCTACGTCTACCTGCGACCTATTGAGCTGCTGAATCGGCGTGAACCTATCAGCATTCCAAACGGTATCCAGGTCGTTCCTTATGAATGCAACGATCGCGCGAACGTAAAGCTACTAAAAGGTCCTTTCTTCGCCACTGCTGATTTCGGGAAATTCTTCGACGACTTTACCGTGGCTGATCAGCGTAGAATTCTCCGCGCGACAATTCTTCCCCACCTAGATCTCCTCGCGACACCACGCTGCAGCACCGAACTGGCCATCCACATACGATCCGGCGACGTCTTTTCCGCAAATCCGCATCCTGGGTACCCTCAACCCCCTCTTGCATTCTATAGAAAAGTAATTCGACAGCTCGAAAAAGAAGGAGCCATTGATCGAATTTGTATCGTCTATGAGAACGACGAAAACCCATGCGTAAACGGCCTAATCGAGCATCTAGCTGAAGTAAATATTCCTTACAGGTTGCAATCTGGCTCCTTGCAGGACGACATATCCGAACTACTGGGCGCTCGGCATGTTGTCTTCGGTCTGGGAACATTCGGTAGGGGAATCTGTTATCTTTCGGACCAGATCGAGTCTGTTTTTTCGTGGAACACTCCGGGGTATCGGAGCTTTGCTCATCTTCGACGCCTATGGGGCGGCCGGCCAGCTATGGACTATCCTATTCGCGGCGAATGGACCGCGTCACTGAAGCAGCGCGCGCAGATGTTGAACTACCCCGATGATCATGTCGCGATCGACAAGATTTACGAACCAGATCGCACCACAGCCCTAGATTTCTCGACGCCGTCGGCGCGCGCGCAAGCGCCAGAAGCAACCCTAAAGGTTTTCGGATATCTGTCAGATACCGGATTCGACTTTGCCCAACGACTTGCGTCGGCCGGAATTCCAGCGCAACTCTGCGCCTCTGTTGATGTCTTGCAAGAAGAAGCTCAAAGCTCCGATGGGTCACGCATTGTTGTAGCGTTTTGCAGCCTCCCCGACACCATAGCCATTGAGATCGCCTATCGACCGCTTAAGGACATCCACGCAAATTGGCTGGAGTTTGCCAACCTGATCCTGAAGATCCACGAAGCTGCTCCGGGCCGGGTCATCGTGGTGAACCCAGCAAATACACCGATTTCGTTGGCTGATGCGCTCGGCGTCTCTCCCTCAAAAATTTGTTTGTCCTTCGTTTCCGGACCGGACGTCCACCGACTGCTCGGAGAGCGGGAACTGCATCGGGATCCCGCAGCGATTGCAGCCAGCCGCAAACTCGAAAAAAACTTCCCCGACTGGAAGACAGAAATTGATGCGGAAGAGCTTGCTTGGGCTATTGAAAATCTCGTCCAGCGCTCGACCCAGGCGGTCGGTCGTTTTAAAGCAAACAGAAACCGCTTGAAAAAGCGCTTTTTAGATAACTTAATCCGAGAGAAGTCAATTAGTGCCGCCCAACGCAAAACGCTTAAACAAATTAAGTCCAAACAGGCTGCTACACATAAAAGAACGTACTTTCTTTTTACTAACCCGTTTTTAAATTTTTTGGCAAATTTGGATTATCGAGCTCATAAGGCCGCCTCGAAGTTTTCTTTACTTTCAAATGCGCGAAGAAGTAGTTTAAGGAAAGCTGCGAAAAAGCGAAGAGATCGCTGGATTTCGCCCAGATAAGTCGCAGCGTTAACCTAGCGGCGAATAAACGAACGCAGTGGGTAAACCCTTTGAGGCTATTTGTTCGCCACCGCTCCGGCAAATGGAGCCGAGCGCCTCTAGATACCTGGCCCTTCCGGCGTATTTCTGATTCATTCGGTTGGGACGGAATGCGGAAGATTGGATGTCCATGCCGCCGGGTTTCTTCGACGTTGAAGACCGCCTCAAGCGGTTGAGCGACATTGGCGACCAGTTGGAGGCGTACGCCTCGGTGGTGGATTTCGAGATGTTCCGTCCTGCTCTGGAAGCCGCTTCGACCTACAGCGATGGCGCCAAGAGCGGGCGGCCGCCGCTCGATCCGGTCGTTCGGTCCGCTCTCTATGACCATTAAAATGAGGTCCTCAAATGTTGGGTAGCAAGCGGTCGAGTAAAATCAGAAGATTGTTGTCGCCGGTCTGTAGAGCGCGAATAATTCGCCGTCGATAGTAAATTCGCGTTTGGTTCGAGACGGGGCAAAAGCCTAGGCGGTGTGGACGGATTTGACCAAGATGAAGGTCGCGGCGAGGGCGACGATGGAGCGAAACTTTCTTGCTGTCTTCTCGCAGCGGAGCGCGACGCGCTTGAAGCGTTTGAGTTGTCCCATCATCTGCTCGATACGCGCGCGGCCTCGGTAGAGGGCGCGGGCGAATCTCTCGGGGACATGCTTGCGGTTAGACCGGTAGGGGATGACCGCCAGCGCCCCGCGCTCGCGCGCCAACGCCCGGTTGGCGTCGCTGTCATAGCCCTTGTCGCAAACCACGGCGCGGGGCGTCTCGTCGGGGCCGTTGTCCATGAGGGTCTGGTGAGCCACTCCCCGATCGTTGGACAGGTTTCGGCGCAAGTTAAGCTACTCTTTGCTCCTGCTGATCGGGTTTCATGATCTCGTTTCTCCGCCAATAGACCACCGCCGGCGGTTGGCCGCCAAGAGCGGAATGAGGGCACCGGCGGTTATAGAACTCGATCCAGTTCTTCACACCGGCCTTCGCCTCCGAACCCGCCTCCTAGGTGTACAGTCCTGGGATGAGATGGTCGGGGTGAAGTCTGGATCTTTCGGGCTCTGAAGCCCACTTTTCGGTGATGAACTCGAAGACGGTGAGGCTTTTGAGGGTCTTCAGGCGCTTGGCGAAGTTGTAGGCGTCGAGGAATGTTTTGAGATGCTCCCGCAGCCGGTCATGCGTCTCATAGTGATAGCGCCGCACCGTCGTCTCCTTCAGCGTGCGGTTCATGCGCTCGACCTGACCGTTGGTCCAGGGATGGTTCGGTTTGGTCAGGCGATGGTCGATGTCGTTCTGAGCGCAGGCGAGTTCGAAGGAGTGGCGGCGAAACCGCTCCTTGTCGGCGAGCATTCGCTTGATTTCAGAAGGCGTCCAGCCGTCGCCTTTGGGGTCGGTAAAATGCGTGCCGTTGTCAGTGAGCACGGTGTGGATCCTGTAAGGGACGGCCTCGATCAGCCGGCGCAGAAAGTCCGCGGCGACGCGCCTGGTGGCGCGCCCGTGCAACTCGGCGAAGGCGAATTTGCTGGTGCGGTCGATGGCGACCAGCAGGTAGAGCTTACCCTCTTCGGTGCGGACCTCGGCGAGATCGATGTGAAAGTAGCCGATCGGATAGGCCTTGAATTTCTTCTTCGGCTTCGACCCTTCCACCTCCGGCAGGCGGCTGATGTCGTGGCGCTGCAAGCAGCGGTGCAGCGACGAGCGGGTCAAATGAGGGATCGTCGCCTGCAGGGCGTAAAGGCAGTCGTCCAGCGGCAGCAGCGTATGGCGCCGATGAGCCCTCCTCTTTGCTGAGAACCGTGGAGCGGCGTTCCTTCGGCCCCATCGGCGCGTCCTCCACGCCATCGCGCTTCTTCCACTTCGCGACCGTCTTGGGGTTCAGCCCGTAGGTCCGGCTCAACGCCGCGATCGAAGCCTGCGATCGCTGTATCGCCGCTCGGACCGCGTGCGTGGTCGCGGCGCTCCCGTGTAAAATCTGGCCCATAGTCCCTCCTGCCTGTGACGGCGCAATGTTAGGCCATCACAATCCGGGACTAAACAACTAGGCGTGCAGATGGACGCATTCGTATTTCAGTGACCGCCAGAGCCGCTCGACGAAGATGTTGTCGAGAAACCGGCCCTTGCCGTCCATCGAGATTCTGACGTCGGTTCGCCGGAGTCGGTCTGTCCAGGCGAACGACGTGAACTGGCCGCCCTTATCGGCGTTCATGATCTCGGGTGGGCCAAAGCGATGGATCGCTTTATTCAGCGCCTCGACGCAGAAGTCCGCCTCAAGCGTGTTCTAGATGCGCCAGATCAGCACCTTGCGTGTCGCCCAGTCCATGACCGCGACCAGGTAGAGAAAGCCGCGCGGCATCGGGATGTAGGTGATGTCGGCGCACCAGACCTGGTTCGGGCGGTCGATCGTCAGATCCTTCAGCAGGTAGGGGTAGACCTTGTGCTCCGGGTGCGGTTGGTTGGTCTTCGGCAGTTGCATCTGGCGCGTCGTCTGAATCCAATCATTTGGAATTTTGGGCGGCGGGACGTTGTCTACCCGTCTTCTTCAGTATAACCAGCGTCATCTAGATTTCAAAGTCGGTTTCGCCATGAATATGCGCCATATCTGTAGCCAATTTTCTTCTATTCAGAAGCGTTTGACCAAATGAAGACGCCAAGAGCCTTGATTGGCAGATTGCTTCGGCGCACCGAGAGCGAGCAAGTTCTTAGCAAAAGGGAAAAGAGGCTCCAAAGGATCGAAAGCCTACGCAAGCGCGAAATACCTGCCCCAACAGCACTGACATGCGCAGGCAAGCAGGATGGCGCAGGCGCTCAAATTCATGCGACCATCTCCACGATAGCGTTCTGCCGCGCTTTGGGTCTATCCTACGTCCATACTCCACTTTCGAAAGTGGCACACACATCGAGCGCTGACGAAATTTCTGAATGGGAACGATTCCTCTCTCTTTCTGATTTCGCGGATGCCGATCTGGACCCCAGTTTACCGAAGATCGGCTTGTCTAAATACTTGGCGAAACCTGGTTCAGCGCCGGAGCGGTTTATTGCGGTTGTTGAACATATGCATTTGTACATGGATCGATTTCCACACTTCTACGAACCTCTGCACCAGCGCTTGCGTTTGAATGCGCGTATTGAGGCGAAGACGAACCTCAACGATAGGCCCGTCGTGTCGCTGCATGTCCGCCGCGGAGATGTGAACCCAGAGTTCACAAAGCGATATACGCCCAACAACTCCATCGTTTCTGTATTGAAAGAATTATCAAACCGATTACCAATTTTGCAGAACGGTCCATGGGAGTTTCACCTATACTCCCAAGGTGACGAAGGTGATTTCGCCGAGATCATTGAAAACTTTCCAGATGTACGGTTGATGCTGGACACTCCTCCTATTGAGACCATCCGTGGACTTGCCGGCGCCGATGTTATGATCATGGCTAAAAGCTCATTCAGCCATGTTGCAGCGCTGTTGTGCGCTGGCGAAGTGATTTATGAGCCGTTCTGGCATGCGCCCCAACGCCATTGGATTTCAATCTAGAACACTGCGTGGCAATCCGATCTGACCATCGGAGTTGACGTGCTCAAGCAAGCCATCGCTGTATGTGCTACGTGCTTGCCGCGCGCCGTCAATTCTCAAGCGAGTTCACCGAGCGCGACACACATTGAGAACAAGCGCTGCGGTGCTGCGCTGATTTCCCGTCGCCTAGCTTATCGTTCCCTATTAAAAGGGCGTATCTGGCGGAGGCAAAGTCGAGGACGAGGGCATGGAAAAGGTCGCGCTCATTACCGGCGTCACCGGGCAAGACGGCGCCTATCTGGCGGAGCTTCTGCTCTCCAAAGGCTACATCGTTCACGGGATCAAACGCCGCTCGTCCAGCTTCAATACCGGCCGGATCGACCATCTCTATAAAGATCCTCACGAAACCGATCGGCGGTTCATTCTCCATTACGGGGACATGACTGACGCTACTAACCTGATCCGCATCGTGCAGGAAACGCAGCCGGACGAGATCTACAATCTCGCGGCGCAAAGCCATGTCCAGGTCAGTTTCGAGACGGCGGAATATACTGGAAACGCTGACGGGCTCGGCGCACTTCGCCTTCTGGAGGCGATCCGGTTATTGGGGCTGGAGAAGAAGACGCGCTTCTATCAGGCTTCCACATCCGAGCTTTATGGCCGGGTGGTCGAGACACCCCAATCGGAAACAACGCCGTTTTATCCCCGCTCGCCCTATTCTGTGGCCAAGCTTTACGCCTATTGGGTAACGGTGAACTACCGCGAAGCCTATGGCATCTTCGCCTCCAACGGCATCCTGTTTAATCATGAAAGCCCGATCCGAGGCGAAACCTTCGTAACCCGCAAGATTTCTCGGGCGGTCGCGGCCATTTCACGCGGCCTGCAGGACAAACTCTATCTGGGCAACCTCGACGCCAAGCGCGATTGGGGGCACGCGCGGGACTATGTTGAGGGGATGTGGCGCATCCTGAAGCACGATAGGCCAGATGATTTTGTGCTCGCCACCGGAGAGACGCATTCCGTGCGCGAGTTCGTCGAGGCGGCGTTCAAGGAGGTCGGCGTCGAGATCGAATGGCGCGGGTTAGGCATCGATGAGATTGGCGTCGATGCGCGATCCGGCCGCACTCTCGTCGAGGTTGACTCGGTCTATTTCCGTCCGACCGAAGTTGAACTTCTGCTCGGAGACCCCTCGAAGGCCTGGCGTGAACTTGGCTGGTCCCACCAAACCTCTCTGCCGGATCTCGTCGCCGAGATGGTGCGTGCGGACTTAGCGGAACTTCCGATCGCCGAGCGAGTAGCCCAGTGACCCGGAAAATCTACGATCTCGCTGGCAAGCGGGTCTGGGTCGCGGGCCATCGCGGCATGGTAGGGGCGGCGCTCGTCCGACGCCTTCAAGCGGAAAGCTGCGAAATCCTGACTGCAGGACGCGAGGTAGTCGAATTTACTCGGCAGGACGAGGTCGAACGGTGGATGGAATCTGCCAAACCAGATGTCGTAATCGTCGCCGCTGCCAAGGTCGGCGGCATTCTCGCCAACGACAACTATCCTGCCGATTTTCTCTACGAAAACCTGATGATCCAGACCAATGTGCTGGAGGCGGCGCGCCGAAACGATGTCGAGAAGCTCGTGTTTCTCGGCTCGTCCTGCATCTATCCGAAACTCGCGCCGCAGCCGATTTCCGAGGAATCCTTGCTGACCGGACCGCTAGAGCCGACAAATCAGTGGTACGCGATAGCGAAAATCTCGGGCATCAAGCTGGCGCAGGCCTATCGCCGCCAGCACGGCTGTGACTTCATCTCCTGCCAGCCGACAAATCTTTATGGCCCAAATGACAATTTCGATCTTGAGACCAGCCATGTCCTGCCAGCGCTGCTGTGCAAGGCCCATGAGGCTGCGCGGAGCGGCGCAAAAGAGTTGGTGGTCTGGGGCACCGGCAAACCAATGCGAGAGTTTCTGCATGTCGATGACGCAGCTGACGCAATCGTGTTTCTGGCCGAACATTACTCGGATGAGGGGGTCGTCAATGTGGGAACCGGTAAGGACGTGGCCATCGGCGATCTTGCGCGTCTGATTTGTGACGTGACCGGGTTTCAGGGCGAGCTTGTCTTCGACACGGACAAACCCGATGGAACGCCCCGCAAGCTGCTCGACGTTTCGCGCCTTCATGCGCTCGGCTGGCGACACGGATACGAACTCCGGCGCGGTATTGAGCACACCTACAGTTGGTATCGCGAACAGTTAGTCGTTGAAACGGTCGCCTAAATTGAAGACGATTGCGACATCTAGATACTGGAGAAGTAAAACTCGGCACTTTATACATGCGAAATGCCAGAGTGTATTTGTCGGTATTCGTGGTTTCTTCAATTGTGCGAATTGTCCGCTTTGGGTCGATTGTGTTGAAAAACTCCCTGTTGAAGTAGCTTCGGCGTCCTGATTCAGTCCACCGGCAAACGCGGGAGGGCGGTTGAGATGATGGGTCCGAGGCAGGAAGCGCAAGGCGCGCTTTTCTACGAGTTCTCGATTGAGGATCATGTGCCGCGGGATCACCTGTTGCGGTCGATTGACCGGTTCGTCGATCTTTCTGGCGTCCGCCATCACCTGGCTGCTCACTACAGCTCGACAGGCCGGCCCTCGGTCGATCCAGAACTGATGATCCGGATGCTGCTTGTCGGCTAGTTGCAGCTCTCTTATGACAGTGGACTTCTCGATATCTAACTCGCTGTGCCAAAGCTCAGCAATTTCATCGATGCTGAGAACTCGAACTGACTGATACCGATGTGGATTAGATTTTTCCGACATACATAATCGCTATTTTCGAGGGCCATCTTTTGACGTGATCTTGAGAATACCCAGCACCATAACCAACCCCAACCGACTTCACCGATGACCATCCACCAATCTGATCAACCAGGTCAATTGGCGCATTAACAACCCTCAATCGGTCTCTCATCGTGTGCCGTAGGCTGTGTGCTGTTAGTCCGCCATAGCGTCTCTTGAGCCATTTGTTGACCGCGTTAGATGCATGGGTTGCAAGAATCAGCCCGTCTCGTTTGTACCTTGGGAGCAAGAACTCATCTGTGTCGTTGCGCCGATCCTTTAGCTGTCGAGCAGCCTCTAACGCAGCACCCACTAAAGGCACCTGTCGCTCACTTCCTCTAGTCTTTAGCCTCCTAGCGGGATGGGGTGTGATCCTGATGAGTTGGTTGTCTAGGTCCACATCACACAGCCTTAGACCCACGATCTCAGCTAGCCTAGCCCCTGTCTCTCCGAGGATGGGAACTAAGAGCTTAACCTCAGAGCCAGACGCTAAGGCGATCTGGTAAGCCTCCCTCAACTGGTCCTCTGTGAAGGTTCCCCGCTTCTTGCTGTCCAGTCCCTCCCCTGGCACCCCTAGCTTGCTGCCGAGACGCTCTGACAGCTCCCGTGAGAGTCGTTCGTCCCTCCCAAGAGCAACTCTGGCAAACTGACTCCCAAAGCCCTCCTGAGCCTTTTGAGGGACTCTGCGATTGTAGAAAAAAGACCCGCCGCGGCGGATAATGTGTGACGGATTGTGTGCCATCAGACATGACCTCCAAAGAGAATTACTCTTCAGGATCAATCTCTTGGTCTGATGCGGATGGTGCCCAGGGGCGGATTCGAACCACCGACACGCGGATTTTCAGTCCGCTGCTCTACCAACTGAGCTACCTGGGCGCTAATCACGCGGCGGGGCCGCGCCGAAGCGGAGGCCGTTCTAGGCGATGGCGGCGGGGCTGTCCAGCCTCGAAATCGCGCAATCGCCCTAGCGCGGCTCCGGCGGCGAATGGCGATCCGCCGCGGCAAGAATATCGTCATCTGGCGCGTCCTCTTCCGCCGTCGGGATGGCGTAACGACCAGACATCCAGCGACCAAGATCCACATCCGCGCAACGTTTGGAGCAGAAAGGGCGATACTGCTCTTCGTTCGGCGCATCGCAGATCGGGCAGGTCTTGCTCATAGTCCCTCCAGAAGTTCGATCAGAGGACGGCGCTCGCGCTTCCTCTGCAACTGATGCTGGCCCAGCGGCGTCCAGCCCGCAATATCGGTCTGGACCGGGTCGGCGCCAAGCGCGCGTTTCAATGCGGCTTCTATCTGGGGGCGCTCGCGTTTGGAAGCAGGGGCGAAGTCAACCGTCACGATCCCGCCAAGACCGCGCAGACGCAATTGGCGGGGCAACTCGGCGGCCGCGGCCAGATTGGCTTTCAGAGCCGCGCCCTTGCCGAATTCCTCGCCGGTGTTGACGTCGACCGAGACCATGGCGCGGGTCGGCTCCACGCTCATCCAGGCACCGCCCTTAAGATCGGCGCGGGCGGATTTCAGGCGCTCGATCTCGTCCCAAACGCCGTAGTGGTCGAGGAGATCGGGTTCGTCGTCGCTCCGCAGCACTTGGTCAGGCTCAGGATCGGTCCATTCGCGCCAGGCGGTAGACCAGGCGTCGTCCGCCGGGCGTCGCAGACTCGGCCCCGCCGCATCCAGTTCAGCCAATCCGGCGGCCAGTTCGGTCACATCAGCCATCACCGCATCCGGCCCCGCTTCCGCAGCGGCGGAGCGCAGAACAACGCCTGCATCCGCGCCCGACAGCCCGGCTTCATCGAGCGCGTCCTCCGCAATCGCGCGCAGCCGCGCACGTTCGTCTCCATCGCGAATCGAGCGGGCGACGTTTACGCCCGGCGCTCCCGGCGTCAGCAGCGCGTAACGGCTCTTCAGAGCAATGCGACGGGCCAGCGGCGGCGCCTTGCCGGGTTCTGCGTAGGCGGTGACCTGCGCCAATGTCGCGTCGCCCGGCTTCAGGCCCCTGGCGTCTTTCAAGTAGCCAGTCTCACCGTGGATCCTCGCGAAGGCTGCGCCAAGATTGGGGATCGTCCGATCGACCTTCACCGCGTAGATCGCGCCTGGCCTTGGAGTCATGTCGTCCTCTGGCGCGTCGATCAGCAGATCGTCCAGACATCCATCCACGATCAGCGCGGCGACCCTTCGCCCGTTGCGCTCATCCAGCAGAACCACACGCCCCTTCACGCTGTCACCTTGAAGCCAGCGGCCGTCAGCATTCCAGCGACCTCGGCCAGCGGCAGGCCGACCACGTTGGAATAGCTGCCATTGATCGAGGGGATGAGGGCGGCGGCCCGCCCCTGAATGGCGTAACCGCCCGCCTTGCCGCGCCATTCGTCCGAGGCGAGATAGGAGTCGACATCAGCATCCGAGAGGCGCTTGAAGCGCACCACCGTTTCAATCTGACGGGTCCACAGACGTTCCTCGCTTATTAACGCGACGCCGGTCGTCACCCTATGGCGCCGCCCCGAGAGCAAGGAGAGAGAGCGCCGGGCTTCCGCGGCGTCGGCAGGTTTCCCAAGAATGCGCCGACCGACAGAGACCACAGTGTCGGCGGTCAGCACCAGTGCATTCGCAGCTTCGGTCTTCGCCGCGATCGCCTTGGCCTTTTCAGCAGCCAATCGCGCGACATGGGCGCGGGGCAACTCATCGGAGAGCGGGGATTCGTCGATCTCGGCGGGGATCACGGCGTCGGGCGTCACGCCGATCTGCGCCAGCAATTCCAGCCGGCGCGGAGAGGCGGAGCCGAGGATCAGGCGCATCGGCGGTTGTTCTTGGTTTTGGCGCATCCGCGCCGGGACCTTATTTGAAGCGATAGGTGATGCGGCCCTTGGTCAGGTCATAGGGGGTCATCTCGACCTGAACCTTGTCGCCTGCCAGCACGCGGATGCGATTCTTGCGCATCTTGCCTGCGGTGTGGGCGATGATCTCATGGCCGTTCTCAAGCTTCACCCGAAACGTCGCGTTGGGCAGAAGCTCGGTCACGACACCGGGGAACTCGAGGGTCTCTTCCTTGGCCATGCCGTCTCCAGAAAAACGTCAAAAAAAGCCGTCCGGAGCGCCCGGGCGGCGACGGCGCGGAACATCGCTGCAAAACGCCGGAAATGCAAGGGGGATGGCGTCAGGCGGACAGCGTCGAGATCAACGAGAACAGGCGCCGGCCCGTCGCGGCGTCCAGAGTGGCGAATTCCGCCAACTCTTCTACCAGTTTCGCTCCCGCCGTCACGTGAATCTCGCGCCGCCCCTCGTCGATCGCTTCGATCCGGCTGACCGGTAGACGGCGCACGGCGTCGAAATAGGCCGCGCAGATGGCGTGATAGTCGCGGATCATCGGCTCGAACGGACCGATATGCAGATCGAATTCCGCGGCAGGCTGGTCTCCACCCGGCGACGCGATCAAAAAATGGATCGATTCCTGACCGGGCGTCAGGGTCAGGATGTACTCGCCGACAAGACCAGGGACGTCGAATTGATGCTCCTCCATCAACTCGAAAATCGCGACGCGCTGCTCCTGCTCATGCTCTGGAGTCGCTGGCGGCGCAGCGGCGTCGATGACGATCCGGACCAGCCTTGTCTCGCCACCGCCCATGCTCAGCCCCCTTGCGCGTCGAGACGGCGGCGCACGCTCAGACCATGCGCCTCAAGGCTTTCGGATTTGGCCAGCGTTTCGACCGCGGGGCCAATCGCGGCCAGCCCTTCTGGAGAGGCGCGCAGAAGCGTGGTCCGCTTCATGAAATCCAGAACCCCAAGGCCGGAGGAGAAGCGCGCCGAACGCGCCGTGGGCAAGACGTGGTTTGGGCCGCCGACATAATCGCCCACCGCTTCCGGCGTATGAGAGCCCAGAAAGATTGCGCCGGCGTGGCGGATCGAGGGAATCAACGCGTCGGGATCGGCGACGCAAAGCTCTAGGTGTTCCGGCGCGATGCGGTTAGTCAATCCGGCGGCCTCAGCCAAGTCTCGGACAACGATGATCGCGCCGTTCTCCCGCCAGCTCTCGCCAGCAATCTCGGCGCGCTCCAGCCGCTGCAGCAGCCGTTCGACTGCGCGGCCTACTTCCGCCGCCAACTCTGCATCGTCGGTGATCAGGATCGATTGCGCGCTTTCGTCATGCTCGGCCTGGCTCATCAGATCGATAGCGATCCAGTCGGGATCGGCCGTGTTGTCCGCGATCACCAAAACCTCCGACGGCCCGGCGATCATGTCGATGCCGACCTGCCCGAACACGCGCCGCTTGGCGGCCGCGACATAGGCGTTTCCGGGGCCGGTGATCTTGTCCACCGGCCGGATCGTCTCGGTCCCATAGGCCATGGCGGCCACAGCCTGCGCGCCGCCGATGCTATAGACCGTCTCAACGCCAGAGAGGCGCGCGGCCAGCAAAACCACCGGATTGACGTCGCCATCCGGCGTGGGCGCGCACATGATCACCCGCTTCACGCCCGCCACCTGCGCCGGGATCGCATTCATCAGCACAGAAGACGGATAGGAGGCTTTGCCCCCCGGCACATAGAGCCCCGCCGCGTCCACCGGCGTCCAGCGCCACCCAAGCTCAACGCCATCCGCGTCGGTCCAGCGCGCGTCGTCCGGCTTTTGCCGCTCGTGATAGGCGCGGATGCGAGCCGCCGCCAGTTCCAGCGCTTCGCGTTCTTCCGAAGGGACGCTCACGATGATGGCGTCCATCTCCGCCGCCGAAAACGCCATGGTCTCGGCCGTCACCGCCAGCCGGTCGAACCGCTCGGTCAACTCGATCACCGCGGCGTCGCCGCGCGCCTGCACATCGGCGATGATCTCGGCCACGGCGGCGTCCACATCGGGGCTGCTTTCCCGCTTCATGTTCAGAAGCGCGTCAAAGCTGGCCTCGAAGTCGAACTCCCCGGTGTTGAGCAGGGCGGGCATGACGGAACCCTTTGGAAAAGACTGCGTATTCGCCGGAAGCTATCCGGCGCCTCGTCTTTACCGGGCGGCGGTGTGGAGGGAAAGGGTGGTTTTTTGCGCGGCGCCCGATCATCAGACAAACGGATTGTAGGACCACTGTAACAGCGCCTGCCTTTGGCGCGGGCGGCAAAACGGGTTTCCGGGCTCGCAGTTGATCTCCACCTGCCGCGCGTGGCGCGCAAACGCCTTCCAGCGCTTGATCTGAATCGCATCAATGTCGGGAATGCGGCGTCCGAGATAATAGCGGCAATACCATTGGAACCAGCCGCGCGGGTCGGGCTCCAGAATCCAGCCCTTGCGCCTCCAATCCGAGAGCGATTGCCTGCTTTTCAGGCCAAAGCAATTCAGCGCCGGGTCCGGCCGGTCTCCGGTTTTCGCGTACTGAAACCACTCGCGCGGGAGCTCGCTGATGCAATCATTGCAGTATTTTCCTTCGAAGACACCGAGTTCCAGCATTTCCTGCGGCGAGAAGAACGGCAAAAAGTCGGGGGCGAAATCCCCGCCGATTGGAGCGGTCAGCTGATACTCGTAACCGCGTTGCATTCGATCATTGACGATAACGGTTTCGGTGGCGAGTTGAGTGATCATTGGTCAACGGCTTTTCGTATCTGAGCGGGGGTGCGGCGGCGGACGAGTCTGGGGAGCTCCGCCGCCGCGAGGCGTCATCCTGATGTGCCCCCTGTTGGACCTGATCAGGGTAGAAGCACAGCGTCGATGACGTGAATGACGCCATTGCTGGCCATGATGTCGGCGGCGGTCACATTGGAGCTGTTGACCTTGACGCCGCGGCGGCCGTCCACGTTGACCTTGCCGCCTTCGACAGTAGCGACGCTGAGCTGCTTGCCCGCCAGCTGGTCTGACGTCACCGCGCCCGGCACGACGTGATAAGTCAGAATCTGGACGAGCTTGTCCTTGTTCGCAGGTTCAAGCAACGACTCCACCGTTCCGGCCGGAAGCGCCGCAAAGGCGTCATTCGTCGGCGCGAACACGGTGAACGGCCCGTCGCTTTTCAGGGTGTCGACCAGTCCGGCCGCTGAGACGGCCGCGACAAGCGTCGAGAAATCGTCATTCGAGGCGGCGATATCCACGATGTCAGGCTCGCTCGTCATCGGAGCTTCGCTTTTCATCGGAGAGCAAGCGGCCAAAGCGGCGATGCCGACTGCGCCTGTCATGGCGAGAAGTGACCTGCGGTTCATTTTTCTATTCCTTTCGTTGAGGACATGGCGGGGGCACAGGGCGCCCCCGCGCTCAGAACGTTCAGCCTTTCGGCAGGATGACGGCGTCGATGACGTGAATAACGCCATTCGAGGTTTCGATATCGGCCGCGACGACATTGGCGCCGTCCACGGTCACGCCGTTGTCCAGATCAATGGTAACGGAGGAGCCCTGAACGGTTGGGGCCTTCATGTCGTCCTGCAGATCCGTGGACATCACCTTGCCCGGTACGACGTGATAGGTGAGCACGGCGACTAGCTGGTCCCTGTTTTCCGGCTTCAGCAGGTTCTCGACCGTGCCCTCCGGCAGCGCGGCGAACGCCTCATCGGTTGGGGCGAAGACAGTGAACGGACCATCGCCCTTGAGCGTGTCGACCAGATCAGCGGCCTGAACGGCCTGAACCAGCGTGTTGAAGGTTCCAGCGCCGACCGCAGTGTCGACAATATCCGCTTCGCTCGCGGCTGCGGGCGTGGTGGTCGCGAAGCCAAGGATGAGCGCCAGACCGGCGAGTGTGGGGAGTTTAAGTTTCATGGCGTGAACTTTCCTAAGGGTTGCAAGCACCGCCGATGTGGCGATATGGGTATTGCATGTAAAGAAATATTTTTTCATACAATACAATTTTGAACATCGGGCATAATTTTGTAACGATGGGAAAATATGAGAGGCGAGGTTGAACGAGGAGAAAAGAAAGGGCGGGAAATGTTGAACGACACGCTGCGCGACGGGCTCGAAAAATACCGAATCGGCGCCAAGATTCGCGGGCTCAGAAGCGCGAAAGGACTCGGCCTCGCCCAGCTTGGCGATCACACAGGTCTGTCGGCGGGAATGCTCTCGAAAATCGAGCGCGGGACCGTGTTCCCCACGCTTCCCACCCTCCTGCGGATATCGCTCGTCTTCGGCGTCGGCCTCGATCATTTTTTTGCCGACGGAGAGGTGCCGGTGTTGGAGGTGATCCGCAAAAAAGACCGGATCAAACTTCCCGATACGACCGACCGGTCACCGGCCTTCATGTTCGAAAGCCTCGACTTTCCCGTTAACGACCGCCCCAACCACGCTTTCCTCGCGGAATTTCAGCCCCGCGCTCGGCCGACAGACGCGCATGAGCATGAGGGCGTGGAATTCATCTATCTGATCAGCGGCAAGATCAAAGTCGACGTTCATAATGAGGAGCACGACCTCGACGCAGGCGACTCGATGTATTTCGACGCCCGCTATCCCCACTCCTATCAGGGGCGAGGCGACGGCAAATCGCAGGCGCTGGTCGTGGTGACGCAGAGCGTTGAGTGAAGGGCCGGTTGCGCCGTAGGTGTTTGCAGATTTGGCCGATCAGGCGCCGGGATGGCGAGGACGCGCGGCGGCGTCCCAGGGCCGGGTGATGTCGTCCAGACGCACCTCCAGCGCTTCGGCCTCGACGGCAAATTCGCCGCCACCAGCGCACAGGATATGCAAACTGCCCGCACTGTCCTCGCCTGCAGCCCAGGCCAAATCGAGAATCTCCACTGCCTCATCCGAACCGGGCTTTACGCCTCGCGCCCGCACGTTCATCGCCGTTTCAATCGAAACACCGGTCTGAACCCGTTGGCCCGGCCCGCGTTCCGGCGCCTCACGTTCCCACCGATACCGGTTGACGACAAAGGCGAAGCGGCGCTGCTTGGGCAGATAGGCGAAATCGCTGGCCTTGCCGACCGCGTCCTGCAGCAGCGCCGCCAGCACCGTCAGATCCTCCACCGAGCGCGCCATCAGCCGCATCGGCTTTTCCGCGTCTTCGAACCTTGCGTCTTCCGCCATGGACCGTCCCCCTAAACTGGACCCTACTCGCTAATACGCCGGATGTCCGCTCCACAGGCCGAGAGTTTCTCCTCCACCCGCTCATATCCGCGATCGAGATGATAGACCCGGTTCACCACCGTCTCTCCCTCAGCCGCGAGTCCGGCGAGGACCAGCGAGACCGAAGCACGCAAATCGGTGGCCATCACCGGCGCGCCCAGAAGATGCGCCGGTCCGCTGATCGTCGCGGCCCCGCCATGAACCTCAATCTCTGCGCCCATGCGGCTGAGCTCCGGCACGTGCATGAACCGGTTTTCGAAGATCTTCTCCTCGATCACGCTTTCGCCGTCCGCCTGCGTCAACAGCGCCATCATCTGCGCCTGCAAATCGGTCGGAAAGCCCGGATAAGGCTGCGTTTCAAACGTAACCGGCTTCAGGCCGTTTCCCGTGCGGCGAACCCGCACGCCATTCTCGACGTCCTCGACCGAAACCCCGGCCTCCTCCAGCTTGTCTGCGAAGGCGCCGACGAGGTCGCGTGTGACTCCGGTGACGGTGACGTCGCCACCAGTGATCGCGGCGGCGATCATATAGGTGCCGGCCTCGATCCGGTCCGCGATTACGCGGTGAGTCGCGCCATGCAGCTTGGGAACGCCCTGAATTCGGATCTCGCTGGTCCCGGCGCCCTCAATCTTGGCGCCCATCGCCGTCAGGCATTTCGCCAAATCGACGATCTCAGGCTCGCGCGCGGCGTTCACAATCGCCGTCTCGCCCGTCGCGGTCGTCGCCGCCATCAGGGCGTTCTCCGTCGCGCCGACAGAGGGAATGGGAAACTCGATTCTGGCGCCGCGCAACCCATTTGGCGCCACCGCATGGACATAGCCGTCGGTCAGCTCCAACACCGCGCCCATCGCCTCCATCGCCTTCAGGTGAAGGTCGACCGCCCGTGCGCCGATCGCGCATCCGCCGGGGAGAGAAACATTCGCCTCGCCGGCCCGGGCCAGCATCGGCCCAAGGACCAGAAACGACGCGCGCATTTTTCGGACGATGTCGTAGTCCGCGACGAAGTTCGAAATCTTCTCGGTGCCGATCGCCAGGATGCGCCGGTTCTGCAGCGGCGCCACCTCGCAACCGAGCGACGTCATCAACTCGGCCATCGTCAGAATATCCGCCAGACGGGGCGCGTTGGTCAACGTCAGCGGCTCATCGGTCAACAGCGCGGCAGGCATCAGCGTCAGGCAGGCGTTCTTCGCGCCGCTGATCGCGATCTCGCCCTTCAGAGGCGTCCCGCCTCGAACCGCGATCCTGTCCATGTCCGCATTCTCCTCGCCGCCTGTCAGCCGACGTGATTTAGACCGGCGGCACCGCCATCACAACCTTCGCCGATTGGTTTGGCCCAGACCGTGGCGCTTATTCGTCCGTCGAGTCTCCGGCGGCGTCTCGACGCGCGCCTTTGGCCGCCGCAGCGCCGTCGTCCCGTCGCGCCCGAGCCTGCGCCTTGCGGCGTTTCAGATTGTCGCGCAGCGCCTTGGCCAGCCGCTCGGCTTTCTCGTCTTTCCCCGAGGTTTTCTCATTCTTCGCCATGGGCAGGCGATAGCGCACGTTTCGAGGAGGGTCCAGACGCAAGCGACGCCGCGATCGCCGCCGGTTTGGAATGGGGTTGCATTCGGCCCGCGATCTTGTATCTACCCCTCCATTCAGCGGGCCGCTGTAGCTCAGTGGTAGAGCGCACCCTTGGTAAGGGTGAGGCCGACAGTTCAATCCTGTCCAGCGGCACCATTTTTCAGACGCAGAATCGATTGTCGTTTCTCCCCGGTCCAGATGCATCGGTTCGATAGAGGCATACCGGCCTGACGTGGATCAAAGCGCGCTGCTCCGAGCGCGGCCATTTTCACAGCGAGTATCCCCAGCAGGAGGCTGTCGCCGTGCCCCGTTTCTCATTCATCACCCTGATCGCCGTCCTATACTTCGGAATCCCGGTATCCAGCGCACAGGCCGAGGATCCCCTGATCGCCGTGCCGGCGCCCGACGCGAAAGAGGGCCGGGCGCTGTTCGTCTTCAAAGGCTGTGTTGTCTGCCATTCGGTCAACGGCGTGGGTGGGCTGGCCGGGCCTCCACTAGACGCGCTGTCAGAGCCGATTCTGATCGATCCGGTCGATTTCGCAGCCCGCATGTGGCGCGGCTCGCTGGCCATGGCGGAGCTTCAGGCGACCGAATTTGGCTACCAGGTCGAATTGACGGGGCAGGAGATTGCGGACCTCGCCGCATTTGTCGCCATACCCGAAGCGCAAAAGGGCTTCTCTGAAACTGAAATTCCTGATCTGATCCGGGGCTGGACAGTGGATGAGCCGTTCCAGCCGCCAATCGATCAAATGGAGTAACCCGATGATCCGCGCCGCAAGTATTTCCCTGCTTTTCGCCGCCATGCTGGCGGGGCAAGCCGCAGCGCAGGATCCGCGTGATCCTGATCCGGCGCGCGGCCTTGAGATGGTGGAGCGCTGGTGCGTCAAATGCCATCTGATCGGACCGGACGGCCCCGGCGGCGATGTCGGCCCGTCATTTCAGAGCGTGGCGGAGACCCGCTCGGAAGAGGCGCTGCGCGCCTGGATCAGCGACCCGCATCCGCCAATGCCGAAGCTCGACATTTCGGCGAATGCGGTTGACGACATAACCGCCTATATCGGGAGCCTCGCGCCTTAAGGAGCTTTGCGCCACGGCCGGGCGAAGCACTCCAGCGCGTCGCCCGTCTTTTCCTCGTCCAGATCCCCGGATGTTGGCGAGATTTCGGCTGTCAGGCCAAGTCTCTTATCCTCGACCACGCGGATCTCGGCGTCGACGCCGGCCTCCGTCAACGCCGCGCCGAAGATGCGAGCGATGGCCATTTTTCGCAGGGCGGGCTTGAACACTTTGCCCACGGCGGTTTTTGGCAGATCGTCTATGATCTCGATATAGTCGGGCCGCGCGGCGCGCTCTCCGACATTTTCAGCGGCAAATGCCTTCAGTTCGTCGCTCGTGACCGTCGCGCCCTCGACCAGCTCCACATAGGCGCACGGTTTCTCGCCCGAATACGCGTCGGGCTGGCCGATTGCGCCGGTGAAAGCGACTTGAGGGTGCTTGGCCAGCGCTTCCTCAATTACCGCAGGGTCGATGTTATGCCCGCCGCGGATGATGACGTCCTTGGCCCGGCCGGTGATCCAGAGGTACCCGTCCGCATCCAGCCTGCCGAGATCGCCTGTCCGCAGCCAATCGCCGTCGACGAACAGCCGCTCATTGCGTGTCGGGTCGGTATAGCCGGGGAAAACCCCGGGGCTTTGAATGCAGATCTCGCCCACCTCGTCGGTGGCGCATTCCTTCGACATCGCGCCCGACTTATCGAGATGCAGAATGCGGACCTGCGTATAAGGCATCGGCAGGCCAACCGAACCAATCTTGCGCTCGCCGTTGGTCGGGTTGCAGGAGATCAGGCACGTCGTCTCCGTCTGGCCATAACCTTCCAGAATCTTGACGCCAGTCGCCTCTTCGAATTGGCGAAACAGCTCCCTCGGCAGCGGCGCGGACCCGCAGATCGCGTATCGCAGAGTGGAAACGTCGGCATCGACCGGCCGTTGCATCAATGCGGTCACCGCTGTTGGCACGGTGGTCAGAAAGGTGACGCCCCAGCGCTCGATCAGCTTCCAGAAATTGTCCATAACGCCGGTGCCGCGATAGCCCGCGGGCGTTGGCATCACCATATGCGCGCCTGACGCCACGCAGGCCATCCACATCGGATAGGCGCCGAAGCAATGGAATAGCGGCATGGGACAAAGCACCACCGAGCGCTCATCGAAGATCAGCCGATCCACCAGCCAGCCATTATAGATCATACCGAATTGTTGATGCGGGGCGATCTTCGGCATGCCGGTGGTGCCGCCTGTGTGAAACAGCGCTGAGACCGTCTCAGGCCCGGCCTCAAGCTGGAAATCGAGCCCATCGGCCCGTTCCTTGGCGCACTCCGACGAGAAACTCAGGATCGGCGCCGTGCCGTCGAAGGGGCGCTTTGGGCGCAGAAGCGGGATCAGCCAGGAAATCGGCGGCGACAGATAGCGCTTCAGATTGATTTCCAGGATCGTCTCGACGCTGGGCGCTTTCGCGGCGGCCTTGATCGCCTTTTCATTCAGGTCGGTGTTGATGAAGGGCGACAGCGTAACCAGAACCTTGGCGCCGGTTTCGCGCAAAAGCGCTGAAATGTGGTCCGGCTCCAGCAGCGGGTTGATGGGCGCGACGACACCCGCAGTCTGCGCGGCGATCAGCGTGATGGCGGTCTCATTACAGTTCGGGAGCAGATAGGCGATCACGTCGTCTTGGCCGACGCCCAACCGGCGGAACAGGTTCGCCGCCTGATTGACCTGGCCGAGAACTTCGGCCCAACTCAGCGTTTCGGCCGCGTTTTTTGCGCCACCCAAAAGTTGGAAGGAAAGACTAGGGCGGTCGCCATGCTGCGCAGCAGTCTCGCGCAGCAGTTCATATGTGTTGCGCGCGGTCCAGCGGTCGGAAATCGGCGTCGTCTCCATCACCAGCTTGTCCGCGATGTTGTTCATCGATTTCGGTTCGGCCGTCATGGTCGTTCCTTCTCGCGCAGCGTTGGCGATCCTGACTATCAGATTGGCGTTGGATATTCTCGCGACAAAATGAGTTTTCCAAGCCGGACCGAACGCCTAAAGCTGACTTGACGGAAAGGTGAGCGCCGAAGGGGAGTGTTGCGTATGAAAAAGGCGAAGATCGCCAGTTGCTGCCATTGCGGCGCGCGGTCGGTTCTGGACGTGGCCCATTTGAAACGGCTGCGGCTGGAATGTGACAGCTGTGGCGCGCCGATCACTCGGCTGGCGCCGCTGAAGCCTGAGGATCGGGCGCGACCCCGCGCCTATGTCGAACGCCGTCCCCAACCCGCCTACCATGAGCGCAAGCGCAGAAAATATGACGACGATGATCGCCGTCGGAAATGGAAGCGGAAGAAAAAGAAGTCCCTGTTCTGGGAGATGCTGGACGAGATCGAGGATTTCTTCGATTAACCGCGCCTCATTCCTCCGCCAGTTCCTTCAGATGCCCGATGAAGGACCGGCCGTCGAACTCGATTTGCGCGTCGATCGGCTCGGTTGTCAGCGCGTCGAAATAAAAGTCCAGAACCGTCGTGCGCTCATGCGCCAAAGGCGTGGAGCAGAAGCACATCTCGCTCCATTCGACCAACCCGTCTGGGCTGATGACCGCCCGTTCCATCGAGGCCACGATCTCGGCCCCGTCCGGGCGTTGGGCGGCCACGGTTCCATCGGTGAGCTTGGCGAGGAAGGCCTTGGCCGTGTCCTCCCGAAACTTGGCGCGGACATGGTAGATCATCGGGGCCCTCAATCTGTTCAGACTATTCGGCCGCCAGCGCGCCTTCCGCGAATTGCAGCCGGGCAAGGCGGGCGTAAAGGCCGCCCTCGGCGACCAGATCGTCATGGGTTCCGGTCGCCACGATCCTACCATGTTCAAGAACCACGATCCGGTCCGCCTTTTTCACCGTGGCGAGGCGGTGCGCGATGACCATGGTCGTGCGCCCCTTGGCGAGCCTTTCGACCGCGCTCTGGACCAAGCGCTCGCTTTCCGCATCCAGCGCCGAGGTCGCCTCGTCCAGCAGCAGCACCGGCGCTTCGCGCAGGATTGCACGAGCGATGGCGATGCGCTGGCGCTGTCCGCCTGACAGCATCACGCCGCGCTCGCCCAGATAGCTGTCATAGCCCTCCGGCAGCTTTTCGATGAAATCATGCGCGGCGGCGGCTTCGGCGGCCGCCTCCACCTCTGCATCCGTGGCATCGGGCCTGCCAAAGCGGATGTTATCGCGCGCCGAGGCGGCGAAGATCATCGGTTCCTGCGGCACCACGGCGAAAGCGCGGCGCAGTTCCGTCGGGTCAAATTCACGCACATCCCGCCCGTCCAGCGTCACTCGGCCCTCATCGGCGTCATAGAAACGCAGCAGCATCTGGAAAAGCGTGGTCTTTCCCGCGCCCGATGGCCCGACCAGCGCCACGGTCTCACCTGGTTTGACCGTCAGCGCGACTCCCTCCAGCGCCGAGGTTTCGGGGCGCGACGGATAGTGAAAGAGCACATCCTCGAATCCGATCTTTCCCTTGAACTCGGCGGGCGGCCGGGCAGGGGAGTCGGGCGCCGGGATTGGATTCGCCGCGCCCAGCAACTCCATCAGCCGCTCAGTCGCGCCGGCGGCGCGCTGCAATTCTCCCCAAACCTCGCTGAGCGCGCCAACGGAGCCGGCCACGAAGACGGCGTAGAGGATGAACTGGCCCAACTCGCCAGCCGTCATGGAGCCGCCGATCACGTCGCGCGCGCCGATCCACATCACGCCGACAACGCCGGTGAAGATCAGGAAGATCACGATGACGGTCAGCGCGGCGCGCGCCTTGATCCGCGCCTTGGCGACCGCATAGGCGCTTTCCACCCGGTCGCCGAACTCGGCCCGGCTTTCCGCCTCATGGGTGTTGGCCTGCACGGTCTGGACCGCTTGCAGCGCCTCTCCGGCCAATGTCGAGGCGTCGGCGATTCTGTCCTGGCTTTCGCGGCTGAGCACTCGCACCTTGCGGCCGAGGAGCAGGATCGGGACCACCACGACAGGCACGATCAGCAGGACCAGCGCGGTCAGTTTCGGGCTGGTGATCAACAGCATCGCCATGCCGCCCAGAAACAGCAGCGTGTTTCTGAGCGCGATCGAGGCGGAGGAGCCGACCACCGACTGGATCACAGTGGTGTCGGCCGCCAGCCGAGACACGACCTCGCCCGTATTCAGCGTCTCGAAAAAGCGGGGGCCCATGCCGATCACATGGCTGAAGACGGCGTTTCGGATATCGGCGACCACCCGCTCGCCCAATTGGGTGACCAGATAGAATCGCGCCGCCGTGGCGATCGCCAGAGCCGCGGCCACGGCGATCATGGCGATGAAATAGCGGTCCAGAAACGGCGCATTCTCAGGATCAAAGCCCAGATCGATTACCCGGCGCAGCGCCATCGGCAGGGCCAGCGTGAATCCGGCGGCGGCCATCAACGCGACCAGCGCGCCCAGGATCAGCGCCCGATTGGGGGCCAGGAATGGAAACAGCCCGCGCAACGGCCCGACCGATTTCGATTTCGGCCTGTCCTCGGCGCGCTCGCCTTTCGCCCCTCGTTGTCCGTTCTGTCCCGCCACCTGTCGCCCTTGTCGGTTTGTTGCGCCGCCGCTGATAGCAGCGGTGGAGAATGGCCTCAACCCGACCCCTCGATTTCTGAGTAAATCCGTCGTATGGGCGAATTGTAGTACGCTTGCCGCCCGACACTTTGATCGCACTCAAATTGGTTCCTCCCATGCGCGCCCTGATGTCTTTCGCCGCCTTGTTCTTGTCGATGGCTTTGATGCAGTTCGGCACGGGCTCGCTTGCGCCTCTGGACGCGCTGGCCGGCGCCGCGCATGGGTTCTCGACCCGTGAGATCGGCATGCTGGGTTCGGCCCACTTCCTAGGATTTCTGATCGGATGCTGGCTGACGCCGCGGCTGATGGGGCAGGTGGGTCATAACCGCGCCTTCGCCGCCGTCAGCACTTTGGGCGTGGTCGGCGCCCTTTTGCATCCTGTTGTCATAGATCCCTACGCCTGGGCCCTGTTTCGTCTGGGCGGGGGCATCGCGGTCGCTGGCGCGTTCACTGTCGCCGAAGGCTGGCTTCAGGCGAAGCTGGACAATTCCAACCGAGGACGTGTGCTGGGCGTCTATCGAACCGTCGATATGGCGGCGCAGGTCGTCGCGCAGGGCATGATCGCAGTGCTCGATCCCGCATCCTATGTGGCGTTCAATATCGTCGCGATGTTTGCGTGCCTCAGCCTGATTCCTGTCGCCGTATCGCGCCGCCCGGCGCCTCCAGCGCCCAAAGCGCCGCGGCTACAGGTGGTCAAGACGTTCAGACTGTCGCCGCTCGGCGCGACCGGCGCTCTGATCGTTGGGCTGACAAGCTCCAGCTTTCGTATGGTCGGGCCGGTCTACGGCGCGGAAAGTGGCCTGGACAGCGCCGAGATCGCGCTGTTCATGGCGCTCGGGATGCTGGGCGCCGCTTTCGCCCAGGTCCCTGTGGGCCGTCTTGCCGACGCCTTCGACCGGCGCTGGGTGCTGATTTTCCTTTCTTTGGCGGCCCTATGCGTCTGTTTGGCGGCGACGATGGGCGCGGCCAGCATTCACCCTCAGGCGATATTCGTCATCGCGTTCCTGTTCGGCGCGTCGGCGTTTCCGCTTTTCTCCGTCAGCACGGCGCATGCGAACGACTACGCCTCGGCGGATTTCGTTGTCGAATTGGCGGCTGCGATGATGTTTCTGTTTGGCGTGGGCGCCATCATCAGCCCGTTCATTTCCGCCATGTTGATGGAGATGTACGGCCCGGCGGCGATGTTCGCCTATATCAGCGCGGCGCATGTGGTTCTGATCGTGTTCGGCCTCTACCGCATGACTCGGCGTGAGACGCCGGATCTCCGCACCGCCTACAGCTATATGCCGCGCACCTCGATCACGCTTGGGCAGCTGATAGGCAAGCGGAAAAAGCTGGATGCGGCGGGCGCGATTACGCCAGAACATCCGCCCAGTCAGGGTTCCGTTGAAACTGAAGCTGAACGTAGGGACACACCGGAATCACCTTGAGCCCGCGCTGGCGCATATCCTCCACCGCGTGCAGAAGCAGCTTCTTCGCCGCGCCGTCATGGCGCAGATCGCGCGGCGTGAAGGTGTGATCAAAGGCCAGCCCGTTGGGCCTGACCGCATAGGTCAGCTCGCTCTCTCGTCCGTCTTCATGGGTGAAGAAATAGCGGCCGCGATGCGGGCTTTCCGTCAGGGCGATCTGGGGCGTTTTGGCGTCGGTCATTGAAGCGACTTCTCTTTCCTAAGTTCTTCTACTTTTACCGGTCCCGACATATCTTGGGCAAAGAGTGCCAGTGGTGTATGCCTCAACAAGCGCGCGCAATCGCGCGTCTTCAATCGCCAGGTGTCTTCAATCTCCAGGTATTGATAACAACAACGCCCCCTCAATAGATCACCTCTTCTCCTCAGGTAATTAATGCTAAGTGGCGAGCTGTTTCCCATGTGATTTTTTAGTCGTTGCTGTAGTCCTCCGTTACCCCGCAGAGTTCTTCCAACATATATTACTGCACGTCTTTGATTATATATGACATAAACGCCGTGGGTATTGGATTGAATTGGGATTTGGTTTTGGTTTCCTTTTTTTGGGAACGCATGACATTTACTTCGAGTTAGTGATTTGTATAGGCTTTTTACTTTTTTGCGTTCGCTCATGGAGAATAACATATTTTCAGTTGAATGAATTCTCTGTCGGTCATTTCGGCTCCTCGCGCCCACAGGGGCGATCCGTTATATGTCGCGCCGACTCACTGATCTCAAGAGGCGCTTTATGGCCCGCATTCTGATTACATCGGCGCTCCCCTATATCAACGGCGTCAAGCATTTGGGCAACCTTATCGGCTCTATGCTGCCGAGCGACACTTATGCGCGCTATATGCGTCAGCGCGGGCATGAGGTGCTGGCGATCTGCGCCACCGATGAGCATGGCACCCCGGCTGAACTGGCCGCGGCGAAGGCCGGCAAGCCGGTGGCTGAGTATTGCGCCGAGATGTGGACGGTGCAGAAAGAACTGGGCGACGGATTCCGCCTGTCCTTCGACTGGTTCGGACGCTCTTCGTCCACGCACAATCATCGCCTGACCCAGCATTTCGCAGCCAAGCTCTTCGAGGCCGGGCTGATCGAAGAGGTGATGGAGCGGCAGGTCTACTCTCACGCCGACGGGCGTTTCCTGCCGGATCGTTATATCGAGGGAACCTGCCCGAATTGCGGCTATGACCGCGCCCGCGGCGATCAGTGCGAGAACTGCACCAAGCAACTCGACCCGACCGATCTGATCGAGCCGCGTTCCGCCATCTCCGACTCCACCGAGCTAGAGCCGCGCGAGACCAAGCATCTTTATCTGCGCCAGAGCCAGATGCGCCAAAAGCTCGAGGACTGGATCGCGACCAAAGGCGACTGGCCGGTGCTGACCACCTCGATCGCCAAGAAATGGTTGCGCGACGGCGACGGGCTGCAGGACCGGGGCATCACCCGCGATCTCGACTGGGGAATTCCTGTCAAACGCGGGGATGAGGACTGGCCCGGTATGGAGGGCAAGGTCTTCTATGTCTGGTTCGACGCGCCGATCGAATATATCGGCTCGACCGCCGAATGGGCCCAGGGGACTGGGCGCGAAGATGCGGATTGGGAGCGCTGGTGGCGCACTGACAGGGGCGCGGAAGATGTTCGCTATGTCCAGTTCATGGCCAAGGACAACATTCCGTTCCACACGCTCAGCTTCCCGGCCACGATCATGGGTTCGGGCGAGGACTGGAAGCTGGTCGACTTCATCAAGGGCTTCAACTGGCTGACCTACGACGGCGGTAAGTTCTCCACCTCACAGGGGAGGGGCGTCTTCATGGATGACGCGCTGGAGATCCTGCCGTCGGACTACTGGCGCTGGTGGCTGCTGTCAAACGCGCCTGAGGGCAGCGATTCCGACTTCACCTGGGAAAGCTTCCAGACCGGCGTGAACAAGGATCTCGCCGACGTTCTGGGTAATTTCGTCAGCCGGGTGACCAAGTTCTGCCGCTCAAAATTCTCCGAGGCGGTTCCGGAAGGCGGCGAACCGGGCGAATTGGAAGCAGAATTGGCCGCCGAGCTGGACAAGCGCATCGCCGGTTATCAGGACGCCATGGAGGCGATCGAAATCCGCCGCGCCGCCAATGAGCTTCGCGCGATCTGGGTCGCGGGCAACGAGTATTTGCAAAAGGCGGCGCCCTGGACCGCGTTCAAGACCGATCCGGAAGCGGCCGCCTTGCCGACGCGGGTCGGCGTGAACCTGATCCGCCTCTACGCCATTCTGTCCCGCCCGTTTGTGCCGGACGCGTCGGATGCGATGCTGGGTGCGCTTGGCCTGCCGAAAGAGACGGCGGACGACTGGCCGACGAGCGCCGCGGCGGCTTTGGCTGCGCTCGCTCCCGGCCACGAATTCACCGTGCCGGAGGTGCTGTTCGCCAAGATCACCGACGATGCGAGGGACGAAATGGCGGCTCGCTTCGCCGGGGATTCGTAACGGCTGTTCCAAAAATTTGATCGCGGCTGGGACAGCAGCGTCTAGTACGGGGGAGATGCGCGCCCTATCTTTGCGGGATGTCACACAAAGCACTGATAGCGGAAATAGAGCAGTGGTTGATCGGCAAAGCGCTTGGCGATCCTGACGTCATCGCGCTGTTCGAATCGCTTTGCGAACGGCTCTACGCCATAGGTATTCCAGTTGAGCGCTCGGCGTTCTCCTGGCCGATGTTGCATCCCTTGTTCCGGGCCGAACATCTGCGTTGGGTTCGGGGAGAGGGCGCGAATCTATTCCAGTCGGAGCACGCGAACGTGAATCACCCAACCTGGACGCAAAGTCCGTTCGCGCATGTTCTGGAGCATAATCTGGACCAATTGCGCCGACGCTTGGACGGCCCGGACGCCGTAGTGGATTTTCCTATACTGGAGGATTTGCGCGACGAGGGGTTCACAGACTACCTGCTGACCAAATCGGTGTTCTCGATCGCGGAGTTCAAGAACTTCTCGGAAGGGCGCACCGGCGTCATGGCGAGCTGGTCCACCAAGCGTGAGAACGGGTTCACCGACACTGATATCGAAGCGCTCTGCCATGTGCAGCGTTTCCTCGCCGTCGCCTGCCGTCAGGCGATCCAGAAACGCGTGATGGCGAATGTCGCCAACACATATCTCGGCCCGACCGCGGGCTGGCGGGTGCTGTCAGGCGAGATCCAGCGCTCGGATGGCGACAAGATTAATGCGGTGATCTGGTTCTCGGATTTGCGCGGTTCGACGGCCCTTTCGGAGCGCATGGAACCGCAGGACTACCTTGAATTTCTGAACTCCTATTTCGAGTGCACCGCCGGTCCGGTGATCGAGCAGGGCGGGGAGATTCTGAATTTCATCGGCGACGCGGTTTTGGCGATCTTTCCCATCGAATCCGAGATCGGAACCCGCGACGCGGTGCGCAGGGCGACGGCGGCGGCGGATGCGGCGATGGAGCATCGGGCGACGGCTTGCGAGGCGCGGGATTCGGACGGAGAGCGGCCTCGGTTCGGCATCGCGCTGTCGGTTGGCAAGGTGATGTTCGGCAATATCGGCGTGCCGGAACGGCTGGCTTTCTCCGCCATCGGCAAGAATGTCAACGCCATCCATCGGATCGATCAGGTCACCAAACAGCTGGGCGAACCCGTTCTGGCGACCGAAGAGGTCGCGAAGCATGATCCGGACGGCTGGTTCTCCGTCGGCGCGCAGCAGCTCAATGATTTTGAGAATCCGGTGCGCCTGTTCGCCCGCACCAGCGCGAAAGACCGTAGCGAGCCGGCTGAAACGGCCGACGATGCGCCGGTCAAGCTCGGGGTGGTGAATAGTTGAGCCGGACGTAGCGTTCCTCGAATCCCATTCTCTTGATGTTTGAGTAGGGGTGTTGGGGATCGCCGGGCACAGCTTCGCCTGTACAGGTGCCAATGATCCGGCAACCCATATCCAGCGCAGTCTGAATCCTCGCCGCCAGCAGCGCCGATTGCGCGCCTCGCTTTCGAAACGCGGGGGCTGTCGCGCCCATATCGGTCCAGCCAATCCCTTCCTCTACATACAGACCACCGACCGCGGTGAGCGAATCGCCGTCATATGCGCCCAAAATGGTCCAGTCGGGATGGGCGACAAGTCGCGCCAGCCAAGGGATCGCCGCATCGCCCAAGTCAAATGCGTCGGCGATGATACGGCCCATCGGCTCGGCGTTCGCGTCGTCAATCTTGGCGAGCGTCAGATTTGTGTCGATCGCCAGCGGCGCCTCTCGACCCCGAGAAAACTTCATCCAGCCACGCGCTTGTTCCAGCCCCTCCGCCGCCAGCCAGTCGCCAAGCTCTGCGCGCGCCGCATCGGGATGCGCCTGCACAAAGTAACGTGTGACGCCGCGATCCCTGTAAAGCGCCGTCAGTTCGGTGATCTCCTCGCGCTCCGCGGGACGATCAAATCCGACGCTGATGGCGCGGTTCGCAACGATGGCCGACGGGGGCAGGCGGCTGGCGACCGAGGCGTATCCGCCCGCGATCTCCACCCATCTCAGACCGGCCGCCTCTCTCGCCGGCGTATCCGCCGCCTGATGCCAGCTTTCCAGCGCGCGGCGTTCGATCCAGTCCAGTTCGTCCATGCGCGTTCTCCGCCTAGCGGCCCATTTCGATGATCCGCTCCTGCAGCCAGCGATCCTCATATCCAAGCTCATAGGCGCGGCGAAAATCCCGGTTCGCCTGCTCGGTGCGGCCCAAACGATCGAATAGCCGGCCTCGCTCAAACCAGGCCAGCGCCCATTCGGGAGACAGCGACAGCGCCCGCTGATAATCGGCCAGAGCCTGCGTGTCGCGATCCCCGATCCTCGTCCGCGCCCGCATCAGGTGTGCGCCCGCGTCGTTCGGGTTGGCTTGGATTACTCTGCTGAAATCCGCCGCGGCGCCCTTCTTGTCGCCGAGTTGGAGCTTTGCGACGCCGCGATTGTAACGCGCGTCCAAATCTTTTGGAGCGGCCCTTAGCGCGCGATCGAAATCCGCCAGCGCGGCCGAGGCGTTCCCGGCCGAAAGATAGGCCGCGCCTCGCCCCATCAACGCATTTGCGTCTCGGGGGCGCTGGGCGAGAGCCCTGTCGAATTGGGCGACGCCCTCTCGCCAGCGTCCAAGGCCGATCAGCGCCCGCGCTCGGCCCGTCATCGCCTCGAACATGTTGGGCTCAATCGCCAGTGCCTGGTCGAAATCGTCGAGCGCCGCCAGATTCCGTCCGATATCAAGGCGCGCGCCGCCACGATTCGCCAACAGACGGGCCACCGCGCCACGCGGCTGACCGCCGGCCTTGAGCGCGGCGCTGCAGGCCGCCTCCGCCCGTTCAGCCGGCAATTTGGGGTCGGCGCAATCTTCTGCGTTGCCGTTCCAGTTCTGCGCGCTGGCCAGGTCCGGCGCGGAAGAAATCGCAATCGCTGCAAGACCAGCCCAGAGGCTTCGCCTCAGCAAGTTCAGGGAACTCGCGACCGTGCAGTATGTCATTCCGTCGCTCTCCCGTGGCGCGCAGAGTTTATATCTATCGCACTGCGCGCGGGAAAAAAGGCCGTGCGGCGCGAGCGTGGAGATTCGCCACGACTGATACGCCGCTCGCGCCCGATGCGCAAACCGGGCTTGAATGTCGTCGCCGGAGATATTATTCGCCTGCCTACAGGGTCGCCGATCCCAACTCCGGACATCCCCGGGGGGGCGCTAAGGCACGTTGGGATTTCATCTGCTGGATTGGGGAGGCCGCCATGAGCAAGGCGCACCTGTTCCAACTGGGGATTGACCTGGAAGCAGGCGCCACCCACGAGGAAGACATCAACGTCACGCGCGGTCAGTTGACCGTCGTTTCAGACACCGGGGCCGCTGCGGCGCTGAACCCGGACCGGGTCGATCATTTCGCGAGCAGCGACGGGGCCGCGTATGCCGGCACGCATCTGATCATTGAAGTGATGGGCGGCGAGGGGTTGGACGACGAAGATCGTATCCAGACCGCATTTCGCGATTGCGTCGACGCCTGCGGCGCGACGTTGCTGCACCTCCACACGCACAAGTTCAGCCCCCAGGGCGTCAGCGGCGTAGCGGTGCTGGCTGAATCGCATATCTCGGTCCACACTTGGCCTGAGATCGGATATGGCGCCTTTGACGTCTTCATGTGCGGTGACGCGCATCCCTGGCGCGCCGTCGAGATCCTGCGCTCCGCGTTCCGGGCCTCTGAAGTCCGCGTGAAAGAGCTGCGGCGCGGAGAGGGGCTGATTGAGGCCAGCGGGGCCTGACAGGAGGACGCCAATGCCTGCTGATACGCCGCGCTGGTCCGTCGAGCCCCTGCACGACGATTATCGCCAATCTCTGCGCGAAGACCGCGTCCTTTATGACAGCGAGACGGATCATCAGCGCATTCGGGTGTTCGAGAACTCGACATTCGGCCGGGTTCTGACGCTGGACGGCGTGGTCCAGACCACGGAGGGCGATGAGTTCATCTATCACGAGATGCTGACCCACACGCCGATCCTGGCACATGGCGCAGTGAAAAAGGTGCTGATCGTCGGCGGCGGCGATGGCGGCATGGCGAGAGAGGCGCTGCGACATCAAAGCGTCGAACAGGTGACCATGGTCGAGATCGACGCGGGCGTCGTCGAATTCTCCAAAGATTTTCTGCCCAGCCTTTCGCAGGGCGCGTTCGACGACCCGAGGCTCGATCTGGTGATCGCCGACGGCGCCGAGTTCATGCGCGGAAGCGACGGGTTCTTCGATGTCATCATCATCGACTCCACCGACCCGATCGGTCCCGGTGAGGTGCTGTTCACCGACACGTTTTACGGCCACGCCAAACGCCGTCTGGCGCCTGGCGGCGTGGTCGTCACCCAGAACGGTGTGCCTTTTCTGCAGGGCGACGAACTAGCGGGCACCATGCGCGCCTTTAAGGCGCTGTTCGCGGACTGGACCTGCTATCTCGCCTCCGTCCCGACCTACGCTGGTGGACCGATGGCGTTCGGCTGGGGCACGGATGGAACCGCGCGCCAGACCGATCTGGCGACGCTTCAGGCGCGGTGCGCGGCGTCCGGCATTTCAACCCGCTACTACACGCCCGAGGTCCAAATGGCGGCCTTTGCCTTGCCCGGTTATGTCTCTAAGCTGCTGGCCTGACGCTGAAAGTGGAAGCCGCATGACCCCAAAACACGTTGTTCGCGCGATCCTGATCACCGCCTTAGTCTATGTGGCGGCGATCCTCGCCTTTATCCTGCTGGGCGCGTCGCAGCAGGTGGCGTTGTTCTTTGGCGGCTCCACCGCGCTGATGGCGCTCGCCTTCCTGATGATCACCCGCGGCGTCGTCGAGATGATGCAAGGCGAAGGCGCGCTGGCGGAGGGAGGTCTGTTTCGCCTGATCTCGGACCCATTCCTTGTTCTTGTGCCGGGTGGAGTGAGCGATCAGGCGAAGGCGTTACTCTCCGCCGGAATTCTCTATTTCACCAAGGTCTTCGTCTTCGGAGACGTCGCGCTTGGCCTGCCGCCGCTATGGTTTGCAATGTTCGGCGGATAGGGCTGGGACTCTGGCGTCGCCTCGCGAACAATTGTACCGAATTTGTCAGATCGGGCGCTCCACTGACGGGTGAGCGCAACATGCGCACTTCGAATCGCCGCGGCGATTTGCAAGGGTGGGCGGTATGGAGTTCGAAACGACCAGCGAGTCTCGGCCAGGTCGTTGGCCGGCGGCGAACGCGCTCTCGGCGCGCCGGATCGCCGTGGGCGCCGCAATCCTTGTGGTTTGCGCGATTGCCGTTCTCGCGCTGCTGCAGGTCAAGAAAGCTTGGGATCTCAGGTCTCGGGATCAATTGCCGGCGGCTGCGACGGCCGATAGCGACGCCTTTAAACCGACGGAATCCCCATTGCTTCGCCAACAACGCCTGCAGCGCGTGATGCAATCGGACGGTGATCCGCTGAGCGGCGCAACGACGGAGGATCTGGTCGACTCCACGCTCGTGGGCTTGGGGTTGCAGCCGGCAGACACGTCCAAATACGTCCACCGGTATCAGGACCGCGACAGTCAGGCGTCGGTGCGAGCGGAGCGCATGGCCGTGCGCAACATCAAGGCGTTGCGCGCAACGCTAGAGGAAACCGGTCTCGATATTGACGAGGTTTACCGCGTGGCGGCGGCCCATCTCGACATCAACGACGCCCCGCCATTGATGGCCGATAGCGATTTCAGAGCGGCGAACGCGGCATATTTGTCAGCCGAAGGGCGCCTCTACACGATGTTCGCCGACCTCAAACGCTACGCCATACTGTCATACGGGGCCACGATCCTGCCGCTGGGCGTTCCGATCAACGCGGCGGGCGCGCGGTTCTCCAGCCCATACGGCATGCGGACCCATCCGATCACCGGCGCATCGAAAATGCATGCCGGCGCGGACTTCGCGGCCCCCACCGGCGCGCCGGTATTGGCGACGGCCGAGGGCGAGGTCGTGTTCGCGGGCGTGAAGGGAGGGTACGGCAACACCATCCAGATACGCCACGAATTCGGGCTCGAGACGACCTACGCGCACCTTAAAGGCATACGCGTGGAGAAGGGCGATCGCGTCGAGTTCAACATGTGGATCGGGGATATGGGCAGCACCGGGCAAAGCACGGGCAGCCATCTGCACTACGAGATTCGTCTGAATGGCCAGCACCTCGACCCGATCATCTACATTCTGGCCGGGCGCGATGTTTACCAGGAATAGCCGCGCCTGAAACCTGTTCCTGGCGTAAGAACCGATCACTCGCTGCGATCAGCGCGGAACGCTCGCTCTTGGGGTCAAACAATCGCAGGCCGCCGCTGCTACCCCTTCGCCCCGTACATCTTCTCCATCCGGTCAAAGCATGCCGGCCAGAATTCCGACAGAAAGCCTTCGGCCTCCTGCTCGGAAACTTCGGAGCGATTGCCCTCAGCGTCCTGGGATTGGCCGAGCGTGTAGCGTATCTCGCAGCCGGACACCGTCTCGGTCAGCTGATAGGTCTCCGGCATCGTTACGCCTTCGCGCGCAGGGTCCCCAAGACGGGTCGAGAAGTAATCGAACGGCTCCCAGTCAGTGACCCAATAGCGGAACGTCGCCAGTTCGTGCGCGCAGTGATAATCCGAACCGGGGCCAAGCCGGTCCTCGGGATTATCCACGGTCATGCCCTTCATGTTCACCATCCAGCGCAGTTTCACCTCTGGCGCGGTCAGAGCCTCCCAAGCGACGGCGACGGGAATGCTTAGCTTGTGGCGATAGGTCCAGACGCCGTCCTCCTCCGCCATGAAATGCCGTTCGCGACCGGCGCGGAATTCCTCCCACGCCTTGGCGAGGTCATAGACCTGCATCGAGACGTCTCCGAAATGTTCAATCGGCTCGGAGTAGGGCGTCAGCGCAGCGTTGATACCCATGGCCTTCACAGCCGCGTCGCTGAACAGCGCATAACTGCTAACCCCGGTGGCCTTGACGACATCCGTCTTCGCCATGCGATGAACCAGGATCACATCCGCGCCTGAGATATCTTTCACCGGGCCGACCTGCATCTCGTCGAAACTGCCGTGATGGGCGATGATTTTCAGATCAAGCGTGCCGACATTGGCGCAGGCCTGGCAAGGACATGTGGTGTTGGCGATGATATTCTGCCGTCGCATCGAGAAGGTGTTATAGAGGTTCTCGCAGATTGTCAGAAACGTTTCGCCGGACGGGAATTCCTCTCCCGTCGAATAGGCGAGCACGGCGTCGCCCTCCATTTTCCAGAACTGGAGCGGCTCGCCGATCTGTTCAAGCAGGGCGCTTAGGAGCGATTGCAGGATAGGGTTGGCGTGGTCTTGCTCGGTCGATGTCAGAAACTGGGTGTACCCCGAGATATCCGCGATCAGCAGGTAACCTTTATGAGTCGTCATCGTGCGCACCCCTCAAGCGATTGTGAGTTGACAACATAGTACGCGGCGACTTCGAAGCAAAAGCAGACAGCCACCATAAATTGGTTGTTATTGGCCTGCGATTTTCGCCCGAACCCTGCAGGCCTCAGCCCAAAAGCAGCATGGAGGCGGCGTGGCGGCGCAATTGCATTTGCGGCGCGAGAACCCGGTGTTACATCATTCGCTTTGGTCCGGTTCTGGGCGGTGAAAGGATTGCCAGCCATGAAATTCGCTTCCTATCCCAGCCTTAAAGGTAAAGTCGTCTACATTACGGGAGGCGCCTCGGGGATTGGCGCGGAGATCGTCAAGGCGTTCGCCACTCAGGGATCTCGCGTTGGTTTCATTGACAAGAACGAATACGACGCGGCGAAGCTGGTCTCCGAGATTGACGGCGATATCGATTTTCAGCTCTGCGATTTGCGCGACATTGACGAGCTCAAGTCGGCGTTTGATGCGCTGAAGAACCGGATCGGCCCGGCGGATGTCCTGGTCAACAACGCTGCGCGAGACGATCGGCATGAATGGAGTGACGTGACGGCCGATGACTGGGATGAACGGATGAGCACCAATTTGCGGCACATGTTCTTCGCAATCCAGAAAGTTGCGCCGGGCATGATCGAGGCAGGTGGCGGAGCGATTATCAACATGGGGTCCAATTCGTGGTGGGAGGCCGGCGGCGGCTTTCCAGCCTACGCCACGGCCAAGTCAGCGGTCCATGGCCTGACCCGCACGATGGCGCGGGACCTCGGGCGCCACCGTATACGGGTAAACACAGTCGTTCCGGGATGGATCATGACGGAGCGTCAGAAGGAGCTTTGGGCGACGCCCGAGGCTCTGGAGAAGCACCGCGCTCGTCAGTGCCTGCCCGATCTCATTGAACCCGTCTTCGTTGCTCGCATGGTTGTATTTCTGGCGTCCGATGATGCTCTGATGTGCACCGCCAGCAATTATATGGTCGAAGCGGGCTCGATTTGAACCGCAACGGTTTCCTTCCCGTTGCTTTGGGGGCGAGCTTCAGGAGGTCAGGGGCTACAACCAGTCCCTGAGGATCGGGATCAGCGGCACATCCGCGGGCGGCATGGGATAGTCGCGCAGGCGGTTCGGCTGGACCCATTTCAACGCCTGATCCTCTTTCGAGTGCGGCGTCCCTTCCCATTTCCGGCAGACATAGAGCGGCATCAGCAGGTGAAAGTCGTCATAGGCGTGGCTGGCGAAGGTGAGCGGGGCGAGGCAGCTTTCCCACGTATCGACCCCCAGCTCTTCATGCAATTCGCGGATCAGGCAGGCCTCCGGCGTCTCTCCAGCCTCCACCTTGCCGCCCGGAAACTCCCACAGCCCCGCCATCGACTTACCCTCTGGCCGCCGCGCCAGCAGAACCCGGCCGTCAACGTCGATCAGCGCGCAGGCGGCGACGAGAACGATATTGGTCAAGAGCGGTAATCCGCGTTGCAGGTGATGTAGTCGTGTCCCAAATCGCAGGTCCAGACAGTCGACTTGCCCCGGCCGATGCCCAGATCCACCCGGATCTTCACTTCATCCAGCTTGAAGTAGTTGGCGCCCAGAGACTCCCGATATCCCGGCGCGACCCAGCCTTTCTCGGCCACTTTGATATCGCCGAACCAGATCTGCAGCCGGTCGCGATCCGCCTCTTCGCCTGATTTTCCGACCGCGGCGACGATCCGGCCCCAGTTCGGGTCCGAGCCCGCCAGCGCCGTCTTCACCAGCGGCGAATTGGCGATCGCCAGGGCCACCCGTTTGGCGGCGCGGGAGGACCGCGCGCCCGTCACGGAGATCTCGGCGAATTTGCTGGCGCCTTCACCGTCCTTGACCACCAGATGCGCAAGCTCCGTCATCACCCGCTTCAGGACCCGCTTGAAGCCGGAGAGGCGCGGGTCCTTGGCGTCCTCGATCCGCGGCGCGCCGGACTGGCCGGTGGCGAACAGCAGCAGCGTGTCCGAGGTCGAGGTGTCGCTGTCCACCGTGATCGAGTTGAAGGTCGGGCCGGTATAGCCTTTCAGCAGAGTCTGAAGCGCGTTGGGCGCGATATCCGCGTCGGTGAAGATAAAAACCAGCATTGTCGCCATATCGGGCGCGATCATGCCGGCGCCCTTGGCGATCCCGGCGATCCGAACCTGTTCGCCTCCGACCTGCGCCTTGCCATGCGCCGCCTTCGGGTAAGCGTCGGTCGTCATGATCGCGCGCGTCGCGCCTTCCCACGCCTGCGGGTCCAGCCGCCGCGCCATCAGGCCCAGTCGCCCAGCGATGCGATCAGCGGGCAGGGGTTCGCCGATCACGCCGGTCGAGGCGACGAAGATCGCGCCCGCATCCGTCCCGAGCGCATCCGCCGCCGCCATCGCCGTCGCCTGCACGCCCTTGGCGCCATTGTCGCCGGTAAAGGCGTTTGCGTTGCCAGAGTTCACGACCACGCCCAGCGGACCCTTCATCGGCGTCTCGGCCAGCGCGGCGACGCGCTCGACGCACCATTCCACCGGCGCTGAGCGCGTCTTGGACTGGGTGAAGACCCCCGCGACGCTGGATCCGGCTGTGACCTCGGCCAGCATCACGTCGTCGCGTCCCGAGTATTTTACCCCTGCGGCGCCCGCGGCAAGCCGCAGGCCTCTGATCTCAGGCAGTCGCGGAAAGCGTTTCGGCGCAAAACGAGAGCCGGTTGGCGCGCCCTCAAGCTCGGCGATCTCCTTCTTCAGCGATTCCAGCCGCGCTTCGGTATCGGCGACGGCGGCTCTGGCGGCGGCGAGCCGCACGGTCTTCGATGTGCTCATGGGATAATCTCTTCCGGGGCGTCGGGCGGCTTTACTGAGTGGCCGGGGCGGGCGTCGGGGCCGGGGCGTTCTCCGGCGCACGCTCGGTGATCGGCGCTGGCGCCTCTGGCTCCGACTCTTCAGTGGGCGCCGTCTCCGTCTCGGCTGATTCCTCCTCAGACGGTTCCATTTCAGCGGGCGCGACACTTGGGGGCGCAATCATTGCTACGTTACGAAGCGCGCCATTCGGCGCCTCTTCGACCAGCCGCTCGACCTTGGCGTCGGCTCGAAGCTCGGCGACAGTTTCCTGCGCCAATTGCACGGTCATCTCTTCCATGATGGTGGCGCGTGCGCTTTCAAAACCCGGCGCCGGGCGGTCGCGGATGTCGACCAGCTTGATCAAGTGCCAGCCGAAGTCGGATTGCACCGGCTCTGAAACCTCGCCCACCTGCATCGCGAAAGCGGCGTTGGCGAATTCCGGCACCATCTGCTCTTGTTCGAAATAGCCCAGATCGCCGCCATTGGGGCCGGTCGGTCCGGTGGAGTGCTCCTTCGCAGCCTCGGCGAAATCCTTGCCGCCTTTGATCTCGGTGAGGACGCCCTGGGCGGTCTCCTGCTCTTTCAACAGGATATGGCTGGCGCGAACCTGTTTGACAGGCTCGATGTCCACAAAGCGTTTGCGGTACTCGGCCTCGATCGATTCTTCGGTCAGTTTCGACTGGATCAGGCCGTCCAGATAGGCGTTGGCCAGGATGGCGCGGCGCTGGGCGTTGATCGCCAGCACCACGTCGCGCCTGTTCTCCAGGCCGGCTTCCAGCGCGGCGTTGGTGATCACGGTCTCGTCGATCAACTGGGTGACGATCCCCTCCCACAGCGTCGCGTCCGGCAAAGCCTGAACGTTTTCCGGCAATCCAGCGAAGACGACGACAACTTCATCCAGCCGAATCTCTTTCGCATCGACGGTCGCGACGATGTCGCCGGGCGCATAGGTCGGGCCGTCCGGCGCAGGAGGGGCTGAGCTGATCTCCTGCGACTCTTGCTGGAGCGCTGATTGCGCCGCTGCGGGCGTGCTCAGGGTCTGCGCGGCGGTCAGTGCTGCGATCAGCGCAGCGTATGGCGCAATTTGGGGGCGGGCTCGGGTCATCAACGGCGCTCCTGGCGTGGTGAATGTTGGAAATTGCTGCGGCCGGCGCCGCTGATCCGTGGTTCCTGACGTTCCTTGTCGCCCGTTGGTTCGAACACCGCCGGAGGCGACGTTGACAGGCGGTTGACCGCCGCTTACATCTCGCCGCGGCCCTCCGACCGCAACGCGTGGCCGCAGGCCGATTTACGGCCCGCCGACCAAAGCGACGCCGTTTCCAATATGACGTCACGCGCGGCCGGGCAAGGCTGGAGATTGCGAGCGGCCGGTTTCGGCTTATCTGAAGTGTTCAAGGCCCGGTTTAGGCCTCTGTTCAACGCGAAGGAACGCGTACTCATGCTGGGTTTGGGCGGCATCGCCAAAAAAGTCTTTGGCACGGCGAATGACCGGAAGGTCAAAGAAGCGTTCTCACGGGTCTCAAAAATCAATGCGCTTGAGCCCGCGATGGAGGCGCTTTCGGACGATGAGCTGAGAGCGAAGACAGACGAATTTCGCGCCCGCCTCGCCGAGGGCGAGACGCTGGACCAGCTGCTGAATGAGGCGTTCGCGGTGGTCCGCGAAGCCTCGAAGCGCGCGCTTGGCATGCGGCCCTTCGACGTCCAGCTGGTCGGCGGCATGATCCTGCACGACGGCAAGATATCCGAGATGAAGACCGGCGAGGGTAAAACGCTGGTCGCGACGCTGCCGGTCTATCTGAACGCGCTTGAGGGCAAGGGCGTCCATGTCGTCACGGTGAACGACTATCTGGCCAGCCGCGATTCGGAGTGGATGGGCAGAGTCTATGGTTTTCTGGGCATGACCACCGGCGTCATCGTTCCCGGACTGGATGATGAGCAGCGCCGCGCCGCCTACGCCTGCGACGTCACCTACGCCACCAACAACGAGCTCGGCTTCGACTATCTGCGCGACAACATGAAATACTCACTGGGCGCCATGGCCCAGCGCAGCCACCGTTTCGCGATCGTGGATGAGGTCGACTCGATCCTGATCGACGAGGCGCGCACGCCGCTGATCATCTCTGGCCCCGTTCAGGATCAGAGTGATCTCTACATGACCATCGACGCGGTGGTTCCGCTGCTCTCCGAAGAGCATTCCGAGATCGACGAAAAAGCCAAAACGGCGACGCTGACCGACGAAGGCGTCGAGTTCGTCGAGGGGGAGCTGACCAAGCGCGGGCTGCTGAAAGACGGCGCGACGCTTTACGATCCCGAAAGCATCACGCTGCTCCATCACGTCAATCAGGCGCTGCGCGCGCACAAGATGTATCAGTGTGACCGCGACTACATCGTGAAAAACGACAAGGTCATCATCATCGACGAATTCACAGGCCGCATGATGGACGGCCGGCGTTGGGGCGATGGGCTGCATCAGGCGGTCGAGGCCAAGGAAAACCAGACAATCCAGCCCGAAAACGTGACCTACGCCAGCGTCACCTTCCAGAATTACTTCCGGCTGTACGACAAGCTGGCGGGCATGACTGGCACCGCGATGACCGAGTCCGAGGAGTTTCAGTCGATCTATGGCCTCGACGTGGTCGAGGTGCCGACGAATGTGCCGGTCGCGCGTCAGGACGACGACGATCAGGTGTTCCGCACCGCCGACGAGAAGTTCGGCGCCATCATCGAGGCGATGAAGGACGCGCAGTCGCGAAAGCAGCCTGTGCTGGTCGGCACCACGTCGATCGACAAATCCGAATTCTTGTCCGAGCAGCTCAAGAAAGTGGGCGTGCGACATCAGGTTCTGAACGCCCGCTACCATGAGCAGGAGGCGCAGATCGTCGCGCAGGCCGGCGTGCCGGGCGCGGTGACCATCGCCACCAACATGGCCGGCCGAGGCACGGATATTCAGCTGGGCGGCAATCTGGACATGCGGCTGGCGTCGGAATTGGCCGGCGTCGAGGACGAGAGGAAGCGCGAGCAAACGGAGTCTCGCATCCGGGCGGAGGTTCAGGCCGCCAAAGATATTGCGCTTGACGCTGGCGGCCTGTGGGTGGTCGGCACGGAGCGGCATGAGAGCCGCCGCATCGACAACCAGCTGCGAGGCAGGTCCGGCCGCCAGGGAGATCCGGGGCGCTCCACCTTCTATCTCAGCCTCGAAGACGACCTGATGCGGATCTTCGGCTCGGCAAATATCGGCTCCATGCTGCAGAAGCTGGGGCTGGAGGAAGGCGAGGCGATCGTCCACCCCTGGGTCAACAAGGCGATTGAGAAGAGCCAGAAGAAGGTCGAGGCCCGCAACTTCGATATCCGCAAGACGCTGCTGAAGTTCGACGATGTGATGAACGATCAGCGCAAGGTGATCTTCGAGCAGCGCCGCGAGATCATGGAGGCCGAAGACCTCTCCGACACCGTGCAGGACATGCGCCATGCGTTGATCGACGATCTGGTCGGGCAGCATGTGCCGGAGCACGCCTATGCTGACGATTGGGACGTCAAGGGGCTGGCCGAGCAGTTGAAGCGCTACTTCGCGTCTGAGTTCCCGATCGAGGAATGGGCCGCGGAAGAGGGCGTGGACGAAGAGGATATCCGCGAGCGCCTTTACACCGAAAGCGACAAGCTGGCGGCGCGCAAGGCGGTTGAACTGGGCTCGGACAAAATGCGCTCGGTCGAGAAGGAGGTAATCCTCCGCAAGATCGATGGCGAGTGGCGCGATCATCTGTTGATGCTCGACCATCTGCGTTCGTTCGTTGGTCTGCGCGCCCACGGTCAGCGTGATCCGCTGAATGAGTTTAAATCCGAGGCGTTCCAACTGTTCGAGGCGCTTCTGGGACGTCTGCGCGGCGCCGTCACCGGCGAGCTGATGCATGTGCAGCTAGTCTCGATGGATGAGGTGCAGGCGCAGATCGCAGCCCTGCGCGCGCAAGCCGAAGCGGCGCAGGCCGCGCATCCGGAAGCTGATGGACCGTCCGGCGCCCCCGATATGGATGACGCTGTCGCCATGGCCGCCGCCGCCCAGCGCGCGCAGCGGCAGGGCGCGGTCGCAACGCAGGAAATCGATCCGAACAACCCGTCGACCTGGGGCAAGGTCGGCCGGAATGAGGCGTGCCCATGCGGTTCGGGCAAGAAGTTCAAGCACTGCCACGGGCGGGTCGCCTGACCCGACCTCCGAATCTTCGACACTTGACAGGCGGCTCCATAATATTAACCTTGAGGTTAATCAATGGAGTCCGCTTGTGGATAATCTTAGTCGCGCCTACGCCGCGCTCGCCGACCCGACCCGCCGCGCCATCATCGAGCGCCTGAGCGCCAGCGAGGCGAGCTTTACCGATATCGCCCGGCCTTTCGAAATGTCGCGTCCCGCAGTGGTGAAACATCTTCGCGCACTGGAGAACGCCGGCCTGATTTCGAAAGAGGGCGCCAAGGCGCGCCCGATTTACCGGCTATCGCCTGACGCCATGAAGGCGCCGCATGACTGGCTTACGAACTATGCGCGGTTCTGGGAAGGCTCGCTCGACCGCCTCGACGCCTATGTGCGGGAGATCACGACCCCCAAGGGAGGAAAATCATGACCGAAGCCGCGATGTCCGTCGATCCTTCCGCCGTTCTTGTCGAACACCCGTCGGCTGATGCCGTCGTCATCGAACGTTGGTATCCGGCGCCGCAGGCGCTGATGTGGCGGCTCTGGACCGACCCCGCCCATGTCGTGCGCTGGTTTGGCCCGGAGGGCGTCAGTTGCCCGAATTGCGACGTGGACCTGCGCGTCGGCGGCAAATGGGCCGTGACGATGATGGATCCGGAATGCGACTCGCACCGCGCCGAATGCGAGTATCTCGAACTGGATCCGCCTCGCAGGCTGGTCTGCACCTGGGCTTGGGTGTCCGAGGACGGCCCCGGCGCGACCTCTCGCCTCGCCATTGAGTTGACGCCGGAAGGCGACGGATGCCGCCTTCGCCTCAGCCACACCGAACTGCCGGAAGAATACGCCAGCAAGCACGAAGGAGGTTGGCTGGGATCGCTCGAATGTCTGTCGCAATACATCGTTCAACTGGATGCGCTCTGACATCTACGTCAAGGAGTCCTCGATATGCTGAAGCCGAATCCGTTCAACTGGGTCTCGATCCCCACCGCCGATATCGACCGGGCGATCACTTTCTACAACTCTGTTTTCGAACTGAGTTTGGAGAAGGTCGAAATGCTGGGTGACGATCTGGCCTTTTTTAACATGGACCAGGACGCCTATGGCGCGTCCGGCGCGTTGATCGCGGGTGAGACGCCGCCGGGTCAGGACGGCCCCGTCGTCTTCTTCGGCTGCGCGGACGATCTGCAAAACACCCTCGATCGCGTGGCGGATGCAGGCGGCCAGGTTCAGGCGCCGAAGTTCCCCATTGGCGAGAACGGTTTTCTTGCGTTTTTCACCGACAGCGAGGGTAACAAGATCGGCCTGCATTCCGAGGTCTGAGCGCTATACGAGCGTCTCTCCGGCGCCCATGAGGGCGGGGTCGATCTTGGCCCGGGGCTCGTATTTGGGCAATTTCTGCATCCGTTCGCGCACGCTTGGATGCAGAAAGCAACCATCCCCGGCGGGAACCCGCCGGGGTTCCCGAAGCAGAAACAACCGCCAGATTCCACGCCAGTTGCCGACTGAATCCCCAAGCGGGTCGGTCGGATAGCGGTCCCGCCAGTTCTTCGGCAGCCGCATTCCACAGTTCTCAGCTTTCTCCAGCATCCAGACCAGCGGAATGTTAGACAGCCGTCGGGAGTCCGGATCTCCGCCGATATCGCTGTGGCAACCCGCGAACCAGGCCTGCTGCAGCACCCCTCGCCAACCCGGCGTGCTGCGCCACAGAACCGGGTTGAACGCCGTTCGGTTCTCGTCTAGCGCCAGCGCATGAAACCCGTGGCGGATATGCGGGCCCAGCCGGTGATTGTGGAACTCCGTCGCCATCGGCGCGATCCGCGACAGGATAGGATAGGGCAGGCCCAGCGCCTTGACCGTGTCCCACACGCCCAGTATGTCGACGAAAACCTCGTCATGGCAGTTTTCGACCCGAAACGCGTCTACCACAGGCGAAATGTGCGACCGCTCGTAATAGCGAAACGCCCGGTGAATGTTGCGCTGGGTGGAGTTCTCGGCGTGCAGCATCCCAACGCGGTCGATCAGCCCGGCCAGACTGCGAACCGCATAAGCGCCGCGGCTGAAGCCGAACAGGAAGATCCGGTCGCCCGGCCTATAGCGGCTGGAGAGAAACGCATAGCCATGCAGGATGGCGTCGTTGACGCCCAGACCGGCCGCGGCGCGAAGCCAGCGTCGAGGCCCATCGCCCTGCACTCCCGCGTGATAAGCCAGTTGCCGGGTGCGGCTGGGGGCGTCCTCCGCGAGTAGTTTGAACAACAGACCGGCGTTCGTTTCCTGACCTTCGTCGAGAACGCTAAGTGTGCCGTCGATGATGTATATCAGGTCACGCATACGCTAAATCTTTGCTTCGACGTAACTTTAACATTGAATTTTTCATAATTGTTACGCAACGATTAACTGTCGGCCCCCAAAGTTGTGACGTTTCGAGAGGCGCCGGGCAGTGAAGCGGACAAAGATTCGCCGAAGTTGAGACCAAAGTTGAGAGTGAGTAATAGTGCTGGGGTACGAGTTATGGCTACTATGTTGCACGACGCAATCGTTCTGACGATTGCGCAAGACGAGACTAAGAAGACCGCTGAACAAGTTAGAGACTGGGCGGTTGCGCGCGCGCAGGAAGCGGGTCGCGCGAAACGAAAATCCAAAACCATCGGAGCATCGGTCAAGAAAGCGTTTCTGAACGTTTCGGACAAGCTGTTCTCGCGCGGCGAGGACTCCTCAATGCTGATGGTGGCGCTGGAGTTCAACGACGACGACGTGAAATGCGATTTCGTCGCCGACGGCGTACGCCGCCGTCATAGTCTTGGCGATGATGCGGAGCTGTGCGATGCGATGGACGCGGCGAAGCGGAGAAAGCGCACGCCTGATGGCTGCACGCGGTTGCGCATGACGATGGCCTAAAGGCCGGGCCGAAGCCCGTAAACGGGCTTCGTAGGACGGGTTGGCGCGCGCTTGGGACAGTGCGCGGCGCTGGCGCCGGATCAGCAACGGCTGATTTTCTTTCAGCCGCAGTGGCGACGTTTCTGAGTCAAACTGGTTGTCAGGATTGGGGAATTTCACCCGTTCACAACGCTCAGGCTTCGCAGCCAGAACCACTTCTGCAATTCACAGAAAATTGAAAAGCATTCGCGTCAGGTGTTGACACCGGGACGTTTAGCGGGTGCCGTGGCGTCACTCAGTCGATGAATTCATTGCGCTTGGGGGCGTGCGGCTTGGCGATTTGCAATCTGAAGATTGAATCTGAACTGCGCTTCTGTGGGAGCGCCCCATGACGAACGACTCCGCATTCCTGAAATTTGAAGACGTAAAGAAAAGCTACGATCAAAAAACCTTGGTCGTCAAAGGCTTCGACCTGAGCGTCGCCAAGGGAGAGTTCATCACGCTTCTTGGCCCTTCAGGCTCCGGCAAGACGACCGTCCTGATGATGCTCGCCGGTTTCGAGGGTGTGACGAGCGGCGACATCGTGCTGGACGGCGTCTCTCTGACCCGCACTGCGCCCTATCAGCGTAATATCGGCATGGTCTTTCAGAACTACGCCCTGTTTCCGCATATGACTGTGGCGGAAAACCTCGCCTATCCGCTGAAAGTGCGGAAGATGCCGAAGGCGGATGTGACGGACCGGGTTGATGAGTATCTTAACCTGATCGAGCTCGGCGAGTTTGGCGGCCGCTTTCCGGCGCAGCTTTCAGGCGGCCAGCGGCAGCGCGTGGCGCTCGCCCGCGCGCTGATCTTCGAGCCCACCTTTGTGCTGATGGATGAGCCTCTGGGCGCGCTCGACAAGAAACTGCGTGAGCAGATGCAGTTTGAGATCACGCGCCTGCACAAGCGGCTGGGCTTTACAGTGATTTATGTGACCCATGACCAGACCGAGGCGCTGACGATGTCTGACCGGATCGCGGTCTTCAATGACGGCGTGGTTCAGCAATGCGCGGCGCCCGACGATCTTTATGAGCGCCCCGCCAACGCTTTCGTGGCGGACTTCATCGGAGAAAACAATCTGATTGGCGGCACTGCGGCGGCCTCCGATGGCGGCGCGGCGAAAGTGTCCATGCCGACCGGCGAAGATATTGTCGCTCAAGCCTCGGGCCTTGAATCCGGGGGCGAGTGCATCGTCTCGATCCGCCCTGAAAAGCTGTTCATCAAGCCGACCGAACACGCCTATGACAACGAGATCACCGCGAAATTCATGGTCCGGCACTATGTCGGCGATTTTATCCGGTACTATTTCGAACTTCCCGGCGGCGTCGAGGTTGCGGTGAAGATGCTCAACGACCTCGCCGCGCCGGAACTGACCGAGGGCCAGGATGCGAAACTGGTCTGGCAGACAAAAGATTGCTTCGCCTTCGGGACGGAGCGGTGAGCCCGACAGCGCAGCAGACGCTGGCGAAGAACAACTGAACCAACAGAGGAGATAAGAAATGCGATTTACACGAATTCTGGCGGGCGCCGCGGCGCTCAGCATCTCGGCCGGCGCCTCGGCCATCGCGGCGGACCAGTTCACGGCAGTCTCATGGGGCGGCGCGTATGGCGCGGCGCAGCAGAAGCACATGCTCGATCCCTATATGAAGGATACTGGCGTCACGATCCTGTTTGAGGATTATTCCGGCGGCGTCGCCGAGATGAAGGCGCAGGTCGAATCCGGCAACGTCACCTGGGACGCCGTCGACATCGAGGTGATTGATCTTGAGCGCGCCTGCTCGGAAGGTCTGCTCGAAGTGCTGGACTTTGAAGACCTTCCCGCGGGCGATGACGGCGTGAAGGCCACCGAAGACTTCTATCCCGATGCGCTGGCCAGCGAATGCGGCGTGGGCAACATCTATTGGACCATCATCTTCGCTTACAATGATGAGACCATCGGAGATGCCAAACCCACAACGATCGCCGACTTCTTCGACACCGCGAAGATCCCCGGCAAGCGCGCCATGCGCAAGCGCCCGCAGGTCAACATGGAATGGGCGCTGATCGCCGACGGCGTGCCGCGGGACAAGGTCTATGAGGTTCTGGCCACCGATGAGGGTCAGGCCCGCGCCTTCGCCAAGCTCGACACCATCAAGGGCGATCTGGTCTGGTTCGACAGCTGGTCCCAGGCGCCGCAGCTTCTGAACGATGGCGGCGCGGTGCTGGTGCAGTCCGCCAATGGCCGCATTTTCGCGGCGATCAAAGAGGACGGCCGCCCGTTCAACATGGTGTGGGACAGCCACGTCTTCGATCTGGACGTCTGGTCGATCGTCAAAGGCGCCCCGAACAAGGACGCGGCCTGGGAGTTCATCAAATTCGCGACCTCCTCCAAGCCGCTTTCGGGCATGCCGGATGTGGCCTATGGCCCGACCCGCGCCTCGTCGAACCAGTATGTCGACGCCAGCGTCGTGCCTGACCTGCCAACGTCGCATCTGGATGTCGGGCTGAAGGCCGACGGCATCTTCTGGGCGGACTTCGGCGAGTCGCTCGGCGAGAAGTTCAACGAGTGGCTTTTGAAGTAGGCCGGTGACCAATGGTCGGGCGGCGCCATCGTCGCCCGACTTCGCCAAATATTCTGGAGCGTCATGACAGCCGCCGACACACAGGTCGCCGAACAGACCCGCGCTCGCGCTTTCGCACGCGGCGCCGACGCCGAACTGACCGTCGATGAAGCGCGGTACGCGCGGCGGGAGTTGCGCGGCCGAAAACTGCGCGCCTTCCTGCTGGTCGCGCCGCTGCTGGCGTTCATCTTTTTTGCCTTTGTCGCGCCCATCGCGACCATGCTGTTTCGAAGCGTGTACAACCCAACGACCGCCGAGTTTATTCCCGACACGCTGGAAAGCCTGAAGAGCTGGGACGGGCAGTCGGTTCCGGACGACGCGGTTCTGACCCAGATGGCCATCGATCTAAAGCGTTTGGCGCTGGCGCGGGAAACGGGCTCTCTGGGGGCCGAAATCAACCGGGCCTATCCCGGCGCATCTTCGACGGTGAACTCCACCGCCCGCCGACTGCGCCGCCTCGATGACGCCGAGATCGTCGAAAAAGGCGCAGAGCTTCTGGTCGCGGCCAACAAGAAATGGGCCGAGCCCGAGTTCTGGCGAGCGATCAAACGTGTCGGCGAGACCTACACCGCGAACTATTATCTGACTGCGATGGATCTGGAACGGAATGCGGCAGGAGAGATCCAGCAGCGGGAATCCGCACGCATTTACGTCCAGCTCTATTCCAAGACGCTTGGCATGGCCCTGACCATCACAGTGCTCTGCATGTTATTGGGCTATCCGCTGGCTTATTTTCTGGCCAATGCGCCGTCCAAGACCTCGAACATGCTGATGGTGCTGGTGCTGCTGCCGTTCTGGACCTCGCTGCTGGTGCGCACCACCGCCTGGATCGCTCTGCTGCAAACCAATGGCGTGGTGAATTCCGTCTTCATGGGGATCGGGATCACCTCAGAACCCATTGAGATGCTCTACACCCGGTTCTCAACTATCATCGCCATGACCCACATCCTTCTCCCGTTCATGATCCTGCCGCTCTATTCAGTGATGCGCGGGATCGACCCAAGCTTCATGCGCGCGGCGCAGTCGATGGGAGCGCGGCCGATCCCTGCCTTCCTGCGCGTCTATATGCCGATGACTTTGCCCGGCCTTTCCGCCGGGGCGCTTTTGGTCTTTATCATCTCCGTCGGCTACTACATCACGCCGGCGCTGGTCGGCGGCACGGACGGGCAAATGATCTCCAACATCATCGCTTTCCATATGCAGAAGTCGAACAATTGGGAGCTTGCCGCGGCGCTCGGTTCGCTGCTGCTGGCGCTCATCCTCGCGCTCTACTGGATTTATGACCGGCTGGTTGGCGCCGGAAACATCAAGCTGGGATAGGGCATGGCGCGGTTTCCGGCATATTTCACGATCTGGGACAAGGCGGGTCATTGGGCGCTGAAGATCACCGCCTGGGGCGTGCTGTTCTTCCTGATCCTGCCGATCCTCGTGATCATCCCGCTCAGCTTCAATGTGGAGCCGTTCTTCACCTTCACGCCCGGTATGCTACGGCTGGAGGCGGAGGCGTACTCTCTGAAGTGGTACGAGGCGATTTTCACCGACCTGAAATGGACGCTGGCGATTCAGAACAGCTTCATCATCGGGATCTTCGCGACCATTCTCGCCACCTCTCTCGGCACCGTGGCGGCGGTCGGACTGGCGAGCGCAGAGATGCCGTACAAGCGCGCCATCACCGCGCTGCTTTTGTCTCCAATGATCGTGCCGTTGATCATCATCGCGGCGGGCATGTTCTTTTTCTACACCCGCTTCAATCTGGTTGGAAACTATCCCGGCTTGATCATCGCCCATGCGGCGCTGGGCGTGCCCTTCGTCATCATCACCGTGACCGCAACGCTTTCGGGCTTCGACCGCTCGCTCTATCACGCCGGCCTCAGCCTTGGGTCGTCTCCGCTCAAGACGTTCCGCGACGTCGTCATCCCGCTGATCCGCCCCGGTGTGATCTCAGGCGGGCTGTTCGCTTTCGTCACCTCCTTCGATGAGGTGGTGCTGGTGCTGTTCCTCGCCGGGCCGGAGCAACGCACGATCCCGCGGCAGATGTTCTCGGGCCTGCGCGAGCAGATCAACCCGACCATTCTTGCCGTTGCGACCTTACTTATTCTGGTCTCAATCGCGCTTCTGGTGTCGATCGAGCTTCTACGCCGCCGGTCTGAGAGGATACGGGGCGGTTAGAGCTGTGGCCTTGGTGGCGCCAATTGTTCAGCGACGTGGAGTGAATCCGCTCGGATGAGCAGAGTTCCTCATAGACCCTGGGACGGTGATGCGCTGACAACACCCATGGATCAGGCGGCGGGGGGCGAGGCATGCTCGGGCGCTCCCGTCCATTGCAACTGAACTTCCACGATCACCAGGAAAGTTGGCTCAAGGCTGATTTGAACTCCAAGATCTCAAGACAGCGACGCTTGGCAAGCCGCGCCACCCGTTGCGTTTGCAATCAGCGCAGATGCAGGCGCCACGAATAATTGGATGCAAGCCCGTTTACCGCAGAGGTCGCGGCGCCGACGCCAAGCTGGTCGAAAACGTCGATCCGAATATCTGTGAAACTCTGCAAAGCCAGAAGGGCGCCAGTGTTTATCCAGCGCCCCACGTCGCCAGATAGCCAGACCTTTTGTAAGTGGACAGTTTCAGAATTTTATCATTCGTGCGAGTAAACGAAACAACTTACTATCTGGATTTGGCTATGGAGCGACACTGATCAGAATTCCGGTCACGATAAGCATCTTCTCGGTGATCCTGGTAATCTCGATCGCGCTGGCGACGTCAATTATTTCCTACATGCACAGCAATCATCAGGACCAGTCGGTCGTCGCGGCCAAGGGGCTGATGGCGCGGTCATCGGGCGAACTGGAGCTAAGGATCTCATCCCTGATCCTGCCGATCGATACGATTGCGGCGCTTTCGGCCGATTGGGCCGGGGTCAGCGTAGCGCCGACGGATATGGGACATCCAGAGCGCGACCGGTTGCTGCGACTGATGCGTCTTCGCCCGCAAATCGCGAATATTTCTCTGGGCTTCGAGAATGGCGACTTCTATTTGCTCGGCCGGACCGCCTTGCGCCCGGCTGAATCCCTCGAACCGCTTAACGCACCTGCGGAAGTCGCTTTTTTGGAGCAGATCATTCTGCGCGACGAGACGCCGCCCCGGCTGATCTATCGGTTCTTGAATGAGGCGGGCGCGGTCATTGGTTCGACATTCCTGCAGGACCCCGAGTACGACCCGCGATCACGACCTTGGTACAATGCGGCACTCGCAACCGAGACCACCACAAGAACCGACGCCTACATATTCGCGGGGGGAGGGACCCCTGGCTTGACCGTGAGCCGCCAAAACGAGCATGGCGTGGTCGGTGTCGACATTACGCTAGGCCAGCTCGGGGAGTTTCTAAGCCGACAGCCTCAGGCGCAACAAGGCGCGCTCGCTGTCTTCACTTCCGAAGGCGAGTTGTTGGCGCGGTCGGATGCTGAAACGACTGAAGCAAGTCAAACAGAACAAATTCAAAGCGATGAGGCGGACATCGCCGTCGCCGCTTTGCAGACCCATACCCAAATCTGGCGCGAGTATCCCGACAGCATTCTTGATATCCAAGGGCGGCCGTGGGTCGTTCATATCGAGCCGATCCCGTTCGGTGGTGAAACCGAGGAGTTGCTGGCGATCGCCCTTCCTTTGGACGTGATTGCGGCCCCGATCGCCCGCGTGTCGAGAAATACGACAATCGTATCTATCGCAATTATTCTGACCAGCATTCCGATCATTTGGCTTGTTTCGCGCGGCCTATCGCGCCCACTCGTCTCCCTTGCAAAATCCGCAGAAAGGATAGGGCGCTTCGATCTTGGCGGACGCGTTCCTGTCGTCTCGACGGTGAATGAGGTTCGCGCCCTTCAACGCGCCATGGCGCATATGAAGAAGAGCCTCAGCATATTTTCGATTTACGTTCCCAAAGCGCTGGTCAAACAGCTTCTCGAACACGATGAGACGCCGCAACTTGGCGGTGAGAGTCGAGTAATCACCGTGCTTTTCACAGATATTGAGAACTTTACCGCAATGTCCTCTGATCTCGATGCCGAGGAAGTGATGCGGCGGATGTCTCGCTATTTTGAGGCGGTGACGAAAGTGTTGCTCGATCACGGCGCGACGATCGACAAGTATATCGGCGATGCGGTGATGGCGTTTTGGAATGCGCCGAATGACACCCCGGATCAGGTCGAGCGCGCATGCGCCGCGGCCCTGGAACTCGTCGAAGTCGCCCGCCGAGAAACCGACGCTTGGGCGACGCCGGGAAAACCGCCGCTTCGGACACGCGTCGGTATACACAGCGGAGAGGCGATCGTCGGCAATGTCGGAAGCTCTGACCGGATGAACTATACCGCGCTCGGATCGACGGTGAACTTCGCCGCGCGGCTTGAATCGCTCAATCGCGAGACGGGCACCGAAATCCTCGTCAGTCATGACGTCGCCCAACAGGTCGCAGGGTCGTTCAAGACGCGAGATGCGGGAAGGGCGAGCCTGAAGGGCTTCGATGCGACTGTCGAAGTATACGAGTTGGTTGGGACTTCGGAGGCCCTAGACGCGGCAGAGGATAGACGGCGCCCATCAGTTCAGCGATAGACGTAGATCGGACTCGTCCATGCCCGCGTGCCGTCTTCTTGAATCAGTCGGATGTAGATCGGGTTATCGCCCGCATCCTTCAGCGAAATCTTCCGGGTGAACGCCAGCGACCGATGGGAGTTCTCATTCGGCAGGCGGAAGATTTTAACGAAACGCGGCAACTCGCCTGAGGCGTCGAAAACGATGTCTTCCAGACCGATCTCTGAGATCGGCTGCGCGACCTTCACCAATGGCGTGTCGAGCTTCAGCGTGCCGCTCCGCCCATCTTTCAGCACTATGTCAAAACCGCCGAAATTGCCGGTGGTTAGCGCTCTCCACGACAGCCGGCCGCCATCGCGGCTCAGCGTTTTATCCCGGTTCAGGAAGTTCAGCGGCGCTGCGTTCAGAACCGTGTCGCCGGTTATTTCGGCGGTTCCATCCCAGACCACCTGGCGAAAGCGGCCGCGATATTCGGCGCCTTCCCAGAGCACGCGGACGCGCTCTCCAAGCTCGTCTTCGCCGTAGGGGCGGACGGTCTCGATCAGATCGACGCCGTTGAATATGTCGATGCGCTCGATTGGCGCCGTAGTCTCGACTGACACGTCCAACCCCATCTCACCGGATGGCAGACGCACGATGTCGCCCATCAGGGCCTTTGTCGCGGATACGGCGCTGGCGTTGTCAAAGAGCGCCGGGTCGTCGTGGTAGAGCGAGCCGGCTTCCGAAAATCTGCCGGTCACATCAATCACCATGCGGCCGTTGGGGCCGCCGGTCGTGCCGTAATGGCGGCGCTTGCGCTGACAATCCAGCAGGGTTTCACGGTCCAGCCTGTCCATCAGGAAGCAGGTCAGGCCGCCAATGGCGCCAAATTTTCCCGCGCCGGGATAGCTGGCGCCGGGTCGGCCCTTGTGCCCGTCGGAGTTGGCCACAACGCCCACCCGATAGCCCAGTTTGAACGCATCGTGCAGGATCCATTCGAAGCTGCCCCATGAGGAGTGGACTTCCACCGATTTCTCGAACCGGCCGTCATGGGCCACCGAGATATCGGCGTAGCGTCCGCCGCAATGGGCGTACATCACGACGTCCCATTCCTCATTCTTTGCGAGCGCGTCAAACAGCGCAGCGCAGGTCAGGGCGTCCGTACCATCCGTGTCGCCGCCCTCGATCAGCGCATGCGAGGAGCGTCGAATGGTGCGATCGTCAGTCGGGAAATAAACGTTGCGGTCGCCGCCAAGCGAGGTGTTGCCGGACCACTCGTATCCGGGCAGGGCCACGTATTCGCCAGGGCGGTCATGCTTCGCCGTCAGCCTGTTCAGTTCCGACCAGAACGTGTCAGTGATCTGGAAATCGTTGCCCTGATGCGCGCAAGCATCCACGAAGGCCAGTTCCCGCGCGAATGTGAAATACTGATCAGCGGAGCCGGTCCCGATGGTTTCCTCCGACTGGCCGTGCATATCGCCCCAGTAGTGGATGAGCGCGGTGTCCTCGATCACCAGCGGGTTCGTCTCGGCCACCACATGGCCGTCCGCATTTTTTAGCCGGACGGTAACGCGGCCCGGACTGGATATGGTCAGGCCCTTGATTTCGAGCTTGAGATCGTCCGGCCTGAAGGTGACGCTCTCGGGCAGACCGTCGATCTCGCCGTCGGATTCAATCGTCAACGTGTCGTCGCACAGGTTGGAGGGGTTTCCCCACTTGTCCTCGCCCTTCGTTTTCAACGCGAATTCCTGGCCCATGCGGCGGCGCGTCGGCAGCACGGCGACATAGCGCTCCGGCCTCCCTGGCACGATCGAGATCATTGGCTGCTTGGGCAGTGGCTGGAAATTGTAGGTCGCGATTGGATCAGCCAGCACGCGAAACTCGAACGTGTCTTCACAAAAGGTCTGCAGGCGCATGCCCGGTCCGCCATGGTCGGTGACGCCAAATCGGATGGTGATGGTCTCGCCCTCGGTCAGATAGCCTTTGACCACCTTGATCCATAGGGTGCGATCCCACGGACGCACATTCGCCTTGGGATCCCATCGAAGTTGGAGAACCGCGCCGTTCGAGGCCTCGACCGTCGTATAGTTGACGCCCTTGGGATCATCGAATTGTGGATTGCTCTGATCTGACGCGAACCGAAAGCAGACCCGTAGGCTGCCCGAGTCGTCGATGCCGAAAATCCCGGCGGTGTAGGTCAGCGTGAATGAGGCGTAGGAGCCGGCTTCGAACCCGCCGGAGGGGGAGATCGTCGCGGTTCCCAGTTGCTCGGCCGGTATCGCGTGGCGCAAGGTCCCGCTGTCGGTGTCAGTCCAGGATGTGTTGGAGGAATGTGATGACATTGTTTCTGACCTATCGCCTTGTCTGACGTCTGTGGTTTCGATTTCAGAATTCTTTAGCTTCAGGCGTTTTGGAGCAGGTTTGTACGCAACATGTCGTAGATTGCCGTCCAGTCCTGACCGCCTCGCCCCGCCTGCTGGGCTTCGGAGTAGATTTTTTCAGCCTGCGTGCCGAGGGAAAGAGGCACTTTCAGGTGCTCGGAAAGCGCCAATGCGATGTCCAGGTCTTTCTTGGCCAAGTCGATCATGAAAGCCGGCTCCAGATCGCCCTTCAGGACTTTGTTTGGGTAGGTGGCGTTCATATGCCCTTTGCCCGCCGCTGTGCCGCCCATCACGCGAATGGCCAGATCGCGGTCCAGACCCGTCGCGTCCGAGAATGTCAGCACCTGTGCGGTCAGAACATTCAGCGTGGTGGTCATCAGGTTGTTGACGATCTTCATCCGCGATCCCGCGCCTGGCCCGCCGCAGTCGATGATCGTGTCACCCATGCATTCGAGAATGGGCCGCGCAGCCTCCAGATCCTGCTTTTCGGCGCCGACCATGAACAGCGCCTTGCCAGCCAGCGCCTCCACCGAGGTGCGCCCAACCGGCGCATCGACCATCGAGACGCCTTTGGCGGCCAGGTCCTTGCGGATCTCGTCGGTTTCGAGCGGGTGGATGGTTGACATGTCGATAAGCAACGCGTCAGACGACATCGTTTCGGCCGCACCACCACCGTCGAAGATCGCTTTGCGCACGATCGCGCCATTGGGCAGCATGGTGATGACGAACTCGGCACCCGCCGCAGCTTCAGCAGCCGTCGCCGCAACTCCGCCTCCATTGGCGGCATGGGCGGCTATTGCGCCCTCCGACAGATCGAAGCCGACCACAGCGTGGCCGCCCTTGATCAGATTCTTCGCCATGCCGAGGCCCATGGTCCCCAGTCCGATAAATGCGATTTCCGCCATCTTTTGCTTCCTGATTTCAATCTCTCAGCGCGGTTCCCGTCCGGCGGACAGTCATGCACCCATATTCGCCTGGTTGACGAATTTCGTTTTGCAATAGGCCTCGAAACCTTCTGGTCCGCCTTCGTATCCGATACCGCTGTCCTTCACCCCGCCAAACGGCGCTTCCGCCAGAGCTGGAGAGAAATTGTTTACGCCGATCCAGCCGGCTTCCAGATCGTCGGCGATATTCGTGGCGATATCGAGCGATTTGGTGAAAGCGTATGCGGCTAGGCCAAGGTCCAGCCCGTTGGCGTGTTTGACCACTTCGTCGTAGTCCGAGAATGGAACAATCGGGGCGATTGGCCCAAAGGGCTATTCCGTCATCAGCTTCGAATCATGCGGCAGGTCGGTGACGACGGTCGGTTCCCAAAAGTGGCCCTGAATCCCAGTTCGATCACCGCCCACGACCGCCTTTCCGCCGCGCGCCTGTACATCTGACATGATGCTTTCGATGTTTTCGACCCCGGGGCTGTTCGCCAGCGGTCCCATGGTGACATCTTCCAGCATAGCGTCGCCGACCCGCAGAGCGTTCACACGATCAGTGAAACGGGAAAGGTACTTCTGGTAAATGGACTCCTGAACATAAATCCGGCTGACGCCAAGGCAGACCTGTCCGGCGTTTCGGTATTTGAACGCTGCCGTCATATCCGCCGCTTTCTCCGCATCGGCGTCGCCAAACACTAGAACCGGCGCATGCCCGCCTAGCTCCATCGTCGTTGGTTTCAGCAATTCGCCAGCCAGCTTGCTGAGTCGCCGTCCGACAGGAACCGATCCGGTGAGAGAAACCTTGGCGATTACTGGCGACCTGATCAGATGATCGGAAACCATAGCCGAGTTGCCGAACACCAGGTTCAGAACGCCATCCGGCACGCCTGCGTCCTGACAGGCTTTGACAATGCCGACGGCGACGCCGGGCGCTTCCTCGGACGGCTTGATGATAATGGAGCAGCCCGCCCCTAAAGCGGCGGCGATCTTGCGCCCGAACATGACAGCCGGGAAATTCCACGGAGAAAAGCCGGCGACAGGCCCGATTGGCTCCTTGATGGTTGTTTGTCTGTATCCGGCCTGACGCTGTGGCAGAAGTCTGCCGTACGTGCGAATTGCTTCGCCTGCGCACCATTCAAAGACGTCGACCGTCCGATCCAGTTCTCCCCGAGAATCCGCCAGTGGCTTGCCTTGCTCCAAGGTCATCACTTCGGCGAGGGCAGGAATGCGCTCCTCAATAAGCCTGGCGCAGCGCATTAGGATTTTTGAGCGATCCCAGGGCGAGGTCTTAGACCAGAGCTTGAAGCCAGCTTCAGAGGTCTCCAACGCCCGGTCCAGATCCGATTTGGTCGCCCGGCAAACCAGTGCGGCAACCGAGCCATTCGCAGGGTTGATTACGTCGCGGGTCTCCGCAGAACTACCCTCACACCACTGTCCTCCTTTAAACAGTTCGCGCTTTTCTAGCATTTTAGCCTCTCCAAACAGGAACCCGTGTGCTGATCGAACTATCGGGGACGTCACATTAACTATATAGTAAATTGATTCTTATCAAGAAAACTATATAGTAAATGTGAGACCGCCGAGAGAGGGAGGAGCTTGGACGAACCAGGGAGGCGCAGGGCTCGCGGCCGCCCGCGCATGAGAATGGCTTGGTCTCGATGGACCAGAGGCCAGCCTCGCAATATCAATTCAGATCGACCGCACGGAAGGATCCGCTCATCAGTTACGCTATCGTTCCGTTTCGCCGCCGCGATATCGGCATGCCTCGCCCTACTGGCGCACTTTCGGGGTTTTCATCGGTTGGATACGGTCGAATTGCTGGGACGCAGAATTTTAGGCGCTCAAAGCGCTGCTTCATGTATAGGACGCCATGCCAGTTATTGTTGATGAAATAAGCAAACGCCTCGAGTCATATAACGGCAGGGACGTAAAGCCCGCGAAACATCGGCAATTAACGGAAGTTATATTGGCGATGATAGAAGCGGGATATCTAAATCCGGGAGATCGGTTTCCGACGGAATCCGTTTTGACGAATAGCCTTCCGTTTAGCCTTGGCACAGTTCAGAAGGCCATGCGGAACCTATCAGAACTGGGCGTTATTAATCGGAGGGCTGGCCGCGGTACGATTATCTCCGAAAGAACCGGAGAAATATTCGACCTTTGGCAGTTTCGATTTGTTGATGAGGGTCGAAATTCCGTTTTTCCAGTGTTCAGCTCCGTCACAAAACTGGATCGCGTTGGAACTAAGGGGCCTTGGAGCGATTTTCTGGATGACGGCGATTCCTACGTCCGAATTGAGCGCGAAATCGATGTCGATCATCGATTCAAGCTTCTAAGCTTCTTCTATCTCTCAGACAGAAAATTCGGTTCCATCGTGGACCTAGATCCGGCTGATCTGGAGGGCGTGCATCTACACGCGGTCATCCGAAAGGAATATGGGGTGAGCACAGTTCGAACGACTAACCGTGTCGTGTGTTCGGCTATCCCAGATGCGATCTGCCTGAGGCTTGGTCTGCCTTCCGCCGCGAGAGGGTTGAATTGCCAGATTTTGGGATTTGCCGACGGAGATCAGCCGCTGTCCTTCCAGCAGATCTATGTTCCGGCTGACGCAGATCCGATGGAGTTCAGGGAATTGCGGCCTTCGTGATGGAGGTGGGGCGCAACTTCTAGGTGAACGGCTGTGTAGCTAAGTTCGAATTCGCCCGATAGCGAAGCATGAATATCGCGTTCTCTGGTTCTGGCGGCGTCCAGACAGCGCATACGAGCCGGTCTTTGCTGCGCCATGTCCAAAGGCGCCATCAGGACGCCGCGGCACCGTTAGTCGAAGCCGATGCTTCGCAGAAATTTACGATTGGCGCGCGCGTCGTCGATCGGCGACTTGGCCCCCTGTGGATCGCAATCCTGCTCAACCGTGCACCAGCCATCATAACCATGCTCCAAAAGAAGCGACCGAACCGCCTGAAAGTCGACGTCGCCCTTGCCCAGGACGCAGAAAATTCCCTCAGCGCAGGCCTCGTAGAAGTCGGTGCGCTCTGCGACAACCGTCGCCCGGACGCTCGGATCGATGTCCTTGAAATGCACGTAGGACACGCGGTCCATGTGGCGACGCATGAACGCGACCGGATCGAACCCCGCATAAAGGGAATGTCCTGTGTCGAGGCAGATTTTCAGCAGCGAGCCGTCGACATCGTCCAGCAGCTTTTCGACCTCTGGCTCAAAGTCGCAGAACCCGCCCGCATGCGGGTGGATCGATGCTGTGAGGCCATACTCCTCAACGCCAATTCGCGCAATGTCCCGAATGCGGCCCGCAAATGCACGCCATTCGGCGCTATCCATCTGCTCCGCTTCGTTCGGACGTCCCGCGGTCGGCGCTCGACGGGGCGATATCGAGTCAATCAGGACGAACTCGCGCGCGCCATGCGCCGCGAGCGCCTTGCACGTCCGATGCGCGCCATCCAATACATCTTCCCACTGGGCGGGATCATGGAATGGTCGAAACAGGACACCGGCGGTCAGCTCAATTTCGCGCGCGGCCAGCGCGTCGGACAGAAGGGATTGGTCTTCGGGCAAATAGCCGACAGGGCCGAGTTCAATGCCGCCATATCCGGCTTCGGCGCACTCATCGAGAACGCGCCGCCATGGCGGATTGCGTTGGTCGTTTGCGAATTCGACGCCCCACGAGCAGGGCGCAGCGCCGATTTGAATGGACATCGCCAAAGTTCCTTTTTCGGATTCGCGGCGTCAGATATCCGAACGGCATCGACAGCGCAATTCCGTATGAGGCGGGTTTCTCGCGGACGAAGACAGGTTTTTTCGCAGCCGCTGAGAGCGCCCAGTATTGCCGAACGGCTCCACTCCGGACTGGATCGTGTAGAAAATTCGCCGCTGGATGCGCACGCGCAACTCAGCGAAAGAGAAAACCCGCATCACTTTGGATATGTTGAGTAGCGACAGAGCTTAGTAGCATTTTAACCGGATACGCGCGCCAGGACACGCGTCTCTGGCGAGTTAGCGCCCGTCGGATCGCAAGTGTACGTCGAAACGCCCGATGACGTCGAAGGAATGCGGACACAGCGTGAGGAGGCGCTACGCCCCTAATTTCGCGCAACTGAGTTTGCCGGCCATTTGCTTGGGAAATGGAGAATTGCTACCGGCGAGTATGCGACACAAGCCGTAGCAGATTGTTGCTGGGCTGCGTCAAGCTGCGGTGTTGTAGGTGCCGGGAATGGTCGTCGCAGATGCGATCAGCCAAATTGGTGCGACTGGAGCCTCATACTCTCATACTATTGCCGGCGCGATGAGTATTGCGGCAGGGGCGTCGAACAACTCAAGCGTCCAAAAAAGCAAGAGAAGGTAAACCAACTGCTACGGCGCGCGGTTTCCGATTTGGCCCTGAGCAAGCGGACCTATTCAGGTGCCGCGAAGGGGCCGTGGCCGTAGAGGGGCCGCGTAAGGCCGAGGGAACGAACACCGGGCCTGCCGCACGATTGGCAATCTATCGATTGTTCAACGCGGCAAGCCAAGACTTACGTTAGCTTGAATCGAGGGGTTTACAATTCAACCCCTGCGGGGCCTCGGGCGTCCGCAGGTGACAAGACAAGTCCCGCCACTAGCTCTTCTTCTCGTCATCGTCGTCCCCGTCGAGAAGGTCTTCGAAGAAATCGCCGATATCCTCGGCGACGTCGGTGGCGGTTTCGACCACCTTATCGACGGCGTCGTCGACCGCATCGACGACCTTCTCGGCTACATCGACCACCTTTTCGGTCACCTCAGAGATAGAGGTCTGCCCGGTCAGCGCCCCCCAGGTCTTGCCGCCCGGATCGACCTTTCCGTCCTTCCAGCCGAATTCAGCTTGCTGGAACTTCTTAATCGCGCCGATGGTCAGCTTGCCGCAATCTCCGTCCGGCGCCAGCGCCGGCGACGCGACCTTCTTCTCATTGAGAAGCAGTTGCACCGTCTCGACGTCCTCGGCCTTGTTCTTGCCGCCCTGACCGACAGAGGCTGAGATCGACGCCGCCGACGGAATGATGGTGCTTGGCTTCGCATCCCAAAGCTTCTTGTCCTTGGCGATCTGGATGGCGATATCTAGGAACTTCTCTGCGTCTTCCCAATACTCGTCATGCACCGCGTCGGTGATCGAGGTGAGCATGGATCCGAGCTCCACCGAATCCGGGTGAGTCTCCCGAATAAGCCGGTCATGCAGCTCGACCAGCTTGTCGTATTCGGACCGGCGCGCCTCCCATGCCGCTTTCTTGGGATCGGCCTCTTCCTCTTCATCCTCCTCGTCATCGGATTTCATGACGTCCCAGAGTTTGAGGCCATCGGCCAACGCCTTGGCGGCTGCGTACTGGCGCTCCGCGTCCTCCCAGTCCTCGCCTCTGCGGGCGTCGTCCATCGCTTCGATCAGGTCTCCGATCTGATCCGCCGAAGGGTGTTCCGCCTCATAGAGCGCTCCATAGAGCTTGCGGATTTTCTCCACGCCCTTCTGAAGCTTGTCCCAGGCCTCCCTCGGGGTATCGTCCCAGAGTTTTTCGTCGTCTGCGAGTTCGATCGCCTGATCGATCCCCATAATCGCCGCGAAATAGGTCTGGTCTTTGATGTTCTTGTCGACACGATCGATGATGACGCCGAACTCCTTGGCGAATTCATGCTCAAGATTGTCCAGCCGCCGACGGAGGCTTTTCACCTTGCGATAGTTTTCGCCATTGTGCTCCCAGAACAGTTCCTCTTCTTCGGATTTCGGCAGACCCGACTGCACATCCCAAAGATTGTGCTTGTCGGCGAAGGCATACGCCTCCTCCATCGCGCGATCCGCTGAAATCATGTTCATGGGATCGGTGATGTCGGGCACCTTGTCGATCAGCTTTTCAAGGTCCTCGGCTTTTTCATGCTCATGGAATTCCAGATCGCTGAGCAGGCCCTCAAGCTTCTTGAGTTTCTTCTTGAGGTTCGCGGTGACTATGTCTCCGCCGCCCTCATTCTCTTCCGCGTCCCAAAGCTCGTTATCATCCGCGAATTTACCGGCCTTGGCGAGCGCCGACAGCGCCGTCTCCCAGTCCTTCTTTTTCACCGCAGATAGGATCTCGTCCAGATAGGACCCGATCCGATCGTGCATCGGATGGTCCATCTCTCGAAGTTTTTTGTTGAGATCGAGGATCATCGTGTAGACCTTACTCATCCCCTTCCAGGCGGTCTCGCCGGGGTCGTCGCCGCTCTGATACTCGTCTTCGCTGTCGTCATCGTAGCTGTCGTCGTAGTCGTCTTCGCTGTCTTCCTCTTCTCCGATCAGCACAAGAATATCCTTGTCTTTTTCGAACTTCAGATAGAGAACAAATTGCTGGAGTGCGGAGTCCCAGTCTTCCTCGGCAAGGGCGTCTTTAATCTTCTTGGCGAACTCTCCAAGCTTTGCCGCGTGCTCGCTTCCGACGTCTTCAAGGTCGGACTGGACGCCTTCCAGATACGCGACCGCGTCTTCGTTTTTGGTAACCTTTTCCCACGCCTCCTTGCCGGAGTCCTCCTCCTCTTCCTCCTCTTCGTCGACCCTCTCATATTCATCATAGAGGCCGTTCTCATCGACCCAGAGTGCCGCCAGAACGCCTTGGTTCAGCGCCTCTTCCCAATCCTCCTGCGCGACGGCGACCTGAATCTCGTCGAGATACTCTCCAAGATCCGACGTCAGCTCATGCCCGTCATGCTTCATATCGGCATATATGCCGAGCAGTTTTCGGTAGGGTTTTGCGTAAGCCTTCCACGCGGCCTGCGCTGAGTCCTTGTCGTCAGCGTCCGGACCCTCTCCCAGCTTGGCGCCGGGGTCGCCCTCTTTGCCGCCGCCGCCCTTTGCGATCTCGGCTTCGATCTCGTCGCGAATTTCCTTCGCTTCGTCGACTTGACCCCTGGCGAAGGCGATGAGGTCCTTTTCCGCAGGCGAAACTTCGCCGTCTTCATTGGCCATATCGATGACCGATTGCAGAGTGTCCTCCAGCGACGCGATCGTCTGCTGGATTTCCTCAAGTTCCTCTTCGAGGGTGCTCATCAGCCTGCACTCCTTTCCGCCCTGATCTGCTCAAGCCGGGCTTTCAGATCCTGCGCCTGTGCGGCGATGTCTTTGAACTGGGTTTCACGCTTGCGGCGGCCCTCATCTCGCACCTGATCGAATGATGCGATTTGCTTCTCAAACGCCTCCAGCGCCGCTTCGGAATCATCGAGCTCGCCCGATTTCATCTTCTTGCCGAAATTCTTGATGAGCTTTTCCATCTCCGACTTGTGCGCCGGATTGGCGATGCGAACCGAGCGCTGAATCTCGGGCTTCAGATCGGCGAATTTCTTGCTCAGCTCGCTCTTCTTTTTCTTGAGTTCTTCGGGGCTCAGCTTCGCGCCTTTCTTGTTCGGCAGTCGGACCGCGCCTGGTTCCGCCGGCGTGTCCGGACCGACGCCGGTCAGCAATTGCAGCTTGTTCATCATGTTCTGGGCGCCGGTCAGGTCGTCGCTGTTGATCGCGCCACGAATTGTCTTCAGCGCGCCCTGAAGCTCCTTGACGTCCTTTTCGTCCATGTCCTCGAAATTGACCTCAAAGACAGCCTCGATACTGTCTATATCCTTCAACAGCTTGGCCTTCAGCGCGGCGTCGTCCTCGACGGCGTCCACTTGCTGCTCTGCGCCGCCAGCGCCCTCATCGGCGCCGTCTTTCGGGATGAATTTCGCCTTGTAGCCCTTGACCTTGGCCATGGACAGGTACTGCTTGAACCGGGTGGTTATGCCGCCGGGCAGTGCAGTCTCATCACCTTCATATGTAAAGTGAAGTTCCGTACCGTTGACCGTCAATACCCCCTGAATGCCTTTTGGCGTGCCGTTGGGATCGGCCTTGGCGGTTTTGTATTGCTTGGCTGCCGACTGGGTGGGATGAGCCTCCAGGATCATCCCCTCTTTCGCGAATACGAGACCAAAATTCTGGGGTTTCTTCTTCGCTGCGACGATCTTCTTTTTCAGCTCGGCGCCATCTTTTTTCCATTCATCGGGTTTCTTTTTCGCCATGATGATCGCCCTCCCCTCAAGCGATAGATTTGTGCCGATACAACTGTCAGATGCGAACGAATGTTTCACTATTCAAGACTTTCAGGCGGCGAACGGTCGATCGATACGGCAAAATTCTGCTGTCTGACCTTTCTCGAAGGTCGAGGGTGCGCCTCACGCTCGGCTGAGCGTGCTTCTATCGATCGATCTGAATGTGCGGAGTTGTCGGCCGGGATACGACAGAAACGCAGGAACAGTTGTCGCCGAGCGCGAACGGCATAACGCACGGCAGCGTTATTTGACTTAGTTCTCGCGCTACCAGAGGCCCTGAATGTGGTCGAAGTTTGGTGAGCCGTCGCTGGCGCGCTTGCTATGCTATGCCGGCTCTTTCGCCTCATGCGGATGCTTGCCGAGGATGATCATGCCCAAGAGATCATCATCGGTGACGTCGGCGACATTCACCGTGCCGACCAGCTTGCCGTTCTTCATCACGCTGGCCCGGTCGCAGAGATTCATCACCTGGTGCACATCGTGATCGATCAGGAAGATGCCGATGCCCTCCGCCTTGAGTTGGTGGATCAGCTCCGCCACCATCTGGGTCTCATGCGGCCCCAACGCGGCGGTCGGCTCATCCATGATCAGGATCTTGGCGTTGAAATAGACCGCCCGCGCGATAGCCACCGATTGCCTTTGCCCGCCCGAGAGCGCCGAAACCGGCTCGGCGAACTTACGGAAATTGGGGTTCAATCGACCCATGATCTTGCGGCATTCGGCCTCCATGGCCGCGTCATCGACAAGGCCGACGGGCGTGACCAGCTCTCGCCCAAGAAAAAGGTTCGACGCCGCATCCAGATTGTCAGCCAGCGCGAGCGTCTGATAGATCGTCTCGATATTTTGGGCGCGGGCGTCGCGGGGATTGTTGATCTCCACCTGATTCCCGTTGATCAGGATCTCGCCGCTGTCCATCTGATAGGCGCCGGAGAGGATCTTGATCAGTGTCGACTTGCCGGCGCCGTTATGGCCGAGCAGGCCGACAACCTCTCCGGGCTGCAGATCGACCGTGACGTGATCGACCGCGTGAACGCCGCCGAAGGAAATGCAGATGTCGCGCATCTCGACAAGAGGAGCCGCCATCATTTGCCTCCCAAACGCTTGCGATAGATGATGTCGATCAGCACCGCGGCCACCAGAACCGCCCCCACGACGATATTCTGGAATGGGGCGTCCACGCCCACCATGGCCATGCCCGATTGCAAGCTTTGCATGATCAGAGCGCCGAGGATGGCCCCGTGTATGGTGCCGATCCCGCCGGAAAGCGCCGTGCCGCCGATCACCGCGGCGGCGATCACGCGAAGCTCATCCAGCGTGCCGATATCGTTAGTGTGGTTCGCCAACCGCGCGGACGCGACCACCGCGGAGAGGGCGCAGAGGAACCCCATCAGCGCGAATATTTTCACGGTCAGAAGACGGGTGTTCACGCCCGAAAGTTCGGCTGCGTCCGGGTTGCCGCCGGTCGCGAAGATGTAGCGGCCAAAGCGCGTGCGCCGCGCCACGACGGTCATCGACACCGCGACGGTGATTAGGATCAGGACTGAGATCGGCAGGCCGTAACCGACGGTCAGCCCTTCGGGCATGGTCTCGCCGCGCGCCTCGAACATACGCTCCAACCGGCGCGTCGGGATATCATAGGAATTCAGAATCCAGACGAACCCCATGATCGCGACAACGACGATGCTGGCGAGCGTGCCTTCGGCCCAGGCGGGCTTGACCGGGAAGGCGTGTCGCTGCTTGGCGCGGCGGCCGCTATAGAGCGCATAGACCGCGCAGGCCGACGCAGCGGCGCCGATGATCCAGCTCCACGTTGCGCCCAGCGTGCCGTTGGTGCCGCCGAACATCAGGAAAGTGCCGTCCAAAGGACCGATCGTCTGGCCGCTGGTCATGTACCAGGCGACGTTGCGCCAGACCAGAAACCCGCCCAGCGTCACAATGAAGGCGGGGATCGTCAGATAGCCCACCATCCAGCCGTGAAAGGCGCCGATCAGCGTGCCGGCGGCGAGGCCGACAACCAGCGTCACGATCCATGTCGCCGGGTGGTTCAGGCCCAGCCCCAGCGCGTTCGGCAAGATATCGGTCTGCGTCACCGCCATGATCGCCGAGCAGGTCGCCAGCAAGGCGCCGACGCTGAGGTCGATGTTTCGGGTGACGATCACGAACACCATGCCGGTCGCCATGATCGCGACGGAGACAGTCTGGATCGTCAGGTTGAAGATGTTTCGTGGAGTCAGAAAACGACCGTCAGTGAACAGGTCGAATGCGACGCTCAACAGAATAAACGCGCCGATCATGCCTAACAGGCGCATGTCGAGTTCAAGCTGCGCGAACAGCGAGCGACCGCTCTGGGACTGAGCCGGTTGCGACGTGGTGTCGGTCATGTTCGAACTCCGACGATCAGATAAAAAAGAGGCTGCGGCGGACTCTATCACACCGCAGCCCAACTCTCCCGGGGGAGGGAGATCAGTTACATGGCGCGGGGCCGCCGGAGACGCCCTGGCACAGCGCTTCTTTCGTGATCCATCCAGCGTCGACCACGGTGGAAAGGTTATCCTTGGTGATGGGCTGGGGAGCCAGGAATTTTGATGCCATGGTCGTACCGCCCGGAGAGGTCCAGCTTACGGAGCCATCAACGTCGGCCAGTTTCGACCCGCCCGCGAGCGCCACGGCGATTTCGCCGGCTGCGGCGCCGAGATCACGCGCATCCTTCCAGACAGAAACGGTTTGCGTGCCCAATGCGACCCGGTTGAGCGCGGCGTGATCACCGTCCTGGCCCGAAACCGGAATGCCCTGCATGCCCTGCGCGGTCAGCGCCGCGACAACACCGCCAGCCGTGCCGTCATTCGAAGCGACGACTGCGTCGACATTATTGTCGGCCGCGGTCAGGATCTGCTCCATGTTGCGCTGGGCGTTGGCGGGCAGCCAGCCGTCTGTATAGGCTTCACCCACGATTTCGATGTCGCCGGAATCGATCGCAGCCTGCAGAATCTCCTGCTGACCGCCGCGCAGGAAATCGGCGTTGGGATCGGTCGGCGATCCCTTAATCATCACGTATTTGCCCTTGGGCTGCGCTGCGAACACCGCGCGGGCCTGCATCCGGCCGACTTCAACATTGTCGAATGTCAGATAGAATGCGCGGCTGTCCTCGATCAGGCGGTCATAGGCGATCACCGGGATCCCCTCATCCGCCGCCGCTTGAACCGCCGGGCCGATGGCCTGCGCGTCCTGCGCCAGAACAATGAGCGCGTCAACGCCCTGCGCAATCAGGCTCTCAATGTCCGACAGCTGCTTGGATGAAGAGGATTGCGCGTCTGAGGAGATGTACTTCGCGCCGCCGGCGTCCAGCGCGCCGACCATGGCCGCCTCGTCCGTTTTCCAGCGCTCTTCCTGAAAATTGGACCAGCTTACGCCGACCGTCAGGTCTTGCGCGAAGGCTGCGCCTGCAAAGGTTGTGGCGATAGCCGCCGCAGCCGCGACGTACAGATTTTTCATGGGGTCCTCCCTGGACGTTTGCTTATTCTTTCGGTTACGAAAACCGCGAACTTTTATCTGCCGACAGAGCTACCCTAAATTATTTCACCGGTCAAATTTAATTGTGCTAGTTTGCCGCCATGCCCGCGAGAAAACGCCCAGAATCAACGCCTCAGGGCGAGAGTCCAAACGGAGCTATCGCCCAGCGAACGCCCGTGAAATCAAGCATTTCATCGCCCGAGGGACAGCGGGAGCGCGGCCGACGCGCCGTGTTCGAGAGTATTCGGCGCCACGGCCAGATCGCTCGGGTCGACGTGGCGCAGGACACCGGCGTAAGCCCGGCCACCGTCACCGCCATCGTTGCCGAAATGATCAGAGAAGGTCTGGTCGAGGAACGGCCGCAAGCCGGAGTTGAAGGTGTGAAGAAGCGCGGCCGACCGCGCGTTCTATTGGAGGTCAGGGGCGAGGCGCACCTTGTCGCCGGGCTGAAGATCGCCCATCGGTCCATCTCGGCCGTGATCACGGATTTCGCAGGCCGACAGGTCGCCGCGCAACTCGAAGACCTCAGGAAAACCGAACACGAAGCGTTAGAACTCAGAGACCGATGTGTCGATGCCGTGTGCCGCACGGCAAAAACCGCAGGTCTGAACCTATCCGACCTTTCAGCGATCGGCGTCGGCATTGCGGGTCTTGTCGATGCGACGAGAGGCTTTGTGCACTGGTCGCCCTCCCTCTCCAGCAGGAACGTCGGCATCGGCGTCGCCCTCGCCGAGGCCGTCGGTATGCCCGTGTTCGTTGATAACGACGCCAACCTTGTCGCTGTGGCGGAACGGCTGTTCGGCCTGGGCAGAGACGTCGAAAACTTTCTCGTTGTAACGGTGGAGAACGGCGTCGGCGTCGGCATTGTGCTGGATGGAAAAATCTATCGGGGCGTTCGCGGCTGCGGCGCGGAGTTCGGCCACACGAAGGTGCAGCTGGATGGCGCGCTCTGCCGATGCGGTCAGCGCGGTTGCCTTGAGGCCTATGTCGGCGACTACGCGATGTTGCGCGAGGCGTCGGTCGCATATGCGGACGGCGATCAGACCATACAGGCCAGCGCCCTCAAAACGCTGATCGCCGACGCGAAGAATGGTGAGCAACCGGCCCAGACGATCGTCGCGCGCGCCGCGCGCATGTTCGGCATGGGGCTCGCCAATCTTGTGAATCTTTTTGACCCTGAGCTTATCCTGCTCGCTGGAGAACGGGTGCACCTGGACCAGCTTTATGAGGACGAGCTTCTTAACAGCCTCAAGAATCTGACGGTCAAGGTGGATGCGCCGCTCCCGAAAATCATCATTCACAAGTGGTCGGACGAGATGTGGGCGATGGGCGCAGCCGCATTCGCCATCAGCGGCGTTACCGATCATTCATTGCAGAAGAGCCGCGCCGATGCGGCTTAAGCTTGCCTGCGGGTTGGTCTTCGTCGCGTCTTTTTCCGGTGGAACTGGTGAAGCTGGCGGCCCGACGTTCGAAAGTCGCATTGGCGATATCAATCATGTTTATGACGGAGGGTGGGAGCACTTCGTCGGTGGTGGGGTCGCTGTTTTTGACTGCTCCGGCGATGGCTTTCCTGAGGTATTCGCCGCGGGCGGCGCGAACCCCTCGATCCTCTTGCGCAATGAGACCGGCGCTCCGGGCGCAACCGTGACATTTCATGAGGACACGCCGGAGCGGTTATCGTTGACGGGCGTGACGGGCGGCTATCCGCTTCATATCAATGGTGACGGAGAGGCGGATCTGGTCATTCTGCGCAATGGTGAGAACCGCATTTTCCTCGGACGTGGCGCATGCCGTTTTGAAGATGCGGCCGAGAAACTCGAACTCTCAGGTCACCCGGCATGGACCACCGCGTTCTCGGCGACATGGGAGAGCGGCAACGACCTTCCGACGTTGGCTTTTGGCAATTATGTCGATCTCAGCGACCCAGAGGGTCCCTTCGAAGCCTGCGATGCGAATTTGCTCTATCGCCCAGTCGGAGGCCGATATGCGAACCCAATCCGGCTGGAGCCGGGTTACTGCGCGCTCTCAATGCTGTTCAGCGACTGGGCAAGGACCGGGCCGGCTGACCTGCGCGTCTCTAATGATCGACATTACTACGTACGCGGCGGCGAGGAGCAGCTTTGGCGGATGTCCGCAGCGCCCAGTCTCTACACCCGGGACGAAGGCTGGCGCAGCCACCAGCTCTGGGGCATGGGCATCGCCAGCCGCGACATCATGGGTGACGGCCGGCCAGAGGTGTTTCTGTCTTCCATGGGCGATCAGCGATTGCAAAGCCTCGACGATGGCGCCGAGGGGCCGAGATATACGGATGTCAAATTCGAACGCGGAACCACCGCGCACAGGCCGCACTCTGGCGATGATGGAAGGCCCTCGACCGGATGGCAGATCTCCTTCGGTGATGTCGACAATGACAGCCACGACGATGTTTTCATCGCCAAGGGCAATGTCGATCAAATGCCGGGCAGCGCGATGAACGACCCGAACAACCTGCTGCTTCAGAACGGCGACGGAACCTTTCGCGAGGGCGCCGTCGAGGCGGGTGTCGCCACGATCCATCGGTCCCGTGGGGCGGCGCTCGCCGATCTCAATCGCGACGGTCTGCTGGATCTGGTTGTGGCGAACCGCAGGGCGAATATCGAAATCTCTGAAAATGTGACGCCAGACGCCGGGAACTGGCTGCAAGTCCAGCTACGCCAGGATGGGCCAAACATCGCGGCGCTTGGCGCATGGATCGAAGTTGAAAGCGGGCAGGGGCGGGGTCAGTCGCGTGAAGTGACGGTCGGTGGCGGCCATGTCAGCGGCGTGCTGGTGCCGCAACATTTCGGCCTCGGCGCGGCGCAATCGGCGCGGATTCGTGTAATCTGGCCGGACGGCGTGCGGTCAGAGTGGCGAGAGATCGCCGTCAATCAGATCCTCTCTGTCACCCGAGGAGAGGGCGAGGCGCTCCAGTTCAATCAATTGGAATGACGGCCCTAGTTCACGGGCAATTCGCTGGGAACCCGCTTGGGAATCCCCAACCGGCCGCTCAGGCTCGTCTCATCGGTCAGCGCGTGCAGAAACGAGATGATGTCTGCGATATCCGCGTCAGATAGGGACATTGGGGCCAGTGCGTTAGCCGCGGCGATCCGGTCGACCTCAACTTCATCTCCCATCAGCGAAAAATCAGTCTCAGCCGCCTCGCCGGGCAGTATCGCCTGTCCAGGATTATAGCTACGCAGGGCTGAGGCAGGGTCCAGATGGTGGCGCACCACCGCGTCGAGCGTCGCATAGGCGCCAACGTGCCCATAAGGCGCGGTCTTCGCAACATTGCGCAGGGATGGCGTGCGGAACGCATAGGCGTCCTCGGCGCGGCCCGTCACGCGCATACGGCCCACGTCGCGATTGTGAGATTCAAACCGCGCCGCCTTGCCGGGGCCGATCTGCGGCATGGCGGTGGCGTGAAACCGGTGATCGGTCTGAAACAACCCGGAGTGGCAAGCGTCGCATCCCGCCTTGCCGAAGAACAGCGCCATGCCTCTCGCCTGCGCGGGTTCAAGCGACGTTTCGCCTTTCAGATAGCGGTCGAACGGGCTGTCATCTGCGCGCCATTCCGCAGCGATGAACGCGCCTAAAGCGTTGGCGACATCCGTGAACATGACGGCGGCGTCCACGCCGATCACGTCGTCGAACAGCGCGCGATATTCATCGTTGTCTTCAACCCGAGTGGCGATCAGCGCCCATGCGCCGTCCGGGCCAGTGATCAGCCCCTGCCTGACCGCGCGAGAGACCTCGTTTTCCGAGTAATGCCCGGCCATCTCATCAGCCGAGAGCACCGGAAACATGGTTTGGGCGGCAAGCACACTATCAAAGCCGCGAACCATCTCATCCTCAAGCGGCGAGCGAATGCCGCTGGGCCTATCAGCATCGACCTCCAGCCGCCCATCATGGAACATCACGGCGAATTCGGGAGCGCCGAGATTAAATAGCGCCGGCGCATTCCTGGGAATGCGTTGCTCGGGCGGGTTGTCGACCGACGGCGTACGATCGGGCCCCAGCCCGTCCGCTCCTTCGCCAAGGCCGAGCGAAACGCCATCCGACGTCGCGAAGCGGGGATGATGGCAATCAGCACAGGAGATATTTCGATTTCCGCTGAGAATGCGGTCATAGAAGAGCAGCTGGCCGAGCTTCACCTCCGCGGCGTTCTGAGGCGGAAACTCGACATGAGCCGCTGGCAAAGGCCCAGCGAACGCGCTCGCGGAGAGGCCAAGCGTCAGACAAACGAGAATGCGCGTCACCCACGCCATTGATTCATATGCTCCAATCTACGCCCGTTAAGAGTGACGAGCTATCATACGAAGCGATTGACGTAGTTCTCCAGAACCTCCTGACGACCGGATTGCGGCTCTGGATTGATCCCCTCGCTCACCACGCGCGCGGCGATGCTCTCCAAGTCGCTCGAAAGCATGTCGATGGCGGACTGCTCGCTCCAACCCGCATACCGATGCGCCAGAACGGTTTCGAGACCGCCGTCCTCGATCATAGCGGCTGCGGCCTTAAGGCCCCGCGCGCAGATATCCATTCCGCCGACATGCGCCGCGATCAGATCGACCGGGTCTATCGACTGACGGCGGATCTTGGCGTCGAAGTTAGTGCCGCCGGTGGTGAATCCACCGGCACTAAGAACGTGGTAGTAGGCGAGGGCCACTTCGGGTGTGTTGTTAGGGAACTGATCCGTATCCCAGCCGGATTGATAGTCGTTCCGGTTCATATCGATCGAGCCGAGCATGCCTTCGGCGGCGGCCACGGCAAGCTCATGCTCGAAAGAATGGCCCGCGAGGATCGCATGGCCCTGCTCGATATTCAGTTTCACCTCGCCTTCCAGCCCGTATTTGCGCAGAAATCCGATGCAGGTGGCGGCGTCGAAATCATATTGATGCTTCGAAGGCTCCTGCGGCTTCGGCTCCACCAGGATCGCGCCTTGGAAACCGATCTTGTGCTTATATTCCACGACCATGTTCAGGAACCGGCCCATATGGTCCAACTCCGTTGAGAGGTCGGTGTTCAGGAGAGTCTCATACCCTTCGCGCCCGCCCCAAAGCACATAGTTCTCTCCGCCCAGCTTATGGGTCGCGTCCATGCAACTTTTCACGGTAGCGGCGGCGAAGGCGAAAACATCCGGGTCGGGGTTGGTTGACGCGCCCGCCATCCAGCGGCGGTGGCTGAACATGTTGGCGGTGCCCCACAGCAGCCTGGCCTTCGACGCAGCCATCTTGTCGGCGATATAATCTGTAATCTCATTCAGGGTCGCGAGGTTATCAGCGAAACTTCCATGCTCAGGCCGCAGGTCCGCGTCATGCCAGCAAAAGAACGGGGCACCCAGAATTTCGAACATTTCGAAGGCGATATCCGCTTTCAGCCGCGCGTGCTCCATGCTGTCCTGCGGGTGCCAGGGCCGTATGAAGGTCTGCCCGCCGAAGGGATCGCCGCCCTCCCACGCAAAAGAGTGCCAATAGGCGACTGCGAAGCGAAGATGGTCCTCCATCCGCTTTCCGAAGACCATCTCATCGGGATTGTAGTGGCGAAAGGCCAGATCGCTAGAGCTGTCCGGGCCTTCATAACGCACTGTCTCGATGCCGGAGAAAAAGTCGGTCATTGAATACTCCTTATCGGCGAATAGCTGGCGGCGAATTTGGCCCATGCGTCCTGGTAAGCGCTTTGAAGCTCCGCGCGGGGCTCGACGGTTTCGGCGATGGCGGGCGCGGTCATCACGTCGGCGATCGGTGCGCCGGTGGCGCCGACCATGGCCAGCCGGGCGGCGCCCAATGCGGCCCCAAACCCGCCGGATTTGGGCAAGTCGATGGGCGTATTCAGCAGAGTCGCGATCAGCTCGACCCAATAGCGCGACCTCGATCCGCCGCCGATGGCGAGGATGCGGCCAAGATTGGCGCCGGTCGCCTTCAACGCCTCGAAGTTGTCCCTTAGAGCGAACGCCACGCCTTCCAGAATGGCTTGCGTCAGCTCCGTCGGCCCGGCGCTGATGTCGAGGCCTGTCAACGCTCCTCGGACGAAGCTGTCATTGTGCGGCGTGCGCTCTCCCGAGAGATAGGGCAGGAACCGGAGCGCGCCGGGACCGTCGATCCTGTCTCCCAGCGCGCGCGTAAGAATCTCAGGTTTCTGGTTCGTCAGTTTGGACAGCCAGTTCAGGCTGTCTGTCGCGGCCAAAATCACACCCATCTGATACCAGGCGCCGGGAATGGCGTGACAGAACGTATGAACCCCGGTTTCGGGGCTGGGCGCGAACCCGTCTCGCGCCGCCAGTAGCACACCGGAGGTGCCGAGCGAGACAAAGCCGTCTCCATCGCGAATGGCGCCCACGCCGCAGGCCGCCGCCGCGTTGTCGCCCGCCCCGCCGACGACCATCACGCCGCCAGGAAGGCCAAGTTCATCTGCGAGCGCGCCTCGCACTTGGCCTACAACTTCCGTGCCCTCGGCGACGGCCGGCATCTGGTCGCGGCGCATTCCTGACGCGTCGAGCAACGTCTGAGACCAGTCCCGCTTCCCGGTGTCGAGCCAACTCGTTCCAGCCGCGTCAGACAGTCCGCAGATATGACGCCCGGTCAGCCAGAGGACCAGATACCCCTTTGGCAGCACCACCTTCCGCACGGATGAGAACAGTTCCGGCTCGTGTCTCGCCATCCACACCAGCTTTGGCGCGGTAAAGCCGGGAAACACGATATTGCCGGACAGGGTCCGGACGTCTGGCGCCGCATCTAGTTCCTCAGCTTCCAGATGGCTGCGCGTATCATTCCATAGGATGCAGGGCCTTAGCGGCTTGTCGTCCTCGGCCAGCGCAACAGCGCCATGCATCTGTCCCGAGACGCCAATTGCGTTGATGCTGGCGTACTCGGTTGGGCGGCTGGCTTTGAGCTTTGAAAGCGACTGTCTGCAGGCCGCGATCCAATGCGCGGGATCCTGCTCGCTCCAGCCCGGATGAGGGTGCGACACGCCGTAAGACGCCTCGGCCGCTTCGATAAAACCGCCGGTTTTGTCGACCAGAAGCGTTCGAATTCCCGATGTGCCAAGGTCCAGGCCGAGATACACGAATAACCTCCCATTTATTTATTTTGAGAGATAAAATAAATGTATTTAAGAACGTGTCAAGCGATGGATCCAAGCATTATCAGGACGAGTGCCGCCTCATCGATGGGGATTGGAAGATCTCCTATATCCGGTTCTGCTGCATGCGGATGGGTGCGCTCTCGCCCGATCTACAGAGGCGGCATTTGCCCATCGGTCCGATTCAACTGCGGTGGCCGCAGGAAGAATTGCGGCAAAACAAATGAATGCGGATGTCTTCACTCTTGTCAGGCGAGGTCACTCAGACAAGAAAATGACCCCGCGCCATGCTTGAACGGCGCGGGGTCCAGTTTTCAGCGATGCGACATCCCCTGAAAGGGAGAGGAAAATGGGGCCGCCGCTTCAGCCGAAGATTTCCTTGAACCGATCGATGCATTGGCGGAAACCCGCCTCAAAATCTCCATCGCCGGGGTGATAGACGCTCTCGAATGAGATCACACCGTCATAGCCGTCGGCGCGAAGCGCATCTGCGATGGGCTGGAACTGATCGGCCAGCTGTCCTTCTCCCATCCGGCGGACCTCCAGCGTCGCGCGGGGCGTATCGACCTGCACATCCTTGATGTGCACATGGCCAAGATAGCCGTTCTTCACCTCGTCATAGCCGTCCGGCCACGCCCGCTCATGGCACCAGCAGTTGTTGGCCGGATCCCATAGAACTTTCAGCACATCTTTCGCGTCCAGATCGTCGATCAGCTTACGGGCGGTGTAGTTGGAGTTCACCATCGTGCCGTTGCCGGTTTCGACCACCAGCGTCACGCCCGCATCCCGCGCCACGTCTATCGCCGGCGCGATCAGGGGCAGCGAGGCGTCCCACGCCCCCTTGGCTACATTCCACTTCTCGGCGCCGTGATGGCCCCAAAGGATCTGCTCCTTCTTGTTGGTCATGATGCGCACCAGCGGAGAGCCGACCACATGCGCCATGTCGATGACCCGCTTCAACGCGTCCATGTGCTTTGTATGCAGCTCATCGCCCGGCTTGTCGGCGACCGTCATGCCCGCGAAGATATGGCGCGACAGGCATGAGACCGGCTTGCCGCGCGCGCGCAGAAGCTTGTCGATAACGGCGATCTCCTCCTTCGAGTGATCTCCGACTTCCTTCTCGCCGACGAATTGCAACTCCGCGTATTCAAGGCCGAACTCGTCCATCACATCGATGGCGTGGGCCAGATCGCGGCTGACCCCGTCGCAGATGACGCCCAGTTTCATTCCGCGTTCTCCCGATGAAGTTCCGCCCCGACGATTTCTTCGATTACTCTTGTGCACGCCCAGTTGTCGCCCTGCGGGTACTTCGATTTGCCTGCATGGAAAATCTGCATCGCTGTCGAGACCATCTGCATCGGCACCTCAAGCTCCTGCGCAAGATCGATCGAGATCGTGAGGTCCTTGTGCATGGTCCCGATCCCGCTGCCGGTATTCTCGAACTTGCGGTCGATGATGTTTTCCAGCGCGACATTGGTGCACGAACAGCCCGCGCCAGAGGTTGAAAAAACCTTGAGCAGGCTTTCACCTGAGACGCCCGCCTTGGCCGCCAGAACCGAGGCCTCGAACGTGGCCGAGAAGATGGACCCGATAAGCGTCTGAAGGCAGGCTTTGACGGTCTGGCCCTGTCCGATCGCATCGCCGACGCGATGGATCACCCCCGACACGGCCTCCATCACCAACTGGTATTCATCCAAAACCGCTGGCTCGCCCGCCGCCATCATCGTCAGTGTTCCACCCTGCGCGCCGGGAAAGCCGCCGGATACGGGGCTGTCGACAAGGTGAACGCCGCAGCCCTCCATCGCGGCCCCGATCTCACGCACCTCGCGCGGCTTGATCGTGGCGGACACGATCACCGCGCCGCCCTTGGGCATGTGGCTGATCAGTCCGTCTTCGCCAAGGATAACCGCCTTGGCCTGATCGCCGTTCATGACCATGACATAGACAGCGTCGGCGTTCGTTCCGACCTCGGCGACGCTCTTTGCTGGAACACCACCGAGATCTGCGAGCGCGGACAGCCGCTCGGCGCTCAAGTCAAACCCTGTGGTCGTAAAACCGTTCTTGATCAGGTTCCGGGCCAGCCCACTGCCCATATCGCCCAATCCGATCACACCAGTGCGTTTCATTTCGCTATCTCCATGCTTCCGGCGCAGCCGAAAGGTTGAAAACGTGGAGCCCGAAGGCGCCTATTTGCTTTGGAGTTTCCGCGTCGCTCTTGACGCCGGGCGGGTCCGAAAGACACCCCAATGCGCGAGGTCTTGCGGCTGGCGAATGTTGCTCCGCCAGCCGCGATGTCTGAAGTTCGCCTATCTGACCAGGAACAGCGAGATCTGCGGGAAGATCACCAGGATCGCCAGTATAAAGGCCTGAAGGGCGATGAAGGGGCCGAACGACCTGTAGATCGTGACCAGATCTATCTCCGGCGGCGCGACGCTCTTTAAATAGAACGCGGCTGATCCGAACGGAGGCGTCAGGAACGCGATTTGCATGTTGACGCTGAACAGGATGCCGAACCAGATCGTGTCGTATCCCAGCTGCGTGACGATCGGAATGAACACCGGCATGCAGAGAAGAACGATGCCGATCCAGTCCATGAACATCCCCAGTATGAAGAAGATGAACATCATCACGAGGATCACGACGATAGGCGCGACATCGAGCCCGAGGATCGCGTTGGCGACGAACTTGTTACCGCCCGAAAGGCTGAACGCCCCGGCCAGCACGGTGGCGCCGAACGTCACCCACAGAATGGTTCCGACCGAGCGGAAGGTCTGCTCCAGCCCTTCCAGCATCATCACGGTGTTCAACTCGCTGCGGATCCAGATCAGAACGATGCTCGCGACCACGCCCATAGCAGCGGCTTCGGCGTAACCGGTCACGCCGCCATAGATGGAGCCAAGCACAAGATCGACCACCATGATCGGCGGCAGCAGCCCCTTGGCGATCGGAAAGTCGTCGCGCTTCTGAAGCCAGGCGACCAACGCCATCGCGACGATAGCGCTGGAGAAGATGAACGTTGCAACCAGCTCCGTCGACTCAATGCCGAACATCCGCGCGATAAGCACGAACACCAGGCCGAAGGCGAACGGCATCAGGGTTAGAGCCAACTCCATCCGGGTGTTCGTCTCGGGAATGTCGGCGGCAACGCCGGACTCAGACGGCAAGGGCGCCAAAGAGGGGTTAAGGCGCGTGCGGACAAGGATGTAGATCATGTACGTGCCCGCCAGCATCAACCCTGGAATGAATGACGCGGTGAAGAGCTTGGTGATCGAGGTTTCCGTCACCAGACCGTAGATGATCAGCACGACGGATGGCGGGATCATCGTACCGAGCGAGCCGCCCGCGCAGATCGTGCCGATGGCGAGGTACTTATTATATCCCAGCCGAAGCATCTGCGGCAGGGCGACCAGACCCAACAGCACGATCTCGCCGCCGATGATGCCGGACATCGCCGCCATGATGACCGCCATGATCGTGGTCACGATCGCGACCCCGCCGCGCATTCTGCCCATGGCGATATTCAGCGAATCGTACATGTCCTTTGCTATGCCGGATCGTTCCAGCAATGAGGCCATGACGATGAAGAACGGCACCGCGATGATCGCGTGGGTGGCGACCAGGTCGTAAACCCGTTGCATCACCAGTCCCAAGCCGGGTTCGCCGAAGTTCAGCCAGATGATGATGGCGCCCAGGAACCCGGTGGCGAAGCCGAGCGGAACGCCGGCGACGAGAAGCGCGAAAATCCCGATTAGCAGCAGCAACGACAGCATGCCGACGCCGAGATCCGCCCGGAAGTCGCTCAAAAGGATCACGGGAATGGCGACCGCCAACAGCGCCGTGAAGGTGAAGAAGAAGACAGGGAGTTTAAGGCGCGGGTTCATGACTGGTCCTCCTCCGCCTTGGAGTTCGCGTCAGAATCCGCGTCGTCTTGTTTTTTTCCGTATCCGTACCAGTCGATCAGCATATTGTTGAGGGCGAGACCCGCCACCGCGAGCGTCACGATCAGCACCAGCGGCTTGACCGTCGCCGGGATAGGCGGATCAAAAATCGTACCGAAACGCTCCCACGTGATGAAGGCTTCCCAGGCGACGTCGTAAGCGCCGACAAGCATGAACATCGCGTAGACCACGAGGACGAAAATCGCGACGTAATCGAAGAAAAGCCGCATGTTCCTCGAAACGATGTCATAAACCGCAGTGATCCGGATGTGAGCGCGACGCTGCATCGTATAAGCGCCAGACGCCAGATAAATAATACTTCCGAGCCACAAGACCATTTCGTTGACCCAGATCGTCGGGCTTCCGAACAAGTACCTCATGACAACTTCATAGAAAGTGACAAATACACCGGCCAAGATGAAAAACATCACGATACGCGATACGAACGTCACAATCCTGTCTGCAGCGGTTATGCGCTCGTTGTCAGGCGGCGCCGTGACATAGGCCCAAATTCCGCCGAACAAGCCTTTGCTTTCAATCAACTCTTTGGTTTTGCGGTCCATAGCTTCCCCCCGCTGCCACGCAGTTGAATTTTCCGTTTGGCTTTTGATACGGCTGGGCGATGCACGCCCAGCCGAAATTTTAAGGGGTTACTCGTTGATCAGGCCGATCTTTTTCATGAAGGCGACGTGGCTTTCCATAACCGCCTTCGCGGCAGGGGTTTTGTTGCCCCAGTCAGCCCAACGGCTCTGTGCGAACTCGCGGAACGTCTTGCGGTCTTCGGTTGACCAATCGTGCAGCGTGACGCCCATGTTCGTCAGGTCGACGGCAGCCTCGGCATCGCGGATCTCGGTGAGTAGCGCGAGGTCGAGTGCAATGCCCTTCAGAGAAACCTCGATCATTTTCTGAATGCTTGCCGGAAGCTTCTCCCAAGACTTCTTGTTGCAGGAGAGCTGCTCGGACGGCATCGAGTGGAAGCCCGGGAAGGTCGCATGCTTGGCGATATCGAACAGACCAAGTGAGAAGTGGTTGGTGTTCAACGTCGATGCGTCGGCGCCGTCGACGATGCCAGTGCGAAGCGCGTTCGGAACCTCACCGAAGTCCATCACGACCGGTTTGGCGCCGAAAGAGCCGAAGATTTCGGTCTCAAGACCCGGCGGAGAGCGGAATTTCCAGTCCTTCAGGTCGTCGAAACCCGCCAGCGGCGCAGTCGATGACAGGGATTCATGGCCCTGCAGCCAGAAGCCGACAAGGTGCATATCCCGGGCATCGTAAAGCTGGCTCTGCACCACCTCGCGTCCACCGCCATGGTCCAGCCACGCCAGGTACTGATAGGGGGTGTCATAGCCGCCCATGATGTCGCCTGCCAGCTGCCAGCCGGCGTCTTTGCCGACCTGACCGGTAATGCCACCCATGTCGCAGTCAAGAATGCCCTGAGCCGCGGCGCCCATAACTTCGTTCTGCGCGACCACTTCCGATGAGAAGTGCATCTGGATCTCCAGAGCGCCGTCGGACATCGTCTGCACTTCGTCGATGAACCGGTTGATCAGCTTTCCTGGCGTAGACTCAGCATTGAAATGCGTCTGAATGCGCAGTTTGTGATCGGCGCTGAGCGCAGGTCCGGCGAGAACTGACAGCGCAGCGGCGCCCAGCATGGCCTTGGTTGCAGATTTCATTCTTACTTTCCTCCCTTAGGTTTTCGAATGATTAGACGTCGTGTGGTGGCCGATATTTCTATGTTCCTCGTCCACCGATCAGTGCGATCGCCCGAATTCAGCCTCCGTCGTCAAACAATGAAAACTTCTTGCGCGCGATCCCGGTGATCATGTCGTCGCTGTGCATCTCGCTCAGAGTCCGGCGCGCAGGGGCCCGATTGGCGAATGCATCCGAGGCGTCAGGCATGGTTGGGGACCCTGACGTCGCCATCTGGTCCCGGTATATGAGCCGGTACTGCAAATCTGGCATGCAAACCAAGATTCAGCGATCTCCCCCCAAGCGGCGCTTTGCGCTCTCTTGCTTGCCGATAGCTTCAGGCGAGTCGGTTCCGCAAACAAGATAAATACATCAACTGAGCGAAATTGATTTTTTTTGATGCCAAACTATGCATTAAGCTTCGCGCTTCGACGGCGGATCTGGGGAGAAGGGTTTGGCGAACGCGAATATCGTAGTTCCTCGTCGCGCGCGGGTTGCTGAGATCGCGCGACTGGCCGGTGTCGGCACCGCAACGGTCGACAGAGTCCTCAATAATCGACCGCATGTCAGCGCCGCGACGCGTCAGCGGGTTGAACAGGCGAAAGCGGCGATTGAATCCGGCGCGCAGGCGGTCGTACCCGATAGACCGTGGCGTCTGAAGGTATTCCTGCCTGACGAGGCCGGACCGTCGACGGAGTATCTCGCAGCCTGTTTTCAGGAGGTCGGCGCCATGGGCGCAGCGACCATCGAATGCGTGTTCACGGAAAAAATGGAACCGGCGATTCTGGCGCGCAAGCTTCGGGCCTGCTCAGGGCAGGGCGTGGATGGAATCGCCTTCCAGGCGTTGGAGGATCCGCGCGTCCGCGATGCGGTTGAAGAACTGGAGGAACTGAAGATACCGTGCATCGCCTTGGTCTCGAACATGCATTGCAGCGCGCTGGCCGGTTTCGTCGGCATCGATAACCGGGCGGCCGGCAGAACCGCCGGAATTTTGTTGGGACAGATGATCGGCCGGCGGGGCAGGGTTGTCGTGATATCTGGCGGCCAATTGTACCGCTCGCACGAGGATCGAGAGATGGGGTTCCGCGCTCTGCTGCGTCGTGAATTTCCCGACATAGAGGTTTTGGGAACCTACAGTGGGCACGACGATATCGACGGCAACTATCGAACAATTCTCAGGTTGTTGGAGGAACATCCGCAGATCACCGGTGTTTACAATGTGGGTGGCGGCAACGAAGGCGTCGTGCATGCGTTGCAGGAGGCCGGCAAGACCGCGGACGTCACGTTTTTCGGCCATAACCTGACGCCCAAGACCAAAACATATTTGTTGGATGGCAGTATGGACATCATTCTGCATCAGAATATGCGCCGCGCATCGGATCAGGCGGTGCAGGCGTTGATTGCACGACTTGAGGGCCGGGCTCACTCGCCGGAAACAGTTCCGATCGAAGTCATCACGCGCGAGAATATCGGTGGTTCTGTGTTCGGCTGAGACGTTCTCAGGCGTGACCCGTTGACGTTTAGAGATTTGCGGGTGACGTCCTGCGTGGTCGGTATAGGCGCGATCCACCGGCGAGACGCCCACGCCTGCTTCTTTGGCGATGTCGTGGAGCGTCGTCCGGCGCATTAGACGCCTCCTGATCAATAGCATCAACTATTGAGCGGCGTTCATGAGAGAAATGATAGAAACCATCAAGTCGGAATTGACGGGTCGCAGGACATGGCCAACCATGCGGGCATCAGTGATGGCGAAACAAATGTGGATGCTATGACCGAAATTCTGCAATGGCGCGACTACAGCCTGACGGGCGCGGATTCAGGCCCGGGCTTTGCGCCGAAGGAATGGTACAGCACTTCCATTCCGCGGAAGCGGATGAAAGAGTTGATGCGGCGCTCGGACCGCCCTGGCCTGATCAACTATGGACTCTGGCTCGGACTGGTGATGGCGACCGGGATCTGGCTTGTTCTGGCTTGGGGAAGCTGGTGGGCTGTTCCGGCGGCGCTCGCCTACGGCGTCTTTTACGGCTCTTGCGCGGACAGCCGCTGGCACGAATGTTCACACGGAACCGTTTTCAGGACGCGCTGGCTGAACAGTTTATTCTATCAGGTCGCATCGTTTATGGCGCTCAAGAATCCCTATCTCTGGCGCTGGAGCCATACGCGCCATCACACCGACACCGTCGTCGTTGGCAGGGACCCTGAGATTGCGTTTCCACGCCCGCCCAGCATCTTCGGGATCGTCCTGAATCTCTTCAATCTCAAGACCGGCTGGGCCGAGTTGCAGAAAATGGCGCGACTGACGATCGGCGTGCTGACCGAGGATGAGAAGGATTTTCTGTTCGAGGCGGACCGGCCCAAGGCGTTCTGGGCCGCGCGTGCGCATTCAGCGATTTTGCTTACCGTGGTCGGCGCGTCGATCGCGACGGCGAGTTGGCTGCCGCTGATGCTGATCGGATTGCCGACATTCTACGGTTCCTGGCTGCATCACATCATGTCGGCGACCCAGCACGCGGGGCTGGCCGAGGACATTCCCGATCACCGGATGAACTCGCGGACGATCTATATGAACCCGTTCTTCCGCTTTGTTTATTCAAACATGAACTACCATGTGGAGCATCACATGTTCCCGATGGTGCCGTTCTACTCGCTGCCCGAACTGCATGAGGAGATCAGGGACGATTGCCCGCCTGCCTATCCATCGACCGTCACCGCCTATCGGGAGATGATCCCCGCGATGCGCAAGCAGCGGCGCGATCCCTATTACTATGTCGAACGCTCGCTGCCGGAGGGCGCAAATCCGACCCCTGATTATGTGCGGCCGACCGACGTCGCCGCCGAGTGAGGAACTGAAGAAAAAATGAGCAACTGGATTCGTGCCTGCGAGGCGGATGATATCGAGACCGAAGATCTCATCCGCTTCGATCATGGCGACCGCACCTTTGCGATCTATCGCAGTCCGGATGATGAGTTCTTCTGCACTGACGGGATGTGCACCCATGAAGAAACCCATCTCGCCGACGGTCTGGTGATGGACTACATTATCGAATGCCCGATGCATAACGGGCAGTTCGACTATCGGACCGGAGAGGCCAAGCGCTCTCCGGTTTGCGTGAACCTGAAGACCTATCTGGTGAAGGTCGAGGGTTCGGACATCTTCATCGATATTGGGTAGGGCGATGAAACGTATCTACGATTGGGACGCGAAGTTCTCGCTTCGCAACCACACGGCTGCCGATCTGCGTGCGCTGAAGGGCGTGCGCAAGCTGACACAGACGACCGCGAACAGCGCAGAGGAGGCGGCGGCGGCGGCCGATGCAGGTCTCGACCTGATTATGGGCAACGCCCAGAACACCGCCGCCGTGCGTGAAGGCGCGCCCAACATGTTCTTCACCGCCGCTATCGGCCTGCCGGACCACCCGTCCGAGACGGCGGTTCTGGACGCTGCGTTCGCCGCGATGAAGGACGGCGCGGATTCGGTTTACACCGCGCGGGGCCCTCATATCGTGGAACTGCTGGCGCGGGAGGAAATCCCGGTCATGTGCCATCTTGGTCTCGTGCCCCGAAAGTCGACCTGGCGGGGCGGCCTTCGCGCGGTCGGGCGCAAAGCGGACGAGGCGATTGAGCTGTGGGACGCATTCCGCCGGATGGAGGATGCAGGCGCGTTCTCGGTCGAGGCGGAGGTGATTTGCGACCGGGTCATGACGGAAATCACCAAGCGCACCAGCCTGATCACCAGCTCACTCGGCTCTGGCTCTGGCGCGGACATCATTTATCTGTTTCAGAACGATATCTGCGGCGAACAACCGGAAAGTCCCCGCCATGCGCGCGCCTTCGGCGACATCTACAGGCTTGAGCAGAAGATCAAGGCGGAGCGCCGCGCAGCGCTTACGGCTTTCAGGGAAGCCGCCGAGAGCGGCGATTATCCGGGTCCGAAAGAAAAGGCGACGCTGGCGGACGAGGAGTTTGACGCTTTTGTGAAAGCGTTGAGTTAGGAAGCCGGACGATGACTCACATTGCCGCGGTCGGGGGCGGCCAGGCGGCCGTCTCGCTGGTCGCGCGTTTGCGCGCGCTGGGCTTTGACGGGCGCATTACGATGTTCTCTCGCGAAAGCGCGCCGCCCTATGAGCGCCCGCCTCTCTCGAAGAAGTTTCTTCTGACCAGCGCGGGGGCAGGGGAGGTCGCGATCCGCCCGGCGGATTTCTATACTGAAAACGACATCGATCTGCGACTTTCGACCGAGGTCGAACGCATTGATCCGATTGCCGGCGATTTGATCGTGGGTGGGGAGCGAGTCTCTTACGATCACCTCGTCTTCGCGACCGGCGCGACAGCGCGATCCTTGCCGGGCGCCATCGGCGGGGATCTGGTGGGCGTACACACGCTTCGCTCGATAGAGGACGCCGAGGCTTTGCGTGGTGAACTGCAGTCGGGGCGAAGGCTTCTTGTGATCGGCGGAGGGTATATCGGGCTGGAGACAGCGGCGACCGCCGCGCAATCCGGCCTTTCCGTCACCGTTGTCGAACTTGGCGAAAGGATCCTGCAGCGAGTGGCGTCACCGGCCTTGTCGAACACCGTGCGCACCCTCCATCGCGCCGAGGGCGTCGATATACGAGAGGGCGTCGGCCTGACGGCGCTTGAGGGCGAGGACCGCGTCGAACGCGCCACGCTCGGCGATGGAACCGTGCTGGATATCGACATCGCAATTGTTGGCGTCGGCGCCCAACCGAATGTGGGCCTCGCCGCGGAGGCGGGCCTCGATATCGAGAACGGAATCCGGACTGATGAGTTCGGCCGCACGCCCCATCCTGCGATCTGGGCCGCGGGCGATTGCGCCAGCTTTCCCTATCTTGGGCGGCGCATTCGACTTGAGAGCGCTCAGAACGCCATCGATCAGGCGGAGGCGGTGGCCGCGAATATTCTGGGCGCAGCGGCTCCCTATCAACCGACGCCAACCTTCTGGTCGGATCAGTTCGATTCCACAGTTCAAATCGTCGGATTGGGAGATCCGTCCGATATGATCGCCGAGAGACCGGGGCCGAAAGCGGGCGCCGTCTCTTTCTGGCTTTACGGACCCGACGGTTTGCGAGCGGTCGAAGTCATCAACGACCCCAGAACGTTTTCGATCGCACGCCGGATGATTGCGGACGGTAAATCGCCGCCGCCCGAAGCTGTCGCAGACGAAGCGACCAACCTCAAATCGCTGCTTCGCTGTTAACGATTAGGGTTTGTTGAAGTTCATCTGATGTGAGTGAGCGTCGCCGCTATCGATATGCACGCCTTGAATCTCTGGTCGGTTTTGCTTGGCCCCAAAGCGATGCCTTTGGTTTCCTTGCCATTACCGGAGTAGTTCTCAATCAGGTGTCGCAATCTGTAAGTATCCTTGTCGATGTCAGCCGGAAAACGGCGGCTCGACTTGGGCGGAATCACCGGAAATATACCCCGACCAGCCAGTGCCGTTTGCCGCCAATCAGCGTCCAAGGCGCGGTCAGCCAGCAGATGGCCTGCGGCCATGCCAGTATCGTCAGACACGCCCGATCTGAAGCGAACCCAATCGACACCCGCCCTCGTTCTCACGTCCTCGATTTCCCAATTTCGGACTAGGCCGCTTCCAGTTTCTCGATGTCGAAACCCGGCTCGCGGGCGGGGCCGAGAATGATCTGCTCGATCGCGACGACCTTTTCGATCGCGTCTTTCAGCCCTGGAATCACGTCAGCGGGAACGACCAGCGCGCCGTGGCGGTCGGCGTCGTGGAGTCAGCAAAACGGCCGAATCCTGACGATCGACAAACGTCCGGTGCAGAACTTTAGAACCTCGGATCGACCGGCTCGCTTTCAAGCGTCAGCACGCATTCGAGGAGCCTACGAGCAGTTCAAACATTTTTTTTGAAAAGCCCCAGTGTACATTTTGCGAGCGAATATGCGGAGGAGTGGCGCCAGTAGCCGATAGTTGCGTCCCACCCATTGGCGAATCGCGGCCAACGGACTAACCCGAAACGCGCTCGCCTTTACGACACTGGGTCATCGGACTTTGGGCGAAATCGGGATGGAACGTGGACAGTTTCCAGTGCGAAAATTGCGGGGCTGAGGTCGAGCGGCGCATCCGCTCGTCAAAGCTGGTCGCATGCACACATTGCGATACCACGCTGATGCTGGTGGACGATGTCTTTCGCAAGGCGGGCGAACAGGGCGTCATGCAGGATGCACCCTCGCTCTTGAAACTCGGTGAGCGGGTCAATATCGCCGGCGGAACCGTCACACCGGTCGGACAGGCGCGGTTCAGCTATGGCCGCGGCTGGTGGGACGAATTCTGGTGCGACGCCGACGGGGAGATGATCTGGGTCAGCGTTGATGAGGGCGACTACGCGGTCGAACGGCCGATGGATAAAGATCGGCAGCCACGGCGTTTCGCCGGAAAGCTGGGCGGGCAGGTGACGATCTCCGGCGTCAAATTCACGGTGACCGAGGCCGAGACCGGCGAATGCATCGGTCTGCGCGGCGAATTCCCGGAAGAACTGCGCATCGGCGAAAAGCACCTCTTCTATGACCTTACCGGCCCGCGCGGCGAACTCGTCACCGTTGAAGAATGGGATGACGAACGAACGTGGTTCATCGGCAATTGGGTGGATCCTTGGCGGATCGGCGAGGCGAAGGCATGACCGCGGCGCAGCCTGACGGGCTCACCTCGATCAACTGCACACAATGCGGCGCCGGGCTGAATGTGCTCGGCGGCGGTCGGGTTCGGGCCCATATCTGCGGCTATTGCGGGGCGGAGCTGGACGCGCAAGCGGACTATCAGGTCCTGCGCCAGTTCCGCGATATGAAGCGCCCGAACACGCCTTTCGCTATCGGTATGGAAGGCGAGATAGACGGCGCCCGCTTCACGGTGATCGGCACGATTGGCCGGACGGAGTCTTATCAGGGCCAGCGCTGGAGCTGGGTTGAACACCAGATATTCTCTCCGACACATGGTTACGCCTGGCTGACATGGGAGGAGAACCGCGTCGTCCTCACCCGAAAGATCCGGCAGGTTCCAGAACCCAGCCGGATCTCCGCCAGCGCAATCGAGCATTCCGAGAAAAGGCCCTCTGTCTGGCTGGGCGATGAAAGGTTCAAATACTACGCCTCGGGCGCGCCTCAGATTTCCTTCGTCGAAGGGGAGTTCAACTGGATCCCGAAGCTGGAGGACAAAGTAGGCTACGTTTCGCTCCTGTCCGGTGATCGTATGCTCGATATAATCCGCCGCGAGCGCGAAACAGAGTACGAAATGTCGGTTCTTCTGGACCGGGATGCGATATTCGCCAGCTTTGGCATCGATGGGTCCGATCTTCCGGCGCCATATGGCATTCACCCGCTGGAGCCGTTTCAAAGATCCTCGCTCATGCGCTTCGCGCGCGACACCGCGTTTCTGTTCGCGGGTGTTTGCCTGATCCTTTCATTATTGCTTTGGAGCGACGACCCACTCGTCGATACAGGCTGGGTTCAGACCAACCAGATCTCCTTCGCAGAATTCGAGATCACCAGGCCGGAGAACCTCGTCGAGATCGAAATCAGCGCGAATGTCAACAATTCCTGGGCCGTCTTCGACGCCGAGCTGACCGACGCCGAAGGCGATCCTGTTGCAGAGTTCGAGCGCGGGCTGGAATACTATAGCGGCGTTGAAGGAGGCGAGAGCTGGTCCGAGGGATCTCGCCAGGCTTCGACGCGCCTCCGTCTTGATGCAGGCGTCTATAAACTGCAGGTCCAGCTTTCCGAGGCGCAGGTAGACTGGCGGCTGGGCAGACTCGCCAACAGGGCGCGGATCGAAGTTTCGCAGGGCGTTCACACGCTGTCCTGGCTTTGGGGCCTGACGGCGATTTTCGCGCTGGCGGGCGGCGCGTGCCTGCTTCAGCGCTTTTGGTATGAGCATAAACGTTGGGCCAGCGGGGATTGGGACGACGAATGATAGCGCGGATCGTCATAGTCGTCGTCGCGCTTTCCCTGACCGGCGGGGCCGCGTGGCTCAGTTGGAAGGGCGTCTGGGGCGAAAGCTCCAATGTCGTATCGGCCCGCGTCGGGTCGCCCGGCGGCGGATATGGCGGAATGGGACGAGTGAAATAGGGAGCGGAACATGGATTTCGTCGCACGGGTTGAGATCGCAGAGGTGGTCTCGACGATCTTCTACACTGGGCTCGGGCTGGGCCTGTTCATTCTTTGCTGGATGGTGATCGAATGGCTGACGCCCTTCTCGCTGCGCAAAGAGGTCGAGACCGAACATAACCTCGCAATTGCGATCCTAATGGGTTCCGTCTTTATCTCGCTCGCCATCCTGATCGCGGCGGTGATCCTGAGTTGACGACCGCTCCGGCAAAGATTAGCCGGCACGCGCAAGGCCCATGGCTGTTGGCGGCGACCTTTGTGGTCGCGGTGTCGGGGCTGGTCTATGAGCTGATCGCCGGGGCCGCTTCCAGCTACCTCCTTGGCGATTCCGTCACTCAGTTCTCTCTGGTGATCGGGGTCTTTATGACGTCGATGGGCCTGGGGGCCTGGGTCTCGCGCTATGTGGAGGAGCTGGAGCAGGGCTTCGCGCTGTCCCAGATGCTGCTGGGCGTAATCGGCGGGTTTTCCGCGCCGATCCTGTTCTTCGCCTATGCGTGGCTGGACAACCTCTCCGTCATTCTGTTCGCGCTGGTGATCTCGATCGGCGCGTTGTCAGGTCTGGAGATTCCGCTGATCACGCGCATTCTTCAGCGCGAGGGCGCATTGCGGCAGACTTTGGCCAATGTGCTGACCGCTGATTACGCCGGTGCTCTGGTCGCCGCGCTTTTGTTCCCGCTGGTGATCGTCCCGCAACTGGGCCTAATGGCGGCGAGCCTGGTCTTCGGGGTCCTTAATCTTTCGGTCGCCGCCTTGTCGCTGTGGCTGTTCCGCGATCGGCTGGGATGGGGATTCCGCCTGTTTTGGGCCGCAGGTCTGGCGGCCTGCGTCGCGGCGCTGGCTGGAACCGAACGTTTGGTCTCAGTGACGGACGCGGCGCTGTTTGAAGACGAGGTGATCTTTGCTGATGATACGCCCTATCAACGCATCGTCGTCACCCGCTTCGACGATCGCTATCGCCTGTTCCTGAACGGCGCGATCCAGTTCGACAGCTATGATGAGCATCGCTACCACGAAAGCCTGGTGCATCCGGCGATGAGCCGCGCGGCGCGGCGCGAGAATGTCCTGATCTTTGGCGGTGGAGATGGCATGGCGCTGCGCGAGGTGTTGCGCTGGAGCGATGTGGAGCGGGTTGTGCTGGTTGATCTGGATCCACGGGTGACCGAGATCTTTAGCCAGCATCCCGATCTGGTCCGACTGAATGAAGCCAGCTTTGACGATCCCCGTGTCGAGGTGCTGAACACCGACGCTTGGCTGTTCGCGGAACAGGATGCGCGGGTCTTCGACGTTGCGATCCTCGACCTGCCCGACCCCAGCGGGTTTTCGGTCTCGAAACTCTATTCGGTCGAGTTCTACTCCCGCCTAATGGACCGGCTGGCTGGCCATGGGGTCCTGATCACGCAGGCGGGCTCGCCGCTGTTTGCGCGTGACGCGTTCTGGTCGATTGAGGCCACATTGCGCGCGGCGAGAAACCCGGCCCAACCGGGTGAAGCTTTGCGTACGCTCCCCTACCGCGCCTATGTGCCAAGTTTTGGCGAATGGGGCTTCGTGATGGCCGCGCCGGGCGGGCTGCGTCCAGATGCGGCGCCGCTTCCGGACGATCTTGAGTTCTTCGATCCTAAGCTCTGGCCCGGCATGACGACCTTCCCAATCGACACCGGCCCGGTTGATGTGGAGCCCAACTCGATCCGGTCGCATCCTCTGGTTCGGTACTACAAGGACGGCTGGGCCGAGTGGTTTAAGTAGGCCGCTATCGGAAGAACTCGCCCCCCTACACAAATGATTATGTCCGACGGTGGACCTGTCGCGGAAAAGTTCCGGCCACTTGCTCTCGTATAGGCCACTCTTCGCTCGAAGCGGAGCGGGCTTTTCCCGTTGAGGGCTGAGTTCCGTCTACGGGGATTCTAGAAGCACCCGCTGGCGGGTTTGGTGAACCGCGGACCAGGTCCAAGTCGGATGAATGAGCTGAGATTAGCTCGTGGGCCAGCAGCAGTTTTCCCGATCCAGATCTGTTCGATCATGCCGCCCATGCAGGTCGTCGGCTTCTCACTCCACTTCTATCGACGTCGGTCCGTCTCTCGCTGCAGCTCGGTCATGCGGCGACAACCCGCGCCGGCTCTCTTGAACAGGACTAGCCGCAACCTACACCTAGAGGGATTCCAGGAATATCGGGTTCGGTTTGCTGCTCGCCTCAGGCGACCGCACGGCTGAGCGCGCATTGCGACCAGAGCTCGGAGAGGGCGCCCGCCAGATGATCGATATCGGCGTCCGAATGCAGGGGGGATGGCGTGATGCGCAGCCGCTCAGTGCCCTTGGCGACCGTCGGGTAATTAATTGGTTGAACGTAAACGCCATAGTGTTCAAGCAATGTATCGCTCAGGAACTTGGCCTTGAACGGATCGCCGACCATGACCGGCACGATATGGCTGGGATTATCCATATGCGGAATTCTGTGACGGTCGAGCAACGCGCGGAGGCGCGCCACATTGCGCCGCTGCGCCAGACGTTCGGCGTCTGAATTCATGAGGTGGCGCACCGAGGCGTCGGCCCCGGCGGCGAGCGCGGGGGGAAGCGCGGTCGTGAAGATGAACCCGCTGGCGAAGGAGCGGATGAAGTCGCAAAGCGCCGCGGAAGCCGCAATATAGCCTCCCAGCACGCCATAGGCCTTGGCCAGCGTGCCTTCGATCACCGTGATCCTGTCGGCCAGTCCTTCGCGCTGAGCTATGCCGCCGCCGCGCGGTCCATAGAGGCCAACGGCGTGGACTTCATCAAGATAGGTCATCGCGCCGTGTTTTTCGGCCACATCCAGTATTTCGGCGATCGGAGCGATGTCGCCATCCATGGAATAGACGCTTTCGAATGCGATCAGCTTAGCGCCGCCCAAGGGCAGTTCGGACAGCTTGCGATCCAGATCCTCGGGGTCGTTGTGTTTCCAGATCACCTTGCGGGCGTTTGAGCTTCGGATGCCCTCGATCATCGACGCATGGTTCTTGGCGTCGGACAGGATGGTGCAGTCGGGCAGTCGGGATCCCAGCGTGCTGAGGCTCGCCCAGTTCGACACATAGCCCGAAGTGAAGAGCAGCGCGGCCTCCTTCCCATGCAGCTCGGCCAGCGTCCGCTCCAGCGTGACATGCAGGTGCGCGGTGCCAGAGATGTTGCGGGTGCCGCCGGCGCCCGCCCCGTCCTCCAACGCCATGCGAGAGATGGTTTCGCGGACCAGCGCGCTTTTGCCCATGCCGAGGTAGTCGTTCGAACACCAGACCGTCACAGGCCTCGTCTTGCCCTCAACATGCTGGACGGCGCGCGGCGCATCCTGAACGGAACGCTCGAGCTCGGTGAAAATGCGATAATTGCCATCTGATCGCAGGTCGCTCAACTCGTTCTCGAAAAAGTCCTGATAGTTCATCTTTCGCTCCGTCGGCGATCTATGGCGACACTCATCTAAACGTATCTGCGTAAGGGCGGCCTTGACCTGGGTTAAGCTCTACGCCGCGTCCGCCTTACAGGCGGCATGCAGGGCGTTTGCGATCAGCGGCGCGACGCCATCCCAGACGCCGATCGGGTCCATGACCGGACCGTCGAACCCGGCCGCCTCAAGCGCGTCCGGAAGATCCATCAGCACATGTCCCGCGCGCGCGGCGAAGAAAGGCAGGACGAGCGCCGGTCCGGAGATGGCCGCGGCCTGCTCAAGCGAAGGCGCTTCATCGACGAACCCGGTTCGGACCTCCCGAAACAGACCGCTCGTATACAGAGCCGCTCCGAATGCATGTGTCGCGCGGGCGGGGCGCCGGTCGGAAGGGGAGCCATGCGCAGCGAGAACCAGCGTCGTCCCGCCCCGGGGTAAGTTGTGGCGCGCCATCGTTTGGCGCAATGTTCTCACCGCCAATTCCGGCAGACACAGGTCCATCCCCAGCGGCGTCGCCATCCGCCAGCACGGCAGGCCGGCCGCTTTCAGGCGGCTATGCAGATTTGTCGAGACGAACCAGCCATCCGTCATAAATAGCGGGTAGATCAGGGGCGCGTTCAGGCCCGATACCCTGGCCTCCAAGGCGCCATTTTTCGCCAGCGTGGCGCCGGTCACCTTGCGACCCGAGAGTTCTGCAACCTGTGCCGCCAGCTGCGCGACAAAGGCCTCCTGCGGGTCCGGGTCGGACGGCGAGCCATGCGAGACGATGACCGCGGCGGGACTAGTGACTGGTGCCATCTGAAAAAGTGATCTTGTTGAAAACATTATACTTCCCGGACGGTTTGCTCATGGGAAGACGTTTCACTTCCTCCAGCGTACTTGCGTCATAGACGATAATTGCGCCGTCCTGCTCCCACAGGCTGACCAGCGCGTGTTCTCCATCCCGGTCGAACTCCACGTGGGCGGCAGTCATACCCGGATTGGGACGCAGCGTTTTTACAATCTCAAGGCTTTGCTTGTCGATCACATGCATGACGTCGCGATTTGGTCCAAAAAACACATCAGCCCACAGATAGGGCGTGTTCTCGTGACTTCGCAGGAAGAACCCCGGTCCTTCCGTGGTGACCTGGTCGACTGTTTCCCAGGATTTCATGTCGATGATCGAGACCACGCCCTCCCGCAAATGCGGGGTCGCCATGACGGTGTTTTCGCCGCGCTTCCAGGTGATGCCTGATCCCAGATGCGGCATGCCCGGCAGGTCCAGTTCCGCCACTTTGTGACCGATGACCAGATCGATCACCTGGCCGCCATCGCCGTCGCGCGACGCGCCCATAACGTATTCGTAGTCCTGGCTGAAGAAAAAGTCGTCGAGAATATCCGGGACCGTGATGACGCGGGCGGGGAACGCCTCATCATAGCCGATCGGACCTTCGTCGCGGTAATCATGAACAAAGCCATAGAACGGAGGGTTTGGTCCGTAGAACACTTCCCAGACCTCGGGAATATCTTTCAGCGCCAGAACGAAACTTTCGCGCGGCGGCGCCTGATATACGGCGGAGACCCGGCTCAACTCTCCATTCTTTCCCCTGACCTCTTTTACATCCGCGACGCTGAGGTCCTCGGTCGACAGGATGGTCAGCGTCATCGGCAGGTAATTGGCGACGGCGAGCCACTTGCCGTCATGGCTGATCGCGATGTTGCGGCTGTTGACGCCAGCCCGAATGCGGGCGACCTCCTGCATCGACCAGAGATCGACCTTCTGGACCCAGCCATCGCGGGACATGACAAAGACGAAGCGGCCGTCGGGCGAAAATTTTGGACCGCCATGCACCGCAAGCGGAGTAGGCAGGCGTTCGATCACCTCAAACTTATCGCCGTCCAGAACGCTGATATGATGGTCGCCGGTCTCCACAACTACGAACAGGTTCAGCGGATCGGCGTCGTGCGCCGGGCCTGCGGGCGGGGCGTAGTCTTCGTTGACCTGCAGGGTCTGCGCGATCTTCTCGGCGTCCCAGACAGGAATTTCCGGCAGCGGTTCGTGCAGGAAGGCGGCGAGGGTCGTAATTTCGTCCCCGGACAATTGCTCGCCGAAGGCCGGCATCTGAGTGGATACGCGACCATCCGCGATGACCTTTTCCAGGCCTTCGCCTTTCAACCGGCGCAGGCTTTCAGGGATCAGCGCGGGACCAACAGCGCCCAAACGGTCATCGCCATGGCAGACCGCGCAATGGGTGGCGAACAGCACCTCAGGTTCCGCGGCGGAAAGCGGCGATCCGGCGATCAGGGCGCTGACGATACTAATAAAAACGGTGTGCCGGATCATGGCGTTTCCCTCGGAATGTCGATACTTCAAGGCGCGGCGCCGCGCCATCGACGCCAATCTCCGCATCATCCAGATAGCAGGCGGGGTCCTCCGCCCAGGGATCTCCGGTAACCTGCAATGCGCGGATGCGGGTGTTGCCGCCGCAAACCGCCTGATGGGCGCAGGCCCCGCAGCGCCCCAGCAGGGGTCGCGGCCGGGTGCGCAACAAAGCCAGCATCTTATCATCGCCGGTCCAAAGCTGGGTGAAGGGCGTCTCTTTGACGTTGCCGACGGTATAGTCGGACCAGTACGTGTCGGGATGCACCTTGCCGGTCGGGTCGATATTCGCGACGCCGACGCCGGAGGAGTTGCCGCCCCAGGCCTTCAGATGCTCTTCCACATGCGCGGCCTGTTCCGGCGTGAAATTCTCACGCACCCAGTTCATAAACAGCACGGCGTCGGCGTCGTTGTTGCCGGTGACGACTTCGAATTTTCGACCCTGCCGCAGGGCTGACCACGCCCGGTCGATCAGCAGGTTCACCGCCGTGCGGGCGCGGATATGACCGGCGTCCTCGCCCCGGTTCTTGTTGCCCCGGCCGGCGTATACGAGGTGGGACATATAGAATTTGTCGATCCCCTCTGTCTGACAAAGGTCCAGAATATCCGGCAACTGATCGGCGTTGTCTTCGGTTGGAGTGAAACGCAGGCCGGCTTTGATTCCCAGCGACTTGCAGGTTTGCGCTCCGGCCAGAGCTTCGTCGAACGCCCCGTCCTTTCCCCGGAACCAGTCATTTGTCGCGCCGACGCCGTCGATGCTTATGCCCACATAGTCGAACCCGATCGCAGCGACCTTTTCAGCGGTTTCGCCTTCGATTCGGGTGCCATTGGTCGAGAGCGCGAGATAGCGCACCTTTTTACGAGCGTAGGCCGCCAGATCGAATATGTCGGGCCGCGAAAGAGGCTCGCCGCCTGACAGGATCAGGGCGGGGATTTTAAAGCCGGCCAGATCGTCGATCACGCCGATGGCCTGCTCTGTGCTTAACTCGCCCGGAAAGGCTACGTCGGCGGATGTCGTGTAGCAGTGGCGGCATTTCAGATTGCAGCGCCGCGTCAGGTTCCAGATCACGACCGGTCGGACCGGGCCGCGGCGCCGCCGGACCGGCGTGGGAGTGATCAGTTGCTCCATATACTGGCTCAGACGAAACATCACCTAGCCTCCGTTCTTGCGCAGCCTGAGGCCGGTTTTCTTCAAAATCGCCGTTGAGTAGAGAATGTCGGAATCCGCGCAGGCGTCGCCCAAAAGCTCTGCGATCCGGGCGCGTTTTTCCTCAACCTCGTCGCGCGTCCCGCCATGGACCATCGCGAAAAGGTTATATGGCCAGACGGGGCGGGCGCGTGGGCGCAGGTAGCAATGGGTCACGTCCTCCATCGCGCCGATCAGTGGGCCGAGTTCCTCGGCCGCTTCGTCATCGACGTCCCAGACGGTCATGCCGTTGGCGGTCATCCCGAGCTTGTAGTGGTTTGGCGCAATTCCAATGCGCCGGATGACCCCGCGCCCGATCAGGGCGCGCAGACGGCCCATAATCTCGGCCTCTGAAGTCCCCAGTTCCTCGGCCAGCGCTGCATATGGGGCGGGGACAAATGGCAGGCCCGCCTGACAGGCGGCGATCAACTGGCGGTCTTCGGCGGAAATGCTCATGCCGCCACCCGGAAGCCAACGAAGAATTCACGGAGTTTCGGAAAGCGATAGACCGCCAGACCCGTCGCCGCCTCGATGGCGTCGGCGGCCTCCGCAATCCCGGCTTCGGTCTCCGTCGCCAGCACGAACCACATGTTCAGCCGGTGTGTGCGGGCGTAGTTATGCGCAACCTCGTCAAACTCGTTCACCTTCGCCGCAATCTCGTCGAACCGATCCTCGGGCGCGGCCAGCGCGCACAGGCAAAAGGCGCCTCCCATGGCGGCGGCGTCCAGAAATGGGCCGAAACGGGTGATGACGCCGTCCTCCTTCATCCGAGCGAGACGCTGGAGCAATTCGTCTTCGGCCAGCCCGAGAGACGCGGCGACGGCGGCGTAAGGCAGGGCCGAAATCGGAAACCCCTCTTGCAGCGAGTTGATTATTTCGCGATCCACCTTGTCGATCATTGCGCCGTCTCCTTCCGGTCGATCAATGCGCCGGTCTGTTTGAAACAGCGAGTGCTGAACAGCACCTTGTAGTCGTATTCCACCAGATGCGCGCGCACCCGGGCCAGCGAAAGAACATCGAGCGCTTCCGCACGGCTGCGGCCATGGATCATGCAATAGAGCGTGTAGGGCCAGACATCCGGCGCCGGTCGGCGCTCATAGCAGAGCGTGACGCCGGGAACCTTCGTTAGCACGCGTCCCGCCTCTGCGATCTTGTCGCGGGGCACGTCGAAAACGATCATCGCGTTGGAGCGCCAGCCAAGCGCGCGGTGCCGTACGATCAGGCCCAGTCGCGACAGCACGCCCGCTTGCGCGAGACTGCGAATCCGGTCGAAGACCTCGCTCTCCTCCCGGCCGAGGGACTCGGCGAGCTTCTTGAAGGGGCGCGCGACGGGCTGCATCCCCTCCGACAACTCCTGCATGATTTCGCGATCGGAGTCTTCCAGCGGAATGGTGTCGTCGACGGGGCGGGGAGGCGGCATCTCACCCGTTCCGTCAAGCGCGAATCCCAGATCGACGTTGAAAGGCTGCACAAGGCGCAGGTCAAGCACGCGCAGACCGGTGTCGCGCCCGATCTCGGCAAGCGTTCGATCGACGAAGGCGCGCGTGGGTCCCGTGGCGACAAACCAGATATTCCATTCGTTTTCACGCTGATAGCTGTGATTGACGCCCTCTTGCGCGTTGATGATCTCCGCCACATCCTCGATCAGGTCCGGCGGCGCGGCCACTGCGGCCAGAGTGCTGGCGCCGAGGGTGTTGGGGCGGCAGGTGGCGCCGATGCGGGTGATCGCGCCATTGTCGAGCAGGCCTTGGAGTCGCCCGAGGATCTCCTCTTCTTCGAGCTGCAGTTCATCCGCAATCACCTGAAATGGACGAGGGACCAGCGGCATGGCGCGCTGCCAGTCGTTCATCAGTTTCCAGTCCAGATCGTCAAAATACATTTGCGTTCTTTCAAAGCCCGGATTTGTGGGCTCGCGCGGTGAAGAAGATGCCCGAGGGAACGTCCGCCGGCAGTTCTCCGACTTTCTCGAAACTGTGGGTGTCGTAGATCTCGACGCGGTTCTCATCGCGCACCGACAGCCAAAGCTGATGCCCGCGCGGAGTGAACTCCATATGCAGAACGGCCGGTCCCGGTTTCAGGCGATGGATGACGTCGCCGGTCTGGGTGTCGATGACTTCAACGGTGTCGTTGTCCGGGTGGGCGTAGTTCACCCAGACATGCCGCCCGTCTGGGCGCGCGACTGCGAATACCGGCTGGCCGCGGGTCGGCGTGCGGCCGACCTCGGTCAGTGATTGCGCATCGATCCACAGCACCGCGTGATGGCCCACCGCCGGCAAGGCGAACCGGTCGCCCGCCAGCGCCCAGCCTTCCAGATGGGGCATCTTGTAGACTGGAAGCGGTTCGTCCCCTTTGCCGTAATTTTCGAGTATGCGGATGGGTCGAGGCGGGTCGGCCCAAAGGTCGAACGCGGTCAGGCCGTCCTCGCCAAAGAGGCCGACGATATAGCGCCGTCCATCGGCGGTGATCAGGGCGTCATAGGGATTTGCGCCGACATCCGCGAAGCGCGTGATCTTGGGCGTCTCGCCGCTCAGATCCGCAATCCAGGTTTCGCCGTCATCCCACAGAGAGAAGACGAACCTTCGGCCGGGCGCGTCGACAAGGCCGATGGTCTTCGATCCTGTTGGAATGTCTGCGACAGGTTCCAGACTGTCGGCGTCGAAAACCCGAACGCCGCCGGGTTCGTAGTTCGACACCGCGACCAGGCGCCCATCGTCCGAGATCGCACCGCCGATGGCGTTGCCCGATTGAATGATCCGCTTGGCGATTTGCTGGGTGGTCAGGTCGATTTTCGTCAATCCGCCATCTCGGCCGAACACATAGGCGAAGCGCTGATCCGGCGAGAACACAACACTGGCGTGAGAAAGATCGCCCAACCCATCGACCCTGCCGATCGCCGCCATCTCGGACTGATCGATGATCAGGACAGAGCCGGAGGCGCGTTCGATGACGACCCCCAGATCGCCAGTCGCGATCACGCGTTCGGCGAAGGCGGCGGCGGCGCTGGCCAAAAAGAAGACGAAAGCGAGCAGGGGGCGCATCATTCTTTGGCTCCCTCCAGCAGATAGTCGGCGATCCATAGAGCCTCTCCTTCGCTTAGAAGCGGGCGCCAGGGCGGCATGGCCGTACCGGGGATTCCGTCAAGGATGATGTCGCGCAGATCTTCACGGTCGAGATGCCCGACAGCCTCGGGTGTAATGGCGCGACCCAACCCGCCTTTCATGGTCAGTCCATGGCAGGAACCGCAATCCTGTCGCACCAGGCGGGTCAGCGCGGCTTCTTCATCCGACCCGAACTCGGCGGTGCCCGCCGCGACGGGCAAACCGCACAGAGCGATCGAACAGATCAGTCGCGCGCTATCCATGACGGGCCCGATCCGGCTCTAGCTGGTCCATCATCGTGCGGCGTTCGTCCGCCAGATCGACCACCCGGCCGATCATGATCAACACAGGTCCATGACGGTCGAGTTCGTCGGCGATCCGATCGAGCGTCGCAAGGGTGGCGAAGCGGCGCGATTCCGTTGGGCGCGTACCGTCTCTGACAAGCATCGTCGGCGTTTCCGGGTCGAGGCCGCTCTCGATAAGCCGCTCTGAAATCTCGGCCGCGTGGCCGCGGCCCATATAGATCACGAGGGTCGTTTCAGGGTCCGCGAGCCCGTCCCAGTCGAGGTCAAGCGCGTGACCCGCGCGGCAATGGCCGGTGACGAAGCGCACGCCTGTCGCCAGACCGCGATGGGTCAGCGGAACTCCGGTCGACGCCGCGATCCCCTGCGCCGCCGAGATTCCCGGTATCGTGGTAAAGGGCACGCCGGCATCGCGCAGAACTGCGGCCTCTTCCGAGCCGCGCCCGAACAGATACGGGTCCCCGCCCTTCAGGCGCACGACATACGGATGCCGACTGGCGAGCGCGACCAGAAGCGCATTTATATTGGCCTGCGGAAAGGGATGGTGGTTCGGCGCCTTGCCGACATCAATCAGCTGAACGCCCGGCCGGGCGAGCGCCAAAATTTCAGTAGAAACAAGGCGATCATGCACAATCACGTCCGCACTCTCGATCGCGCGCAATGCTTTGACCGTCAGCAAGTCCGGATCCCCAGGCCCTGCGCCCACAAGGTGAACATGGCCCTGGATACGAGCGGATGGCATTGGCGAAACCTCGTTTCTCAGGAAAAAAGCCCTGCCTTGCGGCAGGGCGATTGTGCGGCGGAAGGCGGAGGAAAAGACCCTCTGCCGCACGTCTTCATCGTCGTCTCAGCAGTTAACGCCCGGCATTGAAGGCGTTGAGCCGGCCCATCGGCGCAGCCAGTCTTTGCCGGTCCAAACTTGGCGTAGACTTTCCGCTGGCCGCCTTGACTTTCGTTAAGGGAAACGCGTCGGTCGCCGATACTTGGTCCGACGCTCCGGCGTCGCGCCCTTGATGCGCGCGCGCGCGCAGTCGTGCCGAGCGGCCATTGGTTATTTGGAGGGGGCTTAAGCAACACGCACGACCTCCGCCAGATCATCGGGCAGGTCGAATTCCGCCAGTACGCGATGGCGCGCGCTTTCCGAAAGTTTCCTTGAGGTCTTGGCGACAATGCTTACGACTTTCTCGAACGGGTGCTTCGCCGCGAAATCCGCGAAATACCACTTCAGGAAGACCATGCAGATCGCATCCTCGAGCATTTGCACTTCGGTATCCCGTCGCAACCCCTCCTTGCGGAGCAGCACGCCCGCCCGGGCGCAATCTTCCTCGGCATAGCCGGCCGCCGCCATCAGCTCGGCGAGGCGCTCTCCATGCGCGCGCCCCTGATCGCGTCGCCAGGCCAGATACCCGGCGCGCCCGTCGGGGTAGTCGCTGCGGGGCAAAAGCCAGCGCTCGATATGCTGCCCGCGCGCTGCGATCTTCAGGACGTCAGAGACTTCAGAGCCGAAAAGTCGGTCAAGCTCCTCGCTCATCCGATGGCCGTAGAGCAGCGCCACGGGATACGACCGGCCCAGCTGATCGAGATCGATGTTCGGGTCCTTCGCATTCGCCGCATCGATCGCCGCCAGCACCCTGTTCAGCTTGTTCTGCACGCTTTCTCGCTCCAGGAATAAGACCGGTGCTCGTCGGCGAAGGCCATGAGTCTTTCGATCGACTTGATCGTTGCGCGATCCTTGATGATCTTCACGCCATAGGGCTCCAGCCTTCGAAACGCCCGAGAGAGCGATTCCGGCTTCATGCCCAGCCAGCCTGCGATCAGCACCTTGTCGTAAGGCAAAACGACCGTGCAGGAGCCGACCTCGTCCTTGCAAAGGCCAAGCAGAAAATCGGCGATCCGCTGCGCCGCGGTGTGAGACTTCAACTGCCCAAGCTGATGCACCAGCGCCTTGTTGCCATTCAGGGTCGCGCCTAGAAAGGCGCGGCACAGCGTCGGATCGGTATCAATAGCCCGTGACAGGTCCGCAGCGTCGATTTGCAGAATTCGCGCTGCGGAAACCGATTCCGCCCCGGTCGCGTAGACCTCGCCCGGAATGGCCGCGGACTCTCCGAAGCTGTCGCCACGAGTTAAAACGCCGACAACGGCCTCATCGCCACACGATGACATCCGATAAAGTTTGATCCAGCCGTCCAGCACCACGTAGAGGCTGTGCGCACGTTCACCCTGAAGGTGAATCGACGCCCCCCGATCTAATTTCCGAACGCTGCCCCTGGAGATCAAAGGCAGCACATGATTCGCTGGAACGGCACGGAAAATCTGCGCGCCGAGCGCAACATCCAACAGCGGCTTCATCGAATCTCCCGTCCTACGTTTATCCGCCAGCCGTCCACCGCTATCGGCCGGATGGCGGACAATCATTCGCAGCGCGAACAATGCGCTGAACCCTTGAGAATTATATGTTTCTTGCTTACAGCATGCCCGGCGGGCTCGGGTTATTGAGCAATCGCAATATTCAACGCTTTTTTGGCGGGATTTCAGGATTTTTTGCCGGCCAATCGCGCGAATCGCGCGTCGTCGTCGGTTGGCGCCGAAGCGCGCGGCGCGGATATTTCGCGGACGCTGGCATGTGCCTGAGCGCAAGCCGCTACAAGCAGCAAATCAGCTTGCGCTTTCCGAGGAATCTTTAACGAAAGTCAAGGACGCCACGGTGACGTCGTGTCCAAATCCGCGCCGTCTCACGCGCAAATGGAGAACGATATGCCACGTGGAATCACGAGAATGACATCAAGTCTGGCGCTCGGCCTCGGCTTGGCGATGATGGTGGGCGGCGTCGCCGCGCCTGCCTTCGCGCAGGAGCCGACGCTAGGCGAGGAAGCCTTTGAGGCCAGCAAGCAGCTCTATTTCGAGCAATGCGCCGGCTGCCACGGCGTTTTGCGCAAGGGCGCGACCGGCAAGAGCCTTGAACCCAGTGTGAAGAAAAAAGCCGCGGATGGCACGGTCATCGAGAGCGGCACGCTGAAACTCGGCCAAGAGCGCCTTGAGAAAATCATCGCCTGGGGCACCGAAGGCGGGATGAACAACTTCTCGGACATCATGACCGAGCAAGAGATCAAGGACATGGCGACCTACATCATGATGGAGCCGCCAAAGCCGCCTGAGATGTCGCTGGCCCAGATGAGAGCGACCCGCCAGGTCTATGTCGACGAAGCCGACTATCCGACCGAGCCGCTGCATGGCCGGAACTGGGAGAACTTCTTCGTCGTGATCGAGCGTGACGTGGGCAAGGTGGCCGTGATCGATGGCGACACCAAAGAAGTGCTGGCGCATATCCCCACCGGTTACGCCGTGCACGTTCTGAAAGCCTCGGAGCATCACAGCATCACCGAGCCCGAGCATCCCGGCCGCTTCTGGTACACCATGGGCCGCGACGGCAAGATGACCAAGATCGACCTCTGGCAGACGCCGGACAAGATGTTGGTCTCCGAAGTCAAGATCGCCTATGACGCCCGCGACGTGGCCGTGTCCGGCGACGGCAAATATGTGATTGGCGGCGGCTACTGGCCTCCGCACTTTGCGATTGTCGATGCGCAGACCATGGAGCCGGTCAAGGTCGTCTCGACCCGCGGCGTCAACGTGGACGGCGACTATGTGGAGGAAGCCCGCGTCGCGGCCATCTACACGACGCCGAATGAGCCGACATGGATCGTTGCGGTGAAGGAGCTGGGCCAGCTCTGGCAGGTCGACTACACCGATCTGGACAACCTCAGGATCGACAAGATCAACTCGGCCAAGTTCCTGCATGACGGGTTCTTCGATCCGACTGGGCGCTACTTTCAGATCGCCGCGAACGCGTCGAACAAGATGGTCGTCGTGGATACGCAGACCCACAAGCTTGAGGCGATGATCGACACCGCGGCCCTGCCGCATCCGGGACCGGGCGCGAACTGGAACGATCCCAACTGCGGACCGGTCGCTGGCACCACCCATCTCGGCGTCGGCACCGTCACTGTCTGGGGCAACGATCCGGTGAATCGTCCCGACGACGCCTGGAAGATCTGCTACGAGGTTGAAACGGACGGAGCGGGACTGTTCGTCCGCACCCATCCGAACTCGAAGTACATCTGGGCTGACCAGACCAAGCATCCGGAGCCTGAGATTCAGCAGTCGGTGCAGGTCATCTCGAAAGAGACCGGCGAGATCGTGAAAACGATCCAGATCACCGATGAGGAGGGCAGCGCCGCCGTCCACTTCGAGTTCAACGCGGACGGTACCGAAGTTTGGGTGTCCAAGTGGAACCTCTCGAGCTCGTTGGAAGACAAGGGCGAGATCGTGATCTTTGACGCTGAAACGCTGGAGGAGAAAGCCCGGGTGAAGGGGCTGTTCGCGCCGACCGGCAAATTCAATGTCTACAACCGCTCGAACCATGTCACCTGACGTGACCTGAATACGATCGGAGGGGCGGGCGAAAGCGTCCGCCCCTCTCACTTTGCACTGAGCTGGATCCACGGCGTTTCGCCAAACTCGAACCCAATCGAGTCGAGTTTGTTTAAGCGCCCTTCGACCAAGACCGTTCGCCAACGACAAAACGGAGCCTGGATATGAACCAGAGCAGTGAAGCTGAAGCAAAAAAAACATCCTGGCGGCGGAAACTTATCTGGGGGATGCCAATCACCGGCGTCGCGGGCATATTCGTCGCCGGTATTGTCTTCTGGGGCGGCTTCAATACCGCCATGGAGGCCACAAACACGGAGGATTTCTGCATCTCGTGCCACGAGATGGAGCAGTTCGTGTATCAGGAATACAAGGGCACGATCCACGATGTGAACCGGTCCGGCGTCGGCGCGGTTTGCTCGGACTGCCATGTGCCGAAGGACTGGACGCACAAGATCATCCGCAAGATCAAGGCGAGCCGCGAGCTGTACGGCAAGGTGATGGGCACGATCTCCACCAAGGAGAAGTTCGAAGCCGAACGCCTGCATCTGGCGATGAATGAATGGGAGCGGATGAAGTCCAGCGACTCCCGCGAATGCCGGAACTGCCACGATTTCCAATCTATGATGCCGGAATTTCAGAGACCGCGCGCGCGTCAGCAGCATTTGAACGCGATGGAGGCGGGCCAGACCTGCATCGACTGCCACAAGGGGATCGCCCACTCCGATCTGCGGGATCGCGCGGATGAGGACTATCTGGAAGAGCTTGAGACGCCGAATCCGAAGTTCGTACGCGCGATTCCTGAAGAATATCTCGACAGCCTGGCGCGCGTCACGGCCAAGGAAGAGGCGGAAGCCGAAGTGGCGAGAGCGGCCGCGAAAGCCGGACAAGAGGCTGTCGCTGAACAAATCAAGGCGGCGGTCGCCGCTGCGCTGGCCGAAAGTCAGGCTAGCGCATCTGGCGCTGCGGACGGGAGCGCATCCTCTGGAGCGGCCGGGGGCGGTGGCGAACTCGCCTCCAATATCGATTGGAGCGCCGTTCCCGGCGCGGACCTGACTCTGTTCTATCCGGGGCAGGCTTCGTTCGAGTGGGTTCAGAACGGCAAGACCCATGGCGGCGCCCGCCCGTTGACCAAGGGCGGCGACAAGTGCACCACCTGCCACGCTAAAGAGTTGCAGACCATCGGGCCGAAGATTGTCGCGGGCGGCGAGGTTGAGCCTACTCCGATTCCGGGCAAGCGCGGCTTTATCGACGCGACCGTGCAGGCGGCGCATGACGGCGAGAATATCTATGTCCGAATGCAATGGCCGGATGGCGTGCACAACCCGGCGCCCTTCGCCGAGGGCGGCAAGATGGATCCCGACAACCAGATCAAGGTGGCGATGATGATCACCGGGACCGGCATCGAGATGGGCGAGCAGGTGGGTTGCTGGGCCTCGTGCCACGCGGACAACACCTATATGCCCTTCGATCCAGGCGCCGAGGCGATCGCCGCCAACGCCGAAGTCGCCGGGCAACTTCAGGCGACGGACACAATCACCAAATACCTGACCGAAAGCCGCACCAAGGTTGAGGTCAGGGGTCGGCGCGGCAAGGCGCAGGGCGGTTGGGACAAGCTGAAAACGGCCGAGGAGACCGACCAGCTTCTCGCGGATGGCGTGTTCCTCGACCTGCTGAGGGTCTATGCGGACGGCTCGGCGAGCAACGGCTATCTTCTGGATCGTCGCGTGGAGAATGACGGCGAAATAACAGCCGGGGTCAACTTGTCCGGCGGCGTGTGGACGGTCGAATTCTCGCGGCCGCTGAACACCGGCGCGCCCGGCGATGTTCTACTGGAGGCGGGGAAAACCTACACTGTTGGGTTCGCGATTCATGACGATCATTCCGCCGCGCGTTTCCATCACGTGACGCTTGACACGAGCATGGCGCTGGATGACGAGGCGGCGGCGATCAACGTCGTGCAGAAGTAGCGCCCCAAGCGGCCGGGTCAGACCGGCCGCCGGATTCCCGGGAAGGGGACACGATATGAATCAATCCGCGCGCCTTCTTTCCTCTGCGCTGCTTTTCGTGATGACCGCGGTCCCGGCATTTGCATCTGGCGATGATGAAATGGCCCTGATATGCGCTGAGGCAGAGGAGCGGTATGCAGAGATGTTCGGGAGCCCCTCCTCCGAGGCGGAGGGCGTAACCATCGTAAAAATGTACAAATACAATTTCTGCCCGGCTCAAATCACGGTTCCGGTGGGAACGACGGTTCGGTGGGTCAATGTCGACAAACGCACCAGCCACAGCGTTCTGGTGAAGGACTCCGGCGTTCCTGAATCCGACCGCGCCTTCCCGGAAGAGACGATCGACTTCACCTTTATGGTTGCGAGGCCGCAGGACTATCTTTGCGGTCCCCATTGGGAAACCCACAACATGATCGGAATGGTCACGGTCGAGCCGTGATAAGGGCGGCCAGTACGATCAGCCGGGAAGGGTTCCGTCTCTTTTTTCTTGTGGCCGGCGCGTTCGCGATCTTCGCCATGCTTGTTTGGACAATCCGTCTCGGCGTTCAGGCGATGGGCGGCGAGCCGGCGGAGATGCCGTTCCTCGACGCGCCGCATCTCTGGCACGCGCATGAAATGGTGTTCGGATACGCCAGCGCCGCGTTGGCCGGGTTTTTTCTGACCGCAGCGCCGAACTGGACCGGCGGACCAGCGGCCCAGCGCACATTTCTTGTCGCTCTTGCGCTGATCTGGCTCGCCGGGCGTATGGTGATCTGGTGGTCGGGCACGTTGCCATCCGGCCTTGTCGCAGCGGTGGATCTGTTGTTCATGCCATTGCTTGGTTTGAAACTGGCCGTGATGCTGACGCGGCGGCCAAAGCCGCAAAACGTGATGCTGCTTGGCCTCCTGCTGCTGATCTGGTCCGGGAACGTCCTGATGCATCTGGAGTGGACCGGCGTGATTGGCGACGGCGTCGAACGCGGTCTGCGCGTTGGTCTGTTCGGATTCGCCGCGGTGATCGCAGTGATTGGCGGTCGGGTCACACCCGCTTTTACGCGAAACGCCATGATTAAAGAGGGGTTGGAGACCGGATTGCCGGTCACCCGCAACAAGGTTGAGAAGCTTGGGGTCGTCTCGGCGATCGCATTGCCGGTATCGATCGCCATCGGCTCTCCCGACCTTGCCGTCGCGGCGGTGGCCATTCTGGCCGGCTTGGCGCAGGCGTTCCGGCTGGCGAGGTGGCGAGGGGCATGGACCCGTTTCGAACCTCTGCTCTGGAGCCTTCATCTTGGATTCGGAATGCTTGCGCTCGGCTACCTCGCCTTCGGTCTGGCGATGCTGGGTTATCTCGACACCATTGCGGCTTTACATGTGACCGGCATCGGCGCTGTTGGCGGGATGACGCTCGCGGTGATGAGCCGGGCGATCCTGGGCCACACCGGGAGAGCGCTTCGGGCGCCGGCGTTGGTCGCCTTGGCGTTCACGTTGATTCTGGCCTCGGCCGTCTTGCGCGCCTTAGCGTCTTTGGGCGGCCCGTATTGGCGCGATATCTCAATGCTGTCGTCAGGCGGGATGTGGGTGCTGGCCTTCGCAGCCTTTTTGATCGCCCTGTGGCCCGCAATCAGTTCGCCAAGACTTCCGCCTTCGCGCCCCCAGCTTAGTTCAAGGAACCCATGAGGGCCGAATCCGCTTGAGACTGGCTGGCGAGGCTCGATCCACAGACCGAGCCTCGCCTGAAATGATGCGCGGGCCGCCGCGCGCAGCTTACCTAGAAGCCTTTGATATAGGCGATGACATCGGCCCGGTCTTCGGGCTTCTTCACGCCTGCAAAGCTCATCTTCGTGCCCTTGGTGTGCTTCTTCGGCGCAGCGAGGAACGCGCCCAACTCCTCATCGGTCCAGACGAGGCCTTCATCCTTGCGGGCCAGGAATGCCTTTGAATACTTGAACCCATCGACGGAGGCGATTTCAGCGCCGGCGACGCCATTCAGCATCGGGCCGACCTTGTTTTTGGCGCCGTCGCCAACTGCGTGGCAGGCCTTGCACTTCTTGAAGACCTTTTCGCCATTCGCCGCGTCGGCCTCGGCGAGCGCGGACCCAGCGACGCCAATGGCGAGCGCGGCGAGCGCAGTGGTTATCAGTTTCATGGTTGGCTCCAGTTCTGAAAGGGGGTCGAAATCATCAATTGTACTCAGGGTGACGAAGCCTCAGACCGTCGGTCAGGCTCATGCGGTTACTTCCCGTCCGCCTTGTCCATCAACCGCCGGATATGCGCGGCGAAGGCGTAGGTTGCGGGAACGCCGATGATCAGCCCGCCGATCAGGGACTGGACCGGCGTCAGAACCTCCCAGCCGATCCAGGACAGGATCAGCGACAAGAAGAACAAGTTGATCGCCATCGCTCCGGCCCCGAAAGGATAAAGCCAGCATGCGATGCGCAGCACGGACCAGCGTCCGTCGCTCATCGGCGACGCACTAGCCAGCCGACCGCAGCCAACGCAAGCAGCAGTGATACCGATGCCAGGAAGAACCAATGCTCCACCGTCGCGCTTTGCGCTTGAGGGATCGGGCGTTCATACGCTGCGGCCGAGGCGGCGACGGGCAGCGCGACCAGAAGGGCGCAGAGCGCCAGACGGATAAGGTGCATGTGTTCAAACCTCCTGCGTGAGAGAGCGATATATTTGGGGCAGCGCCTGGTTGAGGCGCTGCGGGTCGGGCAACAGCGAATATCCACCGCGGCCGAAGATGCGTGTGAACCAGTTTTGACCGTCCTGATCGATGACGATCCCGTGCACGGTCAAGCCAAGCGCGCGGGCCTCGCGCACCGCCATATGGCTGTCTTCGATTCCGTGCACGCCCTCGTAGTGGTCCAGATCGTTCGGCTTGCCGTCGGTCAGAACCAGCAGCAATTTACGCTCGCTGTCCTCGCGCGCCAGCATTGCGCTGGCGTGCCGGATGGCGGCGCCGAGACGTGTGTAATGCCCCGGCCTGAGACCAGCGATGCGCGCGGTCACTTCCGGCGACATCGGCGTGTCGAACGCCTTGCAGAGTTTGATAAAGACCCGATCGCGCTTGAGCGAGGAGAACCCCCAGATCGCCAACTGGTCGCCGCTGGCGTCGATTCCGCCCGCCAGCGCGGCCAGCGCCTCGCGCGCGATCTCGATCACCGTGGTGTCGCCGATCGCCGCTTCGGTTGAGCGGGACGTGTCCATCAGGAACCCCACCGACAGATCGCGATCGGTCGCGCGCAGATCCTGATAGATGCGGTCGCTGCAGCGCCCGGTGGCGCTCAGGTCCACGCGGGCCGAAATCAGGGCGTCGAGATCCAGTTCAACCCCCTCGATCTGGCGCGGGCGCACGATTCGGCGCGGGCGCAACGCCTCAAACTGGCGGCGGACTTTGCGCATTCGGCGGCGCTGGGCCGGATCGGTCAACATCGGCGCGTCGTGGACGGCGTCCGCATCCGCCTGCAGCACGCGGCAATGATCCTGCAGGTAATCCCGGCTGCGGTGGTTCCATTCGGGATAGGTGAACTCACCCGCAAGCCGTTCGTGATCGGCGTCCTCGGGCGACAGGTCCAGATGCAGCCGCAGCTTGGTCGCCGTCTTGCGCTGATGGCTTGAGACAGCGATCTGGTCCTGATCGTCGGCCGCTTTCTGGGCGTCGTCTTCGTCATCATCATCGACGCTACGGTTCAGATTCAGGCTTTCGGCCCAGCTGAGGATCGCCTCGAACCGGTGGATGATGAAGCTGTCGTCGCGGTTCGCCTCGTCTCGATTCTCGCGGGTGGAGACTTTGCGTTTTGTCGTCCCCGCGACCTCGGGCGGCGGTGCCTCCTCCTCCTCGTGATCCGCGTTCTTGGCGGCGCGGCCGACCTCTGGTGGGGCGACGGTCAGCCACAGCGGGATAGGTGCCATCGGCATGTATCTCGCGGGCGCGACCTCTACCCGTGGCGCGCACGGATCATCCAGCGTCTCGTAAAGCGCGGCGTGTTCGGGGCTGAGCGGCGCGGGGTCGCCAAGGATATGGCGCGCCAGAGCTTCGACGGCAGCCTCCCATTTAGGCAGCCTTGGGCGGTTGCGGGCGCTCAGATAATGCTCGCTGGCAGCGCGAAACCGGCTGCCGAGCCCCGGGCAGAGCGTGCTGAGCCGCGCGGTCGCCTGTTTCATCAGCGCGAGTTGCTGAAGGTCCGCCTGCAGGGGGTCAGCCGGTCGCGGCGCGACGTCGACCACGGCGCCAAGGCCGGCGAGCCACAGATAGACGCCCCGGTTCAGCGCCGGGTCAGGGAATGCTGTGACATCGGGCGGCAGGCGCAGGCGCTCACCGTCGAACCGGGCCCTTGGCGCCAATTCGCGATAGGTGCCGAGCTTGCGTTTTACGGACAGCCTGTGATCGGAGGCCTCAGCAGGGCTTTCGTCGATCTCTACCCCCGGCGGGCCGCCCAGCGCACGGAACAGCACTGTCAGGCTGGGGCGCATCTCCGCCAGATGAGCCGCCTGGTCCTGATGAAGCTGAGGCGCGTCAATCCCGCGGGCGTAGTCGTGCCACAGGTTGCCGACCGTTTCCTCCGGCTCCATCAGGTCAAGCGGGTTGATGGCCATGGTATTATCCGTAGATCGCGGTGATTAGATCCCGCAAAGCGACACGCACGTCCGGCTCATCCGTCAGCGGTTCGACGACCGCGGCGTCCAGCGCCCGCTCCACCGGCATGCCGCCGGCGATCAGAGAGGCCGCGTAGATCAACAGTCGCGTCGAGACGCCTTCCTCAAGATCAAGACCCGAGAGCTTTCTTATATGTCCCGCCAACCGGATCAGAGGTTTGACCCGGGCCTCGTCAAGCCCGCTTTCCTCAGCGACTACGTGCAACTCGTTCTCCGGGTCCGGGAAGTCGAATGAGATCGACAGGAAGCGCTGCCTCGTCGAGGGTTTCAGCCGCTTCAGGATGTTCTGGTAGCCGGGATTGTAACTGGCGACCAGCATGAAGCCCTCGGGCGCAGCCAACTCCTCACCCGTCCGGTCCAGCATCAGCCGCCGGCGGTTGTCGGTCAGCGGGTGCAGGACGACAGTCACGTCCTTGCGCGCCTCCACCACCTCATCGAGATAGCAGATCGCGCCCTCGCGCACCGCGCGGGTCAGCGGGCCGTCGATCCACTCGGTCTCTCCACCTTTCAGCAGATAGCGCCCGATTAAATCCGCCGCCGACAGGTCGTCATGGCAGGCGACGGTGTAAAGCGGACGGCCCATGCGAGCCGCCATATGCTCGACAAACCGGGTTTTGCCGCAGCCGGTCGGCCCCTTCAAGAGAAGGGGCAGACCGTTTTTAAAGGCCGTTTCGAACAGCGCACATTCATCCGCGATAGGCCGATAGAATGGCGGCTCGAAAACCTGGGAATGCACTGTCACGCGGCCTCTCCCTCAGCGTCCGGCGGCGACGCTCTGTCCTTCGACCCGAACAGCTCTTTGCGCGGCACGAGTTGGGCGTAGATGAACAGCAGCGCACCCAGAACCACTGCGATCCCAGAGGCGAACCGCATGACGTAGAACAAGTCCAACTGGTCCTGCACGTCCATGAAGTACTCTCCCAGCACGCGCTGCATGTGCGTCTGGATCGTGCCGGCGAATGTCAGCACGAAAGTCATGAACGCTATGCCGCCTGTCATCAGCCAGAAGCTTATCATGTTCAGCACCTGATTATACGGATCGCGCCCGCGCAGGATCGGCATCGCATAGCTGAACACAGCCAGATTCATCGCGACATAGGCGCCATAGAACGCCAAGTGCCCGTGCGCCGCGGTGATCTGGGTGCCGTGGGAGTAGTAGTTCACCCCGTGCAGCGTGTGAAGGAAGCCCCAGACCCCGGCACCGAAGAACGCAACCGTGGCCGAGCCGAGCGCCCAGAGGAGCGCGGCCTTGTTGGGGTGGTTCTTACGCCCCCGCCAGACCATCACAAAGGCGAAGGTCATCATCGCGAAGAACGGGATCACCTCGAGGGTCGAGAATATCGAACCGATCCACTGCCAGTAGGACGGCGTGCCGATCCAGTAGAAGTGGTGCCCGGTGCCCAGGATGCCGGAAAACAGCGCTGTGGCGACGATGACATAGAGCCATTTCTCGATCACTTCGCGATCCACGCCGGTCATCTTCAGCAGCAGGAAGGCGAGGATTGAGGCCATCACCAGCTCCCAGGTGCCCTCGACCCAAAGATGGACCACGAACCACCAGTACATCTTGTCGAGCGACAGGTTGTCCGGGTTGATGAAGGCGAAGAGCCACAGCAGCGACAGCAACCACAGGCCCATCAGCAGGATGTTGGTGATCGCTGTCTTGCGTCCTTTCAGCACCGTCATGGTGATGTTGAAAAGGAAGATCAGCGCGGCAACCAGGATACCGAATTTCACCCACAGCGGCTGCTCCAGGAATTCACGCCCGCCATGGATGCGGAACAGATAGCTGACCACGGCGCCTAGCGTTCCTATGATCATTATGGCGAGCTGCAGATAGGCGAGCTTGACCGAATGGATCTCTCTCTCGCTTTCCTCGGGCAGCAGATAGTAGGCGGCGCCGAAGAAGCCCAGCAGCAGCCAAACCACCAGCGCGTTGGTGTGCAGCATGCGGATGATGTTGAACGGCAGAAGTTCGGACAGGAAATTCGGCGAGACATAGACCCAGCCGGCCAGAAGTCCGCCCAGCACCTGGATCGCGAACAAGGCCATTGCCGCCAGGAAATAGTAGTAGGCGACTTTTTGCGATTGGTATTTCACGGTTCTTTCTCCTTAGCCGGCGTCGTTGGGCGGCCAGTTTTGGGTGTTGGTCTGATCGGCCCAGCGCAGGAACTCGGCCAGCCCGCGCATTTCTTCTTCATTGATTTCGAAGAACGGCATCTGACGGCGGCCCTCGATCCCGGTGGGCATCGCTTTCATCCAGCCGTCGAGCGCTTCGTAAGCGGCCTCGGGATCGTCAAGCACGCCCCAGCGGGTCATCACATTGCCGACTTCAGGCGCGAAATAGGCGCCCTCGCCATGAATCGAGTGGCAGTTGATGCAGGAATGGCGCTCCCACACATGCTTGCCAAGAATCACTTCTTGAGTCAGCGGCATTCCGGCTGTGGAAGTATTCACGATGTATAGGTGACTTTGTATTGTCAGTATTATAAATATAATAGCGAAAAACAGCGAGCCTCCATAGAATATATTCCTGGCTCTCGACTTGGTTAGCACTTCGGACATGTCACGATTCCTGCTGACGCTTCGGAGGCCCGGACCCTATGCGCAGGGCGTCCGCAGAAGTTTGAGCCAGCGCAAAGAACGTGCGTTTGTCGCCTCTGTATTTTGATCCGGTCCACCAACGCGCTTTTTCGGCGCAACGGAGGTCGGGAGCACGCGCATGGCCGAAGGCTCGACGGACCTTTCCTCAGTTTCGATTGCGGAAAAGATTCAGGATGTCAGCGTATTCGACGTCATGGAGCGCTGGCCGGGTTCGCCGCCCGTTTTTCTGAAACACAGCATGATGTGTGTTGGCTGCGCGGTCACCCGGTTTCACACTCTGGGCGAGGCGTGTGAGTTGCAGGAAGTGCCTCTGACGAAGTTCTGCGATGATCTGCTGACAACGCTTGGCGCGGAGGCATTTTCCGACCTATGAGCGCGGCGCGCTGAGCGCCATCAGGCGCTGGGGCAGCAACACGACGACGCGCTTGCGACGGCTGGCGACGATTCCGTCCTTCTCCCACGTGCTCATCAGTCTGCTGACGGTGTGCAGCGTGGTTCCGGTCATTTCCGAGATATGCTGGCGGGTGATCGGGAAGTCGATCTCAATCCCCCGGTCGACTTTCTTGCCGCTTTGGTTGATCAGCCGCAGCAGGGCGGAGGCGACCCGCTGCTCCACGTTTTTCGTGGCCTGTTCGATAATCCGCTTTTGCATCTCTTCGACTCGGTCGCCGACATCCTTGTAGGTCTCCGTGGCGAAACCGTCATAGCGCTCAATGAACTCTGGCCACAGACGCGTGGGCCATGACAGCGTCAGACATTCGTCCGCCGCCGATGCGGTGGCCGGATAGGAACTGCGCCCCATCGCTGGCGCAATTCCCAGCAGATGCCCGCTGACGATATGCAGCATGATGACTTGTTCGCCGTCCTCGTTCAGCCGCGTCACCCGGACATGCCCGTCCAGCAACAGATAAAATTTATCCGCTTCGGCGCCTTGCTCGAAGATGCTCATGCCCGGCGCGAACCGCCTTGGGGTCGCATGATGCAGCACTTCACGGATCTGAACGTCGCTCAGCTTCCGGAAGGGAGGAATATTCGTCAGTAGGCTTTCGTCCAGGCTCATCGATTTGCGTCGCAATTGTTTGACCGCCTGCAAAGCAGTTCGATGGCGGCCGCGTTTCAAATGAAACGATATCGCGCGCGCCGGGCGTCCGCCACACCTATACGGTCTGAAGCGGAATATGAGCAATCGTCGCAGAAGCGGCGGAGGGGAGCGGAAAGGCCACATAACGCCGCTGTTCAGATTTCCCGAGCCACCTCTGATGGCCTATAGCCCCGCCATCTATCCTAGCTGGGTGTCCGATGTCGATCTTACTGTGCGCAGGGGAAGCTATCCTTCAGCGCGGCGAGCAGCGCGTCAGCCGCCGGCATCGCCTTGCGGTTGGAATAATCCGCGTGGATCCAACGCATATACGCCCAGCGGACCTCATCGCCGGTGTTGACCTCAGGTGGGCAAACGCCCGCCTCCGGCCCGACCGCGCCCAGTTCTTTCATCGCATCGACGAAACCGAGCACATATTGCTCGCACTCGGTCTCCGCCGCCTCGCCCCAACGGGCGTCGTTGTCCGCCTCTTGGCAGGGCGAGAGCAGATCCAGCGCCGTGTAGCCGGAGCCCGTGAAACTGTCGGCTCCTGCAGTCCCCGGCATGGCGAGGGCGGCGAGCCCGATGGCGGCGATCAAAGTGTTTCGCATCATCTTCTCCTCCGCCCTTACTGGGCCCTCTTCTTCTCAGCCAAGGCGTGGATCGCTTCGTCCATCCGCGCCTGATGCTCGTCATTATTGACGAACTTCTCCGAGTTGACGGCTGTCCAGATTTCCTCGTCGGTCATGTTCTGGTGGCAGCCCATGCAAAGCCCGGTCCGCTCCATCTTCTCCCGCGTATCCTGCGGCAGCGGACCGGTCAGCGGCCAGTGCGACCCGACGGTGACCAACTGCTCGCCGTCCTCAGTCACGATCCGGCTCAGGTCGTGGTCGAGTTGCGGGATCGGCTGCGCCTGAGGTCGGCTTTGCTGCGGGATGATGTCGCCGCCTGGAGTTTCCAGATCGATTACATAGCCCGTCGCGTTCTTGGCCATGAAGCGACCGCCCGAGATGCCGTAGCCCAACGCCTTCGGGTTGTTGTGACAGCTCTCACAGGTCCGCGCCTCGCGCCCGGCTGTGTGCGGCTGAACAGCGGCGTGATCGAGGCCCTTGGTTCCGCCAGCGTCCGGCGTCATCCAGATCTCGTTCTGGGCCACCGTGTTGCCATCCTTGTCAATCACCGTCGTAATCACCTGGCAACCCGGCATCAGCGGGCTGACGCGGCCTTCGCCGTTAATGCCCAGCGTCGGCTCCTCCCAGCGCAAATAGCTGCGGCTTTCGCTGACCTTACCCGGTGAAGTAAGACCGTTGGTGCCGAGCACCGCGTCGGCGGTCAGACCATCCTCGCCGCGCGAGTTGGCGTTGGTGATCCAATCGACGTCGGTCTTGCCTTCGCTGTAGTTCACTGTGACGTGGCAGCCATAACATTGCGGCGCCCAGTCGGCGTGGCAGGCGTAGCACTCCATGTTCTCCATGTGGGTGCCGACCGAGCCCATGGCGACGCGGGCGTTCTGGCTCTTCCACGTGCCGTCCTGAGCGATCTTTTTCAGCACCGGCACCTGGAAATCGAGTCCAGAGGCCGAGTGCATGATGACCTGCGACCCTTTCCTGACCACGTTGCCGAACGGGTTGCCGCGCGTGGTCAGCAGATAGCCGTCCTCAGCATCATACATGGTGGCGAAATACTGCTCCGCTGTGACGTCGTCCGCGAGTCCACGCTCGGCGTCACCGATATCGACGCCATGCTCTTCGCCGTAACCGAGCGGCAGCTCCCACGGGAACTTGGAAACAGTGCCGTGGCAGTCTTCGCATTCGATCTCGACCTGCGCCAGCGTGGTGCCCGGCAAGTTGCCGTCGCCATGCATGTCAACAGTGGTGTGACAGTCCTGGCAAAGCATGCGGCCTTCCGGGTTCTCTGGACGGGATTCAACCGCATGATGCAGGTCTTCCTTGATGTAGAGGTAGCTCTTGGTGTGCAGTTTGGGCTGCTTGCCGCCCGAACCGTCATATGGCGTGCCGTAGGGGAACTCCATCACACCCTGATAGCTGGTGCCGATCCGTTTGCCGCGGTTGTGGCAGGAAACGCAGCTTTCCGCGGGGATGCCGGAGTACTCCACATCGCCGTGCTTCACCTTGGTCTTTCGGGTTCCCTGCATCTGATGGGTCAACAATTTGCCCGGTTGATCCTTTGCGATGGTCGGATCGCCGCCTTCATAGAGCCCTTCATTGGAGTAAGGCACGTGGCAGGACGAGCAGCCGGCGCCACGGAAATCGCCGCGCTTCTCGCGGCCCGTCACACCGACATGGCAACGCTGACACTGCTGGCGCGAATACGTGATGCCGGCCATTTGCGGATGTTCGGAAATCGCCTCGACGTCCACTTCCGGCACCTGCTCCATGCTGGGCGGCAACTGGTCGGGATGGGCCTCCGCGTAGGCGAGCATGTATTCCTTGTAGGCGTCAGTGCCGACGGTGGGCTCATAGCCGTCTTCGTCCACCAGATCGTAGTTGCCATAGATGGAGCGGTTGGTGTCGACCACGCCCCAGCTCCACAGATTGCCCTGCAGCTTGCCAGCCTCGGTGTTCATCAGCGACTTGATCAAACGCTCGGAGTAGCCCTCATGGCACTGGCCGCAGGATTTGTCGGCGATCCAGACCGCGCCCGGATCAGGATAGAACATATGCGGCCCGCCGGATTCGGTCAGCTCAGTGGGCGCTCCGGTATGCGCCGCCTCCGCTTCTGTCGCGGACGGATCGCCGCCATGGCAAACAACGCAACCTTGCGGGTCGTTGTAATCCTCGCCGAACGCCACGATAGCGTCGTGCATAGGCCCCTCAACAAACTGCTCGATGCCTTCGTGACATCCAAGGCATCCGCTCTCCTGCGCCTCAACAGGGGCGGCCCCCCATGCGAAAGCAAGGGCGGCAAGGCCCAGAACTGGAAACAAAGCGGCGGTGGTTTTTGCGATGATCGGGCGCACGGCGTCCTCCGACTATTCGACTCGAAACTTCGCAACGCTACTCACGCCGCCGTGAGCGCGCCCTGACCTGCGTCAGGAATCTTCGAATTCCGCCAATCGGAACAAGCGCATCTCTTGATCCAACTCAAAGCTTGAACTGCCATGGTGTGGCAACACCGCGCAGCGCTCGGCTGGCAAAACGCCAGTACGAGAGAAGGGACATCGTGGCGACAGCAACCCTCGATCAAAACGAAGGCCAGAGTCCGGGAACTAGCGCTTCGCCGCGGCAAGCGCCTCGCGAGATTATGCTCGGACGCAGCGAACGATTGGGCTACGCCGAGCGGCACAGCCTTCTTTCCGTCGTCGAGGGGTTAATCGCCGTTTCCACGGTGCTGCCCGACGGACGCCGCCAGATATTGTGCCTAAATGCGCCGGGCGAAACCATTTGCCCGATCTGCTCCGCCGATTGCTGGATCGAGGCGCTGACCCCCAGTCGACTGCGGGTGATTCAATTGGACCATGACGGCGGCTCGAACGAAGCGATGTTCCACCTCACCCATGACCGTTTGATTGCGGCGAACGCCCATCTTCTGACGCTTGGGCGCCTTGATGGAGCCGAGCGGATCGCGGCCTTCATTGTAGATATGTGCCGCCGGCTGGGACAGCCGTTCGGGCAAGGCGGCTCGGTGCTACATTTGCCGATGGCGCGTGATGACGTCGCCGATTATCTCGGCCTGAATGCAGAGACTGTCAGCCGACTATTTTCGAAACTCAAGAAAAGAAAAATTGTGCTGTTTCCGACGCCTACCGAGCTGATTGTTCCTGATTTATCGGTGTTGGAGGCTCGGGTTCCCTCGACGCTCGCCAACGGCGCAAGAGGACATCTCAATGGCCGGAACGGAGGTGGCTCATGATCGTCGAGCTTGGCCATTTCGCGCTGTGTCTGGCGCTCGCCCTCGCCGCCATACAGGCGATCGCGCCAATCGCCGGTCTGCGACGGGACGATCCCGGCCTGATGCGGGTGGCGGATGCGGCTTCGCAGGCGCAGTTTCTGGCGCTTTCCGTCGCCTTTGGCGCGTTGATCCACGCTTACGTCACTTCGGATTTCAGCGTTGAGAACGTCGCCCGCAACTCTCACTCGCTGAAGCCGCTGATCTACAAGATCTCCGGGTCTTGGGCCAACCATGAAGGCTCAATGCTGCTATGGGTTCTGACTCTTGGCCTCTTTGGCGCTGGAATTTCTGTTTTTGGCGGTGGCATACCCTTGGGGGTGCGGGCGCGGGTGCTTTCGGTGCAAGCGATGATCGGAGTCGGGTTCCTGGCGTTTATCTTGTTGACGTCGAACCCGTTTGCCCGCCTGCCGGTGCCGCCCCCGGACGGGATGGGTATGAATCCGCTGTTGCAGGATCCCGGCGTCGCCATGCATCCGCCGCTGCTCTATCTCGGCTATGTCGGGTTCTCGACGGCCTTTTCTTTCGCTGTCGCCGCGTTGTGGCGCGGACGGATGGACCCAGCCTGGGCGCGCTGGGCGCGGCCCTGGGTGCTGGTGGCGTGGTCTTCGCTGACCATCGGCATCGCACTGGGGTCATGGTGGGCCTATTATGAGCTTGGCTGGGGCGGGTTCTGGTTCTGGGATCCGGTGGAGAACGCCAGCTTCATGCCCTGGCTGTTGGGCACCGCGCTGTTGCACTCGACCATTGTGGTGGAAAAGCGCGACTGCCTGCAGAAATGGACCGTACTTCTGGCGATCATCACCTTCGCCATGAGCCTGATGGGCACATTCCTGGTGCGCTCAGGCGTCCTGTCCTCCGTCCACGCTTTCGCTAATGATCCTGAGCGCGGCGTTTTCATCCTCGCGCTGCTGATGCTGGCGGTCGCCGGGGCGCTGGCGCTCTACGCCGCGCGGGCGCACCTTTTGGAGGAAGGCGGCGTGTTCCAGCCGCTCTCGCGGGAAGGCTCGCTGCTCCTCAATAACCTCTTGCTGTCGGTCGCCTGCGGCGTCGTTTTCATCGGTACGCTCTGGCCGCTGGTTCTGGAGGTTGCGACAGGTGAGAAAATCACCGTCGGCGCACCGTTTTTCAACAAGTCGTTCCTACCGATTTTCGCCATCGTGGTGTTGGTCGCGGCCCTCGGACCGTTTCTGCCATGGAAGCGTGGCGATGCGAAAGCGCTGGCGATGCGCAGCCTCGCCGCCGGGTTGATCGCGGTGGTGGGCGCGCTTGCCGTCGCCGCCTTCACTGGCTGGCGGGAACCCTTGGGCGCCATCGGCGCGGCTCTGGCGATCTGGTTACTGACTTCGACGCTGGTTGACCTTTTCCGCCGGGCAGGCGGGTTTAACCGCCATTTCCTTTCCCGGCTACTGCGCGCCCCGAGGTCCGCCTGGGGGCTGTGGCTGGGTCACGCCGGCATGGCCTTTGTCGTGGCGGGCGTCACCGCGATCGGCGTTTGGCGTTCCGAGGCGATTCAAGCGCAAGCCGTTGGAGAACCGGTGTCACTGGGCGGATATGAATTTAGCCTTCTGGACGTTGGCGAGGCTGAGGGGCCGAATTACCGCGCCTCGATCGCCACCATCCGGGTCTCGCGTGACGGCGAGGATGTCGCTCTCTTGTTCCCTGAGCGGCGCTGGTATCCGGTGGAGCGCAACCAGACCACCGAGGCGGCCATCGAGTCGTTCTGGTTCGGCGACCTATACGCCGTGATCGGCGGACCGGACGGCGCGGGCTGGGTCACGCGCTACTGGATCAATCCGGGCGTGCCGTGGATGTGGCTCGGCTCGGCGCTGATGGCGCTGGGGGGGCTGGTCTCCGTTTCAGACCGACGGCTTCGCGTCGGAGCCCCAGCGCCGAAGCGCGCGAGGATGAAGGAGGCCGAGGCATGAGCTTCTGGATCTTCGCCTTACTCTTGCTGGCGGGCGCCATATGGTGGCTGGCGCGGCCCCTCCTGCGACGCGGAGACGTGGACCTCACAGAGTCGCAGCAATCGCTTTCCATTTACCGCGACCAGATCGACGAGGTCGGGCGCGACGCCGCCGCCGGGTTGATCAACACCTCGGCCGCTGAAGAAGCCAAGCGCGAAATCGAGCGCCGCGCCCTGCGCGCTGCAGGCAAGCTGCAAAGCGGGATCGTGGTGACGCGCCGCCAGACCCCGTTGGCGCTTGCGCTGGCGTTTGTCATAAGCGCAGGCGCGCTGGGCGGGTATCTGGCGCTCGGCGAACCGGGAGAGCCGGACCAGCCCTTGGCGGCGCGGAAGGCGGCGGTGGAAATCCGGCTGGCGGAATTGCAAGGATCCAAGACTCAGGCGCCTTCCGACCCAGAAAGCTTTGACGATGTTTGGACGGAGGCGGAGGAAGCGTCGGCGCAGGGCGACCACGCCTCGGCGGCGGAGGCCTATCGCCGGGCAGCTGCGTTGTCGAACGACCGACCGATGGTCGTCTCAGCCTATGCGGAGGCGCTGACACTCGCCAATGGCAACAAGGTGCCGCCCGCAGCGCGTCTCGCTTTCGAACAGGTGCTGGCACGCTCGCCGCAGGATCCGCGCGCGCGATATTACGTTGCGTTGGCCAAGGCTCAGAAGAAAGACTTCGAGGGCGCCATGGATAGCTGGGTTGCGCTGTTGCACGACTCCCCGCCCAACGCGCCGTGGACGCCGCTGGTGATCCGCGACGTCACCAATATGGCTCGGTTCCTAGAACGAGACCCGGCCGAGATTTTGCCCGGTTGGGCGGTGATGGCGCAGGATGCAGGCTCCTTCCCGCTAACGCCGGGACAGGCCGTCATTGCTTCAGTTGCGCCTGAAACCAACGCCAATGGTTGGGAAGCGCGGATCGACGCTGCGAAAGCGATGGCCGCGGGAGGAGACGCGCCGGGAGCGCTGGCCGCGCTGGATGCAATGGCGGAGGAATACTCCGGCGCGCCCTTCCTGCTGACACAGATCGACGCGGCGAAAAATGAAATCTCGTCCCCAGCCGGCAGGCGCCGCGGCCCAACTGATGAGCAGGTCGCGGCGGCGGCGCAGCTCAGCGCCGATGAACAGAATGAAATGATCAAGGGCATGGTCGACGGGCTGGCGGCGCGGCTGGAGGACGATCCATCCGATGTCGGAGGATGGCTGATGCTGATCCGATCCTACGCGGTTCTTCAGGATGCTGACGCGGCGAAAAACGCGATCAAAACGGGTGCCGCCGCATTCCCAGTTGAAAGCCGGGAGCACAACGAAATCTTGAGACTGGCTGCGGAATTGGGGTTGGAGGCCGAGGGGTAGCCTAACCTCAGCCATCATCTTCCAGCCGCGCGATCAGCGCGGGCAGATCGGCGACCGTATCGATGACGTGATCGGCGCCCGCCGCGATCAGGCGCTGGGACGCGACGGCGCGAATCCGATTGAGTTCCTCAGGCGAGGCGGCGGCGATCTCCTCTGGCGTCTTTCCTGCGTAGTTTCCTGACAAGGTCACACCGACGGTCACGCAACCCGCCGCCGCTCCTTCGGCGATGCCTGGCTCCGTATCATCGACCTTGATCACGGCTTCGGGCGGATAGACCTGAAGATCGATGAAGCATTGATACATGCCCAGCGGTCCCGGCCTGCTTTCGGGCAGATCGTCGGCGCAGACCAGATTGTCAGGCGCATATCCCTGGGCTGCCGCCAGCGGCAACACATTTTCCATGATTGAGCGGGTGTATCCTGTGGTGGAGCCGACCTTCATACCGTTCGCACGAAGCGTCGCGACCATTATCGCCGCGCCCGGCACCAGCGTCGCGTAGTCGGCGACGACCCGCTCGTTCATCGGCACGAAGACCTCGTAGACCTTGTTCACATCTGCGTCAGTCGGCGCATGGCCGAACTTTTCACGCCACTGCGCCGCGATCGAGGGTGAACCCATCATCGTTTTGATATGGTCCCATTTGGGCGCGCCCATCGGGCCGCGCGCCTCCTCGATGGTTGCTTCGACGCCGAACTCGGCAAAGGCTTTGACGAACACGCCCATCGGCGCGAACGAACCGAAGTCGATCATCGTGCCGGCCCAATCGAAGACAGCGGCTTTGAACTTTGTCATCGGGTGACCCTCTCGCCATCACTCGCTTCACTGTAATCGTTATTCGAGCAAGATGTTGCATCGAGTCCGTGAAAATGGCGCCAGATCGGCCGTCAGGCGCGAGCCGCGAATTGACGCGCGCCCCGTTGTGGCTCTTGGTTCGGCCCTCAGTCGGTGATGGCGTACAGTGTCGCGCTGGGGCGCATCGCGCCGGCGGTCTTCACAGGATCTGTGTTGTAGTACTCGCCCAGATCGACCGCGCCGCCCTGCGCCGCTGCAAACTCAGCCAGGATCCCATCCTGCTTTTCCGCCAAAGCCGCCGCGACCGGGGCGAAATACGCATTCAGATCGGCGTTTCTGTCATAGGCGCGGTCGGCGAGGAGGATGGCACCGGTGCCGAACCCTCCGAGCAACCCGGTCGCGATCGGGCCGTCATGGGCCTGTCCCGCGGTCAATGCGAGGCGGATGGAGCGGCCCTCGGCGTCGACCACCGCGTGGATACTGGCCATCAGACCGCCGCGGGAGCGGCCCATGCGTCCATCGCCTTCACCCCCGGTAATCCCCCCAATTTTAATTGGGTCGGTCGGTAGAATTTACGCGGCCATTTTCAGTTTCTGTACGGGAGTGATCCCGCCGATGCCCATGTTCGGGCGCTCATTTTTGTATGTCCACAGCCATCGTGCTGCGTGATCTTGAACCTCCTCGATGTTTTCAAAGATGTAGCGGCTGAGCCATTCCTGGCGGACGGTGCGGTTGTAGCGTTCGACATAGGCGTTCTGCTGCGGCTTGCCGGGCTGGATGTATCGAAGGGCAACGCCGCCCCTCTCGGCCCAGGCCTGCAGCCTCCCACTGACATATTCCGGGTCATTGTCGACCCGGACCGTATCTGGCGCGCGGCGCCACTCGATAATCCGGTCGAGTGTGCGCACGACCCGCTCGGACGGCAGCGAGAAATCGACTTCGATCCCCAGCCCTTCGCGATTGAAATCGTCCAGCACGTTCAACGTTCGGAACGACCGGCCGTCGGCGAGGTTGTCGGAGCAAAATCGGGGCAAGTCCAAGCTGGCAACGTACGGGCAAACGTTATATGCAACGAACCGTGCATGAGAATTGTGGTCCGAGACGAACCAATCATTGTCCGGCATGCCGGAGCACTGCGAATGTTGTCTAATTTGACTCTGCTGCAGAACCCGAGCGTGACGGAAGAGATTAACTCAAAGTAGGCGCTGGCACAGTTCGCATGACCCTCGTCCTCCATATCGGCTTTCCGAAGACAGGAACCACAAGCCTTCAGAAATGCCTGCAAAAAAACAAAGATCTGCTTGAGGGGAAGGGAGTTTTCTATCCCCTTCCGACGAATGATTTCAAACAGAGATCGTTAAAGCTGCTCGTGAACAAGCACTGGAAACCGGGCGATGATCATGACCCAACCCTGCGGAACATCCGGGACATGCTCACTCAATTCACCCGTGAGCGCCCCAACGGCCATGTCGTTCTCTCATGCGAGGAGCTAGCCAATGCGTTCATGTCTGACTACTCCGACGCGCCCCTTGGGCGGCTGCGGGAATTCCTTGAACCGTGGTTGAACGATATCCGGATCATTGCCTACCTGCGAGGCCCTGAAGAGTACTACCTCTCGATGATGCAGGAGAATCTGAAGCGATCCTATTGCATCGTACCCCCAAGCGATTTCAGGACAGATTTTTCCTCGATCATCAGGCGTTTCGAGGAAGCGCTGAACGCCTCGGCGACGGTTCACGCCTTCGATCGGACGACTTTGAAAGGCGGCGATCTGATTGAAGATTTTTTCCAACAAATCCGGGATCTGGTTGATCTGGACACATCCGCGTTTGAACGCATCACGTCGAATGAGGCTCTTTCTGCAGAAATTCTTTTCATCCTCGACCTCGCGCGGCGTTCATTGGGCTTCCCCGATGATCCCATCCGCTACTCCAGGGAACATTCAGAGCGTTTCTGGCGCGCCTTGAGGGACGCATCCATTCATTCAGACCGTTCGAACAAGCCGATCCTTTTTGAAAGCGCCGCACGAAGTGTCGCCGCAGGTAATCGGCAGGATTGTTCGATCTTATTACAGCGATACGAGATCTCTTTTCCCGATTACGTCGCCGTTCCGGATGAATCTGACAGCGGAAAAAGCAACATCCTCTCCGACGTCGAATCCGTCACTCCAGTTGACCGCCAACTCGCCTTCAGGATCTGGAGCTTGTACTCATACAACGCAATCCAGGCTAAGCAGGCTAAGTTTGACAATAGTAGACGCGAGAAGGAAATGGCGGCAGAACTCAAATCCCTGCAGCGCAGAACCTCGGCGCAGAAAACCGGCTCGTTTTGGAAGATTGCCGCACCGCTGCGTGCAATCAAACGTCGGCTGGGCCTAAAGTAGCGACACATTCCTTCGGGGCTTCGGCGGTGGTCAGGCAGTCATAGGTATCGGTAAAAACCGCGGAGCAAAAATCTGGGATCGCGCGGCCCGCAACAGGCAGTTGCAGTGCTCAGCGGGATTCGCGACATGACAGCGCGCATGTCGGCAAGTATGGATCAAAACTGCGACAGGATACAGACCAGCCATGAAACCCGCGAAGATCCTCATCCACGCCGGAACGCACAAGACGGGCACGACCACAATTCAGACACTTCTCTCCTTGAACCGGGAGCGGCTCGAAGCGAGCGGCATCTGGTATCCGCCGATCTGGGAGTATTTTCCTGTCAATCCAAAGGGCAACAGCGCGGTCGCTCAATTTGCATTTCCAGAAGCAGTGGCCAACTTCGGGAACCAAGACCGCGAAAGAATTGGCGATTTCACCGCCGCGGTCCGTGGGCGTTCTGAGGGCCTGACGCTAATCAGCGCCGAATCCATATACCGGTGCACGGCACCGTCTCTCTTGGCGGTTGCGTCCGAAAGCGACTACGCTTGTCGCGCCCGGTTCGTCGACAGGTTCGCGGCTGTTCTGGCCGGGTTCGATGTGGAGGTGCTTCTGTATTTTCGCCGGCTCGACAACTTCGCGGGGTCTCTATATTCGGAAAATATGGTTCGAGGAGCGTCCACCATCTCATTCCAGGAGTTTCTGGAGACCCGGACGTTCCGCTTCGACTATCGCTGGCAAATCGATCTGATTTCCAGCTACTTTCCTGTAAAGCTACGTAATTTCGAGAAAGCAGCGGCGTCAAATCTCGTCACCTCTTTCTGTCAGGATGCGAGAATTGGCGCAATCATGCCGCAGAGCGAAGCGAAAATGCGCGGCTCCGTTCCGAACGCTGCCGCCCTCTGGATGCGCAGAGCCAAGATCGAAAACGTGTTAATGGCAAAGCAACGCCGCAGACGCTGGCATTTCGCGTTGCTCAAGGAAAACGCGAACCTGTTTGATGCATCCCAGAAGACGAGCTTTTGGACGAGTCGAGAAGAACGCGACGCATTTATCGACAGATACCAGTCCGGCGTCACCGAGATTGAGTTTCCTCCCACCGACCCCGATGTCGCGCCACGTTGCGAGTGGACTGAGCGGCAACATCGTGAGGCGGAACGCGCCTTTGGCCGCTGGGAAGAAGTAAACAGGTCCGTGCTGCTCGCCCGCGAAAGCGACCATATCGCGCCGTTCAACTAAACTTCCCCCCGAAGCAGCCGAATCTACGTTATTGGTTGTCTGGTTGGCAGGTGAACCTCAAACGGGTTCACCGCATCTGGCGGCGCTCACGTGGCAGCGGCGTATGCAGACGTTAAAGATGCCTCGGGCACACCGACAGCCTCTGCCAGCCAGAAGGCCATTGGAGCGCAGTTCAGGCGATTGTAGACCTGCACTGCGTCTGCGGCAGAATTTGGACTTGCCCCGATTTTGTGTAGATGGTGCCAGTAAATCCAGCCACTGGAGTGGTGGGGTGGCACTGCTGCGGGCGGCGTAAAATCCCGCCACGTGAAAGTCTCGGACCAATGAAGGTTGGTTCGAGGCGGGGATGTACGGGTTGGAGATTTATCATCGGGTCCGTCGGGCGGTTCTGCGCGACGGTGTGAGCGAACTGGCGGCCGCGCAGGCCCTCAAGAACGATGAGAATCTTCTCCTCAGCTGAGTGACACTTGCGCGTCCTGCGGCGGATGTCCTTCACGACCCGATCGGCCGTCGATTTCGTAGTCCCGGGTTTCCGTCTCATCTCCACACCTTGGTGGCTACGATGAGACCAAATCCCTCCGTTAAACAATCACATCAAATCGGCCATAGGCGCTGACGGGAGACATATTGAATCAAGCTTGTTTTTGCGAAGTTTCCGTGCAAGCTCGATTTTCGACTTTTTCAACATTGGGTAATGAGCGGCTGCTCCCCTGTGAGGCCGATATGATCGGTCTCCGTTTGGAAAAGGAGAACAGCCATGGAGTATTTTGTGGGATTGGACGTCTCGATGGAAGAGACGCATATCTGCGTCGTCGATCGCGAGGGCGAGATCGTCCGTGAGGCGACGACGGAGACATCGCCGGATCAGATCGCGGCGGCGTTGAATAAAGGGCCACATTGTAAGCGCGTAGTATTCGAAACCGGACGCATGGCGCCGATGCTACACCACGGTCTCACGAAGCACGGCATCCCGATTGTTTGCATTGAAAGCCGCCACTAGACTCACAAACCAAGTGCGACACCGGCTATGACCGGGATCGCCATGGGAACGAGATACATACACTTTTCGCTTGAGGAACGCTGCCGCCTGCGCGGCCTGATGGAGATGGGATTGCCGAAGGCGGAGATCGCGCGCCGTCTGGGGCGGCATCGCTCGACGATCGACCGCGAACTCCGGCGCAATCGCTGCGTTGGCAACTACCGGCCGGACAGCGCCGACCGGCGGGCCTGGGCGCGCAAGCTGCGCGGGTCGCGGATCGGGCGCTCCACCCGCCTGCGCGAACACTTCGAGGACCGTCTCGCCAGGGGATGGTCTCCGGAGCGGATCGCGGGACGGATGGAGTTGGAGGAAGTGGAGCACGGGGTGAGCGCGGAATCCATCTACCGCCATGTCTACAGCCCTGCGGGCCGCCGCGCGAGACTGCCCCGCCAGCTTGCGCAGCGCAAGGCGAAGCGCGGCCGGCGAAGGCGGAACGGTCGGCGAGAACCGGCGATCCCGAACCGTATTTCCATCCACCAGAGGCCGACACAGGCGCATCTCCGCAGTCAGTTCGGCCACTGGGAGGGAGACCTGATGCATTTCCGCCGTCAGCGCGACATCCTGCTGACGCTGCAGGAGAGCGCTCCCGTCTGACGCTGGCCCGGCGTCTTCTCAGCAAGGATTCGGAGCTGACCGCCAGCACCATCGCCGCGGAGTTGGGCGGACTGGCGCCAAAGGCTCGGCGCACCATCACCCATGACAACGGCGGCGAGTTCGCCAGGCACGAGAGCGTGACCGGTCAGATTGGCCTGCGCGCCTTCTTCTGCGACCCGCACAGCCCGCGGCGGCGCGGAGGCATCGAGAACGCCAACGGCCGGTTGCGCCGCGACCTTCCCCGAAAAACCAATCTTGGAGGATACACCGATGACGGCATCGACGACGTGATCTGGAACCTCAACTCAACGCCTCGAAAATGCCTCGGCTTTCAAACGCCGATCGAGGCTTTCGCCGCCAACCTCGGTGTCGCACTTGAAATGTGAATCCAGCCGCCAAGCCTATCAGGCGCTGAAGTCATTGAAGGCGCACAAGACGGACCGCAACGGCGTCCAGGGCCTGGCGCATCTGTCGCGCACCGGCTTCTTTAAGCCCGTGCACGTGAAGTCTCTGCCCGCATATGCCGTGCGCGCGCTGATCGCGGCGCGCAAGAAACTGGTCGGCCAGCGGGTCACGCTGGAGAACCAGATCCGCGGCCTCGCGGTGGTGTTTGGCGTACGGCCGCCGGGTGGTCTCAGCCTGGCCTTCGTCGATCAGGTCCTCGGCATGAGCGACGGCGCGGATGGCCTGTCCGCGCGATGCGTGGGCTGGTCGCGGCGCGGGCCGCGGTTCTCGCAGCCGTCGGCGCGATAGATGCCGACATCAAGCGTCTGACCCGCGCGTCCGACGCCTGTCGCCGGCTCATGACGATCCCCGGCGTTGGCCCCCTGACGGCGCTCGCCTTCACAGCGGCGATCGACGATCCACATCGCTTCAAACGCTCGCAAGATGTCGGCGCCTATCTCGGCCTCGTCCCGCGACGACACCAGTCCGGCGAGATCAACTATGTCGGTCGGATCTCCAAATGCGGCGACCGGCGGCTGCGAACGCTGCTCTACGAAGCCGCCAACGTCATGATGACCCGCTATAAGGGCCCTCTGAAGCTGAAGGACTGGGCTTTCGCCATCGCCAAACGGTCTACGATGCGAAAGGCCCGCGTCGCGCTCGCTCGCAAGCTCGCCGTGATCATGCACGCCATGCTTCGAAACGGTGATCAGTTCAGGCTGACCTGACCTCGCCCTGGTCCTGCAGAGACACAGGTCGCGACAAGCTCCTGAGCGGGAGCGTCGCCCCAGGGAGGGAGCCGGTGACGGCGTCGATTCTGTAGCAAGCGGCCGATCCTGTCGGCTGACTGCGATGTCAACCGAGCCGCCCTGCGCCCAGCAGACCCCATAAAGCGCCCACGAGCGCGCAGAGAACAGTATCCGCCAATAGCCGTCTTAGCCACCGAAACGATGCGAACGACCCCTGAGCGGACGACATGGGCGCTCTTGTCACTGGCATATTCGGGCGCGCGATGATTATTGTGCGGATTGGAGGGGCGCCGCGCGCAAGCGGGTTCCGGGTGGGATAAGCCCGACCGCGTAGCGAAGGCGCGCGGGGAAGCGCTGAGGGGGGACGGCGAATGTCGCTATTTCTGATTGCAAGTCTTCCATTTCTGGGTGCGCTGCTTCCTGGCCTGATGATTCGGGCTGGGCGGAACGTCTGCGCGTCGACGACCGGCGCGGTAACGCTGCTGGCGCTGGTCGGGCTGCTGACAAATGCGCCGGCGGTGATGCGCGGCGAGGTGATCCAGGCCCGCATCGACTGGATGCCGATTATCGGACTGAACGCCAATTTCTTCCTTGATGGTCTTGGCCTGTTTTTCGCCGGGCTGATCCTCGGCATCGGTCTTTTGATCATCATCTATGCGCGGTTCTACCTGTCGCGCGACGATCCGATGGGCCAGTTTTACACCTATCTGCTGCTGTTCCAGGGCGCGATGGTGGGAATTGTCCTGTCAGACAACATCCTGCTTTTGCTGGTGTTCTGGGAGCTGACGTCGCTGTCCTCGTTCCTGCTGATCGGGTATTGGAACCACCTGCCTGAAGGACGGCAGGGCGCGCGGATGGCGCTGGCGGTCACCGGCGCGGGCGGGCTGGCGATGATCGCAGGAATGCTGATCCTTGGTGAGATCGTCGGCAGCTACGACATATCCGAGATTCTGAATCACAAGGAGGCGATCCAGGCCTCTCCCTACTACCTGCCGGCGCTTCTGCTGATTCTGGCCGGGTGCTTCACGAAATCGGCGCAGTTCCCGATGCATTTCTGGCTGCCGCATGCGATGGCGGCGCCGACGCCGGTGTCGGCCTATCTGCACTCGGCGACCATGGTGAAGGCCGGGCTGTTCCTGATGGCGCGGCTGTGGCCGGTTCTGGCGGGAACGGACGCCTGGTTCTACATCGTCAGCACGACAGGGCTTGTGACGATGCTGGTCGGCGCGGCGGCCGCGCTCTTTAAAGACGACCTGAAGGCACTGCTGGCGTTCTCCACCGTCAGCCATCTCGGCCTGATCACCATGCTGCTGGGGTTCGGAACCAAGATCGCCGCCGTCGTCGCGGTGTTTCACATCATCAACCACGCCACCTTCAAGGCCGCGCTCTTCATGACCGCCGGGATCGTCGACCATGAGGCGCATACGCGCGACGCAAAGCGGCTGGGCGGGCTGAGAACGCTGATGCCGGTCACCTTCTTCATCGCGGCGATCACGGCGGTCTCCATGGCGGGCATTCCACCGCTGAACGGGTTTCTGTCGAAGGAGATGATGCTGGAGGAGGCGGCCCATACCTATTGGGCGGGCATTCCTGTTCTGGTGCCGCTGCTGGCGACGTTCGGCGCGCTCATGTCGGTGGCCTATTCACTGCGCTACGTCTCTCACGTCTTCCTGGGGCCGGTGCGGAACGATTATCCATCGAAGCCGCATGATCCGCCTTTTGGGATGTGGGTCGCGCCTGCGTTTCTGGCGATTTTGGTCATACTGATCGGGCTTTTCCCAAAGACGATCGTCGGTCCGATCGTGGCGGTGACCTCTGCGGCGGTGATCGGCGGAGAGCCGCCCTACTACTCGCTGAAGCTTTGGCATGGAATCACGCCAGCGCTCTTCATGTCGATCATCGCGGTGGTCGGCGGCTTTTTTGCTTTGCGCGCGCATGCAGAGCTGGAGCGGCGTTGGATCGCGGCCGGGGTGCCGTTCGCCAAGCGCATTTTCGACGCGGTGGTCGAGCGGCTCGCTGCGATGTGCCGCACTGTGACCGCGACGCTGCACGACGGGGCGTTGACGCGTTACGCGGCCATTTTCACCGTCGTTGTCACGGCGGTTGCGCTTTACGCGTTCCTCTCCGCCCCTCATACGGCGGGAACCCGCGAGACGATGCCGGTAAAGACGTTGCCTCTGGTGGGATGGACGCTGCTGGTCGTCTCAACCGGGGCGCTGGTCTTTTTTCACCGCCAGCGGCTTGTCGCGCTAATCATGATGGGCGTGGTCGGCCTGATCATTTCGATCGGCTTCAACTATTTCTCAGCGCCTGATCTGGCGTTGACGCAGATCTCGGTCGAAGTCGTAACCGTGCTGCTGTTGTTATTGGCGCTGCATTTCATGCCGAAACGGACGCCGGTCGATCGGACGTCGCTGCGTCGGACGCGAGACGGGGCGATCGCCTGCGTCGCCGGATTGGGGGTCGGCGGGTTGGTCTACGCACTGATGACCCGCGATTTCTCGGCCGCGTCGATTTCAGAATACCACCTGGCAAATTCCTATAAGGGCGGCGGCGGCACCAATGTGGTCAACGTTATCCTGGTAGATTTCCGTGGTTACGACACGTTCGGAGAGATCATCGTACTCGGCATCGCCGCGCTCGTCATCTATGCGGTGACCGAGTCGGTGCTTTCCAGCAGCACGCGGGCGAGGCTTCTAAACTGGACCCCAGATCTGCCGAAGGCCGGCGACTCGCATCCGATGATGATGGTTGTCGCCACGCGGGTGATGATGCCGATCGCGCTGGTGGTGGCGGTCTATATCTTCCTGCGCGGACACAACGAGCCGGGTGGCGGGTTCATCGCCGGGCTGATCGCCGCCATTGCGGTGGTGATGCAGTATATGGCGAGCGGGTTCAGCTGGGCGACGGAGCGCCAGCGCGCGCCATATCATACGATCATCGGCGCGGGCGTGATGATCGCCTCGGCCACCGGCATCGGCGCATGGCTGGCGGGACGACCGTTCCTGACCAGCGCCTTCGGATACGTGACCATTCCACCGCTGAACAAGTTTGAGGTGGCGACCGCGATCGCGTTCGATCTGGGCGTGTTCCTGACAGTGCTCGGCGCGGTGATGCTGGCGCTGGAGAGCATCGCGCGTTACGCGTGGAAACCGGGCGTCGCTGTGAGCGAATACTCGATGGACATCAATCCGGCGCGCGACGACTTGCACGAGAGGACCGACTGATATGGAGTTTCTCGTCGCCAGTTCGATCGGCGTGTTGACGGCCGCCGGGGTCTATCTGATCCTTCGGATGCGCACCTTTCCGATCATCGTCGGCATCTCGCTGTTGTCCTATGCGGTCAACGTGTTTCTGTTCGCGACGGGACGGCTGGCGCTGAACCTGCCGCCGGTGCTCAGCAAGGACGCCGCGGGCTACACCGACCCTTTGCCGCAGGCGCTGGTTCTGACCGCGATCGTCATCTCTTTCGGCATGACGGCGGTGATGGTGATGATTGCACTCAGCGCCTATCTCACCACCAATACGGATAGCGCAGACACGAATGATCTCAAAGCCGCCAGCGGAGAATCGGCGCAAGCGAAGGACGAGACGGCATGAATCACCTCGTCATCGCGCCGGTCGTTCTTCCGGCGACGCTCGCGCCTCTGCTGATCCTTGCGATCCGCTATCACCTCGACCTTCAGCGGGTGCTGTCGGTCGCCGGATCCGCGGCGATGGTGGCGATCTCCATCTTGCTGCTGGGACAGGCGAGCGGCGGCGAAGTCTTCGTCTATGAGCTAGGCAACTGGCCGGCGCCCTTCGGCATCGTTCTGGTGCTGGATCGGCTCTCAGCGTTGATGGTCGCGTTGACCTCGGTGCTCGCGCTCGGTGTGGCGCTATACGCGATCGGATCGAAGTGGGATGAAAGGGGACGGCATTTTCATCCGCTGTTCCAGTTCCAGCTGATGGGGGTTTGCGGTGCCTTCCTGACAGGCGACGCCTTCAACCTTTTCGTCTTTTTCGAAGTTCTGCTCATCGCCTCCTACGGTCTGATGATCCATGGCGGCGGGGGCGCGCGGCTGCGGGCGGGCTTTCAATATGTGGTCTACAACCTGCTCGGCTCCACTCTGTTTCTGTTCGCGCTCGGCACGATCTACGCGGTCACTGGCACGTTGAACATGGCCGATCTGGCGGTGCGGATCGCAGAACTTCCCGAGGGGGACGCGGCGCTGATCAAGGTCGGCGGGGTGTTGCTTTTGATGGTGTTCGCGGTGAAAGCGGCGCTGCTGCCGCTGCACTTCTGGCTGCCGGACAGCTATGCGAACGCGCCGGCGCCGGTCGCAGCGCTATTCGCGATCATGACCAAGGTCGGCGCCTATTCGATTCTGCGGATGCATACGCTGGTCTTTGCACCCAACGCGCCTGAGGTCGCCGGGCTGGTGAACGGGCTGCTGCCGCCGGCGGCGCTCATGACGCTGCTGATCGGGGCGGCGGGGGCGCTTGGGTCGGTTCAGATCATGCGGATGGTGGCGTTCGCGGCCATCGGTTCGATGGGGACGTTGCTGGTGGCGGTGTCAATCACCACGCCGCAGGCGACAACCGCGGCGCTCTACTACATGATTCATTCGACCTTTGCGACGGCAGCGATGTTCCTGGTGGCGGATCTGCTGATCGAGCGGCGGAGGGATGTCGGCGGCGCGCTGGTCCCCGGCGCGGCCATGAGGCACAATGGGTTGCTGGCGGCGCTCTTTTTCGCTGCGGCGATCGCGCTGGCCGGGATGCCGCCGCTGTCTGGCTTCATCGGCAAACTGATGGTGCTGGAGGCGACGGGCGCGCATCCGATCAGCGGGCTGATCTGGGCGGTGATCCTGATCGGCTCGTTCCTGATGATCCTTGGCTTTGCGCGAGCGGGCAGCACGATCTTCTGGCGCCGGCCTGAGGAGGCGACGGAGAAGCCAGAGGCCGACGACGCCGTTGCGTCCGCGGAGCATGAGTCCGTGTTGGCGCTGGCCTCGGTGTTTGGCGTTCTTGCGGTGATCGTGGTCATCACGGTGCTGGCGGGGCCGGTCGGCGAGTATTTACAGGCGACCGCGGCGCAGCTCTACGCGCCGGACGCCTATATCGACGCCGTTCTCGGCGAACGGTAGGAGGTCGAAGATGCGACGGGTGCGACGCAAGATCATTCCTCATCCATGGCTGACGGTCGTGCTGACCATTGTCTGGGTCATGATGAGCAATACGCTCACGCTGAACGCGGTGGTGTTCGGCCTGATTCTGGGGCTAGCGATTCCGATCGCGACCGCGCCCTATTGGCCCGACCGGCCGAAACTGCGCAATGCGCCGATGATGATCGAATACTCGATTGTCGTGCTACGCGACATCGTGATCGCCAATATCATCGTCGCGAAGACGATCATCTTCAAAAAGAACGACGAGATGCAGCCGACCTGGGTCGAGATTCCGCTGGATCTGAAGACGCCGGAGGCGATCACCGCACTGGCCGGAACGATCACGATGACGCCGGGCACGCTGTCGGCGGACATGTCGAATGAAGGGCACAGCCTGCTGGTCCACTGCCTCGATGCGCCCGACCCCGATGCGGTGCGCGATCAGATCAAGCAGGACTATGAGCGCCGACTGATGGAGATTTTCGAATGATCATAGCCGCATTCTACTTCGCCTCCGCCTGTTTCGGCGTGGCGCTCCTGTTCAACCTTTGGCACCTCGTGCGGACCGAGCGGGTTGGCGACCGGGTGCTGGCGCTCGACACCATGGTGATCAATTGCATCGCTCTTCTGGTCCTGTTCGGCCAGTACAACCGCTCGGTCGTCTATTTCGAGGCGTCGATGGTCTTCGCGATGCTCGGATTCATCTCCACCGTCGCCTATACGCGCTTCGTTCTGCGCAGCAATATCATCGAGTGAGGCGGGCATGACTTTCATCGTCGAACTGATCGTCTCATTCTTCCTGATCGTCGGCGGCGTATTTGCGCTGGTCGGGTCGTTCGGAATGATCAAGCTGCCCGAATTGATGACCAGGCTGCATGCCCCGACCAAGGCGACGACGCTGGGCGTGGGCGGCGTGCTGTTGGCGTCGATGACTCAATCCTGGCTGCTGGACGGGATTGCGACCTTTCATGAGCTTCTGATCACGATTTTCATGTTCCTGACCGCGCCGGTGACGGCCCATTTCATCGCCAAGGCGCATATACACCGGCACATAACACGGGACGAACTGCCAAAGCCGGGCAAGGATGACTGCTGGGCCACCCATGGTGCGCCTGAGAAGGAGCATGGCGTCGGCGAGCAGACCAGCTGACCGGCCTGCGATAGTAGCATCTACACTTTGTCGACGAAGCTATGTTGGTAGGCCGTTCATCGCACCGTCGCGAGTAACAATTTTGGGCTGATACTGTTCTCTAATTGGTCAAGAGCGGCATTGGCTAAAAGAAGCCGCTCACCGCGGCACGCTTGAATGTCCTCGTTGGTCACGAGCGGTCGTTCGTCCCCTCCAGACCAAAGGAAGCTTTGCCCCGCACTCCTGCCGTCGCCGGTGCGCAGCGCCTCGCATCTGCAGCGAACGGCAGGTTTGGAGGTGTGCGGCAGCGAATTTCAGGCACAAGCTCAAAATCCGCAGGGGTCTGAAAACGTCGAGAACCTTCAAATCCCGAAAGCATATTCGATGGGATATGTTCGACAAAGCTGGTTGCGAGCCCACGCAACCACCTTTACCGAACGCACGTGAAGAACCGATGCGCCAGCTGAGTTGGCGTCCGACTTCTCCCGCATCCCCATCGCCACCAGCGCGCAGATCTCGCCCTTGAAATAGACCTGCCAGCCTTCCTCTTGGTGCGTAAGCGTCACCTATTGAATTAGCGAGCGCAGGAGTTCGATCGCCTCGATGCAAATGCCGGGGTCCTTGAGCGCCTCTCCGAGCGTCGCAACCTTCTCCCGGTAGAGCTCGGCGAGATTAGGATGAAGGCGTACCGGCGAGGGCGTAGGTGCGACGAGGCGCGTCTCGAGTTCCGCTTTCTCGGCTTCCAGCGCTTCGAGCTTGGCCATGAGACCGGGCGTACGTAGGCCGTCGGCGATCGCATCGTAAAGCCCGTCGAGTTTAGCTGTGATGCGCCGCAGTTCTTTGTCGGTGGACGCTCTTGCGGCGACTTCGACGTCGCGTCAGCCGATGGGAGCATGAAGAGGTCGTCGACGCGGTCCAGCGCCGCTTCGACGAAGACCCAGGGGCCATGCGCCGACGCCGCGAGACGGTCGAACACCCTTTCGGCACGATTAAGGCGCGGATGGGCGCGACCCATTTCCTGATGACGCAGCTGAAGAACGTCCGATCCGAGATGGCGCTCAGCGTGCTCGCCTACAACCTGACCCGGGTTATGAACATCCTCGGCGTCCGCCCGCTGATGGCCGCAATCGGGGCCTGAGAGCCCATCCACCCCGAAATTACGCCAAAATCGCTTCAGCGCCCGGTTTTCCGGACCTTCAGGCCACCCAGAGACCGCAACCAGCGGAATCAGCGCTGAGAACCGCGCCAGATCCAGTCGGCGCTCAGGGCCGATCAAAACGGCGAAATCACCAGACGTTTTCACACAGCCAAGGTCAGGAGCGAACACGATCAGCATATGCATACTCGGTAGAGCACACCGAAGATAACGCCCCCCCGACTGCCATCAAACTGTCTCTAAACTCGGATCAATCCCTTTCAGCACATTGACCAGCTCGTTCACCGCATTGATCGAGTTCTGCAGCATTTCGCGCTCGGTCGGGTTCAGGCGGACATTGACCACCTTCTCAACACCCTTGGCGCCGATGATGGTCGGCACGCCCGCATAAAGCTTCTTGATGCCGTAGGGACCATTGACATAGGCCGCCGCCGGCAGAACCCGCTTTTTGTCGCGCAGATAGCTGGTCGCCATCTGGATTGCGCTTTCGGCCGGCGCGTAATAGGCCGAGCCGGTGCCGAGCAGGCCGACGATCTCTCCGCCGCCCTTGCGGGTTCGGTCGACGATCCCGTCCAGCTGCTCCTGCGTCATCCACTTCATCTTCACCAGATTCGGCAGCGGAATGCCGGCGACGGTGGAGAAGCGGGTCAGCGGCACCATGGAATCGCCATGTCCGCCCAGAACGAAAGCGGTGACGTCCTCGACCGAGACGCCCATCGCTTCGGCCAGGAAATAGCGGAACCGGGCGGAGTCGAGCACGCCCGCCATGCCGACCACCTTGCGCGTCGGCAGGCCGGAATACTTCTGCAGCGCCCAGACCATCGCGTCGAGCGGATTGGTGATGCAGATCACGAAGGCCTTCGGCGCATAGGTCTTGATGCCCTCGGCCACCTGCTTGACCACCTCGAGATTCTTGCCCAGCAAGTCGTCGCGGCTCATGCCCGGCTTGCGCGGGAACCCCGCTGTGACGATGCAGACATCGGCGCCGGCGATATCGGCGTAGTCGCCGGTGCCCTTCAGGTTCGAATCCTTGCCGAAGACCGGAGACGCCTCGGCGATGTCGAGGCCCTTGCCCTTGGCCACGCCGTCGAAAATGTCAAAGAGAACCACGTCGCCGAGTTCTTCTCGCGCGGCGATATGCGCGAGCGTCCCGCCGATCATTCCCGAACCGATTAGAGCGATTTTAGACCTGGCCATCTGGCGCCTCCTCAGATGCGAATTCATTGATTGTTTGATTGGGATGCCGCCGTCGCGGGAGAAGAGTCAGCTCCGCTCGGCCTCGTGGTCTGGGTGAGGATCGGTGCGTCGCCAAACTAGTTGCGAATCCCTGGAGGCCACGCGCGCGGCCTCGATGAATTTCTCCACTGTTTTAGATTTTTCATTTTCCCGGTGGGCAACGTAGAGGTCCACGAAGACGCTCCTCGGTTGATACGGGATGAATGTCAGGCCGGGCGGTGAAATTGCGCTGACCCAGGACGGGACGAGCGCGATCCCGAGTCCATGAGCCGCCAGATGGAGCAGCGTGGACTTATCAATGACCTCGCAGACGACATTGGGCTGCGCCCCCAGGGTTCTAAATCCGCTCCACAGCAGATCGTGCAGAATTGGACGCGCATATTTCGGAAAACCCACGAAGTTTTCGTTGATGATGTCGCGCGGCAGGAGGGACTTGCGATCCGCCAGATCATGCGAGTCGTTCACGACAATCGCGACGTCTTGCTGATAAAGTAGCTCCGAAGTGACATAGTTGTCCGTGGCGGGCGTTCTGATGAAAGCCACGTCGGTGCGATGGTTCATCAGCTCCCACGTGTGATGATCGGAGGATGAGATCTCCACGACCTGAACATGGATGTCCGGGCAGGATTTCTTGAATTCCACGAGCGCAGAGGGCAGCAGCATCGAGATCGCCTCATCCACACCGCCGACCCGAATGCTGCCCAGCCCGCGTTCAGCGCGTCGGCGCGCGTTGGAGATGGACCGCTCCAAATCGGCGAGAATGCTGTTCGCGTCGCGGAGAAACTCAGCGCCAGCCTGAGTCAGGCTGACTTGACGCGTGGTGCGAAAGAGAAGCTGTACGCCCACTTCGTTTTCAAGCGTGGAAACTTTCTCGGATAAGGCGGACTGGCTAATGTTCAAACGCTCCGCCGCGCGCCGGAAATGCAATTCCTCGGCGACGGCGACGAAGCATTCCAGTTGCCTGATGTCCAGTCGATGTCTCATTGCGGCCGCAATATCACTTGATCACCCGGACGATCTGCTTTTCCGAAAGACCGTTCTCGTAGGCGAGAATTTCATCGCTCTGTTTCAGCGTATCCAGCGTATCGTCGCGATCGTCCAGCAGCGCTTGCCGCGTGGCGCCATCCATTTCGAAGTCGGCTGTCAAATCGCCCGCTGTGATGGTGCGGTCGACGAGATTCACGGTGATCTCGACGTCGCCGCTGCTCTCGGTCATTTTGACAAGCGTATCGCGAGCCTCGGCGCTGACCATCGGTAGCGCCAGGCCGTTTTTGCGGGAATTATCGTAGAAGATGCCCGCGAACCCGGTTCCGATGATGGCGTCAATGCCAAGTTGTTTCAGGCCCCAGACGGCATGTTCCCGGCTGGAGCCGCAGCCGAAGTTATCGCCAACGACCAGAACCGAAGACGATTTCCATTCGTCTTTGTTGAGAACGAACTCAGGCCGCGGCGCGCCGTCTTCGGTGAAGCGTAGATCGGCGAGGGCGCCGTCGGCCAGCCCCTCGCGCGTGATGGTCCGGAGGAACCGTTTCGGCATGATGACGTCGGTATCGACATTGGCGAGCGGCAAAGGCGCGCCTGTTCCAGTGACAGTTTTCGGCATTTGTTAATCCTCGAACTCGCGCACGTCGGTGACACGGCCTGTGACGGCGGCGGCCGCGACCATGGCCGGGCTCATCAGATGGGTCCGTGCGCCGCGGCCCTGTCGGCCCTCGAAGTTGCGATTGGTGGAAGACACGACACGCTCGCCATCCAGGGCGAAATCGTCGTTCATCGCCAGGCACATTGAGCAGCCGCTTTCCGGCCGCCAGTCGAAACCCGCTTCGATGAAGACTTTGTCCAGTCCCTCTTCTTCGGCCATGACCTTGGTCAGAGTGGAGCCGGGAACGACAATTGCGTTGACGCCCGCGGCGACCTTGCGGCCCGAGATGATGCGGGCGGCGTCTCGCAGATCCTCGATCCGACTGTTGGTGCAGGAGCCGATGAACGCGCTATCAATCTTGATGTCGGTGATCTTCTGTCCCGCCTCAAGGCCCATATAGTTGAGCGCGCGAACCAGACCCGCCTTGGCCTTAGGCGTGGTCATGTCGGCGTCCGTAGGCACCACGCTGTCCACGGGAACCGACTGATCCGGGCTGATGCCCCAACTCACCAACGGCGCGATCTCAGATGCGTTGATTTTGAAGACTTTGTCGAATTCCGCGCCGGGGTCAGAGGCCCAGGTCTCGCCGTCGAATTGAAGCATATCGCTGTGCGGGCGGCCGCTACAAATTGCAAGGGTCTTCTCATCTGGCGCCATCAGAGCTGCGCGCCCGCCAAGCTCGACCGCCATGTTGCAGATCGTCATCCGTCCCGACATGCCGAGGCTGTCGATCGCTGAGCCCGCGAACTCGACGGCATAGCCGTTGGCCCCGCCGGCGCCGATGACGTTCACCACCTTCATGATGATGTCCTTGGCGGTGACGCCCGGCGCCAGTTTGCCGTCCACCTGAACCAGAATGGTCTTCAGACGCTTGTAACGTAGCGTCTGGGTGGCGAGGATATGCTCGACTTCTGACGTGCCGATGCCAAAGCCGAGCGCGCCGAACGCGCCATATGTCGTGGTGTGGCTGTCGCCGCAAGCGATCAGCATTCCGGGCTGCGCCAGACCCTGTTCTGGCACCACCACATGTTCAATGCCCTGTCGTGGATCGCCCAAGCCAAAAAACGCGAGTTCGTGCTTCTTGCAGTTCGCCTCAAGATTCTCGATCAGAATCTGAGATGGCGCATCAGCCGCCCGACGCTCACGCGTCGCGTTCACATGATCCACGACGCAAAGCTGCGCCTCGGGTTTGCGAACGGTCAGTCCCTTGGATTCAAGCGCTGAGAACGCCTGCGGGCTAGTGTATTCGTTCATGATGTGAAAATCGACGTAGATCAGGATGTCGCCATCCGGCAAATCGCAGACTTTGTGGGCGTCGACCAGCTTGTCGTAGAGAGTTCTTGGCATCAGGTCAGTTCCGTTTCTTTCACCGCATGCTGAGAGAAAAAACGCTCCATTCGGCGTGCGATATCCTCAGGGTATTCCTCGGACATGTAGTGGGTTGCATCGAGCGCCTCACCCGAGACAGTCTCGGCGCGCGCTCGCCATAGTTCCAGCGCATTGAAGCATTTCTCAATCACACCCTTACTGGCCCAGAATACTTCGATCGGGACCGAGAGCTTGCGATCGCCATCAGCGTTGTCATGCTCGGTGTCAATTGTCGCAGCCGCGCGATAGTCTTCGCAACTGGCGTGAATGGCTGCGGGATCATCGAACGCGTCGAGATACTCTTGAAGGGCTTCTTCCACGAAAGGGTTCACGCCGCCCGATTGGTTGAAGCATTTGCGCTTCCAGAACTCGACCGGGTCCTTGCCGATGATGGTCTCCGGCAGCGGATTCTTTTGGATCAGGAAGAACCAGTGCCAATAAGTCCGCGCGAACTCGGCGGTGGTGTTCGCGTACATTTCTCGGGTTGGCGCGATGTCGAGCAACGTCATCGCGACTACGTTCTCTGGATGGTCGAGACCCAACCGATGCGCAACGCGGGCTCCTCGATCATGCGCGCCGATAAAGAACCTATCGTGGCCAAGAGCGCTCATGACCTGGACGAGGTCATTCGCTGTCGCGCGCTTGGAATAGGTCTCGTGTTTCGGATCCGACGCCGGCTTGTCCGAACGCCCGTAGCCACGCAGATCGGCGCATACGACCTGATAGTCGCGCGCCAATATCGGCGCCACGCCATTCCACATGGCTGAGGTCTGAGGATAACCGTGCAGAAGCAGCACAGCGGGCGCGCCTGGCGGCCCAGCCCGGCGCACGAAGATCTTTGCCCCTGCGCCGTCCAAGCGCTCTTCGATGAAATTTTCGAACATTCAACTCGCCTCGGAATTGGTGACGATCAGCGGCGACATTACCGTATATCGGCGAAAGATTGTTCGGAAAAACTGATCAATATTGCCGAAGAAACTTTCCGGATTTTGCCGCTAACGTCCCGCATCGATAACTGCACCCGCCCGCAGACGCTGCGGATCACGCGGCGCAGCGATGTTCGATTAATCTTTGGGAGGAAACAATGAAGCTTCTTATAGCAAGTACACTGGCTGTCGCGACAGCCCTTGGTGCAACCGGGGCCGCAGCCACCGACGCCTGCGATGACGGCGAGATCGTCATCAAGTTCAGCCACGTCACCAACTCGGACAAGCATCCCAAGGGACTGGCCGCCGGAGCGCTTGAAAAGCGCGTTAATGAAGAGATGAACGGCAAGGCCTGTATGGAGGTGTTCCCAAACGCGGCGCTCTATACAGACGCGACCGAGCTTGAGGCGTTGTTGCGCAATGACGTTCAGCTTTTGGCGCCTTCGCTTTCGAAATTCGAAACCTTCACCAAGAAGTATCGGATCTTCGACATGCCGTTCATGTTTACAGACATTGACGCGGTTGACCGTTTCCAGGCGAGCGAAGAAGGTCAGAAACTTCTGCTGGCCATGAAACGCCGCGGTCTGACCGGCCTCTCTTTCTGGCACAACGGAATGAAGCAAATGTCGGCGAATGTCCCTCTCATCGAGCCTGCAGACGCTGACGGTTTGAAGTTCCGCGTCATGCAGTCGGAAGTTCTGGTCGCACAGATGAAGGCGATCGGCGGCTCTCCGCAGAAGATGTCGTTTTCCGAAGTCTATGGCGCGCTGCAGACCGGCGTCGTCGATGGGCAGGAGAATGTCTGGTCGAACATCTATGGCAAGAAGTTCTTTGAGGTGCAGGACGGCGTCACCGAGACCAATCACGGGGTGATCGACTATCTGCTCGTCACCTCGACAGAATTCTGGGACGGCCTCGACCCGGCGATCCGCGATCAATTGAACACAATCATTCAGGAAGTCACCGCTGAGCGGAATGCGAAGGCGAACGAGCTGAATGAGCAGGCCAAGGCCTCCATCGTTGAGGCGGGCGGCGTCATCCGGCCGCAGACGCCGGAGCAGCGTCAGCTTTGGGTCGATGCCATGCAGCCGGTCTGGGCGCAGTTCGAGGGTGATGTCGGCGCCGACGTCATCGCGGCTGCTCAGGCGGCGAACGAACTGACCAACTGATCGCAATCAAAACTGACGAAGAACCGCGGCCCGTGGAAACGGGCCGCCTTTCCAATCCAGCGCGCATGCCGGTCCTTCGCAGGCCATGCGCGGAAGATCATCGGAAGGGGGCACCATGCATTACGAACCCAAGACTCCGTTAGGCCGGGCGGTCAACGCCATCGAGGAGACGCTGATCGCGGTGATCCTCGGCATCATGACGTTGATCACTTTCGCCAACGTCATCGCGCGTTACGCATTCAATGCCAACATCTTGTGGGCGCTTGAGGCGACCGTTTTTCTGTTCGCCTGGCTGGTGCTGCTGGGGGCGTCTTACAGCGTCAAAACAAAGTCGCATCTGGGCGTCGACGCAGTTCTGAACATGGTTTCAGCGGGGACGCGCCGGATTCTCGCGATTGTCACCGTCCTGCTTTGCATCGTCTTCTCACTGCTTCTGTTCGTTGGGTCATGGGACTATTGGGCGCCATTCGCTGGGTTGCCAATGTTCGATGGAACCATGCGCGATCAAGCCTGGTATGAAGTCAACGACATTCCAATGCTCGATTGGCTGCGCTTCATCGAGCCGATGATCAACCAGAGTGAGGCCTACGAGAAGCTGCCTCGTTTCATTCCCTACTTCTGTCTGCCGTTGGGCGTGGGATTGATGCTTTTCCGGTTCATCGAAGTCGCAATCGAAGTCTTCAAGGGTGAGGCGGACATGATCATCGCCAGCCATGAGGCTGAGGATATGGTCGAAGAAGCGGCCGCCAGCGCCGACAAGGAGGGTTGAACCCATGGAAATGGCCATTCTCTTCGGCATGGTGATCGCGCTCCTGCTGATCGGTGTTCCCATCGCGGTCTCGCTGGGCCTCTCCTCGATCATCTTTTTGATGGTCTTGTCGGATGCTTCGCTCGCGTCTGTCGCGCAGACTCTTTTCAACGCTTTCGCGGGCCACTACACGCTGCTTGCGATCCCGTTCTTCATCCTGGCCTCGACCTTCATGTCGACGGGCGGGGTGGCCAAGCGCATCATCCGCTTCGCCATCGCCTGCGTCGGCCATCTGCGTGGCGGACTGGCCATCGCGTCGGTCTTCGCCTGCATGTTGTTCGCGGCGCTCTCTGGCTCTTCGCCGGCCACCGTGGTCGCGATCGGCTCGATCTGCATCGCAGGCATGGTCCAGAGCGGCTACACCAAGGACTTCGCTGCGGGCGTGATCTGTAATGCGGGCACGCTGGGGATTCTGATCCCGCCCTCAATCGTGATGGTCGTCTATGCGGCGTCCGTGGACGTCTCGGTCGGCCGGATGTTCCTGGCGGGCGTCATTCCGGGCATCCTGGCCGGACTGATGCTGATGATCGGGATCTACGTCGCTGCACGGGTCAAAGGCCTTCCAGCCAACCCGTTCGCGGGCTGGGGCGAGATTTTCGAGAGCGCTCGTGACGCGATGTGGGGCCTGATGCTGATCGTCATCATCCTCGGTGGCATCTATGGCGGCATCTTCACGCCAACCGAAGCCGCCGCGGTCGCCTCCGTCTATGCGTTCCTGATCGCGAATTTCGTCTATCGCGACATGGGACCGCTGAACCGTGCGGATGGCTCGTCCATCGCTCTGTCCCGCAAGCCGCAGGCGCTGATCACAGCGTTCTTCCACAAGGACGCCAAACACGCGCTGTTCGAGGCCGGCCGGATGACGATCATGCTGCTGTTCGTGATCGCCAACGCGCTGATCCTGAAACACGTGCTGACGGAAGAGCAGATCCCGCAGGGCATCGCCGAAGCCATGCTGGGCGCCGGGTTCGGTCCTATCGTGTTCCTGGTGATTGTGAATGTAATCCTGCTGATCGGCGGTCAGTTCATGGAGCCATCGGGCCTACTGGTGATTGTCGCTCCGCTGGTCTTCCCAATCGCAATCGAGCTGGGGATCGACCCGATCCATCTGGGCATCATCATGGTGGTCAACATGGAGATCGGCATGATCACGCCGCCGGTGGGACTGAACCTGTTCGTCACAGCGGGCGTCACGGGGATGTCGATGATGCGGGTGGTCAAGGCCTCGCTGCCCTGGCTGATGATCCTGTTCGTGTTCCTGATCATGGTCACCTACATCCCGATCATCTCGACCCTGCTGCCGCATTACTTCATGGGGCCGGAAGTGATCATCAAATAGCGCATAAGCAGGTGCGGCGTTTCTCCCAAGCGCCGTTCCTGACCCTGGGTCGCCGGATCGCAAGCTCATTAATTTTGAGGTGTGTTCCGGCGACTGCTTTTTCAGCTGCGAAGCAAATGGACGGCTACACCATGCAAGGCGATCAGAGAAAATGAGAGTGCTTCTTATCGCCGAGGCATCGCCGGAATCGGCAGAGATCGTGCGCAAGTTCGCGACTCGGTCTCAAGCCATTGACCTGTTTGCGTCGATCGATGAGGGGGCCGCTGCAATATCCGCATGTGATTACGACGTAGCGATCATCGACCTTGAAACGAAGGACCTTCTCAAGCCGAATACTGTTCGGGAGATCAGATCCAGCGGATCGACAACGCCGTTGATCGCGTTGTCGCCAATTGATTGTGTGAAAAAGCGAATTGAGTGCCTCAACCATGGGGCTGACGACTGTCTCGCCAAGCCATTTGATTATGAAGAGCTCATGGCGCGCGTGTGGGCTCTATCCAGACGAAAATATGGACTGATCTATGACGTCGTGGAGTTCGGTGGACTATCCTTTGATCGCAGACACAAAACGGCATCGCTATATGGAAACCGCCTGCCGCTGACACAGATGGAATTGTCTACTTTAGAAGTCTTGATCGCGCATGTTGGAAAGCCGGTCCACAAAGAGTGCATTTATCACAAACTCTACGGATTGAACCGAGCTGAAGTTGGGATCAATGCAGTTGAGACGCTCGTGAGTCGAATTCGCAAGAAGATCAGTCACGCCAACTTGAAAATAGAGACAATCCGGGATTTTGGTTACTGCGTCGCCGAAGTCGATAAGCACAGTTGATGTTTTCGGGTATTGTCATTTGTGGATGGCTCCGTTTTTGCAAGGGTTTTCTTGAGTGATATCGATCGAAACACGTTGCGGTCATTTGTCCGGCCTGTTTGCGCGGTGCGTCTGACCGCCGGCCTTGATGAAGTCCGCTTGCCGGGTCCCTATCAGACTATCGAGCTTCGAAGCCCAGACAACACCTCGGGGTGTCCCGGCGGCGGTCCGGTTCGATCATCATCACTCACTTCCGCCCTTGCATTCATTGCGGCGACACAGGGTCGGCGCGGTTGTCTCCTCTGTTCAGATGGCCGGAGCGGCCTTGTAGCTTTCCCCTTTCGCGAGCAGCGCCCAAGCCGTGCGAGCGGTCTTGTTGGCGATGGCGACGGTGACGACCCGTGCTGGTTTGCGCTCGAGAAGCGATCGCACCCAGGTGCCGGTTTTGGTGTCGTTGGTCCCTGCGCGTCGGACGACGGATGTGGCGCCGACCACCAAAAGCTTTCTCAGATAGCCGTTCCCCATCTTCGAGATGCCGCCGAGACGCTCCTTCCCGCCGGATGAGTTCTGTCGGGGAACCAGACCAAGGTAAGCCGCGAATTGCCGGCCGGATTTGAAGGCGGTCGGATCGGGCACGCTGGCCGCGAGGGCCGTGGCGGTGATGATCCCGACGCCGGGGATGGTCTCCAGCCGCTGACTCGCATGGCTCTGCCGATGCCAGGCCATCAGCCGCCGCTCGAGTTGTCGGATCTCGGTCGCCAGGTTCTCGAGCTGGGCGGCGAGCGCCAACAGAGCGGATTGCGCGATCTCCGGCACGCCGAGTTTCTCGCCACTCCGAAGGCGCGTCACGAGATCAACGACCTTTCGCGGACCCTGCGCCGCGATGACCCCGAACTCGGCCATGTGCGCGCGGATCGCATTCAGGATCATGGTCCGCTGGCGCATCAGCAGGTCTCGTGACCGGTGCAGCACCAGGACACTCTTCTGCTCGGCGCTCTTGACCGGGACGAAGCGCATGTTTGGGCGTGTGACGGCCTCGCAGATCGCCTCCGCGTCGGCCGCGTCGTTTTTCTGCCGTTTCACGTAAGGTTTCACGTAAGCAGGCGGAATCAGCCGCACCTCATGCCCTAGAGCGGCGATCTCCCGCGCCCAGTGATGGGATGTGGCGCAGGCCTCCATGCCCACAAGGCAGGGTTCCAGCTTTCCAAGAAATCCGAGTACGCCGCCACGTCGTAACTTCTTCTGCAAAACCACGGCGCCGTCGGCGTCGACGCCGTGAAGTTGGAAGACGGACTTGGCCAGATCGATCCCGAGTGTTGTAACCTGCATGTGGATGGCTCCCTCCTTCGTTGGATTCAAACAGCACCAACCTGGCGCATCGCGATGCCGTTCGGGTGGAGCCATCCACACCATCAGACGAATGCGAACCAGTCTCAGTATCCCCGTAATCGCAGGAACTTAGGCCGCACTGAGCCGCCGCCACTCTTCGAGAGCGGCGGTGCGGTTAAGTTTGAAATTTCGTCTGGAGTAGAGGTGGTGCTCTCGGTTGAACAGGTTGTAGACGGAGGAATGAACGGCGGCGAACATCTGTAAACTTCGCATGCGCCTGAACCTTAGCATCGCCCGTTCTCGTCGTCGGAACGGCAGGTGTGAGTTTTCCGCCCGATTGTTCAGCCAGCGACCTGTGGTCTGCAGATCCGAGCCGCCCATCTCCTTCAGAGCGGCGGCATACGATCGAAGCCGGTCTGTCACGATCTCGCGCGGCTGACCAAAGCGCTTCATCAATTTCTTCAACAGTTTCAATGCGGCGCGTTTGTCCCGGCGTTTGGTGACCACCGTCTCCAGCACCTCACCTTCGTGATCCACGGCGCGCCAGAGAAAGCAGCGCTCGCCGTTGACCTTCACGAAGACCTCGTCCAGATGCCAGCGCCAGTTCGAGTACACGCGCATCCGATCGACCCGCTTGCGCTTGATCTCCGCCGCGAACATCGGGCCAAATCTTTGCCACCAGAAGCGCACGGACTCATGGCTGACATCGATCCCGCGCTCATGGAGGAGGTCCTCCACATTCCGCAACGAAAGCGGAAATCGAACATACATCATGACCGCCAGGCGGATGACATCAGGGCTGCTATGAAAGCCCTTGAACGGGTTACTCTTACTCATCCGATGGCGCTACGAATCCGCTCCGCTCTCCTCAAAGCCAATCTTTCTGACAGTCCCTCCAACCCATACATCCCCGCCTCTAACCAATGTTCATTGGTTCGAGACTTCCACGTGGCGGGATTTTACGCCGCCCGCAGCAGGGTCACCCCGCCGCTCCAGTGGTTGGATTTACAGGCGCCCTCTACAGCGCGCGACGGAGCCAGAAAAGCCGACCATATGGCCAGTCATTTGGAGCAAGGGTGAACGCTCAGGGAACCGCAGCAACGCTAAGGCGAGGACAAATATCGAAAACTGTCCTACAGTCGCGAGTCAGAGGCCCCTTTTAAGGCCTCGGAAAATAATCCAGGGAGGTCAAGTAAATGAAATCGTTCGTATTGATTGCGGGCCTGGCGGCCGCGACAGCATTCCCAACTGCGGCCAACTCCGCCGAAACGCTTCGACTACTGACGTGGGGGTCATATGCCCCCGAAGAACTCATCCAGAAGTTTGAGGAGAAGTATCCCGACATCACGGTCGAGGTCACATTCTCAAACAATGAGGAAATGATCGCCAAGTTGCGGGCAACTGGCGGCGCGGGCTTTGATCTGGCCCAACCGAGCCATGACCGCATCTATGCGGCACAACTGGAATACGAAATCTATAAGCCGCTCGATCTGGCGCAAATCAACACAGATGCGATGTCGTCGGTTCATCTCGAGTCGGTAAAAGCCAATACAACGATCGACGGGTCAGTCTATGCCGTGCCGCATCAGTGGGGCACTTCCGGGCTGATGGCCGACATCACCAAGGCGCCCGATGTAAAGAGCTGGGCGGATCTCTGCGACTCGGCCTACCAGGGCAAGACCTCAATGCGGCTGAAGCGGACCATCCTGCTCGGGACAGCCTTCGCCATGGGCGAGGATCCCTTCGCCCTCTATTCGGACCTCGACAAGTATCAGGAGTTGCTCGACCGGGTCGCCGAGACGCTCATCACTTGCAAGGATAACATCAAAGCCTACTGGCAGGGTGGCGACGACCTTTCGGCGATGATGCTCTCGGGCGAGATCGTGGCCTCCGAGACCTGGGACTCGACGGCCTACAAGTTGTTTGATCAGAACAACGACATCGTTTTCATCCCGCCTGATACCGGCGCTCTGACATGGATCGACACATTTGCCATCCCGGCGAAGGGCAAGGCTGACGACGCCGCCTATAAATGGATAAACTTTGTTCTCGAGCCGGAAAACATCACCGTTATGTCCGGCAGCACCGGCGCAATCGCGGCGGTCGACGGCGGCGCCGACTTGCTGCCCGAGAACAAGAAGGCGGCCGTGAACGCGGCCTTCACTCAGGCGGACATCGACAACCTGAAATTCTTCGCCAACATCCCGCCGGGAGTCGAAGACATGGAAGGCAAGGCGTTGGAAAAGATTAAGGCCGCGACAGGGGGCTGATCTATTCTCTGACGGGGCGTCGCCTGACCGCGGCGCCCCGAAACGCACATATTTCAGAAGATCATAATGGACGATCCGAGAAACATGACCGCCGCCGACGCCTATGACCTGGAATGTACGGGTATCTGTAAGGATTTTGGCGATTTTCGCGCCGTCGACGATGTCTCCTTTCGAATTCCAAGCGGGACATTCTTTTCTATCCTGGGTCCTTCGGGATGTGGAAAAACAACCCTCATGCGGATGATTGCAGGCTTCGAGGATCCGACCCACGGGGACATCTTCATCAAGGGCGCCTCGGTTCTTTCCGTGCCGCCCAACCGCCGCAACGTGAAGATGGTGTTTCAGCACCTAGCGCTCTTTCCGATGATGAACGTCTACGAGAACATCGCCTACGGGCTACGATGCGCCGGGGCCTCGAAAGAGGAGATCACGCGCAAAGTCTCCGATGTGCTGGAGCGCGTCGCTCTTCCCGACCTCGCTCAGCGGGAAGTCCACCAGCTGTCAGGCGGCCAGAAACAACGTATCGCCATCGCCCGCTGCATGGCGTTGAGCCCCGATGTGCTGCTTCTGGACGAGCCGTTGGGCGCGCTGGACCTGAAGCTGCGGGAAGCAATGAAGATCGAGCTGAAACTGCTGCAGCACCAATTCAACACTACCTTTGTCTACATCACGCACGACCAGTCGGAAGCGCTGGTGATGTCCGACTACGTCGCCGTCATGAATAACGGCCGGTTTGAGCAGGTCGGACGACCCGAGGAGCTCTACCACGAGCCGCAAACCGCCTTTGTCGCGGGCTTCGTCGGCGACTCCAACCGGTGGAAAGGCCGCGCGGTGGACGTGCGGAGCGACGGAATCAAGATCGAGACCGATGCCGGGCTGACGGTTATCGCAACCGCCTACGGCGAAGGCTCCATTTCATCAGGCGACGCCGTCGAGGTTTTCGTGCGCCCAGAGTTCATCGCCGCGGCGAACCCCGGAGAATCCTCTCGTCTGACCGCCGGCGAGAACGAGCACGCCGGCATGATCGACGGCGTTTTATTCAACGGCGCCAACAGCCGTGTTCTGGTCCGCAGTCCTTCCGGAACCCTGATAGAGGCGGACGCCGTGTTCACCGGTGGCGGAGGGGACCTTCACGAGGGCGATGCGGTCAAGCTCGAATGGGCGCGCGGACAATCCATGTGTTTTTCGGTCTGAGGTGCACGATGTCGTCCGACGCGAAACGCCTCTCCCTGATCCTGCTCTTCTCGCCCTTCGCGCTCTGGATCACGTTGTTGATCATGTTGCCGCATATCGGCATCGTCGCCCTGTCGCTGCGTGAGAAGGTGGCCCCGCGTGTGTACGAGTTCGGCTTCGGAAATTATATCGACTTCATCAATGAGCCGATCTACTGGAACACGTTGCTGCGGACCGGTTCGATGTCGCTGCTCGTAACTGTTCTGGCGCTGATTATCGGCTTTCCCATCGCGTACTATATCGCCAAGGTCGCGGGCAAGCGGTCGCGTGGCGCCTTGTTCCTGATGTGTCTCATCCCGCTCTGGGTTAGCGACCTGATCCGCGCATTTGGCTGGATTCTTCTTCTGCGCGAGACGGGAGTTATCTCCAGCGTTTTGATCTGGAGCGGTATGACCGAGCAGGGCATCGAATTTCTATACAATGACGTGGCTGTCGTTGTTGGTCTCGTTTACACCGTGATTCTCTTCATGATCGTGCCGCTCGTCTCAACGCTCGACGGTATGGGCGACGACATGATCGAAGCAGGTTACAACCTGGGCGGCGGCAACCTGACTGTGTTGCGGAGGATCATTATCCCCTACGCGATGCCGGGGATCGTTGCGGGATGCATCGTTGTATTCATGCTAACGGCGGGCAGCTACCTCACACCGATCCTGCTCGGCGGAAAGAACTCGAGCTGGTTCACCGAGCAAATCTACGATCAGTTTATAACCCGGTTCAACTGGGAGTCGGGCGCAGCCTTCGGTTTCCTGCTTCTGGCGTTTACCTCTTTTGTCGTTTGGCTCGGATTGCGACTGAGCGGCCAGTCGCTGGCGAACACGGTCGCGAAAACATGAGGGTCGGGTGATGGCGAGGGCGAACACCAGCAAAGCGCTGCTCTTTGGCTACAAAGCCTATATGGTGGCCTTCTTCGTCTTCCTAGCCGGACCATTGGTCGCCGCCGGCAGCTTCGCATTCAACGACTCGCTGTTCCCGGCGCTGCCTTGGCAGGGGTTCACCCTTGACTGGTTCTTCAACGACACAGAACCGAAACTCGGGATGTTCCACGATCGGCGATTGCTACGTGGGCTTTACTATTCTTTCGTCATCGCGCTGATGGTTTCGGTTCTTTCGGTTGGCGTCGGCACCACAAACGCTTTCCTCTTTGTACGTCGGGAATTCCCGTACAAGAACTTCTTCTATATCCTTATGATTGTGCCTCTTGTCATTCCTGGCGTGATCCTCGGGATCTCGATCCTTGTGTTAGCCAGCAATATCGCCAACGCCGCCGACGACCGCCTGGGTATCGAGCTGGAGTTTCTCAGGCCCGGTATTTTTCTAGTGGTGTTGGGGCAATTCTCCTTCATCACGACGATTACATCCCTGGTCATCACTGCACGGCTGCGCAAATTCGACATGTCGCTGGAAGAGGCTGCGCTAAACCTGGGTGCCGGTCGGGCGCGTGTGCTGCGCACGGTCACTCTGCCGTTCCTCCGTCCAGCTATGATCGCCTCCGGAATTGTCGCCTTTCTGGTTTCGTTCGAGAACTTCAACACAACGTTGTTCCTGGTCGGCTCCGAAAGTCCGCTGACCATCACCATGTATGACCGCATGGCCAAGGTCGGCTCAACGCCGGTGCTGAACGCCGTCTCGTTCTTCCTCATGGTGGGATCGGGCTTGCTGGCGTTGATTTCAGTCGCAGTGCAACGCCCCCAACCTTCCGAGTAGATCCGAGGTGACTGGACTCCCTGAATTCACAGGGGACTACAAGGCCGCGCCATTCTGGTGGGAGGCGTCCCCGCCCGATGCTTCTGCGGGCGATGACTTGCCAGATGAGGTGGACGTGGCCGTTGTGGGGTCCGGTTACACGGGCCTGCACGCGTCACTCCAGACCGCTCGGGCCGGGCGCGCCACTGTAATCTTGGAGGCTGAAACTCCAGGCTGGGGTTGCAGTTTGCGCAATGGCGGCCAAATCTCGACCAGTATCAAGCCGCCGTTTGAAACACTGGCGGCCCGCTTTGGAGCGGACACCGCGACGTCGATCCTGCGCGAAGGTCAGGCGTCGCTAGATTTCACTCAGACCTTTATTTCCGCGGAGCGCATCGATGCTGATTTCCGGCCCGTCGGGCGGTTTCACGGCGCATACCTCCCCAAGAACTTCGAAAAGCTCGCGCGCGTCGTCGCCGCGCCAAACCCGGCCTTCGAGACCGGGGCGTACATGGTTCCGCGTGGAGAGATGGCGTCGGAACTCGGAACTGACGCCTATTTCGGCGGCGCGGTGTTTCCTCGGCACGCAAGCCTCGATCCTGGGAAATACCACAGCGCACTGCTTGCGCTTTGTCGTGCCGCCGGGGCGCAGGTTGTGCCCCACTGCCGGGTGACTGAGATTGAACGCCGAGCGACCGGTTTCCAGTTGCGCACCGAAAAGGGCGCGATCCGGGCTGGAAAAGTCGTTCTCGCCACAAACGGTTACAGCGGTCCGCTGTCGCCATGGCACCGGCGGCGCGTGGTGCCGATCGGCTCGTACATGATCGCCACAGAGCCCGTTCCAGCGGACCTGATGGCTCGGCTTTTCCCGACCGACCGGGTTCTGTCGGACACCCGAAAGCTTGTCTTCTACTACCGCCCTTCGCCGGACCGAAGGCGCGTGCTGTTCGGCGGTCGGGTCTCGCTGAAGGAAGTGGATCCAGATAGAACTGGTCCAATCTTGCTGGCCGAACTTGTCCGGCTGTTTCCTGAACTCAAAGGCGTCCGCATCAGCCATTCCTGGAGCGGAACAGTCGCCTACAGCTTCGACGCGCTGATGCACATTGGCGAGGATGCAGGGCTTTTTTACGCAATGGGCTACTGCGGCTCTGGCGTCGGCATGGCTGGGTACCTTGGCATGAAAACCGGACGGCGTGTCGCTGGGCTCGACTGCTCCGAAACAGCCTTCGATCGCATCCCCTTTCTCACACGCCCTCTCTACAATGGAACTCCGTGGTTCCTTGCCCCCGCCGTTCTCGTATATCGGGTCCGAGACAAATTCGGCTGGTGACAGCTGGCTTCAGTCGATGCGTACGCCCTGGCGTCTCAACTCCGTCTGGACGGCCGCCAGGTCGATATCCGCGAAATCGCGCCCCGTTTTCACAGCCTGCGCCGCGGCCACGCCAGCGCCCTGGCCCAGGACAGCGCAGCAGGACATGTTCCGCGTCGCGGCGTGAGCAATCCGGTCGCCGCCGGTCGAACGCCCGGCCACCAACAGACCACGGACGTTCTTTGGCAGCATCGACCGATAGGGAAGCTGCATATATCGCCCTGTCGTGGGCAGGATGAGGACGCCATAGCCATCAATGAACTCGGGATAGATGCCGATTGAGTCCTCGAATCGTCCCTGCTCGCGAACGTCCGCCTCGGTCATGTCGTAAACCGCGTCGATCTTTCGAGTATCGCGAATGCCCACTGTCATGCCGAAGTTGCGCAGCCGGGCGCCCCCGCAGCCGGGCATGAAGCGCCGCAGCGCTTCAATGGCCAACATCGCTTGCCTGCGACCCTCGATCTCTCCGATTGTCAGGCTATCGGGGTCGGTGCCGTCCACGCCGTCTAGGTGGATCAGGTTCATGTATGTGAGTTCTCCTGTGTCATGAACTGCGCCCCAGGTGCCGGCGATCGTGTTGAGATGCGGCGGAATTAGTCCCTCTTCAATGGCCCGATCGAACGGTTTCTTGATGAAGGGCGAGTACATGTCATCCTCCTTGCCAGAGGTTTCGATCGTCCATTCACCCCCGCCTCCCCAGTCCCTGTAGGTCTGTGGATCAGACTTGATCCCCTCTATGAAAGCCGTCTTGTCCACGCCGGCGAGGTGGAACATCACGGAGGCCGCCATCATCGCTTCGCGTGGCGTCATCCGGGACGGCGCTCCGGCGCGATGGGCGACGTCGGCGTCCCCGGTGGCGTCGATCACGACAGTTCCCAGGATAGCTTCGCGCCCGGCCTTGGATTCGGTGATGATGCCGGTGATCCGGTCGCCGTCCATCACAGGCGCAACGAACTGGCGGTGTAGCATCGGGTGGATGCCGGCCTCTTCGACCAGCCGGTCTGCGACGATTTTGAAGCCCTCGCTGTCAAGTTCGTAGCTGAGCGATTGGCTTTCCGGGACCGCAGCTCCCATCTGCTTCGCTCGCTCCTCGAACTCGCGGCCGATTCCACCGGCTTCAACCGTCGCCTCATGCCGGTACCAAGCGAACCCCTCTACCCCAACGGCCGTGATATTGCCGCCAAAGCAACCGAAACGTTCGACAAGCGCCACATCAACGCCCGCTCTTGCGCTGGCGAGCGCGGCTGAAAGCCCCGCCGGCCCGGATCCGACGACGACAACGTCAGTTTCAAAGACAACGTCGACTTGCCTTGCGGGTTCGGTAATCTGGCGCATCCGACGACTCCCTGGTTTCGGTGCTCTCTTATCGCGACGGTACAAACTGCGGATTCATTCCGCCACATGAAGTCGGTCCTCCGCTGGATGGCGTGGACGGTTCGGCAATAGCGTTTCTGCTAAGTAAGGCCTGGTTAGTCATGGAATCATCGCTTGTTCAGTTGTTCACTGACTTTCAAATCGGACCACGATGATGGGACAGGTCAGCGGGCCAATACAGCGGGGGAGGCGCAACATTGCGTATGGCTTCTCGGCCCCGTGCGCCCGGCCCCTGCGTGGCGCACAGCCAAAGATTAGGTTCGGGAGAGTGACGAAGCGAAACGCACAACCAGTCGCCAGCCACTATATCGGCGGCGAATATGTCGAGGACGGCACCGGAGCTCGGATCAAAGTAATCAATGAGGCCGGCGCGGCGCCGGGCGTCTTCAATGTCGTGCAAGGGCTTGGCGAAGTCGGCGCGGCGCTGGCCACCGATCCCCGGGTCGCGAAAGTCTCGCTCACGGGCTCGGCGCCCACCAGAAAGAGTGTCTATGCCGCCGCGGCGACCGGTATGAAGCACGTCACGATGGAACTCGGCGGCAAGTCCACGCTGATCATTTTCGATGACGCTGATCTCGAGAACGCGGTGGCGGGCGCCATCCTCGGCAACTTCTACAGTTCGGGCCAGGTCTGCTCAAACGGGACGCGGGTGTTCCTGCAATCGGGGATCAGGGACGAGTTTCTGAACCGGCTTTCGGAGAGGCTCGACAAGGCCATAATCGGCGACCCACTAGATGAGACGACCGGTTTCGGCCCTCTGGTTTCGCAACGACAGATGGAGATCGTGCAGGGCTATATAGAGAAGGGCGTCGAGGAGGGCGCGCGACTGGTTTGTGGCGGCGCGCGGGTCGATCGACCCGGCTTTTATGTTGAGCCAACAGTTTTCGCGGACGTGACGGATGGAATGACCATCGGGCAAGAAGAGGTCTTCGTCCCGGTGCTTTCGGTCCTCGATTTCGATGATGAGGAGGAAGTAATCGCGCGCGCCAACGCAACGGAATACGGGTTGGCGGCGGGGGTATTCATTCGCGACTTGCAGCGCGCGCATCGGGTGATCGGACGGCTTGAGGCGGGGAGTTGCTACATCAACACTTACAACCTCGCCCCGGTCGAGGCTCTGTTTGGCGGGGTGAAGGCGTCGGGAGTCGGTCGCGAGAATTCGAAGGAGGCGATCCATCACTATTCACAAGTGCGCTCCGTCTACGTCTCCATGAACGATGTGGATGCGCCATATTGATCTGATGCCCATGCAAGCGGATTATATAATCATCGGCGCCGGGTCCGCGGGCTGCGCGATGGCTTATCGATTGGCCGAGGCGGGCGTCTCGGTACTTGTGATCGAGCATGGCGGTGCTGACTACGGTCCTTTCATTCAGATGCCGGCGGCGCTCAGCTATCCAATGAACATGGCGCGCTATGACTGGGGATTTCGGTCGGAGCCAGAGCCCCATCTGGGCGGGCGGCGACTGGCGACGCCACGCGGCAAGGTGATTGGCGGGTCGTCTTCGATCAACGGCATGGTTTATGTCCGTGGTCATGCGCGCGATTTCGACCACTGGGCGGAGGCCGGTGCGGACGGTTGGTCTTATTTGGACGTTCTGCCCTATTTCAAACGCATGGAGTGCTGGCATGACGGCGGCCATGGCGGCGATCCCGTCTGGCGTGGTTCGGACGGACCGCTACATGTGACCCGCGGTCCACGCAGAAACCCGCTGTTTCACGCATTCGTCGAAGCTGGGCGGCAAGCCAGATATCAGGTCACAAATGACTACAACGGGGAAATGCAAGAGGGCTTCGGCCCGATGGAGCAGACAGTCTGGAAAGGGCGGCGTTGGTCGGCCGCGAACGCCTATCTGAGACCTGCTCTGAAGCGGCTCAATTGCGATCTCGTCCGCAGCCTCGCACGGCGCATCATAGTTGCGGAGGGCAAGGCGGTTGGCGTTGAGGTAGAACGCGGCGGGCGTATTGAGACGATTGGCGCCGCAAAGGAGGTGATCCTCGCCGCGTCGTCGATAAATTCGCCAAAGCTCCTGATGCTGTCCGGCATTGGCCCCGCCGCGCATCTTTCAGAACACGGCGTCAATGTCGTCTCGGATCGGCCGGGGGTAGGTCAAAACCTCCAGGATCATCTAGAGGTCTATATTCAGCATGCCTCAAGGCAACCCATCACGCTCTACAAATATTGGAACCTGTTCGGCAAGGCGTTGATCGGGGCGCAATGGCTTCTCACCAAAACAGGCCCTGGCGCTTCGAACCAGTTCGAGAGTGCAGCGTTCATTCGCAGCGAGAAAGGAGTCGAATACCCCGATATCCAATATCATTTCCTTCCAATCGCGGTGCGCTATGACGGCAAGGCGGCGGCAGAGGGGCACGGCTTTCAGGCCCATGTCGGCCCGATGCGTTCTCCGTCCCGCGGTGAGATCACACTGCGTTCGAGCGACCCCGTAGAGCCACCTCGGATCGTCTTCAACTACATGTCGACAGAGCAGGATTGGCGCGATTTTCGCAACTGTATCCGTCTTACGCGTGAGATCTTTGCGCAGGCCGCCTTCAGCCCCTACGTGAAGCATGAGATCCAGCCGGGAGTGGGTATCGAGACCGACGAAGAGATTGATGCATTTGTCCGCCAGCACGCGGAAAGCGCTTACCACCCGTGCGGAACCTGCCGGATGGGGCGGCGCGACGATCCGATGGCGGTGGTTGATCCGGAATGCCGGGTAATCGGCGTCGAGGGGCTGCGCTTGGCCGACAGTTCGGTCTTTCCACGGATCACCAATGGTAACCTCAATGCGCCGTCTATCATGGTCGGAGAGAAAGCGGCGGATCACATCCTCGGCCGCGCGCCTCTTTCTCGTTCAAACAGCGAAGCCTGGATTCATCCAGATTGGATGACAAGTCAGCGCTAGAGCGTTTGCCGACCTAACAGGATCGTTGAGGGGATTCCCATCTGGGACCATTTCTGCTTCAAGGTTGAGGCTGGAGAGGAGGCTAGCCTCTATAACCAAACCTCTTTCTCTGGTATTGTCATTTGTGGATGGCTCCGTTTTTGCAAGGGTTTTCTTGAGTGATATCGATCGAAACACGTTGCGGTCATTTGTCCGGCCTGTTTGCGCGGTGCGTCTGACCGCCGGCCTTGATGAAGTCCGCTTGCCGGGTCCCTATCAGACTATCGAGCTTCGAAGCCCAGACAACACCTCGGGGTGTCCCGGCGGCGGTCCGGTTCGATCATCATCACTCACTTCCGCCCTTGCATTCATTGCGGCGACACAGGGTCGGCGCGGTTGTCTCCTCTGTTCAGATGGCCGGAGCGGCCTTGTAGCTTTCCCCTTTCGCGAGCAGCGCCCAAGCCGTGCGAGCGGTCTTGTTGGCGATGGCGACGGTGACGACCCGTGCTGGTTTGCGCTCGAGAAGCGATCGCACCCAGGTGCCGGTTTTGGTGTCGTTGGTCCCTGCGCGTCGGACGACGGATGTGGCGCCGACCACCAAAAGCTTTCTCAGATAGCCGTTCCCCATCTTCGAGATGCCGCCGAGACGCTCCTTCCCGCCGGATGAGTTCTGTCGGGGAACCAGACCAAGGTAAGCCGCGAATTGCCGGCCGGATTTGAAGGCGGTCGGATCGGGCACGCTGGCCGCGAGGGCCGTGGCGGTGATGATCCCGACGCCGGGGATGGTCTCCAGCCGCTGACTCGCATGGCTCTGCCGATGCCAGGCCATCAGCCGCCGCTCGAGTTGTCGGATCTCGGTCGCCAGGTTCTCGAGCTGGGCGGCGAGCGCCAACAGAGCGGATTGCGCGATCTCCGGCACGCCGAGTTTCTCGCCACTCCGAAGGCGCGTCACGAGATCAACGACCTTTCGCGGACCCTGCGCCGCGATGACCCCGAACTCGGCCATGTGCGCGCGGATCGCATTCAGGATCATGGTCCGCTGGCGCATCAGCAGGTCTCGTGACCGGTGCAGCACCAGGACACTCTTCTGCTCGGCGCTCTTGACCGGGACGAAGCGCATGTTTGGGCGTGTGACGGCCTCGCAGATCGCCTCCGCGTCGGCCGCGTCGTTTTTCTGCCGTTTCACGTAAGGTTTCACGTAAGCAGGCGGAATCAGCCGCACCTCATGCCCTAGAGCGGCGATCTCCCGCGCCCAGTGATGGGATGTGGCGCAGGCCTCCATGCCCACAAGGCAGGGTTCCAGCTTTCCAAGAAATCCGAGTACGCCGCCACGTCGTAACTTCTTCTGCAAAACCACGGCGCCGTCGGCGTCGACGCCGTGAAGTTGGAAGACGGACTTGGCCAGATCGATCCCGAGTGTTGTAACCTGCATGTGGATGGCTCCCTCCTTCGTTGGATTCAAACAGCACCAACCTGGCGCATCGCGATGCCGTTCGGGTGGAGCCATCCACACCATCAGACGAATGCGAACCAGTCTCAGTATCCCCGTAATCGCAGGAACTTAGGCCGCACTGAGCCGCCGCCACTCTTCGAGAGCGGCGGTGCGGTTAAGTTTGAAATTTCGTCTGGAGTAGAGGTGGTGCTCTCGGTTGAACAGGTTGTAGACGGAGGAATGAACGGCGGCGAACATCTGTAAACTTCGCATGCGCCTGAACCTTAGCATCGCCCGTTCTCGTCGTCGGAACGGCAGGTGTGAGTTTTCCGCCCGATTGTTCAGCCAGCGACCTGTGGTCTGCAGATCCGAGCCGCCCATCTCCTTCAGAGCGGCGGCATACGATCGAAGCCGGTCTGTCACGATCTCGCGCGGCTGACCAAAGCGCTTCATCAATTTCTTCAACAGTTTCAATGCGGCGCGTTTGTCCCGGCGTTTGGTGACCACCGTCTCCAGCACCTCACCTTCGTGATCCACGGCGCGCCAGAGAAAGCAGCGCTCGCCGTTGACCTTCACGAAGACCTCGTCCAGATGCCAGCGCCAGTTCGAGTACACGCGCATCCGATCGACCCGCTTGCGCTTGATCTCCGCCGCGAACATCGGGCCAAATCTTTGCCACCAGAAGCGCACGGACTCATGGCTGACATCGATCCCGCGCTCATGGAGGAGGTCCTCCACATTCCGCAACGAAAGCGGAAATCGAACATACATCATGACCGCCAGGCGGATGACATCAGGGCTGCTATGAAAGCCCTTGAACGGGTTACTCTTACTCATCCGATGGCGCTACGAATCCGCTCCGCTCTCCTCAAAGCCAATCTTTCTGACAAGACCAAAAATTAGTATTTGTCGGGATCGATTTGATTTGGCGATACAGTTAGCGAGCCAGCTTAATATTTGATTTTAGATCAAAAATCGGGTATCGATATCGGTGCTGGCCGACGAATGGCGGCAATTTCAAGGGCTGGAACTATACGCACCTTCCGGCTGCAACAATGGTCGAAATCTGTTTTTTTGGAATGGTCTGCCGGTGAACCTGTTGCCCAAAGGGCGCTTGCAGGCTTTGCGAAGGGGCGGTTGAGCTTCGCGGGATGTTTCTCTGGAGGTTTCCTATCTACACTCAAGCATCGAACGAAACTCCCGAAGCGATCCATCCAGAATCGTCCTCTGAACGGTGGATTTCTGTGCTGAAAGTGTGCGAACGCACGTAACATGCTCAAGAACGCCAAACCGATTCAAAGAGATAGTTTACACGATCAGGTGTATGATCGGTTGTGTACGCTATTACGTGAAGGCGAGTTCACACCAGGTGAGGCTATTCGTGTCGCGCGTGTTTCCGAAGCCTTCGGCGTTAGCGCAATGCCGGTACGCGAGGCGCTGACGCGGCTTCTTGCGATCGGCGTCGTGGAGATTGTCTCAGGCCGTTCTGTTGGCGTGCCGTCCCTTGGGTACGAAGAGCTGACTGACTTGCGCAATGTTCGGATGGAGGTGGAACCGCTTGCGCTCAGGTGGGCGGTGCGGAGTCGGGACGACGCCTTCATCGCGGATCTTGAGAAGTTGCTGGTACGCCTCGAATCGACCGAGCGGTCCGGTGATGTTAGCGGCCATATAAAGGCCAATTACCAATTTCATCTCAGGCTTTATCAGCAATCGCATTCCCCGGTCCTGATCAGCATTATCGATAGGCTCTGGCTGCGCGTAAGTCCGCACCTGTACCGGCTGGAGCGCGAGAATCAGTACAAGATTTCCAACGAACATCACCGAACAATCGTGCAATCGGTGCGCGATGGTGATGCACAGGGCGCGACCAACGCTTTGATAGACGACCTTTTAGATGCCTATGACATTCTGATTCGAGCGCTTTCCACCTGATTCGAGCGCTTTCCACATCTGTGTCGCATCTCTGAAGCATCACGCTTCGAAGCGATAGCCGCACACACGGCATCATTTCCGGCAACCCTTTGTTTTGGCGCATCTATTAACGAGCCAACTTAAAAATAGATATTTGATCAAATATCGGTTATCGATATTGGATCTGACCGACGAATGCGCCCGTTCGCGCCTTCGGGGCGGTCTGCCAAATGGGAGGACATAAATGAAACTGTCTAATTTTCCGGCGGCTGCGCTTGCCGGTTCCTTGGTTTTCGGCGTATGCCGTCGATCTTCTGGTCAAGAACGGCGGGACGGCGGCCCTGGCGGAAACCCCCGAGATTTTTGGCGCCGAGCACCTTTTGACGGATCGCGCGGCTTCGCCCGAGGTCGGCCAGAAGCTGGTCGATTTGCTGGAGTGGTGGGAAGACTTCGCCGCCAAGCACGGCTCGGAAATGAACAACAACCCGACGCCGGGCAACAAGGCGGGCGGCTTGACCACGATCCTGGAAAAATCCCTCGGCGCGGTGGCCAAGGCGGGCGCCACGAACTTGAACGGTGTCTATCAATACGGCGAGAAGATCACTGAGAAGGGTTTGGTCTTCGTAGACAGCCCCGGTTACGACCCGGTCTCGATCACCGGAGAGGTCGCCTCGGGCTGCAACATGATCTGCTTCACGACAGGGCGCGGGTCCTGCTATGGCAACAAACCGGTTCCGTCGATCAAAATCGCCTCAAACAGCGCGATGTTCGATCGCATGCAGGAAGATATGGACATCAACTGCGGCACGATTGCGGACGGCAGCGAAACCGTGGCCGAAGCCGGAGAGCGGATATTCAGCGCAATCCTGAAGTCAGCCTCGGGGCAAAAAACACTTTCCGAGGAACTGGACGTCGGCGACGCGGAATTCGCGCCCTGGCAGACCTACGCTCAGATGTAGATCGAAAATCCGAAGCAGCGCCCGGGAAGAATATCGGGCGCGAACAGAGCCACTAGAAAATTGAGAAGGAAAGCCAGTGATTTACAGTTTGGGAGCGATCACGCCGAAAATTGCTGAAGATGTTTTCATCGCCCCGGGATCATTCGTTGTCGGAAACGTTGAGATCGGGTCTGGCGCAAGTGTCTGGTTCGGTGTTGTCATTCGCGGGGACAATGAACTCATGCACATCGGGAAAGGCAGCAATATTCAGGACAACTGCGTTCTTCACTCTGACCGTGGGTTTCTGCTTTCGATCGGTCGGAATTGCACGATCGGGCACAACGCGATTGTTCATGGGTGCACGATTGGTGACGGGTCGCTAATTGGCATGGGCGCCACGATACTGAACGGAGCCGTTATTGGCCAAAACTGCCTGGTCGGGGCTGGCGCGCTCGTTACAGAAAAGACCATCATTCCGGACAATTCTCTGGTTGTCGGGTCCCCCGCGCGTGTCAGGCGCGAACTGACGAAAGAGCAGATCGAAGGCCTTGGCGAATCCGCCCGTCATTACCAGGCGAATGCACGACGGTTTTCTGGCGAGCTCTCAGTATCAGAAGGCCAATAACGGTAATTAGTTGGCGTTGGATACGTACCCAGGATCGTCATGGAAAAGCACCAATCAGAATGTGAATCGTCACGTGGGGCGAAAAGAGCCACTTTGATGCGCCTGTTTCAATGCGGGGTGTCCGCGGTAAAGGGCGATAGAGCTGTGGCGGCATGGCTTTCGAAGGGCGAAATCGAGCCACCCACCCACATTTTAGCGGTGGGAAAAGCCTCCATCGCGATGTTTGAAGGGCTGCCGGGTGGATGGCGTAACGCAACGCCCGCCTTGCTCGTGACCAAAACCAATCATATTGGCAGTAGCGAGTTTGCGAGCAATGTGGCCGCCCTCGAAGCAAGCCATCCAGTACCAGATCAGTCATCGCTGGAGGCAGGTCGGCGATCCATCGACTTCGTCGAAAATTGTGGCGCTGAGAGTCGCCTATTGATGCTTGTATCTGGCGGAGCGTCTTCGCTGGTTGAACACCTTAAGGAAGGTGTCGGCTATGATGAACTTGTCGCCTTGACGAAGTCCGCCTTGGGAGCGGGGGCGGACATTGCCGAGATCAATCGACAGCGCAAAGAGATATCGGCGATCAAAGGGGGCCGTTTGCTAGAGCGCTTTGGGGGCTCAAGAGTGGACGTTCTTGCCATTTCTGACGTCCGTGGCGACAGTATTGATGTAATCGGTTCGGGTGTTGGGGCATGCTCGGGCAGCGTCGTTTTTGGTTGCGAGCGCCATATCATTGCGTCCAACGCAGTTGCGCGTGAGGCTGTTGTACGCGCGGCGGAATCCAAAGGTCTGCAAGTCATTTCCAACAAGGAAACGATGTATGCCGATATTTCCGAGATCGCTGCCAATATCGTGAAAGACCTCATGGCCGGTCCCCGTGGATTGTATATTTACGGAGGCGAACCGACTGTCATTTTGCCTGAAAACCCGGGTCTCGGGGGGCGAAATCAGGCCCTCGCTTTGGAAATTGCGCGGCGCATCCGGGATCGCACCGACATCTGTGGCATCGTCGCCGGCACAGACGGTTCGGATGGTCCGACTAACGCGGCCGGGGCGTTCGTAGATGGAGACTCTTTCTTGATGGAGCCCGGAGCGGAAAAGGCGCTTAACGACGCCAATTGCGCCCCCTATCTGGCCCGTACAGGCGATCAGATCATCACAGGTCCGACCGGTACTAACGTGATGGACCTCGCGATCCTTATCAAAGACAGCGGAAAGCTTGGTTCATGACGGCGCTTCGGAGCCTGTATTGGCCAGCTCGGTACTCGCGTTAGAGCCGCCGCGAACATATGACGTGTCGTGCAACGAGGGATATCATCATGACCAATGTTTCATCGGTTGTCGGGAGAGAGATACTCGATAGCCGAGGCAATCCAACCGTCGAGGTCGAGGTGGAGCTGGAAGACGGCGGCTTTGGCCGCGCTGCGGTTCCGTCTGGGGCATCGACGGGCGCGCATGAGGCGATGGAGCTGCGCAACGGCGGCGCTCGATACAAGGGCAAGGGCGTTCTGAAAGCGGTCGACGCCGCGAACGGCGCGATTGCGGACGCGCTTCTCAGCATGAACGCGACGGATCAGGCCGCGATCGACCGCGCCATGATCGATCTGGACGGGACAGCGAATGGTGGTGTCAGACAGATTCTAACCAGTCTCACTTTCCCCCAAAACGCAGGAACTTAGGCGGAACAAAGCAGCCGCCACTCCTCAAGTGCGGCGGTTCGGAAGAGCTTGAAATTTCGTCTTGAGTTGAGGTGGCGTTCCCGATTGAAGAGGTTGTAGACGGAGGAATGGACGGCGGCGAACATTTGCAGGCTTCGCATACGCCGGAAGCGCTGCATCGCCCGCTCTCTTCGTCGAAATGGCAGGTGTGAATTCTCGACGCGGTTGTTGAGCCAGCGCCCCGTGGATTGAAGATCTGACCAACCAAGCTCGCGCAGTGCGGCCCGATAGGATGGCAGCCGATCGGTGACGATTTCCCGCGGAGGACCATACCTCCGCATCAATTTTCTGAGGAATTTCAACGCCGCCTTCTTGTTTCGGCGCTTGGTGACGAAAACGTCGAGCACCTCTCCCTCGTGATCGACGGCGCGCCAGAGATAGCAGCGCTCGCCGTTGATCTTCACGAACACCTCATCCAGATGCCATCGCCAGTTCGAGAACGCCCGCATCCGGTCAACCCGCTTGCGCCGGATCTCGGCGGCGAATTTGGGCCCAAATCGCAACCACCAGAACCGGATCGTCTCATAGCTGACGTCGATCCCACGCTCGTGGAGAAGGTCTTCGACATTTCGGAGCGACAACGGGAATCTGAGATACATCATGACGGCCAGGCGGATGACCTCAGGGCTGCTATGGAAGCCCTTGAACGGATTACTCTTAATCATCCGAGGACGCTACGAATCCGTTCCGCTCTCCTCAAGGCCAAACTTTCTGACAACGCCCTCGAAAGCCCAACTCACCGATAGCGGAAACAAGTTTCCACACAGCCTCCGGACAAAGCAGTCATCTGGTTCGTTTGGTCAGGTGATAGGTCCTGAGCCAAATCGGATATCAGCCGTTTCGCCCACTGGCATAGCTTAGGGGTTTGAGAGTTCGATCTCGACCTCTCTTCTAATTCCGCAAGAACTTAAATTTTTCTGAAACCAATTAAATAAATATGAGATTGATTGAAGTTGGTCGATAGGGCAGTTTTTCGCGCCTATGGGGAGGCTTGAGCTCAGAGGTCGATAAGAGCTCGAGTACCCGAATCCTGCCTGTAGCAGGGAAGCCGGAGAGGATCTCGGATGGGCATGGCTCTTCATGAAAGTAAGGGCGTCTGGAAATCCGGGCGCGGCAAGGGCCGTCACACGCCAAAAGGCCGCCAGCTGGATGATACGGCGGTTGAGGAAGTGCGGGCGCTTTTGGGCGACCGGCCGCGTCGTCGCGACCTGCTGATCGAGCATCTGCATCTCATTCAGGATCGGTACGGCCATCTTTCGGCGGCGCATCTGCGCGCGCTGGCCGAAGAGATGAAGCTGGCGCAGGCCGAGGTTTATGAGGTCGCGAGCTTCTACGCCCATTTCGACGTGGTCAAAGAGGGTGAGGCCGCTCCGCCTGCGCTGACGATCCGGGTTTGCGACAGCCTGTCCTGTGAGTTGGCCGGGTCCGCCGAGCTGATGAAAACGCTTGCGGCCAAATACAATGGCGGCGGTGAAGTTCGCGTGGTGCGCGCGCCCTGCATGGGACGCTGCGATACCGCGCCGGCGCTGGAGCTTGGCCACAACCATATCGACCACGCAACGCCTGAGAAGGTGGCGGAGACGATCGAGGCTGGCGACACCCATGCGCATATCTCTGATTATCAGGCGCTGGGCGACTATCGCGCCGCGGGCGGGTGCGAAGCCCTGCAAAGCCTGCGAGACGGCGGTCGTACTCCGGATGAAGTGCAAGACGCGATCCTCGCTTCCGGCCTGCGCGGTCTGGGCGGCGCCGGGTTTCCGTCAGGACGCAAATGGTCCTTCGTGCGCTCCTATCCCGGTCCGCGCTATCTGGCGGTCAACGGGGATGAAGGCGAGCCCGGCACATTCAAGGACCGGTATTATCTGGAGCGTGAGCCGCATCTCTTTCTGGAGGGAATGCTGATCGCCGCATGGGCGGTCGAGGCGGAGACCTGCTTCATCTACATGCGGGACGAATATCCGGCGGTGCTGGAGATCCTGCGTCGCGAGATCGCCGCGCTTGAGGGCGCCGGGATCGTTGCTGAAGGTTTTATTGATCTCCGTCGCGGCGCCGGCGCCTATATCTGCGGCGAGGAAAGCGCGATGATCGAGTCGATCGAGGGCAAGCGCGGGCTGCCACGCCATCGCCCGCCCTTTGTCGCCGAGCTGGGCGTCTTCGGGCGGCCGACGCTGGTGCACAATGTGGAGACTCTGCACTGGGTCGCGCGCATCTGCCGTGAAGGGCCGGAGGTACTGAACGCGGTCGAGAAGAACGGACGCAAGGGTTTGCGCTCCTACTCTGTCTCGGGCCGGGTCAAGGCGCCCGGCGTCCACCTGTTGCCAGCGGGTTCGACAATCTTGGATGTGATCGAGGCTGCGGGCGGGATGCTGGATGGGCACGAATTCAAGGCCTATCAGCCGGGCGGGCCGTCCTCTGGCCTTTTGCCCGCCTCGATGGACGACATTCCGCTGGATTTCGACACGCTGCAGCCGCATGGGACGTTCATCGGTTCGGCCGCGGTGGTGGTGCTGTCGGACAAGGACAGCGCGAAGGCGGCGGCGCTCAACATGTTGCGTTTCTTCGAGGATGAAAGCTGCGGCCAGTGCACGCCCTGCCGGGTCGGTTGCGAGAAGGCGGTGAAGCTGATGCAGGAGGACCGGTGGGATAAAGGCCTGCTGGAAGAGCTGTGCGAGGTGATGGAGGACGCCTCCATCTGCGGGCTCGGCCAGGCTGCGCCAAATCCAATCCGGCTGACGATGAAGCACTTCGGGGAGGAGGTGTGATGTCCGATAAAATCACCTTCACTCTCGACGGACGCGCCGTCTCGGCGGAGCCGGGTGAGAGCATCTGGGCCGTCGCCAAACGCGAGGGCGTGGCGATCCCGCATCTCTGTCACAAAGATGCGCCGGGGTATCGCGCGGATGGCAATTGCCGGGCCTGCATGGTGGAGGTGGAGGGGGAGCGCGCACTCGCCGCGTCCTGCATCCGCACGCCTGCCGACGGCATGGTGGTCAACACCACCTCCGAGCGCGCCGAGAAATCGCGGGCCATGGTGATGGAGTTGTTGCTGGCCGATCAGCCTGCGCGGAGGGAAGCGCATGACCGGTCCTCGCATCTCTGGGACATGGCGGAGGCGACCGGCGTCAGTGAAAGCCGCTTTCCGGCGATCGAGACGGATCGCGTTCCGCTGCTGGACGATTCCCATGTCGCGATGCAGGTCAATCTGGACGCCTGCATCCATTGCAATCTTTGCGTCCGGGCCTGCCGCGAGGTGCAGGTCAACGATGTTATCGGCATGGCGGGCCGCGGCCATGACGCGAAAATCGTGTTCGATTTCAACGACCCGATGGGCGCCAGCACTTGCGTCGCCTGCGGCGAGTGCGTGCAGGCCTGTCCGACCGGCGCCCTGATGCCCGCAACCATTCTGGATAAGGCGGGCAGGGGCGACAGCGCCGATTTCGACCGCGAAGTTCACAGCGTTTGCCCCTATTGCGGCGTTGGTTGCCAGCTGAGCTTCAAGATCAAGGATGACCGGATCGCGCGGGTCGATGGGCTCGACGGCCCGGCGAATGAGAACCGGCTTTGTGTGAAGGGACGGTTCGGCTTTGACTATGTCGCCCATCCTCACCGGCTGACCAAGCCGCTGATCCGGCGCGAGGACGCGCCCGCCAAGGACCTGAATGTCGATCCCGCCAATCCGCTGAGCCATTTCAGGGAGGCGAGCTGGGACGAAGCGCTGGACGCCGCCGCTGGCGGTCTGGCGAAGCTGCGCGATACGCATGGTGGAAAATCCGTCGCCGGGTTCGGCTCGGCAAAATGCTCGAATGAGGAAGCCTATCTCTTTCAGAAGCTGATCCGCACGGGGTTCGGGCACAACAATGTCGATCACTGCACCAGGCTTTGCCACGCCAGCTCGGTCGCGGGGCTGATCGAAAATGTCGGGTCGGGCGCGGTCACGGCGACGTTCAACGAGATCGAGAATGCCGATTGCGCCATCGTGATTGGTTGCAATCCGATCGAGAACCACCCGGTCGCGGCGACCTATTTCAAGCAGTTCGCCAAGCGGGGCGGCAATTTGATCGTCGTGGATCCGCGCGGTGTCGGTCTTGGCCGCCATGCGACGCACCGGTTGCAGTTCAGGCCGGGCTCGGACGTCGCCCTCCTGAACGCGCTCTGCCATGTGATTGTCGAGGAAGATCTCTACGACCGGCAGTATCTGGACGCCTTCGCCGAGGGCTTCGACGCGTTCAAGGCGCATATCGCCGGATTCCCGCCCGAGAAGATGGAGAAGATCTGCGGCATCCCCGCCGAGACTTTGCGCGCGGTCGCCCGCGATTTCGCCGGCGCCAAGGCCGGAATGATCTTCTGGGGCATGGGGGTCAGCCAGCATATCCACGGGACGGATAACACGCGCTGCCTGATCTCTCTGGCGCTTCTCTGCGGTCATATCGGGCGGCCGGGAACCGGGCTGCATCCGCTCAGGGGTCAGAACAACGTGCAGGGCGCCTCGGATGCGGGTCTGATCCCGATGTTCCTGCCGGACTACCAGTCCGTCGCCGCCGGATCCGTGCGAGAGTTGTTTCGCGACATCTGGGGCGAGGAGGTCGATGACACGCCGGGCCTGACCGTGGTCGAGATCATCGATGCGATCTACGCGGGCGACATCAAGGGCATGTTCGTTCAGGGTGAAAACCCGGCCATGTCTGATCCGGATGTGGAGCACGCCCGCGACGCGCTCGCGAAGCTGGAGCATCTGGTGGTGCAGGACATCTTCCTGACCGAGACGGCGAACTTCGCGGATGTGATCCTGCCCGCCTCCGCCTGGCCGGAGAAGAACGGCACGGTCACCAACACCAACCGGCAAGTGCAGATGGGTCGCAAGGCGCTGAACCCGCCCGGCGAAGCGCGCGAGGATTGGCAGATCCTGGTCGAGATGGGCGAACGGCTCGGCCTCGGCTGGGCGTACAGCCATCCCTCCGAGGTCTTCGCCGAGATGAAGCGCTCGATGAACTCGCTCGACAACATCACTTGGGAGCGGCTGGAGCGCGAGAACGCCGTCACCTATCCCTCGCTCTCGCCCGATGATCCCGGCCAGCCGATCGTGTTCGGCGACGGCTTCCCGCGGCCGGGCGGCCGGGCGAAGCTGACGCCCGCCAATGTGACACCGCCCGCCGAGGCGCCGGATGAGGAGTATCCCTTCATCCTGACCACCGGGCGGCAGCTGGAGCATTGGCACACAGGCTCCATGACCCGCCGGTCCGGCGCGCTGGACGCGCTGGAGCCGGAGGCGCACGCCTCCCTCAATCCGAAAACGCTGCGGAAGATGGGCATCCAACCGGGCGAGGCGATCCGCCTGACGACACGGCGCGGCGTCATCGAGACGGCGGCGCGGGCGGACCGGGCGGTGGCCGAGGATATGGTGTTCATGCCATTCGCCTATGTGGAGGCTGCGGCGAACACGCTGACCAATCCGCAACTCGACCCCTACGGCAAGATCCCGGAGTTCAAGTTCTCAGCCTGTCGGGTGGAAAGGGCGGACAATTCCGACTTGAACATTTCCAATGAAGGGCTTCTGTCCTGGCTGACTAACGAATGTCGAAAGACTCTCGAACGGCTGAAGTCATTTTAAGCGGCTTTGGTCGGAACACTGTCATCATACCGGGATTCGATCAATTTCTTCCAACTCCCTTTGACTTCTTTCTGCTGCGTGATGGGGCTCAATGAAAATGTCTCGCGGATACGTACATATCGACGCTTTTCTACTTGCGGAGGTTCGGACTACTGAAAACCCATCACCTAGATCGCATGTGAGAAAATTCGGGGCTTGCTGTGAGTGACGTACGCACATCTTCGCCCACGCTAGCTGTTAGCAGCATCATTCTATCCATGGGGTTGCTCGGCGTTTGCAACGGCCTCCTGTTCGCATACGTCCCGGTGAAGCTTGCATTCGACGGATTCGAACCATGGGTTGCAGGCGCGATTCTCACGGCGCTCTCCGTAGGTTCACTGACCGGCTGTCTTTCGGTTGGCCGCGTGGTGCGACGCGTCGGCCACGCGCGGGTGTTTGCGACGCTCGCCGCAATGGTGACCCTCTCAGTCCTTCTGATCGCGCTCGGAACCACGCCCATATTGTGGGTGATTTCGCGGTCGCTTTATGGATTAGCCGTAACCGGTATGTTCATCGTCAGCCAGAGTTGGCTCAACGACGTTTGCGATAACGAGTCGCGAGGCAGGGCTATCGCCGTGTTCTACATGACTTACGTTTTCGCCCTTGGCGTCGGCGGATACCTCTTGTCATTTGTTTCACTTGATAGCGTGGAGGGGCCGCTCCTCAGCATATTCTTTGTGACGCTCGCAATTTTACCCGTGAGTCTGACTCGACTGCGTACCCCACCTCCGCCAGAGAACGTGTCGATCGCGATCCGCGCAGTGTGGAGAACAGCGCCTGTCGGATTGATCGGGCTGCTCACCGTTGGCGGGCTCACGATGTTGGCGCAGGGCTTCGCGCCAATCTATGCGGCGGCCGAGAAATACTCCCAGGACGACATCGCCCTTCTAATGTTTCTCATGCAGTTTGGCATGATCGGCGTTCAGTTCCCGCTCGGCGTGATATCCGACCACACGGACCGGCGCTATGTTCTGATAGCGGCGTCCATGATCGTCGTTGTCAGTGCTGGGATCGCCACTCAGATGACGGGAGCGCCATTCATGTGGCTGATCCTAGTATTTGCAGTCTGGAGCGGAGCTACGGAGTCGATCTACGCGATTGCGAACGCTCATACGAATGATCGGGCCGACCCGCGACACTACGTCTCCGTTTCCAGCACTCTGATGGTGGTCTGGTCAGCGTCAGGAATCGTTCTGCCGGGGCTGGCGACAATCCTGACTCAAGTCTCCGGGCCGCACGCGTTCATGTATGTGGCGATAGCAACCGCGACCCTGTACGGCGCCTTCGTCGCGTATCGGCTTACAAGACGCGAGCCCACACCCGAAGAAGAGCAGGAACCCTATCAGATAGTCAGCGCTCAGGCGCCCCACGCCATCGAGCTGGCGCCTCACCGCAACGACCCGGCATCTGACAAATGACCGGCCTAGCTCGGACTCACAATCGAATGCCGCCGGGAATCAGCATCGAGGGCCGCTATACGTTTATCGTGATTACACGAGACAGGCTCGCCCGATGGGGCGGACAATCGCGCTCCGGCTGAACATGCATACAGTATCAATGTACGAGTTCGCGAGTAGGTCGCGCTGCATATGGAGTGAACGTCAGCCAGACTATAGACACGAGACGGAAAGACAGTATTTCTTAAGTTTCCATCGTTGACATAAGAGATTCTGAAATATGGCAATTAAAATCGAAATGTTGCGATGCTTCGCCGTCGTAGCGCGCAGCGGCAATCTGGTGGATGCGGCCGACAAGCTCGGCCGAACTCCTTCTGCGGTCTCCATGATGCTCAAGCAGTTTGAGGCGCATCTAGGCGCGCCGTTGTTTGCTTCGGAGCGCAAGAGCAAGCTCACCGCGCTCGGCCGCTTTGCGCTTCGTGAGGCGTCGCGCGAATTGGATCACTTCGACCGCGCCACTTCCGCGATCGAAAGTTTTGCTCGTTCGGAATCCGGATTTGTGCGGGTAGCGGCCGTGCCCTCGGTCGCCAAGGCGATCTTACCTGATGTGGTGCGCGACTACCTTTGTGATCGACCCGGCGTGCATGTCGACATTCGTGATATGGACTCTGTCGGGGTGCTCAGAGAGCTGGAGAGAGAGCGCGTCGAACTTGGTCTCGCGACAGGAGAGAATGCTGGGTTCGAACGGGAAGAACTGTTTTCCGATGCCTTCGGTGTAGTCTGCCGCGCAGATCATCCACTCGCCTCCGAAAGCGCTCCCATCGAGTGGAGCGCGCTAGCGCCGTGGCCGTTTATAGCCAACGCAATTTGTGGCAGGATCGCCGATGAGACATTTCAAGGCATCTTCGATCGGTCGCAATTGATGGCGCGCAATACGTCGTCAATTCTTGCGTTTGTCCAGGCAGGAGTTGGTATCAGCGTACTCCCGCGACTATCCATTACAAATGATGACACCGGGCTCGTATTCTTACCTGTCGCGGATCCGACAGCTCGGCGTCGCGTCGACATCATCCGCCGTGCCAATGACGCGCTCTCGCCCGCCGCCCAGAGTTTCGAAGTCGCCGTTCGTCACGCGGCTCGAGAGATCACCGCCAGTTGGTAGCCCAAGTTCGTGAGTTGACTGACGCCGTTTAAATCGCTGCGCAAACGCGCTCAATTTTGTCACCGATGGGCGGGTCCAAAATTGTCGCTTAAGCGTTTCGGCGCTCGCTAACAGCGCAAACATTTCAGTATAATTGAAATTACATTCAAATCTTTAAAATTGACTGAAGTCATGCCTTGCCGCATTAGTCCGCCCCAAGCGGGCCACTTGCGCCCGAAACGCAAAGCGCATTCGGAGAGACGGCATGACGGACCGGAAGTTCAACTATATTGGCGGCGAGTGGGTCGCAGGTGAGAGCGAGATCGAGAACCGGAACCCGTCCGACGTCTCCGATCTGATTGGTCTCTACGCCCAGGCTAGTTCTGACCAGCTTGAGACCGCGCTGGATACCGCGCGGGCGGCGCAGGCCGAGTGGGCGCGCGCCGGGATCGAGCGTCGTTACAATGCGCTTATGGCGATCGGACAGGAGCTAATGGCGCGATCCGAGGAGCTTGGAACGCTGCTGTCTCGCGAGGAAGGCAAGCCGCTCGCCGAGGGCAAGGGCGAAATCTACCGCTCTGGCCAGTTCTTCACCTACTACGCGGCCGAGACGCTGCGCCAGATTGGCGAAAACGCCGACAGCGTGCGCGATGGCATTGAGATTGATATCCGGCGCGAGCCCGTAGGCGTAGTCGCCGTCATCTCACCGTGGAACTTCCCCACCGCCACGGCGAGCTGGAAAATTGCTCCGGCGCTCGCATTCGGCAACGCCGTGATCTGGAAACCCGCCAATGTCACGCCCGCCTCGGCGGTGGCGCTTACCGAAATCATCGCCAAGCAGGACCTCCCCAAGGGACTGTTCAACCTGGTGATGGGCTCGGGGCGCGGGATCGGCCAGCGTCTGGTCGAAAGCCCAAAGGTGAACGCCATCACCTTTACCGGGTCTGTGCCGGTCGGCAAAGGCATCGCCGCGGCCGCCGTGCAGAACCTGACCAAGGTGCAGATGGAGATGGGCTCCAAGAACGGGCTGGCTGTGATGGATGACGGCGATCTCGATGTCGCCGTAGCGGTGGCGTTGGGCGGCGCATTCGGCAGCACCGGGCAGAAATGCACCGCGTCCGCGCGCCTGATCGTGCATGAGGCCGTTCACGATCAATTCGTCGAGAAACTGGTCGCGGGCGTGCAGGCGTTCAAGGTCGGCCACGCATTCGACGAGGGCGTTCAGATCGGCCCGGTCGTCAGCGATGATCAGCTTCAGGGCAATCTTTCCAATATCGGCCTCGCCCAGTCAGAGGGCGGTGAGTTGCTGTGCGGCGGCGAACGGCTGGAGCGCCCGACGGAGGGCTACTACATGTCCCCCGCCGTGTTCGCCAACACCAACAACGCCATGCAGGTGAACCGCGAAGAGCTGTTCGCGCCGATCGCCTGCGTCATCAAGGTCGGCTCCTATGACGAGGCGCTGGCCACGGTCAATGACACGAGGTTCGGCCTGACATCCGGCATTGTCACCCGCTCGCTCGCCCGCGCCACGCATTTCCGCCGCAACGTAAAAACCGGCTGCGTCATGGTCAACCTGCCGACGGCGGGCACCGACTATCACGTGCCGTTCGGCGGACGCGGCGAAAGCTCCTACGGCCCGCGCGAGCAGGGGTCCTACGCCGCTGAGTTCTACACCACCGTCAAGACGGCTTACATCGCCGCCGGCCAGCCGGAGTAATCGCTATGAACCGTGCCTATCGGATCGACAATCTGCAATACGCAAACTGGTCGGAGAAACTTTTCCGTCAGATGCGCGAAGGCGGCGTGGACGCCGTGCATGTCACGATCGCCTATCACGAGAACTTTCGTGAGACGGTGCTCAACATCGAGAAGTGGAACCGCTGGTTTGAACAATATCCGGATCTGATTTTTCAGGGCCGCTGGGCCGAGGATGTGAAGCTTGCGCGGGAGACCAATCGCACCGCCATCTTCTTCGGCTTCCAGAACCCGTCGCCGATCGAGGACGATATTGGACTGGTCGAGATCGTCCATACGCTGGGCGCGCGGTTCATGCAGCTCAGCTACAACAATCAGTCGCTGCTTGCGACCGGCTGCTACGAGGCCGAGGATCCCGGGATCACCCGGATGGGCCGGCAGGTCATCAAGGAGATGAACCGGGTCGGGCTGGTGGTGGATATGAGCCATTCGGCGGATCGCTCGACGCTTGAGGCGATCGAGCTCTCTGAGCGGCCGATCGCGATCACCCACGCCAATCCGCATTTCTGGGCGCCGGCGCTTCGGAACAAAAAGGATGACGTTCTGCGCACACTGGGGGAATCGGGCGGCATGCTCGGCTTCTCCGTCTATCCGCATCACCTGAAGGACAAGTCGGCCTGCACGCTGGAGAGCTTCTGCGAAATGATCGCGAAGACCGCCGATTTGATGGGCGCGGAGCATCTCGGGATCGGCACCGACCTGTGCCAGGACCAACCCGATTCTATTGTTGAGTGGATGCGGGTCGGACGCTGGACCAAAGAGATCGACTACGGCGAAGGATCCAGCGACGACGCGGGTTTCCCGCCGATGCCAAGCTGGTTCCACGACAATCGCGACTTCGGAAACATCGAGGCCGGGCTTCGCGCCGTTGGTTTCGATGAGGCCGAAACCGGCGGGATCATGGGCGACAATTGGCATCGTTTCTACAGTGAGAGTTTTGGCGGCGTGGCGGAACAGCCAAGCGAGCGCGCACGCGCGACAGGCTAGCTCAACGAAAAGAGCAGCCAACCACCACTGAACATAACGCCTGTCAGGGAAGGAATCGACCAAATGTCCGAGGCGACCGAAATCAGCACTGACGACAAACACATCAATTTACCGCTGTTTTTCATAACCGGCGGTTTCATCGCCGCGTTCTGTGCGCTCGCGCTGATCGACCTCGACACGCTGTCGGGGATGGTCGACGCAGGCTTCGCCTTTTCGGCGAAAGTATTTGGGCTCTACTGGCAGCTCTTGCTGCTGGCGACGTTCCTGATCGGCCTGGTGCTGGTGGTGCTGCCGGGCGGCTCAGCGAAGATGGGAGGGCTTGAGAAGCCTGAGTTCACCGTCTTCCAGTGGGGCTCGATGATCATGTGCACCCTGCTGGCCGGCGGCGGCGTGTTTTGGGCCGCGGGCGAGCCGATGGCGCATTTCCTGTCGCCGCCGCCGCTCTTCGGTGGCGAGGCGGGGTCCGAGGCAGCGGCGATTCCCGCGCTGGCGCAATCCTATCTGCATTGGGGTTTTCTGGCCTGGGCGATCCTCGGTTCGCTGACCACGGTGATGCTGATGCACTACCACTACGAAAAAGGCCTGCCCCTATCACCGCGGACGCTGCTCTACCCGGTGTTCGGCGAAAAGGCGATCAACGGCCCGATCGGCCTGATCGCTGATGCGAGCTGCATCATCGCTGTGGTGGCGGGCACAGTCGGTCCGATCGGCTTCCTCGGCCTGCAGGTCTCTTACGGGCTCGACGCGCTGTTCGGCATTCCGGACGTGTGGTTGACGCAGGCGCTGGTTATCGGCGGACTGGTTGCGATTTATACGATCTCGGCCGTCACGGGCATCAACAAAGGCATCCAGTTTCTCAGCCGGGTGAACATCGTGCTGGGCTTCGGATTGCTGCTGTTCATGCTGGTGGCCGGTCCGACCGCGTTCATCTTTGGCGGCTTTTTCGAAGGCATGGGCGCCTATCTGGCCAGCTTCTTCGATCTCGCGCTCTATCGCGGCGACGCAGGACTGTTCGGCGAGCCGGGCTGGCTGGGCTGGTGGACGGTCTTCTTCTGGGGCTGGTTCTTGGGCTACGGACCACTGATGGCGATGTTCATCGCCCGCGTCAGCCGGGGTCGGTCGATCCGCGCGATCGTGATCATGTTGTCGATCGTCGCGCCGATCGTGACCAACTTTTGGTTCACCATCGTCGGCGGTACCGGAATCGCCTTTGAACTGGCGGAGCCGGGCTCGGTGTCGGCCGCTTTCGAGGGCTTCAACCTGCCTGCCGCGCTTCTGGCGATCACGCAAAACCTGCCGCTGGGCTTCATCGTCTCGCTGCTGTTCCTGATCCTGACCACGATCTTCGTGGCGACGACCGGGGATTCGATGACCTACGTGATCTCGGTCGCGATGTCGAACCAAGACCGCTCGGAGACTTGGGTGCGGGTGTTCTGGGGGGTGGCGATGGGCGCGATGGCGCTGATCTTGATCTCGGTCGGCTCCGGCGGCGTCAGCAAGCTACAAAGCTTCATCGTGATCACCGCCGTACCCGTCTCTCTGGTGTTGGCGCCTTCGCTTTGGGATGCGGTTCGCATCACCCTGATGAAGGGCAAGGAAAAAGCGTAGTCAACCAACTTGTGCGATATTGGGCGGCCGATCCGCGGCCGCCCGACTCCAATCCGAAGGAATAAAGCCATGGATGCGGTTCGCGAACCGATTGACCAAACCTTGCTGCGGTCGCCTGCGATCGTGATGCGACTCGCCCGAATTGGCTCTTTTCACCAGTGCCGTCTGTCTTTCATGCGCACGCTTTTGCGGCGGCTGAAAAACGAGGGCTGGCGTTTCGAGCGCCCGATCTGGGACATCGACGACAACGGCGTCGGAGTTGCCGTGTATTCGGCGAAAGGGCCGGAGCGCACCTACAGCCTGGTCTGCTTTGCGCATGACCTACCAGCTGACCAGCGTTCTGACCGAGTGATCGCCCACGCGTGGGATTCCACCTTCACGCTGTTCGACGGCGAGCCGACCGCCGATGATATCGAGCGCCTGTCGTGGAACGTTCCGAAGCAAGAGGCGGGTCGGGTCACAAACAAGTCGATCAGCGTGTCTCGCGCCAATCGCTCAGTTCGGCTGTTCGAACACGTCGCGTCCCGGCTCGCCGAAGGCCGCCAGCCTGACGCCGAGAAAATCGAAGCGGTCGGATACCTTATGCGCACCACCGCCGTTTATGGATCGGGCAAGCTTGGCGCCGCAGATCGAGAGGCTATCGCCGATAGGCCCGAGCTGGCTGCGCCATTCCAGGCTGAGATGCTGTCCGTGTTCCTGACCCGCGCATATACGCTCGATCTGGTCGAGCATATGGCGGAGGCTCGCGCGCCGGAGACCGCGGTGAAGATCGACCCCGATTTGCGTCGCCGCTTTGGCGTCGGCAATTCGACGGGGCTCGGCATGGCGCCCTTCCTGGTCAACCATCCGCTGCTGATCAACAACTGGATCGCCGCACGCGAAACCGCGCTGGCGCGGGTGCGCAGCGTGCCCCGCGCGGAGCCTGTAGAGGCGGCCGAGTTCCGCGCCATGCTCGCCCGCGCCCGGATGAACGCGGAGGGATGGCGTTCCGAACACTCGCTGCAGATGCAGAAGGTGGTCATGCTGAAGGCGGATCTCGCCCGTCTTCAGGAGCATGTCGACACTGGCGCGCTGGACGGGGATGCGCCTTGGGACCGTCTCTACAGATGGGCCGAAGACAATCTGTCGATCGAAGGTCAGGAGCAACTGGTCTCGCTGATGCTCGAGCCTTATGGCCCGCTGGTCGACGATCTCGCACCCGGCATGAGCGCCGATGAGGGCTCAGCGTTCTGCATCGATGGTGCCATGTCGCTGGACCGGTTCAAGGAGATCGTCGAGGACGTCTATGATTTCGCTCTGAAGCTCGACTGGGCTTCTCCGGACAACCTGGCCCGGGCCTGGTACGTTTCGGAGGAGAAGCTGGAGCCGCGTCTCGGCGAACGCTTTGAGGAGCCGATTGAGCCTTACGAGCAGCCATTGGCGCCCGGACGAGACGCGGTCGCCATGCACAAGGATATCGTCGCGTGGGACGGGGAGCCGACCGTCGCTGCGTTCCTGCTGCGTCATCCCGAGCACCGGCATGTGGCGCGCAGGGCGCAGATCACCGCGCGCCACCCCTATGCCGAGATTCGTGACAACACCATCTCCGCGGCGTTGCTGCCGATCGATCTGTTGCGCTGCAAGTTGTCGTTCTTCGGCGCAACGCATTTCGATCCGCGCTCTGATCGCTGGGTGCGCATCAACATGTACCAGCACGCGCCGTTCCCGCACGAATTGGCGGGGAGCGACGCCGAGGACTGGTCCTACCCCCAATTATCGGAGGCCGACGTATGACATTTTCGCTCAACGAGATCGAGGCTATGGGCAAACGCGCCGCGCGAGGTGGGGGTCACTCATGGGGAATCGCCGAGGAAGCGGGTAAGGCCGCGCGTTGGTTGACGGCTCAGGGCCTTCCCGGTCCCGAAGAACTGGCCGACGTCCTGACCGTGAACGATGACAAGAGCTACGACGAGATCGCGCCGGTATCTGTCGAGGACGAATGGGCTGCCGCCGGCGGCAGGCTCTGCCCGCTTACGGCAGGCGCGGCGCTCACAGACCGGGCGAGCGAGATCGCCGCGGGGCGCGAAATGCGTCTCGGGCCAACCGCGCAACCGTTGCTGCTCGCGCCATACGCCGCCGCCGTCGCCAAGCTAGCGAAGGTCGCGGTGTCCCTGACCTGGGCGGGCGCGAAGATGACGTTCACGCCCGAGGGGGGCTTTGTCGTCGAAGGCGACGAGTCCGCAATCAGAGCCAGAAGTGTGGATGCCGCGCGCTGTCGTGCGGCTCAGAACGACGTGAACGCCCCACTGGCGGATGAAACCGGCCGGGCGGTTGACGCGGAAACCTGGAGCCGACTGAATGCTTTCGCGATGCGCACATTCGCACCGGCCACCGAGGCGTCTCGCCTTGCTGGCGCCGGTTCAGGACTGGTCGACAACGACTGAGAGGTAGATTTATCCGATGACCGATGCGCCAATCCTGACACTCGACCAAATCGAGGATCTCGCCCAGCGCGCGCTGGTCGCGTCCGGAACTTCGGAGGAAAACGCCAGACCACTCGCCCGTGCGACTGCGGCGACTGAGGCTGATGGGATCGCCAGCCATGGCCTGGCGTATATCCCGATCTATTGTGAGCATGTTCAGTGCGGCAAGGTCGACGGTCAGGCGCGACCAGTTCTAAGTCGTCCCGCTCCGTCGGTGATTGCAGTCGACGCGGCCACCGGGTTCGCCCATCCGGCGATCGACCTTGGCTTCAGTGCGTTGATGTCCACCGCGCGGGAACATGGAGTCGCTGCGTTGGCGATACGCAATTCCTATAATTGCGGCGTGCTCGGCTATCACACCAGATTGCTGGCGAAGGCGGGCCTGCTTGGGATTGGCTTCACCAACGCGCCGGCTTCGATTGCCCCGACCGGAGGCCGGCGACCCATTGTCGGAACCAACCCGTTCTCTTTGGCCGCGCCTGATCGCGATGGCGGGACAGAGGTGCTGATCGACCAAAGCGCCAGCGTCATCGCCAAGAGCGAGGTTATGAAGCACGCCCGCGAAGGGCTGCCGATCCCGCCGGAATGGGCGCTCGACCCTGACGGCCGTCCGACCACCGATCCCGAAATCGCACTTAAGGGCTCTATGGCGCCAAGCGGCGGTTACAAGGGTGTGGGCGTCGCCCTGATGGTCGAGATCATGGCCGCGGCGATGACGGGCGCCACGCTGGGCGTCGATGCCAGTCCGTTCTCTGGCGTCAAAGGCGGGCCTCCGAAGACGGGCCAGTTCTTCCTGGCGATCAACCCAGAGGCGGCCTCGGCCGGCTTGTTCCACGACCGCCTCTCTGCGTTGGTTGAAGAAATGCGGGAACAACCCGGTGTACGCGTACCCGGCGACGGCCGAAAGGCTGCAAGACGGCGGGCCGAGCGCAAGGGCGTCGCGGTGAACCCGGCGACACTAGAGAAGATTCAAGGTTGGCTTTAGGCGCTTGCGAGCAGCCGACGGTTGATCGCTTTAGCCTGAGGCCCGAACCGAGCGACAATGTAGTGATTTGCCAGCGAATGCACGAAACTGGCGGGACCAACCGCGTTGCGGTCATCGCGCGCGTGCCCACCCGCGCGCCGCGACAGAGTTGGGCCTCGACATGATCATTCGCGAAAGAAGCGGCGGTTTGCGTACCTTGGTCGCCATCCGCGGGTCGATCGTGCCGAAGATCCTGCCCCAGATCGCGACGATGTTCGCGCTTGGTGCAGTGGTCGCGATGGCGCGCTCGATTGAATGGGTTAATCCCGGATCGGAAGGCGTGGCGCCTATGGCGCTGCTCGGACTGGCGCTCTCAATCTTTCTCGGCTTTCGCAACTACGCCGCCTATGGTCGATCCTGGGAAGCGCGCAAACAATGGGGCCTCCTGATCACCGAAATCCGCGCGCTGTTGCAGGCGGGCACCTGCTTTCTGCCGTCGGAGCGTCCTGCGCGGCGCGCCGCATCCCTTCGCCTACACTTTGCTGCTGCAACGGACTGCTTATCTCTACTGCTCTCTGCCGCCGTTCGCGTAGGTCGGCGCCGTCGGCTGGGCGACCCCGGCGCTGCGCACTGAATACCACTTTTCATAGAAGTACTCTCGAAAGGACAAAGAATGTCTGACATCCAACGCATCGGCGGCAGCCGCCGCTTCAGCGCAATTACTATTCACAACGGGACTGTCTATCTGGCCGGCCAGGTGTCTCAGTTGACGGAGGGCGGCATCGCCGAACAATCGACCGACGTTTTTTCGAAAGTTGATGCTCTGCTGGCCGAAGCCGGAACGGACAAGTCCCGTGTCCTCTCGGTTCAGATCTGGCTCAAATCAATGGCCGACTACGCCGGCTTGAACGACGTCTGGGACAGCTGGATCGATTCCGGCAACCCGCCAGTCCGAGTCTGTGTCGAAGCGCCGATGGCGAAGCCGAGCTACCTGATCGAAGTATTAGTGCTCGCCGCTGCTTGACCGCAGACCACCAGTATACCCTCGCGCACTCAATGAACAGACATGCGGATATTGTTGATTGAAAGCGATGCCGAAACCGCGTTCCAGATCGCGGCTTCGGTTTCTCGCACCGGTCAGACCATCGACTGGATGTCGAACGTAAGAGACGGCTCGGCGGCGATCGCTGTCCAGGATTACGACGCGATGATACTGGGCATCGGTCTTTCGTCCCGATCGTGCGAGGAAACGTTGAGCGTAATAAAGGCGGTCGGCGGGATGACACCGATTCTGGCGTTGTCGAGGGCGAATGACGCCAACGCTCGGATTGAGTGCCTGAACCTGGGTGCCGACGATTGCCTCAGCAGGCCGTTCGACATGGGAGAGTTGATCGCCCGCACCCAGGCCCTCAGCCGACGGCGCTATGGACTGCGTTCAGACACGATCCGGTTCGGCGAACTGGAATTCGACTGCGTGTCGAAAATGGCTTCCGTGAACGACGAACTCATCCCACTGACGCGCAAGGAGTCGTCGACGCTTGAGATCCTCGTCGCCCATGACGGCAAGCCGGTCCACAAGGAGCGGATTCACCAGAACCTTTACGGATTCGACAATTGCGAGGTCGGGCTTGGGGCCGTCGAGCTCTATGTCTCTCGGCTGCGCAAGAAGCTCCGCGCGACACGCGTCTCAATCAAGACGGTTCGGCATTTCGGCTATCAACTCTGTCATCGGGATTGAGGTGGCAGATGGTGGACATTGGCCGCTAGCCGATTTGTTAGCGGGTCTGCTTTGGGCTGATTCCGTTGAAAAAGTCGTCAAGTTTGGCTGTTGGAGAGCGGCGTCGTTCGACGCGCAACCGGGCCCGATCACGCCGGTTGCGACGTTCGGGGCGCCGGGACCAGTTTGGCGAGCTTTCTGAGGTTCTGAGCGGTGGCTGCGAGGTGGAATTCGTCCCTGGCGCCGTTGGGTCCGGGTAATCGAAGTCGGTCGAGCTTGAGGATGCGTTTGAGGTGGGCGAAGAGCATCTCGACCTTTTTCCTCATTCGGCGCGAGACGACATAGGCGTCGGTCTTCGCGATGGCGCGGGCGATGTCCCGCGCGCCTTCGTGGATGGATCGGGGGACTTTTCGTTGGGGCGCTTTTGGACAACAGCGGGTTTGAGGACGCAGGCGTCGCAGTCGCGCTTGCTGGCGCGGTAGATCAGCGTCGCCTCGTCATTGACCCGGCGCCCCTGTCGTCGTCATCGGACGGCCTCCGGGACAGATGTAAGCGTCGGTCTCGTGGTCGTAAGCAAAGTCCTCGCGGGAGAAGGTTCCATCCCGCCGAGCCGATTTGTCGATCACCGGGATGTGCGGCTCGATCCCGCGCCCCTCGACCAGCCAGTTCAGCATGGCCGCGGACCCGTAAGCCGTGTCGGCGATCAGCCGCTCGGGGGAGAGGTCGAAACGGTCCATCGTTCGGTCGATCATGGTCTGCGCGGCGCCCGTCTCCGCCGGGCGGACCGCCCGCGTCGCCTCCACATCGACGATGACCACGTGGTCCGTGTCGATCAGATAGTTGTCCGCGTAAGCGAAGAAGGCCGGCCCCTTCAGCGCTCCGGTCCATTGCGCGGCCGGGTCGGCATGTGAAGTGAACTTGGGCGCTTTCTCCGTCGCCGCGCCGAAGGCGGCGTCGTCAAGCGTATCGAGATATTCACGCACGGCGCGGGGCGCGTCCTCGGGGTCGAGCTTCTCCGCCGGCCAGTCAGCGATTGGCGTCGCGTTCTGCTTGCTGGCGTCGGCCCGGATGATGCTGGCGTCGACCGCGAAGCTTTGGCCGCCGACCAGGCCCTCGACGATGCAGCGCGCGACGACCTCTTCGAACAGGCGGCGCAAGAGGTCGCTCTCCCGGAACCTCCCGTGGCGGTTTTTCGAGAAAGTAGAGTGGTCAGGGATCGGGTCGGTGAGATCGAGCCGGCAAAACCACCGGTAGGCGAGGTTCAGATGCGCCTCTTCGCAAAGGCGGCGCTCGGACCGAATACCCATCACGTAGCCGACAAGCAGCATCCGGATCATCAGTTCTGGATCGACCGAGGGCCGGCCTGTCGAGCTGTAGTGAGCAGCCAGGTGATGGCGGACGCCAGAAAGATCGACGAACCGGTCAATCGACCGCAACAGGTGATCCCGCGGCACATGATCCTCAATCGAGAACTCGTAGAAAAGCGCGCCTTGCGCTTCCTGCCTCGGACCCATCATCTCAACCGCCCTCCCGCGTTTGCCGGTGGACTGAATCAGGACGCCGAAGCTACTTCAACGGGGAGTTTTTCAACACAATCGGCTCTAGGCCGTCGTTCCAACCCAAATCGCCCAACGGCTGCTTCCGAACACCGAACATCCGGACTTCGCCCTATCGATCTGGTGGCTGGTCAAAATCCGTTTCGCATGAGTGGCCGCTTTCGATTTGCGTCGGAATGCTGGGCATTTTGCTGTGCATTAGACTGGTTTTGACCCAAAACGGACAGATGTGATCGTCTGAACTCTGCTATTGACCTTTAACTGGCGCAGGGAACTTTTCTCCCGCCAGCACTGTTCCCCAAATTCCGATGTCGCGAATGGTCTCGGGCTCCACTTCGAGCGGGTTTTCTTCGAGCACTGTAAAGTCGGCGTGCTTGCCAGGCTCGATGCTACCGATGCGGTCGTCCATTCCAAGCACGTAAGCCGCGTCGATGGTCACCATGCGCAGCGCTTGCTCCGCGCTCACACGTTCGGCCGGCGCGAGAACCTCGCCGGACTGACCGAACCGATTCACCGCGATCCACATCAGCAGTAGCGGCTCCGCCGGCGCGACGGGAAGATCGGAGTGGATCGTCGTAGGCACACCATTTGCTGTGAGCGTGCCAAGTCGAGCCGCCTGCGCCGCGCGATTGCGGCCGATATAGGCTGCGTTCAGGTCGCCACGCAGATAGACGTAGCTGGGATTGACGCTGGCGACGGCGCCGAGCGCCTTCATTCGCCGGATCTGGTCCAGTGAGGACAGGCCGAAATGCTCGAACACAAAGCGATGGTCGAAGCGCGGCTTGTGGGCTTGCAGCGCGGCCAGAGCGTCGATCACGGCATCTTGCGCGGCGTCTCCATTGCTGTGGATGTGGATGCGGAAGTCAGCCTCCCACCAGGGTCGCATCGCCTCGAACATCGCGTCCGGCTGCGTGTTCCAGATACCTCGCAGGTCCGGGTCGAGATACCCAGGCTCTCGCAACGCCATGGCGAGACCGAGAAAGGCGTCGTCCGCGAAGAACTTGACGCCCGAGTAGATCACCTTGTCGGTGTTCTCTTCAGCGAGCACGTTGACCGCCTCGACGGCGCCTTCGCCATGCAGTTGCGCGTAGGTGGCGGCGTCGGCCACTACGACGATGCGCAGCGGCGTCTCCGGATCGTTGAAATAGGACCCAAAGAACTGTTTCTCGAACTCCGGGTTGACGGCGCCAAAGGCCAGTTCAGTCGTTGTAGTGACGCCCGCCTGGCGGTTGAGCGCGATGATCTTGTCGACGGCCGGGCGCATGTTGGCCATCGCTTTTTCAATTTCGGGAACCAGCGCGAACGCGGCCGCTTCGACGGCGAGGAACTGCCCGTTCGGCTCACCGTCCGGCCCCAACTCGATGCCGGGGACTCTCGCTGCGTCTTCGGCGGTAACGCCAATCTGTTCGAGATAGGGCGTGTTTGCGTACGCGAAGTGCACTGACGCATCCCAGATGATGATCGGGCGCGTGGTCGAGATTGGGTCGAGATCGGCGCGGCTAAGATGCCCTCCCATCGCAATGACGTCATAACCCCAAGTGAAGATCGTTTCGGCGGATTCTGGATCGCGGGCCACCGTTTGACGCAGCCGCTCCAGGGCGTCCTCCTTGTTTGAGACGCCGGCGATATCCGTCCCAATTGGGTTGGGTGTCGAGTAATAAGCAAGAAGAGGTCGATTGGTGATCGTGCTGGCGGCGACTATCGGATGCTCATGAGCGGCGATAAAACCGGGCACGAGGATTTTCGCTTCGAACGTGCGGTCGATCTCGTGCGGAAAGCGGCTGGTCCAATCTTCGAGATCATCAAGATCACCCACAGCGGCGACCATTCCATCCTTCACCGCGACGGCGGTCGCTTCTGGCAAGCCTGGGTCCATCGTGATGATACTTTTCGCGACATAGATAGTCACCGCATCATCCTGCGACCAAGCTGACCAGATGGGGAGCAGGGCTCCGACAATGAAGACACTCAACGCTCCTGCGAACCGTTCTTTGCTCATGATCATTGCCTCGTTCGAATTTGACGCATTCTGGAAATAACAGGGTCTTGCGACGCTGATATCTCCGTTGAGATTAGACGCTCATGCGAAATCTGGAGGACGGTCGCCCAATGTCCATTTATTTCGTCCAAAAAATAGTTTTCCGAATGGCATCGCAATGTCCGTTATTGGCGCAAAGCGGAAGTCGCCGCCTGGTGTTGTCAGACACTTTCGAACCAGTCTCCGAATGCTCTGGGACGCGGCTCCTCAGGCCGTGCCGAGCAGCCGCCACTCTTCGAGAGCGGCGGTTCGGAAAAGCTTGAAATTTCGTCTGGAGTAGAGGTGGCGCTCTCGGTTGAACAGGTTGTGGACGGAGGAATGGACGGCGGCGAACATCTGTAAACTTCGCATGCGCCTGAAGCGCTGCATGGCTCGTTCTCTTCGTCGGAATGGCAGGTGCGAATTCTCAATGCGATTGTTGAGCCAACGGCCCGTTGTCTGAAGATCGGCAGCTCCGAGTTCCTTTAGAGCGGCGCGATACGAACGAAGCAGATCCGTCACGATTTCACGCGGAGCGCCGAACCGCTTCATCAATTTCTTCAATAATTTCAATGCGGCGCGTTTGTCCCGGCGTTTGGTGACCACCGTCTCCAGCACCTCGCCTTCGTGATCCACGGCGCGCCACAAATAGCGCTGCTCGCCGTTGACCTTCACGAACACCTCGTCCAGATGCCAGCGCCAGTTCGAGTATGCGCGCATCCGATCGACCCGCTTGCGCTTGATCTCGGCGGCGAACATCGGACCAAACCGCTGCCACCAGAACCGGATCGTCTCGTGGCTGATATCGATCCCGCGCTCGTGGAGCAGATCCTCCACATTCCGCAACGAGAGCGGGAAGCGAATATACATCATCACCGCGAGGCGAATGACGTCAGGGCTGCTGTGGAAGCCCTTGAACGGGTTACTCTTACTCATCCGGGGACGCTAGGGGAGGGCCCTCCGTGCCTCAAGCCGAATTCTTCTGACAGGACCCACAAAGACGGCTGTGCGGGACGAAACGGTCGTTCGATCAAAGCGCTCAGATGATCGGTTATGACCAAATTTGATCGTCTGTTGGAACGCAGCAAGAGCTGACTAAACATCACCATTTCCGCGAACAATTGCCGACAGGATTGTGAATAGCGCACGAATGAGCGACGGTTCATTCTATGGATCGGGACAAGCTAGAAAGGGACGGATCGACCCTTGTCGCGGCGTTGGAGCACTTAACCGGGCCAATGCGCGGCCGAGTGACGTGGATATCCGAATCGAGCGCAGTCATCCGGGCCGACGGGCGGCGTATTTCAGTGTCCGGCGAGAGCTTCGGTGACGCTGCACCGCCCGATGCGATTGCGACGCTGCACCGATCGGCCGACTCGTACGAGATCAGGGCCATGGACGCCCAGCCGATCTGGGTGAACGGCGAGAAAGTCGCTACTATCGATCTCGAGCATCTGGATACGATCGAGTTTGGTGAACTCGGACCGCTTTCGCGCTTCCGGCTGATCGGTGGGAGCCACCGCCCACATTGGAATCTGGATGACATTCTCAGCGACAGCGTCGCCTATGCCCGAGCCAGCCGCAGACCGATGCCGCAGCGCGTCGCAACGGCGGCAGGTCAGCTTTTCCACCGCTTGGCGGTCGACACCACCGTCATGTTCAGACTGGCCGTGGTTGCAGCGCTGATCGTTCTTGCGGCGTTCGCCTACCAGCAGTATCGGACCAGTATCAGACTGGTGGAGCGCGTCGAAAGCGACGCGGTCAGGCTCGAAGGCGTCTCCGCCGCGATCAGGCGGGCGAGGGACGAGGCGCTCAGTCCGAGCGATCTGAACACGCTGCGCGAAGAGCTCAGTCTTCAAGTCACCTCGAATCTCGAACGGCTGGAGGCGCTTGAGCGTCGCTCAGGCGCCAGCAAGCGCGTGATTTCCGAGGCCGCGGCTTCGGTCGCGTTCCTTCAAGGCGCCTACGCCATGCGGCACATCGAGTCGCAGCGAATGTTACGCTACGTGGTCAATGCCGCCGGACTGCCTGTGATGACGCCGAGCGGACAGCCGCTGCTGTCGCTCGAAGGCTCGGGCCCCGTCGCCCAGATTCAGTTCGTAGGCACGGGATTTCTGTTGGGAGCGGACGGCGTTCTAGTGACAAACCGGCATGTCGCGCAACCGTGGGATAGTAACAGCACTCCGGAATCGTTGAGCGTTCAGAGTTTCGAGCCGCTGATGTCAAAGATGGTCGCCTATTTTCCCAGTATCGGCCCGGCTTTCGAAGTGACCACGCTGAAAGTCAGTGAAGAGGCGGATCTCGCCATTCTCTCGGTTGGCGTGTCCCCGCCGGTAGCGGGCCTCAGCGCAGCGCCGGAGCCGCCCGACGTCGGCGAGGAGGTCATTGTTATGGGCTATCCGACCGGTTTGCGCGCAATGCTTGCGCAAGCCGGGCGATCGTTCGTCGACGAGCTTCGGAACGCCTCCGAAACAGATTTCTGGGCGGTTGCGGAGCGTTTGGCGAATGCCGGCCTGATCGCTCCGCTCGCAAGCCGCGGCATTGTCGGACAGGCCAGCGACACTGTAATCGTCTACGATGCGGAAACGACCCATGGCGGCAGCGGCGGGCCGGTTCTCAATCACCTCGGTCAGGTTGTCGCGGTGAACACTGCGATACTCCCGGAATTCGGCGGGTCCAATCTTGGTGTGCCGGTGGCGAGCCTGATGGATTTGGTCGAGGCATTCCGGAAGCAATAGGAAGCTGACCCTGACAGTGTTCAGCGGGCCGCGCCCAAACATGCGCCGGGTAAAATGAAAGAGGCGAAGGTGATACGCGACTGGTTCGATCGCACGATCGGCGACCTCGCGCGCCAGATGCGTTGGTCGTTCCTGCCACCGCTGATGGTCTATTTCGCTGCCGGAGTCTCAGGACTGACGTCGGTCGTCGGGGTCTTCTTCGTGAAGGACTATCTGGGCCTATCCGCCGCATTCCTCGCCGGGCTGACGTTCTGGGCCGGACTGCCTTGGGTGCTGAAGATGCCCGTCGGCCATCTGGTCGACCTCATCTGGAGGCGAAAGGCGCTGCTGGTGTTGGCCGGCGCGCTGCTGATCGGCGGCGCGCTACTGATCATGTACGCGCTCATCGCCCATACCGAGGCTATGCGCGCGATCATGCCCGTCGAAGCTTGGTATGTGTTTGCTGCGCTTCTTTCCCCGGCTGGTTATGTGATCCAGGACGTAGTGGCCGACGCCATGACGGTCGAAGCGGTGCCGCAGACCGACGCCAAGGGCGAATTGATTCCCGAGGCGGAGGCCAAGTCGATGCACACGACCATGCAGACGCTCGGCCGCATCGCTATCATCGGCGGCCTGGCCATCGTCGCCGGCCTCAACATCTACATGTTCGCCGAAGTCGGTGCGCTAAGCGCTGACGAGAAGGCGCAACTCTACTCCGGCGTTTACCTAATCGCACTCACCATACCGCTTGTGTCGCTGAGCGGCGTGGCGCTGAACGAAGTGATGCTCCGTGTTCGGGCCCGGCGAATGCGAAGCGCCGGCGTCGACGATACTAGGGTGCGGGAGATCCTGTTCTCGCCGCCTGAAAAAACCGAGCCCGACTGGCGCATACTGGCCGGCAGTCTTACCTTCGTCGTACTCTCGATCACTGTTGGCCTCTCGGATCTCGCATGGAGTCAGGAGATCGTGTTCGCCGGCTCGATGACGATCGTCATCTTCTTGATCAGCCGTCTGATGCGCGCACTCGATCGCGAAAAAGCGCTGGCGCTGATGGGCACGGCGGCGATCATTTTCGTGTTCCGGGCGGCGCCGCTTCCTGGCCCCGGCCTCGGCTGGTTCGAGATCGACATCCTTGGCTTCGACGAGCAGTTTCTCGCCATCCTCGCCTTCGTCACGTCCGGCCTGACGCTCGTCGGGCTGGTTGTGCTGCGGCCGCTCATGGCGCGCCGCTCTATCGCCTATATCGTCGTGCTTCTGACGCTGGCCGGCGCGGTCCTAGCGCTACCGAATATTGGGCTTGCGTACGGCCTGCACGAATGGACCGCCGCACGCACCGGAGGCGTCATAGACGCCCGGTTCATCGCCATTCTCGACACCGCGATCGAGTCGCCGCTCGGCCAGATCGCGATGATCCCGATGCTCGCCTGGATCGCGCGGAACGCGCCGGCCCATCTGAAAGCAACGTTCTTCGCGGTGATGGCGTCTTTCACCAACCTTGCGCTCTCAGCGTCGAGCCTAGCGACCAAATGGCTGAACGAGCTATTCGTCATAAGCCGCGAGGTACGCGTTCTCGGCACTGGCCAGATTTCGATGGCTGCGAACTACGAACAACTCGGCCCGCTTCTGATCACCGTCGCATTGGCGTCGCTTGCCGCGCCAATTGTGGCTGTTCTCGCTGTACAGGCATCACGGTTTCGAACTTCGGACTAGGTGTTTGATCCCAGGATTTGATGGTGCGATCTTTTCTTTGGAATGGAAGGACGCCCTATGGGACAGATACGCCACGGCAGCGCCACGACCACGCACGCGGTCCGAGCGGCGATACAGCGATCGCAAGCTTCGGCCGCGGAGCTGAGCCGGACCTATGGAATCAACCCGAAGACGGTTCTGAAATGGCGCAAGCGGACGTCGGTTGAGGATCGCAAGACCGGGCCGAAAGAGCCCCGTTCAACCGTTCTCAGCAAAGAGGAGGAGGCGATCATCGTCGCCTTTCGGCGTCACACTCTGCTTCCCCTGGACGACTGCCTCTACGCCCTGCAGCCGACGATCCCGCAAGCAGAACTGAACCGCGCGCTATACGCGGTTACTCAGGGCAGAGACTTCGTGCTCAGCGGCGTTTCGGAGTTATCGGCCTCTTTCAAGATCAGCGTCGCTGGTGGAGGGTTGTCGTAGGGCCGCCAGCCCACATCGCCCGCCTTCACCCCGTCATCGGGATATTGCGTGACCATCTTCCAGTCGTCGCCGCCATTGGCGCGCTTGAAAACAACTGTCGCGTGCTCGACCATCTTCGCGCCGGTGTCTCCCTCCTCGGTCAACAATTTGACGTTCATCTCCTTGAACAGCCGGTCCAACGAGATCTTTCCGTGTTCAAAGAGCTTCAGGATTTTCTCGGCATCGGCGGGGTCGAGACCGGCCGTATCTTTCTTCGTGACTGCGTAGCCCCATCCAGGGCTCGATGTCGGTTTTGGCATTTTGATGACAAGCTTTGTGAAGTCCCCCCAACCCTTCTTTTTCTTGTAATGGGTGAATTTCTTCAGCTTCTGCGCCGCCGAATTAGCGGTGTCGAAAGACTCCTTTTCCAGAACCGGAGTCGCCCACATGGAGCCGGTATCGGACCCGCCGGTCCGATTAGGCACGCCGACGATTTGCTTCGCCGTCGCGACGCGGTCCTTGATCACGCGTTTGCCGTCTTCCTCGGTATATGTGAACTTGACCTTGTTCCAGGTAACCGTCTGCGCCGTTCCGCCTGCGTTTTTTTTCTGATCGGGAGTTATTCCGGTGCCCTTTTTCGCCTTAGGCTTCTTGCCGCTCGTATCCATCTCGGTCGTGGCGGCCCGGCGGGCCTGCCGCTCGAGGCCTGTTTGCGCCCCGTGTCGACCGGTTGCGTGGCCCGAGCCGCCCTCCTCCTTCTTCAGCTGCTGTTCGCGCCAAGCGGTCGCTTCGGCCATTTTCTTGACCGTGTCGCGCAGCGCGTCGCTCGCCTGAGCCAAAGACGGTGAATCGAGCATCTCCTCGAGAGCGCTCATCTTCTCCTCGGACTCGTCCAACTGCGCCATCAACTCCTTCGCTTCTGTGCTCTTCCGGCGCTTCAGCGCCGAGGACATGATGTCGTAGCTCTTGCGCTGCTGACCCGCAGCCTTGCGCGCCGCTTCGACGCGCTTCTTTTTCGCGTCGAGCTGCTTCTTGATCTTGACCACGACTACCTCATCCGGCGGCTCTTTGCGCTGCTCGGTGCGAAGGTCGTCGCGCAATTCCTCCAGTTCGGCCATTTCTTTAGCCATGACATTTAAGAGTTTGTCGAGCTTCTCCGCCTGGCCATCGATCGCCTTCTTCAGCTCATTGGTGTCTGCATCGTCGATCTTGCTTTCGACTTTCTGCTGAGTCGATTTCGCAGCCTGGGCTCCCACCTCCACGGCCTTCTTGACGCGGACGACCATATCCCTGTCGAGCTTGTCGATCGCCGCCAGCGCCTTGCCCCAATCCTCTTTTTTCATGAGGCCGTCGACAATCTTCCAATTCGCGTTGATCGCGGTCCGGTCCTCTTCCGCAATCTTGCCTTCGATCTTTTCAAAGCGGGCCATCGTCGTCTTCCAACGTGTCTCGGCGTTCGTCTTCTCTCGGCTGTCGGGGGTCGTGGCTCCGGGCTTGGCCTGCTCGACGAAGTTTTTCATCGCCTTTTCGAGGCCGAACGCCGTCTTCTTCGCCCCTTCAAAATCGTTATTCTCAAGCGCGTCAGAAATCTTGCCGAATGAAACACGCAGCGTTTTCCGGTTTTCGTCGCTGATCTCGCCTTTGATCTTGTCGAAATCGATTTCAAGCCTGCCGACGATCTCACGGACCTTCTTTTCGTCCGTCGCTCCCGGACCCGCCGGGGTCAGATCGCCTTTTACGATCTTGAAGCCGAAGTTCTTCGTCTCCTTGAAGAGAGGCTTGAGCTTGGCCTCTGGCATCTTGCCGGTCGAAAGCGTCATATTCAGAATTGAGCCTTCGCGGAAACACTTGCCGGTTCCGTAGGACTTGGATTCTTTCTTTAGCGTATTCGCCACCGTGGTCTTAAATTTTCCAACCAGAATGACGGCTGCATCGCTGCCATTGACCTCAACGCCGTCGAAGAACCAGAAGTCTCCCAGCGCGCCTTCGTCAAGCTTCCGGAGTTCCGATTTGAGCTCCGAAAAATATGCTTCCTTCTTATTGAAGAGGTCGGTGCTATTGAATGGCATTGTCTTATCCCAAATTAGCTTGAAAGCGGGCGATGCTGGCCCATTGGAATGTAAGCGTGTGGGAAGAGCGCTGGCAAGGAAGTCGATGCGCGCTTTGTCGTTGATTGCCCGAGTTGCCATGAGGCGACATGCGGCGGCACGATCCGGACTCTGGACAATGGTGAAGAGCGGCACAGATGCCATCCCGATTGCGGATTTGTCGGGTTGCTTGGACCGGCCACGCATATCAGCGGCGGCCGGCCGAACCGGCGCGGGGCGCTGGACGGCGAGACCCGCAAGGCGATTAGTCAGAGAAACGTCAGCGAGATCAGGATGAAGGCGACGCCAAGAACGATGCAGCCAGCCTGTTTCAGTGATCGGCGCGAGCATTTCAGAAACAGAACACCGCTTGCGGTCAACAGAACCGGGATCAACCAGTCGAGCTGGGCTTGTCAGAAGAATTCGGCTTGAGGCGATGAGGCCCCTCGCGCCTGTTGATCATCGGCAGCAGCACCGTGGTCAAATTTCCGCGCGCACTCCATGACGATCAGGTCGACAGTTTCAGCCAGTTTCTGAAATGGTCAGCTGGGGTCGGGCCTTGGCGGGCGCTTCCCCGCGATCATCCTCTGGCCAGGGAACGGCGCGAAAAATACATGCGGCGAAGGCGACGGCCATAAGACGTCGAGCCACAATTTCCAACCTAAGCGCTTCGGCCGCGAAACCACTTAGAAAGAGCGCGATCCGGAACCAAGGTCGCGAGTGCGCCATTGTGGTTTGGATCTCGGCTGGTCCTTCTCCTCGCCGAGACTGCAGGGATAGAAGATGGCATTGAATGGGAACCGCCGCAGTTCACGATGTGAGGCGCAGCCTCAGGCTCAGCGGAACGAACCCATGCGCGTAGGTTCAAATCCCGGGTGGGATTTGTTCAAGAAACTACGTTCGCCGCCAGCGTTTAAGTCTTTTCGACAATAACGCGCTTGGTCAAAATACCGCTCGCAAGTGGTCGGCACGCTCGGTCAACCGCCGAACTCGATCGGTGGTGGCTTCGGTCGCGAAGGGGCGGTCAAACGGGCGACAGCGCCTGCAGCCTCACGCGACCAAAGCGGCCCCTTCCGAAAGAGCCGAAAGCTTCGCATAGGCGATGTCGGGATCGACCGCGCCGAACCCGGCGAAGGTGCCAAAGCCGCAATCGGACCCGCCGATCACCCGGTCTGGCCCGACGATTCTGGCAAACCGCTCGATGCGCTCTGCAACCAGTTCAGGGTGCTCGACGAAGTTGGTGGTGGTGTCGACCACGCCAGGCACGAGAATCTTGTCGTCTGGTATCTCCGCCTTGCGGTCGCGGAACACCGTCCACTCATGCGCGTGACGCGGGTTCGAGGTCTCGAAAAGCACGTAGCGCGATTTGGTGGACATCAGCGTTGAGAACACCTTGTCCATGCCGATATCGCAGCAATGCGGACCTTCATAATTACCCCAGCAGATATGCACCCGGACGCTGTCCGCGGGCACGTCGGACAAGGCGTGGTTCAGCGCCTCGACATGCATGTTCGCGACCGAGACGAACGCGTCGTCGCTGAGGTCATTGAACAGCATATGGCGGGACAAGGCGAGATCCGGGCAGTCCAGTTGCAGATCCAGCCCGGCGGCGACAATGGTCTCGTATTCGGCCTTCATCGCATCGGCAAGCGCAGCGAGATAGGCTTCGCGCTTCGGGTAGAAATCATTCTGAAGAAACAGAGAGATAACCCCCGGGGACGCTGCGTTCATAAAGCCGCGTTTCGCGCCATGCTCGTCCATGGCAGCCTTGAGGTTGGAGATGTCCTTTTGCAACTCCACCTGCCCTTTCGAGCGCACTTCGCTGACACACATCGGCCGGGCGTATTGTGGCGTACCGCCATCATCGGCCAGACGCTTCAGAAATCCGGGGAACATCTTCAGATCGGCCGGCGCGTTGCGCGGACTGTCGCCCGCGAAACCGGTGTAGCGGTCTTTCACATAGGTCGCATATGAGATTTTGGAGGTCTCGCCGTCGCTGACGATGTCGATCCCCGCCTCGACCTGCTTTCGAACGGTCTCGGAAACCGCCGCCGTCATGCATGCGTCGAAGGCCGCCGGATCGAAAGCCTCCTCCCGCTCGCGGGCGAAGATGAAATCCACCACCTCCTGCGAACGCGGCAGTGAACCGACATGCGTTGTCGAGATTTTACTCATTTTTTTGTCCCCCCTTATTCAAACGCGCAGGCGCCGCGCGGAAAGGTCCAGCGACCGGGCTTCCGGTGCGACGCCTGCCGATGTCCCGAGTTCTCAGCCCGTCCAGGTCGAACCGGCCGGATCACCGGTTGCGGTGATGCGATAAAGGCTCGCCTCTCCGGTCACCGACGGTGTTATGGCGTAGGCTTCTCCCGGATTGATAAGGCACGTGTCCCCCGGGTTCAGAATGGTCTCTGCTCCATCACAGCGCAGCCGCCAGTAACCGCGCACCGGCATCAGAACAGAGTGCCCGCCGCTCGCAGCCATTTCGTCCGGAATCGAAGCGCGACTCAGGAAGTCGACCTCGAAGCCTGGCTTGTCGCGCAGCATCGCGTCTTCGCCGATCACCTTGGCGGGTCCGTTCGCCGACAGCGCCATCAGATCCCAATACCGCGCCACATAATCGCGGATCACGCCGTCGACCGGCACCTCGGGATAGGCCTTGAGCTGTTCATCCGTCAGCAACGGCATCGGCCCGACGCCTTCCGGAAGGCTTTGGCCCTTTTTCGTGTCATAGAGCACGCCGTTTTCGCCCAACACCAGGCCGTGGTCCTTGGCGTCTTCGATCACCTGCGGGGCCCATGTCACGCCTCCGCCAGCGTCGTCACCACCTAGAATCGCCATAATCATCCCGTAATCGTCGCCGACATTCTCGAATCCGCGGAAAATGCCGGTCGGGATGTTGAAGATGTCGCCTTCCTCGGCGATGAACTCGCCCGCCGTGCCCCAACGGCCCCAGAAGAAGCGCCACCGCCCCTTGAGGACGAAGAACACCTCGGCCGTGGTGTGGGAGTGCAGCGAGTTCCGGCATTTCGGAGGTTGCCCTGCTGCGCCGATATTGAATCCCGGCGTTTCGCGGATATGGACATGCTGGTCGGGGCTTTCCGATACGCCGCCGCCGATAATGGTGAAGTTCTCTTTCTGGTCGGAGCCGGGCGTATGGGCGTCGATGAAGGCGGTCTTGCAAGGCTTCAATTCGCCATAGCGAACGATGCGGGTTTCGAGGTTTTGCGAAGTCATTTCAGTCGTCCTGTAGAAGTCGATCGAAAAAGGTTCAGTCCGCGCGGGGGCTAGCCTCAGGCCAGCGCGCGCAACGTTCCTTTTCCGGGCGGACGATTGTTCAACCGCTTCGCGCGCAGGCTTTGCCGGTGCATATGGAGCCATCGCAGCTCTTCGCATTTGCGAAGCCCCCACAAATGGCTCCAGGATGTGAAAGCGCGTCGCATTCACAGGTCTCCGCTTTGCAGCTGGATCTGCTTCCAGATCGCGGTTTCGTCAAATAGCGTCCATTCGCGGCGCAGGGTCGGACGTCCGCCGACCAGCGCGCCGAACTCAGCGTGGGAAATGCCCAGCACGTAGACCTCGGCGCCGGTGGGCGCACCGAAGACGCCCCAACCATCATGCTTGCCCCAAAGGCTCCAGCGAATGGCGGCTCGCGGGGGCATCATCGGGTCGTCGCGGCCGATCTGATGGTGGATGGCAAACTTGGCGCTGGGGAAAGACGCGCGCAGCCCCATCCAGAACCGGTCCACCGGACCCCAGCCATGGCCGGTCAAGCCGCCAGGCTGTTCTGATTGCGTCGCGCGATCATATTCGGCCTCGATCACGGCGAAGTCGGCATTCATGATCCGCGTAAGAATGCCGGCGTAGCGCTCGCCCCACTCGCTGTCATTGCCGCGCCCCTTGTAGGCGCCCTCCGGGTCGTTGCTCGGGGTCAGAGGTTGGACGCAGGCTTGCGGCCCGCCTTCGCGAGCGATCAGGTCGCGGGCGTATTCTTTGGGGCTCCACCCCATCTGCCTCACGATCGCACCCTGGTCGCGGACCAGCCATTCATCGTCGATCTTGTTGTTAATTGCGTGGCAGTCGCCGAGGATGCGATAGGTCAACTTTTTACCCGTCGCCGCGCCGTAAACTCCGTCGCCCAGATGCGTGGCCGTGGACAGGATGCGGTGCGAACTCAGCATCCCCTCTTCCGGCGCGCCAGACCAGATCACATCTTCGCCCAGCAGAGCCCGATCCGAAAATTCGGCGAGTGTCGCCATCGTGGCGGCGATCACGCCCTGATTGCCGACGACGACCGAGCCAGGCGACCGCACCACGACGTCGCGAGAATAGTATTGATGCAGCGTCGCGATGCCCCGATCTTCCCAGATCTCTTTTGTGATCCCGATAATGTAGTCCGGGAAATCTTGGAACTTTGGATCAAATCCCTTCATCGACCCATCCTTCGGGTTTGCGGGCTGAGCCGCGTAAAATCAGGGGGCCGTCGATTGCGACCTTGCGCGGTCCGACGTCTTTTCCCTCAATATCATCCAGCAAAATTTCCACTGTTTCAGCGACCAAACGATTGGCCGGCTGGCGAACCGTGGTGAGATCATAGGCGGGCCAACTGGCGATCGGCACGTCGTCATACCCCACGACCGAAACATCGTCGGGCACGCAGAGGCCCAACTCGCCCCGAATGACATCCATCACGGCGAAGGCCATATGGTCATTGGCGACGAACACCGCATCAGGCGGGTCCTCCGCGAACATCCGCCGCGCCGCATCGGCCGCCTTTTCCATGTCGAAATCGCCGACTTCGCGCGCATGAAGCTCGATGCCGGCCTCGGACAGCCCTGCGACGAATCCGGCTTCGCGGTCGCGTTGGGTCGATGCGCCCTCCCACCCGGCGATGTAGCCGATCTTCTTGTGCCCGCCGGCCAGCAGAAGCTCCGCCACTTTACGGCCGCCGGCAATATTGTCCGACGTCACCGCCGACAGCCCCGGCCCGTCTTGCGAGCGATTGAACAGCACCATCGGTACGCCGGCAGCCTTGCAGCGGCCGGTGAGTTTGGAGGACAAGGCGACCGATGCCGCGATGATCCCATCCACCTGATAATCAAGGATCTCATCAATGATGGCGTCGATATTCTCGGTCGTGTTCGACGCCATGAAGATCAGCGCGTGATAACCCCGCGCCTGCAACGCGTTCGACAGCTTCTCAAGCGCGACCGGGTAGAAAAGATTGTCCAGATATCCGACGCAAACTCCAATGACCCGCGAGCGCCCGGACACCATCGCCCGGGCGAGGGAGTTCGGCCGGTAACCGAGCTTCAGGGCCGCCTCGCGCACCTTTTCCGCCGTCTTTTTCGACGCGGACGCGCCGGGCGTGAATACACGGCTTACGGCCGATTGCGAAACGCCGGCGAGTTCGGCCACATCGGCCGAGGTGATGCGTGAACCACTCATTCCGCCGTCCACCCCCCATCCACCATCAGCGCCGTTCCGGTGATCAGCGCCGAAGCCTCCGAGGCCAGAAAGACGACCGCGCCCATGATATCCTCCACCTCGCCGACGCGGCCCAGCTTGATCTTGCTTTCTATCCAGGCGCGCCTTTCGGGATTGTCGAAAGTCGACTGGGTCAACGCGGTTCTGATGAAAGTTGGGCAGATCGTGTTCACGCGAATTCCATGTACGCCCCATTCGATCGCCATCGATTTGGTGAAGCCCTCGACCGCGTGCTTGGTGGCCGCGTACACCGCCCGGTCGATTCCGCCGACCTGGGCCATCTGCGAGGAGATATTGATCAGGCTTCCCGGCTTGCCCGCGTCGAGAAGGCCGCGCGCCACCGTCTGGGTCAGGAAATACGCGCCTTTGATGTTCAAGTCGGACACCGCGTCAAAATCGGCCTCCACCGTGTCCTTCGCGGGACAATGACGCGCCAGACCGGCCGAGTTGACGAGGATATCGAACGGTCCGCTCTCCGCGACGCTTTTCCGGGTCGCTTCCACATCGGCGACGTCGAGCACCAGCGCGCGCGCATTCATTCCAGCAGCGCTCATCTGCGCGACAAGCGCGTCCAGCGCATCCGCGCGGCGCGCGGCGACAACGACTTCCGCCCTGGCTTCGCCCAGCGCGGCCGCGCAGGCGAGCCCGATGCCCGAAGACGCGCCCGCGACAAGGGCGCGCTTGCCGGAGAGGTCGAAGCTGGGCGTGCGTGGAAGGTTAACCATTTCAGGCCTCGCCTACGGGAAAAGGAATTTCGCCAACCACCCGCGCCTTGTTGAATTCGCGCAAGCGAGCGAAGACGTCTACACCAAGCTGGCGGTAGGCGTCGAGCAGGTCGACCAACACCCAGTTTTCGCGGATCAGCCCGTCTTCAATCCGCCAGAAGTCGAGCGAACACATGTTGATCTTCCGGCCCGTCGGCGCGATGCCCATCCAGCCATCGGCGGTGACGGTCTGGATCATGTTGGGCCAGCCGGTGACGCCGACATACTCGCCATCGCCAAAGAAATGATAGGTTAGCTTGTCTCGCTCGAACCCGCGATCGGGCATGGCGTTTAGAAACGGGATCTGGTGCCAGTTGCGGAACCCCTCGACGCCGCGGGCGGTGCCGATTCCAGACGGGCCATACCAACTCATCCGCGGATGCCAGAACCGCTCCATCTCCATCAATTCCGGGCCGCCCTCGGCCGGGTGTTTCTTGAGATGTTCCAGCATTTCTACAACATGCTCGCGGGACGCCTGCGCCCCGTCGGCATCATAGGGGCCCGGAACCAAGCCGTCATGGGTGGCCGGCCCCGGCACGTGCCATTCGCGGCCGAGGCTGGCCGCCATCGGCCAGGCGCCCGCCTGCATCATCACCTCGGGGATGTCCCACAGGGTCTGAATCTCGACCACCCTGCCGTCGGCGATGCGATAGAACTCGTGAAAGCGCATATGCGCCATGTGACCGGTCGGCGGAATGTCGAGCCAGGGCGCGACGAAAGTTCCGGTATAGTACCCGCCGCAACCGACCCAGTCGTCTCCATGCTCCGTCCCGCCAGCAATGACGATATAGTCGCGCCGCTCAATATCCGGGACCGCCCGGAACAAGGGGGCGTATGCTGTTTCATACAGCTCGCCCGGCCCGGTCATGTCGCCCAATGGGTGGGGCATGTGGATCACCGCGTCCGGCGCTATGATCGCGTCCAGCGCCGGCCGCACGCCAGCTTCGTCAAAGTCGTACATTGTGGCGCGCAAGGGCGCGAGCAGCGCCTTGTTGGCCGTGTGCGTATCCATTGCGAGGTCTCGCATCGCCTAGTTTACTTCTCCTGCTCTTTCGACGTTTCGGCGTCGAACTTCTCCCAACCCTCGCCGTTGAACACGTCATGTCCAAGCTGGGCCAGCACATGGGGAAAATCGACCATCACCCAGTTGTCGGTGATCTTGCCATCTTCAACCTTCCAGAAGTCCATGAACCGGATCTCAACCTTTTTCCCTGTCGGCGCAATTCCCAAAAACGCGCCGGAATGCGTGGCCTCCTGCCGGCCAAAGGCGGCGGCCCACTCGCCCATATATAGCCGCGCCTCGTCGATGCAGACTTTGTCGGAGAATGCAGCCTGAAACGGGCGCTGCCAGTTCTCCTGAAACGCCTTCAGGCCGTTCTTGGTTCCGCAACCCTGATTGCCCATCCACCGGAAGCTTTCGGCGAAGAACACTCCGATGTCTTCGATCCGGTGGTCGTTAAGCCCATCCACCATCCCTTCGATGACCGCGCGTGTCGCATCGGTCTTGGTCATGTCTGTGTCGCGGGAAAGCACGGCCTGTTCGGGACGGGAGCCTTTCATTTCTTTGCCCTTTTTGGTTGCCAAGGGAAATTCTGTGCGGACGGGGAGAGTTAGTCGACAGTCAGAAAATCCCTTGGCATCCGGTTAAGCGACGGGTGGCGCGATTGCGCATTATCTTTGGCGGAACGGCTCAAGACGCCTGCTCCGCGATCTCGGAAAAAAGGTCAAAGCCCATCTGTAACAGCACATCCGGGATATCAACGAATATCCAGTTTTCGACAAGCTGGTCGTCTTCCCGCCGCCACCAGTCGCACACACGCATGAAAAGCCGCTTGCCTGTTGGCGGTTGTCCCAAAAACGGTTTGGTCTGCACCGCGTTCAGCGACGGCCAGCCGCCCGAGCAGATGTAGTCGCCATCGGCGAAGCGGGTGAAGTGCTTCGTTCGGCTGCCTATCGCAGCGCCGCCGACCCACTCGCTAAAAGTCTGTTCGAAGGGAATTTGAAATCCCGCGAAATTGTCGAGTCCGATGAAACTGCCAAACGCCGCGGGCCCGTACCAGACCATGCCCGAGCGCCAATAGGGCCGCCACGCCTGATCCTCGGTCGCGAGATTCCGAAGCATGGCCGTGACCATCTCGCAGGAGGACGCGCTTCGGGCCGGGTCGTCGTCGCGCCAGCGCAGCCCGTCCTGGGTGGCAGGTCCAGGTAAATAGCCGGTAAAACCGCGCTCTCGTCCGGGGCTGTCCGTGATCGGCCATTGACCGGCGGCGATCATCAATTCGGGAATGTCCAAGAAGATATAGCTCTCGACTGCGCGCCCACCCTCCATTCGGTGAAATTCACCAAATCTGAGATGGGCCATCGCGCCGGTCGGTCGCAGGCCTAGCCAGGGTCGAGCGAAATGTCCGCAGTAGTAACCGGTGCAGGTGACCCAATCTTCTCCCTCATGGCGACCGCCGAATGCGATGTAGTCGGTACGGAAGAGATTCTCGAAAGCCGCTCGAAGCGGTGCGAGTACGCGAGCGACGTACGCGTCCGCCCCCTCCATCTCGTTGAACGGATGCACCACGTTGATGCGCGCGCCTTCCGCGAAGAACCCCGACGCCGCCGCGGCGCGGCCGCCCGAGGCCGGACGCCGGAAAGCGTCGGTGTAGGCCTTCAGCGCAGCTTTATCCCGGGAAAGCGCACTCACTGAATTCAGCCTTTCACCGCACCGGCGGTCAGACCGCCAACAATCTGGCGCTGGAAGAACATGACCAGAATGAACAGTGGCACCGTGGCCGACACCACAGCGGCCACTGCAAACATAACGTTGCCTTCGGTCTGGGTTGTTCCAAGGAAGGCTGCAATGGCAGGCACCATGGTGCGGTTGGATTCCGAAAGCAGCATCGCTCCCACAGCGAAATCGTTATAGGCCAGCAGGAACGAAAACAGCCCGGTGGTTATGACGCCTGGCCACATCACCGGAATAATCACCCGGCGGAATGCTTGGAACTGGTTACAGCCGTCGACTTTGGCGCTTTCGTCCAGTTCAGACGGGATATTCTTGAAGAAGGAATGCAGCATCCAGAGCGTGAATGGCTGGTTGATCGCCACCAGCACGATGATGGTGGTCGGCAGGATGCCCCAAACGTTCCATTCGAAGAACGGCAATAGATAGCCCGATACCAGCGTGATCGGGGGCATGGCGCGAAAGATCAGCGCGGTGATCAACAGCCAGAACGTGTAATTGTGGGACGAGCGCGACAGCGCGTAGCCGCCCAGCGTTCCGATGGTCAGCGAGATCGTGACCACGAAAAAGCAAACGATGCCGGTGTTGATGACATTGCGCCAGAACTCTTTCTGGACCCAGGCGCCATCATAGCCAGTGCCGGTGAAAGCCGAGTCATAGACGGCCTTCGTCCGTTCGCCCGTCAGCGCATTGGTCCAATCTGCAATTGAGAAAAAATCGAGCTCTACCTTGAACGATCCCCAGACGGTCCAAATGAACGGAAATGCGGCCAGGATGAACCACAACAGCACGAATGCGGTCGAGGCGATCCGCAGGCGTTTGGGCATTCTTTGCGCTTTGGACGCCATTTTATGTCCTTCCCTTGAAGTCGCGCCAGGTGCGGACAAGCACCGGCGACAGGAGAATGGCGACGCCGATGATCGTCAGAACCGAGGTTGCGGAAGCGGCCGATAGCTGCCGGGTCTCACCGCCCATGTCGTTGAAGATGATCCAGCTAAGCGATGTTGCATGTGCCGAAGCGTTGAAGCCGATGATCGGCTCGAAGACCTTGAAATTGTCCATCAGCTGAATGAGCGCGACAAAAGTCACCAAAGGCATCAAATGCGGAACGACCACATATTTGACCTGCTGCCAACGAGTCGCACCGTCGATCTGAGCGGCTTCAAGCTGATCCGCAGGTAATGTCTGAAGCCCGGCGTAGAAGACCACGAAGGCAAATGGCGCCGAGGACCAGATGCCGTAGATGATGAGCGAAATCCACATCAGCCCGGTCGAAGCCTTGAGACTGAAATTCGGATCGCCCGCCAGCCCGATAAGGGCGGATCCGATGATGCCCCGGCTGTCGATCATCCAGAACAGGATCAGCGCGCCGATTAGCGGTGTGATGATCATCGGCAGAAGCGAGAAGAAGATCATCAGCCCCTTGAGGTGCCGGTGCAGCGAATTGACCGCCAGCGCGATCATCAGCCCCAAGAGAATAAGCAACGGCGTCACGACAAAGGTATAGGTCAGCGTGAAGGCCATGGCGCGGTAGAAGGGCAAGTTGCCCAACTCCGAGAAGAACCCGCCCAAGCTTTCGCTGGCGGCCCAAGTCTCGCTGACCTCGGTGATCGCCAGGTGACCACGGTCAAAATAGACGTCCAGCCCGACAAAGCGGCCCAGCGGTTTTTCTGCTCGCAAGGCGGCGGTGGCGTCCTGGTCAATGGTGGTTTCAGTCGTACACCCGACAAGAGGCGTACAGTTTTCAACCTCTACGAGAACCGCCTGGTGCGGCGCAAAAATCGATTGGATGACCACCGAGACGATAGGTAAGGCGATGAACAGCAGCATCGCGAGTCCGGTTGGCAGAAAGAACCAAAGGAATGTTTTATGGCGCATCGCGGAATTCCCGAGTGGTTTTGGGTGCGCGGACGGATGCTATGGCCGTCCGCGCAAGTTGTGTCCTACTGAAGGAAGCCCTTTTCAATCGCCGCGGCGCGATAGGCCGCTTCAACATCGGCAAGCGCTTGTTCGGCGCTTTCCTTGCCCTGCATAAAGTCGGCCAATTCGTTGGAGAGGGCGCTGTGCATCAGGCCCATATAGGGCAGCATCGGATAGGGAATGGCGCCCATCTGCGCGGCTGCAAATACGCCTTGAGCATCATCTGTCGGCTCGTAGCCCTCGATTAGCCACACCGCCAGATGCCCAGTTTCATCAGTGAGTATTTCAGGGCGGATCCCGTGCTTCATCGCAATAAAGGTCGCTTCCGCCTCTTCGTCAGAAATGTTCTTGCCCACGGTCCAGCCGTCCCACCAGAGTGTCGTCGCGGGGATCGATCCGCCGCCGACAGTCAACGGCGCCGCGATGGCGTGACCGTCGATCACTTCCTGGAGAACGCCTTCGCCTGTCGTTTGCTGCGACGCGCGCGAACCCCACATGTGCATAACCGCAAGGTTGCCGGCGCGGTATTCGGCGTTGGTGGCGTTATTGTCGTGAGTCAGGAAGTCGGGGTTCATGTACTCGGACAGAGCTTTCATCATGTTGAGCGCATTGACCCCGGCCTCGGAATTCACATTCGGCTCGGCGGTGCCTTGCTTGAAATGCGTGCCGCCATAGCCCAGGAACATGTTGTTGAATTCCTGGGCTATGCTCCAGTCCGCCGAATAGGCCCCGCCGACCGGGTTCTTCATGATCCCCTGTTCGCGGATCGCTTTCGCAACTTCCAGCATTTCCTCATAGGTTGTCGGAACCTCGACACCAGCCTGCTCCAGAACGTCCTTGCGGTACATCAGGTGCTGAGCGTTGGCCATAAAGGCGATCGCCATGATGTCGTCGCCGATTTTGATCAACTGGCTGGGCTGAAGACCTTCGCCGTGTTTGGCGACAAGATCGTTGAGCGGACGAATAACGTCTTCGTTCATCAGCGCCACAATCGAGCTGTTGGCGATAATCGCGGTCGTGTATTCTGCCGGATTGCCCGACATGCCGGGCACGTTGATGGTCTGGTGTTCCGATGTAAGGTTTGCCTTAACTTCGCCGCCCGTGCATTCCTGCGCCCCGGCAACCACGGTTTGGATCGCTTCAAACTCATTGCCGACAACGCTGACGCGGGCGCCGATTTCGCAGGCATGACCCGCCGTCGTGGCAAAGGCGGCAATGGAACCGGCCAGTGCTATATTCTTGAAAAACATAAGGTTCTCTCTCCCTAGTAGAGGGCTGGCTGCGGGTACAGCCATTCCCGGAATGCGCCCAACGCGTTTGAGCGCTGTTCGCAAGGCTTACGCCCCGAGTCGCGTACCTGTCTGCGCATCAAACAGATGGCAGTGATCTTTGTGGATCTGGATCGAGACCATGTCGTCGATCTCGGCCCGATACGTCTTATCCGCCTTCACCGACACCAGCGCGCCGTCGATGCGCACCGAAACCATGGTGCTGTCACCCAGCAGTTCCTGCGTGTAGATCGGCGCGTTGATCTCGCCGCCGGACCCGACAACATTGGCGTCTTCCGCACGGAAGCCCAGTGTGAACGGCCCATCGGATACATCCAGTCCAGCCACCTCGGTATGCTGGGCGCGGAATACGCCGCCTTCGACCTTGCCATCCATCAAGTTCATGGCCGGGTTGCCGATGAAGCTGGCGACAAAGGCGTTGGCCGGGGCGTCGTAGATCTCCGTTGGGCTGCCCACCTGCTGCACCACGCCCTGTTTCATGATCACCACGCGGTCGGCCAGGGTCATCGCCTCGATCTGGTCGTGTGTCACGTAGATCGTCGTCACCGCCAACTCGTGGCTGAGATTCTTGATCTGCGCGCGGGTTGAGACACGCAGTTTGGCGTCCAGGTTGGAAAGCGGCTCATCCATAAGAAAGACGTTGGGTTCGCGTACAACGGCGCGGGCGAGGGCCACGCGCTGACGCTGGCCGCCGGACAGTTCCGCCGGTTTGCGATGCAGGAACTCATCAAGCTCGACCATGGCGCTGGCGCGGCGCACTTTCTCATCATGGGTCGACGGGTCGATCCCACGCACCTTCAGCGGAAAGCGAATATTTTCATAGACGTTCATGTTCGGGTAAAGCGCGTAGGACTGGAACACCATTGCCACGTCCCGGTCCTTGGGCTCCATGTCATTGACACGATTGCCATCGATCAGAATGTCGCCTTCGGTTGCGTCCTCCAGCCCCGCGATCATACGCATCGTCGTGGTCTTGCCGCAGCCCGACGGGCCAAGGAGCACCAGGAATTCCTTGTCTGCAATGGTCAGGTCGAAATTGTCTACACCAACGAAACTGCCCCAGCGCTTGCCAAGGTTGCGCAGTTGGATTTCCGCCATGGTTCCCCCCGTCACGAAAAAAACGAAATCGCTTTTGCATTCGATTGCAAAAAGACTAGACGGCCCCCCGGTAAAATGGCAAGTATTTTTTGCAAACGAATGCAGAAACTGGATCGGGAGAGGCGTTTGACCGATTTTCAACAAGAAAAACAACTAGTTCTGGATTTCTATGCCGCGCTTGACCAGGCAGCCTTCGACGGTATTGCCTCGGTTCTCCACCGCGTCGCCGTTGGGGACTATCGGTGGCGAGGCTTTCACCCTTTCAACGAAATTCACGGCGCTCAAGCGGTATCCGAATCGTTTTGGGGGCCGCTTTGTGAGGCATTGACCGCCCGGCAAAGGCGGATGGACGTGTTCTTCGCCGGACGGAGTGAAATCGACGGGTTTGAGAGCGTCTGGGTGGTGTCGATGGGCCACCTGATGGGGCTGTTCGACAAGCCTTGGTTGGGCATTCCGCCGACTGGAAAAATGGCGTTCCTGCGCTACAGCGAATTTCACAGGATTGAGGATGGACGCATCGCTGAAACAGCGATGTATTTCGACATCCCCCATTTGATGATGCAGGTGGGTTTGCAGCCCTTTCCGCCTCAGACCGCCGCGCATCTGGTTCAGCCGGGCCCGCAGACCCATGACGGACTGCTCTACGATCCGCAACCCGAGGCGGAAGGAGAGGCCACTCTCGAAGTCATCGACGAGATGATCGCCGATCTCGCCCGGTGGGACAGCGGACTTCCCTTGGAGGAAGAACTGCGCCGAACCTGGCGGGAGGACATGATCTGGTGGGGGCCCGCCGGGATCGGCGCCACCTACACGATCCCTCGATACGCCAAGCAACATGCGAGGCCGTTCCGCCAATCTTTCACGCACCGGTCCAAGACGGGCCACGTCGCGCGGGTCGCCGAGGGTCGCTATGGCGGCTTTTTCGGCTGGCCGAATTTCGTGGCCCGCCCAACCAGCGGCTTCATGGGCATGCCGGCGACCGACAAGCCCGGCGAGTTCCGGGTGATCGATATTTACCGACGCGAGGGCGACAAGCTGGCGGAGAACTGGATTTTCATCGACCTGCTGCATTTCTGGAAACAGCAGGGCGTAGATGTTCTGGAAAGAATGAAGAAGGCATCGCGCACATGATTGACGCTCATCACCACCTCTGGGATCTCAGCGCTGTTCAATACCCGTGGCTGATGGCTAGGGGCGTCGGCCGTTTTTTTGGAGACCCGGCCCCCATTCAACGCGACTATCTTCTCGATGAGTTTCGCCGCGACGCCGCGGCGGAAGGGTTCGCTGCTTCGATCCACATCCAGGTGGGCGCTGAGGACGGGCTCGCGGAAGCCAAATGGGTCCAGACTGTCGCTGATGCAAATCCCGACTGGCCCATGGCGCAGGTCGCGTTCTGCGATCTGACCGCCCCCGATCTATCTGCGCGCCTCGACGCATTTCAGGCGCTTCCCACCGTGCGCGGCGTTCGCCAGATCGTGGGCCGGGCCCCCGGAGAAGACGCGGTCACTGGGACCAACAATCTGCTCGACGATTCCCGTTTCGCCGAGGGCCTTCGAGAGGCCGGACGGCGGGGCCTCTCTTTTGATTTACAGCTGATCCCGGAACTCATGGAGAAGACGGCGCGGGTTCTGGAGCGCGCGCCGAACACGAAGGTGGCGCTATGCCATGCGGGTAGCCCGCACGACCGATCCGCCACGGGCCTTAGCGACTGGAGCGCGCGCCTCCGCGCACTGTCGGAGATGCCGCAAATCTCCTGCAAACTTTCGGGACTCGGCATGTTCCAGCACGACTGGACTGTCGAAAACTTCCTGCCGATTATTGAAACCTGCCTTGATCAATTTGGGCCGGAACGCTGCATGTTCGGCTCCAACTTCCCGGTGGACAGCCTCTACTCAGACTATTCGACGCTTTTCCGGGCGCATCGCGCAATCGTGCCTGCGGCGATGCAAAGTCAGGTATTCCACGCGACCGCCGCCGCCTTCTACAGGCTGTGAATGGAGCGCAGGCTAGTGAGCAAATCCTTCGTCTTCGAAACGACCGTCATTTCCGATTGGATCGACTACAACGGCCATATGCGTGACTGCTACTTCGGGCTGGTGTTCAGCCTGGCTGTCGATGCTTTGCAGGACGAGATCGGGTTCGACGAAGCCTACCGGAATCGCACTGGCTGCACGATCTATCTGCTGGAGGACCAAAAGTTCTTCCTGAAAGAAGTCAAGGTCGGCGCGCGTGTCCGCGTGGAAACCGTCGTGCTGGGGTGCGACAAGAAACGATTTCACCTGCACATGACGATGTTTGACGGCGAAGACGTCGCGGCGGTGGGTGAGTTCATGGAGATGCATGTGGCGCAGCGACCCTCTCCGCACGCCGAACCAATGCCCGAGGAAATTCTGCAGCGGCTCAGAACGGCGCGAGTCAGTGAGGCCGACGTCGCAAGACTCTCTCGAAGGTCACGAAATATATCCCTACCGGGCGCTTGCTAGCGTAGAGGTCCGTTTCACGGCTGGACGACTGTGTAAGGCAAGCCTGTTTGATACGGAAATAGAGCGGCCAAAGCATTTTCCATCGCGCCCGCCCGAACTACGCGCAATTCTCAATCCATGCGTCGTCATGTGATCGACTTGCACACGTATTCAAAAAGGATTGCATGCGCTTGCAAGGATGGTGTAGTGAAGGAAAACGATGGCGCGCATCGTGAGGGAGGAACACATGCACAAACGAATATTCCTGAAGGCTGGAATAGCGGCGGCGTCATTGGCGTTCGCGCCGCTGACAGCGTGAACGTGTTCGACCCGGGCGAAGGCAGCATCGACGTGACGATCTGCGCTTTCGAGAGCACGGGAAAAGCACGCTCATGGCGGTTCAATGGGGCAAGCAGCGTGCGATCGCGCGCGGCGGTCGTCACCTGCTCAAGAAGCAGGGCGAGACCGTCAGCATAACGCTTAATCCCGATCATTTTTTACCTGTTCGACCCTGAAAGCGGAAACAGGATCAAGGGCTGAGGCCATGACAATTGAGTATCTAAAACGGGGAAAACCGGAATCGGATCGCGCGAAGGACGACGCGAAGACTGCCGCCGTAGTTTCGGCGACGCTGAAAGACATCGAAGCGCGCGGCGACGCCGCCGTGCGCGAGCTTGCTGTCAAGTTTGACCGCTATGACCGCGAAACCTATCGCCTGAGCGAAAGCGAGATCGACGCGATCATCGCCAAGGTGTCCGACCGTGACATGGCGGATATAAAATTCGCACAGGAGCAGGTCGTGAACTTCGCACAGGCTCAGCGTGACAGTATGCGCGACATAGAGGTCGAAACGCTTCCCGGCGTGATCCTCGGGCACAAGAATATCCCGGTGCAAAGCGTCGGATGCTACGTACCCGGCGGCAAGTTCCCAATGGTCGCCTCCGCGCACATGTCGGTGGCCACGGCGAAGGTCGCTGGCGTGCCGCGGATCATCGCCTGCACCCCGCCCTTCGAAGGTGAGCCGAACCCGGCAGTGATCGCAGCCATGCACCTCGGCGGCGCGGACGAGATCTACGTGCTTGGCGGAATTCAGGCGGTCGGCGCCATGGCGATTGGAACCGAGACGATCGACCCGGTCCACCTGCTGGTCGGTCCCGGCAACGCTTTCGTCGCCGAAGCCAAGCGCCAGCTGTTCGGCCGGGTGGGCATCGATCTATTCGCCGGACCGACCGAAACCATGGTCATCGCCGATGAGACGGTCGACGCCGAGATGTGCGCCACCGACCTCCTGGGGCAGGCCGAGCATGGCTATAACTCGCCGGCAGTCCTGGTGACGAATTCCCGAAAGCTTGCAGAAGAGACGCTTGTCGAAATCGAACGCATTCTGAATATCCTGCCAACCGCCGGAACCGCCGGCGTGAGCTGGGAGGATTACGGCGAAGTGATCCTCTGCGACACCTACGACGAAATGCTCACGGTCGCCGATGACATTGCGTCGGAACATGTGCAGGTCATGACGGGTCGCGACGACTGGTTCCTGGAGAACATGACCTGCTATGGCGCGTTGTTCCTTGGGCCTCGCACCAATGTCGCCAACGGCGACAAGGTGATCGGAACCAACCACACGCTTCCGACGAAGAAGGCGGGCCGCTACACGGGCGGGCTTTGGGTCGGCAAGTATCTGAAGACGCACAGCTATCAGAAAGTGATAACTGATGAGGCCGCGGCCCGGATCGGCGCGTATGGCTCTCGCCTGTGCCTGCTGGAAGGGTTCGTCGGCCATGCCGAACAGTGCAATCTTCGGGTTCGCAGATATGGCGGGCGGAACGTCCCCTATGGAGGAGCTGCGGATTAGACCCATGCGTCGGCTCAACGTGACCAGCGAATTAACAATCGGCCTCGACGGATTTCTGCGCGACCGCTCAGGAGTCGAGGCCGATTTCGCGATACCCAACAGGCCGGCGGACTGATGCGGGAACCGCTGGTGATGTTGCCCGGCATGATGTGTGACGGGCGGCTTTTCTCCCCACAGATGGCGGCCTTCTCCGGCGAGCGCCCGGTGGCGGTATTTCCGTTGTGTGGCCGCCGGAGCATCGCGGAATTGGCCGCCGACATCCTGTCAAACGCGCCGCCGCGTTTTGCGCTGGCCGGGCTGTCCATGGGCGGGATCGTCGCCATGGAGGTCATCCGGCAAGCGCCTGAGCGGGTGTCGCGGCTGGCCCTGCTGGACACGAACCCCAAAGCCGAACTGGAGGAAGTCGCACGCAGCCGCGAGCCGCAAATCGAGCGCGTACGCGCAGGTGCACTGCGCGATGTGATGCGCGATGAGATGAAGCCGAAATATCTTGCGGACGGGCCGAACAAAGCCGAGATCCTCGATCTTTGCATGGTTATGGCCGAGGCGCTCGGCCCTGAGGTGTTCGTCGATCAGTCGCGGGCGCTGCAATCCCGCCCGGACCAGCAAGACACGCTGCGAGGCGTTCATGCGCCCGCCCTCGTTCTGTGTGGCGCGCTGGACACCGTTTGCCCGCCAGAGAGGCACGATCTTATGCGCGATCTGATCCCCGGCGCGGAACTGGTCGTCGTCGATGGAGCCGGCCACCTTCCCGTACTCGAACAACCCAAACAGACTAATGAGGCGTTACTAAAATGGCTGAACACGTGATCCCGGAAGACCTGCTGGCGCTGATGCGCGGCGTGGACACCCCAACGGTCTGCAACGCAATCGAGGTCGCCCAGGGCCGCCGGGGTTTCAATCGCTTCACCCGCGGCACGATGCAGCACTCGAAGCCCGGCGATCCCGCCATCGTCGGCTTTGCGCGAACCGCCAAGATTTCAGGCCTGGCACCGCCGATTGAGTCGGCCGATGTGATCCGCGCGCGGCGGCTGGAGTATTTCCGCTCGATGGCGGCAGGCCCCCGCCCCTCGGTCGCGGTGATCGAGGATGTGGATTATCCCAATTGCATCGCCGGCTGGTGGGGCGAGGTTCATGTCGCTGTGCATAAGGGGCTGGGCCTGTCCGGCGCCGTCGCGAATGGCGTCATGCGCGATCTCGATGTGATTGACGATGGATTTCCGATCCTCGCCGGTTCGATTGGCCCCAGCCACGGCTATGTGCATACGCTGGAGATTGGGACGCCCGTGAGCATTTTTGGAATGCGGGTGGCGCAAGGCGATCTAATCCACGCCGACCGCCACGGCGCTCTTGTCGTCCCGAACGATGTGATCCCTTCGCTGAAGGACGCGATCGAAAACGTCATCGCGACGGAGCAGATCATTCTCGGCCCCGCCCGCGAACCAGGCTTCAATATCGAGAAACTGGAAGCCGCGTGGTCCGAATTCGAGAAGTCGAGAACATAGGGCAATGTCAGGTGTTGTCAGGGTCTTGTCAGAAGAACTTTGCTTGAGCCGCAGATGCCCCGCCCCTAGCCTCCACGCATGAGTAAGCGTGACCCCTTCAAGTATTTCAAAACGTCTCCCGAAATCATCCGCCTCGCGGTCATGATGTATGTGCGGTTCCCGCTCTCGCTGCGGAATGTCGAGGACCTTTTGCATGAGCGCGGGATCGACGTCAGCCACGAGACGATCCGGTTCTGGTGGCACAGATTTGGCCCAAAGTTCGCCGCAGAGATCAAGCGCAGACGCGTGGATCGAATGCGAGCGTTCTCGAGCTGGCGCTGGCATCTGGACGAGGTATTCGTGAAGATCAACGGCGAGCAGCACTATCTCTGGCGCGCCGTCGACCACGAGGGCGAGGTGCTTGAGAGTTTCGTCACGAAGAGGCGCGACAAGAAAGCGGCGTTGAAATTTCTCAGGAAATTGATGAGGCGCTATGGCCAGCCGCATGAGATCGTGACCGACTGCCTTCGGTCGTATGGCGCCGCGCTCAAGGAGCTGGGTGCTACGGATCTTCAGTCGACGGGACGCTGGCTCAACAACAGAGCGGAGAATTCACACCTGCCATTCCGACGACGAGAGCGAGCCATGCTCCGGTTCCGGCGAATGCGAAGTTTACAAATATTCGCCGCTGTCCACTCCTCCGTCTACAACCTGTTCAACCGCGAGCGCCACCTCAATTCACGTCGCAATTTCAAGCTAAACCGAACCGCCGCTCTCGAAGAGTGGCGGCTGCTTTGCGCGGCCTGAGGGGCCGCTTCCCAGAGCATTCGGAGACTGGTTCGAATTAGTCTGCCAGCACCCCTTGGAGAATTGCTGTTGCGCCGGGGCGAGACCGAGGGCGCGGTCCCGCTCTCCGCGGGATTTCTGGATCGGGGAAAAGGCGTCCATCTCGCCGCTTTCGCCATGACCCAAGCGCGCGCCGAAGCTCTAGCGGCTGAGGCTATCGCCAGACTGGCGCGATAGATCCGGCGACGGACGAAACCGGCGAATTGACCTCGGTCAGTGCGGGGCGCGCGAAATTCACCACTATATTAAGCCGATACGCCTCGAAAACGTATCGTCGCGCGGCCCACGTGCTGGCCAGCGCGACGAGAAGGAGGTCCGGTGACGACGCCGCAGCATAGCATCGACGAAAGTCAAAGCTACCTGCATGGAGCATCCGACAGGCCGCTGATGGGGCTGACCATCGGCCAGCTTTTCGACGCCTGCGTCGCGCGCGCGCCGGGCGGGCTGGCGTTTGTGGTCCCGCATCAGGACATTCGCTGGAGCTGGCGCCAACTTTCCGCCGAGGTTGAGCGCTGCGCCGCCGGGCTGGTCGCTCTGGGCCTTTCGCCGGGCGAACGCATCGGCATCTGGGCGCCGAATATGGCCGAATGGGTGGTCGCCCAGTTCGCCTCGGCCAAGGCCGGGTTGATCCTTGTAAACGTCAACCCGGCTTACCGCCTGCCGGAGCTTGAATTCGCGCTCAATCAGGTGGAGGCGAAAGCGTTGATCGCCGTGCCCAGCTTCAAGGTCAGCGACTATGACGCCATGCTGGCAGAGCTTCTCCCCGAACTGGAAACCGCCAAGCCAGGCGCGCTGAAAACCGCGCGCGTCCCCGGCCTCAGATGGATCATCCGCATCGCGGAGGACAGCCAGCCTGGAATGATCCGCTGGGCGGACATGCTGGACCGCGCCGACGACGCTGCGTGGGCCGAACTGAAAGAGCGCGAGGCGCGGCTTCAGTTCGACGACCCGATCAACATCCAGTTCACCAGCGGCACCACGGGGCGGCCCAAAGCGGCGACACTGACCCACCACAACATCGTCAACAACGCCTGGTTCGCGGGCGCGCAGATGAAGCTGTCGCAGGCGGACCGTATGTGCATCCCGGTGCCGATGTATCACTGTTTCGGCATGGTGCTTGGCACGCTCTGCTGTGTCGCGCATGGCGCAGCGATGATTTTCTCGTCGGCCGGGTTCGACGCCCATGAGGTGCTTGAGGCGATACATCGGGAGCGCTGTACCGCGCTGCATGGCGTGCCGACTATGTTCATCGCCGCGCTCGAACAGCCGGATTTCGACGAGTTCGACCTCTCCAGTCTCCGCACCGGGATCATGGCAGGGGCGCCCTGTCCGGCGGAATTGATGCGGCGGGTCATGGACGAGATGCACCTGTCCGAGATCACCATCGCCTATGGCATGACCGAGACCGGGCCGATCAGCACCCAAACCTCGGTCGACGACCCCGTCGAGCGCAGGGTGGAGACAGTGGGCCGGGTGCTGCCCCACACCGAGATCAAGATCGTTGACGTAGAAGGGCGGATTACGCCGCGCGGCGAACCGGGCGAATTGCTGACGCGCGGCTATTGCGTGATGCCTAAGTACTGGAACGACCCGGATAAAACCGCCAAAGCGATTGACGAGGCGCGCTGGATCGCCAGCGGCGATATCGCGATTGTCGATGATCAGGGCTATTTCCAGATCGTCGGGCGCAGCAAGGACATGCTGATCCGCGGCGGCGAAAACATCTTCCCGCGCGAGATCGAGGACTTCTTCTACACCAACCCAAAGGTGGAGCAGGTGGAGGTGATCGGCGTCCCCGACCCAAAATACGGCGAGGAGGTCTGCGCCTGGATTAAACTGCGCCCAGGCGAGGCCGCGACGCCCGAGGAAATGCAGGCGTTCTGCGAAGGCGAGATCGCCCATTTCAAGATCCCGAAGATCATCCGCTTCGTCGATGAGTTCCCGACCACGATCACCGGCAAGGTGCAGAAATTCGTGATGCGAGAGCAGATGGCCGCCCAGCTGGAACGGGAGAAGGGAGATGGTTGACGTCAAGGCGATCCCTGAAGGCTGCGTCCAATTCCTCGACGCTTCGGGCGAGGAGACCGGTGATTTACCGGAATTCGCGCGCGACCGGGCGACGCTATCCGCGCTTTACGGCGCCATGCTCCGCACCCGCGCTTTCGACGCCAAGGCGATCGCGCTTCAGCGCACCGGGCGGCTGGGCACCTACGCCTCCAGCCTGGGGCAAGAGGCGATCAGCGTCGGCGTCGCCGCTGCAATGCGGGATGAGGATGTGCTGCTCCCTTCTTTCCGCGAGCATGGCGCGCAGCTCCGGCGCGGCGTGACCCCGGTCGAGCTGTTTCTCTTCTGGGGAGGGGATGAACGCGGCTCAAATTTCGCAGAGGCGCAGCGGGATTTTCCGGTCTGCATCCCGGTCGCCAGCCAGTTCCCGCACGCCGCCGGCGTCGCGCTGGCCATGTCGCTGAAGCGGGAGAACAGCGTTGCGGTCGCTATTGGCGGCGACGGGGCAACCTCGAAAGGCGACTTCTACGAGGGGCTGAACGTTGTCGGCCTGTGGCGGCTGCCCGCGGTTTTCGTGATTAACAACAACCAATGGGCCATATCGGTTCGGCGCAAAGAGCAGACGGCAGCGGAAACCCTGGCGCAAAAGGCCGTCGCCGCCGGGCTGCCCGGCTTGCAGGTCGACGGCAATGACGTGGTCGCTGTGCGCGAGACTGTCGCAGCCGCGCTTGACCGCGCCCGATCCGGCGAAGGCGGGACGCTGATAGAGTGCCTCAGCTATCGCCTAGGCGATCACACCACCGCTGACGACGCCAGCCGATACCGAGAGGATGAGGAGGTCGCGCGCCATTGGAAGGCGGAGCCGATCCGCCGCCTGCGCGCCCATCTGACGGCCGCTCATGGCTGGTCGAAGGAGGAAGAGGAGGAGCTTTTACTCGCCACAGCGGCCGAGATGGACACCGCCTCCGACGCCTATCTGGCGAAGGCGCCGCAGCCGCCAGCCTCCATGTTCAACCATATGTTCGCCTCGCTTCCTGCTGACCTTGAAGCGCAATGTAGGCAGGTGGCTGATGGCTGAGCTGACCATGGTGGAAGCCGTGCGCGCCGCGCTGGACCGCGCGATGGAGGAGGACCCCTCCGTCATCATCTTCGGCGAGGATGTGGGCGTCGACGGCGGGGTGTTCCGAGCGACCGACGGGCTGGTCCAGCGCTACGGGTCCGAACGGGTGCGTGACACGCCGCTTTCGGAGACGCTGATCGCGGGAATGGCGGTCGGCGCCGCGGCGCATGGGCTCAGGCCGGTCGCCGAAATCCAGTTTATGGGCTTCATCTATTCTGCAATCGACCAGCTCGCGAACCATGCCTCGCGGCTCAGGACCCGCACGCGGGGGCGGCTGACCTGTCCAATGGTGCTGCGCGCGCCCTATGGCGGCGGAATCCACGCGCCCGAGCACCATTCCGAAAGCATGGAGGCGATGCTGGCGCATATCCCGGGCCTCAAGGTCGTCATCCCGTCCTCGCCCGCGCGCGCCTATGGGCTTTTGCGCGCCGCGATCAACGACCCGGACCCGGTGGTTTTTCTGGAGCCGAAACGGCTTTACCGCTCCTCTCGCGAGGCGGTGGATGAGAACGGAGATCCGGCGCCGCTCGACCGCGCCTTCGTACTTCGCGAGGGCGTGGACGCCACCATTGTCGCTTGGGGGGCGATGGTCCCGATTGCAGTGGAGGCGGCGCAAACGCTGTCGGAAGGCGGGGTGGAGGCGGAAGTGATCGACCTCGCTACGATCAAGCCGGTGGACGCGGCGACGATCCTGACCTCGGTGGAAAAGACCGGGCGGTGCGTGATCGCGCATGAGGCGCCGCTGACCGCAGGAATGGGCGCGGAGATCGCCGCGCGTGTCGCCGAACGCGCCCTGACCAGCCTGCTGGCGCCAGTCCGCCGCGTCGCGGGCTTCGATGTGGTGATGCCGCTGCCACGCCTTGAGGAGCGCTACATGCCCACCGCCGAACGGATCGTCGCGGCCGTAGAAGAGGTGATGAAGTACCAATGACCACGTTCAACCTGCCGGATCTGGGAGAGGGGCTGACCGAGGCGGAACTCGTCGCCTGGCATGTCTCTCCCGGCGACCACGTGGTGCGGGACGCGCCGCTGGCCTCGGTGGAGACGGGCAAGGCGGTCGTCGAAATTCCGAGCCCCTATTCCGGAACGGTCGAGAGTCTACACGCCGCGCCGGGCGACCTGATCGCCGTTGGTGCGCCGCTGATCGGCATCACGACCGGTGAACACGCGGAGTCGCCCGCCATAGTCGGCGAGCTGGTGGAGGCGAGTGAACCGCCGCTGCCAGAGCCGACGCCGGAGCGGCGCGTTCATGCTGCCCCTGTGGCGCGACGTCTGGCGCGGGAGTTGGGCGTCGACCTCTTAGCGGTCGAGGGCTCAGGACCGGAGGGCGCGATCCTCGCCGAAGATGTAAAGGCGGCCGCGGCGCATGGCGGCGAACGATTGCGCGGAGTGCGCCGCGCGATGGCCGAGGCGATGAGTGCCTCCGACGCCTCTGTCGTCCCCGCGACCCTAACCGACCGAGCCGACATCAGCAGATGGACCGCCGGAGAGGACCCATCCGTCCGCCTGATCCGCGCGGTCGTCGCCGGATGCGCGGCTGAGCCGGCGCTGAACGCCGGTTTCGACGGCGCGCGGAGATGGCTGAACGAGCGGGTCGACCTTTCCCTGGCTATAGAGGCACCGGACGGCCTGTTCGCGCCAGTGCTGAGCGGCGTCGACGCCGAGACCGCAACCGGGCTGCGCGAGCGCCTGAACGCACTGAAAACGGCGGTGCGAGAGCGAACTGTGGCCCCGGCCGACTTGATAGGCGGCACTATCACCCTGTCGAATTTTGGCATGCTGGGCGGCGAGCACGCCGCCTTGATCATCTCTCCGCCTCAGGTGGCGATCCTCGGAGCCGGTCGGATTCACGAGGCCGTGCTCGCCGCTGACGGAGCGCCCGTTGTCCGCACCGTCTCGCCGCTATCGCTGACTTTCGACCACCGCGTCGTCACCGGCGGAGAGGCGGCTGGTTTCATTGCGGCGGCGCGCGCTGATCTGGAATCCGCGACATGAGCGAAGAGCGAGAGGAAGTCATGGGCGACGTATTCAGTCTTGGCGACGATCTCGGCCCGACGAAAGTAGTGCATATCTTGCGGCCTGCGGTAGGCCTGAAGGCGATCTTGGTGATCGACAATGTCGCCGCAGGCCCATCGATCGGCGGGGTGCGCATGGCGCCCGACGCGTCGCTTCAGGAATGCGCGCGGCTGGCCCGCGCCATGACGCTGAAAAACGCCGCAGCAGGCCTTCCCCACGGTGGCGGCAAGGCGGTTATCATTGGCGATCCCGCCATGGACCGCCTGCGATACGAGACCCTGGTGCGCGCATTCGCGCAGGCGATACAAGACGAGACCGGATACATCGCCGGCCCCGACATGGGCACGAATGAACGCTGCATGGCCTGGATCCTCGACGAAATCGGCAGGGCCGTGGGGCTGCCGAGCGAGCTTGGCGGGATTCCGCTGGACGAGATCGGCGTCACCGCCTTCGGGCTTGCCGTCGCGGCGGAGGCGGCCGAGAATTTCGGCGGCGTTCCGCTCAAGGGCGCCCGGATCGCTGTCCAGGGCTTCGGCGCGGTCGGGCTCAACGCCGCACGCAGCTTCATGTCTCGCGGCGCGGCACTGGTCGCGGCGTCAGACTCGCGCGGCTGTGTGATGGACGCCGGGGGGCTCGATGTCGAGGCGTTGGTGGAATTGAAGCGCGGCGGAGGCGCTCTGACCGATCATCCGGCTGAGAGACGCGCCGATCGGGATGACGTGATCGCCGCTGATTGCGACATCCTGATCCCCGCCGCGCGCCCGGACGTGATCAACGAGGATAATGTCGACCGGATCAGGGCGCGCATGGTGATCGAGGGCGCAAATATTCCTGCAACAGTCGAGGCCGAGTGCAGCCTTCAAGAGCGCGGCGTGATGGTGCTGCCGGATTTTGTCGTCAATGCGGGTGGCGTGATCTGCGCCGCGGTCGAGTATCGAGGCGGAACCGAGGCGCAGGCTTTCGCGGCGGCGGAGACGCTGATCCGAGAAAATGTTGAGGAGACGCTGAAGCGGGCGGCGACGCAGCGATGCGGCTTGCGCGACGCAGCGATCGCAATGGCGACCGAACGGGTGCGCGCCGCGCAGCGTTATCGCCGGTTCGAACGCCGTGAGGGCGGGCAATAGAATGGGTGCGAAGGAACACAAGATGTTGGCGATCAAGAGCCTTCTGGTCTTTGCGGACAAGGCGGCGGATGCCGTCGCGCGGCTCGACGCAGCCGCCGGGATGGCCGAACGTTGGGACGCGCATCTGACGGCGGTGGCGTTGACGGCGCATCCCAGCTTTCACGCCGGGTATCAGGGGGTCGCAAGCTCGCAGGCTTATTTCGATGAGCTTGAGCGCGCCCATACGGACGCCGCCGCGCTCGCGGATAGATGCGCCAAGCGCTTTGCCACGCTGGGCATGTCCGGAGATGCGCGATGGGGCTCGGACACAATCAGCGGACTCGCGGAAATAGCGGCGATCCACGCCTACTACGCGGACCTTTCGATCTTGGCCCAGCCTGGCGACGACGAGTGCCACGCGTTGCGGCACGCGGTGATCGAAGGCGTTCTGTTCGATTCCGGCCGACCATCGCTGCTGCTGCCGCGAAACTGGTCAGGCGGCGAGATCGGACGCCGGGTTCTGATCGCCTGGCGACCCTCGCCTGAGGCCGCGCGCGCCGTGCATGACGCGACGTCGTTCATTCGGTCTGCGGACGCCGTCACCATCGTAGTGGTCGATCCTGAAATAGGGGAGCGGGAACATGGCGAGGAGCCCGGCGCCAGCATCGCCGCGACCCTCGTGCGCCACGGCGTGGACGTCACTGTCGACACCCTTCCGACTTCAGGTCGCAGCGTCGCGGAGCAGCTGCGTTTTCACGCGGTTGATTGCTCGGCCGACCTGATCGTGATGGGCGGCTACAGTCATTCGGTGCTGCGAGAATCACTTGTGGGAGGAGCGACCCGCGAGATGATTTCGGAAACCGAGACGCCGCTCCTGATCTCTCACTAGGCCGGTCCGGGTCGATCAGAAATTGGAGGAAATGATGACTGCAAGTCCCGGAACCGCTGATCGCCGCTCAGAGGCGCGGCTCGATCAAGCGCCGGGACGGATCGTCAGGATTCAAGGATCGGTGGTTGACGCGCGTTTCCCCGGCCCGGCGCCGCGCGTCAACGACAGTCTTTTGGCCGGACCCGACCGGAACATCGTGATCGAGGTCGCGGGGCTGGTCGATCGCCACACCGCGCGGGGGGTGGTGATGAATCCGATGGAGCGCGTGGCAATCGGAATGGACGTTGTGGACACCGGGGCCTCGTTGCAGGCCCCGGTCGGGGAAGGTGTCTTGGGCCGGATGATTAATGTTTTTGGCGCGCCGATCGACGGCAAAGGCGCGCTTCAGGACGTTCACTTTGAGCCGATCCACCGGCCGCCAACCCCTTTGACCAGCCGACGCGCTGGCGGGACGGTGTTCGAGACCGGGGTCAAGGCGATCGATCTGCTGGCGCCTATCGAGCGCGGCGGAAAAGCAGGGCTGTTCGGAGGCGCGGGGGTAGGCAAGACCGTGCTGATCGCCGAGATGATCCACAACATGGTCGCGCAGTACGAGGGCGTCAGCCTGTTCTGCGGCATCGGAGAACGCTGCCGCGAGGCCGAGGAGCTTTATCGGGAAATGGAGGCGGCGGGCGTTCTGGACAGCGCCGTGATGGTGTTCGGCCAGATGAATGAATCGCCAGGCGCCCGGTTCCGCGCCGGTCATGTCGCGATGACCATCGCCGAGCATTTTCGCGACGCCCGCCACCGCGACGTCCTGGTGCTGATCGACAACATCTTTCGTTTCGTGCAGGCAGGCGCCGAGGTGTCGGGCCTCCTGGGCCGGATGCCCTCACGCGTGGGCTATCAGCCGACGCTCGCCTCCGAACTGGCGCAACTGGAAGAGAGGATCTGCAACACCGACGCCGGCGCAATTACTTCGATTCAGGCGGTCTACGTGCCGGCCGACGATTTCACCGACCCGGCGGCGACGCATGTCTTCGCACATCTCTCCGCCTCAATCGTGTTGTCGCGAAAACGCGCCAGCGAGGGACTCTATCCGGCCATCGACCCGCTGAAGTCCGCATCGAAAATGTTGACGCCGGGTTCGGTGTCGGATCGCCATTACACCATCGCGCGCGAGGTCCGCCGCGTGCTGGCCGAATATGAGGGGCTGAGGGACATCATCGCGATGCTGGGCTTCGAGGAGTTGTCCGAAGCGGACCGCGCCATCGTCTCCTGCGCCCGGCGGTTGGAGCGGTTCCTGACTCAGCCCTTCTTCAGCACCGAGCAGTTCACGGGACGTCCCGGGCAATTCACGCCGCTCGACGTGACGCTTGAGGTGTGTGAGCGCATCCTGTCGGGCGCGCTGTCGCATTTGCCGGAAGGCGCGTTCTACATGATTGGCGGAGCGGCGGATGTCGACGCGGCGCTGTGGAGCGCGAAGGCAGGCCCATGATGTTGACCGTACTCACCCCCGATGAAAAGTTGTTCGAGGGCTCGGTCTCAAAAATCGTCGCCGAGGCGACCAACGGCTCCTTCGGCATCCTTGAACGGCATATCGACATCGTGGCACCTCTCGCCGCGGGAGTGCTTGTGTTCGACAGGATCGATGGCGAGACAGGATTCGCCGGCGTTGACGAGGGGGTGCTGGTCAAATGCGGCGGCGAGGTCTCCGTCATCGTGCGCCAAGCGGTGCTCGGCGACGATCTGGCGGAGTTGCGCCGCATGGTCTCGGAGACCTTCCTCGCCTTTGACGAGCATGAGCGCGCGACGCGCGGCGCGCTGGCGCGGCTTGAAGCGGGAGTCATTCGCCGCCTTCTGGAACTGGAGCAACGCGCATGACAGAGCGCGGGAAGGCGGATGAACCGAAACGAGCGGCCAAGACCATCAAAAGCAAGGCCGAGCGCAAGGAGAAGGCGCAAAAAAAGCGAGGCCGGGGTGTCTGGTTCGGCTTTGGCATGTTCGGTCTGATCGGCTGGGCGGTGGCTGTTCCGACGTTGATCGGGGTTGCGCTCGGCCTCTGGCTGGACAGGGCGGCGGCGAGCGAGTTTTCCTGGACGCTGGCCCTGCTTTTGGCCGGCGTCGCGGTCGGGTGCCTGAACGCGTGGTGGTGGGTGCAGAAGGAGAGCAAGGATGACTGAAACCATTCACCCTGTTCCGGAACTGGCGTTCTCGCTGGCGGTGGGCGCAGCCTTTGGCGCGGCCTATTTCGCGCATCTGTGGCGGGCGGTGAGGGACTTGTCAGCCGAGCGCGGCACCGGCCGCATGCTGTTGGGCTTTGCGTTCAGGCTTGCGACGGCGGCAGGGGCGCTGGCCTTCGCGGCGCATGCCGGCGCTGAAGTCGCGCATCTTCTGGCCGCGGCGGTCGGGTTCGCAGTCTCGCGGCAGATTTGGATCCGGCTAGCGCCGGGCGAGCGGTAGGAGGCCGGCATGGAGATCAGCCCCGACCAGTGGATCGTATTGCGGATCGGCCCGGTCGCGCTCAACGCAACCATTGTCTTCACCTGGGCGGTGATGGCGACGCTGACCCTCGCCGCGGCGCTGATCCGCCGGCGCCTTTCGACGGGGGGCGAGCCGAACCGCTGGCAGAGCATGGCGGAGGCGATCGTCTCGATCATCCGCGACCAGATCCGAGAGATCAGCGGCCAGGATCCGATGCGCTATCTGCCTTTCATCGGCACGCTGTTCCTGTTCATCGCCGCCGCCAACACCTTCGCCGTCATTCCCGGCTACGCGCCGCCGACCGGCTCTCTGTCGACCACCGCCGCGCTGGCGATCTGCGTGCTTCTGGCCGCGCCGATTTTCGGAATATTGGAGCGCGGCGTCGGCGGCTATTTCTCCTCCTATTTCCAGCCGACCCCGCTGATGGCGCCGTTCAACGTGATCGGCGAGCTTTCACGCACGCTGGCGCTGGCGATCCGGCTGTACGGTAACGTGATGAGCGGCGCGGTTATCGTCGGCATCCTGATCTCCATCGCGCCGTTCTTCTTCCCCGTGCTGATGCAGCTTCTCGGACTGCTGACGGGGCTGATCCAAGCCTACATCTTCGCGATTCTCGCGATGGTCTACGTCGCCTCGGCCACGCGCGCCCAACCAGGCGCGCCGCTGGAGCGAGAAGGGAGAACCCAATGATTGACGCAACACTGATCGGAGCGATCTCGATCTTCACCGCCGGGCTCACCATCGCCATCGGCTCAATTGGACCGGCCTTCGGCGAGGCGCGGGCGGCCGCGCAGGCGCTCACAGCGATCGCGCAGCAGCCGGACGAGGCGAATGTGATCACCCGCACCCTGTTCGTTAGCCTGGCGATGATCGAGTCGACGGCGATCTACTGCTTCGTCGTCGCCATGATCCTGATCTTCGCCAACCCGTTCTGGGAGCGCGCGCTGGAAGCGGCGGGAGCGGCGGGAGGCTGACAGCATGCAGGTCGACTGGATCACCGTCGCTGCGCAGATCGCCAATTTCCTGGTGCTGATCTGGATCTTGCGCCGTCTGCTCTACGGGCCGGTGACCCGCGCCATGGAGCGGCGAGAGGCGAACATCCGCGCCCGCTTCGCCGAGGCTGAACGAAGAGAGGCGGAAGCCGCCGCCTCCAGCCAAGAGCTGCGCGGCGCGAAGGCCGATCTGGAGGCGCGAAGCGAACAGATTTTGGAAGCCGCGCGGGACGAGGCAGACGCCCTGCGCTGCGGACTTGAGCGCGAGGCGCGCGCCGAAATCGACCGGCGGCGCAGCGGCTGGCGCGCGCAGCTGCGCGAGGGAGAGGAAGCTTTTCTGCACGATTTGCGCTACGACGCCGCCAGCCACGCCGGCCGCGTGGCCCGGCGGGCGCTCTCAGACTTCGCCAGCGTGGAGTTGGAAGCGGCCGTCGCGGACGCGTTTATCGAGAAGCTGAAGGCGCTGAACCTCGAGGCGCGCGAGGCTCTATCCGCGGCGGCCGCGCCTCTGGATGGCGTCGTGGTCGAGACGGCCTTCGATCCGCCGGAGGCCGTTAGGAAGCGCCTCTCCGCCAAGATTCGCGAAATCGTCGGCGCAGATAAACCGATCAACTTTGAACGGAATGCGGAGCTGGTCTGCGGCATTCGCCTGAGGGTCGCCGGTCAGACCGTGAATTGGAGCTGGGACTCCTACCTGGACGATCTCGAAGCCTCGGTGAAATCCGCACTCGACGCCGCGTCCCGCAGAGAGGTCGCCGCGCAGAGCGAAGTCGAGTCATGATCAGTTTGCGCGACGTCGGAAAGGACATCTCCGCCGCCCTCGACGAGGCGGCGAGCCGCCAGCGCCCAGCGCTGCGCGCCGAGCAGGTTGGCGTCGTGACCCGCATCGGCCCCGGCGTGGCCGAGGTCGAGGGCCTGTCGGGCCTGGCCTCGGATGAATTGCTCGCCTTTCCAGACGAGCTGTTGGGCGCTGCGGTGGACATCGCCGAAGACCACGTCGGTGTGATTCTGTTCGGCGCCAGCGACGCGCTGAAAATCGGAGCCGAAGCGCGACCGACCCGGCGCGTGATCGACGCGCCGGTGGGCCCCTGTCTGCTCGGTCGGGTCGTGGACGCGCTCGGCCGCCCCCTCGATGATCGCGGTCCGCTGGGCGAGGTCGACCGCTGGCTGGTCGAGCGTCCCGCTCCCTCAATCCTGGATCGCGCGCCAGTAAGCCGGCCGCTGCATACAGGGATCAAGGCGGTTGACGCCGCTGTCCCGGTCGGAAAGGGCCAGCGTGAACTGATCGTCGGCGACCGGCAGACCGGCAAGACCGCCGTCGCTGTCAGCGCGATGCTGAAGCACAAGGGGCGCGCGCGGCGGGGCGACTCACCCGGGCGCGGCCCTGCGATCTGCGTCTACTGTGCGATCGGCCAGCGAGCAGCCTCAGTCGCGCGGGTGATCGACACGCTCAGGCGCGAGGACGCACTGTCGCGCACCATTGTCATTGTCGCGGGTGGCAACGACGCGCCGGGCCTGCAATACATCGCGCCCTATGCAGCGACCAGCATGGCCGAGTGGTTCATGCGCCGCGGCGAAGACGTGCTGATCGTGTTCGATGACCTCACCCGCCACGCGCGCGCCTATCGGGAGCTTGCGCTGCTCTTGGGGCGACCGCCCGGGCGAGAGGCCTATCCCGGAGATATCTTCTACATCCACGCGCGGTTGCTGGAGCGCGCGACGCATCTGCGCGCGGAACTGGGCGGCGGCTCGCTGACCGCCTTGCCGATCATCGAGACGCAGGCCCAGAACATCGCCTCCTACATTCCGACCAACCTGATCTCGATCACCGACGGCCAGATCTATCTGTCGCCTGAGCTGTTCGAAAAGGGTCTTCTACCCGCCATCGACATCGGCAAGTCGGTCTCGCGCGTCGGCGACAAGGCGCAGTTGCCCGCCTTCCGCGCCGTCTCGGCGGAGCTTCGACTGTCCTACGCGCAGTTCGAGGAGCTTGAGGTGTTCTCGCGGTTCGGAACGCGGCTCGACGAGGAGACACGACGCAAACTCGCGCGCGGCCGCCGCGTGCGCGAGGCCCTGAAGCAACGCGAGAGCGAGCGCCCTTCGCCGCCCGAGCAGATCGCGTGGCTGCTAGCCGTAAACAGCGGCCTTCTGGACGACGTGGCGCTGAGCGACATCCGCGAGGCGGAGGCGGCGGTTCGCAAAGCAGTGAGACAAGCGGACCCGAAGATCTCGACGCGCATCGAAGCAGGAGCGCCATTCACCGCCGAAGACCGCGCCAACTTGCTCGCGATGGCGCGGAAAGCGCTGTCGGCGCCGCGATAGGAGACGGCGATGGAAGCGCTCGACATCCTGAAGAGGCGAATCGACACCACGCGCGACCTGCAGGCAATCGTGCGGACGATGAAGACGCTCTCGGCCGTCACCATCCCCCGCTGCGAACGCGCCAGCCAAGCGGTGCGCTCCTACGACCGGACCGTAGATCTCGGCCTTCAGATCGTGCTGCGCGATCCCGAATTCGCAGCGAACGCGATCCGGTCGGCGGAGAACGCCGCGCGAAAAGGACCGGTCGGGATCATCGTGCTTGGATCAGACCATGGCCTGTGCGGCCGGTTCAACGATGTTGTCGCTGATCGCGCGCGCAAGGACATCGAGAGCGTAGGAACTGCTCAAATCAGGCTCGCCGCCGTCGGAATGCGGGTCGCCGAGATGCTTGAGAGATCGTGGCGCACACCCGACGAGGACTTCTCGGCGCCAGGTTCGGTGACCGGAATTGGCCGCGCCACGGGCGCATTGCTCGGTCTGATCGAGGATTGGCGGAGGGCGCATGGAATTGAGCGGATCCGCATCGTCCACAACGTGCAGACGCGCGAGAGCCGCGCTCGGCCGGTGTCCATGCCGCTGCTGCCGCTCTCGCCGACCTTTTTAAGGCGTCAGGCGGCGCAGCCCTGGCCCTCGCGCCGGCTACCGACGTTGTTCGAGACGCGCGACGCTACGCTGGGACGGCTGATCCGCGAACACATCTTCGTACGCATCTACCGCGCTCTCGCCGAGGCGCAACTCAGCGAGCACGCCTCGCGCCTCTCGGCGATGCAATCGGCCGAGGGCAATATTCGCGATCGCCTCGCCGTCATGGAGCAGGAGTTCCACAATCGCCGGCAGGAAGAGATCACCACGGAGATTCTCGATCTGATCGCAGGCTCGCGAGCGATTACCGCCTCATAGGCGCACCAAACGGCGCCACTCGTTGATCGCGATCAACGCATTTTTTCGGGTTCCAGATAGCGTCACACTACGATTTCAGAGAAGGAGGAGAAAGATGACGATGCTCGAAGTCGTCGAAGTTCTGGCCGAATCTGAAAAGAGTTGGGAGGACGCCGCACAGAACGCGGTCGATGAAGCGAACAAAACCGTCAGAGGGATCAAATCGATCTATGTAAAAGAACATGAAGCGACGGTCGAAGACCGGAAACTCGCAATGTTCCGAATATACGCGTAAATTTCCTTGCTGCTCGATGGAGCATGACGAGGTCAGCGGCGCTTTCGGTTCGAGCCGCGAAGAAAGCGCCCCAAAACTCTGGCACAGGCCTTTCTGGCGTTAAGGCGTTCGAAACTAGATTAACCATGTCCAACGCCGCACGGCTGTGTTTCGGAGGAGCGTTGACGACCGACAAAGGGGGCGGCGAAAGTTGAAGTCGTTCAAGAACCGCCAAGAGGCGGGCCGCTTGCTGGCCAAGAGACTCGCCAAGCTGGATTGCGTCGACCCGATCGTTCTCGCGCTTCCTCGCGGGGGCGTTCCCGTCGGTTTTGAGGTGGCGAAAAAGCTGTCGGCGCCGCTGGATGTCGTCATGGTCCGCAAGTTGGGGGCGCCGCTTCAGCCGGAACTTGCTGTTGGCGCGGTCGTAAACGGCGACGATCCGCAGATTGTTGTTAGTCAAGACATTGCCGACGCTTTTGGGCTGGATCGCGAGGAGATCCACAAGATCGCCGCAGAGCAACTTCAAGAGATCCGGCGTCGTCGTAAGTTGTATTTGAAAGACCGACGGTCAGTTCGGATTCGTGATCGAACGGCAATCGTCGTGGACGACGGAATCGCAACTGGGTCGACCTTCCGCGCCGCGCTGAAGGCGGTGCGGCGCGCCCGTCCGAAACGTTTGATCCTCGCTGTTCCGGTCGCGCCTTCCGATGCAATCGAATTGCTGCGCGCTGAGGTCGACGACATCGCTTGCTTGTCGACTCCATGGCCCTTCTACGCTGTTGGTGCCCATTACATAGATTTTCGCCAAGTATCCGACCACGAGGTTGCAAGCGCGCTTGAAAGAGCTGACGAGTTCGCTGCCGACGTTGGTGATAACGCGACTTCGGGGTGATCGATTCCCTATTCTTGTCGAGCAACTATCTCCTCCGGCTTGTGACGCTTGTTCGCCATTCCTGGTCTTCCTCGCCCTAACCAAAGGACTGGACCAATTCAGTTGGAGAGCCGACTGCTTTTACGACGCGTCGATCAGAGCAAACCGCATTTTGGGTCACGTCACCGCCTTGCAGATCGCCTTATGCGTCGGAGCAGTTCGCATCCAGATCTTGGGGCTTGTCAGAAGAATTCGGCTTGAGGCGATGAGGCCCCTCCCCTAGCGTCCCCGGATGAGTAAGAGTAACCCGTTCAAGGGCTTTCATAGCAGCCCTGACGTCATCCGCTTGGCGGTGATGATGTACATCCGCTTCCCGCTCTCGTTGCGGAATGTCGAAGACCTTTTGCATGAGCGCGGGATCGACATCAGCCACGAGACGATCCGGTTCTGGTGGCAGAGATTTGGCCCGAAGTTCGCCGCGGAGATCAAGCGCAAACGGGTCGATCGGATGCGCGCGTTCTCAAACTGGCGATGGCACCTGGACGAGGTTTTCGTAAAGATCAACGGCGAGCAGCATTACTTGTGGTGAGCTGTCGATCACGAAGGCGAGGTGCTGGATGCGGTCGTCACGAAACGCCGGGATAAGCGCGCCGCATTGAAATTCCTCAGGAAATTGATGAAGCGCTATGGCCATCCGCATGAGATCGTGACCGACTGCCTTCGGTCATATGGCGCTGCATTACGCGAGCTTGGCTGTTCAGACCTTCAGGCCACGGAACGCTGGCTCAACAATAGGGCAGAGAACTCACACCTGCCATTCCGACGAAGGGAACGGGCGATGCTTCGCTTCCGGCGCATGCGAAGTCTGCAGATGTTCGCCGCCGTCCACTCCTCCATCTACAACCTGTTCAACCGCGAGCGCCACCTCTACTCACGTCGTAATTTCAAGCTCAACAGAACCGCCGCTCTCGAAGAGTGGCGGCTGCTCGGTGCGGCCTAAGTTCCTGCGATTACGGGGATACTGAGACTGGTTCGCATTCGTCTGACAGCTCCCTCGGTTGGCGTGTCCCCGCCGGTAGCGGGCCTCAGCGCAGCGCCGGAGCCGCCCGACGTCGGCGAGGAGGTCATTGTCATGGGCTATCCGACCGGTTTGCGCGCAATGCTTGCGCAAGCCGGGCGATCGTTCGTCGACGAGCTTCGGAACGCCTCCGAAACAGATTTCTGGGCGGTTGCGGAGCGTTTGGCGAATGCCGGCCTGATCGCTCCGCTCGCAAGCCGCGGCATTGTCGGACAGGCCAGCGACACTGTAATCGTCTACGATGCGGAAACGACCCATGGCGGCAGCGGCGGGCCGGTTCTCAATCACCTCGGTCAGGTTGTCGCGGTGAACACTGCGATACTCCCGGAATTCGGCGGGTCCAATCTTGGTGTGCCGGTGGCGAGCCTGATGGATTTGGTCGAGGCATTCCGGAAGCAATAGGAAGCTGACCCTGACAGTGTTCAGCGGGCCGCGCCCAAACATGCGCCGGGTAAAATGAAAGAGGCGAAGGTGATACGCGACTGGTTCGATCGCACGATCGGCGACCTCGCGCGCCAGATGCGTTGGTCGTTCCTGCCACCGCTGATGGTCTATTTCGCTGCCGGAGTCTCAGGACTGACGTCGGTCGTCGGGGTCTTCTTCGTGAAGGACTATCTGGGCCTATCCGCCGCATTCCTCGCCGGGCTGACGTTCTGGGCCGGACTGCCTTGGGTGCTGAAGATGCCCGTCGGCCATCTGGTCGACCTCATCTGGAGGCGAAAGGCGCTGCTGGTGTTGGCCGGCGCGCTGCTGATCGGCGGCGCGCTACTGATCATGTACGCGCTCATCGCCCATACCGAGGCTATGCGCGCGATCATGCCCGTCGAAGCTTGGTATGTGTTTGCTGCGCTTCTTTCCCCGGCTGGTTATGTGATCCAGGACGTAGTGGCCGACGCCATGACGGTCGAAGCGGTGCCGCAGACCGACGCCAAGGGCGAATTGATTCCCGAGGCGGAGGCCAAGTCGATGCACACGACCATGCAGACGCTCGGCCGCATCGCTATCATCGGCGGCCTGGCCATCGTCGCCGGCCTCAACATCTACATGTTCGCCGAAGTCGGTGCGCTAAGCGCTGACGAGAAGGCGCAACTCTACTCCGGCGTTTACCTAATCGCACTCACCATACCGCTTGTGTCGCTGAGCGGCGTGGCGCTGAACGAAGTGATGCTCCGTGTTCGGGCCCGGCGAATGCGAAGCGCCGGCGTCGACGATACTAGGGTGCGGGAGATCCTGTTCTCGCCGCCTGAAAAAACCGAGCCCGACTGGCGCATACTGGCCGGCAGTCTTACCTTCGTCGTACTCTCGATCACTGTTGGCCTCTCGGATCTCGCATGGAGTCAGGAGATCGTGTTCGCCGGCTCGATGACGATCGTCATCTTCTTGATCAGCCGTCTGATGCGCGCACTCGATCGCGAAAAAGCGCTGGCGCTGATGGGCACGGCGGCGATCATTTTCGTGTTCCGGGCGGCGCCGCTTCCTGGCCCCGGCCTCGGCTGGTTCGAGATCGACATCCTTGGCTTCGACGAGCAGTTTCTCGCCATCCTCGCCTTCGTCACGTCCGGCCTGACGCTCGTCGGGCTGGTTGTGCTGCGGCCGCTCATGGCGCGCCGCTCTATCGCCTATATCGTCGTGCTTCTGACGCTGGCCGGCGCGGTCCTAGCGCTACCGAATATTGGGCTTGCGTACGGCCTGCACGAATGGACCGCCGCACGCACCGGAGGCGTCATAGACGCCCGGTTCATCGCCATTCTCGACACCGCGATCGAGTCGCCGCTCGGCCAGATCGCGATGATCCCGATGCTCGCCTGGATCGCGCGGAACGCGCCGGCCCATCTGAAAGCAACGTTCTTCGCGGTGATGGCGTCTTTCACCAACCTTGCGCTCTCAGCGTCGAGCCTAGCGACCAAATGGCTGAACGAGCTATTCGTCATAAGCCGCGAGGTACGCGTTCTCGGCACTGGCCAGATTTCGATGGCTGCGAACTACGAACAACTCGGCCCGCTTCTGATCACCGTCGCATTGGCGTCGCTTGCCGCGCCAATTGTGGCTGTTCTCGCTGTACAGGCATCACGGTTTCGAACTTCGGACTAGGGTCTGGACTTATTAATTGAGCCACAAAATGACGGTTGCGGCGATGCAGATAGCGCTGAAGTCGTATCGGGTTGAGATACGCCGCCAATCCTTGAGTCTGGCGGACATAGTCTCAACCTTGTGGCGCTGTTTCTACAGGGCTTTGTAATATGTTGCGGGCGACTTTCGCTTGGCGCGCGGTGGAATGCATGGCGCGATCCCTCGCTCTGTCAGAGCATCTCGGAAGGAATCGCTGTCGCATCCCTTGTCGCCGATCAGCGTGTCCGCATAGCCGGGGTCAGATCCACAAGATCCTCACCAACCCGATCTATCGCGGGCTGATCCGGCACAAGGAGAAGGTCTGGCTCGGCAAGCATGATGCGATCGTCGATGACGATCTCTGGGACCGGGTGCAGATCCGTCACGATTTCACGCGGAGCGCCGAACCGCTTCATCAATTTCTTCAATAATTTCAATGCGGCGCGTTTGTCTCGGCGTTTGGTGACCACCGTCTCCAGCACCTCGCCCTCATGATCGACGGCGCGCCACAAATAGCGCTGCTCGCCGTTGACCTTCACGAACACCTCGTCCAGATGCCAGCGCCAGTTCGAGTAAGCGCCAATCAAAAATCGCCAACGCTGACGAAAGAAGCCTAAATCAACATTCCGCTGCACGTAGGCTCGGAGCAAGGTCAGATCTCGTCCACGAGCGATGTCAGATCAGGCGTGGACATCGGCAACTTTCCGTCGGCCGCACAATCGGCCGCTTAGCATCAGTATTGCGGCAGCGCGGCATCGCTTCCCGGAAGCGGCCGTTCGAGGCCGGCTGCTAGGCGGAAACCGTAACCGGTCGTTCGTAGCGCCCAAGTCGGACGTCTCACATGCGGGACAAACCCGTCATCTGAGTCTTTTGGTCAGATGTAGGCGAGAGATCCCGAAGCTGAAATCTATCCCCGGGCCGCGATCTCTTTGAATTTCCCCGGAGGAACCCCGAACTTCGATTTAAAAGCACGGGAGAAGTACGTGCGGCTGCTGTACCCCGTCATTTCGGCAATACGTTTTACCGGCAAGTCGGTGCGGGTCAAAAGATCAGCTGCGCGCTGCAAGCGAATTATGCGCAAGAGGTCGATCGGACCTTGCCCGAAGGCCTGGCTGAAACGCTCGGCGAAAACCGACCGGCTCAGAACGCAAAGCTCCGCCAGTCTTCTGACGTCGTGCGGCATGGACGGGTCGTCCAGCATCGCCTCGAGCGCCGGCCAAAGGGTCTCATCGGCGACGCCATCAATCCAGCGCAGCGATGGATCGTTCACGCGATAGCGCCGCCGGAGCAGAAGGATCACGCATTGCCGCAGCAGCGACTCGGCGAGCGCGCGGGTGCCCACTGTGGGGTGGCTAAGCTCATAGACGAACTCATCCAAGGCGCGGCGCGCCCGATCGTCGGGCGACAGGTTTTCAACGATCGGCGATCGCAGCAAACTAAGTGCGCCGCCGAGACCGCGATACGCGATTTCCAGTTTGCCGCAAATCGCCCAGAGCGGCTGACCGCCCAGCTCATGCCCGATGACGACCCTGTCAAGTCCATCGATCTGGAGATTTTCCGCCGTTCCGCCGTTCGCGCCTGCAACGTGAAACGCATGGGTCAGAAATGCAGGCGCCAGAACGACGGAACCGGACGCGATAGCGACCTCCACCCCCTTGCCGATATTGACCGTCGCCTCGCCGGACAGGACGTAATGGAGAACTGCATATGGGCGCACGCCGAGATCGACGCAACAATCTCCGCGCAATTCGCAGAGCGCGAACGGATTCATCCTGATCGCGAGGGACTCCAGAACCCGGTCAATCGACACGGTCGATCACCATTTCGTTAGCCGCAGCGAGCAGACTGCTTTCGGACGATAAGGCACGCGAATAGGCCGAGTATGGGAACCAACAGTTCAAAATCAAGGAGAAACGGCTCATGTGCGACAGCCACGAATGCGAAAAGAACCAAAAATTTGGACGCCGGGATCTTCTAACCAGCGCCGCGGCTCTCGCAACTGGGATGGCGGCTGCCTCGGTCGCATCTGGCGCACGCGCCGAAGAAAGCGCCTACGCCGATCCCGCTGAACCGGCGTTGCCGCCGACCGATGTTCAGGTCGGTCTTTCAGACACCGCGCTTGTAATCACCGATCCGCAGGTGGACTTCCTCAGCGAGAACGGCGTCACCTGGGGCGTCGTCGGCGCTTCGGTCACCGAGCACAACACGGTAGAGAATATTGGCAGGCTGCTTGATGCGGCGAAGGCCAAGGGCCTGACTGTCGCCGTTTCGCCGCATTACTACTATCCCTCTGACCATGGGTGGACCTTCGGCGGACCGCTCGAAAAGCTGATGCACAAGATCGGAATGTTCGACCGAAAGGGGCCACTGACGCTCGATGGTTTCGACGGGTCAGGCGCCGACTTCATGCCTCAATACAAGGATCAGCTTCTTGACGGAAAGACAGTAGTCGCCAGCCCGCATAAGGTCTACGGGCCTGAGAACAACGACCTCAGCCTGCAATTGCGGAAACATGGCGTTTCGAAAGTCATACTATGCGGAATGTCGGCTAATCTCTGCCTGCAGGCGCATCTCTACGAACTCCTTGAACAGGGCTACGAGGTCGCGGTCGTCAGAGACGCGACCGCAGCGGCGAAGCTGCCAGAGGGCGACGGCTATCTCGCGGCGATCATAAACTTCCGCTACGTCGCCAACGGTCTTTGGACGACGGATAAAGCGGTGGCCAAGATCAACGCCGCAGTCTGAACAGTCACTATTCGTTCCCGCGACGCGGCGGTTTCGCTCTTTGGGCAGCGCCGCGTCCGAAAATCCAAGGAGGCACTCATGGCCGAACACTCGATTGTTCACGGAATGGATCTGGACCAGTTGGAGGCGTTCCGCAGTGCGCAAGCTGCGGATCCAATCTCTCTCGGCCTAGAAGCCGTCGGGTCCTGGGAGGGCCATTCAGGGCGCAGCACGGTTCATGTTGGTCCCTACACGCTTGGCGGGGATCGCATCGACCGCAAAACCCGGCACTACACGTTTTCGTACGGCGCCTGGCGCGAGGTCGAGGAGGCGCTCGGATTCGTCGGACCCACCGACCGGATTGAGCCCGTGGAAATGGCTCTGACCGCCATCGCCGCCTGTCTGACCAACTCCATCGCGCTTAACGCGCCGCGCCATGGAATCGACATCGAGTGTCTTGAGATCAAGGTCTCATGCGAGGTCGATCCCAGCGTGCTGCTGGAGATCAAGGGACCGGAGGACCATACGTCCTGCATGCCGAAAATCAGCAGTGAAGTAGTGGTTAAGGGCGATGTGACCGACGATCAGCTGGCTGAGATCAAGCGGCTGATCAAATACTCGCCGGTGCACGGTCTGATCGAATACGCCAACACCTGCGAGTCTCAGGTTCGACGCGCTTAAGTAAGGCCGCTGGCGGCGGGGGGCCGTCTGACGCGCTCGCCGCTCCGCCTGATCCGGTTTGTCTTCGACAAATGCGAATGAGGAGGGGAACCATGTTCAAGGTGTTGTCAGGGTGGTGTCAGACAGATTCTAACCAGTCTCACTTTCCCCCAAAACGCAGGAACTTAGGCGGAACAAAGCAGCCGCCACTCCTCAAGTGCGGCGGTTCGGAAGAGCTTGAAATTTCGTCTGGAGTTGAGGTGGCGTTCCCGATTGAAGAGGTTGTAGACGGAGGAATGGACGGCGGCGAACATTTGCAGGCTTCGCATACGCCGGAAGCGCTGCATCGCCCGCTCTCTTCGTCGAAATGGCAGGTGTGAATTCTCGACGCGGTTGTTGAGCCAGCGCCCCGTGGATTGAAGATCTGACCAACCAAGCTCGCGCAGTGCGGCCCGATAGGATGGCAGCCGATCGGTGACGATTTCCCGCGGAGGACCATACCTCCGCATCAATTTTCTGAGGAATTTCAACGCCGCCTTCTTGTTTCGGCGCTTGGTGACGAAAACGTCGAGCACCTCTCCCTCGTGATCGACGGCGCGCCAGAGATAGCAGCGCTCGCCGTTGATCTTCACGAACACCTCATCCAGATGCCATCGCCAGTTCGAGAACGCCCGCATCCGGTCAACCCGCTTGCGCCGGATCTCGGCGGCGAATTTGGGCCCAAATCGCAACCACCAGAACCGGATCGTCTCATAGCTGACGTCGATCCCACGCTCGTGGAGAAGGTCTTCGACATTTCGGAGCGACAACGGGAATCTGAGATACATCATGACGGCCAGGCGGATGACCTCAGGGCTGCTATGGAAGCCCTTGAACGGATTACTCTTAATCATCCGAGGACGCTACGAATCCGTTCCGCTCTCCTCAAGGCCAAACTTTCTGACAACGCCCCCGTCGGATCGGCGCCGCTCAAGGGCAGGTTCCGCGACGAGACCGGCGACCTCCTGACGCCGACCCACACCCAGCGTCATGGGCGGCGGCTTCGCTACTACGTCTCCAACCGGCTGATCGCCCGCGGCGGCGATCCCAAAGCCTGGCGCCTGCCCGCGCCGGGATTCGAGGCGGCGACAGCAAAGGCGGTGGCCGAGCATCTGGCGAACCATGCGAGGCGCCATGCGGTTCTGAAGCGGCCAGATGCGGTCGTCTCATCTGAGTTGTCGCGCCGCGCGTCGGCGCTCGCGAAAAAAATCAACGCCAGCGGGATCCGCGCCGCCGCGCCCCTGATCGTTGCCGGAGAGATCGCCCCCGCGCGCCTCCGCATCAGCCTTGACGGCGTGGCGCTCGCCAAAGCGCTGGAGATCAGCGCCGACGATCTCGACCCGGATCTTCTCGCGATCGACGCGCCCTTCACTCATCGCCGGCGCGGCGTCGAGACCAAGATCGTCGCTGGCGAGCGTGAGGCCAAACCGGACGCCGCTCTCATCCGCGCCCTCCAAAACGCCCATCTCTGGTCGGGTGAGATGCGCAAAGGCGCACCGCTCAACAAAATCGCAAAGAAGCACGGCGTCTCGAGAAGCTATGCCGGCCGGGTAATTCCGCTCGCCTGCCTTTCGCCGCGAATCCAGCAAGCGATCATCGACGGCGCTCAGCCTCTGGCGCTGACGCTGGAGACCGTCATCCGGTCGACGATTCCCCTCGACTGGTCAGAGCAGGAAAAGCTGTTCGGGTTCATCGCATAGCGCGTTTCCCTATTATCTCGAACCGTTCCCTGTTCGCTCGGAAAAATACCCTGATCCGCATAAAAAGTTCCCTGTTCCGCCGCGTAGGGAATTCGTGCTTAAGCCCTTGAAGCCACGGTTAATTTCCAGGCGCTCCTCTCGGGATTCGGTGCAAAAACGACAGAATACGCTGTAAATCGACCCTGATCAGGGAATTGGCGCAAAAGGCCACCGGCGAAATCAACCAACTGAGACGACCGCTATGAATGGGCCAAAAATCCTCAACCCGGCGCGTCTCTGTCGGAGATGCGCCCGAGCAACCCGCCGGAATTGCGCGGGAAAATTCAGCGAAATGTGTGAGACGGGAAATCGCCCGGGTCGGTGGCGGAAGGGGAGGGATTCGAACCCCCGGAGGCTCTCACCTCAACGGTTTTCAAGACCGCCGCAATCGACCACTCTGCCACCCTTCCTGCGCGCCTCTCATATCGATGCTGGCGCACGCCGTCCAGATAGGGGACGCATGTGACGAAAATCGGCCGCAGCGCGCTTTTCAAGAGCCGGGCTTTGCCGTACCTTTGAGGAGATCGCCGAAAAACGGCGACGCCGCCTTCACCAATATGTGGGGGCCCTTCTTCGGAGGCGGGTATGAGCAGTTTGCGCGGCGTTCACAGGATTATTAATGCGGAGCGTGTCGGCGTCCTATTGGGCGTAATCGTCGGCTTGGTGGCTTGCGCCGAGGTCGAGATCGGCGTGCACGCGCTGAAAAGTTCCGGGGCGACGACTGACGCTACGGATGAACAGCGTCTCGCGCCCGTTCGGGTCGAACCCGACGCGGAAGGTTATGCGCTTTGGTCCGGATTTCGCACCCTCGATGGCGCCTGGATCGCCCATCCGATGTTGCCCGCGCCATCACGGGCCTATGTTCGCAACACGCTGAACGGCAGGGTGGTCGAGGCGAAATTGCTGCGACGGGACCCGGCGACGCCCGGACCGATGATTCTTTTGTCGGCTGATGCAGCGCGGGATCTGGGCATCGGTCCGCATCGACTGACCAAGGTGCAGATCGAAGTTATCGGGAACGACGCGCCAGAGACGGAAGTCGCTTCCGTGTCGGCGGATGAAGCCACGGCGCCGGCTTCGGACGCGGATGTCAGCGAAGCGCCGCTCGAGCCGGTCGAAACCGCTGCGGTGGGCGAGCCGGACGGACCGATTGATGACTTAGCGCCGAAGGCCGGGGAGACTGGCGAAACGGCGCCGGCGTCGGCGCCCCAGACACTGGCCGAGATTCCGGCCGAGCCCACCCCGGCGGCGTCCATTCCGGGGTCTGCGGACGCAGCGCCAGCGTCTTTGGTCGAAAACGCCGCGACGATCGACGAACCCGCTGTTTCCGGCACCGGGAGTTCCGGCGTGTTCCGTGGCGACGCGCCCTACGAGTTGCCGGGCGTGTCAGGCGGCGGCGATCTGCCGACGGCGGTCGAGCCCGTCCCTGCGCCTGCTCCGCCCGCCGTACGCGAGCCCAGCGCAGCCGCTGGAACGTCAGCGCCAGCTGCGCCGGTTCAACCAGTGACCCGGCCGGCGAACAGCGAGCCGGCCAGAAGCTCTGGGCAGTCCTACGTTCAGGTCGTTTCGTTCACGTCGGAGGGCAGCGCTTCCGAATTGGCGACGCGTCTGAATGCCATGGGCCAACCAACTCTGACTGACTCGGGCAAAGCGGGAGAGTCGATTTGGCACCGGGTGTTGATTGGTCCGTTGAGTGGAGCAGAGGATGCTGAGAGCGCTCTGAACGCGGCGCGCAAGCTGGGTTTTGCCGACGCATTTGTGGTCGACCAGTCCGCGGTTGCGGCGACAAAACCCGCGGCCCCGCCGCCATCGACGCCCAATCCGGTTCCAGTGAAACCGGCGCCGCAGCCGACGTCGGATAAAGATTCGGCCAAGTCAGACGACCCGACCGCCGCCAAGAAAGCCTATGTTCAGGTTGGCTCGTATTCCGTAGCCGACAATGCGGCGGCGGTGGCCTCGAATTTGAAAGGGCAGGGCCTGCCCTCCTTCACAGCTGGCGGACCGGAGTCCGGGTCGAAATGGAGCCGGGTGCTCGTCGGACCTCTGAATGGGCAGGGCGAGGTTGATCGGGCGCTGCAGGCCGCCAAAAGCCTCGGTCACAGCGACGCGTTCGTGACGAGATTCTGAGACGGCGCCGCTGATCGGCGCGTGTGAACTGAGGGAACGAGAGGACCGCGAATATGCGACAGGCGGCAGGCATGGGCATGAAACGACTTGCGATATTTCTGACGGCGCTGGCTGTCCTCGTTCCCATGGCTGCGACGGCTGGGCAGGCCGTCGACACGCGCGCGCGCACGGCGATCGTGATCGACGCCACGTCCGGCGCCGTCCTGATGGAGAAGGATGCGGATCGCCCGATCCCGCCCGCCTCCATGTCGAAGCTGATGACCATTTACATGGTGTTCGAGGCGCTGAAATCCGGCAAGCTTTCGCTGAATGACGAGTTCCGCGTCTCCGAGGCCGCGTGGAACAAGGAAGGCTCGAAAATGTTCGTCCGAGAGGGCGACCGGGTCTCGATCGAAAACCTTCTGCGCGGCGTGATCGTTCAGTCCGGCAATGACGCCTGCATCGTGCTGGCTGAGGGGCTAACAGGCACCGAAGAGGCGTTCGCCAAGGCGATGACTGTCCGGGCCGCAGAGATTGGGCTGGAGAATTCCAGCTTCCGCAACTCTACCGGCCTACCGGCGAGGGGTCATGATATGAGCGCGCGCGATCTGGCCACGTTGGCAGGCAAGATCATTCGCGAATTCCCAGAATATTACCCGATCTATTCCGAGCGGGAATTCACTTGGGAGGGCATCAAGCAGGGCAACCGTAATCCGCTTCTTGGGCTGGATATCGGCGCCGACGGGCTGAAGACCGGGCATACCGAGGAGGCGGGTTACGGGCTTGTGGCCTCCGCCATTCGAGACGGGCGCCGCGTGATTTTGGCGATCACTGGGCTCGAGTCGGTCAAGGCCCGCGCCGAGGAGGCCGAGCGCCTGATGAACTGGGCGTTTCGCGAGTACGAGACCGCGAAAATCTTCGCGGCTGGCGAGACCATCGACCAGGCGCCGGTGTGGATCGGCGCCACGCCGACAGTGCCGCTTGTCGCCGTTGAGGACGTGTGGGCGACCACCCCATTCGCAGCCAAGGACGAGTTGAGCGCCCGCCTGCGGTATGAAGGGCCGGTTCCGGCTCCGGTGACGAAAGGCCAGCCAATTGGCGAACTGGTTATCAAAGCGCCTGACATGGCCCCGGTCACAGTCGCGGTGGTCGCAGGCGCGGATGTGGAAAAGGGCGGGTTCATGGCCAAGCTGGGTGCGGCTTTCGAACTGGGGCTCGCCCGCGTGCTGCCTTCGGACGTCGCGTCGCTTGTCGAGTGACGCGGTATGGGCGCCGGTTTCTTCCTGACGCTTGAGGGCGTCGACGGCGCTGGAAAATCCACCCTCGCCAGATTGTTGCAGGCGCGGCTCGGAGCGGCGGGCCTGGAGGTGACGCTGACCCGAGAGCCGGGCGGTTCGGAGGGGGCGGAGGACATCCGGCGCCTGCTGGTGGAGGGCGATCCCGACCGGTGGTCGGCTCAGACGGAATTGCTGTTGTTCAACGCCGCCCGCGCGGACCATGTGGAGAAACTGATCCGGCCCGCGCTGGACCGCGGCGAGGTGGTGATCTGCGATCGCTATGTCGATTCCACCCGCGCCTACCAGTCGGTGGGGCGTGGCGCGAAACTCTCGGATGTGGACGCGCTGCATAACCGCATGATCGGCCTTGATCCTGATCTGACGCTGATACTGGACCTCGATCCCGAAATCGCAGGGGGAAGGCAAACCGGGGCGGCCAGGGGAGAAGACCGGTTTGAGCGCTTCGGCGCCGATTTTCAGGCTCGGCTGCGTGAAGAGTTTCTGGCCATCGCCACGGCTGACCCGGATCGCTGCGCCGTTCTCGACGCCGGTGCCCAGCCCGAGGCTCTGGCGGACGCCGCATTGGCGGCGTTCAATGCGCGGCGCACGGAGATGATCGCGCCATGAGCGGCGTGGATGACCTGCCGCCGGAGCCGGATCGCGTTGGCGACGCGCCGCATCCGCGCGAAACCGCGACCCTCTACGGACAGAAGGCTGCTGAAACCCGGTTTCTCGATGCGTGGCGGTCGGGGCGGCTGCACCACGCCTGGCTGCTGCGTGGGCCCCGCGGAGTCGGCAAGGCCACGCTGGCCTATCGCATCGCCCGCGCGCTGATCGCGGCGCCGGTGGACCGCGGCCCAAGCTTGTTCGGCGATGCGGAATCGGAGATCCCTAAATCCCTAGACCGCGATGTTGAGGATCCGGTTTTTTGCCGTATCGCCGCGCTGGGGGAGCCGCGCCTTTCGCTCATCCGGCGCCCCTGGGATCAAAAGACAAAGAAGCTGAAAACCGTCATCACGGTGGACGAGACCCGAAAGCTACACGATTTTCTGGGTCTGTCGGCTGCAGACGGCGGCTGGCGCGTCGTGATCGTTGATTCCGCGGACGAGATGAATGTCAGCGCCGCCAACGCGCTGCTGAAATTGCTGGAGGAGCCGCCCGCCAAGACCGTTTTCCTGTTGATCAGTCATTCGCCGGCGCGGTTGCTGCCAACCATCCGCTCGCGCTGCCGGATGCTGGATTTAGCTCCTCTCGATGCCGCTGATGTCGGCCGGATTTTGGAGGAGGTCGGCGCAGGGGCGAGTGAAGCGGACATCGCCACGCTGACCGCTCTTGGCGGCGGCTCGGCGGGAGAGGCGCTCCGACTGATCGAGGTGGATGGGCCGGAGATTTATCGCGAGATGGTGACCCTCTTGTCCAGCGCGCCCAGGATGGATCGCGCCAGAATGCGCCGATTGGCCGATAGCGCGGCGGGGCGGGACGCTGCGCCCCGTTATGAGGCGATCACACGCCTGCTGTCGCTGCTGTTGGCGCGGATCGCGCGGTTGGGCACCGGCGGCGGGGAAGGGGCCTTGACCGCCGAGCAGGAACTCGCTGCGCGGTTATGCCCCGATTTGTGCGCCGCGCGCGTTTGGGCGGAAGCGCGGGCAAAGATCGATCAGCGCATCGCCCATGCCCGCGCCGTGAATATCGACCCCGCGCAGACCGTGCTTGACGGACTGCTGAGCGTGGAGGACGCGGCGAAGGAGGCGCGCCGCGTCGCGGCCTGATCCTCCGCGTACGCAACAGTCCACTGGACAATCATGTTCTTTGAGCCCCTCCGCTGCTCGACAGCGGCGCGGGCCAAGGATATGTGATCTGGGAACGCCGTCGGGGCCGCCGCCCCCCAAATCCGAGCCCCGCCGATGCTGGTCGATAGCCATTGCCACCTGGACTTTCCCGACTTCGCAGACGATTTGGGCGAAGTTCTTGCGCGCGCCGAAGCTGCGGGCGTGAGGCGCATGGTGACGATTTGCACGCGGCCCTCGGCCGAACCCACGGTCCGCGCCTTGGCTGAAGCCCATGCACCGGTCTTCTACGCGGCCGGTCTGCACCCAATGAATGTCGGAAAAGACCCGACGCCCTCGGTTGAAGATCTGGAGGCTCTCGCCGCCCACCCAGAAATGGTCGGGATCGGCGAGACCGGGCTGGACTATCACTACACCGAAGAGACGAAGGCAGCGCAGACTGAGAGCCTTCGCATTCATATCGAGGCCGCGCGGCGCACCGGCCTGCCGTTGATCATCCACGCCCGAGCCGCGGATGACGACATGGCGCGCATATTGACGGAGGAGCACGGAGCGGGACCGTTCGACTGCGTGATGCACTGCTTTTCCTCCAGCCGAGAACTGGCGGAGGCCGCGCTGGATCTCGGCTTTTATCTCTCGATGTCCGGCATTGCGGCGTTCAAGAGGTCCGACGAGCTGCGCGCGATCTTCAAGGATGCGCCGCTGGACCGGATTCTGGTCGAGACGGACGCGCCTTATCTCGCGCCGCCGCCCTTTCGCGGCAAGCGAAATGAGCCATCCTACGTCGCCCACACGGCCGCGGTGGGGGCCGAGGTGTTCGGTCTGTCGGCGGAGGCGTTCGCAGCCGCGACCACCGACAACTTCCATCGCCTGTTCGCCAAGGTTCCCCGCGTGGCTGAGGAGGCCGCGTGATGGCCGACAAGCTGCGCGTCACGATCCTCGGCTGCGGATCCTCCGGCGGAGTGCCCCGCATCGGCGGAAGCTGGGGCGTGTGCGATCCGTCCAATCCGAAGAATCGCCGTCGCCGTTGCTCGCTCCTCGTGGAGCGGTTCAGGGATGGCGACGAGTCTCGCGCCACCCGCGTCCTGATCGACACCAGTCCGGATCTGCGCGAGCAGTTGCTGAGCGCGGGCGTTGGCGATCTTGACGGCGTTTTGTTCACCCACAGCCACGCTGATCATTGCCACGGGCTGGATGACCTGCGCGTCGTGGTCTACATCCGGCGCAATCATTTGCCGGTCTGGGCCGATGCGGACACCGCCGAGTTGTTGATGGACCGGTTCCGCTACGCCTTTATTCAGCCGACCGGCAGCCCTTATCCGCCGATCCTGGAGATGAATCGCCTCGCGGGCCGCGTCGAGGTCCACGGGGCTGGCGGCCCCATTGGTGCGGATCCGTTCAAGGTGCAGCATGGCGGCATCGAAGCGCTCGGTTTCCGTTTCGGACCGGTTGGATACACGCCCGATGTTTCGGAGATGACGGGCGAAGCCTGGGCGGCGCTGGAGGGCGTGGACACCTGGATCGTGGACGCTCTGCGTTACAAACCGCATCCAACGCATGCGCATCTTGAGCGGACGCTGGGTTGGATCGACCGCCTCGCGCCGCGCCGTGCGGTGATCACGAACATGCATGTCGATCTGGACTACGCGACGTTGTTGGCTGAGACGCCGGACCACATCACCCCGGCCTATGACGGCCGGAGCCTCGATTTCACGCTTTAGGGGCTCGCGGCATGCTCGATGTCCTGCTGATCGTCCTGCCGGTCTTCCTGATCGTCGGTGCGGGATATGCCGCCAACCGGACCAAACTGTTTCCGGATTCCGGCGTTGACGGGCTGGTCACCTTCACCGCCAAATTCGCCATTCCGTGTCTGTTGTTTCGGGCGATGTACGGGCTGGATCTTGGTGGGGCGTTTGGTCCGGAGCTGTTGCTGTCTTTCTATGTCGGGGCGTTTTTCTGCTTCGTCACCGGAATTTTCCTCTCTCGAAAGATCTGGCGGCGTCGGCCTGGAGAATCGGTCTCCGTCGGCTTCAACGCGCTGTTTTCAAATTCGGTGCTTCTAGGGCTGGCGATCATGGCGCGGGCCTATGGCGAAGAAGCGCTGGACCCCATGTACGCGATCATCGCGCTGCATGTGCCATTCTGCTATTTCATCGGCATCGCGGCGATGGAGTTCTCCCGCCGTGACGGTGTTGGCTTGTTCTCTACCACCAAGAGCATTGTGACATCCGTCGCCAGCAACGCGCTGGCTCTGTCACTGGTGCTGGGCCTGCTGCTGAACTATCTCGACGTCACCCTGCCGGATTTCGCAATGGACGCGGTTGAGATGATGGCGCGGGCAGCGCTGCCCGCGGCCCTTTTCGCCTTGGGGGGAGCGCTGACCCGCTATTCTTTGAAGAAGGAGATTGGCGAGGCCAGCATGGTGGCGACCCTGTCGCTCATGGTGCATCCCGCCATCGCCTATGGTCTGTCGCGCTTTGTGTTCGATCTTCCGGAGGAATTTGTGCGCGCCGCCACGCTGACCGCGGCGATGCCGACGGGGATGAACGGCTACATCTTCGCGTCGATGTACAAGCGCGCGGTCGGAACCTCGGCCAGCGCGATCCTGCTGGGCACCGTCGTGGGCGTCGGGACGGTCTCGATCTGGCTGGTCATACTGGGCGGCGCGCACTTCTGACCGCTTGCGCCGTCCGCTCAGCGGTAGCGCGCGATGACGGTCGCGGCGTTTTCCATCGAGATCGCGATTTCGCTGACGAGTTTCGCCACTTCTTCACACCGTCTCTTCGTCCCGATCCGCCGCGCGCAGCTGATCTGCTCAAAAGCGATCTGGCGCTCGGCGGCGACCTGGCCCAGGAACTTGGCGTACCGGCCCCTGGACTTGGACTGCGCGATCGCCCCCAGAACGTCTGAGCAGGTCACGCCTTGCCCTCTCAGCGCCTCGGCCAGACCAGGCGCGGCGCCAACCTGCTGCGAGCAAAGCTTCCAGATGATGTCGGTTTGCAAAGTCGGGAACAGCGCAATCACGCTGCGATAGCGGGGCAGGACGCTGACATATCCTCGGCCGACGCCGTCCGGCGACCAGAACTCGTAGCTTTGCACGAAGGAGGCGGCGTCAACCGATGCGCCCTGCCTGGTTGGCTCCCCGACGAAATAAGGCCGGTCCACTTCGGTCGGCGATCCCTCGCGCACATAACCGAAGGATCGGGTCAGATCGGCGCGTTGCGTCCCGTCCGGCGCGATGGGAACGATCACCACGATAGCGCCCGATGGATGCTCGATGGCGCGCAGATAAAGCCTGACGTCGCCGATGGGAAACGTCGCCTCCACGCCATCTGGGAACACCTCGCCGTTGAAGACCGCAGTGTTTCCGCCCCGGTCGGTGAATTGCCCCTTCTGCGAGCCGCCCTTGGGCGGGGACAGACGCAGCGTGGAGCCGCTGGCGTCGTCGAGGCCGACGAATACACCTTCAAGCGCAGAGGCGGCCGAGGCGGTGGCGAGCCAGATCAGTCCAACGGCGAGCAGTCGCGCAATAAGCGTTGACAAGGCAAAGACTCCTAACCATTGGATCGGCGCAGCGCCGCGTCAGTTTGGCCTCTATCCAGGTTAAGGTGAAGAGCCAAACCACGCAATTTCGAAGGACGCCAACCGGTTCAGGTGTATCGTGCAGGCGCGACCGTAAGAATAACTTACTGAACGACATGGGGGCTTCATGGACTGGGACAAGTTGCGCGTCTTTCACGCGGTCGCCGAGGCCGGAAGTCTGACCCATGCGGGTGAGATGCTGAATCTCAGCCAATCAGCCGTCAGCCGTCAAGTTCGTTCACTGGAGGAAGGACTAAAAGCGACCCTGTTTCATCGGCACACGCGCGGTCTGATCCTGACCGAGCAAGGCGAGCTGCTGCGCGACGCCACCAAGCGCATGGAGGCTGAGTTGACCGCGGCCGAGGCCCGATTGCGCGACACCAGCGACGAGGCCGGCGGCAAGCTGTGCGTCACCATGCCGGTCGGTTTCGGAACGATCTGGCTGGCGCCCCGGCTAGAGCACTTGTTCGCCGCCAATCCAGGGCTGACCATGGATCTGATGCTGACCGAGCAGGTTCTGGACCTGGCGATGCGAGAGGCGGATGTCGCGATACGCATGACCCCTCCCGCGCAGGCCGATCTGGTGCGCCGCCCGCTGATGGAAGTCCAAGTGCGGCTATACGCGTCTCCCGCCTATATCGCGAGAAACGGAGAGCCGGAGACGCTGGAAGATCTGAAGAATCACAAGATTCTGGGCTACTCACCTAATACACATCAGGCTGCTGCGGCGGCTCGCGACTGGATACGCGACACGTTGGATATCGCGCGGACCCATACGCTGACGGTGAACAACTACTATGGACTGCTGCAAGCCGCCGAACATGATCTCGGCATTGCGGCGCTGCCTGACTACGCAGTCACCGGACGCACGGGAATCAGGCCGATCGCGCCTGAGCTGAAAAGCCCGCCATTCACGGTCTATCTGGTCTACCCAGAGGAACTGAGGCACTCGAAACGGGTCCGTGTGTTCCGTGATTTCATGGTTGCTGAGATCGCGGCGTTCGAGAAGCTGGCGCGGGATTAGATGCGCGGCTGCGCGACAGTAGTGTAATTTTGCCGCAGTGCACAATTTCGCCGGTTCGGCACCTTGTCGATAAGTCAGACTTTGCGTACTTTGTAATCACCAGAGGCGAAAGCTTCTGCGGTATCTTGATGATACCTCCCTGTTGGACTGGGCCGGCATTGCCGGCCCTTTTTTTGTGAAACAGGGCGTTCACGCTATCGCCACAGCGAGTCTCCGAGCCCTTCCATTCCAGTATAGAGGCCGGCTACCTGTTCTGCGTAGCCATTGAACAGCAGAGTGGGGACGCGCTCATTCGTGCCTAGAACCTTCTCGCTCGCCTGGCTCCAGCGCGGGTGGTCGATTTCGGGGTTCACGTTGGCCCAGAAACCGTATTCCTTGGATTGCAGCTCCTCCCAGAAGCTGACGGGGCGCTCGTCGGTGAAGCTGACGCGAACGATCGACTTGATCGATTTGAACCCGTATTTCCACGGTAGGTGCAGGCGCACTGGCGCGCCGAACTGTTTGTGCAGAACTTTGCCATAGGCGCCAACGACCAGAAACGACAGCTCGTTTGCGGCTTCTTCGGTCGTCACCCCCTCGACATAGGGCCACGGATACCAGAATTGTTTTTGGCCGCGCGCGACGCTGGAATCGACGAATGTTTCGAACCGGACGTATTTTGCGCCGGAAAGCGGCTTGGCCAACTCGACGAGATGCGACAACGGAAAGCCAACCCAAGGCACGACCATCGACCACGCCTCGACGCAACGATGCCGGATTACGCGCTCTTCCAGCGGCGCGCCTGCGATCAGATCGTCCGTCGAGATCTCGAATGGTTTTTCAACCAGCCCGTCGATGGCGATCGTCCACCCGTCGGTCTCCAGATCCTGAGCGGCTTCCGCGATCCGCTTGTGAGAACCGAACTCATAAAAGTTGTTATAGGCCGCGTTCTCGGTCTCGTCAGTGATCGGCCGACCTGCGTCGGCATAGGCCGGATTGCGTTCTGGCATCGGCGTAAACGGGTCTTCTGGCTTTGCGGCCAATGATGGCGACGCCGCTATCGTGGTCAGCGCGCCGGCCCCGGCCGCCGCCAGTAGTGCGCGCCGATTGAGGTATACGTTTTCCGGCGTCGCCGCGCTTTCCGGCAACCACCAGGACTGCCTGCGCAAATAAGTCATCCGCCTACTCCCATAAAAAGCGTATATGGACTAATTAGCTGTGACGGCGCGCACGGTCCAATCACAGGCGCGCCAGAAATTGAAACGTGGAGCATGAAATGAGCCCATCCACCGTCGATCAATGCCGGGATGTCGTCTACGACCCCACCAGGCAGCCAGCGATCTGTACGATTGCAATGCCGGCCGACACCAATCCGGCGGGCGACATATTCGGCGGTTGGCTGATGTCGCAGATGGATATGGCTGCGGGATCCGTCGCGGCTTTAAGGGCTCAGTCCCGGTGTGCAACCGTCGCGGTCGACGCGATCTCGTTCCACCGCCCCGTTCATGTTGGCGATGAGGTCTCGGTGTTCGCCGAAGTGGTGAAGACGGGCCGGACCTCCATGCACATCAAGGTGGAGGCCTGGGGCCGCAGCCGCGATTCCAGAGAACATCTGCTGGTCACGCAGGCGACTTACATCTTTGTGGCTCTGGATAGCGGCGGTCGCCCTCGGGCCTTGCCAAAGGAATAGCGCTTAGGCCGCGAAAATATCAGACCGGATGCCCTGCAAGTGTAGAATCGCAGTAAGGTCGGAATGGTCCAGCCGCGCGTCGGCTGCCTCAGCCACGGCCGGTTTTGCGCGATAGGCGACGCCGAGACCCGAATGTCCCAGCATGGCCAGATCATTGGCGCCGTCACCTACGGCGACGGCGTCCTCCGGCCCGAAGCCGCGCTCTTCGCAAATGCGCTTCAACGCTTCCAGCTTCGCCTCTCTGCCGAGGATCGGCAACTCGACCAATCCTGTCAGATTGCCGTCTTGCTCCAGCAGGGTGTTGGCCTGATGCGACTGGAATCCGGCCGCTTCAGCGACGCGTGACGAGAAAAACGTGAACCCGCCCGAGACGAGCGCCGTCATTGCGCCCATCTTGTTCATAGTCTGCACCAGTTCCCGCGCACCGGGGTTCAGGCGGACCCGCGAGTCATAGGCTTTCTGAAGAACATCAGCAGGCATGTAGCGCAGTTGCCCGACCCGTTCGATTAGCGCCTGCTCGAATTCCAGCTCACCGCGCATGGCGCGTTCGGTGATCGGCGCAACAAGGTGTTTCACACCGGCGAAATCAGCGACCTCATCGATGCATTCAACATTGATGATGGTCGAATCCATATCCGCGATCAGCAGCCGTTTTCGGCGTCCGGTCGAGGAAACGACATTGGCGTCGATCTCGGCGTCCCCCAGCGCCGCACGCGCCGCCTCCAGCGCCTTTGGCGTATCCGCCAGTTCGACGCGAAAGGTGCATTCAAGCGCGTTCGGCCCAAGACGTTGAAATGAACCCGCGGTGACACCCAGCGCCGCGCGCGCCGGCGCCACATCCGCTTCGTCCAGCGGTTCAGACGCCGTCAGGACCAGAACGAAGTTCGCCATATTCAACGATTCCTGAGGATAATCGCCCCCACCCGGTCAGGACGGGCGCGCGAGAAGGTTAATTCAGAGGGCTTCCACACGGCTCATCGGCGCGCTCTTCTCAAGCTCTTCAGCCAGCAGGAAGGCCAGCTCCAGCGCCTGGCTGGCGTTGAGGCGGGGATCGCAAACGGTGTGATAGCGGTCCGAGAGATCGGCGTCGGTCAGCCGGTGCATGCCACCGAGGCATTCGGTGACGTTCTTGCCGGTCATTTCGAAATGCACGCCGCCCGCATGGGTGCCTTCGGCCTTATGCACGTCGAAGAACTCGTGGACCTCCTGAAGGATCCGATCGAACGGGCGGGTCTTGTAGCCGGACTCGGCTTTGATCGTATTGCCGTGCATCGGATCGCAAGACCAGACCACCGACTTGCCCTCGCGCTCGACCGCACGAATGAAGCGCGGCAGATGGTTGACGACCTCGCCCGCGCCAACCCGGACGATCAGGGTCAGACGGCCCGGATCGTTGTTCGGGTTCAGGATGTCGATCAGGCGCAGCAACTCTTCCTCGTCCAGACTCGGGCCGCATTTGAGGCCGATCGGATTGATAACGCCGCGGCAGAATTCCACATGCGCGCTGTCGAGCTGGCGCGTGCGGTCGCCGATCCAGATCATGTGGCCAGAGCCCGCCACCACGTCGCCCGACGTGGAATCGGTGCGGGTCAGCGCCTCTTCATAGGGCAGAAGCAGCGCCTCGTGGCTGGTATAGAAGCTGACCTGGCTCATCTGATGCGCCGCCGCCGGCGCCATGCCGCACGCCTCGGCGAAATCGAGCGCGCTCGAGATCCTCTGCGCCATCTGCTCATAGCGCTCGCTCTCGGGCGAGCCTTTGGCGAAGCCCAGATTCCAGCTTTGCACCCGGTGCATATCGGCGTAGCCGCCGGTCGCGAAGGCGCGCAGAAGGTTCAGCGAGGCGGCCGATTGCAGATAGCCGTCCAGCATCCTCTCAGGCCGTGGAATGCGCGCCTCTTCGGTGAACTCCACCTCATTGACGATATCGCCCCGATAGGACGGCAGGGTGACGTCGCCCTGAGTCTCGGTGTCCGAAGAGCGCGGCTTGGCGAACTGCCCGGCGATGCGGCCGACTTTCACCACAGGCCGCTTGGTGGCGTAGGTCAGGACGACCGCCATCTGCAGCAGCACGCGAAACGTGTCGCGGATGTTGACGGCCGAGAACTCGCCGAAGCTTTCGGCGCAATCGCCGCCCTGAAGCAAAAAGGCTTCGCCGTTGGCCACCTGGCCCAGCTTTTCGCGCAGCGCCCGCGCCTCTCCCGCGAAAACAAGCGGAGGATAGCTCGCCAGTTTGCGCTCGACGCGATCCAGCGCATCGGCGTCCTGGTAGGTCGGCATCTGCTTTGCGACTTTGTTGCGCCAGCTGCTTTTCGTCCAGGTGCTCATCGGTGTCCTCCGGATCAGTAAATCCGCCGTAAGTCATAATCTTACCGCGCGTCGCGCGCTATAGCCGAGATTGGACCCGATGGCCAGTACAGCGCACAGTATGGAGACGATATGCGAATGGTCGGGGCGGGGTGATTCGAACACCCGACCCTCTGCTCCCAAAGCAGATGCGCTACCAGGCTGCGCTACGCCCCGACATTTCGCGAGACAGGCCCTAAGCCGAAAACGCGCGCACGGCAAGCGCACGATTGGTGAAATGAACCATTTCGAGCAGGTTTGAGTCGCGTATGCGACATAGGTCGAGGCAGGAGGGGCCTCACGCAGCCGCGCTCAGCCCTCCGGCTCGCTCCACAAAGGCGGCGATCTCCTCCACCCCCTGACCGGAGCGGAGATCGGCGAAAACCACGGGGCGCGACCCGCGCTGCTCCGCCGCGTCCCGCGCCATCACGTCCAGCGAGGCGCCGACATGGGGCGCCAGCGCGGTCTTGTTGATGACCAGAAGGTCGGAACGGGTGATGCCCGGCCCGCCCTTTCGTGGGATCTCCTCGCCCATCGCCACGTCGATCATGTAGATGGTCAGATCGGCGAGTTCCGGGCTGAAGGTGGCCGCCAGATTGTCGCCGCCCGACTCTATAAGCACGAGGTCGAGATCGGGGTGACGCTGGCGCAACTCAGCGATGGCCGCGAGGTTGATGGAGGCGTCTTCGCGGATCGCGGTATGGGGGCAACCGCCGGTCTCCACACCCATGATCCGGTCTGAGGGCAGGGCCTGACTGCGCAGCAGAAACTCCGCATCCTCCCGCGTGTAAATGTCATTGGTGATCGCCGCGATCGAGTAGCGGCCCCGCAGATGCTTGCAAAGCGCGTCAGTCAGCGTGGTCTTGCCGGCGCCGACCGGGCCGCCGATACCGACGCGAAGCGGGCCATGGGGGGAGGTCATGATCGATAAAGCCTTGTGCGTTGGGTCTCATGCCGCATGGATGCGATGTCGGACAGGATCGCCGCGCCGCCGATAGCGTCAAGGGGGGCTTCGGTGGCCTCGGCCGCCACCGCCTCGCAGATTGGCGTAAGCGCTGCGACGACGCGCTGTCCGTCGGTCTGGCCAAGCGGGATCAGCCGCACCCCGGCGGAGACCAGATTGGCGGCGAAGGCGTGCAGATAGAGCGTCGCCGCCTGCTCAAGCGGCGCGTCATGGACGCGGGCGGCGCGACCGACCGCGACAGGGTAGGGCGCAGGCGCGGCGTTCAGCCCCTCGGCTGGCCATGCCGCTTCGGTGGTCGCGGCGAACGCGGAACCCTGCTGGCCCGATTCCAGCGACCTCTCGGTTGAGGGCTGAAGGGCGGCGGCCAGTTCCGCCACGCCCTCATCTTCCGGGTCTCGCCACGCATAGGCCAGCAGGATCGCATCGGTGCGCCCGGCTCCATGGCGCAGAACGTCTTCGATCCACGCCTGCAACGTCGCAGCGTCGCGAACTGAGCAATCCTCCGCCGCGCGTTCGATCCCGTGGGAATAGGTGTAGGCGCCGACCGGATAGCCGGGCGACAGCCATGCGGTCAACTTGATCAGCGCATCCATCAGAACCCGCCCTCCGCGCCCGGCGGCAGGTACCAGATGTCGCCGACCAGATACTTGCTGCGCGAACCGATGGAGATCGCAACCGCGCCGCCATCGTCCGCCAGATAGGTGGCGCCGCCGACCACGATCACGTCGTCATATTGTCGCTCTGCGTCCGAGATGATCGCGGGAGCGCCATAGCGGGACGTGAACTCGGCGCTCATCACCTGAAACTCCGAGCGAGCGATGCGGTCGCGCTGGATCTGCGTGAAAAGACCCATGTCGCTGACGAAATCCGCGTAGGCGCGAGAGAAGGTGATGTAGACCTCCGACAACCCCTTGGGTCCAAAGCTGAAGGTCGCCGCCGCGCCATCGCGCAGCTTGTTGGCGCAGATCGTGGAGGGGCAGAACCCGCCGGACCGCTTCACATGCCCGATCAGGGACGGCAAGTCGTAGCTTAGAAAGCCGTCGCCTGTCTTGGCGGGCGTCAGCCCGTCGAGCGCCGCCGAAACGTCCTCTGGCGTCGCGCCCCAATCGACCCCGCCCGGCGCTTCGGCGATGGCGGAGGTGGCGAGGAGGCAGGCGACGCTAATGCTGGTGGCTATGCGTGCGGCCATGGCCATAGGCGCCCCCTTCGGGCTGAAACGGGCCGTCAAACCGCGCGACGGTCCCGCCCAGCTTTTCGACCATTTCCGCGATCACATGATCCCATCGCAGGACCAGCCTGTCAGGGTGGATCTCGCAATTCAGGTGCCGATTGCCGATATGCCAGGTGAGGCGCATGAGCCGGTGGGCGCACGGAGCGGTGACCGCCATCAGCGCCTCATTCGCGGCGCGAACCACGACGATGCGCCCGTCCTCCAGCGCCAGCGCGTCGCCGTCCTTCAGCGCCGCCGCCTCGGGTAAGTCCATGAGGAATTCGAACCCATTTTCGCCCTCTAATGCGATGCGGCGGCGATGTCGGTTGTCAAAATCGAGCCTGATCGTGTCGGCCACTTCGGCCGGATCAGTGGTGACATGAGTGGCGCGGATCATCGTCTTTTCCTCACCTTGGGCACTCCTTTACGCCGCGTTCAGCGGCGCGTTTCAGCGCCGGGCGGGCGAGCACGTGCTCGGCATAGGCGGCGACGCGCGGGCGCGCCGTCTCCAGCCCGATATTCGTCGCCCAGCGAAAGATATGGCCCATGACGATGTCGGGCACGGTCAGATTCTCGCCCATGATGTAGGGGCCGGTCCAACCGGCGGCCTCCAATCGATCGTCCATGGCCGCGACGGCGGCGTTCCATTCGTATCCGCAGGCGGGCAGGACCTCGGGCGCCTTCAGATTGTCCGGATAGATGAAGCTGTGCTTGGATTGGGTCCAGACCGGCACTTCGAGGTCGGACATGGCGAAATGCAGCCAGCTTTCCATCTCGGCCCGCTCTCGCGTGCCGGGCGCGAAGCTCATCTTCGCCTCCGGGTGGCGGTCGGCGAGGAACTGGAGGATCGCTGCCGAGTCGATCAGGTGGAATCCCTCATTGAGCACCTCAAGGATCGGAACCTTGCCGGAGGGGTTGACCGCTGTCGCCTCCGGACTGCGGGGCGTGGCGCGCACGATCTCATAAGGCGCGCCGATCTCCTCCAGCGCCCAAAGGACGCGGGTGGTGCGGGTCGGATGTGCGCCGTAAACGCGGTACATGGGTCAGCCCCCTTCAAGAAATTCAACAAACTCTTCCGAGAACTTGTACCTCGGCACGTTGTTTATGCTGGCGTCTGATATCGCGCCGTAGTTTTCCATTATCTTTAGCTTTGCCAATAGTTGATCGTGGTCTTGATGGTAATAGGAGAAAAGTGGCGTGCGTCCATAGTTGAAGACCGCCTTCTTTGATAACGCAATGAACTCTCTCACAAACGGCTGATCGAGCAGATCAGACCTCATTTCGGCCACGAGTTCCGGAAGCTTGGCTTCCAACTTGTCGAAGATCCGCGAAGGCTTAACCGTGAAGCCACGCAATTCAAGAAACGCGACGCTTTCCGCGTACTGCTTCCACTCATGCAGTTTGGCTTCGGTGTGTCCGATCTCATCCACATCTATCAATCTAGAGCAAGTTTGACAGAGCCAGATACCATTGCGCGGAGCACGTCGCTCTTCATCCGACAGTTCAATATTGTAGCGAGGGCCGCCTTTGGAGGCCGCAGTTATATGGGCTGCAACGCCAATACTAGTCGATCCCTCGTCCGAGTCAGGCCCTATCGTTTTTCTCCGGCACGCTGGGTTGGAGCATTGGAACCCGGCCTGCTCTGCCAACAAGCGCTTTGTCGCCGCTGAGAACTCATCGCGACCCGACATCCGCTATTCTCCCCCTCAGAACAAAAAGTACCGCTGCGCCATGGGCAGCACCTCGGCCGGTTCGCAGGTCAACAGCTCGCCATCGGCGCGGACTTCGTAAGTCTCCGGATGCACCTCGATATTCGGCGTGGCGTCGTTCAGTTTCATCGCGTTCTTGCCGATGTCGCGGGTGCGCGAGACTGGCACGGTGGTTTTCGCCAGCCCCAGCCGGTCTCCGATCTTCGCGCTTTGCGCCGCGTTCGAGACGAAGGTGACGGCGGATTGCTCGACCGCCCGGCCCAGAGCCCCGAACATCGGGCGCATATGCACCGGCTGCGGCGTGGGGATGGAGGCGTTCGGGTCGCCCATTTGCGCCGCCGCGATCGACCCGCCGATCAGCACCATCTCGGGCTTCACGCCGAAGAACGCCGGGTTCCAGAGCGCCAGATCGGCGCGTTTGCCCACCTCGATGGAGCCGATCTCATGCCCGATCCCGTGCGCGATGGCCGGGTTGATGGTGTATTTCGCAATATAGCGGCGGACCCGCAGATTATCGTTCTCGCCGGTCTCCTCCGCCAGCCGCCCGCGCTGGCGCTTCATTTTGTCCGCCGTCTGCCAGGTGCGGATCAGCACCTCTCCCACGCGGCCCATCGCCTGACTGTCCGATGCGATGATGGAGAACGCGCCCATATCGTGCAGGATGTCTTCGGCCGCGATGGTCTCCCGCCGGATGCGGCTTTCGGCGAAGGCCACATCCTCGGGGATCGATTTGTCGAGGTGGTGGCAGACCATCAGCATGTCCAGATGCTCGTCCACGGTGTTGACCGTGAAGGGCCGCGTCGGGTTGGTCGAGGACGGGATCACATTGTTCTCGCCGCAGACCTTGATAATGTCGGGCGCATGGCCGCCGCCCGCCCCCTCGGTGTGGAAGGCGTGAATGGTGCGGCCCTTGATGGCCTTGAGGGTGTTCTCGACGAAGCCGGATTCGTTCAGCGTGTCGGTGTGGATCATCACCTGCACGTCGTGCTCATCCGCGACGGAAAGGCAGCAATCCATGGCGCCCGGCGTCGTGCCCCAATCCTCATGCAGCTTCAGCGCGCAGGCGCCGCCGATGACCTGCTCGACCAGCGCTTCGGGGGTGGAGGCGTTGCCCTTGCCCGCGAACGCCAGATTCATCGGCAGCGCGTCGGCGGCCTGCATCATCCGGCCGATATGCCACTCGCCCGGGGTGCAAGTGGTCGCCAGAGTGCCATGCGCCGGGCCGGTGCCGCCGCCCAGCATGGTGGTCAGGCCGCTCATCAGCGCGTCCTCCACCTGCTGCGGGCAGATATAATGGATATGGGCGTCGAACCCGCCCGCGGTCAGGATCTTGCCTTCGCCCGCGATCGCCTCTGTGCCCGGCCCGATGACGATGTTCACATCCGGCTGGGTGTCCGGATTGCCCGCCTTGCCGATGGCGGCGATCCGCCCGTTTTTCAGGCCCACATCCGCCTTGTAGACGCCGGTCCAGTCGACGATCAGCGCATTGGTGATGACCGTGTCCATCGCGCCGCCCGCGCGGGTCGTCTGCGCCTGTCCCATGCCGTCGCGGATCACCTTGCCGCCGCCGAACTTCACCTCGTCGCCATAGGTGGTCAGGTCTTTCTCGACCTCGATGAACAACACCGTGTCGGCGAGGCGGACCTTGTCGCCGACGGTCGGTCCGTACATGGCGGCGTAGTCGGCGCGGGGGATGGCGTAGGGCATGGCGGGTTATCCTTCTGGCGGAAGTGCGAGGGATTCAAACAGCTTGACAGGGCGGGGCCGCAAGGCGGCTAATTGCGGGGCAAGTCGGGATAGGGGGGCGACACGATGCGAGTTTTCACATTCATTTTTGCAGTGGTTTTCGCGGCGAGCGCGCAGGCCGCGGATATCGAGCGCGGAAAGTACCTGTTCGACCACGTCGCCGCCTGCGGCAATTGCCACACCCCGCAAGGGCCGACCGGCCCGATTGACGGCAAGTATCTGGCGGGTGGTCTGGTGATCCCGGACCCGGCCTTCACCGTGCATGTGCCGGGGATCACGCCCGCGACCATCGGCGATTGGAGCAATGCGGAGATCGGCCGCGTAATTCGCGAGGGGGTTCGGCTGGACGGGTCGATCATCCGCCCGCCGATGCCGATTGAACTCTATCGCGATATTTCCGACCGGGATCTCGCCGACATGATCGCCTATCTGCGCACCGTTCCCGCGGTCGAACCGGAGGCGCTGCCGGAATCCGTCTACAACATCCCGCTGCCGCCCGTCTACGGGCCGCCGGTTGGTGAAGTGGCGGAGGTTCCGGAGGGAGACACGGTCGAATACGGCGCCTATCTCGCCGGTCCTGTCGCGCATTGCATCGAGTGTCACACGCCCTTCGTTAAAGGCCTCCTCGATATCGAGAACCAGCTTGGCGCGGGCGGGCGGGAGTTCCACGGGCCATGGGGCGTGTCGGCCTCGCGCAACATCACCTCGCATCCGGAGGCGCTGGCGCGCTGGTCGGACGACGAAGTGGTCGCGATGATCCGCACAGGCGTGCGGCCGGACGGATCGCGCATGGCGCCGCCGATGGCCTATCACCTCTACGCCGGAATGTCGGACCGGGATGCGCATGCGATTGTGAGATACCTCAGAACGTTGCCGGCAAAGGACTCGCCGTAGGGGGCGTCAGTCGATCCAGAGACCGCGCGATTTGTGCCAGTCTTCGATGGATTGTTCGGGATACGCGTCGAAACTCTGATCGCCGGGGCGAATGTCGGGCTGAACCCAGTCGGCCTTTGATCCGAGCATCAGATGCACCCGTTCGGGCGGCTCGGGCAGCTCCGTGTCGATGGCCGAGGCGAAGGGGTGCAGCAGGTCCGGCCAGCGCGGGTCTTGCGCCCAGAGCATCGCGCCGCAGTCTTTGCAGAAATGCCGGCCCAGCGGGCTTTGCGCGCCGTTATAGGGCGGCGTGTCGATGACCGCGTGATAGACCCCGACATACTCGTCGCCGGTCACCTTCAGCGTCTCGGCCTTGGCCAGCAGATTGATGGCGTAGCCCGACCCGCCGGTTTTACGGCAGCCCGAGCAATAGCAGAGCTGATAGGGCTGTGGCGCACTGGTCTCGGCCGAGAACCCGACCGCGCCGCAATGGCAGGAGCCTTCGAGGGTTAGGGGCATAGCGATTCCCTTCGACTACTCTGTGAGACGTTGCCCGTCTCTTTTGTGGGTTCGATCAGCATCGCCAATTGCATCTCATGTTCACGATCTCGTGAGTAGCTTCGCAACGATCCGTGCCCATGCAACACGAGCCGAAGCGGTTCGCGCCGAACCAAAGCGATTCCGATGGAGACGCACTCCTGCTGAGTGAGTACAGGAAACCTCTTTTCCTTGAGTTTTCCTCAGTCATCGAAACATATCCTGTTAGTTCTAGTTTGCAGGAGATTGGCGATGGAGCCGTTTGTTCTTTGGCTGAACGCATTTGGTCTTTTTCTTTGCTTTATAGCTGCGGTTTTGAGCGCCTATGCTGGCTGATAGCTCACAACCGCCCCATCACCTTCTGGTTAAACCCGAATACCCGCCGCGCTCCGGCATAGGCGATCAGGTTCACTTCGCGGGATTGGCCTGGCTCGAACCGCACCGCAGTCCCGGCGGGGATATCGAGGCGATAACCGCGCGCGGCTTCGCGGTCGAAATCCAGTGCATCGTTCGTTTCGGCGAAGTGGTAATGGCTACCCACCTGCACCGGCCGGTCGCCGGTGTTGGCGATGGTCAGGGTGATGGCCTGCCGCCCGTCGTTCAGGGTGATCTCGCCTTCGGCGGTGATTGTCTCTCCGGGGATCATTCTGCGGCTCCTCAGCGAATGGGGGCGTGAACGGTCACCAGCTTGGTGCCGTCCGGAAATGTTGCTTCGACCTGCACGTCGTGAATCATCTCCGGCACCCCATCCATGCACTGGTCGCGGGTGATGACGCTCGCGCCCGCCTCCATCAGATCGGCGACCGAGCGCCCGTCGCGCGCGCCTTCGACCACAAAGTCAGAGATCAGGGCGATGGCCTCCGGATGGTTCAGCTTGACGCCGCGAGCCAGTCGCTTGCGGGCGACCTCGGCAGCCATAGCGACCAGCAGCTTGTCTTTTTCTCGGGGGGTCAGGATCACGAGTTTTCTCCGTTCAGGCGCTCATCAGATGGTCCAGACGCGCGGCAGGCGCGCGCCCAGCAATTCGGTCAGAAGCGGGATCAGGGCGGCGCGCAGGTCCATGTTGTCGGTCGCCGCGATACGGGCGGTCAAGAGGCCGTTCCAGGCGCTGGCGGCTGCGGTCGTTGCAGGCAGCAGGGCGCGGGCGCGTCCGATGCGATCCTCAGCGTCCGGCGCAACGTATAAGACGGTCGCCATCGCGCGCATACCGTCCAAAACGGCTGGTCGGTCGAGGATTTCGCTCACGGGCCCGGACAGGCGCAGGGCCTCGGCGAAGATCAGCTCGCCGCCCCGGCGGATGCGCCATTGGTCGACAAGATGCGCGGCCCGTACCTCTTCTCCCATCGCCAACCTGCCAAAGATCCAGCTTTCAACGGCCAGAAACGTGGCGTTCGGCGCGATATCGGCCTCCATTCGCCGCTCCAACGCGGCGCCGTCATAGGCGATGGTCTCCTGCGGCAGCCAGTCCAGCCGCGCGCCTGTGTCCACGCGGAGCCGGGTCTCGACGCGGCCGATTTCGCGCGGCTGCGCCTTGTAGAGCCGCTCAGCCGCCTGCGTCGTCGCGATCAGATGCGCGCCCGGTTCGGCCTCGGCGGCGTAGTCGAACCGGTCACCGCCGGTGATCCCGCCCGCTGTGTTCAGAAATACCGCCTCGACCGGGGCACCGGGGCGCTGGCGCGGCAGGCGGAGCTTTGCGGATCCCTGCTGTCGCAACGCGCCCAGAACGGATCGCCCGTCGCGCAGTCTGGCGGAGACGCGCGCCTCGCCCACCGCGCGCGGCTGGGCCGGGGCGGCGCGATGTTCCGGGGGGGCGATCCGAGCAGCATCCAACATACAGCTCCGGACCCTAGCGGGGTTTTTGGTGCGGCGCACCATATTCCTGATGTGACGTCTTCGCACGTGACCCGCTGGGCAAAGCCGTTAAGCTGCCGCAAAACAAAGGAACGGGAGGAAGAGATGGCGCAAACCACAGTCATTGTCGGGGCGAGCCGGGGAATCGGGCTGGAGATGGCGCGACAGGCCGCTGCCCGCGGCGACCGGGTGGTCGCAACCGTGCGGCGTGAAGTAGACAAGACCGCGCCACTGGAGGCGGGCGCCGAGCTCGCGCTGGTCGCGGATGTGACGGAGCCGGACAGCCTGAAGGCCGCGGCCGCGATGGTCGAGGGGCCTGTGGATCTGCTGGTGATCAACGCAGGCGTTCTGAACGGACGCGGCGGCATTGAGGACCCGGCGCACGGCAAATGGGAGTGGCGGACGGTTTTGATGACCAATGTCGCTGGGCCGTTTTTCGCCGCGCGTGAGTTTCTTCCCTGCATTGAGCGCGGCGAGGCTGGAAAGATCGCGATCCTTTCGTCAATCATGGGCTCGAACGCCAAGGCGAGAGGCAGCGCCCTGCCATATTGCGCATCGAAAGCCGGGGCGACCAACCTGGCCAGCAATCTGGCGATAGAGCTGGCGGGGCGGGGAATATCCGTCGGCGCCTATCATCCAGGTTGGGTGCGCACCGATATGGGCGGCGGCGGCGCTGAGATCAGCGTTGAGGAATCTGCGAGCGGCCTGCTTTCCCGCTTCGACGCGCTTGGGCCGGAGACAACCGGCGTCGTCGAGGACTACAACGGCGCGCCGGTCCCTTTCTGATGCGAAAGACGGCGCACAAAGCCGAATTCCGGCCCGTTAACGCGAGGTCTGCTACAGAAGCAGGGACACGGCGCTGGCCAGCAGGAAGGCGATGGTCAGCCACTTGAATATTTTTTCGGCGACAAACCGGGACACGAGAAGCCCCGAGAACGCGCCGACCACGGTCGGAAGGCTGAGGCTGAGCGTGGTCGAGACCATTTCAGAGGACACGCCCGCGATTCCGGCCTGAAAGGCCAACGCGATCGGATAGGCGAACAAGAACGTCACTAGCGTCGTCGCGCGCACGATGCTCTTGTCGCTTTTGATCGCCGTGGCGAAGGCTGCGACAGGCGGCCCGGGCATGGCCAGCGTGGTGTTCAGCGCTCCCGAAACCGCGCCGACGGCCCGCCGCCGCGATTTGCTGTCTTTCTCAAACACCGGATAGCGTTTCAGCAGGCCCGCGGATATCGCGGTCATGCAGATCACGACCAGCGCGGCCAGAAGCTTCAGCGTGTCCAGCGACAGATAGCGATAAGCAAGCGCTCCAATCGGCGAGCCAATGCAGACGCCAACGAAAAGCGGCTTCAGCAGGCGCCAGTTCACATGCGGCAACGTGGTCGGAGAGAGGACGACCGCGATCAGGAAACTAAGGACGATAGACACCTGAATCGCCGCGGCGCTGCCCATGGTGACAAGCAGGATCGGCCCCGCGATGACCCCGAACCCGATACCGGTGATGGCTTGCAGCACAGAGGCGGCGAACACCACTGCGACGACCAACAGCGATGCATTGGTCGGGTCAAAAAGGCTTAGCATAAGGTCACAGGATTATCGCTCCGGATTCCGCGCTCACGTTCAGCGGGTGCGTAGAGCCTGAACGGTATCGAGTCGTGGCCAAGTCGAAAAGCCGCCCCGTGTTAGCGCTGCAGGGCGGCGGTTCTCGTTGCTGTCCTCAGAACTTCCACCTCGCGCCGGTCAGGAATGATAGACCGTCCTGAAAATCGGCTGTGTTGTCGTCATACTCATGATTTCGAACCACGCCGTAGATGTCGAATGAGCTGTCGGCGTAGTTGATCGTCTGGACAGCGGCTAATGCATAGCTGATGCTCTCTGAACCGGCGGTGTTGAAATCGTCTCCGAGGTACATGTCGATGCTGAACGCCGTCGGACCAAGATCGGTAAGGTCCGGCGCATAGCCGATCTTGCCGTAAAAATATGACGGGTCGTTCGCGCCGCCATCGGTGCTGTCTCTGCCGCCGGCGAGCGTCAATGAGAGCCCGGAGGACTTGTGGCGCATAGAGGCCGAGGCGCTTATCCGATCTGTTCTGCTGGACGGTTGAGAGTAGGCGGCGGCCGCCGCGACCGCCACGGCGTCGTCATCTTCGTTTCGGGAATAGGAAGCGACGAGATCCCATTGAGAGTCTTCATCCCCGCCAAGCGCGTTATAGCCGACCGAGCTGGAGAGCCGGACTCCATACAAGGACGGTGTGTCGTACCGAATTCTCGCCAGCCGACCAAGGCCGTCGAGGCTGGAAAACGCGTTAGAGATCTTTATGTCCGACAGTCCCGATCCGTCGTCGAAAGCGAAAAGCTGTCCGCCGGCGGTGTCGCTGATCGAGGCGTATGCGACCACAGTCGTGCCTGAGAGGTCTTTCTCCGCGCTCGTGTCCGACGCCATGCTGCCCTGACCGACCCAAAACTGGCCCAACCAGTCGATGTCGAGCCTCGCTTCGAGTTTCCTGAGGCCATGCGCGTCCCAGTCGACGTCGTTCTTGTTCTCCTGATTAACGCTGCCGGTCGAATAGGGTTTCCACTCGCCTTCGGCATTGACGAAAATCGAGGTGTCGGTCCCAAAGTCGTTCTCAATCTTCAGGCCGGCACGAGTCGAAGAGTTGTTGTTGTCCACGAGCGGATAGAACTCTGTATCGTCGCCGTCATCGTGAACCAGAAAGCCCTTGTTTATTTGCCCGTAGAAATAGGGAACGCCGTCATTGTTCGGGTTCAGGATCTCGTTCTCTGGAAAAAGCCGGGTGTCGCTCAGGCTATCGGCCAAAGTTGGCACTGACGCGGACATGGCGCTGAAAAGAACAATACCTGAAGCGGCGAACCGCCACCTAATCGAATACTTCTGCATAGTCCGTCGCTCCATCTGTGCCGCCAACGTAAAAAACGTACCGCGCCTACTATTGGCGGCGATAGCCAGCAACGAGATTGGGCGGTTGATTGGATTGTGTGTGCAGTATTTCGGTCACTAGTACCGGCAAAAGCAATGCCGCTGCGTGGAATCTCACTTCGTATTCAAGGTTGTATAAGGCTGGCGCCGGCGGTGTCTAATATCGATTTCGGACGCGATCGCAGCGGCATCGGAGCGCCGTCAGATGATCGCGCCCCGCACTTTTGCCGACACCCATTCGCTGATCACGACCGCGGCGAGAATGACGATCAGGATCAGGCTGACCTGTGGCCACGCAAGGACGTTGAGAGAGGCAGATAACTGCAACCCAATCCCGCCAGCGCCGACCAGCCCCAGCACGGTTGATTCCCGAATGTTGATGTCCCAGCGGAAAACGGCGACGCCAGCGAACGCCGGCAGGATTTGCGGCACGATGCCATAGGCCATGACCTGCCAGCGCGACGCGCCGGTCGCGGTGACCGCCTCCACCTGCGTGTGGTCGATCTCTTCAATGGCTTCGTAGAGTAGCTTGGCGCAGAACCCGATTGAGCGGATTGCGATCGCGATGACGCCGGCAAATACGCCGGGGCCGATGATGGCGATCAGAAGAAGCGCCCAGATCAAGGAATTGATCGAGCGCGTCGAGACGATGATCAGAAGCGCGATGGGCCGCACGAAAAGGGCCGAAGGCGTGGTGTTGCGCGCCGCCAGAAACGCGACCGGCACCGCGAGACACAGAGCGATCAAAGTGCCCAATGTGGCGATGTTCAACGTGTCCCAAATCGGGCGTCCGAGCTGGGCGATGTACTCCCAGCGCGGTGGCGTTGCTCGAGACCAGATGTCTCCGGCGATGTTCGGCGCATCCCAGACAAAGAACCATGTGGTCGCCTCGGAGATGCGCTGCCAGCAGAACATGAACGCCGCGGTCCCAAGCAGCCAGCCAGCCCAGTGCATCAGCGATTGCCGCTGGGTTCGGCGGCGCCAGATCTGAGTATCACCCTGCGTCGAGACCGGCATTACTGAACCCTCGCACGGATCACGCCAGAAAGGTATTCGAGCGACATGACGATCACGATGATCAGGATCAGGATCGCTGCGGCCGTATCGTACTCATAGCGGTCGAATGCGGTGTTCAGCGTCGCGCCGATTCCGCCTGCGCCGACCAGTCCCAGGATCGCGCTTTCACGGAAATTGATATCGATTCGGTACATGCTGAGCCCTATCAGGCGCGGCATCACCTGGGGCTGAACGCCGTAGTTGATCCACTGCATCCAGCGAGACCCGGTGGCCCGGATCGCCTCGGCCTGCGAGCGGTCCATGCTCTCAATGTCCTCGGCCAACAGCTTGGAAAGAAAGCCGATCGTGGCGAAGCTGAGGGTCAGGAAACCGGCAAGCGGACCGAAGCCGAAGATCGCCACCAGCAGGATGGCCACGATGATCTCTTGCAGCGCGCGGCTGATGGCGACAATCCCGCGGCAGATCAGATAAATCGGCAAGGGCGCAATATTGCGCGCCGCGCCGAGGCCGATAGGGATCGATATGGCGATGCCGACGACCGAAGCGGCCACGGTTATTATGATGCTTTCCAGCATACCGTCCCGGATGTCGCCGGCGCGGGAGATAAAATCGGGGCTGGTGAACGCCAGAACAAACTGCGCGCCACGATCCAGCCCCTCATAAACGCGGGACCAGTTGACCTCGATGGTCAAAAAGGCGGCGATCAGATAGACCACGAACCCCGCCAGCAGAGACCAGCGCAGCCAGGCGCGCTTAATCAGGGGAGGGCGCTTCCACCTGCGCCCGACGACAGCGTTAAGCTCAGCGCTCATTCAGCGGCCTCTACGCTGTTGGCGCCATTCTCCTCGTCTTCGTCCTCGACGTTCTGGATTGTCGCTTCCCAGTCCTCCTCGCCGTAGATCGTGGTCAGCACATCCGGCGTCAGTTCGTTCGGGGCGCCGTCGAACGCAATGGAGCCGAGCTGTAGGCCGACGACGCGCTGAACGAACATCTGCGCCAGCGCCACATCATGAATGTTGATGATCGCCGCCAACCCACGTTCTGCGCACAGCTCGCAGATCAATCGCATGATCTGCCGGCTGGTTTTCGGGTCAAGCGACGCGGTTGGCTCATCGACAAGCAGCAGCTTCGGGTTCTGAATAAGGGCCCGGCAAATACCGACCCTCTGGCGTTGTCCGCCGGAAAGTTCATCGGCGCGTTTGTCGGCCATCGCAAGTAGTCCGACCCGGTCCAGAAGGCGGAACGCCTCGTCCACGTCCGCCTGCGGATAGCGTCGCAGGAAGCTGCGCCAGAATCCGACATAGCCCAAACGGCCTGAAAGCACGTTCTCCATCACCGTAAGGCGCTCAACCAGCGCATATTCCTGAAAGATCATGCCCATCTGACGTCTTGCGCGCCTGAGAGCGCCTGACGAGAGGCCGGTCAATTCGTCTTCGTCCAGCCAGACCCTGCCGCTGGTCGGCTCCACAAGACGGTTGATGCAGCGGATCAGCGTGGATTTTCCTGCGCCCGATGGCCCAATCAGGGCCAGCACCTGCCCATCCGGCACTTCCAGATCGACCGCTTTGAGCGCCTGATCGCCGGTCTTGTAGGTCTTTACTAGCTTTTCAAGCCTCAGCATGGCGCTTCCCGGCGGTTCGACATGTAAAGGCGGCCCGGAAACGGGCCGCCGAAATTCATCATCACGCGCAATTCGTTACTTGCACGCGTAAGAGACTCCATTCGCCGCGTCGATCTTGCGGATGACTTCCCAATGCCCTTGGTAGGTGATCGGGATGAACTTGGCTTCGCCGTTTTTCTTGAACTCTTCCTCAAGCGAAGTTCCGGCCCATTCGAAGCTAAAGAACGCATCCTGAATCGCCTCGTGAAGTTCCGGTTTCAGGTTGTTGACGATGCCGTATCCCGTCGTGGGGAATGTTTGCGATTTGTAGATGGAGACAAGCTGGTCCTCAGCGACCACGTCGCGCTGGATCATTCGCGCCAACACTGAGTTCGCGATGGAGGCAGCTGCATAGTCTTTGTTGGCGACGCCGAGGATCGAATTGTCGTGCTTGCCCGAGAACACCGGCTCAAAATCCCGCTCTGGGATCATGTCGTAATCCGCCTTCAGGATCGCCGAGGGCGCTTTGAAGCCGGAATTCGAGGTTGGCGAAGTGAAGGCGAGCTGCTTGCCCTTGATATCCTCAACCTTCTCGATACCCGACCCGGGATGGGTCAGAATCTCCATCTCATAGCCGAACGAGTCGTCTGCACCCGCCATAATAGTGAACGGTCGGAAACCAGCGCAATTCACAGCCAGCGGGTTGGAGCCGGTGTTAAACCCGGAGATATGCAAGCGACCGGAGCGCATGGCTTCGATCTGTGCGGCGTTGGACTGCACCGGGAAGAACTCGACATTCTTGCCCGTCTTTTCCTTCAGATAGGTCAGGAAATCCGCCCATGCGGACTTGTAGACGGCCGGGTCTTCGACCGGCGTGTAGGCGAAGATCAGGGTCTCCGGGTCGATCTGATCGCTGGCGTCTGATGGAATATCCGCGATCAGGTCGCCATCGGCGTCGCAATAGCGGGCGTCCAGATCCCCGCGCGGACAGTCAGCCGCCTTGGCCGGAGCGCCCGAAAAGACGAAAGCTGCAGCCACGAACGCGGCCGTGGCGAGTAGGTTCTGTTGAAGCATTTTTTCCTCCCTGTCGATCTAACGTGAATTGGGCCAATCTTTCGTTGGCCAACTTCTAGACTAGTCGTGTTCCCCTTCTGGCGCGATGAGAATTTCGACGTTGGCGTCGGTCAAAGCGGTCATCAACGTCGGCTCCGGCGTCCGATCGACGATGATGGACGTCAGTGTTGAGAGTTCTCCAACGCGAGATAGCCCCGTCTTTCCGAATTTCCCGCCATCTATTAGAGCGTAGTGCGTTTTGCTGTGCGCCAGCATCGTTTTTTTAACGGCGGCAAAGCCCCGAACGCTTTCACTTAAACCGGTGGTGGAGAGGCCAGAGGCGCCGATGAAACAACGATCGACATTGTGCGACGCCAGGTATTCCACCGCGTCGGCGCCAACGACGGCGGATTCCGAGGCGAGGTACTCGCCTGGGCACAGAATTATTTCGGCCGCGCTCGATCGCCCTAGCGTGAGCGCGATGGGAAGGCTGTTCGTCACCACCGTGCATGGCGTTTCATTGAAGGCGAGGAACCGCGCGAACTGCATGGTCGTGGAGCCGCCGTCTATCATCAACGTATCGCCCGCCTCGATGAGCATCGCCGCCCTGCGTCCAATCCTCTCCCGTTCCGCGAAACACTCACGGCTGCGCGCATCCAGATCCGGATAATGTCCATGGGCGGATGCAGATACACCGCCATGGGCGCGGTTCAGAAGTCCGGCCCGGCCCAGCTCGTCCACGTCGCGGCGCACGGTTTCGGTTGATACGCGGAACTGATCCGCGAGTTCCGAGATTCTGATATGTGGCCTTAACTTGAGATCCTGCAGTATCTGAGAGCGCCGATCGGCTTTGCGCAGGCGAGGGCGGGCATTCTCCTCGGATTTCGCAAGCAAAGACAATCTGCGCTCCGTTCATTCGGGCAGAATCTGACCAAAATTCGCAATCAGCAATGTGGATATTCCAACATTTTTCAAGAAAAATCGTTGAGTATCAAAGATATTCGTGGTCGAATCTGGATAATTTCCTAGGTTCGCGTATAAACCGGCGGGTATTGGAAGTGTGAGCAAGCAGGGTGATCGGCGATCGCGAATTGCCGCCTGCCAAGCAGCGCATTATTGAAGGCGCGTTTGTGAGAGTGGGTTATGAATAAACAGGGCGAACAGATTGCAGCGTTGCCTATTCGGAAGGATTCCTCCGGCAAGCTCCGAGTGCTTATGATCACCTCACGAGACACCGGGCGCTGGGTGATGCCGAAGGGCTGGACCATGAGCGGTGTAAAACCTTGGAAAGCGGCGGCTATCGAGGCTCTGGATGAGGCGGGTGCGGTTGGCGCGATGTCGCCTGTGATGCTGGGCGTCTACAGATACGACAAGATCATCGATGACGGAGCCAGTATCCCCTGCAAGGTGCAAGTCTATCCGATGTTCGTCGAGAAGCTGAAATCCAATTGGAAGGAGCGCGACGAACGTACGCGCCGGTGGTTCTCTCTTAAAGCCGCCGCCAAACGAGTAGACGAGCCGGATCTGTCGGAATTGCTTATGTCGCTTGCGAAGAATCCCGACAAATTGCTTGAAGCGAAAGACTTGAAACTGGCGTCCTAGCCAGCCTGCGGGGGCTAAATCGCGCGGCGACGGCAATCTTCGTCGTCATTCTGATTTCGCCCACCGTTCTCGACGCCGGACGCGAGCCGATTGATCGGACCCGCTGTCACGCCGCCAATAATCCTGATACTGGCGTCAAATTAAACGTCAGGATGCCTGCCTCTGTCAGGGTTCGCGCCTCAAGCCTAGAATCCATCCACCTGCGACATCTCCGGAAGTTCCGGCCACTCCGCAGGTTTAGCATTTCATGTCGCAACCCAAGGTAGTATAACCTAAGTCGGCTGGAATGCGTTGTGGCGGTGACTGGAGCTTAGGATGTCGAACATAGCTGGAAAGGCGTATGCGATGAATGTCGTTACGCCGAGCAATCCGAAAATCACCTGGATCAACCGGTTGCTCTTCATGGCGTCACGCGGATTGCCGTCGAATCTGTTGGGGTTGCTGGGGCTTTCACTGATCCATTTCGCCCGATGGGTGATCATCAAACCCAAGGACTGGCCTGATCTCGGTCAGGGCAAGCAGACGCTCAAGAACGACTACGTGCTGTTCTGCTCCAACTTCAACGGGACATGGGATCAGTATATCGACGCATTCTCGGATGGTATTCCCAACGGTCTGAACCTGTTCTGGTTTTCGGCGACCAAATATCCGCTGTCGATCCCTGTGACGCCGTTCAAAAACTACATCACCTACAATCAGATCGATACGGATTACTATTACAACGCGACCCCCGGTTCAGCGCAGCGCGACATCAAGACCAGCGTTAAAGTCTATGACGCCCTGCTGAGGCTCGAGAAGGCGCATGCGACCCAATCCCCAGAAGAGTTTCACAAGACTTACCGCGCCGCGCTGGCCGAGGTGCAGGTCGGACTGGGCGATCCCGGCTTCGGCCCTGTGGCCAGCCTGGATACGGAGCGGGCCGACGTGAATCGCGAGCGCTATGTGCGCGAGGCCCAGGAAACCTATGCGATCGCGCGCGCGCCCATCGGATAAAGGATTTTCAACATGCCAGATCTGGACTCCGGCCATATCTTTCTGACGACGCTCGCCCCCATCAAGCCCTCGGGCGACGGGTCAGTCGCGCACACGTCCCACGAGCAGAACGTGCGTATCGCGCTGGCCAAGCTGCCGACCGCTTTGCAGTCGCCCGCGACGCAGCATTCGGGCCTCAACAGCCCCTTCGCCCGCAACAGGCGCAACCATCTGGCGCGCATGTTCGTTCTTAGCGACACGGTCTACAACGGACGCGTGGGCAAGAACGCGATCGTGGCCACGATCACCGGCGACGATCCCATCATTCCGCAGCCCGTCGATCGGCTAAACGCGTCATATCTCGTATTCTGCGCCGATGTGGACGCCGTGACCGAGGATGGCGCGCCGCTGCCGACGAATTTGAGCGCGGCGGAGCAGAAAAAGATCCGCGCCGACTATGCGCGCGAGCTCTGGCGCACCATGGGCGTCGAACTGCAGGACATCTATTCCAACTGCGTCGGGTTCGATGGCGTGGAGACGGCGGATCAGTTCGCGGAGTATCTCGACAAATGCCATGTCGAGACCACAATGCCGTTTCACGACTACTACATTAACCTGCCCGAGTTTCACAATTTGCCGCTTCGCCCTCTGCTCTATGCGGTGGCGGCGCCGGCGATCGTGGCGCTGCTCGCGCTGGTGATGCGCATTTTCGGCATGATGACGGTTCCGCTCGTGGGGTGGAGCACCTTCTGGACCTTCGTAGTCGCGCTGGTCCTCACCGTGGTCATTGCGTTTCTGGCGGTCAGATATGCGATCAAAAATGGCGAGAAGTCGCTGGCTCCCGGGGAATATGACGACCTGCCGTCAGTGCTGAAGGCGCTCTACATGCAGCAGAAATTCTCTGATTTCGTGGTGGATACTCAGGGCGCCTCGGCCGAAGCGCTGCATTCCGAGTTCGGCGAATTCCTGCGGCGGACAAAGCCGTCCGACAAATCCGGCCCGACGCAGCCGCCTGGCGTGATCTCCACCCTCGCGACCGATGCAAACGCCTGATGTGATTGGATTGCAGCCATGACCCGCACGCTCAACCTCGATGATATTCAGGGCAATGTGATCCGAGCCTATGGTCGGTATTCCTATCCGTTCGCCCGCTATTTCTTTCTGAACATCTCCAACCCGGACGAGGGGCGAAAATTCGTCGAGGCGGTGCGCCACAAGGTGACCACCGGCGCCCGCTGGCCGGAGCAGGCGGATAAACCGGAATGCACCCTCAACATCGGCTTCACCTTTTATGGCCTGTATGTGCTGGAAACGCCGTCCCGCACCTTGAAAGGGATGCCTGACGAATTCATCGACGGCATGAAGGCCCGCGCCTTTATTCTGGGCGATCGCGACGTCACCAAGACCGAGGACGAAGACAAGGGCTGGGACAAACATTGGGACCCGATCTGGCGAAAGAACCGCGCTGGAGCGGGCGAGGATGTCCACATCTGGATCTCTCTGAACGCCCAGTTGAAGACCGAGGGAACGGCCGAACCGGTTGATGCTCTGGAGGACCGGACCCAGTGGCTGCGTGATCTGTGCGAGGCGTCGAATGGCGGCGTGCGCATCCTGTCCGGCAACGGGCGCGAAGGCGATCAGGAGTATCAATCCGCCTCGGCCGTTTTCGAAGAACTGGGCGGCGCGAAAATCCCCACGCCCAAAGAGCATTTCGGCTTCACGGACGGCATCAGCGATCCGGTGTTCGAAGGCCAGTATCGCCCGGAGGAGATGAAGACCGCCGTGATCGGGCGCGGCGAACGCGTGAATGGAGAGTGGGAGGCGATCGCCACAGGCGAATTCATCCTGGGCCACCCCGACGCCAGCCAGGAATTGCCGCCCACCGCCATGCCGCCCGAACTGATGCGCAACGGCACGTTCATGACATACCGCAAACTTCATCAGAACGTCGCCGCCTTCGATGAGGTTCTGAACGAAGAGGCTGAGCGCTTCGCCGCCGAGATGGATGTGCCGGTCGGCGAGGCGAAAGAGACTCTGCGCGCCAAGATGTGCGGGCGCTGGTCCGACGGCGTTCCGCTGGCGAAGGTGCCGACATATGACGAGTGGAGGCAGTTTAAGACGGATCGCAGCTTTAACGACGCCGATCCGCTGAAGGCGCTGGAAAACCAGATGAAATATATCCGCTCGCCCGAGGCGTCGGATTTTCGCTACGCCGACGACATGCAGGGCTTCAATTGCCCGGGCGGCGCCCATGTGCGGCGGGTGAATACCCGAGACTATCTGGACCCGTTAAACAAGGTCGGGATCGATCCTGAAACCAACAAGCCGCAAGCCAATGAAAACGCGACCAGCGCGCTGAACAGGCGACGGCGGATTCTGCGGCGCGGCCTTCCCTACGGGCCGATCGATCCGGCAGAGCAAAGCGACGAGACGGAGCAGGGCATCGCGATGATGACAATCGGCGCCAGCCTGTTTCGTCAGTTTGAATTCGTGCAGCAGCAATGGATCCAGTACGGCCTCGATTTTCATCAGGGCAACAACACCTGCCCGATGTTGGGCGATCACCAGCACCACAAGCGCCATACGATCCCGTCAGATCCGAAGTCCGGCAAACCGCCCTATGTCATGAGCAAGCTCAGAACCTTCGTCGAATGCCGCGGCGGGGACTACTTCTTCATTCCTTCGATGACCGCCTTGCGCATGATCGCCATGGGCATCATTGACCCAACCTGACGCGCTGAAGGGAAATTCGATGTCAGCGATTCGGAGCTTTTTCGTCACGCTCGCGCGCGTTGTCGTGGTTTGGGGTGAGGGATTGCTGGCGCTGTTCCGCCTGATCGGCCTCGGCGCCCGCCTGGCGTTGAAGGGCGGTGGACTAGGCGACAATTTCGCGGCGGCCTTTCAGGAGGACGACACCCAGCGGCTGGTCTTCACCTTTTTGAGGGCGTTCTGGCCCAATCTTTCGCTGCGAAGAAAACTTGTTCAGGCCTACGAGAATTCCGGCACAGTGATGATCACCCGGGCCAATGACTGCCGGGACGTCCTGAGCCGCGACGCGGACTTCGAAGTCGTTTACGGCCCGCGCATGCGCAAGCTGACCGACGGTGAAAACTTCTTTCTCGGCATGCAACCGGGCTGGGACTATACGCGCGACACCTCGGCCATGAATCTGGCGATGCGCCGCACGGATGTGGCGGAGATTATCCTGCCGCGCGCGACCGCGCTGGCGGAGGAGTTGGTCGCAGACAGCAATGGCGCCATCGACTTGCCGACGCAGCTGACGCGGCAGGTGCCATGGGACATGACCGACCACTATTTTGGGGTGGGCGGCCCGGATGGCGAGACGATGCAGGATTGGGCCACCGTCCTGTTCTGGTACCTGTTTGAGGATCTTGGCGCCGATCCGGAATTCGACGTCAAGGCGATGGATTACGCCGGTCAGATGCGCGACTGGCTCGATCAAGCCGTCGCCGCGCGCAAGGCCGCGCCGACTGACGCCGAGGATGTTCTGAATCGCTGTCTCGCGCTGCAGAGCGCCGGAACGCCGGGCATGGATGATCTTGGTATCCGAAACAACCTGCTGGGCCTTTTGATCGGTGCGATCCCGACCATCTCCAAGGCATGCTGCTATGCGATGGACGAGTTGCTGGACCGGCCCGAAGCGCTTGCCGGCGCCCAGAAAGCGGCGGCGGCGGATGATGACGCGCTGCTCGCCCAGTATATTTGGGAGGCGCTGCGCTTCCGGCCGCATAACCCGATCATCTATCGCCGCGCCACCCGAGATGCGACGGTCGCGCGATCGACCCTTCGCAGCGTCCGGATACGCAAGGGCGATCTGGTGTTCGCCGCGTCGCTTTCGGCCATGTTCGACCGGTACGCCATCGACGCGCCCAAGGAGTTCCGCACGGATCGACCATGGGAGGACTACATCATCTGGGGATATGGCATGCACGCCTGTTTCGGCGCGGCCATCAACCGGGTGGTGATCCCCGCGATCCTGAAACCGCTGCTGAAGCAAAAGAACCTGCACCGGGCGCCGGGCCCCGCGGGCCAGGTCGACGCGGGCGGCACGCCGCATCCCCAGCATTTCCACCTGGAGTTCGACGTCTAAGCGCCCGCCGGGTCATTCCGGCACAAAGGACGCGACGTCTTTCAATTTCCGAAGAGAAAACGCCGAACGCGAGTGCCGGATGCCGGGGATGTTGAACAAATGCTCTCTCAGAAAGCGTTCAACATCCTTGGTGCTGCTGGCGGCGACCTTCACGAAATAATCGAAATCTCCGGCCATCAGATGCACCTCCAGCACCTCCGGCGTCTCGGACATCGCCTTTCCGAACTCCTCAAGCACCTGCGTGCCGTGCCGGTCGAGCGAGACCTCGATCATCACGGTCTCGCCCATGCCCAGCGCCTCCAGATTCAGGACCGCCGAGTAGCCTGCGATGACGCCCGCCGCCTCCAGCCGGCGCACGCGTTGCGCGCAGGGGCTGGGCGACAGGCCGACCCTTTCGGCGAGTTCGGCGTTGGAGATGCGGCCGTTCTCCACCAGAATGTTCAGGATCTTCCGGTCGATCGCGTCCAGCTTCGGCTTGGCGGTGGAATCTGCTGACATTAGTTTACTATACAGCAGAAATCACTGCATGTTCACAGATTATTTCCTGAGATTGGCAGGTAATCCGGCCCTTATTCAGTTATAATCGCTGAAACAACGCTTGATTGGCCGTCGACACGAGGGACGCTGTCGGGAGGCGCTCATGGACTTTGGGCTGTCGTCCGAGCAAGAGCTTGTTTTTCGCACAGCCTTCGAGTTCGGACAGCAGGAAATCGCACCAAACGCGCTCGCGTGGGAGAAGCGCGAAGAAATCCCACGCCCGGTTCTGAGCCAGGCTGGAGAGCTTGGCTTCGGTGCGCTGTGCGTGCCGCTGGACCAAGGCGGCGCAGGGTTGACGCGGCTGGATGCGACTCTGGTTTTCGAGGCGCTGGGCGAGGCCTGCCCTTCGGTCGCCGCATTCATATCCATCCACAATATGTGCGCGCTGATGATCGCCCGGTATGGCCCATCCGAAATCATACAAGAACGGCTTGAGACGGTCGCCTCTATGGAGGCGTTCGTATCCTATTGCCTGACGGAGCCGGGCTGCGGTTCGGACGCGGCGGCTTTGTCGACTCGCGCCGAAAAGAGCGCTGTCGGCTATCGCATTACCGGGGAGAAATCCTTCATCTCGGGGGCCGGGTATTCTGATCTCTACATAGTCATGTGCCGGACCGGCGGTCCGGGAGCGGGCGGGATTTCGGCGTTATTCGTGCCGGGCGGAACCGAAGGGTTGAGCTTCGGCGCCAATGAACAAAAAATGGGCTGGCGGGCGCAGCGTACCGCTCAGGTGCGCTTTGACGGTTGCGAAGTTCCTGCCGCGCATCTGCTTGGCGAGGAGGGGCGCGGCTTCGCCTACGCCATGGAGGCGCTGGATGGCGGCCGCCTGAACATCGCCGCCTGTGCGCTGGGCGGCGCGCAAGCCACGCTGAAAACCGCGCTCGGCTACGCAACGGAACGAGAAGCCTTCGGCAAGACGCTGGCGGAGCTTCAATCGGTGCAATTCAAACTGGCGGATATGGAGACGGAGTTGCAGGCCGCGCGCGTGTTCCTCCGTCAGGCGGCGTGGAAGCTGGATACCGCCGCGCCGAACGCGACCAAGCACTGCGCCATGGCCAAGCGCTTCGTCACTGACGCCGCGTTCCGCGTCGCGAATGAGGCGCTGCAGATCCTCGGCGGTTACGGCTATCTGGAGGATTACGGCGTCGAGAAGATCCTGCGCGATCTTCGGGTGCACCAGATCCTCGAAGGCACGAACGAGATCATGCAGGTGATTACCGCCCGCGCCCTGATGGATGAAGGGGGCGGGTCATGAACGGCAAGGATGTTCTGATCCGCGTCGTCGGGCGCATGGGGAGGATCACCATGAACCGGCCCGAGGTGCTGAACGCGCTGACCCATGACATGGTGCTTCGGATCACAGCGGCGCTGATCCAATGGCGCGATGATCCGACCGTGCGCAGCGTAATGATCGATGCGGCGAGCGAGCGCGCGTTCTGCGCGGGTGGGGACATCGCCGCGCTTTACGACGCAGGGCGATGCGGAGATTTTGAGGCGGGCCGGGCCTTTTGGCGGGACGAATACCGGCTGAACGCTTTGATCGCGGCTTACCCAAAGCCCTTCACAGCGATCACGGATGGATTGGTGATGGGCGGCGGCGTCGGCGTCTCAGCCCATGGTCGCCGCCGGATTGTGACCGAGCGTACGCTTCTGGCGACGCCGGAATGCTCAATCGGGCTGATTCCGGATGTCGGCGCCACCTATCTGCTGGCGAGAGCGCCGGGTCATTGCGGTGAGTATATCGGTCTGACGGGCGTCGGGTTGGCCGCCGCAGACTGCATCTACGCCGGATTTGCGGACCTGCATGTCGCAGCCGATATGCTTGGAGAATTCAAGGTTGCGCTGATGTCAGGCGACGCCGAAAGCGCCGGACGCCTTGTGTCGGCGCCCAAAGAGCCGTCGACCCTCGCCGAACGGCAAGGTCAGATCGACCGGGCCTTTTCCGGCGCGTCGGTCGTCGAGATCGACGATGCGCTGGCGGGCATGGACGGCGACTGGGCCCACGCCGCAGCAGCGAAGCTGCGCCACGGCGCGCCGCTCTCTCTGGAGGCGACGCTCGGCGCCATCCGCGCGGCCCGTAGCGACGAGTCGCTGCCTCGCGCCCTTTTTGCCGAGTACCGCTTCGTCGCCCGCGCGATGGAGGAAGGAGAGTTTCTGGAAGGCGTGCGGGCGGCGGTGATCGACAAAGACCGATCGCCCAAATGGCGCTACCCGGAGCTGGGCGATGTGCCGCCGGATCTGCTCGCCCGAATGCGGGGGCCAGCGCCGGGCGAAGACCAACTCAATTTCGGGGGTGAGGCATGACCTGCGAGGTGGTCATCGCTGGCGCAGAGCGCACCCCGATCGGCGGGTTTATGGGCGAATTTTCGACTTTAACCGCGACCGAACTGGGCGGGCGTGCTGTCGCCGCGGCGATTGATCGTTCGTGCATCGATCCAACTACAATTGATGAACTCCTGATGGGCTGCGTACTGCCTGCGGGTCTGGGGCAGGCCCCCGCACGACAGGCGGGCTTTGCCGCAGGCCTTTCCGAAAACGTTCCCGCCACAACGATCAACAAGGTTTGCGGGTCTGGCCTGAAAACCGCTGCTCTCGCCTTTGATCAGATCCGCGCCGCAGGGGCCGGGATCGTGGCGGCGGGCGGGATGGAGAGCATGTCGAACGCGCCGCATCTGGCGAAGGGCATTCGGGCCGGGGTCCGCATGGGCGACATGGCGCTCGCCGACCACATGTTTCTCGACGGGCTGACGGACGCCTACGACAAGGGACAACTGATGGGCGTCTATGCGGAGGATTGCGCCGATCTCTATCAATTCAGCCGCGCCGAACAGGACGAGTATGCGCTGCGGTCGCTGGAACGCGCGCGCAAGGCCCAGAAGACAGGCGCCTTCGATGCTGAGATTACGCCGGTCGAGGTTGTAACCCGCAAGACAATCGAGACGGTCGCCACCGATGAGCAGCCGAGGATCGCGCAGATTGCGAAGATTCCCAGGCTCCGTCCGGCATTTCGCGACGACGGGACGGTCACAGCCGCCAACGCCTCCTCCATCTCCGATGGCGCGGCGGCGCTGGTGATCGGAGAGGCGCGACAGGTCACCGAATGCGGCGGGAGTCTCCGCGCTCGGATCGTCGGCTATGCGGGCCATGCGCAAGAGCCCGGCTGGTTCACAACCGCTCCCGTGGCGGCGGCGAAGAAGCTTCTTAAGCATGTCGGCTGGTCGGTCGCCGATGTCGACCTGTGGGAGGTGAACGAGGCCTTTGCAGTCGTCCCGATGGCCTTCATGCGCGAGACCGGCGTCATGCCTGACCGCCTGAATGTGAACGGCGGCGCCTGCGCGCTGGGCCATCCAATCGGCGCCTCTGGCGCCCGGATTCTCGTCACTCTGCTGCACGCGCTGGAGCAGCGCGATTTGAAGCGCGGGGTCGCGGCGATCTGCATTGGCGGCGGCGAGGGTCTGGCGATGGCCATCGAAAGGATTTGAACACAAGGAGAAGGACGCATGAAAGACGACGACGCGCCGCTCTCACTCTCGGTGCCTGAGCCCAAATGCAGGCCCGGCGACACGCCGGATTTCTCCGACTTCGTGATTCCGAAGGCGGGAGAGGCGCGGCGGCCCGAGATCGATGAGGACCCCGAGGAGATGCGCGACATGGCGTTCTCCATCGTGCGGGTTCTGAGCAAAGAAGGCGAGGCGCTTGGCCCATGGGCCGAGGAGCTGCCTTCTGATCTGCTTCTCGACGGCTTGCGGCACATGATGACCATGCGGGCGCTGGACGAGCGCATGATGACCGCCCAGCGTCAGGGCAAGACCAGCTTTTATCTGCGGTGCCTTGGCGAAGAGGCGGTCGCCTGCGCGTTCCAGACGACGCTCGATAACGGCGACATGAACTTTCCGACCTATCGCCAGTCGGGGCTGCTGATCGCCAGCGGCTATCCGATCCGAACGATGATCAATCAGATCTATTCGAACTGCGGCGACCCGCTGAAGGGGCGACAACTGCCAGTCCTCTACGCCGACAAGGCGCATGGGTTCTTTTCCGTCTCGGGCAATCTTGGCACGCAACTTATTCAGGCGGTGGGCTGGGGCATGGCCTCGGCGATTGCCGGGGACCGGAAGATCGCAGTGGGCTGGATCGGCGACGGATCGACCTCGGAAAGCGATTTTCACGCGGCGATGGTATTCGCCTCCACCTATTCAGCGCCTGTGGTGTTGAACATCGTCAACAATCAGTGGGCGATCTCCACCTTTCAGGGCATGGCGCGTGGCAAGGCGGTCACCTTCGCCGAACGCGGCCACGGCTTTGGCATTCCGGCGCTCAGGGTCGATGGCAACGACTATCTGGCCGTGCGCGCGGTGGCGAAATGGGCGGTCGCTCGCGCGCGAAGCGGGATAGGCCCGACATTGATCGAACATGTCACCTATCGTGCGGGGGCGCATTCCTCCTCCGACGACCCGTCGGCCTATCGGTCTCGCCGCGAACGCGCGGCCTGGCCTCTGGGCGATCCCATAGACCGGTTGAAACGGCATCTGGTGCGTATCGGCGCTTGGACGGATGAGCGTCACAGCCAGGCGGAGGCCGAGATCGACGCCATGGTGCGGGAAGAGCAGGCGGCGTCCGAGGCGCTGGGCACGCTGGTCTCGGGCGGGCATCCCTCTGGTCGCGACATGTTTCAGGACGTTTACGCGGAAATGCCACCGCATCTCAGGCGCCAGCGCAGAGAGGCGGGGTACTGACATGTCGCAGATGACCATGATCGAAGCCATCCGCAACGCGCATGATCTGGCCATGGAGCGGGACGACCGCGTCGTCGTATTTGGCGAGGATGTAGGATACTTCGGCGGCGTCTTTCGCTGCACCTCCGGCCTGCAGGAGAAATTCGGCAAGCATCGCTGCTTCGACACGCCGATCAACGAAAGCGGCATTGTCGGCGCCGCCATCGGCATGGCGGTCTATGGGCTGCGCCCCGTCGCCGAGATTCAGTTCGCCGATTACGTCTATCCCGCCTATGACCAGATTGTCAGCGAGGCGGCGCGCATCCGCCATCGCTCGGCCGGGGAGTTCACCTGCCCGCTTGTGATCCGCATGCCGACGGGCGGCGGCATTTTCGGCGGACAGACCCACAGCCAGAGCCCGGAGGCGCTCTTCACCCATGTTTGTGGGCTGAAGGTGGTGGTCCCCTCCAATCCGCAGGACGCGAAAGGCCTTCTGGCAGGCGCTATAGAAGACCCGGACCCGGTGATCTTTCTGGAGCCGAAGCGGCTCTATAACGGACCCTTTGATGGCCATCCTGAACGCCCGTCTCCGCCTTGGCGCGACCATCCGTTGGGCGAGGTGGAGGATGAGTATTACGCGCTGCCGCTGGGCCGCGCCTCGATCCGGCGCGACGGCGCCGATCTGACTGTTCTCGCATATGGGACCATGGTCCATGTCGCGATGGCGGCGGCCGAGGATTCCGGTCTAAGCGCCGAGGTCATCGACCTGCGAACTCTGTTGCCGCTGGACGAGGAAGCGGTTGAGAAGTCGGTTAAAAAGACCGGCCGCTGCGTGATCGTGCATGAAGCGACGCGCACCTCCGGCTTCGGGGCCGAGCTTAGCGCCGTGGTGCAGGAGCTTTGCTTCTATTCGCTCGAAGCCCCAATCGTCCGCGTGACCGGCTGGGACACGCCGTACCCCCATGCGCAGGAGTGGTCCTACTTCCCCGGCCCTGCGCGTGTCGTCCGCGCCATGCGGCAAGTCATGGAGGACTGAAGCATGCCGATCATCACGATGAAAATGACGGATCTGGGCGAGGGCGTCTCGGAAGCCGAACTGATCGAATGGAACGTGGCTGTCGGCGATGCGGTGCGGGAAGACGACATTCTGGCCACCGTAATGACCGACAAGGCTGCGGTAGAGATCCCCGCCGTGACCGATGGAACCGCAACCTGGCTGGCGGGCGAGCCGGGCGACTTCATCCCCGTCGGATCGGACCTCATTCGCCTTGACGTCGGTGGGCCGGCGGGCGCGTCAGAGAACAAGGATGCGGATGAAGTGGTCTCCCCTTTAGAGGAAGGCGGCGCTGCGTCAACTGTCGAGCTCGTTCAGGTGCCGGAGGAGCTGAATGCGACGTCGCCGGAGCCGACGAAGGAGCCGCCGGTTGAGCGCGAAATCGATCATAGCGCCACGCAGAATAAACCGCTCGCCTCACCCAGCGTGCGCGGCCAAGCGACGGAGTTGGGCCTCGATCTCAGCACGGTGGCGGGTTCCGGGCCGGGCGGGCGCGTTCTGCAACGGGATCTGAAACCGGCGCAGCCAGCGCCGGAGACCGAGGCGCCGCCGATAGGCCGTGAGATCAAGCTTATCGGCCTGCGCCGTCGGATCGCGGAGAAGATGGCGGCCTCAAAATCGCGCATCCCGCACTACACCATCGTCGAGGAAGTGGATGTTACAGAGTTGGAGGAGCTTCGCGCGGCGCTGAACGTCAAACATGCCGATGAGCGTGGCAAGCTGACATTTCTGCCCTTCATCGTCTCGGCCATCGTCCTTGCGGCGCGGGACCATCCCGGCGTGAACGGCCATTTCGACGACGAAGCGGGAATGCTTCGTCTGAGCGAGGCGATCCATGTCGGCGTCGCAACGCAGACTCAGGCCGGGCTGATGGTGCCGGTCATCCGCAACGCCCAAGCGATGGGCTTGTGGGAGGCGGCGTCTGAGATCGCGCGCCTGTCCGATCTGGCGCGTGAGGGGCGTGCCTCGCGGGACGATCTGACCGGATCCACCATCACCGTTACCTCGCTCGGACCGCTCGGTGGGCTGGCGGCGACGCCGATTATCAATCGCCCGGAGGTCGCGATCGTCGGCGTGAACAGGATCGCCGTTCGCCCGATGTGGGACGGTCGGGAATTCCGACCCCGGCGCATGATGAATCTCTCTTGTTCCTTCGATCATCGCGTGGTCGACGGCTGGGACGGCGCCGTTTTCGTCCAGTCGCTGAAAGAGCTGCTTGAAACGCCCGCGCTCCTGTTCGTCGGGGAGGGCTGATCATGTTCCTCTCCGCCATGAATTTTGGATTGGGCGAAGAGGTCGAAGCATTGCGCGAGACCGTGCATCGCTGGGCGCAAGAGCGTCTGAAGCCGATCGCGGCCGAAATCGACGCGAGCAACGAGTTTCCTCACGAGCTTTGGGCGGAGATGGGCGCACTTGGATTGCTCGGCGTCACCGCGCCCGAGGAATTCGGAGGCGCGGGGATGGGCTATCTCGCACATGTGGCCGCGCTGGAGGAGATTGCGCGCGCCACCGCCTCGGTCGCGCTGTCCTACGGCGCGCATTCCAACCTCTGCGTCAACCAGATCAGCCTCAACGGCACGGAGGGGCAGAAACGCAGATACTTGCCAAAGTTGATAGCAGGCGCCCATGTCGGCGCGCTGGCGATGTCGGAGGCGGGCGCAGGCTCCGACGTGATGGGCATGGCCATGCGGGCTGAGCGGCGGGGCGAGAGCTACATTCTGAACGGCGCCAAATACTGGATCACCAATGGCGGCGAGGCGGATGTTCTGGTGGTTTACGCTAGGACCGATCCGGAAGCGGGCTCGAAGGGCGTCACCGCCTTTATCGTCGAGAAGGGGACGCCGGGCCTTTCCGCTTCGCCCCATTTCGACAAACTCGGCATGCGCGGCTCAAATACTGTCGAGCTTGTGTTCGAGAACGTCCAAATCCCGGCGGTAAACGTGCTGGGCGTGGAGGGCGGCGGCGCGGCGGTTCTGATGTCCGGCCTCGACTTTGAGCGCGTGATCCTCAGCGGGGTCGGCTGCGGGATCATGGCCGCCTGCCTAGATGAGATCATGCCCTATCTGGCTGAGCGGAAGCAGTTCGGCCAACCGATCGGGTCGTTCCAGCTGATGCAGGGCAAGATCGCCGACATGTACACGGCGCTGAACACGGCGCGCGCCTATATGTACGCGGTCGCCGCCGCCTGCGATCGGGGAGAGGCGACGCGGAAAGACGCCGCGGCCTGCGTGCTCTACGCATCCGAGCAGGCGATGGTTCAGGCCCATCAGGCGGTGCAGGCGATGGGCGGCGCTGGCTTTATGGCCCAAAGCCCTGTCAGCCGCCTGTTCCGCGACGCCAAGCTGATGGAGATCGGCGCCGGGACCAGCGAGATCAGGCGCATGCTGATCGGCCGCGAAATGATGAGGGAGATGGGATGACCGTTCTCACCTCTTCAATCTCTCCCACCTCCGACGCGTTCCGCGCCAATCGCGAGGCGCATCTGGCGGCATTGGCCGAAATTCAGGCCGCCGCCGACGCCGCCAAGGCGGGGGGCAGCGAGGCGGCGAGTCAGCGTCATAAAGCGCGCGGCAAGCTGCCTCCGCGCGAGAGGGTGAAGCGCCTGCTCGATCCCGACTCGCCGTTTCTTGAGATCGGCCTTCTCGCCGCCCACGGCATGTATGGCGGCGCCTCCCCATCGGCCGGGTTGATCGCTGGCGTGGGGCGCGTGCAGGGACGCAAGGTGATGGTGATCGCCAACGACGCCACGGCGAAGGGCGGAACCTATTATCCGATGACCGTGAAAAAGCACCTCCGCGCGCAGGAGGTCGCGGCCGAGAACCGGCTCCCCTGCGTCCATCTGGTGGATTCGGGCGGCGCGCACCTGCCCAGCCAGGATGAGGTGTTCCCCGACCGCGAGCATTTCGGCCGTATTTTCTTCAATCAGGCCAACATGTCGGCGGCGGGCGTTCCGCAGATCGCTGTCGTGATGGGCTCCTGCACTGCGGGCGGCGCCTATGTGCCTGCGCTCTCGGATGAGACGATCATCGTCAAAAATCAGGGCACGATCTTTCTGGCCGGCCCGCCCCTGCTGAAAGCGGCGACCGGCGAGGAGGTGACCGCCGAGGAACTTGGCGGCGGCGATGTGCACACCCGCCTCTCCGGTGTCGCGGACCATTTGGCGGATGACGATATCCACGCGCTGGCGCTGGCGCGCCACGCGGTCGCGCATCTGGGCCACGCCGAACCGACCCGTATCGCCCGGCAGGCGTCCGAGGTGCCCGCCTATGACCCAGACGAGATCCTCGGTGTGGTCTCGGCCGATCTTAGGCGGCAATACGACATACGAGAGGTGATCGCCCGCATCGTTGACGGATCGCGCTTTGACGAGTTCAAGACGCGGTTCGGAACGACTCTGGTCACGGGCTTCGCCCATATCGATGGATATCCGGTGGGGATTCTGGGCAATAACGGCGTGCTGTTCTCGGAAAGCGCCCTCAAGGCCGTGCATTTCATCCAGCTATGCAGCCAGCGGAAGATCCCGCTGGTCTTCCTGCAGAACATCGCCGGCTTCATGGTGGGGAAACGGTTCGAAGCCGGGGGCATCGCCAAGGACGGCGCCAAAATGGTCTCGGCGGTGGCGACAACGCGCGTCCCGAAGATCACCGTTATCGTCGGCGGCTCATTCGGCGCGGGCAATTACGGCATGTGCGGCCGAGCCTATGGGCCGCGCTTCCTGTGGACATGGCCGAACTCCCGTATCTCGGTGATGGGCGGCAAGCAGGCGGCGGAGGTGCTGGCACGCGTCAGGCGAGAGGCGATCGAGCGCAAGGGCGGCGTATGGTCGGCCGAGGAGGAGGCGGAGTTCAGACGCCCGACGCTGGAAATGTTTGAGCGGCAATCCCACCCCCTCTACGCCTCCGCCCGGCTTTGGGATGACGGGATCATCGACCCGCGAAAGACGCGAGAGCTGCTGAGCCTGTCCCTTTCAGCTAGCCTGAACGCGCCGATAGAAGACACGCGGTTCGGCGTGTTCAGGATGTAGCAAGCCGCATGCCTGAACGCGTCACCATATACGAGGTCGGGCCCCGAGACGGGCTGCAGAACGAAGCGGGCCTGATCCCGACTGAAGACAAGATCCGGCTGGTTGATTTGTTGACCGGGTGCGGTTTCGCGAAGATCGAGGTCGCCAGCTTCGTCGATCCCAGGAAAGTCCCGCAGATGGCCGATGGAGCTGCGTTGCTGGAGGGGATCGCGCGCGGAAATGCCTCCTACGCGGCGCTCACGCCCAACCTCAAAGGTTATCAGCGCGCCAGGGCGGCGGGTGCGGATCAGGTTGCGGTGTTCGCCTCCGCCTCCGAAGGGTTCAGCCGGGCCAATATCAACTGCTCCATCGACGAGAGCATCGCGCGCTTCAGGCCCGTGTGCGACGCCGCGAAATCAGGCGCCATTCCGGTGCGCGGCTACGTCTCCTGCGTCATCGCCTGCCCCTATGACGGGCCGACGCCGCCGGGGAACGTCGCGCGTGTGGCGGCTGAATTGCTGACGTTGGGCTGCTACGAAATATCCCTTGGCGACACGATTGGGGCGGGAATGCCGCAAACCATCAAAAAGGTGCTGCGCGCTGTGCTTCAGGTTGCTCCGCCTGAGCGCTTCGCCGGCCACTATCATGACACCGCGGATCGCGCATTGGCCAACATTGAGGCCAGCCTCGAGCTTGGCCTCAGAACCTTTGACAGCGCCATCGGTGGCTTGGGCGGTTGCCCCTTCGCTTCCGGTTCGAAAGGTAATGTCGCCACCGAAGCGGTGGTGGAGCTGATGGAGAGTATGGGTTTCGAGACCGGGATCGACCGGGAAAAATTGCGCGAGGCGGCCACCTTCGCCCACAGCCTGAGGAGCCGCTCATGAGCGAGTTCGGCACGTTGGCGGTCAGGATCGACACGCGCGGGGTCGCCGAACTGCGGCTGAACTGGCCAGAGAAACGAAACGCGATGTCTGGCGAGATGATCGCTGAGTTGGCGAAGGCCGCCCGGCGATTGGGCGAGGATGATGGCGTACGCGCCGTCGTGTTGTCGGGCGCAGGCGAGACTTTCTGCGCGGGCGCGGATCTTGGCTGGATGAAGGCGCAGATTGAGGCGGATCGCGAAAGCCGGGTCCGCGCGGCGCGCCAACTTGCCGAAATGCTGAAATCGCTCAATGAGTTACCGAAACCTCTGATCGGCAGGGTCCATGGCGGCGCCTTCGGCGGCGGTGTTGGCCTCGCTTGCGTTTGCGACGTCGTCATCGCTGATGAGGGCGCCAAATTCGGATTCCTGGAGACCCGGCTCGGCCTGATCCCCGCCACCATCGCGCCCTATGTGCTGGCCCGCATCGGCGAAGGACCGGCGCGGCGCGTGTTCATGTCCGCGCGGACCTTCGACGCGCGCGAAGCGCAGGATATGGGTCTGATCGCGCGGGCCGTCCCGGCGGGCGATCTGAACGCCGCCGTCGAGGCCGAAGTCGAACCATATCTATTCACAGCGCCCAACGCTGTCGGCGCGGCCAAAGCGCTGGCTCGGTCACTTGGTCCGCCAATCGACGAAGCGGTCATTGAACAGACCGTTGAGCGCCTCGCTGATGTTTGGGAGACCGACGAGGCCAGAGAAGGTGTGGATGCGTTTTTGACCGGGCGGCGGCCGCGCTGGAACCCGATCAAAGGGTGAAGCACCCCAGCGATCAGCGCAGATCGACCTCCTCCAGCGCAACCTCGTATCCCCAAAAGCGCTGAATATGCGCCAGTGTCGCATCTCGGCTGTCCTGATCCAGCGGCACGCCGTCGAGCCGGACATGACGCAATTGCAGGCGTCGGTCGCCCAGAAGGTTCACATCGACAACCTGGATGCTCGGCTCCATGACCGACAGGTCGAAACTGCGCGCCAGCGTGTCCCGCACGACGCCATAACCGCGCTAGCGATCCATGTAATCCCGAAGCTCCTGTTCGAGCTCAACCTGCCTCTGGTCAAAGCCGCAGTGATCCTCCGCTTCGACGGTCGATGCGAAACGAGCTGAGACGCGTCTCGATACGCGCGCGTCGCTAATGGCCCGTTCCAGCGCGGCGAGTTCGGCCTTCGTTTCCGCCAACAGCCGGACTTTCATGTTTAGCGCGATCGCGTCACGAACGCGGCGTTCGGCCTGGGCCTGTCGAGAACTCATGACTCAATTCCTTCTGTCGCCGGTTGGTGTTTGTGAATTGGGGGCGTTGGACGAGAACGGCTTGTGAAAGCCCGCCGAGTTGCAGGGAATCGCCGCCAATCTGCGCGGTTCGCCTACTGCTTTCGGAGATGCTGGTTCAGTGTTCCGGCCAGCATCATGTTGAGTATCCGGATACAATCGGGGCAGGTGATGCGCTCGATATGAGCGGTTACGGCTCCGCGCGGCTTGGGCGCGTTCTCAGTCTTGCACAATGGGTCAAGATCCAGACCACCAAGGCTCAGATAGTGAACATAAGGCCTTTCGGCTTCTGTCCGGGGCATGTGAGGCCCTCCTCTTTATGCCTGCGATCAAACGAAAAAGTTGACGCGCCGTGGCGGCGAACCTTGTTGAGGGGGAGTAGGTCGCGCCGCCACGGGCCGGCTCGCGTCAGGGCTGAAATAGTCGGTCGCGTTCGCGCGGCCTTGCGATTTCGCGACGAATTCTTGAGACTTGACGCCAAACCAGTTGAGACACCGGTCGGGGGGCTTCGGATGGCGGCGCGTGGCGGGCAGAGCGTATCGATCCTGCATGACGCGGTTTGGACGCGGCAGTTAGCCGAGGAGTTGAACCGGCGTGGCGTGCCGGCCCGACGACTGCTGACCGAGGCGGGGCTGGATCCCAGGACGGTCGAAACCGAGGACGCCCGCGTGCCTTTCGCGAAAACGGCGGCGTTCTTTGAGCTGGCGGCGGACGCTACGGACGATCCGTGTCTGGGGCTGAATTTCGGCCGGTCGCGAGACATGCGAATGGCCGGGTTGCTTTGGTATGTCGGCGTATCCTCCGCCACGGTCGGCGACGCGATAAAGAATCTGTGCCGATACCGAAAAGTAGCGAATGACGCCGTCGAGATGAATATCGAGGATCTGGACGAGCACGGCGCCATCGAATGGTGGTTCCGTATTCCGCAGACCCAGACCATCCGGCATTTCAGGGAATTCAGCGTCACCAACTTCCTGCGTGGGCTGCGGACGTGGACGGGTCGGGAGCTTCGACCGGTCAGCCTGTCGATGCGCCATCCGAGAAATTCGCACATCGCCGATTTTGAGCGCTATTTCGGGTGCCCGGTCTCATTCGGCGCCCCGGCCAATCGTGTGATTCTTAAGACCGCGGATCTGGAGACACGGCTGCCGACTTCAGATGATCAATTGCTGAAGCTGTTGCGGGGCGTCTGTGAGGATGTGCTGGAGAAGCGCTCACACGCGCCTCCAACATTGACCGAGCAGGTCGAGCTGGAAATCGTGAACCGTCTCGCGAAGGGGGAGGCGACGCTGGCGATCGTCGCCCGCGAGCTGGGCATGAGCGCGCGCACCCTGTCGCGACGGCTGAGCGACCTTGAGACCAGTTTCAATGAATTGCTGCGCGAACTGCGCACGGCGCTGGCGAACAGATACCTGCAACACAGCAACCTCAACCTGACCGAGATCGCATTTCTGCTGGGCTATACCGAGGTCAGCACGTTCAGCAGCGCGTTCAAGCGATGGACCGGAACCACGCCCGGCGCAGCGCGCGGAAGGACGTGAGAGGCGATTGGACTGGACGCACGGTTTGACGTAATGACCGTCATTCCAATTGCGTTTCGCTCAGCCTGACGGTGGTTCATGTCAAACTCGGAAAAGCTTGGCGCTCTCAAGCCCGGCGCGCCTTTTCCAATGGGCGCGACATGGGATGGCGAGGGTGTAAATTTCGCGGTGTTCTCGGAAAACGCCAGCCGTATAGAGCTGTGCCTGTTCTCAGATGACGGCCGAACGGAAGTCGCGCGGCTGGATCTGCCAGAGCGGACCGGGCCTGTTTGGCACGGATACGCCGCCGGGCTGCAGCCCGGCGCGCTCTACGGCTATCGCGCGCATGGGCCATACGCGCCTGAGCGGGGTCATCGTTTCAATCCCAACAAGTTGCTGATCGACCCCTACGCCCGGCGAATATCAGGATCCTGGAGCTACAATGATGCGCTATTGGGATATAACGCCAACGCACCCGGTATGGACCTATCGTTCAGCGACATAGACAGCGCGCCCTTCACACCCCGTGGGGTCGTCACGGCGCCACTGGCGCGGAGCGACGGAGACGCAAAGCCCTGCATGTCCCGATCTGACGCAGTGATCTATGAGGCGCATGTCAAAGGATTGACGAAGCTCTTTCCCGGCGTGCCAGAGGCGCTTCGCGGAACCTATGACGCATTGGCCAGCGACGCTGTCATCGAGCATCTGCTGAAGCTCGGCGTCACCTCGGTTGAACTGCTGCCTGTTCAGGCGTTTCGCGACGAGGAATTCCTGCGCAAGAAGGGCCTCACCAACTATTGGGGCTACAACACGATCGGATTTTTCGCACTGGAGCCGCGCTATGCCGGCCCGGCGGGCGAGGCCGGGTTCCGGACCATGGTCGATCGGTTCCATGAGGCCGGGCTCGAGGTCATTCTCGACGTCGTCTATAACCACACCGCCGAGGGCGATGAACTTGGCCCGACACTGTCTTTCCGGGGTCTCGACAACGCGTCCTACTATCGGCTTCAGACCGGGCATCCCCGCCACTACGTCAACGACACCGGCTGCGGGAACACCCTGAACATCGCCCATCCCTTCGTCCTCAGGATGGTGATGGACAGCCTGCGCTACTGGGTGGATGAAATGGGGGTGGACGGGTTCCGTTTCGACCTCGCGACAACGCTGGGTCGTGAGGATCATGGCTATGACCAGAACAGCGGGTTCTTCGACGCGCTCAGGCAGGACCCGACCCTCGCCGGCGTCAAACTGATCGCGGAGCCTTGGGATGTCGGGCCGGGCGGGTACAGGTTGGGCGAGTTCCCACCGGAATTCGCCGAATGGAATGACGGCTATCGCGATTCCGTCCGCCGGTTCTGGCGCGGCGCCGCGCATTCGGCGCAGGATCTGGCCGGGCGTTTTCTCGGCTCCGCCTCGGATTTCGACCGGCCGGGCAGGGGACCGCAGTGTTCGATCAACATGGTCTCCTCCCATGACGGATTTACGCTGGCCGACGTCGCCAGCTATGAGGAAAAGCGCAATCAGGCCAATGGCGAAGACAACGCCGACGGCCATCACGCGAATTACAGCGACAACTGCGGCACGGAGGGACCGACGGACGACCCCCAGGTGCTGTCTCGCCGTCGTCGACGCCGCATGAACATGTTGGCGACCCTGTTCCTGTCGCAAGGCGTTCCGATGTTGTTGGCGGGCGATGAGGTTGGCCATTCGCAGGGCGGGAACAACAACGCCTATTGTCAGGACAACGCGACGACCTGGATCGACTGGGAGAACGGCGATAGCGACCTGCTGGCCGTCACCCGGCGTCTGATCGCGTTCCGGCACGCGCACCCTGTGTTGCGTCAGAAGCGCTTTCTGCACGCGGGCGAGCGCGCCTTTGACGGGGAGACCGACGTGCTCTGGAAGACCTTCGACGGCGGCGCGGTCAATTGGCGCGATCCCGGTCTCGACGGGTTCTGTCTATTGCTGCGCCGCTCTGCCGAGGCGCCGGTCGCGGAACAGACGGATGACGCGGTGTTCGTAGCAATAAATGGCGGCCCGAGGCCTCAGAAAATTGCATTGCCGGCCACGTCATCTGGCCGGGTCTGGGTCAGATCGATCGACACAGCCGCGCCCGATGCGGCGGACGTTGCCTGCGAAACCGACTGGCCACAACATGTCGATGGACATGCGGTGGTCGCCTATCACCTGAGCGCGCGGGGCGATGCGGGATGAGCGAGCAGAACGCGATCATTCAACTTGCGGAACGGCTGGGCGTTCTGCCCGCCTATCAGGATTTCAATGGCCAGCATCGCCCGACGAACGAGGCGACCGCCCGCGCGCTGTGCGCGGCGCTGGGTTTCGACGTCTTGAACGAAGAAGACGCTCTGGCGCATATCGCGTCGCTGGAGGCGGAGCACGCCGCACGGATCGCGCCGCGCGAGAAGATCCTGCGCGCCGGAGAACCGTCACAGATCGATCTCGACCGCGCCGCCCACTGGACCCTGTATCTGGAAGGCGAAACCCAATCCAGCGCGACTGGCTCAGGCGATGTCGTCGATCTGCCACCGCTGCCGCTTGGCGTGCATCGCTTGTCTGTCGAGGCCGCTGGAGGGGAAGAGACGGTCTGGCTGCTCTCCGCGCCGCCCGCCGCGCCGTCGCTTTCGGAATTGACGGACGCGAGCAGGGTCTGGGGCGTGACCGCCGCGCTCTACGGTCTGCGCTCGTCGCGCAATTCCGGGATGGGCGATTACCGCGATCTCGGCGACATGGCCGCCGCGCTGGGCGCGCAAGGCGCCGCTTTTCTGGGCGTCAACCCGGTGCACCCCATCGGCGCCGCGTCGCATCCGTCCATGGTCAGCCCGTATTCGCCGACCCATCGCGGCTTCCTGAACCCCTGGCATATCGCGCTGGATGGGATGGAGCCGTTCTGCGGCGCGGCGAAATCCGTCAGCGGCGCCGGCGATACGGGCGGTGAACTCGCCGATTATCAGGCCGCCGCCTCGGTCCGCGAGCCGGCATTGGCAGCCGCCTTTGCCGCGTTCGAAGCGCTGGACGCCAATCATTCGGTTCGCACCTCCTATGACGCTTTCGCGGCTGAGGGCGGACCGTCATTGCGAAACTTCGCATTGTACGAGGCGCTCAGCCTGCGGCACGGACCGGACTGGCGCGCATGGCCGGAGGAGTTGCAGGACAGGCGCAGCGATGCGGCGCAGGAGTTTGCACGGAACGCGGGCGGCGAGCTGACATTTCACATCTGGCTGCAATGGGTGGCCAGCGAGCAAATCGGCGCCGCGCAGACCGCCGCGAAGGACTCAGGCATGGCGCTGGGGCTTTATCTGGACCTCGCCGTCGGCGCAGTTCCCGGCGGGGCCGAAACCTGGACGGATCGGCAGGGGCACGCCTTCGGGGCGACGCTTGGCGCGCCGCCGGACCAGTTCGGCGATGAGGTTCAGGGCTGGGGCTTGGCGCCGTTGTCGCCTCGTGGGATGGCCGCTCAGGGTTATCAGAACTTCGCCCGCCTTTTGCGCGGTGCGATGAGCCATGCGGGCGCGGTGCGCATCGACCACGCGCTTGGTCTTGGGCGCAGCTTCTGGGTGCCGGATGATGGGTCTCCGGGGGCCTATGTCAGCTATCCCATGGAATCGTTGCTGGCCATTATCGCGATTGAGGCCACCCGGGCGGACGTGCTTGTGATCGGCGAAGACCTCGGCCTCGTGCCAGACGGGTTTCGCGAGCGCTTGGCCGAGGCCGGCCTATACGGCGTCGACGTGATGCAATTCGCGCGCGGCGCTGCGGGCGGGCTGCCGGAGCCGCACGAAGTCCGTCGCCACAGCGTCGCCAGCTTCGGCAATCACGATACGCCGACGATCAAAGGTTACTTCTGGGGGCGCGATCTCGATTGGCGCGTAAAGCTCGGCCACCTGGATGAGCCCGGTCGTGATTGGGTCAACGGCGAACGCGTGGCCCTTCGCTCCGATCTGGGCGAGACGCCGGATGACTGGACCAAACGGATTCACGCGGATCTTGCCCGGTCCGAGGCGGAGCTTGTCGCTGTGCAACTCGACGATCTGACTGGCGAGGTCGAGCAGCAAAACCTGCCGGGCGTGGTTGATGAACACCCGAACTGGCGCCGCCGGGCGGGGCTGACGGTCGAAGAAGCGCCGTCCTCGATCGCCTTGCGGGATATTGGCGCGGTCATGCGCGACGCCGGGCGTTGAGAACTCGGGCCAACCCTATCTTGTTGGGCGGCTTGCAGCGCGTCAGGCATCGAATAGATTGGCCACACTGCGGGCCGGGACTGCGCGCGCCCGTGAGTCGAACGAAGACCGCATCAGGCGGCGACAACAGGCTTGGAGAGATCAGTTATGAACGCCTTCACCCCCAAGGGCGATCTGGCGACCGCGATCGATTGGCACCTGCGCCACTCGGTCGGCAAGACGCCGCGGGCCGCGCATGACGTGGACTGGCGGATCGCACTGTCGCGCGCCGTTCGCGACCGTCTGGTGGAGCCGTGGTTCAAGGCGACCCGCCGAACCTATGAGGCCGACCGCAAGCGGGTCTACTATCTGTCGATGGAGTTTCTGCTCGGGCGCCTGCTCGAAGACGCGATCGTCAATCTCGGGCTTGAGGAAGAGGCCGCGGAGGCGCTGTCGGCCCATGGCGTCGACTATCGTGAGGTGATTCTGGACGAGCCAGACGCAGCACTTGGCAATGGCGGGCTGGGGCGGCTGGCGGCGTGTTTTCTGGATTCGCTCTCCTGCCTTGGTATTCCGGCCTATGGCTACGGCATTCGCTACGCCCACGGGCTGTTCCGGCAGCGTTTCGAGAACGGCACCCAGGTCGAAGCGGCTGAAGAATGGCTGTCTCAGGCTCATCCGTGGGAGTTTGAACGCCCGGAATGCGCCTACGACATCGGATTTGGCGGCGAAGCGAACGCGGACGGCGCCGGGTGGCGGCCCGCGCAGGTCGTCTCGGCCCGCGCCTACGACACGCCGATTCCCGGTTGGCGCGGTCAGTGGACCAATACGCTCAGGCTATGGACGGCGAAATCAAAGCGCGCCTTCGATCTGGAGCCGTTCAACCGCGGCGACTATATGGCCGCCGCCGCGCCGGAAGTGTTCGCCGAGACGATCTCTCGCGTGCTCTATCCGGATGACAGCACCGAGACCGGCAAGGAGCTGCGCCTGAAGCAGGAGTACTTCTTCACTTCCGCCTCGCTTCAGGATCTGCTGCGCCGGTTTACGGCGGGCAATACCGATATCCGGGCGCTGCCGACGAAAGTGGCGATCCAGATGAACGACACCCACCCGGCGATCGCAGGGCCTGAGCTGATGCGCCTGCTGATCGATCATCACGGCGTCGAGTTCGAAGAGGCGTTCGATATCGCGCAGGGCAGCCTGCACTACACCAACCACACCCTGATGCCCGAGGCGCTGGAGCGCTGGCCGACGCATCTGATGTGGTCGGTTCTGCCCCGTCACATGCAGCTGATCGAGCGGTTGGACGATCTGCACGCGCGCCGGACGCGAGAGGCCGGACGGCCGCGGCCCGACAGCGTCAAGATCGTGGATCCCTGCGGCGAAGTGCGGATGGGCGATCTCGCCTTCATCTCGGCGCGGCGTGTGAACGGGGTTTCGGCGCTGCACACCGATTTGATGAAGCAGACCGTGTTTCGCGATCTGAACGAACTGCACCCCGATCGCATCGTCAACCAGACCAACGGCGTGACGCCGCGGCGTTGGCTCTACAGCTGCAATCCTGGCCTGCGGAACCTGCTGAATGAGACCATCGGAGAAGGCTGGGTATCTGATCTGGACCGACTGGCAGATCTTGCGCCCCATGCGGACGACGCCGGTTTTCGCGCCCGGTTCCGCGATGTGAAGCAGGCGAACAAGAACCGGCTGGCGGATTGGGTCGAAAAGACCCACGGTCTGTCGCTGCCACGTGATGCGATGTTCGACATCCAGATCAAGCGTATCCACGAATACAAGCGCCAGTTCATGAATATTCTGGAGACTGCGGCGCTGGCCAATGCGATCCGCCGCGACCCGCAGGCGAACTGGACGCCGCGTGTGAAATTCTTTGGCGGCAAGGCGGCCCCCGGCTATTTCACCGCGAAGCACATCATCCACCTGATCAACGATGTGGCGCGCAGCATCAACAATGACCCGGTGATCGGCGACCGTCTGAAAGTGGTCTATCCCGAGAACTACAATGTCTCGATGGCGGAGCTTTTGATCCCGGCCGCCGACCTTTCCGAGCAAATCTCGACCGCAGGTATGGAGGCGTCCGGCACCGGCAACATGAAATTCGCTCTGAACGGCGCGGTTACGGTCGGGACGATGGACGGCGCAAATGTCGAGATTCGGGAGCAGGTCGGAGACGACAACATCTTTATCTTCGGCCTGACTGCGCCCGAGGCGTCGGCCATTCGCAATGGCTATGATCCCCGAGCTCAGGTCGAGTCGAGCCCCGCGTTGCGCGAGGTCGTCGAACAGATGGCTTCCGGCTTCTTTTCGCCGGAGGACCAGCACCGTTACGCCTCGTTGGTCGACCTGATCACCGGCAGCGACTACTTCCTCGTCGCGGCGGATTTCGACGCCTACTATGAAGCGCAGCGCCGGATCGATGGCGCCTATCGCGACCAGGATGCGTGGAGCCGTATGGCTGCACTCAACACCGCGCATTCCGGCTGGTTTTCATCCGACAGGACGATCCGCGGTTACGCGCGCGACATCTGGGAGGTCGAGTCGCTGCTTTAGCGGCCGTCCCGCTCTCTCAAAAAAGAAACGCGCCCCGAACAGGGCGCGCCAGTTTCCCCAACAGAGTGGGAGACTCTCAGGAGGGGAGGAGTCAGGTCATCACGTCCGGGCCGTCGCGTCCCAGCCGCTCCGCGATCCCGGCCAGCGCGTTCGCCGCGCGGATCACCGGGGCGAGCGCCTGTTGCGTATCCTCGCCCTGACCCGCCGGGTCGGGCTCGAACCGCTCCATATAGACGCGCAGCGTGGCGCCGACCGTGCCCGTTCCCGACAGGCGCAGAACCAGACGGGCGGCGTCGCCGAACGTGATGCGCACGCCCTGCTTCTCGGCCTGCGAGCCGTCCACCGGGTCAGTGTAGGCGAAATCGTCAGCCGACGTGATCTCCATTCCCTCGACTGTCTGGCCCACAAGACCGTCGAGCTTGCCGCGCAGGACGTCCATCAGCTCCTCGGCCGCGGCCTTGTCCACGCCTTCATAGTCGTGGCGGGAATAGTAATCCCGGCCATAATCGGCCCAGTGGCTCGCCAGAATATCGGCGACGGAATCGCGGCGCGCGGCCAGGATGTTCAGCCAGAGCAGCACCGCCCAGAGCCCGTCCTTCTCGCGCACATGGTTTGAACCGGTTCCGGCGCTTTCCTCGCCGCAAAGCGTCGCCTTGCCAGCGTCGAGCAACGTGCCGAAGAATTTCCAGCCCGTCGGCGTTTCATACGCGCCGATCCCCAGCTTTCCCGCCACCCGGTCAGAGGCGCGGCTGGTCGGCATCGAGCGCGCGACGCCTGCAAGGCCCGCGTCGTAGCCCGGCGCCAGATGCGCGTTCGCGGCCAGCACCGCCAGACTGTCCGACGGTGTGACATAGCATCCGCGCCCGACGATCATGTTGCGGTCGCCATCGCCATCCGAGGCTGCGCCGAAATCAGGCGCGTCCGGCCCGAACATCTCGTCCATCAGGGCCTTGGCGTAGACAGGGTTCGGGTCGGGATGGCCGCCGCCGAAATCGGGCAGCGGGACTGCATTCATCACCGCGCCCGCAGGCGCGCCAAGCTCCCCCTCGATGATCGTCTTGGCGTAAGGACCGGTAACCGCGTGCATGGCGTCGAACCGCATCCGGAAGCCAGAGGCGAAGAGATCGCGGATCGCATCGAAATCGAACAGGCCGCGCATCAGATCGGCGTAGATCGCCACGGGGTCGATCACTTCGACCGTCATCTCGCCCAGCCCGGTCTCGCCGTCGACCGAAAGATCGACATCCGGCGCTTCCAGAATCCGATAGGCGTCGATCTCCATCGTGCGCGCATGGATCGCGCCGGTGATGCTCTCAGGCGCCGGACCGCCGGCCGGGATGTTGTATTTGATGCCGAAATCACCGTTCTCACCGCCGGGATTGTGGCTGGCCGACAGGATGATCCCGCCATCGGTCTTGAGGTGGCGAATGACGGCGGACGCCGCCGGCGTGGAGAGGATGCCGTCGCGGCCGACCACGACGCGCGCGGCGCCGTTGGCGGCGGCCATTTTCATGATGGTCTGGATCGCGCGCTTGTTGAAATAACGCCCGTCTCCGCCAAGGGTCAGTGTCTTGCCTTCAAGCCCGCCGACCGCGTCGAAGATCGACTGAACGAAATTCTCCAGATAGCCCGGCCGCATAAATACGGCGGTGCGCGCGCGCAGCCCCGACGTGCCTGGCTTTTGCCCGTCGATCGGGGTGGTCGGAACGGTTGTCACGGTCATTTCGAAGACTTTCCGGAGGTGATTTTCATCTGGACTAGGCAAGCTCGGCGTAGAGCGCCCTATACGCGGCGGCGGATCGATCCCACCCCACATCACTGCGCATCGCGCGGCGCGCCATGGATTTCCAAAGGCTGCGGTTCGCGAACGCGTCGCAGGCGCGGTCGATGGCGTCGCCCAAAGGTCCTGCTTCGATCGGGGAGAACTGGAAGCCGGTGCCGACGCCGTCTGCGATGGCCGCCTCATTGGCGTCGATCACCGTGTCGGCGAGCCCGCCCGTACGGCCCACCAGCGGCAGGCAGCCATATCTGAGGCCATAGAGCTGCGTAAGGCCGCAGGGCTCGAACCGGGACGGGATCAGGATCACGTCGGACCCGCCTTGCATCAGATGCGACAGCGCCTCGTCATAGCCGATCACGACGCCGACCTTGCCGGGATTGGCCTTGGCCGCCGCGGTGTATCCGGCCTCCAGATCCTTGTCGCCGGATCCGAGCATCGCGAGGCGCGCGCCGCGTCCGATCAGCCGCGGCACGGCCTCCAGCAGCAGGTCCAGCCCCTTTTGCCGCGTCAGCCGGCTGACGACGCAGAAGATCGGCGTCTCTTTCGTGACCTCAAGCCCGAACTTTTCCGCCACGGCCGCGCGGTTAAGACGGCGCTTTTTGGGGCTGCGCGCCGTGTAGTTTTCCGCCAGCGCGCCGTCCGTCTCCGGGTTCCAGACATCCAGATCGACGCCGTTGAGGATTCCGCGCATGTCGCCGCGCCGCGCCGCGATGACGCCTTCAAGGCCCATGCCGAAGGCCGGGTCGGTCAGCTCGCGCGCATAGGTCGGGCTGACCGTCGTGATCCTGGCTGCGGTGACAAGTCCGGCCTTCAGGTAGCTGAGGCCGCCATAATACTCGTACCCGTCGACCGTGAATTGGCTTTCCGGCAGGTTCAGAAGCTTGCGCGTCGTCGCCGGGAACACCCCCTGAAAGGCGATGTTGTGGATGGTGATGACGCTGGGCGGGGCTTTGCCGCGTCCGTATTTCAGATAGGCCGGCGCCAGCCCCGTCTGCCAGTCATGCGCATGCAGCAGATCCGGCTTCCAGTCGCCGACGCCCTCGCGCGCGACCCGCGCCGCGACCGCCGACAGAGCCCCGAAACGCAAGTGATTGTCGGGCCAGTCGGTTCCATCGTCGCCGAGATACGGATTTCCAGGCCGGTCGAAGAGATGCGGCGCGTCGAGCAGCAGAAGGTCGATACCGTCCGCTTTCGCCGCGATCACCTTCGCCGACCCGCCATGAAGCCCGCGAAGATTCATTACTACGTCGCCTGACTTGGCGATTTTCGCCAGCGCCAGGTAGGCGGGCAACAGCACCCGCATCTCGACGCCTTCCCCGGCCAGCGCGCCCGGCAGTGCGGAGACGACGTCCGCCAGGCCACCGGTCTTGATGAATGGCGCGCACTCGGACGCGGCGGAGAGAACTTTCATGGCGTCGTCACCCAAGCGCTTTGATCATCGGCTGCGTGATCAGGCAAACGCCGTTGTCGGTGCGGCGGAACCGCTTGCCGTCCAGATCAGGATCCTCGCCGACAACCAGCCCCTCGGGGATTCTGACGCCGCGATCGATCACAACGTCGGACAATTGCGCCCGTCTGCCGATTTCGACGCTTGGAAGCGCCACGACCCGGTCGAGGCGACCGAAGGAATGGCATTTTACGTTCGTGAACAACAGGCTCTGGTTGACGTGACTGCCCGAGATGATGCAGCCGCCCGAGACCATCGAGCTCGTGGCTGAGCCCCGGCGGTCGTCTTCATCATGGATGAACTTCGCTGGCGGCGTGATCTCGCTATAGGTCCAGATCGGCCAGCTGCGGTCGTAAAGATCCAGTTCCGGGTTGAAATCCGTCAGGTCGATATTGGCCCGCCAGAACGCGTCGATCGTGCCGACATCGCGCCAATAGGGCTCCGCGCCCGGCGCCGTCGAAACGCTCGAGTCGTTGAATTTATGCGCCACGGCTTTGCCGTTCTTGACGATGGAAGGAATGATGTCCTTGCCGAAATCGTGGCTGGAGTTCGGATCGGCCGCATCCTCTTCCAGCCGCTCGATCAGATACGCCGTGTCAAAGACATAGATGCCCATTGAGGCGAGCGACTTGGTGGGATCACCCGGCACGGTCGGCGGTTCGGCCGGCTTCTCGACAAAGTCGATGATCCGTTGGTTCTCATCAACGGCCATGACGCCAAACGCCGACGCTTCCTCACGCGACACGGTCAGGCACCCGATCGTCACATCCGCGTCGGCCTCCACATGCTGTTCCAGCATCACTTGGTAATCCTGCTTGTAGATATGGTCGCCTGCGAGGATCACGATGTATTTGGGGCCGTAGCTTTGAATGATGTCGATGTTCTGCGCCACCGCGTCCGCCGTGCCGAGATACCACTGTCCGTCATCGACGCGCTGGCCTGCGGGTAGAATATCCAGGCCTTCATTGCGTTCTGCGCGCAAAAATCCCCAACCGCGGTGCAGATGCCGGATCAGCGAGTGCGCCTTGTACTGGGTGGCGATTCCAATGCGCCGGATGCCTGAATTGAGCGCATTCGACAGGGCAAAATCGATAATTCTGGTCTTGCCACCGAAGTGAACCGCTGGTTTCGCGCGCTTGTCCGTCAAATCTTTCAGTCGGCTGCCCCGTCCCCCGGCGAGCACGAACGCCATTGTTTCGCGCGACAGATGCTGATTTTTACTTCCGTTCTGCATTGGCGTCTCTCCCTGACCCCGGCTTTGCGCCTAGGATCGCCTTTTTTAACTATCAATCTTCCTGAAGCTCGAAAAACAACGTGGCCAATGGAGGCGCCGTGATTTCGATCGAGTTGTCTCGGCCATTCGCGCCGACGGGCTGGCTGTCTACGCCGCCCAGATTGCCCCGGCCCGACCCGCCATAAGTCTTGGCGTCGGTGTTCAGCCGCTCCGCCCAGCGCCCGGCCGCGGGCACGCCGATGCGGTGTGAGGACCGCTCGATTGGCGTGAAGTTGCTCACCACCAGCACGGGCGGCGCGCCATCCGCCTTTCGCACCCAGGCGTAAACGGAAATATCCTCCGCATTCGCCTCCACCCACTCGAACCCTTCGGCGCGGGCGTCGCTTCGATGCAGAGATGGCGTGCTCTGGTAGAGAAGGTTGAGATCGCGGATCAGGTTCTGAACGCCAGAATGGCTGTCGACGTCCAGCAAATGCCAGTCCAGCGACGCATTGTGGTTCCACTCGCGCCCCTGCGCGAACTCCTGCCCCATAAACAGCAGCTTCTTGCCCGGATGGCCCCACATGAAGCCGTAATAGGCGCGAAGATTCGCGAATTTGTCGAAACCCTCTCCCGGCATCTTGGTCAGCAGAGAGCCTTTGCCGTGCACCACCTCGTCATGGCTGATCGGCAAGATGAAGTTCTCTGAAAAAGCGTAGTGCAGTCCGAACGTCATCTGGTGGTGATGGTGGCGGCGGTGGATCGGATCGAGCGACATGTAGTCGAGCGTGTCGTTCATCCAGCCCATATTCCACTTGTAGCCGAAACCCAGCCCGCCCTGATCCGTCGGCTTTGAAACGCCCGGCCAGGACGTGGATTCCTCCGCGGCGGTCATGATCGAGGGATCGTCTGCGTAGACCACCTCATTCATGCGCTTGAGAAATGCGATGGCTTCCAGGTTTTCGCGCCCGCCATGGACATTCGGCACCCATTCGCCCTCGGCGCGGGAATAATCGCGATAGAGCATGGAGGCGACCGCATCTACGCGCAGCCCGTCCACATGGTGCTCGCGCAGCCAATAAAGCGCGTTGGCGATCAGGTAATTGGCGACCTCGCGCCGCCCGTAGTTGAAGATCAGCGTGTTCCAATCCTGATGGAACCCTTCTCGCGGATCGGCATGTTCATAGAGAGACTGGCCGTCAAAACTGCCCAAGCCGTGCGAATCCGTGGGGAAGTGCCCCGGAACCCAGTCGAGGATCAGTCCCAGCCCCGCCGAATGGCAGGCTTCCACAAAATCGCGGAACTCGCTAGGCGTTCCGTGGCGGATGGTGGGCGCGTAGAGCCCGACCGGCTGATAGCCCCAAGATCCGTCGAACGGATGCTCTGTAATCGGCAGAAGCTCGATATGGGTGAAGCCCATATCCTTGGCGTAAGGCACAAGCTCATCGGAAAGCTCATGATAGGAGAGGGGGCGGTCGCCATCCTCGGTCTTGCGCCGCCAGGACCCGAGATGCACCTCGTAGATCGAGATCGGCGCATCGACGCTCTGCGCCGCAGCCCGGCGCTCCATCCATGCGCCGTCGCCCCAGTCACGGCCCGCCAGATCCCGCACGATCGACGCCGTCTCAGGGGGGTGCTCCGCCCCAAAGCCGATCGGGTCGGCCTTCAGCGGTTGCAGCACGCCGTCCCGCGACCGGATCTCGAATTTGTAGCTGGCGCCTTCCACGACGCCCGGCGCGAATATCTCCCATACGCCGGTCGATCCCCGAGCGCGCATTGCGTGGCGCCGCCCGTCCCAGTCATTGAAGTCGCCGACCACCGAGACGCGCTGCGCGTTGGGCGCCCAGACGGCGAAGCGCACGCCGGCCACGCCTTCATGCTCCGTCGGATGTGCGCCCAGCGCCTCCCACAGCCGCAAATGCGAACCTTCCGAAAGGAAATACTCGTCGTGCTCGCCCAGCAGAGGACCAAACCGGTAGGGGTCCTCATACTCCCAGCGCGCATCGTCGCGGGACGCGCGCAGGCGATAGGCGACTGGCTTCTCGTCGCCGTCCACCCATCCCGAGAACAACTCGTAACCGCCTGCCGGGACGAGCTTTGAGATCGTCTGACCGTCCGTCGCGATCGCCTCGACGACGCTTGCGCCCGGCGCCAGACAGGTGATCGCCCAGCGCCCGTCAACCGAATGCGGTCCCAGCACTGAGAATGGATCGCTGTGAACGCCGTTTATCAGCCGCGCGGCGACGTCGGCGTCTATCTTTGGATGATCCCCGGTTTTGGTCACGTACGCCCCGTTCTGTCCTTTTATACTGCAATTCTAACGGGGAGCGCCGCCACGTAACCCAACTAAAAGGGCGGGAAGAGCATTGATTCTGGCAGTTTAATCCCAAAAAGGGTCAGCGCCTTCAAAAAATCAGGTCACCTGGGCGGCGCGCCTTATATGCTGAGTGGCCGTTGCGATTGCCGCAATCTTGGGAGGCGCCCTTGCTGACCGCCCGCCGAAACGCCATCCGCGCCGCGACGTTGAGCGATGAGCAGGCGCTTGTCCGACAACTGGTCGAAACCGCGGCGCTGGACGCCGACGCCCGCGTCGGGATCTCTGCTAATGCGGCTGATCTGGTGCGCGCCGTCCGCGGATCAGGCGATGTCGGGATCATGGAGTCCTTCCTCGCTGAATATGGTCTGTCGACCAAGGAAGGCGTTGCGCTGATGTGTCTGGCCGAGGCGATGCTGCGCGTGCCAGACGCGACGACCGTGGATGAACTGATCTCCGACAAGATCACGCCGCATGACTGGGCGGCGCATTTGGGGGACTCTGGCTCGATCCTCGTCAATGCTTCGACCTGGGCGCTGATGCTGACCGGCCGCGTGCTGGAGGAGGACGCCGAGGGCGTCGCCGGCACATTGCACGGGTTGGTGCGCCGTTTGGGGGAGCCGGTGATCCGCAAGGCGGTCGGGCAGGCGATGGCGGAGATGGGCGCGCAATTCGTCCTTGGCCGCACCGCTGAAGAGGCGATGATGCGCGGCGAGGCGATGGTCGCCAAGGGTTATACTTATTCATATGACATGCTGGGAGAGGCGGCGCGGACCGACGCCGACGCGCGGCGCTATTTCGACGCCTACGCCGCCGCGATTGCGAGGATCGGCGCGGCTGCGATCTCCGACGACATTCGCGACAATCCCGGCATTTCAGTGAAGCTGTCGGCGCTGCATCCGCGTTATGAGCTGGGCCAGCGCGATGCGATGCTGCCGGTGATAACCGAACGGCTGCTGGAATTGGCGCGCGCCGCCAAGGTCGCTGGGATCGGCTTCAATATCGATGCGGAAGAGGCGGACCGGCTGGATCTCTCCCTGGATGTGATCGAGGGCGCGCTCTCCGAACCCTCGCTCGCGGGCTGGGAAGGTTTCGGCGTGGTGGTGCAGGCCTTTGGGCGGCGCGCCATGCCAACTCTCGATTGGCTTTATGGGCTCGCGGAAAGCCTCGACCGGCGCATCATGGTGCGGCTGGTCAAAGGCGCCTATTGGGATATGGAGGTTAAGCGCGCCCAGGTGATGAGCCTCAAGAGTTTCCCGGTCTTCACCAGCAAATCGCATACGGATGTCAGCTATCTGGCAGGCGCGCGCAAGCTCTTGGGCATGACCGATCGGATCTATCCGCAGTTCGCCACCCATAACGCCCATTCGGTGGCGACGGTGTTGCAGATGTCAGGCGAGAACAAGCAGAGCTTCGAGTTCCAGCGCCTGCACGGCATGGGCGAGGCGCTGCATGAAGCGGTGAAGGCGAAGGCCGGAACGCGTTGCCGCATCTACGCACCGGTGGGCGCGCATGAGGATCTTCTGGCCTATCTGGTGCGGCGCTTGCTGGAAAACGGGGCTAACAGTTCTTTCGTCAATCAGATCGTGGATGAGACGGTCTCGCCAGAGGAGATCGCGCGCGATCCGATCGAGACCGCCGCCGGGACCGGCTTTACGCCCAATTCTGCTATTGCGCCGCCAACCGATATTTTCGCGCCGCGCGCCAACAGCCGGGGCTGGGATCTGACCGATCCGGTCGATCTGGCCGAGATAGAAGCCGGGCGCGCGCCTTTCGCGGCGCCATACAGGTGGGAGGCTGGACCGATCTCGCCCGCCATTGCCGGTGGCGGCGCACCGGTCGAGATCTGCAATCCCGCTTCGCCCGGCGACGTTGTCGGATCGGTCATCGAGGCGGATGCAAATCTGGCGACGGAGGCGATCGGCGCCGCTGAGGCCGCGCAGCCGGGCTGGGAGGCCGCCGGGGCTGCGCATCGCGCGGCGGTTCTTCGCAAGGTCGCGGACCTTTATGAAGCGAACACGTTCGAATATCTGGCTTTGGCTGCGCGCGAGGCGGGCAAGACCCTGCTCGACGGCGTCGCCGAGATTCGCGAGGCGGTGGATTTCCTGCGCTACTACGCCGACGAAGCCGAGCGTGTGGGGTCGGCCCCGGCGCGCGGCGTGATTGTCTGCATCAGCCCGTGGAACTTCCCGCTGGCGATCTTCACCGGCCAGATTGCGGCGGCGCTGGCGGCGGGCAACACTGTGGTGGCCAAGCCGGCCGAGCAAACTCCGCTGATCGCGCATCGCGCGGTCGAGATGATGCTGGAGGCGGGCGTTCCGCCGGGAGTGATCCAGCTTCTGCCGGGCGATGGCGAGGCGGTTGGCGGCCCGCTGACGGCCGATCCGCGCATCTCTGGCGTTTGTTTCACCGGCTCGACGGAAGTGGCGAAGCTGATCGACCGGCAACTGGCCAAGACCGCGCCGGACGCAATGGTGATCGCCGAGACCGGCGGCATGAACGTGATGATCGTCGACTCGACCGCGCTTTTGGAGCAAGCGACCCGAGATATCGTCCGCTCTGCGTTCCAGACCGCCGGCCAACGCTGCTCGGCGCTGCGCGTGCTGTATGTGCAAAGCGATGTCGCGCCGAAGTTGCTGGAGATGCTTCAGGGCGCAATGGATGAGCTGGTGATAGGCGATCCGTGGCGGCTTTCGACCGATGTCGGCCCGGTGATCGATGCCGAGGCGTATGAGCAGATCAACGCTTACGTCGCCGCGCACGCCTCTGATGGCAAGGTCGTCAAGACGCTGGCGGAGCCCGAGGACGGGCTGTTCATGGCGCCGACCGTGATCCGCATCAACGGGATTGAGGAGATGGAGCGCGAGATCTTCGGCCCGATCCTGCATGTCGCGACCTTCGAGGGCGACGAGATCGACAAAGTGGTTCGCGCAGTCAACGCCAAGGGCTATGGCCTGACCTTCGGCCTGCATACTCGCATTGATCGCCGCGTGCAGCGGGTGCTCGACCAAGCCGATGTAGGCAATGTCTATGTGAACCGCGATCAGATCGGCGCCATCGTCGGCTCACAACCCTTCGGCGGGCACGGGCTGTCAGGCACCGGGCCGAAGGCGGGAGGGCCGCACTATCTGCCTCGGTTCCAGAAGCCGCGCTGGGCGGGGACGGACGTCGCGACCGGGCCGATACTCGATACCGAAACAGTGGTGGCGACGCTGGATAGCCTCGACGCATCGGACTGGAGCGCATCGCCTGACAGGATCGGCGTATTGCGTTCGGCGTTGCGAGGGCGGGTCGTCGCCGCGACAGCCGCCGCCGCCGCGCTGGATTTCGGGCCGATTGACCTGCCGGGACCGACCGGCGAGTCCAACCAGTTCCTCCTCGGGCCCCGGGGAACGGCTCTTTGCCTCGGTCCTGACGCGGAAGCGTTGCTGGTTCAGGCCACACAGGCGCTGGCGGCCGGGAATACGGTCCTCGCCATCGGTGCGGGCGCGCCAAAAACGCTGCGTCCGCTACTGAAGGAAAAGCGGATGCCGCTGGCGGCGCTCGACGGGAGTTGCGACCTGGCGGCGCTAGAGGATTTGACGGTGCATGTTGTCGCCTTCGCCGGGGGCGCGGCAGCGCGCGCGACCATTCGACGGGTTCTTGCTCGTCGTGATGGGCCAATCATTCCCCTGATCTCAGAGGGAATAGCACCGGTCGCCTACTGCTCCGAGCGCACCGTCTGCATCGACACCACCGCGGCGGGGGGCAACGCTGCGCTTTTGGCTGAATCGGATGGCTGAGTGAATGAGAGAGATTTCAGGTCTGGTCAGAGAGTATCGAGGACCAGACGCGTCGAACCAGCCGGTGCGGCGATCCGAAGCCGGATCAGGTGGCGTCCCGGCCCCATGTCAGAAAAGTGGATCTTGGCGCCGTCTTCATGAATCGCGGGTGTCTTCTGCGAGGCGCCCAGCAAATTATAGTTGAGCAGCTTGACGCCTCTGGCGCCCGGCGCAGCGAGCGCAAAACCCGATAGATTGCACAGCACCTCAAGGTCCACGACGGTCCAATCCCCGTCACGAGAGGCTGTCTGCAGGTCAATAGCGCAGCTTGCCGAAACAGTGGCGCGAAGGTTGAATCGCACGTCCGCAGCCGACGGAACAGCGGTGAAAGCCATCAAAGTCGCAGCAAGCAGAACCGGATTTACGCGGCGCAGTCGCATGAAATCTCCACAATCGGCAAGGAACCGTTGGGAGGCATTCTGACTTTCGAATCAGTAGGATGGGGCGTGTCCGACTGCGCACCTATGCATCATGGTATTGCGGACGACGGAATCCAACGCGTTTTGCCGTTCAAGGAATCGTGGCGAATTTGACTCACATAAGAGACTCTTTTTAGAGAATCGTTGAGAGAATCATCCTAACCCAATATTAAGTAACCGCTTTTGCTGGTGTGAAAGCGTTTAGCGTGTGTGTAAAAAACCTTGGAGTGAGGCAATGAAGGGTTTCAAACTTGCGGCGGCCGCGAGCGCTGTCGCAATCGGTCTGGGCGCGATGGGCGCCGCGACCGCGAATACAGTTCAGTTTAATTTGACTGGAGAGGTTTCCGGCGTCTGCGTCGTTACTGACGACACCGGTAGCGAAACTGTCGATGTTAGCTTCGGCGATCTTGGCAACCTGTTCACGACGACCTCTGTCGTGCGCGTTGTGGATCTCGACTATGACTGCAATATCCTCTCTGGCTTTGACCGGAATATCTCGTCCGATAATGGCGGTTATATGGTGAATGGCGCCGGCGACCCGACACTCGTCACAAACCAGATCACCTACGAGGTTGAGCACTCGGATAACGCTGGCGTCGCCAACGGCTTCGGATTCTCGTGGCTGTCATTGACCCCTAGCCACGCCACCGCGGACGTGCCGGCCGTACAGTCGACCGAGCAAATCTCGTTCCGCACCTATGGCATCGTCGATCCGTCCGATAATTCGGCGACGAAGTTTGAGGGCAACTACAGCGATACGGTCTATCTGACGATTACAGCAAACTAAGAGCCGAATAGCGGCTTGAAGAAAAGACTTTCGGGGCGGTCAGCCCCGGAAGCCGACCCCGGATTCTGAACCAGGGCGATCTGAGGCGAAATGAAACCGGCGAAAAGTCGGATCGAGGCAGGCATGTACAAGATTCTATGGCAAGGCGCCGCGCGAGCCGCAGCGCTTTTCGTGTTGTTTGGCGCATATGTGACGCCAACCTATGCGTTCGAAGTTACCCCGATGCGAATGGAGATCAGCCCCTCCGGCACAGGGGCCAGTAAAGTCATCACTGTTCGCAACACGTTGGCTGAGCCTCTTGCGATCGAGGTTTATGCGACTGACCGCATCGTAGCTGAAGATGGAAGCCAGACATTTCGTCCGAACGATGAAGATTTTCTGCTGTTTCCGCCGCAGGCGTTCGTACAGCCGGGGGCGTCGCAGGCGTTCCGTATTCAGTATATCGGCGATCCTGCGCCAAAAACGTCGCGTAGTTATGTCGTCAATGTCTCTCAGGTGCCGTTGAAGACTACGGAAGGCACTGCAGTTCAGGTCGTCTATCGATTTGGCGCGGCGGTATATCTACATCCCAAAAATGCGGCCGCGTCACTCTCGGTGACAGACGTCAACGCCGGAAGCGGTGAGGTCCAGGTCAGGATCGAGAACACCGGCGACCGAGTGGCGTTTTTGACCAACGACAAGATCGTGATCTCGGCGGGTGGCGCGTCCTCAACCTACGAATGGGCGGCGCTGAAGGATCAGGTCGGCAATCCAATCGTGCCGCCACATTCTGCGCGCGTTCTTACATTTGAAGACAAGAACGTAAGGCCAGGCGCTCAGGTCAGCGCGGTCATTCATCCCAAGGACGATTGATCGGTCGGCGGGAGATCAGGAATGCGCGTGGCGCGCATATTGCTTCTGGCGGCGGCCTTCGGGCTGGCCGCTTTTGGCGCGCGCGCGGAAATGACGGACGAGGCGGCCGCGATCAAAGAGGCCTCCGAACAGGCCTTCGAGATCGCTCTTGAGGTCTCGATGGATGGTCAGAAATTCCAGGCCGTGGAATCGAAAGCAACCATGACCAGCCTCGTCTCTGTCCGGCCCTCGCAGTTGGCAGAGGCGATGGTTGAGGCCTTGAAGCCAGAATTAATTAAAGAAGTCAGCGCTCTGGGAGCTGATTTCACATCGGTTGATAAGATTGCAGAACTTGGCCTCACCCTTTCTTTCGACCCCGCTACGTTGACGATTAAAGCGGAAGTCGCGCCGGACTTGCTAGAGGCCGAAGTGCACAGCTTCATCAACGACGAAAGGTTCAAGGGCTACGCCAAGGTCCAGCCGACCGAGTACGCTCTCGGTCTTACGTCTGCGTTCATCGCGCGCACCGGCACGAACACGGATGATTTCGAGGACACGTTCTTCGACCCCACTTTCCTGTTCAATGGCTTCGCCAACGCCGGAGGCCGCAACGGGGTGAACGCTGAATTCTCCTTCGACGTCCGTCCGACGTCGGAGGACGACGATGACATCTTTATTCGCAACTCGGCGACCGCGTTTTATGATTTCGAACAGCAAGCGGTTCGCTTTTCTCTGGGGGATGTGCGGCCGCGCGTTTCCGGCCTGTCTGCAACGCCCGATTTCGTCGGGGTCGCTTTGGAGAGGCGCTTTCTGGATATCCAGCCGATGCGATCGGTCGTGGCCCGCGGATCGCGCCGCATTTTTCTGGAGCGGAAATCCACCGTCGAGATCTGGGTCAATGGCTCTTTGCTCAGGCGGTTCAAGGCCGGGCCGGGCGAGGTGGATTTGCGGGATATTCCCTTCGCCAGTTCACGCAACGAGGTTCAGGTGTTCGTCGATGACGGCACGGGGCGTCGCGAAGTCGACAGCTTCGATTTCGCCAGCGGATTTGAACTGCTGCAGCCGGGGCTCTTTGAATTCTCTTTCGCGGCCGGCGCCGTTCGCGACCGGCTGGACGACGGGCTCGACATCGAAGGCGATGTGGGCGGCAGCGGTCTGGTGCGTCTGGGCATCACGGAACAATTGACGCTTGAGGCCTTCTCCCAAGGCGACGACACTCGTCTGAACTTCGGCGGCGGCGCGGTGTTCGGCACTCCGCTTGGGTTATTCGACTTAGATCTCGGCGGCGCTTACGATCATGAGGCGGAAACCGTGGGTGCGGCGGCGACGCTTGATTTTTCGACCGACTTTGAAGGTTTCTTTGAAGAGCGGGACGAATTCAATCTTTCCCTCGAGTACCGCTCCGATGACTTTGCGAGGTTCGGCGAGAGCATCGACGACCCGGATTTCAATTACAGCCTCGATGCGATCTATGACACCAGCCTGGATGATCGGACTTCGGCCACCCTCGGATTCCGATACCAGACCGACGAAGAGGCCATCGAAAACTTGTATGAGGGTTCGGTCGGATTCTCACGAAATATCGCTGGTGTGACGCTGTCTCTGCTCGGGTCGCACGACTTCGAGTCCAATGAAAGCCAGGCTTTCGCGACCCTCAGCTACTCGCTGGGAAATCGCCGAACGGCGCGCGCCGCCTATAGCTCGCCCAACAATACGGCGCGGTTGGAGATTCAGAAATTTTCGGATCAGAAGGTAGGGGATTACGGGTACTCGGCGGCGCTCGTGAACGACGACGACACATCGGCTTTCCTTGGGTCCGCCGACACCGTGGGCAACCGCTTTGCCGCGGAGGCGTCGGTCAGCATAGAAGGCGGTGACGTCGATCGAACCATCGGCGAGGTGCGCTTGCAGTCCGGTATCGCGATCACCGAACGCGGCTTCGCCATCGGCCGCGATCCGGGTCGTGGCTTCGCCATCGTCCAGACGCACGCCAGCCTCGACGACGCGCCGGTTGAAATCAGGTCCGGCTCCAGCCCGGTTCCACGGGCGCGCAGCGATATATTCGGAGACGCCGTTATGGATGTTGAAAGGGGATATACGCCGCAGTTCATGGACGTTGAGGTCAGCGAGGCCCCGATCGGCTATAATCTGGGCGAGGGCCGGTACCTGCTGAATCCGGGAGCGCGGTCCGGCTTTGTTGTCGAGGTCGGCCGAGACGACTACTTCTCGGCCCTCGGCACCATCCTGCGCCACGGCGAGGCGGTGGCGCTGCGCACGGGTCGCGTCGAGTCGCTGACCGATCCTGAATGGACGCCCCGGCCGCTCTTCACCAATCGGTCTGGTCGTTTCGCGGTCGGTGATCTGAAACCCGGCAGGTACCAGATCATCATTCCCGGATTCGCCGAAACGGTTGAGTTTGACTTCAATGAGGACTCGCCGCCGCTCGTAGATATTGGCATCGTGGATATGGGCTCATGAAGAAGACACCGATCATCCCCTGGCTTGTCGCGTTGATTGTCGTGTTCGGCGCAGGCGGTGCGCTCGCGCAGGGCAAAAGCGGCGGAAACGGCAACGGCGGAGGCAACTCTTGTGACAACGTCATCATCCGCCTGAATCAGACGAAGTCCATCGTCTACGATCCCGCCGACGAAGCGCCGCGTGCGGTTGAAGTCGAACTGTCCAACGACAGCCCGGGGCAAAGCCTGGATTGTGATCTGGACAGCGTGATCCTGTCACAGACCACGCCCCAGCCTTTGGCGTTTGTCGGCGCCGGGGATCTGCTGCAGACCCAACAGGTGCGCGATCCGATGTTCGCCTACCGCCAGCAGAGTTTCGAGTTGTCGAATACGGCGCTGCGCGCGCTGGAGCGCGGAGATACGTTGCGGTTCGGCCTCGTGGAGCCCAATACCGGTCAGTTCGTCGATCCCGACCGCTACGTTTTGCCGTTCACGGTTGCGGTGAACGGCATCGCCGCGACGAGCGCCGAGTTGGTGATCGACGTGGTTCCACGCGTGGTCGTGTTTGGAAAGTCGCGAAAGATCACGACTCTGGATTTCGGAGAGCTGGAGACCGGCGAGACCAAAAAGTCGGTGGTCATGGTCAAGACGAACGCGCAACTCAGAGTTTACGCGACCTCGGACAACAATGGCCAACTGAAACACGAAACGATGCCCAATGCGCCGGGCGTTCCCTATATCGCCTATCTCGACGGGCAGCGGCTGGACCTGGCCGCAGGCACGCCGCAAGAGGTAGAGGATGGACCCGGAAAGGGCGATCCGCATATCAGTAAGCTTCTTGTCGAGATTGGTGTAGTCAACGTGCCATGGGCCGGAACCTATGAGGATGTACTGACCCTCCACTTCACAGCTTACTAGCATTCCGCCGCCCAGCGCCGAATGCCTTGCGGCGCTGACGCCGCCCCCTTAGCATCGGCGTGAAAAGGCTGGGGATTCTCACTGTCATGCGATCCCGTCTGCCGCGTCGATGAGACGAAGAACAAGGGGTCTTTCCAATGAAACTGTCCCGCGCGACCGCCGGATTTGTGGCGGCGATGTCCGCTATAATCCTCACAGGGTGCGAGCAGGAGGCGGCCGATCCGGTCGAAGAAGTCGTCCGGCCTGTGCGCGCCATCACGATTGGAAGCGGAAATGTGCTGCAACGCCGCTGGCTGCCGGGCGTCGCATCGGCGTCGCTTGAGGTCACGCTGGCCTTCCGGGTCACCGGCACGGTCCAGCGCGTCGCCACGCGCGTCGGCGACCGGGTGGAGGAGGGCGACGTCGTCGCGATCCTCGATCCCGCGCCTTACGAGGCTGAAGTCGCTCGTTTGGAAGCCGAACTCGCCCGCTCCAATGCTGAGCTGGCAAACGCGGCTGCGCAGGCGGATCGCCAGCGCACCCTGTTTGAGCGGGACATCATCGCCAAAGCGCGATTGGATCAATTCGTCGCTGCCGAAGAAACCGCGGCCGCGTCGGTCAAGGCGACGACCGCCGCCCTGAGGCGCGCCAATCTCGATCTCAGCTACACCGAATTGCACGCGCCATTCGCCGGGCGGGTCGTCGCCACTTTCGTCGATGATTTTCAGGAGGCTGCGGCGCAGACCCCGATCTTGCGTATCGTCGATTCTTCGATCATCGAAATCGTCGTGGAAGTACCTGAAGACCGTATCGGTCTGGTGCCATTGGTTGAAGAGCTTGAAGTCGCCTTCGACGTCGCGCCCGACAAGTTGCTGGTCGGCGAGATCACCGAAATCGGGTCCGAGGCCAACGCGACCACGCGGACATTCCCGGTCACCATCGCCGTCACGCCGCCCGAAGGGACGCAGATACTGCCGGGCATGTCCGGCCGCGCGCGGGCGACCAAGATCCTGGAGGGCGCTCCGGATCAGGGGCGCGTCGTCCCCGCTTCAGCAATTTTCACGCCCGCCGAGGAGGCCCGGCCGTATGTCTGGGTCGTCGTGGATGGCGCGGTCACCGCCCGGCCCGTGACTTTGGGAGAGCCTGCCGGGGCAGGCGTCACCGTCGTGGAAGGTATTGAAGAGGGTGACGTGGTCGTGACGGCCGGCGCCAGTACGTTAAGAGAGGGCCGGCGCGTGCGCGTCCCGGACGAGGAGTCTTAAGCCCATGTCTCTCCCGCGCTTTTCAATCGACAACGCGAACTTCACCCGTTTCGTAGTGATCCTGACATTTGTGGCCGGATTGGCCGCATTCACAGGCCTCGGCCAGTTGGAGGATCCGGATTTCACTATCAAGACGGCGGTGGTCACCACCACCTATCCCGGCGCCAGTCCAGAGGAGGTGGAACAGGAGATCACCGAACGGATTGAGCTGGCGCTGCAGGAAATTCAGGAGCTCGACAATATCGAGTCGACCTCTCGCGCCGGCGTCTCGACGGTCAAGGCGAACATCTACGCCCGATTCCAGTCGCCCGAGATGCCGCAGATTTGGGACACGTTGCGCCGGAAGATCAGGGACGTCGAAGACTCGCTTCCGCCCGGCGCGGGCCGGCCCAACATCAATGACGATTTCGGCGATGTTTTCGGCCTGATGCTGGCCGTCACCTCGGACGGATTCACATATGCCGATCTGAAATCCTATGTGGACGATCTGCGGCGCGAACTGGCGTTAGTCGACGGCGTCGGCAAGGTCGATCTCTGGGGCGCGCGAGACCGGGTGGTCTATCTGGACGTAGCGGAAAGCCGCCTCGTCGATCTCGGCATTTCGGAAGCCACGATCGAAAACACCATCCGAGCGCAAAACGCTGTGGTCGATGCGGGCTCGGTCAATGTCGGCGGCTATCGCATGCGCATTTCGCCGACGGGGTCGTTCACCTCGCCTAAAGATATCGAAGATCTGGTGATCACTTCGACCGTTCTGGACGAGTTGCAGGCCAGGAGGGGGACGGTTCCGCGATCGGGACAGGAACTTCTGCGGATCGGCGATATCGGCGAGGTGGTGGAGGGCTATTTGGACCCGCCTCGGACCATGCTTCGTCAGGACGGCAAAACCGCCATCGCGCTGTCCGTCTCGCTTCAGCCGGGTGGCAATGTCGTGGATCTCGGCCGGGCGATCGATGCGCGCCTTGACGAGTTGAACGCTAACTTGCCTATCGGAATCGAGATCTCGCGCATGCATTGGCAATCGGATCTCGTCTCAGACGCCGTGAACTCATTCCTCGTCAGCCTGGCGCAGGCCATCGTCATCGTTCTGGCGGTCATTACGCTGGCCATGGGTATGCGGATGGGCGCGATCATCGGCGCTGGCCTGATCCTGACGATTTTGGGCACCTTTGTCGTTATGTACATTGTGGGCGTCGACCTGCAGCGCATGTCTCTGGGCGCGCTGGTGATCGCGCTGGGCATGATGGTCGATAACTCGATCGTCGTGGCCGAAAGCGCGGCGGTGCGAATACAACGCGGGGAAGACCCGCGGGAAGCCTCGATAAAGGCGGCGGTCGGTCCAACCATTCCGCTGCTGGGCGCGACCGTGATCGCCGTAATGGCGTTTTATCCGATCTACTCCTCTGACGAAGGCGCCGGCGAATATTGCGCGACGCTGTTCTCTGTCGTCGGTATCTCGCTGATGATCAGCTGGCTGTTCTCCATCACTGTGACGCCGATGCAATGCGCCCGCTTCCTCAAGGCCGGTTCGCCGGATGGCGGCGAAGTCAAGGAGAGCCGCGTCATCAGCATGTACAAGTCCGCGCTCGGTGTTGCGATCAGGATGCGCTACCTGACCATCGCCGTCGCGGTCGGACTGCTGGTGTTGTCGTTCAGCTCATTCGGATTGGTCAGCAAGCTGTTCTTCCCGGATTCGACCATGGCGAAGATCATGATCGACTACACCGCGCCCGAGGGAACCCGGATCGAGGAAGTCGCCGAAAATCTGGAGCGCCTCGAGAACTACTTATCCTCGGATGAGCGGGTGGAATCGGTCGCCTCCTTTATTGGAGCCGGACCGCCGCGCTTCTATCTGCCGGTCGATCCTGAACCGATGAATCCCGCTTATGCGCAGGTCGTGCCCAATGTGCACGACTACCGGGAAATCGACGCGCTCATAGACGATCTGATTCCGTGGATCGACGAAAACCATCCAGAGGCGACGGTTTCGATCCGCAAATTTGGCGTCGGCCCCAGCGACAGCTGGAAGTTCGAGACCCGGATCATCGGCCCGTCCAGCGCCAGCCCCGAAACTCTTCGGACGATCGGCGACAAGGGCCTGAAGATCCTCGAAGACCACCCCTGGACCGCTTCGTCCCGGACCGACTGGCGTGAGCGCGTGCTGAAAGTGGCGCCTGACTACAATCAGGCCCGCGCGCGCTGGGCCGGCGTGACGCCGGAGGATCTGAGCCGCACGACCAAGCGCGCCTTTGACGGGCGCAGCATCGGCCTCTACCGCGAAGAGGATGAGCTTATCCCCGTCGTGTTGCGGCACCGGGAGGAGGAGCGCACCTCCGTCGTCGGACTGGATATGCTTCAGATCCAGCCGGTCCAGGGCGGAAGCGCGACGCCGCTGACCGCGGTGGTTACGGGCGTCGATACTTTGACCGAAGATCCGATCATCCCGCGGCGAGACCGGCGGCGCCTGATCACGGTTCAGGCCAATCCGATCTTCGGCGTCACCCTTCCGCAATATCGCGCGGCGGTGCTTGCGGAGTTCGAGAAGCTGGAGGCGGAGCTGCCGCCGGGTTTCTCTTTTGAATGGGGCGGGGAGCATGAAAGCTCAACCGATGCGCAGCAGTCGCTGATCCCGGGCGTTGTGCCCGCCGTCGCGATCATGGCGCTGATCCTTGTGGCGCTGTTCAACTCGTTCAAGGTGCCGCTGCTGATCGCGTTGACCGTGCCCTTCGTCTTCATCGGCATCACACCGGGGCTGATCCTGACCGGCTCGCCCTTTGGCTTCGTCGCCATGCTGGGCGCGATGAGCCTGTCGGGCATGATGATGAAGAACGCCATCGTGCTGATCGATGAGATCAATTTCAATCTCAGCCAGGGGCAGGGGCGCTATGACGCGATCCTGAACGCGGGCGCGTCGCGTCTCAGGCCGGTCGTTCTGGCGGCGGCGACGACAGTGCTGGGCGTCATCCCGCTGCTGGGGGACGTGTTCTGGGTCGGGCTTGCGGTCACCCTGATGGCGGGCCTCTCCGTCGGCACGATCCTGACCATGGTGCTGGTGCCGGTCTTCTACGCGACCTTCCATGGCGTGACAGCGGATGAGACCGGCCAGGCCGCGCCGCCCGCCGGCGGCTCGCCGGAGCTTCAGGCGGCGCCCGCCTGAGCAAAAGACAATCGGGAATGATGAGACGGCGCCGGGAGACCGGCGCCGTTTTCGTGTGCGGCCTTTCGATCAGCCAGCGGGCGGAGTTTCAGCTGCTGTCGACGCTTTTTCTTTGCCCCTGTTCTCCCAGAAGCTCCCGATCCAGCGGCAACTGACATAGAAGACCGGCGTCAGGAACAGACCGAAGATGGTGACGCCCAACATTCCGGCGAACACCGCGGTGCCCAGCGCCTGGCGCATCTCGGCGCCAGCGCCGGTGGCGATGACCAGCGGCACTACGCCAAGGATGAAGGCGAAGGCGGTCATCAGGATCGGCCGCAGACGCAGGCGGGCCGCCTCAATCGCTGCTTCGACGCGGTTCAGGCCCTGATCCTCCGCCTGCTTGGCGAACTCGACGATCATGATGGCGTTCTTGGCTGCGAGGCCCACAAGCACCACCAGTCCGATCTGCGTCAGGATGTTGTTGTCCATCCCCCGCATCAGCACGCCGGTGATCGCCGCCAGCAGACTCATTGGCACGATCAGGATCACGGAGAGCGGTAGCAGCCAGCTTTCATACTGCGCGGCCAGCAGCAGGAAGACGAACAGAACCGCCATGGCGAAGACGAAGATGATCGTGTCTCCGGCCAGTTTTTCCTGCAGCGCGATCTCGGTCCATTCGAAGCCGAACCCGTCGGGCAGATGCTCCGCCGCCAGTTCCTCGACGATCTCAATCGCCTGACCGGTTGAGACACCGGGCGCCGCGCCGCCCTGCACCGAAACAGACGGATAAAGGTTGTAGCGCGGCAGTCGAAGCGGCCCGGTCGTATCCCGGAATGTCGTGACCGTGCCGATGGGCATCATCTCGCCCGTACCGGTGCGCGCGTGGAGGTTCTCGATATTCCTCTGGTTCTCGCGGAACTGGGAATCGGCCTGCGCCGTGACCCGATATGTGCGGCCCAGGAAGTTGAAATCGTTGACGAACGCGGATCCGAGATAGACCTCGAGCGTATCCGCGATTGCGTCCGGCGCGACGCCCAACTGCTCCGCCTTTACCAGGTCGATATCGGCGTACAGCCGCGGCGTCGATGTGTTGAAGAAGGTGAAGACCTGGGACAGCCTCTCATCCTGATTGGCGGCTGCAATCAAAGAATTCGCGGCCTCCTGCATGACGTCGAGCCCGCGACCGCGCTGGTCCTGCACATATAGCTTCCAACCGCCCGCATTGCCCATGCCGCGGACCGGCGGCGGCGCGATCGGAAAGATCACGGCCTCTTTAATCTGAAAGAGCGCGCCCTGCAGATCCCGGATGATGTCCGCCTGCGTGATGCCCAGCCGGTCGAGTTCATCGAAATCCTTGAATGTTGAAAAGATCACTCCAGAACTTGAGGCGAAGGTGAAGGTCGCGCCGTCCAGCCCGCCAAATCCGGCGGTGTGGGCGATGCCCGGATGCTCCAGAATGATCTCCGTCGCGCGTTTGACGACATCATCGGTGCGGCCGAGAGTCGAGCCCGGCGGCAGCTGGATGACGTTGATCAAATAGCCCTGGTTCTGGTCCGGAATGAAGCCTGTCGGCGCGCGGCCGAACTGTGCGTTCGTCACCCAAATAAGACCCGCGTAGACCGCCAGAACCACGACTGCGCCCCTCAACAGGCGGCGCACGATCTTGGCGTAGCCACGCGCCATCTTGTCGAAGGCGAAGTTGAACCCGTCGGCGAACTTGGCGAAGGGAAATGAGATGACGCCCCAGAAACGGCCAAGCGCCCCTTTCGGCGCCGCCTCTCTCTCTGATTTGGGCTTCAGCAGCAACGCGGCCAGCGCCGGCGACAGCGTCAGCGAGACAAGGGTTGAGATCGCGGTCGACACAGCGATGGTCAGTGCGAACTGGCTGTAGAACTGGCCGGAGATGCCGGTGATCGCGGCGACCGGAATAAACACCGCCAGCATCACCAGCGAGGTTGCGATCAGCGCGCCGGACACTTCGTCCATCGTGCTGCGCGTCGCCTCTCTTACCTCCATGCCCTCATCCAGAGAGCGCTCCACATTCTCGACCACGACGATCGCGTCATCGACCACGATGCCGATCGCCAGCACCAACCCGAACAGGGTCAGATTGTTGAGCGAGAAGCCGAAAAGCTGCATCAGCGCGAACGTGCCGATCAGCGACACCGGGATGGCGACGATGGGAATGATCGCGGCCCGGAAGGACTGCAGGAAGATCATCACCACAAGAATGACGAGCGCAGACGCCTCGAACAGCGTCTGGAACACCGCGTCGACCGATTCCTCAATGAAGATTGTGGGATTGTAGATCACATCGTATTTGACGCCTGGCGGGAAATCCTTCGCCATTTCATCCATCGCGGAGAGCACCGCGTCCGCCGTCTCCAGCGCATTGGCGCCCGGCAGCTGGAATACGCCGATCGGCAGGGCGGGCTTGTCGTCCAGATAGCCGGTGCTGGAGTAATCCTGAGCGCCCAGTTCAACTCGCGCGATGTCGCGCACGCGCACCTGCGCGCCGCTGTCGTCCGTCTTGACGACGATATTTTCGAACTGCTCCGGCTCAATCAGGCGCCCTTGCGTCTGCACGGGTATCTGATAGCCGGCCGGGCTGGTGGAGGGCGGTTGGTTGAGCGTTCCCGAGGCCACCTGAACGTTGTTCGCTCTCAGCGCGGCCACGACTTCCCCAGGGGTCATGTTGAAGCTCGCCACGCGATCCGGGTCCAGCCATATCCGCATGGAATACGCGCGCTCGGCGAATAGCGTCGCCTGTCCAACGCCGTTGATGCGCGCGATCCGGTCGATCACCTGCGTGCGCGCATAGTTGGAAATATACAGCGAATCCCGAGAGTTATCATCCGAGTACATGTGGATGACCATCATCATGTCGGGTGATGATTTCTTGGTCGTCACACCGGATCGGGTCACTTCCTCGGGCAGGCGCGGTTCGGCGATCGCCACCCGATTTTGCACCAGCACCTGCGCCAGATCGATGTCGGTCCCGATCTCGAACACGACGTTCATGGTCATGCGGCCGTCACCAGTGGACTGGCTGACCATGTAGAGCATGTTCTCGACGCCGTTCAGCTCCTGCTCGATCGGCGTGGCTACAGTGTCGGCGACCGTTTCCGCCGATGCGCCGGCGTAGGAAGCCGAGATCTGGATCGTCGGCGGCGAGATTTCGGGGTATTGGGCGACGGGAAGGCCCAGATAGGCGATCGTGCCGACCAGCACGATCAGGATCGAAAGCACGCCTGCGAAGATCGGACGGTCGATGAAGAAGTGCGAAAAACGCATGGCCGTCCCCTTACTGCGCCGCGCCGCGGTCGGATTCTGGGAATTCGAGCGTGACGTCCTGAACAACGACCTTGCCGCCCGGCCGGGCGCGCAACAGGCCGTTGACGATCACATTGTCTTCGGGAGACAGGCCCGACCGGATAACGCGCATTCCGCGGTGGATCTGGCCGAGTTGGACGACTTTAACACCGACGGTTCCTTCGGGATCGACTGTGTAGACGATCTTGCGCGACTGGTCCGACAGCACGGCCGCGTCCGGCAACAGAAGGGCGTCGTCAATTTCTGAGGCCGCCACGCGCAACCGCGCGAACAGGCCCGGCAGCAGCAAGTCTTCCGAATTGTCGAAAACCGCGCGAGATTTAAGCGTGCCGGTGCCGACCGCGATCTCGTTGCCGACGAAATCCATCCGACCTTCGTGGATCCAGCCCTCCTCGTCCAGCAGCTTGGCCTGCACCATTGTCGGCTTTAGCGTCGCCTCCCGGTTCTCGGCGATACGCCGCGCAAATCGGAGAAAATCCGCTTCGGAGGCGGAGAAGACCAGATGGATCGGATCCACTTCGACAATCGTCGCCAGCAGGGTGTCGCCCTCTCCGATCAGATTTCCCACATCGACAAGGCTGTCCGAGATCCTTCCTGCGAAGGGCGCGCGAATCTCGGTGTACTCCAGATTCAGACCGGCGTTGCGCATCGACGCTTCGGACATGGCGACATTGGCGTCGGCCGTCAGCTTGGCGGCGATAGCTTCGTCCAGCGCGCTTTCGGAGACCGCTCCGCGCTCCTCCAGCCGCCGGTTGCGGTCCAGCGCGTCGGTGGAGCGGGATTGCTCAGCCCCTGAGGCCTGAAACTCGGCGACCGACTGGGCGAACGCAGCCTCGAAGGGACGGCGGTCGATGCGGAACAGAACCTGGTCCTTCTCGACCCTCTGACCATCACGGAACAACACTTCTTGCAGATATCCCGACACGCGGGCGCGCAATTCAACGCGCTGCGGCGCCTCGAACCGGCCCGTGTATTCATCCCATTCGGTGACATCCGCAACGAGGGGAGAGGCCACATCGACCGGCATTGGCCCTTGCTGGGCCAGAGCTGGCCCGCCCGACGCGATCGCCATTGCGGCCGCGCCCACAGCCAGTCGTTTCGCGATCGTCGCCAAGGTCATCAACTCACCCTCCCCAAAGATGCGTTCCATTATTGGTAGTAGCTGAATTCGCCAGACACTCAAGGGGCGATATCAGGTCTGTCTGAATGTGTTTTTCTTTCGCCGATCCAGCCGCGATGTAGCGCAAGCCTGTTATTCGGCCAGATTTTATCGATCCGCACGTCTGGCTTCGAACCACCGGCGTCTACGCCTCGATTTCGGCCCGAATGGCAAGCGCGGCTCCGTCCATCGCATCGCCCAAACTGGGGGAAATGACCTCGCGCATCTCCACCGGAAGGCGTGGCTCCAGCGCATTGGCGATGGAGCCCAGTAACGAGATGCGCTCCGCCCCATGCTCGCGGCAGAGGCGGATCAGCCGCTCCAATTCCGCTGCGGCCCTGTCAAGGATTCCGATGGCGATCACATCGCCTTTCCCGGCCAGTTCGAACACGACCAGCGCGAAGGCGGCGTATTCCTTGGGCGTAGCGTGCGGCGCCCAGTCGGCCGCACGCCAGACATCGCCGTCAAACCGCTCCAGAACCGCGACTGAAAAGTCGTTTGGAGGGTCCGTTCCGTCATGGGCGCGCATCGCCGCCCTCAGCGCCCGACGCCCGATATCGGCGCCGGACCCGAGATCGTCGACCCGAAAGCCCCAGCCGCTGATCACCCGCGCTTTTCCGCCAATCACAACGCAGGCCGCCGCGCCCGTGCCCATGATTGCGACGCCGCCATCCGCTCCGTCATGCGCGCCCAAGGCCGCTGAATGCGCGTCCGAGATGATCCGGTAGGCCGAATAGGGAGGGTTCGCCGCGGCGAAGGCGCTTTTCGATTCCGGAGAGACCCCCGCCAGGCCAAGGCCGACAAATGGTCTCGATTCAGCGGCTGGCGCATAACCCGCGGATTTCAGGGCGCTTTCGACAGTTTCCAGAACGTTCTGAATGGCGGACTGTCCGCCGGTTTGAATATTTGAGGCTGCGTCGCTCTTGGCCTGCGACAGCGTCGAGCCATCAGATCCATAGACCCGCGCGCGACACCCCGTGCCACCGCCATCCACGCCTACGATCAGAGAAGCCATGTCGTCTCTCGCCACCATCAATCCCTCATCGCGTTGGCGCGAAACGGTCAATCTCGACCAGCGACCACTCAACGGCCTCCCGCATCGTGCCGCCCAGCGCATAGTCGAACGCCATCACGACCTCGAGTATTTCGGTGGTATCGAGCCGCATCACCCGATCGAAGGATTCTGAAGCAATGATGTGTCCCTCGGGCTCATCGACAACCTTTACGTTCAACCTGACATTTACAATGAGCGTCGCCTCGCCATTTTCAGGCACTTCCGCCTGAAACTCGCGCAGATCCGTCACCAGCGTGAAATCCGGAGTCAGGCCGATCGCCTGCCGTCCGACAGAGGTCGCCTTGCGGGAGTTCTCAAACGACTCCACCAAAAGTGTCTGCACCAGCACGGGCGCTCGATCGACCCAGCGCGCGCCAGGGAAATATTGTACCTGAAACGGGTTGGGTTTGACGGCGATCTGATCGGTGTTGACCGCCGCGGCGGCTGTTGGCTCATCCACCACGATCTGCCAGTCCACATTCGGAAGGTTCGGCGCGAAAGAGCTTTTCGGCGAGAGTTGATAGAGGTCCACCGGCGTGCTGGCGGCGCGCAGGGTTTGCAGCCCGGTGCAAGAGGCGAGCCCCAGCAGGGACAATACCGAAATAACCGAAAGTGAGCGGCGCAGGGTGAAAAGATTCATTTTTGGAACTCCGGCGTTTGCGTACCCAAAATGAACCGGGCCGGGTCGCTTTCGATCTTGGCGGTCAGACGTTGCAGATTGGCGACCAGGCTGCGCGATTCCTGAACAAAACGAATGAATTGCGGCAGCCCCGCTTTCAGGAAAGCGTCGACCTGCGGCGCGCCCTGATCGACGATCCTGTCCAGACCCGCCACGAAGTCCTCGGTGCGGGCGGCCGCGCTTTTCACATCGGCGGTGATGATCGGAAGGTCGCGCGCCACCACCGCCAGCGCGGCGTCGAGATTCTGGGTGGTGTTGCGGACGTCTTTGACGATGGCGTCCATGTCCTCGTTGATGACGCGAGCGGCCCCGACAAATGTTTGCTCCGCCGCGATCAACGCGCCTTCGGCCGTATCCAGCGCCTTGGTGACCGCCTGGAGCGTGTCATTCGCCGTCTTGAACGTCCTCGTCGCCTCCACCAGCGCCGCCTCGGCTTTCACGGCCAGTCCGTCGATCCGTCCCGTGGCGGCGGTCAGATCCGCGCCCACCGTTTCGACTGTTTGCTTGACGGAGGCGGAGGCGGCGCGCACATCGGCGATGATGAGCGGCAAGTCGGCCTCTACCGTCTGGTTGACGCTGAGGATGGTTTGATTGGCGTTTTGGAGGGCTGTCCGTGCATCGGCGACCAGCGCCGCGCCTTCGCCGGAGATCAGCGTATCCACATTCTTGCTGGCGAGCTCGATCGCGGCCATGGTCGTATTGGCCTGCGTGAAGACCCCGTCCAGCGCCGCCAGCGTCTGTTCCGCCTGTTGCAATCGGGCCAGCGCTTCGGCCGCGACGGCGTCGGTTTTCTCAACCACACTTCCGGCCTTTCCGCCTACATCCGCGACCACGGTCTCGATGGTCTCGGCGGTCGAATCCACCTGATCCACCAGTTTCGGCAGATCGGTCGCGATCAGCGTATCCGCGCTCTCAAAGGTCTTCCGCGCGGTCTTCAGCGCTTCTGTCGCCGCGTCGATCGTGGCTTCGGACTGCTTGATGGCGTCCGTAGCGGCGCGCAAAGTCTCGTCGGCCGATTTCATCGTGGTTTCGGTCGTGGCTGCGAGCGGTTCAAGCTTTTCCGTGAAACCCGCGATACCGCTGGCGGCGGTGGATATGTCGCCAGACAGCTTGCTGAAATCCTTGGCGACCGCTTCGATTTCGCCCGATGCGCTTTCCAGGTTGCCGAGGATCGCCGTGACCGCCGCCTTGTTCTCGGGGCTGACGACCTCACGCACGTCCTCCAAAAGCGCGATCGCCTTTTCCAGCAGTTCGGGCGCGCCCTGGAACACGCTCTGGATCGCCGAGCGCTGCGACTCGATCACCGGAACCTCGTCGTCAGAGACGTCCTCCAGCAACGCCGCGTCAGGACTGCCCCCGGTCAGCGAGACATAGGCGACCCCGGTCACGCCCTGCATCTCCAGCGTCGCGACCGTGTCCGTCTTAATCGGGGTCGCCGCGTCCACCTCGATCCGCACCCGCACCCGGCTGGGATCGTCCTCATCCAGCCTGAGAGCGAGCACCTGTCCGACCGGCAGGCCGTTATACCGCACAGCGCCCGCCGCCCCGAGGCCGGAGACGCTTTCGAACCGGATCTCGTAATAGTCGAACTGCCGGTCCACCTCGACCTTGGCGAGCCACAGGATCAGGCCAAGCGTTCCCAGAATGCCCGCTAGGGTGAAAGCGCCGATCAGCACATAATTTGCGCGCGTCTCCATATCTTCGCCCCTCTAGCCCGCCATCGCGGCGCGCGCCCGCGGTCCATGGAAATACTCGCGCACCCAAGGGTGGTCCACTTTCCGCATATCCGCCATAGATCCGGTCACCAGCACCTTCTTTTCAGCCAGCACAGCAATCCGGTCGCATATAGCGTGCAGGCTGTCGAGGTCATGCGTGACCATGAACACCGTCAGTCCCAGCGAGCGCTGCAACTGGCCGATCAACTCGTCAAACGCCGCGGCGCCGATCGGGTCCAGCCCGGCCGTCGGCTCATCGAGAAACACGATCTCGGGGTCCAGCGCCAGCGCGCGCGCCAGGCCAGCGCGTTTGCGCATGCCGCCCGAAAGCTCTGACGGAAATTTGTCGCAGGCGTTCGCGGGAAGGCCGACCATGGCGATCTTTAACTCGGCCAGCGCACGGCACGTATCCGGCGGCAGGTTCAGATGCTCTCGCATCGGCGCTTCCACGTTCTGGCGCACGGTCAGCGAAGAGAAGAGGGCGCCATCCTGAAACAGCACCCCCCAGCGGGTCTCGATGGCGCGGCGCTCGTCTTCGGTGGTGTTCAGAACGTCCAGCCCGAACACCCGGATTTCGCCCGCCTTCGGCCGGATCAGCCCGACAATGGTCCTCAGCAGCACGGATTTGCCGGTGCCGGACCCACCGACCACGCCCAGAACCTCTCCTCGATAGACATTCAGATCCAGCCCGTCATGCACGACTTGCGGCCCGAAGGCGTTCACCAGTCTGCGGACTTCAATGATCGTGTCGCGCGCGCCGTTCAGTTCAGCCATCAGACCCCCACCTCTGCGAAAAAGATGGAGAAGACGGCGTCGGCGACAATCACCGCGAAGATCGAGATCACAACGCTTTGCGTCGTCTTGCGGCCGACGGACTCGGCGCTGCCGCCCACATTCATGCCCATATAGCAGCCGATCACCCCGATGATCATCGCGAAGAAAGGCGCCTTGATCATGCCGACCAACAGATGCCAGACGCCGGTCGTGTCGTAGAGCCGGGTAATGAACATGCCCGGAGAGACGCCCAGTTCGACCCAGGACATCAGCGCGCCGCCAACTAGCCCGACCACATTGGCGATAAAGCCGAGCACGGGCAGCATGATGACCAACGCGACCACGCGAGGGACCACCAGAACATCGATCGGATCGAGGCCAAGGGTGCGCATCGCGTCGATTTCTTCACGCACCTTCATCGAGCCGATCGCCGCCGTGAACGCTGAACCTGACCGACCCGCGACGATAATTGCGGTCAGCAGGATTCCCAATTCGCGCAGGATCGAGACGGAGATCAGGTTCACCACGAATACTTCGGCGCCGAACTGCGTCAGCTGCGCGGCGCCCTGAAACGCCAGAACCACGCCGATCAGAAACGCCATCAGGGCGACGATCGGCACCGCGTTGAGGCCGACTTCCTGCATGTGATGAACCAGCGAGGTCAGACGCAGGCGACTTGGCCGGACGACCGATTGGCCCAGCCGCGTCAGCACCAGCCCGAAAAAGCCGAGCGTATCGGCGAACGCGCCGAATCCCTCGGCCGTGGATCGCCCGAGCCGCTCCAGAAACGCTTTGAACCCTTTTTCGGCCTCTGGCGGCGCATGCTCGCCCGCCATCGCCTCTCGCACTGTTTCAACCAGCGCGGCCTGGGCGGGATCCGCTCCGGTGATGCGCAGCGCCACGCCCTCCGCCCGCAATCTGTCTGAGAGCGAAGCGACCAACCATGCGCCTGCGGTGTCCAGCGCCTCGACTCGGGAAAGGTCCAATTCCACGCCGCCTGTGCGCGGCGCTTTCGCCAGCCCGTCTTCGAAAGCGGGCAGAGCCGACACGACCATGCGCCCGGCCAGACGGATCACCGTCTCACCGCCACTCGCCTCAACCGTCACCGGCGGAGCGTTCATGGGCGTCCCTCGTTTTTCTCGTTGGCCAGAGCATGGCCCGACGCCGCGCTGCGCGCAACCTACGAGACCGGATAGTTTCTTCGCCTTACCATCGCCGCGCGCCGCGCATATCCTACTGGGGCGGTCGTGATTCCTTCGGTGGGAGATGGGTATGTGTGAATCAATTGGCGCCCGGTGGGGGCGGGGTCTTGCGCGATCAGTCGGACTGTTGATCGCAGCGGCGACTCTTGCCGCGCCCGCAACTGTCCTGTCGGAGGACCGGGCCGCTCTCGTCATCGGCAATCAAACCTACGACAACGCCCCCACCGCACGGGGCGCCAGAGCGGACGCCCGGCACATCGCCGAAGCCCTTCGCGAGGCGGATTACGAGGTATTCGAGGGCTACGACCTCGATTCGGCTGAACTGCGCGACCTCTTAAGCCGGTTCGAGCGCGCCGCACGCGCCGGCGCCGCCACGAGTGGCGGGTTGGAAGGGCTGGCCATTTACATCTCGGCCCACGCAGTGCGCGCGGGCGGTCTCGGCTATGTCGCGCCGGTCGATCTGGATCCCGCAACCTTGACCGCGGTCGCGCTTGATGGCGCGCTATTGGATTTGTTGCTGGATATCGCCGCTCTGGGACCCGGGCGAGCGGTGGTGATGCTGGATCTTTCCCGCCCAGACGGATTTCAGCCGACCGCGATCGCAGAACCCGGCTTTGCGGATCTGGACGATCCTGAGGGCGCGCTTGTGATCGCCGCCGCCCAACCGGGGCGCGCGACTAACAGGCGTTCGTCCGATGACGATCCCAGCCCGTTCGCGGTATCCGTGGTGGAGGAGATGCTGAAGCCCGGCGCGCCGGCCAACGGCGCAGCGCTTTCCTTGGCCGCGACGATGCGCGAGTCGGCGCAGGGCTGGCCTGATATCTGGGTCGCAGGCGACGCGGACGAAGATTTCGCTCTGGTTGCAGCCCCGCCAAGCGCAATTGGAGAACTTCGCGCCCAGATGGAGCTGGAGGCGTGGAAAGCAGCGGAGGAGTCGGGGGGCCGCCGCGACTACCAGCAATATCTCCGGTTTTTCCCCGACGGCGTATTTGCGGGTTTCGCGCGGGATCGTATCGCGGCCATCGATGCTGCTGAATCCGAGACCGCCGATGCACGCCGTGATGAACAGGTGCTGCGCCTGAGCGTTCGCGAACGCGCGCGCGTGCAATCCCGCCTCACAGCTCTGGGCTTCGATACGGGTGGCGTCGACGGCGTCTTCGGTCCCGGCACGCGCGGCGCTATCGCAGCCTGGCAAGGGGATCGCGGCGATCAGGCCACCGGCTATCTGACCGAGGCGCAATTCGCGGCTCTGCGCGACGACGCGGATGAACGACGCCGCGCGGCGGATCTGGACCGGCGGGATTGGGACCAAGCGCGCAACGAAGACAGCCTCGCGGCTTATGAGGACTATTTGGCCGCCCATCCTGACGGGCTTCGCGTTTCGGAGGCGCGCGAACGGATCGCTGCGATCCGCCGCCAGTCTCCGCAGTCCAGATCGGCGCAAGAGGTAGAGGCCGCGCTTGTGCTGACTGGCGCCGATCGGGCGGATGTGCAGCGCGCGCTGACGGAAAAAGGCTACGACACGCGCGGCGTCGATGGCGCGCTCGGCCCCGCCTCGCGCAGGGCGATCGCGCTTTGGCAGGGCGATCGCGGAGAGCCTGAAACCGGCTACCTGACGGAAGAACAGTTCAATGCGCTTTCGCGTTCCGTTCCCGATCGACAGCCCAGCCCCGATATGGAGGAGGACGCATGGCGCCGCGCCGTGGATCGCGACGATGAGGGTGGATATCGCGAATTTCTGCGCGAATACCCTGATGGCCGGTACGCGGCCGAAGCTGAGCGCAGGATTGACGGCCTCCGCGATCGTTCGGGTGATGTCGCCGCGGCGAAAGAGGAGGAAAAGCGGCAGAAGCTGAACAAGGGCCAACGTCGCTCCATCGAAACGCGCTTGGCTGTGTTGGGCCTCGATCCGGGAACACAGGACGGGAAATTCACCAAAAAGACTCGCAGGGCCATCGCCGAATTCCAGCGGGCGAAGGGCATTTTGGACAGCGGCTACGCCGACCGCGCGACCGTGCAGACTCTGGTGGACATGACGCCTCAGGTGACCCAACAGGAGCTGATCGGCGGCGCGATCGGAGAGATATTCAAGCAATTCCAATAATCGCGGCCACGTCTTGCCAGCGCCGCGCCGCGCCGCTAGGTCAAATTCGTCGGAACGGGGAGGGGACGGATGGCGCGCGATCGCGTGGTGATCACCGGCGCGGGGCAGGCCGGGTTTCAGACCTGCGCCAGCCTTCGTCAGGAAGGGTTTGAAGGCGCTATCGCCCTGATCGGCGATGAGGATCAGCCGCCCTATCAGCGGCCGCCCTTGTCCAAGGCCTTCGTCAAAGAGGACGGGCCGGTCGAGTCGCTCTGGTTTCGGCCAGAGGCGTTCTATTCTGAAAACAACGTCGACGTTCGCTGGTCTGACCCGGCCGTTTCGATTGATTGCGCCGCCAAACGGGTCGAGCTCGCCTCCGGCGGGTCGCTGGATTACGGGCATCTTGTCCTCGCCACCGGCGCCCGCAACCGCACCCTGTCGATCCCCGGCGCCGAATTGGACGGCGTGGTCGATCTCAGAACGTCGGCCGACGCGCTGGATATCCGCGCCCGCCTTGCGCACGCAAAGCGGGTTGTGGTGATCGGCGCAGGTTTCATCGGGCTGGAGATCGCCGCCACCGCTCGCGCATTCGGCTGCGCGGTGACGGTGCTGGAGGCGGCGTCGCGCGTCATGGGCCGGGCCGTGTCAGAGGAGCTGTCGGCCCATTGCCTTCAGCGTCACCGCGCCGCCGGGATCGCCATCACGCTGAACGCCAGGATCGCTGGCATCGTGGGGGTGGAATCCGTTGCGGCTGTGGAGTTGGCGGATGTGACGCGAATTCCAGCCGATCTCGTCATCGTCGGTGTCGGAGTCGTTCCGAATAGTGAGATCGCCGCGACCGCTGGTCTGGCGATCGAAAACGGGATTGCGGTCGATGCAATGCTCAGGACGTCGGAACCGGCGATCTACGCCATCGGCGACTGCGCGTCGTTTCCGATGCCCGATGGAGCCCGCGTGCGCCTTGAATCTGTGCAGAACGCGGCCGATCAGGCCCGCGCCGTCGCGCGCGCCATCGCGAACCCGGTGAAAGCGAAGCCCTATGACGCCGTGCCGTGGTTCTGGTCGGATCAGGGCGATCTTCGCCTGCAGATGGCGGGGCTGACCAGCGGGGCGTCTGACCGCGTGGTCATCGGTTCGCCAGAGGAGAACGCCTTCTCGCTTCTCTGTTTCGCTGGGGAGAAATTCCTGGGCGTCGAATCCATAAATCGGCCGGCCGACCACATGGCCGCCCGGCGCCTGATGGCCGCAGGTGGCGCGCCCACGCTCGCAGAGTCGCGCGAGCCCGGATTTGACCTGCGCGCATTCGCCAAGTCGCAGCTCTAAAGTCGCCTTATGCGGTAATTATCACCACCCGTTCACCGGATTTCGATTTCCACGAGCCGGACGACTGGTGTTTCCTGAGGTCATGGGTTCGTTCTTGCAAAATCAATATGTGCAGCGCGCCAAACTGGCCGCCGGTTTGGTGTTGTTCGTCTTCGTCGCCACTCATCTGATGAACCATGCGGCCGGGCTGTTCGGACCGCAGGCGCTGGAGATCGGGCAGTCATGGAGGATGGGCTTCACACGCTCAGCCCTCGGCGCCGGAATTCTGATCGCTGCGGCGACGATCCATGTCCTCTATGCGCTGGCGCGAATCTCGGAACGCGCGACCATGCGCCTTCGCCGCTGGGAGGTGACGCAGATAGCGCTTGGCTTCGCGATACCGATCCTGCTGATCCCCCATGTCGTCGGAACCCGCGTAGCGCATGAACTGTTCGGCGTGATCGACACTTATGACTACGTGCTTGCGCGCCTTGTTCTGGGTGGATTCTGGTTGACGCAGACCGCCCTCTTGCTGGTTGTTTGGGTCCATGGGTGCATCGGTATTCACTACTGGCTGCGGTTGAACCCTTGGTATCAGCAGATAGCGCCGGTTCTGTTCGGCCTTGCGGTCTCGCTGCCCACGGCGGCGTTGGCGGGCTTCGCCGCGTCCGCAAGAGATTTGTCGCCCCGCATCGTCGACGAGATGATCCTGATCGAGTTGCAAATCCAGACCAATTGGCCGGATCCGGTCGCCGAAGAACAGCTGTTCGCCTATGCCTCTACCGCGCGCATGGTGTTCGGGCTGGCTGTCATTGCGGCCATCCTGATTTTCTTCGGGCGCGGTGTCTTGGACCGGATGGGTCGCCGCCTGAAGATCACCTATACCGACGGGCCGACTGTATCGGCGCCGATCGGGCCAACGCTGCTCGAAATCAGCCGGATGAACAATGTGCAGCATACGTCGCTATGCGGTGGGCGCGCGCGTTGCACCACCTGCCGGGTGCGTGTGGTGGACGGGCTTGAAACGCTGACCTCGCCCGGACAGTTGGAGGCTGACTCTCTCAAATCCATCAAGGCCCCCGGCGACGTGCGCCTCGCCTGCCAGCTTCGTCCGACCCGCCCGCTGACGGTTCAGCGGCTGGTGGCGCCGAAAGAGGAGCGGCCGAGGCCAGGCGGGCCAACGCGCCGCAGCGGAGAAGAGCGCATCATGGTCGTCCTGTTCATGGACACACGCGGTTTCACCCGGCTGTCCAAGGGGCGGCTGCCCTATGACGTGGTCTTCGTCCTGAATGAGCTGTTCGGCGCCATCGTGCCTGCGGTTGAGCAGGCGGGCGGCGTGGTGGAGAAGTATCTCGGCGATGGGCTGATGGCCTATTTCGGGCGAGACAGCACGCCGGAGGCCGCTTGCCGGGCTGCGCTGGCCGCCGCGCGCGGCATGGATCTGGCGCTGGACCAGGTGAACCAGCGCTTGCGCAGCGACCTTGGCGAAGACCTGAAGATCGGCATCGGCATCCATGTCGGCGGGCTGGTGCTGGGCGAGATCGGGCATGGCGACACCGCTTCGGATACTATCGTGGGCGAGACGGTGAACACCGCCAGCCGGTTGGAGGCCCTGACGAAGGAGTATGGCGGCCAGTTGGTGATCTCGGAGGAAGTCGCCAAGCGCGCCGGCCTGCCGCTTGACCAGATGGAGCGGCATATCGCGCCGATCCGTGGCCTGCCTGAGCCGATAGGCGTCTACGTTTTGCGAAAAAGCCGTGAGGCTCCGATGCTTGAGGCCGCCGAGTAGCGCCGTAGCCTAGTCGCAGGGGTCGATTTCCAGACCGTTGGGCAGCTTGGTCTGTTCGTCGCCGCAGGCCTGGCTGAGCCGCCATTGCGTCAGCCCGTCCACCTCAGACAGATCGGCGCCCGACAGGTTCGCGCGCCTCAGGCCGGCGCCTTTGAGATTCGCGCCGCGAAGGTCGGCGCCTGTCAGATTGGCGCTGGAGAAGCGCGCATTCTGAAGATCCGCCCCCTGAAAATTGGCGCCCATGGCGTTGGCGCGGTCGAGATCCGCCGAGGCCAGGATCGCCTCGTTGAAATTCGCGCCTGTTATGTCCGACCGCTCAAGATCGACATTGTTCATCTTTGTGTCACTGAAATCGGCTCCCGGGGCCTTTGTCCTGCGCAGGTAGGAGTCCCTCAGGTCGGCCTCGACGAACACAGCGTCGGTCAGCACCGTATCGGCGAAATCCGCCCGGCGCGCGCTGGTGTCTGAGAAATTCGCGCCGGTGGCGTCGGCCTTCTCCATATCCACGCCGTCGAGGTTGGCGCCGGAGAAATTAGCGCCGGTCACCACCGCCCGCTCCATCTCCGCCCGGCGCAGATCCGCGCGCTCAAAGTTGGAGCCGGCCAGGTCCGCCTCTTTCAGGTCGGCCTCGCGCAGCTTTGCGCGGCTCAGATCGACGTCCCGCATGGTCAGGCCGCGCATGTTCAAATTCATCAGATCGCATTTCACACAAGCGCCGGTTTCCTGCAGCGATTGCAGGTTCTCCGCCAACGCGGGCCCGGCCGTCAGCGAAAGCAGGGCGGTAAGGGCGAGGGGCGTGGCTCGGATCATGGCGTCCTCTTGCTTGCGAGCCCGGCGATGGGGCGTTCTCGAGTCGGTTGTATTAGTATGGGGGTAATCGGGCTAAACGCCTAGAGGCGCGCGTCGATTGCGCCATCTCAAGGACGTGAGCGTGGCGGCGCGCTACAATCACAATGTGGACGGAATGGGAGAAACGCAATGACGCCAGAGACGCTCGGCCAGATCACAGCCATTTTCGGCTGGATGACCATCGTCAACATCCTGCTCTACACCTATGCGGCGTTCTTCATCGTCTTCAAGCGGGACTGGATCATGGGCCTGCATTCCCGCCTTCTGGGCGTCGAGCAGGACGGTCTGGAGACGCTCTATTTCAGCTATCTGGGCAACTACAAGATCGTGATCATCACGATGAACCTGGTCCCGTGGATCGCGTTGAAGATCGTGGGGTAGGGGCCTAGTCCCCCCGCAGATACTCCAGCATCGTCTCCGCGCCCGAGATCTCGACCGGCACGCCCTTGGGATTGTCACGGAATCCCGGCTCGATGAACACCTTCTCGATTTTCCTGTCCTCGACCAGCATCGAGTAGCGCCAGCTGCGCATTCCCATGCCCGAGCCGAAACGCTCCACCAGCATCCCCATCTTGCGGGAGAACTCGCCATTGCCGTCGGGCAGCATGAACACCTTCTCGATGCCCTGCGTCTTGGCCCACTGGAACATGACGAAGGCGTCGTTGACGGCGAGGCAGATCACCTGATCCACCCCCTCAGCGAGCAGCGCCTCGTGGTTCGCTTCATAGCCGGGCAGATGCTGTTCCGAGCAGGCCGGGGTGAACGCCCCCGGCACGGCGAAGAGGACGATGCGCTTGCCGGCGAATATCTCCTCCGAGGACACGGCCTTCCACTCATAGGGGTTCGGCCCGCCGGTCGCGTCATAGCGCACGCGGGTCTGGAAGGTGGCGTCCGGGACGGATTTGGGGGTCATGGCGGCGCTCCGATCTGAGTGTCTCGTCCTCAGATGGTCTTATCGCGGATGCGCCGCGCGTCAAAGCAAAGGGCGGCGCAGTTTCCCGCGCCGCCCCGTAATTCGTTGAGAGAGCCTAAGCTCAATCAGCCAGCGCCAGATCGGCTGCGGACTGACGGCCGTCGCGGCCGCTCTCGATCTCAAAGGTGACGGCCTGACCGTCGTTGAGGCCGCTCAGACCCGCACGCTCAACCGCGCTGATGTGAACGAATACGTCCTTCGAGCCGCCCTCAGGCTGGATGAAGCCGAAGCCTTTGGTGGCGTTGAACCATTTCACGGTGCCCTTGGCCATGTGAAATCTCCTTTTAAGTCGCCGCCCGCGGAATGCGGCGGCCCGGCACAGATGTCGCAAGATCGAAACTGAAGCCGATTAGGGAGACAGGTCTTCGATAGTGATCATATAGCGCGAGGTGCATATGGAGGCGTTTGCCGCGGAAAGCAAGAAAATAGCGACGGAGAGGTTATAGCCGCGCCGGGGGTTGGCTGCGAAGGCGGGTGCTGAAAGCGGTGTTTGGGACGGTAGAGAGGGTCATGGCGGCGTTCCTGCTGGGATCAGGAGCCGAGTGTGAGGTATTGCAGGGAGCGAGGGTAGGGGGTGCCAACTCTTTACACGTGTTGGACACGAGGCGCGGCACGCCTAAAAGTAGTAGGCACTCAAGCACGCTGCACTAGATCGAATCTTAAATTGGAACAGCCAACATGACCTTGGTTTACGCTCAAAAATTCGACGATCTCATATACATTATATCGGATACATTCTCAGAAAACGAAGCAACAAAGAAAAAAGTTAACTATTTTACCGAGCCAATACAAAAAATATGGCCCGTTGACGCTAGGTTTGTATTCGCATTTAGCCATAACAGTCACGAATTTGGAAAATTCTATAAAAAATGTAAATCGGAAACTAACTTGGATTTCGATCGAATTTCACAAATTTACGGGGAAAGTAATTCATTCGATATTATCGTAGTTGATACTAAAGAGTGCATTATGACTAAATTGTCATGTGCTCAGATTTCTGTTTCTAATGTTCACTACTTGGGGTCAAAGTCCGGGTTTGAATTATTTCAATCTCTGAAGCACGAGCCGCGGAACGCAGAAGGAACTTTTATTGGAATTGTTGGTTTGCCAGAAGGCGCTTCGGAATTGAGTTGCAATGCCTACGCAGCAAGTCTTAGCGCGTTTAAAACCGCATTGTTCAACACGGATAAAACATTTGGTGGGATCGCAGTCAGTTACTTAATTTCTAGGCAAGAGAAACGATATGGCACGTACGCTGACGTATACCGCGCGCCGATAGGCGAGCATGAACTTCTGCCAAACACTAGCCAGACGATTTCCTTTCAGGATGAATCCAATGGAGGGTTTTTGGTCTCAGTTTGGGGGTCGGAAGATTGCAGCGCATTTTACTATTCAGCAGCAATGATTGGCTACCTTTCCAACCAAAACGCTGAGGAATTCGGTGACTACCGTAAGTGTGGAAATTTAGACGGTTACGAGTTCGTAAATATCACAGAGAAAGCCGGTGCTGGCGCAGGTATCAGCTCTTGGGATAGCTGGCAAAGCATGGGCCAAAAGATCGGCCAGATCTTGAATCAGGCTCGAGTTAATCCAGACAATGAACGGGTCGATTTCGCGCAAAAATTATTAATAAAGATGGAGGATTCGATCATTAAAAAGATAAATACGATAAATGAGCCGAGGGGCATAACTTTGTCTCAATTAGAATCGATATTTAGCGATAATATTGAAATAAATGTCGATGTAGATATCTGCAACTCTATCGACAGGTATCTGTCGCTGCGCTCAAATCTTGCGATACTAACTGCTGGGTCTGCGAATGCAGTTCCACTCCGTCAGCAGCATCATGTTTGGAGAGAGTCCATGACTCGCCTCAAGTTCCGTATCATGTGTCCGCCTTCGCAGTCACTCACCTCTCAAACTTCCGATACTTGATCCGCTTCGGCTCCACGCTGTCCGGACCCAGCCGCTTGATCTTGTCGGCCTCGTAATCCTCAAAATTGCCATGGAACCATTCGACATGGCTGTCGCCTTCGAAGGCCAGGATATGGGTGCAGAGCCGGTCCATGAACCACCGGTCGTGCGAAATCACTACCGCACAACCTGCGAAGGATTCAAGTGCGTCCTCCAGCGCCCGTAAGGTTTCAACATCCAGATCGTTCGACGGCTCATCGAGCAGCAGCACATTGCCGCCCCGGCGCAAGAGCTTGGCCATATGCACGCGGTTGCGCTCACCGCCCGAGAGCAGCCCGACCTTCTTCTGCTGGTCGCCGCCCTTGAAGTTGAAGGCGCCCACATAGGCGCGGGAGTTCATCTCCGCATCGCCCAGCGTGATCACGTCCAGCCCGTCCGAGATCTCCTCCCACACCGTCTTGTTCGCATCCAGCGCGTCGCGGGACTGGTCCACATAGGCCAGCTCCACCGTGTCGCCCAGCGTGATGGCGCCGTCATCGGGCTGATCCTCACCGGTCAACATCTTGAAGAGGGTGGACTTGCCCGCGCCGTTCGGCCCGATCACACCGACGATCCCGCCGGGGGGCAGGCTGAAATCCAGCCCGTCGATCAGCAGCTTGTCGCCGAAGCCTTTTTTGAGGCCTTCGACCTCGATCACCTTGGCCCCCAGCCGCTTGCCGTTGGGGATGATGATTTGCGCGTTGCCGACCTTCTCCCGCTCCGACTGGCTGGCCAACTCGTTATAGGAGTTCAGGCGGGCCTTGGATTTCGCCTGCCGCGCGCGGGGGGATTGGCGGACCCACTCCAGTTCGCGGGCGAGCGTCTTCTGACGGGCCTTGTCCTCCCGCGCCTCATGCTGCAGCCGCTTGGCCTTCTGCTCCATCCAGCTGGAGTAGTTGCCCTCATAGGGAATGCCCCGGCCGCGATCCAGCTCCAGAATCCAGCCGGTGATGTCGTCGAGGAAATACCGGTCATGGGTGACGATCAGGATCGTGCCCTTATAGTCGATCAGGTGCTTTTGCAGCCACAGGATCGTCTCGGCGTCCAGATGGTTGGTCGGCTCATCCAGCAGCAGCATCTCCGGCGCTTCCAGCAGCAGCTTGCAGAGCGCCACGCGCCGCCGCTCACCGCCTGAGAGGGTATCGACGTCCGCGTCGTCGGGCGGGCAGCGGAGGGCCTCCATGGCGACGTCGATCTGCGCGTCGAGATCCCAGAGGTTCTGCGCGTCGATCTGGTCCTGAAGGACGGTCATCTCCTCCATCAGCTCGTCGGAGTAATCCTCCGCCATCTTCGCCGCGATCGCGTTGAAGTCGTCGAGCAACTTCTTTTTCGCCGCGACGCCCTCCATGACGTTCTCACGCACATTCTTGGTCTCGTCGAGCTCAGGCTCCTGCGGCAGATAGCCGACCCGCACGCCCTCGGCGGCCCAGGCCTCGCCGACGAAATCCTTGTCGAGGCCCGCCATGATCTTCAGCAGGGTCGATTTACCCGCGCCGTTGACCCCGATGACGCCAATCTTCACCCCCGGCAGGAAGGAAAGGCGGATGTTCTCAAAGCATTTCTTGCCGCCCGGATAGGTCTTAGACAGCCCGTCCGTGTGGTAAACGTATTGGTAAGAGGCCATGGAATGCAGCTCCGCCATTGGGGGAAAGACCGGCGGGTTCTAGCGGAGAGGGCAGATCGAGGGAAGGGGGTGTGTCGGCTACCGTCACCCCCCGAAGAACCGCTGTTCGATCCCGTCGAGGATGTTGTCGACCGCCACCGCCGCCAGCACCAGCCCCATCACCCGGCTGACGATGCTTGCGCCGCCCGGTCCAATCGCTTTCTGGATCGGATTGGCGAGCAAGAGCAGCGCCAGCGTCAGGCCCAGCACAACGCCGACGGTCAGCGTCGTCACCGCCTGCTCGGCGATCTGGAACCGGTGATTGTCGGTCAGCACCACCACCGCCAGCATCGCGCCCGGCCCGGCGATGGCGGGAACCGCCAGAGGATAGATCGCGATGTTCTGGTCTTCAGAAGGATCGTCCTCGACTTTTGAGCCCGCCAGAGAACCGCCGAAGATCATCGTCAGCGAGAACAGGAACAACACGATGCTGCCCGCAATCTGAAAAGAGATCAGCGAGATGCCCATCGCCTCCAGCAGGACCTGCCCGAGCACGATAAAAAACGTCAGCACGCCGAACGAAAACAGTATCGCCTTGATTGCGATGGCGCCGCGCTGTTCAGCAGGCACTTGCGCCGTGGCGGCGAGGAAGATCGGGATCGTGCCGACCGGGTCGATGATCACCCACATCGTCACGAAGTCTTCCAGGATGTCGTTCCAACCCATCCACCAATCCTCCCGTCTCGATTCAATCAGATCGACGAGGCGGTTCCTAGAAAATTTGACGCGACATCCAGTTTCGCCCTCTCTACAGGGCGCTGGGATCAGGAGGGAAGCTCACTCTTGGGCGGCGAATAGTGGCGTCGGCGGTTCCCGTTTGCAGACCAATCTGCGTCGTCATGCGCCGCCGTCAGTTCGGCCCGCCCCACCACCAGAAGGAGAGGCGACTTCAACTATTCGCGCCGACGTGATAATTCATAGGCGGTAGACGTATTTCGAAATGAGAAATCAAATGAGACGTATCCGGGACTGCAATGAATGCAAACTTAAGCCCGCTCGGTATTGTAAATGGCGGAATGAGAACAGCGCCAAGATGGTTGTGCAGTGCATCCGGGGCGACAAGCCATACCTATATCAGGGCGCGACATATTACTGGGCGGGCGCCTGCGCCACGTGCCGCCGGCAGAACCCCGATTCAGCAAGGCCGCATGAGCCCAATATGAACAACAATGTCTGCCGGGAATGCTTGCAGGCCACCAAAAAAGGAAGCGCGGGCACATATTTCCTTGGCTGGAATGGCCCGAAATAGGCTTAGTGATCCTTATATAATTGATCGAAAAGCTTCTGCCGCCGTTGGTCGTCATCCGTCACCGGCTGTTCTTCAGGCAGCGGAGTGGGCTCTTTCTCGTCCTCCACAACAATGACCTCAGGTTCAGGCTGTTCTTCCTCCTCGACGGTTGTTTCGTCAGCTTCGGGCAGGTGAACCGGTTCATCCGGGAATGTTAGTTCATTCAGACCGTCCAGCGCGCCTTCCAGCTCTTCTAGTGTGACCAGTGTCTTGCGAGGCTCCTCGAAGGCCTCTTCACGTTCCGTCTGTTCGCGATCCTCATTTGCGTCCTCGCGCTCCTCTTGCCTGTCGAGCCGCTCCACTTCCCTCCGGCGCACCGGTTCCGGCTGGCGGCGAATCCGCTGCCGCCGGGCCGCGCGCCGAGCTTCGCGGCGGGCCCGCTCAGCTTCCTGTTCGCGTTCCACTGCTCATGCTCGACATCGAGCTCTTCCATTTCGTCGTGGACTCGTTGCTTGAGCTCTTCGATCGCCTTTCCCATCTTTTCGCGCGTTTCCGGTTCGCGCACGCGATTGATGCGCTCGGCAAGTTGGCGTTGCTGACCGTTTCTCAGGGCGACCTCGAAATCTCGCTCGAAATCCATCGCGCTTTTCTGCCAGTCCTCGATTTCCTGATCGAGGTCATGGAGGTCGCGATCGACGATCTCTTTCAGAACCATGACCATATTGAGATCGGAGCTTCTGTTCTCCGAGCGGAAACCGGCGATGGTCTTCTCGAGGCTTTGATCAATGATGCTGTTCAGCGACGGGCTCGGCTCGTCCGAGTGGTACATCGCGTACATCATGGCGGCGTAGGTTCGCTTTCGCGACATGTCCCAGTTCGGGTAGTCGCGAAGATCTCGCTCGATCTTGCTGCGCAGCTCCACCTCATTCATCGCACCCCTCCCGCTTGCATCGATTCGCCATCAGATCAACCAAAGATACATACCATCCGAAGATATGCACGAATTGCTGCGTCTTGAAGAATGTCGTGGCCAACCAATCCGCGAACGGTATGTGGGCCAAAGCTCCGCTTCGTCGGCGGTCTACTCCACCCGGCCCTGGGTCTCTCGCACCAATCCGTTGAAGACGCCGTCGTCCATTTCGATATGGTCGCGCGCCGCCGCCAGCACGTCTGCATCCAGATGCGGAGGCGACAGGTCCACGTCCTTCTCCATCACCCTGATGATGGTTTTCATCGCATGGATGCGGGCGCACTTTTTCTGGTTGGCGGGCACCAGCGTCCAGGGTGCATGGTCGGTCGAGGTCTTCTCCAGCATTTCTTCGATCGCCTCTTCATAGGCGTCCCATTTGCCGCGGTTGCGAAAGTCCTCATAGCTCAGTTTCCAGCGCTTCATCGGGTCCAAAAGGCGGGCCTCGAACCGCTTCAACTGCTCCTCCGGCGTGACGTGGAAGAACAGCTTCACCACGCGGCGTCCGTCATCGATCAGCATGCGCTCGAAATCGTTAATCTCGCGATAGCCCTGGCGCCAGCGGGCCTCTGGCGTCAGTTCCTCCACCCGTTCGACCAGCACCCGGCCGTACCAGGACCGGTCGAACACGGAAATCGCGCGGTCGGGCGGCAAACGCTCCATGAAACGGGCGAAATACTGCCGCTCAAGATAGTATTTGCGTGGGGCGGCAATGGGCCAGACTTTAAAGCTGCGCGGGTCCAGCGCCGCCGAGATGCGCCTGATCGTGCCGCCTTTTCCAGCCGCGTCCCAGCCTTCGAAAACCAGCACCGCCGCGTCGCCCGAGAACAGATAGGCCTGCTGGATCAGCGCCAGCCGGTGTTGAAGCCTCTCGAGCTTCGCCTCGTAGGTCTCTTTATCGATCCGCTTGCTCATATCGAGGTCGCGGAGGCTTGGAGTGTGGGTCACGCGAGTATTGCTCATCGATGGCGCTCCTTACCAGCGGTCGATCCTGAGTTCATATCATAGTGACGCCATGCATCTGCGAGTTGCGCCAAATCAAACCTCTCCACATTGCATACTTCGAGAAAATACATTTCTCTTGGCGTTCGTTATTTCTCCGGTGGCGGAGCGCCATTAACTCGTTGGCCACCCTTTAAGGAGCGCATTCATGCCTAAATCGATCCCGTCATGGGTCTTTATCGTCGCCTTCTTTCCGGCTGCGGCCTTCGCCCAGGCCGAAGGGGACTCCGTCTTTGGCATGTGCGCTGAGCAGGCGACGACAGAGGTGTGCCAATGCGCCGCCGACGACCTTCGCGCTGAGATCGGCGATGATGACTATGCGTTATACGAGGCGATCGGGGCGGACTACCTGACCCGAATGAAATCGGGCGATCCACGCAGCGATGCGTGGACCGCTGCGGTGGAAGCCGCCTCCTCCGGGTCCGGCATGTCCTCAACGGAGATGCTGACAAGGACCAACAAGTTCGGCTCCGCCCACCGCACGGCGATGATCCAATGCATGGGGTAATGGACGCAGAGACCCGCCACCATCTGGGGGCAGGGCGATCGCTCCGGGAATATAAAAATTTTGCCATGAAGCCATGTTGGCTTCCGTCGACCAGCGCCAGATAGGCGCTGGCCTTAATAGTTCATGCTGATGACGTTCGCTTCCGTCATCGTGTTGGCGTCGACATTCTCCAGGATCGCCAGCATCTCGCCCGATCCTGACAGCGTCACGACCGTATCATCGCCATCCTGAATAAACTCGACTTGGTTCAGGCCCAGCTCATCCAGGTCCAGCTGGTCCTCGCCATCGTCGAAATCCAGAATGCGGTCGGCGCCTTCGCCGATCGTCAGCACGAATGTGTCGACGCCCTGGCCGCCGGTCAGCGTATCCTCGCCTTGGCCGCCGATCAGGATGTCGTTTCCATTATCGCCGATTAATACGTCCGCGCCGGCCTCGCCCATCAGCACATCCGCGCCGCGCCCGCCGAGCAGCGTGTCTGCGCCCGCGCCGCCGAACAGAATGTCATCTCCGTTGCCGCCGATCTGCGTATCGGCGCCGCCGCCCCCGATCAGGACGTCCTCACCATTGCCGCCGTCCAGCATGTCGGCGCCATCCAGCCCATGAATCTCGTCATGGCCACCTTCGCCGTGGATCACGTCTTCGCCTCCATCTGTGCCCATGATGACGTTGGACCCGTTGTCGCCGATCAGGGTCTCTCCGTCATCGATTACGTTAACAAAAATAGTCGCGGTCGCCTGAGAGACGCCGCCATCGCCATCGTCCAACTGGTAAACGAAATTCTCTTCGATCACCTCGCCCGGGGTCGCCGTGTCGAACGCGTCCGCATCGGCCTGGTAACTGAACGAGCCGTCCAGATTCATCGAGAGAAGTCCGAATTCCGGTGTGGTGACCAGCGAGACCGTCAGCCCATCGCCGTCCGCCACGTCATCGGCGCCAAATCCATTGTCGACCAAAACATTGCCGAGAAGGAGGGCGTTTTCGCTGACGAAGAATTGATCGTCCTGCGCGGCGAGTTCGTCGTCTGAATCGCCATTTTGGCCGCTGTTGTTGCCGCCGCCACCGCTGTTTCCATTCCCGTTGCTGTTGCCGTTCCCATTGCCGCCGCCGTTCCCGTTGCCGCCGCCAGAGCCAGAGCTGCCGTCGCCGCCCGATCCACCGCTTCCACCGGAACCACCGCCGGAACCGCCACTTCCACCGGAGCCGCCGGATGCGCCGTCGTCGTCTCCGGAGCCGCCGCTACCGTTGTCGTTCCCGTTGTTACCGTTGCCGTTATTGCCGTTCCCGTTGCCTCCACTGGAACCGCCGGAACCACCGCTGCCACCTGAGCCACCACTTCCACCGGAACCGCCGCTGCCGCCAGAGCCGCCACCGGAGCCGCCAGAGCCGCCGGAACCACCGGAGCCTGGGCCGCCGGAGCCTGACCCGCCGCTGCCACCGGATCCGCCGGAACCACCGGAGCCTGAGCCGCCGGAGCCTGACCCGCCGCTGCCACCGGAACCGCCGGAACCTGAGCCACCGGAACCGCCGCCAGAGCCGCCGGAACCACCAGAGCCTGAGCCGCCGGCACCACCAGAGCCGCCGCTGCCTCCAGACCCGCCGCTGCCGCCGGAGCCACCAGAGCCACCGTTTCCGTTGCCGCCGCCGTTATTGCCGTTCCCGTTGCCTCCACCGGAACCGCCGGAACCACCGCTGCCACCTGAGCCACCACTTCCACCGGAACCGCCGCTGCCGCCAGAGCCGCCACCGGAGCCGCCAGAACCACCAGAGCCGCCGGAACCACCGGAGCCTGAGCCGCCGGAGCCTGACCCGCCGCTGCCACCGGAACCGCCGGAACCTGAGCCACCGGAACCGCCGGCAGAGCCGTCGGAACCACCAGAGCCTGAGCCGCCGGCACCACCAGAGCCGCCGCTGCCTCCAGACCCGCCGCTGCCGCCGGAGCCACCAGAGCCACCGTTTCCGTTGCCGCCGCCGTTATTGCCGTTCCCGTTGCCTCCACCGGAACCGCCGGAACCACCGCTGCCACCTGAGCCACCACTTCCACCGGAACCGCCGCTGCCGCCAGAGCCGCCACCGGAGCCGCCAGAGCCGCCGGAACCACCGGAGCCTGAGCCGCCGGAGCCTGACCCGCCGCTGCCACCGGATCCGCCGGAACCACCGGAGCCTGAGCCGCCGGAGCCTGACCCGCCGCTGCCACCGGAACCGCCGGAACCTGAGCCACCGGAACCGCCGCCAGAGCCGCCGGAACCACCAGAGCCTGAGCCGCCGGCACCACCAGAGCCGCCGCTGCCTCCAGACCCGCCGCTGCCGCCGGAGCCACCAGAGCCACCGTTTCCGTTGCCGCCGCCGTTATTGCCGTTCCCGTTGCCTCCACCGGAACCGCCGGAACCACCGCTGCCACCTGAGCCACCACTTCCACCGGAACCGCCGCTGCCGCCAGAGCCGCCACCGGAGCCGCCAGAACCACCAGAGCCGCCGGAACCACCGGAGCCTGAGCCGCCGGAGCCTGACCCGCCGCTGCCACCGGAACCGCCGGAACCTGAGCCACCGGAACCGCCGGCAGAGCCGTCGGAACCACCAGAGCCTGAGCCGCCGGCACCACCAGAGCCGCCGCTGCCTCCAGACCCGCCGCTGCCGCCGGAGCCACCAGAGCCACCGTTTCCGTTGCCGCCGCCGTTATTGCCGTTCCCGTTGCCTCCACCGGAACCGCCGGAACCGCCGCTGCCGCCGAAGCCTCCACCTGAGCCGCCGGAGCCAGAGCCGCCGGAACCACCGCTGCCACCTGAGCCACCACTTCCACCGGAACCGCCGCTGCCGCCAGACCCGCTTCCAGAGCCGCTGTCGCCGCCATTACTGTCAGAGCCCGGCTGCGTGGCGGAGCCATTCGAGCCACCGCCACCAGCGGCTCCATTTTCTGCGACAGCGGAGCCGTCGCTCGCGGATGATCCTCCTCCGGTCGACGCAGCGCTGTAGAAGGCTGCGCTACCGAGGAACTCAATGTCGCCCATGACTTTCGGCGCTTCTCCCGCTCCGGTCAAAATCAACCCGCTTGTGGGAGCCGCCGCGACGCCAATTGCATTTCCGGTTCCAGAGCCGGTCTGAACTGCGCGCCCAGCCACAGGACCATCGGCGTTTGCGTCAGGTCCGTCGCCGGCGCCATCAGACTCGAACTCGTGGGCGTATTCGTCTGTGATTTCGTCGGTATTGATGTTCCGCCCGACAACAAGTTGTCCGCCGAACAATTCGGTACCGAGAATCAGAGAAACCGAATCATCTCCGGCGCTTAGTTGTTCGGGGGTCGCGGTGGAACTCGCCCGTGCAGCGTCTGCACCTATAGGTTGCTCTTCAAATGAGTGGAAGAAGTCAAATAAGCCGTTGCCATCATTAAAAAACGCCCCCAGGGCCAAGACTTCGTCTCGAACCTGGTTACTGGCGCGATGCGCACGCTCAAGGATATCGCTACTAACAGGACTCATAACACGCTAAACAAACACCTAGACGTTGTATTTCTACGCGAATACAGGCAGTTAGACAAGGAAATTAGGATTCTACTTAAATTTTTTTTGAATCACTCCAAAGACTTAAGGGAATTTCAATTAGTTGGCGGATCTCGAGATGCCGCCCTCTCTACGGGCGCTAATCGCCAATCTCGAAGGCCTCCGCTCTCTAAAAATTGAACTACTCTTGACCTCGACCACCGTTCGCCGATGCTGGTTTCAGTTCCGGCGGTGAGGCGTATTTCACGGCAAATCTTACTGGAGGCCGCGTTGCATCGTAATGGCCCTTACGCGCCGCCCGGCCTTCGGGTCGGGCTTCTCGGCGGCTCATTCGATCCGCCGCATCAGGGGCACACGCACATTACTGAATGGGCGTTCCGGCGGCTGGGCGTTGACCGTGTGTGGTGGCTTGTCAGCCCCGGCAATCCGCTGAAGGCTCGCGGCCCTGCCGATCTTTCCCGACGAATGACGGCCTGTCGCGCGATCATCAGCCGCCCGCGGGTCGATATCCTGGATCTGGAGGCGCGTCTGTCCACCCGGTTTACAGCCGACACGTTGTCGGGTCTGTTCCGCCTCTATCCGGGGGTGGAGTTCGTGTGGCTGATGGGCGCGGATAATCTGAAGACGTTTCATCGTTGGCGGCATTGGGACTGGATCTTCGAAAACATCCCAATTGGCGTGCTCGCCCGGCCGGGAGAGCAGGTATCAGCCGGTCTCGCTCCTGCCGCCCGCCGCTATGCGCGATATCGGCTGCCCGAAGCGGAGGCCGGCGCGCTTGCAGGCCGCGATGCCCCGGCATGGGCGCTGTTGACCGGGCCGATGTCCGCGCAGTCATCGACCGCGATCCGCGCGTCGGGGGCCTGGCCGTGATCACCTCCTAAATTTTCCGCTGGTGCGATATCGACATTGCCGGCTCGGCCTGCTTTCGTTCATAGTCCGGCCATGAAAAGCCCCCCGATTTCGTATCGCGATGCCGTCGCGCCTGGATTCAAGCCTCGAAGGACGCTGTTGAGCGCCCTTGCGGCGGCGCTGGTTTTTGCGGCCGCTCCAGTCTGGGCGGAAGGGCCGGCGGAATCGCGAATTCCAACTCCGCGCCCCGCCTATAAGCCGCCAAGCGCCGCTTCGCTGGTCGCAGACAATCCGATCAGCGGCGTTACCGGGTATATCCTGATCGACCTTCAGACTGGCGCCGTGCTGGATGAGCGCCTGTCGGATCGCGCGTTTCTACCCGCATCCGTCGCCAAAGCGCCGACGGCTCTCTATGCGCACAATATACTGGGGCCGGATCACGTGTTCGCCACAAGCCTGTTGGCGGCCGGGCCGATTGAGAACGGCGTATTGCACGGCGATCTATACCTGCAGGGCGGCGGCGACCCGGAACTGGACACGGATCGTCTGGCGGAGTTGGCGGCCGCGTTGAAGGCCGCGGGGGTCGAAAACGTGCAGGGCGGATTCTATGTCGATCACGGCGGCTTACCCTCGGTCCCGCAAATTGACCCGACGCAGCCTGACTATGTCGCCTACAACCCCTCGGTTGGAGGGCTAAACCTGAACTTCAACCGCGTGCTGATGGAGTGGCGGCGCACCGCTAATTCCGAGTACGACGTGGACCTGGAAGCGCGCGCTACGAAATGGAGTCCTGAGATTCCCGCCATCCAGCCCGAGATCGGCGTTCTGGAGCAGCAGGGGTCGATCTTTGAGCATGAGGTAACACCTGAAGGTGAAGTTTGGCGCGTCGCGCGCGAAGCGCTGGGTAGAGAAGGCTCTCGCTGGCTTCCTGTCCGCGATCCCGCGCTCTACGCCGGTTGGGTGCTGCGAGAGGTCGCTCAGGTGGGCGGGATCAGCCTGCCCGAGCCGAAATACGCCGATACGCCGGTGTTGGCGCGCCGCATCGCCGTCGTGAACAGCCGCCGATTGTCAGTCGTGCTGACGAAGATGCTGAAATACTCCACCAATCTGTCCGCCGAAGTAGTGGGCCTGTCGGCCACAGCGGCGCGCAGCGAGCCGCCGGGCATGTTGCAAGGCTCGGCCGAGGCCATGTCGCGCTGGTTGGCCGAAAATCTGCAGATCGACACGGCGTCTGGGCTGGCGCTGGAAAATCATTCGGGGCTGTCATCGCGGTCTCGGGCGACGCCCCAGACGATGGCGGCCATCTTCGCCGGAGCGACGCGGTCGAACAATGCTGGCCATGGCGACGATGACGGCGGCGCATTGTGGCGGATGCTGCCGCAATACAGGCTCGGCGCCCTCGAAGGAGAGCCGGACCTACCGGATATCCAGATCAGGGCCAAGTCCGGCACGATGTACTATGGGCGCGGTTTGGCCGGGTATATTTTGGGTGAAAACAAGAGGCCGCTGGCCTTCGCCATCTTCACCAGTGATTTCGTCAAGCGCGCCCGGCTGGATGCGTTGCCGAATCCTGAAGCTAGAGAACGCCCCCGCGGAGGAAGGGGCTGGTTGCGGCGCGCCCGATATCTAGAACGTTCGATTCTGAAAAGCTGGGCGCACGAATTTGGCGCGAGCCGGCCCTCGACTGCCTCGTCAGGCTAGGTCCTGGGCTCCAGCCGGGCATGACGCGCGCGGGCGCCGCGCTCAATCGCGGCGGCGGGAAGTCGGCCCACATTCAGATCGTAGCGCAGCATCTCCAGAAAACGCAGCTCGGTCATGTTGACCCGACCATCCGCCGCGGCCACGTCGCAGGCCAACGCATAGGCGGTCTCATGCAGGTGATCGGGCAGCGACTCGACCACCAGACCGATCAGCGCGTCCAGCCCGTCTTCCTCTTCCAAAAGGTCGGCCACGGTTTGCGACACCGTGCCGATCCGATCGGTGTCATAGTCAATGAACACCGGAAGCAGTTGCACGATATTGCTGATCGTCAGCGTCTCTTGCGTAGACATGTTCTGGTCGGCGGCCGAGGTCGCCACCATCACCGCGACAAGCGCGTCCTGTGGGTTATACGTCGTCATTGAAACACGCTCCTGAATTCATTGCGCGATAAAGGGGTTCCTGCACGGACCTTATTGACCGGCCCGAAGCCCGGCAATAGGAGTCGCGCGCCCAGCCCGCATATCTGAACCGGATAGGCGTGGGATGCGAGATGTGAAGAGAGAATTGATATGACTGAGCACCGCGACGCCGCACTCGCCTCGAAGGCCTGGCCGTTCGAAGAGGCGCGCAAACTGCTCAAACGCTACAAGTCCGGCCGGCCTGAAAAGGGATATGTGCTGTTCGAAACCGGCTATGGCCCGTCCGGCCTGCCGCATATCGGCACCTTTGGAGAGGTCGCGCGCACGACCATGGTGCGCCGGGCGTTCGAAACCCTGTCTGATATCCCGACGCGCCTGATCTGTTTCTCGGACGATTTGGACGGGTTCCGCAAGGTGCCGACCAACCTGCCCAATCAGGAAATGTTGGCCGAAGACCTGAATCTGCCTCTGACCAAGGTCCGCGATCCCTTTGGCACTCATGACAGTCTCGGCGCTCACAACAACTCGCGCCTTCGCGCATTTCTGGACAGCTATGGCTTTGAGTACGAATTCGCGTCTTCCACCGACTACTACCGCGAGGGGCGGTTTGACGAGGCGCTGCTGACCGCGCTGGCCCGGTTCGACAAGATCATGGAGATCATGCTGCCGACGCTGGGTGAAGAACGGCGGGCCACATATTCGCCATTCCTGCCGGTCAGCCCGAAGACGGGCCATGTGCTGCAGGTTCCGACGCTGGAGCGCAATGTCGAGAAGGGAACGATCGTCTATCAGGAGCCTGACGGCGAGCGCGTCGAGATTCCGATCACAGGCGGCCATGTAAAGATGCAGTGGAAGCCCGATTGGGCGATGCGCTGGGCCGCCCTTGGCGTCGACTACGAAATGTCGGGCAAGGATCTGATCGACAGCGTCACGCAGGCCACGAAAATCTGCCGCGCGCTGGGCAGGCCCAGGCCCGAGACGCTGACATATGAGCTGTTCAACGATGAGCTTGGACAGAAGATCTCGAAATCCAAGGGAAATGGTCTGTCGATGGAGGAATGGCTGACCTACGCCGCGCCGGAGAGCCTGCAATATTTCATGTATCAGAAGCCGAAATCGGCCAAGCGACTCCATTTCGACGTCATTCCTAAGGCGGTGGATGAATACCACCAGCAGCTGCGCGCCTATCCGGGGCAGGAGGTGAAGGCGCAGCTGAACAACCCCGTCTATCATATTCACGGGACTCAGGTTCCGGCCTCGGACATGGTCGTGCCCTTCGCCATGCTGCTGAATCTGGCGTCGGTGGCGAGCGCCGAGGACAAGGACCAGCTGTGGGGCTTCATAAAGCGCTATGCGCCCGACGCCTCGCCGGAGACTCACCCCGGCCTTGATGCGGCTGCGGGCTACGCCGTGCGCTACTACCATGACCACGTGGCGCCTTCGAAAGTGTTCCGCGCGGCGACGGATCTGGAGCGTGCGGCGCTGTCTGAGTTGCGTGAGAAGCTGGCCGCCTATGACGGCCCGGCGGATGCGGAGAGCCTTCAGAACATCGTCTATGAAGTTGGAAAGACTCATCCGTTCGAGAACCTCAGAGATTGGTTCAAGGCGATCTACGAGGTGTTGCTCGGCGCCAGTCAGGGCCCGCGCTTCGGCGGCTTCATCGCGCTCTATGGCGTGGAGGAGACCGTGACACTGATCGACAGAGGTTTAGCCGGAAAGTTGGCGGCGGCCTGATCGCTCAGGCTGTCCGCGCCAACCGCGGCGCGATCAGCGCGTCATGGGCGATCATGCCCGCCAGCATCGCGGCAACGAAGAGGGCGATGGGCCAGCCGCCGATCAGAAGGCCGGTGATCGCAGGGCCGGGACAGACGCCCACCAGCCCCCAGCCGAGGCCGAAGAGGCTCGCGCCGCCGATTAGTTGGGCGTCGATGGCGCCGGTCGGCTTGCCGGGCAACACGCCGCCGCAGACCGCGCGATCCCGACGTCCCGCGAGCGCCCATGCGCCAGCTGAGACCGCCAGCCCTCCCGCCATGACGAATGCGAGCGTCAGATCCCACGCGCCGAAAATGTCCAGAAAGGCCAGAACCCGCGCCGGGTTCACCATGTCGGACAGCATCAGGCCAAGCCCGAAGACCAGCCCGGAGAGAAGCGCGATCAGAGTTCTCATGCGCCGCCCCCGGAAATCAGTGTTTTGAGCGCGACCACCAGAACCGCCACCCCCATGAACGTGGCGACCGCGGCGATCGAGCGGCGCGACAGCCGCGCCATTCCGCAGATCCCGTGGCCGCTGGTGCAGCCCGAACCCATGCGCGTGCCGACGCCCACCAGAAGACCGCCCGCGATCAACAGCCCCGCATTCTGAGTGATGATTACATCCCGCGCGCCGCCCAGCGCGCCGAAAACCAGAGGGGCTGTGACCAGGCCGATCACAAATGCCGCGCGTTCAATCCATGCAAGCGCCTCGCCCTGCGGGCTCTTCAGCAGTGCGCCAACAATGCCGCTGACGCCCGCGATCCGGCCGTTCAGCAAAAGCAGCGCGCCCGCCGCCGCGCCGATCAGGCCGCCGCCCAGCAGTCCATTCATCCAATCTTCCGGCATGGGGTCAGCCTTGTCCTGTTTGCGCGATCCACGAGTCCTAGAACAGGCTCACACTCTTCGGCAAGCAGAGGCTAGAAATTGCGCCACAGACTCAGGAAAACGGATTTGGTCGGCTCCAGATTGCGCGTGGCCACGTCTGCGCTGACGCCGAGCAGAACCGTGGACTGGTCGCTGACACGCCATCCAGCGGCAAAGGAGGCTTTCGATTGGTCGTAATCCAGCGGGTCATACATCCGATAATCCAGACTGTAGGTGTTGAACAATTGCGCGAGCGCCATGACGTCGTCGAGCACCCAGTGCCCGGCCGTCAGGTCGAGCTCCGCCTGCGTCGGCGCATCTTCATCCCGCAACAGAAACCCTGCTTGTACGTCCAGAAAGCCGGGGCCCCATTCGCTGGAATAGCCCCGCCCCCAAAGTCCCCTGACGGAGATCGAACCTGGCTCCGCGCCGAGAACGGGCGCATTGAGGCCTGACCGGTCGCCGGGCAATTCGATCCCGGCCTGAACCGAGGCGACATCCGCCTTCCCGCTCCATAGTCGCGTTCGTCCCCAAATACCGAACCGGCCGAACCCTTCCGAGATTGCCGGTTCCCCCTCAGTGTTCAGCCAGGACAGATCGTAATCGACTTGCCCGACGAGCGTGAACCAGTCTGAAAGCCCGTATTCTCCATAGCCTTCGACATGCATTTTGTAGAACTCGCCCGCCGCTGGAGCGCCGGATCCATCGAACTGAGCGTTGGCTGTCACATACTCGACCTTAGAGATGAAGACCCCTTCGCCAGCGGGCGGCGTCCAGGCGCCGCCACTGCCTTGGGTAGGAAAGCTCGCGCCAGTGAAGCCGGCGAAAGCGAAAGCCACCCATTGCGAGCGAAGTTTCATCGCGGCCCCCTTGAAGCGATGAACTCAATCGAGAAGTTGATCGCAAAATCAACTTAAACACGAAGTGCGCAATATGCAAATGTCTTTAGGTATATCTGGGCAGCTCGCGCACCGGTCTATTCCGCCGCCTCGGTCAGTGCTTTGTGCTCGATGAACTCGTCGCGGCGATCCATGAGACGCGCCAGATAAACATGCATCATAGGATGAATCGAATCCGCCAGCATGCGCAATTGCCCCATCATGTTCAGGAACCCGGTTTCATCCCCCGAGTGCAGATAGCGGAGCAAGTACCGGTATTGATTCTCAAATTCACAGAAAGCAGCGCTTCGTCGGAACGTCTCATCGCCAACCAGTAGATACAGTGTCTCGGGTTTCGATTTGCCTTTCAGGGCGATACCGCCCGCTTCCAGCAGCGCGAAGTCAGGCGCCTGCGCGGCGGTGGCGCCTGCGACCAGGATGTCGAACGCGACATGCTTGCACGAACTTTCAATCCGCGACGCAACATTCACCGCGTCGCCAACGGCCGAATAGTCGAACCGTTCCATTGAGCCGACATTGCCGACGCAGGCGTTGCCGGTATTGACGCCGATACCGATCCTAAGTTCGGCGCCTGACCCTTCTAGCTCCTTCAGGCCCAACCCGTCCGTTTCATTCAGACGTCGCGCTGCGGCCCGCATCTTTATCGCGGCGTTGCAGGCGAGCTTCGCGTGGTGCGCCTGATCCAGCGGGGCGTTCCAGAACGCCATAACTGAATCGCCGATATATTTGTCGATCGTACCGCCTTCAGAAACGATCTCGGCGCTCAATTCGCCCAGCAGCTTATTCAGCAAGGCGACCAACTCCGTCGGCGACAACGATTCGGACAATGGCGTGAAGTCGCGCACATCCGAGAACATGATCGAGACTTCTCGCGTCTCGCCGCCCAACTCCAGCCGCCCGGAATCGTTCTCGATCTGGCGCAGGATCGAGGGCGCCACATAATGCGAGAATGCGTGGCGAATGACCCGTTTGTCCCGGTCGGCGACGACATAGCGAAACGCGGTTGTGGCGAACCAACCGACAAAACCACCGACTAGGGCGAAGCTCGGATCGATCAACAGTCCGGATGTGTTGAAGGCGTACCACGCGCCGCCAAATACCCAGACGGCGATTGCGAAACCCAGTACGAACGAGGACCGCGCGCCGAGATAAAGCGTTGTGACGATTAGCAAAATTCCGGTGGCGATCAGAATTCCCAGTTCGACCGCCTGCACCCAATCGGCGCGGAGCAAAAAATTCTGCGTCAGAATCTGCTCGGCCGCCTGGGCGTGTATCAGGACACCGGGAACGCTTTCGCCCAATGTCGTCTGCCGGATATCGAACAGCCCGGTCGCGGAGGCGCCGACGAAGACGATATGCCCTTCAAGTTTCGGGATCAGAGCACGCAATCTGTCATCGTCGAACAGGTCATGAGCCGGGATATAGCGATTGGGCATGTCATGCGTGTAGCGCATCACCAACTCGCCAGCGGGCGTCGTCGGGGCTTCAAATCCCCCGATTCGCACCGCTTCGATTGAGTCGGCGATGGTCGGGTGGCCATGAACGACATAAGTTGAAGCGCCCTGCGCAACCCGGAGCGCCTCCGCCGCCAGACTTGGGTAGTTTCGGTTTCCATCGCTCCATATCAGAGGGGTCGATCGCACGACGCCATATCCGTCATCGCGGCTCAGACTAATCGACCCGACGCCAAGCGCGCCTTCTGAAAGGCTGGGGTGGGGCGGCGTTGAGCCCATCATGAGTGGCGGCGCGCCGGTCACTGGTTCGCCGGTATACGCGAAACCCGCCCGAAGTGGCGGCGGCGCGCCTTCCTCGACCGAGGTTGCAAAACCCAGCACTACAGCGCCACGACCGATCGCGTCGCCGAATACCAGGTCGTTGTCTGGCAACTCGGAGGCCAGCTTTTGAGCGCGGGACGATTTTAGAATCGCAGCGACCTCGGGCTGCTCGACAATGCGCGACGGCGACAACCGGTCGGATTCCGCGAACATGAAGTCGAACGCCACGACCGCCGCTCCGGCGGCGTGCAAGCGATCGACCATCTCGCCCAGAACGTTCCGGGGCCAGGGCCATTGACCGATCGTTCTCAGCGAAGCCTCGTCTATGGTCACGATGCGCACCGGAACCGACGGGTCGTACGGCCGGGGCGCCATCCGCTGGAACATGTCGAATGTGACTGAGCGCATGACGCGGACAGGGAATGGGTCCGCGATCCGAACGGCGGTGAAACCGGCCACGCAGAGCAGGCCGACAATCAGCGCGATCAAACGAGGGCTAGGCGTTGGCAACGCCATGGCGGTTCAGGACAATCTCCGACCGACGGCTCTCATCAGCCGCGTCCGCCCCGCCCATTGCCGTTCCCGCGCCCGTTTCCGCCACCGCGCCCATTGCCGTTGGACGTCGTGTCGTCGCCGGCGCTGGAAGTGTCATTTCCGTTTCCGCCGGACGCGCTATTCGCGCCGCCGCCGCCACCAGATGTGCTATTTCCGCCGCCATTGCCTTTTTCGCCACTTTGACCTGGCGATGTGTCATCGCCATGACCCCTGCCGGGATTAGACACATCCACGCAGCCGCCTCCCTTGCATCCGGGATTCTCGCCGTCACCATTTCCAAGCCCGTCATTTCCGTCACCCACTGGCGGTGGCGGCGCGGCAGGCGGAGGTGGTGGCGGATCATTTGCTGGCGGAGGCGGCGCGGATGCGACGGTTACAACCGTCTCCACTTTCTCGACCCTGACGACAGGCGTCGGATCAACCGGATCCACATCGATTACGGCGACTTCGCCGCAGGATTCCGTTGCAAGTTTGAAGTCGGAACGCAGCGAGCTTTGTGATGCGACGTAGGGGAACAGCGACGACGTCACACGCGCGCGCTTTCTCTCCTGACGGATCACCTCAACCGCTTCATTCAGGTCGGACCGCGCCAGATCGCAGGTATGCACCACGGTCTCGCAAGAACCGCCATTTCCGCACACATGCGCAGAACCGTGGAACAGCACCAAATCCGTCCGGCCATCCGGCGCGATGCTGAAGTCGAAAGCGGTGCCGCGCACGCCGATCGTCGCCGATGGCGTGCGAATCGAGTAGCTCTCTTTCTCGCTTTTCCCGGTCATGAACCGAAACGCGCCGCCAAGCGCGCGAACCGCAAATTTTGAAACCGAGGCTTCATTGCGGAAGACGAACTCGTCGATGATCAGAGAGGAATTCGGCCCGACCACCATCCGGGTCTCGTCGGCGAACAGCAACTGCGCTTCTCCCGCGCCGTCCGTTTTAATCAGGTCGCCCATGAACACTCTGGCGCCGACGGCCAGAGTGCGGTCGCCAATCTCGCCGGTGATGTTCGCGTTGTCGATCACGGCGACGGCCTCGCCGACGCCCTGCGCAGAACCAGTCTCAGCCGCGTGCAACGAGGTGGCGCAGAGCGCGCCAGCGATCGCAAACGCATAAAGTCCGGCTGCGGATGCCGGTGAAGGAATTTTCATGGCTGCCAAGCCCCCAATTTCGATGCTCGAAGTCCTAGGGCACGCCACGCAAACTTTCTTGGTGATTGTCATAAGCTTAACAAATTACACGGGAAGTGTCGACCAAGGGTTTCGCATTGTGGGAGTATTCGGAACTCGGCGATCGCTATCGTTGCACTGCACCAAACTTAGGCAAGAGATTGCAGACGGAAAACAGAAGGGCCGCCGCCACGACGATGCTGGGTCCGGTGGGAGAGTCCGCGACGTAAGACCCGCCAAGTCCCAAAACGACCGCAAGCGCGCCCAATACCATCGCAAGCCGCGCCATTCCCTCTGGCGTGCAGGAAAGCGGCCTCGCCGCCGCCGCTGGAATTATTAGAAAAGCCGTCACCAACAACGCGCCGACGATCTTCATCGCGGCCGCGGCGAACAGGGCGAGCGCCAGAAGATAGATCGCGTTCTCGCGCCGGACAGCGATTCCCTCAGCCGACGCCAGTTCCGGGCTGAGCGCGACGGTCAAAAGCGGCGACCAGCGGGACCACAAATAGGCCCCCAGCGCCGCCGCCGCGCCCCAGATCACCGTTAAATCCAATTTCGAAACCGCCAGAAGGTCGCCCATTAGAAAGGCGTGCAGCCTTGCCTGCCCGCCGGGCGCCAGCGCCAGCCCCACCAGTCCCAGCGCCAGCGCGCCATGGGCTGCGACGCCCAAAAGGGTGTCGGGCGCATACTGACCTCCGCGGCCTGCTTGGCGAGCGCTGGCCGAGACGATAAGCGCCATGGCGGCGGCGACCACCGCGGCGCCGAAGGGCAGGGGGGCGTCCGCCAGCAGCGCGGCCGAGACTCCCAGCAGCGCGGCATGCGCGGTCGCGTCCCCGAAATAGGCCATGCGCCGCCAAACGACAAAGCAGCCCAGCGGCGCCGCCGTCAGCGCCAGCGCCAGACCCGCCAACAGGGCGCGGATCAGAAAGTCGTCCAGCAAGTTCATGGCGCTGCAGCCTCATCGTGTTGATGGTCTTGCGCGTGCTCATGATCGCAGAGGCGATGGTCGTGATCGTGGCTGTGGTCGTGCTCGTGCTTGTAAAGCGCCAGTGTCGCGTCGGCCCGCCCGCCAAAGAGGCGCAAATAGCTGGGATCGGTTGAGACGGCGGACGGCGCCCCGGCGCAGCAGACATGACCGTTCAGGCAGATCACCTTGTCGGCCGCTCGCATGACCACGTGGATGTCATGGCTGACTATCAGGATCGCGCATCCGGTCTCGGATCGGATCTCCTCGATCAGGCGATAAAATCCAGCTTCGCCGGGCTGATCCAGGCCCTGCGTCGGCTCGTCGAGGATCAGAAGGTTCGGCTCTCGCATCAATGCGCGGGCCAGCAGAGCGCGCTGCAACTCTCCGCCCGAAAGATCAGCCATCTGCGCATCGCGCATCTCGGCGACGCCCGTCCGCGCCAGCGCGCGCGCTCGGTCGCCGGGAGAAATTTTCGCCCCGATTGAGAGAAACCGCTCAACGGTGATCGGCACGGTGCGCTCCACCGCCAGTTTTTGCGGCGTGTAGCCGATGCGCAGGCCCTTAGACCGGCTCACATGGCCGGCGCTGGGCGAGATTGCGCCGATGATCGCTCGGAGAAGCGTCGTCTTCCCCGCGCCGTTCGGGCCGATGACGGTGACGATCTCGCCGGGATCGATCGACATGCTTACCCGGTCCAGCAGCACCCGTCCGCCGTCTCGAATGGTCAGCCCGTCGACCGAGATCAGAGGCGATGTCTGCGCGTCCATCAGGCGGTGTCCGCGCAAGCCGCGCACAGGCCGACCGTTTCGATCATCATGCGCTCTACGGCGAACCCGTGCGCGCTGGCGTCCCTATCGATCTGCTTGCGGATCGCCTTGGTGGGCACCTCCTGCGCCGCGCTGCAATCGCGGCAGATCAGAAAGTGGGCGTCATGCGCGTGTTCGAAGCAGGCGCATCCGACATAGGCGTTTAACGACTGCAGTTTGTGCGCCATGCCTTCGCTGACCAGAAAATCCAGCGCGCGATAAACAGCGGGCGGGGCCGAGGCGGCGTCCCGCGCCTTCAATTGGTCGAACAGCTTATAGGCGCCGACGGGGCGGTCCTCCTCCATCAGCGTGCGCAACACGTCGCGTCGCAGCTGAGTCATGCGCACGCCTCTTCGGGTCAGCACCAGCTCGGCGCGGACTGCGGCGTCCAGAGAAGAGGTGGCGGACACGGGCGGAGTTCCTTTGGTTACAATATAACCAAACGCCTACACGCCCGGCGATCCAGATGCAAGCCTGCCTAGCCGGGCCGGTCGCCGGGATCGTCGTCATCCTCAAGGATGCGATGCGCGGCGCCGTCCAGATCGTCGTACTGGCCTGACCGCAACGCCCAGAAGAACGCCGCCAGTCCTAGACCGCCAAGAATAAGCGCGATTGGGATCAAATAGATGAGGATATTCATCGCGCGCCCCCCGAGAACCGCAGCCGAAGCGCGTTCAGCGTCACGACGATGGAGGAGCCGGACATCGCCAGCGCCGCGATCAGTGGAGAGACGAAGCCTGCGATCGCGAACGGGACTGCGATCAGGTTGTAGACCGCCGCAATCCCAAAGTTTTCCAGGGCGCGCCTGCGAGCGCCCCGCGCGGTTTGTATGGCGGTCGTAACCGGGTCCAGATTGTCGCCGAAGAATACGAGACCCGCCGCGGCTTGGCTGACCTCCGCCGCCTCGACCGGCGACATCGACACATGGGCCGAGGCGAGGGCGGGGGCGTCGTTGATCCCGTCGCCCACCATCAGAACCTTGCGTCCTTCACCCGCCAGCTCCTGCAATCGCGCAAGCTTGTCAGCTGGTGATAGGCTTGCCTCAGCCGTCACGATGCCAGCATCGCGCGCCGCCGCCTCGACCGCCGCCGGGAGGTCGCCCGACAGCAGCATCACGTCGAGCCCATTGGCCTTCAAGACTGCAACGACGTCGCTTGCATCCGCGCGCAGCCGGTCCGAGAATCCGAAGCGAAGCGGCGCCTCGCCCTCAACCGACAGCCAGACTTCGGGTCCGGCGGCATCTTCGCTGACGGTCCCGCCGCACCATTCGGCACGTCCCAGCTGCGCACGGCGGCCGTTCCACTCGCCTTCGACGCCAGAGCCGGGAACTTCGACGATGTCTGTCAGCGCTGCGCCAGCGACCGGCGCTGCGGTCGCCACAGCGCGCGAGAGTGGGTGTCGGCTGGCGCCCGCAAGGGAAGCGGCGACCGGCCATAGCGGATGATCATGCGCGGGCGCATCGGTCAGCGTCAGTTTGCCCAATGTCAGGGTGCCGGTCTTGTCGAAGACCACCGTATCGATCTCGGCCAGTTTCTCCAGCGCGGCGCCGTCCTTGACCAATACGCCGGCGCGAAACAGCACACCGCCCGCAACCGCCTGCGTCACCGGCACGGCCAGGCCCAGTGCGCAGGGACAGGTGACGATCAGCGTTGCGGCGGCGATCAGCACCGACTGCCGCCAGTCGCCGGTCGCGTAAAGCCAACCGAGAAACGCCATCGCAGAGACGATGTGGATCGCGGGCGCATAGATCTGCGCGGCCCGGTCGGCGAGGCGGGTGTAGCGGTTCTTGCCGGTTTCAGCCGCAGAGATCATGCGCGAGATGTCCGCCAGCAACGTATCCTCGGCCGCCGCGCTGACGCGCAGCCGGAACGGACCGGTCAAGTTCAGCATGCCCGCGTGGGCGGTATCGCCGGGGCCAGCGGCCTCAGGCGCGCTTTCGCCTGTCACCATGGACCGGTCGAGATCGGTGCGTCCCTCTTCGATCTCGCCGTCGGCCGGAATGCGCTCGCCCGCCGCCACCTCCACCAGATCGCCGGGCTGAAGCTCTTCGATCGCCACCGCGGTCCGCACGCCGTCCGGCCCGATCCGGGTGGCCGCTCTTGCGCGAAGCGCCGTCAGCTCCGCCGCAGCCCCGCGCGCCATGCCGCGCGCCCGGTGGTCCAGATAACGGCCAATCAGCAGGAAAAAGAGCAACGTGACGGAGGCGTCGAAATAGGCGTGGGCGCCGCCCTGCGCGGTCTCGTAGATCGACACGCCGACCGCCAGCAGCACCGCCAGAGAGATCGGCACGTCCATGTTCAGCCGCGCCGCGCTCAACGCTCTGAACGCCGAACGGAAAAACGGCCGCCCGGCGAACCCGACGGCGGGCAGGGCGATCAACGCGGACATCCAGTGCAGCAGGTCCCGGGTGGAATCCTCCGCCCCCGACCAGATCGAGACCGAGAAAAGCATGATGTTGGCGGCCGCGAATCCTGACACCGCCATCGAAGCCAGAAGCTCCCGGCCCACCGGATCCTTGCGTAGCGCGTCCACCGCCTCGGCGTCGAACGGTTTGGCCGGATAGCCGAAATCGGTCAGTTGGTCCATGATCCCGGCGACCGAAGCCCCGCCATCGCGAAACACGACAGCGACGCGGCGCAGCGACAGGTTCACCCGCGCCGAGTCCACGCCCGGCATGCGCGCCAGCCCGCGCTCGATGCGTGAGATGCAGGCGGAACAGTGAATGTCGGGAACCATCAGATCGACCCGCATCGCGCCATCCGTGGCCGGCCTCGCCCAGCGCTCGGCGGCGGCGCGCGCGGCGTTGGCGTCCGTGGAGGTGAGCGCCGCCGGGCCGGTGGGGCAGCAGCCGAGCCCCGGCGCCTCTGACGCGCTTTCGGCTCCAATAGCGGCGTCGGCCATCAGTTCAGTCCTTGTCGCTCGGCTGATAAACCCTCGTCAGCGCGCGGAACGTCTCCTCCGGCCCGCCTTGAGCGCGAATCTCAATCCGCCAGGCGCCCTTTGGTAGGCCCGGATGCGCGATATAGACGTCGCCGGACGGGTGCAGGTCGACGATGCGCTCGCCTTCATTCGTCGCTGGTCGGCCAATAATCGCCGAGACTGCTAACCCGTGCACCGGCGCGCCGTCACGATCCTGTATCGCGACCGTCAGCTCGCCATCGTCCAGACCAGCGCCCGCGCTCCAGCCGAGGGCGTTATGGGCGTTGCGTTCGGCATCGAAGTTCTGACTCGCGACATAGGAATTCTTAACCACCAGCCCCGGGAAGGTGCTGGTGGCCGAATAGATCATCACGATGTTGACGGCGGTCACGATTCCGAAAAAGGCGATAAAGATCAGCAGGACCTTTCGCCCGGTCAGGGTTCTCGCCGAGGTCTCGCGCGTCATCGCGCTCTCCTCATATCGTCATTGCCGGGCCACGCATTCATTCCGGGGGTCAGCCCCCCGCTTCCGGCCCGATGAACACGCTTTTATAGAAGACGCGTTCCTTGGTCAGGGGGTTTTCCAAGCGGAAGCGAATATCAGTACGCTCGTTCGGCAGGGCCCCTTCGGGTGAAACCACAAAGATCCGCAGAGTTTTTTGCGAATCCGCCGGCGCCTCGACACGGTTGCCGTCTAAATCCTGAATCTCCATCTGGAGCCACTCGCCGGTCTCAAGGAACACCCAGATATCCTGCCTGGAGCCCTGCTTGTTCTGCACCTTCAGAGTATAGCCGTTTCGAATCGAGCCGTCCGACAAGGTCACGAAGACCGGATTGCGGTCGCGCTCGACCGTCACATCCAGCGTGTCGCGCATGAACAGGGTGACGACCATCGCGATGCCGATCCCGGCCCACAGTGTGAAATAGATCAGCGTGCGCGGACGAATGGCGCGTTTCCAGACGGGCGGATGATCCTCACCCTTTGCGGCGCTGGCCTCATCCGCCAAAGTGGCGTAAGCGATAAGGCCGCGCGGCTTGCCGATCTTATCCATCACATCGTCGCAAGCGTCGATGCAGAGGGCGCAGGTGATGCACTCCATCTGCTGGCCATCGCGAATGTCGATCCCCTGCGGGCAGACCGCGACGCAGGCGTTGCAATCGATGCAGTCGCCCAGCTCCTCCGCGCCTTCTCTCTTCCGGTGCTTGCCGCGCGGCTCGCCCCGCCAGTCGCGGTATGTGACGATCAGGGACAGGGGGTCCAGCATTGCGCCCTGAATGCGCGGCCAGGGGCACATATAGTTGCACACCTGTTCTCGCATGAAGCCGCCAAAGACGAATGTCGTCGCCGTCAGGATCAGCATCGTCGTATAGGCGACAAACGGGGCCTGAAATGTGACCAGATCGACCAACAGCGTGGGCGCGTCAGCGAAATAGAATATCCACGCGCCGCCCGTCGCGAGTCCGATCAGGAGCCAAGACGTCCATTTCATGATGCGCTTGCGCGCCTTGTCTGGATTCCAGGGTTGCTTCAACAGGCGGATTCGCGCATTGCGATCGCCTTCGATCCACCGCTCGACCAGAATGAAGAGGTCGACCCAGACTGTTTGCGGGCAGGCGTAGCCGCACCAGACGCGCCCCAGGGCGGAGGTGAACAGGAACAGGCCCAGCCCCGCCATGATCAACAGCCCGGCGACGTAGTAGAACTCCTGCGGCCAGATCTCGATCCAGAAAAAGAAAAAGCGGCGATTGGCGAGATCGACCAGAACCGCCTGGCTGGGCATGTCCGCGCCGCGATCCCAACGAATCCAAGGGGTGATGTAGTAGATGCCCAGCGTGACCGCCATGATCCACCATTTGGCGGTGCGGAATGGACCCGTCACGCGCCTCGGAAAGACCGGTTCGCGCGCCGCGAATAGCGCCGGTGACTGATCGGATGACATTAACGCCTCCCCAAACCCGCCGGGATCGCAATTGTTAAGACCGGCGCTGTGTCGCGCCGGTCAGGTTCTCCCGCTGACGGATGAGGATGCTATTTTACACCGCCGCCCAGCGAGTGGACATAGATAGAGACCATCTTGATCTCGTAATCCGTCAGGTAGCCGTTGAAACCCCAGGCGGGCATGACGCCGTATCTGCTGTTGCGGACCGTCTCCGCAATAGAGTCGCGATCGCCCCCAAACAGCCAGATCGCATCGGTCAGGTTTGGCGCGCCCTGGCTCTGATCGCCGGTTCCGTCTTCCGCATGACAAGCTGCGCAATTTTCGGCGAAGATCGTGGCGCCGGGCCCGGCGAGGTTCGCGTCGCTCTCCTGTCCCGAGATTTTCACGACATGCTCGACGACCTGCGCGATCTCTTCATTTCCCAAAATACCGTCTCTGCCGAAGGCCGGCATTTCTGAGAATCGCGCGTCCGGCGAATCCTCATTCCGGATGCCGTTCAGGATCGTGTTGTGGATGTCATCGATGCTGCCGCCCCACAACCAGTCATCGTCCTGCAGGTTCGGATAGCCGCCCGGCCGGCCCGATCCCGCGCCGCCATGACACTGTGAGCAGAAGGCGCGGAAGGTCGCCGCCCCGCCAGCCTGCGAAAAGCGCAGCAGATCGGGGTCCGCCGTCACATCTTCGATCGATTTCGCGGCGATCTGATCGGTGAAGACCGAGCGTTCGGCGCGAACCTCCTCCATTCGCCCAGCTAGCGCGCCGCGGCTCGTCCAACCAAGCGCGCTCGACTCTGAGATGGTGCTGCTGATCGGGAACGCCGGGTAGGCGATGACATAGCCAATGCCCCAGACGATGCAGGCGTAAAGCGTCCACAGCCACCATTTTGGCATCGGGGTGTCGAGTTCCTGGATCCCGTCCCACTCATGCCCGGTGGTTGCGGTGCCGGTGACTTCATCGACATATTTCTTGTCAGCCATCATCACTCTCCGGGCTTGTCGTTACGAAAGGGGATCTGGGCGATATCGTCATGAATCTCGCGGGAACCGGGGCGCAGCACGAAAACGACGATCGCAATGAAAATCACCATCATTCCCAGCAGGAACCAGCTGTCCGCGAGTTGGCGGAGAAACGAGTATGTGTCCATCTCGCCCTCCATCAGCGCCAGTTCGCCTCGGCGTCATAGGTCGAGAAATCGACCATTGTGCCGAGGATCTGTAGATAGGCGATCAACGCATCCAGTTCGGTGATCTCGGACCGGCCGTCGAAATTGCGAACCTGCGCGCCCGGATAGCGTTCCAGCAGGGCGTCGACGCCATCCGCATCCGGGTTGGTCTGAGATACGAGGTCGGCCTTCGCCGCTTTCAGCATCTCATCTGTATAGGGCACGCCCACATCGGCGTTGGCCCGCAGATGCTGGTCGACGTTCTTGAAGTCCAGCTTGGTCTCGATCAGGAACGGATAGGACGGCATCACAGACTCGGGCACCACCTGCCGCGGGTCGGCCATGTGATCGATATGCCAGTCATCCGAATAGCGGCCACCGACGCGGGCCAGATCAGGCCCGGTCCGCTTCGAGCCCCACTGGAACGGATGATCGTACATCGATTCCGCAGCCAGGCTGTAATGGCCATAGCGTTCGACCTCGTCCCGCATCGGGCGGATCATCTGGCTGTGACACAGATAACAGCCCTCACGGATGTAGATATCGCGGCCCTTCAGCTCCAACGGAGAGTAGGGCCGCATGCCATCCACCTTTTCGATCGTGTTCTCGAGATAGAACAGCGGCGTGATCTGAACCAGACCGCCGATGCTGACTACGAAGAGCGCGCCGACCAGAAGATAGGTGACGTTGCGTTCGAAATACTTGTTCTTATCGAGCAATGACATCGCTACGTCTCCTTACTCGGCCGGCACGGCGGCGCCGCCGCCCGCGATGAGGGTGGTTTCATTGCGCTGGTCGCCGCGGATCGTGCGCCAGACGTTGTACGCCATCAGCACTCCGCCAGCGACATAGAGCAGGCCGCCCGCTGCGCGGATCCAGTAGAAGGGCACCATCGCCTCGACCGTCGCCGCGAAGCTGTTGACCAGGAAACCCTGATCGTCGAACTCGCGCCACATCAGGCCCTGCGTGATGCCGCTGACCCACATCGCCGCCGCGTAGAGGACGATGCCGATCGTCGCCAGCCAGAAGTGCCAGCTGACCATGGCGAGGCTGTAGAGTCGCGCGCGACCCCACAGGCGCGGCGTCAGATAGTAGACCGCGCCGAAGGAGATCATGCCAACCCAGCCCAGCGCGCCGGAATGCACATGGCCGATGGTCCAGTCGGTGTAGTGGCTGAGAGAGTTGACCGCCTTGATCGCCATCAGCGGACCTTCGAAGGTCGACATGCCGTAGAAAGCGACCGCCGCCACCATCATCCGGATGATCGGGTCGGTGCGCAGCTTGTCCCAGGCGCCGGCCAGCGTCAGCAGGCCGTTCAGCATGCCGCCCCAGCTTGGCATCCACAGGATTACCGAGAACACCATGCCCAGCGTCTGCGCCCAGTCGGGCAGCGCCGTGAAATGCAAGTGGTGCGGACCCGCCCAGATATACATGAAGATCAGCGACCAGAAGTGGATGATCGACAGCTTGTATGAGTAGACCGGCCGCTCCGCCTGTTTCGGAATGAAGTAGTACATCATCCCCAGGAAGCCGGCGGTCAGGAAGAAGCCGACCGCGTTATGGCCGTACCACCATTGCGTCATCGCGTCCTGAACGCCTGCGAACAGAGAGTAGCTGCGAGACCCGAACACCGACACCGGCACAGCCAGGTTGTTGATGACGTGCAGCATCGCGATGGTCAGAATGAAGCCCATATAGAACCAGTTCGCGACATAGATATGCGGCTCTTTCCGTCGGGTCACCGTGCCGACGAATACGGCGAGATAGGCCACCCAGACAATCGTCAGCCACAGGTCGATATACCACTCCGGCTCGGCGTATTCTTTGGACTGGGACCCGCCCAGCACATAGGACGTCGCCGCCAGGACGATGAACAGCTGGTAGCCCCAGAACACGAACCAGGCCAGGTTGCCGCCCCAGAGCCGCGCGCCCGTCGTACGCTGCACGACGTAGAACGAAGTGCAAATCAATGCGTTGCCGCCGAATGCGAAGATCACGGCCGAGGTGTGCAGCGGGCGCAGCCGCCCGAATGTCGTCCAGGGCAGCTCCAGATTGAGCGGGGGATAGGCCAGTTGCAGCGCGATGAACAGGCCGGCCGAAAAGCCGACGACGCCCCAGAAGACCGTGGCGATCACGCCTGCGCGGATTACCCCTTCGGAGTATCCCGTCGCGGCCACAGGCGCGGGCACGCTGACACTGTCGTCGCCCATTTTTCGCACCACCACGATGAACGTGACGATAGCGGCGACCGCGATCAGGATCGCGTGGACCATATAGGCGACATCCAGCGCGCGGTTCGCGGCGACCAGCGCAAAAAACGCAACGAGGCCTAGCAAGAACAGTTGCACGGCACGGCTCATGAGAATTCTCCGTCGGCTGCGGGTCGTGAAAAATCGGTCCGACGCCGTCGGACTCGTTCCGGTGGGGTTAAAGGCGCGTGGCGGCGCGCCGGGCTTTGATCTCGGTCAAATGACATGCGCAAGTGTGTGAGAACGCATTTTAGTACAGCGCGTCGCCGTCGGATTCATCACCCGAGGCGTCCAGAAGGCGTGCAAAATCCAAAATCGCGACCTCCCGTGCGCTGTTCAACGCGATCACTCCCTCCCTCTTCAGTTTCGAGAACTGCCGACTGACAGTCTCGATCGTCAGGCCGAGATATTCCGACATCTGCTCTCGCGTCAGCGGCAACTCGACCGTCACTCCGTTATCCAGCGGCTCCTCCCGGATACCCGCTGCGCGGCGCGCCAGGATCACCAGAAAGCTCGCCAGCTTCTCCCTCGCACTTTTGCGCCCCAGCAACAACATCCACTCGCGAGAGGCGTCAAGTTCATCCAGAGTCATCTCCAGAAAGCGCCGCTCCAAGTTGTTTGAGTCCGCGCAGAGCGCTTCAAACCTGTTTCGTCTAAACCGACATACCCGAACATTCGTCACTGCGACTGCGTCAAATGGCGCACTTGGGCGAAACGGGCGACCGATGAAGTCCGACGGAAACAGCAAACCGACCATCTGACGGCGGCCGTCCACCATGGTTTTGCTCAGGCTGACGACGCCATGGACAATCGATCCTACAAAGGCGGATTCTTCGCCTGCAGCGGCGATTTCCTCGCCGGGTTCATAGTCCTTGTAGGACTTGATCCCTTCGAGCCTCAGCAGTTCGGGCGGCGAGCAATAAGCGCAAACGGCTTTTTCGCGAATGCCGCATGTCGCACATCGACCTGTCGCCGCGCCTTCCGCGATTCGAAAGATCGGGTTGGCGGTCATACTCTCTCCCAAGATGAACAAGCATTACGTTGATCTTGACGTGGGTCAATGCGCAGGGGACGCCAGCGGTCGAAAAGTCGCCCCCATGGTGGAAGATACGCTCGCTCAGTTAAAGCAGAGCGCGGCCAAGGCCGCGCCCAGATACACTAGTTATCCGACCGCGCCACATTTCAGCGCTGCGGTCGACCGGGAGGTTTATGCCGGTTGGGTACAGGATTTACCAGCCCGATCAACGCTTTCGCTTTATATCCATATCCCGTTCTGCCGCGATTTATGCTGGTTCTGTGCATGCAGAACGCAAGGCGCACGCCACGCTGGGCCGGTGGAGCGTTATCTCGAGTTTCTCGTCGCCGAGATCGATGCGGTCTCGCGCCATGTCCCTAAAGGCGCGCGCGTGGTTCATATGCATTGGGGCGGAGGCTCACCCACATCGCTCTCCGCCAGCCAGATCGTCGCGCTCGACACTTTCATACGCGACCGGTTCAACTTCGATCCTGACGCCGAGATCGCGGTTGAAGTGTTCCCGGGCGAGATCGACGAGGAAAAAACCGAGGCGCTGGGAAAGATCGGCATTACCCGGGCCAGCGTCGGCGTTCAGGATTTCGACCCCAAGGTGCAGAAGGCGATCCATCGCGAACAGAGCTTTGAGCTGACGCGGGATGTTATCGCGGGGCTGCGCAGCGTCGGCGCCAGGCGGGTCAACGCCGATGCGCTCTACGGTCTGCCGCATCAGACATGCGACGGGCTGATGCGCACGCTGGACCAGACGGTCGAACTTTCGCCGGATCGGGTCGCGCTGTTCGGCTACGCCCATGTGCCGTGGATGTCCCGCCGGCAGAAGATGATTCCCGTGCAAGCCCTGCCGGACCCGGACCAGCGCGTCGCGCAATTCAAGGCCGCGGATAAACGGCTAGCCGACCACGGCTATCAGCATATTGGCATCGACCATTACGCCAGACCTGACGATCCGATGGCCGTCGCTGCCCGAGAGGGGCGGTTGCGCCGCAATTTCCAAGGCTACACGACCGACACGGCTGACGCGCTGATTGGCATGGGCGCCTCCGCCGTCAGTCGCCTGCCGCAGGGGTTTGCGCAGAACCAGGCGGCCACAGCCAACTATCAGGCCGCGGTCTCAAAGCACGGCCTGGCCACGGTGCGAGGCGCGACGCTTACCCCGGACGATAAGCTGAGGGGGCATGTCATCGAGCGATTGATGTGCGATCTCGCCTTCGACGGCGACGCGCTGATCGACAGGTTCGGGGCGTTCGCGGCGCCCTTGATCGAAGAGGCGGAGCGCGTGAAACGGCGCTTTCCCGAGGCGGTGCGATCAACCGGACCCGGCCGGTTTGAGATCGCCGCCAGGCAGCGCCCGCTCGCCCGCGCCGTAGCGGCTGAATTTGATGTCTATCTCGAATCTAGCGAAGCGCGCTATTCTAACCTCGTCTGAAAGGGATTCGGCGCATTGGACCGGTCCCTGCGGATTTCAGATTAAGAAGCCAGGCGCGCCCACCCGGAGGGGTCGCTGGCGATAGATATCTCCGGGCGGAACGGTGTTTTCTAACATTATTCTGGAGAGACCCAAGATGCCCTCACCCAAGACGAAGGCCGACAACTTGGCCAAACCAAATGTCGATATCGAAGCCATCGCCGAAGGCAATCGCCAGTCGGTTCATGCTATGGCGGAAATGAACCAGCGGATGTACCGGGCTATGCTTTCCGTTCAGTCCGAGATTCTTGACTTCACGCAGCGCCGGTTGGCGGAGGATGTGGCCACCGCCCGAAAACTCGCGGAGTGTAAAGAGCCCCAGACGGCGGTTAAGATTGTTCACGGATTTCAGGTCAAGGCGCTCGAGGATTATACGCGAGAGGCCAGCGAACTGATGCGCCTCGGCGCCGCAGCAACCTCCGATTGGGTTCAAACCGCCAAGGCCGACCCGACCGAAGACGCCTCTGAAACCCCAGCTGAGTAAGGCCTAAGACCCAGGCGCCCGGACCAGTTCCGGGCGCCTGTTTTCTTGCGCCGACCGATGGGCTGGCAAGAAATTCGAGGCTTCTCCGGCGAAGCTGATATTGCGTCATTTCGCCCCATATTTCGCAGCATTGACGACTCAAACCGCAATCCATTGCGCATTGTAATATATTTTTTGTTTGATTTTTTCTGGAAACCGGGCATCGTTTCACCACTGTTGAAACAGGCAAGAAAGGAGGTGACCAATGTCGAGTGAGATATTGGATTTGTCGTTACGCCGAGCACGTGGGGTGATGATTTTGGGGCAGCCTCCATTTCTTCGCTGACGTGTGCGTGTCGGGCAAGCGCCCGACCCGACGTGGGACAGACCAGACTCACGGGGGGCCGCCCAGCGCGGCCCCTTTCGTTTTTCGCCCTTCCGTTTTCATGCATGAGCGCGCAGGTAAGGGACATGATCCGCGTCACCGACCAGATTGAAATCGCTGAGTGGGAGGTCACTGAAAGCTTCACCCGCGCTTCCGGCCCAGGCGGGCAGAACGTGAACAAGGTCGCCACCGCGGTCGAACTGCGGTTCGAGGCTGAGCGATCCCCTCACCTTCCCCCCGATGTTAAGGCTCGTCTGAAACGACTCGCCGGCCGACGCTGGACCAAGGAGGGGGCCATCGTCCTGTTCGCCGACCGATATCGCAGTCAGGTCCGAAACCGCGAGGATGCGATGGAGCGCCTGATCACCCTGATCGCCAAGGCTTCCGAACGGCCCAAGCCGCGTCGGAAGACCCGGCCGACGCTCGGCTCGAAACGCCGCCGTATGGACGCCAAAACCCGCCGCGGCGCTGTTAAGCGAATGCGCGCCGCGCCGAAAGTCGAAGAGTAGGCGCGGCGGCGCTTTGCATTCCCCGCATAGCGGACATTCCGACTTCTCATAGGTGTTGATCTGTCGCCCGAACAATCGTGTGATAGAAGCGCGCCTCCTCAGCAAAGCATCGAGACTTCGAATGATCGGCTTTTTTCGCTCTCTGTCCCCAAACACCGCAGGCGCCCTGATGGGTTTGGCCGCGTTTGCGGTGTTTTCGTTTCACGACGTCGTGGTCAAGATCCTCGGCGCCACATATTCGACGTTTCAGATCGTTTTCTTCAGCGCGTTGTTGAGCTTCCCGATGATCGCTGGCTTCATGATCAGCGAGGACAAGCCTGGCAAGCTGCGCCCCGTGCACCCCTGGTGGCTGGCCCTGAGATGCGTCAGCGGCACCACCGCCGGCGTCTGCGCGTTTTACGCGTTCAGCAAACTGCCGCTGACCCAGGTCTACGCCTTTGTGTTCTCGTCCCCGCTGCTGATCACCCTTCTGGCGATACCGATATTGGGAGAGACCATCCATTTTCGCCGCGGTATCGCGGTGTTAGTGGGGCTTATCGGCGTGCTGATCGTACTGCGCCCCGGCTCCAGCCCGATCAGCGCGGGCCATATCGCGGCCCTCGGCGCGGCGTTTTTCGGCGCATTGAACGCGATCATCGTTCGCAAGATCGGCAGCGATGAGCGTTCGGTCGTCATGATCCTCTATCCGATGTTGACGAACCTTGTTTTGGCCGCCCTGGCACTGCCATTCGTATATGTCGATCTGCCGATCGAGGATCTTGGCCTGTTTGCGGTTGTCGCGGCGCTGGTGCTGGTGGCGATGGGCTTTATGGTCGCCGCCTATCGGTTGGGCGACGCCATCATCGTAGCGCCGATGCAGTATTCCCAGATCGTCTGGGCGGCCATATTCGGCGCGGCTTTGTTCGGCGAGTATCCGGATTTGTGGACGGTGGTCGGCGTGGGGGTCATCGCCCTCTCGGGCGCCTATATTCTGAAACGCGAGTCCACCACTGACGTTTCGGAGAACTCCCCGGTTCTCAGCACCCGTACGCGCATCGGTTATGTCGGATTGCGTGTCGGGTCGCTGATGCGGGGCGCCCACCGCGGAGAGTGAAGTAGGCGGTCCTGCAAAGTGGCGCGGAACTGCTTGGTCGGGCATAGTGATGTCCGGCCAATCCTCTATCGGAGAATTCAAGATGTCCGACTGGACCGTCTATCTATCGGGAGAGATTCACACGGACTGGCGTGAGCGGATCACCGACGGCGCCAAAGCCGCTGGACTTCCCGTCGCGTTCTCGGCGCCGGTTACGGATCACGCCGCCTCGGACGATTGCGGGGTGGAGATTCTGGGCGCGGAGTCCGACCCGGTCTGGCATGATCGCAAGGGCGCGAGCGTGAACGCCATCCGCACGCGCACCCTGATCGAGAAGGCCGACATCGTCGTGGTGCGTTTCGGCGAGAAATACAAGCAGTGGAACGCGGCCTTCGACGCCGGGTTTGCCGCCGCTCTGGGCAAGCCGCTGATCGTCAATCACGCCCCGGAGCATCGGCACCCCCTGAAGGAGGTCGACGCCGCGGCGCTTGCGGTTTGCGAGACGCCGGAGCAGGTTGTCGACATCCTCCGCTACGTCATCACAGGCGCGCTTCCGGGACGGTAGCGACGGGTCAGCGTTCGGGCAGCCCCGCCGCGCGCAAAGCGGCAATGTCCGCGTCCAGACGAGATTGGTCGGTCTGGAATTGAGTCTTGGTCCACGCCTCAATGGTGAAGTCCGGACGGGATTTCATCAGATCGGCCGCACAGCGCTTCGCCTCATCGACGTCGCCAAGTTCGCGATAGACGATTACGAGATCCAACAGGCCAAAGCCTGGCTCGCGTTCGTGATACGCCCGGAACATCGGGATCGCGTCTGCATATCTGCCCGCGAGGCGATAGGCGTTCCCAAGTTGGCCGTAATAGAATCCGGGGCAAATCGGGCTCAACTCCATCGCGCGCTCGCCTTGCGAAACCGCCTCGGCCGCATGTCCGGAACAACCAAGCACCATGCATGCGAAAGACGCGGCGTCGGCGGAGCCGGGCGCCAAATCCACAGCTCGTAGAGCTTGCTCAGCAGCGGCGTCAAAGCTTTCCTCCGCAAGCGACACCAGACTTGACGTGATAAAACCGTCCGCATTCTCTGGTTCCAGTTCGAGCGCGCGCGCTGCGCAGGACCGAGCTTTTGCGAGAGCGGTTTCTCTGTCGTCCCACCAGCCGAACCTCGCGGCGCCATAATGCTTGACGCCGATCAGGGCATGGATGCTGGCCGCCTTTGGATCGAGCTCTAGCGCACGTGTCCAAGAGGACAGGACTTCAATAGCGTTTTCCTTTGTGACCGCCCGGCGGAACCATGACAGCCCGCGCACCCAATGGGTCCACGCCTCTACGTTGGACGTTGTCGAATAGCGCATCCGGGCCTGCTCGCCTTCGGTCAGCGAGACCTGCATCTCGGTCGCCACCACCAGCGTAATCTCGTCCTGAACCGCGAAGATGTCGTCGAGCGCCCGGTCATACCGCTCGGCCCAGACATGCGCGCCGCTGTTTGCGTCGATCAGCTGCGCAGTGATCCGGATGCGGTTTCCGGCGCGGCGAACGCTGCCCTCAAGCACGTACCGCACGCCCAACTGTTTTGCGACTTCTCTGACATCGACCGCCTGTCCCTTGAAGACGAAGCTGGAATTGCGCGCGATGACCTTTAGCCCGGTAAGCTTGGACAAAGTGGTGATGATGTCCTCAACCAGCCCGTCGGCGAAATACTCCTGCTCAGGATCGCCGGACATGTTGGTGAAGGGCAGAACCGCGATCGACGGCGTGTCGCCCGCCGGGCGCGCGACGGGGGAGGGCGTGTCGGCGCCGCCGCTGGCCCAGCGCCAGGCATGCACGGGCGCCGCTATGTTTTTCAGCGTCATCGCGCCGGCATCCGTAAGAGGAACCTCGCACTTTCCGGCGATCTGCGCGCGCACCGCGTCAGAGATGAGCACGCCGCCCACGGGCGCCGCCGCTTCCAGCCGAGCGGCCACGTTGACGCCATCGCCAAAAAGGTCGTCGCCGTCGACGACGACGTCGCCCAGATTGACGCCGATGCGGAGATTGATGGATTCTTTGACGCTGCTGTCGACCAGCATCCTCTGCACTGCGACCGCGCATTCTACGGCGTTGACGGCGCTGGCGAATTCCACCAGAGCGCCGTCGCCCATCATTTTTACGATCCGCCCATCGTGCTTGGCGACCAGCGGGTTGAAGCACTCGTCCCAAAGGCGCTTCAAAGCGAACAGCGTTCCCGGTTCGTCAGCGCCCATCATGCTTGAAAAGCCGACGACGTCGGCGGCCAGGATCGCCGCCAGACGACGCTCGGTTCTGTTTTCCGCCATGCTTCCCGCCCAACAGCCGCAGAGTACGAGAGTTTAAATTCTATGGCGCCGCAGGCGGGAAGTATATCGACGCGGCAGGCGTCAGGCGGCGAGTTTTCGCCCCGCCGCTTGCTCGGCCCGAAGCCAGTCATAGTTCATACCGCGCTGAATCGCGGGCCGTGCACCTACGCGATCGAGCCAAGCGTGCAGGCTAGGCAGACCACTCTTGTCGATCCCGGCATAATCCGCCGCAACCCAGGGATAGGTCGCGATATCGGCGATCGAATACTCGCCCGCCAGATAGTCGCGATCGGCCAATCGAGTCTCGAGAACCTCGTAAAGGCGCCGGGTCTCCTCCCTGTAGCGTTTCACGGCATAGGGAATATGCTCAGGCGCAGCGGTGAGGAAATGACCCGCCTGGCCCTGCATCGGGCCGATCCCGCCCATCTGGAACATCAGCCACTGCAGCGCCTCGGATCGCGCCTTTGCGTCCTCTGGCAGCAACTTGCCGGCCTTCTCGGCCAAATAGATCAGTATCGCGCCGGATTCGAATACGGCGAAATCGTCTGCGTCCCGGTCGACGATGGCTGGGATGCGGCCATTCGGGTTGATTTTCAGATAGTCCGGCGTCTTCTGCTCGCCCCGCCCGATATGAATCTGGTTGTAGCGATAGGACAGGCCCGTCTCCTCCAGCATGATGGAGGCCTTCTGCCCGTTCGGCGTTCCAAAGGAGTAGAGGTCGATCATATCGTTTCCTCCGCATTTGCGTGTCGGAGAGCAGATAAGCGCGCGCCGTGATTTTTTTAGACCGAGCGTTTCAATAAAATGTGAGGGCACCGAGAAAATCCGAAATGTGCTATGCTCAACTCTCGTTTAGGTCGAACGAGGAGGTTTTCATCATGCCGGGCAAAGTCACTGTCAAAAAAGGCGCAATCGGGAAAAAGCCGTACACTGTCAAGGGCGATACGCTTCAGGATATCTGGAGCGATATCTTGAAGAAGGGCCCCAAGGATCCGCGCAGCGGTAAAAAAGTTGCGGGCTATACGGATTGTCCGGTCAAGCCGCCCACAAAGGCGACCTATGACGGCAATACGGATCAGGACAAGAAGACTGGCGAATACACCGTGACCGTCTGGTTTAAGGCCGCTGAATTGACCATGACCGGCACTATAAAGATGCCCAAACTGGCCTCGGACAAGAAGCTCAGCGCCAAGGCGAAGCAGGAATGGAAACGGTTCATGAAGCTGCTGATCGCTCATGAGAATGAGCATGTGGCGGTGACCGAAAAGGCGGCCAAGGCTTTCGCGGCCGATATGCAGGCGCTGACCGGAGTCGGCGTGGACATCGACAAGGAAGAGGCGAAGAAGAAAGCTGGCGCGGATCTGCAGACGAACCGGCAGAATTTGAGTTCGCTTCAGGAGCGACTGGACAAGGCCAACAAGGATCTCGATTCTGGCGGTCACGGCCCAACGCTGAAAACCTCGATCAAGTAGGGCCCACCTGCCAAGGTTACGCGGCCAGAGGGATCGTCGTCGCGCGCCAATGGTTTTGGTGAGACCTTGCGCTCTGAGGCGCCGTCACCTCCCACGCCGCGGGGCGTCCGGCCTTGTCCTTGATCCGCTCCAGCCGCCAGCGCGCAGGCCCGCCCCCGCTTTCAAACTCGACGCCGCATTCCGCCCAGCCCGGCGCCGGATCGACGCGCCAGCGGGTCTCGGCCGCGCCCGACCCGGCCCCGCGGGCGAACAGCACGATCATCATCGGCGCGCCTTTCATCCGTTCCGCCCCGGCCTCGGCCGCCAGGTTCAATCGCCGCACCGGCGTCAGGCCCGGCGCCTGATCCAGCTCGGCGACCACCAGCGGGCAGGTGCCGGATCTGAGCGCCTCCTCCGCCGTCCACAGCACATCCTCGCCCCGGCCCGGCCGGGCGATCACCAGCCGCGTGGGATCGAAAAAGGGCGCCAGCCCCTGCGGGTGCAGCGCCTCATGCGTGCCGGGGCGCAAAATCCACAGAACGGGGCCGCTCAGCCGTCCCGCCGCCAGCGCAGCCAGAACCCGCCGCGCCGGGCCGGTCGCCTCATGCGCGCGGCCCAGAACCAGATCGGGGACGGGGTCTGGCGCAGGGTCGGCCGCGCCGTCCAGCAGCGCGATCCGCGGGCGTCTGGCGCCGCTCAGCGACGCGGTGGAGGGGACTCCGTATCGGGGCATGCTCGCCTCATATGTTCCTGTTGTGTTCTAGTTTATTCCGGCCGCTTCGGCAAGCCGCGACCCTTCGCCCATTTTGGTTGCGCCGCCTGACAGCCCAGCGCGCGGGTGATAGAATGGCCCAGCTCAATCCGGGGGGGAAGGAGATGATTGTGCAACCGGTCCTGCGCCTGCTGCTTGCGTTCTTCATAGCCATCGTCTCGGCGATCTCCGCCGCGCAGGCGGAAAAGCGCATCGCTCTGGTCGTCGGCAACGGCGCCTACACCCAGGCGGCGGCGCTGAAGAACCCGGCCAACGACGCCCGCGCCATCGCCGCCGCCCTGCGGCGGATCGGCTTCGACGTGATCGAGGGGATCGATCTCGACTATAGCGGGCTGCGGCGAACGATCCGTTCTTACGGAGAAAAGCTGCCGGGCGCAGAGACGGCGGTGTTCTTCTACGCCGGACATGGCGTGCAGGTCGCGGGCGAAAACTATCTGATCCCGGTCGACTCGCAGCTTCAGTCCGAGACCGACCTGGATTTCGCCACGGTCGCTGTCGACCTGGTGCTGAAGCAGATGGACCGGTCCGCCAAGACCAAGATCATCATCCTCGACGCCTGCCGCAACAATCCGTTCGAGGCGGAGATGGCGCGCTCGATGGGCGCCACGCGCTCGGCTGCGCTGGGGCGGGGGCTGGCCGAAATCCGCCCCCTCGGAGGCTCCATGATCAGCTTCGCCACCGATCCGGGTGCCGTGGCGGCGGATGGCGAGGGAAAAAACAGTCCCTTCACCGAGGCGCTTCTGAAGCACATCGAAACGCCCGGGCTTGAGGTCAACGTGATGATGGCGCGGGTGCGCGAGGACGTCTATCACGCCACCGGAGAACGCCAGCGCCCCTGGACCAACACCTCGCTGATCGGAGAGGTGTATCTGACGCCGCAAGCCGAAGCGCCAGCGACGCCCCCGCCGCAAGCCGCCGCGCCGCAGTCCCAACCCGCCGCTTCGGCGCCCCGACCCGGCTCTGCGGCGACAGAGATCGAGATGGAGATCTGGCGCTCGGCCGAGCGCAGCGGGCTTGCGGCGGACTATCAGTATTATCTGCGGAAATATCCCGAGGGCGCGTTCTCGGAACTCGCACGAAACCGCATCGCGGCGCTGTCCGCGCCCGCCAAGGAGGATCCGAAAGGTTCAGCTCCGCAAAGCGCGTTCGCGCCCAACGCGCCGGTGGCGCCGAACACCGGCGCGCCCGCGCGCTCTCCGGCGGATGCGGAGGCGGCGCTGGGCCTGAACCGCGAGGATCGGATGGGCGCGCAAGCGCGGTTGTCGCTGCTTGGGTACGATACGCGCGGCATCGACGGGGTCTTCGGACCGGGCTCGCGCGCCGCGATACGGGAATGGCAGGACGACGAAGGCTATCCGCGGACGGGATATTTCAATCTTGAACAGGTCGAACGGCTGGTCGCCGACACCGAGGCCGACTATCAGGTCTGGATTGCGGAACAGACGACACGCGCCGCCCAGCCGACATACTCCGCATATTCCTTCTGCTCGATGACCGGCGCCGAAGGGTACGGCCAGCACGCCAATTCCGACCAGGCCCTCTGGGCCGCGGTGAACGCCTGCATTTACAATGGCGGCGTCCCGCAGTGTTGCGCCAACGGCGCACGTTTGTTGCAGTAAGATCACTGGATAAGCGGGTGAGGATTCGGACTCATTTCCGTCACCTTCGAGACCAAATTTTGACTCTCTGATCCTGCAACGACACAATATAGGCACGACTCAGAGTCGCGAATCCGGCCGTTCGCCGGGTTAAGTATGTGTGTTGCTTCTCTCAGGAGACGCGTGTGACCAAGTTGATGATAGAGCCGCTGACCGCGGCCGCATTCGCCCCGTACGGCCGGGTGATCCATGCCGATTACGCCCGCAGTTTTACTCTGAATAATGGCGCCGAGCGCCGGTTTGACCTTCTGGCGACGGCGGATGTCGGCGACGATGGCGTGGCTGGCCTCTCCATCCACCGTTTGGCGGCCCAATCTCGCCCGTTCGAGATTCAGATGCTGGAACGCCAACCTCTTGGAGCGCAGACATTCGTGCCGATGGAACGCGTCGACTGGCTGGTCGTCGTTGCGGATCTGCCGTTGCCGGAGCGTTGTCGCGCTTTCCATGTTCGCGGCGACCAAGGGGTCCAGTTCGCCGCCGGTGTGTGGCGACATCCGCTGCTGACACTGAGTGATCAGGATTTTCTGGTCGTCGACCGGCACGCGATGCGCGACGGGTTAACCTCCAACCATCAGGAGGAATGGTTCGCTCCGGGCGACGCCGTTACGCTGGAGCCGGTTTGAATACTCCGGCCTGAGCGCGCGGCGGATATTCGTCCGCCACGCGTGTCTCTTACTGCATATTCTTGCCGACTTCCGAACCGACGGCTCCGCCGACCACCGCGCCAGCGATCGTCGCGGCCGTCTTGCCCGATCCCCCGCCGAACTGCGAACCGACAATACCGCCGACCACCGCGCCGCCCACCGCGCCGACTTGCTGGTTGGTTAACCCTTGGCCATCGGCGCAACCCGCTGCGAACAGGGCCGCCGCGGCGATGATTGCAATGCGCTTCATGTAACTCTCCTTGCCTAATTCGAATCCGGACTGACCGGATGCGCACACCTCGATCCTTATATAGGCGAAGATTGGCGCGAAATCATGGCTTTCCGCACCAATATGGCTTTCATGTGGCTGAAGTCTCGGCCAGTTTGATGCAAGCGCCCATCGTGGCCCCCATCAGTTTGCCCAACAGACGCCGCCTGAAACCGGAGAATGATATGAACGCCACGCGGCAAGGCCATCTCGCCATGGTGTTGGCCTCGGCGATCATTTCCGGAACCTATGTTCTGGGAGCCATCGCCGCTGAGCGTATTGATCCGCTGGCGATCACAGTCGTTCGGTTCGGGCTGGCGTTTCTGCTGCTGCTGGGCGCGACCATCATACTGGAGCGACGCGGGTCCGGACCCGGCGCGCCGTATTGGAGCGGGCTGTGGCGCTATCTTATTTCGGGCTGCCTGATCGGCTTTTACTTCGTCGTGCTGCTGGAGGCGCTGACGCTGACCGATCCGACCTCCATCGCCATCGTATTCGCCATCACGCCTCTGATGTCGGCCGGTTTCGGCTGGCTGATGATGCGCCAGAGCTCGCCGCCGCGCGTCCTTATCCCGATGACCATCGCCGGACTGGGATCGATCTGGGTCGTGTTTCGTGGCGATCTCGATGCGCTGATGGCGTTCGACATCGGTGAGGGCGAGGCGTTGTTCTTCACCGGCTGTGTGGCTCACGCCGTCTATACGCCCCTGATCAGGCTCCTTAAACGGGGTGAGGGCAGCCTGCGCTACACCACAGGCGTCATGCTGGGCGGCTTCGTGGCGACTATTGTTTACGGAGCGGACGTTGTGCGGAACGCCGACTGGCTGGGCGCGCCCTTGGAGGTCTGGCTGGTCATTCTCTATATCTCGATCGTGGCGTCGGCCGGAGCGTTGTTTCTGATCGACTACGCGACCCAGCGCCTGACCGCGGCCAAGACCATGGCTTATGTTTATTTGGTCCCCTGCTACGTCGTGCTCTGGGAAGGTCTGTCGGGCCATGGCTGGCCTGCGCTCGTCGTTATGCCCGGCATCGCCGCGACCGTCATCGCTCTGATGATGCTCCTTCGCGACTAGGCCAGGAAGGTTGCCGGGACAACGCTGCGGCCCACATAATGGCGGATCATGAGTGATGACCGGCGCGACGAAACGAAGACCGGAGGGACGCGCGTTGACCGCTGGACCTTGTTTGGCCTGCTGACGCTTGCTGGCGTCCTGACAGTCGGCGCGATCTGGTCCGCCACCTCTCTTGATCTTGAGATGTCGGCCGAGCGGTTCGAGCGTCTGGTCGCCGATCTCGGACCCTGGGGACCGTTGGGCGTCATCGCGCTGATGGTCGCCCATTCCTTCGTGCCTTTCCCGGCGGAACTGGTCGCCTTCGCCGCCGGCGCCGCCTATGGCGTCGTCTGGGGCGCTGCCCTTGTCTGGATAGGCGCGATGATCGGCGCGTCGGTGGCGTTCTGGCTGGCGCGGCGTCTGGGCCGACCCTTTGTGGAGCGGATGCTGCGCGCGAAGGAGCGTGACGCGCTGGACCGATGGAGTCGTGTGCATGGCGCGCCAACGCTGCTGGCGGCCCGCTTTGTTCCAGTGATCGCCTTCAACCTGATCAACTACGCCGCCGGTCTAACGAAGGTCACATGGTGGACGTTTCTCTGGACCACCGGGTTGGGCATCCTGCCGCTGACAGTGCTGATGGTCGCGATGGGCGACGCGATGAAGAATCTTGGTTGGTGGCAGCTTGCCGGCCTTTCGGCGATCGGCGTCGTCGTCGCGCTGCTGGGATTTCGCCTGGCGCGGAATCTTTCCGGCGCGCCGCTTGACCGGGACGGGGAAGGGTGACTAGCGTTTGGATCCGCGGGGAAGTTGGCGTTCGCTGTCACTCGCCCGGCGGTCCCGAAAGGAGAATTCCCGATGTCAGATCGCGCCACCGCTTCGCCAAACGACCTTCGCGCCTATTGGATGCCGTTCACCGCCAACCGGCAGTTCAAGAAAGCCCCGCGCATGATCGGGTCCGCCGACGGCGTCTATGTGCGGACGACGGACGGACGAGAGGTTATTGACGCGATCGCCGGCCTCTGGTGCGTGAACGCCGGTCATTGCCGGCCGCGCATTGTCGAGGCGATACAAAAGCAGGTGGCCGAACTCGACTACTCCACCGCCTTTCAGATGGGCCACCCGAAAGTATTTCAGCTCGCCTCGCAGCTGACGGATCTGGCGCCCGAGGGGATGGACTACGCTTTTTTCACCAATTCAGGGTCCGAGGCGGTCGAGACCGCGCTCAAGATCGCGCTCGCTTACCACAAGACGCGCGGCGATGGCGGGCGGTTTCGGCTGATCGGGCGAGAGCGCGGCTATCACGGAGTGAATTTCGGCGGCATCTCCGTTGGCGGCATGGTCGCGAACCGTAAGATGTTCGGAACGTTGCTGGCCGGCGTCGATCACCTGCCGCACACCCACAACATCAAAGAGCAGGCCTTCACCAAAGGCCAGCCGGAGGAGGGCGCGCACCTAGCCGAAGACCTCGTGCGGTTGGTGCAACTGCACGACCCCTCGACCATCGCTGCGGTGATTGTCGAGCCGCTGGCTGGCTCGGCGGGCGTTTTGCCACCGCCGGTCGGCTATCTGAAGCGCCTTCGCGAGATTTGCGACCAGCATGGCATCCTGCTGATCTTCGATGAGGTCATCACCGGGTTTGGCCGGTTAGGCGCGCCGTTCGCGGCGGAGCGGTTCGGCGTGACGCCCGACATCATCACCTGCGCCAAGGGGCTTACCAACGGCACCATCCCGATGGGCGCCGCCATCGTTGGCGCGCATATCCATGACGCATTCATGGACGGCCCGGAGCATGTGATCGAACTGTTCCACGGCTACACCTACTCGGGCAATCCGGTTGCGTCGGCCGCCGGGCTGGCGACGCTGGAGACCTATCGGGAGGAGGGTCTGCTGACCCGCGCGCTGGAATTGGAGGAGTACTGGCAGGAGGCGTTGCACACGCTGAAGGGTCTGCCCCATGTGATCGACATCCGAAATCTGGGGCTGGTCGGCGCCATAGAACTGGAGCCGATCGAGGGGCAGCCGACCAAGCGCGGGACCGATGCTTTCATCAAAGCCTATGAAGCCGGCGTGCTGGCCCGCACCACCGGCGAGACCATCGCCATGTCACCTCCGCTGATCATCGAGAAAGACCAGATCGACCGTATATTCGAGGTTCTGACAGACGTGCTGAAGGGGCTGGATTAGTGGCGATGTGAATGCGTTAGTATGTGGCGGATCGCGGCCCAGACATAGCAGCATGAACAGGAAACTGGCATGGTCAAAGTCCAGGGCATTGGGGGAATTTTCTTCAGGTCTGAGAACCCGAGCGCATTGGCTGTCTGGTATCAGACGCACTTTGGGATTGATCCGGCGCCAACGTCCACAAACATGTCTCCATGGAGCACAGAGGCGGGCGTCACAGTTTTTGCGCCGTTTGACAACGAGACCGATTATTTCCCCAAGGATCGCGCGTACATGCTGAATTTTCGGGTCGATGACCTCTCCGCTGCTGTCAAAGAGCTTGAGGATGCCGGGATCGAAATCAGCGACGCCATGGAAATGGATGGGATCGGGCGCTTTGCCCGCGTTCATGATCCGGAAGGCAACCCGATCGAGTTGTGGGAACCTGCGAAAACCTAGCTCTGTTGCTGGTCAGATTTCGCAGATACTCAGACACGGGCGATGCGCACGATCCCTCACAGAACCTCGCCGGCGCCGCCTCGGCCAACGGCGCCGCCGCAACTTCGATGGAGAGGCTGAGCGCCGTCGCCAGATGGGTGATGCTCGTCATCGAAACCGCCATCGGCGATCATTTCGAAGCCCGGCAACTCGTAGAACGTGACCGAAGCCTCCCGGTCGCTGATGCGGATGCCGATGTTGATCTTCACATCGATGATTCCGAACGGCGCGCCGACCTGATCAGCGAAGGAATTGATTTGCTGGTTCGCATTGGGAACCTGACCATTTCGGACCTGATCGCCCGAGAGATATTTTGCACGCAGGGCCTCACCGTCGCCTCTCCCGCCTATCTGAAACGCAACGGCGAGCCGCGCCACCCCGATGAACTAAGAGACCATGACCTGATCGATTTCTCGCATCACGGGACCACGCAAAGCTGGTCCTATCCCGGCAAAGACGGAGACGTGATTTCCGTGCCGAACACGCCGCGGGTTCGATGCAACGACGCCCACACAGAGAAGGCGCTCGCCCTCGCGGGGTGCGTGATAACCCGCCTTCCGCAGATTGTTTGTCAGGCTGAATTAGACGCCGGAAGCCTCATGCTGATCCTGCCTGACTTCAGATCGCCCCCGGTCCGCGTGCATGTGACCTACGCCAGCCGTGACAATCTGCCGGCGAAGACCCGCGCCATGATCGACTTTCTGATCGAGAAAATCAGCTGAGGTCGCGGCTCGTCCAACCGTGGCCTTCGTGGGACTCTTCCGCCAGATCATTCCGTCGAATGCATCCCTCTATTTTCGGGTAAGCAGATCCAGCTGCTGGCGCCAAAGCCTGGATTGCCTGCGTTTGGCGGCGGTGGGGAGCACGGCGTTCTCCATACTGTGATAGCAGACGAACAGGCGTGTGCGCGCTTCAAGCTCATCGCCCTCAAATCCCAGTTCCTCGAAGATCCCTCCAATGAAATTCAGGCGGAAATTCGTCACTTTCCGAACGGTGTCTGCGGCGACCTCGTCATGCGCCGCCCAGGCGCGGATCGCGAGGTCATGTCTGGCCAACCCGTTCTCGTCGATTATTTTAGCGATGTTTCGCAGTCGGGCAGCGGGTTCCCCGCTCAGCGCCTTTGGAATAGTCCTAATAACTTCCGTAAACTCGCTCGACCAGTAATCGAGGACCTGCCTGAGCAACTCGTCCCGGTTCTTGAAGTGCCAATAGAACCCGCTTTTTGCGACCGAGAGCTGCTCGGCCAGCCGTTCGATGCGCACTGCGTCGACGCCGCCGCGCTCAAGCTCGGCAAGAGCGGCTTCGAGCCAGTCCGTCTTTGAGACCCGTCCTTTGCGCCTCGGTATTTTTTCACCCTTGGAGTTCATGATTTTGAGACTACAGCGTATTCACCGATGCCGACAACAACTGTACGATAGCGTCTACTATATAGACGGCGCCGTCTAGTAATTTCGGCGTGATGGCGTTATTGTGAGCGCCAATCGATCAGCGATTCCAACCAGTCATTTCGACTGGATGACGGTCTGTGACAGGGGAACCAAAGTCATGAAAGCGTTAACCCGACCGACAAAACTCCTCGCAAGCGTGGCGCTTGGCGTCGCATCTCTCGCGGTATGGCAGGCTGTGCCATCCGCCCAAGCCGCAGGCGGTGTTGTCGACGGCCCGAACGTCATCGCGCCCGACCGCTACGTTTACTATCCCGGCACCGAAGTCTTGGCCGAAGACGAAGTGCGCGTCGTCGCCTGTGGCACCGGCATGCCCGACGCGCGCCGCGGTCAAGCGGCGGCTTGTTTCTTGTTCGAGTTTGGCAATGGCGAGAAGATAATCTTTGATCTCGGCACTGGCGCTATGCGCAACATCAACTCGCTAATGATTCCCGCCGAGTATCTGACCAAGGTCTTCATTTCGCATCTTCATACCGATCACTGGGGCGATCTGGCCTCACTGTGGGCCGGCGGCTGGACGGCGGGGCGGCCAGTACCGCTGGAAGTCTGGGGGCCCAGCGGACAAACGGAAGACATGGGGACCGCCTATGCCATCGACGGTTTCCTGCGCGCCTTCAACTGGGACTTTCAGACACGGGCGTTCCAAATTACGCCCAGCGCTGGCGGAATCACGGTGCACGAGTTTGACTACAAAGCCGAAAATGCGGTCGTCTATGATGAGAATGGCATCGTTGTGCGCTCTATCCCGGCGATCCACACTGGCGATGGGCCAGTCAGCTATATTATTGAATATGCTGGCCTGAAGCTTATCTTCGGCGGCGACTCGGCGCCCAACAAATGGTTCATAGAGTACGCCAAGGACGCTGATTTTGTGATCCACGAAGCGTTTTCGAACCCGGACTTCTTCGTCGAAGACTACAACCAGGCGCCCCAGCTCGCCTGGCGCGCCTGTTGTGAATTCCACACCTCAGGCCCGTCCTTCGGCAAGATCATGAGTGAGATCAATCCGGGGCACGCGGTCGCTTATCATTCGATGGAGGAGTCGCATCACGATCTGCTCTTAGGCATTCGAACCACCTATGACGGAGCATTGTCGATGGCTGTGGACATGATGACTTGGAATGTAACCAAGGACGGCGTTAAAGAGCGCATGGCGGTTTCCACCGACCGCGCCAGTGGCGTGCCTGGCCCAACGAAGCAGCCCGGCCCGGATCCCGATTGGCCCAACCCCTTCAGCGAATTCATCATTAGCGGAGAATATGGTCCGGCCTTCAACGCGCAGAATGAAATGCTCGACGAGCACATGAAGGAGTATGGCTTGGAGGACCAAGACTGGCGGACGGCGAAACCCTGGTATGAGAAGGCTCAATAGCGCGCCAAGTCGAACTGGCGGCCGCCGATCCGAGGCTCACTTTGCGACAGATCGGCGGTCGTGGCGCACTTCAATTTTTGGGTTCAGGAAGGTCCAGGGTCTCTTCCAGGAATTTGAGAACGTCCTGCTGCACGGATTGGAACTCCAGCAATCCATGGCTGCGCGCCAATAATTCATCCTTGTATACTATCGAGCGGCTGCCATTGGTCGTGTCCAAAAATTCGGCGCAGTCTCCTTTCGTCCACTGATTTTGATGCCACGGGTCCTGATCGGCCAACAGGGTCAGGACGGGTTCGTTTTCTGGAGCGTTTACGCCCCGGTGTTCAGACCAGGGAGCGTGACATGTCCAGCCTTCAACGACTCTGGCCCTGACTTGTTGCCGTTCGTTTTCGGGTTCGAATGTGGCGGCTGTGGTTCCGCCTTCGCTAAAGCCCATCAAAACGATGTTGTCGCCATCGACGACAGACAACATCCGTGCTTTTTCGATTGCGTATCCGGCATCGCTCTGCCGCATTTTTAGTGCGCCGCGGTATAAGCCTCCCTCCCTCGTTTCAATGTTGCATGACCTGGATATTTTTCTCGGGCCAGGCTGGCGGGAGCGATGACCAAAAAACCGTTCTCGGCAAGAAACTCTGTGCGCAAGTGCGTGCCGGGCCAAATCCCGCTACAGCCATGCATATAGATGACGGTTGGTATTTTCCCTTCGATTCCAGTTCTTTCGTTATGCAAATCGCCGGTTGTCATAAGCTTGGACCGGCCTTTTCCCGCTGGAACTCGAACGAGGGCCGCTCGCCAACTACGTTCCATTTCACGCGGATCAAACCAATCCCGCCAAGATACATCCACCGGATCTGAGAATACCTTCGAACTGTTATGAAGGCCGCGGTCCTGCGCGACTGCGAGGCTCGGCGCCGCTATTGCGCCGATGATCGCAATCAGTGCTCCAAACATCGCGGCTCCTGGCCGTCTATGGATGGCGGCGTTGAGACTTTCGCTGGAATATCCGCTGAGATCCGACAAAGCAGCAAAACCTCTACGTGAATAGAACTGTTTATACGCTCGCTGGTTTTCTTCTGTCGCTCATTCGAACTGGCCAGATTTACCGGCGCCAACTTGTCGTCGGCGCGCCGAATGGGACGATTTTCAATCGGCCGGCATTCAGGCATGAGGACAAGCCTCACGTCACCTCGCCGGCGCCGCCTTCGCCATCGCGGCCGCAGCGGCGCTGAGGCCGTCGCCATGGGGAACGCCCAGCGCTTTCAGCCCGGTCTCCACCGCGCCAAGCGCGCCCATCAACATCGGCGCGTTCACATGGCCCAAGTGACCAATGCGAAAGGCGGGGCTGGGCGCGGGGTGTAGAATGCTGATCCCCAGCGTGACGCCAAGCTGATCTTCGGCGTAGCGGCGCAGCGCCTCAGCGTCGAATCCAGGCGTCAGGATCGTGGTCACCGAGGCCGCGCTCTGTACGGGGTCTTTCACCAACAACTCCATGGCGCCGCCTGTCGACCAGCCCTCGACGGCCGCATGTACGGCGCCGGCCAGCGCTGCATGTCGCGCCCATGCCGCCTCCAGCCCTTCTTCAATCAGCATGTCCAGCGCCTCACGCAGTCCGAACATCAATTGGCAAGGCGCCGTGCCGCAGAAATTGAGGTAGAACATGTCGCCCATGCGCTGGGTCCAGTCCCAGTAGCTGGTGCGCAGCCCGGCGGTCCTGTGCGCCTCGAACGCTTTCGGTCCGACCGTGTTGAAGGCGATGCCGGGCGGAGTCATCAGGCCTTTTTGCGAGCCGGAGACGGCGACGTCGACGCCCCACGCGTCCATTTCGAACTGCATGCAGCCGAGAGAGGCGATGACATCGACCATATAAAGCGCCGGATGCCCCGCCGCGTCGATGGCGGTTCGGATCGCGGCGATATCGTTCGCGACGCCCGAGGCTGTATCAATCTGGGCGATCAGAACCGCCTTGATCTCGCCCGCCCGGTCGTCGCGCAGCCGCGCCTCGACCGCCTCGGGGTCCATCGCGACGCCCGGCGGCGCGTTCATCACCTCCACCTCGACGCCCAGCGCCTCGGCCATCTGGCCCCAACCGGCAGCGAACATGCCCGCGTTCAGAACCAGAGCCTTGTCGCCGCGAGAGAAGACGTTCGAAATTGCGGCCTCCCACACGCCATGGCCGTTGGATACATAGATGAAGCTACGCGCGTCGCCCCTCGTAATCTTACTGAGATCAGCGAGCAGGCTTTCCGTCAATTCGACCAGCGGCCCCTCATAGATGTTCGCCGATTGCCGGTGCATCGCCGCCAGCACACGAGACGGAACCGTGCTGGGTCCGGGTATCGAAAGAAAGTGCACACCGTTCGACAGGGTCATGGCGGGTCTCCGAGACTGCTTGTTCGCAGATAGCAGACCTGCGCGCCGTGGCAATTGTGAATTAACCTTGCGCCGCGATGCTTCCCCCAAAGAACAGGACAGGTTAATGTCATTTCTGAGGTATCCGATGCGAGTGCGTTCTTCCTTATGGCTTTAGTCTCACGCCAAGTCGATGTCGCCTTTGTCCTCCGGGCAATCGGCCGATGAGCAATCTGACAGATCTTCAGATCTGCCTTGCGGCGGCGCTGCTGTTTCAGGCGAAGCACTGGATATTCGATTTCCTGCTTCAGACGACGTATCAGCTTGAGAACAAGGGAAAATATGGACATCCGGGCGGCCTGATCCATTCCGGCGGCCATGCGATTGGCTCATTGCCCGCGTTGATTTTGATGGCCCCGGGTCTCGATTGGGTGATTGGGCTGGCTGTGGCTGAGTTTGTTGTCCACTATCACTGTGACTGGGTTAAGGAACGGATGAATCGCACGCAGGGCTGGTCCATGGTGGACCGCGAATTCTGGCTGGCCCTGGGCGCGGATCAGGCGTTTCACCAACTGACCTACATCGCGATGATCGCCGCGGCGTTGGTCATCGCGTGAACTGCGACCGCCAAAGGGCGCGGCCCGGGCGGAATTAGGGACGGCGAGGAAGGCGTGGAGAAAAGCCTTTTCCGATGGGTGCTGAAGCACAGCGCGCGGAGCCAGATCTATCTGGTTCTGATCACCATCATCTCATTTCCGATCGTCTATATCTCGCTGGAATTGCCGAAGATCATCATTAACGACGCGCTGCAGGGGGTCGATTTCCCGCGAGACGTTCTGTCGATGGAATTCGACCAGATTCCCTATCTTTTCCTGCTCTGCGGCACATTCTTTGCGATGGTCGTCCTGAACAACGTGGTGAAATACTTCTTCAACACGTATCGGGGCGTGGTCGGCGAACGCATGCTCAGGCGATTACGGTATGATCTTTACGAGCGGGTCATGCGGATGCGCCCCAGCGAGTATCGCAAGGCCAGCCCGGGCGAGATCGTGCAGATGGTCACCGCCGAGGTCGAGCCGTTAAGCGGTTTCGTATCGGCCGCCGTGGCCGTCCCCGCCTTCCAGGGCGGCATGCTGGCGGTCTATCTGGCTTTCATTTTCATTCAGGACCCGTTCCTGGGCGCTGCCGCGATCTTTTTCTACCCGATCCAGGCGTGGATCATCCCAAAACTGCAAAAGCGCGTGGTGATGTTGCAGCATCAGCGTATCGCCAATGTCCGCGGCATGTCGGACGATATCGGCGAGGCGGTGGCCAATCTGCGCGATGTGCACACCAACGCCGCCGCGCCTTGGCGGCTGGCGACTCTGACGGCCGCGCTGCATCGCAATTTCGATATTCGATACGCGATCTACCGGCGCAAGTTTCTGATCAAGTTCGTCAACAACTTCGTCAATCAGATGACGCCGTTCCTGTTCTACTCGATCGGCGGGTATCTGGTGATTATCGGCCGCCTTGATCTGGGGGCGCTGGTCGCTGTGCTTGCCGCCTACAAAGACCTTGCGGGGCCATGGAAAGAGCTGCTGAACTACTATCAGCTTCAGGCCGACATGCGCGTGCGCTACGCCACGATCGTGGAGCGGTTTGACGCGGCGGATATGGAGCCTCGCCGCCGCCTGTTCCCCGAGGAAGACGAGGCGCCTCTGACCGGCGCGCTGGGATTCAAAGGCGTATCCGCAGAAGCGATTGGCGGATCCGGCGGGCTAAAAAGCGTTACGACCGAGATAGAGCCCGGCTCGCGCATCGCTGTGTTCGGCGCCGATAGCTGCGGACGCGATACGTTCTTGCAACTCGCCGCCGGCCTGATGAATCCAGAGGCGGGGTCGGTCACGATGGGCGGGCGCAATATCGCGGATACGTCCTATGCAAAGGTTTCGGCCGCGCTCGCTTTTGTCGATAGCGCCCCGGCCGTGTTCTCGGGATCGCTGCGTGACAACATGCGCTACGGCGTCTTGCGACCGCCCGAGTTCGACGAGGCGGCCGCTAATGATGAATTGCGGGAGCGATTGGCCGAAGCGCGCCGCACGGCCAATCTTGAAACCGACAGCGCCCTGGACTGGACCGATTACGAGTTGAGCGGTGTTGATGGGGCCAGAGAATTCGACAATCGTCTCATCCGTCTATGCGACTCTTTTGGGCTTGAGGCGGAATTGCGCGGCCTGGGGTTGAACGCCAAGATCGATTCTGAGCAGCATCCTCATCTCGCGATCGAAATTGCGCGGGCGCGCAAGACTCTGGCCGAACGCGGCGACGACGCCTATGAGAACATCGCAGATGTCGTCGAATTCTGGGATCGCGACAAGTTCAACGATAACGCGACCGTTGCCGAGAACGTTCTGTTTGCGATGCCCAAATCCGGACCAGGTCGCCTGAAGGACATGGTCATGGCGCCGGAAATCCGGGGTGTTCTTCAGGGCACGCCAGCGGGGTTCGCCCTCGCCAATATTGGGCTCGACGTCGTCGCCGCGATGACGGAGCTGCTGCGCACGGTTTCGGCCGACTCCCGATTGATGAAGGACATGAACTTCTTCCGCATCGAAGACCTGCCGGACTATGAGCGGATCGTGGCGCGGGCGGCGGAGAAGGGCCTCGAGAACGTGAAGATGCGCGACCGGGCGAGACTCGCCGGCGTCGCATTCGAACTTAACCCGGCCAGGCATCGTCTTGGCGTGATGAACGACAAATGGCGCGCCGCCGTGCTGGAGGCGCGCGAGATGATGGAGCCGGTCAGGTCAGCTGATGGCCCGTTGGTTGCGTTCGATTCTCACAAGTTCATCCCAGGGCTGTCTCTGCGCGACAATCTTCTGGTCGGCAGACCGCGTCTTAATCGCCGTGATCGGTGGGGCAAGATCGACGACTTCCTGAAGGTCGCGTTGCATGAACTCAATTTGGAGCAGGAAGTTAAGGTTGCTGCGCTGGATACGCCGATCTCTTCCGGAGGGGCGGGCATGTCGTCATCCTCCAGGATGCGTCTGGCTCTGATCCGCGCGCTGGTGCGCAAGCCGCGCTTCCTGATATTGGACGGCGTCGCTGCGACCGCCAGCGCAGACGACGTAAAGCTGTTCGAATTAATCATATCCCAACTGGGTGAAATCGGCCTACTTTACGGTGTGACGACCGATGTTGGCGCGCGCCGTCTGGATCGGACTATCGTGATCGAGATGGGCCGTATGGTCCAAAACGGGTCCACGGATGAAGTGTTGGGTGCGGCGGCTGAATAGTGGTTCGCTTGCTGGGTAAGATGTGAAAGGGGGGTGCTTGTGGCTCTGGAATCTGAAGTTGAGGCGCTGCGCGCGGTCCCGTTGTTCAGAGCCATCGATCCGAAGGAGTTAAAGCTTCTGGTCTTCCTGAGCGAGGAGCAGGTGTTCCACGATGGCGAGCGATTGTGTCAGCAGGGCGATGAAGGCGATTGCGCCTATGTGCTGCTGGAAGGCGAGGCGCAGATATTTGTTGAATTTGACGGCGTCGATCGCTGTGTGAATACGTTGGGCCCCAATCAGGTGTTTGGTGAGATCGCGATTATTCGTGGCATTCCGCGCACCGCCTCGGTCGAAGCCAAGGGCGAAGTGCGCGCCCTCCGCATTGAAACCGACGTTTTCATGAAGCTTCTGAAGGAATTTCCCGATATGGGCCTGGAGGTGATGCGGGAACTCGCCAAAAGGCTGGAGGTCACGACCCGCGAATTGGCGCAAGCCCGCGCGGCCAACGCGGCGGCCTGATCGGCTTATTCCCGCCGCAGAATCTTATCGACGAGGAAGCCCCAGAACGATGTCGGCTTGAAATGGCGCTTAATCCTGTTTGGCCGATACTTTTTCCGCGCCCAGTCCATGAACTTGAGAGGCGCGTCTTTCGTATCGTTCTCATAGGAGTCGATCAGCGCGTCCAGGATGCCTGTCCGGCTGTTGCTGAAATGGCCATATTTGGGGCTCAGTTGCTCTCGCGCCTCTTCGATCGTCGAATCTTCGACGATCAGACGCCACAGCGCCCCCGCCAGACCCGTCCTATCGGCGCCGGATTTGCAGTGAAACAGGACTGGGCGCTCCGCCTTCAGGAATATCTCTGCGAGCTCTTCAAGCAATTCCGGAGAAGGCAACTCACGCGATTTTAGGCCAAGCTGTACCAGTTCGAGGCCATGCTCTTCGCAGGCTTCCTTCTCCAGTTGCCAAGATCCGAATTCCGTCCCATGGCGGAGGTAGAGCACCGTCCGGCCGCCTTGCTCGGCGAATCTGCGAATGTGGTGCGGCGCGGGTTGAGCCGATCGGAAGACGCCTGGCGCCACTTCGTGCTTGTTCAGGTAGAAATAGCGAAAGAACCCGTGATCTACGAAAAACATGCTGGTCCAGGCGCGCCACCAGTGGCTTTTCTTGTCGATGGGCGCGTCGAAGCGCCGCCGTCGCCGGCTGCGCTGAGCTTGGCGTTTTAACGCCGCCGGGGATGGCGGGGGATCATCTGGGTCCAGAGTATTCATGCCAGCACAGGCCTACGCGGCTAAGTATTCCGCCGCAAGCGCGCCATGCGGCGCGCCCGAAATCTATTCGCGTCAGTAGCGATAGTGCTCTGGTTTGAACGGGCCGTCGGCGGCCACGCCAATATAAGCGGCCTGCTCATCCGAAAGAGTGGTCAGCGACGCCCCAAGCTTTTCCAGATGCAGTCGGGCGACTTTCTCATCCAGATGTTTGGGAAGCACGAAAACCTCGTTGGCGTAGTCGTCGCCCTTGGCGAACAACTCGATCTGCGCCAGCACCTGATTGGTGAAGCTGGCCGACATGACGAAGCTGGGATGCCCGGTGGCGTTGCCGAGGTTCAGCAACCTGCCCTCGGAGAGCAGGATCATCCGCTTGCCGCCGGGGAACTCGATCATATCCACCTGCGGTTTGACGTTGGTCCATTTGAGGTTCTTGAGCGCCGCGACCTGAATCTCATTGTCGAAATGGCCGATATTGCCGACGATCGCCATGTCTTTCAGGGCGCGCATGTGATCGAGCGTGATCACATCCTTATTGCCGGTCGTGGTGATGACGATATCGGCGCCCGGCGCCGCCTCGTCCAGCGTCACTACCTCGAACCCGTCCATCGCCGCCTGCAGCGCGCAGATCGGGTCCACCTCGGTCACCTTCACGCGGGCTCCTGCGCCGCGCAGCGACGCCGCCGAGCCTTTGCCCACATCGCCATAGCCGCAAACAACGGCCACCTTGCCGGCCATCATCACATCCGTGCCGCGGCGGATACCGTCGACCAGCGATTCCTTGCAACCGTACTTGTTGTCGAATTTCGACTTGGTGACGCTGTCGTTCACATTGATCGCCGGGAACGGCAGCAGTCCTTTCTCCATCAGTTGGTAAAGGCGGTTGACGCCGGTGGTGGTCTCTTCCGTGACGCCCTTGATCGCGTCGCGCTGGCGGGCGAACCAGCCGGGGCTGGCGGCAAGGCGCTTCTTGATCTGCGCGAAAAGGATTTCCTCTTCCTCGGAACCGGGGTTCGACAGCACGTCCTCTCCGGCCTCAGCGCGCGCGCCGAGAAGAATGTACATGGTGGCGTCGCCGCCATCATCGAGGATCATGTTGCTGGGCTGTCCGTCCGGCCACTGAAAGATCTGGTCGGAATAGACCCAGTAATCCTCCAGCGTTTCGCCCTTCACGGCGAAGACCGGCACGCCCGTCGCCGCAATGGCAGCCGCGGCGTGATCCTGAGTCGAGAAGATGTTGCACGACGCCCAGCGCACTTCCGCGCCCAGCGCGGTCAGCGTTTCGATCAGCACCGCCGTCTGGATCGTCATATGCAGAGATCCGGTGATGCGCGCGCCTTTCAGCGGTTTGGCCTCGCCGAATTCTTCGCGGCAAGCCATCAGGCCCGGCATTTCGGTCTCGGCGATCTCAATTTCCTTGCGGCCGAATTCGGCGAGCGCAATGTCTTTGACGACATAGTCAGTCATGGCAGGTCCTGTTGAGTCCGGGTGGCGTCGGTTCTGACGTCAGGTAAGCGCGGATTTCAGATCGTCAATAAGGTCGACGTTTTCCCACGAAAAACCGCCATCCTCATCCGGCGTGCGGCCGAAATGTCCATAGGCGGCGGTGCGCGCGAAGATCGGGCGGTTCAGCTTCAGATGTTCGCGAATGCCGCGCGGAGACAGGTCCATGACCTGCGAGCACGCGTCGGAGATGTCAGCCTCGGACACGCGGCCGGTACCGTGCGTCTCGACGAAAATCGAGAGCGGCTTGGAGACGCCGATTGCGTAGGCGAGTTGAATGACGCAGCGATCCGCGAAGCCTGCCGCGACGACGTTCTTCGCCAGATAACGCGCGGCGTAGGCGGCCGAACGGTCGACTTTGGTCGGATCCTTGCCCGAGAACGCGCCGCCGCCATGCGGGGCCGCGCCGCCATAGGTGTCGACGATGATCTTGCGCCCGGTCAGTCCGGCGTCGCCATCGGGACCGCCGATCACGAACTTGCCGGTCGGATTGACGTAGAACTCCTCCTCGGGCGGCATCCAGCCCTCGGGCAACACCTTCTCCACATAGGGGCGCACGATCTCTCGCACCGCATTCTGATCCAGATCATCGCTGTGCTGGGTGGATACGACGACGCATGTGCAGGCGACCGGCTTGCGATGTTCATAGCGAAGCGTGAACTGGGCTTTGGAGTCGGGGCCGAGGCCCGGCTCGGCGCCCGAATGGCGCGCATCAGCCATCAGCCGCAGAACATTGTGGCTGTACTGCAGCGGCGCAGGCATCAGCTCCTGCGTCTCGTTGACCGCATAGCCGAACATGATGCCCTGATCGCCGGCGCCTTCATCCTTGTTTCCAGCGGCGTCGACGCCTTGCGCGATCTCCGACGACTGGGCGTGCAGCAGGTTCTCGACCTCCATCGTGTTCCAGTGGAACCCGTCCTGCTCATAACCGATGTCGCGCACGGCTTCGCGCGCGATCTCCTCCACGCGCCCCAACATGGCTTCAGGTCCGCGGACTTCACCGGCGATGACCAGCCGATTGGTCGTTGACAGGGTCTCGCAGGCGACGCGCGCTTCGGGTTCTTCAGTCAGATAGGCGTCGAGCACCGCGTCCGAGACGCGGTCGCACAGCTTGTCAGGATGGCCTTCGCTAACGGATTCGCTGGTGAAGTGGTAATATTCTCTCGACATGCTCTCTCGCCCCGATCGGAGCAGCGTTTCCCGCCGCTTGTCCTTGCAGATATCTTTCCCTCGCGGCAGGACGCCGCGCCTCAGCGCACAGTCAATAGCGGCTTGGCCGCGTCAGGTCCATGCCCGAGCGAAACTGGCAAGCATGCGTCGAAAACACAATCATAAATTGTAATATGTGTTGGGGGAACACCGACGAGTGCTTGCGGTTTAGAGTCTCACTCGTCCGGATTCTCTCGAATACCAATTGACTTCGCCTGTTCAGGGCCCCCAACTGCCGCGGCTAGCCGGGGGAGCTCTGTAAATGAGCTGAGAGGCCGATAGGGCGCGATTGCGCCAGCGCGGTGACCCTTTGAACCTGATCCAGTTAGCACTGGCGAAGGAAGGGCGCGCTGTATCGGGGCCGAATTTCCGGCCAAACCGCAGCAAAATCCCCCTCCGCAAGCGTTGACCGGGTCGGCCAGAAACCGATCAGGGAGAGCCAGAGATGGACGCCAAAACGCCAACAGTCACAGAGGGGCCGCTGCCGGCCTCGACAAAAGTTTATAAATCCGGAGAGATCTATTCCGACATTCGCGTTCCGATGCGAGAGATCGCGGTGCATCCGACCGCGGGCGAGCCGCCGGTCACGGTCTATGACAGCTCAGGCCCCTATACGGACCCGGATGTCGGCATCGATATCTCGTCCGGCCTGGCGCCGCTGCGCGAGGCGTGGATCAAAGCTCGGGGCGATGTTGAGGAATATGACGGCCGGGAAGTGAAGCCCGCGGATAACGGGTTTGTCTCCGGCGACCGGCTGACCCCCGAATTCCCCCGCATTCGCAAACCGCTGCGCGCGAAGGACGGCAAGGCCGTCACCCAGATCGCCTACGCCCGCGCCGGGATCGTCACGCCGGAGATGGAGTATATCGCGATCCGCGAGAATCTCGGCCGCAAGCAGTTGAAGGAGAAGATGGAGCGCGACGGCGAGAGCTTCGGCGCCGCCATTCCCGATTTCGTGACGCCGGAATTTGTCCGGGATGAGGTCGCCCGCGGCCGCGCCATCATCCCTGCCAACATCAACCACCCGGAGATCGAGCCGATGATCATCGGCCGGAACTTCCTGGTGAAGATCAACGCCAATATCGGCAACTCGGCGGTCACCTCCTCCATGGCCGAAGAGGTCGACAAGATGGTCTGGGCGCTGCGCTGGGGCGGCGACTCGGTCATGGACCTCTCGACGGGCCGCAACATCCACAACATCCGCGAATGGATCATCCGCAACTCCCCCGCGCCCATCGGCACGGTGCCGATCTATCAGGCGCTGGAGAAGGTGAACGGCATCGCCGAGGATCTGAGTTGGGAGGTGTTCCGCGACACGCTGATTGAGCAGGCGGAGCAGGGCGTCGATTATTTCACCATCCACGCCGGCGTGCGCCTTCCTTACGTGCCGCTGACCGCCGACCGGACCACTGGCATCGTCTCCCGCGGCGGGTCGATCATGGCCAAATGGTGCCTGCATCATCACAAGGAGAGCTTCCTCTACGAGCATTTCGAGGAAATCTGCGACATTTGCCGCGCCTATGACGTCTCTTTCAGCCTTGGCGACGGTCTGCGCCCCGGCTCCATCGACGACGCCAACGACGCGGCGCAGTTCGCTGAGCTTGAGACGCTGGGCGAGCTGACCCAGATCGCCTGGGCCAAAGACTGCCAGGTGATGATCGAAGGCCCCGGTCACGTGCCGATGCACAAGATCAAGGAGAACATGGACAAGCAGCTCGACGTCTGCGGAGAGGCGCCGTTCTACACGCTCGGCCCCCTCACGACGGATATCGCGCCGGGCTACGACCACATCACCTCCGGCATCGGGGCTGCGATGATCGGCTGGTTCGGCACTGCGATGCTCTGCTACGTCACCCCCAAGGAGCATTTGGGCCTGCCTGACCGGGACGATGTGAAGGTCGGCGTGATCACCTACAAGATCGCGGCGCACGCCGCCGATCTCGCCAAGGGGCATCCGGCCGCCAAAATTCGCGACGATGCGCTTTCCCGCGCGCGGTTCGAATTCCGGTGGGAGGACCAGTTCAACCTTTCTCTGGACCCGGATACGGCGCGGTCATTCCACGATGAAACCTTGCCGAAAGAGGCGCACAAGGTCGCGCATTTCTGCTCCATGTGCGGGCCGAAATTCTGCTCAATGCGGATCAGCCACGACATCCGCACCGAGTTTTCGACCAAGGCGCAGAAAGAAGGCATGGAGGAGATGGCCAAGAAGTACCGCGATGGCGGCGATCTCTATATGCCCGCGGATAAGGTGACCGCCGCCGAGTAGGCGCAGAGCCTGAGTTTGGTGAAAATTGGTTGCGACGCGGGCTTACTCGCGCCGCGACTCTCCCTCCATCGCCGTTGACGCGCGCCGAATTGCGCGGTCGCGCGCTATGATCGACAACAGGACCATCGCGGCGATTGCGCCGGCCAGAGCGTAGGCGAGGCTGATGCCCATCAGGTCGGCAAGCGCGCCCAGCCCCAACGCCCCCACCGCCGCGCCGCCAAAGCTGACGACGGTCCAGAGGCCCATCACCCGGCCGCGATACGCCTCTTCGACAGAGAGCTGGACGATGGTCTGCGACCCGACGCCGACCAGTGACATGGTGAACCCCAGCCCAGCCACAAGCGCAACCGACATCCACCACTCGGGCGAAGCGCCCAGAGAGGCGGTCAGGACACAGCCAGACAACGCAGCCGCGGGCGTAATCACCGGCAGCTTGGCTCTGGCGTCGCGAAGTCGGGTGAGCGCAAGCGTCGCGCACACCGCGCCTGCGCCGGCGGCCGCTGTCAACTGGCCGAGACCGGAGGCGCCGCGCCCGAACACGCCATCTGCGATCACCGGCAACAGCTCCGTCGCCGCGCGGGCGGTCAGGGTTGCGGTCAACGTAATCGCCAGGGCCTGAACGATGGGCCCGCGCGCCGCCGCGTGGCGGGCGCCTTCCGCCAGCGCCACGAGGATGCCGCGACCCTCTGGCGGCGGCTTGCCTTCATGACGATCCCGCGGATGGGCGAGCGAGATCGCCAGAATCGCCGGCAGATAGCTGATGGTCGAAATCGCCATTGCGGATTCGACATTGAAACTAGCGATCACCGCGCCGCCGATCGCCGGTCCGGTCATTCGGCAGAGGTTGAAATTCACCGCTCCGAGCGCGACGACCTGAGCGATGTCCTTTTTTGGCGCCAGCAGCGGCGCCAGCGCCATTCGACACGGGTGATAGGCGCTGGCGGTGATCCCGATCAGCAGCGCGACACCCGCCAGAAGCCAGATCGTCAACGCGTCAGCGACCAGAAGAATTGCGAGGATCGCGGCCCAGAACGCTCGCAGCGACTGAATCCCGATCATCGCGCGCACCAGATTCATCCGATCCGCAAGCACGCCGAAAAACGGAGCGCCAATCATCGTCGGTCCAAACAGCAGGAACCCAATCGCGCCAGTCCAGGCGACGGAACCGGTCAGATCCCAAGCCAGCCAGCCAAGCGCGACCCGTTCGATCCAGACGCCGTTCAGCGTGAAGAAGTTACCAGCGAAATACAGCCGGTAGTCACGGCTTTGAAGCGCGGCTGGCAGCATGGCGAAGACTCCAAGCGGGGCGGACCACGCTACAGGTGGGCACGCCGCCGCGCCAGCCCGTCGCTGCAGCCTCTTGTAGTGCGGGGGTTGGCCGTTCACTCTCGGCTGGGCCGCGAACCGCCAGAGGGAGCCAGCACTTGAAAATCATTTCTGAGGATCTTGTTTTCGGCGGCCGTCAACTGACCGTGGAGCATCAAAGCGCGGCCACAGGCACGCGGATGCGGGTCGCCGTCTATTTGCCGCCACTTGCCGAAGATCATGAGGTTCCCGGCGTCGTTTACCTGTCCGGTCTGACCTACACCGAGGACAACGTGACCCAAAAGGCGGGCGCACAACGGGTCTGCGCCGAGCTGGGCCTCGCCTTCATTGCGCCAGACACCTCGCCGCGGGGAGAGGGAGTGGCGGACGATCCGGCCTATGACCTCGGGCAGGGCGCCGGGTTCTATGTTGACGCCACTCAAACGCCATGGGCGCCGCATTTTCGCATGTATTCATATATTTGCGAGGACTTGCTGACGCTGATCGATGGATTGCCGGCCGACCGGGAAGCGCTCGGACTGACGGGACATTCGATGGGCGGCCACGGGGCGCTGACGATCGGCCTGAAGAATCCGGACAAATTCAAATCGCTCAGCGCCTTCTCACCAATCGTTTCACCATCGAACTGCCCGTGGGGTGAAAAGGCGCTGGGCGCGTATCTTGGACCTGACAAGACGAAGTGGCTGAAGCACGACGCCTGCGCTTTGCTGGACGATGGCGCGACAAATCCCGAAACTATATTGGTCGATCAGGGTGAGGCGGACGATTTTCTGGAGGCGCAGCTCAGGACAGGTCTGTTGATCGACGCATGTGATCGCGCCGGGCAAAAGGCGGAAATCAACATGCGCCCCGGTTATGACCATTCCTATTTCTTCATCGCCACATTCATCGAGGCGCATCTGCGCCATCATGCGGCTGCGCTGACCTCCCAGGCCATACACGCTTGCGGCGACAGCTAGCGCAAGTTTCTGAGGCCCGGTTCTAGTCGTACCAGGTCTCCAACTCCGCCTTGCGGGCCGCCAGTTCCGCCGGCGAGTATCCCACCAGAGCGATAAGCCGTTCGCCATAATCGTCCGTCAGGTAGAGCTTTTCGGTCAATCTGCCTCTCCGGAACCCCTCTGATTCCCAACGTCCGCTGTAGAAGCGCGTGGCAGTCAGTTCTCCATTCGCGCCATCCAGCAACGCGAGTTCGGCCTCACCCGACTCTGTCAGCCGAGCGACCGCGCGCGGGCCCAGAGCGTCCAGAAACCAGATGCGCACATCGCCCGAACCATCCTCTTCGGGCCGCTCCTCGGCGACAAGGATGTCATCCAGCATGTCGCCTGCGCCCAGAAGCCGGGCGCTGACCCCTCGCGCGTAGATGAAGGCGGCTTGTTCCGCCAGCAAAGTGTCGTCCAGCGCCACCAGGCGACAGCCGCATTCAGCGCTGGCATCGCTCTGCTCCAGCATTTCCAGGCAATCATTCAGCGCGGCCGCCGCTGTCTTGGACCGGGGCGCAGGCTCATTCGAGACTGCGAGGCCGATCGCCGGACAAATCTCGGGTGGAGCGCCGATCGCCAGCGCGCGCGCGCCGCCGGCGGCAAGAAACCGACGCCCCGCCGGCGCCTCATATAAAAGCGGGGTTTGGACTGCTTCGATCAGGCGGCTTCGGCGTTGCTTCTCCAGTCTCGGCCGGTCGAAGCGCTCGGCCAGCCGCATCGCCCTGTCCACATCTTCTGCGTCCTGCGCGTCGATGACCGGCGGCGCGGCGGGCAGAACCAGCTGCTGTAGGCCAAGGTCGCCAAGATTTCGGGCGTGGCGCTCTCCACCGCCTGCCGCGCAGCCTGCCACGAGCATCGCCGCAGGCAGGGCCAAACCGCGAATGATTCGCAATAAATTCGGCGCAGTTGCGGGCGATAACAGCGACTTAATCCCTGTTCTAATCATGTTTGATGTCATGATTGAGAGTCATTTTCGCAACGGTGTCAGTGGCATACGGCCGTTTCCTCAAAAAATAGGTGAATCATTTGATCTCCCGCCGCTATAGTCGACACTCACAATAAGGCCTTAGTTTGGGGGCTACAGGCTGATATCGCTACCCAACTCTGACGCAAAAGCGTCTACGAGAAGGTTGCATGTCAGACGACATTGACCGAACGTAACGGGCGTTGCCTGCAACGTCGTTTTGAGTCGAGTGGGAAGAATTTTGTTGATCGCGCGTGAGAGCCAGCCAGAGTCTGATATTCGCACAGGGCGGGTCAAATGGTATGACGCCGATCGCGGATACGGCTTCGTAGTTCCCGATGGGGGCGATCGGGATATCCTTCTGCATGCCAGCTGCGTCAAGGCCTCGGGCCGGACGTCGATACCTGAAGGCGCCGTCGTTTCGATGCGCGTCGTCCAGGGGGATCGCGGCCTGCAGGCCGTCGAACTTGTGGACGTCGGAATCGTCGAAGAGCCCGAGGAAGAAATGCCGGGGGTGCGCCCCTCGGATCTTGCAGTCGAACTGGACGGAGCCGGAGAATTGGTTGCCGCCCGCGTCAAGTGGTTCGATAAGCTTAAGGGATTCGGGTTCGTCAACGTTTTTGGCGATTCTGCGGATGTGTTCATCCACATGGAGACGCTGCGCCGCTGCGGGTTTAACGATCTGATGCCGGGCGAGGGCGTCGCCGTGCGCACCGCTGACGGGCCACGCGGCCTGATGGCGGTCGAAGTTCGCACCTGGGAGGCCGCATTGATGCCCCCCAACGGTGTCGGCTGAGGACATTTTCTTGCAAACTCCGTTGTCGCGGAGAGTCCTGCGCCCGTTTGCGCTGGCCTGCGCTTTCGCCTGCTGCTGGATTAGCGGCGCGTTCGCGCAAAACGATGTGGTGCGCATTGTCACCTCTTCCGGCGAGCTTTCCTTCAACGTCGAGATTGCGGATGAACCGGATGAACGCGCGCGCGGACTGATGCATCGCCAGTCGATGGATCGAGACGCTGGAATGCTGTTCGTCTATGAGCAGCCGCAATACGCGTCATTCTGGATGAAGAATACGCCCCTGCCGCTCGACATACTGTTCGCGGACGAGACGGGCTTCATCATTACTATCGCGCGAGAGACCACTCCATTTTCGACCCGCGACATTCCTTCAGGCGGCGTGATCCTCGGTGTGCTGGAAATCAATGCCGGGCTGGCTGATGAGTTGGGCGTGGCCGAGGGAGATCGATTGATTCACCCCGCCTTCAAGCCCTGATCCGCAGTCACTCCAGACATTTGGCCAGACCGTCGGCCAGCGCATCCATCATCGAGATATAGTGATCGGGCCCCGGCGGGATCTTCGCGCCGAGTGGGTCGAGCACCGCGCCCTTCGCATCGGTTCCCTCGGCGACGACAGCAACGAGGCGCGGGTCCAATTGCGGTTCCGAGAACACGCAAACTGCGCCTGATTCGCGTATCGCCCCCTGAATGTCTCGCAACCGGAGCGGGCTGGGGGCCGCTCCGTCGACACCTGCAATCGCGCCGAGCGCGGTCAGGCCGTAGCGGCGTTCTAGATACTGGTACGCATCGTGGAACACGGCGAAGGGGCGGGTCGCCACCGGTGAAAGCCGCAATCCCAGCCGGGCTTCCATCTTCGCAAGTCTGGCGTCCGCCTCAGCGGCGTTGGCGGCATAGACCTCTGCGCCCGCCGGGTCGGCTTCCGCCAGCTTGGCGGCGATCGCCTTCAGCCAGGCGCGAGCATTCGCCGGGGCGAGCCAGATGTGGGGATCAATGGCGCCCGAGTGATGGCCGTGACCATGACCGTCGTGGTCATCTTCAGAGCCATGCCTGCGTTCATGCTCCGCCCGATGTGCGGGATCGGCCATGTGCCGGGCGTGGTCCTCTGCGCTATGACCGCCTTCCGCGTGATGATCATGGCCGACTTCACCATTGTCAGCGCTCCAAAGCGCCTCAGTCCGGATAGGCAAAAGCGAAACGCCGGGCGCCTCGCTCAATCGAAGGATAAGCGCCTTATCGCCGAGCGCTTCTATTGGCGCGTCCAGAAAACCGTCCAGACCGGCACCGACCGATATCACGATATCAGCACTAGAGAGCGCACGCGCGGCTGATGGCTTCATTGCGAAATTATGGGGCGAGGCGTCAGGCGGGACGAGCAGCGCGACATCCGCGCGTCCTCCCGCAGCCATCATGGCCAGCGAATGCGCCGGGGCGACAGAGACGACCACTGACACGCCATCGGCGCAGGCAGGCGCAATCGGGAATGCAGCCAGCGCGGCTGACAGCAACAGGGTGCGGAGGGAAAGTGGGCGGCGGCGGGGCATGAATCGGTCCTCGATCAGGGCCTGCTCCGTATATATGTTACATTATAACAGTCAAGCGGCGGACTGCTAAACTCCGACCCCGGATCAGCCCGACAGACGAAAGCGGCGCAGCAGGTGAAAAGGCCGAGCCTCGCCAGGATCTCCGTACAGGCACATCTCTCGCACATGCAACGGATTTCCAATCGCGCGGTTCAGATGCGGCGCCAAGGCCTTCTCAAGCGCGCCGAAGTCTTTCGCGCCCATCCGGTTCGCCAGTGTCACATGGAACCGAAACTGATCCAGCACGTACGGATAGCCCCAGCGTGTCAGGTTCGCCTCTTGCGATTCAGACAGTCCGGCGGCGCGTCTGCGCCTAAGCTCTGCATCGCCGGGCGGTGCGCGAAAAGTGTCCAGATCGGTCACGCAACGCGCGGCCAGACCATCCAACGCAGCGCAAGGCGCAGATGGCCGTAGCGAGGGAAAGCCAAGATCGGCGCGAAGCGCAAGCGGCGGCGCTTCGAATTCGGCGACCTCTTGCGCCAATTCGACTAGCGCTGTCTCCAGCGCCGCGCGGTTCGTACCGGGTGCCAGTCGAAACGGAGGCTTCAAAGTCGCGTGAAACCCGTAGCGGCGCGGGGATTTCGTCAACTTCTCGATCGGCGCCGGAAGGCCCTGAACCGACAATCTGGGCGCATCCGCGGCCGCCTCCACATCCCAGCCGAGCCAGCCGGCGCCGAACCTCGCCAGCGCAGAGCCAGCTCCGGGCGCCCAGTAGACGGCGTATCTCGCGTATTTGGTCATTTTTGGATTCGTCTCAAAGTTGTTGGCGGCCGTCTCTTTCGACCGATTCTTCACGCAGCTTTAGACCGGGGCTGCGTCAGTTTGATAACGCATCATAAAATCGGGGCTCAAAAAGTTCTTCCAATTTGACGGCTCCGATCGACGCGCCGGAGTCCGCGTGGAGGTCACGCAGAATCTCCGAGCCCGGGACAATGAGATTGGGATCGGCTGACCAGCCATGCCCCGAGTTTTCGATCGCCTGCTCGACGATCGCGACCTCCAGCCGCCCCTCGCCGATATGTTTGGCGACATGCGCCGCAGATTCCGGTGCGTCGGCTCTCAGTTTCTCAGTCGCGGCGACATGGGCGGCGACAAGCGCCTGCGCCACGTCTTCGTTCTGCGCGATGACGCTCTCGCGGGCCACGAGAACCGCATCGGGCTGGCCGGGAAACAGGTCAGCGCCAGAAGCGATGACCCTGGCGTCCGGCGCGGTCGCTAGGATTGCGGAAACCCCCGGCTCCTGCAACGCGGCGCCGTCCACTTCGCCCGCCAGCAGCGCCTGCTGAGCCTGGGCCGCGCCATGGTAGCGCACCTCCACCGAAGCTGGATCGACGCCAAGGATATTAACCAGCCAATGCTGGAACGCGGTCTCGGCGGATGATCCCGCTGGCAATGTGGCGATCACCGGCTTGCGGCCATGCGCCTTCTCGAACCGGTTGAACCCGCCCGCCGGATCGCCGGCTTCGAAAGTCTCCGCCAATTCTTGGTGCGCGATCAGGCTGACCGGCTCGACCCTGCAGGAGGCGACGATCTTGATATCCACGCCACCTGCACGCGCGGCCATGGCCGATTCGATGTCGAAATAGGCGACGTCCAGTTTGCCTTCTTTCATAGCCTGAACCACAGCGTCGCCCGTATGGAACGCCACCAGATGCGCTTCGATCCCCGCCTGCTCGAATAGGCCGCCGTCGATCCCGACGAATAATTGCGCCACGCTCAGATCAGGCACAAAACCGATTTCCAGCCGGAACCTGTCCTCGGCGCTGGCCGCACCCATTGTTGCGGCGAAAAGCGTGGCGACGGCGGCGCACAGGGCGGCGATGCGAATAGATATCGTGCGGAGCATTTTTCTGTTCTTGTTGGTTCTTTTGCGCTTCGGCATGGCGGTCTAGCTCTGACGAAGCGGATTGAAAAGCCGATGTCCATCCCGAAACGCGGGGTTGAATTTCAACTGTCACAAGAGCTTCGCTTGCATTTTCGTGCAACAGAGGTCATGTGTTCGCTGCGCTTTACTGCTACCGAGACTCACTGCCCGTCACTATCGACGCAGTTCTTTCGATGCCGACTGCGCCGAGGCCGCCGCATACTGCGGGCGGCGACAAGCGAGGAGAGACAGATGCCGAGCGGCACTGTGAAATGGTTTAACGCCACCAAAGGTTTTGGATTCATTCAGCCGGATGACGGCGGCAAGGACGTGTTCGTGCACATCTCCGCCGTTGAGCGTGCGGGCCTGACCGGCCTGAACGACGGCCAGAAAGTTTCCTACGAGATGGAGACCGACCGTCAGGGTCGCGCTTCCGCGGGCGCTCTGACCGCGCAGTAAGCGCGTCGGACTTCCAAACGACCTTTCTAGGCGCCGGTGGGGAATTCCCCACCGGCGTTTTGCTTTCCGGCGGGTGCGACTATGGCGAAAGGCGCGCTGTCCTCGCCTTTCATCCAAGTGGCGCGAATTTACATCAGACCAGAGGCGCAATCTTCGCAGGTTCGCCGGTTTGCGATGACAGACGCGCCGCGTCGGCGAGCTGTTGCGCCGCCAAGCCGTCCGAGAGCCTGGGCAATCGCCCCTGTTCCCGGGTCCGGATCGCATCGAGAAAAAGATCCAACTCAAACGGGTAAGTCTCCTCGAACCGATCAAACCATGTCGGGAGCAGTCCGTCATGAGCCTGACCGGCGCTGGTGAACCGCTCGAACGCCCCGACCGGCGCCTGCCGCGTCTGCAACATCCCGAGCGACCCGACCGCCTCCAGCCGTTCATCTTGCCCGTAAGCCGCGCGCCAGCTGAAGTCCAGTTGGCAGAGCGCGCCGCTGGGCAGCCGCATCGTGATCATCGCGACGTCGACCTCGCCCACATCGGCGAAGCGCGGATTGATCAGCGCCGAACCCATGGCGAACAGCTCAACCGGATGCTCGCCGGAAATGTAGCGGGCGAGATCATAGAAATGTGCGCCTTTTTCGCCGAACAGACCGCCCGAAGTCTTGATGAACTCGAGCGTGGGCGGCGCGGCGGTGCGCGAAGTGATGAGAATGGACTCAAGCCGTCCGATCTTTCCCGCATCGACCGCCGATTTGATGCCGGCGTATTGTGGGTGAAAGCGTCGGTTGAACGCCATGCCCGCGATCAGGCCGGCTTCGCGCGTTGCGTTGACAATCTCCAGCCCGGTCGCCTGATCCGACGCCAGGGGCTTCTCGCACAGGAACGGTTTGCCTGCTGCGACGCAGGCCTTCGCGACATCGCCGTGAGACGCGGTCGAGGAGGCGATGAGAACGCCGTCGATCTCGTCGCCCAGCGCGTCATCCAGAGAAGTCGTCGCGCGCGCGTCATGCTCCGCCGACAGCGCGTTCGCAGCCGCCGGGATCGCATCGCAGATCACGGCGAGGCGGCCGCCAGTGCAACTGCCGAGATTGCGGGCGTGAATCCGGCCGATGGCGCCGGCGCCGATAAGGGCGATGTTCAGCATGACGGGTATCCGAAGGCTTAAACTTCGGCGAGCGTGGCGCGCGCGCCCAGTCCCGTCAACCGCTACGCAGTCGCGGCGTACGATCCTGGGCCGGGTTCGGCGTCAGACGGGCAGGCTCTCCGGATGTTCGCGCACGAAATGCTTGAACGCCGCGATCAGCTCGCGCGCGTGCTTTGCGTCGCCCCGTGAAATCGCGGCGCGAATGTCGTCACGGATCATGTCGCGAATCTGCTCCGGTCCGCCCTCGCGGCGCATCAACTCGCTCGCCAGCGCCGTCGCGCCGATCTCCTCAATATGCTCATGCTCGGCGATCGCGTCGATTTCTTCGCGTGTCAATCCGCACATCGCGATGCAGTCTTCGATTGAGATCATGGCACCCTCCAGAGGCCGGTCCTTCATTGAACGGGCGGATTCTATCCCGGGCGCGCAAAGCGCTCATTGATGGAGATCAGCCGGCGCGCAATCTGGCGCCCGCCGTTCCGCTGGCGACGCACGCGCGTCCTTCGTATCGTGGCGCCATGCTTGTTCTGGAGAACATCATCAGCGATCGAGGCTCAAAATACGCCGTCGCAGGCGGGCCTTGCGCGTCAGAGGCGGAGGCGAAGGCCTTTATCAAGGAGCTGCGGCGGAAGAAGAAATTCGCCAAAGCGACCCATAATTCATGGGGGCTGCTGACCGATCTCGGCCCGGTCAAGAATGATGATGGAGAGAGCGGCGCCGGGAACATCATCCTGCGAATGCTGGAGCAGGCCGACCTCCGCGGTCATATCATCGTCGTCACCCGCTGGTATGGCGGCAAACATCTGGGCGGCGACCGCTTTCGCCATGTCCAGACCGCGGTGCGGATGTATCTGGAGCAAGCGTCATCGAATTAGCCTGAAGCCCATCCAGAGCCTCGGACTGTTGCAACGGATCCGCCCTGGAAAGTGGCTCGCCAGTCGAACGGACAACAGCCCTGCTTGGACGTACACATGCAGGATCAAGTTGATGGGGGAAACGCAGCAACCCTTCTAAGTTTGATTTCGCTGTCGACTCAGAGCAAATTGTTCTCGCGGCCAAGCGGGCAGGCAATCCGATCCCGCGCAATCGCAGCGCCTGGGAGCTTGTCAGCGGCACGGCTCATTTCGAAGGGATGCAAGGCGCAAGACGTGAAAGGAACCTCCAAAACCATGATGCGCGCTATTTTGGTTTTCATCGCGGTGTTCTCTCTAGGCGCCTGTGCGCCTGGGTTTGTTCGTTCACCTGCGACGATTGAGAGTATGAAGTCCGACACACCACCACCGCTTGCGGCGCTGCCCGGCGTCGAGGGAATTCGGTATTGGGGAGAGGTCGCGCCACCAAATTTGGACGAAGTTGTGGCGGAAGCTCTAAGTCAGCGAAGAGCATCCGGCTTGTCTGAGAAGCCCGCCATTCTTTCTCTCTCTGGCGGTTCTGATAACGGCGCCTATGGCGCAGGGTTGATGAAGGGTTGGACCGCGCGCGGCGACCGGCCTGAATTTCATATCGTCACGGGCATCAGCACCGGCGCTCTCTCCGCTCCCTTTGTATTTTTGGGACCGGAGTACGATGAAGAACTTCAGCAGATATATGGCGGCTTTCCGCCATCGAAGATCTTTGAGGTGCGGAGCGTGTTTTCGATCCGGTCCAATGTCTCGGTTGCAGATTCTCGGCCGCTGGCCGACCGCATCGCGCAGTATCTGAACGATGAGATGATGGCGGAGATCGCGCGTGAGCACAGACGAGGGCGGCGTCTCGTCGTTCAGACGACTCATTTGGATGCGCAACGACCCGTGGTTTGGGATATCGGAGCGCTGGCGGTCAGCGGCGCTCCAAACGCAGTTGATGTCGCCCGAAAGGCGTTGCTCGCCTCTGCATCAATCCCGGTCGTATTCCCGCCTGTGGTCTTTGAGGTCGAGATCGACGGCGAGGTCCGCGACGAGATGCATGGCGACGGCGGCGTCATCTCGCAAAGCACCGTATTGGCGGAGTGGCAGGCGAGTTTTGCGGATCAGGGTGGGGGCGCGCCCTCCGCGGGGGACGTTTACATTGTGCGGAACGGGCGGATAACGCCCGAACCGGAGCAGTTGAATTACAGGATCATGGCGTTAGCCGGCCGTTCTATCTCGACGCTGATTAAGGCGGGAGGCCTCAACGACATGCAGATCACCTACGACGCCACCCAGATACGGGGCGGCGACTATCACGCAACATGGATCGGCGACGACTTCAACGCGCCACATTCGGCGCCCTTCGATCAGAACTATATGAAGGCGCTCTTCACCTATGGCTACGATAAGATGCTCGCAGGCGAAGCCTGGTCAAACACGCCACCTTTGCTGAACCTGTACCAGTGACGTTGGTTCACGGCTTTCTTTTCGAGCCGTGGCCCATTCACGTAGCCGACAAGCGCGGTCAGTCGCAGTTCCCGCTTACCAATCGGCTGCCCGCCGCCAAAGAGATTCCACGCTGGGCGAAACTGCCGAACATGACCGCATCGAGACTGGGCGCAGGCATAGCGGCGGCGCGGGTTACGCCAACCAGAAAATTGGCCCCTCCGCCGCCTTCTCGGTCCACGATGTCGATTAAATATTGCGCGGTTTCCAGCGGCTTGACCTCAATCGACGCCTCGATCAGCGCCCGCAGTTTCTTTCCGCTGGTGTCGAAATAGTCGACTCGCTCGAGCGTCAGGGACTCGGCCTCCGAGATATTCCTCACGCTCAGGGTGATCGCCAGTTGGGCGAAATTGGCGCGTCCTCCGGTGTAAATGTCGGAAAGGGCGGGAACGTAGTAGGTTTCCTGGCACGCGCGGCCTTGTGCGACGGCCTGTTGAGGGGCAAGGCCAGCGGCGAGCGCAAGAAGGCCGAAGGCGCCAAACAGAAGCCGGCCCATCCGGCGGCGGGGTCTGTTATCCTGTCCCATATGCCCTCTCAGCTCTAGTTTCAGCGAGTGGCGCTCGCGCTCGGATTTGTGGCACGGATTTCTAAGACCTCCAAGATGGAGGAGCTATCTACCAGTATTTATTTCAAGCCTGAGGGCCGTAGCCCTATCGCGCCCACCAAGATTGACTAGTGGAGGGCGCGAAACGTCTACCTTCGGGCCGGCGCTCGGGTCAGGTAATGCTATAGGCCAATTGCCCTCTACCACCACTTCTCCGGCTTGGCGCTGAACCCGGCGGCGCTTTCGATCACGGATGCGGCGTTCAGCAGCTCCGCCTCGCCCCAGGGCTGGCCGATCAGCTGCAGGCCCAGCGGCAGGCCCGACCCGTCGAGGCCAGCGGGCACCGAAATCCCCGGCAGGCCAGCCAGGTTCACCGTCACCGTGAAGACGTCGTTGAGATACATCTTCACCGGGTCATCCATGCCGATCTCGCCGAGGCCGAATGCGGCCGAGGGCGTGGCCGGGGTCAGGATGAAATCCACCCCGTCGGCGAAAACCAGCTCGAAATCGCGCTTGATCAGCGTCCGCACCTTCTGCGCGCGCAGATAGTACGCGTCGTAATACCCGGCGGAGAGCACATAGGCGCCGATCATCACCCGGCGCTTCACCTCCGCCCCGAAGCCCTCGGCGCGGGTCTTCTCGAACATCTCTGTAATGCCGTCGCGGGGCGAGGTCTCGGCCCGCTGGCCATAACGCACGCCGTCATACCGGGCGAGGTTCGAGGACGCCTCGGCGGGCGCGATGATGTAATAGGCGGGAAGGGCGTATTTCGTGTGCGGCAGAGAGATGTCGACGATCTTCGCGCCCGCATCCTGCAGCATCTCGCGGCCCTCAGCCCAGAGCGCCTCGATCTCATCCGGCATGCCGTCAATCCGGTATTCGGCCGGAATGCCGATGGTATTGCCGCGAATATCCCCCGTCAGCGCCGCCTCGAAATTCGGAACCTGGATTGGCGCGGAGGTCGAATCCTTCGGATCCTCGCCGACCATCGCCTCCAGCATAATCGCCGCGTCCCGCACCGTCTTGGTCATCGGCCCGGCCTGATCCAGCGAGGAGGCGAAGGCGACGATGCCCCAGCGAGAGCAGCGCCCATAGGTCGGTTTCACCCCCACAATGCCGGTGAAGGCCGCGGGCTGGCGGATCGAGCCGCCAGTGTCGGTGCCGGTCGCCGCAAGGCAGAGATCCGCAGCCACCGCCGAGGCCGAGCCGCCTGAGCTGCCGCCCGGCGTCAGGTCCATATTGCCACCCCTGGCGCGCCACGGGTTCCTCACCGGGCCGTAACAAGAGGTCTCGTTGGAGCTGCCCATGGCGAATTCGTCCATGTTCAGCTTGCCAAGCATCACCGCGCCCGAGCCCCAAAGCTGGCTGGTGACGGTGGATTCATAGCGCGGCTTGAACTCGGTCAGGATGTTGGAGGCCGCCTGGCTCTCCACGCCTTCGGTGCAGAACAGGTCTTTGATGCCCAGCGGCACGCCGCACATCGCCGGGGCGTCCCCGGCCTTGATCCGCGCATCCGCCGCGTCGGCCATGGCGAGCGCCTTTTCCGGCGTCTTGTGCACGACGGCGTTAAGGTCGTCCGCCGCGTCGATCGCCGCCAGGCAGTCCGCCGTGATCTCGCGAGAGGTGAAGTCGCCCTTGCGCAGCCCGTCGCGGGCCTCGGCGATGGTCAGGTTGTTGAGGGTCATCGCGCTTACTCCACTACTTTCGGCACGGCGAAAAAGCCCTCACGCGCGTCGGGGGCGTTTGCCAGCACATCGCCCTGCCGGTCGCCATCGGTCACCACGTCGTCGCGCCGTTTCAGCCGCATCGGCGTGACCGAGGTCATCGGCTCCACGCCCTCGATATCAACCTCGTTGAGCTGCTCGATCCAGTCGAGAATGCCCGAAAGCTTCTCGGCCATCGGCGCAAGCTGATCCTCGTCAACGGCGATGCGCGCCAGATGCGCGGCGCGGCGCACGGTGTCCTTGTCGACCGACATGGGCGTCCTCTCGATCCCGGAATATCCCTGTAAAAGGGGCCGAGCCGGGGTTTAGCCGCCGGTCGCGCGTGGCGCAAGCGGGGCGGGCGCCTTCCCATGCCGGATCATCGCGATCAGCAGCGTGCCCAGCACCACGCCATTCAGGATGTGCCACATGAAATGCGTACCCAGCGGGAAGCCGTAGCAGACATCGTTGTCCATGGTCCGAAAGGTCAGCGATACGGCGAAGATGAACGCCGTCCCTCCGATCCAGAGCGCGGCCGGATGATCCCGCCGCCTGAGGATCCAACCCACCACCATCAGCGCGATGAATGCGGGGAAATAGCCCTCGGACCCGTTGAACGGGCTCATACCGTAGGGGTAGTCCATCAAGTAGCCGAGTGCGGGCCGGAAGCCGGAGGAGAGCAGCAGGAACCCGACAGTGATCCCCCCGGCGGCCCACCAGCTCAGCCCGAAATAGCGCCGCATAGAAAGCGCCAGATAGGAGAGGATGAACAACATGATCGGCGTCGTGTCCGCCATCGCCGCCCACATCTGCGCATGGGTGTGAAACAGGTACGACCCAACGCCGGTCACGGTCACCAGAAAGATCAGCCACGCCATGCCTGCGTCCAGCGCGCCCCGCGCCCTCGCCTCCCTCAGCGCCAGCGCCGCCGCGATGATGAAGGCGATGTTCGAGACGGCGTTGACCGGCTCGGACCAATAGCTCGGGTCCACCCGCTCACAATAGCCGTCGATATACTTGGTCCAGTCCATGCCGCGCTCCTGCAGGGTCCTGTTGCGGCATGTAGCGCCACGGATGCGACGCTCCAACCCCGCATCGACGGTTGACCGCGCGGGCCCTTGCATTAATCGTGTCCGCGACAAGAACGTCCGAAGGGAGAGAAACGCAATGAAAATCACCTGGCATGGCCATTCCGCCTTTCGCATCGAGATCGAGGATCAGGTGCTGCTGATCGATCCGTGGCTGAAGGGCAATCCGGTCTTCGATGAGGCGAATCTGGACGAGGCGATCGCCGGGACCACCGCCGTGCTGCTCTCCCACGGTCATTTCGATCATGCGAGCGCTATAGTCGATGTGGTGCCAAAGACGGGCGCGCCGCTTTATGGCGTGTTCGATCTCGTCTCCTATCTTGGCGAGAAGGGCGGGTTCGAGGCGGTCGGCTTCAACAAGGGCGGAACCGTGCAACTGGGCGGCGTCAACGTGACCATGGTCAACGCGGTTCATTCCAGCGCGTTCCAGGCCGAGGATGGCCCGGTCGCGGTCGGGTCCGAGTCCGGCTTCATGATCGAGGGCGAGGGCAAGACGATCTATTTCATGGGCGACACCGACGTCTTCGCCGACATGGCGCTGTTCGAGGAACTGCATCAGCCCGAGATCGGCATCGTGCCCATCGGCGGGCATTTCACCATGGACGCCAAGCGCGCCGCCTTCGCCTGCAAAAAGTTCTTCAACTTCACCGACGTCATCCCGTGCCATTACAAGACCTTCACGCCGCCGCTCGCCCCGTCTGCGGACGAGTTCGTGGCGGAGATGGCGCCGACCACGGTGCATGCGCCGGACGTGATGGGCGCGGTGGAGCTGTAAGAGGACGACATGCCGGAATACATCATCGCCTATCTGGGCGGGGCGGAGCCCGAGACTCCCGAAGCCGGCGCCGCGCAGCGCCAGAAATGGCACGATTGGCTGGAGGGGATCGGCGAACATGTCCTCAACCCCGGCACGCCGCTGGGCCCGTCGAAACGGGTCAGCGCCGCGGGCGTGTCGGAGGCGGGGCCGGATTGCATGAACGGCTTCACCGTGGTCCACGCCAACAACTTCGACGAAGCGCTGGAGATGGCGCAATCCTGCCCGTTTCTTGAGATCGGCGACCTTCAGGTCAGCGAGGTCAAGAGCATGGGGTGAGGGGGCACCTCATGGCCCCCACAGCTCCGGTCTCAGCCAAAGCTCCGGCGGTTGAAGCTTGCCTCGCAAAGGCCGCTCCACATCCCGTATAGTGATCGATCGCCACGCCTCGCGCCATTCGTCCGGCAGTGGGTATGGCGGGGCGACGCCGGTCTCGGTCTCGAATCCGAAGCGCGCATAGTAGTTTGGGTCTCCCAGCACGAGTATATGCGTCGCGTCCGAGGTCTTCGCGCGCCGCAAACCCTCCCGGATCAAGGCGCCTCCGACGCCCCGCTTCTGTAGGTCCGGCGCGACGCAGAGCGGCGCCAGAAGCGCGACCGTCTCCGTGCGCCCCTCGACGCCGCATGTGGTGAACATGATGCTCCCCGCCAGTGCGCCGCCGACGATTGCGACCAGCGACAACACCGCATCGCTCTCGCGCAGCAAATCCGACACCAGCGGCAGAAGATCCTCATCCGGAAATGCGGCCGGGTACAGTTCTTCAAGAGATGGGATGTCGCCTGGCAGGCTCTCTCGAAAGTCGATCTCCGGCTTCGGCCCGTCCGTCATCGCCTACTCCTGAAAAACGCCCGCAAAATCTCCGCCGCCTCGGCCTCGCCGATCCCGCTATAGACTTCCGGCGAGTGGTGGCAGGTCGTCTGCGCATAGATCCGCGGCCCATGATCGACGCCGCCGCCCTTTGGGTCCGCTGCGCCATAATAGAGCCTCCGGATGCGGGCGAAGCTGATCGCCGTCGCGCACATCGGGCAGGGCTCCAGCGTCACGTATATGTCGAGCCCCGGCAGCCGTTCCGAGCCCCGCCCCGCGCAGGCCTGCCGGATCGCCAGAACCTCCGCATGGGCGGTAGGGTCATTGAGTTCCCTTGTACGGTTCCCAGCCCGCGCGACGACCTCGCCCGACGCCGGATCGACGAGCGCCGCCCCCACGGGCGTCTCGCCGCGATCGGCCGCAGCGCGGGCCTCGGCCAACGCGGCGTCCATATGGCTGTTGAACTGGGTCATAGGGGCGCGAGACTGCGAAAGCCCGGCCGCCCTCGCAAGTGGAAACGAAAATGGCGGCGGAACCATCCCGCCGCCGCGCCACACCTACGCAACTAAAATTGGGAGGTGTCAGACCGCGTCAAAACCCTTTCATCAGATCCTGGTTGAACCTGTCATACTTGCTCAAAAGCTTTCCGAGCTCGTTCCCGATTTTGAGAGCTTCCTTGGTGGTTGAAGCCCTTTTCCATTTCGTATTGATCTGGCGATCGGTAAGAACATCGCTAAGTAGCTTATAGCAGTTAGCATATCTATTATGGTATGTTCTAAATATTTTTACGGTTCTGTCTCGCTCAGCCCTTAATTTTCTATCCTTTTTGTATAGATCCATCATAATTTTTTTGTATTTTTCTTTCTTGGCATTATCGCCTGCCTTCTCATACAGCTTGTGAGCCTTCTTCCAATCGTCGTGCCCAAGTCGAATTTTATAGGTGAGCTGAAAGAATTTAGTATGCATACGCGCGCAATCGGCGTTCAACTTTTTGGCGTCGTTCGTCAGTTTTGATAGTTTGTTGGGCATTGGCGCTGTTCCTCCTGCCGATAATCTGCTGTTGCTGCGTTGGGTGCCCGGAAAGGACGGCTACATCTTCATGTCCTTGTTTTCCTTGGCGATCTTCTCCAGCATTTTCAGCGGTTTGGCGGCCAGTTTATCCAACTTTTCCTCCTTGGCCTTGAATTTCTCTTCTTTCTTGATCTCTTTCAGAAACGCTTGGATTTCTTTGTCTTTCATGGCTCTACCCTCTCGATCAGAAATTGACGTTGGCGAAAGAATACGTCGCTTGGGAGTTATATTGGAAAGTTTATTTCCAATTCCAAGAGGCCGACCGCAATGACTTTAAGCCGCCCCGTCAGCCTGCTATGGCCCGCCCATGTCAGATGAACCGAACAAGGGCGAGCGGATCGCCAAACGGCTGGCGCGGGCGGGCGTCGCCTCTCGCCGCGAAGCGGAGCGCATGATCGAGGCGGGCCGCGTGCGCGTGAACGGCAGGGTGCTGGAAAGCCCGGCGCTCAACGTCACCGAGGCGGACGCGATCGAGGTGGACGGCAAGCCGCTGCCCGAGGCGGAGCCGGCGCGGCTCTGGCGTTATCACAAGCCGCTCGGCCTCGTGACCACGGCGCGGGATGAGAAGGGTCGGAAAACAGTCTTCGACGCGCTGCCGCCGGACTTGCCGCGGGTGATGAGCGTCGGGCGGCTCGACATCAACTCCGAGGGGCTGCTGCTGCTGACCAATGACGGAGAGCTGAAGCGCCGGCTGGAGTTGCCCTCGACCGGCTGGATGCGGAAATACCGCGTCCGGGTGCATGGCCGGCCGACGCCCGAGATGCTGGCGCCATTGGAGAAGGGCGTCACGGTGGACGGTGAGCGCTTTCAGCCTATGCAGGTGACCATCGATCGCCAGCAGGGAGCCAACGCCTGGCTGACCATTGGCCTGCGTGAGGGCAAGAACCGTGAGATTCGCCGCGCGATGGAGGCGGTCGGGTTGGCGGTGAACCGTCTGATCCGCATCTCCTACGGTCCGTTCCAGCTGGGCGATCTGGCCGATGGCGCCGTTGAGGAGGTGCGCTCCAGAGTACTGGCCGACCAGCTTGGCGGTCCGGAAAAGCCTGCAGGCGCAAAGAAAAAGGACGGGCCTAAGCGCCCTCGCGGCGGTCGGCGCGCGCCGGGTCGGCGGTTCGGTCCGCCGAAGGATGAACCATCGGGCGGTAGCCGTGGGAAAGGACCGCGCGGACCGAAGCGGGGGTAAGCGCCAGCGCTTTTGCGTCCGGGTTCAGCGGACGCGGTGTGGCGTAGCCGTCAAAGCTCCATGGGCGCAGCGCGCCGCCCCAGATCAAGGCGGGGCCGTCCGCCAAACGGACCATCACGCCATCCGGCGCATCGCCAAGCCGAATCGTATCGCAGTCGCCCAGCCTCTCCGCGTGCAGAACCGCATCCATCTCCGGCGCACGAGGGCGATCGGCCAACCCCGCCGCGTTCGCCCACGCCTCAGCGAAAGCCAGCGCCTGCTTCCGCCTGCACTCGAAACAAGGGCGGTGACCGGCGGCAAGCGCAGTCGCCTCATCAAGGAAGAACAGTTCTGTGTAGCCCGCGTTCATCACCTGACGACGGCGGTTGTTGAACGACAGGCGGCAGGAAATCCAAGCTTTCGACGCCCAGCGGCGGATTCCCAGCCGCTGATCCGGTCCATGCAGCCGCCCGCCGCGATTGCCCATCATTAGACCGCGCGCCGGGCGCGCACAGATCTCGCCATTCGGCGCGACGCGGTTTTGCAGGGGGCGAGAGGTGGACATCTGGGCGCGCCCGTGATTCCGTTGGCGAAAGAGAAGGGCATCATGGCGGAAAATCATGCGTCAGTAGAGGGGGCTTTCCCTTCGCCGAATTTTGGGCCGCGCCCAGCGGGAGTTCAGCCCTCCTTCGTGATTCTACACTACACCGAGATGCCGCTGGCGGCGTCGCGCGTAAGGCTCTGCAATCCTGAAGCTCAGGTCAGCGCGCACTGGCTGATCGCCGAGGATGGCGCGCTGGAGCAGCTGGTAGCCGAGGAGGCGCGCGCCTGGCATGCCGGGGCGGGCGCTTGGGGCGCACACGACAATCTCAACGATGTCTCTATCGGGATCGAGTTGGTCAATCTCGGTCCGCCCGACGGTTCTCCGCCCTTCCCCGAGGCGCAGATGGCGGCGCTGGAGACGCTGCTGCGTCAGATCATGGATCGCTGGGGCGTCCCGCCCGAGAACGTGCTCGCCCATTCCGACATTGCGCCGACCCGGAAAGAAGACCCCGGCGCGAAATTCGACTGGCGGCGGCTGGCCCGGCAGGGACTCTCGATCTGGGTCGATCCGGCGCCATCCGGCCCGCCCACAGATGACGAAGTGGACGCCGAAACAGTCTCTGTCTTCCAGCGCGCCGCCGCCGAGATTGGATATCGGGTCGATCAGACCGGCAAAATGGACACCCAAACCCGCGCCGTCCTGACCGCCTTCCAGCGCCGCTTCCGCCAATTAGAGGTCGCCGCGCCTTTGAGCAGAGAAGCGGTGAAGCAGGCGGAGGCGTTGGTGCTGAAAGGAATATCGGGCGCCTAACCGCCGCCCTGAACAGCTATCGGTGATAAAGGCCGCCGTTCACATCCAAAGTGGCGCCCGTGATGTAACGACCTGACTCGCCGGCGAGAAAAAGCACGGCCTCGGCGACGTCACGCGGCGCGCCCAGACCCAAGGGAACGCGCTCGGCCACTTTTTCGAGGTCCGATCCGAACCCTTGTTTGAGCATTTCCGTTGCGATCATGCCTGGCGCGACCACGTTTACCGTCACGCCAAAAGGGGCGCCCGTGTAGGCGAGAGTTTGCGCCAGTCCGGCCAATCCTGCCTTGGACGCACTGTAGGCGACGACTCCGGCCGGCGCCCCGCGCTGACCGGCCGTTGAGCCGATCATGATGATCCGGCCCCCATGCCCACAGTCTCGCATCGCGCGCATTGCGGCGCGAGAACACAGGAACGCGCTGGTCAGGTTGTTGCGCAGAACGTGGTCCCATTCCTGCGGCGATGTTTCAAAGACATCCTTGGCCAGGAGAACGCCGGCGTTGTTGACCAGAATGTCCAGACGGCCATGGCGGTCGAGTATGCTGTCGACTGCTCCATTAACAGTGGCTTCCTCACTCGCGTCAAAAGCCTTTGCATGCGCATCGTGTCCCTTGTCGCGGAGATCTTGAACGGCGCGCGTCAGCCTGCCCTCATTTCGGCCGTTGAGAAAAACCGTCGCTCCATTTTCGGCGAGTCTCTCCGCGATGGCGAACCCGATGCCGCGCGACGCGCCCGTCACAAGCGCCACCTTGTCTTTCATTGCCGTGCTCATTCTGTGTCCCGTTAAGCGGACGTCACACTAGCATAGTGCAGGTCTTCAAGCGGCGATCACGCCGACACATCTCGATAGCGGCCGAAGGCGAGCATGGTTAAATATGGAACGCCCCGCGCGCCTCCTTCATTGGAAGATTTCGCATGTCCGCCTCTACGACCCGATCGACCGCCAACGCTAACGACGCTTCCGTAGAGGAGGCCCAGGACGATGCTGCGATGCGCCGGGCGAAGGGCGAATTCGTCCGCGGCGTCAGCGGAGTTCGAAACCAGATTGGCGAGCAAGGCGATTTCCCCGCCGAACCGGGCCGCTATCACCTCTTCGTGGCGCTGAACTGCCCGTGGTGTCATCGTACGACGTTGGCGCGGACCGTTCTCGGACTTGAGGACAGCATCTCGATCAACGTCGTATTCCCCAACCGAACGACCGCGGACGACCCGGCGGGCGAGGGGTATTGGGAGTTCAACCCCGGCCGCATCGCGACTCTCACAGGCGCGCCATTGCCCGAATGCACCGCGGAGACGGCGACCGGGCGGGGCTATCGGCTGGTGACCCAGATCTACGCCGCCGAGGGGTCGGATGAGGCCAGCCTGCCAATCCTCTATGACAAGAAATCCAAACGTATCGTGTCGAATGAAAGCGCCGAAATCATTCGCATGCTGAACCGGAACGCTGGCCCGCTCGGAAGCGCTCTATCTGACAAGTCGCGTCCCGATCTCTACCCAGAAGGCGAGCACAATGCCGGTCTTGGTGAAGAAATCGACCTTTTGAATGCGCAAATCTACGTCGATATCAACAATGGCGCGTACAAGGCCGGGTTTTTTTCCAGCCAGGAAGTCTACGCCGTCGCGTTCGCTAATTATTTCGATTCGCTAGAGCTGCTCGAGAAGCGCTTGGCCGCAGATAATCGTCCATTCCTGCTGGGCGACGCGTTCACCGAAGCCGATCTGCGCCTGTTCCCGACGCTCTACCGCCATGACCCCGTGTACTATGTGCGCATGAAGCTGAACGGCGCCCGGATATTGGACTATCCCCATCTCTGGCGGTGGCTCTGCCGCGTCCACGCTTTGCCCGGCGTTGCCTCGAGCAACTCTCTGACGCATTGCCGCCAAGGCTATTTTGGTCGGTCGTGGAATAATGTGGTGCCGCTGGGGCCGCTGCGCCCGATGTCCTATCCCGAAGCCTATGAGCGCCCCGAATTGGCGGACCGCTGACCCGCATTGCGTTGACCGAACTCCTTCCAGCCCATATCTAAGCCTCGTCAGACGGCCGGATGGCTGCGCGCGTTTAGCGTGAGGAAAGTCCGGGCTCCACTGGGACGCGGCGCCGGGTAACGCCCGGCCGGGGAGGGGGCTTGCCCCTGAACCCGAGGGAAAGCGCCACAGAAAACAGACCGCCGGGCGGAGGGAGACCTCCAAACGGCAAGGGTGAAACGGTGGGGTAAGAGCCCACCGCGCCCCCGGCGACGGGGGCGGCGCGGCAAGCCCCGCTGGGAGCAAGGTCGAATAGGGATGGCTGCGTGAAAGCGCAGGGGCGTTCCAGCCCCGCCATCTGGGTAGACTGCACGAACCGGTCGGCGACGGCCGGTCCAGATGAATGGCCATCTATCCGAGCGTTCGCACTCGGGGGACAGAACCCGGCTTACAGGCCGTCTGACGCTTTACCGTTCTTCATGTTATGGTCGCGCTCGGTCTTCATCAGGCGCGTATTCAATGTCATGAGCAATAGCGGCAACCCGATCTGGATGTATCTATTCGGTGGACTGATCGTCGCCATCGTCGCGATGTTCTTCGTCATGGGCGGTTCGGTGGACGACGTGGCTGGATTCATCTCGTCGCCCGGACCGATGCTGAACGACTTTGGAAGCGCAAGCTTCGAAAACCCGACCAAGGGCGTCTTTGACGGCGTTAGCGCGGTTGGGGACAGCATCGGCGGCGCGTTGGGCGGCGTTGGGCGCTAGAAGCGCCTTAGGGTGTTTGCATTTGCGATGATTTTCGTCGCCCATGAGATCCCATGTGGCGCCTGATTTGGGCCCGCATGGGCGGGGGCATGGTATTTCATGGGGCGGCCTCCACAGCCTTATCCACAGCCTGATATTGGCGGCGGACGCCCATATATTGTGTTTGGTGCGCCGCAAAAGCACCATAAGTGGGGCAAAATCGTTGAATTCGCATTCACTTTCCGCCGCAAGCCCTTGGCGAATTAGCAAGAATCCACATGTGGACCCAAATTTTTCCTTTGTTTCCCACGATCTCCCATGTTACACCATTGGCACGGAGCGGAACGCTGGATTGATCCATTTACGGCAGGTTCATACAGGCCCAGCGGTCTCTCCGAACAAAGAGTAACCGGCCCGGTGGGTGCGTAGCGGACGTGTGGTCGGAACGAGTGATTGAGGCAGGCGGCGGGATCGCGACCTAGAGCGCGGCCCGCCGTTTTCACGAAGGGCCCAAACCACTGTTCCAATAGCGCGAAAGCAGCCCAACAGGCCATAGAGGTGTGTGTGGCGCGCGGGTCGGAATGATGAAACTTTTCATCTCCAGTTCGACTCATAAGGTCGACAAGAAGGGGCGGGTTTCCATACCTGCGACCTTCCGTCGGGTCCTTGAGCAGGAGGACGAGTCGGGCGTCGTGCTCGGCCCGACCCTGCGCGAGCAGCCCTGCGTCGAGGGCTATGGCTATGGCAGACTCGAGCAGCTCGCCTCTCAACTCGACCAACTGAACCCGCTGTCCGAAGAATATGAGGCGCTGGCCGGTCAGGTGTTGGGCCGCGCAAAGCTCGTATCTCTGGACCCGGAGGGGCGCATCGTGCTGCCCGGAGAGTTCATCGAACGCGCCCATATCGAAAATGAGGCGGTTTTCGTCGGCCTCGGCAAGACCTTCCAGATCTGGTCGCCCGCCCTCTACGCCAAGCATCGAGATGCGATGCGTGGGGTGGCGCAGGCCAATGTCGGCAAACTGCCCTGGGGGGCGAAAAAGCCCGCGGGGGACGGGGCATGATGGCCGCCTCCCGCGTGATTGGCTCGGAAGCTGAGGCGCGAGCGGCGCTCGCCCGGGCCGAGCAGCTACACGCGCCGGTCCTTCTCAGCGAAGTGATTGATGCGCTCGACCCCTCGCATGGCGGCGTGTTTCTGGACGGCACCTTCGGCGCTGGGGGTTACGCCCGCGCGATGCTGGATGCGGGGGCCGATCGGGTGATCGGCGTGGACCGGGATCCGGAGGCGATCGCCCGCGGTATAGAGTGGGCGCAGCTTTACGGAGGGCGATTGGAGCTGGTCGAGGGCCGTTTCGGCGAACTGGACGAATTGGCGACCTCTGTCGGCGACGCCCCATTACAGGGTGTCGTCCTGGATATCGGCGTGTCCTCCATGCAGATCGATGAGGCGTCTCGCGGATTCTCATTCCAGAAGGACGGCCCCCTCGATATGCGCATGGAGCGGGACGGCCCGTCCGCCGCTGATGTCGTCAATCAGGCGGACGAAGCCGCGCTTGCAGACATTCTCTTTCAATATGGCGAGGAGCGCGCGTCGCGCCGGATCGCCAGGGCCATCGTCGCCGCGAGGCGAGAAGCGCCGATCGACACCACGGCGCGTCTGGCGGAGGTGATCGCTTCGGTCACGCCAAAACAACGCCCCGGCCAACCCCACCCCGCGACAAGGTCGTTTCAGGCGCTCAGAATCGCGGTCAATGATGAGCTGGGAGAGTTGATCCGCGCCCTTTTCGCCGCCGAGCGCGCGCTGGCCCCCGGCGGAGTTCTGGCCGTCGTCACTTTTCATTCGCTCGAGGATCGGATCGTGAAACGATTCCTGCAGGCCCGCAGCGGCGGCGGTCCGCGCCCCTCGCGGCATGCGCCTGAGGTCGAGGCGGACGCGCCAACCTTTGAACTGTTGTTTCGCCGCGCCACGGCGCCAGGCGAGGGCGAGCTGCAGGGCAATCCGCGGGCGCGTTCGGCGAAACTTCGCGCCGCGCGACGCACAGATGCGCCGGTGAAGCAGGTCGGTCCTTCAGGTTTGGGCGCGCCGCGGCTGGCGCTGGACGGCCTCGACCCGCATGCGAGTGGGGGCAAGAAATGAGATCCGCAATTTATGTGCTCGCTTTGTGCCTGGTGGTGGCGTTCGCGTTTGGGTCCTATTGGATTAAATACGACACTCGCGACCGTCTGGCCCAGATCGAGTCATTGCGCGACCAGATCAGCCGCGAGCATGAGCGCATCGCGATACTGAAGGCCGAATGGGCCTGGCTGAACAATCCCGACCGTTTGGCCCACCTCGCAGCGCAGCACCACGCCGAGTTGGGGCTGCAACCGATCGATGGGGCGCAGTTTGGGGCGGTGGTGGAAGTCGCGTCGCCGCCGCCAGTGGTGGATCAGGAACGTGAACTGATAGAGCAACTTCTCGCCGAGGTGCTGAGCGGTGGAGAGGGCGTCGCGCCGCCGGCCGCTCCAGCGCCGAGACCCCGGCCTCTCGCGCCGCGTTTGGTGGCGCTGCGATGAGCATGGAGTCCGACAGCCCAGCCGAACCCGGCGCGATGCGGCGCATGGCGCGCTCCGTCGCCGCGGTGATCGCCGCGAGGGAAGGCGCGTCGGCCGACCGCGCCCCTGAAGCCGCCACAATCAGCGCCGATGCGTCCTGGGACGCCCGTTCGCCGCGCAAGCCACTGACGAGTGACGCGCTTGATCATCGCCGCCGCGCGCAATGGCGCCTTGGGCTTTTGAGCGCCGCCTTCACCCTCGCTTTCGTTGTGCTTGGCGGCCGCGTCGGCATGCTGGCGGCCGAGGACCCGCGCGAGCCGAAACTGAATGCGGCGCAGCTGTCCGCTTCCGCCCCCGTTGTCAGCCGCGCGCCGATCGTGGATCGCGAAGGTCGGGTGCTTGCGGCCAACTTGCCGGCCTGGTCGCTTTACGCCCACCCGAAGGAGATGAACTTTCCGGCCGGGACCGCGCAGGCGTTGGCGGAGATTTTCCCGGACCTCGACGCAGACCCCATGGCGCGCCGGTTTGTCGACGGCCGCCGGTTCATGTGGATCAAGCGCTCGATCACGCCTGAGCAGCGCCAGCTGGTTCACGACCTCGGGCGTCCGGGCCTCTATTTCGGTCGTCGTGAGGCGCGCATATATCCGGCCGGGAACGTGGCCGCGCATGTTCTGGGCGGCGTTTCCGATCACAGAATGGGCGCGGATTTCGCCGAGACGGTCGGCGTCGGTGGCGTCGAGCGCTGGTTCGACGAGCGCCTCCGCGATCCTGAACAGGCGGGCGTGCCATTGCGCCTTTCCCTGGACTTGACCGTGCAGGCCGCGTTCCGGCAGGTGCTCGAGGCGGGTATGGAGCGCTTTGAGGCCAAGGGCGTCTCCGGCATCGTGATGGATGCGCGCTCAGGCGAAGTGGCGGCGATGGTCTCATTGCCGGATTTCGACCCGAATTACCGTCCGCGGCCTCCGACCTCCGGCTCGCCTGAGGACAGCCCGCTGTTCAACCGCTCAGCGCAAGGCCGGTATGAGCTTGGCTCGACATTCAAGGTGTTCACTGCAGCGTTGGCGATGGAGACCGGCGTGGCTGGCCCCGATACGCTGTTGAACACCCGCGCGCCGCTGCGCGTGCGCGGGCGCAACATCGGCGAGGCGCATCCGATGCCGCCTTTGATGACGCTGACTGACGCGATCGTGCGCTCTTCAAATGTGGGATCGGCGCGCGTCGCGATGGCCGCTGGGTCAGGCGCGCAGAAAGACCTTCTGAAATCCCTCGGTTTTTTCGAGCCGACCGGGATCGAATTGGCCGAGGCGGACGGGATCGCTCCGCTGCGCCCGAAACGCTGGACGGATCTGTCGACCGCCACCATCGCCTTCGGCCACGGCCTGTCCGCCACGCAGACCCATTTGGCTGCCGGAATCGCGACCGTCGCGAATGGTGGATATCGCGTGCGGCCCACCCTGCTGGCGCGGGGCGGAGAGCCGCAGTTGGGCGAACAGGCGATTACGGCTGAGACATCTCGCGCCCTGCGAAGAATCATGCGCTCGGTCGTCTCCGAAGGAACTGGCCGCAAGGCGGCGGCCCCAGGATACGAGGTCGGCGGCAAGACCGGGACGGCCGAAAAACCCAAACCAGGCGGCGGGTATTTCAAGAAGAAGGTCATAGCGACCTTTTCCGGCATTTTCCCGGCGTCGAATCCCCGATATGTTGTGGTCGTGTCGCTCGACGAACCGATTGATAGGAGCGGCCCCATCCTTCGCCGCACTGCGGGCTGGACCGCAGCCCCGGTCGCTGGCGAAGCGATCCGGCGCATCGCGCCGCTTCTGGGCCTCAGGCCCGGTGGCGCGGGGCGGCCTTGGGGCCAGCCGAGAATCGGGGCGCAATTGGCGGCGAACTGACGACAACGGCCCCGCAATAAGACGATTAAAACGCAGGGCGCAGGCGAGCAGGTGGACCATGAACGGCGGCGAGCGTTCCGAAGGGCGCAGCGCCCGGCGAAGTGTCGGGGCGCTTGGACTCGCCGATTCGGCGACGGGCTATTTGGTTCTGGGCCCGCCACTAGATCCCGATTTTAAGATCGCAGGTCTCGCCGTCGATAGCCGCGCCGTGAAAGACGGTTATCTGTTCGCGGCGTTAAAGGGCGTTCAGACCGACGGGGCGGCGTTCGCAAAATATGCGGTCCGGCAAGGCGCAGTCGCGGTGCTCACGACCCTTGATGGGGCGATGCGCGCCGCAGAAGACCTTGGCGGATTCCCGGTTTCCTTCATTATCGACCCGGACCCGCGCGCCCGGCTGGCTGAAATTGCGGCGCGTTTCCACGGCGCGCAGCCAGAGGTTATGGTCGCGATCACCGGCACCAACGGCAAAACCTCGGTCGCCAGTTTCTGCCGCCAGCTCTGGTCCGCAATAGGCCGCCCCGCCGCCAATATCGGCACCACCGGCGTTGAGGGTGAGGGCTTCGAGACGCCGCTCGCGCATACCACGCCGGAGCCAACCGAACTGCACGCCCTGCTCGCCGAATTGGCGGAGAAGGGCGCGACCCATGCGGCGATGGAGGCGTCCTCTCACGGGCTGGCGCAAAGGCGACTGGATGGCGTGCGCCTGCGGGCCGGGGCGTTGACCAACATCACCCGAGATCACCTCGACTATCACCCGGATTTCGCCGACTACGCCGCCGCCAAGTTGCGGCTGTTCGCTGAGCTTTTGCCCCAAGGGGCGAGCGCGGTGCTGAACCTGGACGACCCGATCTATTCTGCTGCCGAAGCGGTGGCGATGGCCCGCGATCTGACTGTGATTCCTGTCGGAGAGAGCCCGGCCGCCGACCCCGGCCTGCGCATTCTGGGCGCAGCGTTTCACGAGGATGGGCAGACGGTTCGGTTTGCGTACGCCGGGGCCGAGCACGAGGGGCGTCTATCCCTGATCGGCGGATTCCAGGCCTCCAACGCCCTGACGGCTGCGGGCTTGCTGATCGGCTGTGGAGAGGACCCCAACGCAGTTTTCACGGCTCTGCCGTCGCTCCGTGGCGTTCGAGGCCGGATGGAGCTGGTCGCAACGCGCGCATCCGGCGGCGCGGCGTATGTCGACTACGCTCATACGCCCGACGCCCTTGCCACGGCCCTGTCTGCGATGAGCCCGCATACGCCTGGCCGACTGTTGGTTCTGTTCGGCGCCGGCGGCGACCGTGACCCCGGCAAGCGGCCATTGATGGGACGGGCGGCGGCGGAGGGCGCCGATCTGGTCTTCGTCACCGATGACAACCCGCGCTCGGAAGACCCTGCGGCGATTCGAGAATCCGTGCTCGCTGGCGCCCGCGCAGTGTCCGCCGATGCGACGGACGCGGGACCGCGCGATGAAGCCATCTTAAATGCTGTGGACGCGCTTCAGCCCGGAGATCGCCTTTTGATCGCCGGAAAGGGGCATGAAACAGGTCAGGTGGTCGGGGGCGAAACGCTGCCCTTCGACGATGCTGAGCACGCTCGCGCCGCCGTCGCGGCGCTGGACGGACCTGACGCGATCGCCGCACTGGAGGATGCGCCATGAACGGCGTCTCAAAGAAAGCCGAACCGCTTTGGACCGCCGCCGACGCGGCCGCGGCCACAGGCGGATTTGCGGTGGGCGACTGGGCCGCCACGGGCGTCTCCATCGATACGCGCTCGCTGGCGCCCGGCGATCTCTTCGTGGCGCTCACCGGCGATGCGCGCGACGGGCATGAATTCGTCGCCAAGGCGCTGGAGGCGGGCGCGGGTGCGGTCATGCTGTCTCGCATTCCGGCGGCCGTCACGGTCCGGTACGGCAAAGGGGACGCAGGCTATCCACCCCTGCTGATCGTGCCCGACACGCTGGAAGGTCTCCGCGGCCTGGCCGCTGCAGCGCGCGCGCGCATGAAAGGCAAGGTGATTGGCGTCACCGGCTCGGTCGGCAAGACCGGCGTCAAGGAAATGCTGCGAACCGCGCTGAGCGCGCAGGGCCGGACCCATGCGCCCGATAAGAGCTTTAACAACCATTGGGGCGTTCCGCTGACGCTGGCTCGAATGCCTGCTGACACCGAGTTTGCAGCCATCGAAATAGGCATGAACCATCCCGGAGAAATCACGCCGCTGACGAAGCTCGCCCGGCCGCACACGGCGATTGTTACAACCGTGGAGCCTGTCCATCTGGAGCATTTTCGCGATGTCGCGGAAATCGCCGACGCAAAGGCCGAGATTTTCACCGGGCTGGAGCCGGGCGGGATCGCGATCCTGAATCGGGACAACGCTCATTTCGCCCGGCTTGAGGCGGCGGCGCAAAAGGCCGGCGCGCAGGTGATCGGGTTTGGCCATGACGGCCTTGCCGACGCGCAAATTATCAGCGTGGATCTTGGGCCGGCCGCCACCGTGGCCAAGGCCGACATTGTGGGTCGGCGCATCGTTTATCGCCTCAGCTCGCCCGGTGGCCATCTGGCTATGAATGCTTTGGCGGTGCTCACTGCGATCGACGCGATAGGCGCCGATATCGCCAGGGCGGCGCTGGCGCTGGCCAGCTGGACCGCGCCGGAGGGGCGCGGGTCGTGCTGGCGCGTCGTGTTGGGACCGCAAGGCGTGGATGGCGAGTTCGATTTGCGCGATGAAAGCTACAACGCCAACCCCGCGTCGATGGGCGCGGCGCTGGAGGTGTTGGCCGCCGCCCGGCCAGAGGACGGCATCGGGCGCGTCGTGCGCGGGCGGCGCATCGCCATACTTGGCGACATGCTGGAACTCGGCCCTGAGGAGAAAGATCTGCACGCAGGCCTCGCCGAGCTTCCCGCGATGAAATCGGTGGACATTGTGATCTGTTCCGGGCCGCGCATGCACGCGTTGCATCGCGCCTTGCAGCATGAAAAACGCGGCGGGTGGTTCGAATCCTCTGGCGAGGCCGCCCATCGCGCCCGCCGGGTCGTCGATGCGGGCGACGTTGTGACCGTGAAAGGCTCTCTGGGGGCGAAAATGGCTGTCGTCGTCGATGAACTGAAGAAACTGGGAGAGGCGCGCCCCGCCAGCGCGCGGGGAGAGGATTTCGAGTAATGCTGTATCACTTGCTGACGCCGCTCTCCGAAGGCGGCGACTTCTTCAACCTCTTCCGCTACATCACCTTTCGCTCGGGCGGCGCATTCTTCACCGCGCTGCTCTTCGGCTTCGTGTTTGGCAAGCCGATCATCAAGGCTCTGCGCCGGATGCAGAAAAAGGGCCAGCCGATCCGTGAGGACGGGCCCGAGCGCCATATCGTGGAGAAGGCGGGCACGCCGACAATGGGCGGGATCATGATCCTGCTAGGTCTGCTGATCTCGACCCTCCTTTGGGCGCGGCTCGATAATGGGTTTGTCTGGATCGTGCTGATGGTCACCTTCGGCTTTGGAGCTGTTGGATTCGCGGACGACTATCTTAAAGTCGCCAAGTTCAATGTGAAGGGCGTGCCGGGGCGCGTGCGTCTGGCGGTCGGCTTCATCATCTCGCTTCTGGCCGGGATCTGGGCGGCGTATCTCCAGCCGGAGGCGCTATCCGAGCAGATCGCGCTGCCGATCTTCAAGGACACGCTAATCTACGCCGGCGGCCTGTTCTACCTTTTCGCGATGCTGGTGATCGTCGGGTCGGCGAACTCGGTGAACCTGACCGATGGGCTGGACGGGCTGGCGATCATGCCGGTGATGATCGCGGGAGGGTCGCTGGGTTTCATCGCCTATATCGTCGGCCGGGCCGACTTCACCGAGTACCTTCAGGTTCACTACGTGCCGGGAACGGGTGAGATCACCATTTTTTGCGCCGCGCTGATCGGCGCCGGGCTGGGGTTTCTCTGGTACAATGCGCCGCCCGCCATGGTGTTCATGGGCGACACCGGATCGTTGGCGTTGGGCGGCGGTCTGGGCGCCATCGCGGTCTGCATCAAGCATGAGATCGTACTGGCCGTCATCGGCGGCTTGTTCGTGCTGGAGACGGTCAGCGTGATGATCCAAGTGGCGAGCTATAAGCTGACCGGCAAACGCGTCTTCCGCATGGCGCCGATCCACCACCATTTCGAGCATAAGGGCTGGTCCGAGCCGACCATCGTAATCCGCTTCTGGATCATCGCCGTCATTCTGGCGTTGATCGGCCTCGCGACGCTGAAGCTGCGATGAGGCGGGCGGTTCTGAGCATAGTCGCGATGTTTACTGCGTTGGCGAGCGGGTCGGCGGAAGCGTGTAGAATCAGCGTGAGTCCAAGTCTGGAAAATATCGCCAAGGCGGACGTCATTGTTCACGCGCGCCTCGCGTCTAGAGAGATAGGACCAGAGATTTGCTGTGTCGGTGTTTTCAACCTCGGGCAGGTGACCGAATACTTTAAACTTAGTATTCTTAGAACGTATAAGGGCGAAGATCGCGACACTTGGGATGCAGTTTGGCTAACAGGTCAGCGCGTCCAAGAGAAAGCTGCGCAGGCGTATGATCAAACGAAATTGGTGCTGTTAAAGCATCTTCAGCTCGAAGGCGATTTCGCTCACAACTTACAAATCGACCCTAAGGATGGCGACGAATTCATTGCTGCCTTGTACACTCCACCCTTCACTGATGAGAGTGGGCCCGGTCGTTTGGTTTATGGCGATGTTCGATCTAAATTGAACGAACGAGGCTTGGCCAATTTGATGCTTGAGCATTGCGTAGAGGGCGACGCCTATCTCTTTCCCTTCAACACCGAAACCGAGACGCGCGTTCTCACCATCTTGGGCGAGAAAGCGTGATCCCCGTCCCCGGATATGAAGGGTGCCGCGTCGGCGTTCTGGGCCTTGGCCGCACGGGCCTGTCCGCCGCGCGCGCGCTGGAGGCGGGCGGGGCGATCCCGGTCTGCTGGGATGATGGCGATGCGGGGCGGCAGGCGGCCGAGGCGGAGGGCTTCGCGGTCGAGGATCTTAATCGCGAACGCCCCTATGAGGATATGGCGGCGCTGATCATGTCCCCCGGGATCCCGCATCTCTATCCAGAACCTCATCCCGCAGCGGCTCGGGCGATGTCGGCGGGGGTGCCGCTCGACAACGATATCGGCCTGTTCTTCGACGCGATGGCGGCGTGGGAGCCTGCCGAAGATGATGATGGTGAGAATGATCCCCGTATCGTCTGCGTCACAGGCTCGAATGGCAAATCCACCGTCTCCGCCCTGATCCACCATATCCTGGCCAAAGCTGGGAAGGGCGCGCAGCTGGGCGGCAATATTGGACGCGGCGTGCTGGACCTTGACCCGCCGCGTTGCGACGAGACCATTGTGTTGGAGCTCAGCTCCTACCAGACCGAGTTGGCCCGCCGGATGGCCCCGGATGTCGCGCTTTTCCTGAATCTCACGGACGATCATCTGGACCGCCATGGCGGAAGGGGGGGCTATTTCGCCGCCAAGCGACGCCTGTTTGAGGCGGGCGCGCCGGAGGTTGCGGTGATCGGCGTCGATGAGCCGGAGGGGCTGTATCTGCGCGATCGCGCCGCCGCTTTGGCCGAGCGGGTGATCTCCATCTCCGGCGCCCGGGCGCTGAAGGGCGAGGGCTGGTCCGTCTATCTGAAGAAAAACCATCTGGTGGAATGGCGCGCAGGCAAGCAGGCCGCCAGCTTCGATCTGAGGGACGCGCACGCATTGCCCGGCGCCCATAACGGACAGAACGCCTGCGCTGCATGGGCGGCCTGCCGGGCGCTTGGTCTCGGTCCCCGTCAGATCGAGGCGGGGATGCGCTCTTTCCCGGGTCTGCCGCACCGGCTGGAAAAGCTGGGTGAGGCGGGCGGCGTCGTCTTCGTTAACGACTCCAAGGCCACCAACGCCGCCGCAGCCGGAAAGGCGCTGGCCGCGTTCGAACGCATTCGCTGGATCGCGGGCGGTCAGGCCAAGGCGGGCGGGATCGAACCGCTGGCGCCGCTATTCGATCGGGTTGCGAAAGCCTATCTGATCGGCGACTCGGCCGCGGGCTTCGCGGCGACGCTCGGAGATATCCCGCACCAGATCGGCGGCGATCTTTCCACCGCGACCGCACGCGCCGCGGCGGATGCCAAGCCGGGCGAGACAGTTTTGCTCGCGCCCGCCTGCGCCAGTTTCGACCAGTTTTCCAGCTTCGAGGCGCGCGGCGACGCGTTCCGCGCCCTCGTGGCTGAGATTTTGCGTGAGAAGGAGACCGCGTGATGGCCGATATTCCGTTTCTCGGGGGCGCGCACGACCATTCCATCGTCGGTCGATGGTGGCGGTCGGTCGATCGCTGGACCGTCGGTGCGGTGGGCCTACTGTTCTCCATCGGCCTTTTGCTCAGCTTCGCGGCGTCGCAGCCGCTGGCCGCCAAGAACGGATTGCCGGATTTCCACTATGTGTTCCGGCAGGTCGTCTTTGCGTTTCCCGCCTTCGGGGCGATGTTTTTGTTCTCGCTGGCCAGCCCGATGGGCGTGCGCCGCGCCGGCGTGCTGATCTTCGCTGGTCTTCTGACGGCGGTGCTGTTCCTGCCGGTTCTCGGCACCGATTTCGGCAAGGGCGCCGTGCGATGGTACTCGCTTGGCTTCCTGTCCGTGCAGCCATCGGAGTTCCTGAAGCCGGGATTCGTGGTGTTCACCGCGTGGCTGATGGCGGCCAGCTTTGACAAGGACGGCCCTCCGGGCATCTTCCTGTCCTTCCTCGCAGCCGCCTTCGTGGCGGGCGCCTTGGCGATGCAGCCCGATTTCGGGCAGGCGACGCTGATTCTGGCGGTCTGGGCGGTGATGTTCTTCGTCGCCGGCGCCAATGTTCTGTGGCTGTTGGGCGTGGGCGCCGCCGTGGCGACGGCCGGGCTGGTCGCCTATGCGGGGTCCGAGCACTTCGCCCGGCGCATCGACGCCTATCTTTCGCCTGATCTGGATCCGACCACTCAACTCGGATTCGCGACCAATGCGATCCTGAATGGCGGCCTGTTCGGTGTCGGGCCGGGCGAGGGCGTGGTGAAGCACTCGCTGCCGGACGCCCATACCGATTTCGTCATTGCGGTTGCGGCCGAGGAGTACGGCGCGTTGCTGTGCTTGCTGATCATTGGCCTGTTCTTGTTCATCACGCTGCGCGCGTTCCTGCGGTTGATGCGAGAGCGCGACCCCTTTGCGCGGTTCGCGGGGACCGGGCTGGCGGCGCTATTCGCGTTACAGGCGTTCGTGAATATCGGCGTCACTATCCGGCTGCTGCCAGCCAAGGGCATGACGCTGCCCTTCATCTCCTACGGCGGGTCATCGCTGGTCGCGGCGGGGATTGGCATGGGCATGCTGCTGGCGCTGACGCGGCGACGGCCTCAGGACGATATGTCGGATTATCTGGGCGCGCACGAACGAGGCCGAGTTTGAGCGATGCGCGCCATCTGGTGATCGCGGCGGGCGGCACGGGCGGGCACATGTTCCCGGCGCAGGCGCTGGCGCAGGAGATGCTGCGTCGCGGCTGGCGGGTGAGCCTCTCGACAGACGAGCGCGGCCTAAGATACGCGGGCGGCTTTCCGGAGGAGGTGGAGCGCAAGGCCCTGTCCGCCGCCACTTTCGCACGCGGCGGGATCAAGGCGAGGTTGGTGGCGCCGTTTCGCATTCTGAGTGGGATTTTGCAGGCCAAGTCGTGGTTCCTGCGCGACAGGCCCGACTGCGTCGCGGGATTCGGCGGATATCCGGCGTTGCCCGCATTGGCCGCCGCGTGGCTGCTGAGGAAACCTCGTCTGATCCATGAGCAGAACGGTGTGCTGGGCCGAGTGAACAAGGCCTTCGCCACCCGCGTGCACAAGGTCGCCTGCGGGACTTGGCCGGTGACCAACGCGCCAAAGGGGGCGGATCTGGTCCATTTGGGCAATCCGGTGCGCGACTCGGTGCTGGAGGAGACGAAGACGCCCTACGAGGCGCCGGGCGCAGACGGCCCGATTCGCTTGTTGATTTTTGGCGGCTCTCAGGGCGCGAGCATTTTTGCTGATGTCGTCCCCGCCGCGCTCGCCGCCCTGCCGCCAGACATTCGCGACCGGCTTGAAATTGTGCAGCAGGCCCGCAAGGTGGAGCGAGAGCAGGTTCAGGCGGCCTACAAGGGCGCCGGGATCGCAGCCGAAGTCGCAGAGTTCTTCGATGACATGCCCGCCCGCATCGCTGCTGCGCATCTGGTGATTTGCCGGGCCGGGGCCTCTACGGTGGCTGAACTGACGGCGATCGGCCGGCCCGCCATTCTGACGCCCTATCCAGCGGCTATGGATGACCATCAGACAGCGAACGCAGCTCCATTGGCGCAGGCCGGGGCCGGGAACATGATTCCGCAGGACCGATTGACGGCGGAGGGACTGGCCGCAGAGCTTCAGATTCTGTTCGCGGCGCCGGACTGGCTGCGCGGCATGGCGGATGAGGCGCGCAAGCTTGGACGCCCCGACGCTGCCCAAAAGCTGGCCGATCTGGTGGAACAACTGGCGACGCGTTAATAAGGCCGGATTAATTCGACCGCGCCAAGCGGCTCTGATTGGCCACCGAACGGCCCCCGAACGACTTGTTGAGGAGAGCACCCTATGATGACCACCGCCCTTCCGCTGGATATCGGCGCGATGCATTTCGTCGGCATTGGCGGGATCGGTATGTCCGGCATTGCGGAGGTGCTGCTGAATCTCGGCTATCAGGTGCAGGGCTCCGACCTGAAGGAAGGCCCGATCGTCGAACGCCTGCGCCGCCTCGGCGCGACGATCCATATCGGGCAACGGGCCGAGAATCTGGGCGAGGCCAAGGTCGTGGTGATCTCCTCCGCCATCAAGCGCGGCAACCCTGAGCTTGAGGCCGCCCGCGCCGCCAATCTGCCCGTGGTGCGTCGGGCGGAGATGCTGGCCGAGCTGATGCGCCTCCGCTCGAACATCGCCGTCGCCGGCACGCATGGAAAGACCACCACGACGTCGATGGTCGCGGCGTTGCTGGACGCAGGCAATATCGACCCCACGGTCATCAATGGCGGCATCATCCAGTCCTACGGCTCCAACGCCCGGCTGGGCGAAGGCGACTGGATGGTTGTCGAGGCCGACGAATCCGATGGAACCTTCGTAAAATTGCCCGCCACCATCGCCGTGGTGACCAATATCGACCCCGAGCATCTGGACCATTACGGCGATTTCGACGGGGTGCGCGACGCGTTCTGGACCTTCGTCTCCAACATCCCGTTCTACGGCGCGGTCGTGTGCTGTCTCGATCACCCGGAGGTGCAGGCGCTGGTCGGCAAGATCGACGACCGGCGCGTCATCACCTATGGCTTTTCGCGTCAGGCCGATGTGCGGGCGGAGAACCTGCGCTACGACACCGGCGTCGCGGTTTTCGACCTGATTTACCACGAGGGCGAGGAGGAGCGCCGCGTGGACGGCCTTCGCTTGCCCATGCCAGGTGAGCACAACGTCTCCAACGCGCTGGCCGCCGTCGCCGTGGCGCTTGAGCTGAAGATCGGGGACGATGCGATCGTCTCTGCTCTGGACGGGTTCAAAGGCGTCCGGCGCCGCTTCACCCGCGTCGGCGAATGGAATGGCGTCGGAGTCATCGACGATTACGGCCATCACCCGGTTGAAATCGCGGCGGTGCTAAAGGCCGCTCGCGCCGCAACCGAAGGCAAGGTGATCGCGGTGCATCAGCCGCATCGCTATTCCCGCCTGCATGACCTCTTCGAGGATTTCTGCGCCTGCTTCAACGATGCTGACATCGTCGCGATATCGGACGTCTACGCGGCGGGCGAAGATCCGCTGCCCGGCGTCAGCCGCGACGCTCTGGTCGGCGGGCTGCGCGCCCATGGCCACCGCAGCGCGACCGCGCTTGAGGGAGAAAGCGATCTGCCGGATTTCGTGCGCGCCAACGCCGAGGCGGGAGACCTTGTGGTTTGCCTCGGCGCGGGCACGATCACGACTTGGGCCAACGCGTTGCCAGATCAGTTGACCCAAAGGGAGAACGCCGCATGACGATTACAGTGTGGGGGCGGAAAAACTCCGCCAACGTGCAGAAGGTCACCTGGGCGCTGGGCGAGATGGGCGTCGAGTTCGACTCGGTTCGGGTTGGCGGCCCCTTTGGCGGGACAAAGACGCCGGACTATCTGGCGATAAACCCAAACAGCTATGTGCCGACCTATCAGGACGGCGATCTGACGCTGAGCGAATCCGACGCCATATTGCGATACGTGGCGCGGAAATACGGGATGGGCGGGCTCTACCCTGATGATCCTGAGGCCGCTGCGACGGCTGATCGGTGGGCGACATGGGCCTCAGCGTCCCTGTTCCCGAAGATCTTTCCGATTTTCTACCGGATGATCGCGACGCCAAAGGCGGAGGTGGATTTTTCCGGCCTTGAAGGCGCCGTCGACGGAACGGCCGCCGCGATGTCCATCCTTGATCGTGCGCTGGAGGGCCGCGAGTTTCTGGTCGGTGACAGCCTGACATTCGGCGACATTGGACCGGCGATCTTCGCGCGCCGCGCTCTGCTTCTGCCCTATGGCGCGCCTGAGGCGCCCAATGTCGCCCGATTTGTGGAGAACATGCAGGCTCGACCCGCATTCGCGAAGCATGTCGGATTTCCCGTCGGTGCCTGCAAGGAAGAGTGGGATGCGAACGCGGAGAAGTACGCGTGACCGAGGCGACCCTGGACGGAGAGGCGTTGCTGAAACGCTTGCCGGATGTCCGAGGCCGTCTGACCCCGATGCGCGCCCTGTCGGAGCTGACATGGTTTCGCGTCGGCGGCCCGGCGGAGGTTCTGTTTCAGCCTGCTGACCAGGACGATCTCGCCGCTTTCCTCGCCGAAACGCCTCACGAAGTACCGGTGACGCCGCTGGGCGTCGGCTCCAATATTTTGATCCGTGATGGCGGCCTGCCGGGCGTGTCGGTCCGACTAGGGCGGGGCTTCAACGCGATGGAGCCGCTTGAAGGCGCCCGCATGCGCGTCGGCGCGGCCGCGCTGGACGCTCAGGTGGCGCGGAAGGCGGCCGAGGCGGGGATCGCCGGCCTCGAATTCCTGCGGGGCGTGCCCGGCGCCATCGGCGGCGCGATACGGATGAACGCCGGTTGCTACGGCGCCTATGTCGCCGATGTGCTCGAAAGCGTCAGAGCGGTCGATCGGCGTGGCGCGAAAATCGAGTTGCAGACGTCCGAAATTGCGTTCTCCTATCGCCATATCGACGCGCCGGACGACCTGATATTCGTCGAGGCGTTGTTCCGCGGTGAACCGGATTCGCCCGAGGCCATCAAAGCCCGCATGGATGAGTTGGTTACGAAGCGCGAGGCCGCCCAGCCGATCCGGGAAAAGACCGGCGGTTCAACCTTTCGCAACCCGGCGGGCTACTCCTCAACCGGGCGCGAAGACGATGTTCACGACCTGAAAGCCTGGAAGCTGATCGATGAGGCGGGCTGTCGCGGACTTAAGATCGGGGGTGCCCAAGTCTCCGTAAAGCATTGCAACTTCCTCGTTAACGCCGGTGACGCCTCGGCGGCTGATCTGGAGGCGTTGGGCGAGGAGGTGCGCGCCCGCGTGAAAGCGCAATCCGGCGTTGATTTGCACTGGGAAATCAAGCGGATCGGCGTTACTCTAGACGGATAGAGAAGAGCGTCGGCCGAAGAAGTCGGCGCCGCATGTTGAGGCGCGGATGTCGAGCAGGCAATTCCACCGCGTCGCAGTACTGAAGGGCGGCTGGTCGGCCGAGCGTGATGTATCGCTCGTTTCCGGCCAGGCATGCGCTTCGGCGTTGCGTGAGGCGGGCTACGAGGTGGTTGAGTTGGACGCTGGGCGGGATCTCGCCCGGCAACTGGCTGAGTCCGCGCCCGATTGCGCGTTCAACGCGCTGCATGGCCGGTGGGGCGAGGATGGCTGCGTGCAGGGCCTGCTGGAGTGCCTCGGGATTCCCTACACCCATTCCGGCGTTCTCGCCTCTTCGTTGGCGATGGACAAAGAGCAGGCGAAACGCATCTTCGCAGCGGCCGGCCTGCCAGTGGTCGAAAGCGTGTTGGCGAGCCGAGAGGAAGTGGCCGCCGGCCACCCGATCGAGCCGCCCTATGTGGTCAAACCCTTCAACGAAGGCTCCTCGGTCGGAATCTATTTCGTCATGGAAGGCGCCAACGGCCCTGCGCAGCTGGGCGACGACGCGCCGGACACATTGATGGTGGAACGCTATGTGCCGGGGCGGGAGCTGACAGTCGCGGTGATGGGCGACCGGGCCCTGACCGTCACCGATATCGTCGCCACTGCAGGTTGGTACGACTATCACGCCAAATACGCCGATGGCGGCTCTAGCCATAAATTTCCGGCGAACCTTCCGAAATTGATTTTCGACGCCTGTATGGAGGGCGCGCTGGGCGCGCATCAGGCGCTGGGTTGCCGGGGTGTCAGCCGCACGGATTTCCGCTGGGACGAATCGCGCGGTCTGGATGGGCTCGCCATCCTGGAGGTGAACACCCAGCCCGGCATGACCCCAACCTCGCTGGCGCCGGAACAGGCCGCCCATTGCGGCGTCGGCTTCGATGATCTCTGCGCCTGGATGGTGGAGGACGCGTCATGCGACCGATGACCGAGATCGCACATGCGCTGGTCGGCGCAGCGCGGGGCGGACTCCGGTCTTTGGCCAATTTCGTGACCGCCGACGATGCGCCATCGCGCATGCGATATCGACTGAATCGTCTTTGGCGTCGGCGCAGCGTTCGCCGCTTCGCGATGGTCTACGCGCCCTGCCTTGCCGCCGCTGGCGGAGTTTTCTGGCTGGTTTCGAACCAGGCGCTCTACAACGCGGCCGCCGATCGGATGGCGGAGGTGCGCGACGCCGTCGCCAAACGTCCTGAATTCGCCATCTCTTCGGTTGAGGTGATCGGCGCGACGTCGGTCGTCGAAAGCCAGATTCTTTCCCGCTTCGATCCGGAAGAGGACGGCTCCCCTGTCTCCAGCCTTGATGTCGATACCGCCGCCTTGCGTGAAGAGGTGGAGCGCCTCGGCTGGGTGCGCTCGGCGCGGGTCGCGTTGATCCCTCCCGACGCGATCCGCATCGACGTGGAGGAGCGGGTGCCCGCCGCCGTCTGGCGCAGCGCGGGCCAGCTGATCCTGATCGACCCGACGGGCGACGAAATCGAGGCGCTGGCTGAAAGATCGGAATGGGGCGAGCTGCCGCTCGTCGTCGGATCCGACGCCGCCGAAAATGTTGCAGAGGCGCTGGCCCTGCTCGCCGACGCCGTGGACCTGACGCCCCGCATCATAGGGTTCGTGCGCGTCGGCGAGCGTCGCTGGGATATTCACCTGACCGAGGGAAAAGTGCTGATGCTGCCCGCCGATAATCCACGCGATGCGCTGGATCGCATCCTGCTATTGCACCGGACAGAGGGGCTGCTGGACCGCGACGTCGCCGTCGTGGATTACCGGGCGCCCGGCCGGCCGACCGTGCGTCTTGGCCCGGCGGCGCAAGACCGCCTGCGCGAGTTGCGCGACCCAACCTTCACCGAGGAGACCGACGCGTGACCGACGCCGTTCTGACATCTCAGCGTCTGATGCGTGACCGCCTGAACGCCGCGTTGAAACGAGGGCTCGTCGCGGCCCTAGACATCGGATCGTCCAAGATCGCCTGCTTCATCATCAAGCTGGATCCATCAAGGGTTTCCCGCAACGGGCAAGTTGGGGCGTTGGGCGGTTACGGGTCCTTGCGTATCATCGGCGCTGGCGTCACCCGATCGCGCGGCGTCCGGCAGGGCGAAATCGTGGATATGGAGGAGGCCGAACGGGCCATCCGAACCGCGCTGGAGATCGCCGAGAAGATGGCCGGCGAGCGCGTGGATCAGGTGATCGGGGTGATCGCCGGCGCACGGCCCGAAAGCTTCCCGTCTTCGGCCAAGGTCGAGGTGCTGAACGGCGCCGTCTGCGAAGCCGACGTCGCCCGCGCATTGGGGGCGTGCGCGCCGACGAAAATGCCGCCGGGCCGGGAGATTCTCCACGCCATGCCGGTCAATTTCGCGCTGGACGGCGTCAGCGGCCTGACCGATCCGCGCGGCATGACCGGCGGCGCGCTGGCGGCCGACATGCATGTGGTGACCGTCGCGGCCGCGCCGCTTCGAAACCTCGCCCAATGCGTCAAGCGGTGCGATCTGGAACTGGCGGGCGTCGTGGCGGCTCCCTTCGCCAGCGGTCTGGCCACGCTGGTCGAGGATGAGCAGGATCTGGGCGGCGCCTGCGTTGATCTGGGAGGCGGTTCCAGTTCCATCTCTCTGTTTCTGCGTCGACAGCTGATCTACACCGGCGCAGTGAGGATCGGCGGCGATCACGTGACGCTGGATATCGCGCAGGCATTTTCGATGTCCGCCTCGGCCGCGGAACGGCTGAAAACGCTGCACGGAGGCGTCTACACCACCGAGATGGACAATCGCGAATACATCGAGGCGCCTCAGATCGGGGAGGACTCGGTTGAGGAACGCAGGCGGGTGCCGCGTTCAGCCCTTATCGGCGTAATCCGTCCCCGCATCGAGGAGACGTTGGAGGGCGTGCGCGATCAGCTGGAGCATGCAGGCTTCAACCACATGCCCGGACGGCAGATCGTGTTGACCGGCGGCGGCAGTCAGTTGCCCGGCATGATGGAGGCGGCGCAGCGCATTCTGGGGCGGCGGGTGCGCATTGGGCGCCCGATCCGTGTCGCGGGCCTGCCGCAATCCGCGGCCGGACCGGCCTTCGCCGCCGCAGTGGGTCTTTCGGTCTATGCGGTGCGCCAGCATGACGAGGTATGGGATTTCGACGCCGTCTCGCCGGACTCGCCGCGAGGACGGATCGGGCAGGCTTTCAGATGGTTCAGAAAAAATTGGTGAACTCGCTTCTCGACGGCGAATCACCTTTGGGTTACTCTATCGAATCATAAAAAAAACGAGCAGACGAACAGACAAACAACAATACAGGCGGACCCCATGGCGTTGACTCTCAAGATGCCGGAGAAACAAGACCTCCGGCCACGGATCACCGTATTTGGCGTTGGCGGCGCAGGTGGAAATGCCGTCAACAACATGATCGACAAAAACTTGGAAGGCGCGGAATTCGTCACAGCGAATACCGATAGCCAGGCGCTTCAACAGTCGAAAGCGCCGCGCCGCATCCAGCTGGGCGTCGGCGTGACGCAGGGGCTGGGCGCGGGCGCCAAACCCCAGGTGGGCGGCTCGGCGGCCGAAGAGTCGATCGACGAGATCATCGACCATCTGGCGGGCAGCCACATGTGCTTCATCACCGCCGGAATGGGCGGCGGCACCGGCACCGGCGCTGCCCCCGTGATCGCTCGCGCCGCGCGTGAGATGGGCATCCTGACGGTCGGCGTGGTCACCAAGCCCTTCCAGTTCGAAGGCGCGCATCGGATGAACACCGCCGAGAACGGCGTCGACGATCTTCAGCAATATGTCGACACACTGATCATCATCCCGAACCAGAATCTGTTCCGCATCGCCAATGAGCGCACGACCTTCGCCGAGGCGTTCATGATGGCGGACGACGTGCTCTATCAGGGCGTCAAGGGCGTGACCGATTTGATGGTGCGACCCGGCCTGATCAATCTCGACTTTGCTGACGTGCGCGCAGTGATGGATGAGATGGGCAAAGCGATGATGGGCACCGGCGAAGCCGACGGTGATAGCCGCGCCATCGACGCGGCCGAGAAGGCGATCGCCAACCCGCTGTTGGACGAAGTCAGCCTGAAAGGCGCTCGCGGGGTGCTGATCAACATCACCGGCGGCTACGATCTGACCCTGTTCGAACTGGACGAGGCCGCAAACCGCATCCGGTCCGAGGTCGATCCCGACGCCAACATCATCGTTGGCTCCACGCTCGATCCGGAAGTCGAGGGCGTTATGCGCGTGTCCGTCGTCGCGACCGGAATCGACGCAGCGGAAGCTCGCATGATTGACCCGGTCGAGCGCCCGGTCGCTCAGCCCGTTGCGCAACCGGCGCCGCAGCCTGTGACCCAGCCCGCTCCACAGCCGCGTTCCAGCGCCGGGGTCAGCGCCGAAGTGCGCGAAGCCGCCAAGCGCGCCGTCGCCGAGCATCTGACCGCCGAAGCGACCGCCCCAGCGGCGCCTGCGCCGGTCGCTGAAGCGCCGGTCGCGGTTCAGGAGGATTTGGCCCTGAACCTGGATGCGGACGATTTGGACCTGCCGCAGGCCGCGCCTCGCAAGGCGGAAGACCCGGCTCCTGCGGCTGAGTTCATCGCGCCGGCGCCAACAACTGCGGACCAGGCCGCGCAGGAGCCGGAGCCTGTCGCCGCGCCGGAACCGGCGCTCTCGACGGTCGCGGAACTGCCGCGTGAGCCAAAAACTCAACCACAGCCCCAATCGCACCCTCAATCCGCGGGCGCGCAGAAATTTGGCTTCAACAGCCTGATCCATCGGATGACCGGAGCCGCCGCCGCAACTCGCCCGGAACCCGGCGCGGCGGAGCCTTCGAGCAGCTACCAACCGGCCGAAGAGGACCTCAAGATTGAGATCCCGGCCTTCCTTCGGAGGCAGGCGAACTGACTTGCCGACGCAATATTCCGCTGTGAACTGAACTGGCGCCGCCTGCATAACCCGTTGGCGGCGTTACTGTTTTCAACACAGATTTGCCGATGTGAGGAAGCGTTGCAAAAGGTAACGAAGAGTGAATTGTCGCGGCGCAACAAACTCATTACCTCTGTTGGGGCGGAAAAAGGCGTAACAGCGCCGTCACAAAGAACATGCGCGAGAAACAGGCGGAACGGGTCATGCAACACACGGTGAAAGACGTCATAGCGTTCGACGGTATCGGGGTGCATTCCGGCCAAAAGGCCAGGATGCGCATCTGTCCCGCTCCGGCCAATTATGGCGTGTGGTTCAAGCGTGTGGATGTATCGGAAGGGGATGCTCTTATCCCGGCGCGGTTCGACGCCGTGTGCGACACGCGCCTTTGCACCGTGCTTGGCAACGCTGACGGCGCGACGATTTCGACTGTGGAGCATGTTATGTCGGCCTTGTCGGCTTGCGGCGTCGACAATGCGCTTATCGAGGTCGATGGCCCCGAAGTTCCCATTATGGACGGAAGCGCTGAGCACTTTGTTCGCGGCATCTCGCAGGCCGGGCTCATCGCCCTTAAGGAAGAGCGGGTGATGATCCGCATTCTTGAAACAGTCGTCGTTGACGGTGACGACGGCGCCCGCGCTGAACTGCATCCGTCAAACGAATATGAGATCGACTTCACGATTGATTTCGCCGATCCCGCGATTGGCCGCCAGCGCCGCATGTTCAATGTCGGCGCAGAGGCGTTCGCGGATGAAATCGCCGAATGCCGCACCTTTGGTCATCTGGCTGATGTCGAGAAACTCCGCGCCGCCGGTCTTGGCCGGGGCGGTTCTTTGGACAACGCCGTGGTCGTGGATAACGGCAGGGTTCTGAACCCGGATGGGCTACGCCATCCGGATGAGTTTGTGCGTCACAAGATTCTGGACGCGATTGGCGATCTTGCGCTAGCGGGTGCGCCGGTTATGGGCCGCTATGTCGGATTCAAATCCGGCCATGGAATGACGAACCGATTGCTGCGCGCTCTGATGGCCCGGCCAAGCGCCTGGCGATTTGAATCGGCTGAGACATCGGTCGTGCCATTGCCTCGTCGTGAGATGCGCCGCGAGTACCGGTCAGCCGTCGCCTGAACGTGCGCGATCACCTGTTTGTATTATCGTTCGGGCGCCTTCTGGCGCCCGGTTTCGCATGGACCACAGCCGTGGCCGCAACTCCCCCGTGACGACGATTTAACCCTGTGCTATGCCACGCGTTGCCGGTTTAGACTGGCCAGAGCTTCATGTACGGAAAGATCGCCGAATGCGCACCGCCACAATGCTTCGCTCGCTTGTATTCACCGCCGCGCTCGCCGCCCTCGTCTCCTGTTCTTCGGACGACGACGATATCAATTTCGTTGATGACGACACGCGCCCCGCGAATGTGCTGCTCGCTGAAGCGAATGCCGCGCTTGATGCAGGCGATCCCGAGGAGGCGGCGGTTCTCTACGAAGAAGTCGAGCGATTGCATCCGTGGTCGCCCGAGGCCAAGGAGGCGATGATACAGGCCTCATTCTCGTATTATCAGGCGGGCCAGTATGAGCAGGCGGCGTTGGCCGCGCAGCGTTTTCTGCAATTCTATCCGGCTGATCGGGAGGCCGCCCGCGCCCAGTATCTGATCGGCGTCAGTTATTACGACCAGATCGTCGATGTGGGCCGGGATCAGGCCAACACCCGCCGCGCATTGCAGGAATTGCGCACCGTGGGCGACCGTTACCCCGGCACCAGCTACGCCCGCGACGCCAAGCTCAAGATCGACCTGACGCTGGATCATCTCGCCGGCAAGGAGATGGATGTCGGACGGTTTTACCTGAAGCGCGGGCAACAGGTCGCCGCCATCAATCGATTCCGTACTGTGATCGAGCGCTATCAGACCACGACCCATGCGCCTGAAGCGCTGCACCGGCTGGTCGAAAGCTATCTGGCTCTAGGCGTAACCAGCGAGGCGCAGACAGCGGCGGCGGTGCTGGGTCACAATTTTCCGGGGTCGGATTGGTATGCCGACAGCTACGCCTTGCTGACCGGCGTTGACCTGCGGCCGGATGAAGACAGCGATTCCTGGATCTCCAAGTCCTATCGCCAGATCGTCGAAGGCGAATGGCTTTGACCGCAGTACAGTAAGGCAGACAGCGCGGGGTCCCGGATCCATGCTCCGGCAACTCTCGATCCGCGATATTGTTCTGATCGACTCGCTCGACCTCGAATTCGAGTCCGGACTGAATGCGTTGACCGGAGAGACCGGCGCGGGAAAATCCATACTTCTGGATGCTTTGGGTCTGGCGCTCGGCGCGCGCGGCGGCGCCGGCTTGGTGCGAGAAGGCGCGAAGCAGGGATCTGCCACCGCATTTTTTGAGCCTGCGCCGGATCATCCCGTTCATAGCATCCTCGCCGAGGCTGGCATGCCCCCGGCAAGCGACGGACTGATCCTGCGCCGGACAGTCTCGGCCGATGGGCGGGGCCGCGCCTTCGTCAATGATCAGCCGACCAGCGCGGGCGCGTTGCGCGCGATCGGAGAGCTCTTGGTCGAAACCCATGGACAACATGACGATCGCGGCCTGTTAAATCCCGCCGGGCACCGCGCGTTGCTGGACGGGTTCGCAGGGGTGTCGGCGGAAGCCGAAGGCGTCGCGAAACTCTGGCGCACGGAGCGCAAGGCGTCGACCGCTCTGGACGCCGCTCGAGCCGCGCAAGAAGAGGCCGCACGAGACGCGGACTATCTGCGCCATTCGGTAGATGAGCTGGATGAGCTGGCCCCCGAGACGGGAGAAGCGGACGCGTTGGACGCCGAACGCCGCCTGATGCAGGCCGCGGAAAAGATGCGGGAGGAGGTCGCCAGGGCCGCGCAGGCGTTGGGGCCGGAGGGCGCGGAAGGCGTGCTGGGTGACGCTTTGCGCAGGCTCGACCACGCCGCGCCGCAGCTGGAAGGCCGTCTGGATGAACCGATCTCGGCGCTGGATCGCACGATGGCGGAGCTGGGAGAAGCGCAGTCCGGCCTCGAGGCGGCTCTGGAAGCGCTGACCTTTGATCCCTACCGGCTCGAGACGGTGGAGGAGCGGCTATTCGCTCTTCGTGGCCTCGCCCGCAAACACGACGTTCAGCCCGATGATCTGGCTGAGTTGCGCGACCGGCTGGCCGAGAAGCTAGAGGCGATCGACGCGGGCGACGGCCGGATCGCTGATATGCAGGCGGAGGCCGAGGCGGCCCATGCGCGGTACATCGCCGCCGCCGAAGCGCTCAGCGAGGTTCGTCGCGCAGCCGCTGCTCGGCTGGATCGGGCCGTGGCGGCTGAACTGGCGCCGCTGAAGATGGAGCGCGCCTCGTTTCATACGGAGGTCGCCGCGCTTTCGCGAGAGGAGGCTGGCGCCGGCGGGATCGACCGCGTCTCTTTCTCGGTCGCCACCAATCCGGGCTCGAAACCCGGACCAATCGGCAAGATCGCCTCGGGCGGAGAGCTGTCGCGTTTTCTGCTGGCGCTGAAGGTTCCGCTCGCCTCGACCGGCGATGTGACGATGATTTTCGATGAGATCGACCGCGGCGTCGGCGGCGCCACTGCGGACGCGGTGGGGCGGCGCTTGTCCAGCATTGCCGAGGAAGGCGGGCAGGTTCTGGTCGTCACCCATTCACCGCAGGTTGCGGCTCGCGCCGGGTGCCAGTGGCGGATCCGGAAATCGGCCGAGGGCGGCGCGACCCGCACCAGCGTGATCCGGCTCAACGCGTCTGAGCGGGTGGATGAAATCGCTCGCATGCTGGCAGGGGAGACGGTGACGGCGGAGGCGCGCGGCGCGGCCGAGGCGCTGCTGGCCGGTTAATTGATCTCGACGATCTTGCCGGGATTGAGGATGTTCTGCGGGTCGAGCGTGCGTTTGATCTCGGCCATCACATCCCAAGCCTGACCATGTTCGGCGCGCATATGTTTCATCTTTCCGAGGCCCACGCCGTGCTCTCCCGTGACCGTACCGCCCAACCGTAGCGCCCTTTTTGCGATCCGGTCCGCGATGCGCTCCGCCTCCGCCGCTTCGATGGCCGATTCCGGGTCCACCAACAGCTGGACATGAAAATTGCCGTCGCCCGCGTGACCGACCATCGGCCCGGCGAGCGCGGATGCATCGATATCGGCTTTAGTCTCCAGAATGCACTCGCCGAGGCGGGAAATTGGCACACAGGCGTCAGTGACATAGACCTTGCGACCCGGTCCGCCCGCCGCCAGCGCGGCCCAATAGGCGTCGTGCCGGGCTTTCCAAAGGGCGTTGCGCTCTTCCTCCCGCACGGCCCAGCGAAATCCGGTCGCGCTATTGTCGCGCGCCAGTTCGCCAAAGGTCTCGGCCTGCTCCGCCACGCTGGCCTGGCTGCCGTGAAACTCCAGAAACAGGGTCGGCGCAGGCTCTAGGTCGAGATCGGAATAGGCGATGCAGGCCGCCATCTGCGCCTCGTCCAGAAACTCGATCCGGGCGACAGGAAGGTCCATCTGAATGGTCTGAATGACCGTCTGAACTGCGGCTTCAACATCTGGAAAGCCGCAGGTCGCGGCCGAGATCGCCTCTGGCAGGCCATGCAGACGCACAGTCAGTTCCGTGATGATGCCGAGCGTGCCCTCCGAGCCGATCAACAGTCGCGTCAGATCGTACCCGGCGGCGGATTTCCGCGCTCGCCCGCCGGTTCGGATGATGCTACCGTCCGCGACGACCGCCTCCAGCCGCAGCACCGCGTCCTTCATCGTGCCGTAGCGCACCGCGTTGGTGCCCGAGGCTCTTGTGGCGGCCATTCCGCCCAGAGAGGCGTCCGCCCCCGGATCGACCGGGAAGAACAGGCCGGTGTGGCGCAGCGCGGCGTTCAGCTCCGACCGCGTCACGCCGGGCTGGACCACGGCGTCCAGATCCTGCTCGTGGATCGCCAGAACCTTGTTCATCCGCATCATGTCCACGCTGACGCCGCCGCGAACGGGCGTCACTTGCGCCTCAACCGACGACCCAACGGCGTAGGGTGTGATCGGGCAGTGTTCCTCGGCGCAGATCCGGATGATCTCTGCGACCTCCTCGGTCGTCTCGGGGAACAGTACGGCGTCGGGCTGAACGCCAGCGTGATGCGCTTCGCCCTTACTGTGCAGATCGAGGATTGAAGCGCCGGTCGACGCGCGCGCCTCAAACCGGGTTCTCAGTCTTTCGACGGCCTTGGCTATGCTCATTTAACCCGTCACTCCCAGTGCGGCGCATTCTTGTCTTTCGTCGGCTCTTGCTGCGCCTTACGGTGTTGACTTAGCGCAGATTTGTCGGTCGTCGCCATGGATTTCGCATCGTTGTATCGCCGGGCCGTCGCCTCCCTTCGTCGAAGGGCGGGACAGGCTTGGGGGTTCATCAAGGGTGAAGCGGCCAGCGAAATTACTCTTTGGATGATCGCGGTTGTGGTTGGGCTCGCCGCCGGAGGCGCGGCGATCGGCATGCGGGTCGGGATCTCCGAGCTTCAGCACCTGATTTACGGCGCAGACGATGTGACGCTGCACAGCGTAGCAGGCGGGTTGGATTGGCGGATCGTGCTCGCCGTGCCTGTTCTGGGCGGCTGCCTGGTTGGCCTGCTGCTGCATTTCTTCACGCCAGGCCGCCAATTCCAGGGCGTCGCCGACGTCATCGAGGCGAGCGCGATCCGAGAGGCCCGCGTTGGCGCGCGAGAGGGCTGGACCTCCGCGCTGGGGGCGCTTTTGACGCTGTCCATGGGCGGCAGCACGGGGCGCGAAGGGCCAGTCGTTCATATCGGCGCCACGATCGCGTCCTGGGTTTCCGACAAACTGGACGCCACCCGCATAACCCGGCGGGACATCCTGGGATGCGCCGCCGCCGCCGCGGTTTCGGCCAGTTTCAACGCGCCGATCGCTGGCGCCCTGTTCGCGCTGGAAGTCGTGCTGCGCCACTATGCGGTGCACTCCCTCGGCCCGACCGTCATCGCCAGCGTCACCGGCGCGGTGCTGAGCCGCCTCTATAGCGGCGACTTTACGGAATATCTGATCCCTGATCACTCCATCGCTTTCTATCAGGAGATTCCGGCCTTCATGATTTTGGGAATCGTCGCTGCGATTGTCGCCGTGATCATGATGCGGTCGATATTCTTGGCGGAAGACACGGCCAACTACGTGCAGGAGAAACTGCACATCCCGACTGTGCTGCGTCCACCCGTCGCGGGGTTGTTGCTGGGCCTGCTCGCCATTCAGTTTCCTGAGGTGATCGGCGTCGGCTACGAGACCGCGGTGAAGGCGCTTCAGGCCGAATTGCCGATGAAGATCCTCATTGTCGTGGCGGTCGCCAAGGTCGCCGCTGTCGCGATCACCGTGGCAGGCCGATTTGGCGGAGGCGTCTTCTCCCCATCCCTGATGGTGGGCGCGCTGGTCGGCGCTGCTTACGGAGAGATCGCGACCGACGTATTCCCCTCGGTCTCGGGCTCGGTCGGTCTCTACGCGCTGGCGGGGCTGGGCGCGGTGGCGGGCGCCGTACTGGGCGCGCCGATCTCGACCACGCTGATCGTGTTCGAGATGACGGGAGATTTCCAAGCGGGGCTGGCGGTGATGATCGCCGTCTCTACCGCCACGGTCGTCACCCACCGGATTTACGGAAAAAGCTTCTTTTTGGCTCAGCTGGAGCGCCGCAAACTCCGCATAGCGGACGGGCCGGGCAGCTACATGTTGCGGCTTGTTCAGGTGCGCGATGTGATGCGCGCGCGCGGGGCTGAAAACAGCGCATCCGACACCGCCTGCGCCGATCTGATCGCGCAAGGCGCCTGGCTTACCCCCAATGAAACCCTGCAGAAAGCCCTTCCGATGCTGGAGGGCGGGGGAAACGCTTTCATTCCGGTGGCGATGCCGCCGCCGCCTGAGCAGGCGGAAGCAGAACCTGAATTGATCGGCGCGGTGTACCTGGTGGACGCGCTTCGCGCCTATAATCGCATGCTGATCGAGGCCCATAAGGAAGAGCATTCCTGACAGGTGATCAGAGCGGCGCGCAGACCGCCTCCAGCCAGTCGCGGATCCCTTCGTCCACCAACGGACCGACCTCGCGCATGACGCGCGCATGATATTCGTCCAGCCAGACCCGTTCTTCCGCGTTCAACAGGTCGCGGTCGATCAGCCGCCGGTCGATCGGCGCGAGGGTCAGCGTCTCAAAACCGTGCAGGGCGCGCTCACCGCCTTCGACCTCAGCCGGCTCCGCGACGGCGAGCAGGTTCTCAATCCGGATGCCAAACGCCCCTTCGAGGTAATACCCCGGCTCGTTCGACACCATCATTCCTGTCTCCAGCGCCACGCCGGATCCTCGCCGCGACAGGCTTTGCGGCCCCTCGTGAACCCCAAGATACGACCCGACGCCATGCCCGGTGCCGTGATCAAAATCCAGCCCGGCGCGCCACATCGCGGCGCGGGCCAGTACGTCCAGATCGCGGCCGGTGGTTCCTTTCGGAAATCGCGCCCGGCTGACCTCGATCATGCCCTTCAGCACGAGAGTGAAGGGGCGGATGGCGTCTTGCGAGGGTTTTCCAATGGCGACGGTTCTTGTGATGTCGGTGGTTCCGTCGCGATACTGGCCGCCGGAATCGATCAGATAAATTTCGCTGGGCCGAATGGGGCGATTGGAATCGCGGTTGACACGGTAGTGCGGAAGGGCGGCGTTTGGCCCTGAGGCCGAGATCGTGTCGAATGAGATGTCGGTTAATTCGGGATGCTCCGAACGCAGGGACTCCAGTTTGGAGGCTGCGTCAATCTCCGTCAGATCCCCCTCTGGCGCTGTTTGGTCGAGCCAGCACAGGAACCGCGCCATCGCCGCTGCGTCGCGCAAATGGGCCGCGCGCGCGCCGGCCAGTTCAGCCGAGTTTTTCTGCGCTTTCGGCAGGCTGCACGGATCGTCGCGCCAGCAGATCTCGGCTCCGGCCTCGTTCAGGCGATCGACGACGCGCACTGGAATCGACTCCCGTTCGGCGGCCACCTTTTGGTCGGCGAAAGCTATCAGGGCAGGCTCGAACGCTGATGGGGGCTCAACTTGAACATCCGGCCCGAGATGCGCGCGCACCGGCTCACTCATTTTCTTTGGGTCGATGAACAGGGTCGCGGTTCCATCAGCCCCGAGGATTGAAAACGCCAGCGCGATGGGGGTCCGAGCGACATCGCCGCCGCGAATGTTAAAGAGCCAGGCGATGGAATCCGGGCGCGTCAGCACCGCCGCTTCAATCCCGTCGGCCGTCAGTTCCTGACCCAAGGCCGCGCGTTTCGCCTCTGAATCCATTCCGGAGAACTCGATGGGGTGCGGCCGCACGGGGCTGGCTGGCGGGGCGGGGCGGTCCGTCCAGACGTCATCCAGGGCATCGAGATCTTGCGCAACCAGCATTCCGTCCGCCGCCGATACCGACTTTTCCAGCCGCTCGATCTCAGCGGGGCTGTGTAGCCAGGTGTCGAAACCGATTTTCAGACCTTTCGAGCGGCCCTCAAGCCAGACCTCGGGTTTGGTCTCCGAGATCGCGACGACTGTGAACGCCGCCGTATCGACCTGTTGCGGCGCCTGGATGGTATAGCGGCCATCAACGAACAACGCGGCCTCATCCGGCAGAACGACGCAAAACCCGGCGGAGCCGGTGAAGCCGGTCAGCCAGGCCAGCCGTTCCTCCGAGGGGGGCGGGTTCTCGTTCTGATGCGCGTCCGCGCGAGGTATCAGCCAACCCTGAAGGTTTAGTTCGGCAAGACGTGCCCGAAGGGTCGCCAGACGCTCACGCCCTTTCTCACCTTCTGAGAAAACTTCGAAACTTTGCAGCATTTCGTCCTCGCAATAGGCTGAGAGCTCTTTTTCCGGAAGGGTTGACACCGGGTGCTCAGACAGTCGCGGCGAGGCGCGGCCGATGCAAGCCCGCTCAGCAAAACTCGCCATGATTTTGGGCGTTTAGGTGTGATCTCGGCGACTTCGCAAGTGCAGCAAATCTACTTTCGCATAGCCGCTATGCGCAGACATAGCTGGACGGAGGTGGGTCATAACTCCAAGATAATACGGGAAAACAGGCGGCATCCGATCGATCTATGGAATGTACCGCAATGCAGCAGAGGCTTCGATGCGCTTTCGCGCGATCGAAATTGAAACAGGAGGCCGATATGGCCAATGTCGAGAACATTCAGAAGTCCACCGCCCTTGGTGATTTCGCCAGAGCTCTGCGCCATGCTGGCGCTTCCGCGGTCAGCTGCGTCGCCCTATCGGTGCGCCCTGCGCAGACGGCGAGAATGTGCAGCGTGCTCAGCCGCATGTCTGACGAGCAGCTGCGGGACATCGGGATCACCCGGCAGGAGATTCCCGCCTACGCCGCGAAGCTGACATCGGCCGAGTAGTCGGGTCTTTACCGGCGACCCTGAACTAATCGCTTCAAGACCGGGCGCGTAGATTGCGCCCGGCTGGCCCAATAGTTCATCGGGTCATGATCCGCTGCGCGCCTCAGGCTCAGGTCGGGGCCGCGACGACCCGGTAGCGGCCAGATTCTCGAATTGCTGAAAAGGAGGTTGAGATGGTTGTGATGACGAAGGATGTGGGACGACTGCCTGTCGGCCGCCGGATTGGCGACTGGCTTGGTCAGTTCCTTGGGGATCCGATTTCGAAAATCCGGACGGCGATAATGAAGCAGGCGCTCTATGAGATGAGCGACGAGCGGCTCGCTGAGATCGGCGTCGCACGCGACGAAGTTCCGGCCTATGCCGAAAAGCAAATCTTGGCCGCGGAATAATCTGCTTTTAAACAAACTGAGGAACTCGCCGCTGCGAAGAGGCGGCTTCCCGCGCGGCTGTTCAGAACGGAATGTCGTCGGCCGCGCTGACATAGGCCGCGACGACCTTCTTGGCGCCCGCCTTCTCGAACTCGATTTCCAGCTTGTCGCCTTCGATCGACGTCACGGCGCCGTATCCGAATTTCTGATGAAACACCCGCTCGCCGATCTCGAAGGCCGGAACCGCCTTGGCGTCGATGGTCAGGCTGCGCGCTTGGCGGGGAGAGCTGACGCCCCTGCGACCGGCGTTCTTTCGCATCCTGCGCCAGCCCGGCGAATTATAGGTGGAGGCATCGGCCACCCGGTCCTCCATCTCCGATCCGCGGAACACGCCCGGAATCGCGCCCCCAAACGCGCCTTTTGGCTCGCTAGCGGGCGACGCTGCGCCATAGCCGCCGCCGTAAAGACCGGGGGGCGTCAGCACTTCCACATGCTCTTGCGGCAATTCGTCGACGAAGCGAGACGGAAGTTGCGACTGCCATTGGTTATAGACCCGCCGGTTGGCGGCAAAGCTGATCGTCAGCAGTTTTCGCGCCCGCGTCATGCCCACATAAGCGAGGCGGCGCTCCTCCTCGACGCCTTTAAGGCCGGTCTCATCCATGGAGCGCTGCGAGGGGAATAGGCCATCCTCCCACCCCGGCAGGAATACCACGTCAAACTCCAGCCCCTTGGCAGCGTGGAGCGTCATGATCGAGACCTTTTCAGCCCCGTCTTCCTGATCGTTGTCCATGACGAGAGAGACATGCTCCAGAAAGCCGGTCAGGTTCTCGAACTCCTCCAGCGCCTGCACCAGTTCTTTCAGGTTTTCCAGCCGCCCCGGCGAGTCCGGGTTCTTGTCGGCCTTCCACATATCGGTGTAGCCGGATTCTTCGAGGATCTGCTGGGCGAGCTCCACATGGCCGATCTCATCACCATCGCTGAGCGCCCGCCAACGATCGAAATTCTCCACCAGCGCGGCGAGCGGCTTTCGGTAGCGGCCAGTCAGCTCATCCGTTGGCAACAGGATGCGCGCGCCATCGAGCAGAGAGACGCCATTGGCCCGCGCGGTCCGCTGGATCAGTTGCTGCGCCTTGTCGCCGAGGCCGCGTTTCGGCGTGTTCACGATCCGCTCGAAAGCCAGCCCGTCATCGGGTGAGACGACGACCCTGAAATAGGCCATCGCGTCGCGGATTTCCCTGCGTTCGTAAAAGCGCGGTCCGCCGATCACACGATAGGGCAGGCCGATGGTCAGGAACCGGTCCTCGAAGGCGCGCATCTGGTGTGACGCGCGCACCAGCACCGCCATATACTCCAGGCTGGTCTTGTCGCGCGATCCCAGACCGCTTTGCAGCGCCTCAATTTCCTCACCGGTCCAGCGGGCTTCCTCCTCGCCATCCCAGACGCCCATTAGGCGAACCTTGTCGCCCTCCTGCGCCTCGGTCCATAGGGTCTTGCCCAACCTGTCCTTATTGCCCGCGATCACGCCGGACGCCGCCGCGAGAATCTCGGGCGTCGAGCGGTAGTTCTGCTCCAGCCGCACCACCTTGGCGCCGGGAAAGTCTTTCTCGAACCGCAGGATGTTGCCGACCTCGGCGCCGCGCCAGCCATAGATCGACTGGTCGTCATCGCCAACGCAGCAGATATTGCGATGCCCCGCCGCCAGCAGACGCAGCCACAGATACTGTGCGACGTTGGTGTCCTGATACTCGTCCACCAGAATGTAGCGGTACATGCGCTGATAGCGCTCCAGCACGTCCTCATGGTTCTGGAAGATCTTCACGACATGCAGCAGCAGATCGCCGAAATCGACCGCGTTCAGGGTGCGCAGGCGCTGCTGATACTCGGCGTAGAACTCCGCCCCGCGGCCGTTATAGAGCGCCGCATCCGCCTCCGGCACCGTCTCCGGCGTCCAGCCCCGGTTCTTCCAACGGTCGATCATTCCGGCCAGCATCCGGGCCGGCCATCGCTTCTCATCAATTTGCGCGGCCCGCACCAATTGCTTCAGCAGGCGCAGCTGGTCATCTGCGTCGAGAATGGTGAAATTCGACTTCAGCTCGACCAATTCCGCATGGCGGCGAAGTATTTTGACACAGATCGAATGGAAGGTGCCAAGCCACGGCATCCCTTCCACCGCGTGGCCGACCAACCCGCCGATCCGCTCGCGCATTTCGCGTGCGGCCTTGTTGGTGAAGGTGACCGCCAAAATCTGGTGCGGCGCGGCCCTGCGTTGAGTCAGGATGTGCGCCAATCGCGTCGTTAAGGCCCGCGTTTTGCCGGTTCCGGCCCCCGCAAGCACCAAAACGGGGCCGTCGAGCGCCTCGACAGCCTCCAACTGTGCGTCGTTCAGCCCCTCCAGATAGGGGGTGGGCGGGGCAGGCATCGCCTGTGCTGAGAGGCTCTGCTCCTCCCACTGCTCGAACGCCGCCGACTCTTCGAACCTCGGGTCGGTCATGGGCGAAGGTTAACGTGGCGCGCACGGCGAGAAAAGCCTTTGTTCTACACTTGTTCCGAAATTTTCCGCCACTGACCTCTCATTGCAGCCAGCTGCGCCGCTTGGTCGCTGGTCGCGCACAGCGCTTGGCGCATATCTCAACAGAGGAGGGAGGGTGACGGCCATGTGGTTTTCAAGATCGAAGAGAGAGATGCCGACGCAGGATGACGCGCTGCCCGGCCGGAGGGCGGCGATCCCCACCGCCAATACGCACTTCGTCAATGGTCGTCCCTTGAAAGGCCCGTACCCGGAAGACGCTGAGCTCGCGATGTTCGGCATGGGCTGTTTCTGGGGCGTCGAGCGAAAGTTCTGGACCGCGCCGGGCGTCTGGGTGACCGCCGTTGGGTATGCGGGCGGGATGACGCCGAACCCTACCTATCGGGAGGTCTGTTCAGCCTTGACCGGCCACAATGAGGTGGTGCAGGTCGTCTGGTCGCCCGACGAAACCTCTTATGAAGCTCTGCTACAGCTGTTCTGGGAGGGGCACGATCCGACCCAGGGCATGCGCCAGGGCAATGATGTTGGCACGCAGTATCGGTCCGGCGTCTACGTCCATGATGAGGCGCAGCGCCGCGCCGCCGAGGCGTCTCGCGACATGTACCAGGCGCAACTCTCAGCCGCTGGCTTTGGCCAGATCACCACCGAGATCATCGACGCGCCGGAGTTCTATTTCGCCGAGGACTATCACCAGCAATATCTCGCCAAGAATCCCGGCGGTTATTGCGGCGTCGGCGGGGTGGGGGTCAGCTGTCCGATCCGCCTGAACAGCTGAGCGCGCATTGGACTTGCGCCCGCTGGCCGTTGAATGGGATGAACGCCGCCTCTGATTTCAAAGGATGCGCGCATGCCCACCTGGACCGCTCTGACCACGCTTCCCGAACAGGCCCCGGCGCAGGCGCTCTCTCTTGCGCTGGAGTCGCTCGACCCGGCCCCGACCGCGGTCGGCGTGCTGGAAGTTGAGGACGGCTCCGGCCTTTGGGAGGTGGGCAGCTATTTCACCGAACGGCCGAACATCGCTGGGCTGTCACTGCTCGCGGCGGCGCACGACGCGAAGGAGTTCGCCGTTTCGCGTGTTGAGGACCGGGATTGGGTCGCGCAGGTGCAGCGCGAATTGACCCCGGTCGAGGCGGGTCGGTTTTTCGTCCATGGCGCCCATGATGCCGACAAGGTTCCGCAAAACGCCATTCCGCTGCGCATAGAGGCGGCGATGGCGTTCGGGACCGGGCATCATGGCACGACCAAAGGCTGCCTGCTGTCGATGGAGCGGCTGGCCAAGGCGGGTTTGATGGCGGAGCGGACAGCCGATATCGGCTGTGGCACCGGCGTTCTGGCGATGGGCGCGGCGGCTCTGTGGCGACGCCAGGTGATTGCGACGGATATCGACCCGGTGGCTGTGGCGACAGCACAGGAGAACGTCCGCGCCAACGGTCTGGCCCCGTGGATACGCACCGGTCAGGCCGCGGGGTTGCGCTCTCCGCTGCTGACGGAGGCCGGACCGCTTGAGTTGATCCTCGCCAATATCCTCGCCAAGCCGCTAAGTCGGATGGCGCCGGAAATTGCTGGCGCCGCGGCGCCGGGCGGCGTCGCGATCCTGTCGGGCCTTCTGACCTGGCAAGCGCCCGGGGTCGAGGCGGTCTATGCGGGATTCGGGTTTCGCCGCGCTCATAGAATGACGATCGGTGAATGGACGACGCTGACGCTCAGGCGGTTTTAAGCCAGGCGTCAGCTCCATTCTCGTCAAACGCGCGAGCGCGGAGCCGCGCCTTTCGCGATGTCGTCGATCTCGAATTCGCTGATGCCGATATCGTCCAGCTCACGGGGCGTCAGGCTCCGAAGCTCGGCGGCGACCGCGCGTTGTTCGCGATACTTGCGAATGTCGGTGAGCAGCGCGTCTACACGGGCTGCAATGCTGTCGACCAGCCGCTCCAGCAGAGCGTCGTGACGGGCGTTTACAGTGCTAGCCATGGTTCCAATCTCCAATTCAGGGGCGGACGGGCCCCTCTGTGTTGGCGCAGGAGTTAGGGATCGGCGCATTTTGCTACAACTGCGAAGAAGGCAAATTCGTTATGCGTTGGGCGCATGTCGGGGCGCGTCCCGTCATATCGGGCAGGATGACTTCAAGGGTTTGCTCTTTGCGGTGTTCTCGTTTCGTGCTATCGAGGGCGAAAGGCGTCCATTTCAACCGAGTCGCCTCAGGAAATTGAGTGGTATTGGGGGCCGGGCAGGCCATGCGAGTCATTGGATTCGATCCGGGATTGCGGCGCACAGGCTGGGGCGTCGTAGATGTCGCGGGCTCTCGCCTCAGCCACGTCGCCAACGGCGTTTGCGCGTCCTCGGGCGATGATCTCGCCTATCGTCTTTCCAGCCTGCATGACCAGATTTCAACTGTGATCGCCGACGCTGCGCCGGATCAGGCCGCGGTTGAGCACACATTCGTCAACAAGGACGCCTCCGGCACGCTGAAGCTGGGTCAGGCGCGGGCGATTTCCCTGCTTTGCCCGGCGCAGGCTGGCCTGCCGGTCGCCGAATACGCGCCGAACGCCGTCAAGAAAGCGGTGGTGGGTGTCGGCCATGCCGACAAGAAACAGGTGGAGCACATGGTGAAGATGCTGCTGCCCGGCGTGATGCTGGCGGGGCCGGATGCGACCGACGCGTTGGCCGTCGCCATCTGCCACGCCTATCGGTCCCGCGCGGCGGGGCGGATGGAGGCCGCATTGAAGAAGGAGGCCGCCCTATGATCGGAAAACTCACAGGCCGCGTCGACTATGTCGCTGAGGATCACGCGCTGATCGAAACCGCGGGCGTGGGCTATGTCGTGCACTGCTCCCCCCGTACCCTGGCGGCGCTGCCCCCGGCGGGGGAGGTGGCTGCGGTTTATACCGAGATGCTGGTGCGAGAAGATCTGCTGCAGCTATTCGGTTTCGCCACGGTGGCGGAGCGGGAATGGCACCGTCTGTTAATCTCGGTTCAGGGCGTTGGCGCAAAGGTCTCGCTGGCGATTCTGGGCGCGTTGGGGCCGGAAGGGGTCGGCCGCGCCATCGCGCTCGGCGACAGCGCCTCGGTCAAAACGGCGCCCGGCGTCGGGCCGAAGCTGGCGACCCGTATCGTCAATGAGTTGAAGGACAAGGCGCCGAAGGTGATGGCGTTGGGCGCGCGCGGCGCGCAACTGGCCGAAGTGATCGACGCCTCAGACACGGTGACGGAGCTGCGCCCCAAGAATGGGCGCAAGCCGACCGCCAAACCGTCGCCAACCGCGGCGGCGCAGGCCGATGCGCTTTCTGCGTTGGCCAATCTGGGTTATGCGCCGGGAGAGGCGGCGTCCGCAGTCGCCGAAGCTGCTGGCGTGGATCCAGAGGCGGGCGAGCAGGCCCTTATCAAATCCGCGCTCAAAACACTGGCGAAGGCGATCTAGATGGCTGATCCGGAACCGATCATTCGCGATGAGCGTATGCCCGAGGATGAACTGGGCGCCGCGCTCCGCCCGCAGACGCTGGATGAATTCGTCGGGCAGGAGGACGCGCGCGCGAACTTGCGTGTCTTCGTCGAGGCGGCCCGAAAGCGCGGAGCGGCGATGGATCACGTGCTGTTCTACGGCCCGCCCGGCCTCGGCAAGACGACGCTGGCGCAGATCATGGCGCGTGAGCTCGGCGTGAACTTCCGCATGACATCCGGCCCGGTGATCGCGCGGGCGGGGGATTTGGCCGCGATCCTGACCAACCTTGAGGCGGGCGACGTCCTGTTCATCGATGAAATTCATCGCCTGAACCCGGCGGTCGAGGAAATCCTCTATCCCGCGCTCGAGGATTTTGAGCTTGATCTGGTGATTGGAGAGGGGCCCGCCGCGCGCACTGTGCGCATCGATTTACAGCCCTTCACGCTGGTCGGCGCCACAACTAGGTTGGGACTGCTTACCACGCCGCTGCGCGACCGGTTCGGCATCCCGACGCGGCTGGAGTTCTACACGACCGCCGAACTGGAGCAGATCGTGACTCGCGGCGCCCGCATCCTGAAGACACCGGCGACGGAGGACGGCGCGCATGAGATCGCGCGCCGCGCCCGCGGAACGCCGCGCATCGCCGGGCGGTTGCTGCGCCGGGTGGCGGACTTCGCGCTGGTCAAGGGCGACGGAACGGTGACGCGAGAGATCGCGGATCTTGCACTGTCACGCCTCGCGGTCGATGACCTTGGCCTCGACGCCGCCGACCGGCGATACCTGACCATCATCGCGGAGAATTATGGCGGCGGCCCTGTCGGCGTGGAGACGATCGCCGCGGCGATGTCCGAGGCGCGCGACGCGATAGAGGAGGTGATCGAACCGTTCCTGTTGCAACAGGGGTTGATTCAGCGCACGCCGCGAGGGCGCATGCTGGCGCGCAAGGCGTGGGGGCATCTGGGCCTAGCCATCCCGGCGCCGAGGCGGCAGAACGACCTGTTCGAACAGCCTTGAGGTTGACCTTAGCAATTGTAGGCCCCGCCGATCTCTGGCAGAATCGCTACATCTTGTGTGGCGAAGGCCTCGAGTAGCGGTGTGTGGCGATGGCGAGCTCTTCAGGATCGGCTTCGGAAACGGACGATCACGCCCCGGTCGTTTCGATCGTTTCCCCATGTTTTAATGAAGAGGAAAGTCTGTCGGAACTCTTACGGCGCGTTCTCGCGGTCGGCCGAAGTTTAAATTCTGCCTTCGAATTTATCCTTGTCGATGACGGATCCTCTGACGGTACATGGAGACTGATTGAGGAAGCCGCCGCCGAGCATCCCGAAGTCCATGGCGTCAAGCTGTCGAGAAACTACGGGCACCAGATCGCCCTGACATCCGGATTGTTCGCCGCGCGCGGCGATCGCATTTTGATGCTGGACGCCGACCTTCAGGACCCGCCTGAGCTTTTGCCGGCGATGATTGACCTGATGGAACGGGGCTATGACATCATTTACGGCAAGCGCGCGGCGCGTAAGGGAGAGACCGCTTTCAAACGCGCGTCCGCCAAAGTGTTTTATCGAATTATCGACCATCTTTCGGACGTCTCGATCCCGGTTGATACTGGCGATTTCCGTCTCGTCAACCGCCGCGCACTGGATGAATTCCTGAATATGAAGGAAAAGTCTCGATACGTGCGGGGCATGTTCGCCTGGATCGGCCTTCGCCAGATCGGTCTGGAGTATGAGCGCGAGGCGCGCTTTGCGGGCGAGACGAAGTACCCCTTAAAGGCGATGCTGCGATTCGCAGCCGACGCGCTAACCGGGTTTTCAATCGCTCCGCTACGATTGGCTACATCGTTGGCCTATATGTCGCTGGCGGTCGCGGCCGCCATGGCGATTTACGTGATCAGCTCTCTGGTCTTCGCACAGACTGTATCGGGCTGGGCCAGTATTCTGTTGGCGATCAGTTTCTTTTCAGGCATCCAGTTGTTGACGCTGGGCATTTTGGGTGAGTATGTCGGGCGCCTTTACTCTGAGGCGAAAGGACGCCCCCTATATATCGTGGAAGATGAGACCAGATCGAACGCTCGACCATCGTCGCCGGTTGTCGGGCAAGTTCAGCTCGGTGCAGCGGGCCGCGATTCCGGGATAACTTCGTGATGCAAGGTGAGGTCGGGAGTTTCGAACTGGTGCAGGGGAAACTTCTGGAGTCGTTTCGGCGAATAGATGTCAGAAAACTTGTGCGTTTTTCCGTTGTGGGGGCGACGGTAGCGGCTGTTTATGCCGGGCTGTTCCTTATACTTCGCACACGCTTGGGATTGTCCGAAATTCCGGCCTCTCTGATTGCATTCGGTATAGCCGTCGCATTCCAGTATGTGGTGCAGACGGTCTGGACTTTCCGAAGCTCCTTGGCTGTTCCAGGCCAGGCGCGACGGTTTTTCACCGCGATCGCAATAGGCGCTGTGACCTCGACGGCGATCACGGGATGGATCGGCCCCTACTTTGGATGGGCGGATGCGGTGTCCGCCGCCATCGTCGTCGTGTGGCTGCCAATCCAGAACTTCATACTCTTTTCAGCTTGGGTCTACAAAGGTTCAGGCGGTGATCGCACGCGCAAGTTAGAGAATGGTGAGTGATTGAGGCCAGTATGAGTTACGAATACGATACAGGTTTTTTCAATTATATCGAAGAAGGATCGCTGAGGTCGGCGAATGCTTTCGTATGTGAAGTATTGGCGTGGATGTCGCCAGAGTCCGTACTTGATGTCGGGTGCGGTCGGGGGGCTTGGTTGGCCGTATGGCGCGAGGCGGGCGTCACGGATATCCATGGTGTCGATGGTGAGTATGTCGATCAAAGCAAATTGCTTATTCCTCAAGACTCATTCATTGTGGCCGACCTGACGGAGCCTTTGAATCTCGGGCGTCGATATGGTCTCGCCCAATCGCTGGAGGTAGCGGAGCATTTACCTCCGGAGGCCGCCGAGGGATTTATTGATAGTCTTTGCCGGCATGCCGATATGATCTTGTTTTCAGCGGCGGTGAACGGGCAGGGCGGCGAAAATCACCTTAATGAACGCCCGCTCGAATATTGGCGCCAGATTTTCGCGGCGCGTGGCTTCGAACCATTTGACGCTCTTCGTCCACAATTGCGCGATCGGCGCGATGTTGAGCCTTGGTATCGTTATAACACGGTTCTCTATGCGAATGAGGCAGGTCGATCTGCTCTGCCTGAAAGCGTATTGGTCACGGGCGTCCCTTCAACTCGTCCGCTTAGAGAAAACGGCGACTTTCTTTGGCGCGTCAGAAGGGCGGTAGTTAGGTGTCTGCCGCAAGTAGTAGCGACTTATATCGCTCGCGTGAACGGACGATTTCAGGCCCGTCGCGCAAATGCCGCGTCGAATGCAGATTAGCAAGCTCGAATGACAGAGGCGGTTCTTGAGACTTCGGACGTTAATATAACTGAGGGCGCGCATCGCGCCCGCCTGGATCATTTCTTCATCACGGTCGGCGCTGTCTTCGCCACGATTATCGTCTTAATATTGCCGCTACCTATTGATCCCTTCATTCGGCACGACGATTACCCAGTTTTATGTGGGATGGAAAAAGCTTTTTACAAAAAACTCTGACGGAAGGGCGATGGATCAACTATTTGTGGGCAAGTAGACCCGTTATCTTCAGTCATCACGTCGTATTTTTCGTTTTTCATACTCTCTGGGCATTGTTTGCAGCCGCGATCGCAAGCGCAATTATCCCAAATGAACGATACCCTTGGCTAAAGATAATTTGCGCGATCTCGATCGGATTGTGTCCGCCGATCTTAAACATTTCATTCTGGCCTGCGTCTTTGATTCCCGGGATGGCCCTAACTGGGGCTTACGCTGCCTGTGTCGTGTTCGGTCCTTTTGCCTGCAGATTTTGGGCCCTACCAATCTTCGTGGCGCTTACGCTCATGTGCCATGGGTCTCTTACTTTACTTCTGGCTGTTATTGCACTCATTGCGCCTGGCTGGACGAAAGGACGATCCGGTCTAGTCCAACAAATTGGCTTCGCTTCAGTGTTTGCGGCTTCTTTCGTCTTCGGAACATTGTTGATTTTTGCACTGAACTGGAGCGCGCACGGCGTCTTTGGAGTGCAGGTCGCCGCATGGCGCAATCCCACCCCAGCCGAAGATTTGGCAGGGGTTATCGTAATGATTTACGCTTCCTTGGCGGAATTCGCGGCGGTGCTACAGTTGATGTTTAGGGCGTCCATTTTTGCTGTTGCGGCGGCAGTTGGGACATCGCTGGCTATTCTCGGAATGGTTGACCGGGATGCTTGTGTCCGTATCGTATTCGCTGTCTTAATTCTCTTTGGATTTCAGGCGGCGCAGGCGGTAGTCACTGGGGTAATCACCCCCTTTCGTGGTTATTTTCCACTTTGGATTGCAATCGCGGCGATACCTGCGCTCGGATTGCGCGCATCACGTTGGCGCGGCATACGCATTGCCTTTTTGGTTGTAGTCGCCTGTTTAATTGGATTGGGACTTGAGCATTGGCGGAAATTCACAGTGTTCCACGCGCCTATTCAGCAGGTCACGCGTGATGTTGCTGACAAGATCAATAAGTTGGATGCGAGTGTAGACGTCAAGGTTTACGTTTTTGGCCATCCTCACGGCTTGTTCGGTGGCGTCGCAGTGCGTAGGCCGATAGGACTTGCCCGAAGGTTGACAATGCTCACTGGTCGCGAAGTCATCGTATGCGTTAGGCGGAAGCCGGAGTTTTGCTCGGAGTATCGAAGCCATTCGGAGGAATCTTATTATCCTGAAGAGGGCTTCTTACGCATTTGGCACGATGGGGCGATTTTGGTGAATTTGCCAAATGAACCCTAGGATTCGGCCAAACCAACATGGGAGTGGCAGGGATGACCGGCGCGCCGCATAAGTTTTCGATCCGCGTTTACTACGAAGATACGGACCTCGCCGGCGTGGTCTACTACGCCAATTACTTCCGGTTCATGGAGCGCGGGCGCACCGAGTTGTTGCGAGCCGCAGGCGTCCAGCAATCGAAACTGAAAGAGGAAAGCGGTCACGTTTTCGTGGTTCGCCGCGTGCAGGCCGAGTTTTTGGGATCGGCGGTGTTCGATGATCTGCTGACGGTCGAGACCGCCATTACGAAACTGGCTGGCGCGAGCGTGGTTATGTCTCAAAAAGTAATGCGCGGCGGTGAAGTGTTGAACGAGGCGACGGTGTTGATCGCTTGTCTGGGCCCCGATGGCCGCCCGGCGCGCATTCCCAAAGCGGTTAAAGGCGCTATGGAAGCCTATCTTGGCTGACGCCCGCCATTGAAGGGGCGTCTCCGCTCGGATACCATATCTAGGTACGAATCCGGCGATAGCCGCAATTTCGACAAATTGGTGCGCGACGCCCCAAGGAACTGGTCAATTGGCGCGTCTAAACCCTGGTCTCGACAAATCCGGACATAGAGCCGGAGCGGGGCGCAGGGGACGAGTATGAGGCGGGACGAACAATGGAAGCTGCCGTAGCGGCGCAAGAGATCGATTTCTCGCTGGCCGCGCTTTTCCTTAGGGCGACCTTCACGGTCAAGCTGGTGATGATCCTGCTGATCGGCATGTCTGTCTGGTCGTGGGCGATCATTTTTGAAAAAGCCGTGCGCCTAAGACGGGTGCGATCCAACTCGAAAATGTTCGAAGACGCGTTCTGGTCGGGCCAAGCGCTGGACGAGCTTTTCGATCGTATCGGGCGAGAGCCTCGCTCCGCCATCGAGCGGGTGTTCGCGGCGGGCATGAACGAATGGCGCAAATCGGTCGCCGTCAAAGGTGGGCTGATCCCCGGCACGCGAGAGCGCATCGATCGGTCAATGACCGTCGCCGTCGCGCGAGAGACGGAGAAAATCTCGACGCGCCTGGGTTTCCTCGCTTCGGTTGGCTCCACCGCGCCTTTTATCGGTCTCTTCGGCACGGTGTGGGGCATCAAGAACGCGTTTGAGGAAATCGCGATCCAGCAGAACACCAATCTGGCCGTCGTCGCGCCGGGCATCGCCGAGGCGTTGGTCGCCACCGCGCTTGGTCTGCTGGCGGCGATCCCTGCGGTGGTCGCCTATAACAAGCTGTCGTCGGACGTGAACGCGCTGGGCGGAGAGTTGGAGAATTTCGCAGACGAATTCTCTACCATTCTCAGCCGCCAGATTGAAAAGGACGCCGCCTGATATGGGCGCTGGCGTCAGGCATACGCGCATGGCGGGCCGCAGGCGGACCCACCGCGATCCGCCGATGTCCGAGATCAACGTCACCCCCTTTGTCGACGTGATGCTGGTGCTCTTGATCATTTTCATGGTCGCGGCGCCGCTGTTGACGGTCGGCGTGCCGCTGAAGCTGCCGGAAACCGCCGCCAACCCGCTGCCGCATGAGCAGGAAGAGCCCCTGACCGTCAGCCTGAACAGCGAAGGTCAGGTCTTTTTGCAATCGATCGAGATCGGCGACGAAGGCCTGGTGCCGAAGCTGAGAGCCGTGCTGGCCGAGCGTTCGACGGATCGGGTGTTCCTGCGAGCCGACGCCGCGTTGGACTATGGCCGAGTCATGGAGGTGATGGGCGCGCTGAACGGCGCCGGCATCCGCAATATCGGCCTGGTGACCGAGGCCGCCCCGCAAAAAGCCGCCGATGCGCGCGAATCCGACGCGCCGCCGACGGAAGCGGCGAACTAGGCCATGGGCGCGCCGCTGAATACGCGGAGGGAAGACCCGCACATGCGCGCCGCCGCCCTGTTGTCCGGCGGGGCGCATCTGGCGTTCGTTATTGTCGCGATCATTGGCGGGCAGTTGTTCAGTTCTCGCGATACAGCTGAGTTCCAGGTGGCGGAGGTCTCTCTGGTGCCGGCCAGTTCATTCGATGCGGATATTTCCGACCAACTCTCCGCTGCGCCAGACGCCGCGCCCGATCAGCCGGAGACGCCGGACGTCTCCGAGGCCCCCGACCAGGCCGCTCCGCCGGAAACCGCGCCGCCCCCGCCGACTCCGCGCCCGGTGGCGGAAAGCGCGCCGCCTGAGCCGAACGAGACGCCCGAAGATGTGGCGACTCTGGCCGCGCCGCCAGCGCCCGAAGCGCCGACCCCACCCGAACCGGTCGAGACCGCAGAGCCCCCGCAGCCCGAAACGCCGGAACCGCCCTCCCAGCCAGAGGTCGCCGAAGCGCCGGAGCCGGACCCTGAGGAGCCGCCGGTCGAAGAGCGGGTCGCCGCGCCGCCCGCGCCGCGCCCCCGGCCCAGCCGGGTCGCCCGCACGGCGGAGGCGGACCCCGAACCCACGCCTGAACCCGATCCGCAACCGACGGAAACAGCAGAGCCCACTGAGCAGCCCGCGCGTCCGACCGCTCCGGCCGAGGCCCCGGTCCGCACCGGCCCGCCGCTCACCCCTACCGAAAAGGAGGGGCTTATTTTCGCGATTAAGGATTGCTGGACACCTCCAATCGCGCTGGAAGCGGCTGAGGATCTCGTAGTAACGCTTGCAGTGACCTTGTCTCGTGACGGAAAGATTACGGCTGGCCCGACGCTCATGGAGCCTAAACCGCCGCTATCCTCGCGCCACAAAATTGCATTTGGCGCTGCACGGCGCGCACTGTTGAAGTGTGAGCCGTTCAGGGATTTACCTCCCGATAAATACGCGCATTGGCGCGACCTTGAAGTCAAGTTCAACCCCGAACAGATGGTGCTCCAATGAACTGCTCGCTGTTGCGTCTCTGCTGCTTGATATTGTCTTTGTTCGCCGCGTTGGCGTTGTCGCCGTCAATCGCCTCGGCGCAGGACGCGCCCGCCGGTCCGTTGCGCATCGAGATCACAAAGGGCGTCGTCGAGCCGATGCCGATCGCGCTGCCGGCTTATCTGGCGGCCGATCCGCGCTCGGCGGACTACGCGCTCCGTATCGCCGAGGTGGTCGAGGCAGACTTGGTCGGCTCCGGACTGTTTCGCACCATTCCGCGAGAGGCGCATCTCGGCCAGGTAACGGATTTCAACGCGCCGCCCAATTTCGCCGACTGGAAGGCGGTCAACTCTCAGGCGCTGATCACCGGGCAGACCGCGGTTGAGGCGGATGGGCGCCTGCTGGTGCAATTCCGCCTGTGGGACGTCTTCGCGCAGGAGCAGATTGCGGGGTTCAAATACCGCACCGACCCGGAAAGCTGGCGGCGCGTCGCGCACAAAGTGGCGGACGCCATCTATTCGTCGCTGACGGGCGAAGATGGCTATTTCGACAGCCGAGTCGTCTTTGTCGATGAAACAGGGTCAAAGGGCGACCGGCGCAAACGGTTGGCGATCATGGATCAGGACGGCGCCAATCTGCGCTATCTGACCTCCGGCGCCGATCTGGTTCTGACGCCACGGTTTTCGCCGACGGATCAGGAGATTATCTACATTTCCTATGCGCAGGGCCTGCCGCAGGTTTATCTCTTTGATATCGAGACCGGGCAGCGCGAAGCGCTGGGCGACTTTCCGGGCATGACATTCGCCCCGCGTTTCTCGCCTGATGGGCGGCAAGTGGTGATGTCGTTGTCGGACGGCGGCTCGACCGACATTTTCGCCATGGATCTGGCTACAAGGCGAATCCGGCGCCTGACCAACAGCCCTGGCATCGACACATCTCCGTCCTTCTCTCCGGATGGGCGGCAGGTGGTGTTTGAATCCGATCGCGGCGGCTCGCAGCAGCTTTACATCATGGACGCAGGCGGTGGCTCCGCCAAGCGGATCAGTTTTGGCGACGGGCGCTATGGCACGCCGGTCTGGTCGCCGCGCGGCGATATCATCGCGTTCACCAAGATCCAGCGTGGCCGGTTCCAGATCGGGGTAATGCGTGTTGATGGTTCGAACGAGCGCATCCTTGCGGAAAGTTTTCTTGATGAGGGGCCGACCTGGTCGCCGAATGGCCGTGTTTTGATGTTCTTTCGAGAGACGCCCGGCGTGAATGGCGGCCCGAGGCTCTACTCGGTCGACCTGACTGGACGAAACTTGCGCCGCGCGCCCACGCCGAGCTTCGCATCCGACCCCGCATGGTCGCCCCTGTTGCCCTGAGGCGCATGCGCCCGAATAACATATCGCGGCCTGCCGCGCTGAACGAGACGAGTTGAGGAAAGGAACCTGTGACATGAAGAGTTTACGTAGCGGAATTCTCGTATTTGCGGCCGCCGCTCTGTTGAGCGCGTGCTCGAACAGCCTTGAAGATGAGGCCAATATGGGCGTCGATCCGGCCGGGGGAACCAATGTCGGCGCGGGCGTTGGCGCGATTGAGGAAAGCTCGCTTGAGTATTTCAACGTGCAGGTCGGCGATCGCGTGTTCTTCGCCACCGACTCCAGCGAACTGGACAATATCGCCATACAGACACTCACCCGGCAGGCGCGCTGGCTGACCGAGTTTACGACTTCGAGCGTGATCATCGAAGGCCATGCGGATGAGCGCGGCACCCGCGACTACAACCTCGCACTTGGCGCCCGCCGCGCCACGTCCGCGCGGAATTTCCTGCTGAGCCAGGGCGTTCCGGCGGAACGCATCCGAGTCGTCAGCTATGGCAAGGAGCGCCCGGTCGCGCTTTGCTCGGATGACAGCTGCTGGAGCCAGAACCGCCGTTCGGTGACGGTCGTTGAGGGTGCACCCACCAGCTGACGTGGCGCCGGTGCGGCTTTTGCCGCCGTGACGGATGCGATAAACCGCCATAGATGGCTCCGCCACATCGGTGCGGGGCCTAACACCGTTATTGGGGGAGCCTGAGCGATGCCGTTTCGATCCGCGTTCGTCGGTCTGACGATTTTGGCGCTAAGCGCAGTCAGTGCCATCGACGGCGCAACGGCCCAGTCCAACGGCGCCGTTTCGTCGGAAGTCTACCTGCGCATAGACCGGCTCGAAGCTGAGAACCGTCGATTGACCGGTGAGGTGGAGCGGCTGAGCCATCTTGTAACCAAGCTGGAACAGGATCAGCGCAATCGCTTCGAGGATATGGAGTTCCGCCTGCTGGAGCTTGAAGGAATCGATCCGACCGGGATGCAAGGCGGTGCGATCGCACCAGCTGCTGCGAGGGCGGCGACTGTTGGAACGCCCGAAACAAACGCGCCGGATAGCGCCGCCGGCGGCGACATCGCTTTGGCGCCTGGGACACAGACATTGGGCGAAGTTCCAGCGGATGCGTCTGGCGCCGGCGACGTCACAGCGTCCACCCCGGCCGATTTCGAGGCTGAAACCGCCTATCAATCGGCGCTGAGCTTGCTCCAGCGCGGAGATAGCGATGGCGCCGACCGCGAGTTCCGCGCCTTTGTTCTGGATCACCCCGACAGCTCCCGTGGCGGCGAGGCGCGGTTCTGGATGGGCGAGATCAGCTATGCGCGCAGCGAGTATCAGCAAGCCGCACGCCTTTATCTGGACTCGCAGCAGAACTATCCCGAGGACCGAAAAGCGGCTGACGCTCTGTTCAAGCTCGGCATGTCGCTGGCGCGCATGGGTCAGGCGAAAGAGGCGTGCCTGACCTTGCGCGAAGTGCCGTTGCAGTATCCGACCGCCAGCCCTGCCGTACTGCGCGGGGCCGAAATAGAAAGCCGGCGCCTGAACTGCGGTTTTTGACGATGACGCCGGGCGCGCTCGGCCCTGAAGAGGCAATGTCGCCGGAGGCGTTCGCCGCCCGCATGGCCAGTCTTCACAAGGCGGGGCCGTTGGCGCTTGCGGTCTCTGGCGGCGGCGATTCGATGGCGCTGATGGCGCTCGCCGCGGATTGGGCCGAAGTTCGCAATATTCCGCTTCTTGTCCTGACCGTAGATCATGGACTGCGTGCGGGGTCGGCCGACGACGCGGCGTTCGTCGCGGAACAGGCGCAAGCGCTTGGCCTAAACTGTGCGCTTCTGAACTGGACGGGCGACAAACCGGCGTCGGGCGTGCAGGCGGCCGCGCGGGAAGCGCGTTATCGCCTGATGGCCAACACCTGTCGCGCGCAAGGCGTTAGGACGCTGGCGTTGGCGCATACGCGAGAGGATCAGGCCGAAACCGTGTTGATGCGGCTGGCGCGCGGATCGGGCGTGGATGGGCTGTCGGGTATGGCGACCGCAACAGAGCTCTTTGGTTTGCGTCTGGTCCGTCCGCTTTTGGATGTCCCGCGCGCCGCGCTCAGAGCTGTGTTGGCGATGCATGGGCAGGCATGGCGGGATGATCCCACGAACGAAGACGCGACGTATGAACGGGTTCGCGCACGAAAAACTCTGCAGGAGCTGGCGCCGCTTGGCGTCGATACGGCGGCGTTGGCGCTTACTGCCGCGCGGATGGGCGAGGCGCGCGTCGCGCTTGATGCGGCGGCGGCGGATCTGGGGCGTCGCGCGGCGACATTCGATGCGATGGGCTATGCGCGTTTCGATCCGGCGTCTCTGTCAAAAGCGCCGCGAGAGTTGGCGCTTCGGTTGCTCTCGGCCGCGATCCGCTGGGTGTCAGGCGCGCCTTACGCCCCGGGTCGTGAAGAATGCGGGCGCGCGCTCGACTGGATGCTATCCGCACCAGTCGCAGGCGGGCGCACCCTGCATGGCTGCCAGTTCGACGCCAGACAGGGCGGCGTGACGCTGGCGCGCGAAACGGCCGCTGCGACTGCAAAGATCGGGGCGGCGGAGGGTGGAATCTGGGACGGGCGCTTTCATTGCGATCCAATGGTCGTGGAGCAGGCGTCTGGCCTTACCATCGCCGCATTGGGCGCTGATGGTGCTCGGCGGGTGAAAGCTTGGGGGCGCGCGCCGGTTAAGTGGAGCCGGGCGCCCCGCGCAGCGAAACTTGCGTCGCCGGCGCTTTGGAGCGGTAAGACGCTTTTGAATGCGCCCTCGGCTGACTATGTTGCAGGGGCGGACGCCCCCCGGCTACACGCCTTGACGACGCCTGCTCCCTTTTCGTTGAAAGGGCCTGGCGAAAGCTTATGTTAGCCTTGTAATGCAGGGGTTGCGCTGAAGCGCGCCTTGCGAGAGTTTGCGCATCCGCGCGCCAAATGTTGGGGCTGCGGTTACGATAGGGAAGAACCCTTGGGAAATATGCGAAATTTCGCCCTCTGGGCGGTTATCATCCTGTTGCTTGTGGCGCTGTTCAATATGTTTCAGCAGCCCTCCTCTGGCGGCGCATCTTCTGAGATCGCCTTTTCAGAGTTTCTGAACGCTGTCGAGCAGGACAGGGTGACCGAAGTCGAGATCTCCGGCGAACGTATCTCAGGCGTGCAGGCGGACGGGTCCAGATTCGTCACCTTCCAGCCGCCAGGGGCCGGTGAGGAGATTCTGAAATCATTGCGCGACGGCGGCGTTGAGATCGTCGTGGAGCCGCAGAACGAAGGCGGCATCTTCTCGGCGCTCAGTTTCTGGCTGCCCATGCTGATCCTGTTTGGCATCTGGATTTTCTTCCTCAACCGGATGCAGTCGGGCGGACGGTCTGCGATGGGCTTTGGTAAATCGAAGGCCAAGCTATTGACGGAGAAGGGGGGCAAGGTCACCTTTGACGATGTGGCCGGCATTGACGAGGCCAAGGAGGAGCTTGAAGAAATCGTCGAGTTCCTGCGCGACCCGCAGAAATATTCGCGCCTCGGCGGCAAGATCCCGAAGGGCGCGCTGCTTGTCGGACCTCCTGGCACCGGTAAGACGCTTCTGGCCCGCGCCATCGCGGGCGAGGCGGGCGTTCCGTTCTTCACCATCTCCGGCTCTGATTTCGTCGAGATGTTCGTCGGCGTCGGCGCCTCGCGCGTGCGCGATATGTTCGAGCAGGCGAAAAAGAACGCGCCCTGCATCGTGTTCATCGATGAGATCGACGCTGTTGGACGCCATCGCGGCGTCGGCTATGGCGGCGGCAATGATGAGCGAGAGCAGACCCTCAACCAGCTTCTGGTCGAGATGGATGGGTTCGAGGCCAATGAAGGCGTGATCCTGATCGCCGCCACCAACCGGCCCGATGTTCTGGACCCGGCCCTGCTGCGCCCTGGACGGTTCGACCGCCAGGTTACGGTGCCAAACCCGGATATCGGCGGGCGAGAGAAGATCCTGCAGGTCCATGCGCGCAAAGTGCCGCTGGGGCCGGACGTCGACCTGCGCATCATCGCGCGAGGCACGCCGGGTTTCTCGGGCGCCGATCTCGCCAATCTCGTCAACGAGGCGGCTTTGATGGCGGCGCGCGCCGGAAAACGAATGGTGACGATGGAGGATTTCGAGAGCTCCAAGGACAAGGTGATGATGGGAACGGAGCGCCGCTCTCTCATCATGACCGAGAAAGAGAAGGCGCTGACCGCCTATCACGAGGCCGGACACGCGATTGTCGGCCTGAATGTTCCCAGCCACGATCCGATTCACAAGGCGACGATCATCCCGCGCGGCCGGGCGTTGGGTCTGGTCCTCTCGCTGCCTGAGCGCGACCATCTGAGTCAGACAAGAGAGCAGCTGACCTCGAAAATCGCCATGGCGATGGGCGGCCGCGTCGCGGAGGAGCTGATCTTCGGCGAAGAGCAGGTCACCAACGGCGCCGCGTCGGACATCCAGCAGGTCACACGGATCGCGCGGGCGATGGTCACCCAGTTCGGCATGTCCGACAAACTGGGTAATATCGACTACGCCAACCAGCAGGACGCGTTCCTCGGGGCCTATCAAGGGCCGAAGGAGATTTCTCCCGAGACCCAGCAGATCATCGATGAGGAAGTCCGACAGCTCGTTGAAACCGGCTATGAGACCGCAAAGCGCGTCTTGAAAGAAAAGGCGGAAGATCTGGAACTGCTCGCCCAGGGCTTGCTGGAGTATGAGACCCTGACCGGCGATGAAATCACTAAGGTCATTGCCGGCGAAAAACTGAACCGGGGCGAGGATGACGACGACGCCGCCTCCAGTTCGGACGGGTCCGGGACCAGCCACGCGGCGATCCCGAAAACCGGCAAGCGCCCGTCAGGCGAGGGCGGGGCCGAGCCGCAGCCGGGGTGATCCCGATCTGACAGCAAGAAATTCGGGCCGCGCGACGCTGTTGCGCGGCCTTTCTTTTGCCCGACGTGTTTGCGGCTCCTCTGCCCCCGGTGTATGCCCGTAAACAGGACATTCGAGGGAACATATATGCGTGCGCTTTTCGGCACTGATGGCATTCGCGGCCGCGCCAACGCCCATCCGATGACCGCTGAGGTCGCGATGCGGCTGGGCATGGCGGTCGGCCGGTATTTCCGGCGGGGCGACCATCAGCACCGCGTGGTGATCGGCAAGGACACGCGCCTCTCCAACTATATGATCGAAGGCGCGCTGCAGGCCGGGTTCACCGCAGTCGGCGTCGACGTCTTCCCGCTCGGCCCGGTTCCGACGCCGGCGGTCGGCATGCTGACCCGAGGTGTGCGCGCCGATGCGGGCGTGATGATCTCCGCCTCGCACAACCCGTTCGAAGATAACGGCATCAAGCTGTTCGGGCCGGATGGCTACAAGCTGTCCGATCAGGCGGAGGCCGAGATCGAAGCGCTGATGGACGGAGATCTTCGTCTCGCCAAGCCGGCCAGTATTGGCCGAGCCAAGCGCATCGATGACGGCGGGGGTCGCTATATCGAGTTCGCCAAAGCGACGTTTCCGAGAGAGTTGACGCTCGATGGCATGAAAGTCGTAGTCGATTGCGCCAATGGCGCCGCCTACAGAACCGCGCCGACTTTGTTCTGGGAACTGGGCGCAGAGGTGATCCCGATCGGCGTTTCCCCAGACGGCCTAAACATCAACAAAGGTGTTGGATCCACCGCGCCGGAAACGGCGTGCGATACAGTAGTCGCCGAGGGTGCGGACTTCGGAATCTGCCTGGACGGCGACGCGGACCGCGTTCATGTGATTGATGAGAAAGGCCGGATCGTCGATGGCGATCAGATTATGGCGTTGATCGCGCGCCAGTGGGCGGCCAAGGGCAGGCTGTCGGGCGGCGCGCTGGTCGCCACCGTCATGTCCAATCTGGGGTTGGAGAAAAATCTGGGCGCCGCCGGGATCGGCCTGAAGCGCACCAAGGTCGGCGACCGCTATGTGGTTGAAACGATGCGATCCGACGGCTGCAACATCGGCGGTGAGCAATCCGGCCACATCATTCTCAATGACTTCACCACCACCGGCGACGGCGCCATCGCTGGGCTTCAGGTGGCCGCCGCGCTGGTCGAGGCGGGCAAACCCGCCAGCGAGGTTTGCGCCCTGTTCGAGCCCTATCCTCAACTTCTGAAGAACGTGCGCTACGCAGACGGCGCCGATCCGCTGTCGGCTGCCCCGGTAAAGGCGGCGATCGAAGCGGGGGAGGCGAGGTTGGCCAGCACCGGCCGTCTGGTGATCCGAAAGTCCGGAACCGAACCTTTGATCCGCGTGATGGGCGAGGGGGAGGATCCGACCCTCGTGGAAACAGTCGTCGACGACATCTGCGCCGCGGTCGATGCGAGCGCCTGACCGTTAGGCCCGTTTCCGAAGGATCGCCAAAAGGTTCTGGCTGATCGCGACGCCGATCAGGATCAGCGCAAGCGCAAGGCCAAAGCGCGGCTCCACCGCCTCGCCCAGAAACAACGCGCCGATCATCATCGCCCAGACTGGCACCTGATAGTTGACCAGGCTCAGAAAGGGCGGGCCGGCCGCCTCCAGCACTTTGACCAGTATCACCATGGCCAGAGCGGTCGGGATCAGGCCGAGTGCCACAACAGCTGTAAGGCTTGCGGTGCTGGGGTTGGTTTCGAAGGGGCGCTCGAAGATCAGTGCGGCCGGAACGACCATCAGAACGGCCAGCGTCATCGCGGCCGCGCTGAAAGAGATCGCGTGAACCCGAGGCGCCAGTTTGGTTGCGACCGATCCGATGGCGTATCCGGTCGCCGCGGTCAGACAGGCGAGTTGGGCCAATATCTCTATCCCGCCGCCGCCCAGATCAAGCAGCACGGCCGGACCGATCAGGACTACGACGCCGACAAACCCGACCAGAAAGCCCACCACGCGTCGGCGGGTCATCAACTCTTCCGGCACCAAAACATGGCTGAGCGGCAGGACGATCAGCGGCAGCGCGGACATGAAGATCGCCGCCAGACCGGCCGTCACATGGTTTTGCGCCCAGCTGAGAAGCGCGAAAGGGATCGCGTTCGCAGTCGCGGCCACGATCAGAGCGAACAGCCAAATGCGCCGTCCCGAGACGTTTGAGAATGACGGCAGCCCTTCGCCCCGCCAATAGGCGAGGGGGATCAGAACCAACGCCGCAATGGTGATGCGCGCCGCGGCGACGGAGATCGGCGGCAGGGTTTCAATCGCGACCTCGACCCCGACAAAGGATGACCCCCAGATCAGCCCGAGCGCGCCAACCCGCGCCCAGTTGATCCATTCCGCCGAAGTGATTTGCGCTGTGTCAGACATTCCGCGACCTCTCCCCCATTCGGCCTATGTAATCGCCGATTGGGCTGGGCCGCGCGCCAGCAGCCGGGCCATTGCCGCGCCGCACGCGCCGATATCCTCGGCGGTGGGCGTGGCCCCGCCAAGCGCCGCGCGAATGCCGGGAACCCGCGCAGGGCCAGAGATGGTGAAGCTGTCCGCATCGGCGACGAAGACATTCTCGGCGGCGCAGGCCGCAGCGTACTCCGCGGCGCGCCATTCGGGGGGCAATCTCAGCCAGACGAAACTGACGGATGAATCTGTGCGGAGATCAGCCGTCGGAGCCATATCGGCGAAAGCCTGTTTAAACGCCGCTTCGCGCACTGCGATCTCCTCCGCCACCCGTTTGCGGATCGCATCCGCGTCGCCGGACTCGATCAGCTCCGCCACCAGCATGGTCATCAGATAGGGCAGGTGATGCGCAAGTCGGATTAGCACCCGCGACGCGTGCATCGCCTTGCCCTCGGGGCACAGCAGAAAACCGGCCCGCATCCCTGCGGCGACACATTTCGAGAAGCTGGTCAGATACCATGTGCGCTCCGGCGCGATGTCGACGAAACACGGCCCTCGCTCGGGCGCCAGCCAGCCATAGACGTCGTCTTCGATGATCGCGAGTTCATGCCGCCGGGCGATGTCGGCGATGGCCTCCATGCGTTGCGTCGACATGGTCGCCAATGTGGGGTTCTGGTGAGCCGAGGTGAGGAGTAGCGCGCTGGGTCGCGTGCGCGCGCAGGCTGATTCGAGGCCATCCGGCGTCATGCCCTCTTCATCCATCGCGACTGACTCCACGTTGAGCCCAACGGTCTCAGCCCCGTCGCGCAGTCCGATGAAGGCCAACGCCTCCATCAGGACAGTGGTGTTCGGCGCGCGGACCGTGGCGAGCATCGCCGTTAGCGCGGCCTGATGGGCGCCGACGCTGAGCACCACGCGGTCAGCGCTGGCGGGCAGACCGCCGCTGGAAAGCCAGGATGCGACCGCCTCTCGCTGCCTCAGGTCCTGTCCATGCCGGTGATAGTCGGTCATCGGCAACGGGCCGTCCCGGTCCAGAAGGCGCTGAAGCGCTTCGGATATGACTGTGTCCTGTCCGACGACCGGCGCCCAGTTGCCGCGCATATCGAACTGAGAGGGGCGACGGATCGGAGTGGTCAGAGCCATCAGCGCGTTTTCTCGGGTCGACGCGGTGCGGACAAAGGTGCCGCGGCCGACCGTCGCCTCCAGCGCGCCGCGCTCCACACCGATGCGGTAGGCGCGGGCGACGGTGCCAGGCGTGACCTTGATCTCCCAGGCCAACTCGCGAACCGGCGGCAGCTTGTCGCCCGTCGCCAGCGCGCCGGTTCGGATCGCGCCTTCGATGGCGTCCGCCAGCGCGAGATATTTTGGTTGATCGCCAGGAAGCGCTCCGGGAGTCCAGATTGTACCCATTACAATATACTTGTATCCTTCCGTTGATTCGGATTGTATCACACTTACATTCCGATCATCAAAGCGAATGGAGGCTAAAATGCACACAATCAGCAGATACAATGGCGCAAGCCTCGCCCGGAACGCCATCATTGCGACCGAATTGTCGGGGCACAAGAGCATTCCGGTGCTATCGCGGATCGCAATGGAATTTGCGCGGCTCGTCGCGCGCTGGTCGCATCGCCACCAGTCCCGGCGCGAACTCGCTGAGCTGGATTCGCGGTTGCTGATGGATATCGGCCTGACCCGCGAAGCCGCGCTGAAGGAAGCCGAAAAGCCGTTTTGGCGCTAAGGCGTACAATGTCGCCTGAACCGCCAAGCACCGCCCGCGCAGGCCTGTTTCCCTGTTTCTGCGCGGGCGTTCAATCCGAAAACAGCAACCGCACCATCAACACCCATTCGGTGCTTTGACTGTCTGATCGCCACCCGCCGTCTTCGATCAATGGCCGTCGGGCTTTCTCAACAAACCCCGCCTTTTGATAAAGCCGCCGCGCGCTTGCCTTACGATCCGCGACGATCAGTGAGATCGCGCCGCATCGGGCGCGCCGGGCGACCTGCTCCGCCGTATCAAGAAGCGCGGAGCCAAGCCCCTGGCCGCGATGGCCGGCCTCGGTTGTCAGCATGTTGATGTACCAGTTTCCGGGGCAAAGGTTCTCCAACTCCTGCGCCGGTCGGAACATCGCGGGCATGTCTTCGGGGGTCGGTTCCGGTTCGCTCGGAATCGCATATCCGACCAGGCAGCCGACCGGCCCGTCGCCATAATCGACGACGAACACCTCCGCGCCGTCCGCCAGCCTTTCAGACCAGCGCCGTTCCGCGAAATCCCACGGGTCTTCGCCCGCATCCGCCATGTCGCGCCAGAGATGCAGTGGAATACCTTCGCCAGCTTCATTGATAAGTGGCGTGATGGCGCGGGCGTCTGCGGGTGTCGCAGGACGGATGGGAATGTCGCGTGATTCGGTCATGTGCGTATTTTCCACAAAGTTTTCCCCAACGTCCCGGCCGAAGTAATCCTTGATTAACAATGTTGCAGTGCGACTTCGCAGCTGCAAAATTCGCATTTTCCCCATTGACTGGGGGCCGATTCTGGCGTTTCTGCACTGCGGGCGCGTCGCCGGATAAGGGTGAGCGGTGGCGGGCTCAGGAATCTCACCCTGACGTCGGAGCCGTCCATGAGCCTCCCTACCAAGCCGCAGGCCAAGCCTGCGCGCCCCGAATTTTCTTCCGGTCCCTGTCCCAAACGTCCCGGCTGGTCTCTTGAGGCCGTCGCCGCGAAGGCGCAGCTTGGCCGCTCGCACCGCGCTGGGCCGCTGAAGGCGCAACTCAAATCCGTCATCGATCGCACTGCGGCGCTGCTGAATGTGCCCGAGGGATACAAAGTGGGCATTGTCCCCGCCTCGGACACCGGCGCAGTTGAAATGGCGATGTGGTCGCTGCTCGGCGCCCGCCCGGTCGACGTGCTGGTGTGGGAGAGCTTCAGCAAGGGCTGGGCCACCGACGCGGTAAAGCAGCTGAAGCTGGATGATTGCCGCGTGCTGGAATCCGGCTATGGCGAACTTCCGGATCTGGCCGATGTGCGGGATGAGGCCGACGTCGTCTTCACCTGGAACGGCACCACCGCAGGCGCACGCGTGCCGAACGCCGACTGGCTGACGGAGGGGCGCGCGGGCCTCGCCATTTGCGACGCGACCTCAGCGGCGTTCGCGCAGGACATGGACCTCGCCAAGCTCGACGTCGTCACATTCTCCTGGCAGAAAGTGATGGGCGGAGAGGCGGCGCATGGCGTCATCATCCTTTCCCCCCGCGCAATCGAGCGGCTGGAGAGTTACGCCCCGGACCGTCCGTTACCGAAAATCTTCCGCCTGACCAAGGCCGGCAAGCTGATCGACGGCGTCTTCTCTGGCGCGACGATCAACACGCCCTCCATGCTCTGCGTCGCCGACTATGAGGACGCGCTGGACTGGGCCGTGGGGCTTGGTCTGGACGGGCTGCGCGCTCGCGCCGACGCCAACGCCGCCGTGCTTCAGACTTGGGTCGATCAGACCGATTGGGTCGAGAATCTGGTGGCCGACCCCGCCATCCGCTCCAATACCTCGGTCTGCCTGAAGATCGTCGATCCCGAGATCGCGGCGCTGGACGACAAAGCGCAGAAAGCGTTCACCAAGCGCATGACGCAGATTTTGGACGCAGAGAATGCGGCCTATGACGTCAACGGCTATCGCGACGCCCCGGCGGGCCTGCGCATCTGGTGCGGCGCCACGGTCGAAACGGCGGATGTGACAGCGCTGACGCCGTGGCTCGACTGGGCGTATCAAACTGCCAAGGCTGAGCTTTAAGCGAGAAATTCGCGGCCCCCTGCGCGGGGCCGCCTTCCCAATACACGCGCCGGAAACGGCGCCCCGCCAAGGACCAAACCCATGCCTAAAGTGCTTATATCCGACAAGCTTTCCGAAGCCGCCGTTCAGATCTTCCGCGATCGCGGCGTCGAAGTGGACTTCCAGCCCAGCCTCGGCAAAGACCCTGAGAAACTGGCCGAGATCATCGGGAACTATGACGGCCTCGCCATCCGCTCTGCCACCAAGGCGACGGCTGAGTTGATCGCCAAGGCTGACAATCTGAAGGTCATCGGACGCGCCGGGATCGGCGTCGACAATATCGACATCCCCGCCGCCTCCTCCAAGGGCGTCGTCGTGATGAACACGCCGTTCGGCAACTCGATCACCACCGCCGAGCACGCCATCGCGATGATGTTCTCCGCCGCCCGCCAGATCCCCGCCGCCGACGCCTCCACTCAGGCCGGCAAGTGGGAGAAGTCCCGGTTTATGGGCGTCGAGATCACCGGCAAGACGCTGGCGCTGATCGGTGCGGGCAATATCGGCTCGGTCGTCGCCAGCCGGGCGCTGGGCCTGAAGATGAAAGTGGTCGCCTATGATCCGTTCCTGTCCGAATCCCGCGCGCAGGAGCTTGGCGTCGAGAAAGTTGAGGAACTGGATGAGGCTCTCGGCCGCGCCGACTTCATCACTCTGCATCTGCCCAAGACGGAGAAGACCGCGAACCTCCTCAACGCTGAGCGGATCGCGAAGATCAAACCCGGCGCGCGCCTGATCAACTGCGCCCGTGGCGGTCTGGTGGATGAGGCTGCCGTGGCCGAGGCGCTGAAGTCGGGCCAACTCGCCGCCGCGGCATTCGATGTGTTTGAGGTGGAGCCCGCCACCGACAGCCCGCTCTTCGGCCTCGAGAACGTGGTCTGCACCCCGCATCTGGGCGCCGCCACCAACGAAGCGCAGGAAAATGTCGCCCTGCAAGTCGCCGAACAGATGTCGGACTACCTGCTGGACGGCGCCATCTCCAACGCCATCAACGCGCCCTCGGTCACAGCGGAGGAGGCGCCGATCCTGAAACCGTGGATCGCGCTGGCTGAGACGCTGGGCGGCTTCGCCGGTCAGGTCACCGATCACGCGATCAAGGAGATCGAGATCGAGTATGTCGGCCATGTCGGCGATCTGAATCTCAAGCCGCTGACTTCGGCGCTGATCGCCGCGCTGCTGAAGCCGCTGGTCGGCGAGGGCGGCGTCAACATGGTCTCGGCGCCTGTGGTCGCCCGCGATCGCGGCGTGCATATCGCCGAGACGCGCAAGGACGCGCAGGGCGCCTATGGCTCCTATATGCGGCTGGTTGTGGTGACCGAGCATCAGACCCGCTCGATCGCCGGCACGATATTCTCGGGCGACACGCCGCGCATCGTTCAGATCAAGGGCATCGATCTGGAGGCGGAGCCGCAGGCGCATATGCTCTACACCACCAATGACGACACGCCGGGCTATATCGGCGCGCTGGGTCAAAAGCTGGGCTCACTGAACATCAATATCGCCACCTTCGCCCTCGGCCGGTCCGAGAAAGGCGGTGAGGCGATTGCCCTGCTGGGAGTCGATGAGGCGGTGACGCCTGAGATGCTGGCCGAAATCGAGTCCCTCGGTCAGGTTCGGCAGGCCAAAGCGCTGGCGTTCTGATCCAGGAAACAGGTTGTTTGCAGAGGCGCGGCTGGACATCGTCGCGCCTCCATCTACTCTGTTTCCGGACATGCATCGGTTTGGAGTAGGATAATGCCCGACGCCCCCGTCATCGCGGAAAAATCCCCGGCCCCGGTCGAGGTGAAAGCCGGCAAGACCTATTTCTGGTGCGCCTGCGGGCGATCGAAACGGCAGCCCTTTTGCGACGGCAGCCACAAGGACACGTCCTTTGAGCCGGTCCCCTACACGGCGGAGGAGGATGGCGAGGTATGGTTCTGCCGCTGCAAGCACACCGGAAACCAGCCGATGTGCGACGGCACACACTCCACGCTTTAGGCGCTGACGCGATTCACGCTTTCCCCGCTTAGACCCGCCCCCTATAAGGGCGCGGGTTTTCATTTGATGGCCGGAGCACCGCATGGCGAATGTCGCAGTGGTCGGCGCCCAATGGGGCGACGAGGGCAAAGGAAAGATCGTCGATTGGCTCAGCGAACGGGCCGACGTGATCGTCCGGTTTCAGGGCGGGCACAACGCCGGGCATACGCTGGTGATCGATGGCGAGGTCTACAAGCTGTCGCTGCTGCCCTCCGGCATCGTGCGCCCGGGAAAATTGTCGGTGATCGGCAATGGCGTGGTGCTCGACCCCTGGGCCTTGATCGCAGAGATGGAAAAGCTGCGCGCGCAGGGCGTTGCGATCAGCCCGGATAGTTTGCAGATCGCCGAGAACACGCCGCTGATCCTGCCGGTTCACCGTGATCTCGACCTGCTGCGCGAACAGGCGGCGGGAAAGGCGAAAATCGGCACGACTGGGCGCGGCATTGGCCCCGCGTATGAGGATAAAGTCGGCCGGCGCGCTATCCGTGTCGCTGACCTGGGTGATGCGGACACGCTGGAATCGCGGCTGGATCGGTTGCTGGCGCATCACGATCCGCTGCGAAAAGGGTTGGGTGAGCCGCCTATCGATCGCGCGTCTTTGAAGGCGCAACTGATGGAGATCGCGCCGCAGGTTCTGCCATACGCAAAGCCAGTATGGCGCACATTGGCCGAAGCCCGAAAGAAGGGTCGCCGTATTCTGTTCGAAGGCGCGCAGGGAGCGCTTCTGGATATCGATTTCGGCACCTATCCCTATGTTACCAGTTCGAACACGATGACCGGCATGGCCGCCACCGGATCCGGCATGGGGCCGGACGCGGTCGGCTTCGCGCTGGGTATCGTCAAGGCCTACACCACGCGGGTGGGCGAGGGGCCGTTCCCGACCGAGTTGGACGACGCGGATGGCCAGCGCCTGGGCGAGCGCGGGCGCGAGTTCGGCACAGTGACGGGTCGCAAACGCCGCTGCGGCTGGTTTGACGCGGTGCTGGTGCGCCAGACCTGCCTGACGGGCGGTGTGACCGGTGTGGCGTTGACCAAGCTCGACGTGTTGGATGGGTTCGACACGCTTAGGATCTGCACTGGTTATCGGCTGGATGGCGTGGAGATCGACTATCTGCCGACCGCCGCCGCACAGCAGGCGCGGATCGAACCGATTTACGAGGAGCTATCGGGCTGGAGCCAGTCCACCTTCGGCGCAAAGCGCTGGGTAGACCTGCCGGCCGAGGCGATCAAATATGTTAAGCGCGTTGAAGAACTGATCGGCGTCCCGGTCGCGCTCTTGTCCACCAGCCCGGAACGCGACGACACCATCCTTGTCACCGATCCGTTCGCCGACTGATGAAACTGTCCTATAAGGCCCGGCGGATCGGTTCGCTGCTGATGCTGGTTGTTGGTCTGCCGGTCTATATCGTTCTGGCGCTGAACTTCGTCGATCTGCTAGGCGACATGCCGAAATTGGTCGAACTGATCCTGTTCATCATGCTGGGCTTCGCCTGGGCGCTTCCGTTTCGCTGGTTATTCCTCGGCGTAGGCAAGGCGGACCCCGATGCGCCGCAAGAGGCGCCGAAGGATCAGGACAAAAACCGCGGCTGATCCGGTTCACATGCGCGCCCAGCGCGCTTATTTGTTGGGGCGCATGCAACTCTGCAGACGGAGAGCCCTATGACCTGCCACCCTCGCCTACTCGCCGCGTTCGTTCTCGCTTTTGTGGCAGCGCTCGCCGTACCCCGCGCCCATGCCGAGGAGGTGGGCGAGGTCACCACCGTCTGGAAGATGCTGGGCGCCAATCACAAGATCGTCGTTGAGGCGTTTGACGACCCCAAGGTCGAGGGCGTCTCCTGCTTCGTCAGCCGCGCCAAGACAGGCGGCGTATCCGGCAGTTTGGGGCTGGCCGAGGACACTGCGGACGCTTCGATCGAGTGCCGCCAGACCGGACCGATTCGGTTTCTAGCGGAGCTGGAGGAGGGTGAGGAGGTGTTTGGCCGCAAGGCCAGCATCATGTTTAAAACCGTGCAGGTTGTTCGTTTCCACGATCAGACAAGAGACACGCTGATCTACCTTACATACTCCGACAAACTGATTGAGGGCTCTCCCAAAAACGCGATCAGCGCTGTCGTGATACGGGAGTGGTGAGGCCGAGGTTCCCCCAACATTATCCACAGCAGGCTTGATTCCTCCACAGCCGGTTATCAGGAAAAATTCACCGTGCAAGGGAAAATAACTTGGGATTCTCCCAATATCTGGTAGTTTGAACTCGCCCACTAACAAAACGAAGTAAAATGAGGCGGGGCGATAGGGCAGATGGCACAGTCTGACGTCAGGGCGATTGCGAACTATATTCTCGATCACGCGGATGGGATCGGGACGCCTGTGACGAACCACGCTCTCTCCGAAATCACCTATCTCGTTTTAGGATGGCGCTTGGGCGCTGGGCGCGACCCCCTTGCCGAAGCGACCGTTGAAGCGGGGCCTGACGGCCCGGTGATCCGGGAACTGTATGCGGAGTTTGAGAAATGGGGCGACGGCCCGATCCTCAGGAAGGCGACGAAAGTCGATCCTGAGAGCGGCCGGCGTTGCGTTGCCGTCCCCGATTTCGATTCTGAGACCAGCGAATTCGTGGCCCATTGCGTGGAGGAGGCGGTGCGCATGCCGCCCGAGGCGCGCAAGGCTTTTGTGACAGACCCCGATGGCCCCTGGGCCGCAGCGATTGAGCGTGCGGACGGGCGACGCCGGGGCGACAAGATCCCGGAGGGGGACCTTCGGGATTACTTCTCGGCGCAGTTGGCGCCGAGAGGGCAGGCGGCCTACCAGGTCGCCTGAGGATCTCCTCCCTGTCCTTGGGGCGACCTTAGGGTCGCCCTCTTTTTTTGCGCTCCCTTATTCCGCAGGCGCAGTCTCGGCATCATCCGACACGCCGGACTCATCTTGCGCTTCTCCGTTGGCTCCTTCCGCGGGCGCGGGCCTGATGCCGCACAAGCGGATCGCGGTTTGATGAGCCCGGCCCACCTCATTCGCGCGCATTGCGGTTTCATTGCTCTGCGCGCCCATCTCACGAGCAGCAGCCCCATAAGCCGCATTCCAGTCGCCCTCGGGTCCTGCGCCACCCAGATAATGGCGGGCGACGGCCTCATAGGCCGCCATGTTTTCGGGCGGGAACGCGTCGTTGATAACGCCAAAGGCGCAGGCGCAGGAAGCTTCCTCGCCTCCGCTGGCCATGCATATGTCTTCGATCCCGTCGGCCAGCGCCGTCCCGCTGTGCGCGGCGATAACCAAAGAGAATATCAGGGCGTTTCGCATAATGACGCCTCCATGACTGGCGCGGCCGCTGATTTCGGGGGAATCGGCCGGCATGATACTATCATGATACTATTCCGACGATCATAACATCAGAGGAGAGACGTCATGCATGCGATGATGCGGGAGTATTCCGGTCAGGGCGCCAAAGAGTTGTACGACCTCCTGATCGAGAAAAGGGAGGAGGTCGAACGCCTGATGGGGGGCGTTAGCGGCCTGATCTCTTATGATCTCGCGCAGACCGACGACGGATGTGTGGCGCTGATCCTGTGTCGCGACAAGCTGGGCTGCGACCAGAGCATGTCCATCGCCAAAGAGTGGCTGTCCGACAATGCGAAGCACCTGGGCCTGACGCCCGCACGGATCACCGAGGGAGTGATCGGCATCCACGTCACCTGACCGCCCCAAATGGAGGGGGGAGCGGGCGTCCCAACGGGGCGCCGTTTGAATTACGCCCCGTGGTTGATAAAATGGCGCCCAATCCACTTTCTATTTCAAGGATTCAGGGGGCGATCATGACCAATAAATTCCATTACACAGCAGCGCTGATCGGCGCCGCCGCGTTGACCGCGTGCGCCGGGCCGCAGAACCCCAGCTCCACCATGGGAGTGCTGGACAACGCCGACCGGAACGCCGACGGCGCGGTCGATCAGATGGAGTGGGTGACCGCCGCCGATGAGACCTTTACCGAGCTGGACGCGAACCACGACGGCGATGTGACGGTTGAGGAGCTGCAGGACGGGTTCGAGGTCTTCGACGTGGACGGCGATGGCGTGCTGGCCACATGGGAGTTCCAGAGCGCCCAGATGGACGCCAACGCGGATGGCGTGATCACGGCCGAGGAATGGTCGGCCGCGCCGGTCCACAAGCAGATGGACCTCAGCGGGGATGGACAGGTCACGCGGTCGGAGCTCAGAACCTATGGCACGCGGGGTCAGCGGTCCTTTGACCGGGACGGCGACGGCCTCGTCTCCGCCACCGAGGTGGCCGATGCCGATCAGTTCACCCTCTGGCGGTTCTAGGGACGACGCGGAAGATCGACTGAGAAATCGAGAGGGGGCGTAGCCCCCGATCTCGCCCGCCGTTCGTCGGGCGATCCTTCCACTGGAAGGCTCGCTCGATCCTCCTCACCCCACAGGGCGGGCGAGGTGGGTGGATAATCTATCAAAAGTGGCAGTGGGGTTTATTAGGCATATAACTGCCGGTTTTCTTCACAATGTTCTCGGACTCTGCTTAGCCAAGTTTCGTACCAATACCACTGCTTTGCTACGAGTGTACCGTACGGCTTCTTGGGGCCTTTTGCATTTAGGGTCTTCCAAAGGTCAGTATGCTTATTCACCGTAAACTTTAGAAATCCCTCTTGTTTCATTGTGCGTACAATGTCGGAAGGTAGGTATTTCGTTTTCTCTATCGTCTTAAACGATATTCTATCGAAATCCTCCGCCTCTTCTTCAGTTCCTGGCTTAATAAATTCAATCACTTCGTCCGACGCTGAGGCGCGGTTCGCTGGTTTCTGGATTAATGCCACGCGGTAAGCAAAGCTTGGATCCGAGCGTTCTTCGTCCGTAAGTTTATTATGAAAATCTGCGACTAGTATTTCGATGTGTCGCCGAAGGCTTCTTGCCTTCTTCAACGCCGCTCTTTGGTCAGAGCTAAACGTTACAAACTGTAGCGAAATTGGTAGACGTCTTTCTAATCCATGCTGCCTGCCAAAAAGAGACTTTATTGCTCGATTAAAGTTAATGCAGCACGCTTGAAGTTTGGCGCTTAGAGCCTCGTCTATCCGGCTAGTTGACCTGTGTTCAACTTCATGTCGAATTTCGAGGAGGAATTCTAAATTTTTCTTCGAACCAATATCCAATTCATACTTGCTGTGCCGAATACACTTCCCAAGTTCCCAATACTTTTCCGCGCCACACGGAGTCTTTTGGACCGATTTTTCACCATCAATCGTTCTATAGTAGCGGTAATCAACACCTTCTCTCTTAAAGTGCGCGTGTAAGAGACAATTATGGAAGTCACTATGAACAATTCAGCCCTAAATGTGATTCCAGCGCCGTTAAATGTATGAACGGCTGCAATCATTGCTTCGCGAGCTTTTATCAACAACTCGTCGCCGCGAAGGCTTAAGCCGGTTTCCGGGTCCATCTCCGGCCAAATCACCAAGAATTCGTCAAGTTCACTTTGACTGGCTGCAGAGGTCGATCTGTGCTTCTTTTCGGTCCGAATTTCCGAAATTACTCTGTGGTTTATCGAGCGAGTTGGTCTAGTGAAATACGCAAGGATATCTTGGTCGTTGTAGCCGCCTCGCACTAGCATTGCCTTTACGAGCGCTACTTCCCATCGCTCAAGTTTGTTTCCTCTTTTCCGCTTGGCCACTCATCCGCCCTCTGCTCTTCCCCTTAAACGCCCGCGTACCCGGCTTGCCCGCTGTGGACCGCCCTGAGCGCTTCATGGCCTCCTCTGACGCCGCCTCAACCGCAGATTGCCGCGCTAGTGGATCGTCCGCAACCGTAAGTTCGACCGCCTCCAGCCGGTGAATCTCGTCGCGGATGCGCGCCGCCTCCTCGAACTCCAGGTTCTCGGCGGCTCTCAGCATGTCTTTTTTCAGCCCCTCCAGATGCGCGGCGAGGTTGCCGCCCACCATCGCCTTGTCGCCCTTCAGCGTGGCGGTGACCCGGCTGATATCCGTATCGCCCTTGAACGTGCCGTCCAGAATGTCCTCGACATTCTTGCGGATCGTCTCGGGCGTGATGCCATGCTCTTGGTTATATGCGGCCTGTTTTTCGCGCCGTCGGTCGGTTTCCGCCATCGCGCGCTCCATGCTTCCAGTGATCCCGTCCGCATACATGATCACCCGGCCCTCCGCGTTCCGCGCCGCCCGGCCGATGGTCTGGATCAGCGACGTCTCTGAGCGCAAAAACCCTTCTTTATCAGCGTCCAGGATCGCCACGAGCGCGCATTCGGGGATATCCAGGCCCTCGCGCAACAGGTTGATGCCTACCAGCACATCGAATGCCCCCAGCCGCAGGTCGCGGAGGATTTCTATCCGCTCGATCGTATCAATATCCGAATGCATATATCGAACACGAATTCCCTGCTCATGAAGATACTCCGTCAGGTCCTCGGCCATGCGTTTGGTCAACGTCGTGACCAGCGTCCGGCTCCCGGCCTTGGCGACCTGCCGCACCTCGTCCAACAGGTCGTCCACCTGCGTCGAGACCGGCCTGATCTCCACCGGCGGGTCCAGCAGCCCGGTAGGGCGGATCACCTGCTCGGCGAAAACGCCGCCGGTGCGTTCCAGTTCCCACGGACCGGGGGTGGCGCTGACGAACATCGATTGCGGGCGCATCGCGTCCCATTCCTCAAATTTGAGGGGTCGGTTGTCCATGCAGCTTGGCAGGCGGAACCCGTGCTCGGCCAGCGTGAATTTGCGGCGGTAATCGCCCTTGTACATCGCGCCGAGCTGCGGGACCGTCACATGGCTCTCATCCGCAAAGACCAGCGCGTTGTCGGGGATGTATTCGAAGAGAGTAGGCGGCGGCTCCCCCGGTTTGCGCCCCGTCAGATAGCGCGAGTAGTTCTCAATGCCGTTGCAGACCCCAGTCGCCTCGATCATCTCCAGATCGAAATTGGTGCGCTGCTCCAGCCGCTGCGCCTCCAGCAGCATGCCGTCCGCGACCAGCTGGTCGAGGCGGATTTTCAGTTCCGACTTGATGCCCTTTGTCGCCTGATTCAGCGTCGGGCGCGGCGTGACGTAGTGCGAGTTGGCGTAGACACGCACCTTCTCCAGCGTGTCGGTCTTCTCGCCGGTCAGCGGGTCGAATTCGGCGATGCTCTCCAGCTCCTCGCCGAAAAAACTGAATTTCCATGCCCGGTCCTCCAGATGCGCAGGCCAGATCTCCAGACTGTCGCCCCTGACCCGAAAGCAGCCGCGCTGGAACGCGCCGTCATTGCGCCGGTATTGTTGGGCCACCAGATCCCGCATCACCTTGCGCTGCTCGTATTCGCTCCCGGCGATCAGGTCCTGGGTCATCGCGCCATAGGTCTCAACCGCGCCGATGCCGTAGATGCAGCTGACCGAGGCGACGATGATCACATCGTCCCGCTCCAGCAGCGCCCGCGTGGCCGAGTGGCGCATCCGGTCGATCTGCTCGTTGATCTGCGCCTCTTTTTCTATGTAGGTGTCCGAGCGCGGGACATAGGCCTCAGGCTGGTAGTAGTCGTAGTAGGAGACGAAATACTCCACCGCGTTGGTCGGGAAGAACCGCTTGAACTCGCCATAGAGCTGCGCCGCCAGAGTCTTGTTGGGCGCGAGGATGATCGCCGGCCGCTGCGTCGCCTCGATCACCTTGGCCATGGCGAAGGTCTTCCCGGTGCCGGTGGCGCCCAGCAGAACCTGATCCTGCTCGCCCTCCTTCACGCCCGCCACCAACTCGGCGATCGCGGTGGGCTGGTCGCCCTTCGGCTCGAACTCCGTCTCCATAACCAGACGGACGCCGCCCTCCAGCTTGTCGCGGCGGATGGCGTCCCGATCGCGGCGTTGCGGTGCGGTGACGAGCGTATCGACGGTCATGGGCTGTCCTTTCCTGGCGGCTAGAAAGGTAGGCGTTCGCGCGCGGCGGTCCAAGACCGTTCCGCACTTGCCGGTTGCGCGGGTTTGGGGGATAAACCAGCTGAAGCCAAGCGCGAGAGAACTCTATGGTCGCACGCATTTATCAGCCCGCCCGCAACGCCATGCAGTCCGGCATGGCGAATACAAAGAGTTGGGTGCTGGAATTCGCGCCCGAAGAGGCCAAGCGTATCGATCCGCTGATGGGCTGGACCGGGTCAGGCGATATGCAAGGCCAGGTGAAGCTGCGATTTGAGAGCAAGGAAGCGGCGGTCGACTACGCGCAGCGCCATGGCCTCGCCTATCAAATCACGGAGCCGAAATCCCGTAAGCCCAACGTCCGACAGCGCGGATACGGCTCAAACTTCGCGTATGACAGACGCGGCGCCTGGACTCATTGACGGAGCGCATCCGCAAGGCGACAAGGACTATGCGGTAGAGCGGAGAGGCAATGCGAAATCCCGAACTTTCGCTGGTGATCCCCGTCCACAACGAGGCTGGGAATATTGGCCCTTTGCTGGACGAGTTGCGCACTGCGTTCTCAGGCGCGGAATATGAGGTCGTGCTGATTGACGATTGCAGCGCCGACGCCTCGGTTGGTGAAATCCAGGCGGCGATGGCGGGAGTTCCTGAATTACGCCTGCTGCTTCACAAGGAACGCGCTGGCAAGTCGCGCGCGCTGGTCACGGGCTTCGCCGCCGCCCGCGGTCGTTGGGTGGCGACCATAGATGGCGACGGGCAGAACGACCCTGCCGATATCGCCCGCATCTGGGAGAAGGTGAAGGACGCTCCAACGAATGCGATCGTCGCCGGCGTTCGAAAAAAACGCAATGACGGCCCAGTGAAATGGCTCACCTCGCGGGTCGCGAACCGGGTGCGGCGCTGGCTGTTGCGAGACGACTGCCGTGATTCAGGTTGCGGCGTAAAGGTGATGCCCGCCGATTTCGCAAAAGCGGCACCCTATTTCGACAATATGCACCGATTCCTTCCGGCGCTAGCTCGACGCGCCGGATTGGACGTTCTGGAAGAGCCAATTGAGGATCGCCCACGAAAGCACGGCGACTCGAAATACGGGTTTTTCGATCGCGCCGCTGTGGCGTTTCTGGATGTCGTCGGCGTGTTTTGGCTTATCCGGCGTTATTCGGATCCTGGTCTCGTGAGAGAAGAGGCTACCGCTCCTCCAGTCGATCAGGGCGAAACGCGTTCATAAAGCTGGATCGCGAAGGCCTTTCGTTTGCCGCTAAAGTTGGAAAGCGTCATTTTAAAACGGTGAACGCCAGTCGCCGGCTCGAAGCCCTCTGGAATGCGTGAGACGGGCGCGTCTCGCGTTCCCCGCCACAATAAAATCGCCCGATCGCCTACGGTCTGGAACCTTGGCGATGTCGTTCCCTCCCAGCCTAGGGCCAACGTGGCGTTCGCCCCGTCGTCATGACGCGCCGCCAGTATCGGCGCCGGATTCGGAGAGAGTTCCGCGATCTCGGCGGCGATCGCGTCGTAATCATAGGCATAGCGATGGGTTCCGAAGCTCGCCATGCCCCAGAAGCCGACCAGCGCCGCGAAGAACAGCGTCCCCGCGAAACGGGTCACGTTGAGGGCGCTTCGCCCCAGGGGCCACGAAACTGACATCAGCACCGGCGCGGCGGCGAAGATCGGCGTCAGATACCTCTCATGCACCCGGTGCATGTCGGCGGCCAGCACGATCAGCGCAAAAGTGCAGATCGCCAGAAGAATGGCGCGACCGATGCAGCGCCGTATTTCAACGGTGTCCGGGTCGGGATACGCCTGTGCGCCGTCGCGCGCGTCGCGCCATCGGGCTATTCCCCAGACCGCGATCGCCAACCCCAGCCAGGCGGCGGAGGCGGTGGCGAGCGAAAGAAGCCCGTCCACGCCCAAGCCGGGCACGTCGTACCAGACGAGATCCTTGTCCGCGCGGTAAAGCTTTTCCATACGTCCTGAACTCGCCGCGAAGTTCAGGATCGCCGCGACCATCGTGGGCGCGAACATTGCGCTGAACACGCCCAGCGAGATCGCCGCCTTCCGGCGCCACAGAATGGTTCGCAGTTCGCCCGACCAGAGGATGGCGACGAGTAATGGAATGGCGAAAAGAAAGAAATTGTACTTCGCAAGCGCGCCCAGACCCAGCGCGAAGCCGAACCAGGCGTATCGGAAGGTGGAGCACTTTTGGGTCAGCAGCACGAATGCGTGCAACGTCGCGGCGGTTCCCGTCAGCACCATGGTCGAATGCGCCAGAGTGTGGACTGACATCCACGAAACCTGAGGCATGAACGCCGCTGCCGCCACGGCCACTAATCCGGCTTCGCGACCGCCCAGACGGCGCGCCGTGTCCCAGGTGAGCAGATAGAAACCGCCCAGAAGACCGTATTTGACGATGCCGGTTGAAAACGCCCAGTCCCAGTTGCTCGCTTCAAGCATTGCGCGAAGCACCCAGTTATAAAGCGGAGGGTGAGAGTTGGCGTAAACCAGCCGGATGTCCACATTCCCAACGAACTGGGCTTCATCGACCTCAAGATAGGTCGAAAGCGAGACCCTGAGGGCCAAGAGCGCCAGCGTATAGCCGACGATCAGCAACGGCGCCCAGATCGCCAGGCGCGTTAATGCGCCGCCCTTATGTCCGTACGTTTCGATGCCTTGCATTGACGCCTGTCCCCCGAGGTCTGATTAGCGTCGGTTGTTGATCTGCGCAATTGGAGGCTTCATATGAGGCGGCGAACGCGTTTGAAAGGTCCGCGCGACGCCTTTGCGCCGAGCAGCCATTAACCGCGATTGATTTACCCCTAACAGCCAAGTATCACGACTTCGGTCGCGCTGGCCTGAATACGGCCCCATAGCTCAACTGGATAGAGCAGCGGACTTCTAATCCGCAGGTTTCAGGTTCGAGTCCTGATGGGGTCGCCATGTTTTCCGTTTTATATCAAACACTTACCTGACTCCTGACGGCGCTTAAAGCGACCGCCGCCGGGCTTTGGGTGCGTTATTGGGTGCAAAGTGCATTCGCTTAAATTTCTTCGGCGGCGTGGAGAAAAGCATGACCACCCCTAACGATTTAGACTTCGATGCCGTCCGCGACCGCATTCGCCAGTTCGGTGAGACATTCAAGGAAGGCTATAGAGACTGCCCCGCCATCGATCCGGCTGAGATTGAGGCGCTGGTCGCGCTAAGCGACGCAGAACTGAACCATCCCCAGCCGCTAACGCGCTTCGCCACGAAGTACGGCGTCTCCCTCGATTGGCTCATTTTAGGCAAGGTGCAGACGGGCAATCCGTTTGCGAGGTGAGCGTCTGCTTTCCCCGCAAAAGTGGTCATCTGAGTCATTTGGTCAGATGACAGGTCCTGACCCAAAGGCGACATGCGTGCGGTTCGCATCGAACGGCTGCAACGAGCCCATAGTACCAAATGCTGCGCCAGACTTTGATGTCCGCTTTGCTTATTTGCCCTTGCCCGCACTAAATGCCAAAATATGATAGCTCACGGTAAAGCAGAGCACTCAACGATGTGATGCTGCAATTTGATAGCGATCTAGGTTCGCGATTAAATCCAACCCATTTGTCACCTCGAATCGGCTGCAGAACTCACGCCAGATCGCGCCAAAAGGAAGATCTTTCAGTTCTTCCGTAATCACAAACCTAGTGGAGTGATCCAGACATTCTTCTGCGCTGTTCAGGCGATCGAACGGCAACAACAAAGCACGTAACAGTGCTTTTTGCATGTTGCGCGTGCCAATGACCCAAGCAGCGGTTCGGCTAATCGTTGCGTCGAAGAAATCGAGCCCGATATGGGTGCGTTTCAACAGATTGGCGCTGACCAGTTCTTGTGCCATCGCAAGGATGTCGTCGTTGAGCAATATAACATGATCACTGTCCCAACGTATCGGTCGCGAAACGTGCAGCAAGATTTCATCGACAGACAATGCCACTGAGCTAAGCTTGTCAGCGACGTTTTCTGTTGGATGAAAGTGCCCCATGTCCAAGCATAAAAGGGTGCCTTTGCGGATGGCATAGCCCAGATAGAATTCGTGGCTACCGACGGTGCAAGCCTCAACGCCAATGCCGAACAGCTTGCTTTCCACCGCGTCCAGAAGATGGGTTTTGTCGTGCTCATCTGCCAGCATTTGGTCCAGCGATTGCTCCAAACGCTGGCGGGCAGCATATCGATTTATCGGCGTATCTTTATACCCGTCAGGCACCCAAATGTTGTTTACCGCTGCACTTCCCAGCTCTTGGCCCATGCGTGCGGCAATTTCGCGGGTGCGTAACCCATGTTCGATCCAGAATTCGCGAATGCCTTGATCAGGGTGCGATAGAGTCAGATTGTCATCTGCTTTTTCATGAGCAAAGAAGGTTGGATTGAAATCAAGTCCAAGTTTTTGGTCGCGCGCCCAATCGACCCATGGTTCGAAGTGTTTGTATTCAATTTCATCGCGGTCGGGTGCTTCATCGCTGTCCAGGTACATCGCATGCAAATTCAGCCGATGGCTGCCGGGGATGTTCGAAAAGGCAAATTCCAAATCCGCACGCAGTTCATCTGGATTTCGCGCGCGACCGGGGTGGTTGCCGGTGGCCTGGATACCGCCGCCCGAAGTGCCGGATTTCGTTTCAAACCCGACAACATCGTCGCCCTGCCAGCAGTGCATCGAAATTGAGATGGTGGCCAGACGAGACAGCGCGCTCTCAACGTCAACGCCCCATTCGGCAAATTGGTCTTTGGCGATATCAAAATTGCCCAACAGTAAATCCCCCCTACCGCGTGAATGCCTGAACGTTTCCTGCGTCCACGTTTATTATATTTCCTGTGGATTTTGATGACGTATCGGCGGCCAGAAAATACGCTGCTTCTGCAATGTCTTCCGGCAGAACTGACCGTTTCAACATTGATCGCTTGCGATACATTTCTTCCAGTCCATCCTTGTCAGTACCATAGGTATCGGCGCGCTGATCCAACCATTCGCCTTCCCAGATCTTTGAACCGCGCAGAACGGCGTCTGGGTTTACGACGTTCACCCGAATTCCGGCTTCGGCACCTTCCAGGGCCAGGCAACGTGCCAAGTGAATTTCTGAGGCTTTCGCAGTACAATAGGCCGAGGCATTAGGGCTGGCCGCCAGACCATTTTTGGACGCAACAAAGACAATTGAACCACCCATATTCTGTGTGCGCATCACCTTGAACGCTTCGCGCGAAACCAAAAAATAACCTGTAGATAGAATATCCATATTCTTATTCCACAGCGCCAAGGTCGTTTCTTCCACTGGCGCGGAAGATGCGATGCCTGCGTTCGACACCAAAATGTCGAGGCCGCCAAACTCTGTTGCGATGTTTGCATAGGCGGCTGTGATTGCGTCTTCGTCGGTGACATCCATTACCACTGTGCTGACAACATCATCGCCATAACGCGCAGTCAATGAGGCGGCAGCAACGGACAGATTATCCGCATCGATATCCGCCAGCATAACGCAGGCGCCCTCTGCCAAATAACGTTCAGCAGTGGCAGCACCAATGCCACCGGCACCACCTGTGACCAAAGCAATGCGGCCAGCCAGTGATTTTGGCTTTGGCATCCGTTGCAGTTTGGCTTCTTCCAACAACCAGTATTCAATATCAAAGGCTTCCTGTTCGGGCAGGCCAACATATTCGCTAACCGCGGATGCGCCGCGCATGACATTGATAGCGTTGACATAGAATTCGCCCGAGATGCGCGCAGTTGCCTTGTCTTTTGCGAAGGTAAGCATGCCCACACCTGGGATCAGATATACCACTGCGTTTGGGTCACGGATGGCCGGTGAATCATCCCTTTTGCAGCGATCGTAATAGGCGGAATAGCCATCGCGATATTCTGCAACTTGGTTGGGTAGGCCTTCCAATACTGCTTCAATATTGTTTTGTTCCGGATCGAAATTGACAACCAATGGGCAGATTTTGGTGCGCAGAAAATGGTCAGGACAAGAGGTGCCCAAGGCGGCCAAGGGTGGCATATTTTTTGAATTCACGAATTCAAGAACCGCATCACTGTCATTGAAATGGCCCACCATGTGCTGCTTGCCAGAAACCATACCGCGGATTTCAGGCATAAGGCGTGCCGCTACGGCCTGCCGACCAGCAGCATCGAGGCAATCATGAACCTTTCCGCCAAAAGCGGCGATGCCGTCCATTTTGTCGCCCAACCATTGGGTCGCAATATTGATGACATTGATGGTCATATCATAGCAATCTTTGGCATCGTCGGCCCAGGTGAACAGACCATGGCTTGCCAAAACAACCCCATCGGCATCGGGGTTTTCCAGACAAAATTTCTCTAGCCATAGTCCCAGTTCATAGCCTGGTTTTTTCCAGGGCAACCAACCGATTTTGTCTCCGAATATTTCCTTCGTCAGCTCTTTTGAATTTTTTGAGGCTGCAATCGCGATAATCGCATCCGCATGCACGTGATCGACGTGTTTACTCGGCACATAGGCGTGTAGTGGCGTGTCGATTGAGGCTGCGCGTGGATTTAGATTGAAGGTGCAATGGGGCAGATAGCCGACCATCTCGTCTTCAAACTCTACCCCGCGATACAGATTTTTCAGCGCGTTCAGTTTGTCCATATACAGTGTTGAAAAGCCATCCAACTTCATCGAGCCGATATCACCGCCAGAACCTTTGACCCAAAGCACCTCAGTTTGCTCGCCAGTAAGTGGATCAGTTTCCATGACTTTGGCAGACGTATTGCCACCGCCGTAGTTGGTTACCCGTTTGTCAGAACCAAGAATGTTTGATCGATAAAGCAGCTTGTCAGATTCGCTCATGCCACGTGCTGCCTCGTCGCTCCAGCGGTTCTCAAGCAGCGTTATCGTATTGGTCATGCGTCATATTCCCTAGGCCTGCCGTAACTTGTACAGCCTTCTAACTTAGCCACAGGCTGAGCATGCCGCGTCAGAATGTCAATCATTTTCAATCATCAATTCACAATTTGTGCGCGATATTGATCGAAAATGACTATTAATGATTGACAGGTGCGGCGAATCTGCGCACCTTCAAACCAATACGGAGGGCGAAGATGCACGAGAAAGAACGGCACCGGATCATTTTATCAGCGGTTGAAGACCGCCCCGTGGTGACTGTTGTCGATCTTTGCAATCTGACAGGGGTTTCCGAAGCCACAGTGCGTCGTGACATTGCCACGCTGCATGTTCAAAAGAAATTGCGTCGGGTCCGCGGTGGGGCAGAAGCCATAACGCCCCCACAGTTTGTTGGGCTTGCAGGAAGAACTTTCGCTGTTAACGAAACGATGCATTCGAGCGAAAAATTTGCGATTGCGAAGGCTGCTGCAGACTTATGTGGCGATGGGGATTCCATCATCATTAATGGCGGTACAACCACATTTCAGATGGTTCACCCCTTGGCGACACGTCGCATGCAAGTGTTCACGAACTCGTTCCCGATTGCGGAACATCTGCTGAAACATTCCAAGAATACGGTCATGCTTTCTGGAGGTGTAATTTATCGCGAACAGAACATCATTCTGTCGCCATTCGATAATGATGTGACACGCAATTTTTATGCGAAACGCATGTTTATGGGGGCTCAGGGCATGGGGCCGCTTGGCCTTATGGAAGCTGATCCTTTGTTGATCCAGGCAGAACAAAAATTGATCGGTCAAGCCGATGAGTTGGTTGTTTTGGTGGACAGTTCAAAGTTTGAGCAACGCTCAAGCCTGGTTCTGTGTCCTTTGAACAAGATAACCACGGTCATAACCGATGAACGAATTTCAGACAGCGCCGCTTCAATGCTTGAAGCGGCCGATGTGAAACTGATCGTCGCCGAAACTGGCGCCGCTCAAGAGGAAGGGGCGGCCTCGTGAACTGCCTTAAATTAGAACGTTAGACTTTGGGAGGAAGCAAATGAAACGTCGTACTTTCACTTCAATGACAGCAGGTCTTAGCCTAGCTGCATCACTAATGGGCTCGGCTGCGATGGCTGAAGATATGCGCATTGCCGTGGTCGTCAAAGCATTGGGCATCGGCTTTTTCGAAGCTGCGGCTGAAGGCGCACAAGAAGCCGCTGCTGAGCTTGGTAGTGTTGAAATCATCTATACAGGTCCAACAGATACCACTGCCGAAGGCCAGATTGAGGTTATCAATTCGCTGATCGCCCAGGGCGTTGATGCAATTGCAATCTCGGCAAACGATCCCGATGCATTGGTGCCAGCGTTGAAAAAGGCCATGAGCCGCGGTATCATTGTTGTTTCATGGGATTCAGGCGTTGCCCAAGAAGGGCGCCAGATGCATCTGAACCCATCGTCGACAGCGCTGATCGGCAATACGATCATCAAACTTGCGGCGGATCACATGCCCGATGGTGGTGATGTTGCTATCCTGTCTGCAACGGCGACAGCAACCAACCAAAACGCGTGGATCGAAGCAGCTAAAGAGGCCCTGCCCGGTTATCCTGGCGTGAATTTAGCTGCGACCGTTTACGGCGATGACCTTTCAGACAAATCATACCGTGAAGCCCAAGGCCTGATGGCGACATATCCCAATCTGAAGGCGATTACCGCGCCAACGACTGTGGGTATCCTTGCAGCCTGCCAAGCGGTCACGGACGCAGGCAAAATCGGCGAAATTAACGTAACCGGCCTTGGCCTTCCGTCTGAGATGGCTGGCTGTGTTGAATCCGGCGCGACAAAGAGCTTTGCGATCTGGAACCCCATTGATCTGGGATATTCGGCCACCATGCTTGCCCATGCGATTGCAACCGGGGCCGAAGCTGCTCCAGGTGCCGAAATTCCGATGGGCCGCATGGGTTCGGTTACGCTGGACGATACAAATTCGGCCGCGATGTCGGATCCGTTCACTTATGACAGCTCTAACATCGACCAGTTCAAGTCGATCTTCTAAGAGCTCTCCCAGCCCACGGTGCAACGCATTCTTTGTTGCGTCGTGGGTTTTACGCTGGACGCTATGACGCTCACCCAGAATCAAGCGGAAATCATGAACGCTGAAGCGCCTATCCTTGCCTTGCAAGGAATAACGAAAGTATTTCCTGGCGTGAAAGCGCTGGACGAGGTCTCACTGGAGTTGTTTCCAGGAAAAGTAACCGCGCTTGTGGGTGAAAACGGGGCGGGTAAATCTACCGTCGTCAAGGTTTTAACCGGGATCTATCAACCCGACGGTGGTGATGTTTTGGTCGAAGGGACGGCGACCAAATTCCCAACACCGCAACACGCCTCAAACGCGGGCGTCACGGCCATTCATCAAGAAACGGTCTTGTTTGATGAACTGTCTGTTGCAGAGAATGTGTTCTTAGGCCACGCGCCTAAAACCAAATTCGGGTTAATAGATACCACCGCATCAGTCGCCAAAACCCGCGCGATTCTTGAAGAAATCGGGGCAGAGATTGACCCCCACGCGCTGCTGAAGGACCTTGGCATCGCGAGCAAACACCTTGTGGCCATTGCCCGTGCATTGTCGATTGACGCGCAAGTTGTGATCATGGATGAGCCCACCGCCGCCTTGTCGCACAAAGAGATTGAGGAACTTTATGAGCTGGTACAGAAGCTGAAGGCGCAAGGCAAAGCGATCTTGTTTATCAGCCATAAGTTTGATGAGATTTTTCGTATCGCTGACCACTATACGGTGTTTCGCGATGGGCAATTTGTGGCGGCCGGTGATATTGCCGACGTTAACAATGACGAGCTGGTGAAAATGATGGTTGGCCGCGAGGTGACCCAGATTTTTCCTGAACGCAAAGCAAAGATCACTGACGAAGTATTGCGCGTAAGGGCCTATGCCCACCCAACCGAATTTGACGATATCAGCTTTACGTTGAATGGCGGTGAGATTTTGGGCTTTTACGGTTTGGTTGGCGCGGGTCGGTCAGAGCTTATGCAGGCTTTGTTCGGAATTACCGCGCCCAGTCAGGGCACGCTGGAAATCGAAGGAAACACGGTGCGTATCCGATCTGCGGCAGATGCAGTGGACAATGGCATTGTTTATGTTCCCGAAGATCGCGGCAAGCAGGGCGCGATCACGGATTTGCCAATTTTTCAGAATGTGACACTGCCGTCGCTTAGACGTACCTCGAAGAATGGATTCTTGCGGCTGGCCGAAGAATTTAAACTGGCACGCGAATTTACCGAGAGGTTGGATTTGCGCGCGGCGTCACTGGATACCAATGTCGGTAGTTTGTCAGGCGGCAACCAGCAAAAGGTAGTCATCGCCAAGTGGCTGGCGACGAAACCGAAAGTCATCATATTGGATGAACCGACAAAAGGTATTGATATCGGATCTAAAGCAGCCGTGCATGAATTTATGGCTGAGTTGGCGGCCCAAGGTTTGGCGGTCATCATGGTTAGTTCAGAAATCCCCGAGGTTCTGGGCATGTCTGATCGCATAATCGTCATGCGCGAGGGTCTTATGGTGGCTGAACTTTCAAAAGATGACATGACACCAGAAACGCTGGTGCGCCATGCAGCCGGCATTGAGGAAATCGCATCATGATTAAACGCTTGTCCTCTTCCCGTGAGATATTGTTGCTCGGCGCGATTTTGTTGCTGCTTGGCCTGATCGCAATGCGGTTTCCGGGCTTTATCGCACCTTCCAATTTGGCAAATGTCTTGAACGATACATCACCGTTGATTCTGTTGGTGGTGGGTCAGATGATTGTTATTTTGACAAAATGCATTGATCTGTCGGTTGCTGCAAACCTGGCCCTGACCGGAATGGTCGTTGCAATGATCAACGTTGCAGCGCCGGATTTGCCGATTGTCGTGATCTTGGTAATTGCCATCGCTCTCGGTGCCTTGATGGGTATGTTCAATGGCATTTTGGTGTGGAAGTTAGACATTCCACCAATAGTTGTGACGCTTGGAACATTAACCATTTTTCGCGGATTCATATTTCTGCTGTCCCAAGGAAAATGGGTGAACAGCCATGAAATGAGCGCGTCTTTTAAAGCGATCCCGCGCACTGAAATCATTGGCCTGCCCATGCTAAGTTGGATTGCAATTATTGTGGTCATTGCATTCGCCATGATTATGTCGCGCACCACATTGGGCCGTTCGTTTTATGCTGTCGGCGGCAATCCACACGCGGCGACTTATGCGGGCATCAATGTCGGCAAGACCCAATTCTGGGCTTTCACCATCTCAGGTGCTTTGGCGGGGCTTACGGGATACCTTTGGGTATCCCGCTTTGCGGTGGCCTATGTCGATATTGCGGGTGGATTTGAATTGGACGTGGTTGCGGCTTGCGTGATTGGCGGCATTTCCATTGCAGGCGGTGTTGGCACAATTGCTGGCGCGGTGCTGGGGGCGTTGTTTCTGGGGGTGATCAAAAATGCATTGCCTGTCATCAACGTATCGCCCTTTTGGCAATTGGCGATATCTGGCAGTGCCATCATCATTGCCGTTGCCCTAAACGCACGATCAAGCCGCGTTAAGGGCAGGATCATCTTAAAGCAAGCGGAGCAAAAATCATGGACGTAACCGCGCGTTCCGTACCAGATCGCTTGAAATCGCCGATGGAGCGGAGGCTGAAAAGCTGGGAAAGCCTGCTTTTGCTGGTCGCGATTTGTATCTTTATCGCCAACTCGCTTGCGTCGCCCTATTTTTTGAACGCTTGGAATCTAAGCGATGCAACATTCAACTTTACTGAAAAAGCGATGATCGCCTTTGCCATGGCGCTTTTGATCGTAGCGGGTGAGATTGATCTTTCTGTGGCCTCGATCATTGCTCTTGCATCAACGGCAATGGGCGCCGCAGTGCAAATGGGGGCTGGAACGCCGGAAATCGTCGGTGTTGGATTGATTGTTGGCCTTCTATGCGGCGCGTTCAATGGTGCGCTGGTAACCGGATTGGGTTTGCCTTCAATCGTTGTGACCATTGGCACGTTGAGCCTGTTTCGCGGCATCAGTTTTATCGTCCTGGGCGATCAAGCCTATGGCGGATACCCCAGTGAATTTGCCTATTTTGGGCAGGGGTATGTTTGGTGGGTCATATCGTTTGAATTTATTTTGTTCGCAATCATTGCGCTGATCTACGCCGTCGTCTTGCACAAAACAAATTTTGGCCGCGCTGTTTACGCCATCGGCAACAACCCAACGGGCGCGTTGTTTTCAGGTATCCGGGTGAATCGGGTGAAATTCATTTTATTCCTTTTAACAGGCCTAATGTCCGGCATCGCGGCTGTCTGTTTAACGTCGCGTCTTGGTTCGACCCGACCATCGATTGCAACAGGGTGGGAGTTGGAGATAGTAACCATGGTGGTTCTGGGTGGCGTTAATATTTTGGGTGGATCGGGCTCAATCCCAGGCGTGGTGATCGCCGCGTTTGTGATGGGGCTTGTGACCTTTGGTTTGGGCCTTCTCAATGTACCCGGCATTGTGATGTCGATTTTCATCGGTGCGCTACTTATCAGCGTCATTGCGCTGCCACGTCTTTGGGCGATGTGGAGGGACCGGTGATGGAAAAATACGCGTTTAAAATGCAGCTAAACCCTGGGTGCGAGGCTGAATACAAAAGGCGCCATGATGAACTTTGGCCAGACCTAGAACAGCTTTTGCGTGATGCGGGGATGTCGGATTATTCGATCCACTTGGATATGGACACCAATATTCTGTTTGGCGTCTTGTGGCGCACCGCTGATCACAAAATGGACCATTTGCCGACCCATGACATCATGCAAAAATGGTGGGCGCATATGGCGGATATCATGGAAACACATCCCAATAATGAGCCAATCGCCACCCCCTTGACCCCGGTGTTCCACTTGCCATGACCCAAAGGCAGCACGTCGCGGTCATCGACATTGGCAAAACAAATGCAAAGCTTGCTTTGGTCGATCTTGCGTCGCTGAACGAGGTTGAGGTCATCACACGCCCTAACAAAACACTGCCCGGCCCGCCTTACCCACATTTTGATGTTGAAGGACACTGGGCATTTTTGCTGGATGGTCTGCGCAATTTCAATGCTACCCACGGGGTGGATGCAATTTCAATTACCACCCATGGCGCCGCGGCTGCATTATTGGATGAAACCGATGGATTGGCCGCACCTATTCTGGACTACGAGTTCGATGGTCCGGAATCCCTGTGGGAGGCGTATGGCAACTTTAGGCCCCCTTTTGAAGAAACAGGATCGCCCCATTTGGCCGGAGGTTTGAATATAGGGGCGCAACTTTATTGGCAGTTTGAGACCGACCCAGAACTTTATGACAAAGTTGAAAAGCTAGTGACCTATCCACAGTATTGGGGGTTTCGGCTTACCGGCAATACTGCCACTGATCTTTCCTCCCTTGGATGCCACACTGATTTGTGGAATCCATATGAAGGCAAGTTTTCCACCCTTGTTGCTAAACTTGGAATGCAGGGGAAGATTGCAGCCTCAAAGCCTTCAAATTCTGTATTGGGGACCTTGCTGCCAATGATCGCGAACAAAATTGGTTTGCCCGAAAACACCCCGGTCTATTGCGGTATTCACGATTCCAACGCTTCGCTTCTTCTACATCTTCTTCAGCACAAGGTACCATTCAGCGTGCTGTCCACGGGTACCTGGGTGATTGCAATGTCGGTTGGGGGCAAACCCGTCACTTTGGACCCATCCTTTGATACGTTGATAAATGTAAATGCCTATGAGCAAGCCGTACTGTCTGCGCGTTTCATGGGCGGTCGCGAACACGACTTGGCTCTTGGCGGCAGGCGCACTACGCCTACTCCCGCAGACATTGATGACGTTCTGGAAGATCAGATCATGCTGCTTCCCAGTCTGGCGCCAGAAACCGGGCCATTCAAAGATTCAATTTCTAGATGGATCGGTGCAGAACCGCATGCCGGCGAAGGGACCAGAACTGCTGCAGTGGATTTTTATCTCGCGCTTGTCGCAGCTCATTGTCTTGAACTTATAGGCCACAACGGCGCAGTTATCGTTGAAGGTCCATTTGCAAAAAATACATGTTTTTTAGAGATGCTCGCCGCAGAAACAGAGGCTGAGGTAATTGCAAGTCAGCAAGTTACCGGAACAAGCCAAGGTGCTGCATTATTGGCAAGAAAAAATGACCTGCCCGAACCGGCCAAGAGCGATCAAATATATCTGACCCAAGATCGTTGTAACAGATTGCAGCGCTACGCGCAGATTTGGAAGTCGCAGTAGGATCGAATTTTTATTGCTTTTACATACGGCAACATGGAGTGTTGGATCTTGGCCTCTGCCAATACGGCATTCGATCCTGATTTCTCGAAAGCAGACATTGGTGTTTGGAATGCAAAAGGCTGCTTCGTCCCGCACAGCAGCCAATTGTGCGAGCTGCCGCGAACGACTGGAGCTGGCGCACAGCGGACATGGCGGGCACTCGGTCAAGTTTCGGCTTTCGGCCCCAATCCAGACATTCCGGCGCCCGGTAGGAACAACCGCGAGGGCGCTTGTGTAGACCAGGAGTCGAAGGCGCTCATTGAATTTCCGACCTTTTCTCCGGTTTTTTCGGGCGAATGTTAAGGTTTATGGCCGGTCGCTAGGGGCCTCCGGTCGCTAGGCGAAGGGGTCCAGTTCGACACCACCCCCGGCCGCTCAACTCGGTCGTTGGGCTCGCGTATCGACCGCTATTCAATTCGCCGCGCAGTTGTGATACAGGATGTTTCATCCCAGCGGGTTCGTCAGTGTCCCCCGTTCGCGTATGTCCCCCGGCCATAATGCCACACCGGCCGGGGGCTATTCGTTAGGTCGGGGATCAGTCTGGATCGGCGATATTGCGGATCGCGACGAAAGCTGAAGGATACTCAACCGCGAAATCGACGCGTAGATGCGCCAGGAAGCCGACTTCGAGAGTGTCCGCAAAACGCTCTTTCAGCGTCTCGATGCGAATCTCTTGCCGGATGCCAACCAGTAGGTGCTTCCAGACACCGGCGAGCATGATGCCTTCCGTCGGCGAAACCGCATCGGCGTCAGGAACGTTGCCCGTGGAGAAGAACTGCGCCCGCGACATGACAGGCGGCGCGCCGAGCCATTGGCCCTGAGAGTCCTTGAGACCCGCGAGCGTGTTCTCTTCCGCCGGGTTCATGATGAACCCGATATCGTCGCCTGAGAAGTTCGCCCCGGTGATCTGGCCCCGCGCCGTTAGAAGCGGCGTGTAGTCCAGGGCCGCGCCGAGGTGATCGACTTCGCCGATGCCAGAGATGTTGGCGACGCCCTGCGGCTCAGGATCAACGCCAGTGCCGAAGAGGCCGACGCGATCCACCTCAACCGCCAACGCGGACGCGATGATGTTCGGAAGCGCCGTGCCGATATTGAGTGTATCGTCCAGCACCTCGCGCGATGCCTTGACCAAGACCGCGAGCGACTTGGGCAGCAGCTCGACCCGCGAGAACGTCGGGTCGGATTCCGCGACAGCGCCATGCTCAGCACGCCAGGCCGGAACCGGATCTGAAGCGACCGTTGCGATATGGTTCGTATCGCTTCCCAAGGGGACGGTCATCGCGCCAGCGCGGCTAAGAGCCATGCGGTTTCGCATCAAGTCGATCAAGCGCGAACTCAGAAGGTCGGGAACCGTAAAACCGCCTTGGCTGTCGGTGCCTTCACTGAGGGCGCGTTTTTCCTGATCGGTCTTCGCGCCAGTCACCATCGACCGAAGGTAATTTCCGAGACTGAGATCAGCGAATTCGGAGCGGCCAACGCGCTCGCGCTGCCAATCCTCGCAGCGCTCTTCCGGCTTCAGAGAAAAGAGCCGTTCTTCGCTGTCGGTGCGAGCGGTCCTGTTACCGCTCCCAGGGCGGCGCGAGGTGTCGATTGCTTCGTCGCGCTCGATCAGGCGGGCCTGAAAGTCGAGGTCATCGTACTCGGCCATCAACTCGTCATGGCGAGCCTGAAGCTCGTTCTCGCGATCTGGGCTGATTTCTGGGGTGAGCTGGTTCAGCGCCTCTTTCGCGTCAGCCAAAATGTGCTGCTGCTTTGCGCGGAGTGTTTTCAGTTTAGACATGTCGTTTCCTTCTAAGGGAAAGGCGCGTCTCACGACGGGCCGGAATTGCGCTTCCCACGGCGCGATTAAGGGGTCTCGGCGGCGATCAGTTGCGAGACGATCAGGCGCAAGCGGCGATCCTGTCTCGGCGATGGTCGCCAGTTCGGTCGTCTGTTTTTGCGGAGAATGGTCCGCGCGAATGGAAGGTGAAACTTGTCGAGTTTGCCCGCCTGCAATGCTTCGCGAAGGCGCTCGATCATTTCGCCGGTCGTCATCATTCCGGCACCAGTTCGCCCGGTTCCTGAGGCGTCAGAATCTCGACCGCGCGGGCGAAGGTTTTGTCGAAGATATTGGATGCTGGGAGGCTGACAGCGGCGACGTCAGGGGCCTTGTAGTCAACGTGCTCGCCGTCTTCATCTACCCACACATACATGTGCAGCGCGTCGCCCAAGGGCTTGTCATCATCCCGTCGGATCGCAGCCGAGTGCAGCGCTGATGCGGCCATTTCCGCAAACAACGAAGCTTCTGTCGGCCTCATGCGGCCCATTTTCACTAGCTCCCGAATGATGCGGGTTTTCAACACTTCCTTGAACGTGAAGAAGCGCGGCAGGTGGGTATCAGCGTGCGGGACTTTTCGCAGTTCGTGCCGCTCGATGGCGCCGGACTTGATCCAGTTATTTACCGTCGCGTCAGACACATCTGCGATCCGGCATAAGTCAGCCTGTCGGTAGTAGGTTTCCAGTGGTTTTGGTTCTTCAGTCATCTTTCTGCTCCTATCGTTTGAAAGCCCCATAGTTCGGCGAGGTGTTCAAGCGCCTCTCTGAGAAGCCGCCATCGCTTTTCGCCCTTTCGGCGGCGTCCGGTCGTCTCGCCCCGCCAGCAAACGGCGACCGCAACGTCGAAGCGTTCGTCGCCCAGATCGTCGCGGGCGCGGGCCAGTTCTTTTAGCGCCGTCAACTGAAAGTCAGAGACCGGGCAGTGAAATTCGAAGCTGCGGTCGATCAGCGTTTCCAGCTTATAAAATGACGGTGGAAGTTTGCTGTAGCGGCTCTCCCCCAGCCGTTCCCGCGCCTCGCAGAATTGCGCCAGGCGAACGCCCGCCCGCGCTTGGTGATCGGCGATCTGCCCACGCCGATGAAGAGCCGCAAGCGGCCCCGCTGTCATTGTTCTTGTCATGCTGTCCTGCTCGATCTGCGCACCTCTAGCGATTATGCCGAGCATAGTAACACAAAACGGCATTAATGTCAAGGGAAAACAGTAGCGTTAATGGATATGTTTCCTAAACACTGCATATTTCTACCATATCGCCTTTCGGTAGAGTGCCGACGCCATAACGCGCAACTCATTTTTTGAATTGCGGGAACGCGCGTTTAGGGTGTGCCTCCGGTGTTCCCGACAGTCACCCTGGATCGGCGATCACCCCCCGCTCCCGCGCGCGCGCGGGCGCGCGTTGCGCGCGCATGAGAAACGTCTCATTGAAAAAAGTGGGTTAGCATTACAGCTTGCCGGGGGCCTCAGGTGAGCAGCGAGGCGACGTTGAGGATCATGACACCCCCTGCGCCACCTCTTCGGCCAGCGCGTGGAGAAAGGCGGCTGCACCGTCGGTGCCGACAGCCTCCACCATCGTCTCAGCGGCGACATGTGCCATGTGCTGAGCGGCGCCGAACTTGCCATGCCCTACCGTGAGCGAGATCAGTGCGCCCCTAAGCTCGCATTCCTCGCCGATTTTCAGATTGTCGGGATTCATTCTTCTGCTCCTCTTCAGTGAATCGTTGTGAGCGCGCTGACACGCGTCCAGATCGCCTCTCTGGCGTCGTCGTCTAGATCGTTGTGGCTTTGCTGGATCAGTTCCCGCACGGCGTCGCGGGTCCGGTCAGCGTGCCTGAGAGCCGCCCGGTGTTCGGCTAGGAGGGCGGCGAGACGGGCCTCAAAATCTTGCTTATTCAAAACCAGTCATCCCCGTATTGATCGACGCCAGCGAAGCCTTCGTCGTCGGAGGTCTGATCGAGTTCACCGCCCAATGTGAACTGCTTGGCCGGGCCGAACTGACGCCACCAGTCATCGGCCACGATGGCCAGCGCCCAGGTCAGGTCTTCCTCGCGGGCGGATTCCAAGCGGTCTTCGAGGAAGTCCGAGAGGCGCAGTTCCTCGCGTTCGGCGGCTTGGCTGTCGTACCATTGGCGGGTCATGGCTTCACCGCCTTCGCCTTACGTTCGGCGTCGTCGCGGCTGAGGCCGTGGTCATGCTCAAGAATGGCGGCGCGTTCTTCGACGTCCATCGCCCGGTCTAGGCCTGTCCCTCCTGTCCCTGTGTCCCTGCTAGCCTCAGAACGGGGACACGGGGACGGCGGGGACAGGGGGTCTAGGGGGATTACGTACCGTCCCTTAGCCTCTTTCTTCAGGTGACCCGCCCGCGCCATGCGCTGCATGTTCTTCTTCACAAGCTCATGCTCCAGGCCCGTGAAGTCGCGAACATCCGCAGGCGTCGCACTGCCTCCCCGGATCGCTGAGAGGATCGCCGCGCGTGTATCGCTCGCGAACGCCTCGGCAGGGTCGCCCAGATCGCGCCACCGGCAAGTCTCGGCGTCGAACTCAAGCGCGGTCTCAATCTCCTCAAGGTCTCGCCCGCGTCCGTAGAGAGTCACGTCGCCGTCGGTCTGCGAAAGGATCAGCGTCGCGTCTGCCGCGCCTGTCAGGCCGGTTGAACCCGAAACACTGTCGAACGGATCTTCGCTACCCGCCTTGCGGAGGTGGTGGACAACCAGCACCGCGATTCCGAACTCGCCCGCGATCTGGTGCAGACCGCGCAGTGCGGCATAATCGCTGCTATGAGCGCTGTCCGATACCTTCGCGTTCCCGCGAACCACCGCGAGCGTATCCACGATGATAAGGCGGGCGTCGCCGTGCTCTTTTAGCCAGTCTCTGAGAAGGTTCAGACCGCCAGCGTCGAGACGCGGGAACTCGGTTCGGAACTCCAGCGCCCCCGGCCATTTCAGTTCCGGCTCGATCTTCCTGAGACGGCGTTGCAGGCGGCGCGGGTTGTCTTCGAGCGCAAGATATAGAGCGGCCCCTTGCTCGCATTCCTTACCTAGCGCACGCCCGCCGACCGCGACCGATAGCGCGAGGTCTAGCGATAACCAGCTTTTCCCAAGCTTCGGCTTGCCTGCGAGAAGTGTCAGCCCTTCCGGCAGAAGATCCGGCACGATCCAGCGGATTGGCGGAAAGTCCGTATGCTGAAGCTCTGCCGCCGTGAACGCGCGTTTCGCGATTGGCTGTGCCGTGATCGGCGTAACGTTTCGAATCCCATGCGCGGCGAGATATTCGTCTTCGCTGACCTGTCTCATGACCGCCTCCGATCACGCTCGCGGCGATATTCTTCAGCAGCCTGTCGAAACGACTCGCGGCTGATGCCGGGAAAAGGCCAAGGGTCGGGCGGGTCAAACGCCCTGAACATGTCGGCGCGGTCGTCGTCTTCCATCGCGAGCGTAGCGCCGCCCGCGACCAGCAGCCGCTCGCATTCGCCCAGGTCGCGCTCCAAAAGGATCGCCAGCCTGTCCATCAATGCCGAGGGCCGGTCGCCGTGCCGGAGAAGGCGCAGGATTAAGGCGATATCGGCGCCCACGCGGTCCAGCCGGGTGGGGTTCAAAGTCTTGTCGTGAACGGTCATTGCGCCAGCCCTCCCAAGCAGAGAGGAAGCGCCGCGAAAAGAGCCGGATCATGCTGTGCGAGGGGGCTTAACCGTTGCCAGATTCGGCGCGGGGCTTTATAAAAGAGATGCACACTATGAATACCCTTCAGCCCGCCGTCCCGACTGCCAATCGGGGCGGCGGTCTTCTTTTTACCCGCTAGCGGACGCGCACATGCGCGCAGGCCGCAGGCTGCGGAGCGCCAGAAGCGCCCGCCCAAGTTTTCGATTTTCATAGATCACGCGTCGTCGCCGTGGGTGGAGCCGCGACGGTTCCGGTTGGCGTATGCGTCCAGCGCTGCGTAACTGTATCGCACCGCTTTGCCGAACTTCACATACTCAGGGCCGTAACCGAAATGTCGGGCCTTTGTGAGCCAACTCCGCGAGTTGATCCCGTATTTCTCCGCGCCCGGCGTGTCGGTGTAGCCGCGCTCATCGACGGGGTAGTCGTTATTAGCTTTGGTGCTCGATTTACCCATTTGGGTCCTCTTTTATCGAGACCGCCTAGTGGGAAAATTCCATTGCAAAAGTGCAGTGAGCGCACCATTCTACAAAAAGAACGTCCCGAGACGGTCGTTTCAAAGTGGGGGGTGGGTCCTGTTTCCAAGGCGAGACCCGCCCCTCGTCGTTTTAAAACGGCACAACATATAGATGCTTCTGGGTGCCGTTCGAAATGAAGCTTACGCGAACGTAAGCCGGGGTCAAACTCTGATTCGGGTTTGACGGTTCTTTTTATGTTCTCCTCGTTCCTTGCGCCGGTATCGGGTTCCTTGGCCGCGTTGATGCCGCCCTCGGATGCGCCGTCGTTCATATAGATGCCGCCCGAGTCTTTCGGTCAAACGCTGCCCACCATTACGGGTAATTGTCCGCGATGTTTTTTATCTACACCCAATCTCATGACTAAGTGCGGGGATAAGTATGGTGGGATCGTTGGGTTTCGGTCAAAATAAATGGGCCGAGAGGTCGTCCCCTCGGCCTTACGATTCGGTGAGCGACAACGCCGTTCAATCCCGATTCAGAGACTTCGCCAGCACTTCAAGAGCCGCTTTTTTCTCGTCGCGATACCTCGCGCGGTCGTAAATCGCGGTCACGCTGCTGTCCGCGTGGCCTAAAACACGCTCGATAACGAATCGCGCAACGCCGCCGTCGCCCATTATCGTCGCCGCTGTTCGTCGCACGTCATGGAAACGCCAATCCTTGAGGTTTGTCGCCTTGTCGATCCGCCTCTTGAGTTTATCGCCGGGCGTGATGGAGCGGCCTCTCCGGGTCGAAAAGACGTGGGCGTCATGGCGCGGCTGCTCCCCTATTAGATCCACCAGCGCTGCGGACAGTGGAACTTCATGCGAGCGCTTGCCTTTGTGGCGCTCTGTCGGAAGCGTCCACACGTCGCCCTCGATTTCATCCCAACGCATCCCCGCTACCTCACCCAACCGCTGAGCAGACAGCATAAGCGCGAGGATGAAAGATCCCCAAGGGTACGGCTCAGGGCGCGCCCATTCGGTCAGAGAATCCCACTCAGAGGCGGACAGCACCCTGTCCCTAGGCGCGACGCCTTCTGGCACGTGTAGGCCCGCCCACGGATTGCCGAGGATCAGGCCGCGCCCTGCGGCGAAAGAGAACATGGGCGATAGATACCGGATCACCTTACGCGCCCGGTTCGGCGTCGAATGCTTTGAGACGTGCGCGATCAACTCAGCGCCGTGAGCCATTGTAACGTCTTCAATGCGAACGCTGCCTACAATAGGCTCGGCCCACTTGTTCCAAACCGCCTCAACGTCGCGCCAAGAACGGCGAGAGGCGCGTTTCTCGATGGCATACATTTCAAACAGGTCGCGGACGCGCAGCCCGGCGACATGAAGGGAAGGGGCTGCCTTGGCGTCTGCCGCTTTGCGCCGCGCCATCGCCAGTGAAACGTCGGGATAAACGCCGAGGCGGATGCGCCGTCTTTTGCCGTCCTGAGAGACGACGACAGACCATTGCTTGTCGCCCCTGACGCCAATACGCACGCAGAGGCCCGGACAGCCCGAGTCGCGCTCTTCATAGCGCTCAGCGGCGGGTTTGAGGCCCTGAATAAACTTGTCGGTGAAGACGGTCATGGGCCAGCGGATTCCAAGCACCCAGCATTCGAGTCCGCTGGTTTACTGGGGGCGCATTGGGTGCGTGGGTGCATGTTCTACCGAGTTTCCTGACCGTTCCTGCCTATTGCTATCCTACTGAAAGTAAGGCAAAAGGGAAGGGTCAGGAAACGGTAGGAAATTGGTAAGAACGGACTTCTAATCCGCAGGTTTCAGGTTCGAGTCCTGATGGGGTCGCCAAAAATTTTGAAAAAAACATTATATTACAATGGATTATTTGAAAACGATGTGCTTCATTCCCCCACTAATTCCCCCAAGGCGCGAGGGAACACCTCGGAATCCATTAGCCGGGGGCCCTAAATTTCGCCCACCGTCTTCGCTGCGCTTCGGCGATACGCGCGCGGCCTTCGGTCGTCTTCGGCCCGGTCGAGAGACCGCCATGTAGTCGGCAGCGCTGGCTCCACGGCATTGGACGAATCCTGCACGGAGTTCCCTTGCGGGTTTTCGCGCCGCAGGTGACGCCCCGCCGCTTGAAACCGGACCAGACGATCCGGCAGGCTCGTTCAATCGCATCCATGACTAAGACCCCATGACGCGCGCGCGCTTGGAGTCTGAAAATTCTCTCTCAGGGATAAATCCGACTCCGAGAACTGGATTGGAGATCGGTTCGACGCCAGCATCAGCCAGCGCGTGGCGAATTCGTTGCGCGCCGACTTCTTCTCGACGCGCGCTCATGCTGTCTTTCCTCTCCCAATACGCCACCGCCTTGGGATGCAGATCCGCCGCCTCGGCCAGGTCTTTCTGCGTCCAGCCCAGAAGCGCCCGCGCGGCTCTGATCTGCGCGCCCGATCGAAACATGCTCGCCTCCGTTGTTTCACCATTTGTTAATGGACGACCCGTGGGGACGCACGCCCGCACGCCGAGATTCTCGTCAACTCAACAAATTGATATTGCTTGCAAAACGCATTCTAACCCCCCCTCGCCGTAGCGGGCAATAAAGCGCTGATCTTGGCGAAAGGCGAAGCATGGGGGGTGGTTGGATTTCCAGAGCCTGTCGCCGGCGCACCGGAAGCCCCTGGCCGGCGTCATTGCTAACACAGGAATCGTCGCGAGAACGCACTTCATCCGCGCGCGCGCAAAGGACCGGGGGTAGTCCCCGATCGAGAGCTTCCATTTGAACACCGGAAAGCACCGCTATTCGCACACTTCTGCAATTCGGAAAATGGGGGGGTACTTCGATCTCTAGAATCACCAAACTGAATACCGGAAGCCTCTGACGACTTACCATAAACCGTAACAAAAAAGGTTCTCGGCGATGTCCGCTTTTGCGGGGAAAGCAGACGCTGGTCTCAGACGGGCTGATGTTTGCTTTCGCCAGAACCGGTAGTTCGTTGCACCCCGCCTAGACGACCGCAGTGCGGACGAAGCAGCCATTTGGGTTTTCGGTCAAATGATCGGCGATGCCCCAAACTGGGCCTGCTGAACTCGGGGAATCCGCTTGTCGGCGCGCACAATAGAAAGCCCGGCGATCTCGATCGCAAGATAGCTCACCACCACATCACGATGGCGCGAGGGCAACTTGAGCCGTCGTAGCTCGGAATAGTACCCTCGAAGATAGGGGACCATCTAACTCGCAATGTTTCAACCGATCGGAGCCGCGTCATGGCGCCGAACGCGAATGTGAAGGCAGAGACTAAGCAACTCAGCGCCGCCATAGGCGCTGCACGGAAAAAGACGGTCAACTTCGCCCTACTAATCTCGAAAAATGGCCTCGTTTTTGAAAGCGACCCCAGAAAAACAGCCGACTCGCTACGCGCAGCCGCTAAGAAGAAAGGCGGCGCGAAGGGCGCTTGGGGCACTATGCGTTGCGAGGGCTCAAAGCTTCTTCTGACTTGCAACACCACCCCGCCAGGCAATTTGGAGAAACTCGCCAAGAAGCATTTCTCGGAGCGAGGACAATCGCTGAAAATAGAGTTTCACCAACAGGCGATGGAGCAGGCACAAGAGGAGTCCGACAGCGACGCCCTTGAAGCGGACGGGACTGATGAGCTTGACGACGAGAAGGAGCTGTCGGGCGCTGATTTCGGGGAGCTGTTGCAGAAGGCGCGAAAGAAGCCGCACAATTTCGTTTGGCTCATTGGCGAAAGCGACCTTGTTCTGAAGGCCCATCCAAGGCACGGCACGGACAAACTGCGACAGCAAGCGAAGGCCGACGGCGGCGGGACGCGTGGCGCGTCAGGCGTCCTGACAATCAACGGCAAGAACATAATCCTCACATGTGATGAAGAGCCGCCGAAGAGCTTTGCCCGTCTCGCAAAGACATGGCTGGCGAATGCCGGGCACAAATACCTCGTCAAGGTTATGACGCCAGAGGGCGAAGAATGGGACAACGATGAGTCTCCGGATGGAGAGGAAACGATCTCCGAACCTGGGCAAGTCGATGATGCGCTCTCAAAGTCGCAGTTGTCCTCCGATCTCAAGCGGCTGGCGGTTGAGTTCAAAACGCGCGCCAAGGGCATGCCGGCCGACGTCGCGAAAGAACTGAAAGCAGCACTTAAATCAGCCGCCATGATGATCGCGAAAGGCGATCTAACTGGTGCCAAGTCTGCAATGGTCGAACTTGAGCAATCGATCGGTGCGGCGACCGATGAAAGCGGTGGTCCCTCGAATGACTGGAAAGCTGAGCTAATAAAGGCTTTTGCTGATGTGAAACCACAGCTCGTTGCGTTGTTGGAGGTGGTGGTCCCTGCGAATAAAGCCGCGTTGCAGGAGCTGTCGAAAGCTTTCGGGGCGGAAATCAAGGCCGGAGGGGCGGACCAAGCGCGCGCGATGCTAGATGCGCTTAAGTCCAAGATGGACGAGATCGTGAAAATGCGGGCGGAGGGTCTACAACGCCGTGGCGTCGATCTCGCTGCGGCTAAAGCTCGGATGGAGGCCGTCCAGCAACGGCTGGACAGACTGGAGGCGGAGAACCCGCGAAACTGATGTCGCTTGAAACAGAACTCGAGGAAATCAAGGTTGAGCTTGCGGGTTTGAACGCAGTGCTCGCGTCGATCACTGAGGCTGCTTTGCTGGATGGCATCATCGAACCGCACGAGCAAAAATCTATCGATGATATGAAGGCGCTAATCAAAAAGGCGGATACAAGGCGCAAAAATCTCGCGGCGAAAAAAATGCTGAAAGCCGCAGAAGAACAGGGTCAGAAAGACCAGGCGCGATACACGAGCAACGCGGACGCCACGGAAGAGGGCGAAAAGTGGCCGCTCAAGAGCGCGCTTTCTGGATCCGTGGGCAAGGGTGGCCAGAACAATAAGGATGACGCCGCCAGCGTTCAGCAACTGATCAATCTTTACAATCACGGCGAACGCAAACCCAAGGGCAAGGGCCTCGTCATCGACGGTCTCGCCGGAGGTAAAACCGGCAAGGCGATCATCAAATTCCAGAGCGATACATCCTGCGCTGACGAGTCGGATATGGGCCTGGTCAAACCGGGCTCGGCAACTTGGGATTCGCTAAAGTCCGGTGGGAAGGTTCAGCCAGCGCCAGCTCCGGGCCCATTCGTGGACGGTGAAGAAACAACCGGCAAGCCATTCAACTTCGTCCCTGAAGATGGAGAGTTGGTTTCGACTGACGATGTGTCTCCTCTCGACCCAGCCACCGTAGAAGAACTGCGCTTGCAATATGACGCGCAATACAATGGGCTTGCGCCATTGCTGTCTGGCATGTCCGATCAGGAACACGAGGACGCCATCGGCGCCTCAAACCGTGTTCGCGACTTGCTGGAGGCGGAGGATCGCGAAGGCGCGATTGTCGCGCTCGCAGATTTCAAGAAGCTCATCGCGAACGCCAGCATAATGGCGGCCGCAAACTCGATTCATCCAGACTTCGCGGCAAAGAATCTGGAGGACGAGATTCAGGGATGGCCGATCGAAGACGTGGAATCAGCTGTAAAGAAGATGCAAACGGTCATTGGGCCGAACGCAGATCGTAGTCTGCTCGACGCGATTTCTGTCAATCTGGCGGCGCTGGAAGCGCGTGTATCTGAAAACGATGCGCAAATTAGCGAAATGACCAATAGTACGCTGACGCCAAAAGACGTCGCCACATTGTCCGACGGCAATCTTCAGCTTTTGATGTCGTCTCTGCTCGGCGGCGACAAGTCCAGCCCCGCTTTCGGCGCAAATGTCAATGTGGTGCAGAACGAGATATCCGCGCGCGGATCGGAGGCCAAGGCGCGGGCGTTGCTCAAGGCTGCTGAAAAAACGGATATCGATACACAACTTTCCGACGAACTCCGCAAAAGTATCTCCGGACTGAACGGCGCGCTCGGCCTGCCGGGGTTGCAGCCCGGCCGGTCGTTGCGGCCTGAGCTGACCGAGGCGCTGGAGGCGGAGGTAAAACGGCTGGAATCCAACCTGCAGGAGCGAGCGCAGCGAGCGGAAAGTCTGAGGGTTGGAAAGACCGAGATCGAAAGGCTTGAAGTACCCAGCCTGGAAGACATGCAGAATGCGCCGGTTCATCCGAATGACGCTCTGTATGGCATTGATCCGGGGGAACGAGAACTGGCGACCGCGCTCGCTACAAACGCAATGCTGGATGCAATCGAAGCCGGGCAAGGATTGGCCGATGGCCTGAAAGTGGGATACGCGTCAGAGCTTCCGCTTTCGGGCGGCGATGATTTCGTAGTCGACGATCTTATGGTCTTTTTGGCGGCTTTCGCGCCCGCGTATCAGGCCGGACAGCGAAAATTCCTCAAATCCTTTGCAAACGATATGGTTGAGCTTGCGAAGTGGATCGCCGACCTCGAACTAGAAGATGCGAAGGACGCGGCCAAAAAGCTGGAGAACGGCGCTTCTATACTCGGTAAGCTAATGGATACACCGTATGAATCCGGCTCCAGCCTGGGCGAAGCAGCGGGATCAGTCCTCGCCGCCGCGGGCGAGAAGCTGAAGAGGAAGGAAGACAAGGAAAAGGGTGAGATCCTTGGCAACGCCGCAGGCTATGTCGTCGCCGCCATCGCCGCGGAAATCGTGATCGCCTCTGCCTCCTCCGGCGTGTTGTCTGCGGCCAAGAACGCAATGAAGGCCGTAAAGAACTCAGTGAAGGCGGCAAATATCACCAAGAGGATTGGAGACCTCGCGGCCGCAGCGAAGAAAGCACAAAGTTCCGGCAAGGGCTTCAAATTCGCTAATGAGATCGGCGACAAGCTCATGCGCAAGCTCCGGGAAAGCGCGCTGATCCGCAAGCTTGACGTAGAGATATCGAGCCCCGGTGGGATGAAGCATCCTGGCGGCACCGATGCGCCGGCGGTTCATTCCAAGGAGAGTTTGCTTGAGGAGCTACTGGACGACTACAAGGCATCCGGAAAGACGCCTGATCCAAATGATCCTTCCGAGGCGAAACTCCTCGACGAGTTACTTGATCAATATGCGGAAGCGGCCTCCGATCCCGATAAGGGAGGAAAGCCGCTACCGGAAGGATTTCTCGACTCACTTGTTAAGGAAGGAGATGAGTCGATTGGCTATGCAAAGTCGCGCGATCTTGGGCCAGAGTTGGAAGCGCCGGCTGCAGACGCCAACACCTACAGTGCCGCCCCTAGATTAGATGACTTCAAAAGGCCAAAGAGCGCTGAAACGGTGATTAATGGCCGCGATCTGGACCCAGGTAAGCGACCAAGCAATCCGAAGGATCTACCTGCAGGGCATGAGCGAGGGATTGGATACGAGATATTTCACCTGATCGCACATGAACTTGGCGGCGCCACTAAACCCGGAAATTTGACGACAGCTTCGAAGCAAGCAAACCGCTTCGTGGGCGAATGGGATAAGCGTCCACCGTCAATTCGTGCGGTTGAGATTCAGGTTCGTCAAGCCGTGAACGCCGGCGAGACGGTGAAGTATAAGGTTACTCCCATATATGCTGGCGACAATGTGCCATACCCGGAAGCCTTTCACGTTCAAGCGGCCTCTAAACCGAATCCAGCAACGGGCTCGGAGGGATTGAAGATCGATACGATCATCCGGAATTGGTCGCACCATCCTTGAGGTTTCGGTCCCAGCGCAAAACGATGGTTCGTCGGCCTCAAGCAGCACCACTAACCGTCGACCTCTTGTCCGTCAGAACCAGCCTCCTCCGCGGGGGCGAAGGTTACTTGTGAATGTCAGCTAAATAATTCTTTGCCAAAGTGGATGATGGTGACGGCGACCGGGAACTTGATCTCATGTCCGCTCTTGGCGCATAGCCGAAATTAATTAACTATTGGCCAGGTCCGCTTTGGGCTCGTTGCGGTCGTTCCGCCCCAAGTCGTCTGACGGCGGCTTCCGATCACCGAATGTCCGGGCTTTCTTCTATCGATCTGATGCCAGGGCACTATCCGCGCCGCACGAACGACCGCAATCGATTTGCTCCGGGACGCTGAGCATATTGCCATGCAGAAGACCGTTCCTGACCCATCACGGCCATGCTCACGCCTTGTCGGCCACAACTGCGTCGACCTCGATCTCGACTAACCAGTCGGGGTTCACAAAGCGATCAACAGCCATGATGGTGTCAGCTGGGCGTGCATCCAAACAGTAAAGCTTTCGCGCTTCAATCGCTCGCTTCCAGTCGTCAATGTCCGTCAAGATCACCCGCGTGCGCACAATGTCATGCAGACCTGAGCCCGCTTGTTCCAGCGCGGCCTTGATGATCTCAAAACATTGCTTTGTCTGAAGATAAACATCCCCGACACCAACCGTCTTTCCGTCCTGATCGACGGGCGCTGTCCCGCCGACAGCGATGAAGTTTCCTACTTTTACCGCTCGGCTGAAGCCCACGACATTCTCCATCGGGTTGCCGTTTGAAATCAGTTGCCGCTGTTGAGCCATAAGAAATCTCCCCAAGAACCAGACGGCGACAGCCTGCCATCTGGCTTAGAGAAAGTCGCTTCAAAAGCATCGTCGCGAGTGACGGCTCTTGGCGCAAAGCGGAATTTGCCCCCTCCAACTTTGCTGCAGAAGAGACGAATGACTGCTTTCGCCGCTGCGGCGCAGCGCGTCCTAGGCGTCAGAGTTTGCGACCTAAATGCTGCGCGAGCACAGCTCCGGAAATTGGCTCGTCGGCAAAGGGCTCTAAGCCGCTGATCAGACCACTCGTCGATCAAGGCGGCTTTGGGTCAGAAGCGGTCTGGTGCAGAGCAATGTGCACAGCGTCCCGGAGCAAATCAAAAGCGGTCGTTCGCGCAACGCAGATTGTGCACTGGCATTAGGTCGATAGAGCGAAGCCCAGATATTCGGCCATCGAAAGCTGCCATCCGGCGAGGTGGGGTGGAACGGCAGCTCCGAGCCGATTTTGTTGAAAAAGTCGTTGGATTTGGCGCCTGCGCTTTGGCTGCCGGCTTGCTTTGAACACGCAATCCACGGCCAGCCGGACTGGTTATCCGGCGACGGGCGCCATCGGCTTGAGTTTCGCCAGTTTCCGGAGGTTTTGTGCTGCTGCTGCGAGGGTGAATTCGTCCTGGACGCCACATGGCCCTCGTAATCGGAGCCGTCCCAGCCCGAGGATGCGCTTGAGGTGGGCGAACAGCATCTCAACTTTCTTTCGTCGCTTCTGCGCGGTCGGGTTGAACGCTGAACCCACGCAGCGCCGCGCAAAATCTCTGACGATCTCGAACTTCTCTCGGTTGATGGCGCGCACGTCTGTGTTCGGGCAGCATTTGGCTTTCGATGGGCAGTTCAGGCAATCGGCTTTCAGGGCCCGGTATTTGCGCGCTTTCAATCCTGGCGCCGTTCGGGCGGGATCGGAGTATCGCCGCCTGGTGTGACGGAGTTCATTTCCTTCCGGGCAGATATAGCGGTCGTCGTCCTCGTCCCAGGTGAAGTCGGATCGGGACCAGGTTCCGTCCTTGCGCTCCGATTTGTCGAAGACCGGGATGAACGGGAGGATCTGCCGCTTTATTGTCAGCCAGACGAGGTTGTCGGACGAGCCGTATGCGGTGTCGGCCGCCAACCAATCCGGCTTCAGGCCGAAACGGGCTTGGGTGCGATCAATCATCTTGCGCATTGTGCCCACCTCGGCGGACTTGTTCGAGCGACTGGCGTCCACATCAACGATGACGCCGTGATCCGTGTCGATCAGGTAGTTGTCTGAATAAGCAAAGAATGCAGGCCCTTTGCGGGCCGCCGTCCATTGGCTGGCGGGATCCGCATGCGCCGTGAACTTGGGCTTGGCGGCGGTGGCCGCGCCAAAGGCTTCGTCGTCCAGGGTGTCGAGATATTCGCGAACCGCCCGAGGCGCTTGGTCCGGGTCGATCTCTCTGGCCTTCCAATCCTCCGGGTTGCTTGAGTTCTGCTTTTGGACGTCCGCAACGATCAGGCTGGCGTCCACTGCAAAGCCCTGTCCGCTGACGAGGCCCTCCTCCATGCATCGCGCAACAGTCGTCTCGAATACGTGACGCAACAGGTCGCTCTCGCGGAAGCGGCCATGGCGGTTCTTGGAGAAGGTGGAATGATCCGGAATCCGGTCGGTCAGATCAAGGCGGCAGAACCAGCGATAGGCCAGGTTCAGATGGACCTCTTCGCAAAGCCGCCGCTCAGACCTGATCCCAAAGCAATAGCCCACCAGCAGCATCCGGATCAGCAATTCCGGATCAACCGACGGACGTCCCGTGTGGCTGTAAAAGTCCGCCAGATGCGGGCGGATGCCGCTCAGATCAACAAACTGATCAATCGACCGCAGCAGGTGATCCTGCGGGACGTGATCCTCCAACGAGAACTCATAGAACAACGCTGACTGCGCTTCCTGTTTCGGTCCCATCATCGCGATCCGCCTCCATCTATATCGGAAGTGAATCAGCCAGTCGGCCACCGAGCAAGAGCGACTTTTTCAACGGAATCAGCCCCGAGCTGACGAGCGAAGTTCCGGAGCTGCGCCAGCGCAGCATTCAGATCAAGCACTCTGACCCTGTTATCGTGCCGCGCCGCGAAGGCGAAAGCAGCCATTGGTCACGACTGCAGCGGAGTTGGAGGCGGCGACTTCCGCTTCGCGCCAGGAGCTGACACTCGAAACAGGTAACCTGATTGACGGCTATGCGGACAAACTGACCATTGGCCGAAGGGCTGTTTTCAGAAATCTAGCCGCAGCAATCATCGCCCGCTTGGATGGGCGGACATGGCACAGTCGCGTAGGAACAGTAAACACAACAGTCGCCCGGCAGCGGCTTCAGCACGGCCTTGCAACCCTTGCAGTCGTAGAACCACTGGCAAGCGTCCGTAGGCATTGTCTCGTCCTCGACGTGTCCGCATTCGGGGCAGGTGATCGTAGATTTTAGGACGATCTCGCCCTGTTGCGTTTCCATAGAGCGTATCCTGTGATGACCAAGAAAACGGCGAGCGCCGGGAGCAGCACGATGTCGAGGTAGCCTGTCAAAGAAGATAACCCGATCGCACCGAGCAGAATGATCAGAACCGGTGTGAAACAGCACAACGCCGCGATGATCGATCCGACTACGCCGATCTGGAGCAACCGATCCTTCATCAACTTCCCCTCCAGTATGATAACATCGCCTGCACGGCGTCTTGCTCCCAAAGTGGTGTGCTAGCAGCGATAAAGAAAATCGCCGAGCAGCACGCGGCGAAGATGAACGACGTTCTCCGATGTTTGGCACAAGCATCGCGACGGTTGATGAGACTGGCCCAGGCAACGACAAGAACGAGCCCCACGCCGATCAGGATGATCGATCTGTAAGCCACGAACGGTCCAAGAACTGTCAGCCAGGTTCCCCCCAGCCCTGCGATCGAAAGCCCGATCGGGAGAACACAGCAAGAGGCGGACGCAATCACCAGGACAGAAGCAACGCCCAATAATGGAGTCGTCCAGACCGGCCCGGTCGCCTGATCCTCGCTCTGGTCATCGATGCTCATACAGGTATGATGCCACCTGTAGCCACTACAGGATCAAGGTGAAATTTGCGGACTATTGGGCAGGTCGCTGAACTGAGCGGCGTGAAAATCGAGACCATTCGCTACTATGAGCGAGAAGGGATCGTCCCGGCCGCCGATCGCAGCGCAAATGGACGAAGGCTCTATGATGCAGCGGCGATTAGTCGGCTGCGCTTCATTCGTCGCTGCCGCGATCTTGGCTTTCCGATCAGCGACGTTCGCACGCTGCTCGATCTGTCCGAGAATGCCTCTAAGCATTGCGACGATGTCCGCGCGATCAGCGAACGCCATCTGTTGGATGTTCGTGAGCGCCTCTCCGACCTTCGAGAACTAGAAGTAGCACTCACCGAACTGGTACAAGCTTGCGTAGACGCCCAATCGGAATGCCCGACCCTAAAGCGGTTGTTCGCCGACTGACCTTGCAAGTCGCTTCATACCAAACCAAGCAAGCAGACGTTGGTCGCACTGCCGCAAATTAGAAAGATGGGCTCTAGGCCGTCGTTCGCTGCGGTCCTCATTAATGTCGCCTTTGGGTCAAAACCAGTCTAATGCACAGCAAAATGCCCAGCATTCCGACGCAAATCGAAAGCGGTCGTTCGTGCGGCGCGGATAGTGCCCTGGCATTAGATCGATAGAAGAAAGCCCGGACATTCGGTGTTCGGAAGCAGCCGTTGGGCGATTTGGGTTGGAACGACGGCCTAGAGCCCACAGCAGACGTGATCGAAACTCGCGGACTGTCTGCAAAGACGCGCACAGCGGAAACTTGGCTCTCCGTCATTCTTCTTCTTCCGATGACGCCGCTGGCTAGGTGAGCCTTGGGACCGCGGCAAACAAGCTAGCGACGCCACCTTGGTTCGCGAGATCCCCCGAACGGATCAGGACCGCCGCAGCTTCGAGGTCGGACGCAAGATGGCGGTCGTCGGCAAGCGGGGCAACATCCATACGCAGACGTGCGATCACCCTGCATAGCCGAGCACTGGTCTTCAGTGGCGCGCGGAACTCCACCCCCGCTGCCGCCGCGATGGCCTCGACGCCCAGGATGTTGGCGAGGTTGGCGTTCATTCGCGCCAGCCGCCGCGCGCCATGGGCGGCCATCGAGACGTGATCCTCCTGATTGGCGCTGGTCGGCGTGCTGTCGGTGCTGCAGGGATTGGCCAGATGCTTGTTCTCGCTCATCAGCGCCGCCGTGGTAACTTCGGCGATCATCAAGCCGGAGTTGAGGCCGGGCTCGGGCGTCAGGAATGCGGGCAAGTCGTGGCTGAGCGTCGGGTCGACCATCAGCGAGATCCGCCGCTGGGCGATGGCCCCAATCTCGGCGATGGCAAGTGCGATCTGATCGGCGGCGAAGGCCACCGGCTCCGCATGGAAATTGCCGCCTGAGACGATGCGGCCGGATTCGATCAGCACCAAAGGGTTGTCGGTGACCGCGTTCGCTTCGACCTGAAGCGTCCGCGCCGCCTGCCACAGCAGATCCAGCGCCGCGCCCGCCACCTGCGGCTGACAGCGCACGCAATATGGGTCCTGTACGCGCTCGTCGCCCTCGCGATGGCTTTCGCGAATCTCTGACCCCGCCAGAAGCTCGCGCATGATCCGGGCGACAAGGATCTGTCCTCTATGGCCGCGCAGGTCATGAATTTCGGGCGCCAGCGGCGCGGTGGAGCCCATGATCGCGTCCGTGGTCAGAGCCGAAGTGACAAGCGCCGCCTCGGCGTTCGCAAGCGCGTCGAACAGGCCGGCCAGTGCGTAGGCGGTGGAGAATTGCGTGCCGTTGATTAGCGCCAGACCTTCTTTGGCGGTCAGCGTCACCGGCGCCAGCCCCGCCCGGCTCAGCGCCTCGGCGCCGCTCACCACCGCGCCGCCGATCTCGGCCTCGCCCTCGCCGATCAGCACCGCCGCCATATGCGCCAGCGGTGCCAGATCGCCCGAGGCGCCCACCGAGCCCTGTGCGGGGACCACCGGCGTCACGCCCGTCTCCAGCAGCCCCTCGATCAGAGCGATCACCGCCCATCGCACGCCAGAGGCGCCGCGGCCGAGCGACAGCAGTTTTAACGCCATCATCAGGCGCACGATTTCGGTCTCGGTCGGCTCGCCGACGCCGCAGCAATGGGAGAGGACCAGATTGCGCTGCAGCGTCTCGGTGTCCTCGGCCGCGATCTTGATCGAGGCCAGTTTGCCGAAGCCGGTGTTGACGCCATAGACCGGCTCGTCGCCCGCGGCGGCGCGCGCGACCTGCTCGGCCGCCCTGTCGACGCCCGTCCGCGCCGCCGGGTCGAGGCGCGCCGCCGCACTCTCTCGGTAGAGGCGCTCAAGCGTCGCAAGCGGCGTGTCGCCGGGCGTGAGCGTGATCGTTGTCATTCGACGTCTCCAAATGCCCTTACGCCGTCAGAATAACAGCGCCTGCAGCCAGGTCGCGATGCCGGGAAGAAACCAGATCACCGCGACGGCGACGAATTGCAGGGCGATGAACGGCGCGACCCCGGCGTAGATCTGCCCTGTCGAGATCTCCTTCGGCGCCGCGCCGCGCAGATAGAACAGCGAGAAGCCGAAAGGCGGGGTCAGGAACGACGTCTGCAGGTTGATGGCGATCAGGATCGCCAGCCAGATCGGATCGTGACCCATCACAATCAGAACCGGCGCGACCAGCGGCAGCACGATCACGGTGATTTCAACGAAATCCATGAAGAAGCCGAGCACGAAGATCAGCGCCATCGAGAAGATCAGCGCGCCGGTCGGCCCGCCCGGCATCGCGGTCAAGATCGCCTCGATCCGCTCATCGCCGCCAAGACCGACGAAGACCAGAGAGAAGATGCTGGCGGTCAGAATGGTGGCGAAGATCATCGCGGTGACGGTCATGGTCGAGGTCAGAGCGGGTTTCAGGACCCCCGCCGACCGCCCCTTGCGGATCGCCGCCAGAATCGCGACGACCCCGAGCAGCGAGGCGGCCGCGTAGAGACCGCCGAGCGCCCAGTCCACAGCCCCGGCGTCGGTGCGCTGCAGCCGCACCGGCGCGACCCCCGCGACCACCGCGAGGATCAAGATCGCCGCCGCGCCCGCCAGGATCAGCTTCGACGAAGCGCCGAGCCGCAACCCCGCCATCAACAGCGCGCCGACGGCGCCGACCGACGCCGCCTCGGTCGGCGTCGCCACGCCGCCGAGGATCGCGCCGAGCACGGCGATGATCAGCAGGATCGGCGGCAGGATCACGTTCAGGACCGCTCGGCGCGAGGGCGGCGCCTCGGGCTTCGGCATCGCTGGGGCGTCCTCGGGGAACGCCCAGGCGCGTACGACCAGATAGACGATGTAGATCGCCACCAGCAGCAGGCCGGGAAACAGCGCGGCGGCGAAGATTTGCCCGACCGAGATGGTCTCGACGGTGAACTTGCCTTGCGCGAATTGCGCCTGCTGATAGGCGTTCGAGATCACGTCCGAGAGGATGATCAGCAGCGTCGAAGGCGGTATGATCTGCCCCAGCGTGCCCGAAGTGCAGACCAGCCCTGACGCGAGGCGCGGGTCGTAGCCGTTGCGCAGCATGGTCGGCAGCGCGATCATCCCCATCGCGATCACCGTCGCCCCGACGATCCCGGTTGAGGCGGCGAGCAAGGCGCCGACCAGCACAACGGAAATCCCGAGGCCGCCGCGCAGCGAGCCGAACAGGCGACCCATGGTCTGCAACAGGTCTTCGGCGATCTTGCTCTTCTCCAGCACCACGCCCATGAAGACGAACAGCGGGATGGCGATCAGCACCTGGTTGGTCAGCAGTCCGAACACCCGTTGGCCGAGCGCGCCCATCAGCGCCATGTCGAACGCGCCCGTCGCCCAGCCGAGCAATGCGAACGCCGTCGCCACGCCGGCGATGGTGAAAGAGACCGGATAGCCGATCAGAATGCCGCCGATCAGCGCCGCGATCATCAAGAGGTCGAGCGGCATATCAGGCGTTCTCCGCGCGCAGGCGGATCAGGTCGCGGATCAGGCAGGCCAGCGCCTGCACGATGATCAGGACGCAAAAGGCCGGGATCAGCGATTTCAGCAGGAAGGAGGCGGGGATGCCACCGACCGAGACTGGCCCTTCCAGAACCGCCCAGGCGTTGCGCACTGAGGGCCAGGAGTAGATCAGCAGAACGATCATCGAGGGCAGCAGTAGTAAGAGGTGGCCCAGCACATTGGTCAGCGCTTGCCCGCGAGGCGACTGCTTGGCGTAGAAAATGTCGACACGGACATGCTCATCGACCAGCAAGGTGTAGCCGGCGCCCAGCATGAAGAGGGCGCCGTGCAGATAGAGCACGCCTTCGGTGGCCCAAACGAAGCTGACGCCGAAAACGTAGCGGAGCAGCACGATCACGAATTGCGCCAGCACCATAAACAGCGCCAGCCAACGCACGGTCATGCCGATCCGGCGGTTGATCGCGTCGAGGCGCTCGGCGAGGCGGATCATGGTGGGCTCCGAAGCTTGCGCCGGCGCCCGATGGTCCGGGCGCCGGCGCAGATCGCGTCAGTAATTATAATCGAGAGCGCGGGCGTTCATCTGCCCGTTATCGGCGTAGACCATGTAGTCCGAGATCGAGGTGCGATAGGTCAGGAAGCTCTCGGTGATCCGTTTCACCAGTTCGTCGTCGTCCTCGCGCAGCTCTGTAATCACCTCGCCCGCCGCATTGCCGAGCGCGACGATCACGTCGTCGGGCAGTTTTTTCACCAGCACGCCCTCATCGGCCACCAGCTTTTGCAGCGCCAGCGCGTGCTTGGTCGTGTACTCGGTCCAGACCGGGTTGTAGAGGCTCTCACAAGACAGCGCGACTGCGGCTTTCAGATCATCCGGCAGATCGGCGAAAGCGTCGGCGTTGACCGCGCATTCCTCGGCCGAGGACGGTTCGCCCACGCCGGGCCAGTAGTAGTTTTTCGAGATTTGATAGTAGCCGAGCGCGCTGTCGGTCCACGGCCCGATGAACTCGCCTGCATCGAGCGCACCGGACTGCAACGCCTGGAACATGTCGCGCCCACCCATCGCCTGCACCGACATGCCGAGCTTCGAGGCCATCTCGGACGCCAGACCTGTGGTGCGGTAGCGCAGGCCGCGCAGATCATCCGCGGAGTTGATCTCGGTGCGGAACCACCCCGCCCATTGCGGCCCCGAGTTGCCGCAAAGGAACGGCTTCAGATTGAACCGCGCATACATCTCGTCATAGAGCGCCTGCCCGCCGCCATGGGTCAGCCAGCCAACCTGTTCGTCGGCGCGGAGGCCAAAGGGTTGGGAGCCGAATAGCAGAATGCCCTTGGATTTGGAGCCCCAATAGGCCGGGACCGCGTGGTAAAGCTCGGCGGTGCCTTCCGAGACGGCGTCGAACACGCCCCGCCCCGGCACGATCTCGCCAGCCGCGTAGAGCTTGACCTCGATCCGGCCGCCCGAGAGCGCGGTGATCCGGTCCGCCAGCATCTGAGCGGCAACGCCCGGTCCGGGCAGATTCTTAGGCCAGGCGGTGACCATCTTCCATTGCCGCACGTCCTGTGCGAGGGCCGGCGCGGCCAGCGGCGCCACCGCCGCGGTCACGGCCGTGGCTGTTAGAAAATCGCGTCTTTTCATAGTTTCCTCCTCTGTTGTCCCTTGTCGTCACTCGTCGCCGAAATCGCTAATTTCCCAGAATACCAGGCAGTCGCAGCCCGTGCTCATTGGCGCAGTCGAGCGCGATATCGTAGCCGGCGTCGGCGTGGCGCATGACTCCGGTTGCTGGGTCGTTCCACAACACTCTCTCAATGCGCTTAGCGGCCTCCGGCGTTCCGTCGCAGCAGATCACCATGCCGGAATGCTGGCTGAAGCCCATGCCTACTCCGCCGCCATGGTGGAGCGAGACCCAGGTGGCGCCTGACGCGCAGTTCAGCAGCGCGTTCAGAAGCGGCCAATCGGACACGGCGTCTGACCCGTCCTTCATCGCCTCGGTCTCTCGGTTGGGGCTGGCGACAGAGCCGGAATCCAGATGGTCCCGGCCAATCACAACCGGTGCCTTCAACTCGCCCGAGGCGACCATCTCATTAAAGGCGAGGCCCAGCCGATGGCGGTCGCCCAGTCCCACCCAGCAAATGCGCGCGGGTAGGCCCTGAAAGCTGATGCGTTCTCGCGCCATATCCAGCCAGTTGTGCAGATGCGCGTCGTCCGGCATCAACTCTTTCACCTTGGCGTCGGTCTTGTAGATATCCTCCGGGTCGCCCGAAAGCGCGCACCAGCGAAACGGTCCGACGCCGCGGCAAAAGAGCGGGCGGATATAGGCGGGCACGAAGCCGGGAAAGGCGAAGGCGTCCTCCAGCCCTTCGTCCAGCGCCACCTGACGGATGTTGTTGCCGTAGTCGAGCGTGGGCACATCGCGGTTCCAGAACTCGACCATCGCAGCGACATGGATCTTCATCGAGGCGCGCGCGGCCTTCTCCACCGCTTTCGGGTCGCTTTCGCGCTTGGCGCGCCACTCGCCCATGGTCCAGCCCTGCGGCAGGTATCCGTTGACGGGGTCATGCGCCGACGTCTGGTCGGTGACGATGTCGGGCCGGACGCCGCGCGCTACCAATTCAGGGAAGATGTCGGCGGCGTTGCCCAGCAGGCCGACCGACTTCGCCTCTCCAGCGGCGGTCCAGCGGTCGATCATCGCCAGCGCCTCGTCCAGCGTCTCGGCCTTGTCGTCGAGATAGCGGGTGCGCAGGCGAAAATCGATGGAGTCCGGGTTGCACTCGACCGCCAGACAGCTCGCCCCCGCCATCACCGCGGCAAGCGGCTGCGCGCCGCCCATGCCGCCAAGCCCGGCGGTCAGGATCCATTTGCCGGTCAAGTCGCCGCCATAATGCTGGCGGCCCGCCTCTACAAAGGTCTCATAGGTGCCCTGCACGATGCCCTGCGACCCGATATAGATCCACGACCCGGCGGTCATCTGGCCGTACATGGCGAGGCCCTTGCGGTCGAGTTCGTTGAAATGATCCCAGGTCGCCCAGTGCGGCACCAGGTTGGAGTTTGCGATCAGCACCCGCGGCGCGTCGGCATGGGTGTGGAAGACGCCGACCGGCTTGCCGGATTGAACCACCAGTGTCTCGTCCTCCTCCAACGACTTCAGCGCCGCGACGATGCGGTCGAAATCCTCCCAGGTGCGGGCGGCGCGGCCGATGCCTCCATAGACGACCAGCTCATGCGGGTTCTCGGCGACGTCCGGATGAAGGTTGTTCATCAGCATCCGCATCGGCGCCTCGGTCAGCCAGCTCTTGGCGGTGATCTCTGGCCCTGTGGGCGGAAAGACGTCGCGGAGGTTGTGACGGGAACTGTGGCTTTGATCGGACATGGGTGTCTCCTGTCACACGTGACCGTCGGAGAGCGCGAGCCGCTCGATCCGGGCTAGAATGTCTGCGAGATGCGGGCGGAGGCGCTGGGCGTGCGCTTCGGAATAGGCGAAGGGCGGGGTTTCGGTCTCCAGATGGGTGGACTGCGCCAGTTCCATCTGGATCGCATGGACCCCATCGGAAGGGCAGCCGTAGTGGCGAGTGGTCCAGCCCCCCTTGAAACGGCCGTTGATCACCGTGGTGTAACCGTCAGCGGCTTGGCACCCCTCGGCGACGGCTTGAGTGATCGCAGGCGCGCATGTGGCGCCGGAATTGTCGCCGATATTGAAATTGGGCAGCACGCCCTTAAACAGGAACGGGATGCGCGAACGGATCGAGTGGCAGTCGTAGAGCACCGCGACGCCGTGCCGGGCGCGAACACGTTCGATCTGCGCCGCCAGCGCCGTGTGATAGGGCGCGTGAAAAGTTTCGCGGCGGCGCTCGACCTCTTCGGCGCTCGGCGCATTGCCGTCCTTCCAGATCGGCTGGCCGTCAAAATCGGTCTCCGGGCAGAGGCCGGTGGTGTTCTGGCCGGGATAGAGGCTGGCGCCGGAGGGGTCGCGGTTGGCGTCGATCACATAGCGATGAAACGTCGCTCGCACGGTGGTCACGCCGGGCAAAAGGCCTTCGTAGAGCCGGTGCACATGCCAATCCGTGTCGCAGAGCGCCCGGCCGGTCTCGTTGAGCCCCGACGCGATCTCATCAGGTAACCACGTCCCGGTATGCGGCAGGCCGAGGATCACCGGGCCGTCGCCTTGGATGATTTCGACCGGCGCGCTCACGCCTCGGCTCCCGCAAACAGTCGCTCATGCAGCGGGTTGAATCCGATCCGGTAGGACAGCTCCGCCGGATGCGCCACGTCCCAGATCGCTAGATCGGCGCGCATCCCCGGCGCGATGACGCCCGCATCGGTCAGGCCCAACGCCCGCGCGGCCTCTCGCGTCGCGCCAGCCAGCGCTTCCTCAGGCGTCAGGCGGAACAGGGTGCAGGCCATGTTCATCGCCAACAGCAGCGAGCTGAGCGGCGCCGAGCCGGGATTGCAGTCGGTGGCGACCGCGATCGGAACGCCCGCGGCGCGCAGCGCGTCGACCGGCGGGACCTGCGTCTCGCGCAACGTATAGAAGGCGCCGGGCAGGATGACGGCGGCGGTTCCCGCCGTGGCCATCGCGCTCACCCCGGCCTCGTCGAGATATTCGATATGGTCCGCCGACAGCGCGCCGTATGAGGCCGCCAGCGCCGCGCCGCCGAGATTGGAGAGCTGCTCGGCGTGCAGCTTCACCGGCAGGCCCAGCGCCCGCGCCCGATCGAAGACACGCGCCATTTGCGCTGGCGTGAAGGCGATCCCCTCGCAGAATCCGTCCACCGCATCGGCGAGCCCGGCGTCATGCGCCGCCTCAAGCGCCGGAATGCAGATCTCGTCAAGATAGGCGTCAGGGCGACCGATGAATTCCGGCGGCGTCGCATGGGCGCCCAGAAAACTGGTTTTCACCCGCACCGGCCGCGCCTCGGCGACCCGGCGGGCGACACGCAACATTCTCAGCTCGGTATGGATATCGAGCCCATAACCCGATTTGATCTCGATCGTTGCGACCCCCTCGGCGATCATAGCGTCCGCGCGGGTGAGCGCGCCCGCCAGAAGCGCCTCGTCATCCGAGCCCCGCGTGGCCTTAACGGTGGAGACGATGCCGCCGCCGGCGCGAGCGATCTCTTCATAGGACGCGCCCTGCAGCCGCATCTCGAACTCTCGCGCGCGGTCGCCGCCGAAGACGATATGGGTGTGACAGTCGACCAGCGCGGGCGTGACGAGCCGCCCTTCCAGATCGCGCGTCTCCCAATCTACATAGTCCGCAGGGCGATCCGCCGCCTTCCCGGCCCAGTCAATCCGCCCGCCGCACAAGGCGATGACGCCGCCTTCGACTAGTCCATAGGGCGCGCCGCCCGGCGCCATCGTCGCCAGCGTGACATTTGTCAGCAAATGTTGGTCCGGCACTGGCATATCCAGACTCCTAAGAGAATCGAACGGAACATAAATACGCATGTTAATCTTATTATGTCTATACATAATATTGAATCTGGGATATTGATTGCCTGAATCTGCTCGATATCAACAGTTATGTGTTTACATAATATCGAGCACTCACGACCGGTGAGGCGCCGCATGCAGACGATTTCAGCGAGATACGCGCTCTTGCCCGAAGGGTGGACGAGGGGCGTCGAGCTAGACATCGATCCGAATGGAACCATCGCCGCAATGCGCACCGGCGTTGTTCCGGCCGACAGCTCAAACCGGATGCTGCTCCCCGCGCTGGCAAACCTGCACAGCCACACATTTCAGCGGGCGATGGCGGGAATGACCGAGCGGCGGGCGCTGGGCCGCGACAGTTTCTGGACCTGGCGCGCGCTGATGTATCGTTTCCTCGATCGCCTGACGCCGGAGCAGATCGAAGCGGTCGCCGCGCTCGCTTTCGTCGAAATGCAGGAGGCGGGCTACGCCAGCGTGGCCGAGTTTCATTACGTCCATCACCAAACTGACGGAGCGCCCTATGACAATCTCGCCGAGTCGTCCGCGCGCATCTTCGCGGCGGCCGCCGAAACGGGGATCGGCCTGACTCATCTGCCGGTGCTCTATAGCTATGGCGGCGCGGGCGAGGCGCCGCTTGCAGGCGGCCAGCTTCGGTTCGGGAATGATCTGGAGCGGTTTTGTCGCCTCACTGAAGACGCCCGCGCTGCGATAGGGCGCGATCTTCCCGCCGACGCCAGATTGGGCGTCGCCGCCCATTCCTTGCGCGCCACCTCGCCCAATCAACTCGCCGACCTCGCTGCGCGCTTCGGCGACGGCCCGATCCATATTCACATCGCCGAACAGCCGAAGGAGGTCGAGGAAATCGCGACCTGGCTGGGCGCTAGGCCAGTAGAGTGGCTGCTTGGCGCTGCGGAAGTCGGCCACAACTGGTGCCTGATCCACGCCACTCACATGACCGTGGCGGAAACACAAGCGCTGGCGCGTTCCGGCGCGGTCGCCGGGCTTTGCCCGATCACCGAGGCCAATCTCGGGGACGGACCGTTCAACGGGCCGGACTATCTGGCGACGGGGGGCGCATTCGGTGTCGGAACGGACTCCAATGTGTGCATCTCGGTCGCAGAAGAGCTGCGAACGCTGGAATACAGCCAGCGTCTGCGCGACGGCGCCCGTAATGTGATGACGCCGGGTGAAGGCTCGGTGGGTCATGCGCTCTATGACGGCGCGCTAGCCGGCGGGTCGCGCGCGCTTGGGCGCAATTCCGGAGAAATTCGCGTTGGCGCGCTAGCCGATCTCGTCGCGCTCGACGGCGGCGCGCTCTGCTTCGCGGCGCTATCGCCGGATCGAATCCTCGACGGCTGGATCTTTGTCGCCAACAATGGAGTGGTGTGCGACCTCTGGTCCGCGGGACGCCATTGCGTGCGCGACGGCTGCCATGTCGCGCGCGATAGAGTGGAGGCGCGTTATCGGACGGCGCTCGCTCATTTGGCGGGCGGACTGTGAGCGAAGGGCGCGGCTCATACAAAAGCGTTAAGGCGGACATGCTGGCCCGCATCACCAACCGGGAATGGGGACCTGGCGACCTGATCCCCAATGAGGAAGATCTCGCCGGCGTCTATGGCTGCTCCCGCGCCACCGTGAACCGCGCGCTGCGAGAGCTGGCCGAGGCCGGGTTGATCGAGCGCCGCCGCAAGGCGGGCACCCGCGTCGCCCGGCGCTCCACCCGAGGCGCCATGCTGCAGATCCCGCTGGTTCGGGCGGAGATCGAAGCGAGCAGCCGACGCTACGGCTACGTCCTGCTCCACCGCAGCACGCTGACCTCGGACAGCGCGCTCTCCGGGCGGCTCGACGTGGCGAAGGACACGCCGGTGCTGTTCTTGCGCTGCCTGCATTTGGCGGATGGCGAGCCCTATCAACTGGAGAACCGATGGATCAATCTCGACACGGTGCCGAATGCAGCTGAGGTGAGTTTCGAGGAGATCGGTCCCAACGAATGGCTGGTGGCTGAGGTTCCCTATACCCGCGCCGAGCACATCTTTAGCGCCGCCACTCCGACAGGGGACGAGCGGGACCGATTGCGCCTCAGGCCCGACGAGCCGGTCTTCGTCATCGAGCGCCGTACCTGGCTGGCGGAAAAGCCGGTCACATATGTGAAGCTTTCACATATCGGGTCGAGCTACCGGATGGTCTCTCGCGACGACAAGATAGCTTAAAGCTGGGTGGGGCGAGTTCTAATTCACTTTTGGCGTCGCTCGTGGGATACGGACGAGATTGGCTGTACTTGCCCCACTTGGCGCACGCTTGGCAAACGGTCTCTGTGTCCGCATTGGATCAGCTCCGGTCATCTGATTAAATCGCTCAGGTGACGGATTTGTCCCGCAACTCGGACGCCCCGCGCGCGTGCAGCGAATGACAGGTTGCGGTCAGAGGCATTCGAGCGGGCTTGAACGACCGCTTTCGGGAAGTCGCGCTGCAGCGCGGCGGGCAGCACCGTGTCGTGCCTTCGCCAGCGCGGCGGATTATGTTGCACCCGCGTCGGGCTGGTTTGTCCGGAGGCTGTGTGAAAACCCCCTTATTTTCTGGCTGATGGTATAATTTTCGCACCGAATGCGAGGGTTTTTCATGAAGCGGTTTATTGAGGGGGCAGACCGTTGTCAGCCAACGCTGCTGCCAGAGTGCCTGGACGACTACGTTGAAGAAGACAACCCGGTTCGCGCGGTTGACGCCATTGTGGGCATGCTCGATTTGGCCGCTCTCGGTTTTAGCGTTGAACCGGAGGCGACCGGCCGTCCTGGCTACCATCCGGGCCTGATGCTTCGGATTTATCTTTATGGCTACCTCAACCAGATCCAGTCGTCGCGGCGGCTCGAACGCGAGTGCGGTCGGAACCTGGAGCTGATCTGGCTGACCGGGCGTTTGAAACCCGACTTCAAGACCATCGCCGACTTCCGGAAGGACAATGGCCCCGCGATCCGCAAGGTGTGCCAGCAGTTCGTCGCCCTGTGCCGCGATATGCGCCTGTTGGACAGCAGCGTGGTCGCCATCGACGGCAGCCGCTTCAAGGCCGTCAACGCGAAGGCGAAGAACTTCACGCGCGAGAAGCTGCGGCGCAAGCTGGGAGAGATCGACGCCGCCATCAAGCGCTATCTGGCCGAGCTGGACCGGGCCGATGAAGTTCAGTCGAAAACTGGAATGGCCCTGCCGGAGGCGCGGATCGAACGTGCGACCAGGAAACTCGCGCATCTGAGGAAAGAAGCTGATCGTCTCAGAACAGTTGAAGAGCGTATGGACTCGACCGGAGAAACGCAGGTCTCGCTCAGCGACCCGGACGCCCGCTCCATGGCGACAACCGCCCGGATGCCGCGTGTCGTCGGTTACAATGTGCAAACCGCGGTCGAGGCCGAGCATCACCTGATCGTCGCGCATGAAGTGACGATGCATGGTTATGATCGAGACGCCTTATCGATGATGGGCGTCGCGGCGCGCGAGGCGATGTCTGCGGACCAGATCGAGGCGATCGCCGATAAGGGATATTACAAGGGCGAAGAGATCGTCGCCTGTGAAGAGCAAGGCGTCTCGGTCGTCGTCCCGAAACCATTGACGTCGAACGCCGGAGCGCGCGGCCGGTTCGACAAGGCTGACTTCGCCTATGACGGTGCGCAGGACATCTATGTATGCCCGGCCGGCGCGCATCTGACCTACCGATTCACCAGCCAGCAGGATGGCAAAGCCATACGCTCATACTGGTCCGGCGCCTGCGTCGATTGCGCGATCAGGGACAAATGCACGACCGGCAAGGAGCGGCGCGTTCGTCGGTGGGAGCATGAAGACGTGCTCGACCGCGTCCAGAAGCGGCTGGACGATGATCCCTCAAAGCTGGCGGTCCGCAGCATGACGGTCGAGCATCCGTTCGGCACGATCAAGTCCTGGATGGGGGCGACGCACTTCAAGATGCGGTCGCTGAAAAACGTCGCGACGGAGATGGCGCTGAACGTCCTCGCCTACAACATGATGCGCGTAATGAAGATCATCGGCATTCCGGCGATGATCGAGGCCATGAGGGCCTAGAGCGCTTCATCCGCACCGAAACGGCGCGCCATAACACCGAAAAACCCGCGCAATCGGCGCGACAGGCCGGAAACCGACTCTACAGGCGATGTCGCCTCAAACACCCCGATATTCGAAGGCGGGCCTCGAAGGCCCAGCTCACCGATAGCGGAAACAAGTTTCCACACAGCCTCCGGACTTTCCGGACTTTGGGCGAATGGAAGTTTTCGGCGTCGAAGTGGGGCATGCGGGCATTCCCAGGGAGCGCAAATCTACTGCTAACGAGCTCCAAACACGGACGCGCGCGATCGCCCAAATCGATTTATCTCAACAGATATCGCGAGGCTAGGAATTCGGCGCGATTTTCTAGCAAGCGCTCAATGCGTCCATATTCGTCTCACGCGCCTCGCGCTGAGATGTTCGACGCAGTCGCAATAGCGCAACCGAAATCATGCAGCTATATCGGAGAAAAAGTTCCAAACCTTCAATCCGATTCGATCCAATCGGTCCGGTGCCGCGAACAATGACAAGGTCAATTCCGCCGTCCACTCCCGATCCCCAATCGTAACCAGATCGCCAACCTCAAGCGCGCGCGCCACCGATCGTTCCGGCAACCACGCGGCGCCGCCGCCCTCCAAGGTCAGGCTCTTCAGCGCTTCGGCGAAGGAATCCATGTGTCTGACATCCAGAGCTGCGCGCTGTCGCCGCAAGATCTGATCGACTACCGCCCCTAGGAATGAGCCTTTTGCGTAGGCGAGATGCGGGATGGGAGTCCGCCTGTCACCCGGTAGACGCCAGAATTTCTGATCGCGTACCGGAGCGGCTACGGGGATCAAGTGCTCAACGCCTAGATCGATGCGCGCGAAGACCTGCTCATCCAGCGCCAGAGGAATGTTCTTGTGACGATAACAGAGCAGAAATTCGCAGGCGCCCTCTGCGAGCAGCTCGCAGCAAATGTTGAGGTTGTCAGACATCACACGGGTGCGAATCGACGGGTTGGCCTGCTCGATCGCCTGCAGGTGGGGCGCCAAATGGTTGATAGAAATCGAGTGTGGAGCGGCGAATTTGTAGAACCGCCGACCGCCACTGTCCTGACTGCGCAGGTCATCACGAGTCTGCAACAACTGCAGCGTGACCTGCTTGGCGACCGGCAAAAGCAACTCGCCCGCGCCCGACAGCTTCGCCGGGTACGACGTTCGGTCGATCAGCGGGGCGCCGGCCCAGATCTCTAACGCCTTGATTCGACGACTGAAGGCGGACTGCGTGATGTTCCGTTCTTCGGCCGCGCGCGTGAAATTAAGCGTGCGCGCGAGACAGACGAAATCCTGCAGCCAATTCAGATCCATGCGCCCCTCCCCATGCTTACGCCCATCAAACGATCCCCCGGAACGTTATGCAAGATCGGAATAACTTAATGATAACTATTAATTGGATCGTGGATAAGGCGACATGTAGGGTCTGCTCAGTGAAAAAGTCTCGTGGAGCGAGGCAGGTAATAAGGACCTCCGTCATGCATTTGGCACGATTCAACAGGGTGAACTTGGGGCATTTTCCGACGCCCTTGGAGAAACTCAACAACCTTTCCAAAACGCTTGGCGGACCGGACATCTATATCAAGCGCGATGATTGCACGGGACTGGCGACCGGCGGCAACAAGACCCGCAAACTGGAGTTCTTGGTCGCCGAAGCTGTGGCGCAGGGCGCGGACACGCTGGTGACGCAGGGTGCGACCCAATCCAACCACGTTCGTCAAACCGCGGCGGCGGCGCGCCTGTTCGGCATGGAGTGCCATGTGCTGCTGGAGCGCCGCGTCACCAATATGGGCGACGGCTATGAAGCGGCGGGCAACGTGTTGCTCGATGACCTGCTGCGCTGCGAGTACGAGTTCCGCCCCGAAGGCTTAAACATGAACGCCGAAGCCCAAGCGCTTGGCGAGCGGCTGCGTGAGAAAGGCCGCAAGCCATATGTCATTCCCGGCGGAGGTTCTAACCCCATCGGCGCTCTGGGCTATGTGAACTGCGCGGCCGAGCTGCTGTACCAAGCCGACTCGCAAGGCCTCAAAATCGACAAGATCGTTCACGCCACCGGCAGCGCTGGCACGCAGGCGGGTCTGCTGGCCGGTCTCTACGCCATGAACACGCCAATCGATGTGGTCGGAATTTCCGTGAAGGCGCCGCGTGACGCGCAGATCGCAAATGTGCACAAGCTGGCCAGCAGCACGGCCGAACTGATCGGCGCGCGGGGTGAACTTAGCGTCGATATGGTCGACGCCTATGACGACTATGTCGGATCCGGCTACGGACAGCCGACGGACGGCATGGTCGAAGCGATCAGCATGCTTGCGACCGAGGAAGGAATCTTCCTCGATCCGGTGTACTCTGGAAAAGGAATGGCGGGCCTGATCGGCCTGATCCGCAAAGGCGTGCTGAAGAAAGGCGAGACGGTCGTCTTCCTCCATACCGGCGGCTCGGCGGCCCTATTCGCCTATCCACACTTGTTTTCTACACAAAAAGCGGCGTGACGACGTGACCGCTAAATTTTCGCAACACTAACAATCTGGGAGAAACGCAATGCAGACATCAATGAAGGGTTTGGCAGCGGCGGCCGGACTGGCGGTCGCCGCAACTGCGGTTCCGGCCTCGGCCGAAACCGTTATTCGACTGTCCACTTATGTGAACGAGTCGGACATCCGGTACGAAGGTTTCCAGAAATTTGGCGAACTGGTCGCTGAGAAGACTGAAGGCCGCGTCAAGGTCGAGATCTTCCCGTCCGCCACGCTACACGGCTGGAGCGAAGGCGTCGACGCCGTGCAGGGCGGTGTGTCGGATGTCAGCTGGATCCCGGCGGACAAGCGTCTGGCGTGCTATCGAGTGGCTTCACTTTACCCGGTTGCGGTCGACCTGGAAAACCAGATCGAACTCGACGCCGGCTTTACGGAGCTGCTGAAGGAAGAGGCCGCGTCGGTCAATTTGGTGTCTGTGATCAACTCGAACTACTCTTACGATCAGGAGTGGTGGTTCGAAGAGGGCATCGACGATCTCGGCAATCTGGACGGGCAGCTTGTCCGTTCGATCGGCCCGCTGGTCAGCATGATGATCGAAACCTGGGGCGGCAAGCCAGTTTTCGTTGCGCCAAAAGAGGTGTTCCAGTCCGCCGAGCGCGGCGTGGTGGACGGCATCAACATGGGCGTGGCCACCTACAGCTCGTGGAAGCTGTGGACCGTGATGCCATACATGGTCAACGCCAACCTGTTCTACGGCAACATCCAATACATGATGAACAAGAAGAAGTTCGACAGCCTCTCGGCCGAGGACCAGAAAGCGGTGCTTGACGCCGGGCGCGAGTCCGAGACCTGGCTGAAGCCTCGCTATGAGGACTGGGTGGACCAGCGGGTCGGCAACGCAGTGATGAAAGGCGGCGGCGCCGCAGTTTCAATCCCGCAGGATAAGCGCATGGCTCTGATCGACAGCGTTCAGGGCAATTGGGACAAAGAAGTCGACGCGGCGTGCGGCGCAGAACTGGCGGGTAAAATCCGCGATCTGTTCGAAGAGCACGCGCCCTAAGACCGGCTACCAGAAACAGTCTGCCGCCGGCGCGCGCCGGCGGCGGCGAATTGATTGTTAATTGGGGGGAGTCATGAAGGAACGCCTGCAAACTCTGTGCGCACAATTCGAGCGCGGCGCAGTCTGGTTCGCCGGATTTGGCGCATTGATCATCGTCGTTCAGATGGTCTGGATCTCGTACGGCGTGATGGTGCGGTACGTGTTCAATTCACCGGATCGAATGGTCACCGAGGCAACAGCGCTGCTTTTGTTTCCAGTCGCGTTCGCCGGACTCGCTTTCGCATTGAAAGAGGACGCCTATCCGAAGGTCACCATGATGACCGACCGTCTTCCGGCGCGCCTTCGCCATATGGTCGAAATTCTCAATATGGGGCTGATGCTGGCTGTTGGCGGCTTCTTCTCGCTCGCCGCTGTTTCGGCGACCATCGGTTCTTTTCACTCTGGCGCGGCCTCTGAAATCCTGCTCTGGCCCCGATACCTGTTCTGGGCGCCTGGCGCCGCCTCACTATTAATTTTCTCGTTCTACACTGCGGTTCGTCTGGCGCTGCTGCTGGCGACATCGCCGACCTCGGAGGACTAACGTCATGGAATGGTATGAAGTCGGCATCGGTCTGCTAGCGCTTTTAATGATGTTCATCACAATCGGTCTTCCCATCCCTTTCGCCCTGGCGGCGGCCTCGCTGCCCTTTCTGTGGCAGATTCAGGATTTCTCGACCTCGCTCGTTTCCAGCGAACTGAAGCTCTGGGGTGTCTGGATCGACTACATCCTTCTCGCGGTGCCGCTGTTCGTGTTCCTCGGTGAGCTGATCGGACGATCAAATATCGGTCCGAACCTCTATCAGTTCCTGCATCAGGGCGTACGTATCAAGGGCTCCGCCGCCTATGGTAGCATCGGCGCCTGCGCCGGTTTCGGCGCCGTCTGCGGCTCGTCCATGGTCGGCTCGCTGACAATTGGCGGCGTTGCGTTGCCTGAGATGATCCGCTTGGGCTACGGCCGCAGGCTATCCAGCGGTGTGCTGGCGGCAGGCGGCACGCTGAGCGTGCTGATCCCGCCCAGCCTGATCCTGCTTTTCTACGGCATCGTCACGGATCAATCGATTGGCGAGCTGTTCATCGCAGGCGTCGTTCCAGGGGTCATTCTGGTTACGTTCTTCGTGCTGGTCGTGCTGGTTTGGGGAATGTTGAAGCCTGGGGACATCCCCTCGCGCGAGGAAGCGATCAAGATGACCCTGATGGAGATCGCATCCACCGTGGGCCCTATCTTGCTGATCGGTCTGACCATCACCGTCGCGATCTATACCGGCATTGCCACTCCGACTGAGGCGGCGGCTGTCTCTGCGCTGCTGACCGTGGCGCTTGCCTTCGGCGTCGGCGAACTAACCCGCGCAGCCTTTGTCGAGTCGCTGCTGGCGACGATGCGAACCATGGGCTATCTGGGACTGTTGTTGTCGGCCGGCGTGCTGTTCGGCTTCGTGCTGACCTACTTCCGCGTGCCGCATCAGTTCACTGAACTGTTCCTGTCCTACGATCTGTCGCCGTACCTCGTGCTGACCATCGTACTGGTGTTCTACATCGCGCTGGGCATGTTCCTTGAGCCGGTGTCGATGACCTTTATTACCCTGCCGACGATCTATCCGCTGATGAGCGCGGCGGGCTTTGATCTGATCTGGTTCGGCGTGGTCTACACCATCACCATGGAGATCGCCGTGTTGACGCCACCCGTTGGGCTCAACCTCTATGTCATCCAGGGCATTGGACGAGGTTCGGTTACGATCGGCGATGTGATCATCGGCTGCCTTCCGTTCATCGCGGCGCTGGTTGCGCTGATCGGAATTCTCATCCTGATGCCGTCCACCGCGTTGTGGCTGCCGGAGTTGATGAGCTGATGGCGAGGGAGACGCTTACATATCAGCGTGTGGGCGCTGGCGATCCGCTGGTTCTGGTGCACGGATATCTTGGCAGTTCCGAGATGTGGCGTGATCAGATCAGGCATTTCTCAGCGTCCCGTGATGTGATCGCGCCCAATCTGCCGGGGTTCGGTGATAGCGCGCATCTAACGGCGCCAGACAGGATCGAGGGCTATGCAGCGCGGGTTCTGGAACTGCTGGACGAACTTGGCGTCGATCGCTTCGACCTGATTGGTCACTCGATGGGCGGAATGATCGTGCAACAGATGGCGGCGATGGCCGGCCCGCGGATCCTGAAGCTGGTCCTCTATGGCACTGGACCGGTGGGGGTTATGCCCAACCGGTTCGAGCCAATCGAGGTGTCGCGCCAGAAGCTGCGGGACGAGGGGCTGGCGTCTACGGCCCCTCGGATCGCCGCCACGTGGTTCCTGCTCGGAGCAGAGGCGGAAGGTTACCCGCTATGCGAAAAAATCGGCGTCGAGGCGACTCTGCAGGCGGCGCTGGCCAGTCTCGACGCGTGGGAGCACTGGGACGGTCGTCCGGCGCTAGCCGGCATCTCTTCGCCGACGCTGATTGTGTGGGGTGATCACGACCGCTCCTACGGTTGGTCGCAACCAGAGGCTCTTTGGCAGGGAATACCCGGCTGCAATCTGGCCGTTGTTCCCGGCTGCGCCCACAATGTGCACATGGAAAAGCCGGAGCTATTCAATAGCCTGATTGCGGATTTTCTGGCCGGCGGGTGATCGCTGACGGGGTTAGCCCGCAACAGGCGGGCGCCCCACGTATAACTTTCACAAATGTGTTGGACTTCGGCCTGCGCCTACGACCGGAATATTCCCAACGGCATCTGCGCCGAGACGATCCAGTTCGGCGTATCGACAAGTTCGCTGATCTGAAGATCAACCGCGGCGCTGCAAAGCACGTAAGCCTCGCTGCGCGTCAAACCATGATTGGCGATGATCCAGTCGATCATATAGCGGACCGCATTCTGGGCGTTCTCATAGAGGTCGGGGCCATGGGCGGTGGTTCCGTGGAATCCTGTTTCGGATCTTTTCGGAGTCGCCGTTTTTCTTGAATACTGTAGTTCCCTGATCTGCAGGTCCTTGCGGACATCAAATTTCATGGTGACGGTCATCGGACTTTCAATGCCGGTGCCGCATAGTTCCCCCTGCCCTTGGTTCGCATGGCAGTCGCCGGTCGAAAACAACGCGCCGGGCACGAACACAGGCAACCAGAATGTCGTTCCCGTGGTCAGATCGCGAACGTCAACGTTGCCGCCATTCATCCGTGGTGGGATCGTATTCAGACGTCCGGGTTCCGCCGGAGCGACCCCGACACATCCCGGCATCGGCTCAAAAGGTACGATGATGTCCGCCACTCCGAAGTGACACGCGTCCCCCTCAAGACGCCAATGATGAAAATAATGACTGTCGAAATCGTCTTGCAACAGGCCAAAACCTGGCTTGTGACCTGTCCAGCCCCAGCCCTTGTGTTGCATGTCTAGAATTTCGACCTGCAAGGCGTCGCCGGTCTCGGCACCATTGACGTAGACCGAACCATTCAGCGCGTGGACCAAGCTGCGATCGGTGTTGGCGTAATGCTCAACGGTGGACTCTGGCGTCAGCTGGCCGCTGGCGTCCTGACACTCGAATATCACCGTGTCTCCCGGATCGATCGTGAGACGGGGCTCAACCGAGTTGTCCCAGAATGGTTGGGTGACGCTGTCATCTAGGTGGTGAATGGCCATATTTATCTCGCTAACGATGCATCAAATTCAGCGCTGAATTGGATTCAACAATGCGATATTGCGCAGATCTCATCCACAGTGATTTTCTTGGAGCATCGCGAGAGAAATTGTTTGGGTATGGAAGGGGCGGGCGTTTGGACCCAAGCGCGCGCGACGCCGTCGAGATTGAGATTTCTTCAGCTATGTCGGCCTCGGTTCGCGACTTGCTGCCGATCATTACAGCTCATACGGCTGTTTTGCGCAGTTCGTTAGTGCCAGATGCCGTAAATCGGCGTCTGCACAGGGCTCGAAACGGTAATTCCGCCTCAAATCGTCTGACTGCGGCTTCCGATCACCGAGTGTCCGGGCTTTCTTCTATCGATCTGATGCCAGGGCGCTATCCGCGCCGCACGAACGACCGCAATCGACTTGCTCCGGGACGCTGAGCATATTGCCATGCAGAAGACCGTTCCTGACCCAGATTGGACATATCAAGCATCCGCATTCCCCGATTCGAATTTTCGCTTAGATCCAGAACCGCGATTCAGACGGCAAACACCAGGCAATCGGACATCCCGACACATTGCTGACCACAAATTTGGATTCCTCAGGGCGCGTTTGCTAGCATGCGCGGGCTGAGGGGTTGCGCATGGAACGCCGACTTGCCGCCATACTCGTTGCCGACATCGCCGGTTACAGCAAGCTTATGCATGCCGATGAAGACGCGACATTGGCCGCGTTGCTACTGATCCGGAAAGAAGTCGCCGATCCTAAGGTCGCGGAGCACTCCGGCCGAATTTTCAAGCACACGGGCGATGGATTTCTGGCCGAATTTAGCTCTGCCCTAAATGCCGTGCGCTGCGCCATCGCTTTACAAGACCGAATGAGCGCTCACGCGGCCGGGCTTCCGAATGAAAAGCGGATTACATTCCGCATTGGCGTTAATCTTGCGGATGTTGTCGAGGAGCTGGACGATGTTTACGGCGACGGGGTCAATATCGCCGCGCGTCTCGAGTCGATCGCCGAACCCGGCGGAGTGTGCATCAGCGGCGACGTGTATCATCAGGTTCACAATAAGATCGACCAGGCGTTCGAGGACCTTGGCGAGATCGAGATAAAGAACATCGCCGAGCCGGTTCGGGTGTTCAAACTGGCAGGACAAGGAGGCGCCACTGCCGCGAGGAGCGGCTGGCGGGCGAGGAGAAAGCCACTGCAGGTCGTCGCCGTCGGCGTGCTTTTGGCGCTCCTCTTTGGCGCAGTTCTGTGGCAAGCGCCGTTGTTACAGACGGACCCGCTTAGAGTAATCGAAAGCGCTCAACGAACTTCGGATACTGGGGACGCCAACGGCCTGGCGCTTACGCTGCCTGACAAGCCGTCCATCGCCGTCCTCCCGTTCGCGAATACGAGCAACGATGCGGAGCAGGAATATTTTGTCGACGGCATGACGGAAGATTTGATCACCAATCTCTCGAAAATGTCCGGCCTGTTCGTGATCTCGCGAAACTCAAGCTTCGCGTACAAGGACAAAGCCGTGGAAAGCCGGCAAGTCGCTTCTGCTCTCGGGGTTCGCTATCTTTTGGAGGGCAGTGTGAGACGCGCCGGCGATCAGGTTCGGGTCAATGTGCAGCTGATTGACGCGACGACAGGCGGCCAGCTATGGGCGGATCGATATGATGATCGTCTGGACAACGTTTTCTCGCTGCAAGACCGGATCACCGACAAGATATTCTCGGCGCTGGCCGTCAAGTTAGACGCGGGAGAACAAGCGAGCAGGAACCGCCAGGAGACCAACAACATCAAGGCCTATGACGAGTTTTTAAAAGGCTGGGAGAACTACCGAAAATGGACGGCGCATGATTTTCAGAAAGCGCTTCCATACTTCGAGAGAGCAATCGAACTGGACCCTGACTATGGCCGCGCCCATGCGGCGATCGCGTCGATCTATACGGAAAGTTACCAAAACGCGTGGGACTGGTCCCATGTGGTGGGGGTATCGGCCGAAGCGATGCCAGGTCTGGCTGGCGGATTCTTGAAAGACGCCCTGCTGCATCCAACGCCACTGGCCCACCAGGTCGCTTCAAAATGGTATATAATTCTGCTTTTCCCGGACGAAGCCGTTTCGGAGGCGGCGCGGGGCATCGCGCTCGACCCCAATGACGCGGCTGGATACCTGGCGATGTCCGCGGCGCTTATCTACTCAGGAAAGCCTGACGAAGCGGTTGAATTCGTCGACAAGGCGATCCGCGCGGACCCGCATAACATGCCGAACTATCTGTTTACGTTGGGTATGGCGCATTTCGGCATGGAACAGTTTGAAGACGCCGTCTCAGTTTTCGAAAGGGCGTTCAAATTGAATCCCCAGCTTGGCCTCGTCCAAAGAGCGTATCTAGCCGCGTCGTACGAGCATCTTGGGCTGAGGGACAAGGCGGTGGCGGAATTGAAAAGGCCAGAAATTGATGACGTTCGGGAGCTCTATGATCTCTACGTGAAATATGAGGGCGCCTACTACAAGAATGAATCGGACTCGACCCGCCTGTTGGGAGCGCTGCGCGATATCGGCCAAGACCAGAAAGGGTGACGCATTAAACCAAAAGGACAAATCGTGACGGAGGAAGAAAGAACAGACTCGCCGGATCACCTGTGGAATTCGGATCGGCGACAATTCGTTAAGGCGGCCGTGGGTGGCGCGGTTCTCGCCGGCGCTAGCGGATTGCCGCTGCCGGTCTATGCCGCGGCAAAGCCAAAAACACTCAGGATCATGCAGTGGATTCACTACGTCCCCGGTTACGACAAGTGGTTCAACGAAAGTTACGTCAAAGAGTGGGGCGCCGCGAACGACACCGAGGTGATCGTTGATAATATAAGCCTTGCCGCGCTGAACGCCCGGGCCGACGCCGAAGCCTTGGCCCAACGAGGCCACGACCTGTTCCTGTTCCTGTGGCCGCGACCCGATTTGGAACAGCATGTGCTGGACCTGAGCGATGTTTTTGAGGAATGCGTCGGAAACTCTGGCCAACCGATCGATCTGGCGGTCGGGAGCTCTCTAAACCCGAAGACGGGAAAGTATTACGGCCTCTCGACCAACTTCGTTCCAGGGCCGATCGAGTACCGGAAGGATTTGTGGGACTCTGTCGGGATACACCCGAATACGTGGGACGATGTGCGCGCGGGCGCGGCGCGGATCAGGAAGGAGCACGGCGTTCCGCTGGGGCTTGGTCTGGCGTCTGAGATCGACACCAATATGTGTCTGCGCTCTATCATGTATTCATTCGGCTCCTCGGTTCAGGACCAAGAGAGCAACGTGATCCTCGCCTCGAAAGAGACGGTGGAGGCAGTCAAGTTCGTGAAGGCGATGTACGAGGAGAGCATGACCCCGGATGTATTCACCTGGGACGCCTCCTCCAACAACCGGGTCATGCTGACTGGCAAGGCCTCCCTCACAATGAATGCGATCTCCATCACGCGCACCGCGGAGAAGGACGCGCCCGAACTAAGCCGGAATATATGGCTCGCCAAGGCTCCCAAGGGTCCGGTTCGCAGAATGGGGCTGCAACATGTGATGAACGTCTATTCGATCTGGAAATTCGCCGAGAACGTCGAGGGCGCAAAGAAATTCCTGGTGGACTACGTCTCGAACTCCGACCAGGCCTTCGCGGCCAGCGAGTTTTACAATTTCCCCTGCTTTCTAGAGACCGTTCCGGACCTAAAGGACAGGCTAGCCAATGACGCCCAGGCCGATCCACCGGACAAGTACAAGGTGCTGGAGGACGTCAACGACTGGGCGACCAATATAGGCTATCCCGGATTTGTGAACGCCGGCATCTCTGAAGTCTTCGGCGCTTGGCTGATCCCAGAGATGTTCCGACAGGCGGCGATCGGCGACATGAGCCCCGAAGACGCTGTCAGCGCCATGGACAAGAAAGTGCAGGTTATTTTCAAAAAGTGGCGCGACCGAGGGGTTCTCTAGGGAATGGAGCGGAGCGCTACTGGCGCGAATATCTTGCCGACATCTGCGGTCGAAGGTTGCTCATTGTTGCTGACCTTTGAGCCACGCTTGGCAGTCGAAGGCGAAATTGTGGCGTCCGTTTCTGACGCGAAGCAGAACTCACTGCCTCCAGCTACGCTGCAGTCGCGACCAATGGCTGCTTTCCCCTTTGCAGCGCAGCACTAGAAAATGGTCAGAGCGTTCGATCTGAATGCTGCACAAGCACAGCTTCGGAAGTTGGCTCGTCGCCTTTGGGCTCGAAGCCGTCGATCGGAGCGTTCGGCGATCATGGCCGCTCCGGGTCAGAAGCGGTCTGGTGCAAGGCAATATGCCCAGCCTCCCGGAGCAAATCGAAAGCGATCATTCGCGCAGCGCGGATTGTGCACTGGCATTAGGTCGATAGAGCGAAGCCCAGATAAGCGGTCATCGAAAGCTGCCATCCCACGACTGGCGACGGAACGACCGCCAAGAGCCCAAAGGCGACGAACCAAGTTTCGGGGCTGTGCTCATGCAGCATTCAGAGCGAGTACTCCGACCCTGTGGACGTGCTGCGCTGCAGAGGAGAAAGCCGCCATTCGTTATGACTGCAGCATGATCAGAGGCGGTGATTTCCGCTTCGCGCCAGATCCGGAAGTTCGTCGCACTCTGTTTGGACAACCGCAGTGCGGGACCTTCCTGCAGTTCGCCGCGGGCGAGAAATCTGGGGCTTTAAGGGCTGTCAATCCGATGCGCTCTGACGCAATCTCTAGTCATCGCGCGGGGGCAGACGGTGGGCGATGCCCTTGTGGCACTCGATGCAGGTCTTGCCTTCTTCGATGCCCGGAACCATCTTGTCGCGTGAGCGCTGGGATTGTTCCTCGAAGTCCATCGCGTGCTCGCTGTGGCAGTTGCGGCATTCCTTGGAGTCCGAGGCGATCATCTCGGCCCAGACCCTCTGCGCCATCTCCTCGCGGTGTGCTTTGAACTTCTCGGGCGTGTCGATCTTGCCGGTGAAGTGGCCGTAGAGTTCGCCCATCGCCCTGATCTTGCGGATTACCTTAGGCAGCCAGTCCTTGGGCACGTGGCAGTCGGAACAGGTGGCGCGCACGCCCGAAGGGTTGCGGTAGTGGGTGGAGGCCATCCACTCTTGCCCAACGTTGTCGGCCATTTCGTGGCAACTCAGGCAGAACCGCGGACTGTTCGAAGCCTCCATGGCCCAGTTGAACCCGCCCCAGAAGAGGACCCCCGCGGTGCCGCCGGCAATGAAGATCACGCCCCAGCCGAAGCGGGCGGTAGGCTCCCAGAAACACCGCCAGAGCCGCCGAATCACACCCAATTTTCTGGTCGTCTCCCCTGCCACCCTGCCTGCTCCTTCGTCCGGGCGCGTCAGTTCATTGGGAAGGGCCGGAGTCGGAGCCCCGGCCGAGCCGGTATTATTGCGGCAGCGTGTGCAGATAGGCGGTGATGTCCGCGGCAACTTGCGGGCCGAACATGTAGAGTGCCGGCATGGCTTCGTCGGGCTGGCCGAACAGAATCTTGTGCATTGTTTCCTGCGGGTTGCCCGAGATTTCGCCGAGTGGCGGCATGTCCTTAATCTTCATGCCGTCGGCACCGTGGCAGCCGGCGCAGAGCGTCGTATAGAGCGGTTCGCCCACAGAGGCATCACCGGTGGATCTGCCGTCGGCAAGGAACTGCATCATGTCAAACTGCCCCTGCGCGACGAAGTTGGCCAGATCGGCCATTGACGCATCGTCGATTTGATCGGTGCTGAAATTGTGCGGTTCGCCGCGGATCGACGCGGCAATCGCAGCCTGATCGCCACCGGCCATGTCTTCTATGCCCTTGATTCCGGTGTAGTGCGAGCCTGAGGAATAGCGGCCTTTCGGGCCGATGTAGTCCCAGCCATGGCATTCCTTGCAGCGCCAGGTTCCCGAACCTTCCCGCCCGGTATCCGCTTGGTAAGCGCTGTGGGTTTCAGAGGGCTCTGTGCTCTTGGTGATTTTCCACCATTTGTCGTAGAGTTGTCCGCCTCGCACGATGCTGGCTGCATTCTCGACCGCCAGGTCCTGCGCCTGGACCGGATTTGTGCTGATCATTGTCGCAGCAACCGCTGTCACGACGATTCCGTGAAGTATGTTCATGGCTACCTCCCTGTTTTGGTTCCAAGAGCGCCACCTCATTTGGCAAAAATTGAAGAGTCTCATCGCATCCTACGGTCGTTTGTGTTCTCTGCCTCTGACCTTTGTCAGGAATTCGAATTTATTGATTTGAGGTCTGCCAATCGAACCGTGACCATGCCACACTCCGAACTGAGCGATTTGGGTCTGTGAAACCACGAAGGGTCGGTTTGTCCGCGGCTCCGTCACTCTTGTTTCGAAATTGCTGCGCGGCGCATAAATGGCGGCAAAGCGAGCGCTGCAGTGCGGGGTCGGAGCGGTAGGTGAGCGACCGCTCCGGACCGGTCGCGCTGGCGGCGGTATTGCCGCGCCCACGAGATGAGCTGTCGGGGCACGGCTGCATTGGCGCGTTGCATCCGATCGCTGCGAACTGCACGAATGTCGCCTTTGGGTCAGGAACGGTCGTTGAGACCAAATTTCATGAAGTCGGCTTTAGGCGCGAAAGCGGACGTTGCTGGCGACGCAGACACTCTCAGTCAGACGAGCCCATCCGACTATTCGCCACTCCCAAAAAAGGAGCCATCCCGAAAGGCGGCCAAGGACAGGGAGGAGAAAGGCGCCTGACCCCAAGAAGAGGGGAGATGGGGCTAGGCGAAGTTTGATGCCGCGGATGCCGCAACAGGCGGCGCAAAACGCGACGGCATCAGGTGAGCGAGATAACTTGGGGCCATCCCGCTTGTGATACCGATATGGGGGAGGGCTTAGCTGGATGCTTGCGAATTGACGTCAAGTCGTTGAGCGCAAGCGCCATATCACTTCGTCGAATTGGCGCACCGACCCGTTATCAATCGGGATTTAACCGCCGCCGCCGCTTTTCTTGTGGCGAAAACTGGGCGATCAGGGAAACCGTTGAACGTTGAGGCAATGAAGAAACGACAAAGCCTACTCAGTGTCGCCTAATCCCCCAGCCCCCCGGGAGATTCTAGATAGGACTCGCAAAAGCACGAGTACGGGGCGCGGGGGAGTCAGTTCTGCAAGTCATTGATTTCACTGAAATTCGGCGTTTTCGTCCTTGCCTCAAGAACCTACATTGGCCGCCCGTACTCGCAAAGCAGGGGGGTACGGTACTCGCAGTTTTGGGGGTCTGAACTGACTTTCGCTGTCGCCGGGCGGCCTTGGACTTTGCGCGCTCCGCTTTCCATCGTTCGATCCACTCCGGTGTCGCTGCCTTCCAGTCATTGGTCGGGTCGCGACGCTGGCCGTCGCGGTTCCACCATCCCATCCAGGTCAGGCGATAGCGGTTGGGCTGGTTGCTCTCGGCGTAGCGCCCGCCCTGCTTCACGCGGAGAAGGCCGAAGGCGACGGCCTCCTCGATCGCGCCCCGGATCGAATTGCGGGAGAGGCCATAGGCCTCGAACTGCGCATGGGTGACGATCAGCCCGCCGTTTTCCTGCCCAGAATGATGCGCTCTCTCGATCACCAACCGATCGATCAGCCGTCGACCATTGACCGAAAGCGCGCGCCAGGCCTCGGACTCGACCAGTTCCAGCGGCAACCAGACGAACTGCTCGACCCCGCATTCGCGTGGCCCGTTCTTCAGCCCCTTGTTGCGGAGAACCTTGGTCGAGTCCCGCCCGTTCTTCAGGACCTTCTTCGGGACGTGTTTTCGGACCATTACGCGCGCGGGCGCCCGTGGAACGGGTTCACGCCCATTCGGAACGGCCAGAGCGGGCAGGAATAGCAGACGCACTTCCTGACCTCGCTCAGCTGTCCCCCGCTGCAATCGGCGCATTTTGACCGGATTGCTTTGATCGGGCTTTCCGGGTGTCCTAGGTCGCGCAAATCCTCAAGCCGGATTTTTCCCGGCGTTTTGCCCACTTTTTCGCCCCCGTCGGCGGCAAATGGAGAGGGTTCGAGAAAGCGCGGATCGCAGCCCCGCCTGAACGCAGGTTTCGTCATCGCGCGCCTCCCCGAAAGGCGAGCGCCGCCACCAGATCGGCCAGCGCGGGGTCAAGGCCGAGACGGCTGAGGCGCCGCGCCTGCATCCGGTGATGCAATGGCGAGGGAGTGAGGCTATATTCGAAGCGGATGTGAGACTGAGCATTCAGATCCGCTTGAGCCCCGCCAGGCGCTGCAACGCCGGCGGGGTTTCTCTTTGCCCCCATAATGTCAGGCCCTAATGGCGCGGCTGGAGAGCCAGTCGGCGATGGCGCTTTCCGCCCAGCCGACGGCGCGCTTGCCGAGCAGGACGGGTTTTGGGAAAGCGTCTTCGGCCATCATGGCGTAGATGGTGGAGCGGGAGAGCCCGGTGCGGGCCTCCACTTCGGGGCGGCGCAGGATGCGTTCGGTCATTAGGATACCTTTCCAGTTCGTACTGTTCCGAAGCGGAACGTGGAGGAACCGGCGAAGGATTGCAGAGGGCCATTCCGATCTTTGAATTAGGCCCGCGGCATTCTTTGGCTATCGTTCTGTAATGTTGAGAGAGTTTAGCGCGGCGGAGATATCTCCTGACGCTTGCCAATCGGACAACAGGTCGCCAAACCAGTTGGGGCTCAATAGATGACCATTGTGCTGAAAGATGTACTCGTCGGAGCGGCTGCTATCATAGCGACCAGCCAACTGGCGTAAGAAACGCACTTTCTCCCGGTCACTTTTCCCAATCCACTTTAACAAATTGTCTGGCTCGAAAGCCAATTCTCTCATGATTGAAAGCCTTAGCTCCTTGAGGGCTTTCGTAGCTTCCGCGCCTTTCGGCGCGTTGGTTCTCTGACGGTCTAAAGATTCATTCCCGTATTTGATCACATCTTCATTTATTCTCTTGTGGCACAGCTCAGACCAAAGGTATCCAACTGTAAAGTCATCCTCTCTGACGTAGTAGTGATACATAATCAGAGATGCGTACCAGGTCTCTGAGAATATTTTCCCATAGTCCATGCAGTAATATAAACACGCTGCGAACGAGTATTTATCGCCATACTCTCGACTTATTATAGAAATGTACTCCTCGCCGAGAGCGCTCTCTACTAAATCGGTAGCTCGCCAGTTGCGATCAATCCAACCCGCGTCGTGCAAAATTGTAGCTGCAGCGAACCAGGCATCGTCAGAATCCATCATCGACATAGCTCGAATGACAGTTGCCCTAACTAACTCGCAGCTATCTAAGTGCTTTTTAGCATCAGCTTCTTTGCCATTATAGTAAGTAGAATGTTCGGAAATTCCGTCTGAGATTGTAACTTTTGTCCAAGCCTTGTCGCCCTTCGACCGAAGCGGCATTTCGCTAAAAGAAATTTTTAACTTACCCAAATTGTCCGTGTTCATGAACACATCCGATATCGTTTAGTTAAGGGAAATTACTTTCGGCGAAGCCGATTCCAAGCTCAAATAACCCGCCCAGCTCTCCATCATCTTTCGGCGCTTCTCAAAGAGGTCCGAGCGCGCATAAGCCGCCTCCGCCTTGTCCTTGACGACATGCGCCAGCGCCGCTTCTGCCACCTCGCGCGGGAAGTTGGTCTGCTCCTGCGCCCAAGTGCGAAAGGAGGTGCGGAACCCGTGCACATGGGCGTCGAAGCCAAGCTCGCGCACGAGTTTCGACAGCGTCATGTCCGACATCGGCCGGCCGCGCTTTACGCCGGGGAATACGAGGCCCACACCGCCTGAGAGCGCCATGGCCTCGCGCAGAACGTCCAACGCACGCGTGGACAGCGGCACCCGATGCGGGCGCTTCATCTTCATCCGCTCCGCCGGGATCTCCCACTCGGCCCCTTCCATATCGACTTCGTCCCATGTCATGCCGCGCACCTCTCCCGAGCGTGCCGCAGTCAGCACAAGAAACTCAAGGGCGAGTTTCGTCGCGGGATTGGCGCCGGAGGCCTTCACCGCCTCGATGCAGCCCGAAACCTCGGAATAGTGCAGCGCCTTGCGGTGGTCGGGCTTTCTATCCAGTCGGGGCAGGGCGAGCGCGTCCGGCGTGGCTGGGTTATCCGTGCGCATGCCCTCGGCGATCGCCCAACGGCAGACGGCGGCGATGCGATAGGTGAGTTTCCGCGCCGCCTCGGGTCGGGTTTTGCGGATATCGAGGATCGCCTGCCGAACGTCTGCGCTGGTGATCTCGGCGACCGACACTTGACCGAAGCGAGGGAAGATGTGCCTCTCCAACGTGGTCAGGAAGGCTTTCTGGTCTTTCGGATTCTTGAAGGTCGGCGCCAGTTCCTCATGAGTCCGCCGCGCGGCTTCCTCGAATGTCAGGACCGTCTTGGCCTTGCGCCTCTCGGCGATGGGGTCGCCACCCTTGCGCGCGAGCCTCTTGTTCTCAAGCGCCTCTTCCCGCGCCTCGGCCAAAGTCACGATATTGGCGCCGCCAAGACCCATTTCCCGACGTTTGCCGCGGATCATGATGCGCTGGATCCAGAATCGCCCACCGCTCTCATCGACACGAAGATAAAGGCCTGTGCCACCGCCATCGTGATACTTGCCGGGCTTAAGCGACGAGCGCACCATGGCGGCCGAAAGTCGCTTACCCGATCGCCTCGACTGACTGCCCGGCACTCTTCCTCCAATTCTTCCCCCAAAGAATGGGGGAATGCATGGGAATATGGCGGAAGCGTCTGGACGAAGGAAGGGCCTAATATGTTTGTATTAATATATTTCTTGGATCTTCTCGGAAGCAGTCAGAACATGCTATGGCGCATGATGGGTCGCCACATACGCCAATAGAGCTTGGATTTAGTTCGGTCTTCGGATTTTTCGACTTTCCGGTCGGAAGAGTCAGCCACGTTCACTCCGACCCCAACCGAGACGTCATGAATTTCTGGCAGGCGCGACGTTCAGTCGGGCGAATGTGCTCACCCAGACCCAGTTGCCACGATCGGGGCAGATTCCAAAGAGAGTCAGGTTCGGCGCAGTGATCTATGCGGACAGTCGCAAGGGTCTATGGAGTTCCTCTCCTCCAACCTTCTGGCCCATTTTTTGTTCGTCTTTGATCGCTTTTTCGACGGCGTCGATAGTCTGCTGAATTTGAACGAACATCGGCCTCCATCTTTCCCGCTCTTCAGGCTCGCCAGGTCCGGCGAGCTTGGCGGCGAAGGTGCGCCGGTCTTCGATCAGTTTCGCTAACGTCTTGGAAAGCACTTCCAAAGGATCATTGTCCATTGTTCAACTCCTACGCACTCATGCATCGATACGCGAATGTCAGATTTACCCTTTCATCTCATGCAGATCGAAAGCGCAATACCTGGAAATGGAAAATTTTATGCAGCTTCTTTCGAGAACGCGCGGCTCAGCGTCATGCTCGCTTGGGCGAACTTTGTATAGAAGAACGGCTTCACCGGTTGCTCGCGGTGGAGCACCATCTTGCCGAAAAACACATACTTCTTGAGGACGCGCTTTTGCACGTCGTCGCCATAAAGCTCGCAATGGGAAATCACCCGGCTGAATGCAATCTTGGCCTCATCGCTGACCGGATCGTCAACGATGTGGGCGAACACGTAATCAAGGTCGTTCAACATACGCTACTCCCGACGCCGCATGGCGTCCTATCTGCTATCGCAACCCCTTGCGAGCATAAGACTTGGAATCTGAACCGCGTATGAACTTTGCGTCCGACATCCTGTTTCAGGCTTTTCTGATTGCCGCGCCGCCGGCTTTGGGCACTGGAGGATGTTTGAAAAGTGAGAGGCGGCCCTGCCTCCCGCGTACCGCGTTCAGTCGGGTGTTGGGCCCTGACGACTGACTTTGACCACCGGCCGTTTCTCAACCTTCGGCTTGAGATTATAAATCTCGACCAGTTCTTCGCGTCCGCGCAGTTTGTGGGCGCCCAGATGGGTGAACTGGATCGGCCGCACCAGGGCAGCGCGCACGGCGCTAGATACGAGGATATTCGTTTCCGAACGAGGCTCGCCCAGCGTCTTGCCAGCCTCTTCCAGCCTTTGCGCCACGTTCACCGTGTCGCCGACGACCGTGTAGCTGAGCCTGTCGTCGCTACCGATATTGCCCACCACGACTCGGCCGAGATGCAGGCCGATGCGCAGGCGAACCATAGGCGCGCTTTCATGCTCGGCGCGGGTGCGGCTGTTGTATTCCTGGACCCATTCAGCGATCGCCAGCGCCGCCTTGCAGGCCCGGTCCGCGGCGTCGTCCTGATGCTCCAGCGCGCCCCAGATCGCCATAACCGAGTCGCCGATGAACTTGTCGACCGTGCCGTCGTTGCGGTCGATGATGTTGGTCAGCGCGCCAAAATGCTCGTTCAGGAAATCGGCGGTCGCAGGCGCGGTCATATGCTCGGAAAATCCGGTGAAGCTGACCATGTCTGTGAACATGATCACCACATCGCGATGCGAGGATTTGATCGTCTCGCCGGAATGGAAGCGCATCAGCCGGCGCACGAGGCGCTTAGGCACATACCGCTCGAACCATTTCAGCCCGTCGAGCATGAAGTTGTAGGATTCCGCCGCATCATTGAGCTCGCTGAAAAACGAGCCTTCGATCTTACCGACATTGTCTAGGTCGAGGTCATGGATACGCTGAGCGCTGTCCGCCAGGCGCCGCACCGGTTGGGAGATCTTGTGACCGATCACCGCCGCCGCGCCCGCGGAAAGAACTGCCATGCCCAGGCAAAAAACAATGGCCCATTTCAGCCGCGCCGCCTCGGCCGTGATGTCGTGCGCCTCAAAATAGGTGGCGACGAACAGCGGCGTCTCACCGAATCCGCTCAACTCGCTGAACAGAACCACATATTCGAGATTGGCGAAGCGCACGAAGCGTACATTGGGCCCCGAGAGGAACTGCTTGGCGATGCTGAAATTTTCGTCCTGGCGCCACATCGCGGTGACGATCGGGTCCGAAAACGACGTCTGTGGCGGCAAAGGACGCGATCGGTTCAGTCCCGCATACCCGAATGACATCATCGGGTGCGCCAGAACGGAGTTGCGGCCATGCAGGATGAAGCCGTTCGCGCCGAACTTCATTTCCTGATCTGACATGAAGATGGAAAGCTCGACGATCGACACCCAGGCCGACATCACGCCGATCACCTTGCCGTCGCGAACGACCGACTTCTGATAATTCATCACCGCCTGTTCGTATTCCTGCCGCCACAACAATTCGCCCCAATGGGGCTTAATCGTCTTGTGAGCGGTATCGATAAGCCGGTTCAGGTCGTCGTCGAAGCCAACGCGTTGAAAGATCGGCGCGGCGCCTTCCTCACTGCCGTCGAGGCCGCGTTCGACGCCCATCAGATTGCCGTCATTGTCAATGAACTGGATGCGAATGATCTGAGGCGTCGCCGACACGGCGCCGAACAGCAGGCTGGTGAACTCCTCACCGCCATCGGCGGCGACTTCTCCCTCCGCAATGCGCTGGGCGATGAACTCGACCTGGTTTTCGGCCGCCTCCAGATAGCGGCGCGTCTGCTCTCTCTGGGCCTCGATAATCAGTTCGGCTTTCTGGGTCAGAAGATCGGAAGTGTTGCGATAGCCGACTAGCAGGCCAACGCCCAAAACACCCGCGACCGCAGTCAGGACGAAGAACCCCAGCCCGAGCGCGAGCGCAACGGACATCGACGCATGCATCTTGCGTCGAATGGGCGTGTCTTTTCGACTTGCGCCAGGGTTCATGATTCTCGCCGACCCCCCTCAAGGTGACGGGAAAAGCCTATACGCAGAAGCGAACTTGGGAAAGCGCGACACTTCAGACGTCGATCGGTTCCGGCGGCGGATCCTGCGACTGACGCTTCGCAGCCTCCGCCGCGTCGCGCTCCTGCGCCAGTCCATCGACGACCGCATAGGCGATCGCGACATAAAATACCGCGAAGCCGATGCTCGCCAGCCGGTCGATAAGCGCGATCTCCGCGCTGTCCCCGAAAGGCGCTATGACGCCGCCCAACAACACGATGAACCCGTTCATCGCCGATCCGGCCAGAGGCGCGAGCTTGCCGCCGGAGACCAGCGTTTTTGCGCCAATCATGAAGATCAGAACCGAAAGGGCCGCCAACAGCGGGTAGAACGGCGCCATCACCAGAACCTCCGACGCGGCTATGGCGAGCAATCCGCCAAGCACGTTGGCGATCAGCAGCCCCTTGCCCATCGCGCTGCCCTTTGCGCCGCTCAGAGCGGTTGAAAGAAGCGCGATGAAGATCAACGGCAGCACATTGGTCCAGCCCATGGCGAAGTGCAGCACGGCGTAAGGCGCGGTGATCATCGTCATCTTCAGCGCGTGCTTGTTGGCCTCCGCGTCCGACACCGGCGCCTTTTTGGGCTTGGGCGGCGGCGTTCCCTTGGGCGGCGCCAGCGTGAAGAAGAACCAGGATGCGAATATCGCGATTGCAATATTGGCGAACAGCCAGCTGGCCGCGATCAGCGCTAGCTTGGGAGACGTCAAAAGCAGCGTCGGGATCAGCAGAACCGCGATCATCAACAGGACGACGATCAGCAATTGCCCACCCTTCGCCGCGAAGCGGAAGATGCCGAAGATCGAGACCACCAGCGCGACAAAAAAGAAGAACGGATAGGCCAACAGGACCTGCGCGACGTACCAGACCAGCGCCATCGAGATCGCCGAGAAGGCGAGAACGCCGCGCGCCGCCTTGGGCGGCATGGGGCCGGGCGCCTGTAGCAGAAGGTTGGAGAAGATCGCGCCAATGGTCCAAAGCGGCCAGGCGAGTCCTGCGCCCAGCGTGACCATGGTCGCGACGCCGAAACCCAGCCGCATGCCGCGGCGCTCAGCCGCCTCTTGATGCGGCGCGGGCTCGGCCGGGGGCGGCTCGGCCGAAACTGTGGCGTCAGTAGGCATAGCTCAGGACGGCCATCAACCGGATCCAGACAGCGCCGATGGCGTTCAGGATTGCGCTGTCGCCGGTATAGACGATCACGTCCGCCTGTCCGTTCATGCGATAGAGCACGTCATCGGTCTGATCGCTGCCCAAATGATCCGGCAAGCGAATGCGAATTGGGAACCGCTGTGGGTCGCGCATCCAGCCCGATGCGTTGGGCGGATCGGTCAACTCGCCGGGTTTTGTGTCCTTGCCGCTTGAGGCGGCGAAACCGTTGCTGGCCACGACGCCTTTCAGCACCCGGCCCGGATGCATGTCGAGCGTGACCTCGACCGGCTGGCCGACCCGCAGATTGCCGATATTGTTCTCGGTCAGATAGGCCTCTATCCAGACGTCGTCGACGGAGATGAAGGTCATCACCGCCTTGCCGGGATTGGCGAAAGAACCCTCGTCGACCACCAGATCGACGATCGACCCCGGCGACGGAGCGATCAGTTGGGTTCGCGCCAGGTTCAGCTCCGCATTGGCGAGGGTCGCGACCGCTGCTTCGATGCGCGGATTGTCCTCGCCCGTCGCGCCCAGCGTCTCCTGCGCCCGGACGAGATCGGCTTTGGCGCCTTCCAATTCGCTTTCCGCGGCAGCGAGCTGCGAGCGCGCGTCATCGCCACGCGCGATCGGGACGAGACCCTTTTCCTCCAGTTCGAACACGCGCTCGGTCTGGATCTTGACGTTGTCGAGGTTGATCTGCGCGCGGGCGACGCCGGATTGCGCCAACTCCACCTCCGCCGAACTGGCGCCGACATCGCTGGTCGCGGTCTTAAGATCGGCGCGGGCTTTGGCGACGGCGATCTTGTAGGGCTCGGGGTCGACCACCGCCAGGACATCGCCGGTCTGCACGAAAGAGCCGTTCGAGACCGATATCGCCGTCAGGTATCCCGACACTTGCGGCACCACCGGCACCACGACCGCCTTGACCCGGGCGTTGCCTGTGAACGGCGTGTGCCGGTCGGCCATCAGATACCAGCCGAAAATGACCAGACCAATCAGACAGGCGATGCGGATCGTGTTCTTCATCAAGCGGTCTCCCGCGTCGCTTCCGCGGCCCCCTCGTCTTCGTCCGGCGCGGGCATCTCGCCTGTCACCCAAGTGGTCAGGAGGTCATAGAACACCGCCAGAATGATCGGGCCAAGAAAAAGACCGATCAGGCCATGGGCCAGCGTGCCGCCAATGACGCCAATGAAGATCACCAGCATCGGCGTTTTCAGGCCCTTGGCCATCAGTATCGGCTTCAGGAAATTATCCAGCAGCGCGACCGGAACCATGTAGATCGTGAAGATGAGCGCCGTAAGGAACTCCGCGTCTGTCCAGAACCAGATAATCGCAGGGATGATGATCAGGGTAGGCGGCGCCTGGACGATGCCGAGAATCAGGATCAGCAACGCAAGCAGCCCGGCGGCCGGAACACCGCCCACGATCAGGCCAATTCCGGCGAGGACCGCCTGAATCAGAGAGACGCCCAGCACGCCGCGCGCGACATTGCGGATTGTCGCGCCGGACATCGCGACAAACTCTCGACCTCTATCCCGTACGATCCGTTCCGCGAAGCTGCCAATCGAGTGGGCCATGCTCTCGCTACGCCCGTAAAGGAAAGCGGAGATGATCGTCGAGACGGCGAAGCTAAGCACGCCGCCACCAACGCCGGCGGCCGCGGATAGGAAGCCGCTCGCGATCGATTTGATCTCCGCCGCGTGTTGTTTGACGAAGCCAGTGAGGTTGTTGGAGGCCCGGCTCCAGGCCGCGAAGGTTTTCTCGCCGATCACTGGCCATTCCTTCACACTCTCGGACGGAGGCGGAACATGCAGGGTTCCGGCTTCCAGTCCCTCGGTGATGTTCTGCCCGCTCTCGACCAGGCTGGTCGTCAGGACAGCCGCCGGACCAAGAATGATAGCGAGCAGCACCAGCGTGATCAGGAATGACGCATAGGAGCCCTTGCCGAGTTTCTTCTTCAGCCAGTTATAGACCGGCAACAGCGTAACGGTCAGAATTCCGGCCCAAATGACGATCACCACGAACGGTCCGACCAGCAAGCCCGCCCAATAGGCCAATAAACCGAGAAACGTTAATCGGATGACGACATCGATCATCATCTGCTCTGGTTTCGAGGCGCCGTCAGGCTTCGCACTGTCCGTCATTTCCGAATCTCCCCATTGTTGGGCGGCCGTTGCGCGCGGAATTCTCGTTTCCGCGCCAGATAGTTCCGCCGCCGCATTATGGCGGCATCGTATCCGCCTCGCTGGGCTGCGCGCGAGTCTTTTTTGGATCATTCCCGCGAAGCAGGACGGTCAGTGGGCGCCGCCAAAGAGGCCGATCTTGACCGAGTGGTCGGCGGCGACCTCATATTCGGGATCGTCTTCAGATTCGATGACGATCATCCCGGCGCGTTCCAGCAGCATCGCGCAGTCATGGGAAAGATGGCGCAACTGAAGCTCTTTGCCCGCTTCCTCGTACTTCGCGGCAAGCCCCTCGATCGCGCTGAGCGCGGATTGATCCGCCACGCGGCTTTCGCTGAAATCCACGATCACCCGGCTTGGGTCGCGCTTGGGATCGAACAGCTCGACGAATCTGGTGGCGGAGCCAAAGAACAGCGGGCCGACGATGGTGTAGACCTTCTCGCCGTTCTCTTCCTGTATGCGCGCCGTGATGCGCTCCGCATTTTTCCAAGCGTAGTGCAGCGATGAGAAAATGACGCCAACGACAACAGCGACGGCAAGATCTTCGACCACGGTAACCACCGTGACCAGCAGCATTGTGAAGCTGGCGATCGGCGGCATGACTCGCATGATCCGGAAGGTGTTCCAGGCGAATGTGCCAATCACCACCATGAACATCACGCCGACCAGCGCCGCCAATGGGATTTGCTCGATCAGCGGAGAGGCGAACAGGATGAAGCTGAGCAGAAACAGCGCGGCCGCGGCGCCGGCGATCCGGGTGCGTCCGCCGGATTTCACATTGATCATCGACTGGCCGATCATCGCGCAACCGCCCATGCCGCCGAAGAACCCGGTCGCGACATTGGATACGCCCTGCGCCACGCATTCCTGGCTGGCGCCTCCCTGCCGGTCGGTCATCTGGCCCACCAGGTTCAGCGTCAGCAGGCTTTCGATCAAGCCGATCGCGGCGAGTATGACCGCGTAGGGCAGAATGATCTCCAGCGTTTCAAGATTGATCGGCACGGCGGGAATGTGGAACTCAGGCAATCCGCCTTTGATCGTGGCCATGTCGCCGACGCGCGGCACGTCGATTCCGAAGCCGATCACGATGGCGGCCACCACGCCGATCCCGGCCAGCGGCGCTGGAATCGCGGTTGTGAGTTTCGGCAGCAGCCAGATGATCGCCATGGTCAGCGCCACCAGTCCCAGCATGGTGTAGAGGGAGATTCCGGTCAGCCAGGCCAGCTCTCCATCCGGTCCCGGAACCTTGAATTGGGTCAACTGCGCCAGGAAGATCACGATGGCCAGACCGTTGACGAAACCCAGCATCACCGCATGCGGCACCAGCCGGATGAACTTGCCCAACCTGAAGACGCCTGCAATGACTTGCAGAATTCCCATCAAAACCACTGTGGCGAACAGGTATTCGACCCCGTGCTGGGCCACCAACGCGACCATCACCACGGCCAGCGCGCCCGTCGCGCCGGAGATCATGCCGGGCCGACCGCCGATCAACGCCGTGATCAGACCGACCATGAACGCGGCGTAAAGCCCCACCAGCGGATGGACCCCCGCGACGAAGGCGAAGGCCACGGCCTCCGGCACCAAAGCAAGGGCGACCGTCAGACCCGACAGAACCTCTGTTTTGATCCGGCCGGGCGTCAGCGCGACGGCCTCATCCGATTTGGGAATGGAGGCGCGAATCTGGCGGGCGAACGATTCAAAGGACAGCTTGGGCACAGGCGACGATCCATTCTTTGGGAATACAAGGCGGCGTAGAGCAGCAATGATGCTGCGCCGCAACAATGACGGACCGACTTATTGTCGCGGCGTGATTAATCGGCCTCACCCGCGCGCCACCGATGCGCAGTTCCGACATCAATCCCGAACTGGTCCAGCAGCCGGCCGACCGAATGATCGATCATCTCCTCGATGGAGGCCGGGCGCGCGTACATGCCCGGCACGATCGGCGCGATCACGGCGCCCATCTCGGACAGCTGGGTCATTGTGCGTAGATGGCCCAGATGGAGTGGCGTTTCGCGCACCGCCAGCACTAGTCGGCGACGCTCTTTCAGAACGACATCCGCCGCGCGCGTCAGCAGCGAGGACGTAACGCCGGTGCAGATCTCTCCCATCGTGCGGATCGAGCAGGGCAGGATCAGCATGCCCGCGGTGTGAAACGAGCCCGAGGCGATCGATGCCCCGACGTCCCCGACCGGGTGATAGTGATCGGCCAGCGTGCGGACGTCGGTGGGCTTCAAGTCCAGCTCATAACCCATTGTCATTTCACCGGACTTCGAGACGACCAGATGAGTCTCCACCTCCGTGTCGCGGAGCAGCTCCAGCGCGCGCACCCCATAGGCTACGCCCGACGCGCCGGAGATGCCGATCACCAGCCGCCTTGGCCCCGCAGCGGTATTTTCATTCGCGCTCATGCGCTTACCTATAGACCTTCGCGCGGAAAGGCGCGAGGGGGCCGGCCGCCGCGCGGAGTCTCTTGCGCTGAAGCCGCGAAGGCGGGAAACTGCGCCGAACCCATACTCCTACGCAGCGAGATCCCCGTGGCCCTTTTGGAAACGCCGATTTGCAATTTTGGCTGGAAAGGCCCGGATTTCTCTCTGCCCGGCGTCGACGGCGAGACGCACGCGCTGTCTGATCTGAGGGGAAAGAAGGGGACGCTGATCGTCTTCATCTGCAATCATTGCCCCTACGTAAAGACTTCGATCGACCGGATCGTCGCGGCGGCGAGCGATCTGGCGCCATTGGGAGTCTCGACCGTCGCGATCTCCTCAAACGACGCGATCAGCTATCCCGCCGACAACCCCGATAGAATGGCCGAATTCGCGGCCCGGCACGGATTTCCATTCCCCTATCTCTATGATGAGAGCCAGCAGGTCGCCCGCGCCTATGACGCGGTCTGCACGCCGGACTTCTTTGGCTTCGACGCCGATCTCGGGTTGCAATACCGGGGCCGCCTGGACGCCGGGCGGACGGAGGCGCCCCCGCCGGACGCGCCGCGCGAGCTATACGAGGCGATGAAAGCTGTGGCCGAAACGGGCAGGGGGCCGGAAGAACAGACCCCCTCCATGGGCTGCTCGATAAAGTGGAAGAACGCGTGACCCACCCGCCGCGCATCATCTTCGATCTGGACGGTACGCTGGTCGACAGCGCCCCGGATCTGCACGCCGCCGCCAATGTGACTCTGGCCGCGCTGGGGCGAGAGGATGTGTCGCTGTCGCAGGTCAAGGCCTTCATCGGCAACGGGATCATCAAGCTTGTGGAACGGTGTCTGGACGCGACGGGCGGGGCGGACCCGCGCACCTTCGATGCCGCGCTGGCGAAGTTTCAGACCGCCTATGAAGCCGATCCGGCGACTCTGACCACGGTCTATCCCGGCGTGCGAGGCGCTTTGACCGATCTTTGCGCGGCGGGCTTCGCCATGGGCCTATGCACCAACAAGCCCGAGGCGCCGGCGCGTGACATCCTTCGCCGGTTCGGCCTGGCGCAGTATTTCGACGCAGTGGTGGGCGGCGACACGATCGGCGCGCTGAAGCCGGACCCGGCCCCATTGCTGGCTTGCGGTGAGAAGTTGAGCGACGGGCCGATGGTCTATGTCGGCGACAGCGAGACAGATGCGGCGACGGCCCGCGCGGCGCAGGCGCCGTTTCTGCTGTTCACCAAGGGTTACCGAAAAACGGCCGTTGATCAAATCGCGCACCAGGCCGTGTTCGACCAGTTCGAGAAATTAGAGGGGCTGGCGCGATGGGCCGCCGGTATGGATCAGGAGGCGCCGAGTGACCGAATTGCATGAGATCACCTCTCTCGGGAAGGATGTGGAGATACCCGCCTCCCCAGATGAAGCGGTGCTGGACGCGGTGCCGAACCCGCAGGCGGGCACGCTCTATCTGGCGCGCTTCGCCTGCCCGGAGTTCACCTCGATGTGCCCGGTCACAGGCCAGCCGGATTTCGGTCATCTGGTGATCGACTACGCGCCTGACCAGCACCTGCTGGAGTCGAAATCGCTGAAGCTGTTCCTCCAGAGTTTTCGCGGTCACGGCGCCTTTCACGAGGACTGCACCGTGACGGTCGGCAAGCGCATCGTCGAGACGATCGAGCCGACATGGCTGCGGATCGGCGGCTATTGGTATCCGCGCGGCGGCATCCCGATCGACGTATTCTGGCAAACCGGCGCGCCGCCCGAAGGGCTGTGGCTGCCCGATCAGGGCGTCGCGCCGTATCGGGGGCGGGGGTAGGGGCGAGCGTGCAGAGCTACGCCTTCTTCCTTCGCAATTCCCGCCGCAAAAGATACAGGCCGCTTCCCACGATGATCGCCGCGCCGGCAAGCATCGGCAGGCTGATCGTCTCACCGAAAAATATCACGCCATAAGACGCGCCGAAAACCAATCGCGAGTACCGGATTGGCGAGATGGCGGCGACGGAGCCGACCCGCATTGCGGAGGTGATGCAATAAAACGCCACGGCCGCGAAGGCCACGATTGCTGTGAACGCCAGCGCGATATCCACGGTGATCGGCAGCGGCGACCCCGAGATTATCAGGGACATGACCAGTCCCGTGGCGCCCAACGTGATTCCTCCCCACGCGCCGATTTGTATTGTCGTAATGCGCGTGGGCGCCACGCGGCTTGCAAGATCACGCGCCGCCATCGCAACCGCCGCAATCACCGCGTAAAGCACGCTCGGTTCAAAATCGGCGTACCCGGGCCGAACGATCAGCAACATTCCGGCCAGGCCCAGCATTAAAGCCAGCCAATCGCGGGTGCTCGCCGTCTCTCCCAAGAATAAGATCGCGCCAAGCGTTATCAGGATCGGCACTGTCTGGGTCATGGTCATTACAATCGTCAGAGACGCGAAGCTGAGCGACAAAACGATCCCCAGCCAGGCGACGACGTCGAGAATCGTACGTGCTAGGGCGGCGGGATGGAGAATATCCAGCGTAAGCAACGACAGGCCTTTGCGCTTCACGGCCAGTCCGAAGATCACCGCGCTGCTGAATCCAACGACCGTCACGATATGATGGGGTTCGACGGATGATGACACCGTCTTGATCACCGCATCGGAAGTCGCCGCCGCCGCCATGCCGATCGTCATGAGCGCGATGCCAAGTAAGTTGCTGGCGCTCGCTTCCGCTGCGTTGTTCATATCGGCCAGATTAATTCAATGTGCGCCCGATTGTCATTAGAGCGGGATCTCGCCTGAGCCCGCTTGTCCGTCATGACTTCGGGTCTTGGCGCTCTATCTCGGAACTGTATGCGCATCGCGACCTGTCAGATCGTTTTTCTGTTTCTTTCGACGGCCGCCGCCGCAGCGGAGACGCTGGACGGCGAACGCCTCGCGCTGGCCCACTGCGGGCGCTGCCATGTGATCGGGGACGTGAACAAGTTTGGCGGCATCGGCTCGACCCCCTCCTTCCCGGTGCTGCGCGCCTATCCGGACTGGAAAGCGCGTTTTGAGGCGTTCTACACGGAGCCGCCCCATATCGCCGTAACCCAGATAGAGGGCGTGACCGAGCCCTTCACGGCCTCCCTGCCGCCGCCCATTCACCCGGTGGTGCTGACCGAGGCGGAGGTCGAGGCGATCATGGGTTTTGTCGCGCAGATGGAGCCGAAGGATATCTGGGGCGGGGCGAGACCGCACCGGCGCTAATACAACAAGGTTCACAGATTTCCATCCAGATTTGAGCGCCGATTTCGTGACTGCCCAAGCAATCATCCAAATTAGAACTCCGAAGAGTTTAGCTCATAAATTTTTCCGATGCTGGCCACTTTTGGAACGAGTTCAAAGCGAATGGCGTTCGGGTAATTCACAACCGCGCATTCGGGATATTGCTCGTAAACAAAGGGATGAAAGGCTTCGTCCTGTCCAAATTCCTGCCGCAATGCTTCGCGAAATCCGTAGAAGTCCGCTACGCCGAAAGCCGGATGATCTCCTTCTTCTAAAAAAGCGTTGGTGATGTTCAAAAACTTCAGACCGCGCCGCTTGGAGCGCGAGTTGTACGGATCGGACCATTTCCAAAGCATTAAGTTCATTGTCATATGAGGCACTCCGTAAAAAATCTTCTATCGAGTGTGCAATTTGTGCGCGGCGCGGAACTGAGTCCGACGCTGTGGGCGCGCTGCGGAACTCTACTTGCTCTCGCCTTCCTCCGAAGCGTCGCGCTTCACCGGCCCCAGCAGGTCGGAGAACATCGACAGCCACTCTTGCGGGAACGTGTCTGGCACCACGGCGTTGAGATAGCAGCGCCGGCTCTGGATCAGCAGATAGACGGGGTCTGAATCGCGAACCGGCTCGGTCAGCGGCTGTCTGGTCCTTTTCAGATGGCGGATCGAATCCTCTAGATAGCGCTTGGCGCCATCGCCGGACCGGCGCATCGCCTCGACGGCAAAATGCGCCGCGAGGATCGCATCCAGCGGCGGCCGACGGAATCCGGCGAAGGCCGGGCCTTTCTTGGCGCCGTAGGCGCTGCCTCGCGGAATGTGATTGGGGAACAGGAACCGCCCCGTATCGACCAGACTGGAAAGCCGGGTCGAGATGCGGTCCAGTTCCGCCGTTGGTGGGCTGGGATCGTCGGTTCGCGCTCTCAGCGCAAGCGCCTCTGAAACAGTTTCGAAGAACTCCTTCGAGAACCCCATAATCTCCTGCCGGTACTCGCCCAGCAGGGCGTAGCGCTTAGTCAGTTCCTCCTGCCGTCGAAGCCGCTTGTTGATCGCGAATCCGAAGGTCGCAATCAGAACACCCGACACCGCCGCGATCGCGTCCCAGCCAATCGAGCCAAGGGTGATTTCAATCATGGAGAATCGCCGCTCTTTGTCGCTTCGCCTTCGCATAGGTTGCGCGAGACCGGCCGAGCGGGCAATCTCCATCCGAGGACAATTCGAAGCGCCTACGCAACGGTGTGGCAACGGGGAGATAAACGATGAGAACGCGCGCCGCAGTGGCCCTTGAGGCCGGAAAGCCGCTCGAAGTCATGGACGTCAATCTGGACGGCCCGCGAGACGGCGAGGTTCTGGTCGAGATCAAGGCGACCGGCATCTGCCACACGGACGAGTTCACCCTGTCGGGCGCAGACCCGGAGGGGCTGTTCCCCGCCATCCTCGGGCATGAGGGCGCGGGCGTGGTGGTCGATGTGGGGCCGGGGGTGAAGACCTTGAAGAAGGGCGATCACGTGATCCCGCTCTACACGCCGGAATGTCGGGAGTGCGACTATTGCCTCAACCCCAAGACCAATCTCTGTCAGTCGATCCGCGCGACGCAGGGGCAGGGGTTGATGCCGGATGGGACCAGCCGCTTCTCAACCCTCGATGGCGATCCGATCCTGCACTACATGGGCTGCTCCACCTTCGCCAATCACACCGTGCTGCCGGAGATCGCGTTGGCGAAGGTCCGCGAAGACGCTCCATTCGACAAGATTTGCTACATCGGTTGCGGCGTCACCACCGGCATCGGCGCGGTGATCAACACAGCCAAGGTCGAGGAAGGCTCGAACTGCGTCGTCTTCGGCCTCGGCGGCATTGGCCTCAACGTCATTCAGGGATGCCGGCTGGCGGGCGCGGACATGATCGTCGGCGTCGACTTGAATCCGGCGCGTAAAGAACAGGCGGAACGCTTTGGAATGACTCACTTCGTCAATCCAAAGGATGTCGACGGCGATATCGTCTCCCACCTTGTAGATTTGACGAACGGTGGGGCGGACTATTCCTTCGAGTGCATCGGCAACGTGACGACCATGCGTCAGGCGCTGGAATGCGCCCATAAAGGCTGGGGCGAAAGCGTTATCATCGGGGTCGCGCCTGCAGGGGCCGAGATCGCCACGCGCCCGTTCCAGCTGGTCACCGGCCGGGTCTGGCGCGGCACCGCCTTTGGCGGCGCGCGGGGGCGCACGGACGTGCCGAAGATCGTCGATTGGTATATGGACGGCAAGATCGAGATCGACCCGATGATCACCCACACCCTGTCGCTGGACGACATCAACAAGGGCTTCGACCTGATGCATGCGGGCGAGAGCATCCGCAGTGTCGTGGTGTATTGAGCGCCTCTTGCGCAGCGCGGAATGACGAGAGGGAACTATGGCCCAAATCTCCAAAACGGTCTTTCTGCCCGCGCCGCCCGAGGCGGTCTGGAAAATCGTCGGCGCCTTCCAGGGCCTGCCGCGGTGGCACCCGTCGATCCGCATGTCCGATCATGAGGTGATCGATGGGGAAGAGCATCGCCGTTTAATGTTGGTTGGCGGGGGCGAAATTCTGGAGAAAAGCTGGGGCGTAGGCGATCGGTCCTACGCCTATGAGATCATCGCCAGCCAGCTTCCGGTCGCCGATTTTCGCGCGACGATCACCGTGTCCGCGCGGCCGAGCGGAGGCTCCGCCGTCACCTGGTCCTCCAGCTTCACGCCAACCGCAGAGAATGCGAGTGAAGTTGTCGGCGCGATCGTGGATGTCGGGTTAGAGGCGCTTACGGAGAGATTCGTCTGACGCGGTGGCTGGATAGGCGAGAAATTCTCGGGCGCGTGGCCGCGACTGGTCTCGCGTCGATATTGGTCGCCACTCGAGCGACGCGCGTCGTCGCGCAGGATCAAGCGCCGCCCGCCCTCGTCTTCGAGGCGGGAACCGAGCGTCTCGCATTTTCGCCTGCGGACATCTGGGCCGTGGAGGTTCGGCAGGGCGCGCGGCCGGGCGCCGTCAATCTGGAAATTCTGCTGAATGGCGACGCGAAGGATCGCTTTGCGCGCTACACCGCCGTCCATGTGGGCCAGCCACTCGTCGTCTATGTCGGCGGAGAGTTTGTGATGGAGGCCATTCTGCAGGTCGCGATAGCCAGCGGGCGACTGGCGCTCGGTTTTCCGGACCAGCCCTCCGCCGCCGCGGCGATGGACATGTTGCTCGGCAGGTAGTAGCCGGACACAGCCCGTGCCGCAGAAACGAGAAGCTCCATGACCGCCATCTATATCGACGCCGACGCCTGCCCGGTGAAAGCCGAGGTCGTGAAGGTCGCAGAACGCCACGGCGCGCGCGTCTTCATCGTCTCCAACGGCGGCATCCGCCCCAATCCTCACCCTCTGGTCGAAACCGTTATCGTGCCGGAAGGGCCGGATGCGGCGGATATGTGGATCGCAGACCGCATCGGCCCGGACGATCTGTGCGTAACCGGGGATATTCCCTTGGCTGACAAGTGCTTAAAGGCTGAAGCTCGCGTGTTGGACCATCGTGGAGAGGCGTTCACCACCGCCAATATCGGCATGGCGTTGGCGATGCGCGACCTGAAGGCCGATCTGCGCGCCTCCGATCCATTTCAAAGCGGTGGCGGCGGTCGCGCTTTTGGGCCGCGCGATCGATCCAGATTTCTGGAGGCGTTGGAGCGAGAATTGCGGCTGAAACATTGATTCCGGACGAAAAAAATTGACGTTTGACATTAAAATGGTGGCGCAGGCTGCTGAAATCATGTAGAAATGTGGCGTAAGTGTGTTGTGTGTGCCGTAACTGAGTATCGTACCATGAGTTTGATGTATCGCGGGCTGTCGTCCCGCGCGGACCACTCTCGAGCCCGTCTGGGCGATGTGTTGTGGGCGTTTGTCTTTATCCTCGCGACCGCGACGATCCTTGTGGCAAGCCGTCCAGCCACCGCGACAAGCGGCGCTGTTCTGACCCTGACAATTGAAGATCGTCAATTCGCCGTGGCGCGTTCTGATGTCATCGCGCTTCGTGTAGCGCCGGCTTCCAACGGCGCTGCGAAACTGCATATCCTTCTGACGGCGCAGGTCGCTTCAGAGCTGTCGCATTTCACTCGGCGCTCCGAAGGCAAGATCATGACCTTGACGGCGCCTGGTGAGGCGCTGGGAGGGTCAGTACTCGAAGGGCCGATTGACGGCGGCTATCTTGGGTTGGATATGTCGAACCGGGTGCTTGCGACGCGTATCGCTCGGCTGATTAGCGGGCGACAAGCCTGACGAGGCGTCCTGAAGAAATGTAGCGGCGTGTGGCCGCCGCTGTTACGCTCTGGCCTGAATTTGCGAGAAATCGGGCTGGGAGCGAGACAATTGCATCGAAAATCCGCGGCTTGTTTCGGCGTGTTGGTTCTGTGCGCCCAGTTCCTGGGCGGCTGCGCCAGTCCCCAGAGCATAGAACCGATCGAAGGTCACACCTTTATTGTCGAAGATCACGCCAAATTGGTTGTCTGGAGCGCAGCACGGGATGCGCTTGAGGCGAGCGGCCGCATCGAGAATGCTGATTTTGAGGCTGGTGAAATCCGGGGGTATGCGGGCGAGGGCTTCGACAATGTCGCGGTGCTGATCTCTCTCAGACAGCTTTACCAGGATGAGGATATCTACACCGTGGCTGTCGCCAGTCGCTCCTCAGTTCCGCTGCGCGATTCGCAGACGGCGCGTGACCAGCTGGTACAGGATATTCGCGAGATTTTGGAGATGTGAGCGGATCGGTTGCGGCGGCCTGAAGCCGCCGCAACCGCTATCACCAGCGGCGCTGGTTTTTGCAGGATTTTCGGGCCTTCAGATATTCGGTCCTTTGCGCGCGGTTCAGGCGCCTACGGTTCTGGGCGTCGCGAAGTTTCTTAGCAAAAGATGACGGGCTGAGGAAACTGAACGATCCAAACTCGGCGTGAGCGGCGATGGCCTCTGCTTCATGAAATACTAATCCACCGACTACGGCGGAAACCATGAACGCGGTCATGTAGGCCAACTCGATCGGCACGCCTGAAATGTCAAAAACGAAAGTATCGACGCCCCAGACCAGAGCGACGGCCATCCATCCAATTGTCGCGGTGATCAGAAGGTGGTGACTAAAGCGCATCGGGTGCTGCTCCTGTACTGGTACTCAACTACGACCTTGTGTGTGCTTCAAGAACCTGTGTAACGACAGCACCTTGCCGGATTCATGATGAATTGCAGATGAATAGGTCGGGAGATTAATCTTAATGATGAGAGAAAACGCCGCTTGGCCGCGCCGGGCTATTTGTCGCCCCTGCCGGCCAGTGAACAAAGATCAAGGCTTGGTCGCGGTCCTGAGAAAGGCGATCAGGTCGGCGCGGTCCTCCGGCTTCGTGATCCGCTGCATCGGCATCTTCGATCCCGGTGTGACGTGCTCAGGGCCGAGGTCGAACAATTGGTCGATGGTCTCGTCCGTCCAGACGATGCCTGCGGTCGCCAGCGCCTCTGAGTAGACATAGCCGGTCACGGCACCCGCCTTGCGGCCGAAAAGCCTGTGCAATGTTGGCCCGGCGCGGCGGCGTCCGTCCGGCTCCAGCGTATGGCAGACCGAACATTTCCGGGCGAATTGCCGGGCGCCGTTGGTCAATCCCTCATCCGCGTGAAAACGGGTTCCGGTGACCTCCGCTTCGGCGACGGAAACGGCGTCGGCCACAGGCCAGATGTTGGCGTGGTCGTCCAGCCCACCCGCAAGAACCCGGTCGCCACCCACGGTGAACGTCAGAGCCCAGACCGGACCGCGCGGCACGGCGCGGAAGTCCCTGATTGTCGTCCAGCTTTCGGTTGAGACGACATGGATGAATCCTTCGCCGTCGCTGATGGCGAGACGCTGGCCGTCCGGGCTGAGCGCCAGGCCGAGAACCGGCTGGCGTCCAGAGGTGACATCGACGATCTCTTCCGACGTATCAAGGTTCAGCACCCGAACCGCGCCGTCGAGCGCGCCATAGGCCAGCCACCCCGCACTTTCATTCAACGCAATCAGGTTCACGCCGAAGCCATGGCTGACCGCTGTTTCGTCGAAGGTGAAGGTTTCGCCATTTCGACGCCAGCGCCGGATGGTTCCGTCATAGCTGGCGGACCAGAGGGTTTGACTGTCATCCGAGAACGCCACCGCGTTGACCATGCCGTCATGGTCCTTCAAAAAGCCGAGCGAGCGGCGCGCCTCCAGATCCCAGAGGCCAATCCAGCCGTCCCAGCCGGCGGATGCGGCGAGCCGCCCGTCGGGTGAGACCGCGACGGTTAGCACCTTGCCCTTGTGGCCTTCGAAACGGTGCAGCGCCTCGCCAGACGCGATATCCCAGAGGATCAGATCGAAATCGTCACTTGCCGTCAGCGCGCGTCCGCCTGGCGCGAAGACGGCGGTGTTGACCGCCGCTTCATGCCCGTCCAACCAACGGATCAGCTGTTCGGAGGACATGTCCCACAGACCGACGGCGTAATCGAAACTGGCGGTCATCGCCTGCGCGCCATCGGCTGAAATCGTCACGCTCTGAATTGGCCCGCCATGCCCCTCCAACCGGCCAAATCCTTCCGCGGCGGTCGAGCCAACGCTCATCGCGCAGATTGCCCCAAGAGAAACGGCGGCCAGGATGCGCATGAAACCTCGCCGCGGCCTATTCAGCGGGTGTGGCGCTGGGTGGCGGCGCAGCGGACCCGCCTCGCTCGGCGGCGGCTTTCGCCTCCATTTCCTCGACCCAAAGGTCGTGATGCTCTCGCGCCCAGTTCTTGTCCACCTCTCCGTCGCCCATGGCGTCGAACGCGCCCTCCATGCCGACCGAGCCGATATAGATATGCGCCAGGATCACCGCGATGGCGGCGAGGCCGACGATTCCGTGCCAGAGGGAACTGAGCTGCATCTCCTGCAGCGGCGTCAGGTCGGTCGGCAGGCTGAATCCAAGACCGTTCAGGAACACGAAAGTCGGCCCGAACATGCTGATCTGATAGGGGAAAATCAGCGCCAGGCCGCTGAGGCTGAGCGAGACGCCCAAAAGGACCACCAGCCAGAAAATGATTTTTTGACCGGCGTTGAATTTCCGGCTGGAGGGGTGCGAGCCCTTGGTGAAGAGCCCGCCGCCCTTGGCAAGCCACACAAGGTCCAGACGGTTCGGAATGTTGTGGGCGACCCACAGCAGGAAAACCAGAACCAGCCCCGCCATGAAGGCGAAGCTCAGATAGTTGTGAAGCAGCTTGCCGAAGCTCTGATAGGCCGCGAAGGCTTCTTTCCCGATCACCGGGATCAAAACAGGCCGACCGTAGAGCAGCGTCAGCCCGGTGATGGCGAGGATGATGAACGACCCCGCCAACAGCCAGTGCGCGAACCGCTCCACCCCGGAAAAGCGCTGAATCCTCTCATCGGACGGTCCGGCTTCGATCCGGATACGGCCACGCAAGATATAGAAGAGGAAGAGGAACGCCAGCATACCTCCCAGCGCATAGCCGCCCCAGTCGCGCATTGGGCCGGCGCGGAAGGCTTGCCACGCCCAGCCTTCTGATTGCACGAGTGCGCCCGAGTTTGGCCCCAGCACTTGGGTCGAGAACGCATCGCCTTTTCGGATTTGCCGCCAGATGTCGGTTTGAGAGGCGGTACCCAGCGTCTCGCCCGGCACCGCGCCACCCACTGGCCCGCCCTCCATACTTTCGCTTGGGCCGCCTGACGGCGCATCCGGCGTTGCGTTGACCACGGCGCTGGCGGGCGGACGCACCGATTGCGCTTCGGCCGGACTGTTCAGCACCAGGGCGCCGGCGATCGCACCTGCAAATATCGCAGTGATCATAATCAGCCCAAGAGCCTTGAGCGCTGAACGGAATGTCCGGTTCCTCATCTCACGTCCTCTCGCATTCGCATCGCCGGGCGCGGCTGTTTACAGCCCGAAGTTCTGGTGCGCGGCGCGCTTGCCGAGCGCATCGCGCGTACTCTGGTCAAGCGGCGCGTCGGCCTGCCCCGTATAAACGCCCTTCGCCTCATCGCCGCCAATGATCGCGCATAGTTCGTTGCAACCAGACAGCGCAAGTATCGCGGCAAAGGAGAGTAGGGCGGTCAGGGTTGATTTCATGCAGGCCTCATTCAGGCTGCGCCGCGAACAATACGGACGCAGCGCGTTCCGGGCGAACAGGGGCGGGCGCTCGGTCGAGCCCCGCCCCCGGTCGTCACGCGTCAGATGGGCTCAGATGCCCTTCTGCTCATAGGCGGTGCCCCAACCCCAGGCGCCTGTGCCGAAGCCGCGGGCGACCACGCGCTCACGATAGATGTTCGACACATCGTCGCCATTGCCGGCCAGAAGCGCCTTGGTCGAGCACATCTCGGCGCAGAGCGGCAGCTTGCCCTCCGCCAGACGGTTGCGGCCATACTTCTGGAACTCGGCCTGAGAGTTGGCCTCCTCCGGTCCGCCGGCGCAGAATGTGCATTTGTCCATCTTGCCGCGGGATCCGAAATTGCCCGCCTGCGGGTATTGCGGCGCGCCGAACGGGCACGCGTAGAAGCAGTATCCGCAACCGATGCAAAGGTCCTTGGAGTGCAGAACCACGCCCTCATCGGTCTGATAGAAGCAATCCACCGGGCAGACCGCCATGCAGGGCGCGTCCGAACAGTGCATGCAGGCGACCGAGATGGAACGCTCGCCCGGATCACCGTCATTGATGGTGACGACGCGCCGGCGATTGATGCCCCACGGCACCTCATGCTCGTTCTTGCACGCTGTGACGCAGGCGTTGCATTCGATGCAGCGTTCCGAGTCGCAGAGGAACTTCATTCGAGCCATATCGTGCTTTCCTCCTGTTATGCGCGCTCAATGCTGCAGAGCGTGACTTTCGATTCCTGCATCTGCGTGACGGAATCGTAGCCATAGGTGCCGACAACATTGCTGGATTCGCCGAGTACATAGGGATCAGCGCCGGCGGGGTATTTCGACCGCCTGTCCTCTCCCTGATAGTGCCCGCCGAAGTGGAACGGCATGAAGGCGACGCCGGACCCGACGCGATTGGTGATCATCGCCGCGACCTTCACCTTCGAGCCTTCGGGGCTGTTCACCCAGACCTGCTCGCCATTCCGGATGCCAAGATTGTTGGCGTCCCTGGGGTTGATCTCGACGAACATCTCCTGCTGCAGCTCGGCGAGCCACGGGTTGGAGCGGGTCTCGTCGCCGCCGCCCTCATACTCCACCAGACGTCCCGAGGTCAGGATGATCGGGAAATCACTGGAGAAGTCATTGTCCTGAATGGACTTGTAGAGGGTCGGCAGACGCCACGCATGGGTGTCGTCATAGGTGGCGTAGCCCGCGACCAGATCGCGACGCGGCGTATAGAGCGGCTCGCGATGGATCGGCACCGGGTCCGGGAAGGTCCAGACGACCGCCCGCGCCTTGGCGTTGCCGAAGGGCGCGCAGCCATGCTTGATCGCGACCCTTTGGATGCCACCCGAGAGGTCGACCTTCCAGTTGGTCTTCGGGCCGGCTACGGCGTCGATCGCGGCTTTCTCCTCCGCCGTCAGATCGCCATCCCATCCCAGATCCATCAGCATCTGCATGGTGAATTCGGGATAGCCGTCCTGAATCTCCGACCCGACGGAGTAGGCGCCTTCGGCGAGCAGGTTCTGCCCGTCCCGCTCAACGCCGAAGCGCGCGCGGAAGGTCAGGCCGCCTTCGGCCACCGGTTTGGACATGTCGTAGAGGTTCGGCGTGCCCGGATGACCCATCTCGGCGGTGCCCCAGCTCGGCCATGGCAGACCGTAGTAGTCGCCGTCGGCCGGGCCTCCGAGCGCGCGCAGCGTGGTGCGGTCGAAGGTGTGCTGGTTGGCCATGTGCAGCTTCAGCCGCTCCGGCGACTGGCCAGTGTAGCCGATCGTCCACATGCCGCGATTGAACTCCCGCGTGATGTCCTCGACCAGCGGCTCGTCGCCATTGATCTCGATATTGCGGAACATCCGGTCGGTGAAGCCGAACTTGTCTGCGAACAGCTTCATGATCGTGTGGTCGGCCTTGCACTCGAACAGAGGCTCGACGACTTTTTCGCGCCACTGGAAGGATCGGTTGGACGCGGTGACGGACCCGTAGGTCTCGAACTGCGTCGCCGCCGGCAGCAGATAGGCGCCGTCTTTGCGGTCGTGCAGGATCGAAGAGACAGTCGGATACGGATCGATCACGACCAGAAGGTCGAGCTTCTCCATCGCCGTCTTCATCTCTGACATGCGGGTCTGAGAGTTCGGAGCATGGCCCCAGAACACCATCGCCCTAGTGTTGTCGGGCTGATGGATATTCTCCTTCGCCTCCAGCACGCCGTCGATCCAACGAGAGACCGGGATGCCCTTTTCGTTCATCATCGCACGGTCTTTGCTGTCCGCGGTCTTCATGGTGGCGAACCGGCCCTTCAGCCAGTCGAGGTCCTCCTCCCACACGCGCGCCCAATGCGCCCAGGATCCGGCCGAAAGGCCGTAATACCCCGGCAGCGTGTTGGCCAGAACGCCCAGATCTGTGGCCCCCTGCACGTTGTCGTGGCCGCGGAAGATGTTGGTGCCGCCGCCCGAAGTTCCCATATTCCCCAGCGCCAGCTGCAATATGCAGTACGCGCGGGTGTTGTTGTTGCCGTTGGTGTGCTGGGTGCCGCCCATGCACCAGATCACGGTGCCCGGTCGGTTGTTGGCCAATTGACGCGCCACGCGCCTTAACTGGCTGCCCGGCACGCCGGTGACCTTTTCGGCTTCATCAGGGTTCCACTTGGCGACTTCGGCCCGAATCTGATCCATGCCCCAGACGCGCTGGCGAATGAACTCAGTATCCTCCCACTTGTTGTCGAAGATGTGCCACAGGATGCCCCAGATCAGCGCCACGTCGGTGCCCGGACGGAAGCGGACATATTCGTCCGCATGGGCCGCAGTGCGTGTGAAGCGCGGATCGCAGACTATCAGCGGCGCGTTGTTCTGCTCTTTCGCGCGCAGGACATGCAGCAGCGAGACGGGGTGCGCCTCAGCCGGGTTGCCGCCGATGATGAAGATCGCCTTCGACTTGTGAATGTCGTTGTAGGAGTTGGTCATGGCGCCGTAGCCCCATGTGTTCGCAACCCCGGCCACTGTCGTCGAATGGCAGATGCGCGCCTGATGATCGACGTTGTTCGAGCCCCAATAGGCCGCGAACTTGCGGATCAGATAGGCCTGCTCGTTGCTGTGTTTGGCCGAGCCCAGCCAATAGACGCTGTCAGGTCCGCTTTCTTCGCGGATTTGCAGCATCTTGTCGCCGATCTCGTTGACGGCCTCTTCCCAACTGATCCGGGTCCACTTCCCGTCGACCATTTTCATGGGGTATTTCAAACGGCGCTCGCCATGGGCGTGCTCGCGAACCGATGCGCCTTTGGCGCAATGGCTGCCCAGATTGAACGGGCTGTCCCAGCCGGGCTCTTGCCCGATCCAGACGCCGTTCTGCACTTCAGCCATCACGGTGCAACCGACCGAACAGTGCGTACAGATGGATTTCCTGGTCTCCAGCGCCGCCGCCACAGCGGCTTGCGCCTTGGCCTTCTTGACTGTGCCGCCCGTGAATGAGGCGGCCGCCGCCAAACCGCCGACGGCGAGGCCTGACCGGCGCAGGAACGCGCGGCGATCAACGGACTCGTTGGCGATCTGGGTCAGGACCGACGCGACACGGGGGCGTCTCGCTACCCCGTTGGTCTTTCTCCTGAGCATATTTCTCTCCCGATCTCGATTTCGCGGGCGTCAGGGCCTCTCGCTACCGTCCGCCCAATGCAAATCGAGACCTGACCGGTCAGAACCGGCAGGTCTCGAGATAGGTTTCGACATGCTTGGTCTTGCGATATCCAAGCTCTGTCGCCGTTTCCTCCGCCGCCTCGGCCGGCGCCGAAGCCACCGCGGCCGCTGTGGCCGCCGTCGCCCCGACGGAGGCGAGGCGCAGAAAGTCGCGCCGGTTGGTCTCAACCGTGGTTTTCTCGGTCAAATGAGCCTCCTGTGTTGTGCGCCCGGTTTCCGGGTCGCGATGAAGTCTCCCTGAGGACTAGGCCTCCATCCGGAAGGCGGTCTTTTCGATCTTCATGAAAAGACGGCCCATGGTTCCCACGGGGGTGTAGAAGACAGACGCCTTCGCCCCCTCCAGATCCGTAAAAAAGTGCTCCGCCCAAGGGGCGATATGCGTGTTGAAGAAATCGCGCTGCCGATCCGGCGGCGCCTCGCCGAAATCGCCGCGGATCAGACCAGACATGATCTCCATCAGCGAAGCGATGTTGTCCTCGGGTTCTGCGACGTCATCGGCGCGCTCCACCCCCAACGCCATCATGTCCGCGCGCAGTTTGGCGAGAGGTTTCTCGTGAAGAAAGCCGGTCATGTAGTAGCTGGCGTAGGGCAGCAACTCGCCGCGGCCTAAACCAATGAAGAGGTCGTGAAACTCGCGGTTGGCCAGCTTCGGCTGCGTGGATTTCGACAACCGCGCCAGCGTTGAGACCGCCTTGCCGAGCGGGGCGTCGTCGCCGATGAGTTCCGCGCAGGCGGAAAGCACCGCGTCGCTGGGCGGCCGCGCCAGCAAACCTGCCAGCAGGTCATAGAAATTCGCCCGCATGCGGTCTTCGTCGGCGAGGGCCGGCGCTGACGTCCCAGCGGGGACATATGTGTTCTGATTGGCGGTTTGCTCCGCCGCGGCGTTCGCGTCCATGCGCTCGCCCATCTCCCCATTGCGCGGCCATTTCGGACCGCATTTCTTTTGCGCCGCACAATCGCTATTCGTAAAGTCGCGGCTTTCTCGGGAAAATTGTCGCCTAAAAACGCCTGAAGTCAGTTCTCAGTCTTTGGATTTTTCACAAAGCGGAACGACATTCGTCGAGATTTGATCTGCGGCGGCCTGCCGCACCCTGTTTCATCGGCTTCGATTGCAGATTCTTTGGGAGGGGCCTCCTCGTCGGGGCGTTCCTCGGCTTCGTTCTTTGGCGCTGAGTCGCGCTCTTGAGCGCTGCTCTCTTGCGGCGCAGCATCGATTGGCGGCGCTACGGGTGAGGCGGCTACCGCATCCTCCTTATAGGTTTCCGGCGCGCTGGCGGGGCCTTCATCCTCCTCAGGAAAAACATACCCCTTGCCGGCTTGATAAAGTGACCGGATAGCGCCACCGGACGCTGCCGCCGCCCGGAAATCCTCATCATATTCGTTCAACCCATCGAGATGCCCGAAGACGGGGTTCGATCGCCACAGCCGACGCAATGCGACCCGCTTCAGTCGCTCCGGCACATGCCCCTCCAGAAAAACGCTGAAATCATCGCCTTTCTGAAGCGTATCGGGATGTGGCAGGTCGAGCCTTTCGCAGAGTTGATCGTCCGAAAGCGTCTCCAACTCCTCAGCCGTGAATTCCGCCGGGACCTCAGGCTGCGCCTTCTCCTCAACGGTGGGGGAGGGAGCGTCTTCGGTCGCTCGCGCTTGCCGCTTGCGCTGGGACCATCGGGAGAGGAATTCGCGCTCGTCGCTCATTCGCTGGCGTCCTCACTCGGCGCGCCCCGTCGCGATGCGGGCGAACGATAGACATCCGCCGCCTGCCGTATGCGAGGATCGCCCCGACCATCCTCCTTTTGGTCCTCGACCCAGGGTTTGCGTTTGCGCTTCTTGAAGGGCTCTTCGCGGTAGTGGGCGTCGACGAACTCTCCAACCCAAGCCTTCAGGGTCGCGGTCATCGGCACGCGCTCGATCAAAAGCTCGGCGCTGTCCAAATCGTCCTGCGCCTCAAAGGGTGAAGCGGTCACCGCAGTCAGGGCGTAATCCACCCCCTCTGGCGAGGGCTGATCCGGCCCACTTGGACGCATGGCGACGTAAATAGAGGGCTCTTCGGTGGCGAGATTGGCGTGGTAGGCCTCTGCATCCGCGCGGTGAAGCTCCAGCAGCCGCACGCCCGCCATGTACTCTACCGCGTCGCCTTCCTCACGCAGCACGAGCCAGTCGGAGTCCGCGGCCCCCGGCAGCACCGCGATGGGGCGCCAACTCCATTTCGCCCAAGAGCTCGCGCTGGGCGTTCGGCGTACGACCACGCCCAAGGGCATGGATCGGGTGCGTTCGATTTGCGGGTTGCTCATATAGCTGTGGGCCTTGTCTCAACTCGTTCGGAGTTTACCATTCAATTCAAGGGCGCGTCAGACCGCCCGCGTCATTTAAGGGAGGTGGAATGAGCGAGAGCTCCGTCAAGGCCGGTCCGCGCCTGTTGGTATGCGATTGCGAAGGCTCGATGGCGCTGGACGCCGATGACCTTGCGCGCGCCTGCGATGCCCGCACCGGCGATCCGTCGACCCAGCTTTGCCGACGCCAGATCGATCGTTTCCAGGCCGCTTTGGAGCAGGGGGGCGAGGTGATCGTCGCCTGCGGGCAGGAGGCGCCGCGGTTTCAGGAATTGGCCGAAGAGATGGGCGTCGAGGCGCCTTTGACCTGCGTCGATATTCGTGACCGGGCGGGTTGGAGCGATGAGGGCGCGGCGGCCGGTCCCAAGATGGCGGCGCTTCTGGCGGAGTCCCGGATCGAGGGGGTGCCGACGCCGACCGTGACGCTGAACTCTGATGGCGTCTGCCTCATCTACGGGCCGTCAGATGTAGTGTTCGAGGCGGCGACATCGCTTTCGGCGCAGTTGGGCGTCACTGTGCTGCTGCCTGAGCCGGAGGCGGAGGCGATCCCGCCCGTGTTCCGAGAATGGATGATCGCGACCGGCCGGATTACGACGGCGAATGGCTGGTTGGGCGCCTTTGGAATGACGGTCGACGGCTTCGCCGAGGCGGAACCCGCCGGGCGCGGTGCGCTGCGCTTCGGGTCCGCTCGCGATGGCGGGCAGTCCGAGTGCGATCTGATCCTCGATCTCTCGGGCGGCGCGCCGCTTTTCCCCGGCCATGAGAAGCGCGACGGTTATCTTCGCGCCGATCCCCGCGACCCGGCGGCGGTCTCGCGGGCGATGCTGGAAGCCGCGCAATATGTCGGCGAGTTTGAAAAGCCGCTCTATATCAATCTCGACGCCCAGCTCTGCGCCCACACGCGCTCCGGTCAGGCGGGCTGCGATCGCTGCCTGCAGGTCTGCCCGACATCGGCCATCGCGCCCGATGGTGAGGCCGTGCGCATCGACCCGCATATCTGCGCCGGTTGCGGAGCTTGCACGGCGGTCTGCCCGTCCGGCGCGGCCAGCTACGCCTATCCTGAGCAGTCGGTCATCTGGCGGCGCATGGAGGCTATGTTCGACGGTTGGCGCGGCGCGGGCGGCGGCGGTGATATGGGCCTTCTGTTCCATGACGGCGCCGGTCTGGAGTTGATCGCAGCCTCGTCTCGGTTTGGCCGAGGCCTACCGGCCCGGATCGTTCCTTTTGCTGTCAATCAGACAACTCAGGTCGCCCACGACGCGATGCTGACGGCGCTGGCGATGGGCGCGGCCGAGGTGGTCGTGCTGCTTGATCCGGCGAAGCGGGAGGAGGCGGAGCATCTGATAGGGCAGGTAACGCTGGCGAACGCCATGACCGCCGGACTTGGAATTGGCGAGAGGCGGGTGCGCCTGATCGAAACCAACGATCCCGACGCATTGGAGGACGCGCTTTGGGTGGATGCGTCCGCTGAAATTGGTGTCGAGCCGATCACACCGCTGGGCGATCATCGCTCGGCCACACGCAACGCCATGCGCGCGCTCGCGGCGGCAAGCGGGCAGGGGGTGGAGGAAATCGCGCTGCCCGCCGATCTGTTTCCCGGCGGCCCGCCCTATGGCGCGGTGGAGGTGAACACCGACGCCTGCACGCTTTGCCTCGCCTGCGCCGCCACCTGTCCGGCCGGGGCGCTTTTGGACAATCCGGACAAGCCACAGCTGCGTTTCCTTGAAGACGCGTGTCTGCAATGCGGGATCTGCGCGCACACCTGCCCGGAGAATGCGATCACGCTAAATCCTCGCTACCTGCTGACTGAGGAGGCGACCCTTCCCGTCGTCAAGCATGAGGAGGAGCCTTTCGCCTGCATCGAATGCGGCAAGCCATTCGGCGTGAAATCCACCGTAGAGCGGATCGGCGAGAAACTAGTCGGCAAGCATTGGATGTTCGCCGACGATACCCGCGCGCGCCTGATCCAGATGTGCGACGATTGCCGGATAAAGGCGCAGTACCACGCCGAGGACTCGCCCTTCCGGTTGGGCGAGCGGCCCCGCGTACGCACGACCGAGGATTACTTGTCAGGCGAGTTGGACGACGATGACGAACCGACCAGGCATTGAGCGCGCGTCGACGCTGACCTGCCCGGAATGCGGTCATGTCGCAACCGAGCAGATGCCGACCGACGCCTGCCAGTATTTCTATGATTGCAAGGGCTGCGGCGCGGTGCTGAAACCGAAACCCGGCGATTGTTGCGTCCACTGCTCTTATGGAACTGTCCCATGCCCGCCGGTGCAGGCGGGAGAGGGGTGTTGCTGAGCGCTACTTCTCATCCAGCTTCAGCACCATGCTGGCGTGTTCGGCGGCTTCCGGTCCGATGACGTCGACGATATTGGCCTCGGCGGTCTCGATGACTCGGAACGCCTCCCGCACACCGGCCTCCTCCAGCGTCCGCTCCACAACCAGCAGAGTGTTGGGCTTATGCTCGTCGCAGAGCTCCAGCATGTAGCGGACCTCTTCCGCCGCGACAGGTAGGGCGGCGTCCAGAGAGGGCGCGCCATAATCGCTGACGAAATGCGCGGCGAGGCGCATCACCGCCCGGTCATTTTCCGCGTCGGTGATCCGAGTGACGGCTACGAAGGTGCAGCGCCCAAAGCTCTCCAGCCCCAGCCAGCCATTGGCGAATTCCTGCCGGACTTTGCCGGTGATATCGGCCTCGGAAACATTCGAGAACGCGAAAGCGCCGGAGATCGCCAGCTCATCCGGCTCCGTCGCGACCCGAAAGATATTGCCGTCGGATTCGTCGAAACGGATGGTGCGGGCCAGCTTCATGAAACTTGCCCGGCATAGCGTTCGGGTGGCCACGCGCGCGGCGAGTCCAGTATGGTCTCTATCGGCAGGATTTCCACTCCCGAAGCGGTTTGAAGGATCATGCCACCGGTCTCGTCCAGCCCTGCGAAGGTTCCACGCTTAAGCACGCCGTCATGTTCGAACACGACCTCTTCACCCCGGCTTTCCGCACGGTCCTGCCACGCGTTCAGCAGCTTTTGAGGCCCGTCTTCCTCCCAACCATGCAGCCATGTCAGGAAATGGCGCGCCCAGCTTTCGATCAACCGAATGTGGTGAAGGTCCGCACAGCCTTCCTCGCGCAACGCTGTGATCTCTGGCGCGTCGCCGGGATTCACACCACGCGGGAATTCGAATGAGAGCGCCCAGCCGACCACCAGCCAGTCCGGCGTCGCCGATACGTCGCGCGCATCCGAGGCGGTCCACATCGCCCCGCACCACGCGCCGTTGATCTTAATCCCGTCCGGCCAAACATGTTGGAAGCCGACCTCGGGCGGGGCCAACGCGCCGATGGAGTCGTTCAGCGCGACAGCGGCTGCGAAATGCATCGCCAACGCCGGTCCAAGCGCGATTTCCGGCGCTAGAACGACAGCGGCGCGGGCGATTTCTGCGTCCGGGCTCCAATACACGGTTCCCGCCTCCGCCCCGGCGGAGGCCGCGGCGATGGCTTTGTCGAAAGGGTCGGCGCCGCTTGGAACGCTCTCGCCGGTCAGGAGAGGTGGAAATGTCGGCGCATCGCCAGCGCCCGGTGGGGCCGGATCGTAGGCGATGCTCATGCGTTCAGGCGTGTCCCGCCATCGCGCCCGGCCGGGCAAGCTCCGGCGAGGCGAGCAGCAGACGCGCGATTTCCCGGAAACGCTGAGCCTGCGGGCTTTTGGGTTTGATCGCGACGATCGGCGTGCCGCTATCCGACAAGGTACGGATGTCGAGGTCCAGTGGGATTTCGCCAAGGAAGGGCACGCCCAGCCGCTCCGCCTCTCGCCGGGCGCCGCCATGGCCGAAAATCTGGCTTTCATGCTCGCAGTTCGGGCAGATAAAGGTGGACATGTTCTCGATCATGCCCAGCACCGGCGTGCCGGTCTTGCGGAACATATCCAGCGCTTTCTTTGCGTCAATCAGCGCGATGTCCTGCGGGGTCGAGACGACGACCGCGCCCGCGACATCCGCCTTCTGGGACAGGGTAAGCTGCACGTCGCCCGTGCCCGGCGGCAGATCGACAATCAGATAGTCCAGCTTGCCCCACATCACCTGATGCAACATCTGAGTCAGCGCCGACATCAGCATCGGTCCGCGCCAGACGATGGATTGTTCCTCATCCACCATCAGGCCCATCGACATAACCACGACTCCGTGATTGCGCAGCGGCATGATCAGTTTTCCGTCAGGGGAGGAGGGGCGGCCGGAGACCCCCATCATGCGGGGTTGCGACGGGCCGTAAACGTCGGCGTCCAGAAGGCCGACCTTCTTGCCCTCGGCCGCCAGTGACAGCGCCAGGTTGGCGGCGACCGTCGATTTGCCGACACCCCCTTTGCCGGAAGCGATCGCGATGATCTTGTCGACCCCGTCGATTTTGCCCTCATTGGGCGGCGGCGGCACGGGGCGCAGAGGCTTGTCGCCGGGGCCGGCGCGCCGGGTTCCGCCGCCAAGATCGGGGGGCGGGCCTTTGCCCACCATAGGAGAAGCCTTTGGCGCGGGGCCCGGCTGTGTGGAATGCGCCGTCAGCACGACGGTGGCGGACTCAACCCCATCCATCGCCGCGACCGTTTCTTCAGCGGCTTTCCTGAGTGGCTCCATCGCCGGGCCGCGCGCGGGATCCACCTCGATGGAGAAACCCACCGCCGAGCCGTTGATCGCCAGACCCTGCACCATGCCAGCACTGACGATGTCGGCGCCCTGCGACGGATCGATGACTTTGGAAAGCGTGGCCAGAACGTCGTCTCGGGTGACGCTCATGCGCTTTCTCCCAGCTCGATCTCGCCTTCGACCACGTGTTCGCCATCGAGGCCCTCAAGCGTCAGCACCATGCGCGCCGACACGGCGGCGCCTTGCAACTTGCCCGCTTCATTCGCCTCGCGAACCGCGTTTTCGATATGGGTCTGCGATGTGACGCCGACGCGTTTCAGAAACTTGCGCAGGCTCATGTTGAATGTCTCGTTGCTCATCTGAGCAGATCTCTCCCTGTTAGGTGCTTGGGTAAGACATAACGCGGGGCGCCCGCCGCTTCCAGATCAGCCCGCGGGTTTCGCTTGCCTCGGACCGGCGCTGGGCGTGAAAAGCGCCGCGCCGTCCAGCATGTAGGACGCTATGGCGCTTTGTCCGTCCTCAGATAAGAGCCAGTCGATCAACGCCTGACCCTCGGTTGCTTTCACATGGCCGTGCTTCGATGGGTTCACCAGGATCACGCCATATTGGTTAAAGAGCACCGGGTCGCCTTCAAACAAAATCGTCAGATCGCCCTTGTTGCCGAACTTCACCCAGGTTGCGCGGTCGGTCAGGGCGTACGCTCCCATTCCGGAGGCGACGTTAAGCGTCGCGCCCATGCCGGAGCCGGTCTCACGATACCAGTTCCCGCTGTCGCCGGTTGGATCGAGCGACGAAGCCCTCCAAAGCGACATCTCTTTCTTGTGGGTGCCGCTGTCATCCCCGCGAGAAGCGAAGGGGGCATTGGCATCCAAAATCGCTGACAAAGCTGCGCCAATCGTTGTTGCGCCGGCGACGGCGGCTGGATCGCCCTCAGGGCCGACCAGAACGAAGTCGTTATGCATCAGGTCGAACCGCTCTACACCCCAACCCTCGGCGACAAAGTTTTCTTCCGCCGGTTTCGCGTGAACCAGAAGGACATCGCCGTCGCCGTTCCTCGCATTCCTAATCGCCTGACCGGTTCCGACCGCGACCACGCGCACCTCGATCCCGGTTTGTGCCGTGAACAGCGGCAGGATGTGGTCGTACAGGCCGGAATTCTGTGTCGAGGTCGTAGATTGCACGATGATGAAGGGCGCATCGCCTGCATGGGCCGGGTCTGAGAACGCGCTGAACAGCGCGGCGAATGCGAATATGAGCGCCTTCAAAACCGCCTCCTGCGACCTAGACCAGCAACCTGCCGGCGATGAAATCCTGCGCCTCTTGCGTTTGCGGGCCTTCGAAAAACGCCTCCGCCGACCTGTGCTCCAACACCCGCCCGCGATGCAGGAAGGCGACGTCGTCGGCGAGGCGGCGCACCTGACCGAGGTCGTGGGTGACCAGAATGACGGCAGTTCCCGCAGTCGCCGCGGCTTCAATAAGAAACTCGATCGCCTGCGTCGCTTGCGGATCGAGGCTTGCGGTGGGCTCGTCCAGCAACAACAGCTCAGGCTCGGCCGCAAGTGCGCGGACAATGGCGAGCCGTTGTTGCTCGCCTCCTGACAGGCGACGCGCGGGACGGTCCGCCAGTTCGGCGAGGCCTGCCATCTCCAATAGCTCCATCGCAGTAGCGTCCCGGCATTGTCGCGGCGCGCCATAGGCCGCCAGCGCATGACGGATATTCGCGCGGGCGGACCGGCGAAGCAGGGTAGGGCGCTGGAACACCAACGCGACCGCGTGCGCGGGCGGCGCCGCGCGGTCGCCCCAGCAAATCTTTCCCTCGGTCGGCGAGATCAGGCCCTGGATCAGGCGCAAGGTCAGACTCTTTCCGGCCCCATTGGGGCCGATCAGCGCCAGCCGGCGCTTTGGCGCAATCGTCAGACCAAGCTTGTCGATCAGCCTGAGGTCGCCGACCTGATAGGTCACGCCTGACAATCGGACGGGAAGCGCGCGCGGCGGATTTCGCATGGCGCCAGTCTGACCCGCGGCCGTGGCGCGGTCGAGCCTCCCTACCTGTCTCTTATCCAAAGCCATGAAATTCATATCGCTGCGATCCGACGGCCTTTTGCGCGCGCAAGTCCCACCACGCCGTTCACTGCGACCGAGATCGCGATCAGGATCAACCCCAGACCCAACGCGAGCGCCAGCTCTCCCTTCGAGGTCTCCAAAGCGATTGCGGTGGTCATCACACGGGTCACATGGGCGATGTTGCCGCCGACGATCAGCACCGCGCCGACCTCGGCGATGGCGCGCCCGAACCCGGCCAACGCGACAGTCGCCAGAGAAAAACGCGCGTCCCAAAGCAGCGTTCCGACCGCCGCCAACCGCGTCAGGCGCAATGTGCGGAACAGCTCGTCATACTCCTCATGCATATCCTCTATGGTCAGACGGCTGAGAGCGGCGATCAGCGGCGCTACCAATAGAACCTGTGCGATCACCATTGCGGTTGGGGTGTAGATCAGCCGCAAGGGGCCGAGCGCGCCAGCATTCGAGACCAGCAGATACACTGTCAATCCGACCACCACCGGCGGCAGGCCCATCAACGCGTTCAGCACCGCGACCGCCGCGCCCCGACCCGGAAAGCGAGACACGGCGAGGAATGCGCCGGCTGGCGCGCCGATCAGGAAGGCGATCACCGTCGCGGACAGGCTGACCTGCAGCGACAGACCGACGATCTCGACCAGTTCCGCATCCGCCGAGATCAACAGGCGCGCTGCTTCGGAAATCGCGGACGAGCTTTCCGCCATGGCGTTCGTGTTCCTCCAGCCGCATCATTCGCGCGGTGTTTTCAACAGGATGCGCCGGGATATGCATGCGCGCAATCCCGATGCTCGACCTCGTCCCGCATGGCGGAGCGACGCCAGCGCTTCACCACCTAGCGCGAATTGGGCTGCTGACAGGCTCGCGGCCGAAACAATCGCGTTTCTTCTTGCGGTGATTCGGCTTGGTGCGAAGCGCTAATTATTCGCGCGAACGTGGATGCGGTCTTTATTGGAGCGGCTTTGGCGATGGAGTCCGGGAATCCACGAATAGACGGCCAATACGTTTCAACGTGTTGGCTGCAGTGGTTCACATGTGACCGAGGAGTGGTATTCAGAATCAAATCGGCCGCGCTACAGATTCAAACTGTGCGCGGCCGATGGTGTTGTTTGCGTCGTTCTTAAGCGCCGAAGCGGCGCGTGAAGGCGGGTGAGGCCACCTCTGAGAAGGCGCCGTTCTCGCCCACGATGAAGAACGCGGCGATGTCGTGCTCGGTCGCCAAAGCCATCGCGGCGTCCGGTCCGAGCGCCAGCATCGAGGTCGACAGCGCGTCCGCCTCCATCGTCGATGTTGCGACGACGGTGGCCGAGGCCAGATTGTGGTCCAGCGGCCGGCCGGTGCGCGGGTCGATGATGTGCGCATAACGCTTGCCGTCGGCCTCAAAGAAGATACGGTAGTTGCCCGACGTCGCGAGCGCGTCGCCGTCAAGCTCCAGAATGCGCTGGAACTGCCCGCCGGCGAGGGTCGGCTTCTCGATGCCGACGCGCCAGGCGCGATCTTCCTCAGCGCGGCCCTTGGCCCTCAGTTCGCCTCCGACCTCGACCAGATAGTTGTTCAGGCCCTTCGTCTCCAGCAAACCGGCGATCTGATCGACGGCGAATCCCTTGGCCACGCCGGACAAGTCGAGGCGCAGGTTCGCGTCGCTCTTGCTGATCGCGCCGTCGTTCAGCGTCACTTTGCCATGATCGACCGACGCGCGGGCGGTCTCGATCATCGAAGCGGACGGGGCGCTTTGGCGGGTCCCTTTCGGTCCGAAGCCCCACAGATCGACCAGCGGGCCGATCGTGGGATCGAACGCGCCGCCGGTCAGATCGGCCGCTTTCAGCGCCGAATCGACCACCAGGGCGGTTTCCTGCGAGACGGAGGTCCATGCGCCGGCGTCTGCGCTGTTGATCCGGCTCAGTTCCGAATCGGCGCGATAGGTCGACATCTTCGAATCGACGGATTGGAGAATAGCGTCGATCCCTGCGCCCAGCGCCTTGGCGTCGAGCGACTCAGGCGCCTTTGCGACCTTGACGTTATAGGTCGTGCCCATGGTCTGACCGTTGAAAGAGAGCAGCTCTTTCTCGTCAGCGTCTCCGCAACCAACTAGGCTAAGCAACGGAGTCGCGATCGCGACTCCGTTGGCATGGCGGATGAAGTCTCGCCGTGAAAGCATTCTTATGATCTCCGGACCCTGCAAAGGAATTGACAACGGCGATTATCTCAGCGGAAATTTGGCTTGTCTACCGACCGCGACGTTGTGCGCACCGGAAATTGTTTCAGGGCTGGCGCGTGTTGCATGCGGCGCGACGTTCTGCGCATGTCGTTCGAGGTCTCGGCTGTGCTAGTTCCAATGGAACCGCGTGCTTCGCGGGGTTCCGCAATGGGAGGATATCGATCAATGGCGCCAATTTCCTACCAAGGCCCCTTGGAGAGAGACGATGTGAAGAAGCGCACGCATTCGCAGAGCGATGAATTCATGATGGGCGCGGAATCGCCTGGACTGACCGTCGCAGCGATTTTGTCCGACAAGGGCGATGACATCTTCACGATCACGCCTCACACGACAGTGAAAGAGCTGATCGGCGATCTGACCCGGCTAAAGATTGGCGCGCTCGTCGTCGTGAATCCGGAAAATGAACCGGTCGGCATAGTGTCCGAGCGCGATGTCGTGCACGAGCTTGACCACCGCGGGGTCAGCATTATCGATGGCCCGGCCGAGGACATCATGACGGCCAATCCAGTGACCTGCACGCGCGAAACGAAAATTGAAGAAGCGCGTAAGATCATGTCAAACAGGCGCTTTCGCCATTTGCCTGTCATCGATGAAGGCAAGCTGGTCGGCGTCATTTCACTGGGCGACATCGGCAAGCACCGCATGCGCGAAATCGAATACGAGAGCCTGAAGATTAAACAGGCGATGGTCGGCTGACGCGCAACGCCCGTTGGCGGCGCCAGCTGCAAGGCTGACGCCCCTTCGCTTGCGGGGTATTCAAAAATGCGTTCAGAAACAGGCGCGAATTGATGCAGACATCGGAACAAACTGAGGGGACGACGGAGGGGATGGTGAGCGGACCGGCCAACGGCGCCGTTGCGATCAAGCGCGGGCTAGACCTGCCGATCGCAGGCGCCCCGCAGCAGGAGATCGGGGCGGGCCCCCAGATCACGTCCTGCGCTGTTATCGGTGGAGATTTTATCGGCCTTAAACCTCGGATTCTTGTAGAGGAAGGCGAGCGGGTGAAGCTCGGCCAGCCGATTTTCGAGGATAAGCGATACGAGGGGGTGCGCTGTACGGCTCCGGCCGGCGGCGTGATTCGCGCGGTCAATCGAGGCGCCAGACGGGTGCTGCAATCGGTGGTCGTCCAGATCGATGAGTCGGAGGAGCCGGTCTCATTCGCCAAATGCGACGCCTCTGAGATTGGCGGGCTAAGCAGGGAGCAGGTGGTCGAGAACCTTCTCGCCTCCGGTCTCTGGACAGCTCTGCGCGCGCGGCCCTATTCGAAGGTTCCGGATCCGACGACCAGCCCGGCCGCCGTCTTCGTCACCGCGATCGACACCCGGCCTCTGGCGGGCGATCCCGCCGCAGTGATCGGCGAAGCGGCTGAGGATTTCGCCAATGGCGTCCGCATCCTTTCGAAGCTGACCGATGGCGTGACCCATGTGTGCCACGGGGCGGACGCGAACCTGCCGCAGCCGTCCGAGGCCGGCATCCGCTTCACCGGATTCTCGGGGCCGCATCCGGCAGGCCTGGTCGGCACCCATATCAGCTTGCTCGACCCGGTGGCGGCTGACCGGTCTGTCTGGCACATCGGCTATCAGGACGCGATTGCGGTTGGCGAGCTGTTCCGCACGGGCGTTCTGCCGACGTCGCGCGTGGTCGCGATCAGCGGTCCCGCCGCCGGACAGCCGCGGCTGGTGCGCGCGCGGCGCGGCGCCTCGATCACGGAGCTGATCGACGGCGAAATCAGCTATGATGGCGGCGTTCGGGTGATTTCTGGCGACGTTCTGACCGGACGTCACGCGGACGGTCCCTTCGCCTATATGGGCGCTTTCGACAATCAGATCACGTTGCTGCCGGAAGGCGATCATCAGGACTTCTTTGGCTGGATCATCCCCTCGATGGAGAAATTCTCCACCGCGCGGGTGCACCTTTCCAGCTTCTTCGGACTCGACAAGATCAAGTTCCATACGAACCTGAACGGCTCTCCCCGGGCCATGGTTCCCGTTGGCCTCTACGAAGACGTCATGCCGATGGACATCCTCGCGACGCAGTTGTTGCGCGCAATCCTGGTTCTGGACACGGAAGTGGCTCAGCAGCTGGGCGCGCTTGAGCTGGATGAAGAGGATCTCGCGCTCTGCTCATACGTCTGTATGAGCAAGTATGAATATGGGTTGGCCCTGCGCGCCAACCTCGACAAGATCGAAGCGGAAGGCTGACCATGGGCTTGCGTAGTATATTCGACTCGATCGAGCCGAATTTCACCAAGGGCGGAAAGTACGAAAAGTACTACGCCATCTACGAGATGGTCGACACGATCTTCTTCACGCCGAAGACCGTGACGAAATACGCTCCCCACGCGCGGGCGAGCCTCGACCTGAAACGGACGATGACCTACGTCGTCATCGCCACGATCCCGACGATCCTCGTCGGGCTCTATAATACCGGCTTGCAGGCGAACACCGCGATCGCGGCGCTCGGTATTGAGGATCCCGCGGGCTGGCGCGCCTGGATCCTGTTGTCCTTCGGGATCGGCTTCAATCCCGACAACTTCTTCGCCTGCTTCATGCACGGCTTGCTGTATTTCCTGCCCATTTACATCGTCACGCTGGGCGTCGGCGGTATCGTGGAGGTCGCCTTCGCGGTCATCCGCGGGCATGAGGTCAACGAAGGTTTCTTCGTCACCTCAATGCTTTACACGCTGATCCTGCCCGCATCGACGCCACTTTGGCAGGTGGCGCTGGGCATCATCTTCGGCGTCGTCGTCGGCAAGGAGGTGTTCGGCGGCACGGGCAAAAACCTGCTCAATCCGGCCCTTGTGGCCCGCGCCTTCCTCTACTTCGCCTATCCGGCTCAGCTTTCCGGCGACGCCGTCTGGGTGCCGGTGGATGGGCATTCCGGCGCCACGGCGCTGAGCGTCGGCGCAAGCGACGGCTATCAGAACCTTTCGGCGATCGGCCTGACCTGGTGGGACGCGTTCTGGGGCATTCAGGCGGGCAGCCTGGCTGAAACGTCAGCCTTTGCGATACTGCTCGGCGCCGGCTTCCTGCTCTACACAAGGATCGCAAATTACCGCCTGATCGCCGGATGTTTGGTCGGCACATTCGTGATGAGCACCCTGTTCAATCTGATCGGGTCCGACACCAACGCGATGTTCTCGATGCCGTTCTGGTGGCACATCGTGCTCGGCGGCTACATGTTCGGTCTGGTCTTCATGGTGACGGAGCCGGTCTCCGCCTCGATGACCAATCTCGGGCGTTGGTGGTACGGCGGACTGATCGGCGTGATGTGCGTGCTGATCCGCGTCGTGAACCCCGCCTTCCCCGAGGGCATGATGCTCGCGATCCTGTTCGGCAACGTGTTTGCGCCGCTGATCGATTATTTCGTCGTCAACGCCAATATCAAGCGGAGGGCCCGCCGCCATGGCTGAGGAGAAATCGATCTTCTCGAACGACCATCCGTTCAAGATCGTCTTTATGGCGGTCGTGCTGTGCCTGGTCGGTTCGGTGCTGGTGTCGGCCGCGGCGATCGGTTTGCGCCCGCAGCAGGAGGCGAACGCTCGTCTTTCCAAGCAGGTCAACATCCTGCAGGTCGCCGGGCTCTTTGAGGATGGTGGGGATGTCGGCGCCATTTACGCCGATCGTATTGAACCGCGCATCGTTGATCTTCGGACTGGCAAGTTCAGTGAGGATGTCGATCCCGAGACCTATGACGCGATCGTTGCGACCCGCGACCCTGCGATGAGCGACGCGCTGACCAAGGATCAGGATCAGGCGCAGATCAAGCGCAAGGCCCACTACGCCACTGTCTATCTGGTGAAAGGCGAAAGCGACTATGAGACCGTGATCATCCCTGTTCATGGTTACGGCCTCTGGTCCACGCTCTATGGCTTCGTGGCCCTCAAGCCCGACGGCAATGAGGTGATCGGCCTGCAATTCTACCAGCATGCCGAAACCCCCGGCCTGGGCGGCGAGGTCGACAACCCCTCCTGGCGCGGCCAGTGGCCCGGCAAGAAGCTCTATGACGGCGACGACTTGAAGATCGAAGTCGTCAAGACTGGCGCTTCAGGCGACTATCAAGTCGATGGCCTCGCCGGCGCGACGCTGACCTCTGTCGGCGTGAACAACCTCGTCCGCTATTGGGCCGGCCAGGATGGTTTCGGACCCTTCCTGAAAAACCTTTCGGAGGAGTTGGCCGCAAATGGATAAAAAGAAACTCGTTCTCGACCCGGTTCTTGAAAACAACCCGGTCATCCTCCAGACGCTGGGCATCTGCTCGGCTCTGGCGGTCACGTCCTCACTGGAGGTTTCGCTGATCATGTGCCTGGCGCTGACCAGCGTCACGGCCTTCTCCAACCTCTTCATCAGCTTGATCCGACATCACGTTCCCAGCTCGATCCGCATCATCATCCAGATGGTGATCATCGCCTCGCTGGTGATCGTGGTCGACCAGGTGCTGAAGGCTTTCGCGCCCGACGTTTCCAAGACGCTGTCGGTCTTCGTCGGCCTGATCATCACAAACTGCATCGTGATGGGGCGCGCCGAAGCCTACGCCATGGCCAACCCGCCGCTGCCCAGTTTTCTGGACGGCATCGGCAACGGGCTTGGTTACAGCGCGATCCTGATCGGCGTCGCGGTGATCAGAGAGCTTTTCGGCGCCGGTAAACTGATGGGGATCGAGATATTCCAAACGGTCAACAACGGCGGCTGGTACGTTCCGAACGGCCTGCTGCTGCTGCCGCCAAGCGCCTTCTTCATCATCGGCTTTTTCATCTGGGCTCTGCGCAGCTGGAAATCCGATCAGCGTGAGAAGGTCGAAAACGAGATCCTGCACGTCCAAGTAAGCGAGCACGCCTGATGGAAGCCCTAATCAGCCTCTTCGTAAAGGCCATCTTCATCGAGAATATGGCGCTGTCCTTTTTCCTGGGCATGTGCACATTTCTCGCCGTCTCCAAAAAGATCGGCACCGCCTTTGGTCTGGGCGTCGCAGTCATTCTGGTCCAGTCCGTAACGGTTCCGGCCAACAACCTGATCCTGAACACGTTCCTGAAGCCGGGCGCGATGGGCTGGCTCGGTTTCGATGAGACCGACCTGATGTTCCTCGGCCTGATCTCCTATATCGGGGTGATCGCCGCCATCGTTCAGATTCTGGAGATGACGCTCGATAAGTATTTCCCGGCGCTCTACAACGCGCTGGGCGTATTCCTGCCGCTGATCACGGTGAACTGCGCCATTCTCGGCGGCTCTCTGTTCATGGTCGAGCGCGACTATAACTTCGGCGAGAGCGTCGTTTACGGCATCGGATCGGGCGCTGGCTGGGCGCTCGCAATCGTCGCGCTGGCGGGGCTCAGAGAGAAAATGAAATACTCCGACGTGCCACCAGGCCTGCGTGGCCTTGGCATCACCTTCATCACCTCGGGACTGATGGCGATGGCCTTCATGTCCTTCTCCGGCGTGCAACTCTGAGGAGGGGATAAGACATGATTGATTTTGTCCTTGGCGTCACCCTCTTCACCGCCATCATTCTGGCGCTGGTGGGGATCATTTTGGCCGCACGTTCCGTGCTCGTCTCTACGGGCGCGGTCAGCATCGAAGTGAATGGAGAGCGCACGCTAACCGTGCCGGCGGGCGGCAAACTGCTGGGCGTGCTGGCGAATGAGAGCCTCTTTGTTCCATCGGCCTGCGGCGGCGGCGGCACCTGCGCCCAGTGCCGTGTTCAGGTGCATGAGGGCGGCGGGTCCATCCTGCCGACCGAGTTGTCGCACATCACCAAGCGCGAGGCGCGTGAAGGCGATCGCCTGTCCTGTCAGGTCGCGGTCAAGCAGGATATGAAGATTCAGATCCCGGATGAGGTGTTCGGGGTCAAGAAGTGGCGCTGCAAGGTCCGCTCGAACGACAATGTCGCGACTTTCATCAAGTGCCTCGTGCTGGAACTGCCTGAAGGCGAGAATGTAGATTTTCGCGCCGGCGGCTATATCCAGATCGAATGCCCGCCCTATCAGATCGGCTTCAAGGAATTCGACATCGCCGAGGAGTATCGGGAGGACTGGGACAAGTTCGGCCTGTGGGACATCCACGCCAACAATACCGAGCATGTCGTTCGCGCGTACTCCATGGCGAATTATCCGGAAGAGCGCGGCCTGATTATGCTGAACGTCCGGATCGCGACGCCTCCGCCGGGCGCTGACCCGGCCAAGATCCCGCCGGGACTGATGTCGACCTACATCTTCAATCTCAAACCCGGCGACGAGGTCACGATCTCTGGTCCGTTCGGCGAATTCTTCGCCCGCGACACCGACAAGGAGATGGTGTTCGTCGGCGGCGGCGCCGGCATGGCGCCGATGCGCTCGCATATCTTCGACCAGCTCAAGCGTCTCAGTTCCGATCGCAAGATTACCTTCTGGTACGGCGCGCGTTCGAGGCGAGAGATGTTCTTCGTTGAGGATTTCGACACGCTGGCGGCCGAAAATCCGAACTTCACATGGCATGTCGCGCTGTCGGACCCAATGCCCGACGACGATTGGGACGGCTACACGGGCTTTATCCACAACGTGCTCTACAACGAGTATCTGAAGGATCACCCGGCGCCCGAAGAGTGCGAGTACTACATGTGCGGTCCGCCGATCATGAACATGTCCGTGATCAACATGCTTCTTGATCTCGGCGTGGAGCGTGAAGATATCATGCTGGACGACTTCGGCGGATAACCGCCGGAGTCTCCGGACCGAAGCGAGCCAAGAGCAAGGCAAATGATCGAAACTGTCGCCGTCGCCTTCTCCGTTTTCATGCTTGTCATCATCGGCATGGCGGTAGGCGTGATCTTTCAAGGCAAGCGGATCACCGGCAGCTGCGGCGGGCTGGGCGCGATCAAGGGCGTGGATGAGTGCGGCGTCTGCGGCAAGAGCTTCGACGATCCTGATGTCGCTAAATGTGACGGGCCGCCCAAACTGACGACCTGAATTCGCTTTGATACGTACTTCAAAGGCCCGCCTCGCGCGGGCCTTCGCTTTTTGGGGGACTCGACTCAGCGCGGCAGCTCAAAAAATCCCATGGCTATGAAGCAGGCGAGGCAAAGGCCGCCGTATAAAAATCGGCGCAGCCTTCCCCTCTCGCTCTTGTCCCGCCAGGCGTCCAGAAATTTCCGGCCAGACAGAACGAACGTCACAAGCGCAAGTACGAAAGCGATCCTGATCGGGTCCATATTCGGCTCTCCGGCGGGCTTAAAGTCGTAGCGCGGACGCGCCTGTCGGTCTCATCCTACGCGGGCGCCGACTGGCACGTAAGGGCGAAGCGTGCAGGGCGCAGTGCGTCCAATTGCAGCCGGGGTTCTTTGCGCGACGCGGCGGCGGTTTGGCGAGATGGATCGAATGATATTGCAAGCGCGCTTCGTCTTAAGTAACTAAAATCCCAAAATAGCGAATGTTGCCGTACGCCACTAAGGCGCAGAAAGTCGGCTTCGACTGACTTGGCTCGCAGAGTTTGCTTTCTGCGGATCAGGTTGTCAGCTTCATGTCAGCATTCAGAGTTAGTAAGGTGCAAGGTCCACCTTCGGTCCGCCTTGCTTCGAAGAGGCCAGAGGGAGAAAAGCTCAGACGGAGTTGTCGGAAAATGCGATTTTCGTGGCTTAGTATTCCAGCCAGATCAAGAACAACCGATAGCACCATCATCATCAGGTCACCCGCATAGCGATAAATTGGCAGGCGCCCCGCCGCGCCCCAAGCGTTCTGCTTGTCTCGCAGGACGCCAATACAGAACCAGACCGTGGTCCCCCAGGGACAGAAACAGGAGATACGCCAGTGCCCATCAATGTTGGATCAGACACTTTGAACGCCCGCCGCGAGATTTCCGCGGGGGGCAAGACTGTCGCCTATTATTCGATTCCGGCGGCGGAAGCGGCGGGGGCGGGGTCTTTCTCGAAGCTTCCTGCGGCGCTGAAGGTGGTGCTTGAGAACATGCTGCGGTTCGAGGATGGCGGGCGCACGGTCAGCGTCGACGACATCAAGGCGTTTGGAACCTGGGCGGAGAATGGCGGCAAGAACCCGCGAGAGATCGCCTATCGCCCGGCGCGCGTGCTGATGCAGGACTTCACCGGCGTCCCGGCGGTGGTGGATCTGGCGGCGATGCGCGACGGCATCGTGGCGCTGGGCGGCGATCCGGAGAAGATCAATCCGCTGAACCCGGTGGACCTGGTGATCGACCACTCGGTGATGATCGACGAGTTTGGCAATCCGCGCGCCTTCCAGATGAACGTGGACCGCGAGTATGAGCGGAACATGGAGCGCTACACCTTCCTGAAATGGGGCCAGAGCGCGTTCGACAATTTCCGCGTGGTGCCGCCGGGCACCGGCATCTGCCACCAGGTCAATCTGGAGTATCTGTCGCAAACGGTCTGGACCGACAGCGATCAGAACGGGGCCGAGGTCGCCTATCCCGACACGCTGGTCGGCACCGACAGCCACACCACCATGGTCAACGGCGCGGCGGTCTTGGGCTGGGGCGTCGGCGGCATTGAGGCCGAGGCCGCGATGCTGGGCCAGCCGATCTCGATGCTGATCCCCGAGGTGATCGGGTTTGAGCTGACCGGCGAGATGGTCGAGGGCTCCACCGGCACCGATCTGGTGCTGAAAGTCGTGGAGATGCTGCGCGCCAAGGGCGTGGTCGGCAAGTTCGTCGAGTTCTACGGCGCTGGGCTGGATCACCTGCCGCTGGCCGATCGCGCGACCATCGCCAACATGGCCCCGGAATACGGCGCCACCTGCGGCTTCTTCCCGATCGATGGAGAGACCATCCGCTATCTGCGCAACACCGGCCGCGACGACGGCCGGATCGCGCTGGTCGAAGCCTACGCCAAGGAGAACGGCTTCTGGCGGGACGAGAACTATGCGCCGGTCTACACCGACACGCTGCATCTGGACATGGGGACGATCGTGCCCGCCATCTCCGGCCCGAAGCGTCCTCAGGACTATGTCGCCCTGTCGAACGCCAAGGCCGCGTTCCGCAACGAGATGGAGCAGAACTTCAAGCGCCCGATGGGCAAGGAAGTCGCCGTCAAGGGCGAGGACTACACCATGGAGTCGGGCAAGGTCGTGATCGCCTCGATCACCTCCTGCACCAACACCTCGAACCCCTATGTGATGATCGGCGCGGGTCTGGTGGCGCGTAAAGCCGCCGCGCTCGGCCTCAACCGGAAGCCCTGGGTGAAGACCTCTCTGGCCCCCGGCTCGCAGGTCGTCTCGGCCTATCTTGAGGCCGCCGATCTGCAAAAGGATCTGGACGCCATCGGCTTCAACCTGGTGGGCTATGGCTGCACAACCTGCATCGGCAACTCCGGTCCGATCCAGGCGGAGCTTTCCGAGGCCATCGCCGAGGGCGATCTGGTGGCGACCTCGGTGCTCTCCGGCAACCGCAACTTCGAAGGCCGCATCAGTCCGGATGTCCGCGCCAACTATCTCGCCTCGCCGCCGCTGGTGGTGGCCTATGCGCTGGCGGGAACGCTGGACATCGACCTGTCGACCGAGCCGCTGGGTCAGGACAAGGACGGCAATGACGTCTATCTGAAGGACATCTGGCCGACCTCCAAAGAGGTTGCCGATCTGGTCCAGCAGACCGTGACCCGAGAGGCGTTCCAGTCGAAATACGCGGATGTCTTCAAGGGCGACGAGAAATGGCGCTCGGTCGAGACCACCGACCAGAAAACCTATGACTGGCCGGCGACCTCCACCTACGTCCAGAACCCGCCCTACTTCCAGGGCATGGGCAAAGAGGCCGGCTCGATCAGCGACATCAGGGACGCCAAGGTGCTGGCGATCCTCGGCGACATGATCACCACCGACCACATCTCGCCCGCGGGCGGGTTCAAGGCGACCACCCCGGCCGGTCAGTATCTGACCGAACGGCAGGTGGCGCCGCGCGACTTCAACTCCTACGGCTCGCGCCGCGGCAATCACGAGATCATGATGCGCGGCACCTTCGCCAATATCCGCGTCAAGAATGAGATGCTGGACGGGGTTGAGGGCGGCTACACCAAAGGGCCGGACGGGGCCGAGACCTCGATCTTCGAGGCGGCTATGGCGCACCAGGCGGCGGGCACGCCGCTGGTGGTGTTCGGCGGCGAGCAATACGGCGCCGGCTCCTCCCGCGACTGGGCGGCCAAGGGCACGGCGCTGCTCGGCGTCAAGGCGGTGGTCGCCGAGGGGTTTGAGCGCATCCATCGCTCAAACCTGGTCGGCATGGGCGTGATCCCGTTCGAATTCACCGGCGGCGACACGCGCAAGTCCCTTGGCCTGAAGGGCGATGAGACGGTCACGATCACGGGGCTGGAAGGCGATATCGAGCCGCTGTCAAACGTGCCTTGCACGATCACCTACGCGAATGGAGCGACCAGGGAGATCCAGCTGAAATGCCGGATCGATACCGAGGTCGAGATCGAATACATCGAGCATGGCGGCGTGCTGCACTACGTCCTGCGCAACCTGGCCGGCCTCGTCGCAAACTGACCGGCTGTAGAGGGTGCCTGTAAATCCGACCAGTGGAGCGGCGGGATGATCCTGCTGCGGGCGGCGTAATATCCCGCCACGTGGAAGTCTGGGAATCGTTGAGGCGGTTTCGAGGCGAGGATGTACGGGTTGGAGATTTATCATCGCGTCCGGCGGGCGGTTCTGCGCGACGGGATGAGCGAGCGGCGGCGCTGGCTTTCGGGGTCGACCGGGGGACGATCTCGAAGATGCTGCGGTTCTCGGAGCGGCCCGGCTATCGGCGGACGTCGCAGCGGCCACGCAGCCGGATGGACGCGCATGCGGATTTCATCGACCAGATTCTGATCTCGGACCGGGAGGTTCCGAAGAAGCGGCGCCATACGGTGCGGCGGATCTTCGAGCGGTTGCGCGATGAGCGCGGGTTCGAGGGCGGCTACACGGCGGTGCGGGACCATGTGCGCCCGCGCCGCCAGCACCTGAAGGAGGCATTCGTTCGGTCTTGTCAGAGGAACATAGCTTGAGCCTGGAAGGGCGCTCATCTAGCTTCCACGCATGAGTAAGCGTGACCCCTTCAAGTATTTCAAAACGTCTCCCGAAATCATCCGCCTCGCGGTCATGATGTATGTGCGGTTCCCGCTCTCGCTGCGGAATGTCGAGGACTTGCTGCACGAGCGCGGGATCGACGTCAGCCACGAGACGATCCGGTTCTGGTGGCACAGATTTGGCCCAAAGTTCGCCGCAGAGATCAAGCGCAGACGCGTGGATCGAATGCGAGCGTTCTCGAGCTGGCGCTGGCATCTGGACGAGGTATTCGTGAAGATCAACGGCGAGCAGCACTATCTCTGGCGCGCCGTCGACCACGAGGGCGAGGTGCTTGAGAGTTTCGTCACGAAGAGGCGCGACAAGAAAGCGGCGTTGAAATTTCTCAGGAAATTGATGAGGCGCTATGGCCAGCCGCATGAGATCGTGACCGACTGCCTTCGGTCGTATGGCGCTGCGCTCAGGGAGCTGGGTGCGACGGATCTTCAGTCGACGGGACGCTGGCTCAACAACAGAGCGGAGAATTCACACCTGCCATTCCGACGACGAGAGCGAGCCATGCTCCGCTTCCGGCGCATGCGAAGTCTGCAGATGTTCGCCGCCGTCCACTCCTCCGTCTACAACCTGTTCAACCGCGAGCGCCACCTCAATTCACGTCGCAATTTCAAGCTCAACAGAACCGCCGCTCTCGAAGAGTGGCGGCTGCTTTGCGCGGCCTGAGGGGCCGCTTCCCACACCATTCGGAGACTGGTTCGAATTAGTCTGCCAGCACCCTCGGCAGTCATCATACGGCTGCCGCGCATGGCGTAGCCGGCCGTCGGATCACCTGAGGCGTCCAGGCTGCCCCCCAGAGAGCCCGCTGCCTCCAATACTGTTATATCGCTGCCAGGAATACCGCCGTCGCGGATCATAAACGCCGCCGCGGCGAGAGATCCTATGCCTCCTCCGATGACAATGGCTTTGCGAGCGCGCTGCATTTCACTGGTCCGTGGCCGCGAAACTAGATCTCCACATTCGGCGACATTTGTCGTCAGAGAGCATTGACGGCGATCAATCGATTTTCAGAGAATTCGCAGATTTGATTGGCCCCAGGGCGATATCCGTTTCGGGTTGTTGCTTTGCCCAAAGCGTTGATGACCCGCTATTTACTGCGCCGGCGACAAAAGTCCGGAAGGTCGCCGCCCTTAGTGCGAATACCAACTGAGCTGACTTTCTGGTCCATGTTTGACCATCGGGTTTCGACATCGAATAAGGGAATGTAGATGATCCAAGGAGCGCGACCCACAAACCGAAGTTCGCCAAGTCGAACACGCGTATCTGAAAGTTATGCTCTAAGCTTCGCGGCGATCACGAGATCACTCGGACTTTTTTTCACCGATATTCGTCTATGGCCGCCTGTTCTGCCTGGCGGCGCGCTTCGACGATGCGTCGGGCGGTCTGATCGGGGATACCGACACCCATCAACACCATCTCGCTCAGTTGCAGGCTCGATTCGATGGTCTCAGGAATAACATGGCTGGCCCCGCGGGCGATCAATTGCGTTGCATGCGCGCGGTCGCGGGCGCGGGCGCAGATGATAAGATTTGACCAACTTCGGCGCGGACGCGACGACTCGCTCTGCGGAGCGCGGGTTGTCTATCGTCACGACCAGCGCCGCGGCGCGCTCGACGCCCAACTTGCTCAACATGTCCGGTTGGCTCGCGTCGCCGTAAAAAACGCCCGCGCCGGCGGAGCGGAAGCGCGCAACCAGATTCGCGTCGATGTCGAGCCCGACATGCGGCAGTTCTTGCTCGCCCAGTACTGAGCCGAGCATCTGGCCGACGCGGCCATAGCCGACGATGATGACGTGGCCGGAAAGGCCAGTCGCAATGTCAGTGTCTCTATGGCCGTGGTCTGCCTCCCGAGTTTCGACGGCGAGCGCGAGCTTGCGGGCGACATGGGCCACCGGCGGCGTCGCGACCATCGTCATGCCGGTGACGATCAGCATGAATTGGGCGGTGTCATTCGGTATCAGGCCGAGTCCGTAGGCCATGCCAACGATAAGGAAGCTGAATTCGCCGCCCTGGCCCAGCAGCAAACCGGTCTCTAGCGCCACCGGGCGGGGCTCACCAAACAATCGCGCCAGCGCGTACACAATCGGGCTCTTGACCAGGTACAGCCCGATGACCGAGGCGATCAGCCAGAGCGGTTTGGCGGCCACCTGGGCGATGTCGATACTCATGCCGACTGAAACAAAGAACACGCCAAGCAGCAGGCCCTTGAACGGCTCGATATCGACCTCGATTTCGTGTCGGTATTCCGTTTCGGCGAACAACAGCCCGGCGAGAAAGGGGCCCAGCGCCATCGATAGACCTGCCTTTTCGGTGGCGAGCGCGGCGCCGATGATGATCAATAGAGTAAACGCCATGAACATTTCGCGGCTGGCGGCGCCGCCAACGAAGCGGAACGCTGGCCTGATCACCAACCGGCCGACCGCCAGAATGGCTGCGACTGCGATTAGAGCCTGGCCGATCGCCCAAGCGAACGCGACCGGCACAGACGCGTCGCTTTGCGCCGCGAAGGCGCCGACCAGAAACAGGATCGGCAGCACCGCAAGATCCTGGCACAGAAGGATGGCGAAGCTTGTGCGGCCCGTCGCTGTGCCCAAACGGCGATTCTCGGCTAGCAACTGCATGACGATGGCTGTCGAGGACAACGCGAAGCCGCCCCCTAGAACGACTGAGGCGGCCAACGTGTTGTCGAAGGCCGATGCGATAGCGGCGATCACCGCTCCGGTCACAACGACCTGTGCGCCGCCCAGTCCGAAAACCCGGCGCCGCATCGCCCACAACCGTTCAAGCGAGAGCTCAAGCCCGATCATGAACAACAGGAATACAACACCAAGTTCCGCCAGAGGGCGGACGCCGTCCAGGTCGGTGATCACAGCATAGCGCAACCATGGCGCCGTATCGGTCAAACGCGCCAGGCCATGCGGCCCTATCGCGAGCCCGACGACCAGAAAACCGAACACCGGACTTATTCCCAGGCGGCGGACCAGCGGCGCCAAGATACCGGCGGCGAAGAGGAAAACCATCACCTCGCGTAGATTAAGCGTCTCTACATGCACGAGTTTCTCCGATCACCCTTCGCCTCGCGCCAGTCTAGAGCATTTTGGCGGCCGGATGTACGGGGCCTATCTTTCTTTAGGTTCCACCACTCGAGGGCCAGTTTAAGAGGGCCAGCGGTTCGACTGCCGAGGGCTAAAACATTTCCCGCGATTTGTTGCCGATCAGCTCGCCGATGGCCGATCATTCCGGACCCTGAACGTGCTGGACGATTTCAACCGGGAACGGTTGGGGATCGAGATCGATTTCTCATTGCCGTCCGAGCGGGTCGCGCGCACGCTCAACCGGATCATCGAATGGCGCGGCGTCGCCCTTCGATACATCCAGCCCGGCAAGCCGCAGCAGAACGCCAATGTCGAACGATACAACCGCACGGTCCTCCGCCAGGAATGGCTCGGCCGCTACATCTGAAAACATCGAGGAGGTTCAAGATCACGCAACACGATGGCTGTGGACATACAACAATGAGCGCCCGAACATGGGCATCGGCAGGATCACTCCCGCACAGAAACTGAAAATGGCCGCGTAAATTCTACCGACCGACCCCTTCAAAAATGGGGGATTACCGATTGAGTAAAAGCAAATGTCCGACGCCAACAACGAAGTGAGAGGATGGAGGCCGACTACGCGGTATCCTGATCCTTCCGTCATATCCTTGGACCCCAGATTTGAAGCGCTAGTGCTGCCTCTTGCCGGCATCGAGCGGCTCGCCACCGGGTGCCGCTGGTGCGAGGGACCCGTCTGGTTTGGCGACGGCCGATACCTTCTGTGGAGCGACATTCCCAGCAATCGCATTATGCGTTGGGATGAGGCGACGGGACAGGTAGCCGCATTCCGCCAGCCATCAAATTTCTCAAACGGACAGACGCGCGACCGCCAAGGGCGACTTGTCACGTGTGAGCATGGGGGACGACGGGTCACGCGAACCGAATACGACGGAAGCATCACCGTACTGATCGACGTCTATGATGGCGCGAGGCTCAATTCCCCGAATGACGTCGTGGTTAAATCCGACGGATCTATCTGGTTCACTGATCCGCCCTTTGGGATTCTCGGAAACTATGAAGGACGCAAGGCGGACCAGGAGTTGGGGCAAAACGTCTACCGCCTTGATCCGGAAGCGGGACGCGCGACCGTCGTCGCCGACGACGTTCAGGGGCCAAACGGGCTTGCGTTTTCGCCGGACGAGCGGAAAATCTACATCGTCGAGTCTCGAGGCGAACCAAATCGTAAAATCCTCGAGTACGATGTTTCCGATGATGGTGTAGAGATACACGGAAAGCGGGTATTGATCGACGCTGGCGATGGTACACCTGACGGGTTTCGCGTGGATGTCGACGGCAATCTTTGGTGTGGCTGGGGAATGGGATCTGACGACTTGGACGGCGTTATGGTTTTCTCGCCGGATGGTGCCCCCATTGGTCGTATTGCGCTTCCAGAACGCTGTGCAAATCTGTGTTTCGGAGGTCGCGCCAATAGCCGCATTTTTATGGCGGCGAGCCAATCCGTATATGCGCTATACGTTAACATAGCTGGTGTGTCCGGCGGCTAATGGACGGCCAGATAAAGGCAGTTGGCGCATGTCCGCAGTTGGCGCGGCGCAGAAAACGCTGCCTCCGATCATGGTGCAGTCGTTATGAATGGCTGCATTTCCCTCCGCTGCGCAGCACGTCCAAATGGTCAGAGTTTGCAACCTGAATGCTGCGCGAGCACAGCTCCAAAACTTGGCTCGTCGGCTCTGGGCTCGATCCATTCATTCGCGGCGCTTCGAACGATCGGTCGCGGTGCGGGACTTTCCAGACTTTAGCTGAATGTCAGGATTTGACACCAAATTGGGACAAGCGGACGTTCCCGGAAACGTGCGCCGTGGACCGTAGCGCGCCAAGTTGCAGGCGTGACTCAATGACGGAGCGTTCTTTTCAGACCGCCGCCGATGCGAACTGGCATGCGCCGGGCGCCCCAAAGGCCCGGACGCGCCTCGAAGACGCCCGCGATCTGCGTGTCGCATGCGCCGCAGCGCCCGACCGGCGCCAGCCGCCAGTCTGTGATGTCGTACCAATCGCGGCTGATGACCCGCGCGCCGCAGCCCGGGCAATAGGTGCTCTGCCCCTGCTCGTCATGGACATTGCCCGTGTAGACGTAGTTAAGGCCCGCCTTCAGCGCGATCTCGCGCGCGCGGGTCAGGGTCGAAGGCGGTGTGCGCGGCGTGTCCAGCATCTTGTAGTCCGGGTGGAAGGCTGAGAAATGCAGCGGCACGTCGGGGCCGAGCCTCTTCACCACCCAATCGCAAAGAGCGCCGACCTCCCGCTCGCTGTCATTTTTCCCAGGGATCAGCAGCGTGGTGATCTCAAGCCAGACGTCGGTCTCATGCTTGACGTACTCCAGCGTCTCCAGAACCGCGCCCAACTCGGCCGAACACAGCGAGCGGTAGAAGTCGTCGCTGAACGCCTTGAGATCGATATTGGCCGCATCCATGCAGCCGAAGAATTCTTCGCAGGCGGCGTCTCCGATATATCCCGCCGTCACAGCGACATTCGCGATCCCGCGCGCCCGCGCAGCCTGCGCAACATCGGCCGCGTATTCGAGGAAGATCACCGGATCGTTATAGGTGTAGGCGATCGATCGCGCCCCGCGGGCCTCTGCCATCCGGGCGACCTCACCCGGCGAGGCTGCGTCCATCAGCCGGTCCATCTGGCGCGCTTTCGACATGTCCCAGTTCTGGCAGAACTTGCAGGTCAGGTTGCAGCCTGCGGTGCCGAATGAGAGGACCGGTGTGCCCGGCAGGAAGTGGTTGAGCGGTTTTTTTTCGATCGGGTCGAGGCAGAATCCGGAGGAGCGGCCATAGGTTGTAAGCACGATCTGGTCGTCCTGACGACCGCGCACGAAGCAGAGCCCGCGCTGGCCTTCTCGAAGCTTGCAAAAGCGGGGGCAGACGTCGCACTGAATGCGCCCATCCTCAAGCCTATGCCAGTGGCGTCCGGCAAAACCTTCCAATCTGTCTTGGTCAGTCATAGATTCCTTTCTGCGCCATGATGACGGAGTCGCAGCGACATGAACTCGAAATTCGCCATCTCTGGGACGAGACCGCCCGCGGTCGCGGATAAGTTCTACCCGCGCTCCGCGTCAGAGCTGGCGCGCTCGGTCGCCCAGATGCTCGCCGCCGCCAAGGCTGATGCCCGGCCCGATATTGCGGGCGTAATCGCGCCGCATGCGGGATACATCTACTCAGGACCGACCGCCGCCATGGCCTTCTCGGCCGCGCGTCTTCTCAAAGGGCGCATTCGCCGCGCCATCGTGATCGGTCCTGCACATCATATCGCCATCAATGGCGTCGTCGCCGCCTCGCACGCCGCGTTCGCAACGCCTCTTGGCGAGGTTCCCGTGGATGTAGGGGCCGTAAGCGGCCTCGTCCAGCAGGGGCTGGCGACGATCGATGATGACGCGCATGCGCCCGAACATGCGCTGGAAGTGGAACTGCCGTTCCTCCAGGAGGTGTTCCGCGAATTAACAATTGTGCCGCTGCTGTTCGGCTCCGCCGACGCGGGCGACATCGCGGCGGCCATCGCCGCGCTTTGGACCGATGAGACGCTGCTGGTGGTCAGTTCCGACCTGTCGCATTTTGAGCCCTATGAGCAGGCGCGGAAACACGATGCGCGCACCGCCCGGGCGATCGAGTCCATGGACGAGTCCGCCATCGGTCCGGGCGACGCCTGCGGCCATCTCGCCGTCCGCGGCGCTTTGATTGAGGCCGCGCGGCGCCGTTTCACTCTTCGCAGACTGGGCCTCTGCAACTCCGGCGACACAGCGGGCGAAAAACACAGCGTCGTCGGCTACGGCGCCTGGGCTATTTGCGGCGACGCCTGACTGACGCTCGCGTTTTCATTGTTGAGGCCAGCAGTGTGACGTATACTCGCTTTTGAGGTGGCGAACATGCCTATCATTCAAGGGCTTGGTCGCCTCGCGCCCGCAGTTTTCGCGCTCATCGCGGCGGCGGGCCTGGCGTCCGGTCAAGAAGCAGACAACATCAGGGCGGATCCGGTTGTTCTGATCGCAGCCGTCGAGGGTCCGATCGGGCCGGCAACGACGCGCCATGTTACGAAGGCGGTTGAAGCCGCAGCCGATCGGCGAGCAGAGGCGTTGATCCTGCGCCTAAACACGCCTGGTGGACTGGCCGACGCCATGCGTGACATCGCGTCTGCCATTCTCACTTCGCCCACGCCCGTTATCGGCTATGTGTTCCCACCTGGTGCGCATGCGGCCAGCGCGGGGACCTACATTCTTTACGCGACTCATGTCGCGGCCATGGCGCCGGGCACAAATCTCGGCGCTGCGACGCCAATCGCGCTAACCCCGATGCCTGGCCCGACGCCGGGCGGAGATGAACAGCCCTTTGACCCAGAGCCAACTGAGTCAGCTGAATCCGACGGCGATGAAAGCGAGCAGGACGAGACGTTAGAGGACGAGCTTAAGACGCTTGCGCCGAGCGATGCGATGACGGCCAAGGCAACGAATGACGCTGTCGCGTTCATTCGCAGCTTGGCCGAGATGCATGGACGCAACGCCGATTGGGCCGAACGCGCCGTCCGTGAGGCCGCGAGCCTGTCCTCTGCGCAGGCGCTTGAACAGGGCGTGATCGACCTCGTCGCGGATGATGTGGGCGATCTTTTGGAGGCGATCGACAGGCGCACGGTCAAACTGGGCGACGATGAGCGCGTGCTGAGGACCAAAGGGCTGGCCATCGAGACGATCGAGATGGACGCGATGACTCGGCTGCTCAGCGTTCTCTCCAATCCGAATGTCGCCCTGTTGCTGATGATGATCGGCCTCTACGGAATCATATTCGAGTTCTGGAATCCCGGTGCGATCGCGCCCGGTGTTATCGGCGCGATCTGCCTGACCCTGGGGCTTTACGCGCTGAACCAACTGCCGCTGGACTATGCGGGACTGGCGTTGATCGCCCTGGGCGTGGCCTTCATGGTCATGGAAGCGTTCACACCCACCTTCGGGATCATGGGGTTCGGCGGGCTGATCGCCTTCGTGCTTGGCTCGGCGATGCTGATCGACACCGACACGCCAGAATATCAAATTTCATGGTGGCTGATCGGAACGATGGCAGTGATGAGCGCCGCCGTTCTGATCGTCCTGCTCGGCTACACGTTGAGTGCGTACCGGCGCGCGCCTGTCTCCGGCGCATCCCGAATGCTGGGAACGGAGGCGCAGGTACTCGTATGGACCGAGGGCAGCGGCTTCGTCTGGGCTGAGAGTGAACGCTGGAGCGCGACCGGCCCGGCGGATCTCGCCGCCGGCGCGCCGGTCCGCATCCGCGGCGTCGACGGGTTGACGCTTGTGGTCGCGCCGGACGACGCGGAAACCACAGACGCAGAAAAGCCGTAAGGAGGGCCGATCCATGCCGATATTCGTCTTCAACTGGATCGCTTACGCGCTCGGTGCGTTGCTGGTCCTGTGGTTCCTCTCACTCGCTATTTATATATTCCGGGAGTACGAGCGCGGCGTTCTCTTCACCCTCGGGCGCTTCACCCGCGTCTGCGGACCGGGATTCGTCATCATCATCCCGGTCGTCCAGCAAGTCGTGCGCACCGAATTGCGGACCTTTGTCGAGGACGTACCGACACAGGACGTGATTTCGCGTGACAATGTCTCGGTGAAGGTCAACGCGGTCATTTATTACCGCATCGTCGATCCGCAGCGCGCCATCATCAATGTGGCGGACTACGCCTCCGCGGTCAGCCAATTGGCGCAGACCACGCTGCGCTCGGTTCTCGGCAAACACGAACTGGATGAGATGCTGGCTGAACGCGACAAGTTGAATGTGGACATTCAGGAAATCCTCGACCGGCAGACCGACGCCTGGGGGATCAAGGTCGCCAATGTCGAGATCAAGCATGTCGATATCGACGAGAGCATGGTGCGGGCGATCGCCAAACAGGCCGAGGCGGAACGCCTGAGACGCGCGCGGGTGATCAACGCTGAGGGCGAACATCAGGCCGCATCGAAGTTGGTCGAGGCGGGCAAGATGCTCGCTCAACAGCCAAACGCCATGCAGCTTCGCTATTTCAACGCGCTGAGCGACATAGCGACCGACAAGACTTCGACAATCGTGTTCCCGCTTCCGGTCGACCTATTGCCGAAAATTGATGATGGCGACTCAGGTTCTACGTGACCCACAGCACATAGTTTGCTTTGGTTAAAGACTCGAGATTTTCTGCGCCATCGACGAATGTCTGGAACGGGCGAAGAGTTACGGTTGAAAGCGGCCGGCCGCCATCGATTTTTTGGGCTCTCTCCAGTCTAGTATCGCATTGCGTCGTCCCTCTGTACTCTGGTTCAGCCAACGTCGGGTTTGCGAGTGTGATCGGCGGTAATGGGCGGGTTTTTCTGGAGGCGGTGCTGTGGATCGCGCACTCCAATGCGCCGTGGCTTCACCACACCCTTTCCTCTATCGCTATCTTGCGCAACAGCCGCGGGCGGTCGGTCATCAGACCGTTCACGCCCATGCGGATCAGGTGGCGCATTTCCGCCTCGTCGTTGATCGTCCAGACATGCACCTGAACCCCGCGCCGGTTGCAGTTGCGGATGAAGCGCCGCGTAACCACCCGCACGCCCCACTTTACGACCGGCACCTGCGCGCATTGCGCCTGCGGCGGTGGCGTCGGCAACCCCCAGCCCGCGAAGACCAGCATCGCCGCTTCGCGCGTTGGCGCATTAGTGCACAACCTGGGCCCCGCCATCCGCCGCATCCGCGCCACCCACGCACTGGACGACGAGGCGAGGCAGATCCGGTCGAGGCATGCCATCCGCTGCACGATCTCCAGCGTCGGTGCCAGCGCCGCCTCGGTCTTCACTTCAATGTTAAAGCGGGTGTCCGGGAAGCTCTCCAGCGCCTCTTCAAGCGTCATGATCGGCTCAGACCCGCCGATTCGTGCGGCGCGGATCTCGGCAACGGGCAGCTCGGCGAGCACTCCCATGGAGTCGGTCACCCGGTCTAGCGTATCATCATGGAACACCACGACAGCCCCATCCGCCGTAGCCTGCACATCGGTCTCGATATAGCGGTATCCGAGCCCAACCGCGGCGGCGAATGCGCGGCGGCTGTTCTCTGGATTCTCGAGCGCGCCGCCGCGATGAGCGAAACAGATGAAATCTGCGCCCTGCAGATAGGGATGCCTCACTGACATGACCGGAATGATACAACCTCGCGGGCGAAACGCGGGCGAGAACACACCGCCGCCTTCCGACGGCTCCGGATTGGGCAGCGATCGCCTCCTTCTTCGTCTGCTTCAGAAATCCGGCGTTGAAGACGGCTACCGAGTCGCTGCCGCTCATGCCGTGATCCAGATAGGGCCTCACCGGCACCCGGCCGCGTGGATAGCAATGGCCGCTCTGGATCTTGATTTCCAGTACGCCGCGCGGTCGATGAATGTCCGGAGTAGGCGGCGAGTCCGCGTTCGACGATCTGCAGCAAACGACTTCGTTGGGCTCGAAGCAGTCGTGCGGTGCATGCGGTTGTCCCACGTCAGCGCCTATGGGCCGATTTGATGTGATTGTTTAACGGAGGGTTTCTGGCTCATCGTAGTCGTCAAGGAACGAAGATTAGAAAGAAAACCGTGAAACGAGCAACGACGTCCGAGCGCATCGTGAAGGACATCCGTCGCCGGACCCGCAAGCATCATTCAGCCGAGGACAAGACCCGGATCGTGCTGGAGGGGTTGCGAGGCGCGGATAGCGCCCTGGCATCAGATCGATAGAAGAAAGCCCGGATATTCGGTGTTCGGAAGTCGCCGTCAGACGACTTGGGGCGAAACGACCGCAACGAGCCCGAAGTGGACCCGTTGCTCACACGGGCGGTTGCTTTGACCGAGGAATTCAATCGATCTACCAACACCTTAATTTCAGACCATAGTCTGATCCGGTGAATTAAAGGTCGGACGTTTCATCGAATTGGTCTAGGCCAGCTATTCTTCCGGCAAATTTTGCCAGACTATCGTCTCCAACGTGATCGAGTTTTCGAACCGTTTATGGAGGATGTGACGACGACGGACTTAGCTGTTGACGTGTCGCCGGCCACATTCGCTTGACCTAACATTACAATCGAAGAGTAATGCGATGACAAAAAAAGCTGAGACCAAGGGTGAATCTTCCCTGAACCGCCGCGATGCGCTGGCGAAGCTCGGACTGGGCGCGGCGGCGGCCTATGCGGCGCCGACGCTGATGAACCTGAGCACGGCGAAAGCCGCATCGGGTGGAAGAGGTGGCGGCAGCAATAGCGGCGGCGGCGGAAGCAGCGGTGGCGGAAACAGCGGCGGCAGTAGTAGCGGCGGCGGCGGAAACAGCGGCGGCGGAAATAGCGGCGGCAGCGGTCCCAGTGGAGGCAGCCGTGGCGACAGCGGCCCCAGCGGCGGAAGTCGCGGCGGCGGCGGATCTTCGCCCAGCGAGTCCCTGCCGAGCGAATCTGAGGCGAGCGTGTCATCGCCCAGCGAGTCTCAGCCCAGCGAATCCGACGCCAGCGAGTCGTCGCCTAGCGAGTCTTCGCCCAGCGAGAGCGAACCGACGATCAAGCTTCGTTGACGTCGACAGCCTCAATTGAGATCAACAGATTGGAGCGCTGACCACAACAATCCGCACCGAAGCGCGGTTCGATGGGTTAGCGCTCGATCTGCTCGCCAGGCTTGAGTAGATTCGCCAGAATGCTCAACCAGAACGCTGGAACTCGGCGCGAATGTCGAAAAAATTGCTGAGTTTCCGAGTCGACGGGCTCTCCCGACCAATTTCATTTCGGGAGAGCGACGTCGTTCTTGCGGCGCTGCGCCGCATCATGAAAGGTTGGGCGCCTGTTCCCACCATTGAGCTCAAACGCGCCGCCGAAGCTCCCCATCCTATCCTTTCCGTCGAACGCGCGGGCGAGAAATGGGCCTGTTCGTCGGAGCGCACGGGCGACACGCTGGCTTATTCCGATCCGGTCTCGGCGGCCTGTTGGATGGCCGCACGAATTGTTCGGGAACACACATTTGAGTCGCCAGAGCGGCTGTGCATTCACGGGGCGTCGGTCGATATCAACGGCGGGCTGGTGGTGATGCCAAGCCGGTTTCGCGCCGGCAAAAGCGTTCTGAGCGCGACGCTGGCTTCGATGGGAATGCGAATTTTCGGTGATGATGTGCTGCCGGTGGACCCTGCGTCCGGTGAAGGCGTCGCCGCCGGAGTGGCACCGCGCCTGCGACTGCCGCTGCCTGAAGCACTATCCGCCGAAACCCATGAATTCATTGCTGCGCGGAAGGGGCCTGAAGGCAAACGCTACCTCTATCTGGACCTTCCCGACGCATTGATTGCAGGGCGAGGAACGCGGATGCCGATCCGGGGCTTCGCGCTGTTGGAGCGCGTTGACGACGGGCCTGCGCACTTAACGCGCGTCGCGTCGGGCGACGCGTTGAAACAGGTGATCTGGCAGAACTTCTCGCGCGAGGGCGAGGCCACGACCATATTGGACAGCCTCGCCGATATCGCGCTGTCGGCGCCCTGTCTGAAGTTGCGCTATGCGCGCCCGGAGGATGGCGCCCGCGCGCTGATCGACGCATTCGAAGCGCCGTCGCTTGATCATCTGCCCGAAGCGGCCTTTCAACTGGACGCGGAGAAAAAGGCCACCCGCCGCAAGCGCGCGCCGATTGAGCTGGCGCCCTCTGATCGCGTCGTACGCATCGAGGGCTGCGAACTGCAGGCCCGCGCCGCAAGGCATTTTCTGATCGGCGCGGAGGGGCTGACCATTATGACGCTGAATGAACTGGGCGCGGCGCTTTGGCGTCTGATTGAAACGCCAACAACCTACGGCGAATTGCTTGAGATCCTCATGGCGGCGTTCCCCGATGAGAGCGCCGAGAGGATCGACGAGGACCTCAGAGCGTCGATCGGCGAGTTTCGGCGACATTCCGTCGCCTATATCCAGCGCTAGCTACGTGTCTGCGCCAACAGAAGGTCGCGCACCCTGTCGAAACTCTCGGTCATCGCTTCGGCGGTGAATTTGTGATTGGCCCATGACGCGTCGCACTGCGCGCGCAAACTATCGGGAAACGCCAGCAGTTCTCCAATCGCCTGCTCGATCGCATCGACCGTGACATCGGGCAGCACGGTCACACCCGGCGATTCCGACCAAGGTCCGAGCTCCCCAGATAAAGGTCGGCCTCTTGCGCGCATTAGTCTTAGCCAGCTGTTCATCCGTGCCCTTTGGTTGGAATGTTGTCGGTAAATTGGTCGATTTATCGAGCCGCATCTGGGAGGATATGTCGATGAAGGGTTCAATGTTCGCGCGCCGCCGGTCACACTAGCGCGACCGCACTGAACAACCAACGCGCCAAACGATGACAAAGAAATCCGAGACCAAATCCGGATCGACCCTGAGCCGCCGCGATGCGCTGGCGAAACTTGGGTTAGGCGCCGCGGCGGCCTACGCCGCGCCGACTTTGCTTAACCTGAGCACGGCGAGGGCCTCCTCCGGGGGCAGCGGCGGTAGTGGTGGAAGCGGCGGCGGCGGTAGTGGCGGCAGCGGGGGCGGTAGTGGCGGCAGCGGCGGTGGTAGTGGCGGCAGCGGCGGTGGTAGTGGTGGAAGCGGAAGCAGCCCTAGCGGAGGCGGCCCCAGCAGCGGAAGCGGCCCTAGCGACGGAAGTGGTGGAAGAGCGAATAGCGGACCCAGCGTTGGTAGCGAAAACGAAAATGTCGAAGTCACCTACTCCGATGGCTGGAAAGAAGAAATCGAGTTTGGCCGGTACAAGTTGACGGATCCCAACAGCAACACCGTTATCGTACGGCCAGCGACTCCAGCGGACCGAGGCCGAATCCTCGCGGTGATAGGCCGCTGACTCCGCCGCAGTCGTAGCTTTCTTTCGCCCTAGCGATATGCGTATTGGTTAGTCGTATTCATGCCAGATGGAGTTGGCGAGAACCGCCGCTTCCACGCGATTTCTCACGTCCATTTTTTGTAAAATAATAGTCATGTAGTGTTTAACCGTCTTTTCTTGCAGGTCGAGCTTTCGGCCTACCTCTTTGTTAGAGAGGCCTTCCGCAACCAGTCGAAGAATTTCCTCCTCCCGATGGGTCAACGTGCTTAAACGCCCTTTAGGAGTATGTTCAGATGCGCCATCACGGAGCGTCGACAAGAGCCGCGCCGCCAGAGTGGGCGCGACGTAAGACCCGCCCTGCGCTACTTGCCGCACGATTGAAACTAGCTCCCTGCCTCCGACACCCTTCAGAACGTAGCCTGCGGCGCCCAAGTCTAACGCCTCCATGACGTCGTCGCTGTCTTCCGACACGGTCAGAACAATAGTCCGAACCTCTGGAAACAGCTCCGCGATGCGTCTCAGCGCAGTATTTCCGCCTCCCGGCATTGAGAGATCTATCAGCACGACGAGTGGCTCGTGAGCGGCGATCGCCGACACGACCTCGTCCGCGGTCGCTGTAGCCGCTAGAACATCAATGTCAGGCTCTTCGTTCAGGGTTCGGACCACCCCATCGCGATAGAGAGGATGGTCGTCGGCCAGGACGACGGTTATCTCAACAGTCATACTCTGGGATCCTCGATTAATTTCAGATGCAGCGACAGAGTCGCGCCTGCTCCCGGCGCGCTGTGCACGTTGAATTCGCCGCCGAGGCTCTCGATGCGCCCCCGCAACCCCACCAGGCCCATTCCGTTTTTTAGAGAATCTTCGTCGTTTGGGCGTTCGGCTTCTGGAACGAAGCCGGGTCCTTGATCGATAACCGAAACCCGCAGCTGGCCATTTCGGGCCTCGACTTCGACAGATAGACCGGCTCCTTTGGCGTGTCGCCAGGAGTTCCAGAGGGCCTCCTGCAGGAAACGGTAAAGACAGATTTTTATTGGATGAGGAGAGCCGGCATAGTTTGCGTCGCTCGAGAAGTTTAAGGCGACATCCGCGCCCGTCCGACGGCGGTGTTCATTAATGGCTCGGTCGATCAGGTTGCGCAGTCCGAGGGTTTGGATATCGGGCAAAGCAAGGCCTCGGCAGATCGCGCGCACCTCCTCCATTGCGTCGGTCACAGCGGACCGAACAACTTCGATCTCTTGAGAGCGCGCATCTTCGGACGGTTCGTCGCGAATACGCTCCAGCCGCAGCGCCGCAAGGCTCATCAACTGCGCCGGCCCGTCGTGCAGTTCTGCGCTCAACCTTTGAAGACTGCGCTCAGCCATTTCGGTTGATTGGCTTGACGCACGCTCTACACGTTTACGCAGCAACTCGTTCTGAGACGCCATTCGCGCGAGTTCCTCAACCCGCCTCTTGAGCGCCGCTTGTTGAGAGTCAATCATGCGGCTGCCCTGTAGCACGATGCCAAAGAGCGCCGCGGCCATCGCCAGCGTAACTCCAGCGACCACGAACCAACTCTTGCGCCTCGCGGCAGCGATGTCGTGCTTCAGTTCGGTTGCGACTTCATAAAATTCCGCGACTGCGATGATTTCGCTGGACCATGCCTTCCGAATTGGACTGTAGATCTCCAATAGCGGCAAGCCAGAAGCGCGTTCGACCGCCGCCTCTTCTCCTTCAAGTTCCTCGAATTCGGCGACGACAACGCCCTGCAAAGCGATCGCGAACTCATCGCTCGTTTTGAGACGTTTTCCTATCCGATCGGCATCGCTCGCATGAACAATCAGGCCATCCGGCTTCCATATCTTGTATGAAATCACCCGCTGGCCGATCGGTGTATTCACGAATATCTCTTCCAGAGCGCGGCTGGCACCGATCGAAAGGGTATCGCTGTCCACCAATTCCTGACTCAGCGGTGCGATAACGCTTTCCATGAACAGTGCGGTCGTCGTCGCCGTATTGCGGGTGACGCTAGTCTCGACCTCGTCCGCGACCCATGCGCCGATAACTGCGCCACCGAGTATCAAGACAACACTTCCAGCGAGCGCGAATCTCCGAGCGAGCGCGCCGGGAGCGGATTTCAGTTCCGGTTCAGAGGTTTTACCAAGCGCGTCCATGCGTTGAGCTTAACCCGACGGTCTTCCTGCGTGAAACGGGAATGGGTCCGAGCATGTTCAGACTTTGGTCGGGGAGAAACGCAGGCGCCGACTTGCACGTGCGCATGTCCGCACTGAGTTTATCACCGGTCATCTGACTAAATGACTCAGATGGCGGCTTTATCCGGAGGCTGTGTGGAAACTTGTTTCCGCTATCGGTGAGCTGGGCCTTCGAGGCCCGCCTTCGAATATCGGGGTGTTTGAGGCGACATCGCCTGTAGAGTCGGTTTCCGGCCTGTCGCGCCGATTGCGCGGGTTTTTCGGTGTTATGGCGCGCCGTTTCGGTGCGGATGAAGCGCTCTAGGCCCTCATGGCCTCGATCATCGCCGGAATGCCGATGATCTTCATTACGCGCATCATGTTGTAGGCGAGGACGTTCAGCGCCATCTCCGTCGCGACGTTTTTCAGCGACCGCATCTTGAAGTGCGTCGCCCCCATCCAGGACTTGATCGTGCCGAACGGATGCTCGACCGTCATGCTGCGGACCGCCAGCTTTGAGGGATCATCGTCCAGCCGCTTCTGGACGCGGTCGAGCACGTCTTCATGCTCCCACCGACGAACGCGCCGCTCCTTGCCGGTCGTGCATTTGTCCCTGATCGCGCAATCGACGCAGGCGCCGGACCAGTATGAGCGTATGGCTTTGCCATCCTGCTGGCTGGTGAATCGGTAGGTCAGATGCGCGCCGGCCGGGCATACATAGATGTCCTGCGCACCGTCATAGGCGAAGTCAGCCTTGTCGAACCGGCCGCGCGCTCCGGCGTTCGACGTCAATGGTTTCGGGACGACGACCGAGACGCCTTGCTCTTCACAGGCGACGATCTCTTCGCCCTTGTAATATCCCTTATCGGCGATCGCCTCGATCTGGTCCGCAGACATCGCCTCGCGCGCCGCGACGCCCATCATCGATAAGGCGTCTCGATCATAACCATGCATCGTCACTTCATGCGCGACGATCAGGTGATGCTCGGCCTCGACCGCGGTTTGCACATTGTAACCGACGACACGCGGCATCCGGGCGGTTGTCGCCATGGAGCGGGCGTCCGGGTCGCTGAGCGAGACCTGCGTTTCTCCGGTCGAGTCCATACGCTCTTCAACTGTTCTGAGACGATCAGCTTCTTTCCTCAGATGCGCGAGTTTCCTGGTCGCACGTTCGATCCGCGCCTCCGGCAGGGCCATTCCAGTTTTCGACTGAACTTCATCGGCCCGGTCCAGCTCGGCCAGATAGCGCTTGATGGCGGCGTCGATCTCTCCCAGCTTGCGCCGCAGCTTCTCGCGCGTGAAGTTCTTCGCCTTCGCGTTGACGGCCTTGAAGCGGCTGCCGTCGATGGCGACCACGCTGCTGTCCAACAGGCGCATATCGCGGCACAGGGCGACGAACTGCTGGCACACCTTGCGGATCGCGGGGCCATTGTCCTTCCGGAAGTCGGCGATGGTCTTGAAGTCGGGTTTCAAACGCCCGGTCAGCCAGATCAGCTCCAGGTTCCGACCGCACTCGCGTTCGAGCCGCCGCGACGACTGGATCTGGTTGAGGTAGCCATAAAGATAAATCCGAAGCATCAGGCCCGGATGGTAGCCAGGACGGCCGGTCGCCTCCGGTTCAACGCTAAAACCGAGAGCGGCCAAATCGAGCATGCCCACAATGGCGTCAACCGCGCGAACCGGGTTGTCTTCTTCAACGTAGTCGTCCAGGCACTCTGGCAGCAGCGTTGGCTGACAACGGTCATCGTCGCCTATGCGGAGAGGCTGTGTGAAAACTAGCCGTCCGCGCAATCTGCGTGAAAATGATTCACGATAACAGCGTTTCGCCGAACGATATTCCGATCTAACGCACCCATCGGCTCCACATTGGAGCAGTATTCTTGGAGTCTCAGCAGTTTTCGAGTTTTCGCACAGTCTCCGGACTTTCCAGACCTTCGGCGAAGGTCAAGTTTCCGTGCCGAAATAGGCAAAGCGAACATCCTTGGATACACAAACCATCTGCTGGAGCGCCGGCAACGCACACTCGGCCCTAGCCGGCGCAGGGCCGAATATTAGTGTGGGTTATCCCTGCGGCGTAAACCAGATCGGCGAGGTATAAGCGCGGTCCTGCTGAACCATCACCGCGTCCTCGGGAAGGTCCAGCGGGCCGTAGAACGCCTCGTCGTAGGCCAACCAAGAAGGAGTCGGTATCTCGATAACGCGCACATAGTAATAGGCGCGCTGGCTGGGATCGAACTCTGGATCGACCCAGTGCGCCGCCAAGCCGGCAGCGCCTATTGTGTTCGTGTAGTCAGCGCCATCTACAGTGTTTCCAACCGGCGGAAATTTCCCATCGGAACCTGGTTCGCGATCGCCCGCCCAAGCCACGTCGAAGACCTTCGTTTGCGGCTTCCCCGATGCATCGAGCCATCCCTTGACGATCTGTATCCTGTCGAGGTTCGCCCCGTCGGGGGCGCGCAACGCGCGCACCATCAGCGTCGGGGCAGCCCCTTCTGGTCCAGCGAAGAGGTCGCCGCCCATCGGCACCCCACGAGCATAGCCTGTTTTGGCGAAGTCGGGTCGGTACACATCGTCGGGGTCGAAATCCCAACCTGCGAAGACACGGACGGTCATCCGCGGTCCGGTGGTCGCGTAGACCTCCTTCCGCGCGAACGCGTCCCAGATCGCTTCGCGCGTATTCTCCCGCGCCCATGCAGCGGCAAGGCCGGAAGCCAGCGTCTCGTAGTGGCGGATCGCGACTTCCTCGCCAAGGAAAGCTGGCTGAATGATGTACTCCTCATATCGCGCAGGGCCACCCCGTGGCTCACCCAGGCTGGCTTTGCCGAAATAGTTGTCCTCCCGGGCGGTCGCCAGCGAGGTGTGGCTGTCAGTGGCGCCAATCAGCCCGAATTTGAAGGGATTAATGCCGACTTCAGACTCAAATTTAAGACCACGGGCCAAGGCCTCGCGGGCGTATTCGCGCGGAAGCATTTCGGGCGTCTTGAGTTCGGACCCAAAGTTGCCGCGGTCCCATCTGTAGTAGTCGGCGAACTCGTCATTTGGAGCCAGAGCCGGATGGGTTTCTCCATCCCCTTTGATCTGGGTGACCTCGTAGAGCGGCTCCCAGCGCATCCGGCGTTCCGCATAAGCCGCGTCAATCGGCGCGCCATTCTGGCGTACGTCGTCGAACATCAAACCGTTCGACAGATTGCCGTTGTGCGCGAAAGCCATGACCCTTCCGCCCGTATCCCGCTCATAGGCCTCCATCCAGTCCCAGAGGTCTTCCGGGTCGGAGCTATCGTAATTGGAGAACGGGACCAAATTCTCGACCTTGTCCCCGTCATCGCGAAACATCACGATCCGATGCAGGTTGTTCAGGTTCTTGATCGACGTCCATTCGAAACCATGCAGCGCTGTAAACACGCCGGGCTCGTTGTAGCGCTCAGCGCTGTCGACGATCCGCTTCCAGATAGTTAGCGTCAGATCATCATCGTCAATAGGGTCAGTGACGGCGCCCATGGCCTCGCCCCACATGACAAAAGCCTCGGTCGGTTTGCCACTCTTCACCAAGTCGTGGATCGCTCGACCCCAAGGATTGGCAAGAAGGTCAGGGTTCGATTCCGCGATCATGGGCGCAAGTCCCAGATTTTCGGCGTGGTCCGCTACGACAAGAAAATCCAGCGGTCGGACAAGTTGCGCGAACTCTCCGAGTGAAGCCCTGACCTTTCCCCCGCGGGCGAAGCGGAAGGCTTCATCCGGTCCCAGCACGTTGCCGACCATCCCTGCGTCGGTCGAGTACGATGTGTGGAGGTGCGTATCGCCCCAGAAGACGCGATTGGGAAAGGACTGGTCGACGAAAGGCGAATACCCTCGGCTGCCGATCGACGCATCCTCGGCGTTGCCAGCAACATGTCCCAGATATTGCCGTTCCTGCGCCCCAGCCCCAAACGGCATCGTCAACGCGAGAGCACAGGACAGAAGAACTTTCGCTTTCATCCTCATGTCAAAATCCTTTTCGCTCGGCGGCCTGGGCCAGGAACACGCTTCACGCTGCATAAGCGGCCAGCGAATCAAAGGTTCTGCATGGCGCAATTTTCTCAGGCGAGATGCTGCTCTGCGATTGTGCAAGTCTGTTAGAGAACCAAGCTATCGGCGCTGACATAGGTCAAGCTCTTGGGCCTTGATCGGCGCCTCGACGGATGTGTCGCTCCCGGCTATCGATGAAACACTAGGGCTTCTTGCCCCACTCCCCTTGGCGTTCCCAATCTCTCGACACCGCCGACGCCGCTCGTGATCGAGTTTTGGGCGTTCAGCATCACAGAAAGCGGCTCGCTGAGCCCATGGCCCCAGTCATGTTGGGGAGACAGCGTCGTATAGCCGCTTGTGTCGACGAGAGGAACAGCTTGGAAGATTAGGTCGACGGAGCCGCCATAACCAATGTCGCGCGTCTCGTTTGACGCGGCGGAGGATAGAACCCGCCCTTCGCCGTCAAAGACAAAGGCCAGCGTGTCGATGTCAGCGTCTCCTTTCGCGACCACCGCTTTGAAGAATGACAGCCAGTCATACGCGATGCTTAGGCCGAACTGCCTCTCGCGAAGCGTCAGGCCTTCATACAGCAGAACCACGCCTTCGCCTGCTCTTCCGAGGCGGGTCGGCGGTCCGTATTTTTCGAGGACCTCTGAAAGATCGCTCATCTGTGCGAGTGCTTTCGCATCGGCCTCTTTGTATCCCGCGTCGAACCTCGTCTCGAATTGGGAGCAGGCGCCGAGCCCTGACAATAGCGCCGCGGCAGCAAGTCGGATTGGTGAACGGACTATAGTCACGAGGCGGGAATGTCGTCTCGGATCGCGTGGTGCGTCAGCAATCCATTCGAGTCGAAAAAGAACACGGCGCGATCGTAACGGACGTTCTGTCGGACATCGTTGTAGATGATCAGAATGTAGGCTTGGCCGTCGCTTCGCTCACGCAAGTAATAAAAGGCGGAGCCGTTCGCGAGGGAGACAATCTGAGAGGGTGGCCCAAGCAGGTCGGCCACCTCTGTCTGGGTTGTGACGCCAGACTGGAACGCCGCTTCGGGCCGGTTCCCCCAACTGTTTTCGACGCCTTGCTCGCTGGTGTAACTGGCGCAAGAGCCGAGCAGGCAGAAGAATGCGCCGAACAGCAGTGAGCGATTTGCTGAAGGCATGATGTCGACCTCCGATGAATCGCGAACAGGCCCAACTGTATGACGTAGTTGAGCCGCGATCATACGACGCGCTATCAGATCGGTGTTTTTTGCAGCCATCTCGGGTCGCTCTCCTCCCCTGCGGGGCGCGCACGATTTGCGCGATCGCGGCAGCTTCGCGGGATTTAAGCGCGCGTGCATTGAGGAGCATCAATCTCGCCGGACGTAGTCCGAAGTTGGCGGATTCCCCTCTGCAGCGCGATTGGAGGCATCGAATTCCGCTCTGCGCCAGTTGCAGACATCAAGAGCAACCACGCAGTGGGTTCTGCTCAACGCCGTCCGAGCCCTCAGATCGCGGACCGCTCCAGCGGTCGATTTATTTGATCATTGCGATTGTGATCACTGCGATCGCGTTAGTCTTGCTGACGGTGCGCGTCGCCGTCAATTACCTGCATCGGCATGCATTATCTGAAAAACTGTTGCGTTCGCCGTGTTAGAAAGCAAATCGATCCTTGGGTGCCGATGCAAAGCCGGTCCCAGTTTTTCGGGAGGTAATCATGCGCGTCGCCATTTCACTCTTCCTACTCGCCGCGATTTTGTACATCAGCCCGCGCGCCTACGCCCAGGAAGGCAAGCTCGTCGTCGAACTCAACAAGCTTGAAGAGATCGACAATGGGTGCAGGAGCTTCTTTCTGTTTCGAAACGGCGCCGAGACCACCTTGTCCGGGTTCGAAATGTCGCTGGCTATTCTGGATACTGATGGCGTGATCGATCGTCTGTTGACGATCGATGCGGCCCCGCTGCCTGCGAATCGCACGACTCTGAAACTGTTCGAGATTTCGGATATCTCCTGCGCGCGGATTGGCGAGATTCTGCTGCATGAGATCACGACCTGTGAGGCGAGCGGCGGCGAGGCGCCCGATTGCTTTGGGATGCTCGGTCTGCGCTCGCGGGCCGACGCGCAGTTGGTCATGTGACGTCGCTGCGAGGGGAAAATGTTTGACCTGGTAGCGAACTGGATCGACGCCGGCGGGCCGATCGTCATCATTCTCGGCGCCTTATCGATCTACTCAATTGCGCTGATCGTGCTGAAAGCATCGCAATTGAGCGGCGTGTTGTCGGGCGCCTCCCGACGCGAAGACGCGATAGCCGCGTGGCGAGACGGCGCACGCGATCAAGCGATGGGCGCAGTCGAAGGCGGCGGCGCGCCGGCGGACCGTGTGGTCGCGGCCGCCATGGCGGGTCTCAATGCGAATGAAAACATCGCCGCTCTCGAAGCGAAACTGGAGCGACAGGGCAATGCTGAACTTGAACGGATGAGCCGAAACCTGCGAATGCTGGAGGTCATCGCGACCGTCAGCCCGTTGATCGGGCTGCTTGGAACGGTGCTCGGCATGATCGAATCGTTCCAGGAGTTGGAGATCGCGAAAGGTTCGGCCAACGCCGCGGTTTTGGCCGGGGGCATTTGGCAGGCGCTTCTGACCACTGCGATGGGCTTGATTGTCGCCATTCCGGCTGCGGTGGCGGCGAACCTGATGGCGTCTCGCGTGGATCGCGCCGGGCATTTGATCGAGGATTCTGTGTCTGGTCTGCTGGCGGCGCATCGGCGCGGCGCGAAGAACTGACGCCATGAAGCTCCGGCAGACCAAGTCCCGCGGCTCGCTCATTTCATTGACGCCGCTGGTCGACGTCATGCTGATCCTGCTCGTCTTCTTCATGGTGACATCGACTTTTCTAGATCTCGATATGATACCGGTGGTCCAGAACCAGGAGCAGGCGGCACCATCCGCTTCGCCTGCGCCAGGTCCTGCCGGGACGTCTCGGGCCCTGTTGATCCGTGTGCGGGCGGATGGATCCGCGTCAATAAGAGGAGAGGCGATGTCGCGTTCGGCGCTGAGCGCCGTGCTCGCGGCGAGGGCCGCATCTAATCCGGATATCTCAGTATTGGTGTTGCCATCCGGCGCGGCGCCAACTCAAGCGCTGGTCTCAGTAATGGAGGCGGCGACGCGCGCGGGAGTGCGAAATCTTCGCGTCGCCCGGTTGGAGGCGCGGTAATGAAGTTGCAGCGCATGGAACGCCGTCGACATCCTGAGACAATCGTCGCTCTGATCGACGTTGTGTTCTTTCTGCTTGTATTTTTCATGCTGGTCGGACGGTTCGACGCCACCGCGCCGTTCGACGTGACGCCAACGATTTCTACCATCGGCGCCCCGCTGCCAGCGGGCGGTTATACGATCAGCATCTCCGAAGACGGCCGACTGGCGTTAGACGGACGTGAGACGACACCGTCTGAAGCCATCACCGAGCTCTCAGAGGCGCGGACGGCGGATGGCGCGCTCTTTGTGCGCCTGAACGCCCACGCCGCCGCGCCGGTGCGCGAGCTGCTGCCGGTGATCGTCGGGCTCGACGAAATCGGCGTCGAAGATGTGGTAGTCGTCGTCACGCCGAGTCCGCCATGACGGTGCGCACAGGTCACACGCTCGGGCGTTGGGTCGCCGCAGCGGCCGCCTCCGTACTGGCACATAGCGGGTTGGTCGCGCTTTTGGTAGCAGCGATCTCTCCTGATCCGGTCAGCGAGCAACCGGATGCTTCGGCCGAGTTTCGGATGGAGGCGGTTGCGGTTCGAGAGGACGCGGCCACCGCCGCGACGCCCGAGGCCGAACAGGCGGAAGGCGAGAACGCAGCCGGCGAAAGGTTGACTGTTGGCGCGATCCGCAGCGAGACGGCGCGCGCATCGAAGGCGGTAGCCGACTCGCTCGCCCCGACCGCTCCGAGGCCTGATCAGGCCTCCGTCGAACCGCCCTCGACGGAGCTCGCGAAGACGGCGGAGGCGCCTGCGCAAGCCGTCGCCGCTCTCGCGCCCGAGAACGAAACTGCGATCAACGCGCGCCCAGAAACCAGCGCTGCTGTAGCCGCTGTCGCACAATCCGAAGCCGTTCGTGCCGACGCTCCAAAACCGACCGTGGCGACCGAGGTCAGGCAAGAGATCCCGGCCGCGGTAAGCGCGTCGCCCAGAGCAGAAATCCTCGCTCCAGACAGCGCAATTGGCGTTCAGGTGGCCGCCCTCGAGCCAACGGCGCAGGCCCCGCCAGCGACGGCGATCACGCCATCCGCCAGCGCTGCACAGGTGGCCGATGTCGCGCCATCCGCCGTTTCGTTTGTTGCAGGCGACACTGAGCCCGCGAGAGTAACTGCGCCGCAATCGCCCGTCGCTACCGATCGCGCAACATTGGACATTGCTACCGCCACGCAGAATCGAGACGTGGTCACAGAAGCATCGGTGGTTAAAGCATCTCTGGCCTGGACGGGCGGCGAGGATATCGTCCTCGATCCCCAATCTCTTGCAGCGATCCAGTCGTTCATGCGCCCAAAAGCGGCGGAAGGCGGCGAATCCGTGCGGGACGGTCTTGCCGCGGCGCTGTCCGATATTCCCTGCAGCCGGCTGGAAGCCGCCTTCATTCCAGAAACGGGCGGCGTCGAGATTCGCGGCCATGTTCCGGAGGAGGGTCTCAAGCCGCTTGTCGTCGAACGAATCAAGTCCGCAGTCGGCGGGTCGATCCCTGTGGTTGGCAGCTTGCTGATGTTGCCGGCGCCGCAATGCGCCGTTCTCGCCTCGGTCGAAGGGCTGGGTCTGCCGCAATCGACGGATCAAAGCGACGACCCGTTGGTGGTTGGAAAATCCGCGCAAGCGCAGATCCTACGTTACGAAGATGGCGAGCAGATCGTCCTGAATCTCACCGCTCCGGAATACGGCTCATATGTCTATGTGGACTACTACGACGCTGAGGGCGCGGTGCTGCATGTGACGCCTAACGAATTGGCGCCGCTGCGCTATTACAACCGGGACGAGCCGCTTTCGCTCGGCGGTGCCGGGCCGGGTGGCGATGGGCTGGAGCTCAGGATTCAGCCGCCCTACGGACAGGACATCGTTGTGGTTCTGGCGGCGACCGAGCCTCTCTACGACGGAATGAGGCCGCTCGCCGAGGACGCCGCCGGCTATCTCGCTTGGCTGGCGAAGCGGTTGGACGAAATGCGCGCCGCCGATCCGGCTTTTCGCGGTGAGTGGGTTTACCTCTTCATCCAGACATTCGCGCGCGGCGAAGCACCCAACCGAGACAAAGCCACCACACAGTAATCAAAATCTGAACTGCCCAAAGTTTCTTCCACTTCGAAATCGGCAAACACCAAGGTTCGTTCTCTGGCCAAAACTCAAAAAAATGCGACGATCAATTCGTCTGATTTGAATCAGGAACAGACATCACAAGTCTCTTTCAGCAAGTCCGCTTTTGCGCGGTTAGCAGACATCGATCTAGATTCATCTGGTGTCCGCTTGGGGCTGATTTTGTTGAAAAAGTCGTTGGATTTGGCGCCTGCGCTTTGGCTGCCGGCTTGCTTTGAACACGCAATCCACGGCCAGCCGGACTGGTTATCCGGCGACGGGCGCCATCGGCTTGAGTTTCGCCAGTTTCCGGAGGTTTTGTGCTGCTGCTGCGAGGGTGAATTCGTCCTGGACGCCACATGGCCCTCGTAATCGGAGCCGTCCCAGCCCGAGGATGCGCTTGAGGTGGGCGAACAGCATCTCAACTTTCTTTCGTCGCTTCTGCGCGGTCGGGTTGAACGCTGAACCCACGCAGCGCCGCGCAAAATCTCTGACGATCTCGAACTTCTCTCGGTTGATGGCGCGCACGTCTGTGTTCGGGCAGCATTTGGCTTTCGATGGGCAGTTCAGGCAATCGGCTTTCAGGGCCCGGTATTTGCGCGCTTTCAATCCTGGCGCCGTTCGGGCGGGATCGGAGTATCGCCGCCTGGTGTGACGGAGTTCATTTCCTTCCGGGCAGATATAGCGGTCGTCGTCCTCGTCCCAGGTGAAGTCGGATCGGGACCAGGTTCCGTCCTTGCGCTCCGATTTGTCGAAGACCGGGATGAACGGGAGGATCTGCCGCTTTATTGTCAGCCAGACGAGGTTGTCGGACGAGCCGTATGCGGTGTCGGCCGCCAACCAATCCGGCTTCAGGCCGAAACGGGCTTGGGTGCGGTCAATCATCTTGCGCATTGTGCCCACCTCGGCGGACTTGTTCGAGCGACTGGCGTCCACATCAACGATGACGCCGTGATCCGTGTCGATCAGGTAGTTGTCTGAATAAGCAAAGAATGCAGGCCCTTTGCGGGCCGCCGTCCATTGGCTGGCGGGATCCGCATGCGCCGTGAACTTGGGCTTGGCGGCGGTGGCCGCGCCAAAGGCTTCGTCGTCCAGGGTGTCGAGATATTCGCGAACCGCCCGAGGCGCTTGGTCCGGGTCGATCTCTCTGGCCTTCCAATCCTCCGGGTTGCTTGAGTTCTGCTTTTGGACGTCCGCAACGATCAGGCTGGCGTCCACTGCAAAGCCCTGTCCGCTGACGAGGCCCTCCTCCATGCATCGCGCAACAGTCGTCTCGAATACGTGACGCAACAGGTCGCTCTCGCGGAAGCGGCCATGGCGGTTCTTGGAGAAGGTGGAATGATCCGGAATCCGGTCGGTCAGATCAAGGCGGCAGAACCAGCGATAGGCCAGGTTCAGATGGACCTCTTCGCAAAGCCGCCGCTCAGACCTGATCCCAAAGCAATAGCCCACCAGCAGCATCCGGATCAGCAATTCCGGATCAACCGACGGACGTCCCGTGTGGCTGTAAAAGTCCGCCAGATGCGGGCGGATGCCGCTCAGATCAACAAACTGATCAATCGACCGCAGCAGGTGATCCTGCGGGACGTGATCCTCCAACGAGAACTCATAGAACAACGCTGACTGCGCTTCCTGTTTCGGTCCCATCATCGCGATCCGCCTCCATCTATATCGGAAGTGAATCAGCCAGTCGGCCACCGAGCAAGAGCGACTTTTTCAACGGAATCAGCCCAATGCGGACATCGGAGAAGCCGAATTGCACATTTAGGCGCGATACAAGTTGGCCCTTAATTGTAGAGAGAGAATATCAGCCATCAGCTCGTTAGAAAGTTGATACGCCGCTCGATCAATTTGCCCAATTGCTCACCGGCGTATTCAGGGAACATCGAGCTTTCCCACGTGTGGTAGCAAACGAACAGCATCGTTCGCATTTCGAGATCCTCGCCCTCGAACCCCAATTCGGCGAATGCGGCGCGGGCGAATTCCAGCCGATCTCGATTAACGTCTCGAACGGCCTGTGACGCGGTTTCATCACTTCGAGCCCAGAGCCGAATTGCCATGTCCAACTCACCGAAACCATACTCAAGAACCATCTGCGCAATAGTGACCAGCCTCTTCTTCGGCTCCATTGCCTGAACTTCGACATTTCTCGTCACGACCTCTGTGAATTCCTTACTCCAGTAATCGAGCAGTTCACGCAGCAGTTCGTCGCGGTCCCGGAAGTGCCAATAGAAGCCGCTCTTGGAGACGCCAAGTTCCTTGGCGACTGCTTCGACCTTTAGATCCTTGGCGCTGCCGCTGCGGATCATCGAAAGCGCCGCCTCCAACCAATCGGCCTTGGAGAAGCCCCTTCCCCTCTTTTCGTCGTTCGGCATGTCTTTTCTCGCGTCTTTCTCGCAGACGATATCTGCCGCCTAGACGGATCCGTTTAGCTCGCGTAACGTGCGACCGTAACCGTAACCGTAACCTCTCGGAGCGGAGCATAGGGATGTTCATCCGAGCCCAATACGGAGCACGTGGAAGTGATTAGAACATCGTATTTCATCGCCGCGGGTGCAATCATCGGCGTAAGCATAGCAATGTCGCTTGTGCTCTCGACCCTTCCCGTTGAGGCCAAGCCCGAAAAGGTGGATGGTCTGAACGTGCCCGAAGGGCGGGTTCCTCAAGTGATCACAGACAACCGTTATCCGAGAACGTACTACCCGAATACCGAGAAGCTGGGCTCGGACGAGATGCGGATCACGGCCTTAGGAACTGGGATGCCGAACCAGTCTCCCAGCAACGTCGCAGCTTCTTTTCTTGTTGAGCTCGGCAACGGCGACTCCTTCATATTCGATGCTGGAACCGGCTCAACTGATCGCTTAGCGGGCCTGGAGGCCGACTATTCGGAGCTGGACAAAGTCTTCATCAGCCATCTCCACACCGATCATGCTGGAGATCTGGCCACGCTCTGGGTCGCCGGGTGGATCAATGGTCGTTACACGCCTCTGCACGTGTATGGCCCGTCCGGTGCCAGCGAGGAATTGGGCACGGCGTATCACGTTGATCGAATTCGCGAGGCTTGGACATGGGACGTCACGTCCCGAGCGGGCACCCTTCCAAACGCAGGTGGCGAGATCGAGGCGCATGAGTTCGACTTCTCTAAGGTTGCGGTGGTTTACGAGGATAACGGCGTAAAGATCACCAGCTTTCCGGCGATCCACATTCGAGACGGCTCGGTTAGCTACCGCCTTGAGTGGAACGGCCTTAGCTTTGTGTTCGGCGGTGATTCCTTTCCGAACAAATGGTTTGCGGAAGAGGCGAAAGGCGTGGATGTCGCAGTTCACGAGTCATTCTTTACGCCGGAACAGTGGATGGAGATCGCAGGCTTCCCTTACGACCAAGCATATTGGGTGACTTCACTGATCCACACTCCGCCCGAGGGGTTTGGAAAGCTTATGTCGACTGTGCAACCCCGATTGGCTGTGGCCTACCACTTCTGGAACCATCGCGATCTGGAGCACGCAGTCCGGGAAGGAATTCGGAAGACCTATGATGGTCCATTAGCGCTCGCGGATGACCTGACCGTAATCAACGTCACGAAAGACCATATTGAAGTGCGCGAAGCCACGATCAATCACGATGCTTGGCCGCAAGGTACAAGCAAGGAGTGGGACACCGCCCCGCGCGGCGAGCCGGCTACCAACCTAATTTCCGAGTGGCTCAACGAGGGCAAACTTGAGGATATGGTGCCGCCTCCGAAAGAGTAGAAAGGATCTGCGATGTCGCCTCTGGGTCATCATCAGACATCGCCGCCTTGCAACGCCATGACTGCTTTTGCGGGAATAGCAGGCGCTCACGCCGAAAACGGATCGCCCGTCTCTGCCTTCACAATCGAAAGCCCCGGACGCCTGCACACGCTACATCGGAAGCGCAATAGCAGCGCGTCCAGAGACAAGCCCTTTACGGCTATCTCAGCGCCTCTCACGCGCCCGCTGTGGCCGCACCACGGGCACAGTCGCAGTAATGTCGTAGAGGCGTAGGTGATCGGGCGTCATGGCCGCGCTGTAGCACGGCGGGAAAAGCGAGGGTCAAGCAGTTCCGCCATTTCAGTCGGGGTCAGTTCCGACCGCATGATTAAGCCCCTTGCTCGGAGGGGCGAACAAGGGGCGCGCAGGGTCTACTCGGAGGACAGCGGGAAAGACCATGCAGTTTGAATTATAGCGATTCCGGGTCGCGCGGCATTGACGCCCATCAACTGCTTGCAGATTGGCTGCAAAGAAAAGCCCCGACCGCATAAGAAAACCCCCTCGCCGGGGGAGTATGGCGAGGGGGCTTGCGCGTGTGTGTGTCTACGCGGGGTGTTTAACTTTAGAGAACCAAGGTAGCTCGCCACCTGTAGAGGGCGCCTGTAAATCCGACCAGTGGAGCGGCGGGATGATCCTGCTGCGGGCGTCTTAATATCCCGCCACGTGGAAGTCTGGGAATCGTTGAGGCGGTTTCGAGGCGAGGATGTACGGTTTGGAGATTTATCATCGTGTCCGGCGGGCGGTTTTGCGCGACGGCATGAGCGAACGGGCGGCTGCGCTGGCTTTCGGGATCGATCGGGCGACGGTGTCGAAGATGTTGCGGTTCTCCGAGCCGCCTGGTTATCGGCTGAAGTCGCAGCGGCCACGCAGCCGGATGGACGCGCACGCGGATTTCGTTGACCAGATCCTGATCTCGGACCGGGAGGTTCCGAAGAAGCAGCGCCATACGGTGCGGCGGATCTTCGAGCGTCTGCGAGATGAGCGCGGGTTCGAGGGCGGGTATACGACGGTGCGGGACTATGTGCGCCCTCGGCGCCAGCACCTGAAGGAGGCCTTTGTTCGGAGCTGTCAGACGAATGCGAACCAGTCTCAGTATCCCCGTAATCGCAGGAACTTAGGCCGCACCGAGCAGCCGCCACTCTTCGAGAGCGGCGGTTCTGTTGAGCTTGAAATTACGACGTGAGTAGAGGTGGCGCTCGCGGTTGAACAGGTTGTAGACGGAGGAGTGGACGGCGGCGAACATCTGCAGACTTCGCATGCGCCGGAAGTGAAGCATCGCCCGTTCCCTTCGTCGGAATGGCAGGTGTGAGTTCTCTGCCCTATTGTTGAGCCAGCGTTCCGTGGCCTGAAGGTCTGAACAGCCAAGCTCGCGTAATGCAGCGCCATATGACCGAAGGCAGTCGGTCACGATCTCATGCGGATGGCCATAGCGCTTCATCAATTTCCTGAGGAATTTCAATGCGGCGCGCTTATCCCGGCGTTTCGTGACGACCGCATCCAGCACCTCGCCTTCGTGATCGACAGCTCGCCACAAGTAATGCTGCTCGCCGTTGATCTTTACGAAAACCTCGTCCAGGTGCCATCGCCAGTTCGAGAACGCGCGCATCCGGTCGACCCGCTTGCGCTTGATCTCCGCGGCGAACTTCGGGCCAAATCTCTGCCACCAGAACCGGATCGTCTCGTGGCTGATGTCGATCCCGCGCTCATGAAAAAGGTCTTCGACATTCCTCAGCGAAAGCAGGAAGCGGATGTACATCATGACCGCCAGGCGAATGACGTCAGGGCTGCTGTGAAAGCCCTTGAACGGGTTACTATTACTCATACGATGACGCTAGGGGAGGGGCCTCATCGCCTCAAGCCGAATTCCTCTGACAGGACCCTCCTGCGCCTCCAGAAACAGATGGCGACGGTCGAACTCCTGATCATCGATGAGCTCGGCTTCGTGCCTCTCAGCAAGACCGGCGCAGAACTGCTGTTCGAGCTGATCAGCCAGCGCTATGAACGCGGCGCCACCATCATCACCTCGAACCTGCCTTTCGACGAATGGACCGCCACGTTCGGCGGAGAACGCCTCACCGGCGCCCTTCTCGACAGGCTCACCCACCATGTCCACATTCTTGAGATGAACGGCCGGTCCTACCGCCTGGCGCAAAGCCGGGCCCGCAAAGCCATCTGAACAATTCCCCGGCTCAAACACGGGCGCGCTCTGACTCTTGACGGTCAGCGCGCCCTCAGTGCTGGCTCAAACCGATCCGCTCAGATGGCCGGGTGTTCGGGCGCCTAAATGACCGAAAGTTCGGGCGCCATTGACAGAACTGCGTTTTCATTCGAGCCGCTTCAGGGAGGGCCGAAAGTGTGAATTCCTTGCAAAGGCGAAGTTTCGAGCCATTAGAACAGAACCCAACATGTAACGACCAAAAATTGTCGGTCGAATTGGCCGAGGGGCCGAGGGAAAACCCTCGGCCCACCGTTGGATTTATGCGCTCTTGCCGCCGAACTTCTTAATCTCGCCCGACTTCAGGCGCGACTGGTAGGAATGAAGCTCTTTCTTGACGACGGGCATCAGTACGTAGAGTGCCGCGATGTTAACCACCGCCATCGCAAAGATCGCTGCGTCCGAGAAGTCGATTACCGGTCCGAGGCTGGCCGCGGCCCCGATGACCACAAAGACGCAGAAGATGATCTTGAAGACCAGTTCCGTCGTCTTGCCCTCGCCGAACAAATAGGTCCATGCCTTCAGCCCGTAGTAGGACCACGAGATCATCGTTGAGAAGGCGAACAGGATCACTGCGATAGCCAGAACGAAGGGGAACCAGCTGAAACCGGTGGCAAATGCCGCGGAAGTCAGACTGACGCCCGAAACGTCACCGACAGTCTGGATGGAATTGCCACTCAAGATATAATTGCCGGTCTCCGGGTTGATCATCAACGTGCCCGAGATGGTGATGACCAAAGCGGTCATCGTGCAGATCACCACGGTGTCGATGAAGGGTTCCAGCAACGACACAAAGCCTTCGGTTATCGGCTCCTTGGTGCGTACTGCCGAGTGGGCGATGGCCGCAGATCCAACACCTGCCTCGTTAGAGAACGCGGCCCGCTTGAAGCCCTGGATCAGCGCGCCGACCATGCCGCCGGCAACTCCCGCACCGGTGAAGGCACCGTTGACGATCTGACCGAAGGCCCAACCTATCTGATCGAAGTTGACCAGAAGGATGATCAAGGCAACACCGACATAAAGGACGCCCATGAACGGCACGACCTTTTCGGTCACCCGCGCGATGGATTTGATTCCGCCGACGATGACCGCAAACACCACGGCTGCGAACAGAAGGCCGGTGATCCAGCCGGGATAGTCGCCCAGAATGCCCGAGATTTGCGCATGTGCTTGGTTGGCCTGGAACATGTTGCCGCCGCCCAAAGCGCCCAGGATACAGAAGATCGAGAACAGGACCGCCAGGAACTTGCCGCCCGGCGTGCCGCGTTCCTTGAAGCCCTTGGAGATATAGTACATCGGACCGCCCGAGACGGTACCATCGGGATATTCGTTTCGGTATTTCACGCCCAACGTGCATTCTGTGAACTTCGATGCCATGCCCAGCAGACCCGCCAAGATCATCCAGAACGTGGCCCCCGGCCCACCGATGCCGACAGCAACTGCAACGCCTGCGATGTTACCAAGGCCCACGGTGCCCGACAGCGCGGTTGCCAGCGCCTGAAAGTGGCTGACCTCGCCCGCATCATTGGGATCGGAATAGTCGCCTTTGACCAGCGAGATCGAGTGCATGAAGGCCTTAAACTGGATGAAGCCGAAATAGATCGTGAAAATCGACGCGGCGACCACCAGCCACATCACGATCCAGGGGAACGACGTGCCGGGGATCGGCGCGAAAATTAGACTAACGAACGGTCCGGTGATAGCCGCGAACGCCTCGTTCACGGTTTGGTCGATCGACTTGGTCTCTTGCGCCAGAGCGGTGGACGTGTTGACGATCAGGCCGGTAAAGGCCATTGGAAACAGGTTTTTCATTTGAATTTCCCTTAGCCCACGACCGTGACGGGCACGCTGGCTTGCATAACCAGGTTGGCCGTGGATGAGCCGAAGATGCGTTGTTTAATGCCACCTTCTGATGTGCGCGCGACGACAATCTGGGCGGCGCCTTCTTCGACCGCGATGGCTTCCAGAAGATCGGCGACATCGCCGTGACGGACGACCCCGCGTACGGAAACTCCGTCTTTTTTCAACGCCTCAACCGCCGGTGTGACCACTCTGTCCATAGCGGTGGTGATCTCTTCCTCGCGACGCTTGTGACGTTCTTCGTTTTCCTCCGGTGTCTGGAATGAGAACGGCGACCATTCGACCACGTAGACCAGGATCACCTCGCAGGCCCCGATCAAGGCCGCTACTTTGCTGGCATAGGAAACGGCGCGCGAGCCCGAACCGCTGCCGTCCAATCCGACGACTATTTTTTCTGACATCTTGTCCCTCTATGTTGGCTGTGTAGTTTTGTTTTTCGTCATTTGCTCGGCATTTCCAACTTGGCCTGCCATCGTGATATTTTCGGTAGCTGAAGTTAGTTGTTCAAGCCTTTTCTTTCTTTGTTTCCTGCCGGATGCTGTGAACTGGCCGAATGGAGCAGACAAGCGGACGGGTCATGGTCCCGACCGGCGGATTTCTTTGAGCCTATCGCGGACATTCTTCGGGTGATCGATGTCGTAACTCATTCGCTAGACTATTCCGGATAGGGTATCCATGATATGTTCATGCATGTCCTCGGAACCCAAAGGGCTGGAAGATGAAATGCGTCGGCGCGTTTTTGAGGCGCCCATCTTCTTTTGGATGATCTGAGGGAGGATGAAGTGGGGCGCTTCATCCGTTGTTGATCGCGGGTGATGCCGAAATAGTCAACGAAGCCTGCAAGCCGTACATAATTCGAAAACTTACCCGTTGGTGGACCATATCCAATCGTTGATGTCACCGGACGCCGTGTCCGCGCTACTGTCATTCACAGCCAATAATTGCTGTGCAATGCACGAAAGTCCGGAAAATGCGAAAGCCGCGGCGTGGCATGCTGATGACTGGCGAGCGTCCGGTTGAGGCCGACCTTGGTCGGGAAGTTTTTCTGCATTCGCGAATTTCCTCAAGCCAAGGCGTGGGAAGTCTGGGCTCGAAACGGTAATTCCGCCCCAAGTCGTCTGACGGCGGCTTCCGATCACCGAATGTCCGGGCTTTCTTCTATCGATCTGATGCCAGGGCGCCATCCTCTGTACCCGCATGAGGAGGCGGTCGGCGACCTATTCGAGTTGCGGGACTTTCCAGACCTTCGGCGAAGGTCAAGTTTCCGTGCCGAAATAGGCAAAGCGAACATCCTTGGATACACAAACCATCTGCTGGAGCGCCGGCAACGCACACTCGGCCCTAGCCGGCGCAGGGCCGAATATTAGTGTGGGTTATCCCTGCGGCGTAAACCAGATCGGCGAGGTATAAGCGCGGTCCTGCTGCACCATCACCGCGTCCTCGGGAAGGTCCAGCGGGCCGTAGAACGCCTCGTCGTAGGCCAACCAAGAAGGAGTCGGTATCTCGATAACGCGCACATAGTAATAGGCGCGCTGGCTGGGATCGAACTCTGGATCGACCCAGTGCGCCGCCAAGCCGGCAGCGCCTATTGTGTTCGTGTAGTCAGCGCCATCTACAGTGTTTCCAACCGGCGGAAATTTCCCATCGGAACCTGGTTCGCGATCGCCCGCCCAAGCCACGTCGAAGACCTTCGTTTGCGGCTTCCCCGATGCATCGAGCCATCCCTTGACGATCTGTATCCTGTCGAGGTTCGCCCCGTCGGGGGCGCGCAACGCGCGCACCATCAGCGTCGGGGCAGCCCCTTCTGGTCCAGCGAAGAGGTCGCCGCCCATCGGCACCCCACGAGCATAGCCTGTTTTGGCGAAGTCGGGTCGGTACACATCGTCGGGGTCGAAATCCCAACCTGCGAAGACACGGACGGTCATCCGCGGTCCGGTGGTCGCGTAGACCTCCTTCCGCGCGAACGCGTCCCAGATCGCTTCGCGCGTATTCTCCCGCGCCCATGCAGCGGCAAGGCCGGAAGCCAGCGTCTCGTAGTGGCGGATCGCGACTTCCTCGCCAAGGAAAGCTGGCTGAATGATGTACTCCTCATATCGCGCAGGGCCACCCCGTGGCTCACCCAGGCTGGCTTTGCCGAAATAGTTGTCCTCCCGGGCGGTCGCCAGCGAGGTGTGGCTGTCAGTGGCGCCAATCAGCCCGAATTTGAAGGGATTAATGCCGACTTCAGACTCAAATTTAAGACCACGGGCCAAGGCCTCGCGGGCGTATTCGCGCGGAAGCATTTCGGGCGTCTTGAGTTCGGACCCAAAGTTGCCGCGGTCCCATCTGTAGTAGTCGGCGAACTCGTCATTTGGAGCCAGAGCCGGATGGGTTTCTCCATCCCCTTTGATCTGGGTGGGTCTTGTCAGAGGAACATAGCTTGAGCCTGGAAGGGCGCTCATCTAGCTTCCACGCATGAGTAAGCGTGACCCCTTCAAGTATTTCAAAACGTCTCCCGAAATCATCCGCCTCGCGGTCATGATGTATGTGCGGTTCCCGCTCTCGCTGCGGAATGTCGAGGACCTGCTGCACGAGCGCGGGATCGACGTCAGCCACGAGACGATCCGGTTCTGGTGGCACAGATTTGGCCCAAAGTTCGCCGCAGAGATCAAGCGCAGACGCGTGGATCGAATGCGAGCGTTCTCGAGCTGGCGCTGGCATCTGGACGAGGTATTCGTGAAGATCAACGGCGAGCAGCACTATCTCTGGCGCGCCGTCGACCACGAGGGCGAGGTGCTTGAGAGTTTCGTCACGAAGAGGCGCGACAAGAAAGCGGCGTTGAAATTTCTCAGGAAATTGATGAGGCGCTATGGCCAGCCGCATGAGATCGTGACCGACTGCCTTCGGTCGTATGGCGCCGCGCTCAGGGAGCTGGGTGCGACGGATCTTCAGTCGACGGGACGCTGGCTCAACAATAGGGCAGAGAACTCACACCTGCCATTCCGACGAAGGGAACGGGCGATGCTTCGCTTCCGGCGCATGCGAAGTCTGCAGATGTTCGCCGCCGTCCACTCCTCCGTCTACAACCTGTTCAACCGCGAGCGACACCTCTACTCACGTCGTAATTTCAAGCTCAACAGAACCGCCGCTCTCGAAGAGTGGCGGCTGCTTTGCGCGGCCTGAGGGGCCGCTTCCCAGAGCATTCGGAGACTGGTTCGAATTAGTCTGCCAGCACCTGGGAGACCGCTATATCCGGCGTCTTCTGGTGCTCGGCATGACTTCACGCATCAAGCAAATCCAACGACGGCCCGAGCAGTTCGACCCCTGGTTCGCCGACATCCTTGAGCGCAAGCCTCCGAAACTGGCAGCTGTCGCGATGGCGAACAAGACGGCACGCATCATCTGGGCGGTGCTTACGCGAGACCAGGACTACAAGATCAGAGCAATCTAACGGCAGAGAGGACGAACCAGACCGCAAGACGCAGGAAGTGATGGCAAAGGTCAGCCCAACGATCGAGACACCCCGTGCTTTGTCCCGGACCTACCGTGTCCGCTCAGCAGAATGGGACTCGATCTGCGGAACCCATCAGGGCCAGCGGTCAGATGCACCGCGCAAACAGGCCGGACACAAGACCGCTTCTGACCAGACACCACTCACAAAAACGTCTTGCGTTGCAGGAGCCATCCACACAGGACAAAGCCGTCCGACGCGACCGCAGCACGATCCTTCGCGCCGACCGAAATCCCCGATGGCGAGGCAGCATCGGCTCTGCGGCGGCGCAGCATCAATTCCCGCAGCGACCATTCGCTCCCGGCTGCGCGATCAAAATCTGCCGTCACACAACAGCGTCGTTCGGCACTGCGCCAATCGCCAGGACAGGGCATCGCGCCACAGACAGATGGCTGCGGAATTGCTCCTGCGAGCGAAATGGCGCGGTCGATCACGATCACCGAGGCGTGCATGCGGTTGCCTTACTTGCGTGTGTTCAGGCAAGCCAAAGCATCAGGAAGTCTTCTCTCGGGACCGACGCATAGTCTCCATCAAGGCATCCTGTACGCCTTGGGGCTGGGTCGCTACAGCGGCGGTCAATGCTTTCAGTTTTCCGCGTGCCTCGTAGAGCTGATCCATCAGCGACAGCACAAGGGGCAGCGTGTCCCCCTCAACTTCCAGCTCATAGTGAAGAGTACATACCAAACGAACTCGGGCGCATTCCATTTCAGAAAAATGCAGCGCCTCGCCTTCACGGTCCGGGGCCACGAGAGAGTCGCGAACCCAGACGTCCAAGTCCGCGCGCCGCAACGGGGTAATCTCTTCAATGAGTTCGTCAATGCTCATCATCTCAGAGCCTCCTCGCGTGGATTTTGCGGCTGTTCTGGTCGCCAACGTTCAACGAAGGCTCGCAACTCGGGCTCGTCGCCCGTAGGAAGCACCACGCTGAGCCTAACGAGCTGGTGACCGCGAGCTTGCGTGGCTTGGTCAAGAACACCAAGGCCACGCAACCGCAGCACTTGCCCGGTATTGGAGCCTGCCGGGACCGTCAGCGTTGCATGGCCTTTGATCGTCGGCACCTCTATCTGCCCCCCCAGTACCGCCTCGCGCAGGGTCACCGGAACATCGAGATGGATATTGTTATCGCGGCGCTTAAAAAGGGCGTGTGGTTCTATGTGTAATTCGACATAGGCATCGCCTGGCGGGCCGCCGCCAAATCCGGGTCCGCCCTGGCCTTTAAGGCGGATTGTCTGCCGGTCGCGCGCGCCCTCCGGGATAGTGACCTTGAGTTGCTTGCCATCCGGGAGCGTGATGTTGCGCGTGGCTCCATTGGCCGCATCGAGAAAATCAATGCGCATCGTGTAGCTAACATCGGGTCCGCGGGACTTGAACTCGGTGTGGGCGCGGCGATATGCACCGCGTCCGCCGAACGCCTGCTTTAGAAACTCCTCAAGCTCCTCTGCGTTCGCAAATCCATCTTCCGAAGCATGGCTGCTGAAGTCTGGACCGTCGGCGAAGTCGCGGTAGAAGCGGTGGCTTTGCCGCTCTGCGCCGGTCGCATCAATCTCACCCGCGTCAAACTGGCGGCGTTTCTCTTTGTCGCCAAGCAAATCGTACGCCTGCGCGACTTTCTTGAACCGGTCCTCGGCAGCCTTGTCATCGGGGTTCAGGTCTGGGTGAAGCTCTCGTACGAGCTTTTTGTAAGCGCGCTTTATCTCGGCTGCGGTCGCAGACTTCTCAACGCCGAGGACCTTATACGGATCGTTCATCGCCGCAATTCCTTCGTCTCCAGACATGGGGATCTCTGGTTGCCGACCCGTCTACACGCGCCACTTTGCAAACCCGGAAAACAGTTTTGGCTTCTATATCGACCTCACTTCCACCTTTTTTACATTCGTCGCATGGGCGGCGCGCTTTGCAATACGCAACCTCAGCACGCCATCCGTGAAGCTGGCGTCGATCATGTCGGGGTCTGCGTCGGCGGGCAGCCGAAAAGTTCGCTGAAACGCGCCGTATTCGCGTTCAGAGAAGAAAAACGTCTGCCCCTTTTCCTCCCGGCGCGACGACTTTTCGCCACTGACCTGGAGGTTGTTGTCGTGCACGGAAACATCGACGTCATCAGCCTTCACACCGGGCAGTTCGACGTTGATTTCGTAACAATCCTCTATTGCCGAGGCGTCGGAGCGCGGCGCGAACCAGTCGGCGACGCTTTGACCAATATTCCTTAGAGGCTCGTAGACGCTGGGCCACCAACCGGCCGTGTCGAACTTCTCAACCATGGGATTGATTCCTCCATTGCTCGCCTGATTATTGACAGGGATGGTTTCAGACTTGCGACAATGCGGCTTTGACGAAGCTCAATGTTGAACGGCGGGTAGTTCTCATAACCCGAGGCGTGACTGAGTTGCTGGAGAGACCGGCGATGCTGGATGCGAAGCATTACGAGAAAAATCTCAGGGACCGCCTGGCCGCTTTCCCGTCTGCGGTGCAGTGCGTCCAAATTGCCAGCGTTTGCGACCTGAATGCTGCCCGAACGTCGCTCCGAAACTTGGCTCGTCGGCTTTGGGCTGAGGCTGTGCGAAAACTCGAAAACTGCTGAGACTCCAAGAATACTGCTCCAATGTGGAGCCGATGGGTGCGTTAGATCGGAATATCGTTCGGCAAAACGCTGTTATCGTGAATCATTTTCTCGCAGATTGCGCGGACGGCTAGTTTTCACACAGCCTCGGCTCGTAGCAGCCATGCGTTGCATGCGGTAATCGCGGCGGCTTTGGGCCAAAACCGGTAGTTCGTTGCCCTCCGCCTAGACGACCGCTCAGCGGGACAAACCTGACTTTGGTTCCAAAGGAAATTTCAGCTCAATCCATCCAAGGTCTTCATGGGACGGACTGACCGACTATAGATCGGCTGAGCTTTGTGCATACTCGGACATTGTGATTATCTTGCGAGCACAACGTTAAGGTCCAGTCACGGGAGATCAACCTCAATGTCGATAAAAGCCATGGTCGTAGGAGTTCTTACGTCAGCTTCCGTTTTCCCTGTCGGCGACGCGTTTGCCCAAGAGAGGCCCAATATCCTGCTTGTTATGGCGGATGATCTGGGATGGACGGATGTCGGAGCGTATGGCGGTGAAATCGACACGCCCAATCTGGACGCTCTGGCGGAGCGTGGCCTCTTATTCACCGATTTTCACGCGTCAGTTTCTTGTTCTCCAACGCGTGCGATGCTGATGTCCGGCAACGACAATCATATCGCGGGCCTCGGTACGATGCATGAACTTATGGCTCCCAATCAGGATGGCGAACCGGGATACGAGGGGCATCTGAATGACAGGGTCGCTTCGATGGCTGAAGTGCTGCGGGCTTCCGGCTATCACACCTACATGGCTGGCAAATGGCATCTTGGTCATTCCAAAGGAAATTTACCGTTCGACCGAGGATTTGAAGAGACCTTCACGATGCTTGCCGGTGGCGCCAGTCATTGGAGCGGCCGCCTCGGTATTCTTCCTTCGGACCATCCGGTCAAGTATGCGGAGAACGGAAACTTTATCGAAGAATTGCCGAAGGATTTCTACTCCAGCCGGAGCTACGCTGATCTGTTGATGGATTCAATCCGGAGCAATCACGGCGATGGCCAGCCATTTTTCGGTTATCTGGCCTTTGCAGCTCCGCATGACCCACTGCACGTTCCCGAACCGTGGCTTTCAAAATACGAGGGCCGCTACGACGACGGGTATGAAACTCTTAGAGAGCGGCGTTGGAGGAACGCACTAGACCTTGGCCTCGCCCCGGACGGCGCGTCTCAGCCGGAACGATTGTCATTCATCAAAGCTTGGGATGACCTGACCGACGAAGAAAGGATGACCGAGGCCCGCGGCATGGAGATATATGCCGGGATGGTTGACGCAATGGACTACCACTATGGCCGGGTCGTCGATTTCTTGGGTGACATTGGCGAGTTGGACAACACGGTCATCATTTTCCTGTCCGACAATGGTGCGAACCCATTCTACTCGGAAGACTATCCGGATGCCGACGATCCAGACTTCGTGGCGCAGTTCGATCACAGCTTCGAGAACCTCGGTCATCCCGGCTCGAACTATGCCTATGGTCCCGGCTTTGCCAGTGGGTCCAGCGGACCTCTGAACCGTTTCAAACTGACTGTGGGTGAAGGTGGCATCCGGGTTCCATTGATCATTGCCGGGCCGGGCCTTCCGCAAGGGCAGATGACGGATGCCTTCGCCTATGTCTGGGACATTCTGCCGACCGTACTGGAGCTGACTGGCGCCGAATACCCAACGGTTATGGACGGTCGCCAGATCGAACAACCGCGAGGACGCTCCATGATGCCTCTGATTGCCGGAGGCGCTACGGAACTGTACGGCCCGGAGGAGATGGTTGGCGGTGAGATGAATGGCGACAAGTGGATGCGACAGGGTAGTTACAAGGCGGCCATGGTTTCCAAACCCTACGGCGATGGGAACTGGCACTTGTTCAACGTGGATGAAGACCCGGGCGAAACAAGGGACCTTGCCGCCGAAATGCCAGACCTATTGGAATCCTTGAAACTAGCTTGGGACCAGTATTCGGCGGATGTCGGGGTCATTCCGGCTGAATAGGGTGCGTATTTGGCCCCGTCTTCTCGCCGTCGCCCCGCTTTCAAGCAAGGGATTATCCCGGGCACAGGTCGGCTCAGGGCTCGTTGCGGTTGTTCCGCCCCAAGTCGTCTGACGGCGGCTTCCGATCACCGAATGTCCGGGCTTTCTTCTATCGATCTGATGCCAGGGCGCTATCCGCGCCTCGCGAACGACCGCAATCGATTTGCTTTGGGAAACTGAGCATTCTGCCCTGCAATAGACCGTTCCTGACCCAAGCGGGACATCCAGGCTGGGCCACAAACTTCAAACGCCGGAGGACTCTGCTTGAGAGGCCTGCCAAAGCTTGTCGCCTCTCAATTTGTTCATCAAATCAACAAGGCAACCGTCAACGACGCCGTTGAACAGTTTTTCGGTTGGCCACACGTAAGTGCGCTCACTTTCTCGGCAACTAAACCTCCCCGTCCGATTTCCGATTGATACCGCGAGATTCACATTGGCGACGATGTCCCAATACACCGCCGTGGTCTCTGTCGTCGCCCAGAACCGCTCGACTTCAATGGTCAGAGGGATGCCAGCGCCGGTCTTTGTAACTGAGTGCCCGGCCGCTTGGAGGTCAGTGGCCACCATTTCCTCCACGTAGTCCGGCACAGAGCGATAGAAATACACATTGCCCATTGAAACGCCGAATGCCGCGAACCGCTCGCCAATCCGGCCCTTTTCTTGGCGTGCGTCTCTAACGCCAGCCAGCATAAAAGTCTGCTTCCGCTGTGCACTCGGCACCGCGAAGTCGCGTTTCAACCAAGTCTCAACCTCTACGACAAAGGCGTCGCCTCTGGCCTTGCGATCCAGGCCCATGACAATGTCTTTGGCGACCACGTCAAAAATGTACTCCCACGCGCCAATGGAGTACGCGCCTCCAGCGTAAACGCCTCTTTGATCCCTGATCGTCGCTACTTTCGATCCATCGCTGTCGATTACATTTCCTTCTACCGACAGCACCGTCGCTCCAACGCCCGGCATCAACCAGCGTCCAAACGCGTTTCCAGGTTCATAATTCGTCACAACTATGTTGATCGTGGCGTGATCTTGCGTCGGCGCCCCACTCCATTTGTTTCCGGCCTCAGCCAAGGCCTCGTTGAGCGATCGGGTCATCAAGGACTTGACGTCAATTCCCGCTGATTTCGCCGCCGGCGATCTGAGAGTCACGCCGCCTACAGCGAAGCGCTTGTCCTCGGTGATCTGTGCAGAAGACTGCACGGCGGTCTGTCCGCCAGGCGAAGCGCACGCGCCGACGGAAAAGCAAAAGAAGAGGGCCAGACAAATCCTACCCCAGACGGAGCGTGTAATTCGCGACGTCATTTCGTCTTCTCCGCTATAAAGAAGTCCAAGCGTTAGTGTAGCTTTTGGGGGAGCCTTCACCTTGAGTTACGTCAACTCAGGAAGCCACTCTGGTGAGCGCTAAAACACTGATGAGGATAGGTTCCTACGACGCTGCGGAAAAAACGGTGCGTTCGAATCTTTGAGGTCGCTCCTGGCGCGTAGCGGAAATCGCTGCCTCCAATCGCGCTGCAGTCGTGACGAATGGCCGCTTTCGCCGCTGCGGCGCAGCGCGTCCTAGGCGTCAGAGTTTGCGACCTAAATGCTACGCGAGCACAGCTCCGAAACTTGGCTCGTCGGCTCAGGGCTCGTTGCCGTCTTTGACGACCTCTTCGGGGAATGGCGGGTCTGGGATGGCGAACGGCGGCTGCCGTCCGCCAGGCTTTCGGATGTCGACCCCCTCAGCGATGCTTAGCGCATCTTCAAGTTCGACGCCGAGATAACGAACCGTGCTGTCTACCTTGGTGTGGCCGAGCAAGAGTTGAACCGCGCGCAAGTTGCCGGTCTTTCGGTAAATCAAAGCGGCCTTGGTGCGTCGCAAGGAATGTGTCCCGTACCCGCTGGGATCGAGTCCGATGGCCGACACCCAGTTGCGGACGAGCCGCGCGTATTGGCGCGTCGACAGGTGCGGCGAGGCGTGGAACCTGCTTGGGAAAAGGAACTCGCATCCGCGCATTGCGGGCGAATTGACCCAATCCAAGACCGACATTCGAGTGTTCTCGGATACTTCGAACTGAACGGGTCGCCCGGTCTTGCTCTGCATGACCGACACCCGCTCGCGAACTGAGCCACTGATAACGAGGTCGGCCACCCCCAAGCGGACAAGGTCGCAGCCGCGCAGTTTGCTATCAATGGCGAGATTGAACAGCGCCAGGTCGCGAAAATCACCGGCGAGTTCAAGGCGTGCTCGGATGGCCCAGACTTGTTTCGGCAGCAGCGGACGTTTCTGGCCGACGAGCCGGCCTTTGTTCCAGGGTGGCGCTTTGTTCTGGGAACCGGGAGCTGGATTCTGGACATGACGTAATCTCCATCCGACCCTCCCGTCCCAGGCGTCGACACCGTGCCGACCCGGGAATCTATCGCCCCCTGTCCAATGACCGGTTTCGGCGCGGGTGTTCTATATGGCTTCGGTGCGGCGCATCAGGCGGCTTCGAGCCCAATTGAGACAACCGATTCTAGCGCGGCATTGGTCGTAAAGGGCGGAGATCGGTCATTCGCTGCACCCTCCTCGGAAGGCAGCCACACGGACGAAAAGAAATCAGGATCGAACTAGTTCTGGTGTGTTATTCTCCCTTTCTCCAACCGGCATCGACAAGCCGGTCAACAACCAATCTGACGTGATCTGGATCTCGAAAAAATGCTAGCAGGATTTTGTCGACACGGACCTTCGGCCAGGTTTCGTTCAATTCTCGAGCCTCGGCACGAGCCACTTCAATCTCCCCAAGTGCAAGGTGGGCGGCGGCCCGGTAAGCTAAGGTCGGAGGGCTGACAGGACCCCCTTTTGGGCCTGTTTCGTCGAATAAATTGAGAGTTTCCCTGTAAGAACCGAGATGGAATTTCGAAGCGGCATGAATGTTACGGTAAGCCAAACGGGGAGATTTGAGGGCTTCCCGAAAAGATGGATCAGTCGCCTTGGCCGCTGCTTCGAAGTCACCAGTGAAAAGCGCAACTAGACCATGAATGTCCAGAACATAACCGTCTCTCGGGGCTAGCTCTGAGGCGCGGCTGGAAAGCTCAATCGCCCGATCATAGTTTCTCTCTGAAAAAGCGACCCAGGCAGCCGAAGATTGTGTCCAGGCCTGCGTGGGATTCAGTTCGATAGCTTTGCCCGTCATGATCTTTGCTTCACTTAGGTACTCAACACGTTTTTGCGGGACCAGAATGGCAAGCGAGGCAAGCGTTTGGGCCGCGCCAGCATATCCGCCATAATATTCAGGGTCTAAGCTGATAGCCTGTTTGAAGACATCAGTAGCCAACTTCTGTCTTTCAATGTCAAACAGAGGGAAAGTCATTTCGCGGGCATGCTCGGCAAGGTTTGCTGCCTGAAGCGTCGTTGGTGACTTTTCTAGCAACGCCTGCCTTTCAAGTTCTTTTTTGCGTGCAAGACTGTCAGCCTCGGACCGGCCTACCTCAAGCTTGCCAGGCGTCAAAGCAAGAACCAGCGCCAGACAAGCCAGCCCAATCAGGACGACAGCTGTAATCAGCCAGAGTTTTGCAGACGGGCGAGGCGCCCCTGGTGTCGACGGTTCGACGGCAGGTCGATCAGGATCTGCACTGTCTCCGACAAATTCAATCCTTGGAGCATAGCCACCACTGTCAATGTGGATGCGCAGTGGGTCGTTGCGCCCTTCAGACTCGTAATACTCGGCAAGGCATCGGCGCAACCGGCGTGCATCTACCCGCACGACATTGTCAGGGTCACCATCTGTAGCAGCTGTTCTACCATACACGTCCTGCGCGATGGTTTTGCCTCGGATATCCTTGCCTCTTCCGGCTTGGCTTTCACGCACGACATACGAGAGAAAGGCCTGCATTCGTTCTGCGTGAACGAAACCGGAGCTGGCAAGAATCCGGTCCAGGCAGATTTCGACATCCCCCTTTTGGCCATCCCGAAGACCACTGTCCTGGCCTATTTTCACGCCAGTCTACCCACTTGTTTCTTTGCCATAAGATACTGGGTTACCGACGCTTTTGAAAGTGAACAATGTTTTGTTACACGTCGAATTTCACCGTGTAACACCTGAAAATCATTCTCGTTCCCTCGCAAGGTGAAGTGGCTTCAATCAATTGCCAATGGAAAAGAGATGAAACAGTCAAACCATCTCAAAGAAGCTTTTCCGGATTGCTTGGCCCAGCTCAATACGAGCCGGAAATCTGACCCCTTGCTGGAAGAAATCTGCTGCGATTTAGAGCGGTTGTCAGTGGATCTCGAACTGGCCCGAAATGAAACTGGACGCATGTCCGAAGGACTGCGGCAGGATGTGATCGCGTCCATCAATGCACTGAAGCAGGAAATACTCAACCGGCTGGGGTCAAATTCTGAAGCCCCAGTTGAATGAACACGGGCTCCTAAAAGCGGAACATGCCTCGAAAGCCAAGTTCAGTCAGCCCAACCAGCCCCAAGGCGGCAGTGCGTTTTGCCGCAAAACCCTCATAGAGCTCAAACGGCCGCAGCAAAAACCAACGGGATACCAAAATGCAGAAACCTTTAAGATACCTTACCATAGCTTTCACACTCGGTGTTGCAGCCGCCAATTCTGCGGTTCGGGCACAAGACAACCAGATCGTCCACGACGTTGAGTTTGTACTTGTCCGCGATCAGCACGCGGATGAGTGGAAAAAGGAGGATGCTGACGTCGCCGAGCGGCTCGCTGAAATCCGGGAACGCAACGGCGGTGCACCGCCAAACATTATATACCTTCTGATCGACGACATTGGATTTGGCGAGTTTGGAATTCCGGAATTGAATCAGGTGCGGGGTTACAAAACCCCCACACTGAATCAGTTGACCGCTGATGGAATCTCGTTCTCTCGGATGTACACCGAACCGTCCTGCACCCCAACACGGGCTGCTTTTCTGACCGGACGACTTCCGGTCCGCAGCCATGTTCTGGAGGCCAAGATCGTCCCGCCGGAGGGCAGCGGAATGCACGCCGACGAGGTGACCATTGCCGAGGTTCTGTCCGAGGCAGGCTATAACACGGCTCATATCGGAAAATGGCATCAGGGCGACATTGAACAGGCCTACCCGCACAATCAGGGATTCGACTATGCCAGTTTCGCAATGCACAATCAGGCTGCCTACGGGCTAATGACAGAGGAAGCCGAAACCCAGCGCTGGGGGATGTCTAACTCACCAGATGCCAATAACGGGAGCTACGTGCTCGACAAATCGTTCCGCCCTGACGGCTGGCTTCTGGCGCTGGAGGCTGAAAAAGGCGGCACCGCTCGAGAGTGGGGCATCAACCCTGGTGAACAAATGGGATACGAGCATTATGAGGCCATGAATGTCCGATTTCAGGAACAGGCCTTGGAACAACTGCAAAGAATGGCAGCGGAAGATAAGCCGTTCTTCCTGAACTACTGGCAGATGAAACCGATTGACTTTAGCCGTGTCGGGATGGAGATGCAGACCGACAACCGCGGCAGTTGGGTCGAGAGCATGCAGGTTCTCGACGGATGGTTTGGCGATCTTCTAGCAGAGGTCGAGCGTCTGGGCATTGCGGACAATACTATCGTTATCGCAATGGGCGACAACGGGACGATGGGTCAGGGTGTCCCCACTATCGGCTTTTCCGACATGATTTATCGCGGTTTCAAAGGCCACACGACCGAGGGCGGCATCCGCGTGAGCGCCGCAATTACGTGGCCGGGTGTCATTGAACCCGGCTCAAAAGCAGGTGACATGTTCCATGTCTCGGACCTGTTCACAACCCTGGCCAATATCGCTGGAGCGACCCGGTACATTCCGACGGACAGGGTTATCGACGGCATTGATCAAACGAAATTGCTGCTTGATGGGGACACCAACGGACGACGTGACTTCCTTCATGTTTACGATGGCCCCAGCTTGCGGGCGACGATCAAGAACGAGTTCAAAATCCATTGGCCAGCCCCCGGCACCGCAGGATTCAAATTGCCGGTCTACAACCTCTATCGAGACCCACGTGAGGAGTATCCGCTGAAGACCGAGGGCATGTGGACGGTTGCCTTCTTCGGAGACATGCTGGCCAGACATGTGGCACTCAAGGAAACCTATCCGGATCGCCTTGAAACGCATGGAGTGCCCTATGGCGGCATCGACAACCTTCGTCCGGAAAGCGAAGACTTGGTGGCGAAATACCTCACTGCGCAAAAACTGCTGTCGGCTAAGTAAAGCCTAAGCAGTTATTGCCCTAGGGCTATATGTGCTAAATGTTCCTGGGCGCTCCGGACTAAAGTTGAGCGTCCAGGAACGGGTAAAATGTACCTAGCCAATCTTTGAACCGCACATTTAGAGCGCGAGTTATCAAAGTCCGCAAAGGGCAGGAAGCACCAGTTGGGACTTTCAAAGCCAAGGTTGGCTTAGTCTCGCAACTCGGACCCAAGGTGCGCTCGCAGCGAGTGACCGGTTCCGGTCGGGGCAAAATGACTGGCTTGAACGACCGCTTTCGGGAATTCGTGCTGCGTCGCGTCGCGCTCACTAAGGCGACACTTTTACCACCGCGCCTGATCGCGCTGCATCCGCACAGGTCCGCATTGTCCTGAGGCTGTGTGAAAACCCCCTTATTTTCTGGCTGATGGTATAATTCTCGCACCGAATGCGAGGGTTTTTCATGAAGCGGTTTATTGAGGGGGCAGACCGTTGTCAGCCAACGCTGCTGCCAGAGTGCCTGGACGACTACGTTGAAGAAGACAACCCGGTTCGCGCGGTTGACGCCATTGTGGGCATGCTCGATTTGGCCGCTCTCGGTTTTAGCGTTGAACCGGAGGCGACCGGCCGTCCTGGCTACCATCCGGGCCTGATGCTTCGGATTTATCTTTATGGCTACCTCAACCAGATCCAGTCGTCGCGGCGGCTCGAACGCGAGTGCGGTCGGAACCTGGAGCTGATCTGGCTGACCGGGCGTTTGAAACCCGACTTCAAGACCATCGCCGACTTCCGGAAGGACAATGGCCCCGCGATCCGCAAGGTGTGCCAGCAGTTCGTCGCCCTGTGCCGCGATATGCGCCTGTTGGACAGCAGCGTGGTCGCCATCGACGGCAGCCGCTTCAAGGCCGTCAACGCGAAGGCGAAGAACTTCACGCGCGAGAAGCTGCGGCGCAAGCTGGGAGAGATCGACGCCGCCATCAAGCGCTATCTGGCCGAGCTGGACCGGGCCGATGAAGTTCAGTCGAAAACTGGAATGGCCCTGCCGGAGGCGCGGATCGAACGTGCGACCAGGAAACTCGCGCATCTGAGGAAAGAAGCTGATCGTCTCAGAACAGTTGAAGAGCGTATGGACTCGACCGGAGAAACGCAGGTCTCGCTCAGCGACCCGGACGCCCGCTCCATGGCGACAACCGCCCGGATGCCGCGTGTCGTCGGTTACAATGTGCAAACCGCGGTCGAGGCCGAGCATCACCTGATCGTCGCGCATGAAGTGACGATGCATGGTTATGATCGAGACGCCTTATCGATGATGGGCGTCGCGGCGCGCGAGGCGATGTCTGCGGACCAGATCGAGGCGATCGCCGATAAGGGATATTACAAGGGCGAAGAGATCGTCGCCTGTGAAGAGCAAGGCGTCTCGGTCGTCGTCCCGAAACCATTGACGTCGAACGCCGGAGCGCGCGGCCGGTTCGACAAGGCTGACTTCGCCTATGACGGTGCGCAGGACATCTATGTATGCCCGGCCGGCGCGCATCTGACCTACCGATTCACCAGCCAGCAGGATGGCAAAGCCATACGCTCATACTGGTCCGGCGCCTGCGTCGATTGCGCGATCAGGGACAAATGCACGACCGGCAAGGAGCGGCGCGTTCGTCGGTGGGAGCATGAAGACGTGCTCGACCGCGTCCAGAAGCGGCTGGACGATGATCCCTCAAAGCTGGCGGTCCGCAGCATGACGGTCGAGCATCCGTTCGGCACGATCAAGTCCTGGATGGGGGCGACGCACTTCAAGATGCGGTCGCTGAAAAACGTCGCGACGGAGATGGCGCTGAACGTCCTCGCCTACAACATGATGCGCGTAATGAAGATCATCGGCATTCCGGCGATGATCGAGGCCATGAGGGCCTAGAGCGCTTCATCCGCACCGAAACGGCGCGCCATAACACCGAAAAACCCGCGCAATCGGCGCGACAGGCCGGAAACCGACTCTACAGGCGATGTCGCCTCAAACACCCCGATATTCGAAGGCGGGCCTCGAAGGCCCAACTCACCGATAGCGGAAACAAGTTTCCACACAGCCTCCGGACTTTCCGGACCTTAGACGATTGGGCACGTATCAGCGTCAAACGGGGAAAGCAGACATTCCAGACAATGCGACCCGACGATCGAGTCTTGCCGGTGGCGGTTAGCCCAATCCCTCACTCATTCGAGTTCAACAATGTAACCGGGTCCGCCTTCCGTTGATAATGCGTCGTCCCAAAACGGGGCTGGCATATACACATAGTTATGGAATCGGCCGACATCTGCGACGCCGCGGCCGTTGTTCGGCTGATCCTCCGACCAATTCAAAAACGACACGTACTCGCCGCTAGAAAGTTTCCAGCCGCCGTCTGGCTCCTTCGAGCCATCAGGCTGGTAAAGCCCGATCCATGGCCCAACTAACTGTCCGTCACTAAGTCGCTTCCATAACCGATCTTCGTCCTTGATAAGATCAAACACGAACTCGTTCTCCGCCTCGGAGTTGATCGAGACAAGGTAACCGCCCAGTTCTCTTGCCGCCGCGTCCGCCTGGGGCCACAAGCCTCCCCAAGTCAATACCGCCAAGTAGGTGTGCCCTCCCCATTCGACCTCGGCGACGACTTCGTGGCCCCCCAGAATTTCCTCGCGAGTTCGGCCGCTCGCGCTATCGTCTGATGCTGGGGTAGATCCAGCGCCAAATCCGAGTTTTTCAATTGTATCAGGTGCCGTCAGAACCCAGATCACCCCGCCGGAAATCGCTGTAAGCGCTAACAATACCGTCGTGAGCACGAGTTTCTTTCGACGGGGCGAACCCGCGTTGAGCGACCCTGCATGCGCAACCTGATCCGACACCCTATAAGCGCGGACCGGTCGCCGAATGTTCTTAAGGCGTTTCGAGCCCATGGAAATGCATTCGAGCGTTAGCGTGCCTTCGATCTGGTCATAGACTTCGCCCGAGATGCAGACCCCCCCAGGTTCGGCGAGCGCCTCCAGTCTCGCGGCGACGTTGACGCCGTCGCCAAGAAGGTCACCATCCTTGGTGATGACGTCGCCGACGTTAATACCAATTCGAAACACCACCCGCCGATCTTCGGGAACATCGCCCTCCCGAGTTCGTAGAGACTCCTGTATGTCGATGGCGCATCGCACCGCCTCGACCGAACTCTGAAACTCGGCGATGACGCTGTCGCCGGCCGTGTTTGCAATGCGTCCCTCGTATTTTCCAATGAGAGCGTCCATCACCTTGCGATGCTCGACGAGCATGCGCGTGGTTCCCTCTTCATCCTCGCCCATCAACCGGCTGTAGCCAGCGACGTCCGCCGCCATGATTGCTGCCAGTCGCCGGCGAATACGGCCATTCGAGTTCTGGTTGTCGATGTCGCTATTGCTCACGCCGATAGTATCCTGTCGTCCTCGTGCGATTTCCGGTTAGTTGGTCGAAGGTGCGCTCCGGCATGTTGGCGCAAATGGAGGGTGACCGCACGCCTCTGCCGATCTTAATTGGAAAGATCTTCTAGACCGTTGCTTTCGTAGTAGCAGTCCACATTGAAGCCAATTAATCGACTAATGGTCTCCGACTCTCCTTTTGAATGATACGCATGATTGGTTGGAACAGGCCGTCCGTATTCTTTCTGAATAATAAGCGGCAGATTGACTGCGAACTGATGCATGTGCGGTATGTGAGCAGCTTCGTCGCGGATCGCATTGTCTGAGGCGCCCGATAACGCCCGAGCGAGAAATTCGTCGTAATGCCGGCCGCCATTCACTGTTTGGGCTGCGAGAATCTGCAGACGCGGGCCAACCTTGGAATCACGGAAGAAATCATTTCCAAAGCTGCGCGCGACGAGCGCATAGCCGAGCGCGTTTTCGGCCCCGAGCGTATGGTACCAATAGCCCCTGTAACCCCGGTAGGAATTCTCCTTGATCATTCCGTCCGGCGAAATCTTTCTCGCAAAGGCAGTGCGTCGCGCCGAGAGTTCAGCCTGTGCCAGCGACGTGTTTCCCGTCCATCGGGCGTATGCAAGAACACCCAGACCGTAGTCTGCAAACTCGTAGAGACCATTGCCGCGGATCAAGTCTTTGGACAAAGGGGCGATGAACTTTGTATTCAGTTTCTCAAAATACGAGTCCAGAACGCGCCGTTGCTCGTCGCTGATGTACTCTTCCAACAAAATCGCCGAATAGAGCATCGCGATTGCTGTCAAGCCGCTGTGCTGCACAACATGGTACGGACAAGGGGCGTTAGGGTCTTGGCCATTCCAACATTTGATGCGCTTGGCGCTGGCGAGAGACGGAACGTCCATCAGCGCGTCATGCGACGCTATGTCAACAAGCGCGGAAATGATCTGATCTGCTGATGCTGCATCGCGTTGCGCGGCCGCGCCTGTCGACACCCCCAACATGCGCACCCATCTCGTCGATAATTCTGCATGATCAACTGAAAGGGAGTTTGTGCTACTGAAGCGCGCTGACTTGATGCCCAGTATGAAATCTAGGTCGCTGTCGAGCTGTGTCGGAGAAAAGTACTTTGAGCATGAAGGCCCACTGACACTCTCAACAAAAAAATCGCTCGGAAGCGAAATGTCCTGCGCCTGCGTTATCTGAAGATCATCGCTGACTGAAAGTGACTGATCCGACTTACAGCCCGTAAGCAACGATACGATTGCGGTCGCGAAACATGCTCTCAGGAAATAGGCCATTCCCAAGCGTAGATGCGTGCCCGGTGGGCAATAAATATCTTGAACCATGAATCAATCTAGCGAGAGCAACCGCCCCATTCAAATCTTCGAACTAGGCCGCGCCAATTTTGATCTGAAATCGAGAGCCTATGGACGGTGTCTGCGCTCAGCGGTCGTCTGGCCGATTTCGATCATGTCTGCAATGGGCTGATTTTGTTGAAAAAGTCGTTGGATTTGGCGCCTGCGCTTTGGCTGCCGGCTTGCTTTGAACACGCAATCCACGGCCAGCCGGACTGGTTATCCGGCGACGGGCGCCATCGGCTTGAGTTTCGCCAGTTTCCGGAGGTTTTGTGCTGCTGCTGCGAGGGTGAATTCGTCCTGGACGCCACATGGCCCTCGTAATCGGAGCCGTCCCAGCCCGAGGATGCGCTTGAGGTGGGCGAACAGCATCTCAACTTTCTTTCGTCGCTTCTGCGCGGTCGGGTTGAACGCTGAACCCACGCAGCGCCGCGCAAAATCTCTGACGATCTCGAACTTCTCTCGGTTGATGGCGCGCACGTCTGTGTTCGGGCAGCATTTGGCTTTCGATGGGCAGTTCAGGCAATCGGCTTTCAGGGCCCGGTATTTGCGCGCTTTCAATCCTGGCGCCGTTCGGGCGGGATCGGAGTATCGCCGCCTGGTGTGACGGAGTTCATTTCCTTCCGGGCAGATATAGCGGTCGTCGTCCTCGTCCCAGGTGAAGTCGGATCGGGACCAGGTTCCGTCCTTGCGCTCCGATTTGTCGAAGACCGGGATGAACGGGAGGATCTGCCGCTTTATTGTCAGCCAGACGAGGTTGTCGGACGAGCCGTATGCGGTGTCGGCCGCCAACCAATCCGGCTTCAGGCCGAAACGGGCTTGGGTGCGGTCAATCATCTTGCGCATTGTGCCCACCTCGGCGGACTTGTTCGAGCGACTGGCGTCCACATCAACGATGACGCCGTGATCCGTGTCGATCAGGTAGTTGTCTGAATAAGCAAAGAATGCAGGCCCTTTGCGGGCCGCCGTCCATTGGCTGGCGGGATCCGCATGCGCCGTGAACTTGGGCTTGGCGGCGGTGGCCGCGCCAAAGGCTTCGTCGTCCAGGGTGTCGAGATATTCGCGAACCGCCCGAGGCGCTTGGTCCGGGTCGATCTCTCTGGCCTTCCAATCCTCCGGGTTGCTTGAGTTCTGCTTTTGGACGTCCGCAACGATCAGGCTGGCGTCCACTGCAAAGCCCTGTCCGCTGACGAGGCCCTCCTCCATGCATCGCGCAACAGTCGTCTCGAATACGTGACGCAACAGGTCGCTCTCGCGGAAGCGGCCATGGCGGTTCTTGGAGAAGGTGGAATGATCCGGAATCCGGTCGGTCAGATCAAGGCGGCAGAACCAGCGATAGGCCAGGTTCAGATGGACCTCTTCGCAAAGCCGCCGCTCAGACCTGATCCCAAAGCAATAGCCCACCAGCAGCATCCGGATCAGCAATTCCGGATCAACCGACGGACGTCCCGTGTGGCTGTAAAAGTCCGCCAGATGCGGGCGGATGCCGCTCAGATCAACAAACTGATCAATCGACCGCAGCAGGTGATCCTGCGGGACGTGATCCTCCAACGAGAACTCATAGAACAACGCTGACTGCGCTTCCTGTTTCGGTCCCATCATCGCGATCCGCCTCCATCTATATCGGAAGTGAATCAGCCAGTCGGCCACCGAGCAAGAGCGACTTTTTCAACGGAATCGGCTCGCTGCCGTCGTTCGCTGCGCTTCGCTCGGAGGGCCGGCTCAGCAGATGGGGTGGATGGCTCCTGCTCCATCGGCGTCACGATGCGCCACAGTGCAGTTTGCTATCGACCGCGAGAGAGGAGCCATCCCATGCAAGTTACCACCATCGGCCTGGATCTGGCCAAGAACGTCTTTCAGGTTCACGGCGTCACTGAAGGCGGCACTGTCGGCTTCAATCGATCGCTGCGTCGCGGACAGGTTCACCGTTTCTTCGAGACCCTTCCGCCGTGTCTGGTCGGGATCGAAGCCTGCGGCACGAGCCATTACTGGGCGCGGGAGATTGCACAGCTCGGGCATGAAGTCCGGCTGATCCCGCCGGCGTACGTGAAGCCCTATGTAAAGCGCGGCAAGTCGGATGCGATTGATGCCGAAGCGATCTGCGAGGCGGTGACGCGTCCATCGATGCGGTTCGTGGCCGTGAAGTCGCCGGAGCAACAAGCGGTTCTGGCCCTGCACCGTGTGCGGGACCTGATCGTCCGCCAGCGGACCCAGATCGTGAACATGCTCCGGGGTGTGCTGGCCGAGTTCGGGATCGTTGTTCGACAAGGCGCCGGGCACGCCATTGCCTTCGCCCGGCAGTGCCTTGAAGGCGTCGAACAGGACTTGCCCGACTTGGCGCGGGACGTGGTGACCAACCTCAGCCACCAGCTCGTGGCTCTGCACCGCCGGGTGCTCTGGTACGGCCGCCGCCTGAACCGAGCTGCATCACAGGATGCACGCGTCGCCCGACTGAGGACGATCCCGGGTGTCGGGCCGATCACTGCCTCCGCCATCGTCGCCTCGATCGGGGACGGGCATCAGTTCTCTAGTGGCCGTAGCTTTGCGGCCTGGCTCGGCCTTACGCCGCTTAACCGGTCAAGCGGCGGCAAGGAGCGGCTGGGGCGCATCTCGAAGATGGGAGACCGCTATATCCGGCGTCTTCTGGTGCTCGGCATGACTTCACGCATCAAGCAAATCCAACGACGGCCCGAGCAGTTCGACCCCTGGTTCGCCGACATCCTTGAGCGCAAGCCTCCGAAACTGGCAGCTGTCGCGATGGCGAACAAGACGGCACGCATCATCTGGGCGGTGCTTACGCGAGACCAGGACTACAAGATCAGAGCAATCTAACGGCAGAGAGGACGAACCAGACCGCAAGACGCAGGAAGTGATGGCAAAGGTCAGCCCAACGATCGAGACACCCCGTGCTTTGTCCCGGACCTACCGTGTCCGCTCAGCAGAATGGGACTCGATCTGCGGAACCCATCAGGGCCAGCGGTCAGATGCACCGCGCAAACAGGCCGGACACAAGACCGCTTCTGACCAGACACCACTCACAAAAACGTCTTGCGTTGCAGGAGCCATCCACACAGGACAAAACGGACCCGTGCGGATGCAGCGCGATCCATCAGTCAGTTGCAATCACCGCAGCACGAAACGCGCCGCGGTGCAGCGTAATTTCCCGGAAGCGGTCGTTCATGCTGGCTCGAACGCCCCACACCCAATGCGATTACCTGACAGCACCCCAATTGGCGTTGTTGAGGTAAGCTCGTTGGGACCAAGAAGTTCGAATCGGTGCTGCGAGGGAACTTCCGGCGAAGGGGAAGACGAATGGGAAAGTACCTGTCGACCAAGGGCTGGAAAACGCTTCTGGCGAACAAGGATTGCAAGGCGCTGAAACAGCCGGAACTGGAAAAGCTGATCGTACAGTTCGAGAGCGCCGAGAAAAAGGCTGACCCTGCCGGCGCCGAGGCCTACTTCGCCAAGATCAAGCTCAAGTTCCGCGACCTGAAGAAGGCCAACGCGAAGAACCGAACTCTGATCAAGTGGATGGATCAGGCCGACGATGAAGCCGAGCAGATTATCGCCGGATTCGCCGAGGCACCCGAGGCCGAAACCAAGCCGGCCGAGAAACCGGCGGAGACGGCCGAAGCGGCCGTAAAGCCGAAGCCGGAAGAAAAGCCGACGGAGACGACGTCCGCCAAAACCGAGGATAAGCCGGCCCAGAAGAAAGAAGCCGAGGTTGAGAAAACCGCACCGCCCAGCAAGGAGGATGCTCAGCGCGCTAAACTTGGTGAAACGCTGGCGAACGAGTTGACGCTCGCGAGGCGACGTTCGAGGGACAAGGCCGCGAAATTCGTGCTCAATGTCGATGCGAAGTCGCCTGGGCTGATGCTGACGCGCAGGGAACTGACGCCGAACCTGCTGAAGGCGGCGGTGTTCCTGTCAGGCAAGAAAGGCAAAACGCTGAAGGGCGTTTGCTACGGCGAAAGCGGCAAATGGATTTTCGCCTTCTCGGCGGAGCCCTCGGATGTGCTGATCCGGCTGTTAAAGAAGGCGGCGCTGACCCATGCCGGGATGAAGCTGAAGCTGAAGGTGATCGGCGGAGGCGTCGAACTCGACGATGGAGAGGAGCCGGATGCGGAAGAGGTCGCGGCCGCCGCGCCGACTGCAGACGAAGCCGGAGCAGCGAGTGCGCAGCCGGAAGCGCCGAGCGCGCAGGCCGACGACGGCTCGAAGAAATCGAACGCCGATCCGAAGGAGTTGAAGAACCGTTTGATCGCGGCTGCAAGTGAATTGAAGCGCGCCTTGTCGGGTGACAAGAGCGCCGCAGAGACCCTTGACCGATCGCTCGCCGAAATTACGGCGGCGATGAAAAACAAGGATTTCGACACGGCGGCGGACTTGATCGCCGCGTTGGAGGCCAGGCGGACGGAAGACGCGCCCGCCGATGTTGAAGAGGCCGCCGCGCCTGAACAAGCGGCAGAGGCGCGAACGGACGCGCAAGAAAGCTCAAAGAACGTGGTTCGCGATCGGTTCGGCGAAATGAAAGCCGGGCTCGCCAAGCTGGCGAATATCGACGCAGAACTCTACGAGGCTTTGCGCGCTGACCTGGCCGAGGCGGCCAGACTTACTGAGGCGGGCGAAGTGGACGCGGCCCTGGATCTGATCGATGCGGCCGAACTTCGGATGACCAAGGCGCTACCGCCCTCCAACGTCAATTTCCAGAAACTCCGGCTGCGCTGGCAGGATGGAAAGAAGATGGTCGCGGCCTCGCTAGAAAAGCTGCACGGAGAGATCGTGACGGAGTTCCCCGATTCTGAGGCGCGAAAGTCAGGGGACAACCTAGATGGCGTTTTGGCCGGATTTGACCAGGGCCTGGCCGACAAGTTGGACGAGATGATCAGCGCCGATCCCGGCGAGGCGCGACAGGCGTTCAAGCAGTCATCTCTGGAAATTGTGGGCGATTACAAGACCTTCGTCGCGATCTCGCCGCTGATCGACCACGTGGAGATCAACCCGTTCATCCCCGTCGCGGTCAGAGAGCCGCTGTTGCAGCCGCTTCTGCTGCTGGAGGCGGAATTGGCCAAGGCCGGAAGCTGACGAACGCCGCGGCGCCGCCCACGGCGCCCGGACGCGAATGAATGCCATAGGGAGCGCAGGCGATGACCGTCTCATCAAGAACCGCGAATTTCCGGATCGATCTTGACGCGAAAACCAAGGCCGCGATTGAAACGGTGACCGACGGCATCGCGGCGGCCGACGTGCAAAAGGCGATGGCGGACAAGGAGATCAAATGGAAGGACGGCGGCACGACGCTGCTGATCGGCCATGACTGGCGAACGCTTCAATCCACCTACAACCAGTTCCGCAAGGACTATCTGAAGCTGTTCACCGTCGAAGACGCGATGGCTGTGGCGACCGACAGGTACAAGAAGATCATCAACGACGCCATCGACGACGCGCGCGACGCATGCCGGGATTCCATCGATCCCAGCACCTATCAGGAACCGCCCGCTCCCAAAGTGGACCCCGCGGACAGCGCCAGCAAGACGACGGAGAGCATCCTCTCGAACTCGCCAGGCATGGCCGTCGGCCGGACCCACAAGGACACCAAGTCATGCGACATGGTCGGGGATATTCTGGATAACGACTCCACCTCGGTCGAATTGTTGTTCATCGAGGAATTCGACGTCGCGTTGCAGGCCGAAATCGACGCCTATCTGACCGGCGGGGATGGGGCCAAGATGGGCGACGCGCTGGCCGACCGCATCGCAAAGCTCAAGGAGAACAAGGGCGTTGACTGGGCCGTCGTGCTGGACAAAGCCAAGGCGAAGGGCGTCAAGGTCTACGGAATCGACACGGCGGATTGCGAGCCGGGCGTCGCCCCGAACACCGACCCGCTTTACGGCGAGCGCCGTGCCGCGATGATGAACGCCGCCGCCGCCGATGTCGTGAAAAAGGCGCAAGCGGCGAATCCGGGCAAGAAATTCCTGCTGATGTGCGGCGACGCGCATCTGAACACCCATCCGGGCGGCGTGCCCGGCCTGTCGCAAATGCTCGGCGTGCCCGGAATGCAGGTGTCGGATTCGGGCGACCTGCGCTATCGCCCCGACGACAAGTCGCAGCGCGGCTTGCCGTCGAAAGCGGGCATGGAGCGCGTCGAGGCCGGAATACAGGCCGCGGCCGAAGCATATTCCAAGATCAAGGATCGCGATCCCGAGCGGCTGGATTTCTCGGAAATCAGGCAGGTAATGACGGCGATTTCCCTGAAAATGGATTCGCGCTCGAAATACAAAGACGCGACAGCGGAAGAGTTCCTTAAGCATCGTGATGTGAAGAAAGCGATTGCGGAAATCTGCGACGCCACGAAGGGCCGGGCCGAGCGGACCAGGAAGCTTAAGGAAGCGATCAAGGCGAAAGACGCGAAAGACGCGAAGGCGCTGGTCGACGAGGACCCGGGAATCGTGAAGCTGAAGACCGAATCTGGGGAGACGACGCTGCTGCACGATGCGTTGCAGGGTGATGATGCGTCGGTCGCGCGGGTGTTTTTGGATGCGGGCGCCGATCCGAACGCGCTGGACGAAAATGGCGTCTCGCCGATGCATCTGGCCTGCCGCTCACGCGCGAGCGAAGGCGACGTGTCAAAGCTCGTCAAGAAAATGATGGCCAAAGGCGGCGATCCGAATGTGCAGGGGCCGGATTGCAAGACGCCCTACGACCTGACGGTCGAGCGGTCTGGCACCCAGGTGCTCGAGGATATGATCGACGCGGGCGAGGGCGACTTGCGCGACCTGTTCATCCGCCGGTTCGAGGAGCAGGCGCGAGCGGCCTATGACGCCGACCGCGACAAGACGCAGCACGAAGACTTCAACAAGGCGGAGCTGCGCCGCCTCGCCGAACGGCGATACGATTCCATCAATAAAGCGACGCCGCTGAGAGACAAGAAAACCGTCGAAGAGCGCCTTGGCAGCAAGCGCTCCGCCAAGCGGGTCGGCGAGCTGATCGAGTTGACGAAAGCGCGAAAACAGCGACGCGCCGATGTGCTGGCCGCCATCGACAAGGACGATGATGCGGCGGTGACGAAAATCCTGACCGACGACCCGCTGTTTCTGACGCTTGAAAACGAGCAGCAGACCGTGCTTGGCCGGGCCGCCGAGAAGGGCAGCGACAAGGTCGTGCGCGCCGCGATCGCCGCCGGCGCAGACGTGAATCATGTCAGCTCCGAGGGGCGGACCGCGCTCCACGAGGTGATGAATTCGCCGATGGATAAAAAGAGCCAGAAAAAACACAGAAAACAGGCGGCGACCGCGAAAATCCTTCTCGACGCCAAGGCCGATCCGAATATCCAGAACCGGGGCGGGCAAACGCCGCTTCATGTCGCGGGCTTCCAGAACAATCCAGAGGTCATCAGGGAACTGGCGGATTCGGGGCGCGTCGACCCGGATATAGAAGACCGGCGCGGCTGGACCGCCTACGAAATGACGCTTGGGTCGACCAACAAAGAGGCGGAGGCCGCTTTTCTCGAGAAAGACCTCGCCGACGAGCATCCCCCGATCGAATCCGGCAAGCACTCGACGGTCGACATTCTCTGCATGGTCACGAAATGCATGGACCCCAACGACGCCAAGACCACGCGCGAGATGTACGAAAAACTCTATTCCATCGAGATGATGCGCCCGATCCTCGATCTCGCCGCCGCCGCGGCGTGCAACGACAGGAACCCGCCGAAGGGCGGATTGCGCATTTTCGCGGCCAACAGCTTCAATGTCGGCCAGTTGTTTTCCGACAGCATCGGCCCGACCGGCGCCTATGACGAAAAGGTCAACAGCCTGCTGATCGGCACCAGGCCGGAATCCGGAAAACCGGGTATCCCCGAGGGCACACTGGCGCATGAATTGACGCATATGGCGGCGCATCTGGTCAGCGACGACGAGCGCACATTGCCGTACAAGAGGCGCTCTCAAAAGAAGTCCTACATCGAGGCGATCGAAGTGGACATGAAGCTGCTGCAGCGCCTGAACGGCGGCGATCCGTCCGAGGCCTATGTGCAGGAGCGCATTTCCGGCCGGATGAACGACTACAACAAAAAACGACCTGGCGAGGACGATTTCGGCGACGCCGATGAGCGGTTGCTTCAGGAGCACATCGTCAGCATCCCCCAATTGATGGCGAAGTTCGGGCCGGAATACGTGGCCGAGCACGCGCCGAACCTGACCAAATTCTTCCAGGAGTTCAGCGCGCAGGCGAAACGCACGCTCGAGCGAGACGACCGCTTCAAAAAGGGCAGGGCCAAGATCAGTTCGACAAAGAACAAGCGGCTGGTCCAGGATCTCGACGCTCGAAACGTGGCGCCGCAGCGGCCGAAGCCCGCCCGGCAGCGGGTCGTGGAGCACCCGCTGGACATCGACGACCTGGTCTCGCGCATTTACGATGAGCACCGGGCGCAGGCGGGACACCGCAAAGATGTAAGCGATGGCGGCGGACCGAGCATCGCCAGCTCCGCCGACGACTTCGAACTCGACGCGGCGAAGGAGGCGACGTTCCGCAAACGCGAAAAGATGCTGCGCAAAGCGCTGGCTACGATGCTCGCGTCAAAGCGTTTGCCCAATACCATCTATGTCAACTCGCTGACCGAGCTGGTGACGGCGATCGGCGAGAAACTGGACGACAATCTCAGCGATAAGGAACTGAAGGCCGCGACTATCGGCATGGCCGATGTTTGGGTCAAAGAGCGGCACATCGAAAGCGTCAACGACCGGGTCGAGGGTGGGCTGGACGTGTCCGCCGAAGCGATGGCGACGGCGGCGGTCTATCAGGCCGAGCTTCGCGCACGGGCGGGCAAGGATGATTTCGAACTCGACGAGGCCGCGCACGAAGTCAAGTCCGGCAAACAGAAGGACGCCATCAAGGCGCTGGCCAGAGAATTCGGCAAGGACGAGAACAAAGACCTGCTCAATAAACCTCCGAAGACTTTGCTCGAAAGCCTGACCGCGGCGGCGTCGAAGCCCGGCGCGCCCGCCTTCCGGATCAAGACCACGCCGAAACGCGTCGGAAAGCGAAACCCGGACCATGTCAGCATCGACGTCGTAAACGCCAAACGCGAGTGGGTCGCCGCGCTGGGAACCTTTCACTGAGCGCGTCTCCGTCTGACCTTGGGCAAGGCAGCGCAACATAACGCAGAGCGAGGAAATGGGAAATCGAAGCTTCGTTATGGTTTCAATAGGTTCGGCAGTATCCGAGAAAATTCGGAGCCTTCCAGGAGACCGTGAACGCTTTGCGTATTTTTGCGTTCTAAGCTCTGAGCTAAGTAGCTTTATTGGCCTGTTTAGGTATCCGCCGAAGATATTGGCCTTCGATCTCGGAGACGATGTGACCATCGCAGAGGCTTCGCACGTTATCTCCGAACTTGATGCGGCTGAATTGATCCAATCCGATCCGAAATCAGGGTATCTGCGCATCGTAGATTGGTATGCGGGGCCGAACCGCGTAAAAAAAAATGCCTCGCACGCTGAAGGGATTATTAAAGACTACAGCCGCGAAAGAGATACGGCAAAAAAACTTCGGCTTGGTTCGATCTCCGAGTTCGCCATCTCCGCGGTCGAGGCGTCCCATAACTGGGGGCCCGATGCAGAGAAGTTACAGTCACACCTTTCCACGTTTCTCCATAGGGAAATGCGAGATCGCGGCGAGGATCTGTTGGCCGCGCTGCGCGTTCGCCAGCTATCTGCAAGTAACTCGTCGTGGGACTGGCTATGCGGAGTGTTGCCTGACCTTTGCAGTCACGGTGTCGACACCGTGTCAACAGGGTCTAGGCAGCGTGTATGGGTACATCGGAGGGCCGGCTTCAAAGTGACGGCCGAAGGGATCGTCGGCATGGCCGGGTAATCCAAAAGCATTCGCCACCTAGCATTTTATGATTGCTGACATCGGAGACATAGATGGGTCGAAATCGAATTTTGGTTCTGTTCTTCGCGCTAATGCATGTCCGGTTATCCGCAGGAAACGGACATCTTCGCTTCGAACGACCGCTCCCTAGGCGAAACCAGTCGTTGCGCCAGGCAGGTCGATCGGCTGCTTAGAGCCCGACGCGGACCCGTTTCCAAATTCTATAGCTGGCCGCTCTGCGCCAGGCGCGGACACTCGCTCAGAAAGTGAGGCGCAAGCGCTTCAGTCCCACTGGTACTGCTCGATCGCCCCTTCGGTGATTGTATAGCCGACATCCGCCAGTTCAGTTTTCGAGACGCCAGAACTAAAGACGCCCGTCACCCACACCGCCTCGAACAGCCCCTCGAACTCATAGGGTTGGTCGGTGGTGACGAACACTAGTTGGTTTGGCGGCGGCGGCGGAACGTGGATGCAGGCCCCGACATAAGGAACCAACAGCAGTGAGGTTACGCCGCTGCCCGAGAAGTCAAGCGGTACGACATAACCCGGAATGCGCACGGTTTTGCCATTGTATTTTTTGGTCACGTCGGCGGTCGTGCTTTGCGGCGGCGGCGTCGACATCTGTCCATGCTCGACGAGGCCGCTCATGATTTCGGGCATCTGAAAGTCTTCGCTCTCAGGAATCAGGTCATCCCATTCCAACTCGATCGGCGTATCGCTTGCGCGGACAGGGGCGACGACCAGCGGCGCAATGGCGCCCAGCGCGGCCAGTGTCCGTAAAAGGTCTCGACGGTTCGGCGTCATCTCTATCTCCCGCAACGGCCAAAACTGCATCTAGTTCATGTCCGGGTCCGACGCCAGGGTGACGTACTGGCTGACCGCGATCAGATCGGTGGCGGACTGGATCTTGTGACCAGCCAGCACCGCCTTCAGCGCATCTCGATGGCTCCAGTCGCCGCGCACGCCGAATTGACGTGCAACAGCCGGTGCGAGCTCAGGCGCTTCGGTCAAAGCCGTCCGAAGTTCCGTTTCAATGGCGGATCGCGTCGCTGGATCACCCGACTGGCTTTGGATCGCCATAGCTTCGATCAGAAGTTCCCGCGCATCGGTGTTCAATGCCGCAGAGGTCAGGTGCTGATTGGCCAACTGGTGCGCCGCATTCGGGCCGTCAAGCTCGAGCCAGGCCGTCGCATAGGCTCCCAGAACCGGTTCGCCAAATGCGCTCAAGCGCGTCACGCCCCCAGCCAGGAACGCCCGTGAGTTCACATCTCCGGAAAGACCAATCAAGAGCAAGCGGATCGAGCGCAGGTGGGCCTCCGAAGGGCTGCCAAGATCAGCCCGGATAGAGTCCGCGTCGGGTTCAATCTCCAGCGATCTCAGGATGGCGTATTCGGCGCGATCAAGCTCCATCAGCGCGAGCGAGCGGGTGGTGCTGTCCGGGTGGTTATGCAGATTGGCGAACATCTGGAAGCGTCGGGCTTCGTCGCCATTGATCCAATCAGGGATGCGAGCCGCGATCTGATCGATCAACGCCCGGTACTCAGGGTCGAGATATGCGAGACGGCGCCATTCATCCTCAAAATCGTCATAGGCGAAGAGGACCGAGTCGTCTGGATTCGCCGCAAGGCGCCGCTTGCTGGCGCTGTCGACCAGATAAGGAATATCGACGCCATCAAGACTGCCCTCGAGCGCCTCGATGGCAGTAAAGCGAAAAGGATCTGAAGCGGAAGGGCGCGCCAGCACGATGTGATCGCTAGCCAGCATTCGATCGACCACGGTCTCCTCAGGCGTATAGCCGTGGAATCCGCAAGCCAGCGCCGCCGGGGCGGCGCCCAAAGCGAAGAAGAATAACAGACTGGCCAGTCTCAAACTTGCGCGCTCCAGGTCAGGAACGACCTAATACCGGTCATGTTTTCACGGTCATGCCGTCCGCCAGCGACATTCTATATGCGCGCAGGGCAGGAGCCAGGCTAACCAGCGCGCCCGCCGCGCCAACCGCGATCAGGAAATATCCCTCGTCCACAGTCGGCGCTTCGACGGGCAGATATAGTCCAAACGCGGCGTCGACATAAGGCCGGGCGACCCACAATCCCGTGTAGAGAAGCACGGTCCCCACTACGGCGCCAATCGCCGCCATCAGCATCGCCTCCAACATCAGCATCAGCAGGATCGTTGTCGGTCCCGCGCCAACCGCGCGCAAGATCGCCATCTCTCTGCGCCGTTCATTGAGTCCTGAAAAGATCATGGCAGCCATGCCCAATAGCGCAGTGGCGACCACCATCGCCGAGACGCCGATCAGCGCTGTCTCGGCGACGCCGACAATACTCCAGAGCTCCTGCAAGGCTACGCCTGGAAGTATCGCCAGCAACGGCTCCTCGTCATATTCATTGATCGCCCGTTGCAGATTGAAGACTTTGAGACGCGACTTCACCCCTATCATCGCCGCTGTTATCGCCTTCGGCGTCAGATCCATCTTGCGGACGTCCTCGGCGGATTTGCGTTGGCCGGGGTTCTGCGCGCCGCCCCGCCAGTCGACATGGATCGCCTCGATGCCTTCGAGGCTGATCATCACCGTGCGGTCGACCGGCGTGCCCGTTTTTTCCAGCACGCCTGCGACCCGAAATGGTTTGTCGTCATGTTCGGTGAAAGAGCCGAGGCCGTGCGCTACGACGATTGGATCGCCCACCTTGTATCCAAGTTGCGCGGCCACATCCGAGCCCAGCGCCGCATCGAACAGATCGCTGAACCGGTCTCCGCTCTGAAGCGTCAATGACCGCCCGCCGCGATACTTGTAGCGGTCGAAATATTCGGCGCTCGTACCCATGACGCGAAATCCGCGATGGCTGTCGCCCAGCGAGATCGGCACGATCCAGTCGACTTCATCGCGCGCCGCGATGTCCTGATAGCTCTCCCAGCTTACATTGTTGGTGGCGTTGCCGATGCGGAACACTGAATAGAGCAGCAGTTGCACGCCGCCAGAGCGCGCGCCGACAATCAGGTCTGTGCTTGAAATCGTGTCGGCGAAGCTGGCGCGGGCGCCGTAGCGTACTTTCTCCACACCCAGAAAAAGCCCGACCGACATGGCGATCGTGAATACCGTCAAAGCCGCTGTGATGCGGCGGCTGATTAAAGATTTCAGGGCGATGCGAAACAGGATCATTCGGCCTCTCCCCGCCGCATATTCACAACCGAGTCGAGATCGATCACCCGGTCGAAGCGACCGCCAAGTCGTTCGTCATGGCTCACCATCAAGAGCGTGCTCTCAGCCTCTGCGGCTTGCGCAAAGAGAAGGTCCAAGAAAGTTACTTGGGCGCTGGCGTCCAGCGAGGACGTCGGCTCATCGGCGACGATCAGCGGCGGACGCCCGATCAGCGCGCGCGCGACGGCCACGCGCTGCTGCTGCCCGACGCTGAGTGAGGAGGCGGGCGCATTTGTGACCAGCGCCTCGGGCAACCGGAGAGCCGTCGCGAGACGCATCGCCTCCGTCCTTTGATCCGCCACGCGTCCTCTACGCGCTCGAGAAAAGCGGAGCCCAAGCAGAATGTTATCGAGCGGCGTCGCGTAAGGGAGCAGATTAAACTGCTGAAAGATCACGCCGATATTGTCGGCGCGAAAACGATCGCGCGCGCTGCTTGAAAGTTGGGCGAGATCGGTTCCGGTGATCTCCACGACGCCCTGTCGAGGCGCAATCACGCCGCTGATAAGGCTCAGTAGGGTCGATTTGCCAGACCCGCTCTCACCCAGTAGAAGCACCCGTTCTCCCAAGCCAATGGCGAAGTCACTGGCTTCCAACTTAAACCCATCGTCGCCCGGCCATTGGAAAACGACGCCGTTGAGGCGGATGGCGGCGCTTGCGGAAGTCTCGTTCACCTGTCGAACCAATCGCCCTCAGATCAATCCGCCAAGGTCGAGAACCGGGTTCGCCCTCTCAACCTCAAAGCCGTTGGTTCCCTTGTCGGAAATCATTTGCACTTCGAGCTCTTTGGCGTTCGGGAAGACCTCGAAATAGGTGAATTCGATCCGGTCGATCGCTCCGGTAGCGGCGCAGGCCAGCTGATACTCGGCGTGAAACTCAGTATGGTTGGCCTCCTCATGCTCGTCATGGGGCTCGGCGTCATCGTGGTGCGCCTCGGCGTGCTCCTCATTGTGCTCGCCCTCTTCATGATGCTTGGCGTCGCCACGCTCCTCGCGATGGTCGTCTTCCTGGCCATGCAGTTCGACCTCGGCCTTAACTAAGGTGCATTCGGCCGCCGCAGGCAGTTTGAACAGGTCCAGCGGTTTGGCCAGCGTCGCGATGGCGGAGTCGACCTTGGCGCGGTCCTCGGCGGATTTAGCTGGGTGTTCGAAGCCGACGATGTCGGCACCTGGCGCCTCGAACTCCATCGCCGCTGCGCTGCCCTCAAAGGCGATATTAAGTGCGCCGGCCCCATGCTCATGGGCGACAAGGTCGCGTTTTTCTTCGGCTTGGGCGAATGGCGCGCACAGACCGGCCGCCGCGATCAGTGCAATAGCCCGCATGTCGTGCTCCGTTCAGATGTCGAAGAGAATCGTTAGGTCCGCGCGATAATAGTGAGGTTGAAATATGTTACAATATATCAATGCCGACGGTGGTTGATTGGCCTTTGTAGTCCGTTCTAGGTCAGCACCGGTCGTCTGATCGACTTACTCAGATGTCGACAAAGTCCGCAACTCGGACGCCCCACGCGCGTGCAGCGAATGACAGGTTGCGGTCAGAGGCATTCGAGCGGGCTTGAACGACCGCTTTCGGGAAGTCGCGCTGCAGCGCGGCGGGCAGCACCCTGTCGTGCCTTCGCCAGCGCGGCGGATTATGTTGCACCCGCGTCGGGCTGGTTTGTCCGGAGACTGTGCGAAAACTCGAAAACTGCTGAGACTCCAAGAATACTGCTCCAATGTGGAGCCGATGGGTGCGTTAGATCGGAATATCGTTCGGCGAAACGCTGTTATCGTGAATCATTTTCACGCAGATTGCGCGGACGGCTAGTTTTCACACAGCCTCTCCGCATAGCCGTCAATCAGGTTACCTGTATCGAGTGTCAGCTCCTGGCGCTTAGCGGAAATCATCGTTTCCTATCACGCTGCAGTCGTGACGAATGTCTGCTTTCTCCTTTGCAGCGCAGCGTGTCCAGTTGGTCAGAGTCTGCGACCATAATGCTGCGCAAGCGTAGCTCCCGAACTTGGCTCGTCGGCTTCGGGCTCGAAGCAGCCTGATGCAATGCAGCGAAGCCAACTAGGACACCCGCGCCGAGACCGGTCATTCGACAGGGGTCAATATATGTCTAGGGTCGGCGCGGCGTCGATGCCTGGGACGGGCGGGCTGGATGGAGTCTTCATCATGTCCAGAATCCAGCTTCCGATTCCCAGACCAACGCGCTCGCCCTGGAACAAGGGCCGGCTCATCGGCCAGAAACGCCCACTTCTGCCAAGGCAGGTCTGGGCCATTCGAGCGCGCCTCGAACTCGCGGGCAATCTCCGGAACCTCGCTCTGTTCAACCTCGCCATCGATAGCAAACTGCGCGGCTGTGACCTTGTCTGCCTGAGGGTGGCCGATCTTGTTGTCGGCGGTTCGGTCCGCGAACGGGTGTCGGTCATGCAAAGCAAGACCGGGCGACCGGTTCAATTCGAAGTGTCGGAGAACACTCGAAAGTCTGTCCTTGAGTGGGTAAATTCGCCCGCGATGCGCGGATGCGCGTTCCTTTTCCCAAGCAGATTCCACGCGTCACAGCACTTATCGACGAGGCAGTACGCTCGACTCGTCCGTGACTGGGTATCAGCCATCGGGCTCGATCCGACCGGGTACGGGACCCATTCATTGCGACGCACCAAGGCTGCTTTGATATACCGAAAGACCGGCAACTTGCGCGCTGTTCAACTCTTGCTCGGCCACACCAAGGTGGACAGCACGGTTCGATACCTTGGCGTCGAACTTGAGGACGCGTTGAGCATCGCTGAAAGGATCGACATCTGAAAGCCCGGCGGACGGCGGCCGCCGTTCGCCGACCAAGACCGGACATCGTCCGAAGACGTCGTAAACGACCGGAACGAGCCCATTCTTCCGGATGCTGCGAGACGTTCGAACGGCCGAAGTTGCACTTTTGTTTATGTGCAGCGAAGGTCAGCTTAGATCAGATTTGGAAGAGGCGCACATTTGAAGTTCATCTTAAAATTAACCTGACAGTTTGGCGTCCGCTGCCTCGTCCCAGCCCAATTTTGCCAACACATCGCGCGCTATTCGGGTGATCTGGGGGCCAAGTGTCTCGCGGAACGCAGGTGTAAAGACCCGCACCGAACCGGTCGCACCGATGGACATTGTGGCACCAGGCCCGTTTGGCGCAAGGGGCGCTGCGACGGAACACAGGCCGCGCTCGATCTCTTCTACACATTCTGCAAAGCCACGCTTGCGAATGGTTTCGAACTCGGCATCCAGATCATGCACATTTGTCAGGGTGAACTCGGTGTAGGCGCGCAGCCGTCCTTCCAGATCACTGGTCAGGAACAAGTTGGGCAAAAATGCAGCTACGGCCTTGGAGCAGGAGCAGGCATGCAAGGGGCGTTTTCCCAAACCGGGATGCAGATAGGAGACCCCTGTGTCAGGTGTTTCAACATGGATAATTTCAACGGATTTTCCGCGCAATCGAGACAGGAAAAACGCGGTGCCATATTGGGTAGCGGCTTGTTTAAGCGCGGGCGCAATCACTTCTAGCAGGGCGCGATCAGAATGGTCACTTTGGGTGATCCGATTCAAACGTGACCCGATCGTGAATGTCCCACGGGCGACGGGTTCCAAAAGCCCCACACCGACAAGGTCTTGGACCAAACGATAAGCAGATGGTTTGGGCAGGTCGGTGTGGGCACAGATGTCAGCCACAGTTGCCTCTCCCTTCTGTCCGACAACCTCAAGGATAAAAGTCAGGCGTTCCAGATGCATATTTTTACCTTGCGAGAATCTTATTATCAATATACGAGAATTGCCAAGTGATCGCAAGGGAGGAATGTGAAGATGGAGAAGCCATGTTGTGGCCCGGGGTATGCAAGCCCTGCCGAGGCGATCAAATCGCCGCGTGAAAAACTGCTATATACGATCGCTATCTACACGGGGACCGGTATCCAGAAGCCGGACTATCTGGCGACTGTTGATGCAGACCCAGACAGCTCAACCTACAGCCAAGTCATCCATCGGTTGGAAATGCCGGGCATCGGCGATGAGTTGCATCACATGGGTTGGAATGCATGTTCGTCGTGTCATGACGACGCGGGTATGAGCCGTAAGTACCTGCTGGTGCCCGGCGTGCGGTCAAACAATATCCATGTGATCGACACCGCGACTGACCCGTTTGCGCCGCGCCTTCACAAGGTGATTGACGGGGCAGAGATCAAGTCAAAAACCAATCTTAGCGGCCCACACACCGTGCATTGTTTGGGCTCTGAAATCATCATTTCTTTCCTAGGTGACGCACAGGGCGAAGCGCCCGGTGGTTATCTGCATCTGAACAAAGATTTCGAGATTCAGGGCCGCTGGGAAAAATCGATGGGCGACATCCCGTTCAGCTATGATTTCTGGTACCAGCCACGCCACAACGTGATGGTCAGTTCCGAATGGGCGGCACCCAATACGTTTATGCCGGGCTTTGATCTGGAAGAAGTTGGGTATCTGAAATACGGGCGTCGCCTGCACATCTGGGACTTTGAAAAGAAAGAGCCCGTCGAGACGATGTATCTCGGCGAAGATGGTCTGATCCCGCTGGAGGTGAAATTCCTGCATGATCCTGACAGTAGCCACGGGTTTTGTGGTGCGGCCCTTAGCGCCAACGTCATCCATTTCTGGAAATCTGATGACGGCAAATGGGAATGGGAAAAGATCATTGATGTGGAGAATGAGCCACATCCCGAATGGCCCATTCCCGTGCCCGGTGTGATGTCGGCCATCCTTGTGTCGATGGACGACAAATACCTCTACCTCAACAATTGGCTGCACGGCGACCTGCGCCAGTACGACATCTCTGACCCGCATAATCCGGCGCTGACCGGGCAGGTCTGGATGGGTGGGCTGCTGGGCAAAGCGCCCGAGGTCAACGGCGTCAAAGTGGCAGGCGGGCCGCAGATGTACCAACTCTCGCTTGATGGCAAGCGGCTCTATGTCACGACCTCGCTGTTCTCAACCTGGGACAACCAGTTCTATCCCGATATCCGCACCCAGGGCGGTGTCATGCTGATGATCGACTGCGATGTCGAAAACGGCGGCATGGAGATCAACGAGGATTTCGTTGTTGATTTTGGCAAGGAGCCAAACGGACCAAGCCGGTGCCATGAAACCCGCTATCCCGGCGGCGATTGCACAAGCGACATCTGGCTGTGAGCGAGACGCGCACCATAACAATCGCGAACCGCGATGATGCGACATATCAGGTCGACGCCCGGCGACCGTTGCTGGACGCTTTGCGCGAACAGGGTGTCGATCTGCCCTATGGCTGCAAATACGGCGGCTGCATCACCTGTGCCGCCAAACTGACCGCTGGCGAGGTGGATCAACGCAGGCAAGTGGCGTTGAACAACCGCCAGATCAACAATGGCTATGTCTTGTTGTGCGTTGCCCGCGCTTTGAGCGATTGCACCTTGGAGATCGGCGTCGAAAGCCACGACAAACTTTATCGCAACCCCTTCCTTGATCCGCTGGAGCCACATGAGCTGAAGGCGGACATCGCGACCCCTAAGGAGGCCTAGATGCCCGAAGCTGACATCGATCATCTGTATAACTACGCGCCCGACTATCTGGCGGACATCCTGCGTTCGATCAAAACCATTGCGATGGTGGGGGCCAGCGGTGACAAGACCAAGTTCAGCTATGGTGTGCTGCGCGTGCTGCACGAAACGGGATACGAGATGATCCCGGTGAACCCAAATCCGACGATGACCGAAATTCGCGGCATCCCTGTCGTTCATTCCCTCGAAGAGATCGACCGGCCCGTGGATATGGTCGAGGTGTTCCGCCCGAAAGAGGAGCTATACGCGATCACCGAGAAGGCCATTGCCATCGGCACAAAGGTGCTCTGGGGCCAAATCGGGGTTTATGACGACCGCGCAGCGAAGCTGGCCGAGGAAGCGGGCCTTAAAGTGGTGATGAACCGCTGCCCAAAGATCGAGCTGTTCCGCCCGTTCTGGAAGCCCCGTCTTGACCTCGCGATTTGACTGAGAGCGGCGCAGAAACTCATGTGGCCTCTGCCTGCGCTTGTGGGTGTAGCGGGGCCATAAACTGGCCGCTTACTGCAATATTGGACTGGTTAAACACCAATCGAATAAGGAGACTAAACATGGCTCAGACGATCACCAAAAACGCGAAAGACATCGTAAAGGCGGCCATGTCAGCGGTGCCTGCGATCAGCGCCGAAGAGGCATTGATCTTGGTCGGTTCGCCCGATCACGTTTTTGTCGATCTGCGCGATGGCAGGGAACAGGCCGAAACCGGCATCATTGCGGGTGCTGTCGCGTCATCACGCGGCATGATGGAGTTTCACATCGACCCTGAAAGCCCGGCGCACAAGCCAGAGTTCAATCAGGATAAGACTTACGTGCTCTACTGCGCATCGGGGGGGGCGTTCTGCCATGGCGGCGGTGGTGGCCATGGATATGGGGCTGTCGCCCGTTGTGAACCTGGCCGGAGGCGTTAGCGCCTGGCAAAAGGCCGGGGGCGCGTTGGAGTAAATTTTGGAACCTGCAATGAACTTTCCAAATCTCAACATGGCGGCTGTGCCTGAAGTCGAAGGGTTCTTTGATCCCGCAAGCAATACTATTTCCTATGTCGTGAAAGATCCCAGCACAAACGCCTGTGCAACCATCGACAGTGTGTTGGATATGGATTACGCGGCCGGACGGATCACCTATGACAGTGCAGATCGTTTGATCGACACCATCCGGTCCCAGGGTCTGTCGCTGGAATGGATCATCGAAACCCATGTCCACGCCGATCACCTGTCCGCCGCGCCCTACATTCAGGACAAGCTGGGTGGCAAAATTGGCGTTGGTGCAGGCATCATAGAAATTCAGGACACCTTTGGCAAAATATTCAACGAAGGCACGGAATTTCAGCGCGACGGGTCGCAGTTTGATGCTCTGTTTGAAGACGGCGACACCTACGCCATCGGCGAGTTAACGGCATTTGTGATTGCCACCCCGGGTCACACACCCGCCTGCATGGTGCATGTGATTGGCGACGCCGCTTTTGCCGGTGACACGTTGTTTATGCCCGATGGCGGCTCTGCCCGGGCTGACTTTCCTGGCGGTGATGCGGGGCAATTGTACGATTCCATCCAAACCGTATTGGCCCTACCCAACGATATGCGCTTGTTCATTTGCCACGATTACGGTCCCGGTGGGCGCGCAATTGCCTGGGAGACTACGATTGGCCAGCAACGGGTTGACAATATCCACGTCGGCGCTGGCAAACCACGCGAAGATTTCATCAAATTCCGCACCGAGCGTGACGGGCAACTGGCGATGCCGAAGCTGATTATTCCGTCCCTGCAAGTGAACATGCGGGCGGGCGAAATTCCCTGCGACGAAAGCGGCGCACCGATGCTGAAAGTTCCACTCAATAGCTTTTGAGGGCGAAATGGAAAACGATGACATGATCCTGCGGACCGACACGGACGGTGTTGCGGTGCTGACGCTGAACGCGCCCAAATCGATCAACGCTTTGTCCGAGGCAATGCTGCACGCCCTGTCCGATGTTCTCGACAAGATCGCGGAGGACCGCAGCGTCAAGGCGGTGATCCTGCGCAGCGGTGGCAATCATTTCTGTGCCGGTCACAACCTAAAGGAAATGTCGGCCCGTCGCGCGGATGCCGACGGTGGGTTTCAGTATTTCCAGGACCTATTCGCGACCTGTTCGGCGATGATGCTGCGCGTGGTGCGTTTGCCGCAACCGGTCATCGCCGAGGTCAAGGGCATCGCCACCGCGGCGGGCTGTCAATTGGTTGCTTCGTGCGACCTTGCCGTGGTTGCCGATGATGCAACCTTTGCCACTTCGGGTGTGAATATCGGGCTATTCTGCTCGACCCCGATGGTCGCACTTTCTCGCAATGTGCCGCGCAAGCTGGCGATGGAAATGCTGTTGTTGGGGGAATTCCTGCCCGCAGCCCGCGTTGCCGAAATGGGGTTGGTCAACCGCGTGGTGCCCTTGGCGGAACTGGAAGCGGCATCCATGGAAATGGCTCGGATCATTGCTGACAAATCGCCCTCTGCCGTCAAAATCGGCAAGCGCGCCTACTACGAGCAGGTTGAGATGCCATTGGAGGAGGCCTACGCCTTTGCCGGTCGCACGATGGCGGAAAACATGATGGCCAAGGATGCCGAGGCCGGTATCGGGGCCTTCACCCGCAAAGAACCAATGCCAGATTGGACCGGGGAATGATCTACGAGGGCCCGGAGCTTGCCCGTAACGCAGCGAACCACACGGCGATGTCACCAATCTCGATCCTCAAACGCGTCGAGCGCGTGCACCCGGAGCTTCCGGCGCAAATCCATGGCCGCATCCGGCGCAACTGGGGCGAGGTCGCGGAACGGTGCAAACGTCTGGCCTCTGCCCTGTCTAAACGCGGTATCGGCAAGGGCGATACCGTCGCCCTGATCGCACCGAATATCCCCGAGGCGCTGGAATGCGCGCTGGCTGTGCCTATGCTAGGTGCGGTTCTGAACGCGAACAACACGCGGCTGGATGCAGGCACGATCGCCTATATTCTGGATCACGGCGAAGCCAGGGTTTTGCTGGTTGATACCGAGTTTTCAGCCATGGCTGACGAAGCTGTTGCGCAATCTGGTCTCGACCTGCTGATCGTCGATATTGAGGATAGCGAAGGCCCGGGTGGAGAGAAAATCGGCGCGTTGACCTATGATGCACTGCTGGCCGAGGGCGATCCGGATTTCGCCTATTCTCTGCCTGATGACGAATGGGACGCGCTTGCCCTGAACTATACCTCAGGCACCACAGGGCGGCCCAAGGGCGTTGTATATTCTCATCGCGGTGCATGGACCAATGCGGTCAACAATGTCGTCACCTGGGAAATGCCGCATCATCCGACCTACCTGTGGACGCTGCCGCTGTTCCACTGCAACGGCTGGTGCTTTCCCTGGACGATTACCATGCTGGCAGGAACCCATGTGTTCCTGCGCGCCCCCCGGGCCGATGCGATCTATGACGCCTTCGCGGATCATGGGGTCACCCATCTGTGCGGTGCGCCGGTCATAATGTCGATGATCTCGGGCGCGGACGAAAAGCGTGACTTTCCGCAAAAGATCAAAATGATGACCGCCGCTGCCCCGCCGCCTGCCAGCGTTATTGCAGGGATGGAGGCCATGGGCATCTCCATCACCCATGTCTACGGCTTGACCGAGGTGTATGGCCCCGCCGTTGTTTGCGCGGAAAAACCGAACTGGGCTGCACTGTCTTCCGAGGAACAGGCGACCCTGAAAGCGCGCCAGGGCGTGGCCTATGAGTTGCAAGAGGACGTGTTGGTGCTGAACCCAGATACCGGTGCGCCGGTGCCATGGGATGGCGAGACACTTGGCGAGATTGTGTTTCGCGGCAACATCGTCATGAAAGGCTATCTGAAAGCTCCGGAAGAGACCGCCAAAGCCTTCAAGGATGGCTGGTTCTGGTCCGGCGACATCGCGGTGCAACATCCCGATGGCTACATCGAAATCCGCGACCGGTCGAAGGACATCATAATCTCGGGCGGGGAGAACATATCTTCCATTGAGGTGGAAAAGGCTCTCTATTCGCATCCCGCTGTCAGCCTCTGCGCGGTCGTGGCGATGCCGGATGACAAATGGGGTGAAGTGCCCTGCGCCTTTGTCGAACTTTCCGGCGAGGCCACCGAAGACGAATTGCTGGCCCACGCCAAGACCCGCCTTGCCGGATACCAACGCCCCAAGAAAGTGATTTTCGGCGAGCTGCCCAAAACCACCACCGGAAAAATCCGCAAAAATGAACTGAGAGACCTGGTCCGCTCCAAGAGCTGACCCCTGACATAAACGACTGAAAAAATACAATGGCTCACGAACTCGACTTTGCCCAATTCAGCTTCGGCACACAGGTCCGAAAATCACCTTACTCTGACGCTGCCCTTCGCTGGGGCGCGAAGGGGTTCTCAGTCTATAACCATATGTACATCCCCCGCGATTTTGGCGATCCGGGTCAGAACTTCTGGAACCTGGTCAATGAGGCGATCCTGTGCGACGTTTCTGTTGAACGCCAGGTGGAAATCAAGGGGCCGGATGCTGCGAAATTCACCCAGTTCCTCAGCTGCCGTGACCTGTCAAAATGCCAGGTCGGACAATGCAAATACGTGCTGATCACCGATCAGGATGGCGGGATCATCAACGACCCGATCCTGTTGAAACTGGCCGAGGATCAGTTCTGGCTGTCAATCGCCGACAGTGACGTGTTGCTCTGGGCGCGCGGCATCTCGGTGAATTCCGGCATGGATGTGGAGATTTCCGAGCCCGACGTGTCGCCCTTGCAGTTGCAGGGCCCAAAATCCCGCGAGATCCTGCGCGCGGCCTTTGGTGATGCCCCGACAGAACTGAAATACTACCGCTTCATAGAATATGACTGGGACGGTGTCCCATTGATTATTTCGCGCACCGGATGGTCAAGCGAGCTTGGCTACGAGATTTTCCTGCGCGATGGATCACAAGGCGACAGGCTATGGGAACATCTGATGGCCGTGGGAGGGCCTTTGGGTCTAAAGCCCGGCCACACATCAAGCATTCGCAGGATCGAGGCGGGCATGTTGTCTTATCACGCAGATATGACCCTTGCGAACAACCCTTATGAGTTGGGTATGGATCGTCTTGTCGATCTGGACATGGAGGCGGATTTTGTCAGCAAGACGGCCTTAAACAAGATCAAGGACAAAGGTGTGTCCCAGCAGCTTGTTGGGCTGGAAATTGACGGCCCCCCAATTGTCGGGTCCAACGATTTTTTTTGGCCCGTTAAGAAGGATGGCGCGAAAATCGGCACGGTCACGTCAGCGATCTATTCCCCAAGACTGGAAAAGAACATCGCACTTGCGATGATCAGCATCGACCACGCAGCACCGGGCACAGACCTACAGGTAGATAAGTTGAGCGAAACGCGCATGTGCACTGTCGTGCCGATTCCGTTCTACGACCCCAAGAAATCGCTTGCCTCAGCGAGCTGACTGGACCGTTGCATAGGTTTAATCGCCTGTGCAGAAAACGTTTCCCGTCGATGCAATCCGCACTGAATAAATTCCGAGAATAAGTGAATTTCGTGACTAAGAACGTAAAAATCGATGGTTTCATGTTGCCGAATTGGCAGCAGACATTGGCGCATACCGCAGCGAAAGTTAACTCTGTCCCGCAACTCGGACGCCCTGCGCGTGTGCAGCGAATGACGGGTTGCGGTCGGAGGCATTCGAGCGGGCTTGAGCGACCGCTTTAGGGAAGTCGCGCTGCAGCGCTGCGGGCAGCACCGTGTCGTGCCTTCGCCAGCGCGGCGGATTATGTTGCACCCGCGTCAGGCTGGTTTGTCCGCAACTCGGCCATAAGCGCTACGGACCTCGCTGCAGCTACAACGAATGGCGGCTTTCATGGCTGCGATGCAACATTGCTTTCAGATGAGCTAGGGCGATCCGATTTCTGCGTTCGACGCATTTGGTGTCCTTAGGGATCCCGATGCACGGAACAACAGCCATGCTCGTGAATTTCGAAAGTAGTTAAACTTGGGCCACTAAGGTAGGTTCTTGAACAAATCCAGTCCCCGCAACCAAATCAATCAAACAATATCAAAGAGTTAAGCGTAAAGCGGATCACACGGTTCCACACGCCCGCAGCGCCGTGCCCGATCTATGTCCGATAAGAAGGGCTCGCGGAGAACGGCGAATATTGTCGGAAGCTTGCAGGTCAGGATCTCTCTTGATGCAGAGAGATCAGCGTGGAGGAATGGCCTAAGGGTGACAAATCCCTCTCGGCAATGCTGAATTTAAACGTAAGGGTTTATGCGAAGGCCAAATCCGCATTTCTGAGCACAAGGAGGGCATCATGTCCCGCTCCCACAATCTCAGCGCGCGCCCCGAAAACATACTATGGGGCAATTTCGAAGCCACGCCGCCCCCGGTTCTGGAGTTGGAGTCTGGCGACGAAATCGTGATCGACCGCCTTCCGGCTGCAACGATGCCCGATCTCAATTGGCGGATCCCACCACAAGACCAGCCCATGTGGTCCGGATCAGACCGCGTCCACTTCCTCGGAACCGCCGTAAGAAGCGCGTGGCGGCGGATGAAGGAGGGAGCGCCGTGAGCGCCCGCCCGCTTCGAACCGTCGGCGTCCTAGGGGGAATGGGTCCCGAGGCAACGGTGATGTTTATGCGGCGTGTGATTGCGGCTGTTCAGGCCGGTGAAGACAGCGACCACATTCCGCTGCTAGTCGACAACAACACCCAGGTTCCATCACGGATAAAGGCGCTAGTGGAGGGGGGCGGCGCGGATCCGGGCCCGGTGCTGTCGGCGATGGCCATGCGGTTGCAGGCCGCCGGGGCCGAAGCGCTGGTGATGCCCTGCAACACCGCGCACAATTACTCAGGATCGATCACCGAGGCAGCCAGCATCCCCTTTTTGTCGATGGTCGAGTTGACGGCGGAGAAGATTGCGCGGGAAGCGCCGGGCGCTGGCGTCGGGATCATCGCCTCGCCGGCGGTCAAGCTCACCGAGCTTTTCGAGCGGCCGTTGCGCGCCCACGAGCTGAGGCCGATCTATCCCACCGATCAGGATGCTCTGCTGACGGCGATCAAAGCTCTCAAGGTTTCGGCCGGCGACCGGCAGGCGCTTGCGCTGACACTGGCCGGCGCGTTGGACGCGCTCGGCCAGGGTGCCGACGTGCTTCTGGTCGGATGCAGCGAGTTCTCACTGATCACCAGGGAAATCGCTGCGCTTGGTCGCGTGGTCGACAGTCTCGACGTGCTGGTCGCGGAGGCTGTCGCCTTTTCAACCGGCGCGGAGAATCAATAACGCTTGAATTGGGGCACCCGACGGGCAGCTCTCAGACTGCGGCGGGCGGTCAAGATAGATTGTCGGTTCGTTTGACTAGTTGCCTTCGACGTCCGCATTGTCCTGTGTGGATGGCTCCTGCATAGCAAGACATTTTTGAGGTGATCTGCATTTCGTCAGAAGCGGTCTTGTGTCCGGCCTGTTTGCGCGGTGCACGTGACCGCTGGCCCTGATGGTTTCCGCAGCCCAAGTCCCCATTCTCGCAAGCGGACAGTTGCCGTCCTGGACAAAGCCCGGGGTGTCTTGGGGTTGCGGCTGACTCATTCGCCATCACTTCACTGGTCTTGCTGTCTCGGTTTCTTTCCCCTCTCGATTTCAGGCGGTTCTGACTCTGTAGGGCTCATCGTGTGTAAGAACGGCCCAGATAATTCGCGCCGTTTTGTTGGCCATCGCTACGGCAGCTAGCTTGGCGGGTTTGCGATCTAAGAGCTCCACAAACCAGGGATCAAATCGCTCAGGCGCGCTCTTGATTTGCTTCATACGGGAAGTCATGCCGACAACCATCAGGCGGCGAATGTAGCGGTCACCCATCTTCGATATGCGCCCCAGCCGTTCTTTGCCTCCCGTTGAGCGGTTGATCGGCGTCAGTCCCAGCCAGGCGGAGAAGTCCCGGCCGCACCGGAACTGCTCCGCGCTGCCGACCGTCGCGACGATGGCGGATGCCGTGATCGGCCCGATACCGGGGATCGTTTGGAGCAAGGCGATCCGGGGCTCGGATTTCGCCGCTTGTGTCAATTTGCGGCCATACCAGTTCAGCCGCCTGTGCAGGGCCAGGAGTTGTTCGCTCAGATCGATGATCGTATCCAGCGCGATCGACGGTAGGTCCGGGGCCCGCCCTTGGGTTGCGTGCTTTGCGAACCGGACGGCGTGGCCGACACCCCGAGCAAAGACGATACCGAACTCCGCCAACAGACCACGAAGCATGTTGATCGTCTGGGTTCTCTGCCGGACAATCAGACTACGCGCTCGGTGCAGTGAAAGAATGGCCTGCTGTTCAGGTGACTTCACCTCGACGAACCGCATGGTCGGGCGGGTGACAGCCTCGCAGATTGCCTCTGCATCAGCCGCATCTGATTTGCCGCGCTTGACGTAGGGCTTCACGTAGACCGGCGCGATCAACCTGGCTTCATGGCCCAGCTTGGTCAGTTCTCGCGCCCAATAGTGGCTCGCGCCGCAAGCTTCCATGCCGATCAGACATGGCTCCAGACGCTCGAAGAATGACAACATCTGGCTGCGGCGCAAAGACCGGCTGAATCCCACCGCCCCATCTTGCGTGACGCCGTGAACATGGAAAACGTTCTTGGCCAAATCGAGACCGACCGTTGTAACTTGCATGGGGTGGCTCCTCTCTTCGCAGTTCATGACAACTGCACTATGGCGCATTGCGACGCCGATGGAGCAGGAGCCATCCACCCCATCCCGCAACTCGGACGCCCCGCGCGCGTGCAGCGAATGACAGGTTGCGGTCAGAGGCATTCGAGCGGGCTTGAACGACCGCTTTCGGGAAGTCGCGCTGCAGCGCGGCGGGCAGCACCGTGTCGTGCCTTCGCCAGCGCGGCGGATTATGTTGCACCCGCGTCGGGCTGGTTTGTCCCGCATAGCGGCCGATCGCAGCACCAAGATTTAGCCAGCAAAGTCAGACACTCAAACTTTAGCAACTGTAGCAGGGGTGGGTGGCGAGATTTCAATCTAGCTCGTCGTAGTACCCATCCTCGAAGCGCTGCAGGGAATCCCACGCGAAATCCTGCAGGAACTCCAGAATCTCGAGATTCAGGATGATGTAGTCGAACTCCCGGCAATCGATCTGGATTTCGCCATCCGGCCCTACGTCTGTAACTGTGAAAGGGTCGAATTCCGCGTCCAGGAACATCGCTGTGACATCGGTTGGCTCTGGAGGCCCTGTCGGCTCTTGAAGGCCGGGACCATCGAACGGGCCTTTGATCACATTATCTGTCATCTGGTGCCGCGAAATCGGTTCGCGTGGAAGACAGGTGGAAGACAGCCGCTCTCGACGGATGTTGCGTTTTCTATTAACTCATTGAAATCATTGGTGCCGGCTGAGGGACTTGAACCCCCGGCCCCCTGATTACAAATAATAAATTTACAGAAGGTTGGCGAGAAAGGGCGACAAATGAAGATAATTTAATTATTTATTTCAGTATATTGACGTCTCGTAGGGTTTGCGGGCATTCGTGGACTTCCCAATACAACTGCACCAAATTTGCACCAAATGAGTGTGTTGGAGATTTACCACCTCAGTGTCTTGGTGGAGTTCATCTGCAGATTGACATTGGATGCGCAGAACGAGGGTTTGCAGTGTATCATCTGAGGCAGAGAAAAATCACGGTCAGCGGAGTTATGCCCTGTAATGTCCTCGGATGCAGCGATAAGTGATCTAATCAAAAATCTACAGCAATCGTTCAAGTTGCAGGAAGATCAATCGGCCAACCGAGAACAGGTGCCGGATGACCGCATAGAGCTTATCGTCAAAACAGACCTTGGTAGCGCCTTTCGCATCGAGGTTCGGATGGAAAGGAACCATGCACGCGCTCATTTTCACGCCAAGCACTCCGATGCTTGCGACATTTCAGTAGATATTGAGAGTATTGAAATCCTTGCCGGCGAATGTCGAGGGAAGATGTGGAAGAAGATTCGGCGATGGGCATACAAAGAGCGCGAAAAGCTTCACTCGCTTTGGCATGAACTTAACAACGGTCAAAAAATAAAATTTAAACTGTGCAATTGATGGTGGGACGTCAGTTTTCATGAAAACAGCAGATTTCCATGACTTCATGCCAGAGATTTATGAATCGTGTAATCACATGATCTGGCACGCTATTGGCAGACACCAATATACTCATGATTTCCCTATAGCTAAGGCGAGTGATGAAGATCCGCCGATAATTGAGGAGACCAATGGCATATGGGATGATCTGCCACTTGATTTTGAAATGTTGTTAGGTGTCTACCTACCGGACTCTAGGCAAGTGATTAAGTATACAAAGGGAATTTTATGGGCCGCCGATACTTATGATTGGCATCCGAAGCGGCTAGAACGATTGGTTGAAATACACGAGCAAGCCCATTTCCTGCACCATCTCGGTTATTTCGAAGGGCAGGTGCCTGAATACCCGCGCTCTGATGAGTTTATTGATAATAAAGATGATCATTACAATAGTATGCCGGATGAGACAAAAGAACAAATTGCACAACTAATGACTGTTGTAACGCTAAAATCGAAGCAAAAAAGAGCAAAATATGACAAGTCTAGAGAGGTATTTGCGGACATGGAAAGCATTTTGTACGAATTGATGCGTTACCAATCTCGAATGTATTGCCTGCCTGAATCAGTGCGTGAGACAGATTTCGATCGACTTCAGGAAAAGGCGATCACTCTTCTTCGCATCGTAGACAAGGGCGCCAACGTCGACGCAGAAGATGTCGCCGGAATATTGGTATAGCAATTCGCTTAGCGGCAACTCATGAGCTGGCGAGTTCGCTTCCAACCGATACATTTGGCTGTCCTGAAGTTCGACCGGTTCGGAGTGCCTAATTCGTTGGTGCGATCCCGTGCAAGTTTGTGTAACTTGGTGACGGATTGCACCGGGAGCGCTCATGTCAGAAATCAATAGGACGGATATGCGTCGTTTTACCGTATCGCTCGAGACGTCTGCATACGAGGAACTAAAACAGTTTGCTGCGTCTCAACGTCCGCCGCTCACGCTCCAATACACTGTAAGATATGCACTACTTCGATTTCTCGATGACAATAGAGGTCAGCAATTGCGCTTGGATATAGAATAGCATGCAATCGCTTAAATTCATTGACCTTTTTGCCGGCCTAGGTGGGTTTCACCTCGCTCTTGAGTCCCTGGGGCATGAGTGCGTGTTCGCGTGCGAGCGCGATGAGCATTTGGCTTCACTATACGAGCGGAATTTCGGACTTAAGCCGCTTGGTGATATTCGCGCGATCGATCTGCGCAGTATTCCTGTGCACGATATTTTGTGCGCTGGCTTTCCCTGCCAACCATTTTCCAAAGCAGGGGGGCAGCATGGGCTAGAATGCCCCCAATGGGGTGATCTTATTGATTACGTCGTCCGCATCCTGCGGCTTCACAAGCCACAGTACTTCATAATCGAGAACGTCCCCAACCTTGTCCGACACCAGCAGGGCCGCACTTGGAGATCGATCATTCATCGGCTGCGTCTCGCAGGTTACAGCGTCGACGATTGTATGTTGTCCCCACATCAATTCGGCGTTCCGCAAATTCGAGAGCGCGCGTTCATTGTGGGACGACGGGGCGGACTTGCTGGATTCTCATGGCCAACGCCGAGCATTGATCCGAAACTTTCTATTCGAAAGGTTCTCGATGAACGCCCGCCAGACGCGCGAGCACTGCCTTCAAGCTTTATTGCATATCTAGAAGCCTGGCAGGAGTTTCTTGATCTTTTTCCGGCTGATGAGCAGCTTCCTTCCTTCCCAATTTGGGCAATGGAGTTTGGTGCCACCTATCCGTATCGAAATCGCGCGCCCTACGGTATCGGCTTCAGGGAGATCACGGCCTTCAAAGGCAGCTTCGGTCAACCGCTGCGTGGTCTATCAGAAAATGAGGTCGCGGCGGTGCTACCCTCATACGCGCAGTATTCGCAGAAGACTTTTCCAAAGTGGAAGATCGATTTCATTCGGCAGAACCGCGATCTTTACAAACGACACAAGCATTGGATTGACGGCTGGCTACCGCGCATTCGCCGTTTCGCACCGAGTTTCCAGAAGCTTGAGTGGAACTGCAAAGGTGAGAAACGTTCGATATGGGACTACGTGATACAATTTCGTGCTTCAGGTATTCGCATCAAGCGCCCAGTAACTGCCCCCTCTCTTGTGGCCATGACAACAAGCCAAGTCCCAGTGATTGCTTGGGAACGTCGCTACATGACGACTCGCGAGTGCAGTCGTCTGCAAAGCATGGACTCTCTTAAGCATTTACCTGAAACGCAAACAGCGGCTTTTAAGGCGCTTGGAAATGCGGTGAATGTCAATGTTGTGCGGGCTATTGCGAGCCAACTATTGTCTGGTGCCTATTATGGTGTCGCATCGGAATCGCCCAAAACAGCAAGTGAACATTGCAGCTCACTATCCTCAGAGGCTGTTGCAACCGCTGCTTGAATAATGCGGTCGATAGAAGGGAGGTCGCGTTGGCGGCACAGACGGTCGACATACGTCCCGGTGTAAGTGTTTTGGCCGTGCTGCGGCATCTAAACTACAAACCTTGGTACGCGCTTGCCGAGTTTGTCGACAACGCAGTCGAGAGCTTCTCACGTCGTAGGGACGAGTTGACCGCGCATCATGGCGCAAACCTCAGGCTCGGCGTTAATATCGACATCGACACTACTGCTCCCGCTCGAATTTCTATTCGCGACAATGCAGCGGGTATAGCGATTTCGGACTTTGGTCGGGCCTTTCGACCGGCGGCCATACCACCTGATCGATCTGGCCTCGCCGAGTTTGGTATGGGTATGAAGAGCGCGGCTTGTTGGTTCGCGCCTAAGTGGACCGTTCGGACGTCGGCCTTCGGGGAGAATGTAACTCGCACCGTGCAATTCGAGATCGAGAACATAGTCAATGACGAAATCGAAGAGCTCGAAGTTCGGGAAGATAGCGAAGACGTTGACGCCCATTATACCGAAATCGTTCTGGAGGACATCTTTCACGTACCGCAAGGACGCACCGTCGGTAAGCTAAAAGAGCATTTGACCGACATTTACCGTGTGTTTATCCGCGGAGGGGAGCTGGAACTCCGCTTCAATGGCGAGATATTGGCTTCTCAAAAACCGCCTGTTCTGGTTGCGCCGTATTATCGCGAACAAGAAAGCTCTAGTCGAGTTTGGCGTAAGGACGTGGCTTTCGACTTTGGTGACGGACTGTCAGTGCACGGCTTCGCGGCGTTGCGTGAAACAGCCAATACGGCGAAGGCTGGTTTCTCTCTGTTTCGTCGTGGACGCGTGATCGAAGGTAGCGGCGACGAGGGATACCGACCTGCATACATCTTTGGCAGTTCTAACAGCTATCGCTATCAACGCCTTTTTGGAGAGTTGCATCTCGATGGATTTGAGGTCAGCCACACAAAAGACGGGTTCCGTTGGGACGAAAACGAAGAACCATTCCTTGAACTACTTCGGGAGCATCTAGATAGCGAAGAGTTGCCCCTATTGAAGCAAGCCGAAGGGTATCGAGTTCGAGTGGCGCGAGCACAACTCGCGTCGACCGCAAAACAAGCGGTGAGCAATACTGCGCGTGCGATACAGGAACGGCTGCCCGCGGCACTACCAAAACTCTCCGATGCCCCCCCCGTCGACGATCCGAGTGAAGAGCCTCCTCACACCGGGACGCTTGCCCGAAGACAGTTTGAAATCCGGTTCCGCGAGAAGGATTGGCGTATCAATGTCGAGTTGACCGAGGATCCTTCGGAAAGTCAGTGGCTTGTGTTTAGCGACGTCGCCGCATCCACAGATGAGCCGCGAAACCTCGATATCCGCGTTTCATTAGTTCATCCTTTTATGGTGCGCTTTGCGCAATCAGATAGCGAGGATGTCGAGGCGTTGCTTCGTGTGGCGGCAGCGCTCGCGCTCGCCGAAGTTATGGCCCGAGACTCGGGTGTCAGACATGCTGGCACGATCCGTCGCAATGTTAACGAAATCATTCTCAACGCGCTTTCAGACGCATAGACCCCAAAGGTAATACGTGACCCACGAAGCAGATATTATTGTTCAACCCTTGGAAGGTGGCCATATAGGTCGTTGGGAACCCGCTGTCGGCCCTGAAACCCTCAATTTTCTTGAGCATGTGGTGCCAGCGGCGAGTCGAGACAGCATGAGAAATGCAGCGGCGGCCATTCTTAGCCAAGGCGCATCTCCGGAAGAAGATACTGGCCAAGAGACAGGCCTAATTGTCGGATATGTGCAGAGCGGCAAGACCATGTCTTTCGAGACCGTAGCGGCTCTAGCGCGAGACAATGGGTTCCAGATGGTCATCGTAGTCGCGGGAACCTCGAACCCGCTTCTAGATCAATCGACTGGCCGCATTAGACGCGATCTGCGGTTGGATGATGGGGACCGGGATAGAAGCTGGGTTCACTTTCAGAACCCTGAACGCGAAGACTCTGTCGTTCAGACTTTACGTGATTGCTTTGAGGACTGGCGCGACGAAGGTACTCCGGACGAGTACAAAATGACCGTGCTCGTAACTGTTCTCAAGCATCACCGACGGCTAAGCAAGCTGACTGAACTTTTGCAGGCAGTTGGAATGGATGGTGTGCCTGTACTTATCATCGACGACGAAGCTGACCAGGCCAGCCTGAACACCGACGTCGCTCAAGGCGAAGAAAGCACCACCTATGCTCGTCTGATGGCTCTGCGCGAAGCGCTGCCCTTGCACACATATCTCCAGTATACGGCCACGCCACAAGCGCCCCTCCTAGTCAGCATCGTGGATTCACTGTCACCCAATTTCGTGGAAGTGCTTACGCCCGGAGGCGATTACGTCGGCGGACGCGACTTTTTTTTAGACAATCAGAATCTCGTTCGCACGATTCCGTCGGAGGACGTACCTACAAACGCCAATCCTTTATACGAGCCGCCAGATTCACTCCTCGAAGCACTGAGAATATTCATGGTCGGCGTTGCGGCTGGCCTTTGCGATGGCGGAAACCGGGGGAACCGCTCAATGCTGGTGCACCCTTCCCACCGCACAGTTCAGCACCAGGAGTTCTATAACTGGGTGCGAGAAATATTCGAGGATTGGAAGCGTATCCTTGGTCTACCTGACTCGGACCCCGACAAGCAGGAACTCATCGAGGAGTTGCGCGTTGCATATAACGAACTGGCGCTGACGGCTGACGAGTTGCCGCCATTTGAGGCGCTCGCTCCTACATTTCGTTTCGCCTTTCGGCGTACCCGCCTTTTAGAAGTCAACGCTCGTGCCGGACGCACACCTGAAGTCGATTGGGGAAGCGCGTACGGATGGATCCTTGTTGGTGGACAAGCGATGGATCGTGGATTCACTGTAGAGGGTCTCACTGTCACTTACATGCCACGAGGAATTGGGGTTGGGAATGCTGATACAGTTCAGCAAAGAGCGCGGTTCTTTGGCTACAAACGTGGCTATCTGGGGTACTGCCGCGTCTATCTCGAACAGGGGACACATCGCGCGTTCGAGCGGTACGTAAAGCACGAAGAAGATATACGCAGCCAGCTAATCAATATTCGAGATAGCAGAAGATCTCTAAATGATTGGAAGCGCGCTTTCTTGTTGGATAACGCATTGCGGCCCTGCCGGCATAGCGTTTTGGAGTTTGACTATATTCGGGGGCGGTTCTCTGACAGATGGGTGGCTCCGCGCGTCGTTCTAGCATCCGACGCGGTTCTAGAGGCCAATCGCGAGACCGTTGGTACATTCCTTGCCAGCTCTGAATTCATCGATGACGATGGCCATTTGGACCGGACTGCAACACAACGCCACAGCGTTTCAACTAGGCTATCGTTGCAAGATGTCATGGAGCAACTTCTAGTACCAATGCGCATTACAAGCTCCCGGGACTCACAACAGATCACTGGTCTCTTACTTCAGTTAAGTCGCGCATTGGAGAATGATCCAGACGAGCCATGTACCGTCTACAATATGAGCCCCGCGACTGGCCGAGAGCGCGGCATCGACGGAAGTGGCGAGGTTACTAATCTCTTCCAGGGTCAGGCTCCGGTCAGCCCTCCGGCCCGACGCGGAGAGGTTTATCCAGGCGACCGCGCTATACGGACTAGCGGACAAGTGACCGTACAAATTCACACACTAAGCCTTAAGCGGGACGGTGTCGTCGTGCGCGAAAATGTTCCTGTTCTCGCCGTCTGGGTTCCCGCTCGACTGGCGGCCGGGTGGCTCGTGCAAGATCACTCGGGGCGGGATATATGACGGCAGATGAGTTTTCGGCGCTCCTTGATGAGCTATCGACTCCCACCTCTGACGTCGCAGGCGCAATCTTATTTGCAGTTAGACAAGTTCCCGGATCTCGAAGCTACTACATTGGCAAGGATACAACAGCGCAGGCGTGTCTCCTCGTTGTCACTGAAGCCAATACCGGTCGTAAACCGCCTCCCATACGTTTGGAGAGCCTCGATGCACAATTCGACCTAGTGTGTCAGGTAACAGACGAAACGGAGAATGTATCGGAGGGTCGCTTTACGGTCATTCGGTGCCGCTCTCACGATGTTGAAACTGCCAGATACTTCCTTTCAGTCTGCCGAATTCTAATTCGCCATCTAGGTGACTTGCCTTCCCAAAGATCGCTATCGGCTGCGGTTCAGCGGATTGCATCGATATTTCAGAGCATTCGAAAACCACCCTCAAAATCGCTGAATGGCCTTTTTGGCGAACTCTTCTTGATCTCTCAGAGTCGAAAGGCATCGGTCGCCGTTGCGGCGTGGCGCATAGACGGATTCGCGCGGTTTGATTTTGCCACGGGCGATGTAAGGGTCGACGTGAAAAGCAGTGCGTCGAGACTTCGCACGCATTCGTTCTCATTCGATCAGTGCAACCCGCCACCTGGTACGGACGCAATAGTCGCCTCGGTCTTGGTCGAGCGCATTCCCGGGGGTTTATCAATTGCCGGATTGATTGACATAATCGAGTCTATGGTTTCGGCCGACGAAGAACTCGTGCTTAAACTACACGAAATCGTGGCTGCTACTCTCGGCGCAGATCTAGCCAAATCGCTAAACGTTAGTTTCGACTCTCGCCTCGCCGAAAGTTCTCTACTTTTCTTTGATTTGAGAGATATCCCGTCGATTAGAGGCCCGTTGCCAGCTGGCGTCACTGATGTACGCTTCACCTCCGATCTCTCAGGGCAAGGATCACTATCTGTTACGAAATTGATTGATCGCAATCCGATTTTTTGGGACTTGCTACCGCCCGAAAAGGGATAACGAGAATCCCCCCCCTAATAATCGCAGCGGGCATTGCTCCCTACAGCAATCGACCCGCCGCATTCTGACTGAACAACTCGCCCTCGCGGATGTACCGGGACATGACTGCCTCAGACGCGTGCCCTGTCTGGCGACGGATGAGGTGGCTAGCGATCCCAGCTCTAGCGGCGGAGGTGACGAACCCAGCCCTGAGCGAGTGTCCTGAATATTTCTTGGGGTCATGGCCTATCCCGGAGACATGGCGCTTGATGATCTTCGAAACCGCTTCATTCGATAGCCTCGACCTGACGATCACGCCTCCCTTTCGAAGGGAGAGGAAGATCGGGCCATTTTCAATCCGGGCTTTCTCAATCCACACCTTCGTCTCCCGCACTGGACACCATCTCCCCCGCGCACGGGGGATTCCGATCCTGCGTCCTTGGCCTTCCTGATCCGTCTTTGAGCGCCGAAGCGTCAGGATCAGTCCCTCCCGAACGAATTCGAGATCGCCAACATCGAGACCCACCAACTCGGATCGTCTCAAACCGCCCGCAAACCCGACCAGAAGAAGCGCGCGGTCTCTCTGGCCCCGAACCTCTTCCCCGGTCTTGTCCAAGATCGCCCAAAGGTCCTCCAGCATCAGGGGTGCGGCCTGGCGTTTCGCGCCACCGCGTTGCCGCCTTAGCCCCCTGAGAGCGGCCTTGACGATCGGGTGTTGGGTTGGGTGCCCAATCCCACCGCAGAGTCGGTGAGCGGCGCTGAGAGCGGCGAGGCGACGAGTAATCGTGCTGGGGTGAAGACGCATCCCTTCGTCGGCGATGTAGTCGGCGAGCTGTCTCGGCGTCGTCGGGATTGATCCGCCCCAGGCGCGGAAAGCTCGGAGGTCGGACCGGTAGGCCTTTCGGGTGTTCTCGGAATGCGCGTCCCGGATAAGCTCTCGCAGAGCCTCAGACAGGGGCTCATCTGGCTCTGGAATAGGCTCAATATCGGCCATGATTTTGGCTCCGATAAGAGGGGATTATCGGAGGGAAACGCCAAGCGTCTCAGCCCGGCATTGGTTCAGAAGATCGATCTCGTCCCGCAGGATCGAGAGGCCTTCATCGATATGAGCGTTCGGTAATCCATCCCGCATCAGATCGGCTTGTCGCTTGAGGCGCATAGCCTCGGGCCATTGCAATCTTCGGACTCCCAGCCCGCTCTCCATGCGGAAGACCAGACTTCCGACGATGCGATGGCGGGGGGCATCTCCGATGGCGTTCTCGTCAAGAAATACTCGCATGCGGGTGGACTGCCTTAGATATCGAGAGAACGCGCTGAGCCCCGTCCGCGTATGGATATCGTAGACCCAACCCGGAACCTCACTTATCAACGCCTCCTCCGGGAGATCATCATCCTTGACGGGATGCGCCGTGGTCCCCCGCGCCCGATAGAGCAATGGCGTGAACGCAGCGAGGATGCAGCCGGTTCGTTTCAAACCTAGCCGAGATATCTCGACCACGGTTCCCGGAACGCCCGCTTCGATCAGCCCGTCAAAATAGCTGTCCCGACATCCCGAGACTTCCGGCAGGTTTTTCCCAGCTATCTTATCCGTCCCGATGGCAAGCCACGCCGCGAGACCTGCGCGCTCAAGACTCGTCTTCTCATCTGCCGCAATCCTGATCCGCTCATCCAGGGGCAGGTCGGCTATGGCGAGGCGATCCTCATCCAGCCAGTCGGCGCCCTCGACCGGCATGACAAGGTCATCCGCCGATCGGTCCATGCTTGTTTCGCACATTTTGCACTTAAGTGCGGCCGCCACACGCCAGTCCCCTCCCAACTTTCGACGGAGGGAAGCGTCACCCATAGCAATGACGGTCCAGCCGACCACGTCGATATCGGCCACGCCCACATCCTCGAAGGCGATCACCCCCAAGCGCCGCCACAACGCACGCGGTGAAGTCTCAAGCAGGGTCGCAGCAGACCGAAGAGCGAGGTCGGTTCGCCCGCGCCGCACGGCCTTCTGCAGAGCCGACATGGCGACATAGCGGTCGATAGGGAGAGGTTGGATGGGATGCTTCGGCTCATGCTGTCTGACGGCGTCAGCGAGCCCTTCGGCGAGATACTCGTACAAAGCTGCGGTGAAAACCATGTTGGCGACCTCCTGGTTCGGTTGACCGGGAGGCGCTCAAAATCATGAGACCCACGCCTACGTTAGGCTGGGTCAGGCGATGGGCAAGGGAAATGCGCGGCGACGATCTGGGGCAGTTGGCGTGTCAGCTTCAGGCGCAAAAGCAGACGCTATCGGGTTAGGGTCGCACTTCCGCTCAGCGGAGAGGCTGTGTGAAAACCCCCTTATTTTCTGGCTGATGGTATAATTTTCGCACCGAATGCGAGGGTTTTTCATGAAGCGGTTTATTGAGGGGGCAGACCGTTGTCAGCCAACGCTGCTGCCAGAGTGCCTGGACGACTACGTTGAAGAAGACAACCCGGTTCGCGCGGTTGACGCCATTGTGGGCATGCTCGATTTGGCCGCTCTCGGTTTTAGCGTTGAACCGGAGGCGACCGGCCGTCCTGGCTACCATCCGGGCCTGATGCTTCGGATTTATCTTTATGGCTACCTCAACCAGATCCAGTCGTCGCGGCGGCTCGAACGCGAGTGCGGTCGGAACCTGGAGCTGATCTGGCTGACCGGGCGTTTGAAACCCGACTTCAAGACCATCGCCGACTTCCGGAAGGACAATGGCCCCGCGATCCGCAAGGTGTGCCAGCAGTTCGTCGCCCTGTGCCGCGATATGCGCCTGTTGGACAGCAGCGTGGTCGCCATCGACGGCAGCCGCTTCAAGGCCGTCAACGCGAAGGCGAAGAACTTCACGCGCGAGAAGCTGCGGCGCAAGCTGGGAGAGATCGACGCCGCCATCAAGCGCTATCTGGCCGAGCTGGACCGGGCCGATGAAGTTCAGTCGAAAACTGGAATGGCCCTGCCGGAGGCGCGGATCGAACGTGCGACCAGGAAACTCGCGCATCTGAGGAAAGAAGCTGATCGTCTCAGAACAGTTGAAGAGCGTATGGACTCGACCGGAGAAACGCAGGTCTCGCTCAGCGACCCGGACGCCCGCTCCATGGCGACAACCGCCCGGATGCCGCGTGTCGTCGGTTACAATGTGCAAACCGCGGTCGAGGCCGAGCATCACCTGATCGTCGCGCATGAAGTGACGATGCATGGTTATGATCGAGACGCCTTATCGATGATGGGCGTCGCGGCGCGCGAGGCGATGTCTGCGGACCAGATCGAGGCGATCGCCGATAAGGGATATTACAAGGGCGAAGAGATCGTCGCCTGTGAAGAGCAAGGCGTCTCGGTCGTCGTCCCGAAACCATTGACGTCGAACGCCGGAGCGCGCGGCCGGTTCGACAAGGCTGACTTCGCCTATGACGGTGCGCAGGACATCTATGTATGCCCGGCCGGCGCGCATCTGACCTACCGATTCACCAGCCAGCAGGATGGCAAAGCCATACGCTCATACTGGTCCGGCGCCTGCGTCGATTGCGCGATCAGGGACAAATGCACGACCGGCAAGGAGCGGCGCGTTCGTCGGTGGGAGCATGAAGACGTGCTCGACCGCGTCCAGAAGCGGCTGGACGATGATCCCTCAAAGCTGGCGGTCCGCAGCATGACGGTCGAGCATCCGTTCGGCACGATCAAGTCCTGGATGGGGGCGACGCACTTCAAGATGCGGTCGCTGAAAAACGTCGCGACGGAGATGGCGCTGAACGTCCTCGCCTACAACATGATGCGCGTAATGAAGATCATCGGCATTCCGGCGATGATCGAGGCCATGAGGGCCTAGAGCGCTTCATCCGCACCGAAACGGCGCGCCATAACACCGAAAAACCCGCGCAATCGGCGCGACAGGCCGGAAACCGACTCTACAGGCGATGTCGCCTCAAACACCCCGATATTCGAAGGCGGGCCTCGAAAGCCCAACTCACCGATAGCGGAAACAAGTTTCCACACAGCCTCCGGACTTTCCGGACATGTGCGGATGCAGCGCGATCAGACAGGGTGGTGGAGGCGTCGCCATGAGGAGCGCGCCGCGGCGCAACGCAAGTTCCCGAAAGCGGTCGTTCAAGCCAGTTATTTTGCCCCGACCGGAACCGGTCACTCGCTGCGAGCGCACCTTGGGTCCGAGTTGCGGACAAACCAGCCCGACGCGAGTGCAACATAATCCGCCGCGCTGGCGAAGGCACGATACGGTGCTGCCCGCAGCGCTGCAGCGCGACTTCCCTAAAGCGGTCGCTCAAGCCCGCTCGAATGCTTCTGACCGCAACCAGTCATTCGCCGCACACGCGCAGGGCGTCCGAGTTGCGGGACTTTCCAGACCTTCGGCGAAGGTCAAGTTTCCGTGCCGAAATAGGCAAAGCGAACATCCTTGGATACACAAACCATCTGCTGGAGCGCCGGCAACGCACATTCGGCCCTAGCCGGCGCAGGGCCGAATATTAGTGTGGGTTATCCCTGCGGCGTAAACCAGATCGGCGAGGTATAAGCGCGGTCCTGCTGCACCATCACCGCGTCCTCGGGAAGGTCCAGCGGGCCGTAGAACGCCTCGTCGTAGGCCAACCAAGAAGGAGTCGGTATCTCGATAACGCGCACATAGTAATAGGCGCGCTGGCTGGGATCGAACTCTGGATCGACCCAGTGCGCCGCCAAGCCGGCAGCGCCTATGGTGTTCGTGTAGTCAGCGCCATCTACAGTGTTTCCAACCGGCGGAAATTTCCCATCGGAACCTGGTTCGCGATCGCCCGCCCAAGCCACGTCGAAGACCTTCGTTTGCGGCTTCCCCGATGCATCGAGCCATCCCTTGACGATCTGTATCCTGTCGAGGTTCGCCCCGTCGGGGGCGCGCAACGCGCGCACCATCAGCGTCGGGGCAGCCCCTTCTGGTCCAGCGAAGAGGTCGCCGCCCATCGGCACCCCACGAGCATAGCCTGTTTTGGCGAAGTCGGGTCGGTACACATCGTCGGGGTCGAAATCCCAACCTGCGAAGACACGGACGGTCATCCGCGGTCCGGTGGTCGCGTAGACCTCCTTCCGCGCGAACGCGTCCCAGATCGCTTCGCGCGTATTCTCCCGCGCCCATGCAGCGGCAAGGCCGGAAGCCAGCGTCTCGTAGTGGCGGATCGCGACTTCCTCGCCAAGGAAAGCTGGCTGAATGATGTACTCCTCATATCGCGCAGGGCCACCCCGTGGCTCACCCAGGCTGGCTTTGCCGAAATAGTTGTCCTCCCGGGCGGTCGCCAGCGAGGTGTGGCTGTCAGTGGCGCCAATCAGCCCGAATTTGAAGGGATTAATGCCGACTTCAGACTCAAATTTAAGACCACGGGCCAAGGCCTCGCGGGCGTATTCGCGCGGAAGCATTTCGGGCGTCTTGAGTTCGGACCCAAAGTTGCCGCGGTCCCATCTGTAGTAGTCGGCGAACTCGTCATTTGGAGCCAGAGCCGGATGGGTTTCTCCATCCCCTTTGATCTGGGTGACCTCGTAGAGCGGCTCCCAGCGCATCCGGCGTTCCGCATAAGCCGCGTCAATCGGCGCGCCATTCTGGCGTACGTCGTCGAACATCAAACCGTTCGACAGATTGCCGTTGTGCGCGAAAGCCATGACCCTTCCGCCCGTATCCCGCTCATAGGCCTCCATCCAGTCCCAGAGGTCTTCCGGGTCGGAGCTATCGTAATTGGAGAACGGGACCAAATTCTCGACCTTGTCCCCGTCATCGCGAAACATCACGATCCGATGCAGGTTGTTCAGGTTCTTGATCGACGTCCATTCGAAACCATGCAGCGCTGTAAACACGCCGGGCTCGTTGTAGCGCTCAGCGCTGTCGACGATCCGCTTCCAGATAGTTAGCGTCAGATCATCATCGTCAATAGGGTCAGTGACGGCGCCCATGGCCTCGCCCCACATGACAAAAGCCTCGGTCGGTTTGCCACTCTTCACCAAGTCGTGGATCGCTCGACCCCAAGGATTGGCAAGAAGGTCAGGGTTCGATTCCGCGATCATGGGCGCAAGTCCCAGATTTTCGGCGTGGTCCGCTACGACAAGAAAATCCAGCGGTCGGACAAGTTGCGCGAACTCTCCGAGTGAAGCCCTGACCTTTCCCCCGCGGGCGAAGCGGAAGGCTTCATCCGGTCCCAGCACGTTGCCGACCATCCCTGCGTCGGTCGAGTACGATGTGTGGAGGTGCGTATCGCCCCAGAAGACGCGATTGGGAAAGGACTGGTCGACGAAAGGCGAATACCCTCGGCTGCCGATCGACGCATCCTCGGCGTTGCCAGCAACATGTCCCAGATATTGCCGTTCCTGCGCCCCAGCCCCAAACGGCATCGTCAACGCGAGAGCACAGGACAGAAGAACTTTCGCTTTCATCCTCATGTCAAAATCCTTTTCGCTCGGCGGCCTGGGCCAGGAACACGCTTCACGGTGCATAAGCGGCCAGCGAATCAAAGGTTCTGCATGGCGCAATTTTCTCAGGCGAGATGCTGCTCTGCGATTGCGCAAGTCTGTTAGAGAACCAAGCTATCGGCGCTGACATAGATCAAGCTCTTGGGCCTTGATCGGCGCCTCGACGGATGTGTCGCTCCCGGCTATCGATGAAACACTAGGGCTTCTTGCCCCACTCCCCTTGGCGTTCCCAATCTCTCGACACCGCCGACGCCGCTCGTGATCGAGTTTTGGGCGTTCAGCATCACAGAAAGCGGCTCGCTGAGCCCATGGCCCCAGTCATGTTGGGGAGACAGCGTCGTATAGCCGCTTGTGTCGACGAGAGGAACAGCTTGGAAGATTAGGTCGACGGAGCCGCCATAACCAATGTCGCGCGTCTCGTTTGACGCGGCGGAGGATAGAACCCGCCCTTCGCCGTCAAAGACAAAGGCCAGCGTGTCGATGTCAGCGTCTCCTTTCGCGACCACCGCTTTGAAGAATGACAGCCAGTCATACGCGATGCTTAGGCCGAACTGCCTCTCGCGAAGCGTCAGGCCTTCATACAGCAGAACCACGCCTTCGCCTGCTCTTCCGAGGCGGGTCGGCGGTCCGTATTTTTCGAGGACCTCTGAAAGATCGCTCATCTGTGCGAGTGCTTTCGCATCGGCCTCTTTGTATCCCGCGTCGAACCTCGTCTCGAATTGGGAGCAGGCGCCGAGCCCTGACAATAGCGCCGCGGCAGCAAGTCGGATTGGTGAACGGACTATAGTCACGAGGCGGGAATGTCGTCTCGGATCGCGTGGTGCGTTAGCAATCCATTCGAGTCGAAAAAGAACACGGCGCGATCGTAACGGACGTTCTGTCGGACATCGTTGTAGATGATCAGAATGTAGGCTTGGCCGTCGCTTCGCTCACGCAAGTAATAAAAGGCGGAGCCGTCCGCGAGGGAGACAATCTGAGAGGGTGGCCCAAGCAGGTCGGCCACCTCTGTCTGGGTTGTGACGCCAGACTGGAACGCCGCTTCGGGCCGGTTCCCCCAACTGTTTTCGACGCCTTGCTCGCTGGTGTAACTGGCGCAAGAGCCGAGCAGGCAGAAGAATGCGCCGAACAGCAGTGAGCGATTTGCTGAAGGCATGATGTCGACCTCCGATGAATCGCGAACAGGCCCAACTGTATGACGTAGTTGAGCCGCGATCATACGACGCGCTATCAGATCGGTGTTTTTTGCAGCCATCTCGGGTCGCTCTCCTCCCCTGCGGGGCGCGCACGATTTGCGCGATCGCGGCAGCTTCGCGGGATTTAAGCGCGCGTGCATTGAGGAGCATCAATCTCGCCGGACGTAGTCCGAAGTTGGCGGATTTCGTTGAAAAGGTCGGCTGATTGGCCTGACTTGGCCGCGGCGAAATCGTTGGTTGTCGGCACCCCTCATGCCGTCAGGCGGGATCTGGCGGTCCGTTTGGCGCGATTTTTGCCAGCTTCCTGAGGTTCTGCGCTGTGGCGGCGAGAAGGAACCCGAATTATCGCTGCTCGGCGATGGCCTCTTCTGGCGGCGGCGAGGCATCTCGAATCCGGCGAAGCCGCGCCGGGTAATCGGACGGGAACCGCCAGATCGGCTCTCCCTCGACCAGAACAAGACCCCGCGCCTCAGGCTTAAGGCCATGGATGAAGCTGGCGATGATGTCGCTGCTGACCCATGGACTGCTGCGAAAATAGCCGTGCCCGTTTCCGCGGGTCGACCCCTCAGCCTCCGCCACGTTGATGAAAATGAGCTTCGGATGCTCCAGAATATAGCGCGCGACCTGCGGCGGCATCGTGCCTTCCTCCCACATTTCGCCCGCTCGCGGGCGAAAGCCGAGGAACCTGAGAATCTTGAGCGCCTGGTCAGACTCGGAAAGATAAAGCGTCAGGCTGTCGACCGCGTCCAGCACCCCATCCTCCAGTTTGAGGCCAAGTATCGCCCGGTCCACATCGCTTCCCGTAAGCACTACCTGGCCAAGCCGCGGGCGGGCGCCATTCTCCTCAAGGGCGATATTGTGGAGCGCATCCAGAACGACACGGGTGCCAGCGCTGTAGCCGAGAATATGGATGCGTTCGGCGCTGGTCTCCTCGCTTAGAAATTCCAGCAAGTCGCGCAGGGCGTGGGCTGAAAGGTCCGCGTTCTCCAGGTCCGTCAGATAGGCCCATCTGTTGAAGGTCGAGGGCCAGGAAAAGGCGATGAACGCCCCCTCATAGTCGAGGAAGTGCCAGAACTCGGCCGCCACCAGAACTGGATTGGAGAAAGGCACTCGGTAGCCATGCACATAAACGAAGATCTCGCGGTTGCCGGAGCGTTCGAACTGCGTATCGATCACTTGGGCGAACGTCGTCTCTCCGCGCGGCGCTCCAGGCGCGAAATGGGCGGGGTCGGAGAAGGGCAGCAGGCTGCGCTCCAGAAGTCCGAACTCCTCGATTCCCGTTAAGGTCAGGGTGAGGTCGCGCTCGCGGTCCGCCGCGGCGGCGAGCGCGAGAATTTCCGCCTCTGAGGCGTCGTTTTCGCGCACCGTCAGTTTCGCGTGCCCGAGGCGGATCACGTCGCCCCGATCGTCGCGATAATAGGGATAGGCGCCGTCCTCGGTCGGCGGGCGGGAGGTGGCGTAGAGAAGGCCGGGATGCGGTTCGTGCTCAGCCGTGTCGTCGAGCACTGCCTTGGCCTGTTCTTCGGCGTAGATCATCGGCGCAGGCATCATGGTGAGCGAGTAGGGCGCGCCGCCACATCCGGCCAGCGAGAGCGCCAGCGTGATCGCAAGGAGGGCTTCAACAGAGCGCATCATGCCCGATGTTTAGCAAATCCGGACGGCGCTCCGCATCCCCCCTACAGCGCGGTGGTCGCTGATTTGCTGTATACTGGCGGCAAGACCGACTTCGAAGAGAACCACGACCCCGGCGGACCAGCGGCCCAACATCCTTGACACAGCCGCAAACAGAGAACTGCTTTCCCCTCTGCGGCGCAGCACGTCTAAATTGGCCGTGCTCGCGACCTGAATGCTGCACGAGCGTCGCTCCGAAACTTGGCTCGTCGGCATTGGGCTCTAGGCCGTCGTTCCAACCCAAATCGCCCAACGGCTGCTTCGGAACACCGAACATCCGGACTTCGGCCTATTGATCTGATGGCAGGTCAAAATCCGTTTCGCATGAACGACCGCTTTCGATTTGCGTCGGAACGCTGGGCATTTTGCTGTGCATTAGACCGGTTTTGACCCAATGCAGTCATCACTCTTGAAATCATCTACTACTTGGTAGCCGCCCGACCCTTCGAAAGACATTGGCGGTTAGGTGGCGCGGACTCGAACAACTCTAAGCTCCAGCCGATTTACTTAAAAATGGTATAATTGCGGTCGACGCGGGATCGGGCGCTGGCCGGCTCAACTGCAAGTCACTTACACCGCTCCAATCGATTAAGGATATCGTCGCGTCACAAATTGGGAGGGGGCAATGGCGAAATATCTGTCACCAAAGGGGTGGAAGATCCTTCAGCAGCACAAGGACTGCAAAAAACTGAAGGACACGGACCTTGAAAAGCTTCTAGCCCAGTTCGAGAGCGCCGAGAAAGGCGGCGACCCCAAAACGGCCGAGGCGAGGCGCGACAAGATCGAGGTCAAATTCAAGACGCTCAAGAAGGCCAACGCCAAGAACCGCACGCTGATCAAGTGGATGGATCAGGTCCGCGAGGAGGCGGAGACGATCATCGCGACGCTTAAGGCCGAGGCTGAACCGGATAAGGAAGAGGCGAAGGATAAGAGGCCCGCCGAGCCCGCGCCGGAGAAATCTCAACGCCACAAGAAAGAGAAAGAGGCGGTCGGCGAACTCGACGCCGTCGCGCCGAAAGAGGAGCCCGCGAGCGACGACGAAGCGAAGCGGCTGGAACTCCGCGAAAAGCTGACTCGTAGGTTGACCCGCGCCAAACAGCTGTCGAAGGAGAAGGGCATGGAATTTGTGTTGAATATCGATCGCAAGACCCCCGGCCTAATCCTGACCCGAACGGTAAAGACCAGTCATTTCCGGGACGCCGCGCTCCTAACCGGAAAGAAGGGCAAACGGCTGAAGGGGCGTTGCTATGGCGAGAGCGGCAAGCATGTATTCGACATACCGCTCAAGCCCTCGAGCAAACTAGTACCGCTGTTCAAGAAGGCGGCCCTACTGCACGCCGGGATGAAAATAAAGGTCAAGATCGTCGGCGACGGCGACACCGTGGATGACGGAGAGGCGGTGCATGAGGACGCTGGCTCGCCAGACGGGAAGGTGGGTGAGGCCCAAAAGCCCTCGGCCGAGGCGCAGACATCGAAATCAAACCGAGTGAATGAACTGAAAGTTCGCTATCGCGATGTGGTGCGGGTGCATAGTCCCGTCAAAGGAGACAAGGAGGTTGCTGCCTTCGCTGCTGCAATGAAGAAAAAGGATTACGACGCCGCGGAAGCGGCGATCGCCAAACTTGAGGCTCGCGACGATCAGATTGGGGTAGATCAGTCAGCAACCATTGGTGGAAAGCTGCAGATCGAGGGTGTTGATTTCACTGATCAAGCGAAGATGAAGGGATACGTGGAAAAATTTGGCGAAGACGCCCGCGCGCAGATCGATCTCATCGCGCACAAAGTGAATGAAGGAGCGGACAATTCCTGGAATCAATACGTGGCTCAACTGACTAGTTTGATGTTGAAGGTTCCCGAGTGGGACCAAAAACGAAAAAGAGCAATCGAGGCGGCTGACCAAAAGCTCATCGCCGCTGCGCATGAAATTGTATTGGATGAAGTCGCTAAGAAGCAGAAAATAAAGGACGAGCTAAAGAAACTCTGGTTGGAAAATCAGCGGAGTAAGCTCGAAAGAGAGTTGAAAAAAGACAGTGCTTCTCCATCAAGAGCGATGGCGTCTCATATGGGATTAGAGTTTTTGGAGATGGCGCAGATGGCCGAAGTCTTTGCAAGAAAGCAGGGCTTTGACCCATTCAAGGGGAAAAAGGGCCTAAAGAAGCCTATGACGATGGGCGAGCTCGCCGGTATCTACGGCTACTCGACGCAGGACTATACAAAACTCAATGGATATCTACGAAGCAATGAGGCTAGTGATGTCGATCCTGAAGTGCTGGACGCCTACATACAGGCCATAGAGCAGGGGCTTAAGAAACTTCCTCCATTTACCGATGTTGCATTTCGTGGCGACAAGACAATGGAGTTCTTTCTGCAAGAGATCATTGATACCGGTAAACGCACAGAGACTGGTTTCATGAGCACGGGCCCAAAACCAGTTCCAAATTTTGGTCATGTCAGTTCACACATTTCAGGCGTCAAAACTGGAAAGGTGATTACTCAGTTCTCTGTTCATGAGGGTGAGGGAGAGGTGCTGTTTCCTCCTGGCTCGGTCTTCAAGTTTGTGAAGTTCGCCGGCGAGAAGGGCACCACGACAGACCATACGACACTCGGCGATTTGGTCGACACAAAATCAGACAAAGGAGAGTTCTGGCTCGAGCAGGTTAATTGACATCAGTACAAGCGAGATTGAACGGTCGGTTCGCTGGCGCTTGTTGATGTCCGCTGTTGGCGCATAACGGACAGATGAAAATCCTTGGCACCTCAAGTCGAATTCCTCTGACTCTGCCGTTACCGGGTCTGCCGGCGAGAAGGGTGGCCTGAAACTTGCTCAACCGAAGATGAGACCGGGACGCCGTTTCGCAACGATGATTGATTGGCGCACTTGATCAAAGACCAGTCCGCAATTCGCAAAAGTCCCGCAGATCACTCCCCACTATCCGGATCACAGGCGAGATGGCCCCAAGTTATCTCACTCACCTGATGCCATAGCGTTGTACCCCGCAATTCGCGGCATCTGCGGCATCACACTGCGCTGGCTCCATCTCTCCTCTATTTTGGGGTCATGCGCCTTTCGCCTCCCCGACCTTAGCCGCCTTTTCGGGGGGGCTTTTTTTGGCGACGAGCCAAAGCGATCTGGCGCGAATTCGAAGCTTCGAATTCACTGCGACACCCATCTCTGATTCAGGAATTGCGCCGTCGAAGATCTCAATTTTCGAGCGCTGAGAACCCAATCAGAGAAGGTGTGCAGAAATGAAGAAACTGACGATTACAGCCGCCGCTGCTCTGACGCTGAGCGCGTGCTCCAGCGTTTACGAGGCCTGCGATAAGAATTCAATTTTGCAAGAGACTTGCGGCGATACTGAAACCCAGTTGATTACTCAAGCTCAGATAATCGCCAGCAGGAGCGGCGTCGAGTTTTCAGAGCAGGAGAGTTCTGGAGTATTCGACCGTCGAGAATACGGCGTTGGCGACCGAGAGCAGTTTCACAACGACGATGATTCAGACACTGCTGACAATAGCAAAGGAAGCGATGGTCCCGGAGATGGAGGCGACTCCGGCAACGGTGGCGGTGGAAACGGCCCCGGCGATGGTGGCGACTCCGGCAACAGCGGCGGTGGAAATGGCCCCGGCGATGGCGGTGACTCCGGCAACAGCGGCGGTGGAGAAGGCCCCGGCGATGGCGGTGACTCCGGCAACGGCGGCGGTGGAAATGGCCCCGGCGATGGTGGCGACTCCGGCAACAGCGGCGGTGGAAACGGCCCCGGCGATCGCGGCGACTCCGGCAACAGTGGCGGTGGAAATGGCCCCGGCGATGGTGGCGACTCCGGCAACAGCGGCGGTGGGAATGGTCCCGGCGATGGTGGCGACTCCGGCAACAGCGGCGGTGGAAATGGCCCGGGCAACGATAAGGGCCACGGCAACAATGAGGACGGACAGGATAGCGACAACCCGGGCAAAGGCGGAGGCGGTCCGAATGACGGGAAAGGCTCTGGTCCAGACGACGACGAAGGCGACCGTGGAAACGGCGGTCGAGGAGGCAACAGCGGCAACGCTGGGAAAGGCCGGAATTGAGATGAAGCGGGCGAGTTGATCGCCCGTTTCGCATTCATTTGTGAGCTTAGCCCGAGCGTCCGCTCCTGGCGCGAAGCGGAAATCACCGCCTCTGATCATGCTGCAGTCATAACGAATGGCGGCTTTCTCCTCTGCAGCGCAGCACGTCCACAGGGTCGGAGTACTCGCTCTGAATGCTGCATGAGCACAGCCCCGAAACTTGGTTCGTCGCCTTTGGGCTCGAAGGCGTCATTCGCCGCACTATCAACGAAGGCCCGGTCTCGCGGGGAAAGCAGACATCCGGGAAGTCGGCTGAGCCCAACAACTGTCTCTACGCTATGATGGCTATTCAAACAGAAATTACCATATTTTCGACCCTGCCTCCGGGACATATCACCCTCCACAAGCCTTTGATCTAGCTTCCGATATTCGAAAAAAGGGGGGTCTAAATCTGTGATCATCGGTCTCGGGTAACTTACCCCAATTTACGGAGTTCATACCCTCATCCCCCCGCCATCAACTCCCGCCTCATCAACGATGATTGGGGATAGTTGAGGACAGAGATTGTGCACATGATTGCAATGGCTCACTGTTTGGTGGACGCTAGAATGCCTGACTGATTTTGGGCCACTCATGTGCATTCGAATATTCTCAGGTAGCATTTGTCAGGCTAGACCGGACCCCCCCGCAATCGTAGGCGCGGGGATTTCCCAGGACGGCTCCAGACCTCAATAAAATTAGACTTTTCGAGTGTATCTATCGCTCGCTTTCTTTGGTTTCGATCCGTCAGCCCAAACATCTTTTTCCGTCGACCATCGAGCGTGTACCAGTCCCCCACCGCAGGCTGTTCGCTGGCCATGGTTTGGCAATGGACGAGAAGCATGAGGATGCGGTCTCTCGGCGTGAGACAGCCAACCATCGAAAGTGGGAAACGAACAAACTTGCCCTTTGCGTGATCTTTCGGTTCGGCAACCACCTCTTCAGATTCTGTCGGTTCCGCTTTCACCTCGCCGTTGGGATCGTCGGCAATCTGCTCATCGAGCTTGAAATCATTCAGGTCGAAGCCACTCATCAGAGCTACCTCCCTAATATATTATTAAGAGAGAGATAGAGATAAGGACCCGGGTGCTCGGAAACCGAGTAACACCTGCTCGGATTTGCAACGCCCCCCGCGACCGATCTCTTAGAACTCTGGCCATCTCGGCTTCCCCAGGATGTCCATAATTTTGTTCCACATGTAGACCCCCCGCTTTGAGTCCATGAACCGGTCTGGATAGCGGTAGTCGTCGGCATCGACCCGGCATGTGCGACCGCCTCCCAACACTTTCTCGCTCGCCCAGATCATCGCCGAACGCATGGTCTCAATGGCTTCATCAAGTTCATCGAGAGGGGCCTCGATCAGAACAGCGTCATGGACCGGCGCGCAGATTTTCACACCCAATCGGGTCCCGCGAATGCACGCCAATCGAAGCATGTCCGCGCCGGCGCTCTGCATCGGCCAGTTCATCAACGACCGGTCCGTCACATCGTCAGAGCCCATCCGCCAGCGCCATCCGAACGGCGTGGTGAGCGTCGCTCCACCGAGCCCACAGTTCACGACAGAGTCGGACCATTCCCAAAAGCGCCTGAATTGGAGTTTGTGGTGCTTTAGGAGCGCATCAGCCTCGGGCGTAGTTATTCCCGCACGCCGTCCCATCCCCATGGCCGCCTGCCCGTAATGCACGCCAAGGACGACAGCCTTGCAGCGCTCGCGGATGTCGCCGTGCGTCTTCTTGGTCGCATTTGGCGGGGCCAGGCCAGCCCGAATGGCGAAGTCGAGATATGGGTCCCCCGAGTTGTAGGCTTCCCACAGCGCCTCATCCCCGGAAAGTGCGGCGGCGATGGCGATCTCTTGAGAGGCGAAATCCAGATAGGCGAGCCCTTGTCCTGGTAGAGGTCTGACAAGGCCGCGCATCCACACCGGCAGTCCGAAAATGAACTTAGAGCTGCTTGGCTGATTGCGGCCGGTCTTTGATCCAAAAGGACTCAGGATAGTTCGATTTCGACAATCAGATCCGACCGCGACGGAAATCTGCCGCATCCTGGAAAGCGTTTCCCGAATCTGGCGGAGGGGCTCAATTTTCCGAGGGTGGATTCGGCCCATGAACCGGAAAGTATCGCGATCGAGCTTCAGGCTTCCATCTTCGAGCATGGGCCAACAAATGCCAACGCGTTTCAGATAAGCTCGGAACAGGGCCTCGCGAAAACTGACGCCTTCGTAGACGCCGTAATCGGCGTCGACTTCGGCGATGAGCCGCTCTTTGATGGCGTTCCAATTCACTTTTAGCAGGACGAGCGTCTCAACATCGATGGGCACGCCGTTATGCTCCATACGGGCCACTGCAGCCATGTAGCGGCCCCGCAAGAGCGCTTGTCCTAACCTGACCGGGTGGTCTTCTTCGGGTCTAAGGCGAAGGTGGGGAAGGAGGCGGACAAGCGCGCGAGTGTCGCCTTCGCAATAGTCGAGGATGGTCAATCGTTCGACATTGCTCCAGGGGCCGCCGGACATGATGAGCGCCCGCATGGACTCTTTTTCCTCCGCGCCGATGGTTGGGAGGCCATACCGGGCGAGGACGGCTAGGAGGCCACTTGAGATGCCCTTGCGGCCGTTGGTGTCGACACGACTCTCCGCGAACGTGTCGAGGATGTTCTCGGGGTGCGCCCAGCCTAACGCCTCGAAACATCCGATCTCCGCAGATGCAAAGTGGGCAACGAACAATGCACGCTCATCGGTGCGGAAGGGCGCACAACTCAGACTCCGAAGCTCTTCCTCCCATAGCCGGATAGTGCGCCCAGTCCGTGCCTCAATAGCGATCATGCAGATCGGTCTCGGCCGCTCTCCGTCGGTGGGCACGAACTCGAAATCGGCGCACCAGATTTCAAGGAACTGATCTAACGCACCGAAATCGAATTGCGGTTCAGGGGCGAGATCAGTTGTCGCCTGCGCCCCAAGCATCACGGCTGTCCGAGGAGCTTGCGGACCACCGGATGATCGAGGTTGTCAATAATGTGCCCATCGCCGAAAGCGACCTCGATTATCCGCTCCATTGAATGGTTCGGCCATGTCGGCTCTGGATAGTGAGGCGAGGTCATGATGCGGTAACTGCCAGATTCGCGATCGGCAGCCATTCGAACCCACCTCATCTCTGCGATTTCGGCGGCCTTCCTTGCACTCTTGTGCCACGCGTTGTCGTGGCCGTCCGCCGGTGGGAGCGGAACCGGCCACAAAAACAGCGATCCGGTGGCGGTGATGCACAGCGAGAGGCGAACCTGACGCAGTTCGCCCACAAGAACTGCGGCTACCTTCTTCGAAACGACGAATGTCTCACCATCATCCTTAAGCTCGATGACGGCGGTGCACAGAGTCCTCTTCGGGTTCACCCGGAAAAACGACTGCCGTCCCGGCTTGCGGACTGGCAACGTGACGAACGGTTGCTCAACTGAGACGTCGCCGAGGATGTCGCCCTCGATGCGAAGGTCGTCGAGGTTGAGACCGCCTTCGGCTGCGTCACTTTTAACGTGCTCCGGGGTCGACGAGGCCAAAGTTTGATCAGTCTCCTCGACGGAGATTGCGGAAGCCTCGAAGGGCGTTGGGCCTTTTTGGTCCTGGCTCATTTCTGATCTCCCCGATGAGAGGCGATCCACTCGTCGAAGAGATCGAGATCGATGAGCACTTTCCGGCCTATACGTATTACAGCCGAGGCGAGCCCGTTTCCGGGGATAACTGCGCCCTTGGAGCCGGTTCGGTCCGAAGCTTCATGCACCAGATGCCGAATGGCGGATTCGGTCAGCCAAGAGTACCGCTGCATCGCGGCGATTTGTTTTATGGTCGCCCACCGTTGGAAACTGGGGCAGGCGGAGAGATCTTCCTGTTTCGTCATGGTATTTCCTTCCGGTTGTTGTCGGAAAAACATGACGGATTCAGAAATTTGGCCGCGAATCCTATTTTCAAGAAAATTTTTTGGCTTAACAGTATGAAATTAGGCAATTTTTTTGGTCAGTATTTTCACTTAAAACCTTTGACCATCTTGACCGCCTTTTGCGTTATTTCGAATCGGTGCTTCACAAGACTGCCCTTCGAGTAGACGTCATGTGCTGGATTGTCCCAATGATCGATAAGCAACTCCCTCAGTCTTTTGTATGTGAGGCTCTTCACCGTCGTCAGGCCATATTCTGCGATGATCGTACTTAGCACCACAGCATGGACGTCTTTCGCCTCCCGCATTTTTACTGTCAGCGCATGCGTGCTCTTTGAACTGTCGTATTCGTTCAGCGCGGCGACGAGTGGTGCGGCGTCTTCCGGCCATTCGTCGGACGCAAAATCGATGAAGTTTCTCTTATAGACGGCCCAGTTTTTTGCGAGCGATTTGTCGAGGTTTTTGTCCGCATGATCGGCCAAGCCCATCTTCTTTTCGAAGATTGCTTGCTTGGTTTTGGTGAAATACCTCAGACCGAACTTCTGCCGACTATTAACGGATCCTTTTTTTTCGGATTTTATGTCTTCCTGAGCTGTCTCAGGGTCTCGTTGTTTGAGGAGATAGATGGCTGACTGCAGGTCCCATGTGTCCTGATATTTGATCCATTTGAGCAGCACCTTTTCAAATGTTTTCTCAGTCATCCTTGAATATCTTTCCCATCGTCCGCTCTAACACCGAGCGCGTATGTCCATCGCTGAGATGCGCGTATCTGGCAGCCATCTGATGTGACTGATGTCCCAATACGGCTGCGATCTCCGGAACGCTGGCCCCATCCATAGCCAGATAACTCGCCGCAGTGTGCCTGAGATCATGGAAGCGGAAGTCTTCGATCCCCGCTTGTCTCAGAGCCGCATACCAAGCTTTTTTGATCTCGATGGGTCGTCGTCCACTTCGTCCTGGAAACGCCAATGATTTCGGGTCGGGGTTTTCGGGGCGAATTTCAGCTAGTGCTTCCTTCGCGAAGGGCAGGAGAGGGGCTGATCTGCGTTGCCCGCTCTTTGTCTCCTCGATCAGAATTCGGTCCTCTTTCCAATCGATATCCCCCCACGTCAGTCCTTCGATTTCCCCCCGCCGCATGCCGGTGGTGAGGGCGATCAGAACGATAGGTAACAGGAAGGGATTGGAACTCTCGGCGCATGCCGTCAGCAAGGCCTCGCGCTCTTCATCCGACAGATATCGAACGCGACCTTGGGGCTCCTTGAGCTTAGGGACTCGCCGTATGGGGTTGATCTCGATCCAGCCGTAGGTCTTTTCGGCCACCGCGAGGACATGGGAGAGGGCGGCTTGATAGCGGTTGATGGTGCCATTGGAGGTGCGCTCGCTCGCCTTGGCGATCTCATGGCGTGCAGCAAGGATGCGATCTGGCGATAGCTCCGAGAGGCGTAAATCCCCTAGCTGTTCTTTCCACCGTCTCAACTGCTGGATCTGAACTTGGCCTGATTTTTTGGTGGGGATCACCTCTTCAATGTATCGATCGATCAGTTCGCCCACGGTGCGCTTGGAGGCTTCGCTGACGTGGGTGTGACGCCCGGCTTCCATCTTCGCCTCGACAGCACGCGCCCATCTGTCTGCGTCAGTCTTCCGGTCGAAAGTCTGGGACTGGGGCGGATAGCCTCGCCTACGGATCACCGCCTTCCAGCGGACGCCTCGTTTGCCATCGACTCTCGTCACCCAAGCCATAGCGGAACTTTATCGCCGATTGTCTCAGATGTCCCTCAAATGTCAGGAAGGCTCGCACTTAAGTGCACTAAATTTGCACCAAGTTAGTTTGGTGAGTTCGATGTTGAGAGGCTAAGTCATTGATTTTATTGGTGCCGGCTAAGGGACTTGAACCCCTGACCCCCTGATTACAAATCAGGTGCTCTACCAGCTGAGCTAAGCCGGCCCCAGATCGCCTTCAATACTGGCGGTCGCGGCCGGGTTCAAGCGCCGTGCGCCAGTCTTCGTCTCGCGCTCACGTTACTTGCCGAACAAGCCTTTCAGAGCGCCGCCAAGCGCGCCTCCAACGCCCGAGCCGACATCGCCGACCAACCCTCCGGCCCCTTTCGCCGCGCCCAGCGCGGTTCCGGCGACGGAAGCCTGATCAGTGACGATGCCGGTAATAGCGCCGGCAAGGTCAGGCGCGTAGTTGGGGTCTGACCAGGGGCCGGAAATGATCACCGGCACCGCGATGCCGCCAAGTCCTGCATCTCCTCCCTGACCGACCAGAGAGGCGACCGCCCGAGGCGTGACCCGGTAATTCAGGCTGCGCGACCCGAGGTCGATTTTCCCGGCGCCGGTCGCGCGGAGGAGGGGGCCGAGGAAGATCAGGTCAGAATTCCTCGCGACGCCCTTCTTGATCTTGAAACTGGCGGAGATCTCGGCGGAAGTCGGTCTTCCGCACGTTATCACCCCCCAGCGAGAACGCGCCGGTCGCGTTGCGCGCCATCGCCGCTAGGTTGATCCCCAGGATCGCGCCGTCGGTCAACCGCATCGAGGCTGTCCCTCGCAGGTGATTCATGATCGCGTTCAGGTTCTTGCCGCCGCTTCTCACATTGATTGTCGCGGCGCCCAGCCCTTCAAGCTTTTCGACGTCGGCGAGGCTGGACAGAATCTGGAACAACTGCACGCTGTCGATCTTCAGGTCAGCGCCGATTTTCGGAACACCGGCGCCGTTGATGCGAATGTCCCCCGACGCGCCGCCGTCGAACATGCTGAGTTCAATGATCTGTAGCGTTAATTCGCCATTTTTGAGCGTTGCGCGAAGGTCCGCATCGCGGATTGTCCCCTTGTCCAGCAGCAAGGACTGCGCCTTGACCGAGACGTCTGCGTCGATGGCTTTCAAAACTGACAAGTCGATTGGCTCTTTGCTCCAGCTTCTAGCGCTTGAGCCCGTCTTTGCGCCGCCTTTTTTAGCTCCGCCCGCCCCTTTTTTCCCGGAACCGCCCTTCGAGTCGCCGCGCATATACGGCGCAAGGTTCAGGTCATCCGCCAGCAACGATGCGATCAAAAGAGGGCGCGCGCCGCCCAGATCGAACGAAGCGTTTCCGGACACTGTTTGACCATCCAGCGTGATCGCCATGCCGGACAGTTCCGCCGCGTTGCCTGAGAGGGCCACTTGCCCATCGAATGAGAGGCTTTGGAATGTATCGTCGGTCGCGCCCGGCGGGGCGGCGCCCAAGGCCGAAACCAGCGAAGGCAGGTCATCCGCCGATGCGCTGAGCGCACCTTTGGCGGATGGCTTGGCCCCACCGGCGAATCCGGTCACCGTTCCCGTGTAATCCAGCGCCGCGCCGCCGAATCCGGCCGACAGGTCCAACAGCGCCGGGTCGCCGCCAGCCAGCTTCAGCGGTGTCGTCAGGGTTAGCGACAGGTTGAACTTCTGATCGTTGAGAACGCCCGCGCCCTCGACTTCTAGGGGCTGGTCAGGGCTTTCCAAATTCGCGGCGAGGGCAAAGTCCCGAGTGGCGAACGACCTGCCGCTCGCCCGATTATCAAAGGTGATCGCCGCATTCTCCAGAACCAGACGGATACGGCCGATCTGCGTAAGCTCGATCTCGCGTTCTTCATCGCCCGCAGAGCTGCTTGATTCAGCGCCGCGGTTCTGGGGAGAGGCGGGATCGCCCCCCGGACGATCTTCAAACGTCCAGTTCGGTTCGCCGTCAGCCGAGACCTCCAAAGCGATGGCGGCGTCGGTTAGTCGGATTTCCTCAATCTCAATCCGGCCGGACAATAATGGCATGACCCGCACGCCCAATGTCGCTTCGCCCACCGAGAACAAGTTTTCGTCCGAGGCCCAGTCTGCATTGGACAGAGTCGCCTGCGTCACCGTGGCGCCCAGCACCGGATAAAGCGATGGGGAGACATCGCCGGTGATCGACAGGTCGCGGCCCGTGGCTTTTTTCACCTCAACGGCCGCCACCACCGCTAGCTTTTCCGCCGGGATCAGGAAAAAGGCGACGCCCGCGCCAACGACGACAATGAACAGCAGCGATGCGACTGCGATGAGGGCGAATTTGACCAGTTTCATTCGAAACCTTTGGGTATGGCCGGCCGAGCGGCGTGCGCTCGCAGCGGCGGAAATCGAATCTATCTCTCGATGTTAGCGAAATTTCGCGGCGGGCAAGAGACGGCGCGCGAGGATGTCACGCAGGCTTTACGAGTGGTCGCCTTCTCCGGGCCGATAGGCGCCGAGCGTACGGATCAGGATCGCCACCGGAACCAGTCCGACCGCCATGATCGCCAGCGCGGCGGGCGCTGCCTGTTCAAGTTGCTCCAACGACGCATAGGTGTAGACCCGCGTGGCCAGTGTATCGAAATCGAACGGGCGCAGGATCAGAGTCGCTGGCAGCTCTTTCGCCGCATCCACGAAGATCAGCAGCGCGGCGGTCAGAACCGAGCCCTTGATGATAGGAAGATGCACCCGGCGCAGCGCGCCGCCCTTGTTTTCGCCCAATGTTCGCGCCGCCATCTCCATTGATGGCGTCACCCGTCCGAAAGCGCCGTCGATCGCGCCATATGCGATGGCGGAGAACCGCGCGACGTAGGCGTAGATCAGACCCGCCGCGCTGCCCGTCAGGATCAGGCCTGTCGCCAAGCCGAACCAATCGCTCATCGCGCCGGAAATCATCCGGTCCAACGTCGCCGCGGGCACGATCACGCCAACGGCCAGAACCGCGCCAGGCGCCGCATAGCCGATCGTCGCCGCCTGACCCAGTCGGCGCGGCAGCGAGGAGCGCGAGCTTCGCGCGCCGTAGACCAGAAACAGCCCCGCGCCCGCCGCGATGATCGCCGCCAGCCCGGCCAGCCAGGCCGTATTCAGAACCGCCGCCCAGAAATCGCGCTCCAGCCACTGCTCCAGATGGCCCAGCGATCGCCACAGGATGACGCCGACCGGCGCCAGAAATCCAAGTGTCAGCGGGGTCGCGCAGCCTGCAAAGGCCACCCAGCGCCAGAACGGGCGCATTTCTTCGCGCATGATCGGGCGGTAACGGCGCGACATGTTGTGATAGCGCCGCCCGCGCCGGGCGCCGCGCTCAAGACCCAGCAGCGCCAACACGAACATCAGCATGACAGAGGATATCTGCGCCGCGCCGCCGACATTCGAGCTTTCCATCCAGATCGCGAACACGCCTGCCGTCAGGGTCGGGACCGCAAAATAGTCGACTGCGCCGAAATCGTTCAACGTCTCCATCATCGCAATCGCAGAGCCTGCGACAACGGCGGGACGGGCCAGGGGTAAGGCGACCCTGAAGAAGCACGACCATGGCCCGGCGCCCAGAGAACGCGAAACTTCCAGCGCGCAAATCGATTGCTCGCGAAACGCGGACCGGGCCAAAAGGTAGACGTAAGGATAGAGCGACAAAGTTAGAACGAACGCGGCCGACCAGATGGAGCGGATTTCAGGAAACCAATAGTCCCGCGCGTCGCGCCATCCGAACAACTCCCGAAGCCCGGTCTGAACCGGGCCTGCGTATTCCAGCATTTCGACCAGCGCATAGGCCCCGATATAGGCGGGCACCGCGAGGGGCGCGAGCAGCGCCCAGTCGAAAACGCCGCGCATCGGAAAACGTTTCATAGTGACAAGCCAGGCGGCGCCGGCGCCGATCATCGCAGAGCCCAAGCCCACAAGCGCCATCAGGATCAGCGTGTTGCCCAAATAGCGTGGCAGCGCCGTCGCGATCAGGTGCGGCCAGATATTCTCTCGCGGAAAGAGCGCCATCCAGCCGACCGCCAGCAACGGCGCGGCGACAAGAAGCGCGATAACCAGCGCGCCCGCGGTCCAGCCGTCGAAACGCGGCCGCCATAGCCGCGCGCCATGGCCGATGGCCGTTTTGGCGCGGTCCTCCGCGGCGTTCATTCGGAAACCTTAGCGTTTTGCTTGGTCATGGCCGGTAAATAGGACGATGCGCTTTGGCTTGTCCAGCGGCGAGGGGCTCTCGTCCCCTGATGGCGAGCGCTACTTCAGCTAAACCTTGGCCAAATCCTTGTTCACCGCCTTTTCGTATTTGGCGAATGACTTCTGATGACCCTTCAGCGCTTTTTCATTCGCTTTGGCCTTGGCGATTATCTCAGCAAGACGCTTGGCCACATCCGGCGGGATCGAGTCCTTGCCCGCCTTCTTCACCGCTTTCTGAATCTCGGCGCAGCTGTTCTTAATCGTCTCGTTGCGGGCCTCGGACTCTTTCAGGTGTCCGCTCCTCGTAACGATATTTCGGTTATGAAACGTCTGTGTCGCCTTAAGAGATTTGGCGGTAATCTTCTTCTTGTCCTTAAGAAAACTTTGCAATCCCTTCATTGCGTTGTCGATCGCGCCGCCCATCGGCCCAAGCAACTGGTCGACGACAGCTACATCCCCAGTGCTCGGTTTTTCCAGTTCATCCAGTTCTCCGGTGGCGAAATTCTCAATCTCGTGCGCGTTCAGAAGATCCTTTGCAGCGATTGCGGCGGCCTTGGTGAACGTCTCTAGGCGCTTGAGCATTTCTTCGGCCTGCGCTCTCGGCGATTTTAATGAAGCGATCAGGCCGACCCCCTCTCTCGGATCTTCTTGAAGATCGCGTCCAGTCGCTTGATCTCGTCGTCGCCCAGCAGTTCTTTGGCGTCTTCATCGCTGGGGATCACATCGCCGCGCCTGCCCTGATGCGCGGCCAGATCGTTCGCCCACTTGTTCATGTCGCCCATCAGGGCCGACCCGAACACGAAGGACTGATCGATACGGGTGTGCAGCGCTTTGATCTCTTTCTCGTTCTTCGCCTTATGCTTCAGCTTCTGAAGCGCCTTAATGTCGGCCGTCGCTTTGGCGAAGGTTGCTTTCATGTCCTTCGTGCTTTTCTTGACCGCATCGACATAGGCCTTCTCTTCAGCGAGATAGGTTTTCCCCTGAGTCTTGATGATCTCCTCCATCCGCTTTGAGACCTGTATGCGGATGCCGCCTTTCTGGTTGCCAGGCGCCTTGCGGTAAAGCGGTAGCGAGTTGGCGACCGCTTTGCTTAGTGGGTCGGCGATTTCAAGCTTGGTGAACTTCATCTCAATTGCTCCTGCTATCGACTGGAAATTGAACGCGAATCGGGTGTTCAAGTCTTACGGCTCGTTCAAGTCGGTCAACCGTCATCAACTCGACTTTCCATCGTATCCATCCGGGCCGGATCGTTGACCCTTCGCCCTCCCGCCGCTAGGGTCCGCGCGCCGCGCGAGGGGCGGCGAGCAAGGTGCGCCTGACATGTCCGAAACTGCTATCACTGACGCGGCCAAGCCGCGTTCGTTCCAGGAAATCATTCTTCGCCTGTCGGACTATTGGGCGGGAAAGGGCTGCGCGGTTTTGCAGCCCTATGACATGGAGGTTGGCGCCGGCACGTTTCATCCTGCGACGACCCTGCGTTCACTGGGTCCGACGCCATGGGCGGCGGCCTACGTGCAGCCCTCGCGCCGCCCGACCGACGGGCGCTATGGCGAGAACCCGAACAGGTTGCAGCATTACTATCAGTATCAGGTGCTGATCAAACCCAGCCCGCCGGACCTGCAGGCGATCTATCTGGGGTCGCTGCAGGCGATCGGTATCGATATGGACCTGCACGACATCCGATTTGTCGAGGATGACTGGGAAAGCCCGACCCTGGGGGCCTGGGGCCTGGGTTGGGAGGTCTGGTGCGATGGCATGGAGGTTAGCCAGTTCACCTATTTTCAGCAGGTTGGCGGTCATGATTGCCGTCCGGTGTCAGGTGAGCTGACTTACGGGCTTGAGCGGTTGGCGATGTATGTCCTCGGCGTCGATCACGTTATGGACATGCCCTATAACGCGCCCGATGCGCCGATCCCTCTGACCTATGGCGATGTATTCCGCCAGACGGAGGAGGAATACAGCCGGCACAATTTCGACGCCGCCGGCACGGACGCGTTGTTTTCCGCCTTCAAGGCCGCTGAGGCGGAATGCGCGCGGCTTCTTGATCGGGAGCAGTTTCCCGCCGCTGATCCGCGCAGCGGAAAGCATATCGTCATGGCCCATCCCGCCTATGACCAGTGCATCAAGGCCAGCCACATCTTCAACCTTCTGGATGCGCGCGGTGTGATCTCGGTGACCGAAAGGCAGGCCTATATCGGCCGGGTGCGGGCGCTGGCGAAGCTTTGCGCCGACGCCTTCATGGCGACGAAATTGGGCGGCGTTGAAGTTGCGGACGGGGCGGAGGCCTGATCCATGAGCGGCCGCAACCTGATCATAGGCCTGATCGCCCTGACTGTGGTATTTGCGGTCGCGCTCTGGTGGTTTCAGAACCATGCGTATTACGAGAGCGCCGAGGGAGCCGAGGCCATCGAGATCGCCGGTCTCTCGATCCCGGTGACGGATTACTCCCAGATCGACGCCGCCACCAGTCCGCTGAAACTGCGGGCCTGTTTTCGCCTCTCCGATCCGGCCGATCTGAATCGCGCGGTCCAGGCGTCTGCGCCCCTGACCGGCGAAGCCCGAAAGGCGGGGATTCCTCTTGATCCGCTGGTTGCGCCCAACTGGTTCGAATGTTTCGATGCGGAGACATTGGCGGGGCTCGCGCAATCTCCCGGCGCGGAGGTGATTGTCGCGGCTCGCAATGCGCCACAAGGGTTTGACAGAATTGCTCTAATTTTGCCTGATGGCCGTGGATGGCTATGGCGGCAGTTGAACGAAACCTACAGGGAGTGACGGTTGTGCAGGAAACCATAGTAGTTTCGAATTTTGTCGCTCTTACACTGGGAATGGTGGTGTATTTCGTCGGCGCCCGTATGACCCGACGGCGCAGATTCCTGCGCGACTACAACATTCCGGAGCCGGTCTCTGGCGGCATATTCACGGCGCTGGTGATCTGGGCGATTTACGCTTTCGCCAATGTTGAAATCGATTTTGATCTTTCCGCTCGAGATACGCTACTGGTGATTTTCTTCACCACGATCGGTCTGAACGCCAGCTTCAGCGACCTGATCCGCGGCGGTAAACCCCTTGGGATCCTTCTGGTCCTGACCGCCGTGTTTATCGTCGTGCAGAACGTAGTTGCGCTGGTCGGCGTCAGCCTGTTTGGGCTGCCGTCGGCCTCGTCGGTTTTGCTTGGCTCTGCCGCGCTGATCGGCGGACACGGCACCGCCATCGCTTGGGCGCCGAACGTCGCCGCGCTCGGCGTAGAGGGCGCGCAGGAACTCGGCATCGCGGCGGCGACGCTCGGTCTTGTGCTGGCCGCTCTCGTCGGCGGCCCGATCGCCAAGTTCCTGATCGAGAGCCGTAACCTCGAGCCGCGCGACCCGGACGCGGATCCGGTGGTTGGCCTTAGCCATGACGACGAAAGCTCGGTCAGGGTTGACTATGTATCGTTCATGCGCGCGCTGCTTATGATCAATGTCGCGATCATCATCGGTTACGTCGTGCATGAGCAGCTTTCCGCCGCGGGTCTGAAGCTGCCGCTCTTCGTGCCCTGCCTGATCGTCGGCATCCTGATCGCCAACCTGATGGCCATGCTGGCGCCGAAGGCCCCGAAAGTGTCCGGTACCCCCACTTTGGCGTTGATCTCCGAGTTTTCGCTGAGCGTATTCCTGTCGATGTCGCTGATGAGCATGAAGCTCTGGACGCTGGCTGGACTCGCCGGGCCGCTGTTTGGCGTGCTCGCGGCGCAGACCTTCGCCGCGGTCGCATTCTCGATCTTCGTGCTGTTCCCGCTTATGGGCGGGAATTATCGCGCTGCGGTGCTGGCGGCGGGTTTTGGCGGCTTTACGCTGGGCGCGACACCGACGGCCATCGCGAATATGACTGCTGTCACCAAGCGCTATGGGCCATCGCCCATGGCGTTCATCATCCTGCCGCTTGTCTCCGCCTTCTTCGTCGATCTGGCGAACGCGGTGGTCATTCAATTCTTCGTCGCGCTTTAGGACCTGAAATGCCCGACCTTCTGCTTGAACTTTTCTCCGAGGAAATCCCGGCTCGGATGCAGGCTCGCGCGGCCAAGGACCTTAAGCGCCTTGTGACCAGTGGCTTGGCTGACGCCGGGCTGGCCTGTGCTGACGCCGCCGCCTTTGCGACTCCTCGCCGACTGGCGCTCTCGCTGGCGGAACTGCCAGCGCGTTCGCCCGACCAGCGCGAAGAGCGGAAGGGGCCGCGCGTCGATGCGCCCGAAAAGGCGGTGGAGGGGTTCCTCCGCTCGACCGGCCTGACGCGTGAACAGCTGGAAGTGCGTGGGAGCAAGAAGGGCGACGTCTATTTTGCGGTGTTCGACAAGCCCGGCCGCGCAGCGGAAGAGGTGATTGCTACGGTAATCCCTAATGTCGTTCGTAACTTCCCGTGGCCGAAATCCATGCGCTGGGGGGGCGGCGATCTGAAATGGGTGCGGCCGCTGCACTCGGTGCTTTGTCTCCTGTCGGACGAAGCGGGCGCCCGAACGGTCGGATTTGAGGTCGGAGGGATCGCGTCCGGGGACACGACCAGCGGCCACCGTTTCATGGGGCCGGCCGAGCCCTTCTCCGTGACCGGCTTCGACGACTACGCCGCTAAACTGCGATCCGCCAAGGTGATCCTCGACCCGGCCGAACGGGCCGAGGCGATCTGGCATGACGCGACGCAACTCGCCTTCGCCAAAGGGCTGGAAGTCGTCGAGGACAAGGGTCTTCTGGACGAGGTTGCGGGTCTTGTCGAATGGCCCGTGCCGCTGATGGGGGAGATCGGGGCCGAATTTCTGGATCTGCCGTCTGAGGTGTTGCAGACCTCGATGAAAGAACATCAGAAGTTCTTCTCTGTCAGCAATCCGAAAACGGGGCGGATTGAGAACTACATTACTGTCGCCAATATCGAGGCGCCGGATGGCGGAAAGTCCATCCTTGAGGGCAATGGCCGCGTGCTGACAGCCCGGCTGGCGGACGCCAAGTTCTTTTGGGAGAACGACCTGCGCAAATCGAAAGGCGACCGCGGCCTTCAGGCGATGGCCGAGTCACTTTCGAATGTCGTTTTTCACGCCAAGCTGGGCACACAGGCCCAGCGCATCGACCGAATGGCGGCGCTGGCTCGGGAGATCGCGCCCCATGTCGGCGCGGACCCTGATCTTGCAGAGCAGGCGGCGCGCATCGCCAAGGCCGATCTGGCGTCTGAAATGGTCTATGAATTCCCTGAGCTACAGGGCGTGATGGGCAAGTACTACGCGCTGGAGGCGGGGCTGCCAGAGGCCGTCGCGAACGCTTGCGAGATGCACTACTCGCCGCTCGGCCCCACGGACGATGTGCCGACCGAGCCGGTCTCCATCGCCGTCGCTTTGGCCGACAAGCTCGACACGTTGACCGGGTTCTGGGCGATTGATGAGAAGCCGACCGGCAGCAAGGATCCGTTCGCGCTTCGCCGCGCCGCGCTGGGCGTGATCCGCATTCTGATCGAAGCGGATTTGACCACGCCGACATTCGCCATCGCGCTCTCTGCATTCAATCGCCATATCGAGGCGATCGAGCGTCGGGACGCGAAATTGCTGTTGTCGAGAACCGACCTGACCACTGCGCTCGATAATCTCGATGATGATATCAAGGAGGCGGGCGCCAAACTGTTCGCCCGCCGTTTCGCCGAGTTGGAAGAGAAGCAGCAGGCGCAGACCGGACGCTCGTTGTTGGCGCAGATGGAATTGTCTCGCTTTGTGGATGACCGGCTGAAGGTCTATCTGCGCGACAAGGGTGTTCGGCATGATGTGATCGACGCCGTCGCAGCGCGCCCGCAGCGCGATGTCGTCGCTTTGCGCGTGAAGCGTGCGATGGCCTTGCAGGCCTTCCTGGCGACCGAGGATGGCGCGAACCTGCTGACCGGATATCGACGCGCTCGCAATATCCTGACCGCCGAGGAAAAGAAGGATGGCGTCGCCTATGAGGGCGAGCCGGACGTGAAATTCGCCGAGCAGTCTGAGGAGACCGAGCTGTTCGCAGCGCTCGACGCCGCCGAGGCCAGGATCGTCCCCGCGCTGGAGGCGGAGGATTTCGCCGCCGCGATGACGGCGATGGCGGAGATGCGCGCGCCAATCGACGCCTTTTTCGATGAGGTGATGGTCAATGCGGACAATCCTGTGGTCCGCCGCAATCGCCTGTGCCTTCTGAACCGCATCCGCGGCGTTATGGAGCGGGTGGCGATCTTCTCCGCCATCGAAGGCTAAAAGGCGCTTTGCGGTCCCGTCTCGCCCCGCTAGAACGAGTCGAGCGGGGAGGGGCCATGAAGGTCGGGGTTAAAAATACGGAGGCGTCAGGATTCGCGCCCATCCACGGGAAGGGCGCCCTGGACGCCGGCCGTTATGGCGCGCGCGGCGTCGCGCTCCGCAAGCTCGCAGAGGCCGGCCTCAGAACGCCCGCCGGTCTAATCCTCTCCACCGATTACATTGCGGCGTTCGACCCAGACGCGGTCTCTTCCAGATTCAACGACGCCATCGCGGCGCTTCTCGAAAAGTCCGGCGCTCTCGCTGTCCGCCCCAGCCCGGTGCGGCGGCGCAGCGGCGAGGGCGCTGCGATCCGCGATCTGGCGACTGTCGAGGACGTCACCGAAGCCATCGTTCAGGCGCGCGACGCCTATGGCTCCTTCACCGGGCGCACCCTGCGCGCCGCGATGGGGCTGGCCGCCGATGCCGGTCTGGCGGTCGTATTGCAGCCGGTCGCCGCGGATCCCGACCGCATCTGGTTTCGCCGTCCGGCCGACGGGTGGCCCGAAATTCGGCTGCAGCGCGGCCGGTTTTCCACGGAAGAGGTTCCCGCTGATCTAGGTCCCCGGCTGGAGGCGTTGTTCGGTGATGCGGTCGAGGCGCAGGCGGTTGTGGGCTCGGAGGGGCTGACGCTTCTGGATGCGTTTCCCGCCGTGTTCTCGCCCCGCGCCGGGCTAAAAGTCGCGGTCGATCTGGCTGAGCGCGGCGCAATTCCGCATGAAGAAGCCTTATTGCGCACAGACCCGGCGGCGTTGACCGATGAGCTGCATCCGAGGCTGGAGGCCGCTGCGGATGTCAAGCCGTTCGCGCGAGGTCTCGCAGCGTCTCCGGGCGCCGCTGTCGGGCCGCTTGTCTTCACGGCCGTCGCGGCTGAACGCGCGGCGGCGCAGGGAACGCCGGCTATTCTCGCCCGCGTCGAAACCGGGCCGGAGGATATTCGCGGCATGCATGCGGCCGCTGGCGTGTTGACGCTGAAAGGCGGACTCTCAAGCCACGCGGCGGTGGTGGCGCGCGGGCTTGGCCGGCCTTGCGTCGTCGGGCCGGGCGGCCTGTCCATCAATCGCGACGCTGGCGCGCTGATCCTGGAAAGCGGAAGCCGGATGGAGGAGGGCGCCCTGCTGACCATCGACGGAACCGGCGGCGCGGTTTTCGCCGGGCGCGTGCCGCTCGCGCCGCCTGAGCCCTCGGCGGCGTTCGAACTGCTGATGCGCTGGTCCGATGAGGCCCGGCGCCTGCGGGTCCGCGCCAATGCTGACACCGCCGAGGAAGCACGCACCGCGCGCCGCCTGGGGGCCGAGGGAATCGGCCTTTGCCGCACCGAGCACATGTTGTTCGCGCCCGAGAGGGAAGCGGTGATGCGCAGCCTGATCCTCTCTGAAGACGCAGGCGATCGTGAGTCCGCGCTATCCAAGCTTCTGGAGTGGCAGCGCGCCGATTTCACGGAGCTATTCACCATCATGCACGGTCTGCCGGTGACGATCCGCCTTCTGGATCCTCCGCTGCACGAATTTCTGCCCCGCCGCGCAGAGGCGATCAGCGAGTTGGCCGACCAGCTTGGGCGCAACGCCGCCGACGTCACCCGCCGGGTCGAGGAATTGCGGGAATTCAATCCCATGCTGGGCATGCGCGGTTGCCGTGTTGGGGTCACGCAGCCCGACATCTACGCCATGCAGGCGCGCGCCATTCTGGAGGCTGCCGCCGACGCCGCCGACGAAACCGGAGAGCCCGTCACGCCCGAGATCATGATCCCGCTGGTCTCGACCAATCGGGAGGTCGAGATTCTGAAGGCGGTGATCGATGGTGCGGCTGACCTGGTGCGCGGCAGGCGAGGGGATGTCACGCCCTATCGCATCGGCGCGATGGTCGAGACGCCGCGCGCCGCGTTGCGGGCCGGCGCGCTTGCCCTAACTGCGGAGTTCCTGAGCTTCGGCACGAACGATCTGACGCAGATGACCTATGGCCTCAGTCGTGACGACGCCGGACGGTTCATGCGCGATTATGTCCGGCAGGAGGTGTTCCCCGACGACCCATTCCAGACTCTGGACGTAGAAGGCGTGGGTGAACTTCTTGGCGTCGCGGTCGAGAGGGCGCGAAGCGCGCGCAGCAATATGACGCTGGGGATTTGCGGTGAGCATGGTGGCGACGCTGACTCGATCAGCTTTTTCGAGAGTGCCGGGTTCGACTACATTTCCTGCTCTCCCTATCGCGTTCCCTCGGCCCGGCTTGCTGCGGCGCAAACCTCTATTTCGGGTTCAACACGACACGCCTATGGCGCAGCGAATAGCGCCCAAAATTCGCCTAATAGTTAAGGTCGAATCATACGAATTCGCCTCATGATACTGATTGCAAAGTGTTTTGCGATTGCTGTCTATCCTAAAATTTGCTGCACCCGCACAGCCGCCGCCCAACTTGGACACGGGAATACGGCGGAATTTGTGTCTAAATTGCGACAGTTTGCTGCGCCGCACAATGGCGAGTCTGGAAGTTCTTGGTCGCTGCGCAGATATGCGCTATCGAGGTTACAGCGTTAACGATGAGGCGCGCCGGACGTTTCCGGCAGAGCAAGGCGCCGCGTTCGTCAGGATCAGAATCATCAGGCGGTTTTGATCCAGCGTTAATAATTACGGACTGAGACCAATGGACGGCTTTGCTTCACAGGGCCCGCGGGGGAATTCCTTTGCGTCTGGCGTCACCGCCTTGCTTGTCGGCTTGATCATATTTGCGATGTCGGCGACATCCGGGCGTGCGCTTGAGACGTCAGATTCGGTTTACGCGCTTCGCCACATGCTCGGACTTTCGCCTGTCGACGCCGCTACGGTCAGCGGCGTCAACGACGGCTTGCCCGATGTAGCGCCCGTTGAGGTGGCGGAAACGCAGCCTGAGATCGATATCGCCGTCATGAGCGCGCCGAAGGCCGACGCGCTGGCGACGCCAAACGTGGACGCCAATGTTCCCGACGTCGCGACCGACGCCGCAAATGCGCTGGATGCATTGCCCAAGGCTGTCGGCGGACCTCAGTGGAAATGTCTGACCGAAGCGGTCTATTTCGAGGCGCGCAGCGAGTCGCTGCGTGGTCAGGTCGCCGTCGCCGAGGTGATCCTGAACCGGGTCGACTCCAGAAAATATCCGAACTCGGTCTGCAAGGTCGTCAAACAGGGCGCCAGCAAAAAGAACGCCTGCCAGTTCTCCTATAATTGCGATGGCAAAAAGGAAGTCATGTCAGAGCGTGGCGCCCGGGAACGCGCAGGAAAAATCGCACGCGCGCTGATGGACGGACGCGAGCGCATCCTGACCGGCGGCGCGACGCACTACCACGCGACCTATGTGAAGCCGGGCTGGGCGAAGCGGCTGGTGAAGACCGCCGAGATCGACACCCATGTCTTCTATCGCTACCCGACGAAGGTCGCGTCGAACTGAATTTCCACGAGGGAGAAGCCTTCGGGACAGTGAGGAAAGCGGAGGCCGCGACGGTCTCCGCTTTTTTCGTTCAGGGGTCTGGCGTCGTCAATCGAAGTCGAGGCCGAGGTCCAGCGATCGCGCCGAATGGGTCAGCCATCCGGCGGAAAGGAAGTCGACGCCAGTCTCGGCGATGGCCGGCGCGGATTGCAGTGTGATCCCGCCGGAAGCCTCCGTGATGACGCGGCCATTGGTCATTTCAACAGCTTCACGCAGCGTCTCGGGGGCCATGTTGTCCAACAGCACGACGTCTGCGCCGCCAACCTCCAGCGCTACGGACAGCTGGTCGAGCGAGTCGACCTCCAATTCGACCTTCATCATATGGCCGGCATAGGCCTTTGCTCGGGTCAGCGCCGCGCGAACGCCGCCCGCGGCGGCGATGTGATTGTCCTTGATCAGGATCGCGTCATCGAGGCCCCAGCGATGATTGCCGCCGCCGCCCAGCCGCACGGCGCGTTTCTCGAACAGACGCAGACCGGGGGTGGTTTTGCGGGTGCAGATGACTTTGGCGCTGGTATGAGTGATCGCGTCGGCCATTTGGCGGGTGATCGAGGCGACGCCGCACATGCGGCCCGCGAAATTCAGCGCCACGCGTTCCGCCGTCAGGATGGATCGGGCCTCGCCCTCGATCTCCATAAGCACATCGCCGGGCGCAATCTGCTGTCCTCCGGCTGCGGGCTGCGCAATCTTCAGCGACGGATCGACCAGTTCGAACGCCAGGCGCGCCGCATCCAGCCCCGCCGCCACGCCAGACTCTCTTGCGCGCATACGAGCCCGCGCTTGCGTTCCGGCGGGGATCGTCGCCTCGGTGGTTACATCACCCGCGCGGCCGAGATCCTCCGACAGCGCGCCGCGAATGGCTGGCTCCATCAGGATGCGGGGCAGGGGGCCAATTTCGCTCATGCGTCCAGTTCCTCTGCTTGGGCGCGGATCGACAGCGCCTCGGCGATTGTAATCTCGGTCACATCCGCTTTGCCGGGATCAGTATCAGGAAAATCGCTTCGATAATGACCGCCGCGGCTTTCCTCCCGCGCAAAGGCGGCGGCGGCGACCAGAGTCGCGGCGGTGGTCATGTTCAGAAAGGCGCGGCTGGCGCCCGCGTACTCTCGCTCAAGCGCCGCGATTCGGCGCAGCGCGCGGCGCAGGCTATCGGCCGTCCGCTCGACGCCGACCTCGGCGCTCATGATATCTCGCAGCGCGGCGACGGCGTCGGGCGGCGCGTTTCGTCCGGGGCCATTCGCTTCGATCATCGAAGGCGCCGGCGCGACCGAGGGCAGGGGTCCGGAACTTGGCTCTAACCCGCCGATGTCCTCAGCGATGCGTGCGCCGAACACAACGGCCTCCAGCAAAGAGTTCGAGGCGAGCCGATTGGCGCCGTGCAGGCCAGTGCGCGCCGCCTCTCCGCACACCCAGAGGCCCGGTATGGAGCTTCGCCCGCGATCGTCGGTTCGCACCCCACCCATGTGATAGTGCTGGACTGGGGCCACCGGGATCGGCTGCGTCGCCGGATCAATGCCGCTGTCGCGGCAGAGCTGCGCGACGGTCGGGAACAGCGCTTCGAACTCATCCCCTAACGCGTCTCGCGCATCCAGATAAGTCTCGTCGCCCGCCGCGCGAACCCGGTGTATCGCCAGCGCCACGACATCGCGCGGACCAAGCTCCGCATCCGGGTGGATGTCGGTCATGAAACGTCGGCCGTTCTGATCGATCAGAATGGCGCCTTCTCCGCGCAAAGCCTCTGAGGCGAGGGGGGTCGGATCCCGGTCCACGGCGATGCCCGTCGGATGGAACTGTACGAATTCCGGGTCGGCGATCACCGCGCCGGCGCGGGCCGCCATGCCCAGGCCCTGACCGCGCACGCGACCGGGATTGGTCGTCACGGCGTAAAGTCCGCCCAGACCGCCAGTGGCCAGCACTGTCGAACGGGCGCGAAAGAATATCGGCTCCGCATTGGGATCGGCGACGCGCGCGCCAAACACGCCGACGGCTCGTCCATTCTCCACCGCGATATCATCGGCGGTCACCCCTTCGATCAACCGGATAGAGGGCGTCGCGCGGGCGCGGTCGATCAACGCCTCCATCACCGCGCGGCCTGCGCGGTCGCCCTTCACGCGGACCACGCGGGCGAAGGAATGCGCGGCTTCCCGGCTTTGTAGCAGACGGCCGGTCTCGTCCCTGTCGAACGGGGCGCCGAATTCCAAGAGGTCGTCGATCCGGGCCGCCGCCTCTCGCGCAACGCCAAGCGCGATCGTTTCATCAACGGTGCCGGCGCCGGCGGCCACAGTGTCGGCTGCGTGGGCCGACGCGCTGTCGCCCTCTCCAAGCGCCGCTGCGACCCCACCCTGAGCCCAGGCGGAGCTTGCGCCGGCGCCAAGCGGGTCGGGCGAAAGAACAGTGCACGGAGTCGGTGAAAGCTTCAGCGCGGTGAACAGCCCGGCCAGCCCTGCGCCGACAATCAGCGCGCCGCCAGTGTCAAAGACGTTGTCGCGGGCTGGCGCCATCGTTCAGCCTCGAAGGTCAGAATTCGCGAAGTTGGAGGCGGCGCTCCGCTTTGGCGGAGCGCCTGACGGTCAAGCCGCCTTTTTCAGGGTCGAGCTAAGTTCGATCATCGCCTCGACTGCCCGGCGGGCCGGGTCGAGATACTCCTCGGCCACCGTGACCTCTTCGGTCATCGTATGCAGCGACCAGAGGATGTTCTCCAGAGTGATGCGCTTCATATGCGGGCAGATATTGCAGGGACGGATGAATTCGACCTCCGGCAGCTCGGCCGCGACATTGTCGGACATCGAGCACTCGGTGACCATCACCACCTTCGCGGGCTTGTGCTTCTTCACATAGCCGATCATGCCCGAAGTCGAGCCGGTGAAGTCAGCCTCGCCGCAAACCTCTGGCGTGCATTCGGGATGCGCAATGATCACGACGCCCGGGTTGCCTTCTCGATATGCGCGCATTTCCTCTGCCGTGAACTGCTCATGCACGATGCAGGCGCCCTGCCAATAAACAACGCGTTTGGAGCTATCATTGGCGACGTTCTGGGCCAGATACCCATCGGGGGTCATGATGACGGTGTCGCCGGGCATCGCCTCGACGATTTGAAGCGCATTCGCCGATGTGCAGCAAATATCGGACGCCGCTTTAACTTCGGCCGTCGTGTTGACGTAGCTAACCACTTTCGCGCCCGGATAGTCAGCTCGCATCTGCGCCACGTCGGGGGCCGTGATCGAAGAAGCCAGCGAGCAGCCCGCGCGGCTGTCCGGAATCAGGATGGTCTTCTCTGGATTGAGAATCTTCGACGTCTCAGCCATGAAATGCACGCCGCACTGAACGATGGTGCTTTGCGGAACTTTTGTGGCCTCGATGGCGAGTTGCAGCGAATCGCCGGAAACGTCTGAAACGCCGTGAAAAATCTCGGGCGTCATGTAGTTGTGGCCCAGAATGACCGCGTCACGCTCTTTTTTCAGGCGTTCGATCGCGACCACGTAGGGCGCATGCATGGCCCAGTCGGGCTCTGGCATGATGTGTCTCACGCGCGCGTAGGTGTCCGCGGTCTCTTTCGCCGCCGCCAGCGACGGTGCGAGGTCGTAAGTCGCCTCAAGCTCCGCCCGTGCGGCGTCAAGCGCGATATTCGCGTTCATAAACATTCGGGACCCCCTCCCGTAGTATATACTCAACTCGAGCATATGGTGTCGCTAAGAAAAGGCGCTATTCGCGCTGTACTGAAAGTGAGGGTCGAGCCGCGGAAAGTCAAGCTGCGGTGCAGCAAAACACCGGCAAGTCTGCGATGAGTGCGCCGAAACGAGTGGAATGTGCGGGAAAAAATCGTTTGCGGGCTTCGTTTTGCGTGCAATATGCAAACGGGCGCCGGCGAAGACCGGGCGCAGTGGGGGAGGGTTGTCGACATGCGCATCCGGTACATGCAGCGATACGCGTTTTTCGCGCTGATGGTCTTGTTGGCGGTTGTTTCGCTGGGATTCACCCTTTGGAGCTGGTGGTTCCTGCCGGTCTTCGTCGTGTTCGCGGCCCTAAGCGCGTTGGGCGTGCACGACCTGAACCAGACCAAGCACTCGATCACCAAGAACTATCCGGTGATCGGTCACATGCGGTTTCTGTTCGAAGGTTTCCGACCCGAAATCCGGCAGTACCTGATCGAAAGCGACCATGATGAGCTGCCGTTCAGCCGCGACAAGCGCGCGCTCGTCTATCAGCGCGCCAAGGATGTGGAGGACAAGCGCCCCTTCGGCACGCGCCTCGACGTCTATGAGCCGGGCTACGCATGGGTCAATCACTCCTTCCAGCCCAAGCACATTGAGAACTGGGATTTTCGCGAGAAGATCGGCGGCAAGGATTGCAAGCAGCCCTACCAGGCGTCGGTCTACAACATCTCTGCGATGAGCTTCGGCGCTCTGTCGGCAAATGCGATTCTCGCGTTGAACAAAGGCGCCAAGATGGGCGGTTTCGCCCATGATACGGGCGAGGGTAGCGTCAGCGTCCACCACCGCAAATATGGCGGGGATCTGATTTACGAGATCGGATCAGGGTATTTCGGGTGCCGGGACGACGACGGAAACTTCGATCCCGACAATTTCGCCAAGCAGGCCGCCGACCCGCAGGTCAAGATGGTCGAGGTGAAGATCAGCCAGGGCGCCAAGCCGGGCCATGGCGGCATGCTGCCGGCGGCGAAGATCAGCCCGGAGATCGCGGAGGCGCGCGGAATTCCGATGGGCGTGGACTGCATCTCTCCCGCTTCGCACAGCGCGTTCACCACACCGATCGAGCTTTGCGAGTACCTTGGCCTGCTGCGCGACCGATCGGGAGGCAAACCGGTTGGGTTCAAACTCTGTATCGGTCATCGGCGCGAGTTCATGTGCATGATGAAGGCGATGATCGAGACAGGGATCGTTCCGGATTTCATCGTCGTCGATGGCAAGGAGGGGGGCACCGGCGCCGCTCCTCAGGAATTCGCCAACCACGTGGGCATGCCGCTGCGCGATGGGCTTTACTTCGTGCACAACGCGCTGCGGGGGGCCGGTCTGCGCGACCAGATCAAGGTTGGCGCCAGCGGCCGCCTGATCACGGCGTTCGACATCGCCAGCGCCATGGCGCTGGGCGCGGACTGGTGCAATTCGGCCCGCGGCTTCATGTTCGCCATCGGCTGCATTCAGGCCCAGGCCTGCCACACCAACCGTTGCCCCGTGGGCGTGGCCACGCAGGATTCGCTGCGCCAGAAAGCGCTTGATGTTGGCGACAAGTCGGTTCGGGTCGCCAACTTCCACCGCAACACCATGCGGGCTTTGGCCGAAAAGGTCGGCACTGCCGGGGTGGAGCATCCGAATGACTTCATCCCGGCGCATTTCATGATGCGCACGCGAACCGGCGACATGCGCTCAGGTCAGGCGACCAGACCGTGGTTGCCCGAGGGGTTCCTGCTGCGTGGGGAGGATATGGGGCGTGGCTATCTGGAGCGGTGGAACCGCGCCAGGCCGGACGAATTCGCGCCAATTGATTGAGAAATTGGAGGCGACGGCCGGAATCGAACCGGCGTACACGGATTTGCAATCCGCTGCGTAACCACTCCGCCACGTCGCCCCATCAGACAGGCGCGATATGCGCCGCCCGAGCGCGGAGGCTATAGCAGCGCGCCGCCGGGCAATGCAAGCGCGCCCGGCGAGTTGCCGCGCCCGCGCGAGTGTGGCAAGACGGGCCAATAGCCTTTCATGCTCATGGGAGCCCAGCATGGTCGATTTCAAGGCCGCGCGCACAGCCATGGTGGACCGGCAGGTTCGCCCCGCCGACGTGACGGACTACGCAATTATCGAAGCTATGTTGACCACACCGCGCGAACGATACGCGCCAAAGGCTTATCGAAGCGTCGCCTATGCGGGGGAGCACATCCCGCTGGGCGAGGGGCGTGTCGCGCTGGATTGCCGGACCTTCGCAAAAATGCTGGAGGCGGCGGATATCGGGCCGGACGATCTGGTTTTGGACCTGGCGCCTGGGCTTGGCTATTCGATCGCGGTGATCGGTCGGCTGGCTGCGGCCGCGGTTGGCATTGAGCCGGATGAAGCTATGGCGACAAATTCGGCGGAAACTCTGGATGCGCTTGGAGTCGACAACGCGGTCGTCACTGTCGGAGATCCAATTGAGGGTGACGCGGATCATGGGCCATTTGACGTCATCATCCTGAATGGCGCGGTCGAGCACGTTCCTCGGAATTTGTTGTGTCAGTTGAAGGATGGCGGCCGTTTAGTCGCGATCTGGCGTGAAGGCGCGCTTGGTCAATGCCGAATTACCCGCCGGATTGGCGACACTTTCAACACACGTCGCGTTTTTGATGCGAGCGCACCGGTGCTCTCCGGTTTCGAAAAACCCCCCGTTTTTGTACTCTGATTGCGAAAACAACTGTTCTAGATGCGTAAGACCACGCCGCATGGGCGTAACCTAACGAAGGGATGGACATTGATGGGCACGATCCGATTAAGCGCCCCGATCGCCACGCTGGCGATTGCGGCTGCTCTGGTCTCTGGACCGTCAAGTGCGCAAACGTTGCCGGAAACTCTGGCGCTCGCCTATGAAACCAGCCCTGAAATCTCAGCCGCCCGCGCCAATTTACGCGTTCTGGATGAGCAGGAGGCGATCAACCGATCAGGCTATCGCCCGAACGTGTCGACCGGGGCGTCTTATGATCTGGAGTATGAGAATTCTCAGGCGCGCGGATCGAACGGCAGCGCTCCCTTCATCCTGTCGCTGGACGGCGCGCAGAATCTTTATGACGGCGGCCAGACGACGAACAGCGTGCAATCGGCGCGGGAGAGCGTACGCGCCGGGCGCGAGGATCTCGTATCGACCGAGCAAAGAGTGTTGAGCGCCGCCGCCATCTCTTTCATGGATGTGCGGCGTGATCGGGATTTTGTCGCGCTTGCCAAGAACAACGTCCGAGTTATTGGCGAAGAACTGCAGGCGTCTCGGGATAGATTTGAAGTGGGTGAGATCACTCGCACCGATGTCAGCCAGGCGGAGGCCCGTCTCGCGGATGCGCGCAGCAGCTTGGCCCAGCGCCGCGGTTTGCTGGCTCAGAGCGAACGTAACTATCAGCAGGTTGTCGGTGTATTGCCGGGAGACCTGCAAGAGCCGCCGGGACTTCCGAACTTGCCCGGCAGCCTGGATGAGGCGATTGCCGAGGCGAGGGATCGCAACCCGGATCTGCGCTCGGCCCGGTATGATGAGGCCGCGGCCCGCCGCGACGTGAAAACCGCGATTGGCGAGTTGTTGCCCACCCTCGATCTGACCGGCTCTCTGTCCTACAGCGACGGTGATACCAGAGATCCTGGCTTTGACGCCGGTGGGGCGGCGGTCGGACTTACTGCGAGATTCCCGCTGTATCAAGGCGGCGCAGCATATGCAGGCGTACGTCAATCGCAGGCGGCGGCCAGTCAGCGTCTGGCGACCATTGGCGCGATCGGCCGAAACGTCGATGCGATCGCGGCGATCGCCTGGTCGGATCTGGATGTGGCGCGCGCCGCGATCGTCGCGCAGCGCGAATCGGTTCGCGCCAACGCGATCGCCCTTGATGGCGTGCAGCAAGAATCGCTGGCCGGCGTGCGGACGACGTTGGACGTTCTGGATGCTGAGCAGGAGTTGCTGGACGCACGCACGCTTCTCGTCGCGGCTGAGCGGGACGAATACGTCGCCGTCATCAATTTGCTGGTCGCCGTCGGGCGTTTCACAGCTGCGGATCTGGCGCTCGCCGTCGATCTCTATGACCCGGCGCTCTATCACGATTCGGCTCAGGACCGTCTCTTCGGATTCGACGAAGATGACACGACCAAATGGGAAAACAGCTGGCGTCCATAGCTGTTTACCGCGCGCGTGTTGTCCGAGCGGGTGTCTGCGTTTATAGTCATTTTTAGTAAATTGTGCGTACCAAGAGTAGGAGTTTGACCATGAACGGCGAGGGTCCTCAGGCCGAAAATTCTGTCGGAGACGTTATTTCGAAGATCGGTAAGGCTGTCTCAGACGGCGCCGCGGGCGAGGGTCCGCCCGAGCTTCTGTTGACTGAAGACATGCGAGTCTGGGACTCGGTGCCTGTGGCGATCGCCAGCGGCGCGTCGGGGATCGACGAGGCGCGGGTTCAGGAGATCGTCGCTGATTCCGTGTTGAAGGAAATCGAATCCAACCCTGAGATCGGCGCGTTGATTCGGCGGGCGGCGAAACCCGAGCCTGAAGCCGTGCAGGCGGTGGTGCGCAACGCAGTCGGCCCGATCGTCGATGCGGCGCTCTCCGAGCGCATGGAAGAGTTGAAAGAGGCTGTCTCGGACGAAGTTAAGCGCCGGGTCAATGAGGCGAAGGCCGCCTATTCGGCAGCTGAGGATGGGCGGAAAAAACAGGCGCGCAAAGCGGTGCGGGCCGAGTTGAAAGCCCTGCTTTCCAGCATGGACGACAACTGACGCGTCAATCGACCGAGGCCACCGGGGCGTAGGTGTTGGCGCTGTAGCCGTTAAAACGCGTCGTCGTCGCCGATCCATAGGCTCCCATCGCCTGAAAGAGGACGTAGTCACCCTCGGCGATGTCGCTTGGGGCGGTCAGATCACCCGGCAACCTGTCCAAAGAATCGCAGGTCGGCCCGAAGAACACGGCCGGGCGTTGCGCGCCCTTGCGGGGGCGGCCGGTTTCGTCAACGACTCTGAACCGATTTGTGGAATTCAAAAGCGGGGTTTCGCCCAGCCCTCCGTAGATCCCATCATTCAGGAAAATAGCGCCGTCCTCGCGCGCCAGCTTCACCCTGGTGATCAGCGCGCAGCTGGGTCCGACCATCGACCGGCCCGGCTCACAGGAGAGCGTCGGCGCGCTGCGTCCGAACACGTCCTCCGTTGCGGTGCGGATGGCGTCAAAGAAAGCCTGCAGAGTTGGTGGCGTCTGACCGCCACCAAGCCGGTCGACAGGGAAACCGCCGCCTACATTAAGTGAGGTCAGCGCAAGGTCGGCGTCCTTCGCGATCACGGCCGCCGCCCGGATATAGGCGTCATAGGTCAGAGGGCTGACGCATTGCGAGCCTGGGTGGAAGGTCAGGTCGGCCCGCATCCCGCGCGCCGCCGCCAGGCGCAGCAACTCCGCCGCCTGTTTCGGTTCCGCGCCGAACTTGGCGCCGAAATCATAGGCCGCGGTAAGGATCGGCAAGCGGAATCGCACCGACAGCAACAACGGCGTGGCGCCTGCGCAATCCGCGATCTTCTCAATCTCGGCGGCCGAGTCGGCGGCGAAGGCGCGCACGCCGCGTTTCAGCGCGAACATGATCTCTGACCGCGATTTGACCGGGTTGTTGTATTGCAGCCGGGCTTCGGGGGCGAGGTCGATCACCTCCGCTATCTCATCGGGTGAGGCGACATCGAAGCGCCGCACCCCCGCCGCGATCAGGCTCAACAGGATTGTGGTCTCGGGATTCGCCTTGACCGCATAAGCGGTCTCTCCCGGAAATCCGTTCAGAAAGTGCCGGGCGGTCTGGGTCAGCGCGGTGGTGGACAGGCAGAACACAGGCTCTTCCGGCTTCTCGGCCGCAATATACGCCTCTGGCGTAGACCAATGTCCTCTGATCGCCGTCATGCTCGCCTCTTCAAATCCGCGCCTGTCGGTCGGGGCGGAACCCTTTCTCTAAGGATGCGTCGATTTACGGTCAGAATCGATCAGGCGGAATGCGCAATATGACTCGAAAATCCGGCAGTTCGCCGATATCATCGGCATATCGCTAATAAATGTGTGCGAATCTCCATGGACGAGCAAGATCACCGGCTTTTGACGCTGCTGACGCAGAACGCCCGCATGCCCACGGCGGAACTGGCGCGCCGGGTAGGGCTGTCGCGAACCACGGTTCAGGCGCGGATCGAGCGGCTGGAGACCTCGGGCGCGATCAAGGGCTATACGCTGCGACTGGGCGACCCGGCCCGGCGACAGCTGATCCGCGCCACCGTGCTTATGGCGGTTGAGCCGCGCAGCACCGCAGCCGTCATCGCCCGGCTCAAACGGGTGGAGGAGATCGAGCGCTTGCACACCACCTCTGGCCGGTGGGACATGATCGCGCTGGTCGCCGCGCGCTCAACGGCGGAGCTGGACGGGGTGCTGGACCAGATCGGCGATGTCGACGGCGTTCGTGACAGCGAGACATTGGTGACGCTGGCGACGAGGCTGGATCGGAGACGGTGAGGGTTATTCGGGTTCGCTAATCTCATCGGCCCAGTAAGCTTTTGATGAATCAGCAGGGTCATAAATGATGGGTATTGGGAATTCACGTAGTAGATCGAAGTCGCTTGCGGGACGTTTGAGGAGACTCAACGCAGAACCAGAACGCCCGTGGTCATCGAGAAATGCCGCGGTCAGTCGGTAACTGGATCCGAAATGTTTGGTCCGCTTCAACTTGAATCCCGTCACGTTCCCAAAAACAAGAAAGCCAGTATTAGCGACCGTCCGGATCTGGTGAGCAGTCCAAGCCTTCCAGAAAACGACTCCGCAGCCGAGTGCAACAATTATTGAGCCGACGACTACAGACCGCCAACCAAAGCTAGTGTCCGAATTTCGCAGTGGCGCATTGATGGAAGGCTCATCGCGCACGTACCGGATGTCGATAGGCTGGCCTACTTTCAATTTTAGCCACTCGAGGCCGCCAATGCGCGTTTCTCGTCTTATGGTCTGGTTTGACGCAGCGCGAAATTTGTATGCGACCCAGTACTCTTTTCGAACGTGGCCGCTGTCGGACATTTCCGTCACTTGATAGAGCCGCTCGATTTGGCCTGTGGCCTCAATACCATCGGATTTCAAGCGAGCATCGTTCGTGATTGCGTAGCTTCCCAACAAGGTGAGCAACGCGCCGACAGCTATCGTTATCAAGGTAAGTGATAGCGTCCACCCCTTCATCAACCTCCAATACGATACTGGTCTTGCGCTCAATCAAAACCCTCCAACCCATGCGTTCAATCCCGCACAGCGTGCAGTGTGTCAAATCTTCTCGCCCTGCTCAAGAAGCTTGTCGATCAGTTCGCGCCGCTCAATTTCAGAGTTGTCGCCGCCACTGAATGTCAGAGCTCCTGAGGGGTAGGTGGACCCATAGCTCAGCGCTAGATTGACCGTCTGGCCGAGGTCGGAGAGAACTTCAGCATCCTCCAGCGCGCCCAGCGGATGGATAAAGGTGCTCCATAGCACGCCCCGCGCAACGGCGTAGCGGGCGTCTAGAGCGCTGTCGAAATTGGCCTGCATCACGCGCATCGTCTAGGCCTCGTCCAGCCCGCCTGCGTTGCGAATGGGCGTCATGATCCGCATCCTGTCCACGCTGGCGTCCGTGACGATCATCACCGGGACGTCTTCTATGGTTAAACGCCAAAGCCCGCCTTCTCGCTCAACATCCTGACCGACTCGATCTATTAGCGCGCCCATCCGGTCCAGTGTCATGTTCTCCGCATGGGCGGGTAGGGTGAGGAAGAACAGGGCGAATGACGTCAGGGCGAGACGTGTGGGGCGCATTGGGGTCTCCTTCGATACGTCGCGACCACCTTACAAAAATCGACGTCTCGCCCCGTAACGTTTTGGCGCCCTTTCCCTTCCCTCGCGCGCGCGGTATTAACCCGCGATTTCACGCGAGGGACGGGTCAGCGCACATGCCGATCGAGAAAAACTTCAACGCCCATGAGGCGGAGCAGCGCATCTTTGACAAATGGGAGGCGGAGGGCCGCTTCAAAGCGGGCGCCAACGCCAAACCGGGCGCGGACAGCTATTGCATTGTGATCCCGCCGCCCAACGTGACCGGCTCGCTGCATATGGGCCACGCCTTCAATAATACGCTGCAGGACATTCTGACCCGCTGGAAGCGGATGCAGGGGCTGGACGTGCTGTGGCAGCCCGGCACCGATCACGCCGGCATCGCCACCCAAATGGTCGTCGAGCGCAACCTCGCCAAGGCCGGCGAGCCGTCTCGCCGCGAGCTGGGGCGTGAGGAGTTCCTGAGCCGCGTCTGGGCGTGGAAGGAGGAATCCGGCGGCACGATCATGAACCAGCTGAAACGGCTGGGCTCGTCATGTGATTATTCGCGAGAGCGCTTCACAATGGATGATGGGCTGTCGGCCGCCGTCCTGAAAGTCTTTGTCGAGCTTTATCGAGACGGCCTGATCTATCGCGGCAAGCGGCTGGTCAACTGGGACCCGCATTTTGAAACCGCGATCTCGGATCTCGAAGTCGAGAATATCGAGGTCGCCGGCCATATGTGGCACTTCAAATACCCGCTCGCGGGCGGCGCGACCTATACTTATGTCGAAAAGGATGGCGACGGGAACATCACGCTTGAGGAAGAGCGCGACTATATCTCCATCGCCACCACGCGGCCCGAGACCATGCTGGGCGACGGCGCGGTCGCGGTGCACCCGGATGACGAGCGTTATGCGCCCATCGTTGGCAAGCTCTGCGAAATTCCGGTCGGGCCGAAGGAGCATCGCCGCCTGATCCCCATTATCACCGATGAATATCCCGATCCTGACTTCGGATCGGGCGCGGTGAAGATCACCGGCGCGCATGACTTCAACGACTATGCGGTCGCTAAGCGCGGCGGCATACCGATGTACCGGCTGATGGACACGCGCGGACATATGCGGGGTGACGGCGACCCTTATGCGGCCTGCGCCGCACGGGCGCAGGAGATTGCCAAGGGTGCGACCTCTGACGCCGCGGAGGTGGATGCTCTGAATCTGGTTCCCGATGATCTGCGTGGTCTCGACCGGTTCGAGGCGCGAAAGCTGGTCATTCAGCAAATCACCGAGGAGGGGCTCGCCTGCACCGTCAGAAATGAGGACGGCGAGGACATTGCTCTGGTCGAGAACAAGCCGATCACCCAGCCCTTCGGCGACCGCTCAAAAGTCGTCATCGAACCGATGCTAACCGATCAGTGGTTCGTCGACGCCGAGACGCTGGCCAAGCCCGCGCTGGAGTATGTCCGCAACGATCAAACAGTTTTCGCGCCCAGGAACTGGGAGAAGACCTATTTCCACTGGCTTGAAAACATTGAGCCCTGGTGCGTTTCGCGCCAGCTGTGGTGGGGTCACCAGATCCCGGTCTGGTACGGACCCGGCAAGATGGCGCTGGACACGCTTCCGGAGAATTCCGAGCGCGAAGTGACTGATCTCCGCGAGCCACATATTTTCTGCGCATTGTCGGCGGAGGATGCGCTCGCTCAGGCCCGCGAATATTACGGCGCCGGTGTCGTCGTCACCGTGGCCGATGACGGCGATCCGGCCGGGTTCATTTTCGGAAACCGTGGCGGAAAGCACGTTCAGATCGTGCGCGATCAGGACGTTCTCGACACGTGGTTCTCCTCTGCGCTCTGGCCATTCTCTACCCTTGGCTGGCCCGACGACACCGCAGAGCTGCAGCGCTATTACCCGACCTCGTTGCTTTCGACCGGCTTCGACATCATCTTTTTCTGGGTCGCCCGGATGATGATGTTCGGCCTCCATTTCATGAAGGATGAGGACGGCAAGCCGCTGGTTCCCTTCGACACCGTCTATATCCATGCCCTCGTGCGCGATAGCGAGGGGCAGAAGATGTCGAAGTCCAAGGGCAACGTCATTGACCCGCTGGAAATCGTCGACGAGTACGGCGCCGATGCGCTGCGCTTCACCCTGACCTCGATGGCGGCGATGGGCCGCGACCTGAAGCTCGCCACCAGCCGGGTCGAAGGGTACCGCAATTTCGGCACAAAAATCTGGAACGCCGCGCGGTTCGGAGAGATGAACGGCTGCGTGCCGGCCGTCGATTTCGATCCGGGCGCCGTGAATGAGACGGTCAACAAATGGATTGTAGGTGAGACCGCCCGCCTGCGCGAGCAGGTGGATGCATCGCTGGAGGCGTTCCGATTCAACGACGCCGCAGCCGCCCTTTACGCCCATATCTGGGGCGTCTATTGCGACTGGTATCTGGAATTTTCCAAACCGCTTTTGCAGGGAGAGGATAGCGCAGCGAAGGTGGAGACCCAGGCGACCGCCGCTTGGGCGCTGGACCAGTGCCTGATCCTGCTGCACCCGATCATGCCTTTCATCACCGAAGAGCTGTGGTCGGTATTGTCCGAGGAACGCAAGAATTCGCTGATCCACACGGACTGGCCGTCCTACACGGCTGCCGAGCTTGCCGACGCCGATGCCGATGCGCAGATGGACTGGCTGGTCAAGGCGATTGAGGCGGTCCGGTCAGTCCGGGCGGAAATGAACGTGCCGCCGGGAGCGAAGATCCCGCTTCTCGTCGTGGAGGCGGAGGAGGCCGCGAAGGCCCGACTCGCTGGAGGAGACACGCTGTTGAAGCGTCTGGCGCGCATCGCCTCCGTCGAGGACGCCAACGATGCTCCCAAAGGCGCCGTCACACTGGCGCTGGAGGGCGCGACGCTGTGCCTGCCGCTGGCCGACGTGATCGACATCGCTGCTGAGAAGGCGCGGCTGGACAAGGCGTCGGCGAAGGTTGAGAAGGAAATCGGCGGGCTGCAGAGAAAGCTCTCGAACGAGAACTTTCTCGCCAAGGCGCCGGAGAAGGTGGTCGCCGAACAACGTGAGCGCCTGGCCGCCGCCGAAGCCGACGCCACGAAGCTCTCAGCCGCCGTCGATCGTCTCGCTGAGCTGGGGTGACGGTGCGGCGCTGGCGAGACCGAACGGCAGCCAGGGCGACAGCACCAGCGCCAAAAGCGCGATCACGCTGACCATGTCGATGGTGTAAAGCGTGGTCGCACTGCCGGCCTCGTAGAGCCAAAGCTGCCCACCGCCCAGCGGCGTTTCCTCAGCGCCGACAAGGGTTAGCGCCTGACAATTCACACCTAGGTGCAGCCCCATCGAGGCCGCCAGAGACCCGGTGCGCCAGACCAGCGCGGCGGTGATAACGCCGACCAGGAAGGTGATGAAGCCGATCTGCAGATTGATCTCAAGCGGCTTGCCGGGGTCGAGATGCAGCGAGCCGAAAAGTAGAGAGGGCAGCAATGCCCATACAATCGGATTGCGGGACCAGACCGCGAGCTGTTGCAGGATATAGCCGCGGAACAAGAGTTCTTCGGCGGTGGCCTGTATGAATATCCCAAGTATAACCGGAACAATCCAGAGCGCCCAGACCGCCGCGTCCAGATCGCTGCGCGCTGGCGCGCCAACCAGGATCAGCGCAGCGGCGACTGACAGCACGAAAAACACTGCCGACAGCAATAGCCCTGCGCCGAACTCCTTCCAGCGGATTTGACGTTCCGGAGAAAACAGTGTGCCGAACGGGCGCTTGTGAAACAGCTTCAGTGCTGCCCAGACGCCGATCCAAACGCCCAGGAAACTGGACATGATCGCGAGAAGCGACAGAGGCGACCCTGCGGCGAGCAGCTGTTGCCCGCTTTCCAGCGCCAGCGCAATCGGGGCGCCATCGATCAGCATCACCCAGCCGACCCGACCCAGCAGCAGGGCCATGGTCGCCAGAAACCAGCAAGTGACGATGATCACGCCGCCGCCCAGCACGCGCCAGACGCTGCTGCGCGCGCGCGCAGGCGCGATATATCGGTCAAAGGGGGAGGGCGCGGCCATCGGCGACTCCGTCGGGGAAATCACAGGGCGCCCCAACGGCGCCGATCAGCCGCAACCATGACGATCAGGACCGGCGCGTCAATCCTCGCCGCGCCGCTCGATATCCGTATAGTGCTCGGCGCGTGATCCGGTCGCATCGTGCTGCTTGCGTTTCAGCGCCTCTTCCTTGCGGTCAGGCGCCGCCGCGCCGCTTTCGCGGTCATGCTTGATGAAATGCTCGGTGGCGCCAGCGTCATTATGCTCCCGCGGCTTGCGGTAAAGCGCCTTTTCGCGAGGGTTCTCGGGCTCGGACATAAGAACTTCTCCCATTTCTTCGGTCCGCGGGGCTGAAGCCCGCTATTAAATCAATGCAGTGCAACGCCCGCATTCGCATTGATCCGCCTCAATATACCTGCAATCCGCTGGAATCGCACGGTTCGCGCCGCTAGGGTCCTCCGCGACAAATAATACCGACTCGGCCGCAGCGCCGGGATTTGACCTCAGGAGACGCCATCATGGACGCCCGCACGTTCGACAAGTCCAAGCTTCCCAGCCGCCACACAACCGAAGGTCCCGAGCGCGCGCCGCACCGATCTTACTATTATGCGATGGGGCTGAGCGAAGAGGAGATTCACCGCCCCTTCGTTGGCGTCGCCACCTGCTGGAATGAGGCCGCGCCCTGCAACATTGCCCTGAACCGGCAGGCGCAGGCGGTCAAATCTGGCGTGAAGGAGGCCGCGGGCACCCCGCGCGAGTTCACCACCATCACCGTCACCGACGGCATCGCCATGGGGCATGAGGGGATGCGCTCCTCTTTGGTTAGCCGAGAGGCCATCGCGGACACGGTGGAGCTGACCATGCGCGGCCATTGCTATGACGCCATCGTCGGGCTGGCGGGGTGCGACAAGTCTCTGCCTGGCATGATGATGGCCATGGTGCGCCTGAACACGCCCTCGGTCTTCCTCTATGGCGGGTCGATTCTGCCCGGTCGTCTGAACGGCAAGGACGTCACCGTGCAGGATGTGTTCGAGGCGGTCGGCCAGCATCAGGCCGGGAACATGTCCACCTGCGAATTGGAGAAGCTGGAAGCGGTGGCCTGCCCCTCGGCCGGCGCCTGCGGCGGACAGTTCACCGCCAACACCATGGCCTGCGTGTCCGAGGCGATCGGCCTCGCGCTGCTGAACTCGGCCGGCGCGCCTGCGCCTTATGAAAGCCGCGACCAGTATGGAGAGGCGGCGGGCAGGGCGGTGATGACCCTGCTGGCGCAGAACATTCGCGCCCGCGACATCGTCACCCTCAAGAGCCTCGAGAACGCCGCCCGCGTAGTCGCCTGCACCGGCGGGTCCACCAACGCCGGCCTGCACCTGCCCGCCATCGCCCATGAGGCGGGGATCGAGTTCAACCTTCAGGACGTCTGCGACATCTTCAAGGACACGCCCTATTTCGTCGACCTGAAGCCGGGCGGCCAATACGTCGCCAAGGATCTCTATGAGGTCGGCGGCGTGCCGGTGGTGCTGAAAGAGTTGCTGAAGGGCGGCTATCTGCATGGTGATTGCATGACCGCCAGCGGACGCACCATAGGCGAAGAACTGGACGAGATGAAGATCGAGGCGGATGGCAAGGTCATCTATCCGGTCGAAACCCCGATCACCCCGACCGGCGGCGTGGTCGGTCTGATGGGCAACCTGGCCCCTGAAGGTGCCATCGTGAAGGTCGCCGGAATGACCGAGGATCAGCTTCGGTTCAGCGGCCCTGCCCGTGTGTTCGAGAGTGAGGAGGACGCATTCGAGGCGGTCAAGAATCGGGGCTACAATGAAGGCGAAGTCATCGTCATCCGCAATGAAGGGCCCAGGGGCGGCCCGGGCATGCGCGAGATGCTGTCGACCACCGCCGCGCTTTCTGGCCAGGGCATGGGCAAGAAAGTGGCGCTGATCACCGATGGCCGGTTCTCTGGCGCCACGCGCGGTTTCTGCGTCGGCCATGTCGGGCCGGAAGCGGCGGTGGGCGGACCCATCGGCTTGCTGAAGGACGGCGACGTGATCTCGCTGGACGCGGTAGCGGGGACGATCGCTGTGGATCTCTCAGACGAGGAGCTGGCCGCGCGGCGTGAGGCGTGGAGCGGTCCTCGCGAGACGATCTATGGCTCTGGCGCGCTCTGGAAATACGCGCAAGGGGTCGGCTCGACCCAGAACGGCGCTGTGACCCATCCGGGCGCCAAAGGCGAGCGGCACTCCTACCCGGATTTGTGACGTTTCAAAACCAATTGGAACAAGATTAGGCTCGCTGTCAGCGGGCCTTTTCAATAGGGGCTAAACCCCCAACTCGCACCACACCGGCACATGATCCGAGGGCTTCTCGCGACCCCGGATCGCCTTATCCACCCCGCTGGCGACCAGAAGATCGGCGGCCTGCGGGGTCAGCAGGATGTGATCGATCAGGATGCCGTTGTTCTTTTGCCAGGCGCCCGCCTGATAATCCCAGAAGCTATAGATCATCGGCTCCGGGTGCAGCGCCCTCAGCGCGTTGGTGAAGCCCAGGTTCACCACCCGCCGCCACGCCGCGCGCGTCCGGGGCAGCATCAGCGCGTCGTCGCGCCAGTTGTCCGGGTAATGCGCGTCGTCGGCGTCGGCGATGACGTTGTAATCCCCGGCCATCAGCGCCGGTTCTTCCGCCGCCAGCAGGTCGCGGGCCCGCGCCTCCAGCCGTTCCATCCACGACAACTTGTAATCGTATTTCGGCCCCGGCGCCGGATTGCCGTTGGGCAGATAGAGGCCGCAGACCCGCACCGCGCCCTTGTCGCCAAAGGCCGTCGCCTCAATCCAGCGGGCCTGTTCATCCTCATCATTGCCGGGCAGGCCGCGCACCACATCCTCGACCGGGCGCTTGGACAGGATCGCCACGCCATTGAACGATTTCTGCCCATGCGTTTCCACATTATAGCCAATGTCTTCGATAGGTTGGCGCGGAAAGTTCTCATCTATGGATTTGATTTCCTGCAGCAGCGCGACATCGGGATCGGCCTCCTTCAGCCAGTCGATGAGCGCGGGCAGCCTGGCCTTGATTCCGTTGATGTTGAATGTGGCGATCTTCATGGGGCGATTGAATCCGGTTGCGGCGGGAATTGCGAGAGTGCGGTGCGGTGCGCAGGCCGTCAACCGTCGCCGAACTGAGCCATCGACCGAATCGACCATTGGCTATATGGTGTGACGAAAAGAGGCAGACACGATATGTTGAGTAGACTGGGCCGTGTGGCCCTCGCTTTGACGTTCCTTCAGACCGCAGGCTGTTCGGGAGACGCCGTTTCAGAATCCGCAGCGCCGCCTACGTCCCCCGCGCCGCAGCTTGGCAAGCCGTCCCCGGATTTCTCAGGCGAGTTCGTCAACGGCATCGGCCCCGAGGAACGCGCCTGGCTGGAGAGCCAGCGGCGAAGGACCAAGACGACAACCTCTCGCATCTATGTGGATGAGGTCACCTATGCGCCGATCTCGGCGGAATTGATTCTTCGGAAATTTGGCGGCCGCTCCGGCGCCGAGATCGCGCTCGATCAGCCTCAGGCCCATCGGATCCAGTTCCTGAACGGCGGCGCCGCCCGGGTCGCGATCTGGGATGGTTACCGCTATCTGCCGAATGTGTTCACCTCGGTGGAAAGCCGCCAGGGCGCGCGCATCTGTCTGGCGCGTACGCGCGGCTGGACCGGCGGGTGTTTGACCTTGACCACGAACGGGCGAGACTTCCGCTGCGGTTACCTGTGGAACAACGGCGCCAGTGGAGAGACCGGCTGCCGGGTGGCTCCGGTGCGCGCCGGCTGACCGAAAGCCATCGGGCACTTTCCGTCTCTGATTCGGCGTGATTCGCGTTCGGATTGAGCCATTTGCCCGCTCATGCGGAAGTATGGCGCGCCGCGGCAGTATTGGTCGGTGACATCGGTAAAGCGGAGTCTAATCAGCAAGTTAGTTCGGAAATATATATTTAATTACATAGTGTTGAAGTACCTAATTAAACCTAAAAATAAGGAAAATCATCGACAGGATTGAGGGAATTAACTACCATCGGCGCGTCGGGTAATGGGCATAGTTCATGAGGCGCAAATGTTTAAAAGAGCTGGCGTTAGTTACTTGGTTTTCGCATTAGGTCTGGCGGTCGGCGCAGGGACCGGTATCGCTCAGCAATCAATAGCGCCTCAGGACGATGTCAAAGTGGCGGCCAGTTTCGCTCCGGTGTCGGCGGCTTCGGTGTTCGACCAGTTCGGCGGCGCATCCGGCGCCGAATTGAAGCTGGGTTCTCCGCAATCCCACAAAATTCAGTTTCTGAAGGGCGGCGCGGCGCGGGTCTCAATCTGGGACGGACGCCGGTATTTGCCCAAAGTCTTTACTGCCGTTGAATCCCGAGACGGGCCCCGGGTCTGCCTGGCGCGTACCCGAGGCTGGACGGGCGGCTGCTTGACGATCAAAGCGAAGGGGCAGGACTTTCGCTGCCGATACCTTTGGAACAATGGCGCGAGCGGTGAAACGGCGTGTCGCATAACTCCCATCCGTCCCGGATAAGTGGAGGTTGCGGCATGCCGTTTAACAATGTTTCCGGGCTCTGCGCCTGCGCCTGCGCCTGCGCCTGCGCAACCGCGCCCGGTCATCGTCGCCGGACCGGCGGCGAAAATCTGAAGCGAAACACTCCGCGAAAATCCAATGAACTGTCGGACGGCCCGCCTGCGGAAGTTACACGCTGCCGAAAGCGGGGCCAGTCGCGCAACAATCAGGTCTTCGTTCAGTCGTTGGAAATTGCATGGCGTCCCGACGCGGTGCTTGCGGAGATGGATCAGCCCAAAGCCGAGACGCTCGTCTGACGGCGTCGCGCCTACCAGTCTCTCAGATCGAAAAGCTGGTGCCGCAGCCGCAGGTCGAGGCCGCGTTCGGGTTTTGAACGGCGAAACGCGCGCCGATCAACTCGTCCGTGAAGTCGATCACCGAACCCTCCAGAAACGGCTGGGACTCGGGATCGATCAATACGCGCATCCCGCCTTTCTCGATCACCAGGTCATCGGAAGCAGGCGCGTCCTCGAGCTGGATCTCATACTGAAAGCCTGAGCAACCCCCGCCCAGCACCGCGACGCGCAACGCCTTTGCCTCACCGGCCTCGGCGGCGATCTCGGCCAGCCGGGTGAAGGCCCGGTCGGTGACTGTGACTGGCAGACGCAACTCCATGCGTTTCAAGCCCTTTGCGATTGCGTTATAAGCGCTCTCTCCTCGCGGGCGAGGCGGCGCGCCGATGCCAAAGGGTATGGCGCACGCTGAATTCCGCCAACCCTGGGTCGGATATACGATCGCGATGACCGAATTTCAAACCGCTCTCTACGCGTCCGACCCTGCGAACTCTCGCGGGCGCCTGCATGCGGAGCCGGAAAGCGCCCACAGATCCTGCTTTCAGCGGGACCGCGACCGGATCATCCATTCATCGGCCTTCCGTCGGCTGAAGCACAAGACGCAGGTCTTCGTGGAGCATGAAGGGGACTACTATCGCACCCGGTTGACCCATTCGATCGAGGTCGCCCAGATCGCGCGCACCGTCACCCGCACGCTGGGCCTGAATGAGGAGCTGGCCGAGGCCGTCGCGCTGGCCCACGATCTGGGGCACACCCCGTTTGGCCACACGGGCGAAGACGCCCTGCACGAGTGCATGAAGGACTATGGCGGTTTCGACCATAACGCGCAGGCGCTGAAGATCGTGACAGAACTTGAGCGGCGCTACGCCGAATTCGACGGGTTGAACCTGACCTGGGAAACGCTGGAAGGCATCGCCAAGCATAACGGGCCGCTGACCGCAGGTCCGGACGAGCCCAACGCGGATCTGAATGCGGGGTTCAGCGACTACAACGCCCGCCACGATCTTGAGCTTCACACCCAGGCGGGCGCGGAGGCGCAGGTCGCGGCGCTGTCGGACGATATCGCCTATAACAATCACGATCTGGATGATGGCCTGCGCGCGGGCCTGTTCACGGTCGAGGAAGCCTGCGATCTGCCGCTGGTCCGCGAGTGTTTCGCGCGCGTCGACCAGCTCTATCCCGATCTGGAGCCGGCCCGCCGCCAGCATGAGGCGCTCAGGCGTGTCTTCGGCCTGATGGTGGAGGACGTGTTGCAGGAATCCGTGGTCCGCCTGAAGAATCTTGCGCCGGAGAACGCCGCCGAGATCCGCGCCGCGAAGACGCCGGTCATCGCATTTTCGCCGGGGATGGAGGCGGATCTGCGACAGATTCGCGAATTCCTCTACGCCCGCATGTATCGCCACTGGAAGGTGCAGCGCATGCGCACCAAGGCGGCGGGGGTGATGAAGGATCTGTTCGGTCTTTTCATGGCGGAGTCCGGCCTGTTGCCGGACGACTGGCGTGAGGCCGCGATTCACGCGGTCTCGGACACGCTGCGCGCCCGCATCGTCGCCGACTATATCGCCGGAATGACCGATCGCTTCGCGTTGCAGGAACACCGGGTGCTGACCGATCCACAGGCGAGGGCGTGAAACCCCATTGGACGCCTGATCGCCCGCATGTTACCGAGCGCGCAGGATTTATCCGACGCTCCGGAACACGCCCATGAACCTCTTCGCCGATATCCGCTCACTCGTCACCGATCAGCTGAACGCGCTCTCCGTCGAGGGCGCGCTGCCCGAGGGGCTCGACCTTTCGAATGTCGCGGTGGAGCCGCCCCGCGACGCGTCCCATGGCGATATGGCGACGAACGCCGCGATGGTTTTGGCCAAGCATGCCCGGATGAAGCCGCGCGACATCGCGACAGCTCTGGCCCCGAAGCTGGAGGCGGATGACCGCGTCGCCAGTGTAGAGGTCGCCGGGCCGGGATTCATCAACCTGCGGCTCGATTCGGTCGTCTGGCTGGGCGCGGTGGCAGAGGCGTTGAAAGAGGGGGCAGCGTTTGGCCGCTCGTTCATTGGCGGCGGCGAGAAGGTGAATGTAGAGTTCGTCTCGGCCAATCCCACCGGCCCGCTGCATGTGGGCCATACCCGCGGCGCCGTGTTCGGCGACGCGCTGTCGAATCTATTGGCGTTCGCCGGCTATGACGTCACCCGCGAATACTACATCAACGATGGCGGCGCGCAGGTCGATGTGCTCGCCCGGTCCGCCTATCTGCGCTATCGTGAGGCGCGGGGCGAGGTCGTGGAAATTCCGGAGGGTCTCTATCCCGGCGGCTATCTGAAAGCGGTGGGCGAGGCCCTGTCCGAGGAATATGGCGACGGCCTGATGGACGCCCCCGAAAGTTCCTGGCTGCCCGATGTGCGCGAATTCGCCATTGAAGAGATGATGAAGGCGATCCGCGCCGATCTGGATGCGCTGGGCATTCGGATGGATCATTTCTTCTCCGAACGGTCCCTGACCGACGATGGCCGGATTGGTGAAGCGCTCAAGTCGCTGGATGAAAAGGGCCTGATCTATGTCGGCGTGCTGGAGCCGCCCAAGGGCAAGACGCCTGAGGATTGGGAGCCGCGCCCTCAAACGCTCTTCAAATCAAGCGAGTATGGCGACGACGTCGACCGGCCTCTGAAGAAGTCCGACAACAGTTGGACCTATTTCGCCGCTGACATAGCCTATCATCACGACAAGGTCGAGCGCGGATATGACCAGCTCATCGACGTGTTCGGCGCTGATCATGGCGGCTACGTAAAGCGGATGAAGGCGTCGGTCGCGGCGCTGTCGAACGGCAAGACCCCGCTCGACATTAAGCTTTGCCAGCTGGTCAAGCTCTTCCAGGGCGGCGAGCCCTTCAAAATGTCCAAGCGAGCCGGGCAGTTCGTCACCCTTCGCGATGTGGTGGATGAGGTCGGCCCGGACGTGACCCGCTTTGTCATGCTGACGCGTAAAAATGATGCGCCGTTGGATTTCGACTTCGTTAAAGTGAAAGAGCAATCCAAGGATAACCCGGTCTTCTATGTTCAGTACGCCCATGCGCGGGTCATGTCGGTGCTGCGCGGCGCGGCGGCCGCCGGAGTGGATGCGGGTGACGCGACGCTTCAAGCGACCGATTTGTCGCCGCTGACCGATCCGGCTGAACTGGCGGTCGCAAAGAAGCTCGCCGAATGGCCCCGCGCGGTTGAGCAGGCCGCCCAGGCGCATGAGCCGCATCGCATCGCCTTCTATCTCTACGATCTGGCGGCGGAGTTCCACGGCCTATGGAATAAGGGCAAGGAAGATCCTTCTCTGCGCTTCCTGCGTGATGATGACGAGGCTCTGACCGGCGCCAGAATCGCGCTGATTCGCGCCGTTTCGGTTGTTATTGCGGCTGGTCTTGGTATTCTAGGTGTGACCCCGGTCAACGAAATGCGCTGAAGCGCTACAACATATCGGGGTCAGAGCAGCATAAACCCGCGAAATGCGGGACCAAATACAGGCTCTGCGATCCGATGCGCGACGACGCCTCTTTCGATGACCAAGTCGAGTCTTCGACTCGATCCCCCCTCATCCGTGCGCTTGGCGCTGGCGCCGGCGCGGTTTTGTCACTCGCCCTGCTGGCCGGCGTGGTCGTCTGGGCGTACAGGCTGGGCGCGCAGGATGCGCGTGAAGTGCCGGTGATCCGCGCCGCCGAAGGGCCGACGCGAATCGCGCCGGAAGATCCCGGCGGCGTGACGTTCGAGCATCAGGGGCTGGCGGTCTACGACTCCATCTCGGGTGGCGACGAGAATTCCGATGTCGCGCTTGCGCCGGCCGCGGAAAGACCCGCCGCCAACGACAAGCCGATCGTTCGCGTGTCCGAGCCAGGTGGAATTTCGGCCACCCCGCAGCCCGAAGCGCCCGAGATCGCCTCACTTGGCGCGGTTGAGCCCACGCCAGAAAGCCCTGCCGCGACGCCGCCTTTGGCGCCGGAGAACGCGGAGCCGGCGACCGAGCCGGAAAAAGAGATCGAGACGACCATCTACGCGCCGCGCAAGGTTCCGCCCCCGTCTGCGCGCCCCGGCCGCGTGAAAGCCGCCGCCGCGACGAAGGATGAGATGGCCCCGGCCCGGCAGGCACCGCGTCTGCCAGCCTCCACCGAGGCCGCCATCGCCCGCGCGCTGGCCGCCGCCGATTCGCCCTATCAGATTCAGATGGGGGCGTTTGGGTCTGACAACGATGCGCGCGAGCAATGGGAGATCGTCAGATCCCGCAATCCGGATTTATTGTCCGGACTGGAATTGATCGTACAGCCGGTTAAATCGGGCGGGCGCACCCTTTTTCGAATGCGCGCGGCCCCGTTCGAGGACCGGGGTTCCGCCGTTTCGGTTTGCGAGGCGTTGAAGAATCGCGGACAGGCCTGCATCGTCGCGAGGAGCGGCTAGTGCCGTCGCCGCGGGCCGTGATCTTCGGCTGCGCGGGCGCGGACCTCACGCCGGAAGAGGCCGCGTTCTTCGCCGCGGCGGACCCTTGGGGCTTCATCCTTTTCAAACGAAATGTCGAAACGCCGGGCCAGGTGTCTCGCCTGACTCACGCGCTGAGAGACGCGGTGGGCCGCGATGCGCCCATTCTGGTGGATCAGGAGGGCGGATCGGTCGCGCGGTTTCGTGGCGCGCCCTGGAGGCGCTGGGCGCCGGTTCTGAACGTCTGCGACTCGATTAAGGACGAAGCGACCCTGCTGGAGGCTCTGACGCTGCGATATCGCATCATCGCGCTGGAGCTGACGGCGATGGGCGTCGATGTGAATTGCGCGCCGCTTCTGGACATCCCGCAGCCGGGATCGAACGACGTGATCGGGGTGCGGGCGCTGGGCCGAACGCCGGAGGAGGTCGTGCGGCGGGGCAGGGCGATCTATGACGGAACGCTCGCGGGCGGCGCGCTGCCAGTGATCAAGCATTTGCCGGGCCATGGCCGAACCCAGGTCGACACCCATGAAGCGAATTCGGTTGTGGATGCCCCGCGCGATGAGCTTGAGGCGGTCGATTTCGCACCATTCCGAACCTTCTCTGACGCGCCTATTGGCATGACCGCGCATATTCAGTTCACCGCCATCGATCCGGACCGCCCGGCCACGCAGTCGCCGATCGTGATTGAAGAGGTGATCCGCAGCGATTTCGGATTTGATGGCCTGTTGATGACCGACGATCTCTCGATGAACGCCCTGTCGGGCGAACCCGCCGAGCGCGCCGTTGCTTCGATCGAAGCGGGCTGCGACCTCGCGCTTCACTGCAATGGCGACCTCAGTGAGATGAAGCCGGTGGCCGACACCCTTCCGCGTCTGTCCGCCGCGGCGCAAGAACGGGCGGATCGGGCGGAGGCGATGCGAACGCTGGCGAAATCGCAAGCGGAGAGCGAAAGCAGCGATATCGAAGCGCTTTGGGCCCGGCATCAGGCGCTTGTAGGAGAGGAGTTGGCCCATGCCTGACGGATTGTTCGTGGAAGAACGCGAAGCCGATGAGGCGTTCATCGTCGATCTGGACGGCTATGAAGGCCCGCTCGACATGCTGCTGGCCATGGCGCGCACCCAGAAAGTGGATCTGCGGGAAATCTCGGTCCTGAAACTGGCCGAGCAGTATCTGACCTTCGTTGAGACCGCCCAGAAGCTGCGGCTTGAGCTGGCCGCCGACTATCTGGTGATGGCCGCCTGGCTCGCCTATCTCAAATCCCGCCTACTGCTGCCCCCGCCCGATGAGGAGGAGGGGCCGAGCGCTGAGGAGCTTGCCGCATATCTCGCCTTCCAGCTTGAACGACTGGAGGCGATGAGAGGCTCCGCGGCGCGGTTGATGGCGCGCGACCAGCTGGGCCGGGATATTTTCGCCCGCGGAGAGGAGGAAAAGGTCGTCTCCTCTCGCCGCACGGTTTGGGACGCCTCGCTTTTGGATTTACTGCGCGCCTATGCGCAGGTGAAGACCAAGGACAACTACACCCCGCTGCATGTGAACCGGCGCAAGCTGCACACGGTCGAGGATGCGCTGAAAAACCTGCGGGGAGTGATCGGCGCCGATCTTGACTGGTCGGTTCTCGCCGATTTCATCCCGGATGGCTGGAATCTGGAGGATGCGCGCTCAGCCATGGCCAGCCATTTTGCGGCCTCGCTGGAACTGGCGAAGCGCGGAGAGGTGGAGATTCGTCAGGACGCCGCGTTTGAGCCGATCTATCTGCGCGCCGCGCGCGAGGCCTGGAATGCCGCCTGAGGACAAGCCAGCGATCGAAGGCGCACCCGATGAGGCCCTGTTCGACATTCCGCCAATGGCGGAGCAGGAGCGCATGGCCGAAGCGATCCTCTTCGCCGCGAGTTCGCCGCTGACGCTGCCCCAGATCGCCGGGCGCATGCCCGAAGGTTGCGACGCCGCCGAGGCGATCCAGCATCTCAGGCGCCGCTATGAAGGGAGGGGCGTAAGCCTGAATCGGGTCGGCGAAGGCTGGGCGTTCCGGACCGCGGCTGATCTCGGCTTCCTGATGCGGCGCGAAGCGGTCGAGATGAAAAAGCTCTCCCGCGCCGGGTTGGAGACCTTGGCGATCATCGCCTATCACCAGCCGGTGACGCGCGGCGAAATCGAGGAAATCCGCGGCGTCTCTCTCTCCCGCGGCACACTGGATGCGTTGATGGAGATGGGCTGGATCAAGTTCGGCCGCCGTCGAATGACCCCCGGCCGGCCTGCCACATTCGTGACCACCGCCGCCTTCCTCGATCATTTCGGATTGGAGAGCGCACGCGATCTTCCCGGCCTGAAAGAGCTGCGCGACGCGGGTCTATTGGACAACGCGCCGTTGCCAGAAGGACTCGCATCCGTAGAAAAAAGTGACAGAGACCTTGAAGATTCGGAGGAAAAGGACGAAGATTTATTCGAGTAGCGTGTGAGTTGGAGGTCCGAGGTGTATGTTTTCTCGGCATTTTCTAGAATAAGACGAGTCATCGTCACAGGTTTGACCGCCGGTGCGATCATTGGTTTTGCCATTGCCTCCGCAAGCGCGGCTTCGGCGGGTCAGCTTAAAACCAGCATCAATCCCTATCTTATTCCTCCCTGGCTCGGCACGTGGTCGGGCCTTTATCTGACTCCGACCGAAGCGAACAAAGCAGCCAAACGGTCCGGCGTGGTTTTCATCGACGTTCGCTATTCCAAGGAGAAGAAGAAAGACGGATCGCCCAAAGGGTTGGACGGACACGTTCCCTGGGTGCGCATGGCGCCGCTCAAGCTGGGCGGTCACACCATCTACCAGCCGCAGATCAACCCGAACTTCATTCGTGATTTGAGGGCTCTGGTTGGCAAGCGCGGTGGCGCGTTGGGCCGCACGCCGGTTGTCCTGATCTCAACGACCGGAGAACGTTCGGCCCGCGCGGCGGATTTTCTGCACAAGGCCGGCTTCCGGGAGATCTACACTGTCGTTTACGGGTTCACCGGCGGCGAGCATCCGGAAGACCGTGCGCAAAGCTGGCGAGGCGTGGGGCTGCCATATCGCGGTAAGACGGCGCGGGCGAGCCTGAACTAACCTCTACTGCTTGAAGTGCTTCGAAAGGCGCAGTCCCTGCGCCTGATAGTTCGATCCGATATCCGATCCGTAAAGTACCTCCGGCGTTTCGAGCATCGGCTCGTACACCAACCGTCCGACGATCTGCCCATGCTCCAGCGCGAAGGGCGCGTCATGGCAACGGACCTCCAAAACGCCGCGAGAACCAGTGCCGCCTGTCGCCGCATGCCCGAAGCCCGGATCGAAAAATCCCGCATAGTGCACCCGAAACTCGCCCGCTACGGCGAGATATGGCGCCATTTCCGCCGCGCAGTCAGGCGGCACATGCACCGCCTCGCGGCTGACGAGGATATAGAACGCGCCGGGGTCAAGAATGATTCCCCCGCCGCCGCGCGCCTCGACAGGCTCCCAGAAATCGCCGACATCGTATTGGCCGATTCTCTCCAGATCGATCAGCCCCGCGTGGCGCCTGGCGCGAAATCCCACGGGGCCGTCTTTCTGCGGCGTCAGATCGACGGAAAAGCCAAGCCCGTCTTGAATCAGTGGATCCACATCGACCAAAGTCACGCGATCATGCAGGTCGCGTAGCTGCGCGTCGGTAAACGGTCTCGCATCGCCCTGCCGGAGGCGGATTTGATTCAGACGTACTCCCGGCCGTGCCAGAACCGAGAAGGTGAGCGGAGATATCTCCGCATAGAGTGGTCCGTCATAACCGGCGTCGATCCGGTCGAACTCGACACCCTCATCGGTGATCAGCCGGGTCAGCAGGTCCAGCCGTCCCGTCGAGCTTTTGGCGTTGGCGATGGCGGAGACGTCGCCGGGCAGGCTCAATCGCTCCAACAACGGGACGACATAGACGCACCCTCGCTCCAACGCCGCGCCCTGGCTGAGATCTACTTCATGCATGCCGAATTCCTGCAGACGATCAGCCACCGTTCGCCCGCGTCCGGCCAGAAAACTCGCCCGCACGCGCCAGGCCTTGGCGCCAAGCCGTAGGTCAAGGCTCGCCGGCTGGATTTGCGCCGAATCTATGTCGGGCGCGGCGCTGATCGCCCCAGACTCGATCAGGCGGCGAATCGCCTGATAGGGCAGGACGCCGGTGGCGTGGCGCGTAGATGTGATGGTCGTGATCATGGAATCCGCAGGTGACGTCTGTTCTAGCATTCCGCACCTTCGCCGGGTGCGAGGGCGGGGTCAACGGGGCGATGAAGCGGTGCGAGTAAACAAAATACGGGAACGAAAAAACGCCAGCCGCAATGGCTGGCGTTTCTTTTACTTGGTCGGGCCGGCGAGATTCGAACTCACGACCTCTTGCGCCCCATGCAAGCGCGCTACCAAGCTGCGCCACGGCCCGACATGAGCCCGCGTTATAGCGGCTGGGCTGTTCGTGGCAACCTGATTTGACGCTGACGCGCCTTGGGTTCAGGCGCTGTCGCGCAACCGATCGCGCAACGAGGTGAGTCGCCGGATCGTCGCTTCGATACGAGCGCGTCTCGCACCGTCCTCGTCGATATCCAGATCCGCGTCGCCGCTGCTCGCCGCAACGCTCAGCGACGGGCCTGATCCGGCGCTGACCACGGTCGAGCTTCCGCCGCCGCCAGAGGCGACCTTGCGTTCTTCGACAATCACCTCGGCCGCATTGCCGCCGCGGGCCAGAACGCTTTTAACGCCCTGTTCGCGCAGCACTTTCTGCACGCCCTTGATGGTTAGGCCGTCGGTGTACAACAGTTCCCGGATCCCGCGCAGCAGGTCAACGTCAGCGGGACGGTAATAGCGGCGTCCGCCGCCCCGTTTCATCGGCTTGACCTGCGCGAATTTGCTCTCCCAAAATCGAAGAACATGCGCCGGTACGTCCAGCTCTTCCGCTACCTCCGAGATGGTGCGAAAGGCCGAAGGTGATTTGCTCATTACCTCTTTTTCTCCAGCTGTGCGTGGAGGTCGCGGTTATGTCCCGCCTTGTCCCTCGTTGATCCGGTCCTTCAGCACATGTGATGGTCGGAATACGAGCACTCGGCGGGGTGGGATCGGTACTTCCGTCCCGGTTTTTGGATTGCGCCCCACACGCTCATTCTTCTGACGTACGCTAAAGGTCCCGAAGGACGAGATTTTTACTGTTTCGCCACGCACCAGAGCATCGGACATATGGCCGAGAACGCTCTCAACCAATTCTGCCGATTCGTTGCGGGAGAGTCCGACTTCACGATAAACCGCTTCGCTTAGATCTGCGCGAGTCAGCGTGCTGCCGCTCATTTCGGTTCTCCCAAACTATGCGCGGACCAGTCAATTTCCAATCCGCGACTTATATGTACAAACTACGTAGCGCTAGAAAAGGAGTCAATATCAAAGGGTTGCGGCAAGCTCTGCACGCGGAGACTCACTTTTACGATTGCTGCGGTGCGGCAGGTCACCAGCGCAACAGCGCCGAACCCCACGCCAGACCGCCGCCGATCGCCTCCATTAGCAGGAGATCACCGGGTTTGACGCGTCCGTCCCGCACCGCGGCATCCAGCGCCAGAGGGATCGACGCAGCGGATGTGTTTCCGTGCTCCTGAACCGTGACGACGACTTTCTCCATCGGCACGCCAGCTTTCTTCGAGGTGCTTTCGATGATCCTGATATTGGCCTGATGCGGCACGATCCAGTCTATTTCCTCGCTCGTCACGCCGACTTTGCTCATCGCTTCATGGGCGACGTCGGCCAGCTTGATCACCGCATGCTTGAACACCTCACGCCCGGCCATGCGGACGTTTCCAGCATGGCCGCTGGTGGAAGGGCCTCCATCGACATACAGAATATTGTTGTAGCGCCCGTCCGAGTGCAGACAGGTGGTCAGTATGCCGCGGCCCTCATTCTCGGCCTCGGTTTCCACGGCCTTCAGAACCAATGCGCCGGCCCCATCGCCGAACAGGACGCAGGTCGACCGGTCTTCCCAGTCCAGAATGCGAGAGAACGTCTCCGCGCCGATGACCAGCGCATTTTTGGCCTGACCGGCGCGGATGAAGTTGTCCGCTGTCGCCAGCGCGTAGATAAACCCGGCGCACACTGCCTGAACGTCGAACGCGGCGCCGCCGTGCATCCCCAGCGCGGCCTGAACTTTGGTCGCGGTCGATGGAAAGGTCTGATCAGGCGTACTGGTCGCCAACACGATCAGATCGATTTCCTCTGCGGTCATGCCCGCTGAGTCCAAAGCTGCAAGCGCGGCGGCGATGGCCAGATCCGACGTGCTTTGATCTTCTCGCGCAAAATGCCTGCGCTTGATTCCGGACCGCGTAGTGATCCACTCGTCGCTCGTATCCACGCGCTTGGCCAGATCGTCATTGGTGACGATTTTTTCCGGCAAAAAGGCGCCGCATCCTACGGCGATGGCGCGGGTGACTGTCATGAGGGTGGAATCTCCGATTCGCGTGTCGCGGAACCGTCATGTTTCTCATCAATCGACAGCATTGCAACCTGCGCGGCGATACGCTCGGAAAAACCGGTCTGCGCCATGCGCCAGGCCAGCTTGATAGCGGCGGAAAAACCAGTCGGATCGGCCGAGCCGTGACTTTTCACCACAGCCCCGTTCAGGCCAAGGAAAACACCGCCATTCACCCGTCTCGGGTCGATTCTGACTTTCAACTGCCGAAGCGACGGGTATGCGAGGAAGGCGCCCAACCGCGCGAACCAATTGTTCTTCAGCGCGCGCTTCAAAAAATCGCCGACCAGCGTCGCGGTGCCCTCAGCGGTCTTAAGCGCCACGTTGCCGGTGAAGCCGTCCGTCACGATCACATCGACCTTATTGGACGGAATATCGCCGCCTTCCACGAATCCCACATAGTCGAATCCGCATATCTGAGCGGCTTCCGTCGTCAGTTCCGCGGCTTCGCGGAGCGTGGGGCGCCCCTTGGTCTCCTCGGCGCCGACATTCAGGATGCCCACACGAGGCCGGTCCAGACCAAATCCGAGACGCGCATACTCGGCGCCCATCGTCGCGTACTGCAGAAGCGTCGTGGGGTCTGCGCGCACATCCGCGCCGACATCCAGCACGATGTTGTAGCCTTGCTTTGACCGGGACGGCCAGAACACCGCGATGGCGGGGCGATCGACACCGGGCGCTCTGCGCAGCTTCAGCATCGCCATGGCCATCAGCGCGCCGGTGTTGCCGCAGGAAACGGCCGCTTGCGCCTCGCCCTTGGCGACGGTCTCCAAAGCCGCCCACATGCTTGTGCCCCGGGCTGCGCGCATCGCGCGGGCCGGCTTGGCGTCCATCGCGACCGAATCTGGCGCGTGGCGAATCTGGCAACGCTCCGCCAATTGCGGACGCTTCGCCAAAAGCGGCGAAAGCTCCGCTTCATCCCCATGCAGGATGAAGTGAAGCGCTTCGTTCTCTTTCGCTGAAATATGCAGGCCCGCAACCACGGCGGACGGGCCGCGATCTCCGCCCATTGCGTCGATAGCGAGGACGGTCTTGCTGCTCATGCGCGCACTGCTTGCACTGCGACGGCCGCAAGCGCGGCCCTGCCGTTATGCGGCGTCTTCGTCCAGATCGAACTCGTCGACCTCGGAAACGACTTCGCGGCCGTCATAGTGACCGCAAGCTCCACAGACGTGATGCGGGCGCTTCAGCTCGCCGCAATTGGCGCACTCGGCGTGGGCCGAGCCGGTCAGCGCGTCGTGGGCGCGGCGCATGTTGCGCTTTGAGCGCGTCACCTTGTTGCGTGGGACGGCCATGTCTCAACCTCTGTCCTGGTCCGCCAGACCAAATATCGGTCGGCGCATTTTTCATCCACCCGGCCCGCCCGGCGCGATCGCGAGGCGTTTGAACCCAATGAACGGTGTCGAAAACGAGACGCGGAACATACCCAGTTTTCTTCACGCCGCAACCTCTTTATCGCTCGAACGAACATAGAATGTGGCGGTCAGCGCACGCTCTGTCCACCCGGCGTGGCTAGTGGTCGCCGCCGCCATTGGCCTCCAGCTTGCGTTTCAGGGCTTCCAGACCCGCGAAAGGCTTGACGGCATCGTCATCCAGCGGCTTGGCCCCCGGGGGCGCTGCGAACCGTTGCTCAAGCGCCGCGTCATCGGCCCGAGGATAGGGGTCTATGGCCAGCACGGCGGTCTCCGCCGCGATCTCTCCAACGTCGATCTCTTCGGTCAGAAGCTCGGGCGAATCCTCGTCCTCAGGGTCGAAATTCTTCGATTCCTTCATCCGGCCGCCGGGTGTAAACCGTCGTTCAATTTGCTCCTCCAGCCGAGTCGCGGTCGGCTCCATGCTCACAACACAACGTTGGGTCAGGCTGGCTGAGACTGCGCCGGTCAACAGCACCTCGCCGCCTTGCGCGGATAGCTTTGCAGTTACGGCGAAGGAGTCGACGCCCAGCACGCCGAACCGTTCAGCCAGAGCCGTGCGCTCCGACTTGCGTGCGCGTTCCGAGACCGCCATTCTCGCCCCTTCTTTGGGCGGAGTGACGGGGCGAGAGAACTCTGGCGCAGGCTGTGCGTCATCCGTCATCGGCGTTTCCTTCCTTGATTTACCGGTTCACCCAAAGCGCGGCCCCGGCGGGCGAATGCTTGAATTTACACCAAGCGCGGGGTAGGTCCATCAGGCGCGCCGTAATATTGTGTGCGGCGACGTTCGGCGCGGCGGCGCGTTTGAGTAGGGCGAAACCGGGATCATCATGCGCAAAACCACAAATTTTCGAGGTGCGGTCAGCATTCGCAACGCCGCGATTTGTTTCACCGCCGCTCTGGCGCTCAGCGCCTGCGCCGAGCCCCGCTACGCCGTTCATGGCTATGCGCCGCGCGGGGATGAACTGGCCCGCCTGACCATGGGCGAGGATACGACCTCCAGCGTGCGCCGGAAACTGGGCGAGCCGACCATCGTCGGCACGTTTGAGAATAACCGCTGGTACTATGTCTCGACCGTCTCTGAGCAGAAGATGTATGAGCATCCGGTTCCGATCGACCGCACGGTGGTTCAGCTCGCCTTCAACGAGGCGGGTTTGCTGGAGGGCGTAAACCGTTACGGTCTGGAAGATGGCCAGATCATTAATCTTGAGTCGCGCACGACGCCGACATATGGCCGCGAACTGACGGTCATCCAGCAATTCTTTGGAAATCTGGGCCGGTTCAACACCGAGGGCGGCGGCACGGGCATCTTTGGCAGACCCTAATCGGGCTGGATTGAGTCGCGCGGCGGCGCCAGCCACAGCCAGATAAGCGCTACGCCCGCCAGCGCCAGAAATGGCGCGATGGCGAGGTTCACGGCCGACCACCCGAACTGGTTCATCAACGCGCCTGACCCGAATGAGGCGAGCGCGGCGGTTCCGAAAACGATCATGTCGTTGGCGGCCTGAACCTTGGCGCGCTCATCCTCCCGATGGCATTCCGTCAGCATCGAGGTGCCGCCGATGAATCCGAAATTCCAGCCGAGGCCGAGCAGAATCAGCGCGATGTAGAATCGCTCGATTTCAATGCCGGACAGCGCCACTGCCGCACAGCCGGCGATCAGCGCCAGCCCGGTCGCGATCACCCTCAGATGCCCGAACCGCGTGATCAGCCAGCCGGTGAAGAAGCTGGGCGCGAACATCGCCAGCGCGTGCCAGCGCACCACATCCGCTGACTGGCCGGTCTCATAGCCGCAGACCTGCATGGCGAGCGGCGTAGAGGTCATCACCAGGCTCATCAAGGCGTAGGAGACCAATGCCGAGATCAGCGCCGCCGCCGCGCGCGGCTGGGTCAGGATCTCTGTCAGCGGTCGGCCCGAAGGCGCGCCTTTCTTCATGCGTTTTGGCGTCGGGATTGAGACAAAGGCCAGAACCGCCGCGCCCAGAAAATTAATCGCGGCCGACGCCAGAAACACGCTGGCGAAGGGCAGGGGGATCAGCACGCCCTCGGTCAGGCGTAGCACTTCCGGCGCCGCAATGGTGCCGAAAAGGCCGCCCGCCAGCACCCAGCTGATCGCCTTGGGCTTGAAAGCGGGTGAGGCGGTGTCGGCTGCGGCGAAGCGCATGAATCCCTGGCTGGACATGTAGACGCCGGTGAAGACCGCGCCCGCGATCAGCAGCTGAAACTCGCCGGTCAGGATGGCCGCGGCGGCGAGGATCGCGCCGATGCCGCCGCCGGCCGCGCCAAGAAAAAACCCCGCGCGCCGCCCGAATCGAGCCATGAACATCGACATAGGCGCCGCCGTCAGCATGGAGGCGAGCGCCGCAACGCCGACCGGTGCCGTCGCGAAGGCCTTGACCTCTGCCAGCATCTGTCCGGCCAGCGGCACGAGAACTATGAACAACCCCATCTGGGTGGAGAGGATTCCCATCGCCGAGGCGAGCACCAGCACATTGCGCAGCGCCAGCCGGTCGTCGGCGGCGCCGTCAGCAATGTCATCCGCAATTTCAGGCGAGGTCATGCGCGTCTTCTCCACCCACGGGGCTTAATGCGCGGGCGGGTCGGGGGCAAGCGGCGCGCGGCTGCTTGGCCTCGCCCACCAGCGCGCTACCTTCCCCGAACCCCGCCCTTGGATTGGAGCCGGACATGCCCGAACACGCCGAGATCATCCTGCACAACTATCCACAGTCGCCGGTGGCGGAGAAAGTGCGCGCCGCGCTGGGGATCAAGGGGCTGGCGTGGCTCTCGGTCGAGATCCCGCGCCTGCCGCCCAAACCGCTTTTGACGCAGCTGACCGGAGGCTATCGGCGCACGCCGGTCATGCAGATCGGGGCGGACATCTATTGCGACAGCCAGCGCATTATCATGGAGCTTGAGCGCCGCGCGCCTGAGCCGACCTTCTTCCCGACCAAAGACGCGGGGCTGATCTGGGCGCTCAGCCGCTGGACCGATGGCGACCTGTTCGATCTTGCGGTGAAGATCGTACTCGGCTCGGCGGGGGAGGCGCTGCCGCAGGATTTCGCCGAGGATCGCGGGCGGCTCTATCTGGGCCCTGACTGGGCGGAGGGGTTGGCGCAGGCCGGGTCGGACCTGCCGCATCTGGTCTCGCAAATGCGCGCGCCGCTGACATGGCTGGACCGGCAGCTTTCGGACGGGCGGGCGTACCTGCTGGGCGAGGCGCCCGGCGCGATCGACGCGCAGTTCTATCACATCGTCTGGTTCCTGCGCGGGCGCTGGGGCGGCGGTCCGGCCTTCCTGTCCGAATTCGCGGCGCTGGAGCGGTGGGAGGAGAATGTCCACGCGCTGGGCCATGGCGAGATGGGGGAGATGACGCCGGGGCGGGCCATCGCGCGTGCGGCGGAGTTCGATCCGGTCCCGGCCTCGGGCGAAATCCTCAACGACCCGCAGGGGCTGACGGCGGGCACGGAGGTGACCGTGGCGCCCGATCTTGATGGCGGGGAGCAGCCCGTCGCCGGGACGCTGGTCGCGGCCGATGCGGAGACGATTACAATCGCGCGAGAGGATGCGGAGGCCGGCGCCTTGCATGTGCATTTCCCAAGGCGGGGATATCGGGTGAGCGGGGGTTAGGAGGACCGGGAGGAGAGCCATTCCTTCCATTGGCGCTCGGCTTCTTCCCAGTCCTCGCTGAGATCGTCCTTGGACCAGTGATCCGGGGCGGTCAGACCTTCCGGCAGAATTGTCGAGGCGTCGCCAAAAGCGCTGTCGAGTTGGTCTTGGGTGATGTTAGAGTCGGTAAAATCCACGGATATGAGGGAAGAGCCGCGAATAGAGGCTTCCCTCATATCCGTGGATTGCATCCGCGCCCCGCCGAGGTTCGCCCCCTGCATCCGCGCCCCGCCGAGGTTCGCCCCCTGCATCTTCGCACCTCGGAAGTTGAAGCGGTGAAGCCGGGCTTTGGGGCGGTCCGCGCCATGCAGCACGGCCCCGGCGAGGTCGGGCGCGCCGGGGCATTTGCGCCATGTCTCCATCCGGTCTCGATAGGTTGTTGCGTCCTGTCGAATTTTCTCTGCGGAGGCGCGAATCTCCTCTCCCGTTTCGCCGGAAAGCTCCATCGGCGGCGGTTCGGGCGGCGGGGTCAGCTTGCCGGTCTCCAACTCCAGGTGGCGATGCTGCGGCGCGCGCTTCTCCAGCACGTCAAGCGCGGCGCGGATATCGGGGCGATAGGCGGAGGGTTCCCCCTTTTCCGCCGCATCCTTGCGAAGCCTTTCGCCCCAGTCCTGAATCGCCTCGCGTCGCTTTTCACTTTGTTCGCGTAGCGCGTCCCAGTCTGCGTCGATGGGGTTCTCTGAGGCAGCATCCCAATCCGGATCGGGCGGCAGGTCGTCCGGCATCGCGACCTCTTCACCGAGATTCTGCCGGACATAGGCGCTGAGGGTTTTGACGATCGGCAGATAGTCGCGCTCGCTCTCCTCCGCGATCCGCTGCAGGGCGTAGATGCCGCCCAGCCGCACCTCGATACTGGGCTCGGTGCTGACGGTGTTGTCTTTCCTGATCTCCTGCGTCGCGCCCAACTGGTCCACCGCCTTGGTGAAGAGGTCAGTGTAGTGGGTCTGCTGCGCGATCTCCGTCTGCGTCGCGGCCAGGATCGTCCGCCAGATCACGAACGGCGCGCCAAGCAGCGCGACGAGGATCAGCACCGTCGTCCGCGCCTCTTTAAACCGATCGGCTTCGGTCGCTCCGCCATCGAAGAAGTTGGTCAAAAGATCGGCGAGCAGAATCAGCGAAGCAACGACCCAGACAGTCGCCACCGCGATGCATGCCTTGCTGATGAGATTCTTCAGAGGTTCGGGAATGTCCTTCGCCCTGATTGGGGCGAAGGGCCAATACTTCTCAACCGCTTTCGATTCCTCGCTCATCCCCTACGCCATACCGCACGTTAAGCTTGTGCGCGAGGGGCGATATGCGCGCAGATCAGGCTCTCTCAAACACCAGCGGCATGCCGTTCTTCGGCCTCAGCGTCATCACCATCACCGGATCGGGGCGGTGGCCCTCCACCGGGCGCACGCGCCAGCGCGCCAGCAGGGTCGCCAGGATGATCTGCGCCTGCATCACCGCGAAATTCGCCCCCAGGCACACCCGAGGCCCGCCGCCGAAGGGCAGATGCAGGAACCGTTCGCGGGCTTTGACGTTCTCGGCCGTGAAATTGTCGGGGTCGAACAGCTCCGGCGCGTCCCACCACATCTCATGCCGGTGCAGCGCATAGAAGGGCAGGAAGATCGTGTCGCCCTTGTCGACCTTGCGGCCGACCAGCTCGTCATCCTCCAGCGCCACACGGTTGACCATGCCGACCGGGGGGTAGAGCCGCATTGTCTCGTCGATCACCTGCCGCACATAGGTCAGGTTGTCGAGGTCGTCGCCCGTCGCCGGTCGCGCGTCTTCCCCGGCCCCCAGAACGCCCTGCGCTTCTTCGCGCGCGCGGGCCTGCGCCGCCGGGTCATTGGCCAGCAGGTAAAGCGCCCAGGCGATGGTCAGCGCCGTCGTCTCATGACCCGCCACGATGAAGAACTGCATGTTGTTGCGCACTTCCTCGTGGCTCATCTTGCGCCCCGTCTCCGGGTCTTCCGCCTCCAGCATGCGGCTGAGCAGGTCGTCCGCCTCTCCGCCCCGCGCGCGCCGTCGCTCCATCGCCTTTTCGATCATCCCGTGCATCGCCTTGACCGAGCGGCGTCCGCCCAGAACGCCGGGACGGGGAACCCAGTCGGGCGCGTCCAGAAAATCAAGGATCGAGACCTTGCCGATGCTCTCGAAATAGAGCGTCACCATCTCCAGATAGCGGGTCTGGTCGAAGCTCTCACGACCCGAAAGCGCAACGTCGGCGATCACATCGAAAGTCGCGCCCATCATAAGATCGACCGCGTCCACGGCGCTATTGGCTACTGCGATCTTGTCCGACGCCCGGTCGGCGGTGGCGGACATGAACGGTGTCAGCTCCACGACGTTGCGGTGGGCGAAAACCGGGGCAACGGCGCGGCGGCGCCAGCGCCACTCGGCGCCTTCGGTGGTGAATAGGCTCTGCCCGATCGCCGGGGTCAGCATCCGCTTCATGATCGGCGCTTTGGGATAGGCGTCGACCTTGTCCAGCAATATCCGCTTCAGCGCCCCGGGCTCCATGACCATGTGCCAACGTGACACCAGCCGGCCCGAGATCACCGGTTGCAGATAGGCCAGCCGCGGCACGACCGTCAGCGCGTTCTGACGCGCGTGCTTCACCGTCTCGCCCAGCGTCAGCGGGCGCAGCGCCATGGGCACGGTGGCCGGTTTGAAATGCTTGGTCATCTGGCGGCGGTCCTTCGCATGACGGCTCGCCTTTGCAATACAGCGGCTGAAATCAGTCGAACGACTCGGTCACGTCATACATCACCGGTTCGAAGCTTTTGCAGAGCGTGGCGATCTTGCGATTGCGCTCTCGCATCTCCGGCGTGCGCAGCATCGCCTGGAAGTCCTTGCGGTCCTTCCATTGCGAATAGTTGGCGATCCGGCACTGCGCGTCGTTCACATGGATGCCCGCGCCGATGAACCCCGGCTGATGCCGGATGAACGAGTCATAAGCCTCCTGCAACTCGTCCAGCAGATCCTGGCAGGTGCCGGGCGTCACATCGAACGTGGTGATGACGGTCTGAACGTCGTTGGATTTCGAAATCGTGGGCATCGCGGTCTCCTTCACGGGCGATGCTAGCACGAGATTCGAGTTCTGTGATGGGGGTTTAACGCGCAGAGTGTCGCGAGCGCGCTAGGCCTTGGCGGCTTCCGGCCGCAACTCCCGCGCCATATGGTCCAGCACGGCGTTGACGAATTTCGGCTCCTTGCCGCCCTCGAAAAAGGCTTTCGCAACATCGACATACTCGGTGATCGCCACTTTCCATGGCACATCCGCCCGCGCGGCAAGCTCATACCCGGCGGCGCGGAAGATGGCGCGCAGCGTCGGATCGATGCGGCCCAGAGGCCAGGCCTCGACCAGCGCCCGGTCGGTCGCCTTGTCGATCTCCACCTGCCGGTCCACCGCGCCCCGAACCAGATCGCGAAACAGCGCGACGTCGGCGTCGCGATACTGGTCGCCCTCGATCTCAGCGCCCAATCGATGATTCTCGAACTCAGTCTGGACCCTGCTCCACGGCGCGCCGGTCAACTCCATCTGATAGAGCGCCTGAACCGCCGCCAGCCGAGCGGCCGAGCGCATCAGCCGTTTCTCTTCTCGCGACGGCTTTGGTTTCTTGATTTCTTCGCTCATGTCTCAGGCCATGTCCTCGGGCCGCGGGTCGCCGGCCAGGATGATGTTTTCCGCATCGGGTCGGAAGGCGGGTGTTTTTCGGCCGAAATTGCGCTTCAGGCCAATCAGGTGAAGCGCCGCGTCAGCCGCGCCGCCGCCTTTGTTCATAATTTTCGGGTTGGCCCGGACCTCGGCCTGCGGGCGGTTTTCCACGGTCAGGATTCCATTGCCGACCGCAAGGCGGCGCTCGACGCCCAGCAGAGCCAGCGCGCGGGAGCTGTCGTTGCAGACTGTTTCGTAGTGTGTTGTCTCCCCCCGGATCACGCAGCCAAGCGCGACATATCCCTCATAGCGGTCGGACTCCGCTGCGATGGCGATCGCGGTCGGGATCTCAAGCGCGCCGGGCACCTCGACGATGTCCACTTCCGCGCGCACAGCCTCCAGCGTCGCCTTGGCGCCGGTCAGCAGGTCATCGGCGATATCGCGGTAATAGGGCGCGACGACAATCAACACCTGCGGCGGGCTGTCGAATACCGGCGGCGTAAGCCCATCCTGCTCTTCGGTGGCGGCCATGTTTCAACCCTCCCGATGCAGGATCAGCCGGGCGCCGACAATGGTGAGGCCATAGCCGTCGAGGCCGATGATCTTGGGCGGAGGAGAGTTGGTCAGCAGGATCATCTCACTAACGCCTAGCGCACCCAGAATCTGCGCGCCCAGCCCATATTGCTTGAGTTGTTTGGGCGACGCGCCCGAGGCGGCGGCGCCCGCTGACTTCGCCTTGTCGGACCGGGCCGTAAGCCGCTCGGAAATCGCGGTTGGGCTCATATCGCGCAGCAGCACCACGACCCCGCGGCCCTCTTCGCCGATCTGCAGCATGGCGTCGTGCAATTCATGCGCCTTGGCCGGGTTCAGTGCGATCAGGTCGTCCAGCGGGTTCAGCGCGTGCATGCGAACGAGGGCCGGGCCGCCGGCCTCCAGATCGCCCTTGATCAGCGCGATATGCTCAGCGCCGCCGGGTTCATCCTGAAACACCTTCAGCCGCCACTCGCCGCCATATTCGGAGTTGATCGTCGTTTCAGTGACCCTGCGGACAAGATTGTCATGCTTGCGGCGGAACGCGATCAGGTCCGAGATCGTGCCAATTTTCAGGTTGTGGCGCTGCGCGAAGGCGATGAGGTCGGGGAGGCGGGCCATCGACCCGTCCTCGTTCATAATCTCGCAGATCACGCCGGACGGGTTCAGCCCCGCCAGCCGGGAAACATCGACTGCCGCCTCGGTGTGTCCAGCGCGAACCAGCACGCCGCCCGCCTTTGCGCGCAACGGAAACACATGCCCCGGCGTCGCGATATCCGTCGGGCCGGAGTTCGGATCGATCGCCACGGCGACGGTGTGGGCCCTGTCATGGGCCGATATGCCTGTGGTCACGCCTTCGCGCGCTTCGATGGAGACGGTGAATGCGGTCTCGTGCCGCGATTGGTTCGCGGCCGCCATCAGCGGCAGGCCCAACGAGTCCAGCCGCTCGCCCGGCAGCGCGAGGCAGATCAGGCCGCGCCCGTGCTTGGCCATGAAATTGATCGCATCCGGCGTCGCCATCTGCGCCGGGATCACCAGATCGCCTTCATTCTCGCGATCCTCATGATCGACCAGAATGAACATGCGGCCGTTGCGCGCCTCATCAATTATGTCGGCGACGTCGGCGATATAGTCGCGATAGTGCTCTTCCGAGGCCATCGGTCATCCTTTTCGCGTCGCAAGCCGATCCCAGACTTGGACCCCGGCCATGCGACGGTGCTGTTCTATCGCGCCACATAGCGCGCGCGCTCATCAAAGGGAAGTCGGCGTCAGCAGGAAGGATCGCCAGCGCAGGCCAAAATCGCCGCTTTGAGCGCATCGCTCATCGCGCCGTCCGCAGCGCCGGCATAGTGCCGTCTCGACGAAAGATACTGCTGCCAACTCATGATATAGGGCGCGCCGCCCATGGTGATCGCGGTCTCTAGGTCGGCGGCGGCCGCCGCTGCGTCGCCGCGCCTCTTATGCGCCATCGACCGATTCCGGTACGCGTCGATCAGATGCGGCTCCAACTGAATCACCGCGCTGTAATCGGCGAGCGCGCCGTCCACATCACCTTGCTCCAGGCGCAGCGCGCCGCGATTGTTGTACGCGCCGCTGTGCCGCGGGTTCAGGCGAAGCGCTTCATTGTAATCGGCCAGCGCGCTTCTGGAATCCCCTAGAGCCTGATGCGTCTGGCCCCGGCTGTTGAGCGCGTCGGCGTTCGATGGATCGAGCCGCGTCGCTTCATTCAAATCCGGCAAAGAGCGCTGCAGGTCGCCCAATTCGAAATACAGTCCACCTCTGTTGAGATAGGCCTGCGCATCGAGCGGATTGATGCGCAGCGCTTCATTGTAGTCTGACAGAGCGCGGCTTTTGTCCCCGTTCAACTGATGGAGTGAGCCCCGGCCGCTGAAGGCAGGCGCATACCCGGCGTCGGATTGGATCGCCTTGTCATAGGTCTCCAGCGCCAGCTGAAGATCTCCGCGCGCCTGGTGAACCATGGCGGCCCCGGTCAATGGCGCCGCGGCGCCGGGGCTGATGCTTAAAGCGCGTTGAAAGTCGAGGAAGGCGCCATTGAAATCGCCCAGTTCCAGAAGACCATCTCCACGATTGCTGTAGATGATCACTGCGTCGGCCTGATCTTCAAATCCGGCGTTAATCACGGCGGTGCAATAGTTCACGCGGGCTGTCGGATCGACAATGTCAGGGCCGCATTGTTGCGCATCGGCGGCGCCGGAAAGGCCGATTGTCACGGCGGCGATCAGGGTGGGCAAACAATAACGACGCATAGGGGATCTCGCGCAGATTCCGGGTCCAGCCAGTATGCCCCGCGCGGGTTGCGGCGCCTACTGTTTCAAGCGAACTCGTTCAGACGCGCCACGTATCGCGCCAGCACATCGATCTCCAGGTTCACCTGATCGCCAACTTTCGCCGCGCCCCAGGTCGTTACTTCCTTGGTGTGGGGGATCAGATTGATCCCGAAGGTCGCGCCATCGACCTCGTTCACCGTCAGCGACGTCCCGTTCAACGTGACCGACCCCTTCTCGGCGATGAAGCGGGAGAGGGCGTCCGTGGCGCGAAAGACCATCCGGGTCGAGTCGCCCTCATCGGCGACGGAAATGATCTCGGCGACGCCATCCACATGCCCGGAGACCACATGGCCACCCAACTCGTCGCCGATCTTTAGCGCACGTTCCAGATTGACCTGAGAGCCCTCGACCCACGTTCCCAGATTGGTCTTGGAGAGCGTTTCGGCCGATGCGTCGACGTCGAACCATGCGCCGCCCTCAGCCGCGCCGCGATCGACGACCGTCAGGCAGACGCCGGCGCAGGCGATCGAAGCGCCAATGTTGATGCCGTCGGCGTCATAGCCGCAGACGATTCGCAACCGCGTGTCGCCGAGGTTCTGGATGCTGACGATCCGTCCGACATCAGTCACGATTCCAGTGAACATGCGTTTCCCCACGTAAGAATTGGCCGCACAGTAACGCGCAGAGCGTTCGGAGCAAGCGAGACCGCGTGAGCGTGGACTAATCCCGTGGCGCGCGCCAGACGCTCATCACATCCGCGCCGATCCGCTCGACCCGCTCAAGCCGGAAACGCGGCGCGTCGGGCAGTTGCATAAGCTCCATCGCGCCAAGCGCGGGCAGCCCCTCAGCTCCAATCGCTGCGCCTGCCGAAAACCAGACGATCTCATCGACGGCGCGGGCCAGCAGCAGCGCCGCGGCCAGCCGCCCGCCGCCCTCGCACATCAGGCGGGTCACGTCGCGCTCCCCCAACGCCGCCAACAGCGCCGGGATGTCGAGTTTGCCGCTTGCCCCAAGGCCGATTTCGATCAGGTCGGCACCGGCGGCAATCAAGGAGGCGCGACGCTCGTCCGGGGCGGCCGCTCCATGCGCCAGCCATAGTGGAGGGCCATTTTCCGTGCTTCTTGCAAGGCGGGATGTTGGCTCCAGCGACAGCATCGGGTCCGCGACGACGCGGATGGGAGAGGCGGCCTCCAGCCCCAGGCCACGAACATCCAGCATCGGATCGTCGGCGCGCGCGGTTCCGGCGCCGATCAGCACAGCGTCCGAACGGGCCCGCATCAGATGCGCCCGCCGCCGCGCTTCAGGACCGGTGATCCAGCGGCTTTCTCCGGTTGCGGTCGCGATCCGCCCATCCAGCGTCGCCGCCATTTTCAGCGCCACATGCGGTCGACCTTGCGAAAGGCGGTGAAGAAAGCCGGCGTTGACGTGCGCGGCGTCGTCCGCCATCACGCCGATTTCAACCTTCACGCCCGCGGCACGTAGGATTTCGAATCCACTGCCATCGACTCTCGGATCCGGGTCGGAGAGCGGGCACACGACGCGAGCGATCCCGGCATCGACCAGAGCGTTCGCGCAAGGCGGTGTACGCCCGTGATGGGCGCAGGGTTCCAGCGAGACATAGGCCGTGGCGCCGCGGATCGCATCGCCCCCAAATCGGTTCCGCGCCTGGTCCAGCGCCACCGATTCGGCGTGAGGACGGCCGCCGGGTTGGGTCCAGCCGCGGCCCAGCACGCGCGCGCCTTTGGCGATCACGCAGCCGACAGCCGGGTTCGGCGCGACGCGACCCAGACCCCGCGCAGCGAGCGACAGCGCCGTCGCCATATGCCTTTTGTCGAGAGCGTTCATCGACACCTCGATCGCGCCCCGTTCGGCGCGGTCGCCCCAAGTTCGATCACCCGATGGTCAGTCCTTGTCGGCGGGAAGCTCGGGCGGCCGCAATTCGTGCACAAAAGCTTCGAAGTCGTCAGCTTCCTGAAAGTTCTTGTAGACGCTGGCGAAGCGCACATAAGCGACCGTGTCGATCCGGGCCAACGTTTCCATGACGATGCTTCCGATCATATCCGAATCGATGTCGGAATCGCCGGTCGATTCCAGCCGGCGCACGATGCCGGAGATCATCTGGTCGATCCTGTCAGGCTCTATCGGGCGTTTCTGCATCGCGATGCGGATGGATCGGGCCAGCTTGTCCCGGTCGAAATCCTCGCGCTTGCCGTTTTTCTTCACTACGGTCAGATCGCGCAGTTGCACGCGCTCATAAGTGGTGAAACGGCCGCCGCAGGCCGGGCAAAACCGCCGCCGGCGGATCGCCACATTATCCTCGGCAGGCCGGGAATCCTTCACCTGAGTCTCTGTGCTTCCGCAAAACGGGCAACGCATTCTTGTCCTCCCTCGCGCCGGTTCCGCAGTCACTATAGGGGGGGCGCGAACCGTTGGGTAGGGGGCGTTTTTCTGCGCAACATGTTGCGTTCACAACAATGACGCCGCCTGTGAAACAGCGTGAGTTGAAAATGCTGATCCGGTCCCCATATCCCAATAGTCGCCGCTGGGAGTAGGCGACCGAACTTCCGAAAAGGAGATGACGATGAGCGGATTAGCTCGCGCCGCTGTGGTGATCGTTGTGCTGTCTGGACTGGCCGGTATGGCCTCTGGGTTGAGCCTTGCCGGAGCGACCGCGATGGGCGTCACGCCTTCGCTGGAGGCGCCTGACGCCCCGTAGTGAAAACGCCCCCGCCGACGGGTCGGCGAGGGCGTTGAACCAAGTGGTTCGGCTCGGCGCTGAGACCGTTAGTGGGCCTCATAGATCGGGAATCGATCGCACAGCGCCTGAACTTTCCCCTTAACGTCAGCTTCTACAGCGCCATTGCCGTCAGGGCCGTTGGCCGCAAGCCCGTCCACGACCTCGGTGATCAGGCGGCCGACTTCGCGGAACTCCGCCTCGCCGAACCCGCGCGTCGTGCAGGCGGGCGTGCCGAGCCGAACGCCTGACGTGACCATCGGTTTTTCCGGATCGAATGGAATCCCGTTCTTGTTGCAGGTGATATGGGCGCGGCCGAGCGCTTTCTCGGTCTCGTTGCCCTTCACGCCTTTCGGCCGAAGATCGACCAGCATCAGATGCGTGTCAGTGCCGCCGGTGACGATGTCGAGGCCGCCCTTGATCAACTCATCCGCCAGCGCCTGGGCGTTGGACACCACCTGCGCGGCGTAGGATTTGAACTCCGGCCGCAATGCCTCTCCAAATGCGACGGCCTTGGCGGCGATCACGTGCATCAGGGGGCCGCCCTGCAGGCCGGGGAACACCGCCGAGTTGATCTTCTTGGCGATCGCCGCGTCATTGGTCAGCACCATGCCGCCGCGCGGGCCGCGCAGCGTTTTATGCGTGGTGGTGGTCACCACGTCCGCGTGATCCAGAGGGTTGGGATGCGCGCCGCCCGCCACCAGTCCGGCGAAATGGGCCATATCGACCATCAGGATGGCGCCAACGCTGTCGGCGATCTCACGGAAGCGGGCGGTGTCGATCTGGCGCGGAATGGCGGATCCGCCGGCGAGGATCAGCTTGGGTTGATGCTCCTTGGCGAGGCTCTCCACCCGGTCGTAATCGATCACCGCGTCATGCTCGCGCACGCCGTACTGAATGGCGTTGAACCATTTGCCCGACTGGTTGGGCGGCGCGCCATGGGTCAGGTGACCGCCCGAGGCGAGATCCATGCCCATAAACGTGTCGCCCGGTTTCAGCAGCGCCTGGAACACAGCCTGATTGGCTTGTGCGCCCGAATGCGGCTGAACGTTGGCGAACTCGGCGCTGAACAACTCGCAGGCGCGTTTGATCGCCATTTCTTCGGCGATGTCCACGCACTGGCAGCCGCCGTAATAGCGCCGGCCCGGATAACCCTCGGCGTACTTGTTGGTCATCACCGAGCCCTGCGCCTGCATGACGGCGCGACTGACGATGTTCTCCGAAGCGATCAGCTCGATCTCATCGCGCTGGCGTTTAAGCTCGTCCGTGATCGCGCCGAACAAATCGGCGTCTCTGTCTTCGACAGATTGGGTGAAAAAGCCGGGGTCGCGGACAGATGCATCCATTTCGCGTTTCTCCACTCGTTGAGGCGGTGAATTCTGATGGCCCGCGTCATATCGCGACCTGATGGCGCTGTCTCATCAAATCGCGCGATTAAACGGGATTCCGGCGAATTAATTCGCTTTGGGGTTTCCAATCCGCGTCGCCCTGCGCCGATGATGAATGTCTCGGCGCGGGTAGGGGCTGCGTTTCCCTCGTTTTCGGCGCTGGGTGCAGGATGCTGACGATTGGCGAATCGCGGATTGCGCAGCGCGGTCCGAAAGTTATTCTGCTGATTGTGGAGAGCTTGGAGGCGAGAGTGTCAGATCGGAAAATCCATTTCATGGCCAGCTCGGCTGATGAGGCGCAGGATTCTCTGGTGGTCATGAAGCGGCGCTATGGCCAATCGGCGCTGGAAGAGGCGGAGGTCATCGTCGCGCTGGGCGGCGACGGATTCGTTCTGAATACGCTGCACCAGACGCTTGAAACCGGGGTTCCGGTCTATGGCATGAACCGCGGCACGGTCGGCTTTCTGATGAATGAGTATATCGCCCGCGATCTCCCCACGCGTCTGGTCCAGGCGGAGACGGCGACAATCCACCCGCTCCGAATGCAGGCCGAAGATACGCATGGCGAAACATTCGAGGCGCTTGCGATCAATGAAGTCGCGCTTTTGCGCGAGACCCGGCAGACCGCCAATATCGCGATTCATATCGACGGCAAAATGCGCATGCCCAAACTGATCTGCGACGGCGTGCTGGTGGCGACGCCGGCGGGGTCCACCGCCTACAATTTCTCTGCGCATGGCCCGATCATTCCCATGGGCGCGCCGTTGATCGCGTTGACGGCGATCTCTGCCTTCCGTCCACGGCGCTGGCGCGGAGCGCTGTTGACCGATGAGGCGCGGATTACGTTCGAGGTTCTGAACCCCAAGAAACGCCCGGTCTCAGCAACCGCCGACACCACCGAAGTGCGGGACGTCAAACATGTTGAAATCGAAGTCGCCAAAGATCACGCGTTGAATCTTCTGTTCGATCCGGACCACGGGCTGGAGGAACGGTTCCTGTCCGAGCAATTCGCGCCATAAGCCACCGGAACGGCGCCTTGACGTGGCGGTGGGCCGGGAACAGAGTCCGGCGCGGCCTCATATTGTGGGCGTCTCACCGGGCGGGAGCGTATTTCGATGACCATCAACGAACAGCTTCGCTATTGGGGTGTCGGGCTGATCGTCCTGTTGCTTGGGCTGTGGCTGCTGTCCGAAGCGCTGACGCCATTTCTGGCGGGCATGGCCGTGGCCTATTTCATGGATCCGCTGGCCGACCGGCTTGAGCGGGCGGGCCTGTCCCGCGTTTGGGCCACTGTGGTGATAACGGCGATCTTCCTGTTGGCGCTGATCGGATCCTTTGCAATTCTTTTGCCGGTGGCGATCGATCAGATCCGCCAGTTCGTCGAGGACGCGCCGGAGCTGACCGCCCGGATGCGGGATTTCGTCTCTGCGATGCAGGCCCGCTTCTTTCCCGAAGGCGCAAGCGGCGAAAGCTCTTTCATCCATCAAGGGCTTCAATCGTTCGAGGAAAAAGCCCGCGCGGCGAGTTCCACCATTTTGAAAGGCGCGTTGTCCGGCGGGTTGGCCGTGGTCGATTTCCTTGGCATCGTGGTGATAACGCCCATCGTCGCCTTCTATCTGCTGCTCGATTGGGACCGGATGGTCGCCGAGATCAACGACTGGCTGCCGCGGCAGCACGCGGACACGCTACGCCGGATCCTGCGCGACATCGACCTGGTGCTGGCGGGTTTCGTGCGCGGCCAGTTGAGCGTCTGCCTGATTCTGGGTGTGTTCTATGCGATCGCGTTGATGATTATAGGACTGCAATTCGGACTTTTGATCGGGCTGGTCGCCGGTCTGATCAGCTTCATTCCCTTCGTCGGTTCCATCGTCGGTGGGCTGTTGTCCGTCGGCGTCGCGGCCGTGCAGTTTTGGGGGGATCCGATTTGGATCGGCGCCGTGGCCTTTGTTTTCGTGGTTGGTCAGGCGATTGAGGGCAATGTGCTGACGCCAAAGCTGGTGGGCGGCAGCGTCGGCCTGCACCCGGTCTGGCTGATGTTCGCGCTGGCGGCGTTCGGCTCTCTGATGGGGTTCGCCGGGTTGCTGGTGGCGGTGCCCGCCGCGGCGGTTATCGGCGTGCTGGGCCGGTTCGGGCTGCGACACTATATGGAGAGCCGCCTTTATCTGGGTCCGGCCGAACGCCCTGTCGAAGGGGATATCGACGTATGAGCGGCGCGCGGTCGCCTGCGCGGCAAATGCCGCTGGACCTCGGTCTCGCGCGGCGGCAAGCAATGGGGCGGGCGGACCTTCTGGTCTCTAGCGCCAATGAAACCGCGCTGGCGATGCTCGACAATTGGCGGAACTGGCCGAACCATCGGCTTGTTCTGGTCGGGCCGGAAGGCGCCGGCAAAACCCATCTCGCCCATGTCTGGATGGCCGAGAGCGGAGCCGAGCGCGTCGATGCTGCGAAATTGACGGAGGCCGTCGCCCCGAACCTGGTCGCGGGCGGCGCAGTGGCGATCGAGGACGCCGACCGGATCGCCGCCGATGCGATGGATCCAAAAGCGGCGGAACGGGCGCTGTTCCACCTGCTGAACATGGCGGCCGTCGAAAAGTGCGCTTTGCTGCTGACCGGCCGCGCCGCGCCCTCGCGATGGTCGATAACCACGCCGGACCTCGCCTCGCGCCTTCAAGCGATTGGTCTCGCGCAAATCTCAGAGCCGGATGACGCGTTGCTCGCGGCGATCCTTGCCAAACACTTCAGCGATCGCCAACTCAGGGTCAGCGAGACGTTGATCAAATACCTATTGCCGAGGATGGAGCGGTCGTTTCGCGCTGCGGGTGAGATAGCTGAGCGACTGGATCGCGCCGGGCTGGCCGCGGGCCGGCCCGTCGGGCGCGCATTGGCGGCCGAGGCGCTGGGGTGGTCCGATAGTCGTGATAATATCACATAGTGCAGATAAGGTTCGGGCGATTGATTTGGCCCAAAGTACGATCCTTTCCTTTTTGTAAGGAACAGGGCGACTTTAAGTCCAGATGACCCGAAAACCGAATATAACCGAGGCCTGCCCATGCGCGCCGATTTCCTGAATATTCCCGATCCGCAGATCGACCCGCGATGTTTGGCGAGCGTCGATAGAAATTCGCCCCGGCGTTTCTTCAATCGAGAGCTTTCCTGGCTGGCGTTCAACTGGCGGGTGCTGGAGGAAGCGCGCAATCCTCGTCAGCCGCTGTTGGAGAGGGTCCGCTTCCTGTCGATCTCCGGCAATAATCTGGATGAATTCTATACGGTGCGCGTCGCTGGTTTGCGTGGTCTGATCCGCTCACGTGTCGAGAATATCAGCGCTGATGGCATGACTCCGATTCAGCAGTTGGAGGCGATCGACGCGGATGCTCGCGCGCTGATGCGAGAGCAGCACAACACGCTGGGCGGGCTGGCGAAGGAGCTGCGCGCCGCGGGCATCATTCTCATGGAGGAGGAGGAGCTGTCCGCCGAGGACCGGGACTGGCTTGAGCGCTATTTCATTGAGCAGGTCTTCGCCGTCCTGACGCCGCTGGCCATCGATCCGGCGCATCCTTTCCCGTTCATTCCCAACAAGGGTTTCGCACTGGCCTTGCAGCTGAACAGCCTTGATGGAGAGCGAACGCTCGACGCGCTTTTGCCTGTGCCCGGCCAGCTGAAAAGATTTGTGCGGCTTCCGACCCGCGTCGAGGCGGGTGTAGAGACGCCTCCGGCGCGCTTTGTTCCTCTGGAAACCGTGCTGTCGATGTTCATCGATCGTCTGTTTCCGGGCTATGAGCTTGGCGGCCGCGCCGTGTTTCGCGTCCTGCGCGACAGTGATCTGGAGGTCGAGGAAGAGGCCGAGGATCTGGTTCGCGAATTTGAAACGGCCTTGAAGCGCCGACGCCGGGGAGAGGTGATCCGGCTGAAAATCTCCGCCGATGCGCCCGATTCCCTGAAACGACGCATCGCCGAAGAACTGCAAGTGGGGCGCGAGGAGTTGATCGAGGTCGCAGGCCTGGTCGGCATGGGTGACCTTGATGAGCTCATCATCAAGGATCGGCCCGACCTCTGCTGGGTGCCCTACACGCCGCGCATGCCTGAGCGCGTGAAGGACCACAATGGCGATATCTTCGCCGCGATCCGCCAGAAAGATATGCTGCTGCACCATCCTTACGAGTCGTTTGAAACGGTAGTGCGCTATCTGCAGCAGGCTGCTCAGGACCCGGATGTCGTTGCCATCAAGCAGACGCTCTATCGCACGTCGAAGGAAAGCTCGATCGTCGCCGCCTTGTGCGAGGCGGCCGAGGCGGGCAAGTCGGTAACCGCGCTGGTGGAGTTGAAGGCCCGGTTCGATGAGGCCGCCAACATCCGCCTGGCGCGTCAGCTGGAGAGGGCCGGTGTGCAAGTCGTCTATGGCTTCATAGATTGGAAGACGCACGCCAAATGCTCCACCGTCGTCCGGCGTGAGGGCGGAAGTCTGGTCACCTACACCCACTACGGAACCGGCAATTATCACCCGATCACCGCCAATATTTATACTGACCTCAGCCTGTTCACCTGCGACCCGGCGCTGGGTCGCGATGCGGCGAAGCTGTTCAACTTCGTCACCGGCTACGCCATGCCCCAGGGAATGGAGCATTTGGCGGTCAGCCCGATGACGCTGAAATCCACCATCATCGAGGGCTTGAAGAAGGAGGCGGCCTACGCCGCCGCCGGCCGCCCGGCGCAGGTCTGGGTCAAGATGAACTCGGTCATCGAGGATGAGGTGATCGACGCGCTCTACAAGGCCAGCCAAGCGGGCGTTCGTATAGACATGGTGATCCGAGGCATCTGCGGCGTCCGGCCGGGCGTTCCGGGCCTCAGCGAAAATATCCGGGTCAAATCTGTCGTCGGCCGCTTTCTGGAGCATTCTCGCATAGTCTGCTTCGGCGGCGGCGAGGGTCTGCCAAGCGCGAATGCGCGGGTCTACATCTCCTCGGCGGACTGGATGGGGCGCAACCTTAACCGCCGGGTTGAGACTATGGTCGAGATCGTGAACCCGACGGTGCGTTCGCAGATCATCGATCAGGTGATGGCCGCGAATCTCAGGGACGAGGCGCAAAGCTGGGTGTTGCAGCCCAACGGGTCCTATGTCCGGGCGGAGGCGCCGGTCGGCGAGGACGCGTTCAATTGCCACGACTTCTTCATGAAGTATCCGTCGCTCTCGGGGCGCGGCCGCGCCGGAGCGGAGGACGCGCCGCGCCTGACAGAGACGTTCCCGCGCGCCGCGGAGTAGCGCAACTCCCTGCAATGGCGACATGATCTTGCCGAGCCGGCGCTCTATGCGCCGGCTCTCGGTCGTTCGGCCCACCGATTGCGCAGTATTCGTACCCGCCTTGTTTTCAAGGGAGAATTACGTAACTATCTGTAGTCAAAGAGCTATCGGCAGGGAAGGGCGCAATGTCCCACGCCGTCTTCGACCATCCTGAATTCGACGATCATGAGCAGGTCGTCTTCGCCCGCGACGCGAAAAGCGGCCTGCGGGCGATCATTGCGGTGCATGACTCCCATCTCGGCCCTGCGCTGGGCGGGTGCCGCATCTGGCCCTACGCGACCGAGGAGCAAGCCGTCTGGGACGTGCTGCGCCTGTCGCGCGGTATGACCTACAAGGCCGCGCTGGCCGGACTGGCGTTGGGCGGCGGCAAGTCCGTCGTGATCGCCGACCCGAACCACGCCAAAACCCCGGCCATGATGCGGGCGCTGGGCCGGGCGGTGGAGCGGATGGGCGGGCGCTACATCGTGGCGGAGGATGTGGGCGCGACGGTCGAAGACATGGATCAGATCGCGACCGAGACAGCCTATGTGTCGGGCGCATCCGCCAATACAGGCGATCCTTCCCCGTGGACGGCGCGGGGGGTCTTTCTGTCTATGGAGCGCGCCGTGAAGCGCCGTCTGGGCGCTCACAGTCTGAACGGGGCGCGCGTCGCGGTAAAAGGCGTCGGATCGGTGGGCGCGGAATTATGCGCGCTGCTCCATGACGCTGGCGCGATGATCTACGCGGCGGACATCAACGAAGCGGCGCTGCGCAACGTGGCCAAACGGTTTGGAGTTCATCAGGTCGCCAAAGACAAGATCGCCGAACTGGATGCGGACGTATTCGCCCCCTGCGCGCTGGGCGCCGAACTGAACGCCGACAGCATCGCGCGCCTCAAGGCGCCCATCATCTGCGGCTCGGCCAACAATCAACTGGCTGCGGCGGAAGATGAAGTGCGGCTGGCGAGTGCGAACGTGCTCTACTGCCCGGACTACCTCGTCAATGCCGGTGGACTGATCCTCGTCGCCCGTGAGGTCCTGAATCTCAGCCCCGAAGACGCAGAGGCCAAGCTGCTTGAAATTCCCGAAACTCTGGACCGTATCTTCGACAGGGCCGCGGAAAGCGGCCTGCCGCCGGGACAAGTCGCCGATCAGATCGCCCGTTCGCGATTCCGCTCGCGGTAGCGCTGTCGGGCCTTGAGGCGAACTCCGCACGCTTGACCCGGGTCGCGGTCTGGGCCAAATGGCCTGAATGATCGAGCCTAAATCAGATGGCGAACAGTCCGATCTTCGAGCGCGGTTGATCGCGTTGATCGCGGATCAAACCGGCGTCAGCTCTGCGCGACTGACGGACGACGTCGCGCTGGCCGAAGATCTTGGCCTCGCCGGTCATGACGGCGCCGATCTGCTGGAGGCGATCGGGCGGGAGTTTGGCGTAGATTTCTCCGCTGTCGACTGGGCCGAATATTTCGGGGAGGAGACGCCTTGGGATCCCCTTCGCGCGCTCTGGGTCGCATTTTTTCGAGCTGCAGGCGATGGTCCGCCGAATGAGCCGAAGCCGCTTCGCATAAGCGATTTGCTTCGCAGTATTGAACGAGGCCGATGGAGCGCGCCGGAATAACTATGTTATCGGAGCGTTGGGTTGACGTCGCAGCCAATCGCGTGCGACCACGTTTCACGGTGTTTCAAAGACTTGAAAGCGAATCCGATGCACGAAGGCGAAGACGCGGAACTGCCCGGTTTTGGCCCGTCTTTTGCGCGCCGCGCGAATCCTGGCGAGCGTGTTGGCGTCATCGACATCGGCTCCAACTCGGTTCGCTTGGTGATCTTCGAGGGCGCGACCCGCGCTCCGGCCTACTTCTACAACGAAAAAGTCGCCTGCGGCCTTGGGGCCGGATTGCAGGAGACAGGGCGCCTCGATCCGGAGGGTAAGCTCCGGGCGATGAACGCTTTGAAACGGTTCGTGATGCTGGCTGAGGCCATGCATGTCGGCACGCTGGACGCCGTGGCCACCGCGGCGGTGCGCGACGCCGAGGACGGTCCCGAATTCCGAAACGAGCTGGAGCGCGAGACCGGTCTGCCGATTCGCGTGGCCAGTGGTGAGGATGAGGCGCGCCTTGCGGCGCAGGGCGTCGTTCTGGGATCGCCGAACGCCAATGGCGTGGTCGCCGATATGGGTGGCGCGTCGCTGGAGTTCTGCCCAGTGACCGAAGGCGTCATTGGCAGAGGCGCCACCACGCCGCTGGGGCCGCTTCGCCTTTCCAAAACGGGTTTAGAGGGTGAGAAACTCGACGCCTATATCGACAAGACGTTGCACGATTGTCCGATCCTGGCCGAGAACAAGGGCTGCAAGCTCTATGTGGTCGGCGGATCCTGGCGGGCCATGGCGCGCGCCAACATGATCCGCGCGGGGTACCCATTGAATGTGCTGCATGGCTATACCCTGCAAGCCGATGAAGCGCGCAAAGCGGCGGACTGGACGTCAGAGCAGAAGCCATCGGACCTGAGAGATTATCTGGACAGTTCCATGTCGCGCCTGTCGGTGACGCCGCTCGCCTCTCGCGTGCTGTCGCGTATAGTGCGCATTATCGAGCCCGACCGCATCTTCGTCTCCGCCTTCGGGCTGAGGGAAGGCGTGCTCTACGAAAATTTGCCGACGCCGCTTCTGGCCCTCGACCCGCTGATCCACGCCAGCGAGGTGATTGAGCAGCGACGCTCTCGCTTTCCCGGATTTGGCGAAGAACTTCATGAATGGTTGAAGCCGATTTTAAAGCGCGCGTCTGAAGACGACCGCCGTTGCATACACGCCGCCTGCATGCTCTCGGACGTTGTCTGGCGCACGCATCCCGATTATCGCCCGAACTCGTGCCTCGAGCTTGTTACGCGCGCCAACCTTGCGGGCGTCACCCATGTCGAACGGGTGTTTATCGGATTGGCGCTGATGTATCGTTACAAGGGTGGCCGCGCCGCCGCGAAAGCGCTGGCGGCCGTCGATCTCTTGCCCAAGGAGCGTCAAGAGTTGGCCGTCGCCGTCGGCAGGGCCCTTAGATTGGGCGCAATGATCGCTGGGCCGACCGTTGGCTCGCTTCGGGATGTAAAGCTTGAACAAACCGGAGATCAGTTGATCCTGACCCTGCCCGGCGGTCGCGAAGACCTGAAGGGCGAGGTATTGCAGAAGCGGCTGAACAGCGTCGCCGGCGCATTGGGGCTTGAAGCTGAGATTCGCACCGACCGCAGCAAGGGCGAGTCGTTCTGGCTCGACGATCTGACATCGAGAAGCGCCTGAAGACAGGCGCCTCTGAAATTGAAAAACGGCCCGACGCGCGGACCGTTTTTCTCCTCCCCAGACCTTGGGCCTTTTTTTGTTGCGGCGGAACCTAGACTCAAATCAGGTTTCTGTCGACTGTTTTTTCCTACCTGTTGAGACAGTCACGCAGGAAAGACCGTCAGGCGCGAACCACGTCCCTGTCGCATCGCTTTTCATCCCGCTGTTGCGATGCGGCCCGCGTTCTCCTACACGAACGCATTCACCATTGCGCCGCGTTTGAAAAAAAACGCCGCTGAACCGCCCTTGGAAGGTCGATCCCGACGATGCGCCTGAGCCGATACTTTTTGCCCGTCCTCAAAGAGACGCCCGCCGAAGCCGAGATCATCTCGCATCAGCTGATGCTTCGCGCCGGCATGGTCAAGCAACAGGCCGCCGGCATCTATTCATGGCTGCCGCTCGGCTGGCGTGTGCTGAAGCGTATCGAAGAGATCGTGCATGAAGAGCAGGTGAACGCGGGGCATATCCCGGTGTTGATGCCGACGATCCAGTCCGCGGACCTTTGGCGCGAAAGCGGCCGCTATGACGCCTATGGGCCTGAGATGCTGCGCATCCGCGACCGGCGCGATCGCGACATGCTGTTTGGGCCGACGAATGAGGAGATGATCACCGACATCTTCCGCGCCCATGTCAGCTCTTACCGCGATGTGCCGCTGACGCTGTTTCATCAGCAGTGGAAGTTCCGGGATGAGATCCGCCCCCGCTTCGGCGTGATGCGCGGGCGCGAGTTCTTGATGAAGGATGGCTATTCCTTCGATCTGGATAAGGACGGCGCGATTCACGCCTACAACCGTCATATGGTCAGCTATCTGCGCACCTTTGAGCGGATGGGCCTGAAGGCCGTGCCGATGCGTGCCGACACCGGCCCGATCGGCGGCGATCTCAGCCACGAGTTCCTGATCCTGGCCGAGACAGGCGAGTCGGAGGTCTATTGCGACAGAGAAGTGCTCGACCTGTCGCTGGGCGACCGTGAAGTCGAGTGGGAAGACCGCGAAACGATTCAGGCGCTGGTCGATCAATGGACCAGTCCTTATGCGCGTGCTGATGAAACCCACGATCAGGCGCTGTTCGAAGCGGAAGTGCCCGAAGATCGCCGTGCGAGCGCACGCGGAATCGAGGTCGGCCATATTTTCTACTTCGGAACCAAGTACTCCGAACCGATGGGCGCGACAGTCGCGACCCCGGATGGAGGAAAAGTACCGGTGGAGATGGGATCTTACGGAATTGGCGTCTCGCGCCTGGTCGGCGCGATCATAGAGGCGAGTCACGACGACAATGGCGTCATCTGGCCGGAAAGCGTCGCGCCTTTCCCGGTCGGCATCGTCAATCTTAAGCAGGGCGATGCGGACACGGACGGGGTGTGCGAGAACCTCTATGGGCAATTGGCCAATGCGGGCGTCGAGGCGCTCTATCATGACCGGGATGAGCGCGCCGGCGCCAAATTCGCCACCATGGACCTGATCGGCCTGCCCTGGCGGATCACCGTCGGACCGCGCGGCCTGAAGAACGGCGTGGTTGAGTTGACAGAGCGCCGCACCGGCGAGCGCCAGGAACTGACACAGGACGCCGCGCTAAATTTCCTCACTCAGCGCTTCGGCGCGTAAGATAGCGGGAGAAGAGCGCCGATGTCCGCGACGCGCCCCTTCGCAGGGTTCGAATGGCTGATCGCCCGGCGTTATCTGCGCGCGCGGCGGAAAGAGGGGTTCATCTCCGTCATCGCCGGGTTCTCTCTGGTGGGTATCGCTCTGGGCGTCGCCACGCTGATCGTCGTTATGTCAGTGATGAACGGATTTCGCGATCAGTTGATCGACCGGATTCTCGGCGTGAACGGCCATTTGACGGTGATTTCGCAAACACCTGACTTCTCCGATTTCGACGAAGTCGCGGACATGCTGCGAAGCGTGCCCGGCGTCGTCCGGGCGGCGCCGATGGTCGAAGGGCAGGTGCTCGCCAGCGCCGAGCGCGGCAACCACGGCGCGATGGTGCGCGGATTCCGGCGTGAGGATCTCCAGAGCTTGAAATTCGTCGCTGAGCCGGAGCGTTATCTGGGATCGCTGGACGGGTATGGCGTGGAGCAGGGCGTCGCCGTCGCATGGGGGCTGGCGGCGAAGTTGGGCCTGAATATCGGAGACAAGATTCGCATCGTCTCGCCCAATGGCGCGCAGACACCCTTCGGCGTCGCGCCGCGGGTGAAGGCCTACCCGGTGCTCTACATTTTCCAGGTGGGGATGAGCGAGTACGACCGCAGTTTCATCTACATGCCGCTGGATGAGGCGCGGGTCTATTTCAACAAGGGCGACGGCGTTGACGCGATCGAGGTGATGGTCGAGAAACCCGTCGAGATCAAAGCCTATCGAGATGAGATCGCCAAGATTGCGACCCGGCCCCTGCGACTTTGGGACTGGCAGAACGCCAATGGCGCATTTCTGAACGCGCTGGCGGTGGAGCGGAACGTGATGTTCCTGATCCTGACCCTGATCATTCTGGTCGCCGCGCTAAACATCATTTCCGGCCTGATCATGCTGGTCAAAGACAAGGGGCGCGACATCGCCATCCTTCGCACCATCGGCCTGACGCGCGGGGCGGTGATGCGGATCTTCTTCATTTGCGGTTCGGCGATCGGCGTCACCGGGACGGTCGCGGGCGTAATCATTGGCGTGCTGTTCGCGCAGAATATCGGCGCGATCCAGGATTTTGTCTCGGCCGTATCCGGCGCCGACGTGTTCAGCGCCGAGATCTATTATCTCAGCCAGTTGCCGGCCGAATTGCACCTCTCAGACATACTGCTGGTGACCGGCATGGCGCTGGGTCTTTCATTCCTGGCCACGCTATACCCGTCATGGCGGGCGGCTCGGCTCGATCCGGTGGAGGCGCTGCGTTATGAGTGACGCCGCGTTGAAGCTTGAGGGCGTTGAACGGCGCTTTCCGCAGGCCGGTCGTGATGCGCTTGAGGTTCTCTCCGGCGCGGATCTGGAGATTCAAAGTGGAGAGATCGTCGCCCTTGTGGCGCCGTCTGGCGCCGGTAAGTCGACCTTGCTGCATGTCGCCGGGCTGCTGGACAAAACCGACGGCGGGCGCGTCCTGATCGGGGGGCGGGATGCGGGCGAGTTGGACGAAGGCGCGCGCACGGCGATCCGCCGGACCGAGATCGGTTTCGTCTACCAGTTCCACCATTTGCTGCCGGAGTTCACGGCGCTTGAAAACGTCGCCCTGCCTCAGCTAGCGACCGGCAAGGCGCGATCCGAGGCTGATGCCGAGGCGTCGCGGCTGCTATCGCTGATGGGGCTGTCCGAGCGTGTAAGTCATCGCCCGTCCGAGCTGTCGGGCGGCGAACAGCAGCGCGTCGCCATATGCCGCGCCGTGGCGAATGCGCCCCGGCTGCTGCTGGCGGACGAACCAACCGGAAATCTCGATCCCGCGACCTCCGACCGTGTTTTCGACGCCCTGCTTGAGTTGGTGCGGGGGGAGGGGCTCGGCGCTCTGATCGCTACCCACAATATGGATCTGGCGGCGAGGATGGATCGAATTGTGCGGCTGGGAGATGGGAGAATAGTCTCGTCATAAGAGTCGCTTACGGGACTCTGTTGATGTCCAACTCGGTCAATAGCGGCCCCACGCCATATTTGCGCCGCAATCTCTGATTCTATGGATAGAGGTCTCTGAAACGAGTAACGCAGGACCAACTGGGTCCTGCGTTAAGCGCGTGTGAGCGCTGAAACTCTGTGGCGGGTGTGGCAGCCAGCCTGGGAGTGTTCGAGGAAATGTATATCGCTTTGAATATGAACGGCTGATGAATCAAAATGGGTCGTTAAAAATCACTCAAATGGGAAATACGTTAATAAAAACAATTGGATACAGATGCGGGTTTGGACGAAAACTGCGTTAAGGTTAATCTGAATCTCCTGAAAGAATGGCGAATTTCAAGCGTTTCAGGCACCGCGTCATGTGATTCTGAATGAGTCGCGAATATTTGGCTGTTCGCCCGCAACTTGCTGCTGGCGACTCTCCTCACGATCGCGCTAGCGTGCCGCAATGATTAACGCGCATGCCCCCAGTTTCATCCACCTTCGCGTACATTCCGCATACTCGCTGTTAGAAGGCGCGATTCACCTGAAAAAGCTGCCGAATTTGTGTGAGGCGCATGGCATGCCAGCGGTGGCCGTTGCGGATAGCGGGAATCTGTTCGGTGCTCTGGAGTTCTCTGAAACCGCCGCGAAGGCAGGCCTGCAGCCAGTCATCGCCTGCGCGATTCCAGTCGCCTATGCGCCGGCCACCAATCCCGGAGAGCGCGCGCCGGACCCTGCGCCTGTCGGCCTCTATGCGCAGAACGAGGCGGGGTATCTGAATCTTCTGAAACTGGTCTCAAAGGCTTTCCTTGAGGCCGGGGATATGCCGCCCCATGTTACGTTGGATGATCTCGACGAGAAGTCGGAGGGCCTGGTCTGCCTGACCGGCGGCGCGGACGGGCCGATCGGGCGGTTTCTGCGTGACGGACACATAGCGAAGGCGGGCGCGCTAACCGAACGCCTCGCGACCGCATTCCCCGACAGGCTGTATGTCGAGATTCAGCGGCATGGCGTCGACGGTCGCAAGCGCACCGACGCCGAAGAAGCGAGCGAGCCCGGCCTGATCTCCATCGCCTATCAGAGGGAACTGCCGCTGGTCGCGACCAACGAGGTCTATTTCGAGAAGCCCGGGATGTTCGAGGCGCATGACGCGCTGATCTGCATCGCCGACGGCGCCTATGTCTCGGCGGAGGATCGCCGCCAGCTGACTGCGGCGCACTACTTCAAGTCCCCGGCTGAAATGGCCGAACGCTTCGACGACCTGCCCGAAGCGCTGGCCAACACGGTTGAGATCGCTCGTCGCTGCGCCTATCGGCCCCGCACCCATGATCCGATCCTGCCCCGCTTCGCGGATGACGAGGTGGAGGAGTTGCGCAAACAGGCCCATCAGGGGCTGGATGAACGCCTCGCAATAATCGATCCGGTCGCGCCGCGAGAGGAATATGTCGAACGGCTCGATTTCGAGTTGGGCGTCATCGAGAAGATGGGTTTTCCCGGCTACTTCCTGATCGTCGCCGACTTCATAAAGTGGGCGAAGGATCACGACATTCCGGTTGGGCCGGGCCGCGGCTCCGGCGCCGGCAGCCTCGTCGCCTATTGCCTGACCATCACCGATCTCGATCCGCTCCGCTACGGCCTGCTCTTCGAGCGCTTCCTCAATCCCGAGCGCGTCTCCATGCCCGATTTCGACATCGATTTCTGCCAGGACCGGCGGGAAGAGGTGATCCGCTATGTGCAGGAGAAATACGGGCGGGACCGGGTCGCCCAGATCATCACCTTCGGCGCGCTGCTCTCGAAAGCCGCGGTGCGCGATGTCGGGCGCGTGCTGCAGATGCCCTATATGCAGGTCGACCGTCTGTCCAAGATGATCCCAGTCGAAGGCGTAAAGCCGGTCTCGGTCAAGAAGGCGCGCAAGGATGAGCCGCGCCTCGCCGAGGCGGAGAAGGAAGAGGAGGTTGTCAAAACCCTTCTCGATATCGCCGAGCAGGTGGAGGGGCTCTACCGTAACGCCTCGACCCACGCGGCGGGGGTTGTGATCGGCGATCGGGCGTTGGATGAACTGGTGCCGCTCTATCGCGATCCGCGGTCAGACATGCCGGTCACCCAGTTCAACATGAAGTGGGTGGAGCCGGCGGGCCTCGTGAAGTTCGATTTCCTCGGCCTGAAGACCCTGACGGTGATCCAGAACTGCATCGATCTGCTGAAACAGCGGGACGTGGCGGTGGATATCGGCGCCATCCCGCTGGATGACGACAAGACCTATGAGCTTTACGGCCATGCCGATACAGTTGGCGTGTTTCAGGTGGAAAGCTCAGGCATGCGCGACGCGCTGCGCCAGCTCAAACCCACCTGCATCGAGGATATCGTCGCGCTGGTCGCGCTCTATCGCCCGGGCCCGATGGAGAACATCCCGAAATACTGCAACGTCAAGAATGGGAGGGAGGAGCGCGAGGGCCTGCATCCGCTGATCGACCCGATCCTCGACGAGACGCAGGGCATCATCGTCTATCAGGAACAGGTGATGGAGATCGCCCGGAAGATGGCGGGCTACTCACTTGGCGGCGCGGACCTTCTGCGCCGGGCCATGGGCAAGAAGATCAAGGAGGCGATGGATGAGGAGCGGCCGAAGTTCCTCGACGGCGCCGCGAAGAACGATGTGCCCGCCAGGAAAGCCAAAGAGGTTTGGGATCTTCTGGAGAAATTCGCCAATTACGGCTTCAACAAATCCCACGCCGCCGCCTATGGGCTGGTCAGCTATCAGACCGGTTGGCTGAAAGCGAACCACCCGGTCGAGTTCATGGCCGCGGTGATGAACCTCGACCTGCATCTGACCGACAAGCTGGCTGTCTACAAGCAGGAGCTTGACCGCCTGGAGATCGAGATCGTTCCGCCCTGCGTGAACCGTTCTGAGCCCACATTTGCGGTGTCGGAGGGGCACATCCTCTACGCTTTGGGCGCGCTGAAAAATGTCGGCGTCGAGGCGATGAAGCTGATCACGGAGGAGCGGGCGGCGAATGGAGTCTTCACTGACCTCTTCGACTTCGCCAGCCGGGTCGATCTGAAACGGGTCGGCAAGCGGTCGCTGGAGATGCTGGCGAGGGCGGGGGCTTTCGACGTGCTGGACGGTAATCGGCGGCGGGTGTTCGAAAACCTCGATGCGATCGCAGGGTTTTCCGCCGCGGCGATGGAGGAGAAATCCTCGGCGCAGGTCTCGTTGTTTGGTGAGGCGACGACGGAGCTTCCCGCGCCAAAACTAACCCAGCCCGAAGACTGGGCGCCGACGGAGCGCCTGACGGAGGAACATGCTGCGGTCGGTTTTTACCTGACGGGCCACCCGCTGGACGAATACATGGCGCCGCTGCGTCGAAAGAGCGTCGCGACGCTACGGTCGCTCAGCGTTTCCGGGCATGGCGCGGCGCGGATCGCCGGCGCGGTTCTCGGCCGGCAGGAACGAAAATCGGCCCGTGGCGCGCGTTTCGCATTCGTGCAGCTTTCGGACCCGACCGGGCTTTACGAGGTGACGGTGTTCTCGGACACGCTGGCCCAGCACCGCGACCTTCTGGAGCCGGGCAATATCGTCGTGCTTTCCGTCGACGTGGAGCGCGAAGGCGAGCAGATCAAAATGCTCGCCCGCGGCGTGCAGCCCATCGATGAGGTGGTGGCGGACGCCGGCGCGACGGGATTGAAGATCTTCTATAACGACCCTGCGGCGCTGAACTCGATCAAGACTCGCCTCGACAAGGCGGCGGAGGATACCAAGGGCCGCCGCCGGGGCAGGGGGCCGGTCTGGCTGATCCCCTTCGCGCCTGATCTCGACGGCGACGTCACCATCCCGCTGCCCGGCGAATACCCTTTGACGCCGCAGGTGGCTGGGGCGATCAAGGCGGTGGCGGGCGTCAGCCATGTGGAAGAGTTCTGAGGGCGGTCTTGACTTTGGCTCGATAAATCAGACGGTTGCATCAAAGAACACCGCACTGACGTCAGGGAGAGATCATGTCGGAACTTCAGGCTCAATGGACCGCTGCGATCAAGGCGGCCCAGACATTCTGCGCGAAAAACTCGAACAGCAAGAAAGCGTTCGCCAAGCTGACCAAAACGGTCGATTCCAAACTCAGCTCGTGTCTGAAGGCGATCGACAAGGCGGTCGAAGCGGGCGACGGACCCGGCTTTGACAAGGCGCGCGCCAAGGCCAAACCTCTTCTGGAGGACGCGCAGGAGGCCTATAAGGAGGGCCTCAAGCAGGGACTCTACAAGCAGAATGAAGTGCGCCTGCTGTTCGCCGCCGTGACGGCGACCAAACCAGACAGCCTGAGCGGCAAACTGCGGGATCTGGTCCGCGAGATGCGCACGGTGGAGCGTCCGCCCTCCAAGGAAGATAAGGCCGCCGAGAAGGCGCAGGCGAAGACCGAAAAAGAGGATGAGAAGGCCCAGGCCAAGGAGGAAAAGCGTCGCGAGGCCAGCCGAGCGGACCAGGAGAAAACGCTGAAGGTGGTCCAAAAGGTGATCGACGCCGACACCTCCAGCTTTCAGGCCTATCGTCAGAGAGTGCAGAAGATCATCATGGCCGCCAATGAGCAGAATGGCGACCTGATCGTCGCGCATGACGCTTTTCACAAGGAAAACGACGGCGAGAAGAAAACACAGGCCGGTGAGGACGCCCGCACCGCCCACGCCGCATGCGCCAAGCTGGTGGCGCTGATCGACAGCACTCTTAAAAAGCCGCCCACCGCCTTAAAATCGGAGAAGGTGGTCGCGAAAGCCTTTCCCGGCCGCAGGTCGCCGAGGGAGGTTATTCCGAATCTGGATGCGCTCATCAAACGGATTGAAGCGACGGATCGTGAACTGAGAGAGATCAAGACGATGCTCGAAGACACGATGCGGAAAAAGACTCCGCCGGCAAGCGACAAGCAAGCGGAGAAGGACGCCAAAAAGGCCGCGGAGAGGCGAAAAGCCGAGGCGAAGGAGGCTGAGGCGCGCAAGAAAGAGCGGGCGGCGCAGGCGAAGAAGCGGGAAAAGGAAGAGGCCAAGGAGGAGAAGGCGGCGGCCAAACGGCAGGAAAAGCAGCAGAAGTATCAGGACTCTGAAAACGCGAAGGACGCGAAACTTGCGCAGGCTGTCCTGAAGACCGTCTCTGCCGATGACGCGAAAATTGAGCAGTTCGTCGCGCAGGTGCGCCAGTTCAAGATGCAGGCCGCCGGCGCAGATGGCGACCTGCTCGAGGCCCGCGACGCATACGGCGACGATAACTCGACCGCCGGAGACTACGCCGCCAAGCGTGAGATTTGCGTTAGGCTGTCGGAGGCCTACAAAAAGGCGCACGGCAAGATGCCCAACTGCGCCAAGTCCGAGGGGGCGTTGGAGAAAGCCTTCAACGGGCGCCCGCCTAAGTCGGTCAGAGATGCGGTGAACGGTTTGAATCACAAGCTCGATTCATTTGGCGAGGAGCTGGAGAACCTTCACATCATGCTCGATCGCTCGCTGAGCAGTATACCGGGGCCGCGATAAACCGGGTTCGAGGTCTGAGCGGGGCAGGGCGTCGGCATCGCTGATTGGGCGTTTAAACGGGGCTGGCGTCGCTGGCCCCTCCATCCTGTCGCCAGGATCACAGCTGGGAGGCCGACCATGTCCGCATCCGACCCACGCTTCGCCGATTTGACCACGCCCTGCCTTCTGCTGGACGAAGCCAAGCTCAACCGCAACGTCGCCCGTCTGGCGGGTCGCGCGCAGGCGCTGGGCGTGACGCTGCGTCCGCATATGAAGACCGGGAAGTCTGTGGAAGTGGCCAGAAGCGTGACGGGCAGCGACCTGAACGCGCCGATCATCGTGTCCACGCTGGCCGAGGCCGAGGTTTTTGCCGAAGCCGGCCATCGCAACATCATGTACGGAGTCGGCATAGCGCCCGGAAAACTGGAGCGCATCAAGGCGATCCGCAGCAAGGGCGCGGACCTGTCGGTCATTCTGGATTCGCGGACTCAGGCGCAGGCCATCGCCGATGCCGGTGGAGCAATCCCGGCCCTGATTGAGATCGACGCCGATGATCACCGCTCCGGCGTGCGGCCCGGCGACCCTGAACTGGTCGCCATCGGTCGCATTCTGGCGGAGTGCGGATCTCTGCGCGGCGTGATGACCCATGCCGGAGAGAGCTATGAGGTCCGGGGTGCCGAGGCGCATGCGGCCTGCGCCGAACAGGAGCGCGCCGCCGTCGTGACATGCGCTGAGAAGCTGCGCGGCGCCGGTCTCGAATGCCCAGTGGTCAGCGTCGGCTCCACCCCGACAGCGCATGGCGCAAAGGACCTGACCGGGGTCACCGAACTGCGCGCCGGGGTCTATACGTTCTTCGACCTGTTCATGGCGGGGATCGACGTCTGCACGGTTGACGATATCGCCCTGTCGGTTCTGACGACCGTGATCGGGCATCAGCGCGAAAAGGGCTGGATCATCACCGATGCGGGCTGGATGGCTATGTCGCGGGACCGCGGCACCGCCAACCAGAGGGTCGATCAGGGCTACGGGCTGGTCTGTGACGAGGCTGGTGCGCCCATACCTGATCTGATGGTTGCGAAGGCCAATCAGGAGCACGGGATCGTCACGCTGCGCCCCGGCTCCTCGGCGACGCTGCCTGACCTGCCGATCGGTACGCGCCTGCGCGTCCTGCCGAACCACGCTTGCGCGACGGCCGCGCAGCATCAGCGCTATTATGTGATCCCGCCTGAGCCAGGCGCACCGCTAGAGGAATGGTCTCGTTTCGGAGGTTGGTGAAACGAGGCGAAAATCGGCGGCGTCTTGCTCCTCCCGGCCAAACGCGCTAGCTCCTGCCCCAGTCAGCGAAACATTATTGCGGAGCCTCTGCCATGATCGGACGTCTCAACCATGTCGCCATCGCCGTGCCGGATCTGGATGCCGCAGCCGCGCAGTATCGCGATGCGCTGGGCGCCAATGTCGGCGCGCCGCAGGATGAGCCCGATCACGGCGTGACGGTGATTTTCATCGAATTGCCGAACACCAAGATAGAGCTGCTCTATCCACTCGGCGAAAGCTCCCCCATCGACGCCTTCCTCGCCAAGAACCCCTCAGGCGGCATCCACCATGTCTGCTATGAGGTCGACGATATCCTCGCCGCCCGCGACCACCTGAAGGCTCAGGGCGCGCGGGTGCTCGGCAATGGAGATCCCAAGATCGGGGCCCATGGCAAGCCGGTGCTGTTCCTGCATCCAAAGGACTTCAACGGCACGCTGGTCGAGCTGGAACAGGCGTAAGCGGCGTGTTCTGGACCTCCGCCGTCGTTCTCTATGTGGTGATCTGGTTCATGACCCTCTTTGTGGTCCTGCCCATCGGATATCGCAGTCAGGAAGAGGACGGCGAAGTGGCCCCTGGCACCCCGCCCGGCGCACCGTCGACCACGCATTTCAAACGCAAATTCCTCTGGACCACGATCGCCGCCACGTTGATTTGGCTTGTCATCGCCGGGGTGATCTGGACCGGCGTGATCCCGATCTCGACCTTCGACGTCTTCACGCCGTCGCGCTGACGCTCCGCATGGCGGGTCATCATTTCGACGCAGGGGTCGAAGGCCTCCCGAATCGTGCTATTCTTCTCGAACAGCGCAATTGAAGGGATTCAAATCCATGAAGATTATTGCTCTGACGCTTGGCGCGTTTCTGCTCGCCAGCACGGCGGCGACAGCCGGCCCGTGCCTCGGCGGTCACGACAGCGCCGACAAGCCGATCGTCGCGCCGACGGTTGGCGCATGAATCGCCCCGCCGCGTGGCGGGAGTTTCATCGGGGGGCCGGGGCGTTTGCTCCGGCCTTCGCTTTTAGCCGGTGGAATGTGTGCGTGAAGGCGGCGACGCCGATCACTGGAACCAGCAGGTTCAGGATTGGGATCGACAGGGGCGCAGCCATCACGATTCCGGCGATCCAGATGCGCCCCAGATATTTCTGACGCAACTTTTTGACATCCTCCAGCGGCATGCGCCGCATGGCCACCAGTTCGAAATACTCACGCCCCAGCAGGTATCCGTTCACGATAAGGAATGGGATCCAGGCGATCGGCAGCAGGATCAGATATACGATCAGCGCCAGTATATTGGCGCCAACAAGCGTCAGCAGAAACTCGCCGGCGTTGACGATGATTTCGCCCCAACTCTGTTTGCGGGCTGGAGGCAGATTTGGGTAGTGCTTGTCCTCCACCGCCTCGGCGATCTCTTCCAAAAAGAAGCTGACGATGATCGCCGCGACGGGGAACATCAGGAACACAGACAACCCGATTGCGAACCAGAAGCCGACGCTTTGTATCGTCTCGTCGAAGAACGTCACCTCCCACCCAACGATAGGGATCGTGAAGGAGATCGCGGGGATGTAGGTCAGCGCAAAATCGACCAGGCCGACCATGGCCGCCAGCGTGGCTATTGTGATGGCCAGAGATTTCAGCAGGACCGAGCGGAACTTCGGATGGAAAATCTGCGCCAGCGCTTTGGAGATATCATTGAAGAACATCGCATACCTTTATCTGGCCCGGCTTGGGCCCGCGGTTGCGATGTAAGGCGCCGCGACGGGATTCGAAACCCCGCCGCGGCCGTTTGCGTGGATCAGGCCGCCTGGGGGAGGGCGACCGCCTCGGCCGCTGCAAGCGCGCGATCCAGCGCGTCGGGGTTCATCATCTTGGCGTCGGCGGTGATGAAGGTCACATCGTCAAGGCCGACAAAGCCCAACACCTGGCGCAGATAACCGCTAGAAAAATCGTAGGGCGAGCCCGCCTGAACGCCATCCGAGCTAAGCGCGACAAAGACTTTTTTCCCCTTCAGCAGACCCTCAGGCCCCGCTGAGGAATAGGCGAAGGTGTTCTTCGGGCGCGCGATCAGGTCGATCCAGGCCTTCAGCGCGGCTGGGATCGAGAAATTGTACATCGGGGCGCCGATCACGATCACATCCGCCGCCTTAAGTTCGGCGATCAGCGCATCGGATTCGGCGAAGGCCGCGCGATCGGCCTCGTCGTACTCGGCCGGGGTCTTGCCGCGATTGGCGACCCAATAGGCGTCGATCAGCGAAACGCCCTCGGAAAGATCGCGCACCGTGTCCGCGCCGCCAAAACTCTCGGCGACTTTCTGCGCAACCTGGTTCGACGTGGAGGTCTCCGGCGTGGCGCTCGACTGGACCACCAACACATTCTGTTTCGAAAAGCTCATCTGAGTTCTCCCGTATCTCGTTCCGCCGTCAGAATGGCTGTCCGGCGCGTTGGTAGAGAAATAGAGAGAGATGCAGTTCGACATAATATCTGACTCTAGAGTTTAACTGTTTCCATATCGCGTCTAATTGGTCAGGAATGACTCAAGCGCGCGCTCGACACGCGCTGGCTCTCTCAGTTCGCATTCCCAGATCACCAGCGTTCGCCACCCTTTCGCGCGCAGCGCCGCTTCATTCACCGTGTCCCGCTCCACATTTCGGGCGATCTTGGCCCGCCAGTAATCCGCGTTCGTCTTGGGCTGGCGCGCGCCGCGCTTGCAGTCATGGCCGTGCCAGAAACAGCCATGCACGAAGATCGCGCACTTGCGTCCGATGAAGGCGATATCCGGGCGGCCCGGCAGGTCGCGCCGATCCAGCCGATAACCCGGATGGCCCAACGCCCGGAGCATCGCACGCACGCGCAGTTCCGGCTTGGTGTCCCGTCCCTTCACGCGGCGCATGACTTCGGAGCGGTCCATCAGCTCAACACGCTCCGTCGCCCGCGCGGAACCCGTACCCGAAACGGATCGCGGAAATGGTTGAGCGGGTGGGCGCCATTGCGAGGGCTCCAATATCGAATCTGCGACGTAGTGTTACCACGCGCCAGTCGCGACTTTCCGTCGAACTGGTCCACCGGCATGATAGGCTAGGTGGGGAGCATCGCCACGCCCGCTCTAGTCAGGGGAGAGTCATGGACGTCAATGAGGAAACGCTGGAGCTGATCGAGCGGCGTATTTCGGAACGCGTCACCGAGCGGGTCAGAAAGAAGCTGTTCTGGGTCTACAGCATCATCGGTGGCGGCGTGATCGGAGGGCTGGCGTTCTTGGGCGTCGATCTGTTCGACACGATCAAGGAGCGCGCAGCGACGACCGCCGAAAGCAGCGCGCGCGCCATTGTGAACAACGAAATCCAGCCGCTCGTCGCCTCCGCCGAATCCATCGCCGCCGACGCCGAGAAACAGGTCATCAAGGCCCACGCGCAGCTCGAATATATCGCCAGCGCGGTCGCGCGGCGCGAGGCGGAGGTCGAGCAGGCGATCAACCGCCTGCGACCCGCCATCGCGGATATGAATGTGCGACTCGACGAAGTTCAGGCGGCGCTGGACCGCGCCGATCAGCAGTTCCAGCGCAATGAGGATATCTTCGCCTCCGCCGGAAACTTCGCTGATTTGTCCAAGGGCGTCGCCGATCTGGCCCAACAAATGAGCGATCTCGACGCAGCGATCGCGCAATTGAGGGAGCGGCGAGTGATCACCTCAATCCCGGATCCGGGCCTCATCGACTCGCCGGCCCAGATGACGATTAGCAGCGTGGCGGAGACCGCGAGGGCGTTCAGCCCGCAATTGACGCCCACCGATCAGTCGACCACGGTTTTCGTGCAATACGCGGGCGGCCAGAGCAAGCTGATCTCCCGCATCGAGGGTCTGCTGGTCAACCTGTACGGCTATAGTGTACCCGGAGCGGAGAGGGTGGAGACTGCGGCTGATCTGGCCGAAGTCCGGTTTTTCTTCGATAGCGACTCTGCGGCCGCCGAGCAACTGGCGACGGATGTGAAAAACATCCTGTCGGAACTTGACGTCGAGTATGGCGTTCGACCGGTCTCGCTCGTCGATTTCAAGGGCAAGAAACCGCGGCCCGGCGTCCTGGAGCTGTGGCTGGAGCCGAAACCGCGGTAAGCCTCAATCCTGCGGGATCACCCTTAGGCTCAGGTCGCGCAGCTGCTCACTGGTCGCGGGCGCCGGGGCCTGCATCATCAGATCCTCGGCGCGCTGGTTCATCGGGAACATGATGACCTCGCGGATATTTTCCGCCCCAGCCAGCAGCATGACGATGCGATCGACGCCCGGCGCGATGCCGCCATGGGGCGGGGCGCCGTAACGGAACGCGTTCAGCATGCCGCCAAAACTGTCCTCGACGGTCTGCGCATCGTATCCGGCGATCTCGAACGCCTTGAACATGATCTCCGGCTTGTGGTTCCGGATCGCGCCGGAGCTAAGCTCCACGCCGTTGCAGACGATGTCGTACTGGTAGCCGAGGATTTCCAGCGGATCGAGCTTCTCCAGCGCCTCAAGTCCGCCCTGCGGCATCGAGAACGGGTTGTGCGAGAAGTCGACTTTCCGCGTCTCCTCGTCGAACTCGTACATCGGGAAATCGACAATCCAGCAGAACTCGAACCGGTCGGTTGCGGTCAGGCTCAATTCCAGACCGATCACGTCGCGCGCCTTGCCCGCGACATCAATGAAGCTGGCGGCCTCTCCGGCTAGGAAGAACGCGGCGTCGCCCGCGTTCAGGCCAAGTTGCTGGCGGATCGCCTCCGTCCGCTCCGGCCCGATATTCTTGGCCAGCGGTCCTGCGCCGGCGGGCTGACCCTCTTCCTCACGCCAGAAGATATAGCCCATGCCGGGCAGTCCTTCCTTCTGCGCGAAGCTGTTCATCCGGTCGCAGAATTTGCGGCTGCCGCCGGTGGGCGCGGGGATGGCGCGAATCTCAGCCTTCGGGTTCTTCTCCAGCATGCCCGCGAAGATCTTGAAGCCTGATCCCGCGAAATGCTCGCTGACGATCTGCATCTCGATCGGGTTGCGAAGATCGGGCTTGTCCGAGCCGTATTTCAGCATCGCCTCGGCATAGGGGATGCGCGGGAAGTCCTGCGTCACGGGCTTGCCGCCGCTAAACTCCTCGAAAACGCCGCGCATCACCGGCTCGATGGCTTGGAAGATGTCCTCCTGCTCGACGAAGCTCATCTCCATGTCGAGCTGATAGAACTCGCCGGGCGAGCGGTCGGCGCGCGGGTCCTCATCGCGGAAACACGGAGCGATTTGAAAATACCGGTCGAAGCCCGCGATCATGCAGAGCTGCTTGAACTGCTGCGGCGCCTGCGGAAGCGCATAGAACTTGCCGGGATGCAGGCGGCTGGGCACCAGAAAGTCGCGTGCGCCCTCGGGGCTGGACGCGGTCAGGATCGGCGTCTGAAACTCGGTGAAGCCCTGCTCGACCATTCGGTTTCGCAGGCTGGCGATCACGTTCGCGCGCAGCATGATGTTCTGGTGCAGCTTCTCGCGGCGCAGGTCGAGGAAGCGATAGGTGAGGCGCGTCTCCTCCGGATATTCGAGGTCGCCGAAGACTGGCAGGGGCAGTTCCTCAGCCGCGCCGAGCACCTCCATGTCGCGAATAAACACCTCCACCTCGCCGGTGGGCAGCTTGTCGTTCACCAGCTCCGGATCGCGGGTTTTTACGACGCCGTCGATGCGGATCACCCATTCGGCGCGCACCTTCTCAACCTCGGAGAATGCGGGGCTGTCAGGGTCCGCCAGAACCTGCGTCATGCCGTAATGGTCGCGCAGGTCGATGAACAGGATGCCGCCGTGATCGCGGACCCGGTGAACCCAGCCCGAAATGCGGACTTCGTCTCCGGCGTGGCTGGCGCGGAGATCGGCGCAGGTATGGGTGCGATAGGCGTGCATGGCTGGGCCCTTCAAGCATGGAACGGACGCCCCGCGGAAGGCGGGCGCAGACCCGGCCGGATACACAGGTTCAGCCCCCTAAAGTCAAGGCTGAGCAGGCGTCGAAAGACGCTCGCTGAATCAAACACGCCGCGAAGATGTCTCCTCGCGGCGCGCAATAGCATTTTAAATCGATCAGCTCTGAGTCGCCGGCGTGATCTTGATCTCGACGCGGCGATTGGCCTGCCGCCCCTGGGGCGAGCTGTTGTCGGCGATCGGCTGCGTTTCGCCAAATCCATAAGTCACGATGCGCTGCTGCAACACCCGCTGGCTGACAAAGAAATTGCCCACCGAGCCCGCGCGGCGCTCAGACAACGCCTGGTTATGCTGCGTCGATCCGGTCGAATCGGTGTGACCTATCACGTCGATATAGCTTTCGGGATATTCGTTCATTGTCTGAGCGACGTTGGTCAACGGAGTGAAGAACTCCGGCCGGATCGCCGCCGAGTCGACGTCGAAGGTCACGCCCGCAGGCAGGTTCACGTAAAGCGCGTCGCCGGTGTTGGTGATGGTCGCACCCGTTCCCCGCAGGTCCTGCTCCAGCTCTCGCTGCTGTTGGTCCAGATAGCTGCCGACCGCGGCGCCGGCCAACAGGCCGATGCCCGCACCGACCAGCGCGTTGCGTCGGTCGTCCCCGCCGACCAGCAGGCCAAGGCCCGCGCCCGCAAGCGCGCCAAGCGCGGCGCCGGAAACTGTATTGGGATTATCTTGCGCTGTCTGACAAGCGGTCAGCGAAAGGGCGGTGGCGCCGATCACGGCCATTTTCAAATACATCTACTGCTCCTGCTCTGCACACGCGCGACGCGCGCCAATTCGAATCGGGCGGATTCCGACGCCCTGAACACGGCCATTTTGGGGCGATCAGGCTCAGGTCGTCTAGACGTGATTGCGTGTGCGGCGTTAAAACGTTCCGCCCGTCATCCCGCGGAGGCGTGATAAAAGAAGATGCCGAGGCCCAGCGTGAACACCAACTGCCCGGCGATGGCGTGCAGCACGCAGACCAGCGGAAACGACCCCGTCTTCGCATAGGTCCAGCCAAAGGCGCCGCCTGCGAGGACCGTCAAGCCGATCGCGACCGGATTGCCATAAAGCGCGTGGCCCAGTCCGAAGGCGACCGCGTTGGCGGCGATGGCGACGACCTCCGACGGGAATAAAACTCCATAGCGGCGGAAAAACAGCGCGCGATAGATCAGTTCTTGCGGGATCACTGAGACGAGCGGGTACGCAAACATGATCAATAACCAGAGGTTCGGGCGATAGAGCGGCAATTCCAGCATGCGCTCCGGCGCCACCAAATGGACCACCCCTGCGATCAGCAGGGCCGAGCCTGCTGTGAATGCCAGAATTAGCGCAATGTGCCGCCCGACCCCGCCGCGCAGCAACTCCCTCCATTCGAATCCGGGGGTGATGTGCAGCAGAACCGCGCCCACAACGCCGAACGTGGCCAGCACCGAGAACAGGCTGTATTGCCCGATCATCACCGCCATCCCGACCGGCACAGCGACGAAGAAGGCCAGCAATTCAAGAAACAGGCGGGCCCGCCGCGCCCGCGAGGGCGGCGCGAGTGTCGCACTGTCGAGTACGTCGCCTGTCACAATTGATCCGATCGCTCTTGCGCCCGGCGCGGCGCGTCTTTCAGGTGGTTCGCCCGGCCGCCGAGTTCAAGCGCACAGGCATTTTGACGCTCAACCTGCAGCGCCTTCATTTTTCACCGCGACACGCATTGCGGCGTTATGTATACGCGGGATATGCGACTTATTTCAGATCAGGCTGAGCTTGACGCGATTTGCGCCGACTTCGCCGAAGCCCCGTACGTCACCGTCGACACCGAGTTCCTGAGAGAGCGGACCTATTGGCCGCAGCTCTGCCTTTTGCAGATGGCCAAGCCGGTCGAAGGGGACGCTTCCAGCGATGATGGCGCGGTGCTGGTCGACCCGCTTGCGAATGGGCTGGATCTGGCCCCGGTCCACCGGCTGATGGCCGATGAAGGCGTGGTGAAGGTGTTTCACGCCGCGCGGCAGGACGTTGAAATATTTCACCATTTCGGCGGCGTGATCCCGACGCCCCTGTTCGATACGCAGGTCGCCGCCATGGTCTGCGGCTATGGCGACCAGGTGGGGTATGAGCAGCTGGTGCGGAGAATCGCCAAGGCGCAGCTCGATAAAAGCTCGCGCTTTACCGACTGGTCGCGTCGCCCTCTGTCGGACAAGCAATTGCACTATGCGCTGGGCGACGTCACCCATCTTCGCATGATCTATGAACACCTGGCAGGCCGTCTTGAGGAGACTGGGCGCGCGCATTGGGTGGCTGAGGAAATCGGGATACTGACTGATCCGGCGACTTACGATGTGAACCCTGAAAGCGCGTGGCGCAGGCTCAAGACCCGCACAAACTCGACGGCGTTCCTTGCTGTGGCCAGAGAGCTGGCGGCGTGGCGCGAACGCACGGCGCAGCATCGGGACGTGCCGCGTAACCGCATCATCAAGGATGACGCGCTGCTGGAGATCGCCGCCAATCGACCGAAAACGGCTGAAGATCTCGGACGCAGCCGCCTTTTGCAGCGCGAAGGCCGCAAGCCGAAATCGATGGAGGAAATTCTTGAAGCCGTCAGTCGGGGGGAGGCTTGCCCGCCGGAGAACCGACCCGAAGCCCCGGCGAAGAAACCCCAGAGATCCAATGCACAGGCGTTAAGCGACCTGTTGAAAGTTTTGTTGAAGGCCCGCTCGGAAGAGACCGGCGTCGCGCCGAAATTGATCGCCACGTCCGCTCATCTTGAGGCCATCGCCGCCGGTGACCACGACGACATTCCCGCCCTGCATGGCTGGCGGCGCGAGGTGTTCGGCGGTGACGCTTTGCGGCTGAGGCGCGGGGAAATCGCCTTGTCGGCCAATGGCGCCCGGGTTCGGATTATCGAGATCTAGGGATCGACCTTCGGCTCTGGTTGGAACAGCCGGGTGGCGACCCCGTCAACGCTGTAGACTCGGACCCCGCGGAGCCCGCGCAGAACATTTATCGGCAAGTCGCGCTCCGCCCGAATCTTGAGCGCATTCTCAGAGCCTGGCGCCGGAAGTGTCTCGACCACCTCTTCATCCATTGGGGCGACGACAAGCTCAAACTGCGCGAATCCGTCCTGAGAACGCGCGCCGTGGCTGTGGTTGCGCAACTCCGGCTGCTGATAGCCGAGGCCCGGCGCATATCCTTCGACCGAGATGACGACGCCATCATATGAGCGGCCGAAATCGATCGCGCGGACGCTCTGCGCAAGCACCTTTGGCACTTCCGGCGGCGCTTCGGCTTCCGGTTCATCCCCATCTGAAGAACAGGCCGTCAAACCCGCCAATGCCAGCGCGATCATCGCCCCGCGACCGCTGCGTCCAAACGCCTTGTTCATTTTTAGCATATGTCGCGCCCCCAACGCGCGTGATGTTCCGGCGGTTCAATAGCCCCGGAACCGCAGCGGGCGCAAGTCGCCGATTCCGCGCAGTTGGCTGGACCTTTTCGGCGGCCCCCTCTACATGAAACGGCAGGAGGACCGTCATGGCCGATGCGCCGACATTCGATGAGATCGCGGAGAACTTCGAGTTCCTTGAGGACTGGGAGGATCGCTATCGCTATGTCATCGAGCTTGGCAAGAACATGCCGGAACTGCAGGACAACCAAAGGAATGCGGTGACCAAAGTCGTTGGCTGCGCCAGCCAGGTCTGGATCGTTCCTTCGTTGGAGGACTCCGCGAGTGGCGCGGTGTTGCATTTTCAGGGCGACAGCGACGCCCATATCGTGCGTGGCCTGATCGCGATCCTGCATGCGCTGCTGTCCGGCCGGCCGGCGGCGGAGATCGTGGCCGAGGACGCCGAGGGGGCGATGGCGCGGCTGGGCCTCGATCAGGCGATCTCGAAGCAGCGCTCGAACGGTCTGAAGGCGATGATCATGCGGCTCAAGGCGCTGGCGGGGCAGGCCGAAAGCGTCGCCTGAACGTCGCCTCTTGACCGACCTGTCACACTGGTGGCCTGCGCTCTATAGTGCGCCCCGATTCGAATTGGACGGATAAAACCAATGACCGACGCCCTTACGGCGCTGCTCGCCCAGCGGGACTGGATCCTTGCAGACGGCGCCACCGGCACCAACCTGTTCAACAGCGGCCTCGCCTCGGGCGAGCCGCCGGAGCTGTGGAACGTCGACCAGCCGGACAAGATTCGCGCGCTGCATCAAGGCTTTGTCGATGCGGGCTCAGATCTGATCCTGACCAACTCCTTCGGCGGCACCCGCAATCGGCTAAAGCTGCATAATGCGCAGGGCCGCGTGCATGAACTGAACAAGCGTGCGGCCGAACTGGCGCGCGAGATCGCCGACGCGGCCGGACGTCCTGTGATCGTGGCGGGCTCCGTCGGTCCCACCGGAGATCTGCTGCAACCGGTTGGTCCGCTTTCGTTCGAGGACGCCGTCGCAGCGTTCGAAGAACAATGTGCCGCGCTGCTGGAGGGCGGCGCTGACGTGCTGTGGGCCGAGACCATCTCGTCCGAGGAGGAAATCCGCGCCGTCGCGCAGGCCGCCGCGAACCTGAACGCGCCATTCTGCGGGACGCTCAGCTTCGACACCGCAGGGCGCACGATGATGGGCGTCACCTCGACGGGTTACGCCGGCATCGCCAGCGACCTTCCGGCTCCGCCGATCGCCTTCGGCGCAAATTGCGGCGTCGGCGCGTCCGATCTGATCCGCACCGTGCTTGGCCTGACCGCCGCCGCGCCGGAGGCGATTGTGATCGCCAAGGCCAACGCCGGTATTCCCAAGTATGTCGATGGCCATATCCACTATGACGGCACGCCGGAACTGATGGCCGACTATGCGCGGATTGCGCGCGCGTCCGGCGCCCGGATCATCGGCGGGTGCTGCGGTACGATGCCGGAGCATCTGGTGGCGATGCGCGCGGCGCTGCAAGATGAAGCGCTCGAAAGCCGGCCCTCTCTGGAGGAGGTCGCAGCGCGCCTTGGCGGATATTCCTCGGAAAGCGACGGAACAGGGGCCACAAAGGCGACGCCGGCCCCGACCGCCGGCTCTCGTGGTGGCCGACGTGGCCGTCGCAGGGGCGCGTCGGCAGCGTAACTTCCCTCCCGGAGGGCGCTTCGCCCGATTGATTCTTAGCGATGCGAACTGTATCGGTGTCGCGCCCTGCGCCGCGTGCGCCTCATTGAAGTGATCTGAGATGGCCGAGGAAGACGACGATCTCGACCTGAGAGAACTGGACGACGACGAACTCGTCGAGCAGATGATGGACGACCTTTATGACGGTCTCAAAGACGAGATCGTGGAAAGCGTTGAAATTCTGCTGGAGCGGGGCTGGGCGCCCTATGACGTGCTGACCAAGTCGCTGGTCGCCGGTATGAAGATCGTCGGCGACGATTTTCGCGATGGCATCCTGTTCGTACCCGAAGTGCTGCTGGCCGCCAATGCGATGAAGTCGGGCATGGCGATCTTAAAGCCGTTGTTGGTCGAAACCGGCGCGCCGCGCCTCGGCAAGATGGTGATCGGCACGGTGAAGGGCGACATCCACGACATCGGCCAGAATCTGGTGACGATGATGATGGAGGGCGCCGGCTTCGAGGTGCGCAATATCGGCATCAACAACCCGGTCGAAGCGTATCTCGACACGTTGAAGGAAGAGGATGCCGAAATTCTTGGCATGTCCGCTCTGCTGACCACCACAATGCCCTATATGAAGGTCGTGATCGACACGATGAAGGAGCAGGGCATCCGCGACGACTATGTCGTGCTTGTCGGCGGCGCGCCGCTGAATGAGGAGTTCGGCAAGGCGATCGGCGCCGACGCCTATTGCCGCGACGCCGCCGTAGCGGTGGAGATCGCAAAAGAACTGATGGCCCGCAGGCACAACCAGGCCGGTTGAGCGCGCCACCGCCGGAGGGCGCAGATGCCCGCTGAATTGCCAGCATTGGATGACGACGCCCTGACCGAGGAAGGGGCGACGCTGGCGCGCGGCGCGGCCGCGGGGCGGATTCTGTTGATAGGCTGCGGCGCTCTGGCGCGGGAAATCCTGGCGCTAAAAGCGGTCAACGGCTGGGGCGGGATGGACCTGATCTGCCTGCCCGCGAAGCTCCACAACCGCCCTCAGCTGATCCCCGAAGCGGTTCGGGCCAAGGTGCGGGCCGGCCGAGCGCAAGGCTACGCGTTCATCTTCGTCGTCTATGCCGATTGCGGAACGGGAGGCCTGTTGGACAAGGTTTGCGCGGAAGAAGGCGTGGAGCGTGTCGCAGGCCCGCATTGCTACGCCTTTTATGACGGGCTCGACGCGTTCGCCGCGCGTTCTGGCGAGGAGATCGGCGCCTTTTATCTGACAGATTTTCTGGCCCGCCAGTTCGACACGCTCATCTGGCGCGGCATGCGGCTGGATCGCCACCCGGAGCTTCGCGACGACTATTTTCGCCACTATGACCGGGTCGTCTATCTGGCGCAGACCGACGATTCCGAATTGACCCGCAAGGCGCGGGAAGGGGCCGAAAAGCTGGGCCTGAATTTCGAGCGGCGGTTCACAGGCTACGGCGACCTGGCGGCTGCGCTCGCCGCAGCGCCGCGCTGACCCCCGCTATTCGTCGTCGCTGACCACGCGCAGATGGGGGCGCTTGCGCTCCGGTGTTGTTGCGCACACTTCGTTCGCGAGCTCTCCGTCAATGGATTTCAGTTCGAAAGGCGCAGCGGACTCGGCCGCCGAGGGGTACTCGATTTCGGAAGGCTGGGCGTAGACAGAGGGACCAGCCGTTTCTTCAATCTCGGAATGGATCGCGGAAAGGCGCATGCCGGAAAGGTGAAGCCGGCGCGGATCTCCCCCGCGCCAAACCGCATCGCCTTCCAGCGCGACAGCGGTTCCGATTATCCGGTTTACCGGCCCGCCCTCGGTCCTGAGCGGCAGGAAACAAAACTCGGCCTTCACGCCCTGGATATCCCCGTTTGACTGCTTGCCTCCCATCACAACCGCCGTCGCGGGCGCCGAAATCACCCCTTCGACCAGTTGCGAAATCCGCGGCCGAGACGCGTCGTCCCAGATCGCCGCCACGCCCATTCCAGTGAGTTCCATGCCGATCAGGTCGCTGACGGCCTCTCCCGCCAGTCGAAACCGGGCGTCGTTCCTGGCGGTCTGCTCGAGAACAAAGGTGTGGGGCAAAAGCGCGGCGATATCCGCCGGCTCAACATCCGTACGCGCAGGCGCCAGTCGGTTGGCCCGCAGCTGATCCCAATAGTCGAAAAGCGCTTTGGTCGTTTTGTGACGCATGGTCTCCACCGGCCTTGATTCGGCGACATTGAGCTTCGCTGTCGGACGAAAGCATTTAAAATTGTATCGATCCAGCACTGTCTGTCCTCCCATTTTTCGACACTCAGTCCCGATTTGGCGCATTTTCGGATGCGAAGCGTGTCGAGTGGCTGTTCATCTGACTGTCGTCGCAAGCGCCGTGCCGAAATCCCCGGTCGGAAGCGAATTCGCGACCGCTTCTCGCGATTGGCGCCGCCCGCGCGCGCCGCTACAACAGGCGGATCGGCCAGCGTGAAACTCCAGAGGATTCCTCCATGACATTGAACAGCATGACCGGGTTCGGCGGCGCCGACGGTTCGGCTCGCGAACTGTCCTGGCGGTGGGAACTGCGCTGCGTAAACTCGAAAGGGCTTGATATTCGACTCCGCCTGCCGCCGGGGCGCGAAGGGCTTGAGCCTAAATTGCGCGCCGCGTTGAAGGCGCGGTTCAAGCGCGGCGCGGTGACCGCGAACCTGCAATTGCTCAAGGGGCAGGACGCCGAAACGCTTCGGCTCGACGCGAACGGGTTGGCGGCTGCGCTGAAGGCGGCCGGAGATGTCCGTCAGGCGGCGGAGGAGGCGGGGTTTGCGACCGCGCCCATCTCCATCGACGGATTGATGCAAATTCGCGGCGTCATGGTTCCGGGCGCCGCCGAGCCGGACGCTGAAGAGCAGGCTGCGTTGGATACGGCGACCATGAAGAGTCTGGAGCAGGCCGCGGATGAACTCGCCGCCGCCCGCACGGCCGAGGGCAAGGCGTTGACCAAGGTCATATCGGGACAGGTGGTCGAGATCGAGACGCTGGTGACGCAAGCTGCAGCGTCCGCCGAGGCCCGCGCCGACTCCGCCGCCGCGCGGCTGAAAGAGAAGGTCGCCGCGCTTCTGGCCGCCGGGGTCGAAACGCCGGAGGAGCGTCTGGCGCAGGAGCTTGCGCTGCTGGCGGTCAAGAATGACGTGCGGGAGGAGATCGACCGTCTCGTCGCGCATGTCGCCAGCGCGCGATCCCTGCTGCAGGAGCCTCCGCCGGTGGGCCGAAAACTCGATTTTCTGTGCCAGGAGTTCAACAGAGAGGCCAATACGCTCTGCTCCAAATCGCTTTCGGAGGAATTGACCCGTATCGGCCTGGCGTTGAAGGTCGTGATCGACCAGATGCGCGAGCAAGTGCAGAACGTGGAGTAGGGCGCAACGGATGAACTCGAACATCAAGGAAATCCACCGCCGCGGGCTGCTGTTCGTGCTCTCATCGCCCTCGGGCGCGGGGAAGTCCACGTTGTCGCGGCGGTTGTTGGAGACAGACGAGAATTTCCGCCTGTCGGTTTCCGCCACGACCCGCGCGCCGCGGCCGGGCGAGGTGGACGGTGAGCACTACTTTTTCGTCTCTCGGCAGCGCTTTGAGGAGATGGTGGATGCTGGTGAGATGCTGGAGCATGCGGAGGTCTTCGGCAATCTCTACGGTACGCCGCGCGCGCCGGTCGAGGATTGGCTGTCTCGTGAGCGCGACATCCTGTTCGATGTGGACTGGCAAGGCGCCTCGCTGCTGCGCGATTCAGCCTTGGGCGCGGATCTGGTCACCGTTTTCCTGCTCCCGCCGTCAATCCAAGAGTTGGAGCGGCGTTTGAACGCTCGCGGGCAGGACAGCGCCGAGATCGTGGCGGATCGCATGGCCAAAAGTCAGGCGGAATACAGTCATTGGCGCGAATACGACTACATCCTGATCAATGACGATCTCGAGAGATGCCAGTCGCGGATCGAGACGATCGTGCGCGCCGAGCGGCTGCGCCGCGCCCGCCAGATCGGGCTGGGCGGCTTTGTCGCCGAACTCGACCGGGAGTATGAGGAGAAGTTCGAATGACCGAGATTTATAGCCTCGACGGGATCGCGCCCACCCTGCCGGACGATGGCGATTATTTCATCGCGCCCGGCGCGCGGGTGATCGGCCGGGTCGTGATCGGCTCCGGCGTCGGAATCTGGTTCAACACGGTGCTGCGCGGCGACGGAGAGTTGATCGAGGTGGGCGACGGCACAAACATTCAGGATGGGACCATCGTGCATACCGACCCCGGCTGCCCGACGATCATCGGCGGCAACTGCACCATCGGCCATGCCGCCATCATCCACGGCTGCGAGTTGGGCGACAACGTTCTGGTCGGGATGGGCGCGACGGTGCTGAACAACGCCAAGATTGGCAAGAATTGCCTGATCGGCGCCAACGCGCTGGTCACAGAGGGGAAGGAGTTTCCCGAGGGCTCTTTGATAGTAGGCTCTCCGGCCAAGGTGATCCGCCCGCTGACCGGCGAAGCGATCGCCGGGCTGACCCGCTCTGCCGAGACGTATCAGGCCAACGCCCGACGGTTCAAAGCCGGGCTGGCGCCGGCCTGACCGTCACACCACGACCGCCAGCGACGGCGCCTTGGTCTGGCCGGCGAGGCGCGGCGCAGTGGCCGAAAGGCGCAACTCCGAGTCGGTTGCTTCAATCCGCAACAGCGCGCCGGTGCTCCGCGCAAGCTGGGTCAGCGCCACCAGATGGGCGTCGCGCGGCTGCGTCGGAACCGGCGGCTGCAATTCGTCAATCGCCGTTCTGGCGGATTCGCCCAGCCTCAGAACGGGTCCCTCCACCAATACGCTGACCTGTTCCAGCCCGTCCGGCGTCGGATCCTCGGATCCCGGCTTTGCGGCCAGAGTCAGTGTTCCGCCGCGAGGCAATACGGTGGCGCCGGTCAGCGCCAGCATCAGCTCCAATCGCGCCATATTGCGCGATAGCCGTCCGCGCCCTTCCGGACCCTGGACGGCCAGCCGCTCGGACGCCAGATGGCTGGCGGCGACCTCCGACAGGAACTCCATCTTTACCGGGCCACCAGCCGCGCCGCCGAACGCCAGCCGGAAAAATGCGATGGTGTTGGCCGCGCGCGTCGCGCTTTGCGCCGCCAGTCTGAACTCGGGCCGCTGCGCAAGCGCGGGGTCGTCTTCCGCGATCAGCTCCAGACCGTTGCCGACGGCGCCCACCGGGCTTATCAAGTCATGGCAGATGCGAGAGCAAAAGAGAGAAACCAGGTCCATGTCTTCCATCAGGCGCCTCTATTCCGTTTCCTGCGGCGCGGCTGCGCCGACGTGAACGATCTATTGGAAATCGGCGCTTTGGTGCGCCATCCCGGCCAGCCCGATTGGGGGCTGGGACAGGTGCAGTCGATCATTGGCGACCGCATAACGGTGAACTTCGAACATGCCGGAAAGGTCGTCATCGATGGCGCTGTGGTGACCCTGAAGCTCGAATCGCTGGACCATTTCTGACCTCCTTTCCAATCATTCGCAGACGCTGCCGCCCAGTTGGTAAATATTCCCTTAATAATGGGGCGACGCGGCGTTCATGATGTGGTGGCTCTGTGCGACGGCTGAGATTGTTGCGTCGGCACGGCCGGTCTCCTAATGTCGCGAAGCATGCGGGTCGAGGGTTGCCCCTCGCCGCCAAGTTCTTGGGAGGCGCGGCCGAATGCGCATCGACGCGGGCCGATTCACGGTCAGACTCGCAGAATCGGACAAAGACGTCGCCGCTGCTCAACGATTGCGGTATCGCGTTTTCGTCGAGGAGATGGGCGCCGCCCCGGATCCCGAAGACGCGAAGTTGAGACAGGAGCGTGATCGTTTCGATCCGTATTTTGAGCATCTCCTGCTGATCGACAACGAAGCTGATCCGGACGATCCGCTGGACTATGTCGCAGGCGTCTATCGACTGATGCGGGGCGCCACTGCGCGAGAGGGAATCGGGTTCTACGGCGCATCGGAATACGACCTGACCAAGATGCGCGAGTTTCCCGAAGAAACGCTGGAGCTGGGCCGGTCCTGCGTCGCCGCCGACTATCGCGGTGGTGCGGGGATGCATCTGCTTTGGACCGGGCTGGGTCAGTATGTCGCGGAACATGGCGTGCGGATTCTGTTTGGCACCGCCAGCTTTCACGGCGCCGATCCGAAGCCGCTCGCTCAGCCGCTTTCGTACCTTTATTACAACCATTTAGCGCCTGAAGATCTGCGTGTGCGCGCAATTGAGAACGCCTATGAGCCGATGAATCTTCTATCGGAGGATCAAGTCGACAAGGCAGAGGCGATGCGGCAGATCCCTGCGCTGATCAAGGCGTATATCCGCTTGGGCGGTTTCGTTGGCGACGGCGCATTTGTCGATCATGAGTTTAATACGGTCGACGTCTGTCTGTTGATGGATACAACCCGAATGGTGGACAGGTATCGCAAGTTCTACAAGAAAGTGGGCGGCGCCTCATCGGGCGGCTCGCAAGGCTGACGGGCTGATCCCATGGTCACGTGGAATGAGGCCGACCCCCCAGTTCTTCCGAATTCAAATGGCCTCACGCGGGTCGTGGCCACGTTGCGGCTTTGGCTGCTGATCGCGGTCACGGGCCTCGCCGCTTTGCTGTACCTCGCCGTTCAACTCGTCGAGCGCCCATTTGGCGTTCGCAGCGTGCGAGAGGCTGTGCAAGGCGCCTGGGCCGTGGCCGCCACGCGCCTTCTGGGGCTGCGGGTGCGCTCGGTCGGGCGGCCGATGAAGGACCGCGGCGCGATCATGTCGAACCACATCACCTGGATCGACATCCCCGTGCTGCGCGGCGCAGCGCCGACCTACTTCGTCGCCAAGGCTGAGGTTTCCGCCATGCCCGGCGCAGGCTTCGTCGCCCGCATCACCGACACGGTGTTCGTCGAGCGCAAGCGCTCGGCCGCGAAAAAGCAGGAGCAGGAGTTGATCGACCGTCTGAAGCGCGGCGATCTGTTATGCATATTCCCCGAAGGGACCTCGACCGACGGGCTTCGTGTTTTGCCCTTCAAATCAACGCTTTTCGCGATTTTCTTCAATGAGGCGCTGGCCGAGGCCGACCGGGTGCAGCCGGTCAGCGTGGTCTATCAGCCCAATCCGGGCTCGAACCTGCCGAGCGAGTTTTATGGCTGGTGGGGCGACATGCCATTTGGCGGCAACATCAAGGACATGGCGCGCCTGTCATGGGGCGGTCAGGCGACGATCGTATTCCACAAACCGGTTCGGGCGCGGGATTTCGCGAACCGCAAGGACATGGCCGAGCATTGCGGGAACGCCGTGCGCGAAGGGCTGCACGCCGTGCTGGAAGGACGCGAGGTCGCGCCGATACCAGCGCCGAAGCGCCCGTGACGCGACCCGGCTCTACGCGCGCGGCCTTTTTTGAGGGGCAGATCGCGCATTTCATTGCTCTGACGGTTCTCTTGCTAGCGCTCTGCGCGGCGACATGGCTGCCCGGATTTCGGTCGGGTGCTTTCCTCGGTTTAGGCGCCGCCTGCTGGGCGGGTCTCGCCGTAGCGAACGCATTCGCGCATCAGGTTTATGTCTGGGTCTGCTGGCGTTTGGAGCTTCACGGCCAACGCCTGTCAGCCGCGCTTGGGGGCGCCGCCTTCCGTACCTACAAAATCGGCTTCGCGATCCTGATCCTGCTTCGCCCGGTTCTGGCTTTCACGCTTGGTTGGGCTAATCGTGGCACGCTGCCCATCGATCCGGCGCCAGGCGTAATCATTGGCCTGATCCTGGTAGGATTGAGCGCCTATCTCGGCTTCTGCGTTCACCGCTATTTCGGCATTGAACGGGCGTTCGGCGCCGATCATTTCGACGCCTACTACCGTGCCCTGCCTCTGGTCCGCGAGGGCATATTCGCCTGGACGCCCAACGCGATGTACGTTTTCGGGTTCCTGATCCTGTGGGCGCCGGCCTTTCTGTTCCAGTCGGTCGCGGCGCTCTGCGTGGCGGGTTTCAGCCACGCCTATATCTGGGTGCACTACTACTGCACCGAAAAACCCGACATGCGGCAAATCTATGGCTAAGGCCGCCGCGTCGGGGCGATCCCGTGCTATATCTGACTTTCCGAAAAATAAAGAATGTCAGGGAGGGCCAAGAAAAATGTCCACGCATATGAGCCTGTTCAGCTATTCGACCGCCTCGATAAAGGGGATGGTCGAAAACCCGCAAAACCGGCGCGCCGCCGCTGAGAAGATCTTCGCCGCGGCGGGTGGATCAGTTGACGAGATGTATTTCTGCTTTGGCGACTATGATGGCGTGGTTTTGGCGACGTTCCCTTCCGATATCGACGCCGCCTCCGCCATTCTGGCCGTTGGCGCAAGCGGGGCGTTTTCCGACATCAAGACCTCTACGTTGATCAGCATGGAGGATGGCGTGAATGCGATGGAGAAAGCCAACGCCATCGCCTCCGCCTACGCGCCGCCCTCAGGCTAGGTCAACCCGCCAATGCCTTGGCGTATGCGCGCACGGCCTCGGCCGCCCCATCCGGGTGGTCCCAGACGCTGTGGGACGGCGCGAGGAAGTCGATAAACGGGGCGAGGGCGGCGGTTCCTTTGATGCTCAGCCGCCCTTCCGCCACCACCGGCGTCTCGATCATCTCGAACCACCACTTGAATAGATCGGGCGTCGCTGTTTCATCCCCCAAACCGACCCCGTCGCCGATCGGGCCGAGAGAGACATAGTCCGCCCCGGCCTCGGCCAGCGTCATGCCGGTGTGTTTGGAGGCGCCGCCGAACGCGCCGACGATACGGTCCGCCCCCAGCGCCTTGCGCGCCTCGCGCACGGCCTTCGCGCTGCGGCCTTCCAGATGAACGCCGTCGATGCCCAGCGGCTCGACAAGTCCCACGAAATCCGACACCACCAGCGCCACGTCCCTGTCATGGCAGACCGGGCGCAGACGATCGGCGGCGCGGGCGATCTCCGCCTCTGACGAATCCCGCATCCGAAGCCGCACGCAAGCGACGTCGGCGGCGTCCAGCGCAGCGGAAAGCTGATCTGGGAACGCCGCATCCCCGGCGGTTGGCGGCGCAATCAGGTAAAGGCGTGGCGCATCTTCGGTCATGGCGATGATCTAGCCGAGCGGCGCCCGCTTGTCGCGTGAAAACGCATGCCGCGTCATCGCGTTAGCGAGGGGAGGGGCGCCAGTCGGGCGGCGCCATCTCGAAACCCTCGAATTCGAATCCGGGCGAAACGGTGCAGCCGACGAGCGTCCACGCGCCCATCGAGGCCGCCGTCTGCCACCATCCGGCAGGCACAACAACCTGCGGGCGTTGCGCCGAAGGCAGACCCGGCCCCAGCATCCGCGATTCCGCGTCATGGCCGTTGGGCGACAGCGTCAGGGTCAGCGGCGCGCCAGCGTAGTAGTGCCAGATCTCATCCGCATCGACCCGGTGCCAGTGACTGAAGCTCTCCGCGTCCAGCAGGTAATAGATCGCGGTGCCCGTCGCGCGTGTTCCCTCCGCCGCCTTGGCGCGCCACGTCTCCCGATACCAGCCGCCTTCGGGGTGGGGCAGCAACTCCAGCGTCTCGACGACGTCTCTTGCGGTCAGCTGATCGTACATGGGCCGAGGTTAGCACGAAAAACCATTGAGACTTCGACGCAATTTGTCTTCCCCCGCCGACCGCGGCAAAAGGGGTCGATGATGGAAACGCCGCAGCGCACCGCGATCTATGACTGCAAGAGCACCGACTCCCGGCGCTGGGGGGCGTTCGACCTGCGCGCCGGCGACATCATCGTCTCGACCCCGCCCAAATCCGGCACAACCTGGATGCAGGCGCTCTGCGCCTTTCTCATACATGGAACGGGATTGAACTGGCCGCTTTCGGAACTGTCGCCGTGGCTGGATATGAAAATGCGCGATTTTCGGGAGATCAAGGCGATCTTCGAAACGCAGACCCATCGCCGGATCATCAAGACCCACACGCCGCTGGACGGCGTCACCTATCGCGAAGACTGCCTCTATCTGACCTGTTTCCGGCGGCCCATCGACGTGCATTTCTCGGTGCGTGATCATTTCGCCAACCGCGCGGACAAGATGAGTCGGCGGTTCATCCCAGAAGATCCGCGTGCGGGTTTCGAGATATTCCTGCACGGTCTGAATGGCGACCGGGGCGGGATCGGCGTGGCGACGCTGGAGAGCGTTTGCCATCACCTCCAGTCGGTCTGGCGCTGGCGCAATCTGCCGAATGTTCATCTGTTCCATTATGCGGATCTGTCCGCCGATCTTCCGGCCGAGACGTCCCGGCTGGCGGATGCGCTGGGCGTTCCGGTCGATGAGGCCGAGACTGCGGAGATCGCCGCCGCCGCCTCCTTTGATGCGATGAAACAGCGGTCCGCGATGTTCGCGCCGGAGGCCGGGATGGGCTTTTTCAAGGATGAGGCGGCGTTCTTTCGCAAGGGCGGTACAGAGCGCTGGCGCGGCCATCTGACTGAGGCCGACCTCGCCGCCTATGCCGCCCGGCTGGCGGATCTGCTGCCAGCGGATCAGCGGCTGTGGTTGGAGAGAGGGGTGAGGGGGTCGCGCGGTTCAGTCCACAACCTTGCAGAGCTTCAGACGCAGGTTTGAGAGTTTCTCTTTCTTCATCGCTTTCGCCAGCCGATCGGATAGAAATGGGATGTGGCGGACTAGCGGGTCGAGCCAAAGGTCCCCGCCTTCCGAAATGGAGGGACGCACGGCAGGCTGCTGATAAAAGTTTAGTCGCCATCGGTTTTCTATGAGAACGGCGCCCCCTTCGGTTTTCGTCAAAACAAAGCCACGCTTAAATTCAGCAATGTTCAAAACGAAGTATTTCTCTGGTCGCGGCGTGACGCCATCATACTCGTATATGGTTACGGGGAATATTTGAGTTTTGCCAATATCGAATCTCTCAATAACGGATTTCGCCTGTTCTGAAATAAAAAGGTATGATCCGGCTCCATTAAACATATCCGGAAACTTCTTTTTTCTTTCAGGCAAATCGTAATACGTAAATTTTATAGGTTTGGGAAATTCTGATGGATCAACTGGGCAGCCTCACCTGATTGGTCCGGTTTGAATGTTAGTGCATCACTGGCCTGGTTTCCATTGGGACGATGGATTCTGGCGCCGGTGGCCGATAGCCGAGTGCGCTGTGGGGCCGTTTCGTGTTGTAGTGCTTTCTCCAGCCCTCGATGATGATCTGGGCCTCTCTCAGCGAATAGAAGATCTCCCCGTTGAGCAATTCGTCTCGGAACCGGGCGTTGAAGCTTTCGACGTAGCCGTTCTCCCACGGCGAGCCTGGCTCGATGAAGGCGGTCTTCGCGCCAACGGCGGCGATCCAGTCCCGGACGGCCTGGGCGACGAACTCGGGGCCATTGTCGCTTCGGACGAATTCGGGCGGTCCGCGCAGGATGAAGAGATCGGTGAGCGCGTCGATCACGTCGGTCGAGTTCAGCTTTCGCTTCACCCGGATCGCCAGGCATTCCCGGCTGAACTCGTCGAGGATGTTCAAAGTCCGGAACGCCTTGCCGTCATCCGTCCGGCAATGGACGAAGTCGTAGCTCCAGACATGGTTCCGATACTCTGGCCGAAGCCGCACACACGAGCCATCGTTCAGCCATAGCCGTCCCTTCTTCGGTTGCTTCGGTGGAACCTTCAAACCCTCTCGCCGCCATAATCGCTCGATCCGGCCGTCGCTGACCCGCCAGCCTGCGTCTCTCAGCAGCGCAGCGACGCGACGGTATCCGTAGCTGCCATATTGCCTGGCAAGTTCGATCATGTCGGCCACAAGCCGGTCTTCGTCTTCTCGGCCGCGTGGCTGATGTCTTTGCGTTGATCGATGCTGCCCCAGCACCCGGCAGATCCGGCGTTCCGACACCTTCATCTCACTGCGGATCAGCTCGATGCAGGCGCGGCGACGGGCGGGGCTCAAAAGTTTCCCCGTGCAGCTTCCTTCAGGATCAGCTTGTCCAGGGTCAGGTCCGACACGGCCTTTCTCAGCCGTTCGTTCTCCTTCTGAAGCCGTTTGAGTTCCTTCAGTTGGTCGGTTCCCATGCCGCCATACTGCTTTCGCCATCGGTAATAGGTCTGCTCGGTGATACGAACCTCCCGGATCGCGTCCACACGCGTCATCCCCTGCCCGACAAGCACATCAACCTGCCGTAGCTTCCGAACAATCTCTTCGGGCTTGTGCCGCTTGTTCGCCATTCTCTGTCCTCCGTTTCCTAAACATAACGGTGGACCAATTCAGCGGGGGCACTCCACAGCCCCGAGTTCGATCGATGCGATACTGAGCCAAGATATTTTCATCTTCAAGGGACATGTGCGGGTCGGCGGCTTCTCCAGCGGCGATAACTATCGATCGGGATCAGGCACGACCGCACTTTGGCCGACCGGTGTACCTTCGTTCTCGATCTCATGGAGCTGCTTGGACCCGTCGTCGATCGCGCGGTGCTCATTTGCTGACAACAGAGCCCACCGTCTCACGGAATGTGATCGCAGAGCGGTAATAAGGACTGCGTTAGCTTCCTCCTGCAGAATGGACATCTCTCGTGAGTTGGCATTACCGACGAGCGCAGCGCAAAGAGGCCTACTCCTAATCGGATGTAGGCCTCCCTCTAGGTGCTCCAGGGATATTTTTTCCCGGATATAACTATACCCCCGGGTGGTCCACCCGGGGGTATAGTTATATCCGGGAAAAAATACCCCTGGAACAACGATAGAGGGGTCTACCTCCGACGGGGGTAGGCCTCTTTGCTATTTGAGGAGTCTGTTTAGCGACCAGCAATGAAAGTCCGGTGCTCACACTTCTGCGGTGGATTCTTCCGCAGACACGAGTTCAACATTTCTCGTTGACTGGTTCCGATTTCGGAACTAAACGTGAAACAGGTTCCGAATTCGGAACCATGATCATTGAACAGGTAGACGGCACTGGGCCGCGCCTCTCAGGAGAGAAACAATGAACGCACTTCACAGACAAGACGCGCTTTATGCAACCATGTGTTCTTACTTGGGGCTTTCAGCGAGAGATGTGGCGGAGATCGGCGGCTTCTCTGACCGCTTCGCGAGAGATATTTTGGCGGGTCGGAAGTCTTTTCCTCGCGACACAAAAAAGGCGTTGTTTCAGCTTTTCAAATATTTCGAAAAAATCGTTGAGGCGTGGAAGCTTGAAGTTACCGACGGGGATCGGGAGTTCTACATTTTTCGCACGAACGAACAGTTGCGTGCGTCACAGTTCGGAAAGATCTGGCCTTCTGTCGGGTGTGCTAAAGGCGGCTTTGTTGGCCCCTATCGAACCGCTGCATTTGAAGTCTATCGTTGGTCGGCGGATCCAACCAAAGGCTGGGCGAAGCCCATTAATTTGATCTTCGCCGAATTCCCGGAAGCCGCTTGAGTATCTACGGGCGACTTCTCCGGAGCAGTTTCAGCCTCTCGATCTTCGCACTCTAAGTCCGCACAACGGAGCGGAAGGTCGGACTAATTCCTGCGCTCAAGCTGCAATTTACCCCCAACCCCCGAACAGACGGTGCAAAAATGTCTGACCTATTTATTAACACTTTCAGTGAGACCCGAACGTGCACGTACAAAAACGACACGTATGAAGTCCGAGACAACGGGGCGATACTGCGCCGTAGAAGACCGAACGGGCGACTACGCCAGCTCGACGGGTATTGGACCTTCGGGACTAAGAACGACAAAACCGGATACGCCATATTTGCAGGTGATCCGGTCCACAGGATCGTCGCAACTGCGTTCCACGGCGAGCCGCCAACAAAGCAGCACATCGTCGATCACATCGACACAAACCGCATGAACAATAGGCCAGAAAATCTGCGCTGGATCACCAAGCTAGAAAACATCCTGCTTAACCCCATTACACTCAAACGCATTCTTGAAGCTTACGGTTCGGTTGAAGAGTTCTTTGCTGACCCGTCAAAGCCAAAGCACCGGGCACTGCCCAGTCAATTTGGTTGGATGCGAACCGTTTCCGCACCTGAAGCCGCGGTTAGCAGACGAAAACTCGAAGACTGGGCGAACAGTTCGAAGTCTGCTTCCGGAGGCGGGCTTGGGGAGTGGTTGTTTGAGCATCGATCTCAGGTAGAGCAACCGAACCTGCCAGAAATCACAGAATCTCTTACAGAGGGCGCGCTGCAAGCAAACTGGTTTACGCCGTCAGAGTTCCCTTTGTGCCCACGAAGTGGGTCAGACTGTTCGCTCAATGATTACGCGGCTGCCTTAAGATTCGGGGCGACGTTCTCAACCAACCAGTACGGCGACTCATTTGTAGTCGAGGGTTGCCGCGATAGGCGAAGCAACTGCGTGGTCGTTGTGTGCCGCATTGAGAATGCGCCAATCAACAATTGGGGGATTACTACAATATACCTGCACGAAGGTAATTTCATTCACGAGAACAAAGGGACCTACATAAGCTTAGTCGAAGCCGTGGAAGTTTACGCTGCTGGTGTGGGAGACAGCTTCCGCCCAGATGCCTTTGATCCGGACCTTGGGCCGAGCTTCATTGTGAAGTAGCGCTATTAATCCACTCACCTAGCCGCTAGCCCGTTTAAGCCGACACAGCATTCGTCGTGCAGAAGCCGCTGGACCTGCCGCCACCTAATCTAGCGATCTGGGCGAATTAGGCTCCTAAGCTCCGTAATCTCGAACCATGGCCGCTTCGCGTGGATCATCCGGTGGCAGTTGGCGCAGACAAGCACCAGTTCAGATAGCTTGGTCATTCCTCCAGGCTCCATCTCCGAGATTGGTCGCGTGTGATGACACTCGATGAAGCCTGATCCACGTTCACCATAGCGCTCCTCGAAATCAAACCCGCAGGCCTCGCAAAACAGCCGACCATGCTTCTTCAGAAACTCCTGCTTCTTACGCTTGACGATAGAGCGGTCCCGTTCCCGATAACGGTGAATTCGAGTCAGTAGAGCGCCTTCGGAAGCTTCTGCGACTTCGGGCTCGACTACATCCGTAACTCCTTCAGTCCGAATTGTTCCCACTGCGATGGCTTGGAGCGACGTTCTTATGGCGGCCGCCGAAGCTGCTAGCTCACTGGGATCAAGGTCCCAAACTTCTTGCTCGATCTGCCGCAGTTTTCTGCCCAACCCTTTCCCAGTGTAGTCCGGGTCGTATTTTCTTAATTCCATAAGTTTCATGTAGACGCCATTGGCGTTCCGAAACGTGTCATTGCCGTGCAGCCCGAGGCTTCCGGCTACCGCTCTGATTTCGTCAGAAAGCTTTATCAGCCTGGTGCCCGTCTTTCCCGGAATGCTTGGTGCGTGCATTCGGTAAAACTCTGTCGCCAGAATAAGCTCGTCTCGGGTCCAGTCGGGATTTCTCGTCGGACCGGTATCCACAATCGCGAAACCGAGCCGCTCAAGAGTTCCAGCAGCAGCCGCTTTCCCACCCGCGAATGTGGAGGCTGGAAGTGGGCCTTGATCCGGACGGGCAAACTTGTGCGCAACGCCAACAATGGCTTTGGAGTCGTAATCCCGCCCGTCGAGCCTCAGTAGGTAGCGGGTAGCACGGCCAAAACCGTATTCTTTGAGAAACTGCTCTCCGCCGAGGCGGTCGTACTCCTCAACAGCCCTAAATACAGCGTCTCTATTTACATCTGAAATTGCCATACGAACTGATTACCTTGATTGAAATTAGTGACGATGTGGCCATCAAAGCCTTTCCGACTATGAAGTTGCTAGACCAAAATTGAACAACTGTCCCTCTGTGCTCTGCGTCACCCTCCGCGCCAATTCTGGATTGAGCCTGCAGACACCGTCGGCTTGCAGCACGAAATCCGCCCCTGAAAACCGCTCCTCTTGGACCAGCTTGAGAACCGCTCGATCGACGATAGGCCGGAGCGGCTCCATCAAATCGAAGACGAATGAATGGCGGTCGGGCGAGATGCGATCATGCATGATCCCGATCGCCGGATCGTGTCCACTGGCGAAGACGCCGATCCGCACATGGCCCTCGAGAATGCCGTATGCGTAGTTCAGCATCGCGTTGATCGGGTGGGTGGCGCGGCGATTGCCCACGCGCTTGTCCGTATTCAACGCCGACCGCGAAAAGAAGAGCCGCCACTCGTCAGGGATCGGGTGGCGCGTCTCGGCTTTCCATTTCAGGACCAGTGCGCGCCAGGCGTAGAAATACCCGGATGCGACGAGACCCTCGACCGCGAGCAGTTGCGATACATTTGATGGCGGCGACGCCCTCAGATCACGGCGCACCCTGCGGGCGGTCTCGATCGCCTTCTCTCTGGATTTCGACGGCGGGAGATGGTGCTGGAGATTCTCGAGCGTCGCCTCGATCTTCCTGGCGATCAGAGGTGTTGCGAACCTCACCCGCTTTGCTTCATTGGAGCGGGTCTCATGTTGCCAGGCGAGTTTACGCCGATCGAAGAGATAGCCGTCGGCCCCGATCATCGAAACGAGTCTCCCATCCCATCCGAGGCGCAAGAGCGGAATACTCTGCTCGGCGAGCCAGTCGAGGGCTTCAAGCGTGAGGTTGCCGCCGCCGTCGATCAGAACGATGCGAGGCGGGTTTTCGAGTGCGCCCTTGAAGAGTCGCCATGTTCGGCGCTCGGCGGGGTAGTGCGTATTGCCGTCCGCGATGATCAGCGTGCCCTTGTCGACCGAGATCGAGACGCCGTGACCGGTGAGGATAAGAGCGTCCGCCCGGCGTTCGCGGCGCTTGCGTTTTGGCGTATGTTTCTCGACGGCGTCGAGCCAATACCGCGATCTCCCCGCCCATTCTGAGCCCAATTCTTCCGGGGTCGACTCCACAACAGAATCAAGCATGATCGCGCCTCCTCGCACGATAGGTTTCAGAGGCGCTCAGTTTACCCTCAAATGGCTGTAAAACCTCGAGAAATATGGGATCAAGGCACGCCTCTGGATGAGGCTTGGCACGTGTACGCAAATCCGAAAGTGAAGGCGGATTACGAGGCGATTTCCTCACCCGCAGACCCGCTTATCAGCCCCGTGTCGGATGTGCGCGAAGCCCTTTCTCGGTTGGCGCAGGCTGTCTCAGAACCGACGAGGCGCAAAGTTCGAATCGATTTAGCCGCCGAAGAGATGCGCCGAGATTTATGTGACTGGCTCCTGCATGGAGACCTCTACGCGTATGGGTTTCCGGCCTATCCCGCGAGCGATCGAACGCCGCGCCGCATCGCATCCGAGTTTTGGGATGACGCGACAATTGAATGGGAAAAAGGAAATGCTGCGGGATCAGATCGCGCATTTCAGCGAATTCGAATTATTGATCCCCAGGATTCTCCGGGAATTGACCTAAAGCCGAAAATCGGTCGCCCGTCTCGTAAGGTGTTGATAGATAAAGCCATTAAGGAATTGAACGAGTCCAACCCGACATTCGAAGGGGAATACCGGAAAACCCAAATTCGATTCATTCGGGAATTCATTAAAGCCGAATACCCCGAATTGGACAATTTCGGAAAAGGGTTTGGCAACGACACAATTCGAAAGAAATTAACCGCCTATTATAAAAGCAAGAATTCCAATTAATGTTGGATCGTTTAGCCGTTTATCCGAACTGCCGCGCGCTCCTCTGAGGCGCCAAGCCTTGATCGCAACGCACCGGCACTCCCGCCGGTCGCAAGCGATGAGGCGAGATCATGGCGCGCAAACGCGACTACAAGGCCGAGTACAGGCGGCGCATCGAGCGCGGGTTGAAACTTGGGCTAAGCCGATCCCAGGCGCGGGGTCATCCGCGCGCATCTGAAAAGCCCGCATCGGCGAAACGGAAAATCCCGAAGAGCGACGCGAAGCTCGAGACCGCTCTAAAGGCCTTGCGCTCAGGCGCGACGCAGAAGACGGCGGCCAAGGACGTGGGCGTCTCCCAGGAGCGGTTTAGGCGCTTTCTCTACGGCCATGAACTCGCCAGACGTGAGGGCCGAACCTGGGTGTTGAGCGACGAGCGCCCGCGGCGCGTGCTCACCGTCCATCAGGGTCAGAGCAAATCCGTAACGGTTCACGGCTTTGAGGAAGCGAGCAAGGCAGGCCAATACGCCAATGCGGCGGGCCGTTTTATTCGCAGTAACGATCTCACCCATCTCGAGCCCTTCATGAGCGAAGGGCTGACCGATGTTCAGGGCCGGTTCTTTCCCTTTGAGACCGATCCCAACGCGCTCCACCGCCACGCGGCGGCGGACGCCCCCGCCTTCCACGAAATCTATCAAATCATCTCCAATTGAGGACAAATCTCATGAGCAAGAAACTCGACAGAGCAGGCAGGCTGGAGCGCGTCTTCCGACGACTCGGCACCCGCAATCCGGTCTGCATCGGCTGCGGTTATTCGAAATCGCCCTTCGCGCTGGAATTGGCGCATATCGCGCCGAAGAAATTCCACGACGACGTGGCGATCCTGTGCCGAAACTGCCACCGCGAGCAGAGCGACGCCGAGAAGGACTTCGCCTACGCGCACGAGACCGACAATCCGAAGATGGAGACGATCGGACGCTATCTTCTCGGGCTCTCCGAGTTCTTCCTCTTGATCGCCCGCGCTACGTCAGAGTTCGGGCGATGGCTCGTCGAGAACGCAGCGCATGTTCCACCACGCGAGTCGGAGTCGGGACAATGACTCTCACGTCGCCATCGGAAATCTTCGTGCGCGCCTATACCGAGAAGCCCGAAAAGAAGCCTGTTGGCGCGAAGGGCGGATTCAAAGGCGACGACACGCCGTCGCCCTGGTCGCTCACCTTCGATTGCGAGACGACCATCGACGCCGCGCAATCGCTCCGCGTCGGCGTGTTCCAGCTGCGGGACGGCGACGAGCTCGAGCGCGAGGGGCTGATTTACGACGCGGCCCAGCTTTCCCCGGAGGACGCCCAGGCCATCGAGCGCTTTGCCGACGCCAAGACGCTTGAGACGCTTACGACGGAGGAGTTTCGCCGTCTCTTTCTCGAGGTCGGCTATGACCTGCGTGGACGGATCATCGGCTTCAACCTGCCCTTCGACATCTCACGGATCGCCATCGATCATGGGCCTGCGCGCGGCTCGATGCGGGGTGGCTTCTCCTTTGGCCTGACGCCTTGGAAGAGCGACCCTAGGGTGCGCGTAAAGCATCTGAGCGCTAGGCAGGCGCTGATCGACTTCGCCAGACCCGGCAAGCAGGAAACGCCGCGCGGCATGCGCAAGAAGGGAATGAAAACGCCCTATCATCGCGGCTATTTCCTTGACGTCAAAACCCTCGCCGCGGCGCTCACCAGCCGGAGCTTCTCTCTTGGTGGCCTTTGCGATTTTCTTGGGACGGCGACGCGCAAGCAAGAGACGGAAGAGCATGGCGGCCCGATCACCGGGGAATATCTCGACTACGCCCGCGCGGACGTCCAGGCGACCTGGGAGTGCTATCAGAGCCTCGACGCGCGATACGCCGAGCATGGGCTCGAGACGCAAGACCATCGCATTCTGAGCGAGGCCAGCATCGGCAAGGCCTATCTCAAGCAAATGGAGATTCAGCCGCTTCTCGCTTGCCAGCCGGATACGCCCCGCGATCTCTTCGGCAAGATCATGCCCAGTTACTGTGGCGGGCGGGCGGAAGTGCGGATCAGACGGGTTCCGACCCAGGTGCTCTATTGCGACTTCAAGTCGATGTATCCGACTGTCAGCGCGCTGATGCGGCTCTGGCCCTTCGTGATCGGCGACGGGTTCAAGACATTCGATGCGACGGCTGAGACACAGGGCTTTCTCGACGCCGTCACCCTGGATGATCTTCAAGATAAAGAGACCTGGCCCAGGCTCCGCGCGCTGGTGCGCCTGAAGCCTGACGGCGACCTTCTGCCGGTGCGGGCGCGCTATGACGGCAAGATCAACACCATCGGCCTCAATCACCTGACCTGTGATGAACCGCTCTGGTGCACGCTCGCTGATTGCGTCGCGAGCAAGATGCTGACCGGGAAGACGCCGCAAATCGAGGAAGCCCTCAAGTTCGAGCCAGGCCCACCACAATCCGGCCTTCAGCCGATCGATCTCTTCGGCAAGCCCGAGTTTCGGGTCGATCCCAAGGCGGACGATGTCTTCACGCGGCTGATCGATCTCAGAGACGAAGCCAAGCGCAACAAGGACCCGGTTCAACAGGCGATCAAGATCGTCGCCAACTCGACGAGCTACGGCATCTTCATCGAGGTCAATCGCGACGATGCGCCCAAGCCCGAACCGCTCGATGTCTATGGGCCGGATGGCGGGGCGCTCTCCACCACATCGACCGCGATCGAACAGCCTGGACGATACTTCCACCCACTCCTCGGCGCGCTGATCACCGGGGCGGCCCGGCTGATGCTCGCCCTTTCAGAACGTCTCGCCGCCGATCAAGGCTTGGGGTGGGTGTTCTGCGACACCGACAGCCTGGCGATGGCTTGGCCTGAGGAGATGGACCAGGAGGCGTTTCTCAAGCGGGGAGCCCAAGTGATCGCCTGGTACGAAGGCCTCAACCCCTACCGCAAACCCGGATCGATCCTTCAGATCGAGGACGTCAATTATCGTCTCGGGTCATGCGAGATCGAGCCGCTATACGCCTTCGCAATCTCAGCCAAGCGGTATGCGCTCTATAACCTCACGTCCGATGGATCGCCGATACTTCGAAAGGCCTCCGCACACGGGCTTGGGCATCTGCGCCCGCCCTATGGCGAGGACAACGCGCCGAAGAACCTACCGAACCCGGTCGCATCTCTCCCCCAGATCGGCGTCGCGCGCTGGCAGCACGATATCTGGATCAAGATCATCGAGGCGGCTCTCGGCGGCACTCCGCACCAGGTTCCTCTCGATTATCACCCCGCATTCCAGACGCCCTGCGTCAGCCGTTACGGTGCGACCAGCCCCCGGCTCCTGAAATGGATGGAGAAGTGGAATGGCGGCAAGGACTACGCTGCACAGATCAAGCCCTTCGGGTTTCTGACAGCGCTCACGGCCAGGACCGGCTTATTCGCTGAGCCTGGTCTCGGCGAGATCGTCGAGCCGTCACGGCGCGGGAGACCGAAGAAACGCGCCGAATCAAAGCCGGTCGCGCCCTTCGATCAGGACCATACTATCGCTGTCGCGAACGCCTTCGATCGCGAGACCGGGCACAACGTCGATGTCACAGAGCTCAAGACCTACGCCGAGGCGCTGGCGCAGTTTCATCTCAGCACCGAGGACAAGTTCGAGAACGGTGACTTCTTCGATATCGGAGAGACGCGGCGGCGGCATGTCGTGGCGAAGAGCGTCGGCCTGATTGGCAAGGAAGCAAACAAGGTCGGGCCGACGGGAGAGCCAGACCCGGTCGCGAGCGCCGAGGTCACGTTTCAGGGCGGCGCGTCGGTGTGACTTACTTTCGTGCAATGAACTCTGCACGCAGGACGCGAAAAGACTTTCCAAGGTTGCCAAACCTCACTTAGGCTTGCGCCTGCCGAGCATCCTATTTTGTAGCAATATCTCACACGACGTCATCGGAGCGCTAATGAGACTATCTTATTCTCTAGAAAACATTAGATGCTTAAAGAGCACCCCAGAAATAGAAATCAGGCCAATAACAATCCTTATTGGGAGAAATAGTGCTGGAAAAAGTACGTTTTTGAGATCTTTTCCGCTTATCAGACAATCTATTGAAACAAGAAGTAGTGCGCCAATTCTTTGGTTTGGCGACCTTGTAGATTTTGGAGATTTTGATTCGGCTGTTGGGGATTACCCAAAGGGAGGAAATTTATCATTCGAGTTTTGCGCCGATAATTTATCTGGAATAAGTGGTAACAATTATTATGAATATAGATACTATAGGCGGCGAGCGTCTATTGAAGTTAGTAAAGTTCATTTGAAATGTGTAATTGGGGCTCGAGATAAGAAAACTAGACTCGACACACTGCAAATTAAAATTCCAAGTGAAGATGTAGATGTTAGCTTTGAATTTGGAAAAGGCTCATCGAGATATGGTAACGTTTTAGTAAACGGAGATAGTGTTTCGGTAATTGATCGAAATTTTGATATTGGCTACATAGGAGATAATATATTCAGAACACCTGTATTTATTTCTAAGGCAAGATCAAAATCAGATACCGGAAGGGGCCGGCGAATTAGAAGGGCCGACGAGGTTCTGTCGGATATTTTAATTTCGATCCTAAGGGAGGCGCTCTCCAAGCAGTTGGGCTGGGATACAATCCGAAGGGAGGTTGGGAGAGTTCTTTCATCGAATGCGCTAGATTCTGAAAGACTCACTGAATTAAGAGACGGCGCGCATACGAAAACATTTAAACAACTGTATATGAGACTTAAATCGAAAAGCGATTTTCAATTAAAACGCGACATTTATTCAATCCAAAAACTGGCGCGTGCGTTTTCTGTTTTAGATGTTTTTACTGATAGACTCTCGGATTACTTTCTTGGTGTGGACTATATAGAGCCTGTGAGGGCTGCAAGCGAGCGATTCTATCGAAAGCAAGAGCTTGAAGTCTCTGAGATTGCGCCGAACGGCGCGAATTTCCCGATGTTTTTGGCGTCGCTCCCCCAACCACAGATGACTAGATTTTCAAATTGGGTCGAAGAGATATTCGGCTTTGGCGTAGAAGTTCGAGAATCCGGCGGACATATCGGCGTTCACCTAAAGCAAAATAGCCGCTCGGTGAATGTTGCGGACATGGGATATGGCGTCTCTCAGATTCTTCCAGTCCTTGGAACTATATGGTGGGCGATTAACAAACCCCGCCGACCACAACCTACGATGCGACGGCCCTCGAGTCGCACCCGAACTCTGGCCGTCGAACAGCCGGAGCTACACTTACATCCGGCGCATCAAGCAAAGCTCGCTGATGTTTTCGTTAGCGCTCTAAGTGAAAATGCGCGCGACAACTCGGACCAAAGTGTGGGTTTGCTGATCGAAACACACAGCGAAGCGCTGATAAATCGACTAGGAGAATTGATTGAGGGGGGGAAGATTCCACATGACTTTGTTCAAATCGTTGTTTTCTCCGCTCCGGAAGAGATTGGCTCCCCGACAACCGTATCCCTGTCAAGCTTTGACGACAACGGCGTACTAAATAATTGGCCTTTCGGATTCTTTAATTATTAAAAAAAATGATATTTCTATTAGACTGCAGTGTGTCTCAAATCGCTTCGGCGAATCCAATCGAAATTGAGCAGCTATTTACAAAACTAATTGATGCCGATCGCGCGGGACGGCACTATTTTGTCGTTACTCGACAGTTGTGCAATTGGGCGGTGTCAAACGTCCAACTTTCTGGGCGTGACCGCGGTCATTTGATTGGAATTCAGCAGAAGTTCGCGCAGCGCGGTGGCCTACCTCAAGCCTCCAAGTCAGTTGTGAAATTGCTGATAGGCGGCCAAGGCATAAGTTTTGATGGGACTTCGACATTTTCGATCGGACATCGCGAGTTTATTGCAGGTGAATTTTCCAACACACGAACGTCACTAATTGTGGAGGATATTAACGACGACATCGACCTTTATGACTGCATTTTTAGTGAGGTGGTAAAACAGACGAACGTGCCAAATTATGCATTTCACGCTGTTCACGGCGGCGGTGGAAGCACACCAAGGGTGTTCTCTTCTGAGATTGCAGGCAAGCGTGTAGCGGTCTGCGTTGTCGATAGCGACAAGCTAGCGCCAATGGACAAGAAGTCAGATACGGCCAATCAAATTCTAAGCATCAAAAAAAGACACAACGTAGATGAGAGTGATCCAGCAGAGCCATTTATAGGTGATTCCTTTATAACGGTTGGGCGAGAGCTCGAAAACTATCTACCATACGAAGAAATAAAGAATATCGATAACTACAGAGGGCACTCCTCTTTTCCAAAATTAGATGCTAAAGTAAAACAATCTGGAGAGTTGGATATAGATCAATGCTTTTGGCAGCACTTCGATGTTAAAGAAGGATTAAATGGCTCAGGTGTCTATGCAAAGTATGAAAATGGATTACTGTCCGAAGAATCCTTTAATTGGATTTGTCAGCGACTTGGGTGCACAGAAGCCGAAATAAATAGCGTCTCGATCGACGGCTTTGGAGCTAGTATAGTTCGAGTCTTTTTAGCATGCGATCAGGCATTAAAGGGGTTTCACCAGTTCACGCGCACCCAATACTGGCAGCATTTATTTTTACAATACTTCGAGAGAATCCTTTGGTTTTTTGCCGCGCCCCCAGCTGAACGGATTTGATGCAACGGCAATCGTAATCGATGCTCAACGAGCTTCACTATAGCAGCAGCCGCTAAGATAGAGAGGCTGCCGCCATGTGAAGTTCAACGGAATATTTTCCCTCGGATATAACTATACCCCCGGGTGGTCCACCCGGGCGCTTGAACCGTCAGCGAAGGGGGGTCTAAGCCCTCATGCCTTGCCTTTGTAGATGTCCACCAGCTTGCCCAGCATCGCCAGCGCGTCCTCACGCGAGCGCTGGAAGCTGTTGCGGCCGATGATCGAGCCGTTGCCGCCGCCATCGCGGATCGCGCGCGCGTCGTCGAACACCGCGTCCGCGCCCTTGGCCGATCCGCCGGAGAACACCACAATGCGCTTGCCGTTGAAGCAGGAGCGCACGACTTCTTTCACCCGCGCCGCCTGGGTGGAGATGTCGATCTCTCCCTTGTCGAACGCTTTTTGCGCCTCCGACTGCATGATGTGGTCGGTCGACAGCTTCACCTTGATGACATGCGCGCCGATCAGCGCCGCCATCTGCGCCGCGTAGGCGCCCACATCGATCGCCGTCTCGCCCGGCTTGGTCACATCCTCGCCGCGCGCATAGGACCAGACGACGGAGGCGACGCCCTTGGCGGCGGCCTCCTCGCGCATCGCCGAGATCTCCTCGATCATGTCGAAGGCGGTGGAGGATCCGGGATAGATGGTGAAGCCGATGGCCGAGCAGCCCAGCCGCAGCGCGTCGTCAACGCTGGCGGTGATCGCCTGATCCTTGGCGAAGTCGGACGGCGCCAGAGAGTTGGAGGAGTTCACCTTCAGGATCGTCGGGATCTGCCCCGCGAATTCATCCGCTCCAACCTCCAGCATACCCAGCGGCGCGGCGTAGGCCGACAGTCCCGCGTCAATCGCCAGCTTGTAGTGATACACCGGGTCATAGGCGTCCGGATTGACCGAGAAGCTGCGCGCCGGGCCATGCTCGAACCCCTGATCGACGGGCAGGATGATCAGTTTGCCAGTGCCGCCCAGCTTGCCTTGCATCAGGATGCGGCGAAGGTTGGCCTTCACGCCCGGATTGTCAGAGCCGTAATTGGCGAGAATGTTCTGGACGGCGCGGGTGGCTTTCATGGGGATCCTCCGGGTGGGAATGCGTTGAAAATCGATTAGCTCGTGTGGGGCCGCGCTGCAAGCGCGACCTCCCCCTTTGGATAGGGAATCGCGTCAGCCCGCCGCTTCCAGCGCCGCGACTCCGGGCAGGGTCTTGCCCTCAAGCCACTCCAGAAACGCGCCGCCCGCGGTGGAGACGTAAGAAAAATCCGGGCCGGCGCCCGCCGCGTTCAGCGCCGCGACCGTGTCGCCGCCCCCTGCGACCGAAAGCAGCGCGCCCGCCCTGGTCAGCTCCGCCGCTTTTTTTGCGGCCGCGACCGTGCCTTTGTCGAAAGGTTCGATTTCGAATGCGCCGAGCGGGCCGTTCCATACGACTGTTTTCGCACTTTCGAACCTTTGCGCAATGTCGGCGACCGTGGCCGGCCCGGCATCCAGGATCATCGCATCCGCCGGGCATGCGTCTGCGGCGACCGTCTCGGCCTCCGCCCCGGCCTTGAACTCCCGCGCCACCACGACGTCAGTGGGCAGCACGATCTCGCAGCCTGTCTCCGCCGCTTTGGCGATGATCTGTCGGGCGGTGTCGGCCAGGTCGTGCTCGCACAGCGACTTGCCCACATCGACTCCCTTGGCCGCGAGGAAAGTGTTGGCCATGCCGCCGCCAATGACGATCTGATCGACCTTTTTGCTGAGGTTTCCCAGAAGCGCGAGCTTGGTGGAGACCTTGGCGCCTCCCACTACCGCTATCACCGGCTTTTCCGGGTTCGAAAGCGCTTTGGAGAGCGCCTCAAGCTCCTTCTGCATCAACCGTCCGGCGCAGGCGGGCAGCAGCTTGGCCAGCCCCTCCGTCGAGGCGTGGGCCCGGTGCGCTGCTGAAAACGCGTCATTGCAAAAGACATCGCCGACCCTGGCGATTTCGGCGGCCAGCGCCGGATCGTTCTTTTCCTCGCCGGGGTGAAAACGCGTGTTCTCGCACAGCATCACATGACCGGCGGGCAGGTTCGCGGCCGCGGTCTCGGCCAGCTCTCCCCGGCAGTCGTCTACGAACAGGATCAGGGTGTCGAGGATCTCGGTCAGGCGGTCCTGCACCACCCTCAGCGTCATCTCAGGCATAACCTTGCCCTTTGGCCGGCCAAAATGGGCCAGCAGGATCGGCTTGCCGCCCTTGGCGAGGATATCGCGCACTGTCGGCGCGATCGCCTTCAGGCGGGTGTCGTCCGAAACCTTCCCATCCCGAACAGGGGCGTTGAGATCGACGCGCGTCAGCACGCGCTTTCCCGAGAGGTCAAGATCGTCCATCGTCTTGTAAGTCATGGCGTCAGTACTGCGAGCCTCGATTGAAATGATTGTAGATTTCGATGGTTTCTTCGTAGTCGCGCTGCGCGTCTTCCTGCTCTCTCGAAAGACACTGCATGTAGCGCGACAGATTGTCGAAATATCTGGAGAACTCCAGTAATATGCCGTTGCGGTGACTGTTGCTGATCTGGCTGCCCTGAATCGGCAGAAGCGGGCGCTGGGGCCGGACGCAGGGGTTGAACTGCGCTTCGGCGGGCGAAGGCGCGGCAACGGCGCCGCCAAGCGCCGCCGCCAGCAGGACAAGCGCGGCAATCATGTGTCGTCCGCGCTGCGCCTGCCTCATATCACCTCGCCTGGTCGGGCCTTTAGATTGTGGCGGCCAGAGCCGTGGCCGTGTCGCTCATCCGGTTGGAGAAGCCCCACTCGTTATCATACCAGGTCAGGATTCGGCAGAGCGTGCCCTCCATCACCTTGGTCTGATCCGTGTGGAAGACCGACGAATGCGGATCGTGGTTCATATCGGTCGAGACCAGCGCCTCGTCCGTGAAACCCAGCACGCCTTTCAGTTCCTGACCGGCCGCTGCGCGTATCGCGTCATTGATCTCATCGATCGAGGTTTCGCGCTTGGCGATGAATTTTAGATCGACCACCGAGACATTCGGAGTCGGCACGCGAATCGCCACGCCGTCCAGCTTGCCGTTCAGCTCGGGCAGAACCAGACCCACCGCCTTGGCGGCGCCGGTAGAGGTCGGGATCATCGACATCGCCGCGGCGCGGGACCGGTAGAGATCTTTGTGCATCGTATCCAGCGTCGGCTGATCGCCGGTGTAGCTGTGGATCGTGGTCATGAAGCCTTTTTCGATCCCGATCGTTTTGTTCAGCACATAGACGACAGGCGAAAGGCAGTTGGTGGTGCAGGACGCGTTTGAGACGACGGTGTCCGCGCTCGTCAGCGCGCCGTGATTCACGCCGTAGACGATGGTCTTGTCCGCGCCCGACGCCGGGGCGGAGACCAGCACACGCTTTGATCCGTTCTCAAGATGCGCGGCGGCCTTGTCGCGAGACGCGAAGATACCTGTGCATTCCATCGCGACGTCTACATCGCCCCAGGGCAGGTCTTTCGGATCGCGGATCGCCGTCACCTTGATCGGTCCGCGTCCAACGTCGATTGTGTCGCCGTCAACTGTCACCGTGCCGGGAAAGCGGCCATGGACCGAGTCGTAGCGGATCAGATGTGCGTTGGTCTCGACCGGGCCGAGATCGTTGATCGCGACCACCTCGATATCGGTGCGACCCGACTCGACGATGGCCCGCAGCACATTCCGACCGATCCGTCCGAACCCGTTAATTCCAACTTTGACTGCCATTCGTTCCTCCCAATGCGGCGAGCGCAATTTCGGATCGCTTCAACCGATTTTTGGTCGAAGCGATCTATCATTCGCGGCTGTATAGCCGAGAGTATTGCGCGTGTCGCCCGCCCCTTGGAACAGTTTATTGAGGCGGAGAGGGAGAATCTACGCGGCGGCGGCTGGCGTGAGCTCGATCGCCCTGCTTTCAATGGTCGCGCCCATCACGATCGCTAGGTCGGCCATGCGGTTGGCGAAGCCCCACTCATTGTCATACCAGGTCAATACCCGGCAGCCGCGGCCATTCTGAACGCGCGTCTGATCGGTGTGGAACACCGCAGAGTGCGGGTCATGATTGAAGTCGATCGAGACCAGTTTCTCATCTGTGAAGTCCAGCACGCCTTTCAGCGGGCCGGCGGCCGCAGCGCGGATAAGTCCGTTGATCTCGTCAACCGACGTGTCGCGCGACGCTGTGAACTTCAGATCGACCGCCGAGACATTCTGGGTCGGCACACGCATCGCCACGCCGTCGAGGCGCCCTTCAAGCGCCGGCAAAGCCAGGCTGACCGCTGCGGCGGCGCCGGTCTTGGTCGGGACGATCGACGTCGCGGCGGATCGGGCGCGGTAGAAATCGGAATGGGTCGCATCCAGCGTGTTCTGGTCTCCGGTATAGGCGTGAATCGTCGTCATGAACCCATCTTCGATCCCGATCGCCTCATGCAGAACCTTGGCGACCGGCGCGAGGCAATTCGTCGTGCAGGACGCCGCGGAGACGACGAGTTTGTCGCCGGTAATCTCAGCCGTATTCACGCCATGGACGATGGTCGCATCCGCCCCATTTGACGGCGCGGAGACCAGCACGCGCCTGGCGCCGGCGTCGAGGTGCAGGGCGGCGTCTTCCCGATCCGTGAACTTGCCGGTGCATTCCATCACAACGTCGATATCCAACTCGGTCCAGCGGCAATCGCGCGGATCGGTGAATCGGGTGTAGATGATGGGGCCCGCGCCAAGGTCCAGCGTATCGCCGTCGACGAGGACCGGCCCCTGGGCCCGGCCATGCGCGGAATCGTAGCGATAGAGATGCGCGGCAGTCTCGATCGGCGCGCGATTGTTGATCGCCACCACTTTGATATCGGTTCGGCCTGACTCGGCGATCGCGCGAAGCGCCAGCCGTCCAATCCGCCCGAATCCGCTAATCGCTACTCGCACTGTCATCATCTGTCTCCGTCGTTGCGCGCATTTCCGCTTTTCTTTGGGTCGCCCCACTCCATCGGGTAGTAATTTCTCCCTACCCGATAGAGTAGGGCCTGACAAGACTCATTTGATGCGTCGCAACAAACTTGCCGCAGTTGGTTAAATCACTGTAGTTCAGGAAGTTGTTCGCACACCGTCGCCGCGTTGGATTCTGGTGTTGCTGCGCCGCGCAATGCAAAATGTTCGAAAAATGCAAGATATTGGGCGGCTTTAGTCAGCCGAATTCTCAGAAGATCGCGCTGATGCGGAGTAGCCCTTTGGGTCGGATCAGTTCGCCAGCAACCGATTCGTGGGCGCATCGTCCGGCTGGGTGACGGCGCGCTGAATGCGATCCGCCTCGTCAACACCGAGCAACGCAATTGCCTTGCGGTTCAGCCGGGCCCGCAGTGCATCTATTGGAACCGGTTCATCGAGATCGTGGGCGAACGGCGTTTCCCCACCGTCCATCATCCGAATGCGGCCCTCGGCTTGCGTATCGCTCAGTTCAGGTGCGCTTTCGACAATCACCCGCTCAGCGAAGGCGTGTAAAAGAGCGTCGTTGGCGGCGGCGTCGGAGTATGAATTGCGATCGGCGGTGTCGACGCCATGGGCCACCATTCCGGCTAGCCAGGCGTAGCTGAACTTGACCTCCAGCCCCGATCTGGGAGCCTTGATGTCGCAAACATTCAGCCATCGGGGATTCGTTCTGATCCGAATCCCTTCGATTTCCCCGGAGGTGATGTTTCCGCGCTCCAATGCGCCTTGCAGCCCCTCGATCATCGCATGCAGGCCGTGGCAGCATGCGTGAAGCTTGAACTTATTGGCCGCGAACAGAAATTTCCTAGGGGGCGGCTCCTGAAGCGCCGCGTCGACTTCGGGCGCATCGGAGCACGTCGCCAGAAATCCCTGTGGTCCCGCCAACCCGTCATCGGCGGCGACAAAGCCGCGCCGCGCAAGCTGCGCCGCTTCTATCCCATTCGACGCCGCAATTCCGGCATTGTAGGGCTTGCCCATGGTTCCGAATTGAGAAATCAGGCCCGAGGCGCGCGTGCCAATCAGGCTGAGCGCGTTGCGCATCTCCTCCGCCGAAAGCCCATAGATTCGCCCGGCCGCGACGGCTGCGCCAACCGCGCCCGACGTGGCGGTCTGGTGAAAGCCCCGAACATAGTGCGCGCGGCCCAGCGCTGCGCCGAATCGGCAGGCCGCCTCCGCGCCCAACGTGAAGGCGGTCAAAAGCCGCCCAAGACTGGCGCCTTCTTCCTCGGCGGCGGCGAGCGCTGCGGGCATGATCGCGACAGAAAGATGTCCGACATGGCCGAAATGCGTGTCGTCATAGTCGAGCGCATGAGACGTCGCGCCGTTGACCAGCGCCGCCGCGCGCGCTGGCGCTTTGCCCCCGCCGATCAGAGTGGCGACCGGCGCGCCGCCCTCCGCCTGAATGAATTCGCGGAGGATTCGGCTGACGGGCTCATCGACGCCTGCGTGGCTGACCACCATCCAGTCAAACAGAGAAAGTCGCGCGAGTTCCTTGACGTCGCCAAGCACCTCGCGCCCGGAAAGCGCGGCGATGTCGAGCAGAGCGTTCGTGATCGGTGCGGCCATGGACTGACCATGGGGCAGGGCGCCCCATGATCACAAGGTTTAGCTTAGAAGGTCAGAGAAGTTCCTTCGCCTTCTCCGCCACCGCCTCGGCTGTGATGCCGAAATGTTTGAACAGCTCGCCGGCCGGCGCCGAGGCGCCAAAGCTGTCCATGCCGATGAATGCGGATCTCTTGGAAGATCCACCCTCGCCGGACAGCCAGCGGTCCCAGCCCTGTCGCACCGCCGCCTCTATGCCGATCCGCACGCCGGAGCCGAGCACCCGCTTGCGGTACTTCTCGTCCTGCTGTGCGAAGAGTTCCCAGCAAGGCATTGAAACGACTCGCGTTCCGATCCCTTCAGCCTCCAGCGCCTCGCGCGCCGCCAGAGCGACCGAAACCTCGGAGCCGGTGGCGAGCAGCACGACCTTGCGCTTGTTCTCGGCCTCAGCCAGCACATAGGCGCCGTTGGCGCAAAGATTGGCGCTTTTGTGCTGCGTGCGCACGGTCGGCAGGCCCTGCCGGGTCAGCGCGATGGTGCTGGGCGCGTCCTTGGTGGAAAGCGCGATCTCCCAGCATTCGGCGGTCTCCACCGCGTCGGCGGGGCGCAGCACCTGCATACCTGGCATCGCGCGCAGACTGGCGAGATGCTCGACAGGCTGGTGCGTCGGGCCGTCCTCGCCCAGACCGATGGAGTCATGGGTCATGACATAGATCACGCGTTGGCCCATAAGCGCCGACAGGCGCATGGCCGGTCGGGCGTAATCGGCGAAGACCATGAAGGTGCCGCCATAGGGCGCGACGCCGCCATGCAGGGCGAGGCCGTTCATCGCCGCGGCCATGCCGTGCTCGCGAATGCCGTAATAGACATAGCGGCCCTTGCGGTCCTCCGCCGAGTAGACGCCAAGATCGGCGGTCTTTGTGTTATTGGACCCGGTGAGATCCGCGGAGCCGCCGACCGTTTCCGGCATGACCGGATTGATCGCGCCTAGCGCCATTTCCGAGGCTTTTCGTGTCGCGACCTTCGGCTGGTCGTCCGAGACCTGCTTTTTCAGCTTGCGCACGGCGCTCGCCAGCCGCGACGGAGCTTCACCCGCGACCACGCGCTCGAAATCCTCGCGCTTGCGCTTCGAGGCGTCGGCGAGGCGGCCTTCCCAGGCTTGGCGGTCCGCTTCGCCTTTGGAGCCGATATTGCGCCATTCAGACACGATGTCGGAGGGGACGTCGAACCGGTCATGCGACCAGCCATAGACCTCACGCACCAGGGCGATCTCATCATCGCCCAGCGGCGCGCCATGGGCGCCGGCCGTGTCCTGCTTGTTGGGAGAACCGAAGCCAATATGCGTTTTGCAGGCGATGAGCGACGGCGTTCCGGTTTTCTTCACTGCCGCGAGCGCCGCGTCGATCGCGTCCGGGTCATGCCCGTCGATCGACTGCACGTCCCAGCCTGACGCCGCGAATCGCGCCAACTGATCGGTCGAATCGGACAGCGACACCTTCCCGTCGATGGAGATGCCGTTGTCGTCCCAAAGCACGATCAGCTTGTTGAGCTGCAGATGGCCCGCCAGGGTGATCGCTTCCTGGCTGAGGCCCTCCATCAGGCAGCCGTCACCGACCACGGCATAGGTGTGATGGTCAACCAGCTTGCCACTGAAACGCGCCGCCATGCTGGTTTCGGCCATCGCCATGCCAACGGCGGTGCCCAATCCCTGTCCCAGCGGGCCGGTGGTGGTCTCGATTCCTTTGGCGTGACCGAACTCCGGGTGCCCCGCGGTCTTAAAGCCCAACTGGCGGAAATTCTTCAGATCCTCCAGCGACATGTCGGCGTAGCCGGTCAGATGCAGCAGGCCGTAGAGCAGCATGGAGCCATGTCCGGCCGACAGCACGAACCGATCGCGATCCGGCCAGTCGGGCGCAGAGGCGTCGAATTTCAGGTGCTTCTCAAACAGCACGGTGGCGACGTCGGCCATGCCCATCGGCATGCCGGGATGGCCGGATTTGGCCGCCTGAACGGCGTCCATCGCCAATACACGAAGGGCGGCGGCTTTGCGCCAGTGGTCGGGATTGGCCTCTCGAAGGGCCTGAATGTCTGAGTGAATTGTCACGGCTTCGGTCGCTTTCCAGGATAGGTTTGCGAATTGGTCGGGCGGGGTCGCCCATGATGAACGACGGTGCAAAGGCGGGCGCAAAATGTTCCGCGCGGGCGCGCGGGTCAACACCTTCGTGCTGGAACCGGCCCATGATTTGCGAAAGCGCCCCGAATTGAGGGTCATGGCCGGTGATCTTCGCACGCCGTTGGCGCTTTGGCCTGCAATTGCGCTATTCTCTGGCGAATTGGTAAATAGGCTTGATTCGCGGCGCTTGGGCCGCGTGGAATGCAGATTGCGGGAACGGAGCGCGCCGATGAGCGAACTCGAAGCGGCCATCGATCGGTTTAATGCGGCCATGCAGCGCCTCTCCACGGCGATCGAAGCCAACGGGGGCGCATCTGCTGACGCCACCAAGGTGGTCGAAAAGGAAGGCGCGAAGCTGCGTGACGAACTGTCTGAGATGCGCGCCGCGCGGGCCGAGGACGAGAAGCTGCGAACCGAAGCGGCGGATGCGTTGGATAACGCCATCGCTGAGCTTCGCGGCGCGTTGGGCGACTGAGGGCGGGGACATGGCAGAGATCAACGTTGAAGTTAGTGGCCGCCGTTACCCGGTCGCATGTGAGGATGGGCAAGAGGGGCATCTGGCCCGGCTTGCGGCGAAGCTGGATGCTTACGCCAAATCGTTCAATCCGCAGCAATCCGCGATTTCAGAGGCGCAGCTGCTGCTGATGACCGCCCTGATGGTGGCCGACGAATTGTCGGAGACCGACGAGACGATCAAAAAGCTGAAAAAGCAGGTCTCTGACCTGAAGGCTCGCGCCGCGGCGGCCGAGAAGGCCCCAGCCCCAGCGGCGGAAGGCGATCAGGCCGGTCTTTTCGATGGCGACCTTCAACAGGTGACAGCTCAGCTGTTGAATCAGGCGGCGGACCGGATGGAGAAGCTGGCCGAGTCAGCGGAACAGGCGGCATGATCCACTAGTTTTCCGGGCAGAACCTAGACGGGCCATGGCCCCGCGCGGCGCGCCATGCGCACCATTGTTCGAAACGAATGGTCCATATTGCGCTTAGATCTCCCTTTGACCAATGATCGGGCGCTGTGAGGCCGGAGGGCAGCCGCCCCGCCGTAGACGCGTCGCCGAATGCGCTGTCGAGCTGTTCTTGGGTGATATTGCTGCCCCTAAGGTCCACAGCCGTCAGGCCCGAGCCGGACATATCAGCGCCCGAGACATCGGCGGCTCTCAGATTCGCACCGTGGAAATTCGCATCGCTGATCTTCGCGTGACTGAGCGTCGCGCCGACGGCCCAGACTTCGACGAGATCGCCCCCTTGCATATGCGCGCCGAGGAAGTTCGCCTCCGCCAAACCGGCGCCGCGAAAGCTAGCCCTGTCCAACCGCGTTTGGAAGAAATTCGCGCCCTCCATTTGAGCCTTGCTGAAATCTGCCCCGTCCATTCGAGCCTGGTGGAAACTCGCCCCATCCAGCCGCGCCTCCCTAAAATCCGCGCCCGTCAGCGTTGCTCCGGCGAAGTACGCCTCCCGCATGCTTGCGCCGACAAGATTCGCGCTCTCCATGCGCGCATCTCTGAAATTGGCCCTGTCCAGCCGGGCGTCGAACAGAAGCGTCCCCTCCATTTGCGCCATCACAAGAGAGGCGAACCGGAGATTGGCGCGACGCAGATCGAGCCCCGGCATGAATGCCTCGCTCAATGTGGCGGCCCGGAAGTTCACATCGGGAAAATCCTTGGCGCGAAGGCTGGCCAATTGGCCCTCGCGTTGCGATTTGAACGCGGTCTTCGCGGCCGCAGTCCAAGGCTGTTGGGATTCGGCGCTCAGATCCAGTTCTCGCCGTTTAAGCCCGGAATACTTGGCCATGAACTCCGCCTGCGCCTCGTCATGGGGCAACCAGTTGTCTGGGCGCTCCGCCAACTCTGCGCGATAGAGATTCGCGGGATAGAGGAAGATGTCCTTGCCGTTATCCGTCCAAGTCAGAACCCCGCCTTGAGTCGCCAGGATGCTGAGCAGCAGCGCCAGCGTCCCGACGCCCATGCTCAACTCCGTCGGGGCGCAATCGTGCAGGGTCGGCTGCGTCTCAGCCGGGTGCAGCTGCATGGTGCGCACCCAAAGCCGATAGCTGAGTACGCCGCCGGTCACCGCAGCCGCCATCAGCGCGCCGCACCAGAGCGTCAGAAAAAGATTGTGCGGCGGGAAACTGCGATACCAGAACAGTGCCAGCACCACCGGCCCTGCCCACCACCCCATGGCCAGCGATACGGTTTGCGTCAGCCATCCCAGCGACCGCCGCTCAGCCCCTGGTTTGCGCTGGATCGCCGCGTCCGAGATCAGCCAGGGATAGGCCACATCGTCCAGCTGCAATCCGGGCGCCGCCTCTGGCCCCACCCAGCTGAGCGCGCGCCACAGCTTGATCAGGTAGAGGTGAAAATAGGTGTAGAGCCCCAGCACGATGACGGGGCCGGCGTAGAAAAAGCCGAGCACGGGCACGGAGACCGCAACCAACGGCAATTGCACTGAAGAGTCGTAGGAGAAGAAATCCCGGTCCTCGACCCCGCCGATGGCGATAGTGGAGAACAAAAGAACGCCGATCAGCGCGAACCAAGTGGTGCGCGCGTTCTTGGAGACCTCGGCGACAAAAGCGAGGCGCTCTTTGACCTGATCGGGAATGTCGCTGGCGCTCATCGAAGATCCAGGGTTTTGGGCGAGTTCTGTCACCCTAGCACAACCCCGGCCACATCCCGCTGCGACCGCTCTTCCATTCCGCCCACAACACCCCTATATCCCGGCTCTGGCGGGTTCTGTCCTTCCCGTGATCGGACTGAATCCTGGTGGCCTTAATTCATCTCGCGGGAGCTGGCTCTGCGACTGGTCCTGGCCTATCGCATCTGGCGCCCACCTAGTTATCTAGGTTCGCGAGGATTAATCTCCGCCACGGTCGCGACGGGCCCGCCGCTTATCCATCCCTTGCCAGCGCCGCCGACGCCCGTTAGCGGTGCGGGATGACCCCAGCCGATCAGAAAGCTGCGCTGCGCAAAGACGCCTTCGCCCGCCGCAAGGCGGCGCATGAGGCGCGGGCTGAGGCGACGCCCAAGGCGACCGCGAATCTGCTGGCGCATATCGGAGAGATCGCGCCCGGAACCGTGATCGCGGGATACCGCCCGATCCGCACTGAGATCGACCCGACCCCGGCCATGGAGGCGCTGCATCAGGCGGGCGCGCGGCTCTGCGTTCCGGTGATCAATGGGGAGGGGCGTCCCCTGAAATTCCGCGAATGGACGCCCGGCTGCGCGATGGAGGAAGGGCCGTTCGGGGCGGAGGTCCCGGCAAGCGGCGACTGGCCGAAGCCGACTATCGTCATCGTTCCATTGGTGGCGTTCGACAGGACGGGCCACCGGCTGGGCTATGGCGGCGGATTTTATGACCGGACGCTGGATATGTTGCGAGAGAATGGTCTGATCCGCGCCATTGGCCTCGCCTACGCCTCGCAACAGGGGCCAGACCTGCCCACCGAGGACACAGACCACCAGTTGGACGCGATCGCGACGGAGGAAGGGTTGCTGGAGTTCGGGTGAGGCCCTCCCTCACCATTGCCCAAGGCTGCGGCTTATTCGCCTTGCCCTTCCCGAGCGCCACCCGCTAAGCAGCATGTATGAAACTGCTTTTTCTTGGCGATATTGTCGGCCGTGCGGGACGCAACGCGGTGATCGAGGGCCTTCCGGGTCTGCGTGATGAACTGAAGCTCGATTTCGTGGTCGTGAATGCGGAGAACGCCGCGGCGGGCTTCGGCCTGACCGCCGCCATCGCGAATGAGTTGTTCGAGGCGGGCGCTGACGTCATCACTCTTGGAGATCACGCCTTCGATCAGAAAGAGATGCTGACCCATATCAACCGGGAAAAGCGCATCCTCCGCCCGCTCAACATCGCCAATCCTGCGCCGGGGCGCGGGTTCGGGGTGTATCCGGCCACGCGGGGGCGGCGTGTGCTGGTGGCTGCTGCGCTCGGCCGGGTATTCATGAAACAGCCCTTCGACGATCCGTTCTCCGCCCTTGATGCGGCGTTGAAAACCGCGCCGTTTGGCGGCGGCGTCGACGCGGTGATTGTCGAAATCCACGCCGAGGCGACCTCGGAGAAAGCCGGTATCGGCTACTGGCTCGACGGGCGAGCCAGCATGGTGGTCGGGTGTCACACCCATATTCCCACCGCCGACACGCGCATCCTGCCAAAAGGCACGGCGTTTCAATCGGATGCGGGCATGTGCGGAGACTACGACTCGGTGATCGGGATGGAGAAGGAGGAGCCTCTCCGCCGTTTCATTACGGGCCTTCCGGGCGGCCGGTTCACCCCGGCGATGGGCGCGGCGACCCTGTCGGGCGTGCTGGTTGAGACGGATGATCGGACAGGTCGCGCCATCTCGGCGTCGCCTTTCCGGCGCGGCGGCGCGCTGGCCGAAGCTTGACATAAATCTCCACCGCGATCCGGTCGCAGCCTGCGACCATTCGGCGAAAACGCCATGACTTCCGCGACATGGGCGCGCCTGCTACCATCGCGCTTCACGAGGATGGAGGCGTCGCCACGTGATCAATGCCCTCGGCCCGGACGCCCCGGCCTTTGTCACGCTCGCCGTGGTGGTCGGGATGCTGATCCTGTTCATGTCCGAGCGTTATCCGCCGGTCGTCGTCGCGACCGGGGGCGTGGCCGTGTTGCTGCTGCTCGGCGCGTTGCCGCTCGAGTCCATGCTTGCCGTGTTTTCCAATCCTGCGCCATTGACCATCGGGTGCATGTTCATCCTGTCCGGCGCGCTGGTGCGCACGGGCGCGCTGGTGGCGTTCTCACGAGCGGTGTCGGCACGGGCGGAAAGCAACCCCATCACCGTCATCGCGATGATGGGCGCGACCGTGATCGCGGCGTCGGCCTTCATGAACAACACGCCCGTCGTGGTGATGATGATTCCGGTGACTCTGCAAATCGCCAAGACGATGAAAATGCCGGCCTCCAAGTTCCTGATTCCGCTGTCTTATGCGGCGATCCTTGGCGGCACATGCACGCTGATCGGCACCTCCACCAATCTTCTGGTCGACGGTGTCGCCCGCAGCGCGGGGTTAGAGCCGTTCTCTCTGTTCGAGATCACGCCGCTCGGGCTGGTTTCCGCGGTGTGGGGGGTGCTTTACCTCTCGCTGATCGGCCGCCATCTGTTGCCGGATCGGCAGGCGCTGGCGGACATGATCGGCGGTCAGCGCAAACAGAAATTCTTCACCGAAGTGGTGTTGCCGGAGAGTTCCTCCGTTTCGGGCCAAAAGGCGCTGGAGGTTGAGTTATTCAAACGGGACGGCGCGCGCGTCATCGACGTTATCCGAGGCGACGCCTCTCTGCGCCGACGGCTTACCGATGTCGTGCTGGAGGACGGCGACAGGGTGGTCGTCCGCACCGGCGTGGATGAGCTTTTGACCCTGCGCGAAACCGGCGCGCTGGCTGTAGCGGGCGCGATCGATCCGGTGTCGTCGAAAACCTCGGTCACGGTCGAGGCGCTGATCGGCCCCGATTGCCGGATGATCGGCCGCACACTGGGCCAACTTCGCCTGCGCCGGCGCTATGGCGTGTATCCGCTGGCCGTTCACCGGCGGAACAAGCAGGCCGGCGCACGTCTTGACGAGGTGCGGGTCGAAATCGGCGACACGCTGCTTTTGGAAGGCGCGCCCGAGGACATCCATCGTCTTGCAAACGATGTGGATCTTGTTGAGTTGACCGAGCCGGAGGAGAAATCCTGGCGGCGCAAGAAAGCGCCTATCGCCATCGCCGCGCTGGCGGGGGTGGTGATCTTCGCCGCGCTCGATCTCGCCCCGATCGTCACCTTGGCGCTGGTCGCCGTCGCCGTGGTTCTGCTGACCCGCTGCATCGATGCGGAGGAGGCGTTCGGCGCAGTAGAGGGGCGATTGCTGGCGCTGATATTCGCCATGCTCGGCGTGGGGGCGGCGATGCAGCACACCGGGGCAATCGACATAATCGTCGATGCGATTTCACCGTATCTGATGCAGATGCCGCTGCCCGCAACCCTTTTCGTGATCTACTTGCTGACGATCTCGTTGACCGAGATGGTCACAAATAACGCGGTGGCGGTCGTGATGACGCCGATCGCGATCGCCTTCGCGCAAGCGCTGGGGGCCGATCCGCGTCCCTTCGTCGTGGCGGTGATGTTCGCCGCCTCCGCCGCTTTCGCGACGCCGATCGGATATCAGACGAATACAATGGTATATGCGCCGGGCGGATATCGTTTTCTCGACTACGTTAAAGTGGGTCTGCCGCTGAACCTGTCGCTGGCCGCGATCGTCTCCTTCCTTATCCCGCAGATCTGGCCCTTCTAGGTTTGGTGGCGGGGCGGCTTGATCCCCACCGCCGCGCTCGCCTATAAAACCCGCCGGAATTCCATCGCGATTGCAAGACGAGGTCCTCATGGCCGGCCATTCCAAATGGGCGAATATTCAGCACCGCAAGGGACGGCAGGACGCCGCCCGGTCGAAACTGTTCTCGAAACTCGCCAAGGAGATCACGGTCGCCGCAAAAATGGGCGACCCGGATCCGGACAAGAACCCGCGCCTTCGCCTCGCCGTGAAAGAGGCGAAATCAAGTTCCGTGCCCAAGGACGTAATCGAACGCGCGATCAAGAAGTCCCTTGGCGGAGATGCAGAGAACTACGAAGAGATCCGCTATGAGGGCTATGGCCCGAACGGCGTCGCGATCATCGTCGAGGCGTTGAGCGACAATCGCAACCGCACGGCGTCCACCGTCCGCTCGATCTTTGCAAAGAATGGCGGGAACCTGGGCGAGACCGGCTCGGTCGGCTTCATGTTCGACCGCAAGGGCCAGGTGCTCTATCCGGCTGCGGCGGGCGATGCGGATACGGTGATGGACGCCGCGATCGAAGCCGGCGCCGAGGACGTGGGAAGCTCAGAAGACGGCCATATCATTATCTGCGAGGCCACAGACCTGAATGACGTCTCGACAGCACTGGAGGGATCGTTGGGCGAGGCGGAAAGCGCTAAGCTGATCTGGCGCCCGCAGACCACGACCGAAGTGGATGAGAATGCGGGCCGCACACTGATGAAGCTCATCGAGGCGCTCGAGGACGATGACGATATCCAGACCGTCACGGCCAATTTCGAGATGTCCGACGAAGTAATGGCGGCGCTGGCCAGCTGAGCAATCCCAGAGAGCCGTCGGTCGCGACTACTGCGCGGCTTTCTCCAAAGCCTTGCCGCCTTGCTGAATATCCTGCCCGACGCCTTCGACGGTGTTGCAGGCCGACAGGCCAAAAGCGGCGATGGCGATCAAGAGAAACGTGCGCATTCTTCGTCTCCGAAAACAAAACATCGGTCGCGCGGACTATACCCCGCGAACGGGGAAAGGAAAGCGACCATCTTGTGGCGGATCAGCGCCGGGCGCCGGTGAAGGGGATCGCGTTCAGCGCCGTCTCAACCACGCTTTGATGCGCATCCGGCGTATCGCCAGCCTGAGATAGAATTCTAAGGCCCTGCACAATCGCCATGATATAGCGAGAGAATTCGTCAGCGTCGGCGGACGCGTCAATCTCTCCATCGCGCTGGGCGGCCGCGAAAGCCTGCGCGACGCCGGCCTCAAGCTCCGCTTCACGTTCGCCCAGAAATGAACGATCCGCCTGCTGGCCTTCCGCTCGCTCGGCGATCAAATTGCCCACCAGGCAACCCTGGCTTTCCGGTGCAGCGACGTGGCTGAAGAAGGTGCGGAGCGCATCCTTGAACGGCCGTATAGCCAGAACGTCGCGGATCATTTCGCAGGACCGGTCAGTGTAAGAGGAAACCGCGAGCCGCATCATGTCATTCTTGCAGCCGAACGCGTTGTAGAGGCTGGAGCGATTCAGGCCAGTGTCACGGGTCAACACGTCGAGAGAGGCGCCGTCATATCCGACGCGCCGGAATGTCGCCTCGATTGCTCGAAGAACCTCGTCCTCGTTGAAGCTCTTTGGCCGCATTCCCATCCTCCCGTCCGGGAAAAGTTAGGAATTTCGGCGACCGATTTCAACGGATCGGCGTCGATTCCAGTTAACAATTACGCGAAGAGCGATGAACTTTTTGTCAGACCGGACCGATCGCCTCGGTCTCTAGTTCCGAAGTGTCGAAGCCCATCGCCTCCAGCCCTTCCTCTAAATGGTCGGCCAGCATTGGAGCGCCGAGCAGATAAACGGAGGTCTTGTTTACGCGGGAATCGCGGGCTTGCTGCGTGAGTTCAGCAAATTCCTCAGCGTCCGCGTCGCCGCGTCCAAGCCAGTAAAGCGCAACCAGCTCGGCTTGTTCGGCGTCATTCAAATCATCGATCCACGAGGTCAGTTCATGCGCCGCTGTATCGCCCGCCTCCTCCGCCTCTTCATCATCATCGACGTCGTCGAAGCGCGCCTCTTCAATGGCCCCCTCGGACTCTTCGAACGGGGAATCCTTGGCGTCGAATTCTCGCGATTTGAGAATGATCCAGGCGACTGTGTTTGCAGACAGAGCATTCATTTAGAACCTCCTTATGTGGCGGTGATGTCACCGACTTTCGGACGCCCGACAGCGCAATGCTTTGATCGAGCGCAATCCGATGCCGATCCGGTTCACCTCCTCTTTTTCGGGGAATCATAGCACAGTACGAATATTTGGCGGTCTCATTCCTGATGGCGGACGTTGCTGAATCGTCTACACTCTCTGCAGAGCGCTTCGCCCGCGCGTCTGGATGGAGTGAATGCCGAATGTCGACGATAAAAGAAAAGACCGCCGCCGAAAAACTTTCTGCGCTTGGCGGCGACCGGCCATTCATGTGCTGGCTGGACATTCCAAGCGAAGTGACCGCCGAGATCGCCGCGGTCGCCGGATTCAAGATGGCGCTGGTCGATCTTGAGCACAGTCCCGCCTCCGCCGAGACGCTGCAAGCGCAGTTGATGGCGCTTCAAGGCAGGGGCGCTTCTGCGATCGTACGAACGCCTGAAATCTCATCCGCCTGGTTCAAACGTATTCTCGATCTTGGTCCGGCGGGCCTGATGGTGCCCTCGATCAGCAGTGTCGAGATGGCGGAGCGCGCGGTCGCCGAGTTCAAATATCCACCCAAAGGTCGCCGAGGTTTCGCGGGGGCGGTTCGGGCCACCAGTTACGGGACACAGGCCGAAAATTGGACTGAGCGCTGGAATGCGACCGGTCTGCTGATCCTGCAGATCGAGAGCGTAGCGGGTCTTCACGCCGCGCCGGAGATCGCAAAAGTCGATGGCGTCGATATGCTGTTCTTCGGACCGGCGGACTACGGAACGGATCTGGGCGCAGTCGCCGGCGCCGAGTCCGCCGTGATCGAAGCGCGCGAGAAACTGCGCGTGATCGCGCAGGGGGCCGGAAAACTCGCAAGCACGATCGTCCGGAGCGGAGAGGCTGCGCGCGCCCTGGCCGACGAGGGATGGGATATGGTCGCCTTCGGGTCAGATGTTCTGGCACTGAAAAACGGTCTGGAGCAGGTTCTCGCCGCGGAGAAAGGCGAAAAAACGTGACCGGATCCATCGGGGGCGGCAGGCTCGACCCGCATGGCCTGATCGCCGAAGCCTATCGCATCGATGGGATCACCAGCGCGGAATGCCGGTCGATATTCTTCGACTGGGCGATTGGATTCGAAGGCCGCGCCGAAGAAGCCGCGCCGAAACTGTTTGCGACCTACAGCGCGGATTTTCCGAATCATCCGATGACAGTGGTCTTGGAACAGGGATCAGTCTCGCCAGATCGCATACCGGTCAGAACGGGACGGCGACGGCGCTGAGGGGGCAAACAATCGTCTATGACCGCTCCAGATCCATTGTGATCGTGTGTTGGTCGCAGAGTTCGGACGGGCCGAAATACTGGATTGGCCCAGGATAAACGTAGTCGTCGTTAATCGCCCACGCGTCTCGACTGGCTTCAAAATGCGCGAACGCGGCGTTATCCAGTTGGACCAACGCCTTTTGGATCACCGGCACGGTTTCGCCATGCCGACGTTCCAGATTCATCATCATGGTCAACGGAACGCCGCCCGCCGCCCACTCGCCAGCCGGGCGATCAAGATTGCGCACCGAGGCGATGTAGCCCGTCTTGTCAGCAGCGATCAGCGCCGCCGCCGTAAAGCCGAGGCTATAGCAGTAATCGGTGTCGAAATTTGACGGCGCTGCGCAGCGCCCTTCGTATCCGAAGAAGTGGTTAAGCGCGCGGAATGCGCCATCAAACTCACCCATTAATGCCCATTCTTTCAGACGCTTATCCACCATCTCGATCAGCATCTTATCGGTCTCGATGTGAGAGACGCGCACATTACCGTGGGGGTCGCGATCCATCAGCAACTGCCGCTGCACCGCGGCAGGCAGGCTGTCAAAGACCGCCGAAGACGCGGCACTCAGTTGCGAGCCTATCGCGGCAGGGTCACCGGCTGAGTTATCTGCGAGAATATCGTTCAACTCTCCAATCAACAGTTTCACCTCGGGCACGAACTCGATCAGCCCCTCGGGCGCCAGAACAACGCCGTAATTCTTTGAAATCGCGGCCCGATCACGCACAACGCTTGCAATCTGATCGACGATGGCGCGCAAGGTCAGGTTTTTCTCTTCAACCTCTTCCGAGATGATCGTCACATTGGGGTGGGTTTTCAGCGCGCACTCCAGCGCGATGTGAGAGGCCGACCGTCCCATCAGCTTGATGAAATGCCAATATTTTTTGGCCGACGCAGAATCTCGCGCGATGTTGCCAATCAGGTCGGCATAGACCTTTGTCGCGGTGTCGAAGCCGAACGACGCCTCGATCCACTCGTTCTTCAGATCTCCGTCGATGGTTTTGGGGCAGCCGATGACGTTGATGCCGGTGTTGTTGGCGGCCATGTACTCCGCCAGTACGCACGCGTTGGTGTTGGAATCATCGCCGCCGATCACCACGACAGCGGTGATCCCCAGCGCTTTGCAGTTCTCGGCGACGGTCTTGAACTGGTCCTCGGTCTGGATCTTCGTCCGGCCCGAACCAATCATGTCGAAGCCGCCAGTGTTGCGGTAGGAGTCGATCGTCTTATCGTCCAGAATCACGTACTGGTTTTCGATCAGCCCCTCCGGTCCGCCCAGAAACCCGTAAAGCCTGTTTCCGGCGTGAAGTCCGGTCAGCCCGTCATAGAGGCCGGCGATGACGTTGTGTCCCCCTGGCGCCTGTCCGCCTGACAGGATGACCGCGGTATTCGTGGCCTTCGTCGGGCGTTCGCCGGCGCCGTCGAAGGTCAGAACCGGCAGGCCGTATGTGTTTGGGAAATGGGATCGGATTTGCGCTTGATCCGCGATCGACCCGGTCGGATCGCCCTCGGCGAAAGCCGCGGCGCAGCCAAATTCCTGCAGCGCTGAAGGGAGCTTCGGCTGGTATGCTCCCCGCGCGCGCGCCAGCGGAGAAGTTTGACTTGGCATAGTCGATCCTTCGGAACTCGGTCTCTATTGATTGCGCGCTGAGAATTAGTCCCGCCTTCGTCATCGGGGCAACGCCCATCCGTGTAGGTTTCGCACCAGGGCGCGAAATAAATTCGTCACTTGCGCTTCGGAGGTTCCGCTAAGACCGCGCTGCAAGCGCCGCCAGAATGCGCGCCCAGCTGCGTGCGCCGGTCTGGAAGCTCTTCAGCTCGTACTTTTCATTCGGCGAATGGATCGCGTCGTCTTCGAGCGCAAAACCGACCATCAGAGAGTCCATGCCCAGGATCTCCTGAAAGTACCCGACGATGGGGATCGAGCCGCCACAGCCGACAAAAGCCGCGTCCGCGCCCCATTCCGCGGTCAGCGCGCCGCGCGCCGCTTCATAGGACGGGCTTTCATAGGGCAGCACCGTGCCTGGCGCGCCGCCATGGGGGAAGAACTCGACCTCGCAATCGGTCGGCAGGTTCTCGCGGACATAGGCGCGCCACGCGGTCCTGATCGCCTCCGGATCCTGATCGCCGACGAGCCGGCACGAAATTTTGGCCGAGGCCTGCGCCGGCAGAACGGTTTTGAATCCTTGCCCCGTGTATCCGCCCGTGACGCCGTTGAACTCCATTGTCGGTCGCGACCAGAGCTGCTCCAGCACGCTGCGATCCGCCTCGCCCGCCGGATGCGAAAGTTGGACGGATCCCAGGAACTGTTCGGCGTCGAAGGGCAGCGCGTCCCATTGCGCCTTGATCTCGGGCGAAGGTTCCACGACGCCGTCGTAGAACCCCGGCAGCGTCACGCGGCCCTGATCGTCATGAAGACCGGCGAGGATTTTCGAAAGCACCCGGATCGGATTGGTCGCCGGGCCGCCATATCCGCCGGAATGCAGGTCGCGGCTGGCGGCTTTAACAATCACCTCATCGCCCATCAGCCCGCGCAGGGTGACGCTGATCGCAGGCGTGTCGGCGTCCCACATGCCTGTGTCGCAAACCATGGCGAGATCGCAGGTCAGTTCTTCCCGGTGCGCCTCAAGGAACGGCACCAGGCTTGGGCTGCCCGATTCCTCCTCGCCTTCGAACAGGACTGTGACAGAGCAGGGCAAGGCGCCGGTTTCTTCGCGCCAGGCGCGGCAGGCCTCGACAAATGTCATCAACTGACCCTTGTCATCGGACGCGCCGCGCGCCCGGATCAGTTGCGAACCGTCCTCGCGCACTTCGACCGCAGGCTCGAACGGAGGCGTGTTCCAGTACTCCAGCGGATCCACTGGCTGCACGTCGTAATGGCCGTAGAACAGAAGATGCGGCGCGCCGTCCGGTCCTTCCGCGTGGCCGACCACCATTGGGTGGCCCGACGTAACGCGGACCGAGGCGTCGAAGCCGATTCCCGAAAGTTCCGTCGCCAACCATTCAGCCGTCTGGCGGCAATCCGTGGCGTAATCGGGATCGGTGGAGATGCTTTCAAACCGGAGAAGTTGGAAAAGTCGCGACAACGCCGCTTCTCTTTCCGCGTCAAGGCGCGCGAGAACGCCTTCAAGGGCTTGGTCGAGGCCGGACATGGGCATCCCTTTCACACTTCAAGTTGGGTGCGCTGGGCGGTGACGACCGCCGCGATCACCACGCCAGCGCCGACAATTTGCATCGGGCTGAGGTCTTCGCTGAGAAGCGCATGAGCAAGCGCCATCGTCAATACCGGTTCGAGGTTCATGATCGTCGCCGCGGACCGTGCGCCGATCCAGTCAACCGCCGCAAACATCGCCCCGACGGCTAGCGCGAAGGCGATAGTCGAGGTAATGGCTGCGATGAGCGGCCCGATTTCCGCAGGAAGCGCGGCCGGCCCCCCAGTCAGAAAAACGATGATCGCGGCGCCTGCCAGCCCCGCCAAGGCCATATGGAACGTGGTAGCCGCACCGTCGAGATGGCCGCAAAGGCGGCCGCGCATCACAAACGAACCGGAGACGCCGAGCGCCGCGAGAAACCCGAAGCCGACGCCGTGCAGGTTGATCTCGCCGACGGAGCCGCCAAGCGCTAGCGAAAGCCCGCCAAGGGCCGCGACAAGGCAAAAAATATGAAGCGGCCTTGGGCGCGGCCCTCCCGCCAAAGCGTCAATCACGACGGTTAGCAGCGGGAAGGTGTAGAAGATCAGCACCGCCAGGCTGACGGGAATATAGGCGAATGAGGCGAGCAGCGATCCGCCGCCGACGACATAGACGATACCGGTGGCGTAGACGTTTACGCGGTCGCGCAGCTTCAGACGCAGAGGCCGGCGGGTGGCGACGATCCAGCCTCCGGTCAGTGCGACAAGCGCGAGGTACCTGAAGAACAGCAGAGAGGCCGCGTCGCCGCCGGCACCATAGTAGATCGGCGCAGTGACGTTTGCGACGCTGATGACCAACGCGCCGAATGCGGCGACGCCAACGCCCGTGCGATAAATCGATTTCTCTGCTGCGCGCATCGGGCCCTTCTCAATCCGCGCTGCAATATAGGGGGAGCAATGACGAAGAAGAAGCGCCTCATCTCAGCGTGTCATTCGCGCGGGACTTGTTGGGCTCAAACCCCCAGTTTCTCTTCCTCCACCAGCGTCACCCCGTTGATCCGCCACTCTCCATCGACGAGGACCATGAAATAATCGGCGAGGTGAAGCTGTCCTTCCGGGCCCACAAAGATCATCCGTTGCGCAATGCCGCGCTCGGTGGCGCGAAGCTCTCCAAACTCGACTCGTCGTGGGCGCCAGACCATGGGATATCCACCGCGAACCATCTCAGAGAACCGCTCTGGATCGCCGAACATCCCTTGAATGTTGGGCGACGCGAAGCCGAAGGCGCGGACCCAGTCGTCCTTCTGAAATGCGTCGAGTTGAGAGCCGATCGTCGCGCGGATCGCATTTTCCGCGTCAGTTGAATCGTTGGCAGTTGAGGGATGCCCCGAGAAAACAAGCATCAGCGCCGTAAACGCGAATGGAAGCCTTGGAATCAAGCGTGCCACAATCGTTCTCCTTTGGAGCGGGATTTGTGGCGAGTTGCTCTCAAGTCCAGATTTGAAACGCTCATCCCATGTCGTGTTCAGCCGCCGACAAACGCACCGGTTTTCCATGAGGGGTATTGCGATAAGCGGATTCCCAGGCGGCCTTACGGCGTTCCAGCATAGTGGTAGTCATCTCAGTGCGGCGCTCACACAGCCGCTCTAGAGCGATTACGACGGCGTCGTAATAGGTTTCCGCAGTGTCTGGTCGGCCCATACTCTCGGCGTGCTTCAACTCGGCGCCAAGCGCCTCCGCCCACTCGACTGCGCTGAAATGGCCCGCCTTGACCATTGAATCGGCGATCGCCAGAGCCTGCGCATGCCACGCCTCTGCGAACACCGGATCTCTTGGGGCCAGAGGATCTTCAGGGGCGAACAAGGTAGCTCTCCCAAAGCTCAAGGCGGACCGTGTCGCGAGGGTTGGCTTCCGGCCCCCAAAGCTCGGAAGCGGTGAATTCGACGGTGTAGAGGTGTTCGCCCACATGCTCGCCCTTGGCGCCGCGATCGGGCAGGGCATGAGAACCGTGATGCGCGGTGACGACGCCAGTCGCCGAGGCGGCGTATCGGGGCAAACGGGCGTGATCCGAGTTCACCCGCCGTTTCGTTCGCACCTTGTCGCCGACAGCAAAGACAGGCGTTTCCGGAACCTCGACGATGAAGCTCAGATGCATCGCCTTGTTGGCCTCTATGACGTCGGCCACAGACATCGGCTCGGGCGGTGGCGCGCTGGTCGAAGACCGACCGGCGATTGCTTCCTCTCGCGTGATCGCGCCGTTGTCGATCAGCAGCGCAAGGTAATTCGTGCACCATTTGTTGAAGTAGCGAAACGTCATGTAGTCCTTCGGGACCATCCTCTCGATCCCGTGTCGGAACCAGTCGATGGTGATGCCCTTCGCGACGCCAGCCCGGACAATCGCCCAGACGCGCATCTCCCAGTCATAGCGATAGGGCGGGTCCTTGTGGTCCGCATCCTCGACCGGGACCGGGCCGAAACCCTGCATACCGCCGAGATCATGCATCCCGTCCATCACCCGGCCTCCGCGTTTAATACCCGGTCAGTCCCGATCATGGAATTGCGGGTGACGATGGCGGCCAGTCGTTCCTCGCTCCAGCCTTCGGTTCTCGCGGGGCGCTGGGGGATCACCAGATAGCGCAGCTCCGCCGTGCTATCCCAGACGCGAACGGCGATATTGGGACCTAGCTCCACCCCAAACTCCGTCAGGACTTTGCGCGGCTCGCGCACGGCGCGGGCGCGATATTCGGCGGATTTGTACCAGGAGGGAGACATGCCCAGGATCGAAATCGGGTAGCAGGAACAGAGCGTGCAGACGATCACGTTGTGGGTCTCATCAGTGTTCTCGACCGCTTTCAGATGGCCATTGGCCGCGCCCTCGAGGCCAAGCTCTTTGATCGCTTCGCCCGCATCGGCCAGCAGTCGCGTGCGAAAACCCGCATCGACCCAGGACCGCGCCACGATAGCCGCGCCGCGTTTGGGGCCAATATGCTCGCTATAGGCTTCCACCCAGGCGTCGATAGTCTCGGCTGCGACAAGTCCTTTCTCGACCACCAGACTTTCCAGCGCTTTAACGCGCAGCGCCGGGTTCGAGGGAAGATGGCTGTGCAGATGGCGGTGAATCTTCGCGATGTTCTCAGAGTCGAATGTGGCCATGCGTTCGCGCCTCCCTTCTAAAAGGTTTTGGCTTGGCGCGGGTTGCTGTCAAGCGCGGTCAGAGCTTGCGTTTTGGCGGAACTCGAAGAAATCTGCCGGAAAACCCACGGAGCGATGCTATGACCATCAAACGGCTGGACCATGTGAATGTGCGCACCGCGCGGATTCAGGAGATGAGCGCCTGGTACCAGGAAATGCTGGGGCTGAAGCCCGGCTGGCGCCCGGATTTCAAGATTGGCGGCATCTGGCTCTACGCGGGCGACGACCCGATCGTACATCTGGTCGAGGTCGCCGAACATCCGCCCGTCGCCGACAATCTGGCCATCGAGCATTTCGCGTTGTCCGCCGAAGGATTAGGCGAGTTTGTCGCCAACGCCGAAAAACGCGGCGAGAGCATGCGGTTATCTCGAGTCCCAAATAATGGACCAATTCAGGTCAATATTTGGGACCTGGACGGAAACCACATCCATGTGGACTTTGATGCCGAGGAGGTTGAGGGGTCCGGTCTGGATATCTGACGGCGCTCAGCGCTTCTGGATCCAGCCGCCGCCCAGCACGCGCGTTCCTTCCGGCGTATAGAAAACGCAGGCTTGTCCGGGCGCGACGCCTTCCTCTGGCGTCAGCAACTCAACCTCGGCCGAACGCGGTCCCGTCGGGCGAATACGCGCGGGCGCCGAAGGCCGGGTGGAGCGCACCTTGACCTCGACCTCCCAGCCGCTCGTCGGTGCTTCCTGAAATGCGCCGTCGCCCAGCCAGTTGATCTCAGAGACGGCCACGGTGCGGGTCGCCAGCGACTGTTTCGGGCCGACGATTACGCGCCTGTTCGCGGGATCGAGCTTCACGACATAGAGGGGGTCGTCGCCGCCAATGCCAAGGCCGCGACGCTGTCCGATCGTGTAGTGGATCACACCCTTGTGCTCGCCCAGCACGTTGCCCGCGAGGTCGACAATTTCACCCGGCTCCGCCGCGCCGGGGCGCAGCTTCTCGATCACCGCCGCGTAGCCGCCGGTGGGTACAAAGCAGATATCCTGGCTGTCCGGCTTGTTTGCCACCGTCAGGCCGAACTCCGCCGCCATCGCCCGCGTTTCCGCCTTCGTCTCAACACCGCCCAGCGGGAAGCGCAGATACTCCAGCTGCTCTGGCGTGGTTGCGAACAGGAAATAGCTCTGGTCGCGCGCGGGATCGGCGGCGCGGTGCAGTTCTGGCCCGGCCGGGCCATCCTCTCGCCGAATATAGTGGCCAGTGGCGAGGCAGTCGGCGTTCAGCTCTTTCGCGGTGGCCAAAAGATCGCGAAACTTCACCCGCTCATTGCAACGCACACAGGGGATCGGGGTTGCGCCGGCCAGATACTGGTCGGCGAACTCCTCGATCACGCTTTCACGAAACTTGCTCTCGTAATCGAGCACGTAGTGCGGAAAGCCCATTGTCTCGGATACGCGGCGCGCATCATGGATGTCCCGCCCCGCGCAGCAGGCGCCCTTTTTGGCCAGCGCTGCACCATGGTCGTAAAGCTGCAGCGTGATTCCGACGACGTCATAGCCCTCTCGCGCCAGCTGCGCCGCCACGACGGAGCTGTCGACGCCGCCCGACATCGCCACCACCACCCGCGTCTGGGCGGGCGGCTTGGCGAAGCCGAGGCTGTTGAGGGACGTTGCGGTCGCTGTCTGCACGTGGTTGCTCCTTGGCTGCGGCAGATAGACCTCCCGAGGCGTCTCCGCAAGGCGCAACCCGTTATCCGGCGCGCACCTCGTCCACCAGTCCTTTCAGATCTTCCGCAAGGCTCAGCGCGCCGTCGACCGAGCCCGAGACGTTGCCGATCATGTCGGTGACCGCCTTCGTGCTCTCTGCGATCTTGTAGGCGTCCTCCCACCCCACATTGCCGGAGACCAGAAAACCGACATTGGCGGATGTGTTGATGAAGACCTCGGCGAATTTCGCCAGCGTCGGCTCCTTGGTCGAGAGCATCGCGACTTTTCCTGCGAAATCCTTCAGGTCGCCGCGCGTATTGTCCACGCGCCCGTTCAGCGATGTGATCTTCTCAATCATCGCCATCACTGCGCCGCGGTTCGATTTCAGCTGCGTTTTCAGGGCAACGATGGCGAATTTGATTTCGGGCGAGATGCCGGTCTTGCTCTTCTTGAGCCATCCCTTGAGGTAAGTCTCGAACTTGGTTTGCTCGTCCAGAATCTCATTGAGCTTCACCGACAGGTCGCTCGCCTGAACCTCCAGCCCGGCGATCTTCGCGTCGAGCCTGCCGAGATCGTCACCGCAGCTTGAGATCGTCTTGAAGAAGGTCGGCGTGATTGCGTTGACCAGCGTGACGCCCACCTCGACTGAGCCGACATCGAAGCCAGGCCAGCCCTTATAGCGTTCGACCAGCCCGTCGACGTCCTTGCGCAACGAATTCGCCATCTCTTCTGCCGTCAGTGAAAGCTTGCCGATTTCCTCGCCGATCGCGACCGCGCCCTTGATCACGCCGACGGCGTTGACCAGCATGACGGGCGCAAAGGGCGCGAGGCCCAACGAAATGGCGCCGCCGACGGTTCCCGCGATCGCCAGCGTCAGCTTGACCCCCGATTTGATCTTGTAGTTTCGGTACTGGACCCGGACGCCGACAAGGCGGTGAAGCTCATCGCTGGACCGGTCGGTGGCGTCTTTCAGAATCTTCTCGACGCCAGCGGCGAATTTCTTGTCGGCGGCGTCAAACTTGTCGGGATTCGCCGCGACGGCCTTGTCCAGCTTGCTCAGAAATCCGGCGATCTCGGTGATTACTTGGTCGAAATTGGCGGCGTCCTGCATGCGATAGCGCGCATTGCCGTCATCGGCGCTCAGCTTGGTCAGCGCTTCATCGTCCGTCAGCAGGATCTGAAGCTTGAACGGCGCGATTTTGACGGCGTCCGAGCTCGTCGCCTTCGCCATGACAAGGCTGCTGATATCCGGGTGAGAGAGAATCTCGATCGGCGTGACCGGATTTTTCGATTCCTTGATCGCCTGCTTCATGGCGAGATCCTCATCGCCGAGGATCAGCTCTTTCGCCTTCTCAAGCCGCTCATCCAACGCGGTCGAGATTTCGTCCAGCGCTGAAGTCAGAGTCGATTTGACGGATCTGTCGAGTTTCTTCTCTGCGACGATGAGCTTTTTGTACTGCGCGATTACGCGCGTGATCGGCGCCAGCTTGGTGTCCATCGCGCCGATATTCGGATACTCGTTCGGCCACTTCTTCAGCTGCGGGCCGAGATCCTGAGAGAACTGCTTTTTCAGCGGCCCATAGATCTTGTCCTGCTTTTTCGTCTTGGCCTTCTTCTCCGCCGCTTTCTTCGCGGCGCTCCACGTTGCTCTGAGGTCCGGTTCAGTCAGCTCCTTCGGCGTCGCCATGGAATTCCCCCTGTTTGTTTCAGCGCGCGATGGTCCGCGCCTTGTCGATTTGCAACCTTTCCGAGCGTGTCATTAGCCAGCTGAAACGTAAATATGTTTCGATCTGTCGCCGGGTGCGGCCCCCAAACGGGACGATTCAATCTTTGTTAGAGACCCTGTGATTATCGTTCCTGAAGCCGCCGGAGGGTGTGTCGCGGCTGCTAGGGAGTGAATGTGTGACGAGCAGTGCTGGACAAAGCGCCGAAGGATGCGTTCCCGGGCCCGACGGCAAACCTATGACGATTTTTGACTTGCCGCCATCGAACACCAGACGATGGGTGGCTCGTCGAAAAGCAGCCGTTGTTTGCGCAGTGAAGGGCGGTCTGTTGTCGCTGCCGGAGGCCTGTCGCCGCTATGGCCTGTCCGTCGAGGAGTTCAACGCGTGGCGCGATTCGATTGAGCGCCACGGCGTCAAAGGGTTACGAACCACGCGAGCGCAGCTGTATCGCGACCTCTCGCGCTGATCTCACGGGCAAAAGGCAGAAACGCACAACCAAAAGAGGAAAATTTAAGTGTCCTAATCGGTTAGGGCGCTCATTTTTCGTTTACCTATTGCCGATACCGTGGTTAATAGAGCCTAAAGAGCGAGAGAAAGCGAAAGGAATCAATCAATGCGTGTGCTACTGATTGAAGATGATTCGGCCACGGCTGAGAGCGTCGAACTGATGCTGAAGAAGGCCGGGTTCATCGTATACACCACGGATCTTGGTGAAGAGGGCGTCGATCTGGCCAAACACTATGACTACGACATTATCGTGCTGGACCTTAATCTGCCGGATATGACTGGCTTCGACGTGCTGCGCGACCTGCGCGTCGCCCGTATTGAGACGCCGATTTTGATCCTGACCGGTCTGACGGAGACCGAGAACAAGGTGAAGGGGTTCGGCTTTGGCGCCGACGATTATATCACCAAGCCCTTCAATCGGGAGGAACTGGTCGCCCGCATCCACGCCATCGTGCGGCGGTCCAAGGGTCACAGCCACTCCATCATCGAAACCGGCAAGATCGCCGTCGATCTGGACGCCAAGACGGTTGCGGTCGGCGATAACCCTGTGCATCTGACCGGCAAGGAGTATCAGATGCTGGAACTGCTCTCGCTGCGAAAGGGCACGACGCTGACCAAGGAGATGTTCCTCAACCACCTCTATGGCGGCATGGATGAGCCCGAAGTGAAGATCATCGACGTCTTCATCTGCAAGCTTCGCAAAAAGCTGTCGGAGGCGACGGGCGGTGAGAATTATATCGAGACGGTCTGGGGGCGTGGCTATGTTCTGCGCGACCCGGCCAAGAATTCGGATCACGGCGTGACGCCCCTGACGACGCGCTCCCCGACCGATTTTTCAGAGGATGAACCCAAGGCGGCCGTGGGCTGATCGCTGTCTTCCCTCTGACCGCTTGACCCGGCGCGCGGCTGGCGCGAGTCTCCGCTCGAAGCGCGTTGCATGAACTGCGCGCCAGGGGCGGGAGTCGGACGATGGCGCAATCGCCGGAACAGGATGTCGAAGCGCTGAACGCCGAGGATGCAGTCGGTGAACTGGCGCGCCTGGCGGCGAAGATCGCCCGGCACGACGCGCTTTATCACGGACAGGACGCGCCAGAAGTTTCCGACGCTGAATACGATGCGCTGCGGCGGCGCTACGATGCGCTGGAAGCGCGATTCCCCGAACTCGCGCCAAAGGACGGGCCATCCGCCCGCGTCGGCGCGGCGCCGTCCGAGAAATTCGCCAAGGTCCGGCATCGGGTTCCGATGCTTTCATTGGCGAATGCCTTCTCAAATGAGGACATCACTAAATTTGAAAACGGCATTCGTCGCTTCCTGAATCTCAGCGAAAATGAAGAGGTCGCGATCACGGCAGAGCCGAAGATCGACGGGCTGTCGCTGTCGTTGCGATATGAGCGCAGAAAGTTGGTCGAGGCTGCTACCCGTGGCGACGGTATAACTGGCGAGAATGTCACCGCCAACGCCCGCACCATTGATGATATTCCAGCAACGCTTCCTCCCGAAGCACCGGATGTCTTCGAGATTCGCGGCGAGGTCTATATGTCTCACGCCGATTTCGACGCTCTGAACGCACGGCAGGAAGAGGTGGGCCAGAAGGTTTTCGCCAATCCGCGCAATGCGGCGGCAGGCTCGCTGCGTCAGCTCGACCCAGAAATCACGGCCGCCCGACCTTTGCATTTCTTTGCTTATTCATGGGGCGAGGTTGGTTCGCTACCGGCGGACACACAGTACGATGTTTTGGAAGTGTTGGCTCACTGGGGGTTCCCAAAGAACCAGCTGACACGCCGACGCTATAGTGTGCAGGAACTTCTTGCGAATTACCGGAGAATTGAAGAGCAACGGGCCACACTTGGTCACGACATCGATGGTGTTGTATATAAAGTTGATCGATTGGATTGGCAGCAGCGCCTAGGGCTGCGCACCCGAACGCCCCGCTGGGCGATCGCGCACAAATTTCCCGCCGAGCAGGCGACGACCATCCTCAACGCCATCGACATTCAGGTGGGGCGCACCGGATCGCTGACTCCGGTGGCGCGGTTGCAGCCGGTAACGGTTGGCGGCGTCGTCGTCTCGAACGCGACGATCCACAATGAGGACTATATTCGCGGCGTCGGCGGCGATGGCGCGCCGATCCGCGGTGGAACGGAGGAAAAACCCATCGACCTGCGCACCGGCGACACGGTGACGGTACAAAGGGCGGGCGATGTAATCCCTCAGATCGTCGCGGTGGATATCTCCAAACGCCGAGCTTCGGCGCAACCCTTTGAGTTTCCGGCCGTTTGCCCTGAATGCGGCTCTCACGCCATGCGGGAGGAGGGAGAAGCTGTGCGCCGCTGCACGGGCGGTCTGATCTGTCCGGCCCAAGCTGTTGAAAGGTTGAAACATTTCGTTTCGCGCGGCGCCTTCGATATTGAAGGGCTGGGCGCCAAGCAGGTGGAGGCGTTTTGGGAGAATGGCTGGGTGAAGCGGCCCGCCGACATTTTCACGCTTAACACGCGGTTCGGCGCGCAGGGCTCTGAATTGCAGAGACTTTCCAAGCTCGAAGGCTGGGGCGATAAATCGGCCGAGAAACTATTCGCCGCGATTGATGAGCGCAGGTCCATTCCGCTGGATCGGTTGATCTATGGCTTGGGCATTCGACATGTGGGCGAAACCTCCGCCCGCCTGCTCGCCCGGCGCTACGGGGAGTGGGAGGCCTTCGCCGCATCCATGGCCGAAGCGGTGGACGCGGAAAGCGAGGCGCGCGCCGCGCTTCTGGAGATCGACGGAGTCGGAACGACGCTCGCCGGGGCATTGGTGGAGTTCTTCAACGAAAGTCAAAATCGAACAATTCTCAATGAATTGCTGCAACAGCTTCAGGTCCAGCCTGTGGCCGCCGCGGAGACCGATACTGTGGTCGCGGGAAAGACCGTCGTCTTCACCGGAACGCTGGAGCGCATGACTCGCGCCGAGGCGAAGGCGCGGGCGGAATCTTTGGGCGCCAAAGTATCCGGATCGATCTCGAAAAAGACGGATATCCTCGTCGCCGGACCCGGCGCCGGGTCTAAACTAAAAAAGGCTGAACAACTGGGCGTTCAAGTCATGACAGAGGAAGAATGGTTGTCTCTGATCAGCGAATAGCGCTGTGGACAAGTCTGTGAATCTATTGACGTCTGGCCAATAGATTTCTGGACCGGCGCATGGTCGTGTTCTAGTTCTGATGAATGGCGCAGATAAACCGGGAATTCGAGCTTAAGCTGACGCTGGACAAGGCGCAAATGCGCCGGATTCGCCATCGTCCCGCGGTCAAAGCGCTTACTATCGGTCAAAAGACGACCCGGACCCTTCGAAGCATCTATTATGACACGCTCGACATGTCGTTGCGAAAGTCTGGTATTGCACTACGAACTCGCAAGGTGGGTCGACATTGGGTGCAGACAGTCAAGGCCAAGGGACAGGTCACGGCTGGCATAGCCAACCATGTCGAAATCGAAACTCCCGCGAGCGGCGCGGCGCCGTCCATCGACTCGATTTCCGACGAAACAGTTCGCGAGAAGATCCTCGCGGCGATGGGCGATCAGCCACTTTCGCCCGTCATTGAGACACATATCAAACGCACGTCGTTCTATCTGTCGGCGCCGTCCGGCGGAAAGCTGGAGCTGTGTCTCGACGTGGGAAAAATACGAGCCGGCGATAGGTCGGCTCGACTCCGAGAGGCCGAGATAGAACTGATCGACGGCGACCCGTCCGGGGTGTTTCAGGTCGCAGAGCTGATCTTCGCAGGGGAGGTTCTACGCTATTCGGCGTGTTCGAAATCAGCGCGCGGCTATCGGCTTTTGGCGGGCGAGACCGCGGAGCCCGCGCTTGAACCGGTATTTGCGAAGAACGCTGAACTGACGTCCTCGATGTCGGCGGATGAGGCGATGCAGGCGATCCTGCGCACTTGTTTTGCGCAAATCGCCGGGAATCTGCCAGTTGCGATCATGACGGACGAGCCGGAAGGCCCACATCAACTGCGAGTCGGGCTTCGGCGGCTGAGAAGCGCATTATCTTTGCTCAAGCCGCTAACCGCGAAGGGGATGACTGGCCCACTTTCGGCCGACGCGAAGTCCCTGGGAAGAGTGGTCGGCGCGCTGCGCGACATGGATGTGCTGATCCGAGACGTGGTCGCATCCGCCGCGCATGCCGCCGGGGCCGAAAAATCGCCGGAGTTCAAATCGCTGAACAAGGCGATTCTAGCGCGCCGCAACGTGGTGAAGGCCAATGTCGCCAAAGGTCTTTCATCCTCGGACGCGCAACGTCTGCCGTTGACTGTCGGCGCTTTCGCCGAGGGAAAAGGGTGGCGGGATGCGGGTGATCTGGATCAGCCCATCAGTTTGTCCGCTCCGGTGCGCGATTTCGCGTCGGCGCAACTGGACAAGCGCTGGCGCAAGGTCGCTGAATGGGGCGAGCGGATCGAAGGCCTGACGATCGCCGAGCGACATGAAATGCGCAAGGAATTGAAGAAGTTGCGTTACCCGGTGGATTTCTTCGGTTCAATCTACCCGGCGAAGCGCGTCAAACCGTTTCGCAAGCAACTGAAGCAGCTTCAAAACATATTCGGGCATCTCAACGATTCGGCCATGGCCATGGACTTGCTTCCGAAGGTCGCAGGCGATGACCCGGTCGCCGCATTCGCCGCCGGACGCGTAATCGGTTGGTGCGACGCCAATGCTGAGATCGCCTGGCGGGACGCCAAAGACCGCTGGGCGGCGCTGCAGGAGACCCCGGCTTTTTGGCGCTGATTTTCCTCTAGCCGCCGCCGCGCGGTCCCGCCATCATCCCGGCCATGAGCACGCAGCCGAATTCAGCGCCCCCGACCCGAAGGCCAGAGATCCTGTTCCCGCTATTCGCCGGGCTGGACTCGCTGCCGGGCGTGGGTCCGAAGACGGCGAAGCTCTACGAGAAACTCGATGCGACGCGGGTGCGCGACATCCTGTTCACGCCCCCCCACGGTCTGATCGACCGCCGCCTGCGGCTGACGGTTGAAGGCGCTTTGGAAGGCGATACCGTCACCGTCGAGATCACCGTCGGCCAGCACTATCCGCTAAAGCGCAAGGGCCAGCCATACAAGGTGCACGCTCAGGACTCCGCGTCGGAGTTCCTGCTTGTGTTCTTTCACGCCAAGGAAGACTGGCTGCGCCGCTCTCTGCCGATGGGCCAAAAGCGTGTCGTCTCCGGTAAGTTGGAGATTTTCGACGGCCTGATGCAAATGGTCCATCCCGACCACATCCTGACAACGAGGGAGGCGGAGGAACTGCCGCCCTTCGAGCCGGTCTATCCCCTGACCGCCGGTGTCAGCCAGCGCATGGCGGGGCGGGCTGCGGCCGAGGCGCTTTCCCGCGCGCCAGAATTGCCAGAGTGGCTGGACCCGGCTCTAATGTCGGGGCGCGATTGGCCGGACTGGTCCAGAGCGCTGCACGCTGTTCACCGACCGGAGACTCCCGAAACGTTGAACCTCGGCGCGCCCGCGCGCGACCGTCTGGCTTACGATGAATTGCTTTCGCACCAACTGGCGCTCGCTTTGGCGCGGGCCAAGATGAAGCGCGGCAAGGGCGCGGCCAGCACTGGCGACGGAACGCTGCGGGAAAAGGTGCGCGTGTCGTTGCCCTATGCCCCCACGGACGCCCAGACGCGCGCGATTGCGGAGATCGAGGCGGATATGGCCTCTGACCTGCGCATGCTGCGCTTGCTGCAAGGCGATGTCGGTTCCGGCAAAACGCTTGTCGCGCTGATGGCCATGCTTGTCGCCGCTGAGGCGGGCGGGCAGGCGGCGCTGATGGCCCCGACAGAGATCCTAGCCCGCCAGCATATGGATAGCATCGCTCCGCTGGCGGAGGCGGCGGGGGTCGAGGTCGCCTTGCTGACCGGTCGCGACAAGGGACGCGCGCGTGAGGGTAAGTTGATGCGGGTCGCCTCGGGCGATACACGCATCCTGATTGGAACCCATGCGCTGTTTCAGAAGGATGTGGCCTTTCGCGATCTACGTTTGGCTGTGGTCGATGAGCAGCATCGCTTTGGCGTCGATCAGCGTATGGAGCTGGCCTCGAAAAGCGCCGCCGGGGCCGATGTTCTGGTGATGACCGCGACCCCGATCCCGCGCACGCTGGCGCTGGCGAGTTATGGCGACATGGATGCTTCGATCCTCGACGAAAAGCCGCCGGGCCGGCAGCCGGTCACGACAGCGCTGGTCTCGGCGAGCCGCTATGAGGAGGTTGTCGGCCGGCTGAAGGCTGCGCTGGCCGACGGCCGCCGCGCCTATTGGGTTTGCCCACTGGTCGAGGAAAGCGAAGACAGCGACTGGGTCGCCGCCGAGGATCGCGCCCAAGCCCTGCGCGCCGCGCTGGGGCCCGAGAATGTTGGACTGGTGCATGGCCAGATGCATGCGGCGGACAAAGACGCCGCCATGGCTGATTTCATCGAGGGGCGAACCCGTCTTCTGGTCGCCACCACGGTGATCGAAGTCGGCGTGAATGTCCCCGAAGCCACAATCATCGTGATCGAGCAGGCCGAGCGGTTTGGCCTGGCGCAGCTCCATCAGCTCAGGGGCAGGGTGGGGCGCTCGGACGCCGCCTCCACCTGCGTGCTGATGTATTCGATGCTGACCGAACCCGCCCGCGCGCGTCTGCAGATCATGCGAGAAACCGAGGACGGCTTCCGCATCGCCGAGGAGGATTTGAAGATTCGCGGGGCTGGCGATTTGCTGGGCGTGCGGCAATCCGGCCTCCCGAATTTCCGGATCGCTGACCTCGAACTGGATGGAGAGTTGATGCGCGTGGCCCAGGATGATGCGCGGCTCGTCCTTAGCCAGGATCCGGATTTGACCGGCAAACGCGGCGGCGCACTTCGTGTTCTGTTGTATCTGCATGATCGGGACGCGGCGGTCAGATACCTTTCGTCTGCTTGATGTTCTAAAAATGTTCTTGACTATGCCCGGACAAAATGAGAACAATCCATCAACAAAGACGGACAACAGACTGAACATACAGGAATGGAGAGCGACATGGCCACGATCCGCAAGCTGACCAGTATCGTTGAAGCGGCGCCCGACGAGGCGCTGAAGGACGCGCTCGCCGCGATCGCGCTCTGTTTCGTGGTTTTCGTGGGCTTCTCCGCCACCAGCCTGGTCTAATTCTCGTATTTTTGAGCCCGCCACATACGGGCCACCACCCCGCGCAAGCACACACACGCGCTTACACCACTGCTACCGCCTGCGAGCCGAAAGGAGGCTTTTAATTCCGGACCGATTTTTGGGACCCGCGCTTATGACTGTCCCTCGCGCCGATCCCGGCTCTGGCCGCCCCCGTCCCCCGAGCCGCCAGCGCCTGTCGATCCGGTTCGCCGTCCGCGCCCGTACCTGCCTCCGGGCGTCGGCGGCCGCCTCTCAGACTTCGGAACGCCCACTTCAAGCCGCGGCCTTCGGGTCGCGGCTTTTTTTTACGTTTGGGTTTTCTGCGTTGGAAAACGGAGTCAGCCGGCTTCGGCCTTCGCCTGTTCGATCTCGTCGATCGCGGCGAGCGTCGCCTCCCATGCCAAAAGGATGGAGGCGTGCCGGTTCTTGTAGTCGCGCGCCGGCTCAAGCACCGACAGCGTATCAAACGGCGCGTCGGGCGCAGGGCCGTTTTCTTTCAGCATGGCGCGCAGTTGGTTCCGGCCGGTCACGATCTCGTCGCGGGTCCGGCCGACCACCGCGCCGCCCAGCACCGCCGAGGACGCCTGACCCAGCGCGCAGGCCTTCACGTCCTGCCCGTATCGGATCACGTGTTCGCCGTCGAAATCGACATCGACCGTCACGACGGAGCCGCACAGCGGAGATCGCTTCATCGCCGAAGCCTGCGGCGCGTCCAACCGCTCACCATTCGGCATCTCTGCGGCCAGCGCCAGAATGCGCTTGGAATAGAGGTTGATCAGGTCGTCGCCTTCGCCGCTCATCGGGGTGTTTTCCGTTTCGCGCATAAGATTGCGCATCATAATGCATATCCAGTCCCTAGATAGCCTGCGTGATCTCTGTGTAAAAGGGCGCGCCAGCATTCATTTTCCTCACTCCTGACGGAGCAATACCGATGTCGGACGCCGCAGCCTTCGATCCTTCGACGCTGAAATTCAACGCGGATGGCCTGATTCCCGCGATCGCGCAGCAGCACGACACCGGCGAGGTGCTGATGATGGCCTGGATGAACGCCGCCTCGATCGTCGAGTCGCTGAAAGGCGGGCGCGTCGTCTACTGGTCTCGCTCACGCGGCGAGTTTTGGCGCAAGGGCGACACATCGGGCCATGTTCAACGTTTGATCGATTTGCGCGTCGACTGCGACCGAGATGCGTTGCTGCTGCTGGTCGATCAAGCGGGGCCAGCCTGCCACACTAATCGGCGCAGTTGCTTCTACACCTCAGTCAGGGCGGGGAAAGAGGTGGAGCTCAGCAAGCCGGAATCGCTGTGAGCTCAAATCGGGAAGTTTGGGCCGAACGTCTGACGCGAAAGCGGCTGATTGGCATCGGCCTGATGTTCGCCATCGGCGCCGTCGGCGGCCTGTCGGCCGAGGCGATTGGGGTGCCGCTGGCCTGGATGCTCGGATCGCTGTTCGCCTGCATGTTTGCGGCCATGGCCGGGGCGCCAGTGCATGGGCCGTTGTGGCTGCGCAGCGTCTTTATTGGCCTGATTGGCGTGTTTCTGGGCGAATCCTTTGGCGACACCCCGGCCAGCCAGTTTGCGGAATGGCCGTTTTCGATGGCCCTGGCGGTGCTCTATGTTCCGGTTGGCGCATTCGCCGCCTATCTGCTCTATCGCCTTGCCGCGCGGATGAGTCGACTCGACGCGCTGTTGTCCGCTATGCCCGGCGGACTCAGCGCCATTATCGCCGTCGCTATCGCGCTGGGCGCCGATGAGCGAAAGGTGGCGTTGGCGCAATCCTTGCGAGTCACCTTTGTCGTACTGGCCGCACCATTCGTCGCATTCGCTCTCCTGGGTTTGCCGGAGCCCAATGAAGAGACCTTTGACGTCGACAACGTGATCTCCATCGGTGACGCGGCGATCCTGTTCGGTGGCGCGATCGCCGCCTTCCTCGTGCTGAAACGGGTGCGTTTGCCAATGTACTTTCTGATTGGTCCTCTGCTGGTCAGCGCCGGATTGCGTCTGACCGGCGCGATTGAGGGCGATCTGCCGCACTGGTTGCTAGAGGTCGCGCTTCTGGTCACCGGCGGCTCCATCGGCAGTCGCTTTGTGGGCGCGAAATTGTCCGACCTCGCCAAGTTGATGGGGTGGACTTTGGCGGGAACGGCCGTGCTGCTGGCGGTCACGCTTGTGTTCGCGTTGCTCGCGCATCTGGCGCTTGGCGTCGATTTCTTTGCGGCGTTGCTGGCCTATGCGCCTGGCGGGGTGGCCGAAATGGCGCTGATCGCCATCGCCATCGACGCGGATCCAGGATTCGTCGCCGCGCATCACGTCACGCGCATATTGTTCATACTGCTTCTTACGCCCGTGTTCGGCGCATGGGTGCGACGACGTTTTTCCAATGGTTAATCGAGCCCCACCATCGCCCGCACCTCCGCAGGTGTCGCACCATCCGCCCGAAGTTCGGAAATCGCGGGGGCGGAGTCCCGTTTGGCGAGCCGTTTTCCCGACTCATCGCGGATCAGCCGATGGTGACGATATACTGGCGTAGACAGGCCTAAAAGCGCTTGCAGAACTCTGTGGATAAACGTGGCGGCGAAAAGATCGCGCCCTCGAGTGACATGGGTGACGCCCTGATAGGCGTCATCGACGACCACCGAAAGATGATAGCTGGTCGGCGTGTCCTTTCGGGCCAGAACGACATCGCCGATCTGATGGACCAGAGCGTCGGGGTCCAGCGCGATCGGTCCGCTCTCTCCATCCGGTCCTGAGCCCAAATCGGTGAACGCCAGCGCTGCGACGGACTTTACGCCGCCTAATTCGGAGATCGCCTTGCGCATATCGAGCCGGAGGGCCGAGTCGCGACCTGTATCCGCCTGCGCCGTCCGTTCCGCCGATGAAAGATTTCGGCAGGTCCCCGGATAGGCAGGGCCATCGGGGCCGCCCTCCTGCGGCGCGTCGAGCGCGGCGGTGATTTCCTTTCTTGTGCAAAAGCAGGGGTAGATCAGTTCTCGCGCCGCCAGAATTTTCAGGGCCTCCGCGTAGGCGTCGAACCGCATGGTTTGGCGCAGCACCGGTTCCTCCCACGCGACGCCCAGCCAGGCGAGATCCTCTAACATGCCTTGCTTATACGCTTCGCGAGCGCGCCCCTGGTCGATATCCTCGATGCGCAGCAGAAAACGCCCGCCCGCCGCGGTGGCGGCGTGATATGCGGTGAGGGCGGAATAGGCGTGGCCCAGATGCAATCGCCCGTTTGGGCTGGGGGCGAAACGCTCGACAACCTGGCTCATGGCGCCATGCTATCTGGCATCGATGGGGAGTTTCCATGCCGCTGCGCACAATTAACACTGAGCAGGATCTGGCCGAAGGCGCCGCGTATTTGACGAAGGTCGAGCCGCGCTTCGCACAAGCGTTGACGGAAACCGGTCCGTTGCCGCTGCGCCGCCGCACGCCGGGGTTCGCCGCGATGCTCAACATCCTTGTGTCGCAACAACTTTCCGTTGCGGCCGCGAATGGCATCTGGACGCGGCTTGAGGCGGCCGAATTGACAGGACCGGCCGAGATACTGGCGGCGGATGAAGATGCGATGCGGGCCTGCGGTCTGTCCCGGCCGAAATGCCGCTACGCGAAAGCGATAGCTGAGGCGGAACTGGATTGGGATCAGCTTGGCGCGCTCGATTACGACGCGGCTATGGAGGCGCTGACTGCGATCAAGGGTGTCGGACGCTGGACCGCCGAGATCTACCTGATGTTTGCGCTCGGCCGGCGCGACGTTTTCGCGCCTGGCGATCTGGCGTTGCAGGAATCGGCGCGGATCTTGTTCGATTTGTCGGAACGTCCCAGCGTAGGCGAGTTCGACGAGATGTCGGCTCCCTGGTCGCCATGGCGGGCGGTGGCCGCTCGATTGTTGTGGAGCTATTACCGCATTGCAAAAGGGCGCGACGGCGTTGCAACATAAACGCCGGGTTCGATGCGTACGAGCCGGATCGTGAGGACGGAAAGATGGCGGTGTTGACGGGACCACGCGCAGGTGCGGCGCAGGGAGAGGCCAAGAGCCTGGTCATCTTCCTACACGGCTATGGCGCGGATGGGGCCGATTTGATCGGCCTGTCGCAACCGCTGGCGCCGGTCCTGCCGGGCGCGGCGTTTCTGTCGCCCGACGCTCCTGATCGTTGCGCAGCTTCGCCCTTTGGCAGGCAATGGTTCCCGATTCCATGGATCGATGGTTCGTCCCAGCAGGAGATGCAAGACGGGTTCGATCGCGCTGAGGAAATCCTGAACGCCTATTTGGATGAGACCTTCGCGGCCGAGGGGCTGGACGAGACCAGGACCTGTCTGGTCGGGTTCAGCCAAGGCACGATGATGGCGCTTCACGTGGGTCCGCGGCGTGAGACGCAGCTTGCCGGAATCGTCGGTTTCTCGGGCCGGTTGACCGCGCCTGAGAAACTGAAGGCGGAGATCAAGACCAGGCCGCCGGTGCTGTTGACCCATGGCGATGCGGACGAAGTGATTCCCGTCGCCTCAATCCACGACGCCCGCAACGGTCTGGCGGCGGCCGGGCTGGATGTGCGTTGGCATGTCTCTCGCGGGGTCGGGCATGGAATCGATGAGCAAGGCCTGACGCTGGCCGCGCAGTTTCTAAGGGACGCGCTTACCTGATGGGCTATTTTGAACACGCTGTGAAGCGGCGCGTTCAGCCTGTTGATAAGACTGTGGAAAATCTGTTCGCGGACCAGCAGGCCGAAGGGCGTGGGTTGGTGAGTTCTTCGCGCAATTCACAGTGTCGCGGAACCTTCATCCGACCTTGCTAGATTGCCGCGTGACGGGCAGTGGCCTCATCATCTAGAGGGTTTGCGATAAGGCATCCGCGATATATAGTCATTTCAACGGGGACGGGCGCGTCCCGTCCCATGGGTGAGAACCCGACGCGATAGTGGGAGCAGTACCGTGAACGTTGCGCCGATTATATCGAGTTTTGTTCGAAGTCCGGCGAACCTGCGCCAACATCCGGCGCTCGTCTTGAATGCGGACTATCGGCCTCTCTCCTATTTCCCCCTCTCTCTCTGGGCGTGGCAGGATGCGGTCAAGGCGGCGTTCCTTGATCGCGTTTCAATTTTGGCGGAGTACGACGCAGTCATTCACAGCCCGTCGACGGAGATGCGCCTGCCCTCGGTGGTTGTGCTGAGAGACTATGTAAAGCCCGCGCGATATCCAGCTTTCACCCGGTTCAACCTGTTCCTGCGCGATGAATTCGCGTGCCAGTATTGCGGTGCGACGGGCGACATGACCTTCGATCATGTGCATCCGCGTTCTCGCGGCGGGCGCACCACATGGGAAAATGTCGTAGCCGCCTGCGGGCGCTGCAATCTGAAGAAGGGCGCCAAGACACTGGCGCGCTCAGGCATGTCGCTGCGCCGACATCCATTCCAACCCAGCGCTATTCAACTGCAGAATGTCGGTCGGAAATTCCCGCCCAACTACCTGCATGAAAGCTGGATGGACTATCTCTATTGGGACGCTGAGCTGGAGGCCTGACTCGCCCCCCGGCGCGCCACGACCAGCGCTGCGGCGAAAAAGGCGGCCAATCCGATCGAGATCACCGCGTTCCACCCTGCCATGGACAGGCCCAGCATCTCCCACGCGATTTCGTCGCAACGCACCAATGGCGCCGCCATGATTTGCTCCATCAACTGGTCAACCGTCAGGTCGTCCCAGCCCGGCGCCGAGCAAGTGTCAGGGCCTTTCCAAAGGCCGCGCTCCACGCCGGCGTGAAAGACTCCGATCCCGGCGCCTATAAGTTCCGTAACCGCTGCGAGGATTAAAAGCGCCATTCCGCGCCTGCTGCCGAGGGCGATTGCGCCTGTCCCAAGCAAGATCGCGATTCCGTGCGGCCAGCGCTGCCAGATGCACATGGGGCAGGGGGCGAGGCCGCCGAGATACTGAAAGGCGAGCGCCCCCAGCAGCAGTCCGGCCGACCCGGCGATCCCAAGCGCCGCGAAGGCGCGCGGGTCCGTGCTCAGGCGATTGAGCAGGGCGTTCACAGCGCCCACCTCGCCACTGCGAATCCGGCGATCAGGACAACGACCGCGATGGTGGTCACCAACCCAAGCCGTTCTTCAATGAAGCCGCGTATCGGCGGGCCGAACTTCCACAACAGCCCGGCGATCAGGGTGAAGATGGCGCCGCGTGCGACGACGCTTGCGGTCGAAAAGACAAAGAAATCCAATCCGGTGGCGCCCGAGAAGATCGTGATGACCTTGTAGGGGAACGGCGTCAGCCCCGCCACCAGCACGGCCCATGCGCCGAATTCGTTGAACTTGCCGCTCATCTCATCGAACTGGTCCAGCTTGCCATAGAACTCCAGCACAGGCTGGCCGACCTGTTCGAAAAGAAAGGCGCCCAGAGCGTATCCCGCCATGCCGCCCAACACGCTGGCGACGCTGCAAACCAACGCGATCAGCAGCCAGCGATCCGGCCGCGCCAGAACCATCACCATCAAAAGCGGGTGAGGCGGGATGGGAAACACCGAACTCTCGACAAAACTGACCGCCGCCAGCGCCCAAAGGGCGTATGGCGTATCGGCGAGACGCATGGTCCAGTCATAGAGATTGCGCAACATGCGGGGGCGTCTATCACCCGGCGTCAGGCCCGTCCATCGCCCCACACGCCGTGTCGTCGAAAAAGTGCGGCTGTTTGGTTCTGGATCGTGTTGACCACGGCGACCCTCCGCCTATGATGCGCGCGCTATTCTGATCGCCCGGATGGCGGAACTGGCAGACGCAGCGGATTCAAAATCCGCCGGTGGCAACACCTTGAGAGTTCGAGTCTCTCTCCGGGCACCAAATCCACATTATGGAATTTGAGGCGAAAAAGTGGCCCTGACTTCGCCACATGGTGAGTCTAAAATGGACCGAAGTCATCATTTCCTATAGGTTTGGCGCGATTTCCGCTCCTGATCCCGCAAGGGAATGATATAAAGACTATTAACAGCGTGTGTTATTCAGAGTCGCAGGAGAGCGACAAGGGGATCCGATGAAGTACACCACTATTGCGGCAGGCGTCCTCGGCGTGGCGTTGATCGCCGCCAGCGGCGCATTCGCACAGTCGGCCGATTACTCGGCCGAGTCGATCATCAAGCATTTTGAACAGAGTGGCGGCGACGACGATTGTACGGGCGGCGATTGCATCGCGAAAAGCGGCACTCGCGGCCTTTCGATCGGTTCTTCGCCGGCGCAGCCGGCTCCGGCCGCTCCGACTACGACCACAACGACGGCCCCTGCGACGACCACGGCGGCGACGACCGCATCGACAGAGCCGCAGATGGGCGAAATCGCACCGTCTCAGCCTGCATCGGCGCAACCTGCCACAACGGCGGCGGCTCCGGATGGATTCAACCTGTTGATCACATTCGAGCTGGGTTCGGCCCAATTGACGTCGCAGGCGCAGACCAATCTGGATGAATTCGCTTCTGCAGCATCGGACCCTAGGTTGGCCAGCGCAGTGTTCGCCATAAATGGGCATACCGACGCCAGCGGCGGCGATGAGTACAATCTCGCGCTTTCGGAGCAGCGCGCGGCCTCGGTGGTCGAGTATCTGACCGCAAAGGGCGTTGATTCGTCACGTCTGATCCCGCGCGGCTTCGGAGAAGAGTCGCCGCGCACGGCCGACCCCTACGATGGGGCGAACAGGCGCGTCGAGGCGAGTGTGATCAGCCAGTGAAAACCCGACGAAGAACTGGGTGGAAGCAGTAGAGTGGCGCTTGGCGGTTGGCCGGGCGCGTTTGCAGTGGTTGTGTGAGAGTTCAATGTAGGCGTTGCGGTCAAAAACTTGGCGCGGGCTTTTGGCCCGTGTCGCCCGTGTAAGTCGTCACAAGGGGGAACGATGACGACGCGAGAGACAGAGCAACGCCGGGTTTTCACCGACGCGGCCCATTTCGCCCGCCGTGCGTCCAGCGCACGGGTTTTTGTCGCTATGGCGACGCTGACAGCGGCGATGTTCGTCGCGGGGAGCGCCGCGGCCCAGTTCGCGCCGCGCGAAACGATTCGGCCCGATATCGCGCCGCCTGAGCAGGCGCCGCAAGTGGGCGAGCGGCCAGAGCTTGAGGCCACGCCAAGACCTGATTTGCCGCCGGAGGCCGCGGCGATCAGGTTCACGCTCAACCAACTGTCGATCACCGGTTCAACCGTCTACGACGTGGCCGAGTTCGAGTCTCTCTATGAGGAATTCTTGGGCGTAGAGATCAATCTCGAAACCCTTCGCGACATCGCTGATCGGATCGAGGCGAAATATCGCGGCGATGAGTATGTCGCCACCCGTGCGCTGGTGCCCGCCCAACGCATCAAGGACGGCGCCGTCGAGATCCGGATCTTCGAGGGCTCGATTCGCAACATCATCATCCGTGGCGACGTCGGCCTGTCAGAGCCGCTGGTGAAGAGCTATCTTGCGAAATTGCGCACTGGCGAGCCTTTGCGCTGGCCTGAGGCGGAACGCTATCTGCTGCTAGCCCGTGATGTGCCGGGCCTCAGCCTGACGGGCACGCTGCGCAAGACGCCTGGCGTCGAAGCAGGCGGGGTCGATCTGATCGTCGACGTGGCGCACAAGCAGTTCGAGGGCTTCGCCAATGTCCAGAACTATTCGGCTGAACCGACCGGACCGTGGACGCTGTCAGGCGGAGCTTCGATGAACAACCCGCTGGGCTTTGGAGACCAGTTGCAGGGCGTCGGGTTGATCACGATCCCGGAATTCGAGGAACAGGTTGTCGCGCAGATCAACTATCAGGCTCGGTTCGGCGACGAGGGGTTGGCCAGCTATTCGACCCTGTCCTACAGCCTGTCGCAGCCTGGCGAAGAGCTAGAAGTGCTCGATCTCGAGGAAACAGCCTGGATTTTCGATACGCGGATGGAATATCCGGTCTTTCGTTCCCGAGGCATGAACCTATGGACCTCGGCGGGGATCGAACTTGTAAATCAGGACACTCAGGGACCGATTGATACGGAAGATAATATCCGTGCTCTTTATGGTCGCGCCCGTTGGGCGGTGGCCGCCCCGCTAAGCACAGTTTTCGAGGGCGCGTTCGATTTGCGGGCCGGTCTCGATATATGGGACGCCACGAAAGCCGAAGACACCAACAAATCGCGGCTGGACGCCGATGGTCAGTTCGTGCTGGGCCGGGTGGATATGTCGACCACGACCCCGCTGCCGCATGGAATATCGCTTTTTCTGCGTGGTCGCGGTCAGATTTCGGATCAGCCGTTGCTGTCCTATGAAGAATTTTCTCTCGGCAACCTGACCCTTGGACGTGGCTTTGATCCTGGCGAAGTTCAGGGCGATGAGGGCGTCGCTGGTACGATCGAGCTTCGGCTCAACCGGCCGGAATTCACCAATGAATGGTTTGAAGATACGCAGTTCTACGCGTTCGCGGATGGCGGTTACGTCTGGAATTCTCCTGAATCAATTGTGGACGAAGCCGATATGAATTCGATCGGCGGCGGCGTGCGCTTTCGGATTCAGGAGACGATCTTGGGCGACTTAACTTATGCGCATCCAACCAGTGGCGGCTCGGCGTTCCCGGGCGCTCCCGACCCTGAAGACACTTGGCTGTTTCGCCTGACCAAACTCTTTTGAGCGCAGGCTTAGGAGGACGACATGACCGATTTGGCGTTTGAGGCCAATTTACCGGAAAACTGCACGTCTTCCGCAAGCAATCGAGCTACGAAATACGGTCTTCTCGGCACGACCGCGCTTTGCGCCGCTTCGCTGGTCGCCTCTCCTGTCTCTGCCGGGCCGAAAGGCGGCAAGGTCACTGGCGGCGACGCCACGATCAGCCAATCGGGCGCGACAACGACGGTCAACCAGAAATCCAAGAAGGCGACGCTGACCTGGAGCAGCCTGGATGTTGGCAAAGCTGAGACGCTGAAATTCAATCAGCCGGGAACCGACGCGATCGCGTTAAACCGTGTTCTCAGCAACCTGCCGACACATATTCTGGGCAACCTGACCGCCAACGGCAATGTCTGGATCGTCAATCCCAACGGCGTCGCTTTCGGCCCAAATTCGGTGGTGGATGTGGGCGGCTTGTTGGCCAGCACCAAAGACATCCTCGATTCCGATTTCTGGGCCGACGACTTCTCATTTTCGGAATTGACCGGTTCTCAGGTCGAGTACTCCAAGATCACGGCGGACGGCACGATCATGGCCGGCAAAGGCGGCGTGGTTCTCGTCGCGCCAGTGATCGAGGCGTCCGGTTTGATCACAACCAATGGCGGCAACGTCGCGCTGGCGACCGCGCGCGCGTTCCGTGTCGATTTCGATGGCGACGGCCTGTTGTCGTTCACAGTCAACGCCGGCGCCGAGGGCGTCCTGCAGTTGGCGGAATCCAGCGCTATTTCGGCGACAGGCGGGGCGGTGTATCTGTCCGCTGGCGCGGCCGATGCCGTGACCGAAAGCGTGGTCAATGTCGGCGGCATGATCGATTCCAGCCGGGTGGAGCAGCAAGGCGGTGAAATCGTTCTGTCCGGTGGACTCGGCGGCGAAGTCATCGTCACCGCTGAACTCAGCGCGCCCGGAGGCGAAGGCCAGACCGGCGGCTCCATCGACGTCTTCGGCGATACGATCACGCTGGCGGCGGGCGCTTCTCTCGATGTCTCAGGTCCAGCTGGCGGCGGCTCCATTCGGGTTGGCGGCGATTATCAGGGCGGGGGCGACGCGCCCACCGCGAAGTCGACCTGGGTGACTGCCGACGCGATGCTGAACGCCGACGCCACCGTCGATGGCGATGGCGGCCGGGTTATCGTCTGGTCGGACGAAGCGACCGTGTTCGAAGGCTCGCTCTCTGCTGTCGGCGCCGGGTCTGGCGATGGCGGCTTCGCGGAGATTTCAGGGAAGGAAAGCCTTCAGTTCGCCGGGTATGTGGACCTCAGCGCTGAGAACGGCGAGTTCGGCACGCTTTTGTTCGATCCGGGCGATATCAACATTGTCGCTGGCGATGACGGCGACGACGATGATGAGGTGGATGACGGCACTGTCAACGCTGGGGATGGCGGCAATTCGACCTTTGAGATTTCTGTCGACGCGCTTGATGACGTAAACGCAGATATAGTTCTGGCTGCGAGCGACGATATCAACATTCTTGCGGATTTGAATCTGACTCAAGGTGGAAATCAGGACACGGATTTCACGCTTAACGCTGGCGGTGACATAGTCGTCAGCGAAACGGTTGCTATCACGACAGACGGCTTTATCGATTTCAATGCGACCGGCAGCATAATATTGAACGCCAGCTCCAGCATTTCGAACTCGGACAGCAACAGCAATCCCAACATCGATCTCGACGCTGGGGATCAGATTATTCTCGGCCAAAACGCCTCTATCACGGCAGATGGCGCGCTGACCTTGACGGCTGATGGCGATGGCAACGACAACGCGGCGATCGTTTTCGGTGCGAGTTCATCCATCACGTCGAGTAATGAGGAAATCAGCGTAACCTCGAGCGGCGGGAGCGACGCCGACAACAACACGATCCTGATGGGGGGTAGTTTTTCGGCCGACGCCCCCGACACCAACGATAGTGGTGACGGCACAATTGCTTTTACGAGCGATGACCAGATCATTTTTGGCGCGGTGCTTAACGCGAGCGGCAATCAGACCTACAGCGATGGCGCGATTACCATAGATTCCGATGATGGCGCCACCTTCTCGGCCGGTCTCGACGTGATTTTCATGTCGGACCCGAGTAGCACGGCTAGCGCGACCGTTGTGGGAGTGACCGGCTCCGTTCTGTTCGACGTGACCGGCGCGAGCAACGCAAACGATATCATTTTCCAGGACGACGCGGCCTTTACGGTCTCTGGCGGAACGGCCGAATTCGAGACGACCACCAATGGCGATATCGAGATTCAGCAGGATGTCTCGATTGGAGGGACTTCGACAGGCTCGCTGGTTTTCTCTTCGGCGGATGATATTCAGGTTGGCGTCAGCGTCACAATCAGCACAGACGACGACATCTCCCTTGCAGACGGGATCACTGTCATCGCGTCCGATGGCTTTACATTGGATGCAGGAGACGACCTGACATTCCAGTCTGGTGGGTCCGGTATTTCAATCTCCGCCAGCGGAACGATTCAGTTCGATGCTGGTGATGATATTGATGTAAACAACGACGTGACCGTCAACTCGTCCGCCAGCGTGGCGTTCAATGCAGTCGACATCACGATTGGCGCCAGCGACTCCATCATCGCAGATGCTGCTTTGACACTAACAGCCAGCGACGACATCACACTCAGTCAAAACGCGTCTGTATCGTCTTCGTTGGCTTCGGTTTCAATCGTAACGACTGATGTCGGCAGTGATGACAACGCTGATATCACTCTTCAGGCCAATTCGGACGTTCGGGCCTCAACTACGATCACCATCACGTCTTTCGACGATATCGACATTGCAGACAACGTCGAAATCCATGCTACCGGCACAGTCGACATTACCGCCAACGCCGACAATGGTGGCAATGTATCATTCCTTATTGGCGATGGCGTCGACATACGAAGCACCGGCGGCGGCGTCTCGCTGACCGCGACGGCGAATGACGGAAGCGACGACGATAACAACAACATCGAGATTGACGGCGGGTTCACTGCCGTCGCGTCAAGTACGATAACAATCAACTCGCAAGATCTCGTCATTCTCGGTTCTAGCGGTAGTGTCGACACACTGAGTTTTTCAGCTTCCAGTGGAACGACAATCACTGGCGCTGATGGGATAGAGGTCGACTCGGGAAATACAAACTCCACGACGATCTCTGTTGCGAGCGGCGCCATATCGTTGGTTTCGACTGGGGGTGACGTCGACTTTGATCGTGAAGTCACAATAAACGCCAGCAATTCGATCGATGTTTCGGCGAGTGGCGACATCTTGATAGAGGAAGGGTTCTCCGCAACTTCGGATGATGGCGCGACCGGCACAGCAAGCACGGAGAAAATAGAACTTACCGCGGGGGGGGATGTAGATTTTAACCCCGACGATACCGGCAATGATGATTTTGTGTTTTCTGCGGCGTCCGGCACGTTCATCACTGCAAATGATGTAAATTTGATCGGCTTTGCCGGATCCCAAGATATCAACATTACTTCTGGAGAGTTGACGCTAGCCGCTAAAACCGGCGTGGACATTACTGTTGGCGCCACTCCGGGCGGGTTTGATCTGGGTGACTCGGCGATGGGGAGTATTTCCGCCAGCCAGATCATATTCATCACCGACGCGGATATCGATGTCGAAACGCTCTCGAGTTATTCGGCCACCAATTCTCTTCGTCTGGTTGCTGGCGGTGGTGTGACTTTCGAGGGGGATTCTTCGTTTGTCACCGACCTTGACGTGGAAGCCACCGGCACCGTTACGGTGAACAACAATGATACAGTAACGATGTCGGGCGCGGGCAATGACATTTCGATCACGTCAGGCGACATCGACTTCAACGGGTCAGACCCCGCAATCGTCGCCACCGGAAAGACCATAATACTCGCGAATATTGACGGCGATCCAATGGTTGTCGGCGGATCCGGTGGCGCGGATGACTGGGATATCTCCGACGCCGAGATCGGACAGATCACCGCGGATGCGATCGTGTTCGAAACGTCTGGCTCCATCGTTATCGACAGCGTAACTCAGGGCACCGATACGACCGATCTGGCGTTCTCAGCGACCGACAATGTGACATTCTCTGGCACGTCGAGTTTCGGCGACGTTGTCGATGTGACTGCTGGCGCAGACGCTGGCACGGGTTCCATCTCAATCACCGGCGCGACGACATTCGGCGACAGCGCGACGGTGACGCTAACGGGTTTCTCCATCACGGACGATGGCGGCCATATCGTCACCACCGCCGGGACTTCGGATCTGGATATGGTCGCTACGGGTCCAGGCGATTCCGGGACGATCACGCTCGACAGCACGTCAAACGTTTTCGCCATTCCGGTCGACGCAACGGCCAATGGCGACGTGACTCTAAAGAGCGGTTCGGAGTTGTTCATCGGCAATGTCGCTGCGTCCAACGCGATATTCGACGCGCCGAGCTACAACACGGTTTCAGCCACAGTAAACGTCGCGGGTGCGGCGACGCTGTTTTACGGGTCGGCTGATATCACTGTCACGGATGTCGGCGACCCGGACGACGACATAGATCTCACCAATATCGATGACGGCGATTTTGACTTTATCGTCACAGGCGCAGCGGGCGTCGGGACATCTGGCAATATTATCGTCGAGGACGCGACGTGGGATCGCGGCATTAGTCTAATCTCGACCGCCGGAACCGTGACGTTCCAGGGCGATCCGTCAAGTTTCGCAGGCTTGGTCTCGGTAGATTCATCCGGCGATATCACCCAGCAGGCCGGCAGCGGCACTCTGACCACCACGGGCGGCGTACGCTTCGAATCTGACGGCAACATCACGCTGGACAACGCCAGCAACTCCTTCACAGGCGCAATTAGCGTCGACGGCGGCGCTGTGACACTGGTGAACAATGGCGCGACGACACTGGGTGAGATCAATGCGACGGGCGCATTCGACCTGACCTCGGCCGGTAGCGTTCTGTCGGCCACTGGCACGTCCAGCTTTGACGTGGGCGGCAGCACCAGCATCACGATTGACGGCGCAACCGACGCCACGGTGCAGTTGGTCTCGAATGGCACCGAGAGCCTGACCTTCAGCGACACCGTCACGATCGGCGTCTCCAACTCGGGCACGATCGACGACGTGGAGATCGACGCGGACGGCCTGCTGACCGTCGCCGCGCTCAGCATTGGCGGCGACCTGACACTGACTGGCGATGTGGGCGCGACGAATACGACCGGCATCGCCCAGACCGGCGCGTGGGATGTGACCGGGGCGACGAGCCTTGACGCCGGAACCGGCGACATCATCGTGACGAATACGAGCAATACGTTCACGGGCGGCCTCGGCCTTGTCGGCAACGACGCGAGCGCGACCGTCGATACGAGCGTCGCGCTCAATAACGTCGATCTGACGGGAAATCTGGTTCTTAACGTCGATGGTTCTATTTCTCAGGATTCCACGGGGACAGTATCCGTTGGCCTGACGTCGACGTTCACGCCGGACGCCACCGGGACGATCGTCCTCGATAACGTCGGCAACGATTTTGGCGTCGTAGCGGTGACGACGGGGCTGTCTGCGGCGTTCTCGGACGCGAATGCGATCGACATCGGCTCGAACTCTCTCAGCGGCACGGGTTCGAACACGCTCGTCGTCGGCGCAAGCGGAGCGGTCACCCAATCGGCCGCGATCACCGGCATTACCGGCGAAGTCGATATCTCGTCCTCCTCCACCGTTACGCTCGACAACGGATCCAATGATTTCAACGTTCTGTCGCTGCAAGCGGACAGCGCGACGGTATCGGATACCAATGCGCTTGAACTGGGCGATGTATCGGTCACCAATGGGCTCTCAATTACGACTGGCGGGACTGCCAGTGACGACCTGACAGACGGCGCCCCTGGCAACAGTGTGGTCGTCGGCGGCCTGCTGACGGCGAATGTCGGCGCAGCCGACGTCATTCTGGACAATGCCGGCAACGACTTCGGCTCGATCGACATTGCGGCGGCGAACACCACCATCGTCGACTCTGACGATGGGCTTGATATCGCGGACCTCGATCTGACGGGCAATTTCTCTCTGACGACGACGGATACGACGACGGGAGAAGGCGACGTCACCCAAAGCGGCCCAGTAGATGTCAGCGGCACGACCAGCGTCATCGCCGACGGCGACATCACCCTTGACGATTTGGCCAATGATTTCGGGGGCTCTGTCTCCCTGACCGGCGAAGTTGTGTTCATCGCTACCACGGACACGCTGACGTTGGGCACCATCGACGCGGATGATTTCAGCTTCAGTGCGCCGAACTTCATCTTCGATGGCGACACGTTCAATAATGTCTCCGGCACGGTGACTTTCGTGGCCCAGCCGGGCAGGGACTTCCTGATCGGCGAGGATGATTATATCAAGACAGGTACGGACACTTGGGGCATCGACGCTGCTTCGACCACATATCTCAGCAACGCCCAGATCGACATATTGGAGGCTGAGCCGACCGTCGATGGCGTTGGATTCGAGACCAGCGACGACATCTATGTCGATGGCCTGGTGACCAATCTGGATCTGATCTTGAACGCCAGCGGTACGGTGCAGTTCATTGACGGCGCGACCGGCACTATCGCAACGACGACCATCACTGGCGATCTGACGATCAACGCAGGTGAGTCAATCACTCAGTTTAGCGGCGAGAATAATCCAGACACGTTTATTGATAATTTCTTCGGGCTTGGAGGGACGCTGGGTGTGTTCGACCCTGGCATCGACTTTGACGTTCCAGATAATCTGACCGCCAATCTTACTGTCACCGGCCTGGCCGATTTGAACGCAGGCGATGACGTGTTGCTGACCAATGCGGGCAACGCATTTTCGTCCTCGGCCGATGCAGTCAGCGGATCCGCCGATATCTTCAGCGTGGTCGACGTGAACTCGATCGCTTTGGGCGAGGTCACCGCGTCTGAATCCGTCAGCATCACTTCTGGCGGATCGATTGTCATTTACGACTCGATTTCCTCCGACGGTTCAATTCAGCTTACCGCTTCCGGCAGCATTTTTGACGTCACCGTCCCTGCCGAATCGATCTCAGCGGGCACGACATTTACCGCCCTCGCGACTGGCAGCGTGGATATCGATCAGACTGATATGAGCGCGACCACTTCGGTCAGCGTTACTGCTGTGACCGGATATGCCGATCTCGCTGACATCACGTCGGGCGGGACCGTGTCCGTTATTACCGCCGGTGGGACGGGCTCTGTGACATTGGACGGCGTATCGGCCACAGGCGCAGTGACGGTCACGTCGGGTGGCGCGATAACGCTGCACAACGGCGTGGTTCAGACCGGGAATAACCTGTCTCTGACCGCTGGCGGAACAGGCGACATCTCCGATACCGGGACGGGTGCAGTCGACGTCACCGGAACCACGCTGCTGAGCGCGGCGGGGGATTCCGTCGTCCTCGACAACATCGCCAACGATTTCGGTGGCGCGGTTTCGATCACTGCGGCGAATGCGACCATCGTGGATGCCAACGCTTTTGATTTCGGCGCCTCAACCATCACCGGCCCGCTGAGCCTGACCGCGGGCGGAGCAGTAAGCGACAGCGGCGCGTTGGTGGTCTCCGGCGTCAACCTGACGACGATCAATGCAGCCGGACAGTCGATAACGCTTAACAACGCTGGCACCGATCTGGGCGGCTTCACGACAGGCGTTCAGGCGGCGAGCGTCACCATCAGCGAAACCGGCGGCATCTGGCTGGGCGCGATCGACACGACCGGGGACGTATCCGTCACCTCGACCGGGTTTGTCAGCGAATGGGACAACAGCGCCAAATCGATTGGCGAGGATTTCACGATCAATTCGGGCGCGTCCGTGTTTATCGGCGGCGCGGTGACCGTTGGCGCAGTCGATGCGACCGGCGATCTTGTGGTCAACGCGTCGAGCACGGTGACGTTCAATAACAGTCTGGATGTTTCAGCCACGACCACGATCGACAGCGATAACTTCAATGTGACGATGGCGAACGCCTCCAACACCTTTGGCGGCGCCGTCTCGCTCGCGGATGTGGGATCGGCCAACATCCGGTCCGATTCAGCCATCGATTTCGGGGCGTCGGACGTATCCGGCACCTTGACTATCACATCGGCCGGCGCCGTATCGGATTCCGGAGCCGTGAAAGTCTCGGGCGTGACCTCGATCAACGCGGCCGGCCAGACGGTTGAATTCGATAACAGCGGAACGGACTTCGGCGGCCGGGTCGATGCGTCGGGAACCAACGTGACGCTGATCGACGATGTCGCGTCGCTCGTCTTGGGCGACATCGACGCCACGGGCGTGCTGACTGCCGGGGCGCAGAACGGGGGCATCGACGATGGCGCCTCGACAATCGCTGGGTCGGACATCAATGCGACGGGCGGTGCCAGCTTTACGGCGAGCACCTCTGTAACGCTCAATGACAGTTTCAACGATTTTGGCGGCGTCGTGAGCGTTGACGCCGGTGGCGCTGTGTCCCTGCGGGACGCCAACACCATTATTCTTGGCGATATCGATACGAACAACAATACGCTGACAGTCGTGGCTGCGGCAGCTGGTGGCGCCACCGCGATCTCGCAGGACAGCGGGACCGGCATTTCCGCTGGCGCATCCAGCTTCAACGGCTCCACGACGGGTGACGTCGTACTAACGGAGGCGAGCAACAGCTTCTCCGGCGCCATTACGATCGCCTCGGCCAATGACGCAACGATAACTGGCGACTTCGATCTGACTCTAGGCGGCGCGTCCTTGAACCCCGCGGGCGGCAGCTCCGGCAATCTGACCCTGGACGTCGACTCTGTTTCGGCGACGGCCGCGATCAACGTGTCGGGAAATCTGACGGTTTCGATCGACGACGGCGCGTTCCAGTCGAGCCAGGAGGTCAATGTCGCCGGCCTGACCGACATCAACGCGGCGAGCGAAACCGTGTCACTGACCAACGCGTCCAATACGTTTGGCGGCGCAGTCACAATTGACGCATCGAGTGCGACCATAGCAATCGATGCGGGCGGCATTGAGTTCGGGGCATCGGAGATCACCGATCAGCTGACCGTTAACGCGCTGGGTGACATCACGCAGAGCGGCGCCATCACCGGCGGGTCATCGATGACGGTCAACGTGAACGCCGCAGGTGTCGATATCGACCTGCTCGAAGCGTCCTCTCCCAATGATTTCAGCTACTTCGAGATTGGCGGCACGACTCCAGCCAATTCTCTGGCGCTGCGCGACGCGGTCGGCGACATCGCCTTCGGCACACTCGATGTTTCAGGCGACCTGTCCTTGGAGGTTGTGGGCGATGTCGACTCGAACGCGGCCTTCGATATCGGAGGGGCGACCTTTATCGAGGTCACCGGCGCGTCGAGCAGCGTCAGCCTGACGAATTCAGGCAGCACCTTCGGCACCGATGCGAGCGACAGCCTGACCATCATTTCGACGAATGACGTGACCGTCAACGGCGCCTCCGTCACCGGCGACGTCAATGTTGATGGCGTGAGCGTGACGATCGATATCGCGTCCATCGGTGGATCGATCGACGCCTCGGCGACAAGCGATGTGGATATCGATGGAACGAGTGTCGGCGGCGGCGTCGACGTCAACAGCAGTGCCGGCGTTTCGATAGATGTCGATACAATCGGCGGTGCCGTGGATGTCGATGCGTCCGGAACCGTGGACATCGACGGCTCCACTTTCAGCAATAATGTCACTGTCGATACGACCGGTGGTGTAACGGTCGACGTCGCCTCGATCGGCGGTTTGCTGGATGTAGATACGGATGGTGACGTTGGCGTCACGAGTACGACCGGAGTAACCGACAACGTTAACGTTGATGGCGACAACGTTACGCTCGAGATCGCCTCGATCGGCGGTTTGCTGGATGTCGACGCTGATGGCGATATCGACGTTACTGGAACGTCAGTTTCTGGCGCCGTGCGATTGGATGGCGCCAGCGTCACATCGAATATCGATACGATTGGCGGGAATCTCAATGTAACCGCGACGAGCAATGTCGATATTTCCGGCGGCAGCGGCACTTTCATATTTGGTGCCGTTTCGATTGACGGCGGGGCTAACGTCTCGATTGATGTTGAACAAATCGGCGACCTTGGCATTCTAGACAACCTGAATTTGAACGTCACGGCGATCGGGGACATCGATGTTGTTACGTCATATGCAGTGCTCGGGCATGTGAACGCCTCCTCCAGCGGCGATATCGATCTGAGCGCTGGAACAGGCATCGCCGGCGATGTTGACCTCGATGGCGAAAGCGTCACGGTGAACGTCGGCATTATCACTGAAGAACTGGACGTTACCGCAACCAGCCATGTGGATATTGATGGAACGGATTTCCGCGACAATGTTTCTGTCGACGGCGACAACGTATCGATCAACGTTGATGAGATTGCAGGCGTGTTGGATGTCGACGCGACCGGCGATATCGATGTAACCAGCGATAGGATCGAAGGTGTCATTCGTCTGGTCGGCGATGAAGTTGCCGTCGACGTGGACAGGATAAGCAGCCGTATAGATGTGACGGGAGATGATACGTCCATCACCTCGGATCGAGGTGTACTTCTTGGCCAACTGAATATCGATGGCGCATTGACGCTTGATGTGAACAACGGCGCGTTTGTGGATGCGTCATCGTCCGCAATTTCCCAGACGAGCGGCAGGACGATCAATGTAAGCGGCGATGTTTCGCTGAATCCGAATGGCGCAGATATTGTGCTGCTCAGCGGGAATATCGGCAGTATCCAGAACCTCGGATCCGCTCCGGTTCAGCCCAATACCTTTGACGGCACGCTTTCGATCACGGATGCCAATGACGTTCTCATCGGCGCAAAGAAGGACCTGAACATCGGGACCTTGACCGCCACGGGAAGCGAATTCGGCATTATCCTTCTGGCCCCCGATATGAACATCACCGGCCCGATCGATGCGCCGAAGGTGAGTTTGTTCGGGACCAGCGGTTCGACGCAGCTGGGCGATGGTCTGTCCGGCGGCGGCGGACTTCTGCTGTCGGAGGCTGAACTGCTGCAGATCGATGCGTCCAACACCCTGCTGATCGGAGAGCGCGGCGACGTGGATATTGGAGATCTTTCTCTCTCTGGTTCCGCTATTGGTCAGCTGATGATCTTCAATGACGGCAACGTTGCGATCACCGGTGATCTGACATCGAGGAACCTGAACGTTAATCAATCAAACGCGCTGAACGTGCATTTTGAGGGCGCGGACAATATCTACATCACGGGCAAACTCGGCGTCGAAGACGTGGATACCATGAGCCCGCTGGGCGATCTGTCCCTGATCGCGAAGAACGATGTTCTGATAGGAAACGAGTTCTTTGTTTCGCTCACGGACACCTCGCAGCTTGAGGGGCCGAATATCGAGATCGATCTCGCGCGGCTCGACGAGACACTGGTTCATACCGTCGGCGCCGGCCCCAATGTTTCTTCGGTCGTGATTGGCGGTTCCGGCAATATCGCGATGCAGACGACGAATGGGGATGTCGGAGCCGGATTGGATCTCGGCAACCTGACGATCACCCAGGGGTGGGACGGAGGCGCGCCTGAATTCGTCAATCTGTTCGGCACCGTCGTACTGGGTAGCGGTCCGGGCTCGAAGGTAGACGGTGTAGGGGCCGCAGCCGCTGTTGGGCTTGACGGTATCGGGATCAATCCGGATTACGAGTTCAATGGCTGTATCATCGGCGGCAGCTTCCTTCAGTGCACGGCTTTCGGCACGATCACGACAACAATCCCGGTCGACCAAAGCCTCTATCTGGACCTCGATATCGAGCCGGATGAAGAAGAAGACGACGATCCCTTCACCAACCGCGGCAATGAGGAGGAGTGGCGATGAACCGAATGGTATTCGCCGTGCTTAAGGCAATCGGTTGCGCCAGCGCCCTCGCCTTGGCCGCCTGTACGCCGCCGGATGAGGAGATCTCTCTGACCGACGACAGCGCTGACGCACCGTCTGCGGAGCAGCTCGAAAAAGCCGAGAGGCTGACCCGTCTGGAGCGCGCGGCCTACGCCTCGAACACGCAGTTGGAGTTTGAGAACGCCGAGCGCGCCTATCGCGAGGCCAGCCAGATCGCACGCGAATTGTTCCCAGAGGATCGTCAGGCGCAGGCGGAACAAACCCTGCACCTGGCGCTGAACCTCAGCAATCTTGGCGACTACGATACGGCCGACCGGCTATTTGCTCAGACTATACCGGTTGTGAAAGCCTCCCGTGATATTGTGGCGCGCGGAAAACCCGATCTGTTCTTTTCTCAACACCAAATGAACCAGCAGCGCTATCGGGAGGCAGCGCGTTTCGCCGAGCAAGCGGTCAATACGATCACTGCGCAAATCGGTCTGCTACAAGGGCAGGAGGGCGCCGCGCAGCGCGCCAACCTTGAGCAGGCTGAAGACGGCGCGCTAGTTATCACCGAACAGGCGGAAGCCGCTCTGAACGAACTGGACCGCGGCGTTGGGGGTGTCGGCTTGCGCCGAAGCCTGATCACCGACGAAGGCCGATTGCTGCTTCAGCGGGCGCATGCCTGGTATGTTCGCGCTTCGGCGGCGCAGGCGCTCGATGATGCCGAATTCGATACCTATGTCGCCAATTCGGTCGCAGATCTTAAAGCTGCACCAGAGGGCTACGCCAGTTGGCTTCGAGGGCAAGTCGCCCTGGTTCAGGCCGAAGGCGCAGTCACGCGCGGCGATTACAACGGCGCCATCCGTGGCCTGACGGGCGCGGCGAATGGACTGCGACGCTCCGAGGCGAATACGCGGCCTGAGGCGTTGATGCGTATGCGGCTAGCGGAGATTCAGGTTGAAGCCGGTCAGTCGCAGGCGGCGCTCGCCACCTATCGTGAGGCGATCGCGATCCTCGACACGCAAAGTCGCGGCGTGCCCTATGATCGCGCCTCCCGGTATTTCAAACTGCTGATTCCTGGGGCCAATAATCCCAAAAATCCGAGCGCCCAAGCCGAATTTTTCCTTGGGCTTCAACAGCTTCAGACCAGCGCCACCGCAGCTACGCTGGAGCAGCTTTCGGCGCGCCTCGCCTCGGGTTCAAGCGAGACGTCCATCTTGATCCGACAGTTGCAGGATCTGGAGCGGGAAGTGAACCGGGCTGCGGCCAAGCTCGATCGGATCGAAGCATCCGGCAAGAAAGACGTCCACGTGCAGCGTGTGGCGGAGCAAAGGCTGTCTGAAGCGCAGGACAAGCTGTCAGCGACACGATTGCAACTGCGGGAGGCCGCGCCGAACTGGGATCTGGTGATCGACGAATCTGTTCCTCTGTCTAGGCTGCAGAGTTCCCTGGCCGAGGATGAGATCGTCGCCGTCATCAACCTTGGGACCAAAGACGGTCTGGTCACTTTGATCGGACGTAATGATTTCCACGCCTACAATATCGGTCTGACGGTCGCCGGCGCGGCCAGTGCGGTCCGCGCTATCCGAAGGGCGATTGACGGCACATCGATCCGTCGGTTCAATGTCGATGCGGCCTCGCTGCTGTATGAGTTGCTGTTCGGTCCGGGCGAAAACGTGCTCGCGGGCCGCCGGCATCTGATTGTGGCGCCGACCGAGTCTTTGCTGAGCCTTCCCTTCGATCTGCTGATCGAAAACGCTCCGGCTAACGCGGACGCTCTGTGGGGCGCATCCGGCGGTTCTGTGAAATACGACTATTCTGGCGTCGAGTTTCTCGGCAAACGCCTGTCAATCACGACGGCGGTCTCCCCAAGCTCCTTCGTTCTGACCCGCGCGATTCCGAAATCAGAGGCGGCGCGCCCGTTCAAGGGATATGGCGATTTCAGCCCGTTCGCCGCGACGGAGGAGGGCATCTTCCAGGTGTTTGAGCAGCGCGGCGGCGATCTGGACTGCGCGCCGTCTCTCGCTCGCGTTGCGAGCCTTGGCACGCTTGAGGGCACAAAGGTGGAGCTGGATGCGATCGCCAGCGTTCTTCCTGTTACGCCTGAGGACGTGACCCTGGGCGAGGCCTTTACCGATACCGCAGTCAAGACCGATCCATTGTCAGACTATCAGTCTCTGCACCTGGCCACGCACGGGTTGCTGGCGCGTGATCCGGCCTGCTTGCCGCAACCGGCGCTGGTCACATCGCTTGAATTCGGAGGAGATTCCGACGCCCTTCTGGAAGAGGCGGAGATTCTGGATCTCAATCTGAATGCGGAAATGGTGGTGCTGTCAGCCTGCGACACCGGCGGCGGCGGAGCGTTGTCCGCGGCGGGCACCGGGTTCCGCACTTCGGGCGGCGAAAGCCTATCGGGGCTGGCGCGCGCATTCTTCTTCGCAGGCGCCCGTTCTCTGGTGGTTTCTCACTGGTCAGTGGACGACGACGCGACGCAAAAGCTGATGCGCGAATTCTATTCAACGCTGGCGTCGTCATCGACGACCGGGATGGCGGATGCGAAGCTCGCGGCGCAACGCAAATTGCTGTCGGACCCGAAAACCTCGCACCCGTTCTTCTGGTCGGCCTTTGCTGTGATCGGCGACGGCGAAAGGCGGCCACAACTCGGTGCGGCCGGTCTCGCAGCGATGAACGCAACTCTGGGTTCCGACCTCAACCGTTACTGATCTTCGCAACGAAGAACGGCGCGCTGTCCGGCGCGCCGTTTCTCAATTTCAGTGGCGTCGTTCAGTCCGAATGCACACCGCCTGGTTCAGGCTTTGCCGACATCGGCCAGAACTTCGTATTCCTGCAAATCCGGCTCATCCGCCAGATTGTTGATATGATCCTGCCAGATCGCCAGCGTTTTCGGCACGGCGGCGTAGGCGAATTCGCGGTTTTCGTAAATCGCAACCGAAACGCAGCGGCCATCTTCGCGTCCGCCGAGCACATAGGTGTGCAAAAGGCCCGGCACCTTGGGCAGTCGACCTTCCAGATCCGCCTTTAGCTCGGCCCATGTTTCAGGCGTGTTGCGCTCTGGCACGAGAGTATAGGTGGTTACGCGGGCGAACATTCGGGTTCTCCTTTTCGGGGCGCGTCAGACGAGTCTCGATTGCTCAAGCGCGGCGCCGATGAAACTAGCGAAAAGTGGGTGCGGCTTAAATGGCTTTGATTTCAATTCGGGGTGGAACTGGACGCCGACGAACCATTGTCCGGGGATCTCGACAATTTCAGGCAAGCGGCCATTGGGCGAAAGGCCGGAAAATCTCAACCCGGTCGCCTCGATTTTCTCGCGGTAGGCGATGTCGACCTCGTAACGGTGCCGGTGCCGCTCGGAAATCGAGCAATCTCCATAGATGTCGGCGACCTGGCTGCCGGGCGTCAATACCGCGTCATAGGCGCCCAGACGCATGGTTCCGCCCTTATCGTCATCGACCTTGCGCTGGACGGTCTCGTTGCCCTGCATCCATTCCTTCATGTGATAGATGATGTGCTTGAAGCGCGGGTTGTCCGAATCCGCCTCTTGATCGAACTCCTCCGACCCGGCGTCCGCGATCTTCGCCAGGTTTCGCGCCGCCTCGATCACCGCCATCTGCATGCCCAGGCAAATGCCCAGATACGGCACCTTGCGCTCGCGCGCGAAACGGGCGGCGTTGATCTTGCCCTCCGTACCGCGCTCGCCAAAGCCGCCGGGCACGAGGATACCGTGATAGTTCTCAAGATGCGGCGCGGGGTCTTCGGCCTCAAAAATCTCCGCGTCAAGCCACTCCGCCTTCACCTTGACCCTGTTGGCGATGCCGCCGTGGGTCAGCGCCTCTGCGATCGATTTATAGGCGTCTTCAAGCTGGGTGTATTTGCCGACGATGGCGATGCGCACTTCGCCGTCAGGGTTATAGACGCGATCCGCCACCTCATCCCATTTTGAAAGGTTCGGGCGTGGCGCCGGGCGAATGCCGAATGCGTCCAACACCGCCTTGTCCAACCCGACTTGATGATAGGCGAGCGGCGCCTCATAGATCGATTTCAGGTCCATCGCCGGGATCACCGCCTCGGGCCGGACGTTACAAAAGAGCGCGATTTTACCGCGCTCCTTCTCAGGGATCTCCACCTCGGTCCGGCAGACCAGAATGTCAGGCGCGATGCCGATCGAGCGCAACTCCTTCACCGAATGCTGAGTCGGCTTGGTCTTCAGCTCTCCGCTCGCCGCCAAATAGGGAAGCAGCGTCAGATGCATGAACACGCATTCGCCGCGCGGGCGGTCTTGCGCAAACTGGCGGATCGCCTCAAAGAATGGCAGGCCCTCAATATCGCCGACCGTGCCGCCGATCTCGCACAGCATGAAATCAACTTCATCGTCGCCGATAGCGATGAAATCCTTGATCTCGTTGGTGACGTGCGGGATCACCTGAATGGTTTTGCCGAGGTATTCGCCGCGCCTCTCCCGCTCCAGCACGTTCGAGTAGATCCGACCTGAACTCACTGAGTCGGTTTTGCGCGCAGCCACGCCGGTGAAGCGCTCATAGTGACCGAGATCCAGATCAGTTTCCGCACCGTCATCGGTGACGAACACCTCGCCATGCTCGAACGGAGACATCGTTCCCGGATCGACATTCAGATAGGGATCGAGTTTGCGCAGCCGGACGGTGAAACCCCGCGCCTGAAGCAGCGACCCGAGCGCTGCTGAGGCGAGGCCTTTTCCGAGCGATGACACAACGCCGCCCGTCACGAATACGTATCTCGCCATGTCCGGATGCCCCGCGGTTTTTGTTTTTTGCGATCCCTACGACGGAAACGCGTGTCGTCCCACGGGAGTTAAGAACTAATAGATTCGGTCAGATGCGACAAGCGAGTGTCGGTGCGGTGACGCGAAAAATTGGTCAGTTGATCAGGTCGCGGCGCTTTTCGTTCCAGATCAGCTTCAGGTTCCGCACATAGACGATCATGCCGAAAGTCTGGGCCGCGATGATGACGATATCCTCGCGCAAGACGCCATAGGCCAAAAGCATCACGGCGCCAGCCAAAGACAGCCACCAGAATGCGACGGGCATCACGGACTTCTTCGCCCGCTCCGACGCAATCCACTGCAACAGCATGCGGCTCATGAATATGCCCTGCGCAGAGAGGCCGAACAGGGCCAGCCATACGCCGTACCAACTGTCGACAAGCAGCGTTCGCATCAACCAATGGGCGGCCTGATCTTCCATGTGGGCTACTCGTCTGTTTTTACGATGACCGGGCGCGTGCCGCGGCGGCAAAGCCACCAGACGCCCAGAAGGTCGGTGGCGCCGACCATGGCGCGGCCGAAGTTGGTGTATTTGGAATCGCCGGCTTCGCGAGCCCGGTGGCTGACGTCGACCAGCGCGATCTCCCAACCGTCGCGGCGAAAGAGCGCGGGCAAATAGCGGTGGATGTGATTGAAGAAGGGCAGGGCGAGAAACGCCTCGCGCCGGAACGCCTTTAATCCACACCCGGTGTCGCGCGTGTCGTCGTTCAGCATGGAGCGCCGCAGCCAGTTGGCCGCTGTGGACGCCCAGCGCTTTGATAGCGTGTCTTGCCGGGCTACGCGCTGCCCGGCGACAAGGCCGAGCGCGGATTCCGGTTCGGCGTCCAGCAGCGGCGCGACCAGTTTCGGTATTTCAGCAGGCGGGTTCTGCCCGTCCCCGTCAATCGTGCAGATGATCAGAGCGCGGGCGGATCTGACGCCGGTTCTGACAGCGGTGGACTGGCCGCAGCTTTTGGCATGCCTCACCTCGCGCAGCCACGGAAATGTCTGCGCCAGTTCGGCGATCTTCGCGGAGGTTCCGTCGTCGGACCCGTCATTGACGAAGATCGCTTCGAACGGTCCGACCGCCGCGCAGGCCGCCGCAATTTCCTCCGCCATCAGGGCGACGTTGCCTTCCTCATTCTTCATGGGTGCGACGACGGTGAAGCGCGGCGCATCGTCCGGGTTGTCGGCGGGCTGTGCGTCAGAGGCTGTCATCTGGGAAGTGTCACCCACTCAAATGGTTGCGCGTTCGAAAGAACCATAACGTCCGGGCGCGGCTTGGTGAACAGTTGAGACGCCGCAATCTGGCGCAAGTCTCTAGTTCCCGGCGCTTGGCGCGAGCGCTTCGCATTCATCCAGCACCGGATCGTCGGCGCGGATCAATAGTCGCCAGGTCATCGCCTTGCCGCGATTGTAGTTGAAGCCGGAAACCTCGGCGATCTCGCGCACCTCGAAATCCAACTTGGCGGCCCGTTTGTCGAATTTCTTGCGGCGGCGGTCCGACATCCAGACAAAGCGGCCATCGCCATCCGCCATCCAGTCCGGCGCGTCCTCCCAACGTAGCAGCTTGGTGTTTGTGCCTGCGAGGAACACGAGGCTGGGTTCGCTGTAGTCGGCCGATCCCAGCGGTTGGTCCGTGCATTCGAGGGCGCGCTCTGATTCGGCGACTAGCCGCGGGCTGGGAAACGCGGTCTCCAGCGAGGGCAGGACGAACTGAAAAGCGGCTGAGATCAGGACGGCGGCGGACAGCATTGCGGGCGCAGCGGCGGCCTCGACCCGCTTGTCCGCATATGCGCGGATCGCCAAAGCGCTGAGTCCCAGTCCAATCAGGCCCAGGATTGCGCCGCCGGGCGAGACGCGCCCTTCAATGATGAGGGGGCCGAAAATTCCGGCAAGTCCGAGGGCCGCCACCGGCAGGGCGTATAGCCCCAACGCGACAAGATGGAGTTTCTCACTGCGGCGAACCGCCTCTGCGCAGCCGCCCAGCACGGCGAAGGCGGCCAATCCGGCGGTCGCGGGATAAACCGGCAGCACATAATGCGGAAGCTTGGTCGGCACCAACTCGATGATGATCCAGACCGGGATGATCCAGCCCAGAAGGAACAGCGTTCCGGGGTCGGCGCGCCGGGACCAGGCCAATGGCGCTGCGAACAGCATCAACGGGGCCCAGGGCCAGAACGTTCCCCAGAATGTCCCGAAATAGTATCCGGGCGGCGCGCCGTGGCTTTCCTGCCCGCTTTGAACCTTGCCGATAAGATCCTTGCCCACGGCTTCGGCGAAGAATGCGCCGTCGCTGACGATCCAGATCGCGACCAGCCACGGCGCGACCAGCAGGATCAGCAAGGGCAGTCCCCACAATGGCCGAAGCCGCCCCAGCCAGCGCGCCTCTTTCCGCCACAGGCAGAGCCAGACGATCGTCGCGATGCTGACCATGGGAACGATGGGCCCCTTAATCAGGACGCCCGCGGCCATAGCGATCCAGAAGATCGCAGCGTCGCGAGTGCGCCCGCGCCCGTCCGCAATCCAGAGTCGGGCCAGCGCGCCTTGGGCGATGACCACGAAGGCCAGCAGCGTGGCGTCCGTCTTGGCGATATTCGCTTCGGTGGCGAGCAAAGGCGTGGTCGCCAGCAATGCAGCCGCCACAAGTGCCGCTCTCGCCCCGATTAAGGGCGTCAGCGCCCAGCTTGTCGCCAATACGGCGGCGATCGCGCCTAGCAGAGAGACCAACCGGTACGCCCAGATCGGCGCCTCAACGCCCCCGAACATGCTGATCGTGGCGGACTGCAGCCAATAGATGCCCACCGGCTTTTTCCAGCGGGGCTGATCCTGAAAACGAATGTCGATCAGGTCGCCCGTCTCGACCATCTGCTTCGTGGCCTGAACGAAGCGGGCCTCGTCGCGGTCGGTGACCGGCAACGTGGAGATGCCGGGTGCGAAAACGATCAGGCAGAGCGCGACCAGAAGCGCACCACGGCGTAAAGAGCCGCGCGAAGCCCAGTCGGCCAGCGCAGAGAACGCGGCCTCTAATCTGTCAAGAATTCCCGCCATCTTCGTGGACTTGTTAACACAAAGGCGGCGCGCGCCCTACTGGGCCGGAGGCGGCGCGACGGGTCCGTCTGTGGGCGGCGTCAGTGGACCATCGCCTAGGGATGGCGGCAGCAGCGATCCGCCGTCCGGCGCGGTGACAGGCGCTTCGCCGCTCGCCGCAATCGGGGCTGCGCCGTCGATCACCGAATCTCCTCCGTTCATCCGGGTGGCGATGGCGGTCAACACCAGGCTGGTGGCGATAAAGGCCGCGGCCAGGGTCCAGGTGACCTTCTGAAGCGGGGTCGCAGGCGGACGCCCGGTGCTCAGACCGCCGCCTCCGCCGCCGATGCCAAGCGCGCCGCCGTCGGAACGCTGCAGCAGAACGACGCCGATCAGGAAGATCGCGATAATGAGGTGGACCAGAAGAATTATGTTTTCCATGTCGCCAGCCTGGTTGACCGCAGTCCGAGAAGACAACGCCCTGATATGGGGTCTCCATATCGACGTTATCCCGAACGCGGCGCGTTCTAACCCAAGGGGGCCGTCGCGTCGAGGGTAAAAGCAGCAAAGTCCGGTCTGGTCGTCACCAGAGACGGGTTCCAAAGAAATTGCGCTCAAGCGGCACGATGATCAGCGCCTGACCATTCACGAATGCTTCGCCGATTTGCTGGTTACCAAAGTTTGGGATGGACGCCGACTCTATCCGGTTGAGATTGAATATCGGCCTGATCGAAACCACGGTCTGACGCGTTCGGGAAATGATATAAATTTGCCGTGTCAGCGCGGCGCCTTTGGCGATCTCCAGGTCCGCCGGGGCAAGAGCGCCCAGATCAACGGCCATTTCGTCGCCGATCGCGTAAACCGGGGCGCCGCGGACGTTGGGAGGGGGGAGAAACTCCTGCCGGAATATGCCTCCAATCAAGGGAAGTCGGGCCGCCGGCAGCCTGCTGGCTTCATCAACGGAAAAGTTCCGCGGGGCCGCGACGCGGCTGGCGCCGTCCGGCGCGGCGAACAGAAAGCTGCGAGGGCGAAACACCTGACCGTCGCTGCCACGCATCTCCAGCCGCGTCCGCCGAATGTCTTCTTCCACACGCGCATTCACGTCCCGGGCTGCGGCGGAGCCAGCGAAATGTAGCGCGCCGCTCGCGGCGGGCAGGGCGATCGCAAGGATCAGGCACAGGCGCGTGGGGCGCCAAAGCGAATATAAGATGACTTTGAACATGGGCCGGAAGGTATCACGCAATTGGGTTTTTTAAAGGCTGGCCCGAGGGCTTTCAGGAAACCTGTGCGCCTTTTTGAGCCGGAATAGACGAGGGCCGGACGCAGGGTCCGGCCCAGAAGCTATCTAGCTGGTTTAGGCGGTTTAGAAAGTCAGCCTAACAGGCTGGGGTCGTTAGTTTTTCGACTTGTCGACCATCTTGCCGGCGGTGATCCACGGCATCATGCCGCGCAGCTTCTCGCCGATTTCCTCGATCTGGTGGGCGTCGTTGTTGCGGCGGGTGGCCTTGAAGCTGGCCTGACCCGATTTGCACTCCAACATCCAGTCGCGGACGAAGCGGCCCTGCTGGATGTCTTCGAGGACCGCCTTCATTTCGGCCTTGGTCTTCTCGTAGGGCACGACGCGCGGGCCGGAGACGTACTCGCCATACTCGGCGGTGTTCGAAATCGAGTAGTTCATGTTCGCGATGCCGCCCTCATAGATCAGGTCGACGATCAGCTTCACCTCATGCAGACACTCGAAATAGGCCATCTCGGGCGCATAGCCCGCCTCGACCAGAGTCTCGAAGCCGCAGCGGATCAACTCCACCAGGCCGCCGCACAGAACCGCCTGCTCGCCGAAGAGGTCGGTCTCGCACTCCTCCTTGAAGGTGGTCTCGATGACGCCCGAACGCCCGCCGCCGATGGCCGAGCAGTAGGAGAGGCCAAGCTCTAGCGCGCGGCCGGTCGCGTTCTGATGCACCGCCACAAGGCAGGGCACGCCGCCGCCCTTGGTGAATTCGCCGCGCACGGTGTGGCCGGGGCCTTTCGGCGCCATCATGATCACGTCGACGCCTTCCTTGGCCTCGATCAGGTTGAAGTGGATGTTCAGTCCGTGGGCGAAGGCGATCGCCGCGCCTTCGCGCAGGTTGTCGTGGATATGGGCGTAGTAGGTCTCGGCCTGCAACTCATCCGGCATGGTCATCATGACGACGTCGGCCCAGGCGGCGGCCTCGGCGATGCCCATGACCTTCAGGCCCTCGGCTTCCGCTTTCGCGGCTGAGGGGGAGCCGGGGCGCAGCGCAGCGGTCACGTTGGTCACGCCGCTGTCTCGCATGTTCAGCGCATGGGCGTGGCCCTGAGAGCCATAGCCGACCACGGCCACGTTCTTGTCCTTGATCAGATTGATGTCGCAGTCGCGATCGTAATAGACGCGCATAGTCTTGGTCCTTTCAAATGTCAGATGAGGGGATCATAGGCGCCGAGCGCCAATTTCGATTTCTAATTTTCCGAGATATGGTGCTTGTGCGAAAATTGCATTCGGAAAAAATCATTGATACGAAAAATATATGCATGACCTCGATGATACCGACAGGCGCATTCTTCGTGCGCTGCAGGAGGACGGCTCGCTGACCACGGCCGAGATCGCCGAGCGTGCGGGCCTTTCCACATCCCCGTGCTGGCGCCGGATTGAGCGGATGGAGCGTTCCGGTGTTATTGCGGGTCGCACGGTCGAGATCGACTGGAGCAAGCTGGGATACGAAGTGACCGTGTTTCTGCGCGTCACGCTGGACAAGACCAATCGCAACGCATTCGACGAATTTCTCGCCGCGGCCCGCAAAGTGCCGGAAATCCAGCGCATTCACAGCTTGCTGGGTCGCGTGGATGTGCGCATGGACGTGCTGGCCCGCGATCTGGCCCACTACCAGCAGCTCTATCGCGACCGTATCCTAGGGCTGCCGCATATCGCCGACATCGAAAGCCTGCTTCTGGTGTCAGAGCGCAAGAACACCGACAGGCTGCCGGTCTGATGGCGGTCGAGATCGATGAGATGGACCGGGCGATCCTTGCGGCTCTGGTCGAAGATGGCGGCCTCAGCGCGCGGGATTTGGCCGACCGGCTGGGCGTGACCCAGCCCACCGCCTGGCGCCGGGTTCGGAAACTTGAGGACGCCGGAGTAATCCGCGCGCGCCATGTTGTGCTGGACCGGATGAAGCTCGGCTACGAGGTGGTCGTGTTTCTGGGCGTCAAACTGTCGGGCAAGGGGCGGCTGGATCTGGCTGAGTTCGAGCGCGCAGTGACCGCGATCCCGGAAGTGCAACTCGTCCAGCATGTGCTTGGGATATATGACTATCGCCTGCGCGTCGTCGCCCGCGATCTGGCGGATTTTGAGCGTATCCTGCGACGCCGCATCATGACTCTTCCCGGCGTCGGAGAGGTGGAATCGAACGTCCTGCTGTCAGAGGTCGAGGCCGGTGGGTTGCTGTAGTCCCGCCAGCCACACCTTTGATCAGTCCTCAGGCCCCTCCGAGCCGCGGCTGATCGCGGCCACGCCTGTACGGGCGAGATCCTTCAGGCCGAGCGGCTTCATAAGATCGACAAAGGCGTCGATCTTGTCCGGCGTGCCGGTCAGCTCGAACACGAAGCTCTCAAGCGTCGTGTCCACCACCCTAGCGCGAAACACATCGCACATGCGCAGGGCTTCCAGCCGCTTTTCGTCGGTGCAGACCACTTTCACCAGCGCCAGCTCGCGTTCAACATGCGGGCTTTCCGTGGTCAGGTCATGTACGTCGTGGACCGGAACCAGCCGCCCGAGCTGCGACTTGATCTGCTCCAGAACCATCGGCGTGCCGGTGGTGACGATGGTGATGCGGGAATAGTGGCGGCGATGATTCACCTCCGCCACCGTCAGGCTCTCGATGTTGTAGCCGCGGCCGGAGAACAGGCCGATGACCCGCGCAAGCACGCCCGCTTCGTTGTCAACGATCACCGCGAGGACGCGGCGCTCATTCTCGTCCCTGAACTCCGGACGAAGCTGATAAGCCGAATGTTTGGTTGCGCCTTTTTTAAGGTGTAGAGCGTTCATCAGACCAGCACCGCCCCTGTGTTGTCGATTGCGTCTTTGGTGGAGGCCTCGCCCAGCAGCATTTCGTTATGCGCCTTGCCCGACGGGATCATCGGGAAGCAGTTCTCATGCCGCTCGACCAGGCAGTCGAAGATCACCGGACCGTCATAGTCCAGCATCTCCTGAATCGCGTCGTCCAGCTTGGCCGGGTCCTCGCATTTGATGCCGTGGCAGCCAAACGCCTCGGCGAGTTTGACAAAGTCCGGCAGCGCTTCGGAATAGGAATGGCTGTAGCGTTCTCCATGCAGCAGTTCCTGCCATTGGCGAACCATGCCCAGACGCTCATTGTTCAGGATGAACTGCTTGACCGGCAGCTTGTACTGAACAGCGGTCGCCATCTCCTGCATGGTCATCATCCAGCTGGCCTCGCCCGCCACGTTGATCACCAGCGAACGCGGATGCGCAGCCTGCGCGCCGATCGAGGCCGGAACGCCGTAGCCCATCGTTCCCAGACCGCCAGAGGTCATCCAGCGATTGGGCTCTTCAAAGCCCATGAACTGGGCGGCCCACATCTGATGCTGGCCAACCTCGGTGCAAATATAGCGGTCGTGGTTCTTGGTCAGCGCCTCCAGCCGCTCAAGCGCGTATTGCGGCTTGATGGTCTCAGTAGATGGCTTGTAGGTGAGGCACTTGACCGCCTTCCACTCTTCGATCTGCGCCCACCAGTTCTTCACGTCCGCCGAGCGGGTCTTGCGGCCGCGCGCGCGCCAGATTTTCAGCATGTGCTCCAGCACATGGCCGACATCGCCGATGATCGGAATTTCGACATGGATGTTCTTGTTGATCGACGAAGGGTCGATATCGATATGCACCTTGTGCGAGTTGGGACTGAACGAGTCGGTCACTCCGGTGATGCGATCGTCGAACCGGGCGCCGACGCAGATCATCAGATCGCAGCCATGCATGGCGAGGTTCGCCTCATAGGTGCCGTGCATTCCCAGCATGCCGACCCAGTTCTCGCCCGAGGCCGGATAGGCGCCGAGGCCCATCAGCGTCGAGGTGATGGGAAAGCCGGTTCCGTTCACCAGATCGCGCAGCAGCTGGCTGGCGCCGGGGCCGGAGTTGATGACGCCGCCGCCGGTGTAGAAAATTGGCCGCTCGGCTTGCTCGATCATCTCGACGACGGTCTGGATCGAATCCGGATCGCCCTTGACGCGCGGCTGGTAGTGGCTGGTCTTCGCCTGCGCCGCGTTCTTGTAAGGCGCGGTGGCGAATTGAACGTCCTTCGGAATATCGACCAGCACAGGGCCGGGCCGGCCATTGGTGGCGACGTGGAACGCCTGATGGATGACGTCCGCCAGATCCGCCGTGTCCTTCACCAGCCAGTTGTGCTTGGTGCAGGGGCGGGTGATGCCGACGGTGTCAGCCTCCTGAAACGCGTCGTTGCCGATCATGAATGTCGGAACCTGACCAGACAGACAAATGACCGGGATTGAGTCCATCAGCGCGTCGGTCAGGCCGGTGACCGCGTTGGTCGCGCCGGGGCCTGAAGTCACGAGAAAGACGCCCGGCTTGCCCGTAGATCGCGCATACGCCTCTGCGGCGTGGGACGCGCCCTGTTCGTGCCGAACCAGGATATGCTTGATGCCCTGATCCTGAAACAGCTCGTCATATATCGGAAGAACGGCGCCGCCCGGATAGCCGAATACGATATCGACTCCATGCTCTTTCAGCGCCTGAATAACAATGCGCGCGCCCGTGATCTCTTCGGCTCTATCGCGTGCCATATCTCGCTCCGTCATCTCCTGCGGAACTCTCTGTCCGCGTCGTTCCTCCGGTCCTGGACCGTCGCAGGCGCCCCTTTATCGCATTCTTGAGCAAGGGGCCCGGAAATGAAAAGGGGCCCCGTGGGACCCCCGTGCGCGCTCGCTTCGTCGAACCTCAGCCGGTTCGCCGCGCGGCGCGCTTTCCTACTACGACAAGCAGTTCGGTCATGCCGATCCCACTTCAATTCGATCCTGATCGACGCCCGTCGCCGACCGGCCGAGGTGTAGCATGGGCTTTTTGTGCGTCAAGCTGAAATTGCGGATCGTTCCTCAATTCCCTCCAAATCGTAATTTTCTTGCGCGTCGACCTCCGCCCAATCCGCCATTTGATTGCGACTCCACGTCAATTGCCGTTTGGCGTAGCGCCGTGTCTGGGTCTTGGCGCGCGACGCCGCCTCCTCCAGCGACAGCTCGCCCCTCACATGCGCGATCAGCTCCAGCGCGCCGACCGGTTTCAGCACACCGGCCCCCGGTGGCGGAGAGAGGGCGGCGATATGCGCCGCTTCCTCCAGCGCTCCGTCCGCAAGCATCAGGTCAAAACGCGCGTCGCAGCGCGCATAGAGCCAATCCCGATCGCAGACCAGGCGCAACGGCACGCAGTCGGAGGGCGGCAGCAGGGGCGGCGCGGCGTCTTTCCACCACTCCGCCAGACCCCGGCCTGTCGCCTGCAACACCTCCCACGCGCGCGATAGCCGCATGGGATTCTTCGGGTCGATTCCGGCCGCCGTTTCGGGATCTCTAGCCGTAAGTTCGGCGAAGAGGGCAGCGGGATCCTTCGCGCGAATCTCGGCTTCGGCGCGAACTTCAGCCGAAATCTCAGGAATTGGGGCGAGGCCTTGCGTGAGTGCGCGGAAGTAAAGCCCTGTGCCCCCGACGATAATCGGGGTCGCGCTCGCCGAGCGCGCATCGCTCAGCACGCCCGCCAGTTCTCGTGTCCAATCCCCGACCGAGTAGCTCTGATCCGCCGTCACATGGCCATAGAGCTTGTGCGGCGCGCGCGCCTCCTCCTCAGCGCTGGGCCGCGCCGTCAGAATCCGCCAGTCGGCGTAAACCTGCTGCGAGTCTGCATTGATCACCCAGCCGTCCAGCCGCTCGGCCAGCGCGCAGGCCAGCGCGGATTTCCCGCTTGCGGTCGGCCCGGCGATCAGGATCGGGCGATGCGTCACTACGAGGTCATCGCATGGCGACCGCAGGGCCGATCAATTCGACCCCGCCAGCCGCAGCGACTCGGCCATCGACAATGCGGATCACATTGTCGCCGAGCCTGCGGGCCTCCTCGGCCGAATGCGTGACATAGAGGATTGGGCAGCCCGCGCTTTTGGTCAGCGCTTCGAGATATGGCAGCAGTTCCGCCTTCCGACTCCCATCCAGATTCGCCAGCGGCTCATCCATCAGCAGCATGCGCGGCTGGCGTAGCAGGGCGCGGCCGATTGCGACGCGCTGGGCCTCGCCGCCCGACAGACGCTGGGTGCGGCGCTCAAGCAAATCCTCCAGGCCAAGCAATTCGGTAATCTCATCCAATGAAGCGCTTCTGCGGTCAGGCGCGCCGTATAGAAGATTAGCCTCAACGCTGAGGTGCGGAAACAGCCGCGCTTCCTGAAACACCACGCCGAATCCGCGCTTCTCTGGCGGCAGGAATACGCCGGTCTCGGCGTCCGACAGCGGCGCGCCATTCATCGTGATGCGACCGCGCTGCGGCTTCTCCAGCCCGGCGATACAACGCAGCGTCGCTGTCTTTCCGGCGCCCGAGGGGCCGAACAGGATCGTCGCTCCGCTCAGCGCTTCGAAAGCGATTTCCAGTGCAAATCCGGGCCCGTGCTTTCGGCGCGGGCGCCAGCCGATATCGACGGAAAGCCGGGTCATGCCGCATCTCCGCGCAGGCGATGCCGGGTGCGGCGCTCCAACAATTCCGAGGCCGTCAGCGCCGCAAGCGCGGCGAAGATCGACAGGCCCACCAGGCGCGCCGCGGCGCCCTCGGCGCCCGGTTGCTGCAGAGCGGAGTAGATGGCGAGCGGTAAAGTTCGGGTCTCACCGGGAATATTTGCTGCAAAGACGATGGTCGCGCCGAATTCTCCCAACGCCCGCGCGAAGCCAAGCGTTGCCGCTGTCAGCAAACCCGGCAGGCACAAAGGCGCGGAGACACTCCAGAATACGCGCATGCGGCCCGCCCCAAGGGTCAGCGCCGCTTCCTCCAACTTTGCATCCAGGGCCTCGATCGACAGGCGGCAGGCCCGCACCATCAACGGAAAGGCCATCACGCCGGCCGCGACGGCGGCTGCGGTGGTCGTAAAGGCGATGGTCACCCCGAACCATTCATAGAGCGGCCCCCCGATCAAACCGCGCCGCCCGAAGGCGAGCAGCAGCAGATAGCCGACGACAACCGGCGGCAGCACCATCGGCAGGTGAATCAGGCCCTTGACGAAAGCTTTTCCGGGAAAGTGTTTTCTCGCCAGCGCCCATGCGGTGGCGAAGGCGAGCGGCAGCGCGATAACCGTGGCGATCGCCGCGACGCGCAGCGACAACGCAAGAACGGTCCATTCCTCGAGACTCAGATACGCAAACATGGGCGCGAAAATAACGCCATGGCGCCAAAACATCCAGCGCGCCGACCCAATAAGGCGGCGCGCTGAGCGAGGCGCGGGGAGGGCGCGCCCGTGGGAATGTGCGAATGGCCTCTAATTCAGCTTGGCGACGCCCAGTGGCACTGAGTAATCCGTGCACCAGATATAGACCTCATCATATTTCGACGGGTCGACCGACTTGGGCAGTTGGTAAGTCTGCTTGCCGGTGTTGCTCTCCAGCTTGGTGAACTCAGTCGCCTTGTCGAACTCGCCAGCGTTGCCAAAGCCGATCGTGGGGGCAGGGGCACCGTCCAGGCTGAAATCCTCCTCCAGCACCAGCGTGTGCTGCACGCCGGATTGAATGACCGTGGCGCCGCCGGTTGTGACGTGCCTGCTGCGGCCTTCAAACGTTCCCTGCGAGACGACTTTCTCGCCCCCAGCCAAGGCGGGTTGCGGCGTCAGCGCGCCAAAGGCGCCGACGAATGCGAATGCGGCGGTCGCGGCGATGATGCGGAATGTCTGGATGGTCATTTGCATGTCCCCTCTGGGTGGACGCGGGTGAATCGATTGCTGACAGGTTAGAGTTATTGACCGCGTAATCAATAACTGCGATGTCACGAGTGGGTGAGAGGGTGAAACATGGTCAGGCCGCGCAGTTTCGATGAGGACGCCGTGCTCGAAGGGGCGATGGGTCTCTTTTGGCGGCGCGGCTATGACGGCGCGACGCTTGAGGCTCTGGACCGGGCGACCGGCCTAAACCGCGGCAGCCTTTACAACGCCTTTGGCGACAAGCGCGGCCTGTTTCTGGCTTCGCTCCGCCGGTATGTGCGGTTGGAGATCGACCCGGCGGTTAATGCGGTAAGGACAGCGCCGAACGCGCTCGCCGCTCTGGCGGTTTTGTTTCCGCCCGGCACAACGGTTGACCGTCGGGGGTGCCTGATCTGCAAGGCTGCTGCTGAGATCGCGCCGATGGACCCGGAAGTCGCCGAGATTGCGCGAGAGGCCTATCGCCCGTTGCGAGAGGCGTTGTCGGAAGCCTTCGCGGCAAGCCAGACACAGAGGCATCCGGAACATCTTGCAGCGCTGGTGGTCGCCGCCTATCAGGGAACAAAGATCATGGCCAATGCGGGCGAGAGCGCTGAGAAGATCGCCAAGGTGGCGGCGGGCGCGAGCGCGGTAGTCACGAACTGAGCGCCGTAATCGGGCTCCGCCCCTTGCCACGTCCCCCAATCCCGGCTATACGCCGCGCCGTTCAATCCTCACGCGGGGATCGGGCCGATTGGGGAGACATCCCGAAAGGTCCACCGGTTGGGCGAAAGCTCTACTCCCGCGGCGGCGAAACCGGAAAGGAAAAGACCGCATGGCTCTGCCTGAGTTCTCCATGCGTCAGCTCTTGGAAGCTGGCGTTCATTTCGGCCACCAGACGCATCGATGGAACCCCAAGATGGGGCGCTACATCTATGGCGATCGCAATGGCATTCATATCCTCGATCTGACCCAGACCGTTCCGCTGCTGGACGCGGCGCTGAACGCGGTCCGCGAGACCGTCGCCAAGGGCGGCCGGATCCTGTTCGTCGGCACCAAGCGTCAGGCGCAGGCCCCGATCTCGGACGCGGCTGAGCGCAGCGCCCAGTACTTCATGAACCACCGCTGGTTGGGCGGCACGCTGACCAACTGGAAGACCGTGTCGAACTCGATCAAACGCCTGAAAACGCTGGATGAGAAGCTGGATGGAGAAGCCTCCGGCTTCACCAAGAAAGAGCGGCTGAATCTTGAGCGTGAGCGCAACAAACTGCAGCTGGCGCTGGGCGGCATCCGTGAGATGGGCGGCAAGCCGGATCTGATCTTCGTGATCGACACCAACAAGGAAGATCTGGCCATCGCCGAGGCGAAGAAGCTGGGCATTCCGGTCGTGGCCGTGCTTGACTCGAATTCGAACCCCGACGGCATCGATTTCCCGATCCCGGGCAATGACGACGCCAGCCGCGCGATCACGCTGTACTGCGATCTGATTTCGCGCGCCGCTCTGGACGGCATGGCCGCGCAGATGGGCGAGGCGGGCTTTGACATCGGCGAGATGGAGGCCCCGGTCGAGGAGGCGCTGGAAGCCGCCCCGGCTGAAGCTCCCGCCGCTGAGGAAGCTCCTGCTGAAGCCCCCGCCGCCGAGTCGGCCGCCGAAGGCGACGCCAAGAGCGAATAAGACGATTGGGCGACGGCTGTCGCGCTTGAGCGCCGGGCCGTCCTCCAATATTTCCACAGCGAATTCCCATGAGCCCCGTCTGATCGCAGGCGGGGCGACCGATTAGGAGAGATGACATGGCGATCACCGCCAAGCTTGTGAAAGAGCTCCGCGACAAGACTGGCGCGGGCATGATGGACGCGAAAAAAGCGCTGACAGAAAACGATGGCGACATGGAGGCCGCGACCGATTGGCTGCGCGCCAAGGGTCTGGCCAAAGCCGCCAAGAAATCGGGCCGCACCGCCGCTGAGGGCTTGGTGGCCGTTTCTGTGGATGGCGGCGTCGGCGCCGCGGTTGAGGTGAACTCCGAGACCGACTTCGTGGCGCGCAACGCTGAATTCCAGTCGATGGTCGCCGAGATCGCGAAGGTCGCGGTCGGCGTTGATGGCGATGTCGAGGCTTTGAAGGCGGCGCCGATGGGCGGCAAGACCGTCGCCGAGATCGTCACGGACAAGGTCGCGACGATTGGCGAGAACATGGGCGTGCGCCGCTCGGCCAAGATCGCGGGCGACGTGGTGGCGTCATATGTCCACAACGCCGCCGCGCCGGGCATGGGCAAGATCGGCGTTCTGGTCGCCGTCAATGGCGGCGCCGACAAGGCTGCGGCGGAGGCGTTCGGCAAGCAGGTCGCAATGCATGTCGCTGCGACCAACCCGGCCTCGCTGTCCGAGAACGATCTGGACCCGGCGCTCGTCGAGCGCGAGAAGCAGGTTCTGACCGATCAGGCCCGCGAGTCCGGCAAGCCCGATAACGTCATCGAGAAGATGATCATCGGCCGCATGAACAAGTTCTTCCAGGAGGTCACGCTTCTGAAGCAGAGCTTCGTCATCAACCCGGACCTGACGGTCGGTAAAGCGGCCGCCGAGGCGGGCGTCGAGGTCGCAGGCTTCGTTCGGCTTGAGGTCGGCGAAGGCGTTGAGAAGGAAGAAGAGGATTTCGCGGCCGAGGTCGCCAAGACCATGGGCGGTTGAGCCCGGTACTCTTCACGATACTTTTCGAAAGGCCCGCTTCGGCGGGCCTTTTTTTGCCGCCGCCTTGTCGCCTACTGAGCCACTACCGCTTTGTCCCGACGCAGCCGAACACGTTTATGACGCGATCGCATCTGATCTCGGTCAATGCGCGCGGATCGATGGGAGACGATCTTCCTTGGGAAGCCAATAAAGGAGCCTCCCATGTATAAAAATATACTAATTCCGGTCGCGTTGGAGCCTGAGGGCGATTTATCGACCGCACTGACCGCGGCGAAGGCCCTGATCGATGAAGGCGGCGCAGTCAGCCTGCTGCATGTGGTTGAAGACGTGCCAGCCTTTGTCGCGGCGCATTTCGCCGAAGCTGAGGGCGCGTCGGCACGCCATAGAGAAGCGGCGCAGGCGAAGCTCGACGAGATTGCGAGCGGCGCCGGGTTTCCTGTGCGTGCGCATGTGACCAGCGGGCACGCCAGCCGCACAATTCTCGATGAAGCGGAGGCCATCGGCGCGGATTGCATCATCATTTCCTCGCACAAGCCGGGCTTGGGGGACTACCTGATCGGTTCCCACGCCGCTCGTGTGGTGCGTCACTCGAAATGCGCGGTGCTCGTCGTACGGTAAGGGTGTGTGGTCGCCAAAACTATAGGCGGCTGATCTCGAATTTCCTCTGGCAATCACGTTAAAGGCCTGCTCCTGCGGGCCTTTTTTTTGCGCGTGTGCGCTGAAACTGCGGATAACACCCTAAATTGAGTTGGATGCTCGCGTGAATCCGAGCAGTATTGAACGCTGGCCACCGCCAGAGAGCCAGCATCCGGTTCTAGGCTCATCTAACAGGGGAGGATTGATCGTGAACAGGATGACCGCCAAAGACTTCGATCAGGAACTTCTGGATCTCTACGATTTCTACGCCCATGGAATCATCAACAAGCGCGAGTTTCTGGATCGGGCGGCGAAGTTCGCGGTTGGCGGAGTGACCGCCGCCGCCCTCCTGAACATGCTAAGCCCCGATTACGCGCTGGCTGAGCAGGTCTCGTTCAACGACCCGGGCATCTTTCCGACTTACACTGTCTATGATTCCCCGAACGGCAATGGCGAGGTGCGCGGCTATCTGGTCCGGCCATCCAATGTCGAAGGCAAGATCCCGGCGGTTCTGGTGGTGCATGAGAATCGCGGCCTGAACCCCTATATCAAGGACGTCGCGCGCCGGGTCGCCAAGGCGGGCTTCATGGCGCTGGCGCCTGACGGCCTGACCTCGGTCGGCGGCTATCCCGGCAACGACACCGACGGACGCGCGCTGCAAAAGACCGTCGACAGGACCAAGTTGATGAACGATTTCTTCGCCGGGTTCGAGCATTTACTGACCCGCGAGGATTCCACCGGCAAGGTCGGCGCGGTCGGGTTCTGCTATGGCGGCGGAGTCTGCAACGCTCTGGCGGTCGCCTATCCCGAGATGGCGGCGTCCGTACCATTCTATGGCCGACAGGCGAAGGCGGAGGACGTGCCGAAGATCCAGGCGCCCCTGCTGCTGCATTTTGGCGAACTCGATGAGCGTGTGAACGCCGGCTGGCCCGCCTATGAGGCCGCCCTGACGGAACACGGCAAAACCTACCGGGCCCACGTCTATCCTGGCGCCAATCATGGATTTCATAACGACTCGACGCCCCGTTATGACGAGACCTCCGCCGAACTCGCTTGGAGCCGGACGATAGACTGGTTCAATCAGTATCTGGTTTGAGTTGGTCGCCGCCATAGTTGGCTGGCGCGACTCTCAGTTAACTGAGCGAGAGGCTCGATTTAAGATGTTCGTTCTCGCCGAGCGGCTCAAAGGCCTTCCCCAACCAGCACCTCAACCGACGCCACTCCGATCGTGGCGTCCCAGAGACCGACGGCCAGTTTCGATCCATCGCCGGAGAAGGCGAGGGATTGAATGACAAGCCCGGTGCTCCCCTCGTAAAGCATCGCGCCATCCGAGGCGCTCCAGAGGCGCAGCATGCCTTTTTCATCCCCTGTCGCGACGATCGCGCCATCGGGTGACACCGCCAGACCGCGCACCCAATAGGCCTCGAACCCGTCATATCCCCAGATGGGCGACGCGTCAGACGCGGCAAAGGCGCGAAGGCCCGCCTGCGCTTCCGCCTGCGAGCCTGTAAAAAGCGTCGCGCCGTCCGGAGAAAACGCGATCCGCCACATGCCGACGATCAGGTCGCCATCGACCGTAGCGCCGGCTGTGGTCGGCCCCCAAGGCGGAACCGCAAAGGTCTCCAGCCCGGCGTCGTGGCCGCTCGCATCGCTATAAACTCCGGTAGCGGCGGCCAGCCTCAGGCCGTCTGGCGCGATCGCCAGCCCGTTTCGCACTGGCCTTTTCGTCTTGGCGGCACGGAATCCCACTTGGGGTTTGAGGGTCCATATCTGGATTTGGGATTCGGCCTCGGCCGCCACAGCCAGAATCGAGCAATCGGCGCTTATCGCCGCATGGTCGACGGCGGCTTCGCCAAAGCGGCGCGTTTCACGGCCGTTATTCAGAGAGGTGACGGTAATCCCCGCGTCGTCGCCGACAGCGAGCATATCCTTTGCAGCACAATAGGCGAACGGGCCGTTCGTTTGGCCCAGAAGGTGTGGCGCCGTCGTGGCGAGCCCCCAGGCGACGATATCGCCGTTTTCCTGACGCGCGACTACGCGTGATCCGTCGCCGGAGAATGCGACATCCATAGCGAGGCCGGGGGAACGGGAACTGGGACTATGCGGCCCCGGCGCGCCCAGAATCGCTTCGAACGACACTGGTGGAGCTATCGGCCCGGACAGGAACATGACCGCGATCAACGCACATGCGCCGAACAAGATCCCTACGATAACGCCACGCATCGCCGTACGCCCTCATTTCCATCACAGTCATTCAATTCGCCACATTGATCCGCACGAAGTCATAGGGTGGCGGATGGTCGCGCCAGATAGCCACACCGCCGCGCCGATGTCAGCGGCTTTCTTTCCCCAAGCGGTGTTTTGCCCCGACCCGCCCGTCCAACTCTTGCAATGGCACGGGCGTTCGGACAGTTTGGCGCGAAATCATGAATGGAGTGGCGCGAATGGCCCAAGGGTCGGAGGGGACCGCTGCAACCGTGGCCGAACAAGACGGCTCGATCGAGCCGGTTGTAGGTGGCGGCTTGTTGCACAAACGCGTGCTGTTGAAAATCTCAGGCGAGGCCCTGATGGGGGATCAGGGTTTCGGCCTTCATCCGCCCACGGTCGACTCCATCGCCGAAGAGATCAAGAAGGTCCATGATCTGGGGGCGGAGATCTGCCTCGTGATCGGCGGCGGCAACATATTTCGGGGACTTTCCGGATCGGCGCAGGGAATGGAGCGCGCCTCGGCCGATTACATGGGCATGCTGGCGACAGTAATGAACGCGCTCGCCATGCAGAACGCGCTTGAGCGTCTGGACGTGCACACACGTGTGATCTCGGCCATTCCGATGGATCAGATCTGTGAACCCTATATCCGCCGCCGCGCCGTGCGCCATCTTGAAAAAGGGCGCATTTGCGTTTTCGCCGCGGGCACTGGCAACCCGTATTTCACCACCGACACGGCGGCGACGCTGCGGGCGATGGAGATGGGCTGCGGCGCGATCTACAAGGGCACCAGCGTTGATGGAGTCTATGACAGCGATCCCAAGCTGAACCCGAACGCCCAGTTCTATGACCGGGTCACCTATGATGAAGTTCTCACCAAGAACCTGAAAGTCATGGACGCGTCGGCCATCGCTCTGGCGCGCGAGAACGATCTGCCGATCTACGTTTTCTCTTTGTTTGTCGAGGGCGGCTTTGTGTCGGTCTTGAGTGGACGCGGAAAATTCACCATTGTCGAACCCCGTTGATTGCGACCCAGACCCTGCAGTCGCGTCTGACGACGCGCCGTTCGGTCCGATAGAAAGCTCGATACGATGTCTGAACCCGATGAAATCGACCTTGATGATCTCGAACGGCGCATGGATGGCGCGCTGAACGCGCTAAGGACGGAGTTCGCTTCGCTCAGGACCGGGCGCGCATCGGCCAGCATGCTGGACCCGGTGATGGTCGACGCCTATGGCGCGTTGATGCCGATCAATCAGTGCGCGACGATCAACGTGCCGGATCCTCGGATGGTTACCGTCAGCGTCTGGGACAAAGGGCTTGTCGCAGCGGTGGACAAGGCGATCCGCACCTCTGGTCTGGGTCTCAACCCACAGATGGACGGAACCCTGCTTCGCTTACCGATTCCAGAGCTCAACGAAGAGCGTCGCCGCGAACTTGCCAAAGTCGCCGGGCAATACTCCGAGAGCGCGCGGATCGCGATCCGCAACGTGCGCAAGGACGGTATGGACCAGATCAAGAAGGCCAAGGCCGACGGGCTGTCGGAGGATGAGCAGAAGCTCTATCACGATGAGATCCAGGAACTTACCGACGCTGCGATCAATAAGGTCGATGCGGCGTTAGAGGCCAAGCAGGAAGAGATAATGCAGGTCTGACCGGCTCGGTCGTGGCTTGAAAGGGATCGTGATGCTCATGGCGAACTCCGCGCTTCGGGAAGAACCCGCATCCCAGACGCCGGGCGCGTCTGCGCTGCTGCACGTCGCCATTATCATGGACGGCAACGGCCGCTGGGCCGCGGCGCGTGGTCTGCCAAGGATCGAGGGTCACCGGCGCGGCATCCAGTCCGTTAAGAACGTGCTCGAGGCCTGTCCCGACCTAGGGATCGGAAGGCTGACTCTTTACGCTTTTTCCACCGAGAACTGGCGACGGCCGGCCGACGAGGTGCGCGGCCTGATGGGGCTTTTTCGCCAGTATTTGCGCCGCGAATCCGCTGAGCTGGTGCGGCGGGGCGTTCGCATTCGCTTTATCGGTGAGCGGTCGAACCTGGAGGGCGATCTTATCGAGTCCATGAACCAACTGGAGCGGGACTCTGAGGGCGGAACGCAACTCGCATTGGATGTCGCGTTGAATTACGGCGCGCGGGCGGAGATCGCAGCGGCGGCGCGAAGTCTGGCCCGGAAAGTCGCGCGCGGGGAACTACCTCCCGAAGCGGTCAATGAAGCGGCGCTGGAGGCCGAGTTGTTCACCTATGGCGCGTCGGACCCCGATCTGGTGATCCGAACGTCCGGAGAGCAACGGCTATCCAATTTTCTTCTGTGGCAGGCCGCCTATTCGGAATTCTACTTTGCCAAGACGCACTGGCCCGATTTCGACCGGGTGACGCTTGAACAGGCGCTGGAGAATTTCCGCGCCCGCGACCGGCGCTTCGGCGCCCTGTCCCGGTGACGAGGTGACGTCAAGCTCCTCAAAGCAACCAGACGCGAATACTGGCGGTCTGGCGGCGAAGATGACGGATCTAGGCCCGCGTCTGATCTCCGCGGTGGTTATCGCCTCGATCGCGTTGTTGCTGCTGTTGCTTGGCGGCTGGTGGTCCACGGCGATGGTCGCTGCTATCGCGGGTGTTCTCGCGTGGGAGTGGCGCGCTGTCACATGCGGCGCGGATGCGGCGAAAGGGCTGGCGGCCGCGCCTTCGATAGCCGCCGCGGTCGTCTCGGTCCTGGCGGCGCATGTCTGGGGCGTCGAATTGGCGATGGTCGTCTGCGTTCTTGCGGCGGCGGCCTCAGCCTTACTCGACAAATTGAACGGCAAGTCCTGGCGGTGGGGCTTTGGAGGCGCGCTCTACATCTCTGTCGCAGCCGCCACCTTTGCGGCGCTTCGGCTTGAACCCGAGTTCGGCTTCGTCACCACGTTGTGGATCGCGCTGGTTGTCGTGGCGGCGGATGTCGGAGGTTATTTCGCCGGTCGCCTGATCGGCGGGCCAAAACTCTGGCCGCGAGTCAGCCCGAAAAAGACCTGGTCCGGAACGGCGGGCGGCATTGTTCTGGCCGCTCTCGTTGGCGCGGTGTTTTCCGCGCTGACGACCGGAACCTACTATTTCGAAGTCTGCATCATGTCGATGCTGGCGGCGGTGGTCTCTCAGGCGGGAGATATGGCGGAAAGCTCTGTCAAACGTCGCTTCAGCGTGAAGGATTCCAGCGGCCTGATTCCGGGCCATGGCGGCGCAATGGACCGCCTTGACGGTTTCATGGCGGCGACCCTGGTGGCCGGCGCCGCCACATTCTGGCGCGCCACGCCGATGTTCATCTGGTGACGCGATGGAACCCGGAGTTCGCCGCCGTCTGACAGTGCTCGGATCAACCGGGTCGATCGGCTGTTCCACGCTTCAGGTCGTCGAAGCGCTGGGTGGGGCGGAGGCGTTTGAGATCGTCGCGCTGACCGGCGCCGGGAATGTGGGAAAGTTGGCCCAACAGGCCGCGCGCTGGCGCCCTCAAATGGTCGTCACCGCCGATCCAGACCGACTGGACGACTTGAAAGCTGCGCTGGCGGAGGCGGACGCGCCGGATGTTTTCGCCGCAGCTGGTCCAGAGGCGCTTCTCGATGCGGCGCGCATGCCTGCCGATATTTGCATGGCGGCCATCGTCGGCGCTGCGGGGCTGGCGCCTTCCTTGGCGGCTCTGCGTCCAGGGTGCACGCTCGCGCTGGCCAACAAGGAATGCCTGGTCTGCGCCGGGCCGTTGTTTATGGCCGAAGTCGCCCGCGTAGGGGCCACGCTGATACCGGTCGATTCCGAGCATAGCGCGATCTATCAGGTCTTTGAGCGTGATCAGGCCCACGCGATCGAGCGGGTGATTCTGACGGCCTCTGGCGGACCGTTCCGGGACTGGAGCCGGGAACAGATGGCCGCCGCGACGCCATCGCAGGCCATTGCGCACCCTAATTGGGACATGGGCGTGAAGATCTCCATCGACAGCGCAACGATGTTCAACAAGGCGCTTGAGATGATCGAAGCGCGGCACTTGTTCGATATGCGCCCCGATCAAATCGAAGTGATCGTTCATCCCCAGTCCATCGTTCACTCTATGGTCGGCTACGCCGACGGCTCGGTGCTGGCGCAGATGGGCGAGCCTGATATGAAAACGCCGATCGCCTATGCGCTCAACTGGCCGCGCCGTGGCAAGGCCCCGGTGCAGGCGCTTGATTTCACAACGCTTTTCCGTCTGGACTTTCATCCGCCGGACGGAACGCGGTTTCCGTCTCTGGCTTTGGCGCGATGGGCGTTGGAGGCGGGCGGCGCGGCGGGCGCGGCGTTGAACGCTTCGAAAGAAGTCGCGGTGGATGCGTTCATTGCGGGCCGGATCGGCTTTCTCGATATGGCGCCGGTGGTGGAATCTGTGCTCAACGGGCTTGGCGAAACCTCCGATCCGACCGATCTTGAAGAGGTGCTGGATGCCGACGCTGAGGCGCGGCGCGCAGCCTTGGCTCGGATCGCAGCCCTTGCCGCCTAGGCCGCGTTGGGTCAGAAAGGCGAACAGTGCGACAGGCGCGTAAACCTCGAAAGGCGTAGCGTATGGAGTTCATTGCCCAGATCCCAGTGATTGGCGACGTGTTGTTTTACGTACTACCGTTTCTGGTGGTGCTGCTCATCGTCGTCTTCGTCCACGAATACGGCCACTACATCGTCGGACGCTGGCGCGGCATTCACGCCGAGGCGTTTTCGATCGGCTTCGGCAAGGAACTGTTCGGATGGACCGACAGCCGCGGCACGCGTTGGAAAGTCTCCCTGATTCCGCTCGGCGGGTACGTGAAATTCCTGGGCGATTCCGGCGCATCCAGCAGGCCCGATGAGCAGGCCGTCGCCGCAATGTCCGAGGCGGAACGCGCGCGCGCCTTCCCGACGGCGCCGCTGATGAGTCGCACGCTGACGGTCCTTGCAGGGCCTGTGGCGAATTTCCTGCTCTCAATTTTGGTGTTTGCGGCATTGGCGCTGGCCGAAGGCACGCCGACGGATAAAGCCGCTATTGGCGAAGCGCCAGAATTCAGTGGCCTTGTGTCCGGCGATCAGGTGCTGGAAGTCGATGGTGAGGCGGTCGAGGATTATATCGACATGGTCTACGCCATTAACCGCGGCGAGGGGGCGCCGGTTCCGGCGCTGATTCTGCGCGACGGCTCTCGGATCATGGTCGATGTGAAGTTGGCACGCCCGGCCGTGGTTGACGATATCGCGCCGTCGGGCGCCGCAGCCGCAGCGGGACTGGAAGTCGGTGACAAGATCGTTGTTGCGAATGGCGAAGAGATCCAGTCGTTCCGCGCGCTCCAGCGCATCACCGCGGCGAACGGGCCCAATCCCATGCTGGTTACCGTCCTGCGGGACGAGCAGCGGCTGGAGTTCACCATCACCCCCCGCATGATTGAGCGGGAGGATTACGAGACCGGAGAGATCAAGCCGATGCCGACCATAGGCATCATCAATCTGGATGGCGCGGGTTTTGCCCCCGCCCGGGAATCGGTCGGCCCCGTAGACGCGCTGACATTCGGCGCGCGGCAGACCTGGGGGGTGGTCGATCTGACGATGAGTTACCTCTACCGGGTCATCGCCGGGGAGAGCGATCCAGGTCAGATTGGCGGCCCGATCCGCATCGCCGAAATTTCGGGCGAGGCGGCCGACCGGGGCCTGACTTCGCTCGTAACCATGATCGCGTTTCTCTCGACATCGATTGGGTTGCTCAATCTGTTCCCAATCCCTGTCCTTGATGGCGGTCATCTGCTATTTTACGGGATCGAAGCCATTCGAGGTCGCCCGCTAAGGGACAGGTGGGTGGAAATTGGGATGACGATAGGTTTCAGCATCGTCATCTTGCTTATGGTCTTCGCAACATATAACGATTTGTCCCGATTGTAGGCCTTCCCTGGGCGTGGCGATGTCGCCGCAAGCGGGGGCGAGCAGGCCCGATGAAATGACGGTTCAGACGCTGCCGCGGCCACGGCGAGGGGCCGGGTCGCGCCCGCGTTGGAACAAATAATCGTCCCGTGAAGGGGCGCGACGCGGAACGCGACAAGGGGACTGAAATGCGTGCTGCTTTCTGTCGGATCGCCGGTCGGGCGAGTGCGGGGCTTCTAATTGGATTTTTTGCTGCGATCGCTATGGCGTTCTTCGACGCGACGATCGTTTCCCATTCCAAGGCGCAGCAAGCGCAGGAAGGCCAGAGGCTCGAAGTCGCGGATATTCAGGTAATTGGCAACCGCCGCATCGACGCGGCGACCATCATCACGTTCCTGACATTCTCTCGCGGCGACCTCGTTTCGGCCGATGACGTAAACGAATCGACCCGCCGGTTGTTCGACACAGGCCTGTTCCGAAACGTCTCCATCACGCCGGCGGCCGGTCTCGTAGTCGTCCGCGTCGATGAGAACCCGACGATCAATCGCATCGCGTTTGAGGGGAATGACCGCGTCACCAACGAGGAACTGCAAGCGCTGACTCAGTCTCGTCCCCGTGGCGCATTCACCCGCGCCAAGGCGGAGGCTGACGCGAATATTCTGGTGGAGCTGTACCGCCGTACGGGCCGGTTTGGCGCCAGCGTCGAACCGGTGATCATCGAGCGCAGCGACAATCGCGTCGATCTGGTGTTCGAAATCGAGGAAGGCCCGCTGACCGGCGTGAGCGCGATCAACTTCGTCGGCAATGAAGAGTTCTCCGATAGCCGTTTGCGCGGGGTCGTCGAAACCCGGGAAAGCGGCTGGTTCAGCTGGATCAAGGGAACTGACAACTACGATCCCGACCGGCTGGAATTCGATAAAGAATTGTTGCGGCGCTACTATCTGGATCGCGGCTTTGCGGATTTCACGGTTCTGTCGGCGACGGCTGAGCTTTCGCCCGACAGGGCCGGTTTCTTCATCACATTCACGGTTGATGAAGGCGAGATCTATAATTTTGGCGAGGTGAAAATCTCCTCACGGGTCGAAGGCGTCGATCAGGAGCTCTTTGCCGACCTCATCGATGTTGAGCCGGGCGATCTCTACGAGGCCTCGATCATTGTCGAAACGGTTGAAGAAATCATCCAGCTCGCTGGAAAAAGCGGCGTCGTTTTCGTCGACGTTCGGCCGGTCGCAGTCCGCAATGAGGAAGCGCGCACGATCGACGTCGCCTTCAACATCGTCCCCGGCCCGCGCCTGTTCGTCGAGCGGATCGAAGTCGAAGGCAATGTACGTACGCTCGACCGGGTGATCCGGCGGGAATTTCGCTTTGCCGAGGGCGACGCGTTTAACGCCTATGAGATCGATCGCGCCGAACGCAATATTCGGGGTTTGCGTTTCTTCAAGAACGTCAATGTGCGCACGTCGCAAGGCTCGGCTGAGGATCGCGCCGTCGTCACCGTCGAGGTCGAAGAGGAGTCGACCGGCTCTGTTAGCTTCGCTGTCGGGTATTCGACCGCAGATGCGATCCTGGGTGAGATCGCCGTAAGTGAACGGAACTTGTTGGGTCGCGGCCAGTTTCTTCGCGCTCGTCTTGCGCTGACAGGTGATCGGCAAGTTGTCGATCTGCGATTCCGCGAACCAGCTTTCCTTGGGCTGGATCTGTCGGCGGGTTTCGACATCTACTACTTCGCAGAAGACAACAGCGACGAATCGTCTTTCGAAGAAAAGAACATTGGTTTTCGGCCCGAAGTCGGGTTTCCGATAGATGAGGATCAGTCGGTATCGCTACGTTGGTTGATCTCTTCGGACGAAATACTCGGTGTCGATGAAGATGCCTCTGAACTGATCAAGCAAGATGAGGGCGACGCCCTAACCACTTCATTGGGCTATACCTACCGGTTCGACCAAAGAAACGATATCATCGAGCCGACGGACGGTTGGATCGCGACCCTCGATCAGGATCTCGCGCTGTTGGCTGACGCGCAGTATTTGCGGACAGTGGCGCGCGGCAAGGCGTACACCTCCTTCTTCGATGAAGAACTGATCGCGAGCATGGAACTCGAGGGCGGCGGCATTTTCGGATTCGGCTACGATCCGCGAATCACCGAGAGATTCTTCCTTGGCGGTGACAGTTTCCGCGGGTTTGAGCGCTCGGGCATCGGCCCCCGCGACCAGAACACCGACGATGCGCTTGGCGGCGAGTTGTATGCTGTGCTTCGGACCGACGTGACATTCCCGTTGGGCCTGCCGGAGGAGTTTGGTCTCTATGGCGGCGTGTTTTCTGACGTCGGCACATTGTTCCAGCTCAGCGACAACTCCTATGTCGATTCGGATGGTGGCACCGTCGTCGTGGACGCAGATTCAAATCTGCGCGCCACGGTCGGCGTCAGCCTTTTCTGGGATTCTGGATTCGGTCCGCTCCGTCTGAACCTGGCGACGCCCCTTCTTCAAGAAGATGGGGATAAGGAGGAGTTCTTCAGATTCACCGCGGGAACGCGCTTCTAAAAGCGCCAACGGGAGGAGGCGCCGATACGTCGCCAAAGCAATAACCGTGTGAAAGCGGCTGAGTACCGGCAGGCGTTCTGCGCGCGTTTTGTTTTATTTTGCGCCGCGCTCTCAGTCATCGCCCTCGTCAGTGGAAACCTTCCGGCGGTCGCCCAGGACGAACCTGCGACCGAATCGGAGGCGGCGCCCGGCCTTGCCCCGGCGGAAGTCAGCGAGCCAAAGCTGCTTCGGTCTCCGATTCTGGTCATCAGTCAGGTTTCTCTGTTTACGGACTCGAGCGCAGCACGGTCGATCGCTGATCAGGCGGCGGCCGCTGAAAGCGCATTGGAGGCGGAACTTGACGTCGAAGGAGAGTCTCTTCGAAACCGAGAGAGGGAGCTTTCCGATCTCAAGACCACGTTGCCAAAGGCCGAGTTCGACAAGCTGGCGGCCCAGTTCGAACGGGACGTTCGCGCGTTCTACGCCCGTTCGCAGAGAGAGCGTGGACTTGTCGATCAGGCGGTTAGCGCAGCGCGGTCGAAACTGCGTAAAGGTGCGCAATCAGTTTTGATTGACATCATGCGACGACATGGCGCTTTGGTTATGCTCGATGAGGAGCAACTTGTTCTCAGCGTCAACAAATTGGACATTACGCAAGAAGCAATCGAGAATCTGAATCAGGTTGTGCCAGACGTTCTATTGGAATTTCCCGAACCTGATACGCAGCCCGAACGTTAGGTTCGGCGACATCTGATACAGTGTCGACCCTTGACGATCCGCCACCCGGGTATACTAAAAACCAAGTAAGAACCGAACGCTGACGATAGGAACGTATAGATGGCAGAAGAGAGCGAAGAACTCGGAATCGCCGACGTTGAGCGCATTAAGCGCATGATCCCACATCGCTACCCTTTTCTGCTGATCGACAAAGTCAGGGGAATCAAGGCGGGCGAGAGCGCCATCGGGGTCAAAAACGTAACGATCAATGAAGAGTTCTTTCAGGGCCATTTTCCGGCGCGGCCGGTTATGCCGGGCGTTCTGATTATCGAAGCGATGGCGCAGACTTCGGGCGTGCTGGTCGTCGAGACGCTCGAAATGATCGACAAGGGACTGCTGGTCTATTTCATGACCCTCGACAAGGTCCGCTTTCGCAATGTCGTCAGCCCCGGCGATCAGCTTGAGCTGCATGTCAGCGTGATCCGGGGCAGAGGAAAGGTCTGGAAGTTCTGGGGAGAGGGTAAGGTCGACGGCAAGATCGTCGCCGAAGCTGAGTTCTCAGCCATGATCGTTGATCCGGAAAAGGGATAGGACCAGTTCATGAGCATCGATCCCTCCGCCGAGGTTCACGCGACGGCGGTCGTCGAAGACGGCGCGATCGTCGGCGCCGGAGCCAAGGTCGGCCCATTTTGTGCGGTCGGCGCTGATGTCAGGCTGGGCGAAGGGGTTGAGTTGGTCTCCCACGTCGCGGTCGCGGGCGTCACATCGGTCGGCGCGCGCACCCGGATATTTCCGTTCGCTTCAATCGGCCATCAGCCGCAGGACCTGAAATATAAAGGTGAGCGTTCGGCGCTGGAGATCGGTGAAGACAATCAGATCCGCGAGCATGTGACCATGAACCCGGGAACTGAGGGCGGCGGCATGCTGACCAAGGTCGGGTCCGGCTGCCTGTTCATGATGGGCGCCCATGTTGGCCACGATTGCCAACTCGGCGACAGCGTGATCCTGGCCAACAATGCGACGTTGGCGGGCCATGTCGAGGTCGGCGACTTCGCTTTTTTGGGCGGCCTGTCTGCGGTGCATCAATTCTCACGCATCGGACAACACGTGATGATCGGCGGAATGACCGGCGTTCCTGGCGACGTGATCCCGTTCGGCATGGTGATCGGCAATCGCGGCTGGCTGAACGGTTTGAACATCGTTGGCATGAAACGCCGCGGATTTGATCGGCCGACCATTCACGCATTGCGCGCGGCGTATCGCGATATATTCGAAGGTGACAAGGGCAATCTCGCCGACCGGGCGGCTTCGGCGGCTGAGAAGTATCCCGATGTCGAACCCGTGCAGGATATCATTCGCTTCGTCACCCAGGACACATCCCGGTCTTTCTGCACGCCGCGCGACGCGTGACGCCAGCGTATGGCTGACCTTTCGGACCTCACCGTTGGGATCATCGCCGGGTCAGGCGCGCTTCCAAGACTGATCGCGGAGGAGCGGGCGAGCGCTGGCGCAGGCTATTTCGTGGTGGCCCTGGATGGCGCCGCGGGCGAATGGGTATCGGCGCATAAACACATCACCACCACCCTGGGAAAAGTTGGCGGCGTCTTGAAAGCGCTGCGCGACGCTGAATGCGACTCAATCGTGTTCGCCGGTGGATTGGCTCGGCCTTCCTTGGCGTCGGTAACGCCCGATTGGAAGGGCGCGATACTGGCGCCCCGGATCGTGCGCCTGTTCGCGCAGGGCGGCGACGATGCGCTGCTTCGCGGTATCGCCGAGATGTTTGAAGAGGAGGGGTTCCGCGTCCTCGGCGCGCATGAGCTTCTGGACGGTTTGCTGGCGCCCGAGGGCGCCATCGGGCGGCTGAAGCCCATCGCGCAGGATCGTGCGGACATCGAACGTGCAGCCGACGTCGTTCGCAGCCTTGGCGCTCTCGATGTGGGGCAGGGAGCCGTCGTCGCGAACAACATATGTCTGGCGATAGAGGCGATCGAAGGAACGGACGGGATGCTCGCGCGCGTCGCCGAGTTGCCAAAACGTCGACGCAATGCGGCGCCGCCGCCCTCCGGAGTGCTGTTCAAGGCGCCCAAGCCCGGGCAGGACAGGCGCGTGGATCTGCCCGCCATCGGTCCGGACACGATCAGGGCCGCCAGCGCCGCTGGCCTGAACGGTGTCGCTATTGAGGCGGGCGGCGTCTTCATTCTGGGGGTGGAGGAGACCGCCAAAGCCGCTGATGACGCCGGATTGTTCCTGTGGGGGCGCGCGTCGGAAGACGGGGGCTGACCGGTATGACGCGCCGTACACTCTCATTGGCCATGATCGCTGGAGAGCCGTCAGGAGACAGGCTTGGCGCGTCTCTGATGCGTGGTGTCGCCGAAGAAGGCGTCGATGCGCGCTATCTCGGCGTTGGCGGACAGGCGATGGCCTCAGAGGGGCTGGAGAGCCTGTTCCCGATCGAGGAGACCTCGATCATGGGCCTCGCGGAGGTGCTGCCGCGCCTGCCGAACCTGCTCCGCCGCATCAATCAGACGGTCGAGGCTGTGCTCGCCGCCAAACCCGACGCGCTGATCACCATCGACAGTCCCGGCTTCACCATGCGGGTGGCGAAGAAAGTGCGCGCGGCGGCGCCCGATATCCCGATCATTCATTACGTCGCGCCCTCCGTCTGGGCGTGGCGGCCGGGGCGGGCGAAAAAGATGGCGGCCCATGTGGACCATGTGCTGGCGTTGCTGCCGTTCGAGCCGCCCTATATGACCGAGGCGGGCATGACCTGCGATTTTGTCGGCCACCCCGTGGTTGAACGCACGGCGCATGTCGATCCCGCCGACCGGTTGTTTCGCGCGGAAATTGGCGTCGGTCCCGATCAGCCGCTGATTGCGGTGTTGCCAGGCAGCCGAAACTCCGAGGTGACGCGTTTGACCCCGGTGTTCGGACAGGCGCTGGAGAGGCTCGCCAGGAACCGGCCTGATCTGGCGGTGGTGCTGCCCGCAGCGGAGACCATTGTCGAGCCGGTGAGGCGACTGGTGGCGGGCTGGTCGGTCCAACCAATCATCCTCGACCCGACGGAACTGCCGGTGGCCGCGGCGGAAACGCGCAAATTCCGCGCCTTGGCCGCCGCCGATGTGGCTCTGGCCGCCTCTGGCACGATCTCTCTGGAACTCGCGGCGATGGAGACACCGACCGTCATCGCCTATCGTGGGGCGACCGTCACGGCTCTGATCGTCAGACATCTGCTGAAGGTTTCATCCGCCACGATCACCAATCTGGTTCTCGACGAGAAGATCGTGCCGGAGTTTCTGCAGGAATACTGCACGCCCGAGGCGTTGACCGAGGCGGTTGAAGAATTTCTGGACGACCCCACCGCTCGCGACAAACAGGTCGATGGCGCTCGGCGCGCGTTGGCCCTGTTGGGGCGGGGCGGAGAGCCGCCTTCGCGCCGGGCCGCCCGTTCGGTTCTTGGGGCCATCGATCGGTTGAGGGGGACGAGATGAACAAAGTCTCCATTCGTGAAATGCGCGCAGCCGACGCTGCGGATGTCTTGCGTATCTATCAACAGGGCATCGACACCGGGAATGCGTCATACGCCGAGACCGCCGGGTCATGGGAGAATTTCGACGCCGGAAAACTGGCGTGTCCAAGGCTGATCGCGAAAAACGATGGAGTGGTTCTCGGCTGGGCGGTTCTGTCGCCGACCTCGTCACGCGCCTGCTATGCCGGGGTCGCCGAGACAGCGATCTATATCGCGGATGAGGCGCAGGGAAGGGGCGTTGGCAATGCGCTGATGGCGGCGCTGGTCGAAGCCTCTGAGGCCGCAGGCGTCTGGACGTTACAGACGATGATCTTCACCGACAACGTCGCCTCGATCCGCCTGCATGAGAAATACGGGTTTCAGTCGCTCGGCGTGCGAAAGGCCATGGGCTATATGACCTACGGCCCCTTCAAGGGCTGGCGCGACGTGGCGTTTCTGGAACGGCGAAGTGACATCGTTGGCATCGAACCGCCGGAATGAAAACGGGGCCCGCAGGCCCCGCAATATTCGTGGATCGGCGACGTATTAGCGATCGTCGACTGGAATATAGTCCCGGTGGCTCGCCCCGGTGTAAAGCTGCCGAGGGCGCCCGATACGCTGAACCGGATCTTCGATCATCTCTTTCCACTGCGATATCCAGCCGACCGTGCGGCTGAGCGCGAAGATCGGGGTAAACATCGAGGTCGGGAAGCCCATCGCCTCCAAGATGATGCCGGAATAGAAGTCCACATTCGGGAACAGCTTCTTATCGATGAAATAGGGGTCGCTCAGGGCAGTCTGCTCAAGCTCCTTAGCGACCTGCAGCAGCGGATTGTTCTCGACGCCCAGAAGCTCCAGCACTTCGTCCGCCGATTTTTTAAGAACTGTCGCGCGCGGATCGGTGTTCTTGTAAACGCGATGGCCGAATCCCATCAGGCGGAACGGATCATCTTTGTCCTTGGCGCGCGCGATATATTCCGGAATTCGATCGACGGTGCCGATCTCGCGCAGCATTTCCAGGCACGCCTGATTGGCGCCGCCATGGGCCGGACCCCACAGACACGCAATCCCCGCCGCGATGCATGCGAAGGGATTGGCGCCGGAGGAGCCAGCCAGTCGAACGGTGGAGGTCGACGCGTTCTGCTCGTGGTCCGCATGCAGGGTCAGAATGCGGTCCATCGCCGTCGACAGGACGGGATCGACTTTCATCTCCTCACAGGGAACCGCAAAGCACATGTGCAGGAAGTTGGACGCGTAATCCAAGTCGTTGCGTGGGTAAATGAATGGCTGACCCGCCGTGTACTTATAGGCGTTGGCGACAATGGTGGGCAGCTTGGCGATCAGCCGGATTGTCGCAACTTCGCGTTGCCATGGATCCCGGATATCGGTGGAGTCGTGATAGAACGCCGACATCGCGCCGACCACGCCGCAAACCACCGCCATTGGATGCGCATCCCGCCGGAAACCGCGATAGAAGTAGAGCATTTGCTCATGCAGCATCGTGTGCTGTGTAACGCGGCTTTCGAAATCCTCCATCGCTGCGCGAGATGGAAGTTCGCCATAAAGCAGCAGATAGCAGACTTCCAGATAGTGGGAGTGCTCGGCCAGTTGGTCGATGGCGTACCCACGATGCAGCAATTCGCCCTTGTCGCCGTCAATGAAGGTAATGCCGCTTTCGCAGGCCGCAGTCGATGTAAAGCCAGGGTCGTATGTAAATACGTCGCGATCTTTGTAGAGAGAGCGAATGTCCAGAACGTCCGGGCCGATAGAGCCCTGGTACACTGGAACTTCGAGCGGGGCTTGGCCCTCGATCTTAATCGTCGCAGTCGACTTTTTGACTTCGGCGCTCATTCTCGACTCCTCTCCTTGTTCATAATCCCGGCCCTGTTTGGCCTGTCGTCATTATTTGGGCTCGCGGGAAACGGTTCGCGCCACAGGTGCTGGCGGTCTCGTCCGATCCCCGCAAAGCATATTTCCGCGCATCAGATAGCCTGATCGGCGATCCGCGCAAGACTCTCCTCGGGACCAAGCGTCTCCATAACGTCGAAGACGCCAGGTGATACAGCCCGGCCTGTCAGCGCGGCTCGTAATGGCTGCGCGACCTTTCCGAGTTTGACGCCTTCATTTTCGGCGAAAGCGCGTACCGCATCCTCTAGTTCCGAGGCGTGCCACCGGGTAACATTTTGCAGAAGCGAAGTCAATTTCGTGAGTAGATCACGGGCCTCCGGCTTAAGAATTTTCGCCGCTTTGCTGTCCAGATCGAGGGGCCGGTCAGCACGAATATAGTAAGTTGAATCAATCAGTTCATTAAGCGTGCGCGCCCGCGTCTTCAAGCCGGGGACCGCATGCGCCAGCATTGCGCGCTGTTTCTCGTCGAGTGACTCAATATTTTGCAGTGCAGCAAATGACTCGATCTGCTCGGACAACGCAGATTCGTCAGCGGCGCGAATATGCTGGCCATTCAGGTGCTCCAGCTTGGCGAAGTCGAACCGCGCCGCGGATTTTCCGATGGCTTCAAGCCCGAACCACGCGATGGCCTGCTCGGTCGTGAAGAACTCGTCGTCACCGTGGCTCCATCCAAGACGCGCCAGATAGTTTCGCATCGCCTCAGGCAGATAACCCATGTCCCGATACGCTTCTACGCCCAGCGCGCCATGGCGCTTTGACAGCTTCGCCCCGTCCGGCCCGTGGATCAACGGAATGTGGGCGAATACCGGCGTTTCCCACCCAAGCGCCTTATAGATCAGCGTCTGGCGCGCGGCGTTGGTTAGGTGGTCGTCGCCCCGGATCACATGCGTGACGCCCATATCGTGATCGTCGACCACGACCGCGAGCATATAGGTCGGCGTGCCGTCCGAGCGAAGCAGAATCAGATCGTCAAGCTGGGCGTTCGACCAACTGACGCGCCCCTGAACCGCATCCTCGACGGCTGTCTCACCAACGCGCGGCGCCTTCAGTCGAACGGCGTAGGGCGTATCCGCTGGCCAGTCCTCCGGGCCTTTGTCTCGCCACGGGCTTTGAAACAGGGGCGGACGCCCTTCTGCGCGGGCAGCCTCCCGCGCTGCGCTAATCTCATCCTTCGTGGCATAGCAACGATAAGCCGATCCGTTCGAAAGCATCGTTTCCGCAGCTGCGCGATGCTCGTCCGCGCGCGAAAACTGGCTGACGGCTTCGTCGTCCCATTCGAGACCCAGCCAACGCAACCCTTCAAAGATCGCCTCGGTCGCCTCGGGCGTCGATCTGGCCCGGTCAGTGTCCTCAATGCGCAGTAGGAACTTTCCGCCATGAGCGCGCGCGAACAACCAGTTGAACAGCGCCGTGCGCGCGCCGCCGATGTGAAGGAAACCGGTCGGCGAGGGCGCAAATCGCGTGACAACGTCTTTAAGTAGAGTATCTGTATTATCAGTCATCTTTTGGTGGCTTTGGCGAGGGCGTGCGGCGACAAGGACGCGACGCGAATGGAAATACGGGAATGCTCAGAGGCCGCGCCTGCGCGCGCAGGGTCTTTATGGCGAAGGATGCGCGCGATCTCAAGCCAGCTTGCAGCGAACATCGACATAGATTGGCGCCGTGCGCCGCTTTGGGCGCCTGTGGCGTTCGGTGCGGGCGTCGCGCTTTTCTTCGCAGTTCCAACCGAGCCTCGCATCTCCGATGTAGGGCTGTGCGTGTTTGGGGCGGGCGCGCTCACATTTTTCGCGCGCATGACAGGGCCCGCCGCAGTTCTGGCCGCAATCGCATTGCTGCTGGTTGCGCTCGGCACCGCCACCGGTGCTGTGCGGGCGAGGTTTGTCTCAGCCCCGGTGCTGGCTGAGGCTGGCGAGTATCTGGTGACGGCGCGATATCTCTCCGCCTCTCGCAGCGGTTCGGGCGCAACGCGCTTGTTGGCGGATCAGGTCGAAATCGATGGGCTCGAAGCTGCGCCGACGCTTATTCGCGTCACGGTGCCCGGCATGCGCGCGGACGACTTGCATCCAGGAGAACGTCTGTCATTCGACGCCTATCTTGCCCCTCCGCCTAGGCCGTCCGAGCCGGGTGGCTTCGACTTTCGCCGCAGGGCCTGGTTTCAGGGGCTGGGCGCTGTTGGTCGAATCGACGGAGAGGCGACGCGGTTAGGATTGGCGCAATCCACCGGCTATCTCGATCAGGTGGTGATGAAGATTCGACAGTGGCGCGCTGAAATCGCGGCGGCTTTGCGCGCTCGACTCCCGGGGGCCGAGGGTGCGTTCGCCGCCGCTATCCTAGTTGGCGACCGCGCTGCAATTCCCCCGCGGGCAGTGGACGATCTGCGCGCGTCGAATCTTGCGCATCTGTTGGCGATTTCAGGACTGCACATGGCGCTGGTCACCGGATTCGTGTTCGCTGCCGCGCGCGGCTTGACCGCGCTGGCGCCGCCGATAGTGCTCAGGTTCTCCGGCAAGAAAATCGCGGCGCTCGCAGCCATCGTCGCCGGTTTGGCGTATTTGGCGCTGTCCGGGGCCAGTGTCGCCACGCAGCGTGCGTTTATAATGGTCGCCGTGGCGTTGATCGCTGTGCTGCTCGACCGACCCGCGGTCACTTTGCGCGCGCTAGCGCTGGCCGCGATGATTGTGCTCGCGATGCGCCCTGAAAGCCTCGTGGAGCCCGGGTTCCAAATGTCCTTCGCTGCGACGGCTGCTCTCGTTGCTGTTTATGGCGAAAGCCGGGACAGATGGCGGGAGGTGACGCGCGACAGGGGATTAGCCGGTCGCATCGCGCTATATGTATCCGCATTGGCGCTGACCAGCCTGGTCGCGGGCGCAGCGACCGCGCCCTTCGCCGCGCACCACTTCAACCGCGTTTCAAGCTATGGGTTGATCGCCAACGTCGCCGCCGCGCCCGTCATGGGGTTGTGGGTGATGCCGTCGGCCATGTTGTCGGCGGCGCTTGCGCCAATTGGACTCGACGGTTGGGGATCGGAGCTGATGGGACAAGGCGTTGCAGCGATTCTGGCGGTCGCACGCTGGGTGGCGGAATTGCCAGATGCGACGCGGTCCGTGGCGAAGTTCCCTGCCATCGCATTCGCCGCGCTGACGCTAGGGGGATTGATGGTCTGCATCGGGACTGGAGCAGGCCGCGCGGCGGGTCTTGCGGCGTTGGCTTTCGCCGCAGCGGCTTGGCTGACAGACGACCGCCCGCAACTTCTGATCGCCGAGCAAGGCCGGTTGGTTGGCGCGCTGGGGCCGGAGGGCAGGGCGCTTTCGATGGCTGGCGGCCGATCCGATTTCACGGCTTCGACCTGGCTAAGACGAGACGGCGATGCAGCGCGCCCAAAGGAAGCTGCCAGGCGATCAGGCCTAAGTACGGGAAAGGGCTGGCTTCACGCCGAGCTTGCTGGCGGTTGGCGTCTGGAGGGGGAGATGAGCCGCGCCTCTCACACCCGGCTTGAGGCGCTGTGCCGAACAAAAGTGGTTTTGCTGGCGCCCAGAAACTGGAGGCCGCCTGCCGGGCCGTGCCTGTATATTGGGCCCGAGGCGGTCAACTCCGGTCCGCTCGCTGTTGAGATCGCCGATGACCAAGCAAGCCTCGCCACCGTCGCAGACCGGGCGGGTCAGAGGATGTGGACCGGCGATTTCGTTGTGACGTCAAAGCGTTAGTAGGTTCTCACCAGTCCAACCAGCCGGCCCTGAACTTTGACTTGATCGGCCGAATAGATCTGGTCGCGATGTGCCGGATTCGCCGCCTGCAGCTCGACTTGCGGCCCGCGGCGGCGCAAACGCTTCAGCGTTGCCTCCTGATCCGCCACCAAGGCGACGACGATCTCGCCATCGTTGGCGGTCTGCTGCTTGCGGATCACCACGAGGTCGCCGTCATGGATGCCGGCGTCGATCATAGAGTCGCCTTCGACAGAGAGAGCGAAATGCTCGCCCGAACTCAGCATGTCTGCAGGCACGCCGACGTTGCGCTCCACGTGCTCCAACGCCTCAATTGGGGTGCCGGCGGCGATCTTGCCGACCAGCGGAACCTGCATCGCGCCGTCGCCAGCGCTGACCGGAGGCGCCTCCTCATGATGGGCGAAAAGCGGCCCATCCGCGCGACCCAAACCACCTTCGACCACGCGCGGCGTGAAACCGGACGGCGCGGGGCGCTTTTTCTCTGTCAGCGCATCGTGCATCGTCTCCGGCATTTTCAAGATTTCGATAGCGCGGGCGCGATGGGGCAGTCGGCGGATGAATCCGCGCTCCTCCAGCGCTGTGATCAGCCGGTGGATGCCCGATTTCGAGCGTAAATCCAGCGCATCCTTCATCTCGTCGAAACTGGGGGAGACACCGTCTTTCTGGATCCGCTCAGCTAGGAATTGGAGCAGATCGTACTGCTTGCGAGTCAGCATAGTTTTCTCCGCGTTGCCTTTCGGTCGCGGAGTTGTTCTACATAAGTTCGCTTTTTGTGTCAATCCAGTGCGTGTAACCGCAATATATTGATCGCGTCGCCCGCTCGCCGGGGGGGGGCGTTCGGCGGCCGCACCGCCAATGCATTGGAGCTGGCGAGGATCCGCAATCTGCTGCTGTCCTGGCTTTCGCAGGGCGTGCAGATCAGCCGACCATCCGCGGTCCGCTCGACGAGCGCGCGCATGTAGTGCCGCCTCGGCCCGTTCGGTCCGAGACCGGATGTCAGTTGCGCCTGCTCGAGCTGGGCGGAATCGTCTGGCAGCCCCATCATTCGCATTAGCGCAGCGACCAGGAAAACGCGCCCGCAAACCATCGCCGACACCGGGTTCCCCGGCAGGCCGATCATCGCCATTTCACCGATTTTACCCGCCATCATCGGCTTTCCCGGCCGCATGGCGACCTTGTGAAAATCGAGCGTTAATCCGCTCTCTTTCATAACCTTGGCGACGATATCGTGATCGCCGACAGAGGCGCCGCCCAACGTGACTAACAGATCAGCATCACTGGCGAGGGACAGCGACGCTCGCAGACTCTCCGCATTGTCGCGGGCGATGGGAAGGAGTTTCGGCGCCGCGCCGGCCGCCTGCAACATCGCGTAAAGCCCATATCCGTTTGAAGAAATGATCTGGTCAGGCCCGGGTTCCTCGCCCGGCGCGACCAATTCATCGCCGGTGGCCAGCAGCGCGACGACGGGGCGTCGGCGCACGGTCAGCGTTGCGCGATTGGCGGCGGCGGCCAGAGCAATGTCTTCTGGAGTCAGCAGTCTCGGTGCTTCAAGCAAGGAAGAGGACTTGTCAAAATCGATCCCCATTGGGCGAATATTCGCTTCGACCTCGACGCCCTTGGACGGAATCATTACGTCGCCGTCCCGCGCCGCGTTTTCCTGAATCAACACCGCATCCGCGCCCTCCGGAACCGGGGCCCCGGTGAAGATGCGCACCGCCTCACCCTGACCCAGCGCGCCGGGGAACCGCCTGCCGGCCGCCGACTCGCCGATGACGCGGAGCTTGGCGTCGGGGACAGTCTCGGCGGCCCGCACCGCATATCCGTCCATGGCCGAGGAGCGGAACGGGGGCTGATTTCGACTGGCGACGACGGGTTCGGCCAGTACGCGTCCATTGGCTTCAGCCAGGGGAACTTCTTCGACGCCGATCAGGGGCAAAAGCGCGGCGATCCGCGCCTGCGCTTCTTCGACGGAGATCATGCGTCACCGGGCGGCGTCTCGCCCTTCGCTTCGTAGTGGCCGGACTTGCCGCCATCCTTCAAAGCCAGATGGATATCGGTGATCCGCATCGCCTTGTCGACCGCTTTGGCCATGTCATAGACCGTCAACGCGGCGACTGAGACGGCGGTCAGCGCCTCCATCTCCACACCCGTGCGGCCCGTGACCTTTACAGTCGCCTCGATCTCAACCCGGCTGTCGGCCTGGTTCGTTGTAAGTTCCAGCGACACTTTGGAAATCGGCAGCGGATGGCAGAGCGGGATAAGGTCGGACGTCTTCTTCGCGGCCATGATCCCTGCGAGGCGCGCAACGCCAAGCACGTCGCCTTTCTTGGCCCGACCCTCGACAATCATCGAAAGAGTCTGTGGCGACATCTCGACAGCGCCACGGGCCACAGCGACACGGCTGGTCACGTCTTTTTCCGAGACATCGACCATCGTGGCCGAACCTTTTTCGTCAAAATGAGTGAACCCGCTCATGCCGGACCCACGAGCGTGTCGACCGGGTGTGGATTGGCGAGCAATGCGTGCGTTGCGCCTTCCACGTCAGGCTCCCGCATCAGGCTTTCGCCGATCAGAAAGCGCCGCGCGCCGACCAGAGACATGCGGGTCAGGTCCTGCGGCGTGTAGAGACCGGATTCGGCCACCAGTACCCGGTCTGGCGGAACCAACTCTGACAGCCGCTCTGTGGTCGCAAGGTCGGTCTCGAACGTGTTGAGATCGCGGTTATTGACGCCGATCAGTTTGGATTTCAGTCGCAGCGCCCGCTCCAACTCTGCTTCGTTGTGCACTTCGACCAGAGCATCCATGCCCCAATCCGTTGCTGCGGCTTCAAGTTCCGCCGCCTGCGCGTCGTCAACGCTGGCCATGATGATCAGAATACAGTCAGCGCCCAGCGCCCGCGCCTCCGCCACCTGATACGCATCATAGAGGAAATCCTTGCGGATGCAGGGCAGGGTGACGGCCTCCCGCGCAGCAGTCAGATAGGCGTCCGCGCCTTGGAAAGAAGGCGTATCGGTCAGCACAGACAGGCAGGTCGCGCCGCCTGCCTGATAGGCTCTGGCCAAGGCCGGAGGGTCGAAGTCCGCACGGATCAATCCTTTGGACGGGCTCGCCTTTTTGATTTCGGCGATCAGGCCGTAATGGCCGGTCTCAACGGCCAAATCCAACGCCGAGGCGAAACCCCGCGGCGCTTCGACCCCGCGCGCCGTCGCTTCAACCTCCGCCAAAGGCCGCGCCGTCCTGCGGGTCGCGACTTCGTCCAGCTTGTAGGCTTTGATCTTATCTAGAATCGTACTCATACGCGCTTTCTAACCTGCAGATCGGACGTGGTGAAGTTCGTCGCCCATCCTAATCCGCCGCCGACTGTGTCAATGCGGCCAGCGCTTCCAGTTTCTGCCTCGCCGCGCCGGAATCGATGCTCTCGCGGGCCATCTTGACGCCGTCCTCCAACGACTGGACCCTGTCGGCGACCACCAAGGCGGCGGCAGCGTTCAGAAGCACCGCGTCGCGATAGGCGTTTTCCGCCCCGTCCAGAAGCTCGTTAAGCGCCTTGGCGTTCTCTTCCGGCGTTCCGCCCATAATTTCCTCAAACGGGTGAGAGGGGAGCCCCGCGACCTCAGGCGAGATCTGGAATTCAGTGATCGCACCGTCCGCCAGTTGCACAACGTCGGTGGAGCCGGAGATGGATATTTCGTCCGTCCCGTCGGAGCCGTGCACGAGCCAGGCTTTCTCTGTCCCCAATTCGCGCAGCGTTTCCGCCATCGGGCGCAGCATGGAGACCGCGAAGGCGCCGGTCAGTTGGCGCTTCACATCCGCCGGGTTGGTCAGCGGGCCGAGGATGTTGAAGATCGTGCGCGTGCCCAGCTCTTGGCGCACCGGCATCACATGGCGCATGGCAGAATGGTGCATGGGCGCCATCATGAACGCGATTCCAACCTCTTCAATCGCCCGTTCGACCACATCAGGGCTGACCATCACGTTGACGCCCAGCGAGCTGAGCGCGTCAGCCGCCCCTGCGCGCGAGCTGATCGCCTTGTTGCCGTGCTTGGCGACAGTCACGCCCGCGCCAGCCACAACCAAAGCCGTGGCGGTTGAGATGTTCAGCGTGCCCTTGCCGTCGCCGCCGGTGCCGACGATGTCCATGGCGTGCTCGGGCGCCTTCACCTTGGCCGCCTTGGCGCGCATCACGCTGGCCGCCGCCGCGTACTCATCGACGCTTTCGCCGCGCGCCCTGAGCGCCATCAGAAAGCCGCCGATTTGCGCCGGAGAGGCGTCTCCGGACATGATCACATCGAAGGCGTCTTCGGCCTCTTCGCGGGTCAACGGGCCGGCGGCCGCCTTGCCGATCATTGGTTTCAGTCCATCACCCATGAGAATCAGTTCCCCTCAGAATCGCCGCGCAACGGTCATCTGGCGGCGGTCATTATGTTGCGATTGTGACTCACCCATCGCAAATTTATCTAGATTTTTCGGACTCTTGCGGCGGAAAGTGAAGAGAATCCTCGAATCTAGGCCCGACGTCGTGTCTAATAGCATCGTATTTGGCGTACTGCGTTCCGGACAGGTTTTGGCATCCATGCCGCGTTGATTGTCCGAACGTCAAGATAGGCGCATGCCAGTCCGGGAGTCACCGGGAGAGTTTTGGCGGTCGCGTCGCGTGTGTGTGGGGATGAGTTGGCATGAACGACGAGCGTAGTTTGAGGGTGGCGCTGTCATCGACGCGCGGACGGCAGCCGTTTGGACTGAACGTCATGCGAGGCGGCCTGACCGGTTTCGCGGCGATCAGCGCTCTTGTCATGTTCGAGTCGATTTCCGCCCCGCACGTGTCAATTGCTGCCGTTGCACCGGCGCCGATCGTCAACGAGCCTTTCCCGATCAAATCGCTGGCCGAGATTCCGGCCGCCGCCATTTCGCCGGTCGCTTCAGCAAATCCAGTTGTTGAAACGCCGATTGATCTGACGGTGACGCCGCTCAATCGACCAATGATCGCATCCTATGACGAAAGGCGTTCCGCCTTAACTCAGACGGCGTCGTTGGGTGACGAAATCGTCGATCCTCCGCGCGACCATAAGTTTGTGATGGTGGAGGCGAGGGGAGCTGACGACGAGCGATCAATAGAGATTGATCAGAATGCCGGCTTGGATGCCTCAATTGCCTCTGAGGCTCCTATCAGCGAACCAGCGGAAGTCGTCGTGGCGAAAGCGGAGCATTCATGGCCCGCCGACCAAGCAGACCCGGATGAGATCGGGATGGGCGACAAGGCCGACGAGATTTTGATGGCTGAGGCGCTGACGGAGCCGAAAGACTTCCCGCCGGCGCCGGCCGCGGCTGTCGAGCCCGATCTGGCGGGGGCCGAAGTGGCCTATCTGGCGGAGGTCAGCCTGTCGACCACCGACGCTTTCGATATGACCGCCGGCCCCGGGGCCAGCTTCGCTGCGTTGGTTGAACCGAGGATCGACGCTCCTGCGACGCCCAATCTCAATGTTGATCCGGGGGCGTCCTTTGCGGAGCCGCTCGACGCTTTGACCGATGCGCCGCATCCGCGTTTGCCGGAATTGAAAGCGCCGGCTGTCGTCGCGGTTCTGGGTGCGCAACCGCCGATGGGGTTCGCCGAGCTATCCGAACCGAACGAAGTTGATATCGTATATCGCAACGACCGAGGCCGTGAGGCGGCGCGCTGGTCGGTTATGAGCGATGAAGACATGGATTGGCGCCGGTTCGCGGTCTCGCCGCCGGCGAATCCGAACAATCTTCCGGTTCTCGCCATCATTATCGACGAAATCGGCGCCTATGGCGCGCCGGTCGAAGATGTCGCGACGTTGTCGCCGATGGTGAGCGTCTCTGTCATTCCATCAACGCCGGATTCTTCCCTTATCGCTGATCAACTGCGCAGCAGCGGACGCGAAGTTCTGGTCCACATGCCGATGGAGACCTATGCTGATTTCAAGGAAGGCCCGCGCCCGATCCTGAAAAAAATGTCGGATGAAGAGGTGCGCGATACCGCCCGCTGGCACTTGTCCCAGTTCACCGGCTATGTCGGCGTGAACAACCACCTTGGGTCGAAAGTTACACGAGATCAAAGGGTTATGGGCGCGCTGATGTCAGAGTTCGCAACTCAGGGCCTCATGTTCGTGGACAGCCGCACTTCGACGAAAAGCGTGGCTGAGAAGGTTGCGGCGGATCTGGGCGTCATGGCGACGCGAAACCACCGCTTTATCGACAATGAGATTTCGACCGGTGCTATCATGCGGGAGTTGAGCGCAGCCGCGGCGCATGCCCGCCGCTATGGCGCGGCAGTCGCTCTGGGAAATCCGAATCCGGCGACCGTCCGCGCCGTGAAGCAGTGGATGGAGGCAAATGATGGTAAGCAGGTGTTGGTCGCTCCGATCACGCATGTTGCTAGTGTTATAAATGGTTCGCTTGAGGAGGTCGTAGCCGGGAATTAACCGGTGCGTATTTAGATCGCGACGATGAAAGAAGACCTAGAAACTCGGGAGCAATGGGAGTTTTCGGGCGAAGAGGATGAACTGCGCGAGCTGCGCGGCGTTCTCTCCGAAAACCGCTCGCGCCGGTCGTCATCCGGTGCGGCGGTTTCCTATTTGGTCTTGGGCGGACTTATTGGTCTGGTTGGCTATGGCGGGTATTACGGCCTGAATATCTTGTTGCCGCCAATTCCCACCGATGCCGATCTAGCGGCGGTTGATTCACCGCCTGTAGACGTGGCGGCGAATGATGCGCGTCCGAATGAAGTCGCGCCAGCCGACGCAGCGCCAGCCGACGTCGCATCGCCGGCGGAGGCAGCGGGACCCAGCAAAATCGCGTCCAACTCCGCCGCGCCTGCCGGTTTGACCGGACCCAGCGAAGCGACGCCGCCTGCCGGCTTGGCGGTAGACGCGCCCGCGCCGGTCGATGTTGCGGTGAATAGCTCTACGCCAGGCGATGTGTCTGCGCCGGGGCGAACAGACGCTCCCGTCCAAATCGCGGCGTATGCCGCGGCCCCATCCGGATTGGCCGAAACGGGCGGCGTTGAGACGCCGCAGAGCATCGGTGCGAACAATTCCGCTCCTATGGATGTCGCCGTAAATGACGCCGCGCCCGCAGACGTGGCCCTGTCTGGCGCGCTCGCGAACCATCAGTCGTCTCCCGATGTCGCAATGGACCCCGCGTCGCCAATTAACATGGGCGATTCCGGCAGCGCTTCTTCGCCACGGGGTTCGAACGCGATGGAGGTGGCGTCAATCGATTCAGCGGAAGCGCCGCGGACACCTGGTCTGATTTCCAACGCCCATCGGAATGACGCGTCTTCGCCACGGTTTGAGCCATCGGTGGTCGCGGCGGGCGCGCTGAGCGGCGTTGGCGCTGGGCCGAACCCATTGGCCGCCAGCCCGTCTCAATCCGCCGACTCGGCGACGCTGGAGGTGAAGAATCCGCGAGAAGTCGATGGACTAGCCGAGATCGCCTCGTTGGGCCCGCAATCATTCGACGGGCGGATTCCGGATCGATCCCCGATATCAGCGGCAAGCGTTCATCAGAGCGCCGCGGCTCCTAACTTGCCCTCTATTTCTTCGACCCCCTCTCAGGAGTCGTCTGGCGACGAGCCTGCGGGCGATGTGAATGTTCGGGCAGTCGCCTTGATCCAGCCGCTCGCCGCCGAACCGCGCGCGCCAGAGGGTGTGGTCGTCGCGGCGCTTTCGCAGGGGCCGTTCCAGTTCGCCCCGGCCGCGCCTACACATGCGCCCCGGATTGAATCACAGCCGCTTTCGGCGGAGCCGGTCGCCGCTCGCACGGACGCCGTTTCTGCGCCTGGGGTGACCCAAACTGATATATTTATTGCGGAACCGACCCCCGCCCCGGATGCCCGGCGGCTGGCGCTGGCGGCCCCCAGCATGCCTCTTGTCTCAGCCAGCGGCGGCATGGGAGGAGGCTCCGCCGATTTGGGCTTCGCTCCGCGCTCCTCCGCGCTGTCTCTGCTTGATGAACCCAGAAGCCCGGAAGTGATCGTCGTCGCCTCACTTGGCGATGGACTGAACAGCTACTGGGCGGATCTTCCGGCGCCAATCTCCGCGGCGGGTGTTGAAGCCCTTGCCGCTCTGCAAGATAGCCCCGCCGCGTTCGAAGCGGTTCAGTCAGTTACTCTCGCCTCCATCGACGAGACTGCGCCTGCGTTCGCAACGTCCTCGGTCACAGCGCACGCCTCGCGGGCTGACGGCGCTGGTCGCGCCTCGCTGGTCGCGCCTTTGATTGAATTCGAAGAGGGTCAGAAGAAGGCGGCGGAACTGGTTGGGCGCTCATTCGCGGCTGGCCGAGCGCCGCAATCGCCGGATTCCGCGACAGCGCCACGGGCGGCGGTTCAGGTCGCGTCGATATCTCCGTTGGCGCCCGTAATGACAACGGCGCCTTCCGAAGAGAGTTTGATTGCAGCAGGCGCAGCGATGGATATGGCCGCGATCGGCGGTGCGCCGACGGATCTAAGCACCACTCCGGCCGAGGCCGCGTCGCCTTCATTCTCTTTCGCGAACGTGCAGACGTCCTCCGGCCATGAGCCAGCGGTGGTGATCGCATCGATCCAGATCGGTTCTGAATTGATCTCTGAACTCGACCCGGAAAACGCCGCGCAACTGGCCGCGCTTGTCGATATTGAACCCCGGTTCGAGCTGCCGTCGACTCCGAACGTGACCGTCGATCCTGCAGCCGCGTTCTCCGAGCCGCTGGATACGCTGTCTTCCGTTCCGCGCTCGAATGCGCCGATACAAGCGTCGCCAGCCCGGATCGCCTCGCTGGGCGCGCAGTCGACCGCGATATTAACACCGGCCGCCGCGCCGCTGGAAACCGATGTGGACTATCTGAATGACAGCGGCCGAAACGCCGCCCGTATCGCCGTCATGGCCGCGGTCAGGGCGCCCGTTGAGGAGAAGCCTGGCCGCGCGCCGGTCTACGATGACGACTGGGTCGATGAGCGGCCCGCATGGGTTCGCAACGGCGTGGCGCCGCCGGTCAATCCCAAAGGTCTGCCTGTGCTCGCGATCGTGATCGACGAAGTCGGCGCTTATGGCGCGAGGGCGGAGGAAGTCACGTCGCTGCCATCCACGGTCACCGTTTCCGTCATTCCATCTACGGAGGATGCGGCCAAGATCGTGCGGCGTATGCGGTTCAGCCGTCGGGAAGTTCTGGCCCATATCCCGCTAGAAGCGAATGGAGAGGCTGATCTGGGACCGCGCCCGATCCTGACCGGGATGAGCGATGTGCAGGTTCAGGAAACCACCCAGTGGCATCTGACGCAGTTCAACGACTATATGGGCGTGAACACCCATCGCGGCGGGAACGCTACTCGTGACCGTCGGGTGATGGAGGCGATGATGCCTCTGCTGGAGGCCCGCGGCCTTCTGTTCCTCGACAGCCGCAACGCATCGGACAGCGTCGCTGAAGACGTCGCGCGCGAAGCAGGAATGCTGACAGCCTCGAACAATTTCTTCATCGACGAAAAACAGCACACCAGCGGGATTAAGAAACAGCTGAACGCCGCGGCCGAATATGCGATCGAGAATGGCGCGGCCATTGCGATTGGAAACCCGCACAAGGTGACGATTCAGGCGGTGAAGGCCTGGATGAAGAAATATAACGGACGTCGAGTGCTCGTGGCGCCACTGACCCATGTGGCCCAGATCGCCAACGGCGCGACCGGCGCGGATGTCATCGTCGCGGGCCTGCCGCCGAAACGTCCTCCGCCGCGCCCGAAACTGGATGAAGTCGCCAAGGACCTGTCTGAGGGCGCCTCGGAATCGATCAAATCCACCTTATCTGGCATAGCCGCCGATATTAGCCAGCGCCTGTTCAACAACTAGGTTGTTGACCGAGACGCCGCGATCTTCGACCGAGGCGCGGATCAGCATCTCTCGCACATCTGACTGGGCGATCATATCGATCTGCCGGGCGAGGGCGGCTTTCTCCAACTCCGCTTCTTCGCCTTCGGGATCGTTGATTTCGAAAACCTGAGCAATCGCTACGCGCTGCCCGTCGCCTAGCGGCGACCAGGCCGCACCGCCGGCGTCCTGTTCAAAAAGGTCGCGAACCAGCGTCGTGGTCAGATCTGGCGTCGCGCCGCTTCGGGTCATCGCTTCACTCGCTGACAGGACTTTGCCGAAGGTGTCAGCTTCGACGGCCAACAATTCGCCTTGATTGACCCGATCGGCGATCGCATCGGCGAGCGTCGCAAGCGCCGTCGAAATCTGTTCGGCGCGCAGGCTTTCCGCCACCGCCTGGCGCACCTGATCGAGCGGTCTGAGCGCCGGTGGCGTAATCTCGGTCGCCGAGAGAACGACAATGGAATCATTTTCCAGAGAGACGGGACCCGCCACGAAATCTTTTTCGGCACCGAACAGAGTCGAGGTGAAGACCGGGTCCGTCATCGCGCTTTCGACCGCGCCATCAGGCGACGCGCCGCCATCGTCAAGCGCAGGGGTTTCCTTCACCTCCAGCCCCATATTGCGGGCGATCAGGTCAAGATCGGCGCCGCCGGCGACAAAGTCCGAAATCTCTGTCTCTATCCGCAGGATTTCATCCAGCGCCTTGTCTCGCCGTACGGTCGCCATCAACTCCTCGCGGACATCATCGAAGGTTTTGGCCTCGCCGGGCGTGATCGACGCGATCTGAAGAAGGGCCGGTCCGAAATCTGTCTCGACCGGGCCGACAATGCCCGGATCGGACTCGGCGAAGGCCGCCTCGGCCGCCGCGGCGCCGAAACTCTCCGCTGGCCCGTTTCCGATATATGCGTCGGCGAGCGAAAGGTCTTTCTCAGCGGCGAGATCGGCGAAACTGGCGCCTTCGGCGATTCGCGCCTTGGCCGCTTCCGCCTCTTCAGCCGTCTTGTAGACGATCTGCCGGACTTCACGCGTTTCAGGCGAATTGTAGAACGCCTTGCGGATCTCGTAGATCTCTCGCGCTTCCGCTTCGGTCGCGGACATTTGCGCGGCAAGCGCATCGGGGCTGGCGATCACGTAACGCGCGACACGGAATTCGGGGGCCGAGAAATCCTCGGCGTTCGCCTCAAGATGCGCCTGAAGCGCCGCATCGTCGGCCTCCGGAATCTCGCCGGCCGCTTCTGCGCCAAGCGTCACATAGTGAAAGCGCCGCGTCTCATTGTTGAATCGATGCAGCCGCTCCGCCATGCCCGATGGCAGTGAGTAACCGTTCGCAGCCATGCCGGCGACAAGAGTGCTGGCGAGCGCCCGGCGCTGTCCGGCCTCATATTCCGCCGGGGAAACGCCGCTGAAGTCGAGCGTCTGCCTGTACTGCGCGGGATCGAACTCACCCATCGCGTTATGGAAGGCGGGGTTCAGCGCAATCGACAGTTTGATCTCGATATCCGAGGCTGAAACCGCGAAATCATTCGCTTCTGCGAACATCGCCTCTTGCCTGGCGAGATCGACGATCGCCGCCTGATCCGCGCCCAGCATACGCGCTTCTTCGATCGACAACGGACGGCCGACCTGCCGCTCAAGCCCGGAGATTTGGTTGCGAAGCGCCAGATTGAACCGGGCGACGTCTATTTCCCGGTCCCCGACGGTCGCGATGGCTCCGTCATTGCGCGAGATGAAAATGTCGCCAATGCCCCAGACGGCGAAACTGGCCACCAGCAGGCCTATGAATATCTTCGCGATCCAGGACCCGGCGGCCCCACGCATACTTTTCAGCATCTGGGTCTCCAACTTGGCGCAGTGATTGGCGCTCGTAAGCCCGTTTAGGCGGACGCTGCGACGGCTTCAAGACCTGCCGCGCGCGCAGCGGTCTCTATTGTGTGATCCTGCGCCTCCAAAATCGGCGCCAAGGCGTGTTCGGCGATGAACCGCGCCACCGGAACGGCAACGCCGTCGCCCGCCACTTTGATGGCGCGGGAATGGCTGGCGGGCAGGTGGTATGTATCGGGCAATCCCATCAACCGGGCGGCCTCTCGCCCCGACAAAAGCCGCACGCGCAAGGCCCCGTCAGGTTCTGCGATGAGCAGTGTTTGGCGCGATGAGCCGCCCGCTGGCGTGCGAAGGCAACCCGCCATGTCCCAGCGCGCTTCCAGCCGTTGGACTGGCCCGCCATGCGGCCCCGGCCGCGTCCGGCGAAACGCTGCGCCCACCTGCCGGGCGCCAGTTTCGCACGCTATGTTGACCGCGGCGTCCAGTTTCTCGCGCTGGCGCGGGCTCATCATTCCAATCAAGCGATCGATCTGGGTGTCGTCGGCCCACGTCACATCGCCCGGTTTTTCCTCCAAAAGCGCCGTCAACTGAAGGTTCCGCGCCGCCGCCGCTGGCAGCCGAAGAGGCGTCAGAGCCTTTGCGGCTCGTGCGGGCAGGGCCGATAGCGCGGCCTCCAGGCGGGCGGAGGACCATGGTTCGCGGCCAGCCATCGCCGGCGCTCCGCCGAGCCATGCGATGATGAACAGGCGAGGCCGAGACTGCGGCAGAAACATTGCCGCGTCGATCAAATGCACGGAGAAGCGGTAACCGGCCTTAGCAATTGTGCTGCAAAGCGCGTCGAAATCCGCGCCGCCAGAGGAGGTCAGCAGTCCGGTGACGTTCTCGATCACGATCGAACGCGGCGCGCAGCCCTCTTCTGCAAGATCCTCCATCAATTTCCAGAACGGCCAGAACGCGCCCGAGCGCGCCGCGGACATGCCCTTGCGTCCGCCCGCCAGCGACAGGTCCTGGCAGGGGAAGGACGCCCAGGCGAGGTCTGCCCGGCCGGGCAGATCCTGCTTCCACAACGCCGCCACATCCCCTTCGAACAAATCGTCGTCGCCGAAATTCTGGCGGTAGGTCGCGCATTTTACCGGGTCGATGTCATTGGCCAGCGCGCAGCGCCAATCGCCCGCCTGGCTGAGCCCGATCCGCGCCATGCCGCCGCCCGCGAAGAATTCGTAGAACGTCCTCACGGCCGAAACGCCGCTAGACGCCGCGCGGTCTCCGCCAACCCGACCTTATCTGCGTTGGCGAAGGCGAGGCGCATCCGGTGCTCCGCCCGGCCCGAGCCGCCTTCGCCACGGCGGGGTTCAAACATCGTTCCCGGAAGCATCAACAGCGATTGCTCAGCGACAAGGCGCTCGGCCAACACGTCCGATGGGACATCGAACGGCGTCTCGACGAAGGCGAAGTATGCCCCGGAGGAGAGCAACCGCCAGTCCGGCAGATGCTCAGCGAATAGCCCACGCAAGATCTCGCCCCGATGCAGAATCTGCAGCCGCTCTTCGGCCACCCAATCAGCCATATTTCGCAGGCCATAAAGCGCTGCCCTCTGGCCCAGCCTGGGCGGGCAGATCGTGACCGTATCAAGCAGCTTCTCCGCCTGTTCCAACCGGGCCGGGTCCGCGATCATCGCACCGATCCGATGACCAGTCAGATGGAATACCTTTGAGAAGCTATAGAGGTGAATAAGTGTGTTTTGCCAGCTCTCTACAGAGAAAACATGATGTGGTTTGCCATTGGATGAGTGAAAATCCCGATAGGTCTCATCCAAAATTAGAGAAATGCCGGAACATTCTGCAAGTTCGAGGAATTTCGAGATTAGGCTCGGCGGATACTCCGCGCCAGTTGGATTGTTGGGCGTCACCAAAACGATCGCTTTCACCCGATCGTCGATCAGTTCCGCCGCCGCCGCGACGGAGGGCAGGCAATCCTCACCACAAGGCAGCAATCGCGCCTCGACGCCCGCCATCTCAAGCCACATGCGATGATTGAAATACCACGGCGTTGGCAGGATCACCGCGTCACCCGGACCGGCGATCGTGGCGATTGCGGCGACGAAAGCCTGATTGCAGCCGACGGTCACGCCGACGTTGTCGGGCGCAATCTCTCCGCCATAGCGAGCGGACCACTGCGTCGCGATTTCCTCCCGCAAAGCCGGGTCGCCGAGAACGGGCCCATAAAGATGCGCGTCTGGATCTTCCAGTGCGGCGCGAGCGATCTCCTCCCGGATCGGCGCGGGCGGCGGAGCGACAGGCGCGGCCTGGCTGAGGTTGATCAGCGGCCGGTCGGGGGGAAACTGGCGCCCCGCGATCCAGCGGCGCGCCTCCATCACCGGCGGCGCGAAGGTCGTCGCCATGGCGGGGTTCAGCGGGAACAGAGCGGGCCGGTCCATATTGCCTCTTGCGTGCGGTCGTTCGGTGGCGATGCTAACGCTGCGGCGCCTCAGGTTAAAGCGCGCGTTGAAGCGCCGCTTGACCCGAATTTCCGCGCGGTCTAGGTCCGCGCCCATGGCTCAGCCTCCCATTCTCACCCTCTCGGGCGTTACGCTCGGCTTTGGCGGCGATCCGCTGTTCGCCGGGCTCGACGTCGCGATTCAGCCCGGTGAGCGCGCGGCGCTCGTGGGGCGCAACGGGTCAGGCAAGTCCACGCTTCTGAAAATCGTCGCCGGACTCGTCGAGCCGGATGAAGGCGCGCGCACCGTTCGGCCCGGCGCCCGCATCGCCTATCTGCCGCAGGATCCGGATTTCGCTGGTTTCGCGACGTTGGGCGCATACGCCGCCGCCGACTTGCCGCCTGAGGAAGCCTACAAAGCGGAAATGGCGATGATGGGGCTGGAGGTTCCGGCGGCGGCCGATCCCGCCCTTGCGTCCGGCGGAGAGCGTCGCCGGGCCGCTCTGGCGCGTTTTCTGGCGAGCGAACCGGAACTGATGCTGCTGGATGAGCCGACCAACCACCTCGACATCCGCGCCATCGAGTGGCTGGAGGCGCATCTGGTCGAAACCCGCGCAGCCTTCGTTTTGATAAGCCATGACCGCGCCTTCCTGCGTCGCCTGACCCGCTCGATCATCTGGCTCGACCGGGGAGAGGCGCGGCGCCTTGATCGAGGCTTCGAAGGCTTCGAAGAGTGGCGCGACAAGACGTATGAGGAAGAGCGGGAGGCGCGCCACAAGCTCGACCGGTTGATCCAGTCGGAAGGGCGCTGGGCGGTCGAGGGCATCTCGGCCCGGCGCAAGCGCAATATGGGCCGGGTCCGGCGACTGAAGGACATGCGAGCGGAGCGCTCTCGCCAGATCATGCAGCCCGGGGTCGCCGCAATGGCGCTGGAAAGCGGTCCTAAATCCGGCCGGCTGGTGGCCGAAGCGAAGAACATTTCGAAATCCTATGATGGGCGTGCGATCCTGACGGACTTTTCACTGCGCATCATGCGCGGCGACCGGGTGGCGCTGGTAGGGCCAAACGGGGCGGGCAAGACCACGCTCCTGAAACTGCTGATCGGATCGCTGGCGCCGGATGAGGGATCTGTGCGGATCGGCCTGAACCTCGTCCCGGGGGTGTTCGATCAGACCCGCACGGCGCTCGAACCGACGAAATCGCTTTGGGAGACGCTGACGGGCGATCCCGCCTCCGCCGTCAAAGGCTCGAATGATCAGGTCATGGTGCGTGGCCGGCCGCGCCACGTCGTCGGCTACCTGAAGGATTTCCTGTTCGACGACCGGCAGGCCCGCGGGCCGGTCGGCGCGCTGTCGGGTGGGGAGCGCGCGCGGCTGCTGCTGGCCAAGCTGATGGCGCGGGAATCGAACCTGCTGGTACTGGACGAGCCGACCAACGATCTGGATGTCGAAACGCTCGACCTGTTGCAGGAACTGCTGGCCGACTATGACGGCACGGTGTTGCTGGTCAGCCATGACCGCGATTTCATAGACCGGATCGCCGCCACGACCATCGCGATGGAAGGGGACGGCGAGGCCACGATCTACGCCGGCGGCTGGTCGGATTATCAGGCGCAGCGCGGGCCGGTTCAGGAGTTCGAGAAAAAATCCGTAAGGCCCAGAGAAACAGCGGATAAATCTGCGCGCCCGGTGAAGGCCCGCTCCAAGCTCTCCTTCAATCAGCAGCGACGACTGGACGAACTCCCCGCTGAGATGGAGCGGCTTACGGCGGAGATCGGGAAGCTGGAGGCGCTGCTTTCCGACCCCGAGCTTTACTCACGCGACCCCAAAAAGTTCGAGAAGGCGACCGAGGCCCTGACCGCCCGCCGCGACGCGCTGGACGCGGCGGAGCTTGAGTGGCTGGAGCTGGACGAACTGCGGGAGGAACTCGCGGGGTAGGCGTCCTCAATCCGCGTTCTGATCGATCTGGTCGAGGATCACCCGCAGCAGTTGCCGCATCGCTTTGCGATAGCTGGTCGCGTCCTCGCCCGTCACCTTGTGCGCCTTCATGAAACCAGACGCGAACCATTCGTCGCGAGCGCAGAACACTGCATGGACGTCAAATCCGACATCCGACGGCGGCGTGGTCTTCAGCGGCTCGGTCAGCTGGCAATGATAGGCGGGATCGGGCGCGCCGCCGCCGAACACCAGCACCAGCCGCGTCGGCTTGTGATAGTCGATCGGGCCGGGCTCGATCGCGCGGAACTCGACGCGATGCCCGAAACCCTGCGGCAGCTTCAGAACTTCGGCCACCTGAAACGGCTCGATACCGGGGAAAGGCGCGCCATGAACCTCGACCGGGAACCCGCCTGCCGCATTCGTGATGATGCGGGTCTTGTCCGGTTTTGGCGTCGAGGCGACGTGGGTGATGACCGTCCCGTCGTCGCAGGCCGCTAGGCCAAAGGCCGCGATCAGCCCAGCCAGCAGCCTGCCTGTCTTTCCCATTTCGTAGACCTCAATCGCAACCGGTAGGTTTGCATAACGTATGCGAATTGTTGGGGCCTTAGCGTCGCGCTGCCTGCACGGCAAGCGGAATTCTTCGCCTCTTTATCGGCAGTTACGCACGTTTTTGCAGCGGTTTCGCCTGCGGCTCGGATCGACGCGCGGTCCAAGCGTATCGATCAGGCGGCGCATAGCGCTGGTGAATTCCGGATCGGGTGGGCCGACCGGGCCAGAAACGCTCATCTGCGCCTGAGAGAACATGCGCTCTCCCCGGCAATAGGCCGCGGATACTTCCAAACGATCTTGAAACGAGCCGCCGTGAACGGCGCCAGCGCAAAGGGCCTTTCCATTCACCGCGCCACCTGAGGCGAATGCGAAGACCAGCCGGGCACCTTGCCCTGGAACCTCTACCAGCCTCGGCGTGCTTGAAGAATGTCGCGCCGGCATCTGAATCGCCGCGACGACCTCCTCATCCGTCGCGCCGCCCGGTGGAGAGCCGAACAATTCGATCGGGGGGCCTGAGGACGCCATGACCCGGAAATCGGTCGGCTCATAGGAGAAGTAGTGCTGGTTGAATATCCGCAGCCCGGACCCGCCGGACGACGTGGCGCATCCAGCCGCCAACAGCGCTGCGATCATCGCGGCGGCGACTGTCGGCCGGATGGCTGGTTTGAGTATCGTTTTCACATCAAACTCCTCCATTGCGGTCCTTTCACTATGTGGGGCCCCAAGCCCGAGACGTCGAGTTGCTAGTTATCAAAGTCGGCGTTCGGGTTGCGCGACGACCCAATTGTTCCGATCAGGCCACGCATTGAACTCGTGAACTGAGGATCGGGTGGACCAACCGGTCCGGAAACGCTCATCTGCGCCTGAGACAACGGCCGTTCGCCTCGGCAAAAAGCTCCGGCGACCTCCAGCCGGTCCTGGGCTGAGCCGCCCTGAACGCCACCTGAGCAAAGCGCGTCTCCATTCACGGCGCCGCCTGACGAGAAGGCGAAGACCAGTCGTTGCCCCTGACCCGGCGTCTCGGCGAGTTTTGGCGCCGCCGATGCGCCCGGCAACTGGATCGAGGCGATGATATCTTCAGGTGATGCGCCGCCCGGCGGAGAGCCGAACAGCTCGATCGGAGCGCCCGCCGCGCTCATGGCGCCGAAATCCGACGGCGCGTAACCCGGATCATAATAGGCGTTGTAGATCTTCCCACCCGCGCCGCCGGCACATCCGGTCGCGAGCAAAGCGACAATGAGCGCTGCGAGGTGAGTAGGTCGGATCGTAAATATGGTGCGCGCGCTCAATTCAACCTCCTGCGTTGCGGCAACCATCTATCTGGATCGCGTCGCGTGAAGGTCGAGTATTTCCGCTCAATGATCAGACGTCGAGATCGGATGCGAACCGCGCATTCTCGGTAATGTACTGAAATCGCAACTCGGGCTTCCGGCCCATTAGCCGCTCGACCAGCCCGCCTGTCTCGCCCGGTTCGTCCTCATCAATCGAAACCTGAATCAGCGTACGGGTTTTCGGGTCCATCGTGGTCTCTTTCAACTGCTTGGGCATCATTTCGCCCAGGCCCTTGAACCGGCTGACATCGACTTTGCCGCGCCCGGCGAATTCAGTTTCCATAAGTTGGTCCCGGTCGGCGTCATCCCGCGCATAGACCGATTTGCCGCCCTGCGTCAGGCGATAGAGCGGGGGCGCCGCGAGAAAGAGATGTCCCTTGTCGATCAGCGGCCGCATCTGTGTGAAGAAGAATGTCATCAGCAGCGAAGCGATATGCGCGCCGTCCACATCTGCGTCAGTCATGATGATGACCCTGTCGTAGCGCAGATCCTCGTTCCGGTATTTCGTACCCGGCTGCACGCCCAGCGCCTGCATCAGATCCTGCAACTCCTGATTCTGCGCCATCTTCCCGGCCGTCGCATTGGCGACGTTCAGGATCTTGCCGCGCAGGGGCAGGATCGCCTGCGTCTTGCGATTGCGCGCCTGCTTGGCTGAACCGCCCGCGCTGTCGCCCTCAACCAGAAAAAGCTCGGACCCGTCCCGGCTTGCGTTCGAGCAATCCGCCAGCTTGCCGGGCAGGCGCAGCTTCTTGGTGGCGGACTTGCGCTGGGTCTCTTTCTCCACCTTGCGGCGCAGCCGTTCTTCTGCGCGCAGGATCAGATAGTCTAGGATCGCGCCCGCGGTCTTGGTGTCCGAGGCCAGCCAGTTGTCCACCCGGTCCTTGACGCTGAGGCGAACCAGCCTGTTGGCGTCCGACGTGGCCAGCTTCTCCTTAGTTTGGCCGGCGAATTCCGGGTCGCTGATAAAGGCGGAGATCATGCCGCAGGCGTTCCCGAACACATCGTCGTCCGAGATGTTGGCGGCCTTCTTGTTGCTGACCAGATCGCCGTAATCCTTGAAGGCGCGCATGACGGCGGAACGGAAGCCGCTTTCATGCGTGCCGCCCTGCGGCGTCGGCACCGTGTTGCAATAGGAGTTGATGAAACCGTCGCGTCCCGGCGCCCAGGTGATCGCCCACTCCACAGAGCCGGGCGTGCCGTCATCAAACCTGTCCGCGAACTCGACTTTGCCCGCAAACGGCCGCTCCGCAAAGGTCTCCGCCCCGGCGATGGTCGCGGTCAGATACTCCTCAAGCCCGCCGGGAAAGTGGAACGTGTCCTCGGTCGGAGTCTCATCCTTTTCGCCGATGAGTTCCGGCGCGCATTTCCACCGGATCTCCACACCGCCGAAGAGATAGGCCTTAGAGCGCGCCATCTTCCACAGACGCGGGGGCTTCAGCCGCGCACGCTCGCCGAAAATCTCCGTGTCCGGGTGGAACGTGACGGTTGTGCCGCGCCGGTTCGGGGCAGCGCCGAGCTTTTTCAATCCGCCTTGGGGAAGACCGCGCGAAAAGCTCTGTCCGTAAAGCTCTCGCCCTCGGGCGACCTCCACATCCAGCCTGTCACTGAGCGCGTTGACGACCGAAACGCCGACGCCATGCAGACCGCCCGAGGTCTGATAGGCCTTGTCCGAAAACTTGCCGCCGGCATGAAGCGTCGTCAGGATGACCTCAAGCGCGGACTTGTCGGGAAATTTCGGGTGGGGATCAACCGGGATGCCGCGGCCGTTATCGGTTATCGAACAGGATCCGTCGGCATTCAGCATCACCTCGATCCGGCTGGCGTGGCCGGCGACCGCTTCATCCATAGAGTTGTCCAGCACCTCGGCGACAAGGTGGTGAAGCGCGCGCTCATCCGTGCCGCCGATATACATGCCGGGGCGCTTGCGGACGGGCTCAAGCCCCTCCAGCACCTCAATGGCGTTGGCGTCGTATGCGTCTGATGCTGCCGTCTGCGCCGCGAAAAGACCACTGTCTTTGATCGCTGCGTTTGAGGCGGGGGCGGTCATATGGCTCATCTCCCCGAATCGAACCTGCTCGATGCAGGATTAGAGCAGGCGAGAGGGGGAGGGCGCAACTCGGGCCGCAGTCAAGCGACGGCCGCCCGAGCCTTATTATCTAGAAGAGTGGATCATTCACTGAACGGTCGCGCCGCCCTGGACCAGAATCGGAACGCCATCCCGAACGGCCCGAGACGCCATCAAGTCGTCGATGTTGGTCGGGTCGACGTCTCCGCCCGGAACAAAAACGATAGTTGATCCGTTCTTGACCGAATCCAGCATGAATTCATTCACCGAGCGAACATCCGTATTCGGATAGCCCGGCATCGGTTCGCCCGGATTGATGGTGCTGGGGTCCGTGACGCGGTTGACGGAATAGACATAGGAGGGATTGCCATCCGTCGGCGCGCTGATCGGCACGGCGATATATCCGTTGGCGCTCAGCGGAGAAGAGTCTGCCTGTTCGGCGGCGGCGGACACGGTCAGTCCAATGGACGCAATGGCGACGGCGGCCAGTCTGAGGGATTCTCTACGCACGGGGGTTTCTCCTTGAAAACAACAGGTTGCAGAACGTAGTCAACTCAACTTTCAGGTGCAATGGATTTGGGTTTCGCCCCATCTGTCCGCGTCGTCGTGACACGTCTGCGCCTGTTCTTGGCGGCTGTGCAGGGCGCAAGCGTTACCTCGAACCGTAGGAACTGCTATAATAAGCGGCGAACTCGCTTGTGGCGTCACGGGTTATGCGCCTGAAGATGCAGGAGGACGCACCGCGATGGCCAGGACGGTCTGACGTCATCGCGATGGATTCCCAGCACGGACCGGCGAGATTCTCAGTCGGTACGAAAGGATTCTGCCATGGGATCCCGCGGCGTGTCTCTCAATTCGACTAAAATCGGGTCGTTGCATTGGATATGCGTCGCCTTCGTCATTGTTGGCGCGGCTTGCGCGAGCGAGCGGAACGTCGAACAGGCGAGCGAAGGCGGGGCTTACGCCGCGACCGGATTTGCAGGCGTGATGCTCGACAACAGCTGGTGGGAAATCGCCTATCCTCCAGACGTTGAAGTCGAGGACTCCTATTTCGTCGGCGGCGCGCTCTCGGCCCGTGTTGCGCGGCCGCTGGACGAACTCGACATTGAGATCGAAGGGCAGATCGTGCGCCATGTTCGCGGCCAGACCCATTGGGAGTTGAACGCCCCGATTCTGGTGGCGCGCTGGAACGCTTTCCCTTGGGATGCGCATTTGAACACCAGCGCCGCCTTTGGGCTGGGTCCGTCCTTCGCCAGCGAGACGCCACGTCTCGAGATCGAGAATGAGGGCGAAAGCCAGGCGGCAATGATCTATTGGATGGCGGAGTTGGCCTTCGACCTGCCAGCCGAGAATTGGGAGGCGCTGGCGCGTATTCATCATCGATCCACCGGCTTCGGGACTTTTGGCGGGGATGGCGGAGCCAATGCCTTGGCCCTCGGCGTCCGGCGTCGGTTCTAGCTGATCGATGTCACGCGCGCCGGCTCACCCCATGGCGAACGGGTTGGTTCCCCCCAGCGCCACGCGGAAGAAGCTGAATGGTCGCATCAGTTGAACTGGCGTCCCGTTGATCTCCGTCACGCTGCCGTCCCAAACCTTTTCATAAAGCAGGCTCAGGTCTTCGCGGTCTTTGTCGGTTAGCACGCTCTCATTCCCGTAGTTCATGATGGAGAACTTCTCGTGCGCGCCGAAAATTTCCGACGGAAAGCCCGTCTCTGACACATCCGCGAAGAAATGGCGTAGTCCAAAAACATGCCCGATCTCATGGGCCATGGTCTCGACCTGCTCTTCGCGCGATTGTGAAAACATCGTCGGGTAAAGCAGCAGATCGTGCCGTCCGGCGTCGGGGAAAAAAGCCCGCGCAAGGGTGCAGCCATTGATGGTGCAGTTTTCCTGCGGGCTGACCGCAATCTCAAAATCCCAGGCGTGCTGGCGCTCGGCGAATTTCACAGGCACGGCGTCGCCCCAGGCCAGAAGCGCATCGCCTAAGAGTGCGCGGATAGCGCTCTTCGCCGCCTCAGGGTCGACAAAATTCGCCATCGACTGTTCCTGAAAACGCCACCGAAGCGTGGTGTTCGCCGCCCATAGCGGGATGAACCCGTCAGAGGCGTCGACGACCAGATCGAGCGGAGAGCGTCCGTCGGGTTTCTTGTGACCGCGAATGTCGGTTTCGCACACTACTTTTTTATCTTTTCGATGGACGTGAATGTCGTCCTTGATCAGCTTTGCGGCTTCGTCGCGCGCGAGAAACTCGAAATTCCTGTCGCTGTACTGTTCTTGAGTGGCCATCAGTGAATTCTCCCCTGAGAAATATACTCAATCGATGAGGGTGAAGGCCTTGGATGATACGATATTATCGCGAGTCGCTCAATCTGTGACGCATAACTGCCTGAAGCATACCGGACGCGCCGCCGCCGATCCTTGACACGTCATCTCCTCCATTGGATGACCGCAGTGTGAGGCGGCAATCGAGGGACACGCGGTATGGATCCGGTCAAACGGCAATATGAGGCATATCCCTATCCGGCCCGCGATCCGGCGGATGAGGCGAAGCGCCTGATTATCGGCTCGCCCTCCAACCCGCTGGAAATCGACCATTTTATCTATGGCGGCGCACGGGACTGGTCGCAGCCCTTCAGGGCCTTGGTCGCGGGCGGCGGCACCGGAGACGCGCTGATCATGCTGGCTCAAAGGCTGACGGATTTCGGCTGCCCGGCCGAGATCACCTATCTCGACATGTCCTCGGCGAGCCGGGAAATCGCGGAGTCGCGGTCCAAGGCGCGCGGCCTGAGCAACATCTCTTTCGCGACGGGCGATCTGTTGACCGCGCCGGAGATGGGGCCGTTCGACTACATCGACTGCTGCGGCGTGCTGCATCATTTGCCTGAACCGCAGGCGGGGTTCGATGCGCTCTCGACTGCGCTGGCAGAGGATGGTGGCATGGGGATCATGGTCTACGCCCCGCTAGGCCGGACAGGGGTCTACCCAATGCAGGAGGCGCTCAAGGCGCTTTCAGAAGGTGAGGAGCCGGAAACACAGGTGGCGATCGCGAAGAAGGTTCTGAACGAGGCGCCCCCCACCAACTGGCTGAACCGGAACGAGATTGTCGTCGATCACAAGAGCAACGACGCCGGTCTCTATGATCTTTTGCTGCACAGTCGGGATCGGCCCTATTCGGTGGGTGAGCTGCAGGAGACGTTGACGGCCGCTGGGCTGGAGCTGGTCAGCTTCGTCGAACCCGCCCGCTATGCGCCGGAAAGCTATCTGCGCGATCCTGACTTGCTGGCGCGGGCGAAAAAGCTGGACGCGTGGTCGCGCGCGGCGTTGGCCGAGAGGCTGGCCGGCAATATCAAGCTCCATAATGTCTATGTCGCCAAGGCGGGCGCAAAGACGAAAATCGCGGGACCGACCTCGCCGCAGGCGGTTCCCGTCCTGCCGGGCGCGACAGGGCGGCAGGCAGCGGGCGTTATCGCCAAGCAGGGCGGGCTGAGCGTCACGCGCGACGGGATGAAGATAAGCCGCGCCATTTCAAAACAGGCCGCGCCGCTGATCGTTGGGATCGACGGAAAGCGCTCATTGGGGGCAATCGCGCAGGCGGCGAAGCTGGATTGGATGAGATTTTCCAGCGTTTTCGGTCCGGCGTCTCGCGCGATGCAGGAACTGGGTGTGCTCTATTACAGCCGCACTTTTGGATAGCGCGCCAAAGACCTGAAAAGACTCGACTTTAATCCGCCGCCGCTTCGATCGCATCGATATCCTCATCCGTCAGGCCGAAATGGTGACCGATCTCGTGCACCAGCACATGGGCGATCAGGTCTCCCAGCGCTTCGTCGCCCCGTTGGCACCACTCGTCCAGTATTGGTCGGCGATAGAGCCAGACCTCGTCCGCGCGCGGCTCTGCGTGACTGACGCTTTTCTCAGTCAGGTTCACGCCGTGATAGAGACCGGTCAACTCGAATGGGTCCTCGATCCCCATCGCCGTCAGAGTTTCAGCATCGGCGAAATCCGCCACGCGCAAAGCCACATCGCCGCACCGGTCGCGAAAGACGGCGGGCAGAGCATCGAATGCCGCGTGGGCGAGACGTTTGAAATCGTCCAGCGAAGGGGCGGCGAGGTGGGGGGGGAAGGGCGCCTCTAAGGACATTCTCTAAAAATACTCTCCACGCTCGGCGCCATCATAGCGGCCCGACTCCATGCAGCATTTCTTGAAAACGCCTCCCGGAACCGCAAGGGCAAAGATCGTTGCGCCCCGGGTTTTTGATCAGTTCGACATCGCCATGCACATAGCGAACGCCGCGTTTGACCTGAGTTTCCGATGGAAAGGAGCGGCGGCGCTTAGACGTCCGCTCGAAAGGACGGGAGGTTGTCGAATTTGCGCAGTTTGATCATTTTAGCCTCCTGAGTCCGGCGGTTAACAAGGGGGCGGTGAATAGGGCGATGCGCTATGGCGCGCAAGTCGGATCCTTCGCGCTCTCAGTTTCGTTGCTTTGCCGCAGGTGGATGCCGTTTCAGTTTTGAAAGATCTGGGACAGGCGTCTTCAACAACTCTTCGATGTCCAGTTTTCGCACCATGCGCCTTTTCCGCCCGCCAAGCTTTGCGCTGACCTTCTGCGCCGAATCTCTTAGCGCCAGCCGCGCCGCCTCTACCGACTTCCATCCTTCCGGGTCGCCATGGTCGGGAAGATTGTGGCGGTTCCACTCCATCCACAGCATTGTCGCGGCGGCGACCTGCGGGGTTGCGTAGGACGTTCCCGTAACCTTGTCCGGCTCATTCCTGTTGGCTTTCTCGTCTTCGGCCCAGATATGATCAAATTCGCCGTTGGATTTGGTCGAAGACGCCCGGTTTACGTTCGTGGCGAGCGCCCAGACATCGACCAGACTCATGTCGGAGCCGCCATAGCCGTGGGGAGGATAGTGATCGTCGCTCGGCGACAGCCCGCCAACGGCGATGGTGCGAAACAGCCGGGCTGGAAACACCACGCGGTCGATGACTTGCCCGCCCGCGGCGCAGATCGCGACGCCGGCCTCATAGGCCTCATCAACGGCGCGTTTGGCGTCTTTGCTGAGGCCGGGCGAAACATCGGAAATGAGTTTCTTGGGAAATTCGAAGAATCCCATATGCCCGGGATTTCCCATGCTGATGCTGATCACGCGAGGCTTTCTGGGGTGGTTGACGAGTCTGCGTATCGCCGGCCCCATGAGGTCGCGCTGCGTGTCATCCTGAAATATGGGTCCATCCGCGATCCGGATCGGGATCACCGCGACCCCCGGCGCGACGCCGTGCAGCCGGTTTTGGACATCGGACAGGATGATGGAAAGGGTCTTCGTACCGTGGTCTGGCCAGTCGGTCAGCTTGTCGAGAAATTTCGGCTTGGGGCCAAATTTCGCCCAAGCTGGCCCGTCATCGAGAAGGTCGCTGTCATCATCAAGAATGATCGACGTCTTGCTTAGGTCGTCAGAGTTATCCTCAAACCCCAAACCCGGATGCGGGGTAATTCCGGTGTCGATATGCCCGATCGCCGCGAACTCCGAGGAAGTGGCGAGACTTAACGCCTGATCATACACTGCGTGCATGCCAAGCGGCTTTAGGTTCTTGCGGAATTCAGACATCGCTCATTCGCCTCTGGCAGAGCACTAAAGCGCAACCATAGGGCGATTCTTGCAATTCTCCAAAACTGCGGGCGTCCAAAACGAAAAGGGCGAGGCCAAAGCCCCGCCCTTCCGCTTACTGAAGGCGAACGCCTTAGCAGGAATAGTACATCTGGAACTCGACCGGATGCGGGGTGTGCTCGTAGTTGTAGATCTCTTCCCATTTGAGATCCATGTAACCCTCGATCTGGTCCTTGGTGAACACATCGCCCTGCAGCAGGAAGTCGTGATCGGCTTCCAGAGCGCCCATGGCTTCACGCAAACTGCCGCAGACGGTCGGGATCTCGGCCAGTTCCTCGGGCGGCAGGTCGTACAGATCCTTCTCCGCCGGCTCGCCGGGGTGGATCTTGTTCTTGATGCCGTCCAGGCCGGCCATCAGCAGGGCCGAGAAGCAGAGATAGGGGTTCGCCGACGGATCCGGGAAGCGGGTCTCGACGCGCTTCGCCTTCGGGCTCTCCGTCCATGGAATACGGCAGGACGCCGAGCGGTTCCGCGCCGAGTAGGCCAGCAGCACCGGCGCCTCAAACCCTGGGATCAGTCGCTTGTAGGAGTTGGTGGCGGGATTGGTGAAAGCGTTCAACGCCTTCGCGTGCTTCAGAACGCCGCCGATATAGTAGATCGCCTCATCCGAAAGGTCAGCGTAGCCAGAGCCCGCGAACAGCGGCTTGCCGCCTTTCCAGATCGACTGGTTGACGTGCATACCCGTGCCGTTGTCGCCTGCGATCGGTTTCGGCATGAAGGTCGCCGATTTGCCGTAGGCGGCGGCTACGTTGTGGATGATGTACTTGTACTTCTGCAGATCGTCGGCCTGCGAGGTCAGCGTGCCGAAGATCAGGCCCAGCTCATGCTGACACGACGCCACTTCATGATGGTGCTTGTCGACCTTCATGCCGATGGACTTCATCGTCGAGAGCATCTCGGAACGCAGGTCCTGCACGGCGTCGGTCGGGTTGACCGGGAAGTAGCCGCCTTTCACTCCGGGCCGGTGGCCCATATTGCCCATTTCGTACTCGGTGTCGGTGTTCCATGAGGCGTCAGCGGCGTCGACCTCGTAGCCAACCTTGTTGATCGAGTTCGAGAATCGAACGTCGTCGAACAGGAAGAACTCGGCTTCCGGGCCCCAGTAGGACTGGTCGCCGATGCCGGAGGACTTCAGATAAGCCTCGGCCTTTTCGGCGGTGCCGCGCGGGTCGCGCTCATAGTGCTCGTTCGTGTCCGGCTCCAGCACGTTGCAGTGAACGCAGAGCGTTTTTTCGGCGTAGAACGGATCCATATAGGCGGACGAGCAGTCGGGCATGAGTTTCATGTCCGATTTCTCGATGCCCTTCCAGCCGGCGATCGACGAGCCGTCGAACATGAAACCTTCGTCAAGGAAGTCCTCATCGACTTCGTCCGAAATGACCGTCACGTGCTGAAGTTTGCCGCGCGGGTCGGTGAAACGGATGTCGACGTATGCCACGTCGTCATCTTTGATTGTATTAAGAACGGACTGTGCGTCGCTCATCGAATTCCCTCTCTCCGTGTGAGATATCGTCAATTTACAGTTGCCGCCCGCGCCGGAATGGTGGGGCGAATGTTTCGTTTCGGAAGCCGTCGCGCGTCAGAGCGCTTCGACGCCCTCCTCGGCGGTTCGGATGCGGATGGCCTGTTCGACGGATGTGACGAAGATCTTGCCATCGCCGATCTTGCCGGTCTTGGCGGCGCCGATGATCGCCTCAATGGCGCCGTCGATCTGGTCGTCGTCGAGAACGACCTCGATTTTCACCTTCGGCAGAAAATCAACGACGTATTCGGCCCCACGATAAAGCTCGGTGTGACCTTTTTGGCGTCCAAACCCTTTCACTTCGGTGACGGACAGGCCCTGGACTCCGACGTCCTGCAGCGCCTCTTTCACCTCATCGAGTTTGAAAGGCTTGATGATCGCTTCGATCTTTTTCATCGTCGACTAGAACTCCCTTGGTGTATGAGCCGACAGACAAAGCTCCGCAGCCCGAAAGTGTCAAGCACACGCCGTGCCAATTTGTTTGATTCCGGCGGCGAGCGCGCCTAGAGACCGAATAATCAGTGTTTGAGCGATCGTCGCCACGCTCAGACATGTCGAATCGGCGCAAACTATGCGCAATTTTTAGGCTTTGTGATGAAAAAAAGGGCGGAAAACGTGATGTCGGGCGGTCAAGTCGCAGGCGCACGCTATTCACGCGCGCTGCTGGAGCCGTCCCTCATGGGCGCGGCCGATCGCGCGGCGATCGAGTCGGGCGTGCCGGGAGCGACCCTGATGGAGGCCGCCGGGCGGGCGGTCGCCGCGGAGATCCTGTCCAGATGGCCGCTGCCTGATGCTCCGGTCGCGATCCTGTGCGGTCCAGGCAACAATGGCGGCGACGGTTATGTGATCGCCAGCGTATTGAAGGAGGCCGGATGGCCGGTAACCGTCTATGCGCTCGCGCCAGCGGCGACCGGAACCGACGCCGAATGGGCGGCGCGTCGCTGGGTTGATGTCGGCGACATCTTACCGCTGGATGAGGCGGCATGCGACGCGATCGCATCCGCAGCTCCGATGGCGGTCGATGCGCTGTTTGGCGCCGGGCTGTCTCGACCGTTCGAGGGGCGGGCGGCGACGCTGTCGCGGCGTCTCTCTGATCGCTGCGCCCGGATCGCCGCCGTCGATACGCCTTCTGGGCTATGCGGCGCCTCCGGCAGGGTCTGGGGGTCCGCGCCGCACGCCGAGTTCACGGTGACCTTTGAGCGGATGAAGCCGGGTCACGTACTGGCGGACGGGCCTGCGCACTGCGGCGAAGTGATCGTCGCGCCAATCGGCATGCCGGATACGGCGCTAGCCGGCCCTTGCGACGGCGCGCCGTTCCACGTCGATCACCACGCCGTGTTCTCCCGCAGCTTCGACAAGGCTCGGGCCGGGCACAAATACGATCATGGCCATGCAGTGATCGCATCGGGCGGTCAGGGGGCGACCGGCGCGGCCCGTCTGGCGGCGCGCAGCGCGTTGCGCGTTGGCGCCGGGCTGGTCACGGTCGCCGCGCCACAGACAGCGATTCCCGAATGCGCTTCGCAATTGACGGCCGTCATGCTGAAACCGGTCGATGACGCGGCAGCGTTCGGCGCGCTGCTTCAGGATTCGCGGTTGAACGCAGTCGCCCTCGGCCCCGGTCTGGCCCAGGGCGCCTTTGCCGAGACGGATCTGGAGGCGGGCGAGCGCCGCGCGCGGCGGATGGTTGAGATGGCGTTGGACAGCAGGGCGTTCCAGCTGGGCGAGCGAACCCTGGTGCTGGACGCCGACGCGCTGACCGCCTTCGCCGACTCACCCGACCTCTTGTTCGAAAAAGCGGCGGCGGGCCAGGTGATTCTCACGCCGCATCTCGGCGAGTTTCGCCGCTTGTTCCCTGATCTGGCGGAGGCGATCTGTTCGCCGCCGACATCCGCGACTCGCCCGGTATCGAAAGTCGAAGTCGCGCGGCAGGCCGCTCGCCGGTCTGGCGCGGTCATCCTGTTAAAAGGCGCCGATACGGTCATCGCTGCGCCCTCTGGCGAGGTTGCGGTTTCCGCCGCCGCCTATGCCCGCGCGGCCCCGTGGCTGGCCACGGCCGGTTCAGGCGATGTCTTAACTGGCTTGATCGCCGGACTGGCCGCGCGGGGGTTCTCGGCGTTCGAGGCTGCGGCCGCAGGCGCGTACTTGCATGTCGAGGCGGCGCGTGAATTCGGACCCGCGTTGATCGCCGAGGATTTGCCTGAGGCGCTACCGGCCGTGTTCAGACGCCTTTTCGCCTGACGATTCTTTTTTGCTGCGCCCCCTATTTTGAGTTGATATAGAGGCGCCGTTTCAGGGTGGTGCGCGCCTTCCAAAGCGTGTTCCCAACTTGGATCAGGGCCGTGTTCAGGCGCGATTCCGCGACCGGCGCATCGGCGTTGCGGGCGTGGTGGAATTGGCAGACACGCGAGATTTAGGTTCTCGTGCCGCAAGGCGTGGGGGTTCAAGTCCCTCCGCCCGCACCACCTGACCGCGACGATTTATGGCGCTTTGGCGCAAGGGGCGATGGGCCCGATAATGGATTTTCCGGCGAGGCGCGGCTTCGCTGATGTGGGACGAGGACGAGATGCAGCTTACGGAAACCAAATCCGACGGCCTGAAGCGCGAATACTCCGTGGTGGTCGAGGCCGCGCAGCTTGACGAGAAGATCAACGACAAGCTGGAGACGGTGCGCGCCGATTTCCAGATGAAGGGTTTTCGCAAGGGCAAGGCGCCGACCCCGCTTCTGAAGAAGATGTTCGGCAAAAGCCTGCTGGGCGAGGCCGTGCAGGAGACCGTGGACGGCGCGGTCCGAGATATCTTCGAAGAGAATGGCGACCGTCCGGCCCAGCAGCCCGACGTAAAGATCGTCAATGAGGACTATGCGGAAGGCGACGACCTGAAGATCTCTGTGTCGTATGAGCGCCTGCCGGACATTCCGGAAGCCGAATTCGCCACCGTCAAGCTGGAGCGTTTGGTCGCGAAGGTGGATGACGCGGCGATTGACGAGGCGCTGACCAACCTGGCCGAGAACGCCACAAACTTCGCCGCCGCCGCGCCGGAAGCTGAGGCTGAAGACGGCGATCAGGTCGTGATCGACTTCCTCGGCAAGGTTGATGGAGAGCCCTTCGAGGGCGGCGCAGCCGAGGATTATCCGCTGGCGCTGGGCTCCAACTCTTTCATTCCCGGTTTCGAAGGCCAACTGGTCGGCGTGAAGGCCGGTGACGAAAAAGACGTCGAGGTCTCTTTCCCTGAGGATTACGGCGCGGAGAACCTGGCCGGCAAGGCCGCGGTCTTCGAGTGCAAGGTGAAAGAGGTCCGCAAGCCCGAGGCCGCGGAAATCGACGATGAGCTGGCCAAACGGTTTGGCGTCGAGTCGCTGGATGAGCTGAAGACGCAGGTCTCTGAGCGTCTGTCGGAAGAATACAAGACCGCCTCTCGCAACATGATGAAGCGCCAGCTTCTGGATCAGTTGGACAGCCTTGTCTCCTTCGACCTGCCGCCCAGCATGGTCGATGCCGAGGCGTCTCAGGTCGCCCATCAGCTTTGGCATGAGGATAACCCGGACGAGCATGGCCATGACCACGGCGAAATTCCGGTCGAGGACAGCCATCGCGAGTTGGCCGAACGTCGCGTACGCCTGGGACTGTTGCTCGCCGATGTCGGACAGAAGAACTCGATCGAGGTCACCGAGGCGGAAGTGAACGCTGCTTTGATGCAGCAGGCCGGACAGTACGCCGGACGCGAGCGGGAATTCTTTGAGTGGGCCCGCAACAATGAGCAGGCGCTCGCCTCGATCCGCTCTCCGATCTTCGAAGACAAGGTTGTCGATTTCATAATCGAGATGGCCGACGTGTCCGACACGGACGTCACCAAGGATGAGCTGCAGAACGCGCTTGAGAAACTGGCCTCCGATGACGACGCCAAGACTGGCGCCGAGGCTAATAAAAGCGAAGAGTAAACTGGGCTGCGCCCGCGAGTTTGCGAATGGCCGGCCATTGCGCCGGCCGTTTTCGTTCAGGCGCTGTCCGGCGCCTCTTGCCGCCGCCGCGGGCGATCACTAAGACTTGCGATGCGCCGCGGGATTTCCCGCGCCCAGACGGAACGCCCCCTCCCGAAAGGTCAGAGAAAAATGAGCAACCCCGCAGACGCTTACATGAATACGCTGGTGCCGATGGTGGTCGAGCAGACCTCTCGCGGCGAACGCGCCTACGATATCTTTTCACGGCTGCTGAAAGAGCGGATCATCTTCGTTTCTGGCCCGGTGCATGACGGCATGTCTACGCTGATCGTGGCCCAACTTCTGTTTCTGGAGGCGGAGAACCCGAAGAAAGATATCGCGATGTATATCAACAGTCCGGGCGGCGTTGTGACCTCGGGCCTGTCGATCTACGACACGATGCAATACATCAAGCCCAAGGTGCAGACCATCTGCGTTGGACAGGCGGCTTCTATGGGCTCACTGCTGCTGGCAGCTGGCGAAAAGGATATGCGTTTCTCGCTGCCCAACAGCCGGATCATGGTGCATCAGCCGTCCAGTGGTTTTCAGGGGCAGGCCTCCGACATCGCAATTCATGCGCAGGAAGTGCTGGACCTCAAAAAGCGGCTGAACGAGATCTATATGGAGCACACGGGGCAGGATATCGAGGCGGTCGAGAACGCTCTGGACCGGGATAATTTCATGACGCCGGATCGCGCCAAGGAGTTTGGGATCATTGACGATATCGTAACCGCCAAGCCTGAAACCGACGAAGACAAGTGACTTCTGCGTGACGGCGGGCGGCTTGCTGACGCCTCCGGGTCACACGAAAGCTAAATCGGGTTGAAACGCCATCGCGTTGCGTGGTCCTATGGATTGTCGCAAGGATTCGAACCGCCAGCGAGCGGGTAGGGAACGCGAGATTAAGCGCCAGGCGTGCGACGCCGGGAGAAGCGAATGACAAAGACATCCGGCAGCGATTCGAAGAATACGCTCTATTGCTCGTTCTGCGGCAAAAGCCAGCACGAGGTGCGTAAGCTGATCGCCGGGCCGACAGTGTTCATCTGCGATGAATGCGTCGAGCTGTGCATGGACATCATCCGCGAGGAGACGAAGAACAATCTCGTCAAATCCTCGGACGGCGTGCCGACGCCGCAGGATATTTGTCAGGTTCTGGATGACTATGTCATCGGACAGGCGACCGCAAAGCGCGTCCTTTCGGTCGCGGTCCACAACCACTACAAGCGCCTGAACCACGCGCAGAAGACCGGCGATGTTGAGTTGGCGAAATCCAACATCATGCTGATCGGCCCGACCGGCTGCGGCAAGACGTTGCTGGCGCAGACGCTGGCGCGCATTCTGGACGTGCCTTTCACAATGGCCGACGCCACCACGCTGACCGAGGCTGGCTATGTGGGTGAGGATGTTGAGAATATCATTCTGAAGCTGCTGCAATCGGCCGACTACAATGTGGAGCGGGCGCAGCGCGGCATCGTCTATATCGACGAGGTCGACAAGATCAGCCGCAAATCAGACAATCCCTCGATCACGCGCGACGTTTCGGGCGAGGGCGTGCAGCAGGCGCTCTTGAAGATCATGGAGGGCACGGTCGCCTCCGTCCCGCCCCAGGGCGGCCGCAAGCATCCGCAGCAGGAATTCCTTCAGGTCGATACGACCAACATCCTGTTCATCTGCGGCGGCGCCTTTGCGGGGCTCGACAGGATCATCGCCCAGCGAGGCAAGGGCTCGGCCATCGGATTTGGCGCAGATGTGAAGTCTGAGGATGACCGTAAAATCGGCGACCTTCTGGAAGCGCTGGAGCCGGAAGATCTGCTGAAATTTGGTCTGATCCCGGAATTTGTCGGCCGTCTGCCGGTGATCGCAACGCTCCGCGACCTGGATGAGGACGCGCTCGTCACAATCCTGACCGAGCCGAAGAACGCGCTGGTCAAACAATATCAGCGGCTCTTCGATATGGAGAATGTGAATCTCAGTTTCACCGAAGAGGCGCTGCGCGCCGTGGCCAAGCGGGCCATTGAGCGCAAGACCGGCGCGCGCGGCCTTCGTTCGATCCTCGAGGACGTGCTTTTGGACACGATGTTCGATCTTCCGGGCATGGAAGGCGTCGAGGAAGTGGTGCTCAATGATGAGGTCATCACCGGCGGGGCCAAGCCGCTATATATCTATGCTGACCGTTCGCAGGAGGCGCCCGCAAGCGCCTCGTAATCGAAACGTCCGTTCCAGATATTCGACCCTTCGCCTTGCGCGCGGAAGATTCCGCGCCCATATGGCGAATCCGACAGGCTGAAGGCGCTTTTCCGCCGCCGCTTCTTGAAACTCCGGCGGTCACGCGTCACCTTCATTGTAACGATAACGATCAGGCGCCGACTCGGCCCCGCCACAGCGGCCGGCTGAGAGAAGCGCGATTGGAGGCTTCATGGGCGAGACTAGTGCTGCTACAGGCGGCGTATTTCCGGTGCTTCCGCTCCGAGATATCGTCGTATTTCCTCATATGATCGTGCCGCTTTTCGTGGGGCGAGAAAAATCGGTGCGCGCGCTGGAAGAGGTGATGGCGGATGACAAGCAGATTCTGCTCGCCAGCCAGCGTGAGGCGTCCGAAGATAATCCCGGTCAGGATGACATCTATGACGTCGGCACGATCGCCAACGTCCTGCAACTGCTGAAGCTGCCCGACGGCACCGTGAAGGTGCTGGTCGAAGGCCAGTCGCGCGCGCGCATCACCGGCTACACGGATCGCGAGGAGTTCTTCGAATCCGAAGCGGAAGGCATGCTCGATGAGGCTCAGGAGCCTGAGGCGGTCGAGGCGCTGAGCCGCTCGATTGCCGAAGAATTTGAAAAATACGTCAAGCTCAACAAGAACGTTCCGCAAGAAGTCGTCGCCTCGATCGGTCAGATCGAGGATCCCAGCCGTCTTGCCGACACCATCGCAGGGCATCTGGGCGTGAAGCTCAGCCAGAAGCAGGAGCTTCTGGAGGTCACCGATGTCGCCGAGCGCCTGGAGCAGATCTACGCCCTGATGCAGTCGGAGATCTCGGTCCTGCAGGTCGAGAAGAAGATCAAGTCCCGCGTCAAGCGCCAGATGGAGAAGACCCAGCGCGAGTACTATCTGAATGAGCAAATGAAGGCCATCAGCGTGAACTTGGCGAAGGCGAGGATGGCCGGGATGAGACCGGCGAGATCGAGGACCGGATCGAAAGCACCAAGCTGTCGAAAGAGGCGAAGGACAAGGCGCTGGCCGAGCTGAAGAAGCTTCGGCAGATGTCGCCGATGTCCGCCGAAGCGACAGTGGTGCGCAACTATCTGGACTGGATGCTGTCGATCCCTTGGGGCAAGCGCAGCCGGGTCAAAAAGGATCTGAACCGCGCCGAAGAGGTGTTGGACGCCGACCATTACGGGCTGGAGAAGGTTAAGGAGCGGATCGTCGAATACCTGGCCGTGCAGCAACGCGCCAAAAAGATGAAAGGCCCGATTCTGTGTCTCGTCGGCCCGCCGGGCGTCGGCAAGACCTCGCTTGGCAAGTCGGTCGCCAAGGCGACCGGGCGTGAGTTCATTCGCATCTCGCTGGGCGGAGTCCGCGACGAGGCTGAGATCCGCGGCCATCGGCGGACCTATATCGGTTCCATGCCGGGCAAGATTATCCAGTCGATGAAGAAGGCCAGTACGGTCAACCCTCTGATCTTGCTCGATGAAGTCGATAAGATGGGCCAGGATTTCCGCGGCGATCCAGCCAGCGCCATGCTTGAGGTGCTGGATCCGGAGCAGAACAGCACCTTCGCGGACCACTATCTTGAGGTGGAATACGACCTGAGCCACGTGATGTTCATCACCACGGCGAACACGATGAACATGCCGCGGCCGTTGCTGGACCGGATGGAGGTGATCCGTCTCTCAGGCTACACCGAGGATGAAAAGTTCGAGATCGCCCGGCGCCACCTGCTTCCCAAGCAACTGAAGGCGCATGGGTTGAAGGACGCTGAATTCTCGCTGGATGACGACTCGCTGACCGCGTTGGTGCGCACATATACCCGCGAGGCGGGTGTGCGGAACCTTGAGCGTGAGCTAGCCAAGCTGTGCCGCAAGGCCGTCACCGTTCTGGTAAAGAAAGAGGCGGAGACCTTGGAGGTCACGACCGAGAAGCTGGAAGAGTTGCTCGGCGCGCCGCGATTCAAATTCGGCCTCGCGGAAGAGAAGGATCAAGTCGGCGCGGTCACCGGCCTCGCCTGGACCGAAGTAGGCGGCGACCTGTTGTCGATCGAGGCGCTGCGCCTGCCTGGAAAGGGTCGGATGAAGACCACTGGCACGCTGGGCGATGTGATGAAGGAGTCCATCGACGCGGCCGCATCCTACGTCCGTAGTCAGGCGCCGGCCTTCGGCGTGAAACCGACTCGGTTCGAGCATCTGGATATCCACGTCCATGTGCCGGAGGGCGCGACCCCAAAGGACGGACCATCTGCGGGCGTCGCGATGGTCACCTCAATTGTTTCGGTCCTGACCGACATTCCCATTCATAAGGATGTCGCGATGACTGGCGAGGTGACGCTGCGCGGAAACGTGCTGCCGATCGGCGGGCTGAAGGAAAAGCTGCTGGCGGCGCTGCGCGGCGGGATCAAGACGGTTCTGATTCCGAAGGACAACGTGAAAGACCTGCCGGAGATTCCGGACAACGTGAAGGACGGGCTCGACATCATCCCGGTCGAAACCGTGCGTCAGGTTCTCGATATCGCGCTGACCCGTCAACCCGAACCGATCGAATGGGATGAGGATGAAGAGCTGGACGGCGCCGCGGCCTCAGAGAAATCCGCGAGCGAAGGCGCGATCCGCGCCCACTAAGCGCTGTCCTGATGAATTCACGAAGGGCCGTCCAAGCAGGGCGGCCTTTTTCCTGCGCTGCAGGGCTATCGGAGCGTTATGATTTCGCCCGTTAACGTTTCGACAATTTCGCGCGCGGCGATGTCGAATCCAGAAGGCACGCCCAAGCCCCGCCGGGTGATCAGCGCGCCTTCCAGGCCGGCTAGAATCGCCAGAGCTTTCGCGAGCCGCTTATCGGCATTCGGTTCCGCGTCGCTCAGGACTTGCTCCAACCAATCGATGCCCTGTTTGAAGAACGCGCGAGCCTCCTTCGCCGCTTCTGGCGGCAGGGCGTCAACTTCAGCCGCCATCATTCCGCAAAGACACATCATTCCGTCTTGCTGAGACGATGCGCGAAGCGCATTCACCAACTCGTTCAGGGATGTTTTTCGGTCGACCGATCTCGGGGCGGGCAGGGCCTTGAAAAATTCTTTGCGATATCGTTCGGCCAAGGCGCGCGCCAGGTCGCCCTTGGTCGGAAAATGATAGTGGATCGATGCGCTCTTGATACCGATCTCGTCCGCAATATCTCGAAAGCTGAAGCTGTGATAACCACCGCGCCGCGCCGCGCTCTCGGCGACGTCAAGGATGCGAGCTTTCGTGCTTTTCATCTCGATACCTGCAGTTTTCTACCTATCGATAGGTAAAGTTCAGATAAGGTTGCTGTGAATTTGTATAATTTTCAACCTAGCGATAGGTAGAAATTTTTGCGGGGGAGGTGCAGTGGGGTCTCTATAGCGGCGGATGGCGAGGTGATCGGCGAGGCCTTACGGGCCGCAGGGGCTGCGAAACAGCGCGAGGACGCGGAGAAGGCGCCCCAGAGTCGCGAAAATGACCAAAACTGTCCGCCTATCTTCAGCTAGGTTTGGTGCGCTATCCGATATCTGCGCGAATTACGGTGCGTGGGTAAGTCGTTTATGCCCATAGCAGGTGACGATCGTGGCGTCTAACCAGCGGGAACGCTTTGCTTCAGCCGCCGCTTGACGCCGGGCGCGCGCCGGTCGATAAACCGCGCCTCAGCACCGCGCGATAGCGCCGGGAAGGGCGGTTAGCTCAGTTGGTAGAGCGCCTCGTTTACACCGAGGATGTCGGGAGTTCGAGCCTCTCACCGCCCACCATGATTTCAATGGGTTAGCGGAAATTCACGGGAATACTTTTCCCTGACTTCAGGATTATTTCCCTGAGTCACGTTCTGTTTCCGTTCGGTTCTTCAGCAGGTTCGGGAGACGTGAGACGTTGCCTCGCGTCGTTTTCCTGACTTCCGCCTTGCGCGCGTAGTGGGCCGACATGCGTTCGCTGTGATGGCCGAGCTGGGCCTTCACCCGCGCGAAGGCCTCGCTCGCCGTCTCGTCGGGGTGCGCCGCGGACGTGATCCATGCCCTGACCATCGAGCCAAGTGGCCAGGTCGTGAGAGATGTAGGACGCGCCGTTGTCGCTGAGCAGCCTGGGCTTATGCCGGACCGACGCGCTATCGCAGCCCGACGCCTCGAGCGCCAGCTTCAGCGTGTCGGTGACGTCGCCCGCTTTCATGTTCGAACAGAGCTTCCAGGCGACAATGTAGCGGCTGTAATCGCCCAGGATCGTCGAAAGATAGAACCAGCCCCAACCGATGACCTTGAGATAGGTGAAGTCGGTCTGCCAGAGCTGGTTCGGCCTCGTGGTCTTGTCCGTGAACTCATCGGCCGCTTTGACCACGATGAAGGCCGGGCTGGTGATCAGGTCATGCGCCTTGAGAAGGCGATAGACGGACGCTTCTGACACGAAGTGCTTTTCTCTGTCTGTGAAACGGACCGCGAGCTCGCGAGGCGACAATTCCGGCTCCTCCAGCGCCAGGCGGACGACCCTTTCTCGCACATCATCAGGGATACGGTTCCAGACCCGCCCCGGATGCGGGGAGCGGTCCTCAAGCCCGGCGTCGCCGAACGAGAGATACCGGTCATACCACCGATAGAACGTGGTCTTGGGAATGCCGAGCATCTCCAGCGTGCGCGTCGCCGGCAGGTGCGACTGCTCGACGAGCCGGATGATCTCGAGCTTTTCGGATGCGGGATACCTCATGCCTCGTCGTCCCCATCCCCGATCATGCTTTTTTTGAGCAGTCGGTTCTCCAGGGTGAGATCGGCGACCGCCTCCTTGAGCGCCGCGGATTCGGCGCGAAGATCCTTCATCTCCGGGCTCGTCGCCTGACGGGTGGCGTCGCCAGCCAGGCGCCGCTTGCCGGCTTCAAGGAACTCCTTCGACCAGCAATAGTAGAGGCTCGTCGCGATCCCTTCTCGGCGGCACAGCTCGGCGATGCTCTCCTCGCCGCGCAGGCCCTCAAGAACGATGCGGATCTTTTCCTCGGCCGAGTGACGCTTGCGCGTCTTCCGGCGGATGTCTTTCACGACGCGATCGGTCGTCGATTTCATAGTCCCGGGTTTCCGTCTCATCTCCACTCCTTGGTGGTTACGATGAGACCAAAACCCTCCGTTAGACAATCACATCAATTCGGCCCATGGGCGCTGACGGGTGACACGAACGGCGCGGCCGGCAGGGGCGCCATCGCGTCCAGATCGCGCTGGAGCCTTTCGCCAATCGTCTCGCTGTGCCCGCGCAGCGTATCTCTCTGGCGCTTCCGGCACTGCTCCTCGAGCCAGTTGTTGAAGGCGTCCCAAGACGGAAAGGTCGGGATCGGAACCATGAAGTTGCGTCGGGCGTAACCGACCAGCCCCTCCACGCTCCCCTTGTCGTTGCCCTTTCCTGGCCGGCCATAGCGGTCCCGGATCACGTAATGGGACAACATCTCGCTGTACAGCTTCGCCCGCTTGCGCGTTCCGTCCGGCTCGATCCGCGCCACAAGGCAGCGGTCGTTGTCGTAGAGCGCCGATCGGGGGACACGGCCAAAGAAGGCGAAGGCGTGGACATGCCCGTCCATCCACGCCTCGGCCGTCGCCGCGGGATAGGCCCGCACATAGCGGGCGTCGCTGTGCGGCAGGTCCAGGGCGAAGAAATGCGCCTTCTGCTCGACCCCGCCGATCACCACGACCGCTTCACCGAAATCAGCCTGTGCGTGACCGGGCGCATGGCTCAGCGGCACGAACATCTCACGCTGACGGCGCACATGCTCCCGGACGTAGTCCTTGACGATGGTGTAGCCGCCTTCAAAGCCATGCTCGTCGCGAAGCCGTTCGAAGATCCGTTTGGCCGTGTGGCGCTGCTTGCGCAGCCGGCCCCGATCCTCCGACAGCCACTGGTCGATGATCCCGGTGAATCCGCCCAGCTTCGGCCGCCTGACAGGCGCCGTTCGCCGGTAGCCCGGCGGAACCGAAAACGCCAACATCTTCCTTACGCTGTCACGCGAGATCCCGAAATGCCGAGCCGCCTCCCCCTGGCTCACGCCAGACGAACCTTTCGATACAATTCCACGGTGAAGATCCTCCCGCCCTCCCTCCGTCTGCACAGAGGGTAAGGTGGACGACTTTTAAGCCGCCCGCAGCAGGATCACCCCGCCGCTACCGTGGAAGACTTTCTCACCGCCGCTCTCACTCATACACTTGTCGCGCTCGTTACTTGCCGGACAATGCAAATTCGCGAAGCCGGTCTGGATCGCCGATCGTCACTTCCCGACGCACGACGCCAACGCCGATGCCGCGCATCGACGAGAATGCGCGCGACAGCGCCTCTGGCGTAAGGCCCAAAACGCTGGCGATGACGGCTTTTTCGCAAGGCAGGCGGACGACATCCGCCTTTCCGTTGCTATCGTGCAGATTTATCAGGAACCGGGCGACACGCTGAACCGATGATAGAAGTCTGTCGCTGGAAAGGTGGTCGACAAGAATTTTTAAATGTTTGGACATGGACCCCAGCAACGCAAACGCGATCGCGGGGTCATCCTCAATCACCTGCCTCATGGCGCGAGCCTCCATCCGGGCGAAACGGGCGTTTTCGACGACTTCGCCATTCACCGGGTAGCGCATCGACAAGAACATCGCGGCTTCGCCAAAGCTCTCTCCCGGTCCGAACAGTCCGATATTGGCGCGTTTCCCCTCGACACTGAGGCGATAGATGCTGATCCAGCCGCGGATGACGATGTAAAAACACGTAGCGGAATCGCCTTCCGAAAACAGAAAGGTTTTCTTGGGCGCTTCCTCAATAACCAGTTGATCAAAAACGGCTTCCCGGACATTCATGGGCACCGAACTCAACATGGGCGTCTTAGCTAGAATTTCTCTGTCAGCTATGGTTGTATGCATCTTCTTGCTTCCATGCGCCGCAATGCTGCGGCGTTGATGCGTTAGTAATGTGATCTTCAATCTGACGGTTGATCGAGATCAAGGATCGCCCGTGACGCAGTGAATAGCTTCGCCGCGAACAGCGCCAACAGAAAGAAAAAGCGCGATGAATGCAGTAGATCAGAATTCCCCACAGGGCGGGGTCAGCCGGGCGAAGGAAGTGACGTCATTCCTTTTTTTGTCCGTAGTGCTCGCGCCCGCGGTTTCGGTGGGGTTTGTCGGAGGCCTCGGCCTGGCTATCTGGATTTTTCAGATGATCGCAGGGCCTCCGGGCGCTCCAGGGGCGTGAGCCGAACAATGTCCGCTGACATGTCCAGGCGCAGGTTCTTTGGCGGGAACGATCCCTCAAAGAACGAAGCGCCTGTCGCCGCCATATCGAATGCCTGTTTTGCGGCCAAGGGAGTTTATTGCCGGACCTGCGCAGATGTCTGCGACGCGCGCGCGATTGGATTCACGCTGCAGTCAGGCGGAAGATCTTTGGTCGCTATCGATACCGAACTGTGCACCGGTTGCGGAGATTGCGTCTCTATCTGTCCTGCTTCGGCGATATCGGCGCCAAGTCAAGCTGACGGGCAAGCAATGGAAAGCGCCCATGGTTGAAGAAGTCGACGATATCGGCGTCATCTCAAGCGTTATTGTGCACGCCAGACCCGAGGTGCTTTCCGGTCTGTCGCGCCGCGTTGAGGCGATGCCGTGCACAGAAATTCACGGCGACGATCCGTCTGGAAAATTGATCGTCGTAATCGAAGCCGATGATGACCGCGTCCTGACCGAACTGATCGAGCAGATCAGAAACATGGATGGGGTATTCGGCGTAAACATGGTTTTTCACCACAACGAGTCGGCGCCCGCCGCCGACTACAAGGGCTCCTGGAGGGGATAATCCAATGCTAGACAAGAAGATTTCCAGGCGCGACGCGCTGAAGGCGAAGGCCGCGGGAATCGCCGCGGCCGCCGCCGGCGTCTCGCTGCCCGCTTCCGCACAGAACCTGGTGACGGAGGCGAGCGAGACTGAGCTGAAATGGTCTAAGGCGCCCTGCCGGTTCTGCGGCACCGGGTGTTCGGTGATGGTTGCGACCAAGGACGACAAGATCGTCGCGACCCACGGCGATGTGCAGTCGCCGGTCAACAAGGGCCTGAACTGCATCAAGGGCTATTTCCTGTCGAAGATCATGTACGGCAAAGACCGGCTGACCCAGCCGCTGCTGCGCATGAAAGACGGCAAGTTCGACAAAGAGGGCGAGTTCACCCCCATTACCTGGGACGAAGCCTTCGATATCATGGCTGAGAAGTGGAAGGGCGCGCTGAAGGCGAAAGGCCCGACCTCGGTCGGCATGTTCGGCTCGGGCCAGTGGACCGTCCATGAAGGCTACGCCGCTGTGAAGCTGATGAAAGCGGGCTTTCGGTCGAACAATATCGACCCGAATGCTCGGCACTGCATGGCCTCCGCCGTCGCTGGCTTCATGCGCACTTTCGGCATCGACGAGCCAATGGGCTGCTATGACGATATGGAGCACGCCGACGCGTTCGTGCTCTGGGGTTCGAACATGGCCGAGATGCACCCGATCCTCTGGACTCGGGTGACCGATCGCCGCCTGTCAGCGCCTCATGTGAAAGTGGCTGTGCTGTCGACCTTTGAGCATCGCAGCTTCGATCTGGCCGACATCCCTATGGTGTTCGCGCCGCAGACCGATCTCGCGATTCTCAACTACATCGCCAACTATATCATTCAAAATGGCGCGGTGAATGAGGAGTTCGTCAACAAGCACACCAATTTCAAGCGCGGCAACGCTGACATCGGCTATGGCCTCAGGCCGGAACATCCGCTGGAGCAGGCGGCGGCCAACAACGACAAGGTCGGCGGTTCAAGTGATATAACATTCGAGGAGTTCGCGGAGTTCGTCAGCGAATACACGCTGGACAAGGCGCACGAGATTTCCGGAGTGCCGAAAAACCGGCTTGAGGAGCTGGCCAAGCTCTACGCGGACCCGAATGTCAAAGTCACCTCGTTCTGGACCATGGGCTTCAACCAGCACACGCGCGGGACATGGGCCAATAACCTCATTTACAATATTCATCTGCTCACCGGAAAAATCTCAGAGCCTGGCAACTCGCCGTTCTCGTTGACCGGTCAGCCATCCGCCTGCGGCACGGCGCGTGAAGTGGGAACCTTCGCCCACCGGCTGCCCGCCGATATGGTGGTGGCCAACGAAAAACACCGCCAGATCGCGGAAAAGATGTGGAAAGTGCCAGAGGGCACGGTTCCGCCGAAGCCGGGCTATCACGCGGTTCTGCAAAACCGGATGCTGAAAGACGGCAAGTTGAACGCCTACTGGGTTCAGGTGAACAACAACATGCAGGCCGCGGCCAACCTGAACGAGGAGGGCTATCCCGGCTATCGCAACCCGGAAAACTTCATCGTTGTCTCAGACGCCTATCCGACGGTGACCGCGCAGGCCGCCGATCTGGTGCTGCCGACCGCGATGTGGGTTGAGAAGGAAGGCGTCTATGGCAACGCGGAGCGTCGCACCCAGGCCTGGTATCAGCTTACGCCGCCGCCTGAGGGCGCGAAATCCGATCTCTGGCAGCTTATGGAGTTCTCCAAGCGTTTCACCATGGAGGAAGTCTGGCCGGAAGAACTGCTGGCGAAGGCGCCGGAGTATCGCGGAAAGACCATGTACGATGTGCTATACCGAAATGGTCAGGTCGATGCGTATGGGCTGGATGAGGTCAACAAGGACTACGCCAACGACGACTCCGAGCATTTCGGCTACTACGTCCATAAGGGTCTGTTCGAGGAGTATGCCGAGTTCGGTCGCGGCAAGGCACACGATCTTGCGCCCTATGAGGTCTATCATCAGGAACGCGGTCTCAGATGGCCGGTTGTCGATGGCAAAGAGACGCTGTGGCGCTTCCGCGAGGGCTATGATCCCTACGTTCCCAAGGGCGAGGGTGTTCGCTTCTACGGCAAACCGGACGGCAAAGCGCTGATCTTCGCGCTACCCTATGAGCCGGCGGCGGAGAGCCCGGACGACGAGTATCCTCTCTGGCTGTCGACAGGCCGTGTTCTGGAGCACTGGCATTCCGGCTCCATGACGCAACGTGTGCCGGAGCTCTTCAAGGCCTTCCCCGACGCGGTCTGCTTCATGCATCCCGATGACGCCGAGGCGCTTGGCGTCAGGCGCGGAGACGAAGTTCGGGTTCAGTCGCGCCGCGGCGAGATCCGAACGCGTGTGGAGACGCGGGGTCGCAACAAACCGCCGCAAGGCCTTGTTTTCGTGCCATGGTTCGACGCCCGTCAATTGATCAACAAGGTCACGCTGGACGCGACTTGCCCAATCTCGAAAGAGACGGACTTCAAGAAATGCGCCGTGCGCGTGGTCAAGGCGTAAGGGGGGATCGAAGTCATGAAACGCATCGTCGTCATTGCATCCATCCTGTTCACCGGCGCGGCCTTTGCAGCAGATCCGATCGCCACCATGCGCGGCTCGACCCAAATCTCCGATCAGTCGGAGCCGGCGCGCATGACCAACTGGAACGACTCGGACAAGAAACAGGTGCGGAACTATCCGGAACAGCCTCCGATGATCCCGCATAAGATCGACGGCTATATCGTCGATAAAAACTCCAATAAGTGCCTCTCCTGCCATGCGCGCTCGCGCACGGGCGAGAGCGGCGCGCCGATGGTCTCCATCACCCATTTCATGGATCGGGACGCGCAGTTCCGCGCGTCGGTTTCTCCACGGCGTTATTTCTGCAACCAGTGCCACGTGCCCCAGCGGCAGGTGGACCCGATGATCGAGAACACTTTCGTGGACATCGATGTGCTCCTCAGCGGCGAAAAGAAGCCGGAGTAAGCGCATATGTGGGGAATGATCAAAGACTACTGGCGGGTGTTCCGGTCGCCCGCCCGCCATATCAGCCTCGGCGTTCTGACGCTGGGCGGATTTCTGGCAGGCGTTATTTTCTGGGGCGGTTTCAACACCGCCCTTGAAGTCTCCAACACGGAGAAGTTCTGCGTGGGTTGTCATGAGATGCGGGACAACGTCTTCGCTGAGCTGAAATCAACCGTCCACTACAGCAACCGGTCAGGCGTCCGGGCGACTTGCCCCGACTGTCACGTGCCGCATGAATGGACCAACAAGATCGCCCGCAAAATTCAGGCTTCGAAAGAGGTCTGGGGCAAGATCTTCGGCACCATCGACACGCGCGAGAAGTTTGAGGCGCACCGCCTGACCCTTGCCAGTCACGAATGGTCCAGGCTGAAGGCCAACAACTCGCTGGAGTGCCGCAACTGTCATTCGGCGGAGTCTATGGATCCGACGAAGCAGAGCCCTCGCGCGCAGGAAGCGCATGAGAAATTCCTTCTGCCGGGCGAGAAGACCTGCATCGACTGCCACAAGGGTATCGCGCATCAACTGCCCGATATGTCCGACGTGCCGGGCTGGCAGTAAGTTATTGGAGCGCGGGCGGTTTCGGGCCGCCCGTCGCCCAGTCCAGCAATTCCACCGTATGCACCACCGGCGCGCCAAGCGCTGGCGCTAGTTGCATCATGCAGCCGATATTCCCAGCGGCTATGACGTCTGGCTTTGTCGCCGCCAGCGAGTTCGCCTTGCGCGCCTTCAGTTCTTTCGAGATTTCCGGCTGCATCAGGTTATAGGTTCCGGCCGACCCGCAGCAGAGATGCGCGTCCTTTGGCTCGACGACTTCGAAACCGGCGGATTTTAGCAGGTCTTTTGGGTGCGTCTTGATCTGCTGGCCATGCTGCAATGAGCATGCCGCGTGATAGGCGACCCGCAGCTTTGATGCGTGGGTGGCGTTGTTTAGCGCCAACTCGACCATCACTTCGGAAATGTCCTTTGCGCTGGCGGCGACGCGGGCGGCGTCCTTGGCCAGCCCGGTCTCGCGGAACATATGCCCGTAGTCCTTCACCGTCGTGCCGCAACCAGATGTGTTTATAGCAATGGCGTCCAGCCCCTGGCTGTCCATTTCCGCCGCCCAGGCGCGGATGTTCCGGGCCGCGGTCGCATGGCTCTCTTGCGTTTTGCCCATGTGATGGGTCAGCGCGCCGCAACAGCCAGCGCCTTCCGCCACCACCACCTCGCAGCCATGGCGGGTCATCAGGCGGATCGTGGCGTCATTGATTTCCGTGTTGAGCGCCTTTTGCGCGCAGCCTGTCATCAGCGCGACGCGCATACGCCTCTCGCCCTTGGCCGGGAACACCTGCGGGTCGTCATTGGCCGAGACCGGGGGCAGCGTCGCCGGCGCTATCTCCAGCATCGCCTTCAGCCGAGCATCGGGGATCAGGCGCTTGAACGGTTTGCCAAGTTTGGCCCCGAACAGAGCCCAGCGGAAACGCGCGGGGTAGGGCAGGATCCGCGCCAGCACCCAGCGCAGCGCGCGCTCATCCCAGCGCCGCTCATAGTTCTGCTCGATATACTCGCGGGCATGATCGACGAGGTGCATGTAGTGCACGCCGGACGGGCAGGTGGTCATGCAGGCGAGGCAGGAGAGGCAACGGTCGATATGCTTGACCGTGCGGGCGTCGGGCTTACGGCCCTTCTCCAGCATGTCTTTGATCAGGTAGATGCGCCCGCGCGGGCTGTCGAGTTCATCGCCCAGCACCTGATAGGTTGGGCATGTGGCCGTGCAGAACCCGCAATGGACGCACGACCGCAGCACTTCGTTCGAGCGCTGGATCGCTGGATCCTGAAGCTGTTCGGGGGTGAAACTGGTTTTCATCGGCGCATCCGCGTCAGGTCATCAATCCGGGGTTCAGAACACCCGCCGGGTCGAACTGGGCGCGCAATCCCGTTGAGATCCGGGCGAGGGCGGGCGGCTCTGGCTGGAATGCAGGGATAGCTTTGCGCAATTCCTCCGACCCTCGGATCAACGTCGCGTGGCCGCCAGTCGCCGCCAATTCTTTGCGGATCGCCGCCGCGCCGCCATCGCCCTGATCGAGCGTCTTCAGCCAGATCAGGCCGCCGCCCCAGTCGTAGAATGCGCCCAGCACTTCGATCCTGTCCCGCAAACGCGCCACCAGCGCTGGACCGTCCGTCGGCCTGACAGAGATACGCCAGACGGCGCCTGATCCGTCCACCAAGTTCTTCGCATCGCGGATATAGGCCGATCCCGCGCTTGTTCGTTCAGCGTCGGTTTCGATGGCGATATCGCCGAAACTCGCCAGCGCCTCCTTCAATTTGTTGGAGCGATAGGCGACCGAGTCCTCCAGCCCCTCCAGCCGGATCATCGTGACCGGTTCACCATCCACGCCTCTGGGCAGATGCGCCGCTCCCATCACCTGATAGGGTGTTCCAAGCGCTTTGGAGAGGGCTTCGATGGCGCGTTGGTCCGACAGCCCCTCGATCAACAGGACGCCAGTCGCCTCCGGCTTCGGCAGGACTTTCAGCGAGACCTCGGTGAGGACCCCCAGCGTGCCATAAGAGCCGCAAATCAGTTTCCCGAGATCTAGGCCGGTGACATTCTTCATCACCCGGCCACCGTTTTTGACGATCCGCCCCACCCCGTCGACAAAGCGCACGCCTAGCAAATGATCGCGACATGCGCCCGCCGCCAACCGGCGCGGGCCGCAGAAATTACCCGCGACCACGCCGCCGATGGTCGGCTCGCCGGTCGATCCCAGAAGCGCGCGATGGTCCATCGGCTCAAACGCCAGATGCTGGCCTTCCGCATCGAGCGTCGCCGTCAACTCGCGCATTGTCGTGCCGGCTTTGGCGACGATGGTCATCGAGCCGGGCTCGTATAGCGTGATCCCGGAATGCGCTGACATCGACAGAGTCTGGGCCGCCTCGACCACCGCGCCGACCGCCAACCTTGTACCGCCGCCGACAATACGCAGCGGAGTTTTCGACGTCGCCGCCTCACGAACCGTCTCGGCGATCGCAGCCTCATCCATAGTCATTCGCTGCGTCGCCTACGGGTTTCGCTGACTTCCAGCGGAAACACTTTGGCGGGATTCAGCGACCAGCTGGGATCAAACACGTCCTTGACCCTCATCTGGGCTTCCAGATCGTCCTCACTAAACTGGTCATGCATCAGATCACGTTTTTCAATCCCGACCCCATGTTCGCCGGTCAGGCATCCGCCGACCTCGACGCAGACCCGCAGGATATCGGCCCCGAGACGTTCCGCCCGTTCGAGATCGCCTGGCGTGTTGGCGTCGAACAGGATCAGCGGGTGCATGTTTCCATCGCCCGCATGGAACACATTGGCGACCTCAAGCCCGTGTTCGGCTGACAGTTCACCTATCCGCTTCAGCGTGTGGGGCAGGGCGGAAATCGGAACGGTTCCGTCCAGGCACATATAGTCGTTGATCTGCCCCATGGCGCCGAAGGCTGATTTGCGGCCCTTCCAGATCAGTTCGGATTCCTCGGCGCTTTCGCTGACCCTCAGCTCGACGGGATTCAGCGCCTCGGCGATTTCGGAGATTTTCCTGAGCTGGTGCTCAATCTCGGACTCTGACCCCTCCACCTCGACGATCAGCAGCGCCTCCACATCCGGATAGCCCGCCTTAGCGAAATTCTCGACCACGCGAATGCAGGGCCGGTCCATATATTCGATCGCCACGGGTAGGATGCCGGATTTGATGATGTCGGCGACGCACTCGCCCGCGACCTCGGCGCTGTCATAGCCGATCAGGATTGGCCGTGCGCCTTCTGGCGAGGCGAGGATGCGCAGCGTCGCTTCGGTGACAATCGCGAGTTGCCCCTCAGAGCCGCAGATCACGCCCATTAAGTCCAACCCCGGCGCGTCCAGATGCGGGCCGCCAAGCTCCACGATCTCGCCATCGGCCAGCACCATCTTCACGCCCATCAGGTTGTTGGTCGTCACCCCGTATTTGAGGCAATGCGCGCCGCCCGAATTCATGGCGATGTTCCCGGCGATGGCGCAGGCGAGTTGGCTTGACGGATCAGGCGCGTAGAAGAATCCCTGATCCTCCACAGCGCCGGTCACCGAGAGGTTGGTGACGCCGGATTGCACGCGGATGAAGCGGTTGTCGTAATCAACTTCCAGCACGCCGTTCAGGCGCGCCGTGCCCAGCACCAAGCTGTCGGAAGTAGGTAGCGACCCACCTGAAAGGGACGTGCCTGCGCCTCGTGGAACAATGGGCGCGCCCAGTGCGCGGCATGTCCGGATCGCCGCCGATACCTGCTCCGTCGTGCGCGGCAGGACCACCGCCAGCGGCGGGCATTGATAGGCGGTCAGCGCGTCGCATTCATAGGCGCGCGTCTCGAACGGGTCGGATATTACGCAGTCGCCGGGCAACACGGCGGACAAAGCTCGAATGATCTCGTCTTTGCGGCGCAATACCTCCTGATCGGGGTCCGGCATCGCGATTAGCGACATGTCTTTCCCTCCCGTTCGTCGACTCCGCCGCGTGCGGCGAAATCCATGCCATATAGAAGGTTATAGCCCGGATTTCGGAGTTACACCCCGCAATGTGGAAACGAGTCCGGCTCGGAGCCTAATACAACTCTTAGCCCCGGCCGACGAATGGCATTTTCGTCGCCATCACCGTCATGAACTGAACATTGGCGTCCAGTGGCAGGTTGGCCATATGCAGCACCGAGCTTGCGACATGGGCCACGTCCATCACCGCTTCGACCTCGATGGATCCGTTCGCCTGCGGCACGCCTTTCGTCATGCGTCTAGCCATCTCAGTCAAGGCGTTGCCAATATCGATCTGTCCGCACGCGATGTTGAAGGGGCGCCCGTCCAGCGAAAGCGTGCGCGTCAGGCCGGTGATGGCATGTTTTGAAGCGGTGTAACCGACCGAACCTGGCCGCGGCGAATGGGCGGAAATCGAGCCATTGTTGATGATCCGGCCACCCTGCGGGTCTTGTTGGCGCATGATTGAAAAGGCGGCGCGCGCGCAGATGAAACAGCCGGTCAGATTGACCTCGATCGCAGCGCGCCAGTCTTCAACCGCGATCTCGTCGATCAGGGTGCCCTTAAGCGAGACGCCGGCATTGTTGAACAGTGCGTCCAGCCGCCCCCATTTCGCGTATGCCTGTTGGAACGCCGCGTCAATCTCTGGCGCATCTGTGACATCGCAGGGCAGGACCAGCGCGCCGCCATGATCGCCGGCGGTTTCGCGCAGCGGATCTTCGCGGCGTCCCAGCAAGCCGACGCGCCACCCATCTTTTAAAAAGGCCTGCGCGCAAGCCCGGCCAATGCCGGAGCCCGCGCCGGTGATTAGGATCGTTTTCGAAGATTCAGACATCCCGGTCCTGCGTATTGTGCGAATATCACACGTCTCCCAGCTGACCCCTTAGTACGTAGCGGATTGTCATCATACGGTCCACCGCGCCCGAGCTTGCGCAGGCAGTGGCGAATGAAGTCTACAGGCTGCTCATCCCCGCTTGACGTCACTTCGCGCCCTCACTATACCCGCGCTGCGCCCGTCATAGGAGCGTCACGGCGGCTGCGGTTGTAGCTCAGTTGGTTAGAGTGCCGGCCTGTCACGCCGGAGGTCGCGGGTTCGAGCCCCGTCAACCGCGCCACCGCCGAGAACTCCAAAAGATGGCTGCTGGATATCGCGATTTGCGGTTGTAGCTCAGTTGGTTAGAGTGCCGGCCTGTCACGCCGGAGGTCGCGGGTTCGAGCCCCGTCAACCGCGCCATCGCTGATATCCGCCCTTTCATTCACATTCCAACGGCACGTAGTTCAGCATCTTGGCTCAACGCCTTGGTTTCCGACGCGATGGGGGCGGAGGCCATTGACCCGTTCCTCGCCGTAAAGGTAGACAACTGCGACAGAATGTTCGATCAAGCGGGCAGGGTTTTTCACCCGGTTTCGCCGAAGGGAGAAGAGGATGGACGAGCTGCTGCGAGAGTACCTTCCGATCCTGATCTTCCTCGGCCTCGCAACCGCCTTGGGTCTGGTGCTGATGCTGGCCGCCGCGGTGCTGGCCGTGCGCCGTCCGGACCCTGAAAAGAACTCGATCTATGAATGCGGTTTCAACGCGTTCGATGACTCGCGAATGAAGTTCGACGTGCGCTTCTACCTTGTCGCTATCCTGTTCATCATATTCGACCTCGAGGTCGCGTTCCTGTTCCCATGGGCGGCTGCGTTCGGCGACCTGAGCGATCTAGGGTTCTGGTCGATGATGATCTTTCTCGGCATCCTGACCGTGGGCTTCGCCTATGAATGGAAGAAGGGGGCCCTGGAATGGGAGTAAGCGGCGATCTCAACCAGGCGGGCGCCGACAAGGACGTTCTCGCCTCGAACATCTCGGCGGAGCTGGCGGATAAGGGCTATCTGCTGACCACGGCGGAGGATTTGGTCAATTGGGGCCGCACCGGCTCGCTGTTCTGGATGACCTTTGGGCTGGCCTGCTGCGCCGTCGAGATGATGCATGTCGCCATGCCGCGCTATGACGCTGAGCGGTTTGGGTTTGCCCCCCGCGCCAGCCCGCGTCAGTCGGACGTAATGATCGTGGCCGGCACGCTGACCAACAAGATGGCCCCGGCGCTGCGCAAGGTCTACGATCAGATGCCCGAGCCGCGCTACGTCATTTCCATGGGCTCCTGCGCCAATGGCGGGGGCTACTATCACTACAGCTATTCGGTGGTGCGCGGTTGCGATCGAATCGTGCCTGTCGATATCTACGTTCCGGGATGCCCGCCGACGGCCGAAGCGCTGCTCTACGGCATCCTGCAGCTTCAAAAAAAAATCCGGAGGACCGGCACGCTGGTCCGCTAAGGCGGGCGGCTGCGGGATGGCGGGACAGAGGCCGAGACATGAACGAGGCGCTCCTTGATCTGAGCGAACTGATTGAGTTTCAGCAACCGGATGCGGTGCTGTCGCTCTCCGTCGCGCATGATGAGCTTACGATCTTCGCCAAGATCGAGCGGATCGTGGAGTTGACCAACTTTCTGCGCGACAATTCCGGGTGCCAGTTTCAGACCCTGATCGACATATGCGGCGTCGACTATCCCGAGCGTGAGCAGCGCTTTGAGGTCGTCTACCATTTCCTGTCGATGCGGCAGAACATGCGCGTGCGCATTAAGCTTGCCGTGCGCGAGGAGGAAATCGTTCCTTCGATCACAGACGTGCACCCCTCGGCCGATTGGTTTGAGCGCGAGGTGTTCGACATGTACGGCGTGATGTTCTCCGGCCATCCCGACCTTCGCCGCATCCTGACCGACTATGGTTTCCGCGGTCATCCGCTGCGCAAGGATTTCCCGACCACCGGATACGTCGAGCTGCGCTATGACGAAGAGCGGAAGCGCGTCGTCTATGAGCCTGTGAAGCTGGTTCAGGATTATCGCCAGTTCGATTTCATGAGCCCCTGGGAAGGCGCCGAATACATCCTGCCGGGCGACGCCAAGGCCGGGGGGGAGTCGTAATGGACCCGTCGATCACGCCGCCCAAGGACGAACAGCGGATTCGCAATTTCAACATCAACTTCGGGCCGCAACACCCGGCTGCCCACGGTGTTTTGCGCATGGTGCTGGAGCTGGACGGAGAGCTGGTCGAGCGCGCTGACCCGCATATCGGCCTTTTGCATCGCGGCACCGAAAAGCTGATGGAGAGCCGCACCTACCTGCAGAACCTTCCGTATTTCGACCGGCTGGACTATGTCGCCCCGATGAATCAGGAGCACGCCTGGTGCCTGGCGATCGAAAAGCTGACCGGGACCGAGGTGCCCTATCGCGGCCAACTGGTCCGGGTGCTTTATTCCGAGATCGGCCGCATCCTGAACCACCTGCTGAACGTCACCACGCAGGCGATGGATGTGGGCGCGCTGACCCCGCCGCTTTGGGGGTTCGAAGAGCGCGAGAAGCTGATGGTGTTCTATGAGCGCGCCTGCGGGGCGCGGCTCCACGCCGCCTATTTCCGTCCTGGCGGGGTGCATCAGGACCTGCCGCCCGAGCTCTGCGACGACATTTGGCAGTGGACCGAGGAATTCCCGCAGGTGCTCGACGACCTTGAGGGGCTGTTGACCGACAACCGCATCTTCAAGCAGCGCAACGTCGACATCGCCATCGTGCCGGTGGGCGACGCGCTCGCCTATGGGTTCTCAGGCGTGATGGTGCGCGGGTCAGGCATGGCGTGGGATCTCCGCCGCTCGCAGCCTTATGAATGCTACTCCGAAATGGAGTTCCAGATTCCCATCGGCAAGAACGGCGACTGTTATGACCGCTATCTCTGCCGGATGGAGGAGATGCGCGAGAGCCTGAAGATCATGCGCCAGTGCCTTGAGAAGCTGGACCAGAACAAGGGCGACCCGGTGATGGCGCGGGGCAAGCTCAGCCCACCCAAGCGGGGCGACATGAAGACCTCAATGGAGGCGCTGATCCACCACTTCAAGCTCTATACCGAGGGGTTCCACGTGCCCGCGGGCGAGGTCTACGCCGCGGTCGAGGCGCCCAAGGGCGAGTTTGGCGTCTATCTGGTCAGCGACGGGTCCAACAAACCCTATCGCGCCAAGATCCGGGCGCCGGGATATCCGCATCTGGCTGCGATGGATCATCTGAGCAAGGGCCACCAACTGGCCGATGTGTCAGCGATTATCGGCTCGCTGGATGTCGTGTTTGGGGAGATTGATCGCTAATGCTCCGCCGTCTCCACCATACCCAGCCTGAGAGCTTCGCGTTCACGCCCGGCAACCTCGCCTGGGCGGAAAGCCAAATCGCCAAATACCCGGAGGGGCGGCAGGCCTCCGCCGTCATTCCGCTGCTGTGGCGCGGGCAGGAGCAAGAGGGCTGGGTCTCCAGACCAATGATCGAGGCCGTCGCCAAGATGCTCGACATGGCCCCGATCCGGGTGCTTGAGGTCACGTCATTCTACTTCATGTTTCAGATGCAACCCGTTGGCTCCGTCGCCCATGTGCAGGTGTGCGGCACCACCAGTTGCATGATCTGCGGGGCGGAGGACCTGATCGCGGTCTGTAAGGACAAGATCGCGCCGAACGCGCACGAAATTTCCGCCGACGGCAAGTTCAGCTGGGAAGAGGTCGAATGCCTTGGCGCCTGCTCGAACGCGCCGATGGCGCAGATCGGCAAGGACTACTTTGAGGATCTGACCGCCGAGACCTTCGCGGGCATCCTCGACAAATTCGCGAACGGCGAGGCGCCTACCCCCGGTCCGCAGAACGGCCGCTACGCCGCCGAGCCGCTCTCCGGCCTCACTACTCTGACCGAGTGGGAGGCGGACAAGAATCCCGCCAACGCTTCGGTCGCGCTGGCGACGGCCAAGGGCGACACCGTGGCCCGCATCACCGGCGATGAGGCGGAAGGATGACCTCAATGGCGACGCCCGACCGAGAAGCCGAACTCCGCCAGACCGCGCGCCGCGCCAGCATCGTGATTCTGGTCGCCTTCCTCGCATGGATGGGCCTCAGCGCCATCGGCGGCGCGATGGGCCTGCCGGTGGAGCTGGCCCTGGCGCTGGACGGCGCCTGCCTGATCGCGCTGGGCTGGGCGCTGTTCACGCTGGTCCGCGCATGGCGCGCGATCCGGGAAGGGGAGTAGCACGGTGCTCGCTGACAAGGACCGCATCTTCACCAATCTCTATGGCATGCACGACCGCTCTCTGGCGGGCGCGAAAAAGCGCGGTCACTGGGACGGCACCGGCGACCTCATCAAGTTGGGGCGGGACTACATCGTTTCCGAGATCAAGATGTCCGGGCTTCGTGGCCGGGGCGGGGCGGGCTTTCCGACCGGGCTGAAATGGTCCTTCATGCCGAAGGAAAGCGACGGCCGCCCCTCCTATCTGGTGGTCAACGCTGACGAGTCCGAGCCCGGCACCTGCAAGGACCGGGAGATCATGCGCCACGATCCGCACACGCTGATCGAGGGCTGCCTGCTCGCCAGTTTCGCGATGAATGCGCATGCCTGCTACATCTACATCCGCGGCGAATATATCCGTGAGCGCGAGGCGCTGCAGGCCGCCATCGACGAGTGCTATGACGCGGGGCTGCTGGGTAAGAACGCCGCCAAGTCCGGTTGGGATTTCGACCTCTATCTCCATCACGGCGCCGGCGCCTACATCTGCGGCGAGGAGACGGCGCTGCTGGAAAGCCTAGAGGGCAAGAAGGGCATGCCGCGCCTGAAGCCGCCATTTCCGGCCAACACCGGGCTTTATGGCTGCCCAACCACCGTGAACAACGTCGAGTCGATCGCGGTGACCCCCACCATTCTGCGCCGCGGCGCGGACTGGTTCGCGGGCATCGGCCGACCGAACAATGTAGGCACCAAGCTGTTCGCGATCTCCGGGCACGTGAACAACCCGTGCGTCGTCGAGGAGGCGATGTCGATCCCCTTGCGGGAGCTTCTGGAGAAGCACTGCGGCGGGGTGCGCGGCGGCTGGGACAATCTGAAGGCCGTCATTCCGGGCGGCTCCTCCGTGCCCTGCCTGCCGAAAAACATCTGTGATGAGACCATCATGGATTTCGACTATCTCAAGGAGCAGAAATCCGGCCTCGGCACCGCTGCGGTGATCGTGATGGACCAGTCGACGGATATCGTGAAGGCGATCTGGCGGCTGTCGAAATTCTACAAGCATGAAAGCTGCGGCCAGTGCACCCCGTGCCGAGAGGGGACCGGCTGGATGATGCGGGTGATGGACCGGCTGGTGACCGGCGACGCCCATGTCGAAGAGATCGATATGCTGCTGGACGTCACCAAACAGGTGGAGGGCCACACGATCTGCGCCCTCGGCGATGCGGCGGCATGGCCCATTCAGGGTCTCGTCCGACATTTCCGCGACGAGATCGAGGATCGCATCAAGGCGAAACAACTGGGCCGCGACAGCGCGGTCGCGGCGGAGTAGGGTGGATGGGTCTGAATATCGACATGTCCGGCCATCACCTCGCCCAGTTCAACGTGGCGCGGCTGAAATATCCGGTGGATGATCCCCGGATCGCGGATTTCGTCGCCAATCTCGAACGCGTGAATTTGGCGGCGGAGCGGATGCCGGGCTTTGTCTGGCGGTTCAAGGATGAAAGCGGCAATTCGACCGGCGTCGCGATCAAGGGCGACCCGCTGCTGATCCCCAATTTCTCGGTGTGGGAGAGCGCGGAGGCGCTGGAGGGCTACGTCTGGAACACGGTCCACAAATTCGTCTACGCCCGCCGCGCCGAGTGGTTCGAGGCGCATGAGGCCAGCTATCTGGTCATGTGGCGCATCGCGCCGGGTGAGATCCCAACGCTGGACGAGGCCATCGCCCGGTTGGACGATCTGCGAGAGAACGGCCCGACCGAACACGCTTTCGGATGGGAAAACTTGCCCAACGTCGCCCAATGGCGCGAACAGCGCTGCGCGTGAGGAAATGAGATGAGCGACCTTCGCCCCATCATCATCGACGGCCAGCAGATCGAGGTCGATCCGGCGTTGACGCTGATTCAGGCCTGTGAGCAGGCCGGGGTCGAGATCCCGCGTTTTTGCTATCACGAGCGCCTGTCGATCGCCGGGAATTGCCGCATGTGTCTGGTGGAGGTCGTGGGCGGGCCGCCGAAACCCGCCGCCTCCTGCGCCATGCAGGTGCGCGACCTGCGGCCGGGGCCGGAAGGCGCGCCGCCGGAGATCAAGACCAAGTCGCCGATGGTCAAGAAGGCCCGCGAGGGCGTGATGGAGTTCCTGCTGATCAACCACCCGCTGGACTGCCCGATTTGCGACCAGGGCGGCGAGTGCGACCTGCAGGATCAGGCCATGGCCTATGGCGTTGATTTCTCTCGCTTCCGCGAGCCGAAACGGGCTGTCGACGATCTGGCGCTGGGTCCGCTGGTCAAGACGCATATGACGCGCTGCATCTCCTGCACCCGTTGCGTGCGATTCATCACCGAGGTCGCTGGCGTTTCCGAAATGGGCCAGACCGGGCGGGGAGAGGACGCGGAGATCACCTCCTATCTCAATCAGGCGCTGACCTCAGAGCTTCAAGGCAACGTCGTCGATCTTTGCCCGGTGGGCGCGCTGACCAACCGGCCCTACGCTTTCACCGCCCGGCCGTGGGAGCTGAAAAAGACCGAGAGCATCGACGTTATGGACGCGCTCGGCTCGAACATCCGGCTTGACGCTCGCGGGCGTGAGGTGATGCGCATCCTGCCCCGCAATCATGACGGCGTGAATGAGGAGTGGATCTCCGACAAAACGCGCCATGTGGTCGACGGCCTGCGCCGTCAGCGGCTGGACCGGCCGTATGTGCGTGAGAATGGCAAGTTGCGCCCGGCGAGCTGGGCCGAAGCGCTGGAAGCCGCTGCTGATGCGCTGAAAGGCAAGAAGCTGGCGTCATTGGGCGGTGATCTGGCGTCTGTCGAGGCGCTGTGGGCGCTGAAGAAACTAACGGAAGCGCTTGATGGTAAGGCCGAATGCCGTATCGACGGCGCCGCGCTTCCCTCCGAAAACCGCTCGGCCTATGTCGGGACCGCCAAGATCGAGGATATCGACGACGCCCGTCGTATCATGCTGGTCGGGACCAATCCGCGATTGGAGGCTCCCGTCCTGAACGCGCGGCTGCGAAAGGCGTGGCTGGCGGGGGCGGAGATCGGCCTCGTGGGCGCGGGCGCCGACCTGACCTATGACGTCATGCATGTCGGCGACAAACCGGAGCATCTGGCCGGGATCGTCGAGCAAGGCGCGGAGATGATCAAGGATTATCCCAGCCTGGTCATCGTGGGGCAGGGCGCGCTGACCCGTCCTGATGGCGGCGCTGTCCTCGCCCTGTCGCAAATACTGGCCGAGATCACCGAAAGCGGCTTCCTGACGCTCCATACCGCGGCCTCCCGCGTCGGGGCGCTGGATATCGGCTTTGCGACCGAGGGCGGCGTGAACGCGGCGCTGGAGGACGCCGAGGCGGTCTACCTTCTGGGCGCTGACGACATCTACATGGGACGGCTGGACGGCAAGTTCGTCATCTATCACGGCAGCCATGGCGACGCTGGCGCGCATCGGGCGGACGTGATCCTGCCGGGCGCCGCCTATACCGAGCAATCCGGGACATACGTCAATACGGAGGGCCGCCCCCAAATGGCCAGTCGGGCCGGATTCCCACCGGGAGAGGCGCGCGAAGACTGGGCGATTATCCGCGCCTTGTCAGAGGCTTGCGGGGCGATCTTGCCGTTCGACTCGCTGGCGCAGTTGCGCGTGGAATTGTATGAGGCGCATGCCTCTCTGGCCCAGCTTGATGTGGTCCCTGAGAACGAGTGGAAGCTGGAGCCAGAGGGCGAGATCAGCGATGCGCCATTCGTGAATGCAGTCAGCGATTTCTATCTGACCAACCCAATCGCGCGCGCCAGCCAGACAATGGCCGAGCTTTCGCGCCTTCGGGCCGAACGATCTCAACAAGTGGCGGCGGAGTAGGGCATGGACTTCTTCGACACCAATCTCGGGATCTTCGTGATCATTCTGGCGCAATGCCTGGCGGTGACGGTTGGTTTGCTCGTCAGCCTCGCCTTCCTGCTCTACGTGGACCGCAAGGTCTGGGCGGCGGTTCAGCTGCGCCGCGGCCCCAACGTGGTCGGGCCGTTCGGCCTGCTGCAATCCTTCGCCGATTTCCTGAAGTTCATGGTCAAGGAGATCGTGATCCCGGCGGGTGTGGACAAGCCTGTCTTCCTGCTCGCGCCGCTGATCACCTTCGTGCTGGCCTGCATCGGTTGGGTGGTCATTCCGTTCGCCGACGGCTGGGTGATCGCCGACTTGAATGTCGGCATCCTGTATATCTTCGCGATCTCGTCGCTCGGCGTCTATGGCGTGATCATGGGCGGCTGGGCGTCGAACTCGAAATACCCCTTCCTCGGCGGGCTGCGTTCAGCGGCGCAGATGGTCTCCTACGAGGTCTCGATCGGATTCATCATCGTGTGCGTGTTGATCACCGTCGGCTCGCTGAACATTTCCGACATCGTGCGTGCGCAGGACCGCTGGGGCGGGTTCTGGGGCTGGTACTGGCTGCCGCATTTTCCGATGCTGGTGCTGTTTTTCGTCTCGGCGCTGGCCGAGACCAACCGTCCGCCCTTCGATCTGCCGGAAGCGGAGTCGGAGCTGGTGGCGGGCTATCAGGTCGAATACTCCTCAACCCCGTATCTGCTGTTCATGATCGGCGAGTACATGAACATCGTCATCATGTGCGCGATGACCTCGATCCTGTTCTTCGGCGGCTGGCTGTCGCCGATCACGGGGATCCCGGACGGCATTTTCTGGATGATCCTGAAGATGTTCGCGATGTTCTTCATGTTCGCAATGGTGAAGGCCATCGTGCCTCGCTATCGCTATGACCAGTTGATGCGGCTGGGCTGGAAAGTTTTCCTGCCGCTCTCGATGGGATGGGTGGTGATCACGGCCGCCGTCATGAAATTTGGCGATATCGCGCCGTGGTCGGCGATGCAAGCGGTGGGGGGCTGAGATGCTGGGCATCCCGATGGACAAGGCGGTCCGCTACTTCCTGCTGAAGGATTTCATCGGCGGGTTCCGGCTGGGCATGAAGTACTTCTTCAAGCCCAAGGCGACCGTGAACTATCCGTTTGAGAAAGGGCCGCTTAGCCCGCGTTTCCGGGGCGAGCATGCGCTGCGCCGCTATCCAAATGGCGAGGAGCGCTGCATCGCCTGCAAACTGTGTGAGGCAATCTGCCCGGCGCAGGCCATCACCATCGAAGCGGAGCCACGCGAGGACGGTTCGCGCCGCACCACCCGCTATGACATCGATATGACGAAATGCATCTATTGCGGCTTCTGTCAGGAGGCCTGCCCGGTGGATGCGATCGTCGAAGGGCCGAACTTTGAATTCGCCACCGAAACCCGTGAGGAGCTGTTCTACAACAAGGAGAAGCTGCTTCAGAACGGCGAACGATGGGAGCGAGAGATCGCCCGCAACATCGAACTGGACGCTCCGTACAGGTGATGAAGGATCGCGCTCATAACCGAGTTTCGCAGCGTACCTTACTTTCATCCTTCGCCGCTGCCCGAAGGCGTAAGGCTGGAGGCTTTGATCACTGTTGTAGTGATACTAGGAATATGCGTTTGGCTGGGATGGCGCGGCAGAAAATGATGCCCGCGTTTGTGAGGAACTGAACTAATGGCGCTGACCGCCTACGCCTTCTATCTCTTCGCCGGGGTCGCGATCGCCTCCGGCCTTATGGTCGTGCTGGCGCGCAACCCGGTGCACTCAGTGCTATGGCTGATCCTGACTTTCTTCTCGGCGGCGGGGTTGTTCGTGCTGCTGGGCGCAGAGTTCGTCGCGATGCTGCTGATCATCGTCTATGTCGGCGCGGTCATGGTGCTGTTCCTGTTCGTCGTGATGATGCTGGACGTCGATTTCGCCGCGCTGAAAAGCACCATGGCCGATCATCTGCCGATGGGCGCCCTGATCGGTCTGATCCTGCTGCTGGAGCTGACGGCCGTTCTCAGCGTTTGGGTCTTCGCCGACGCGGCGCCGGAGGCGCGCGCCGCCGTCGCGCCCGCGCCAGAGGATGTGCACAACACAGCGGCGCTGGGACGGCTGATCTATGAGGACTACTTCCTGCTGTTCCAGCTGTCCGGCCTGATCCTGTTCGTCGCCATGGTCGGCGCGATCGTCCTGACCATGCGACACCGTCCGAACATTAAACGGCAGGATATCCTGACCCAGATCTATCGCGACCGGGCCGACTCGGTTGAGTTGAAAGACGTGAAGCCCGGGCAGGGCGTGTAAGCGGAGCGAGGGCTATGGAAATAGGGCTTGAACACTACCTTGCCGTCGCCGCGACGCTGTTCGTCATCGGTGTGTTCGGGATCTTCCTGAATCGCAAGAACATCATCGTCATCCTGATGTCGATAGAGCTGATGCTGCTGGCGGTGAACATCAATCTGGTCGCCTTTTCTGCGCATCTGGGCGATCTGGTGGGGCAGGTCTTCACCCTGTTCGTGTTGACCGTGGCCGCAGCCGAGGCCGCCATCGGACTGGCCATTCTGGTCTGTTTCTTCCGCACTCGCGGCACCATCGACGTCGAAGACGTCAGCATGATGAAGGGCTGAGCGCGGCATGTTTGAAGCCATCCTCCTATTGCCTCTGGCCGGCGCCTTGATAGCCGGGTTCTGTCACCGCGCGATCGGGGACAAGTCTGCGCAGGTGTTCGCCACGGCCTTGCTGTTTTTCGCCTGCGGTCTCAGCTGGGTCGCCTTCTTCACCGTAGACCCTGCGCACTCAGCGACGCACACGCTGTTCCGCTTTATCGAGTCGGGCTCGCTGTCCGCCGACTGGGCGATCCGGGTCGATATGCTGACCTGCGTGATGCTGGTGGTGGTGACGACAGTCTCCGCGCTCGTGCATCTCTACTCCATGGGCTACATGGCCGATGACGATCACTTCGCCGAGGGTGAAAGCTATCGTCCGCGCTTCTTCGCCTATCTCAGCTTCTTCACCTTTGCGATGCTGGCGTTGGTGACCTCGGACAATCTGGTGCAGATGTTCTTTGGCTGGGAGGGGGTCGGCGTCGCCTCCTATCTGCTTATTGGGTTCTACATCCGCAAGCCTGAGGCGAGCGCCGCCGCGATCAAGGCGTTCATCGTCAACCGGGTCGGCGATTTCGGGTTCGCGCTGGGCATTTTCGGCCTGTTCTATCTGACGGACTCGATCCAGTTCGACGACGTGTTCACCGCCGCGCCCACGCTGGCCGAGACGCAGTTCGAGTTCATTGGCATGCAGGTCAACGCCGCCGAGACGCTGGCGATCCTGCTGTTCATCGGCGCCATGGGTAAATCGGCCCAGTTCCTGCTGCACACCTGGCTGCCAGACGCGATGGAGGGTCCGACTCCTGTCTCCGCCCTGATTCACGCCGCCACCATGGTCACCGCGGGCGTGTTTCTGGTCTGCCGCATGTCGCCGCTCTTTGAGTTCGCGCCGACCGCGCTGGCGATGGTGACGATTGTCGGCGCCACGACCGCGTTTTTCGCGGCGACCGTGGGTCTGGTGCAGAACGACATCAAGCGGGTGATCGCCTATTCGACCTGCTCGCAGCTTGGCTACATGTTCTTCGCCGCAGGCGTCGGCGCCTATGAGGCGGCGATGTTCCATCTTTTCACCCACGCTTTCTTCAAGGCGCTGCTGTTCCTTGGCGCGGGTTCCGTGATCCACGCCATGCATCACGAGCAGGACATGCGCCGCATGGGCGGGCTGAAGACCAAGATTCCGCGCACCTACTGGATGATGGTGATGGGAACCCTTGCGATCACCGGCGTCGGCATACCGCTGACCCATATCGGTTTCGCAGGTTTCCTGTCGAAGGACATGATCATAGAAAGCGCCTACGCCGCGCATGGAGCCGCCGCCGAATACGCTTTCGCAATGGCGGTGATCGCGGCTCTGATGACCAGCTTCTATTCCTGGCGCCTGATCTTCATGACGTTCCATGGAGAGACGCGCGCCGATCAACACACTTTCGAACATGCGCATGAAAGCCCGGCCGTCATGCTGGTCCCGCTGTTCGTTCTGGCGGCGGGCGCCGTTGCGGCCGGCATGATCTGGTATGGCGGCTTCGTCGGCCATCACGAGGCGGAGTTCTGGGGCGTCGCGATCTTCAACGGCGCCGACAACCATGTTTTGCACGACGCCCATGACGTGCCGAAATGGGTGAAAGTCGCGCCTTTCGTCGCCATGCTGCTTGGCCTGACGACGGCGTGGTGGATGTATATCCGCAAGCCTGACGCGCCGGCGCGGCTGGCTGCGCTTTTGCAGCCCGTCTACCTGTTCCTTCTGAACAAATGGTACTTCGACGAGCTTTATGACTGGGTCTTCGTGAAGCCCGCCATGTGGTTCGGCCGGTTCTTCTGGAAGCGGGGCGATGACGGGACCATCGACGGCGCAATTTATGGCGTTTCAACCGGGCTGGTGCCGTTCCTGACGCGGCTCTCAGTGCGGGCGCAATCCGGGTTCATCTTCCACTACGCCTTCGCGATGCTGATCGGCGTCTCATTGATGGTCACCTGGTTCGTCGTCGGAGGGGCTGAGTAATGGCGCATATTCTGTCCTTCGTTACGTTCTGGCCGCTGGTCGGCGCAATTCCGATGATCTTCCTGATGCGGGGGGATGGGCCGGATGAGCGCATCAACGCCAAGCGGCTAGCGCTGTTCATCACGACCACGACCTTTCTGGCCTCTATCGTCGTCATTAACGGGTTCGATCCCGCCGACACCGGCTTCCAGTTCGTCGAAGAACGCGAGTGGCTGGGCGTTCTGGCCTATCGCATGGGTGTGGACGGCGTGTCGGTCCTGTTCGTGATGCTGACCACCTTCCTGATGCCGCTGGTGATCCTCGCGAGCTGGAAAGTTGAGCATCGCGTCCGCGAGTACATGGCCTCGTTTCTGATCCTTGAGACGCTGATGATCGGCGTTTTCTGCTCGTTGGATCTGATCCTGTTCTACCTGTTCTTCGAGGGCGGGTTGATCCCGATGTTCCTGATCATCGGCATCTGGGGCGGGAAGGAGCGCGTCAAGGCGGCTTTCTTTTTCTTCCTCTACACGCTGCTGGGCTCCGTCCTGATGCTGATCGCAATGATCGCGATGTACTGGGATGCAGGCACCACCAGCATTCCGGATCTGCTGAACCATCAATTCAGGTACGAAACCATCGAGCTGCTGGGTTGGCAGGTGATCGGCGGCGCCCAGACGCTGATGTGGCTCGCATTCTTTGCATCCTTCGCGGTGAAGATGCCGATGTGGCCGGTCCACACCTGGCTGCCCAAGGCGCATGTGGAGGCGCCGACGGCGGGCTCGGTCGTCCTTGCGGCGATCCTTCTGAAAATGGGCGGCTATGGCTTTCTACGCTTCAGCCTGCCTATGTTCCCCGTTGCGTCCGAAATCCTCAGCGGCTTCGTTTTCACCCTGTCAGTCGTGGCGATCATCTACACGTCGCTTGTCGCGCTGATGCAGGAGGATATGAAGAAGCTGATCGCCTATTCCTCCGTCGCGCATATGGGCTTCGTGACCATGGGCATTTTCGCGGCGAACCAGCAGGGCGTGGACGGCGCGATTTTCCAGATGATCAGTCACGGCTTCATCTCCGGCGCTCTCTTCCTGTGCGTCGGCGTGATCTATGACCGGATGCACACCCGCCAGATCGCGGATTATGGCGGGCTGGTGAACCGTATGCCGATCTATGCGTTGGTCTTCATGCTGTTCACCATGGGCAATGTCGGTCTGCCGGGCACCTCCGGATTTGTGGGCGAGTTCCTGACGCTGGCGGGCGTCTTTCAGGTCAATACCTGGGTCGCTTTCTTCGCCGCCACCGGCGTGATCCTGAGCGCGGCCTACGCGCTGTGGCTCTATCGCCGGGTGGTGTTCGGAGAGCTTGTGAACGAAAGCCTGCGCGCCATCGCCGATATGGACCGGCGTGAAAAAGCTGTCTTCGCTCCACTAATCGCCGGCACACTGATTCTGGGAGTCTATCCAAACCTGATCCTGGACCTGATGGGTCCATCGGTGACGGCGTTGGTGCAGGGGTATGAAACGGCGCTGGCGGAGGCGGCGCGCGTCGCGGATGTCGTGGTGGCGCAGAAATGAGATTTTTTGGGAACGGCGCTTTGATGCGCGAGGGACTTCGAAAATGACCGTAGCCGATCTGACGATCGCCTTCCCGGAGTTCGTGCTGGCGCTGAGCGCGATGGCGCTGCTGATGTTCGGCGTATTCGCGAAGCGAAACGCGGACGGATCGCTAATTCTGTACCTTTCAGCCGGGATTCTCGCCGTGCTGGGGGTATCCGAGATCGTCAGCTTCAGCGGATGGCGAATGGCTTTCAACGGACTGTTCGTCGTGGACGCCTTCGCCAGTTTCGCCAAATCCGTAGTCCTGCTTGGCTCTGCATCAACTTTGCTGCTCGCGCGCGAATACCTGATGCGCCATAAGCTGATGAGCTATGAGTTCCCCGTCCTGATCCTGCTGGCGACGCTGGGAATGCTGATCATGGTGTCGGCCGGAGACCTGATGACGCTTTACATGGGGGTGGAGTTGCAGTCGCTGGCGCTCTACGTCGTCGCCTCCTTCCGCCGGGACAGCAAACGGTCGACCGAGGCGGGGCTGAAATACTTCGTGCTCGGCGCGATCTCATCCGGGCTGCTGCTCTACGGCGCCTCGTTGATCTATGGATATACCGGAACGACGCGCTTCAGCGGAATCTCGGCGGTAATTTACGCCGATGGCGTATCGATGGGCCTGACATTCGGTCTGGTGTTTCTTTGCGCCGGACTGGCTTTCAAGATCTCCGCCGCGCCGTTTCATATGTGGACGCCGGATGTCTATGACGGCGCGCCCATGCCCGTCACGGCGTTCCTGGCCACCGCGCCCAAAGCCGCCGCTGGGGCATTGTTCGCCCGCGTGTTGTTTGATGGGTTTGGCGAAGCGGTCGAGACGTGGCGCCAGATCCTTGTATTCGTCTCGATCGCCTCAATGTTCCTGGGCGCCATCGCCGCGATCGGGCAGACCAACATCAAGCGGCTGGTTGCGTATTCGTCGATCGGCCATATGGGCTTTGCGCTTGTCGGTCTCGCGGCCGGATCTGAACCGGGCGCCCAGGCGCTGCTGATCTATCTGGCGATCTATGTGACGATGAATGTCGGTGTCTTCGCCTTCCTCAACTGTGTGGAGCGGGGAGGGCGCCCCGCAACGAAAATCAGCGATCTTTCGGGATTGGCCTCGACCCATCCGAATATCGCCGTGTGCATGGCGGCGCTGTTCCTGAGTCTCGCTGGGGTTCCGCCTCTGGTTGGGTTCTTCGGAAAGTATTTCGTTTTTGTCGCGGCGGTTGAGGCGGGGCTTATCTGGCTGGCCATCGCGGGCGCCATCGCCTCTGTTATCGGCGCATTTTATTACCTGCGAGTCGTCAAGGTCATGTACTTCGATGCGGCGACTGACGCTTTGGACGTGCGTCTTCCGTTGTCCCATCGGCTGGCGCTGGGCGGGGCCGCCGCAATCATGAGTTTCGCCTGGTTGCCGTTCATCAACGGATTTGGGCTGGTGGAGGCGGCTGAAGCCGCCGCGGCGGCGCTGCTTGGCTGATCCCGCAAGACACGATCCTTGGGCGGAGTGGCCGGATGGTGTCGGCCGGCTGATCCTTGATGAGTCCGACAGCACCAACGCCGCCGCTCGCCGCCGGGCCGAGCAGGGGGAACGCGGCCCCATATGGATCATGGCGCATCGCCAAAGCGCCGGGCGAGGGCGCCGTGGACGCGCTTGGGCGTCGCCGCAGGGCAATCTGGCGGCGACCCTGCTGATCGCGCCGGATCTTTCGCTGAGCGAGGCGGGGTTCCTGTCAATCGCGGCTTCGCTGGCCGTCGGAGATGCTCTGGCGGAAATGGCGCCCGACGCTGAAATCTCCTTCAAATGGCCCAACGACGCATTGATGAATGGCAGGAAAGCCGCGGGCGTTCTTTTGGAATGCGGCGGGGCGGGCGATCGCGTCGGGTGGCTGGCGATTGGAGTCGGCGTCAATCTCGCGATCCATCCAACCGAAGCGGAACTGGGGCCGGACGCATGGCCGGCTACGTCGCTTGCCGCTGAGGTGGGAGAGGGCCCAACGGCTGAACGCGCGCTCTGTGCGCTGGCTCGCGCAACCGCTCACTGGCTGGCGCGGCATTCGGTCGAAGGTCCGGCGCCGCTCCGCGACGCATGGCTGGACCGGGCGGTGCGGCTGGGCGAGCAAATCACAGCGAAACTGCCGGGCGAATCCGTGTCCGGCGTCTTCGCAGGCATGGACGAAGGGGGCGCTCTCGTCCTAGATACGCCAGTTGGACGCCGCATCATCTCTGCGGCCGACGTGTTTTTTGAATGAGTGACCACATGCTGCTCGCCATTGATGTCGGCAACACCAATTCCGTCTTCGCCATCCATGATGGTGAGAAGTTTGTCGCGCAGTGGCGCTGCGCGACCAACGTGAACCGCACGGCCGACGAATATTTTGTATGGCTCAGCCAGCTGATGGAGTTTACCGAGCTGTCGCCGCGCAGTATCTCAGACGTGATCATCTCGGTCACCGCGGCCGGGACACTGTTCAACCTGCGTGTACTTTGTGATCAATATTTCAACGCTCGTCCGCTGGTTGTCGGCAAACCCGGATGTGAATTGCCGCTGCCAGTTCGGGTCGATCCGAACGCGCGTGTCGGCTCCGATCGGCTGGCCAACACTGCGGCCGCTTTTCAGGCCTATGGCGGCGATGTGACCGTGGTTGATTTCGGCACGGCCACCAATTTCGACGTCGTCGGTCCCGACGGAGCCTACGAAGGCGGCGTCATCGCCCCCGGCGTGAATCTGTCGCTGCGCGCGCTGCACTCCGCCTCTGCGGCGCTGCCCGAAATCGATGTCACCCAACCGGACAAAGTGGTCGGCGGCAACACCATCGCCTGTATGCAATCGGGCGTGTTTTGGGGCTATGTTTCGTTGGTGGAGGGCATCTGTCGTCGCATCTCCGAAGAGCGAGGTCGGCGCATGAAGGTCGTCGGCACCGGCGGGCTTTCTCCGCTATTCGCGCGCGGCACCGATGTGCTGGAAACCTTCGACGAGGATCTGACCATCCGCGGTCTGGTCCTGATCCACGCCCATAACCGCACTCCTTCCTGATGAAAGAACATGCATGAGAGATGATGCGCGGCTGGTCTACGCGCCCCTTGGTGGCGCGGGCGAGATCGGCATGAACATGTATCTTTACGGGCTCGGCCCGGCCGAGGATCGCCGCTGGCTGATGGTCGATTGCGGCGTCGCCTTTGGAAACATGGACACCTCGCCGGGGATCGACCTGATCACCGCCGACACCGCCTTTATCGAGGCGCAGGCCGACCGATTGGATGCGATCGTCATCACCCACGCGCATGAGGATCATGTTGGCGCGGTCGGTCTTTTGTATCCGCGCCTGCGCGCGCCGATCGTCGCCACGCCGTTCGCGGCGGAGGTCGCCAAGCGCAAGCTGGAGGAGCGCGGTCTTGATCCCCGTGTCATCAAGACCCGCCGGCCGGGAGAGCGCAGCCGGTTCGGCCCATTCGATGTGGAGTTTTTTCCGGTCACCCACTCGATACCGGATGCGAACGCGGTGGTGATCCGGACCGAAGAGGGAACCATTTTCCATACCGGCGATTTCAAGATCGACCCTACGCCGTCGCTTGGAAAGCCTGTCGATCTGGCGGCTCTCGGTCGATTGGGCGACGAGGGGGTTCTGGCGGTCGCCTGCGATTCCACGAATGTCTTTATGAAAGGCTGGTCCGGGTCGGAGGCTGACGTCAAACCGGCCCTCTCCGGCATCATCGCGAAGTGCGAAGGCGCCGTTTGTGCGACGACCTTCGCGTCGAACGTAGCGCGTCTCAAAACTCTTGCAGACGCGGCGATCGCCAATGACCGCTCGATTGTCGTCGCAGGCCGGGCCATGCGGCGCATGATCGAGATCGCGGTGGAGACCGGCGCGATCACCAGCTTCCCATCCGTGATCTCGGAAGCGCGGGCGGGGGAATTGCCTGCGCGGCATCTCTTCTATCTCGTCACCGGCTCTCAGGGCGAAAACCGCGCCGCATTGGCCCGGATCGCAGGCGGAAATCACCCGTCGGTCTCGCTGCAGCAGGGCGATGCGGTGATCTTCTCGTCCAAGACCATCCCGGGCAATGAACGTGAAGTCTATAAACTTTACAACCGCCTGTCCGAGAAGGGCGTTCGCGTGATCGATGAGGATGACGGGCGGGTCCACGTCTCCGGCCATGCGCGGCGAGAGGAGATCGCGTCGATCTACGCCGCGCTGCGACCCAAAATCTCGATCCCGCTGCATGGTGAACATCGCCACCTCGTCGAACATGCCAACAGCGCGCCGGGCTGGGGCGCGGACGCGTCTGTAATTGCCCCGAACGGGTCGCTGGTTGCGCTGGATCCGGAAGCGCCGGGTGTTATCGATCAGGTGGAGAGCGGTCGACTGTATCTGGATGGCGACACCCTGATCGGCGCGATGGATGGCGTGGTGCGACAGCGTCTGAAACTGGCGCGCACGGGTCATATCGTGGTCGCCCTGACCGTGGATCGGGACGGCGATTTGCTCGCGGATGCGGAAGTGCGCGTGCTCGGCGGTCCGCAAGATGAGCTCAGCTGGCGCGACGATCTGGAGACAATGATTGGCGAAGTCGTCGATAGCGCCGTCGAGAACGCGCCGAAGGCCAAAAGACGCAAGGACTCGCAATTGGAGGAAATCGCCTCAATCGCTGCGCGTCGGATCGCGTCCAAGAACTGGGGCAAGAAGCCGGTGACGACCGTGATCGTCACCCGGCTTGAGGAAGGATAGATCGTTTAGGCTGCTTCGTCTGACGTGGCGGAACTCGCCTCATCGGTCTTTGCATCGCCCTCGGCTTTTTTGCTGGGTTTGCTCTTCTCCGGGAACACCGGACGCATCAGGAAAGCCGGCACGTGATCGCCAAGCCCAATCACAGGCTCATCACGCGAATGGTCGTCGCGTTTCTTGCCGCCTCGGGACCGGCTTTTCCGCTCAGACTGTTTTGGTTTCTCGCCGCGATCTTTCGTATTCTCGCTTCGGCCCTCGGTCGGTTCGCGGCTCTTGTCGCCGCTTTTGCGAGACCGGCTGCGACGGCCCTTCTTGGGTGCTTCGCCCTCAGGCGCGTCGCTGGATTTATCGGGAGCGGGCGCGTCGCCCAGCGGAGAGTCGATGCGGTCGATCTTGGAGCCGACCAGCGTTTCGATCTTCTCCAGATGCTTTTCCTCAAAGGGCAGGCACAACATAAACGCCTTGCCCGTGCGCCCGGCGCGGCCGGTGCGGCCGATGCGGTGCACGTAGTCCTCTGAATGGATCGGTACGTCGAAATTGTAGATATGGCTGACATTTGGGATGTCGAGCCCGCGCGCCGCGACGTCCGAGGCGATCAGAATCTGAACATCGCCTGACCGGAACCCGTCCAGAACCCTCGTACGCACGGACTGGTCCAGGTCGCCATGCAGCGCGCCGACATCGAATCCGTGCTTCCGAAGCGATTTGAACACGATGTCCACGTCCCGCTTGCGGTTGCAGAAGACGATGGCGTTCTTCACCTCGTCGCCCTCGGCGCGGATCAGCCGGCGCAGCACCTCGCGCTTTTCCTTGTCCGATCGATCCTTGCGAGAGGCGCGGAAACAGCAGACTTTCTGGCTCACCGTCTCGGCGGCGGTGGCGGGCGGCGCCACTTCCACCCGCTCAGGATTGTGCAGAAACTCCTGCGTCAAACGGGTGATTTCGGGTGGCATCGTGGCGGAGAAGAACAGCGTCTGCCGGGTAAAGGGCGTCAGCTTGAAGATCCGCTCGATGTCAGGGATGAATCCCATGTCGAGCATGCGGTCGGCTTCATCCACCACCATGATCTCGATGCCGGTCAGCATCAGCTTGCCGCGCTCGAAATGATCCAGCAATCGGCCCGGCGTCGCGATCAGCACATCCACGCCCCGGTCGATCAGCTTGTCCTGATCCTTGAAGCTGACGCCGCCGATCAGCAGAGCCATCGAAAGCTTCACATATTTGCCGTAGGTCTCGAAGTTTTCGGCTACCTGCGCGGCCAGCTCTCGCGTCGGGCACAGGATCAGAGAACGCGGCATGCGCGCCCGCGCTCGACCCTTTTGCAGGATCGTGATCATCGGCAGCGTGAAGGACGCCGTCTTGCCGGTGCCGGTTTGCGCGATGCCAAGCACATCACGCCCCTGCAACGCATAGGGAACGGCCTGCGCCTGAATCGGCGTCGGCTTTTCGTATCCAGCTTCGTCGACGGCTTTGAGTACGTTTGAGTCTAGCTCAAGCTCTTTAAAAGTCATGCGGTCCAGTCGGTCGGGGTGGCCGCAATGTTGGCTGAGCGGCCTTGGCGCGGCCCGTATCGGCGCGCCTGCATTCGTTGCGCCGCACAATACGCGCGGCGCTTCAAATGTCAAATTATCGACGCGGATATCTGAGCTGAACATCGCAATCGACCGATAATTGAAGATTCTGCGGATGAACTCCGAATATTCAATCGCATTTCGCAATGCAAAATTCCCGGAAAAATTGTTTGCCGCGAGGCGATTCACCTGTTTTTTTACCTGAAATCACAATCGATAGGGGAGAGGGACATGCAAAAGGCTCTTGGCGCCGAGTTCATCGGCACGTTCTGGTTGGTGTTAGGCGGATGCGGATCAGCGGTGCTGGCTGCGGGCGTCGCGGATGTTGGAATCGGCTGGCTGGGAGTTTCCTTCGCATTCGGATTGACGGTGATGACGATGGCCTATGCGGTCGGAGGCATATCCGGCGGTCATTTCAACCCGGCGGTCTCTCTTGGCCTCGCCGTCGCCGGAAAATTCGAATACGCCAAGCTGCCCATGTATTGGGCCGCCCAGATCGCCGGCGCGATTGTCGCCGCCATCATTCTTTTCGCCATCGCGACCGGGCAAGCGGGGACCGAGGGGGTCGGCGGTTTCGCCTCGAATGGATACGGCGAGGCCTCGCCTGGTGGTTACAGCCTGTTCGCGGGCCTGATCACCGAAGTGGTGATGACCGCCATGTTTCTTGTCATCATCCTCGGCGCAACATCCAAGGGTGTCCCGGCGGGATTCGCGCCCATCGCCATCGGGCTTGGGCTGACATTGATCCACTTGATCTCGATCCCGGTGACCAACACGTCCGTAAACCCGGCGCGTTCGACCGGCGTCGCGTTCTTCGCCGATGGCCCGGCGCTGGCGCAACTGTGGCTATTCTGGGCGGCGCCTTTGGCGGGCGCGGTGATCGGCGCGCTGGTCTGGAGATTCCTCGATAGCGACGAGGAGGCCTGAAGGACGGAGGCGCTGGGCTTTAGCTCAGCGTCTCTTTCGTCGCGCTCAGCCTAATCTCCGGCCAGTCACGCACCACCCGGTCGATGTCCCATTGCAGGCGGGTCATATAGACCGGGTCGCCGTCGTGATCCTCGGCCATGTGGCCCTTGTTGGCCTTGGTGAACGCCTCGATCTGGTCCTTCTCGCCCGAAATCCAGCGGGCGTTGGTGAACTGGGTCTGCTCGAACCGCACGGGCAGAGAATACTCCTGCTCGATTCGGCTGGCGATCACGTCGAACTGTAGAGAACCAACCACGCCGATGATCCATCCGGACCCGATAGAGGGTTTGAACAGTTTCGCCGCGCCTTCCTCAGCCAACTGCGTCAGCGCCTTGTCCAGATGTTTGGCTTTCATCGGATCCGCCGCGCGCACGGATTGCAGCAGCTCCGGCGCGAATGAGGGGATGCCGGAAAAGCGCAGGTCTTCGCCCTCCGTCAGCGCGTCGCCAATGCGAAGCTGCCCATGGTTCGGCACCCCGATGATATCGCCCGCCCAGGCGTCGTCCGCGATCTCCCGTTCGGCGGCTAGAAACAGAACCGGGTTTGAGATCGCCATAGGCTTGCCGGAGCGCACATGCTTCAACTTCATGCCGCGCTTGAAGTGTCCGCTGCAAAGCCTGACGAATGCGACACGATCCCGGTGCTTAGGGTCCATATTTGCTTGAACCTTAAAGACAAATCCGGAAACTTTTGATTCCTCTGACGAAACCTGCCGCGGTGTTGCGGGTCGCGGTCCCGGAGGTGGCGCGAAGCCGGAAATTCCGTTCATCAACTCGCGCACGCCGAATGAGTTGATGGCGGAGCCGAACCAGATCGGCGTCATATGCCCTTCGCGGAAGCTCTGCAGGTCGAAGGCCGGCAGCAGCTCGCGCGCCATTTCGACCTCTTCGCGCAGCGTCTCCAGCAGATCGGCGGGGATGTGCTCCTCCAGCTTCGGATCGTCCAGCCCTTCGATGGCGATCGACTCGCCGCGGACATTGCGGTCCGCCCGGTCCATCAACTCCAACCGGTCATTCAGCATGTCATAGGCGCCGAGAAAATCGCGCCCCACGCCGATCGGCCATGACGCCGGAACCACGTCCAGCGCCAGCAGCTCCTGAATCTCGTCGATGATCTCGAAGGTGTCGCGGCTTTCCCGGTCCATCTTGTTGCAGAAGGTCAGGATCGGCAGGTCACGCAGACGGCAGACCTCGAACAGCTTGCGGGTCTGGCTCTCCACACCCTTGGCGCCGTCGATCACCATCACCGCCGCGTCCACCGCGGTCAGCGTGCGATAGGTGTCCTCCGAAAAATCTGCATGGCCCGGCGTATCGACAAGGTTGAACCAGTGCTTGTCATAGGGAAACGACATGGCGGAGGCGGAGACGGAGATCCCGCGCTCTTTCTCCATTTTCATGAAGTCGGACCGCGTGCGCCGGGCTTCTCCCTTGGCGCGCACCTGTCCCGCCATTTGAATCGCCCCGCCATGCAGCAGCAGCTTTTCGGTCAGCGTGGTCTTGCCCGCATCGGGGTGAGAGATTATCGCGAAAGTCCGTCTCCGCTCTACCTCGGGCGGCAGCGGGGGCGCGTTATGTCCGGCTCCATCCATGGCCGGCGGTATAGGCGAGGGGCGCGCGGTTGAAAAGCGCTGGTTGACCTACCCGCTGGCCGCAGAGGGATATTCGCGGAACCGGTTGGTCTGACTTGTCCACAGGCGCCGACGCTGCTACCTAGTTGATAACCGAGTGATTTAGTAAAGCATCAGTGCGAGGGCCATTGAGCGGCTTTCGTGACGGAGCAAATTCGACCCATGACAGGACCCTCGACCGAAGAGCAGGGCGCCCACACGGCGCAGTCGGATGCGCCGCGCCTGTCGCTGTCCGGTCTGACGCGCAAATACGATGGCGTGGCTGCGGTGTCGAAACTCAGCCTGGATGTCGGCCGGGGTGAGATCGTATGCCTTTTAGGGCCATCCGGCTGCGGCAAGTCCACGACATTGCGCATCGCCGCCGGCGTCGAGCATCAAAGCAGCGGATCGGTCGCGGTCGACGGCGTCGTTGTCTCTGACGCGCGATGTCATGAGCCGCCCGAGGCGCGTTCAGTCGGGTTGATGTTTCAGGATTTCGCACTGTTTCCGCATTTGACGGCGCGCGACAACGTCGCATTTGGTCTGCGCGGTGGTCGTCAGCGGCGAGAAGTGGCCGAGGAATATCTGCGCCGCGTCGGCCTTTCCGGTTATGGCGACAAGTATCCGCACCAGCTTTCAGGTGGTGAGCAGCAGCGCGTGGCGCTTGCTCGCGCTTTGGCGCCCAAACCCAAGGTCATGCTGATGGATGAGCCGTTTTCGGGCCTGGATGAGCGGTTGCGCGACGAGGTGCGGGACGAGGCTCTGTCGATCCTGAAAGAGGAGGGAGCCGGGGTTCTTCTGGTCACCCACGATCCGGATGAGGCGATGCGCATGTCCGACCGGATCGCGCTGATGCGGGATGGAGAAATCGTGCAGATCGGCGCACCCTATCACCTCTACAACAATCCGGTTGATCGGGCCGCCGCGGCCTTTTTCTCTGACCTCAATGTGATTCATGGCGTCGTGAATTCGCGGCAGACCGATACGCCCTTCGGCCTGTTCCTGACGCCGGGCCTGGTCGATGAGGCCGATGTGGAGATTATCGTCCGTCCGCAGCACCTGAAAATCGATCTGGACGCCGGCGATCCGCCGCCCGCCAGCTTTCGAACGGGTGCGCCAGCCAAAGGCGTTGTAGAGCGTGCGCGTTTCATGGGCAATGAGAGCCTGATCGAGGTGCGAATGGACCATGACGGCTCGATTTTGCGCGCCACGGTGCCGGAGGCGTTCCTGCCGGAGCCGGGAACGCATCTTTGGCTGTCGCTGCGCCGCGATCGGTGTTTCGTGTTCCCTTGCGCGAACCAATCGAAGGTCGCGACGCCCTGGGCGGCCGAATAAGCCCGGCCGAAAGTGAGACTCGGCCTTTCCGAGGACGCATCAAGTCGTTATGTAACCGTTGAAGACGCCGAACATACCGCGCGAGCCGCGCGCATCGACAAGTTCGGCTAAGGAGAGAAGATATGGGCCTAAGCGTATGGCAAATCCTCATCGTCGTGCTTCTGCTCGTGCTCTTGTTTGGGCGCGGCAAGATTTCCGAATTGATGGGCGACATGGCCAAAGGCATCAAGAGCTTTAAGAAGGGCATGGCGGAAGATCCCGACGAGCCTGAGAAGGTGGAGAATGCGCCCGGCGATCCGGTCGACGTGACGCCTTCGGAGGAAAAGAAGGACGCGTAAGCGCGCCTTCGCCCGAAAGGCGACCTGAATGTTCGATATCGGCTGGTCCGAACTCCTTCTTGTTGGAGTTGTAGCACTTATCGTGGTCGGCCCGAAAGAGCTGCCGCGCATGCTGCGGACGCTCGGCCAGTATGTTGGCCGGGCGAAAAGCGTCGCGCGGGAATTTCAGCGCTCGATGGATGACGCCGCGCGGGAAATGGACGTGCAGGAATTGCAGGACGCCCGTCGCCATCTGTCGGATCTGAAATCCATGAAGGTCGGTGATTTGGAGGGGATTGGAGATATCGGCGGAGCGACATCCACCCCGAAAATCCATGCATCCTCAGAACCAAAGCCAGTTGAGAAGGCTGCGGCGCCGGAACCAGCCCCTGCACCCACACCCGAACCAGCGGATGAACCGCAGGCGGTGAAGCCTGAGGCGAAGGACGCCTGATGTCTCTTCCCGCGAAGAAACAAGAAGCGGCTCAGCCCGCGGGCTATGATGAAGTCGACGCGTCCAAGGCGCCGCTGATCGAGCATCTGATCGAGTTGAGGTCGCGGCTGATCTGGTGTGTCATCGCGCTCGTGGTGGCGATGGTCGCCTGCTACGTGGTCGCCGAGAACATTTACCTGTTTTTGACCGCCCCTCTGCTGCACATCATGCAGGAACGCGGGCAGGAGGCGGTGATGATATTCACCGCGCCACAAGAAGCCTTCTTCACCTATCTCAAGCTTTCCCTGTTCGGTGGCTTCTTTTTCGCCTTCCCGATAATCGCCAGCCAGCTTTGGCTGTTCGTCGCGCCGGGCCTTTATCGCAATGAAAAGGCCGCTTTCGCTCCGTTTCTGATCGCAACGCCGGTGCTGTTCGTGGCCGGCGCCGCCTTCGTCTATTATCTGATCATGCCGCTGGCCTACGACTTCTTCCTCGGGTTTCAGACTCTGGGTCAGGGGGAGGGCGGCGATGGCGTAAAGATCGAGTTTCTCGGCAAGGTGAACGAATACCTTTCTCTGTCGATGAAATTGATCCTCGCTTTCGGCATATCCTTCCAGTTGCCTGTTTTGCTGACTCTTATGGGGCGTGTCGGGATCGTCACCGCCGATGGTCTGGCCACCAAGCGCAAATACGCCATAGTGGGCATCGCCGCGATGGCGGCTGTGCTGACCCCGCCCGACGTGATCAGCCAGATCGGTTTGGGAGCGGCGGTTTACCTCCTCTATGAAATCTCGATCCATCTTGTGCGCGCGGCGGAGCGGAAGCGCGCCGCGCGAGATGAGGACGAGGCTGATTTCGATGAGGCTGAGGGCGACGCCTGATGGGCGAGCAGGACCCGCTGTCGATAGCGCTCACCCGCATCGCGGACGCGTTGGAGCGGATCAGCCCGCTCCCTTTGAGCCCCGACTTTTCCGCAGCCGAAGCTTTCACCTGGCGGATTGATCCGGACCGGCTGGACCCGGCGCCGGTGGTCTCTCGCGTGCCGATGGGGCTTCTCGTCGGCGTCGATCGTGCGCGCGATACGCTGATGGACAACACGTTGAGGTTCCGGGACGGGCTTGCGGCCAACAACGCGCTGCTCTGGGGCGCGCGCGGCATGGGCAAAAGCTCTCTGGTCAAGGCGGTCCATGCTGAGGCGAATGCGGACCGTGCCCGGTTGGTGATTCTGATCGAGATCCATCGAGAGGACATCCCCAGCCTTCCGCGCCTTCTGAACCTGCTTCGCGCCGCGCCCGAACTGCGGTTTTTGATCTTCTGCGACGACCTTTCCTTCGACAGTGGGGACAGCCACTACAAATCCCTGAAAGCCGTGTTGGACGGCGGTGTGGAGGGGCGGCCGGTCAATGTTTTGTTCTACGCCACTTCGAACCGGCGGCACCTGATGCCACGCGACATGATCGAGAATGAGCGGTCAAGCGCGATCAACCCGTCCGAAGCGACGGAGGAGAAGGTGAGCCTGTCGGACCGGTTCGGTCTCTGGCTCGGCTTTCACCCCTGCAGCCAGGACGATTATCTGGCGATGATAGAGGGGTATTGCCGGGCGTATGAGCTGGATATCGACCCCGAGACGCTGCGCGCCGAGGCGATCGAATGGCGCCAGACGCGCGGCGCCGTCTCGGGCCGCGTCGCCTGGCAATTCATTCAGGATCTGGCAGGGCGGCTGGGCAAGCCGCTGGGCTAGTCCTCAGATCAGCGGCTCAGGGTCGATGCTGACCGTGCCGCGCCGAATCTCAAAATGCAGACTTGGCTCTCGACCTGAAGTCGGCTCGGCCACTGTGGCGATGGTCTGACCGCGCGTCACCCTCTGGCCTTTTTCGACGACACGGTTGTCCTCGACACGGCCATACACGGTCATGTGCTGCGAATCGTGGCGCACAAGAATGATGGTCCCGAGACCGCCTAGCGACTTGGAAACCAGAACGACCGTCCCGTCATCGGCGGCGCGAACCGGCGTGCCAGGGGCGGCGCCGAACTCGACGCCGCCGCGCTTGGCGGTATAGCCCTCGATAATCGGGCCGGAAACCGGGCTCAGGAACTGCGCGCCGGTATCGACCGGAGCTGGGGCCGATGCCACCGTCGCCGCGGCAGGTTGTTCAACCCGGCCCGCGCCAGTGTCGTCGACAATAATGACGTCGCCCGAGGTTGTTGCTGTCGAAGAAGCGGCCGGCGCAGCAGCAGTTGCCACGGTCGTCGCCTCAGGCGGGCGGTTAAACTCGCCGAAATCGGGAATGATCAGCACCTGGCCCGGATTAATCACGTCACTGGCCTGCAATCCGTTGGCGTAGGCCAGTTCGCCGACAGTGACCGAATGCTTGTTTGCGACCGAGAACATGGTGTCGCCCGACATGGCGACATAGGTGATTTCACGCCCAGTGGGCTGATAGCGCGTCGCGCTCGCGCCAGCCGGCTGATCCAGCGGCGCCGCCAGTGGGGCGAACAGAGATGCAGAGGCGTCCGCATCGACGGCGGACGCGGTGGCGTTGTCTGTCGTCGAAGGTTGGTCGCCGCGCTCGATGGCGGCGGCGGCGATGGCCGGGCTCCAACGTTCGGTGCTGGATGGGGATGTCGCCGGCGCGGCGCTTGGGGCGGCGCTTGCGCCCTGAGTCGCGGAAACAGCGCCATATCCGCCGGGGCGCGGCGGCAGCACCAGAATGTCGCCAGCGCGTGGCGAGAATCCAGCGGGATAGCCGTTATAGGCCGCCAACTCGGATGCAGAGATACCGACCCGGGCCGCTACCGATTCCATGGTGTCGCCTTCGCGCGCCACCACGGCGTCGTAGTTGTCGATCTTTACGATGCCGCGATTGTCGGTGGCAGGGGCGGGAGAGGACGCCGTCGCATAAGGGTCGGTGCCACGGTAGTCGATTTCCGCCGGCGCCTGATTTCCGCACCCGGCGAGTCCGACGCCGATCAATGCGGCGGCCAACGCCGACCGCGCCAATCGCGTGGACCTGTTTCGAAAGTTTACATCCTCGATCATCGAACCACTCGGCTCCTCAATCACTACGAACCCAAATTCGCATCACGTGTCTTACCGCACGCTCTAGTCCCGCGCCACACCGCCCAGAAGAGGCACGAACCTCACCGGGGTCAATTCCTGATAGTCCAGACCTTCGTCGGTCTTGGTGATTTTCACAAGATGCTGTAGATCGCCCGCATGTCCAAGGGGCGCGACCAGAATTCCGCCAGGCGCCAACTGTTCAATCAGTTTCGCCGGAGGATCCTCAGCGGCGGCCGTGATCATGATGCGGTCGAACGGAGCCTGTTCCGGCCACCCCAGCGCCCCGTCGCCAAGACGCGAGGTCACATTATGCAGGCCAAGTGCCTCAAATCGCTGCTTGGAGACCCGCGCCAGCGATTCATGCCGCTCAATCGTGTAGACCCGGCGGCAGAGCTTCGCCAGCACCGCCGCCTGATAGCCGGACCCGGTGCCGATCTCCAGCACCCGGTGGCGGGGTTGAACGTCCAGCGCCTGCGTCATCAGCCCGACAACGGTGGGTTGGCTGATCGTTTGCCCGCATGAGATCGGCAGCGCCGTGTCCTCCATCGCGGAATCGAGGAACAGTTTCTCGACGAAATTTTCGCGCGGCGTTTGCTCAATCGCATTCAGCACGCGCGTATCGGTGACGCCGTTCTGACGCAGAGAGAAAATCAACTGCATGCGCTGTTCGTCTTCGGGCGTCGTCGCGCTTTCGGTTGTGCTTGGCGTATCGTTCATCGCAATGCGACCATATCAGCTTTCAAACGCCGTGCGCACGCCATCCATCGCATCCCGCGCCGTCAGGTCCGGGCGCAGCGGCGTCGCGGTGATCCATCCACTGACGCAGAGCGGCGCGTCGCTCTCGGGATCGGCGGACAGGTTCACCATGCGATGCTTGATCCACTGCAGAGGCCGCCCATTCGGCGAGTTTTGCTCGACCGCGACAAACACGCCGTCCTCGCGCCGGCCCTGAGCGGCGGCGCGGAAGCCCTTGACCGCCGAGGCTTCGACCGCAGGAAAGTTTACGTTGTAAAAAACATCCTTCGGCCAAGACGCTTTCAGCAACCGGTTCACCGCTTCGACGCCGAAGGCGCGCGCGGATGTGAAAAGATCCTCCGGCGCATCAGGAACTGAGCGGTAGAACTGGCTGAGGGCGATCGACGGCACGCCTTGCAGCGCCCCTTCCATCGCGCCGCCGACGGTTCCCGAATAGACCACGTCCTCCGCGACGTTGTGGCCCCGATTGACGCCGGAGATCACGAGATCCGGCGCGGACGGCATCAGTTTGCACAGCGCCACGATCACGCAATCGGCAGGCGTGCCCGACACAGCGAACCGGCGCGGCGCGTTTTCCGACACGCGCAGCGGCCCGTTATAGGTGATCGCATGAGAGGTGGCGGAAACCTCAAATTCCGGGGCGACGACCCAAAGCTCCGCGTCCGGTCCGGCCACCGCTGCCGCGATTTCCTCAGCGACTTTAAGGCCAGGCGCGTTGATCCCGTCGTCATTGGTGATGAGAATGCGCATGCCCCGGCCCGATCCGTATTGTTCCGGGCGACGCATAGCGTGCGGCGCGGGGCGCGTCCACTCGAATGGGGCGATTTCGAGGTCAACGACCGCTTATACCGTCAGTGCGAGACCTTCATCGCCACTAATCCAGTCAAGATCAAGCCAGCCGCGACCACGCACAGCGGCGTAAGCGCCTCGCCAAGATAGAATACGCCGACCAGAAAGGCGCCCAGCGCTCCAATCCCCGTCCAGACATATACGAGACGCTAAGCGGCAGGCTGCGCATCGCCAAGGCAAGCAACGCGAATGAGCCGCCCATGGCTACGATCATGATCAGGGTGGGAGTGAAACGCGTGAAACCATCTGATTGCTTCATCGCAAAGGCCCAGACAATTTCCAGCAAACCGGCGAGAACAAGATAGACCCAGGGCATTATACGCTCCGTCACCGGGCCGTCCCGCACGCTGTTCCCGGTATGGGGAGGTCGTCCTCTAGGCGGAGCTACGCACGACGGCGATGAAAATCAAGGATCGTTTTCGCCAGGGGCGGGTTGAGTTTCGTAGTTGGCCGCTAAGCGAGCAACTTCCCATTCGCTCCAATCGTCTCCGCACCCTTAAGGTAGGGGCGCAACACATTGGGAACGCTGATGGATCCATCCGCATTCTGATAGTTCTCCACCACGGCGATAAGAGTTCTTCCAACGGCCAAGCCCGATCCGTTAAGCGTATGGAAAAATTCAGGTTTCTCGCCTTCGCCACGGCGAAATCTGGCGTTCATCCGCCGCGCCTGAAAATCCCCGCAGACGGAGCAGGAGCTGATTTCGCGATAGGCGTTCTGCCCCGGCAGCCAGACCTCGATATCGTGCGTCTTGCGCGCGCCGAAGCCCATATCGCCGGTGCAGAGCACGACCGTGCGATAGGGCAATTCCAGCGCCTCCAGAATTCCTTGGGCGCAGCCGGTCATGCGGTCCAGTTCAGCCAGACTGTCCTCGGGCGCAGTGATGGAGACCATCTCCACTTTCTCAAACTGATGCTGGCGCAGCATGCCGCGCGTGTCCTTGCCGGCGCTGCCCGCCTCTGACCGGAAGCACTGCGTCCAGGCCGTATAGCGCTGGGGCAGGGTGGCGCCGTCCGCGATTTCGCCCGCCGCCATATTTGTCAGCGTCACCTCGGCCGTCGGGATTAGCCACCAGCCATTGGTGGTCTGATAGCTGTCCTCGGCGAATTTTGGCAGTTGCCCGGTGCCGAGCATCGCCTCGTCGCGCACCAGAACCGGGGTCCAGACCTCGGTCAGCCCGTTCTGGTCCACATGGGTGTCCAGCATGAATTGCGCCAGCGCACGATGCAGGCGGATCATCGCGCCCGTCATCACCACAAAGCGAGAGCCGGAAAGCTTGGCGGCGGCCTCGAAATCCATAAGGCCCATCGCTTCGCCGATCTCCCAATGCTCTTTGGGATCGAATTCGAGGGCGCGCGGTTCCCCCCAGCGGCGGATCTCCACGTTGTCCGCTTCCGTTCTACCGTCCGGAACGTCATCCAGCGGCGCGTTGGGTAGGCTCATCAGCGCGTCCGTCAGGCGCTCGCTTTCCGCCTTCGCTTCAGCTTCAAGCGTCGCGATCTCCGCCTTTTTATCCGAAACCAGCGCGCGCAGGCGTTCGAACTCCGCCTCGTCGCCTGTCGCTTTGGCTTTGCCGATCTGCTTGGATGCGGCGTTGCGCTCAGCCAGCGCCTGCTCAGCGGCGGTAACCTTGGCGCGGCGCCCGGCATCCAACGCGATCAGCGCCTCCGCCTGAGGCTCCAGCCCCCGCCGCGCCAGCGCCGTATCGAACGCTTCCGGATTCTCGCGAATAGACTTGATGTCATGCATGGATTTCGCCGCCTGCCCGCTGCTGTTCTACGCCCGGCCGCCGTTATACGGAATTCCGGGCGCGACGCCACCGCCTGTTGGCCTTAGCGGCCTTGCAACGGCTGGGGCCGCTTGTATAGTGCGCGCCGAAAATCACATGCCAGTTCAAGGCGCGCTCTGGGTTGCGCGACCCCGTGGCTGAACTTCAGGAGTCACTATGTTCATCACCGATGCATATGCGCAATCCGCTGGCGGGGGCGGAATGGGCGGCCTGGAGGGGATCATCCCCTTCGTCCTTATCTTCGCGATCATGTATTTCCTGCTGATCCGTCCGCAGCAAAAGCGCGCGAAAGAGCATAAAGCGATGGTCGCGGCGCTGCGCCGTGGCGATCAGGTCGTCACGCAAGGCGGCGTCATCGGCAAGGTGACCAAGGTGAAAGAAGAGGACGAGATCGAGGTCGAGATCGCTGACGGCGTGAAAGTCCGCGTGGTTCAGTCGACCGTCGTCGCCGTTCTCTCGAAGACCGAGCCGGCCGAGTCGTAAGGCTCTGTCCCAGGGCTCGCTGCTCGAGCCGTACGAACCGCGCCCTGTCGGCGCAACGTGAGGCGTCATGCTGTATTTCGCTTCCTGGAAAAGGGCGCTGGTCGTTCTGACCTGCCTGGCGGGCGTGCTGTTCGCCGCGCCGAACCTGTTTGATGAGCAGGGGCGGGCGTCGATTCCATCTTGGCTGCCCACAAACGCAATTAATCTTGGTCTCGATCTGCAGGGCGGCGCGCATCTCCTCGTCACTGTAGAGGTCGAGGACGTCTACTCCGAGCGCATCGAGCAGATGGGCGGCGACATGCGTTCAGCGCTGCGCCGCGCCAGTGTCTTGGAGTTCAGCCCGCCAGCGGTCGATGAATCAGGCGTCTCGATCCGCATCACCGATCCTGCACAGGTGTCGGCCGCGCTGAGCGCGGTTGAGGACTTGTCCGGATCTGTCGTGGATGTGCTGGTCGGCGCCTCAACGGATGAATTTGAGATTATTGCCGAAGGGCAGGTGCTGACCGCCTCGCTGACAGAGGCGGCCCGCGCTGACATCCTGACCCGCACCATGTCGCAATCGCTGGAGATCATCCGGCGCCGTATCGATGAGACCGGAACCCGCGAACCGACGATTCAGCGGCAGGGTGAGCGGCGCATTCTAATTCAGGTGCCGGGCGCCGAAAGCTCGAAAGAGGTGCTGGATCTGATCGGGCGCACAGCCAAGCTGACCTTCCATGAAGTCGTCTCGGCGGTCACCGACCCCAGAACCCGTCCCGGAGCGGGAGAGATGATTCTGCACTCGGCGGATGAGGGCGAGCAGGGCGTCTTCTATGTGTTGGAGCGCCGTCCGACCGTCTCTGGCGAGCGGTTGGTGGACGCCCGCCTCGGCTTCGACCAGAACGGTCTGCCCGCGGTCGACTTCCGTTTCGACGCGGCGGGCGGCGCGGCCTTTGGCAAATACACTCAGGAAAATGTCGGCAACCGCTTCGCCATCGTGCTGGATGGCGAGGTAATCTCCGCGCCCCGCATCATCACCGCGATCCTTGGCGGCGCCGGCCAGATCACTGGTAGCTTCAACACCGAAAGCGCCACGACGCTGGCCATCCTGCTCCGCTCCGGCGCGTTGCCGGCCGAGATCAAGGTGCTGGAGGAGCGCACCGTCGGCCCGGTTCTCGGCGCGGACTCAATCGCCGCCGGCAAGGCCGCGGCGGTGGTCGCAGGCGTCGCCGTGCTGGTCTTTATGGTGTTGAGCTATGGATGGTTTGGCCTGCTGGCCGACATCGCGCTGACCTTCAACGTGGCGATGATTTTCGGACTTCTCTCCGCCATCGGCGCCACGCTCACCTTGCCGGGCGTCGCGGGCATCGTGCTGACCATCGGCATGGCGGTCGACGCCAACGTGCTGATATTCGAGCGTATCCGGGAGGAGTTGAAACGGGTCAAGAAACCCGCTCAAGCCATTGAAACTGGATATGACCGCGCGTTTTCCGCCATTATTGACGCGAATGTCACCACCTTCATCGTCGCGGTGATCCTGTTCGCGATGGGCGCCGGTCCTGTGCGCGGCTTCTCCGTCACGCTGGGCGTCGGTATTCTCACATCGGTGTTCACCGCCGTTTTGGTCACCCGTTTCTTCATCGTCCTGTGGATGCAGGCGAAGCGGCCCAAGCAAATCGCGATTTAAGGACGACCGTCATGCGCCTTCGCCTCGTCCCAGAAAGCACAAAGATCGCGTTCCTGAAGCAGCGCCGTATCTCGGTCGGCTTCTCGGCTCTCGCGATCCTCGCCTCCTTCGCCCTGCTGTTCCTGCAAGGCCTCAACTTCGGCATTGATTTCCGCGGCGGCTCCTCCCTTTCGGTGCGCGTGCCGGCCGGCGTCGAGATCGGAGAGATCCGGCAGGTCGCCGGCGGCCTCGACCTTGGCGAGGTGATCGTGCAGGAATTCGGCGCGCCGACCGATTTCATGATCCGCATCGCCGCCCAGCCGGGGGATGGCGACAATCAGGTCAAAGCCGCGCAGACCGTCGCCGCGGCCGTACAGGGCGCGTTTGAGGGCGTTGTGCTTCTTTCCACCGACGTGGTCGGACCCGCGGTGTCCGGCGAGTTGATCACCGCCTCCGCCATAGCGGTCGTCCTCGCGCTGTTCGCAGTGCTGGTCTACATCTGGCTGCGGTTCGAGTGGCAGTTTTCCGTTGGCGCCATCGTTGCTTTGGCCCATGACGTGATTCTGACGCTGGGCGTATTCTCGCTTACGCAGATTGAGTTCAATCTCGCCTCCATCGCGGCGATCCTGACCATTGTCGGCTACTCGCTCAACGATACCGTGGTGGTGTTTGACCGGGTGCGAGAAAACCTGCGCAAGTACAAGAAACTTCTGCTTGAAGACCTTCTGGATCTCTCACTGAACGAGACTTTGTCGCGCACGCTGATGACCTCGATGACCACTTTGATCGCCCTGATCGCGCTTTATGTTCTTGGCGGTGAAAATATTCGCGGCTTCACCTTCGCGATGATCTGGGGCGTGGTCGTCGGCACCTACTCCTCGGTGTTCATCGCGTCGCCGGCGTTGCTCCATTTCGGTGTGAAGCGGGATTGGTCGAAGCAATCCGGCGATCCGTCGAAAGGCTCGGGCGGGGTTCAGTTCGGCTCGCCTGACGCGCCCTAAGCGCAATGCGCCTGAACGAAATCCGGTTCGAGGGCGCGCCACCGATCGATTCCTATTACGAGGGCGGATTTCGAATCGCCGGTCAGCGTCACGAAGGATCAGCGCTTCTGATCGGCGCAGAGCTTTTGTCTTGGCCTGTCGAAACGCCCGATCAACTGGATAGAATCAAATTCCAGCCTGTCCTCGAACGGGCCGAGGCGTTCGACGTATTGCTGATCGGAATGGGGGCGGAGATCGCGCCGCTTCCCCGTGAAGTTTGCGAAATGCTGGAAAATCAAGGTATTGGCGCGGACATCATGGCCACGCCAGCGGCCTGCCGCACCTACAACGTGTTGCTGTCGGAAGGGCGCAGGATTGCCGTCGCGCTGATCGCCATGCCTAAACTCCCCAAATAGCGACGAACTCGCTCTTTCGGTCCGCGCTCGGGCGGCTATAGTGCGCAGCGGCGGGCGTTGCCGCCCAACAGAGATTCCACACACGCCATCCTTTTCAGGAGGGGACTTTTCATGGCTTTCGAGCTTCCAGATCTTCCTTACGCGCACGATGCGCTCGCGTCCGGCGGCATGTCGGAAGAGACGCTGCACTATCACCACGACCTGCACCACAAAGCCTATGTCGACAATGGCAACAAGCTGATCGCGGGCACGGAGTGGGACGGCAAGTCTCTCGAAGAAATCATTGTCGGTGCCTATGACGCGAACGCCGTGGCGCAGAACGGCATCTTCAACAACATCAGTCAGCTTTGGAACCACAACCAGTTCTGGGAAATGATGGGCCCCGGCGACAGCGCCATGCCGAGCGAGCTTGAGGCCGCGATCAACGACTCGTTCGGTTCGGTCGATGAATTCAAGTCGCAGTTCTCCGCCGCCGGCGCGGGCCAGTTCGGTTCGGGCTGGGCCTGGCTGGTCAAAGACGCCGATGGCGGCCTGAAGGTCACCAAGACCGAGAACGGCGTCAACCCGCTCTGCTTCGGCCAGACGGCGCTGCTGGGCTGCGATGTGTGGGAGCATTCCTACTACATCGACTTCCGCAACAAACGTCCCGCCTATCTGGAGAATTTCCTCGAGAATCTGGTGAACTGGGAAAACGTCGCCTCGCGGCTGTAAAACGTCTGAGACAATACGCCAGTACGCCGGCGTTTTCTAAGCGCCCCGGCCCATACGGCCGGGGTTGTTTTTTTGAGAGGGACGATCGGATCGGGCGATACGGTCCAGACCGGAACAGCGCCTCGGCCCCGGGCCGGCGTCGCACTCGCGCTGACTGCCTTCACCCTGTGGCACGGTCTCGCATTCGTCATGATCTGGTTGGCGATCTTCGTCTATTCAGCCGCGGCTTCAAAGGCGGAGCGTTCGGCTCGCAGGACGGACATGATCTCCTCAACCGACCCGCAGACCGATATATAGCCGCGGAAAGAGGCGTCGGCGAAGCCCCGCGCGATCACATGGTCGATCAGGTCAAGAAACGGATCCCAGTATCCGTCAGTGTTGAGCAGCAAAACCGGTTTCTCGTGCAGGCCCAACTGGCGCCAGGTCAGAACCTCGATCATCTCGTCAATCGTGCCCGCGCCGCCCGGCAGGGCGACGACAGCGCCAGCATTTGCGAACATCACCTTTTTCCGCTCATGCATGGTGTCGGTGATGATCAGCGCGGTCAGGTCGCGCTTGCCGACCTCCCAATCCAGAATGTGCTTGGGTATGACGCCGACCGCCTGACCGCCTGCGGACAAGCAACTTCGCGCGACCTCTCCCATCAGCCCGACATCGCCCGCGCCGTAGATCAGGCGAAACTCGTCCTCCGCCAGCGCCTGCCCCATATCTCTGGCGATCTGAGTGAACTCGGGCAAGTCGCCGTGGCGAGAGCCGCAATAAACGCAGACAGTGTCGATTTCGTAAGGTGACGGGGACATAAGCGAGACCTTCCAACGCGAAAGAGGTTTGAATTACATCGATAATGATGAATTGTGCCTGCTGGAAGCGTCAACTTGGCGACATATCGCGTTCCTGCGCGAAAGACGCCTTTAAGGCTGGGGTATATGACTAAGGGAGTTATTTTCGGCGTCGGGGCGGTTGCGATCGTCGGGGCGATTGGCGCGTGGCTGAGCATATCGCAGGAGGGCGAAGAGGTCGCTTCCGTCGATTCGACCCCGTCTGAGATGGCGGCGACGACTGAGCCGAGCGCGTCCACAGCTGACGCAACGACGCTGGAAACGGAACAAAGCGCTTCGGTTTCCGCGACGGACGCCGCTCCGCAAGAGACGCTTGAGGTCGCTTTGGCGCCAGCGTCCGAGGAGGTCGGTCAGGCGACCGCCGATCAGACTGACGCCGAGGCGGAGCCGAACGGCGCGACCCAGCCCAGTTTCGATATCGTTCGCATGTCCCCCGACGGCGTCGGCGTCGTGGCCGGACGCGCGGCGCCTGGCGCGGAAGTGGAGCTGTTGGCGGACGGAGAAGTTGTCGCCCGCGCGCAGGCCTCTGCGAGCGGCGAGTTCGCCATTGTCACCTCCAAGCCGCTGGAAGAGGGGTCGCGCACGCTGACTTTGGCCTCGCGAGGCTCGGACGGAATTGTCGCGCGATCGGCGGACCCGGTAATCATCGTCGCGCCGGCCGTCCCGCAAAGCGCTCCGATTGTTTTGCGCTCGGATCGTGAAAATCCGGAATTGTTGCAGCGGCCCGATGTTCCCACCGAACTGGATGTGACGCTCGATTCTATCACCTATGGCGGGGCGCAACTGGTCACGATCTCCGGTCGCGCGACGCCCGGGCAGACTGTCAGACTGTATCTAGACGGCAAATTCGTCGGAGAGACGACGACCGGCGTAGACGGAATCTGGAACCTGGCGCTGGATAACGGTGTCGCGCCGGGCAACTACACCCTGAGAGTTGATGAGGTGGCGGCGGACGGCCGCGTGCTCAGCCGCATAGAATCACCCTTCCAGCGGGCCACCGATGACGCCATAGCCGTCGCTGATGGCCAGGTCGTCGTTCAGCCGGGCAACAGCCTGTGGCGCATCGCCAGCCGAGTGTATGGAGAAGGTCTGCGCTATACCGAAATTTATCAGGCGAACACCGAGCAAATCCGCGACCCAGACCTTATCTATCCTGGACAGATATTCGCCTTGCCTGATTCCGCACGTTAGGGTTCGGTCCCGTAACGATCGCCGCCGTCCCCAATCCGGAGAGTCCAGATGAGACGCCCCAGCCGACGCGGCCCCGCCGGGCCGGAGGGCTCGCCCGAGTTAAAAACCGTCCTGGAAGTCGCGCCCTATCTCTGGCCGAGGGGAGAGGGCGAGACAAAAATTCGCGTGGTCGCCGCGCTTTCTTTTCTGGTGATGGCGAAAATCGCGACGGTCTCGACGCCCTTTTTCTACAAGGCTGCCGTGGACGCGCTGGCGCCGACTGACGGCGGCCAGCCGACCATGGAGACTCTGCTGGCCCTGCCGGTCCTGATGGTGCTGGCCTACGGCGCGGCGCGGCTGATGACCTCCGGCTTTCAGCAACTCCGCGATGCGGTCTTCGCGCGGGTCGCGCAGAGGGGGCTGCGCAAGCTGGCGATCCGCACCTTCCAGCACGTCCATGCCCTTTCCCTGCGATTCCACATCACCCGCAAGACCGGCGGCCTCAGCCGGATTATCGAGCGCGGCGTGAAGGGCGTCGAGTTTCTGCTGCGCTTCATGCTGTTCTCGATCATCCCGCTTGGGATCGAGCTGTTGCTCGTGGCCGGCATCTTTTTCGTCGAATTCAACGCCTGGTATTTCCTGGTCGTGGTGGCCACCATCGGGGTCTACACTTGGTTCACCTTCCGCGTCACCGAATGGCGGGTTAAGATTCGTCGCCGGATGAACGAACGGGACACCGAAGCCAACCAGAAGGCCGTCGACAGCCTGCTGAATTTCGAAACAGTCAAGTATTTCAACGCCGAACGGCGGGAGGCGGAGCGCTACGACGTCTCGATGGAGGGATATGAGACCGCCGCGATTCAGACCTCGAAATCGCTCGCCTTCCTTAATTTCGGGCAGGCGTTTCTGATCACCGGCGGGCTGGTGACGGTCATGGGCATGGCGGCGCATGGAGTCGCGAACGGAACACTGACGGTGGGCGATTTCGTCATGGTCAACGCCTTCATGATCCAGATCACCATGCCGCTGAACTTCCTGGGCACGGTCTATCGCGAAATCCGGCAGGCGCTGGTCGATATGCGAGAGATGTTCGAGTTGCTTGGCGAGCCGGCGGAAGTGGAGGACAAGCCCGACGCAAGCGCTTTGGACGTCTCCGCCGCCACAGTTGAATTCGACGGAATCGCCTTCGCCTATGAAAGCGACCGGCAGATCCTGAACAACGTCTCTTTCACGATTCCGGGTGGTAAGAGCCTCGCCATCGTCGGCCCGTCGGGATCTGGCAAGTCCACCATCAGCCGCCTTCTGTTCCGGTTCTATGACGTTTCGGACGGCGCGATTCGGGTCGACGGGCAGGATATTCGCGACGTGACGCAGGAAAGCCTGCGCGCGCGCATCGGCGTGGTGCCGCAGGACACCGTTCTTTTCAACGACACGATCGGCTACAACATCGCCTATGGTCGGCCGAACGCGACGCCGGAAGAAGTCGTGGACGCCGCGAAATCCGCTCGCATTCATGAGTTTGTCGAGTCGCTGCCCGAAGGTTATGACACGGTTGTGGGCGAACGGGGGCTGAAGCTCTCTGGAGGAGAGAAACAGCGCGTCGCCATCGCCCGAACCATTCTCAAGAACCCGCCGATCCTGATCCTTGATGAGGCGACTTCGGCGCTCGACACCCAGACGGAGCGCGCGATTCAAGACAGCCTGAAGGCGTTGGCGGAAGATCGTACCACGGTGACCATCGCGCATCGTCTGTCGACCATCGTGGACAGCGACGAGATCATTGTTCTGGAGAAGGGCCGGATCGTGGAGCGCGGCCGCCACGCAGATCTGGTCGGCGCGGGCGGGCGCTACGCCGCCATGTGGGCGCGTCAGGAAGCTGAGGAGGAAGCGGAGATCGTCGAGGCGGCGCCGGCGGCTGAATAATTACTCCGCCGCGTCGATTCTGGGCGGCCGCCGTGGGTCGTTGCCCGGCTCGCCCTTGCGCGCCGCTTTGAACAGCTTCAGCCAATCACCGCCGTCGTCGCCTGAGGGCGCGGTGACGACGACATCATCATCATGGAGCACGCCATCCGGGATGATCGCGTTGCGGTCGCCGCGCAGCACGCCGATGCGAAACCACTCCCGCGCCGACAGCGCCGTCGGTGTGACCACCAGCGTCAGGATCGTCGCGAAACCAAGGCCGAACACCACGGCGGTCGCCAGCTGCACCCACCAGAGCGCGGTCGGCGCGCCAAAGCTGATCGAGCGGTCGAAGAAGTTCAGTGAAGTCGCGAACATCATCGGTGTCAGGCCCGCCATCGTGGTGATGGTCGTCAGCAGCACGGGTCGGATGCGCATCTCCGCCGTTCGCACGATCGCCTCAAGCCGGGGCATCTTGCGGGACAGCTCCTGAAACGTGTCGATCAGCACGATATTGTTGTTCACCACGATTCCGGCCAGCGCGACGATGCCCGTGCCGGTCATGATGATTGAGAATTTCTGCCCCATCACCATCATCCCGATCAGCACGCCCGCGGTGGACATCACCACCGCGACCAGCACCAGCAATGCGTTATAGAAGCTGTTGAATTGCGCCAGCAGGATCACGAACATCAGCCCCAAAGCGCCGATGAACGCCATTCCGAGGAAGGACATGCTCTCGTTCTGCTCTTCCTGATCCCCGGCGAAGGTCCAGTCGACAGATGCCGGCAAAGCGCCGGATTCCAGCCATTCTTGAAGCTGCGGCACGATCTTGTTCTCGAGTCCTGACTCGGTCACATCCGCCCGAACCAGGAAGTACCGCTCCCGATCGAACCGGTTGATCTCACCCAGCTTGGGCGCCGCTTCGCGCGTGATGAAATTCGACATCGGCACCAACCCGCTCTCCGTCCGCAGGCGGAGTGTGTCCAGCGTGTCGATATTGCGGTCCGCTTCCGGGAAACGGGCGCGGATATCCAGCTCCTCATCTGAATCAGAGGGACGATAGGTTCCCAAGTTCGCGCCACGGGTGGCGAGTTGCAGCACCGTGCCGACGGTTTCGATATTCGCGCCGAACCGACCGGCTTGCGTCCGGTTAATCTCAAGACGCCAGTCGATGCCGGGCAGGGGGCGCATGTCGTCGATATTGACCAGCCCCTCAATCTGCGCGAACCGCTCGCGCGCCAACGCGGTGGCGGCCAGAAGATCCTCCCAATTGTCAGAGGTCAGCCGCAGCTGCACCGGCTTGCCTTGCTGGGGGCCATCCTCCTGCTTCGCGAGCTCCGCGATCACGCCGGGCACATTGGCGATCGCGGCTTCGACCTTGGCGATGGTCTCCGCCCCGCGACATTCGCTGCCGCAGAGATCCATCTCAATCTGCACCTGACCGATCGTGTCCTGTGGAGCCTCGCCGCCGCGCTGGTCCAGACCGCTGTCGCCGGCGGAGGCGAAGACCGAACGCAGACCCTCTACCGCCAGCACCCGGTCCTCGACCATCCGAACCAGACGGTCTTTTTCGTCCAGCGACATATTTCCCCGCGCCCGGACATAGATGATCGCGCGCTCGGGCTCCGTCTCAACGAAGAATTCGACCCCCTTGCTCTTCTCGCCAAAGGTCATGAACACGCCGACGATCGCGGCGCCCGCGACGGCCAGGGCGATGAACGGAGTGATTGGGTTGCCGGTCAGCGCAGCGATCACATGGCCGAAGCGGCTGCGGCGATAGGGGCGCTCGACCGGCGCGGCCTTGGGCGGACGGCCCAGCCGCGCGCGAATATTCTCCGTGAGATGGTCGAATTCTCGGTTCAGGCGGCCCGCCACGCCGCCCAGAACCGGCAGATAGACCAGCGCCACGATCAGAGAGGCCGAGAGAACGAAAATCAGCGTCACCGGTAGCTGCCCCATGAACTGCCCCGGCATGCCAGGCCAGAACAGCATCGGCAGAAAGGCGCACAGCGTGGTCGCGGTGGAACTGACGATGGGCCAGAACATTCGTGACGCCGCCTCGCCATAGGCGCGCATCGGGCCGGACCCCTCAGCGATGCGTTTGTCGGCGTATTCGGTCACCACGATCGCGCCGTCGACCAGCATGCCGACCGCCAGGATCAGCCCGAACATGACCATGTTGTTGATCGGCTGGCCCAGCACCGCCATCAACGCGAAGGTCAAAAGGAATGAGCAGGGTATGGCGAGCCCGACCAGCATCGCCGCGCGCAGGCCAAGCGCCGCGAGAACCACGATCATCACCAGCGAGACGGCCGTCAGAACGCTGGATTCAAGCTGGCCGACCATGCCCTTGACCTGCTCGGACTCGTCCATGGAAAAGTCGATCCGCACTTGGTCACGCAACGGCTGCGGCCAGGTTTTGATCTCTTCGGCGACTGTCGCCTTCACGAGATCCACCGTGTCGATGATGTTCTCGCCAAGGCGCTTTTTGACCTGCAGCGCGATAGTGGATTCGCCGTTAAAGCGCGCGGTGCCGTCAGGATCTTCGAATGTGCGGCGGATTTCGGCCAGATCCTCTACCGTGACGATCCGGTCGCCGGTCACCTTGATCGGCAAAGCGTACAGGTCTTCCGCAGTCTCGAACGCGCCCGGCAATTTCACGCTGAACGCGCCCGCGCCCGATTCCATCGCGCCGGCCGCAACCAACCTGTTGTTTGCGCTGACGACCTGCAGCAACTCGGCGGCGGTGACGTCATAGGCCTCCAGCTTGACCGGATCCACGACCAGCTCCAGCATTTCGTCGCGCCGCCCGGCCATACCGGCCTCAAGCACTGGCGTTAACGCCTCAACTTCCTTCTGCAAGTCTTTGGCGTATTGCAGTAAAGTCCGCTCAGGCACATCTCCGGAAAGTGAGATGATCAGGATTGGAAATGCGCTGAAATTCACCTCGTTGACCGAGGGCTCCTCGGCGTCGCCTGGAAACTCGGCCTGCGCGTCGTCCACCTTTTCGCGCACTTCGGCGACGGTGGCGGGCTTGTCCCAGTTGAAGTCGAACTCCAGCAGAACGCCAGCATGCCCTTCCGAGGCGAAAGACGTCATTTTCTCCACGCCCTCGATCGAGCGCAGTTCATTTTCTAGCGGCTTGACGATCAGCTGCTCGGAATCCTCGGCGGATACTCCGGGGTAGGGCACCGAAATATAGAGCAGCGGGATATCGATGTTCGGGCTGCCTTCCTTCGGCAAGCCTGTATAGGCGAAATACCCCGCGCCGAGTGACAGAACGACGAAGAAGAAGATCATGCGGGCCCGCGCCACGGCCCATGCAACGACCGGATTCGAGGTCATTGCAGCGCCTCAGGCGATATGCGCGCGGTCTCCACCTCGCGGCCCTCGGTGACGAACTCCTGCCCGACGACGATCACCTCCGCTACGCCCGTCAGCCCGTTGACCCAAACCCCGTCCTCGGCGGCGCTTGCGATTCCGACGGCATTGAAGGCGACGACGCCGTCCTCAACTGTTTTGACGCCCAGGCGGCCCGCGCTGTCCAATGTCAGCGCCGTGCGGGGCACGAGATGGGCCTCGTCGCTGTGAACCGGCATATAGATTTCCGCCGTCAGCCCGTCGCGGATCGCGCCGTCCGGGTTCGGCGCCTGAACCTCGACCAGGAATGTCCTTGTGGCTGGATCGGCCGAGCGTGAGATGAAGCTGATTTCACCGGTGATTTCTGCGCCGGTGGCAAGACGCGCGCGCGCGCGCGCTCCCAATGTCAGTTTGTCGACATCCCGCTCGGGCGCATAGGCGATCAGCTTGATCGGGTCGAGAGCGATGAGGGTGGCGCAGGCGTCGCCCACAATCAGCAGTGCGCCGCGCTCTGCGGTGTCCGTCTCCAGCCGACCGTCAAAAGGCGCGCGGACCTCAAGGCGCCGAATATCCAGCTCCATCGCCGCGACGCGCGCCCGCGCGGCTTCCAGATTCGCGAGCCGCGTGGCGGCGTCGGTGTTTGAAAGAATACCCTTTCGGCTGAGATTCTCCGCGGCCTCATGCAACGTTTGCGCCTCGGAAAGTTTGGCGTTCGCCTCCGCCAGATCGGCCAGCCGCGAACCCGGCGCGATTTGGCACAATAGGTCGCCCTCGGCCACTTGCGCGCCCTTTCGGGTCGCATGGGACACCGTCAGACCTTCGGTCTCTGTCCGAACGTCAAGTGATCTGTGCGCCTCGGTCCGCCCGCGCAGGCGGATGACCGATTCGAGCGGTTGCGGCGCGCTGAGATACGTTTGAACGGCCGTCACGCCGGTCTTTGCCGTCGCTGCCGGCGCCGCCTCTGCGGTGGGCGCAGGCGACCGACCATTAGGCCCACCGAGAATCTGCGGATTGACCCACAGAAAAATTCCCACCGCCACAAGACAGGCGGCGATTATCGATGTGATGCGCATGATTGCTCCGCGTATTTTCGGCGCGAGTATACCAGTATCCTACGCCCCTCACTTATTTCTCCGTCGGTGTTTCGCAAGAGCGATGGCGCGTGTTGCTTCAATTTTGGCTCAGCTGTCCGATAACGCGTGCTCAGCCATTTGCACTGGGCGCAAGGGCCGCTAGGTTCGCCCAAATGCGAATCGCCGATGGAGTGAGCGGGTGGCCGACACCGATTCCTTTATTCACGAAGTGACCGAAGAGGTCCGGCAGGACCGAATGTTCGGTCTTTGGAAACGCTATGGCCCGTACATTCTGGGTGGCGTCTTTTTGATCGTCGCTGGCGCGGCCGCCTGGCAATGGCGTGTGAATGAACAGCGCTCCATGGCTCAAGAGGCCGGAGGCGCTCTCGCTGCAGCCTCTCAACTCGAAGACGCCGCCGCGCGCGCCGATGCTTTCGCGATGGCGGGGACTGAATTCGCCGGTTCCGCCCATTTGGCGAAATTTGGAGAGGCCGCCGCCGCCGCCGACGCTGGCGATGTCGATCGCGCGCAGGAGATCTACGCTCAAATCTCCGCCGACGCAGCGCAACCGAAGCGGTGGAGCGCGCTGGCGGACCTTAAGTCCGCGGCGCTGACCCTGGACGCGGGCGAGACTGACAAGGCGTTGGCCGCGCTTGAACCCTTGGCGGTCGAGGGAGAGCCCTATCGCTTACTGGCGATTGAGTTGCAGGGTATCGCGCATGCTCTGTCCGGCGATGTCGACGCCGCTCAAAAAGCATTCGAGACAGTTCTGAACGATCCTGGGGCGACCCCGCCGCTGCAGGGCAGGGCGGCGGAGTTCCTCCGCTCGATCGGCGTTGAGCCGGGTTGACGATCCGACGCTGCGTCGCCTCGTTGCTTGAAACAGGGCGAAAGAGCATCGAATACTACGAATCCGCATCCGCATCCGAGAAAGGGTAATCTCAATGAGCCGAATTTGTTCCGCCCGCGCAGCCAAATCGACGCGCGCCGGGCTGACCTTGGCCTTGGGCTTGCTGCTGTCGGCCTGCGGTGGATTTTTGGGAGATACCGAAACGCCCGATCCACCATTGCCTGGAGAGCGGATTCCGCTTCGTGAAACGCGATCGGAAGGCGTCGTGGATCCTACGGTCGTTGCTGGCCTTTCGCAGTTGCCGCCCGCGGTCGCTTTGACGGACTGGACACATGTGAACGGCATCCCGTCGCATGCGCCGGGCCATCTGGCTGGTCCATCTTCGCTTCGCCTCGCCTGGTCCGCCGACGCCGGCTATGGGAGTGACGATGCGCCGATCACCGCCGCGCCGATTGTGGCCAGCGGCGTCGCCTATGTTCTCGATGGAGAGGCGGTCGTGACCGCCATTTCCACAACGGACGGCGCCCGGCGATGGGAGGTCGATCTGGCCCCTGAAGAAGAAGGCGGAGAGGACGGTTTCGGCGGTGGAGTGGCGTTCGAAAATGGCGTTATTTACGCCGCAACTGGATTTGGAGAAATAATCGCCCTCGCCGCAACCGATGGGGCGGAGCTGTGGCGCCGCAGGCTGGACGCGCCGATGCGCGCGGCCCCAACCGTCGAGAACGGTAGAGTCTTCGCCGTCACACGCGACAATGGCGCGTTCGCCATTTCAGCGGCGGACGGAACCATACTCTGGCGCATTCAGGGGTCGTCCGGCACGCTCGGCCTCTTGGGGGGCGCCAGCCCCGCTGTGACCGGAGAGGCGCTTATTCTGCCTTTCGCATCTGGTGAGTTGATGGCGGTGCGCGCCTCATCCGGCGCCCGCGTTTGGGCCGAAGTGCTGTCGTCGGGACGTCGTGGAACCGCCCGATCCGTCATCAATGACATCACCGGCGATCCCGTGATCGCGGGACAAGGGATCTTCGCAGCAAATCAGAGCGGTTTGACAATCGCGATCGAAGGACGCGCCGGGCGCCGGGTCTGGGAACGCCGCTTCGGAGCCGTTGGTCCAGTCTGGGTTGTCGGTGAGACAGTTTTCGCCGTCACCGATGACGCCCGTGTGGTTCGGCTTCGCGCACTGACGGGCGAGACCATTTGGGAAACGCCGCTTCCCGCCTTCGCAGATCCCGACGACCGGGAAGAGGCGATCGCCTATGCAGGTCCGGTTGTCGCGGGAGGCAAGGTCTATGTCTCCTCCAGCGAAGAAGGGTTGATAGTGCTCGACGCCGTGGATGGCGCACGACGCACGTTCGACGATGAACTGGGCGATGGATCTTCTCTGCCCCCGATCGTCGTTGGCGGCGCTGTATATCTGCTCTCGAACAGTGGGCGACTATACGCGTTCCGCTGATCAGTGGTGAAATCCACGCAGACGGCTTGCATTCAGCGCGTGGGCGGATATGAAGCGCCATGCCGTTCACCCTCGCCATAGTGGGCCGACCCAATGTCGGTAAATCAACGCTGTTCAACCGTCTGGTTGGCAAGCGTATCGCTTTGGTCGATGACCAGCCGGGCGTAACCCGTGATTTGCGAGAGGGCGCGGCGCGGCTGGGCGATCTGCGTTTCTCGATTCTCGATACAGCCGGACTTGAAACCGCGCAGGATGACAGCCTGCCGGCCCGAATGCGACGTTTGACCGAACGCGCGGTGGCCGACTCCGACGCCTGCCTATTCATGGTGGACGGTCGGGCGGGTGTGACGCCGCAAGACGAAATTTTCGCAGATCTCCTTCGCCGCTCAGGCGCGACTGTCCTGCTGGTGGTCAACAAAGCCGAAGGCCGCGCGGGAACTTCGGGAATAGCCGAAGGGTGGGGTTTGGGTCTGGGCGAGCCTATCGCGATTTCCGCCGAGCATGCTGAGGGTATGGACGATCTGCGAGAAGCGCTGCGTCCGCATGTCGAGGCCCGGTTGGAGATCGAGGCGCGCACCTCGGTTGATGTCGATGACGAAGATGCCGAGTTTGATCCCGAGGCGCCGATCCAGATTGCGGTTGTCGGCCGACCGAACGCGGGAAAATCGACGCTCGTCAACGCCATTCTGGGTGAAGAGCGTCTGCTGACCGGTCCGGAGGCGGGCATTACGCGCGATGCGATTGGTCTGTCCATCGATTGGGGCGGGCGCGATTTCAAGATATTCGATACAGCAGGTCTTAGAAAACGCGCAAAAGTCGTTAAAAAGATAGAGAAACTTTCGACGTCAGACGCCGTTCGCGCGGTGCGCTTCGCCGAAGTCGTCGTGGTTTTGCTGGATATTGCGAACCCGTTCGAGACTCAGGATCTTCGCATCGCCGATTTGGCGGCGCGCGAGGGCCGGGCGGTGATCCTCGCGGTCAATAAATGGGATCTCGAAGAGAACAAGCCGGAAAAGCTCAAAGAGTTGAGGGAAACGTTCGACCGGCTGTTGCCGCAATTGAGGGGAGCGCCTCTGGTGACGGTTTCGGCTTTGACAGGTCGGGGGCTAGAGTGGCTGCGCAAGGCGATAATAGATATTCACGAGATCTGGAATATCCGCCTGCCGACGTCGCCGTTGAACCGCTGGCTGAAAGAACAGGTGGAGGCGCATCCGCCGCCGGCCCCCTCCGGCCGACGGATCAAGCTGCGCTACATCACGCAGGTGAAGGCGCGCCCACCCACATTTCTTGTATTCTGCCAGCGGCCAGAGGCGCTTCCGGAGAGCTATACGCGCTTTCTGATCAACGGCTTGCGCGCCGATTTTGGCATCAAAGGCGTGCCTATTCGCCTGAACTATCGCAAAAGCGAGAATCCCTACGCCTACAAGGCGGAGCACCGCGGTCGGCCGAAGGACTAGCAGAACGCCAATTGGCGGGCCTGCGCGCCGACTCTCTCGAAACGTGTTAAGATCACCGCAGTCGCATTCTGGTCGGGACGCGTGCGTATGGTCCTCTCCACACACGTTTCAGAGGGGAATTTTCATGCCTAAGCTTACGCCCATCGCAATACTGACCGTCGCCGTCATGCTGAGCGGATGTGCAGTCGAGCCGCGCATTTTCGCGTTCGATTACCATGTTGAGCAATACACGCCTTCGACGCAGAACGCGATCGTATCCAGCCTGTCGAGTGGGACGAACTCAATAACCGATTTCCTGCCTGATAATACGTGCAGCTTTATCGCCGACTTTTCGAACAATCGAGCCACGACCACATTCAACGGCGATCCCGGCCAATCGGGCTTCAACATCGAACTGCGGTCGGTCAACGCCAACAGCACGTCCACGGCCAGTCCGGCGACTTGCGCTCAGATTGAGTCTTTAGAATTCCTCGCAGGCGCGCAGTCTGTCACTTGGGGCGCGGGCGACGTTGTTGATGAAACCGCACTGAACGGAGAAATTGGCGGCGAGGGTTTCAGCGGCCGGCACTTCCTCGCCAGATTGATCACGACGCCATCGAGAAACTATGTCACCGGGACGTTTGAGTTTGTCGCCGAAACGGATTCGGGGCTGACGATCATCGGTACGGGTCCATTCAGCCTGAAGGATTAGACGGATCTAAAGCTTGACGATCTCGCCCGGCGCCGCCTGATCCAAGGCGATGGCGTCGATAAGCGCGGCCGCGACATCGCGTGGCTGCGCCAGCCCGTCATCGGATTCGCCCGGCCGCATCCGGCGTCGCAATGCTGTGGGCATAGCGGGAGGACGGGCCAGCCATACTTTAATCGAGGAGTTCGCCCTTTCCGCCGCCCAGGACAATGCGAACGCTCGCGCCGCCGCTTTCGACGCGGCGTAAAGCCCGTGAAACTTCTCGCCTGTCGGGTCATCGTCCAGCAACACCGCGCGCCCATCCCCGGCTGCATTCAGCAGCGGATCCAACACCCGCATCAGACGCTGTTGCGCCCGCGCATTCACCGCCAAGCAACGATCGAGATCTTTTTCCGCGATATGATCTGCCGGGGAAAGCGGCGCGGCGTGCGCGGCTGTGTTCACCCATAGGTCCAGTTTGCCCCAACGATCGTGGATCGCGGCGCCGAGCCGCTCAAGCGCGGGATCGTCGGTAAGATCGAGCGGAACAAGGGTGGTAGCGCCGCCAGCCGCCTGCACAGCTTCGTCCATCTCCTCAAGCCCGCCGACAGTGCGGGCCAGCGCGATCACATGCGCGCCTTCGGCTCCCAACTGCTCTGCGACCGCTCGGCCAAGGCCGCGCGATGCTCCCGTCACGAGCGCGATGCGCCCCTCGAAACGCTGGTTCGTCATGAGGCTACGCGGATTTCTTCAGTTCCAACCGGCCGGACTGCACCATGTCGGACGGAGCGACCGGGTATTCTCCGCTGAAACAGGCGTCGCAATATTGCGGTGAGTGCGCCTCTCGGCCGTCCGGTTCGCCGCAGGCCCTGTAAAGCCCGTCCAGAGAGATGAATTTGATTGAATCGACGCCCAGATGCTCAGCCATCTCGGCCTCGCTCATCGACGCAGCGAGCAGTTTTTCGCGTTGCGGCGTGTCGACGCCATAAAAACACGGCCAGGCGGTGGGCGGGCTTGCGATGCGGAAATGAACCTCCTTCGCGCCTGCGTCCAGTATCATTTCCTTGATCTTGCGGCTGGTGGTGCCGCGCACGACAGAGTCATCGACGAGAACGATCCGTTTGCCTTCAACGACCGCCTTGTTGACGTTCAGTTTCAGCCGGACGCCCATATTACGAATTTGCTCCGTCGGCTCGATGAACGTGCGGCCGACATACTGGTTGCGGATGATCCCCATCGCGTAAGGAATTCCGCTTTCTTGACTGTATCCGATCGCGGCCGGCGTGCCGCTGTCAGGCACCGGACAAACGATATCGGCCTCCACCGGCGCCTCGAGCGCAAGTTCTTTCCCGATTTTTCGGCGCGTGTCATAGACGCCGCGACCGCCGATCACGCTGTCGGGCCGGGAGAAATAGACATACTCGAAAATGCAGAAACGCGATTTAGGCTGACCGAAGGGGCGCTGGCTTTCCAGTTTGCCGCCCTTCCGGATGATGATCATCTCTCCGGGATCGACTTCGCGCACGAAATCGGCGCCGACGATATCCAGCGCGCAGGTCTCGGATGACAGAATCCAGGCGTCGCCCAGCTTGCCGAGCACGAGCGGACGCACGCCCAGCGGGTCGCGCACGCCGATCATCTTAGTGCGGGTGATGGCGATGACAGAGAACGCGCCCTCAACACGCCGCAGCGCGTCTTTCATCCGTTCCGGAATGTCGCGCTGGATCGATCGCGCCATGAGGTGGATGATGCATTCGCTGTCCGAGCTGGACTGGAAGATCGACCCGCGTTCGATCAACTCGGAACGCAGCGCCTCTGCATTCGTGATGTTGCCATTATGTGCGATGGCGAAGCCGCCCTTGGCGAATTCCGCGTAAAGCGGCTGCACATCGCGGATCGCGGTCTGTCCCTTGCCGCCAGCCGTCGAATAGCGGTTGTGGCCCAGCGCGTGGTTGCCCGGCAAAAGGTCCATCACCTTGGAACTGGTGAAGTTGTCGCGCACATAGCCCATGCGCCGGATATTGTTGAACTGTTTCTCATCGCTGTCATAGGCGACGATTCCGGCCGCTTCCTGACCGCGGTGCTGAAGCGCATGCAGACCGAGAGCGACGATGTTTGAGGCGCCATTTGCGCCATATACGCCGTAGATCCCGCATTCTTCATGCAGCGCGTCGTCGTCAAACGGAGTTTCATCCGTCATCAGTTCACCATTCATGCGTCGATGCCCGGTTTGACAGCCTGACAGCCGCCCATCAGGCCTTCGATCCAATCGGCCAGCCAATCCGGCATTTCAGTCGGCGCCTGCGCCAACAGAATGTCAGCCGTATCTGCAATCAACGTTATCGACGCCGCTTCCTCGATCATCGGCGCCCTTTCGCCGTCTGGTACGAGCATGTCGTAGAGCAGAAAAACGATAACCAGTAGTATCACGCCCCGTCCGAAGCCGAAAAAGAATCCAAGTCCCCGGTCAATTGGTCCCAAAGCGGATTCTCGCACTGCGCTCGCCAAGGCTGAGGTCAAAACAGACAGAACAATCAAGGCGATAGCAAACACGGCTGCGAAAGCCGTCAGCAGAGACAGTTCGCAGGACTTTCTTACGAAATCCCCGACTACGGGGATCTGCAAAATGATGGGCTCAAACGCCGGAGCCAAAGCGAAGGCGGCCCCCGCAGCGATTACCCAGCCACCGACCGACAGCAATTCGCGCGTCAGACCGCGCACAAATGCGAGAATGGCTGATATGAACAGGACGAGGAGGACGACCCCGTCGACGGCAGTGAAAGTCATGGGCGTAATCCGGTTCCCTGTTCAGACGGAGACAATCTATCGACCAACTCCGCCAAGGTCGATATCCTGATCGCGCGCACCGGGGATTTGCCGATGGGCGCTGATTTCGCGGACATCATCGCCGTAACGAAGCCCAGTTTCGCCGCCTCTTTTATCCGCGCGTCGGTCTGAGAGACAGGACGAACAGCTCCGGAAAGGCTGATTTCTCCGAAAATGATCGCATCCGGCGGTGTCGGCGCATCGCTATATGCTGAAATTAGCGCCGCCGCGACGGCGAGATCAGCCGCAGGCTCGGTCACCCGCATACCGGCGGCGACGTTCAGATAGACATCATGCCCGCTCAGCGACAGGCCGCAACGTGTCTCAAGCACCGCGAGAATCATCGACAGACGCGCCGAATCCCAGCCAATCACTGCGCGTCGCGGCGTGCCCAGGCTGGAGGGCGAAACCAGCGCCTGAATCTCCATCAGCACAGGCCGCGTGCCCTCTACTCCTGCAAAAACGACCGAGCCGGAGGTCTCTTCCTCCCGATCGCCCAGAAACAGCGCCGAAGGATTGGCGACCTCAGCTAGCCCGGCGTCGGTCATCTCGAAAACGCCAATCTCGTCCGCCGGGCCAAATCTGTTCTTCACCGCGCGCAGGATGCGGAACTGGTGCCCGCGCTCGCCCTCGAAATAGAGCACGGTGTCGACCATGTGCTCGACGACGCGCGGACCGGCGATCTGCCCATCCTTGGTGACATGGCCAACCAAAACCACCGCCACGCCTCGCCGCTTGGCGAAACTGGTCAATTCATGCGCCGCCGCGCGGACCTGGGCCACCGAGCCGGGCGCGCTTTCCACATTGTCGGCCCAAACCGTCTGCACCGAATCGATCACTACCAGATTGGGCTTTTCCGCCTCCAGCGTCGTCAGCACGTCGCGCAGATTCGTTTCAGCCGCCAAAAGAACGCTGGCGTCGCTCAGGCCCAGCCGCGCGGCCCGCATCCGAATCTGCGCCGAGGCTTCCTCGCCGGATACATAGACAGTCTTTGCGCCCGATGCGCCGAAAGCGGCGGCGGCTTGCAGCAAAAGCGTCGATTTCCCAATTCCGGGATCACCTCCCACCAGGATCGCTGAGCCGTGCACAAGCCCGCCGCCCAACACCCGGTCAAGCTCGGCGATGCCAGAGGCGCGGCGGGCGGGGGCCTTCTCAGCGCCGGACAGCGGGGACAGAGAGACTTTGCGCCCCTTGGTCTTGCCGAGGCTTTTGGAGGCGGGTCCGGCGGAGGATAAACCGGCGTCCTCCTCGATGGAGTTCCACGCACCGCAGGATTCGCAGCGCCCGGCCCATTTTCGATGCCCGGTTCCGCATCCCTTGCAGACGAAGCTGAGTTCCTGCTTGCCCATCGTGCCGTCAGGCCGTCGACTCGAAAGGCAGGCCGCTGGCCACCGCTGCGGCGAAGGCCAATTGGATTAGCGGAAACAGCTTGCGCCAGCGTTTCTCGAACAGCGCAGAGGCGACGGCGAAGACCGCCAGCCACATGGCCAGCGCGCCAGCCAGAGATTCTGGCGCCAGGCCCAGCATCGGCTCGCCCTCCGCCAGCGTCAGAACCGCCATCACGGCCAGCCCGAACACCAATGCGCCCAGATGGGTCCATCTGAGCTTGTCGCGCATGATCACCACCTGTGCTGCGCTGAAGAGAGTCGCGAAGAAAAATGCGATCCCCACCAGCGCCGAGATCAGAAACAGGGGCATGGTCATGCGAGGTTCACCTCACCGCTTCGATCGGACCATCCGCGCGGCCGTGGATGAACTGATCGACATAAGCGTTTCCGGAATCGTCCAAATCGCCGATCGGGCCGCACCATTGAACGGTCCCCTCATGCAACATCGCCACCTTGTTGGCGATCTTCCGGACGCTCGTCATGTCATGGGTGATGGTCATCGCTGTCGCGCCGATCTCCGTCACCAACTCGCGGATCAGGTCGTTGATCACGTCCGCCATGATCGGGTCCAGCCCGGTCGTTGGCTCATCGAAGAAGATGATCTCCGGCTCCGCCGCGATGGCGCGCGCCAGGCCCACGCGTTTCTGCATGCCCCCGGAAAGCTCCGCCGGAAACAGATCGGCGGTCTCCGCCTTCAACCCAACACGCTTCAGCTTTTCGATGGCGATTTCTCGCGCTTCTTCGGCTGGAAGACGACTTTTTCCGTGCAGCAGCCTGAAGGAAACGTTGCGCCAGACGGGCAGAGAGTCGAACAGCGCCGCGCCCTGAAACAACATGCCGAACCGGTCCAGCATCGCCTCCCGCGCGCGACCGCCAGCGCGGCGCACCCGAACTCCATCGATCAGAATCTCGCCAGCGTCAGGGCGAATAAGGCCCAGAATGCATTTCAGCGTCACGCTTTTGCCGGTGCCGGAGCCGCCGATGATCACCAGCGACTCGCCTTTGGCGACGGACAGATCAACCCCCGTCAAAACATGTTTCGACCCAAACGACTTGGCGACGCCCTTCAGCTCAATTTTCGGGGTCTCGCTCATACCCGCCTCATGCTGAGAAGAACATTTCAGTGAGCACGTAGTTCGCGGCGAGGATCAGAACCGAGGCGCCCACCACCGCATTGGTTGTCGCCCGGCCGACGCCTTGCGCGCCGCGACCCGAATTGTATCCCTGATAGCAGCCCATCAATGCGATGATGAATCCAAATACCGCCGCTTTCACCAGACCGGAGACCACGTCTCCAACCTCCAGAAAATCAACGGTGTTAGAGAGGTACGCGCCTTCATTAAAGCCTAGCCGCCCGACGCCAACCATGAATCCGCCCATGATCCCGATCGCATCCGCCACGGCGACCAGGATCGGCATGGCGATGGTCGCGGCGATCAGGCGGGGCGTCACCAGGTATTTGAACGGGTTGGTTGACAGAGTTGTCAGCGCATCGATTTGCTCGGTGACCCGCATCGTGCCGATCTCGGCGGCGATGGCGGCCGAGACGCGCCCTGCGACCATCAGTCCGCCCAGCACCGGGCCCAGTTCCCGCACGATGCCGATGGCGACGATAGAGGCGACAGCGCTTTCCGCGTTGAAACGGGCGCTGCCGACATAGATCTGCAGCGCCAGCACGGCGCCTGTGAAGACCGCAGTCAGGCCAACCACCGGCAACGAGAAATAGCCAATTTTCAGAAACTGCCGAAGAATCTCCTGCCAGAATAATGGCGGACGAACGCAGTGACTTATCGCCTGCGCCGTGAAAATCGCCAGCGAGCCCGCGGTTCCGCATAGCCCCAGAACCGTACGTCCGATGGACGCCAGAAGGTCAGTGATAATTTCGGTGATCGCCAAGGATGGGCCGCCTTCGAGGAGAGTTGACCGCGGTCTTTTATCCTCTGGCCTCGCTCGATCCAAGGCCGATTGACCGGACGTCAGAATTCGTCGCGCACCATGTCGCGCGCCAGATCGCCAAACCGGGTGAAGCGGCTGTCGAACATCAGGTCCACTTTTCCAATCGGCCCATGTCGCTGCTTGCCGATGATGACTTCGGCGCGGTTGTGCACGTCGTCCATCTTCGCCATCCACTCGACATGCTCCGGTGTGCCTTCGCGCGGTTGCTGACGGGCGATGTAATATTCCTCCCGGAACACGAACATCACCACGTCAGCGTCCTGCTCGATTGAGCCCGATTCCCTCAGATCCGACAGCTGGGGCCGCTTGTCGTCGCGCGCCTCCACTTGTCGGGAAAGTTGGGATAGCGCGATCACTGGAACATTGAGTTCCTTCGCGATCGCTTTCAGGCCCTGCGTGATTTCAGAAACCTCCTGCACACGGTTGTCGTTCGACTTCGACGAACCGCGCACCAGTTGCAGATAATCGACCATCAGCACGTCCAGCCCGTGCTGGCGTTTCAGTCGCCGCGCGCGCGCGGCGAGGGTTGCGATCGGAAGCGCCGGCGTATCGTCGATATGCAGAGGAATCGCTTCCAGATCGCGCGCAGCCTCGACAAAGCGGCGGAACTCGTCCTCCTGCATGTCGCCCTTGCGGATTTTCTCCGATGGGATTTCCGACTGCTCTGACAAAATGCGGGTCGCAAGTTGCTCGGCTGACATCTCCAGCGAGAAGAACCCGACCACGCCGCCATCGACCGCGCCTTCCGATCCATCATGCAATGCGCCGCGGCGATAGGCCTTCGCGATGTTGAACGCGATGTTGGTGACGAGAGAGGTCTTTCCCATCGACGGCCGGCCAGCGAGGATGATGAGATCCGACGGGTGCAGCCCGCCTAGCTTCTTATCCATATCGATCAGGCCGGTCGATGTGCCCGCCAGACCGCCGCCGCGCTGATAGGCGGCGTTGGCGACCATGATCGATTCTTTCGCCGCCTGAACGAAGGACTGGAATCCGCCCTCGTATTTCCCCGTCTCGGCCAAAGAGTAGAGCCGCTGTTCCGCCTCCACGATCTGGTCGCGCGGCTCGATCTCATGATCCGCCGTGCGGGCGGTCAGCACGATCTCCTCGCCCACATCCATAAGCTCGCGCCGAACCGCGAGGTCGTGGATTGTCTGCGCGAAATCCCGCGCGTTGAAGATTGACACTGCCGCGCCCGCCAGTCGCGCCAGATAGGCCGGTCCGCCAACTTCAGCAAGCGCCTCATCATTGTCGAAAAACGGCTTCAGCGTAATCGGCGTGGCCAGGGCGTTCTTTTGAATGCGCCGTCCGGCGACTTCATAGATGCGCGCATGCAGAGGGTCGTAGAAATGGCGAGATTCGATGACAGCGGCGACGCGGTCATAGACCTCGTTGTTCACCAGAACCGCGCCCAAAAGCGCCTGCTCCGCCTCGATATTGTGGGGCCTGACCTCAAGATCTGGCTCTTGGGCCGGTCCATGGGCGCCATCCGCCATGCTGCTCGTTTCCTCTCCCTGTCCGGCCGGTCGAATAGCTCGATTCGCTTCGCTGGCCGACAGGGGATTTGCAAAGTCGAGGTATCGTCCTCGATCTTTTTTATCCACACCCAGTCTCATGAATAAGTGCGGGGATAACTCTAACGACTATAGGCCACCCGCACAAAAGAAATGGGCCGGGAGGTCGCCCCCTCGGCCCACTAATTTTCTGAGAAGACGTGGCTCCGTTTAGCGCGCCTCGTCCTCTTCCGTCGCCTCGCCGGCGTCTGTATCGGACTCGGTCTCGCCATCCGTGTCGATGACTTCCATGCCCTCGGGCGCGGCTTCACCTTCAAACAGTTCGGCGACGTCGAACTCATCCTCGGCTTCAGCCTCGGCGCGCATCTGGGCGACCGTCTTGCCCGCCGCCTGAAGCCCGGCTTCCTCTTCGGACCGCGCGACGTTGACGGTGATTTTCGCGCTGACCTCGGGGTGCAGAACAACCCGCATCTCGTGAAGGCCAAGCTCTTTGACCGGCCGGTCGAGAACAACTTGGCGCTTCTCCACGCTAAAGCCGCCTTCCGTCGCGGCCTCGGCGGCGTCGCGAGCGGTGACGGAGCCGTAAAGCGAACCCGCCTCCGAGGCCTGCCGGATTACGACGAAGCTTTCGCCGTCTAGCTTTGCGGCGACTGCTTCCGCTTCGGTCCGAGCTTCCAGGTTGCGCGCCTCAAGTTGTGCGCGCTCGGTCTCGAAGTGCTTCATGTTAGCGGCGGTGGCGCGCAACGCTTTGCGCTGCGGCAGCAGGAAATTGCGAGCGTAGCCGTCTTTGACTTTGACGACGTCGCCCATCTGGCCCAGCTTTTCGACCCGCTCGAGAAGAACGATATCCATTGGTTCGCCCTCCTTACTTGATCGCGTAGGGAAGCAGAGCCAGGAAACGCGCGCGCTTGATGGCGCGGGCGAGTTCCCGCTGCTTCTTAGACGAAACCGCAGTGATGCGGCTGGGAACGATCTTGCCACGTTCTGAGATGTAGCGCTGCAGCAGCTTCACATCCTTGTAGTCGATCGCCGGCGAGTTATCGCTCGAGAACGGGCAGCTTTTGCGGCGGCGGAAAAATGGTTTGCGACCAGCCATGTCTTAACTCCTCTTCCTGCCAATCAATCGTCGCGGCGGCCGCCGCGGCGGCCCCGGCCGCGCTCATCGCGGCTGTTTTTCGCTTGGATCACGGCGCTCGGTCCTTCTTCATGCTTTTCGACGCGAATGGTCATCACCCGCATCACGTCGTCATGAAGGCGCATCAGGCGCTCCATCTCGTGCACCGCATCCGACGGAGAGTCGGAGCGCACGAAACCGTAGTGGCCCTTGCGGTTCTTGTTGATCTTGTAGGCGAGGGTGCGAAGCCCCCAGTATTCGTGGCCGACAACGTCGCCGCCATTGTCCTTGAGGACCTGGCCGAAGTGCTCGATCAACCCCTCGGCCTGCGCGTTGGAGATATCCTGACGCGCAATGAGGACATGCTCGTAAAGAGCCATGCTATCCATCCATTTCCGGCGCGCTTCAAAATGCGGGACTCTATGCTCCCAACCCGCATACGAGAGGCGACGCGATTCACCTGTTCTGGGAGAAGCCGCGCTTATACGCCGTTTTCACACATGCGCAACCCGTTCACGCGCGATTCGTCGCTGATCGAGGAACATTGCGCGACTTGACAGCCCGCCCCGCCTTGCGGTCTCAATCGCTTGCAAAGAGGAGGGATAACGTGAAGGCAGCATTCACATTTCCGGGGCAAGGCTCTCAGGCCGTCGGCATGGGCAAGGAACTGGCCGACGCGTCGACCGCCGCGGCAGAGGTTTTCGCGCGGGTCGACGAGGCGCTGGGCGAGAAACTTTCGGCGCTGATGTGGGAAGGGCCGGCCGATGAACTGACCTTGACCGCGAACGCCCAACCCGCGCTGATGGCGACCTCCATGGCCGCTATGGCGGTGCTTGAGGAGCAGGGCGTCTCCGTCGCTGAGCACGCCTCATTCGTGGCTGGCCATTCGCTCGGCGAGTATTCGGCGCTTTGCGCGGCTGGGACTGTGTCGCTCGAAGACGCCGCGCGGCTGCTGCGGATTCGCGGAGAAGCGATGCAATCCGCCGTACCGGTCGGCGAGGGCGCGATGGCCGCGATTCTCGGCCTGGATTTGGACGCCGCGCAAGCCGTCGCCGCCGAAGCGGCGGAGGGCGACGTCTGCCAGGCGGCGAATGACAACGCCCCCGGCCAGGTCGTTGTCTCCGGCGGCAAGGCCGCGGTCGAACGCGCGATCGAGGTCGCCAAATCCAAAGGCGCCAAGCGCGCAATGCTTTTGCCTGTCTCGGCGCCATTCCATTGCGCGATGATGCAGCCGGCCGCGGACAGAATGGCGCAGGCCCTATCTGATGTGGAATTGGCGGCGCCCGCCGTTCCTGTGGTCGCAAATGTGCGCGCCGAAGCGGTTCAGGACCCGCAAATGATCCGCGATCTTTTGGTGGAGCAGGTAACCGGCGCCGTGCGTTGGCGCGAAAGCGTCGCCTGGATGGCGGGGCAGGGCGTCGAAACGCTGGTTGAAATCGGCGCCGGGAAGGTGCTGACAGGGCTCGTCCGCCGCATCGACAGATCACTCAAAGGCGTCGCCGTAAATACGTCGGACGATGCAAAATCGCTCGCTGAGGCCCTGAAAGGGTGACCCGCGACCGCAGCCACGACAGGGAGACACGCTTATGTTCGATTTAACCGGAAAGACCGCCCTGGTCACCGGCGCGTCCGGGGGGATCGGCGGGGCCACGGTCCGCGCGCTTCACGCCCAGGGGGCGACGGTTGCGCTTTCTGCGCGGCGCACCGGCCCGCTGGAGGAGCTTTCGGCCGAGTTGGGCGATCGCACGCATATTCTGCCTTGCGACCTGTCGGATGCGGAGCAGGTCGAAGCGCTGCCCAAGCAGGCTATGGAGGCGATGGGCGGGGTCGATATTCTCGTAAACAACGCCGGCGTCACCAGCGACAATCTGTTCATGCGCATGTCCGATGAACAGTTCACGAGCGTGATCGACACCAATCTGACCTCCGCTTTCCGCATGATCAGGGGCGTCCTGCGAGGTATGATGAAAAAGCGCTGGGGCCGGATCATCAACATCACTTCCGTCGTGGGAACTACGGGCAATCCGGGGCAGGGCAACTACTGCGCCTCGAAAGCAGGCCTGACCGGGATGTCTAAATCCGTCGCCTGTGAGCTTGCGCCGCGTGGCGTCACGGTGAACTGCGTGGCGCCCGGTTTCATCGCCACGCCGATGACCGATGTCCTGAACGACGACCAGAGATCCCGGATTCTTGGCTCGATCCCCGCCGGTAGAATGGGCGCGCCAGAGGAAATCGCTTCAGCCGTGGCGTTCCTGGCGTCTGATGAAGGGGGATACATCACAGGCCAGACCATCCATGTGAATGGCGGAATGGCGATGATCTAACCTGTGCGCATTTGCGGTTTCGCGCGGTGCGCCTCTTGTGGTAACCACCCGTCAAGTTCATTGGCGCGTTTCGCGCATCCCTTGCCAAAACCTTACGCGGGCACTACGTCCGGCGCGGAACGCCTGAACTCAATAGGACAAGTAACGGAGCCGAGCGCTCCAAAGAAGCGAGGACACATACAGATGAGCGACATTGCGGATCGAGTGAAGAAGATCGTTGTCGAGCACCTCGGCGTTGAAGAGGACAAGGTTATCGAGGGCGCAAGCTTCATCGACGACCTCGGCGCCGACAGTCTCGACACCGTTGAACTCGTCATGGCTTTCGAGGAAGAGTTCGAGATCGAGATTCCCGACGACGCCGCCGAAACGATTCAGACGTTTGGCGACGCGGTGAAGTTCATTACTGCGAAGTCCTGAGACGCGCCGGCCTCGTGGCCGGATACGCCCACCGCGGCGCCTAACGCCTTCGTTAGGCGCCGTTTTTTGTTCGCTACTGCGCCCGACGCGTCGTTTAACGGCCAAGCTTGGGCGATAATGCATTAAAAATGGCGTAAGGCGTTCAGATTCGCCAATTCGCCATCTAGAGGGAGGGCCGCCATGCGCCGCGTCGTTGTCACTGGAATGGGAATGGTCACACCGCTCGCCTGCGGTGTTGAGGAAACCTGGTCACGGCTCATCGACGGACAATCAGGCGCTGGCAAGGTCAAGCACTTCGACGCGTCGCATTTGGCTTGTCAGATCGCGTGCGAAATTCCTCTCGGCGACGGCTCGGATGGCACTTACAACGCAGACGACTGGATGCCCGCCAAGGACCAGCGCAAGGTGGACCGGTTCATTGTCTATTCCATGGCCGCCGCCGATCAGGCGATCGCAGATTCCGGCTGGGCGCCGGAAGACGATGAGGCGCAGGAGCGTACAGGCGTTCTGATCGGGTCGGGGATCGGCGGGCTGGAGACTATCGCCAACACCGCGCTCACATTGCGGGACAGGGGTCCGCGCCGGGTGTCCCCATTCTTTATCCCGTCAGCGCTGATCAACCTTTGTTCTGGTCAGGTGTCGATCAAGCATGGCTTCAAAGGCCCCAACCACGCTGTCGTTACCGCCTGTTCGACCGGCGCACACGCCATCGGCGACGCGTCGCGCCTGATTGCGCTGGGCGATGCGGATGTGATGGTCGCTGGTGGCGCGGAGGCTCCGATCTGCGAGATTTCCCTTGTCGGCTTTAACGCCTGCAAGGCGCTCTCAACCTCCTACAATGATGAACCGACCCGCGCCTCGCGCCCCTATGACAAGGGCCGCGACGGTTTCGTGATGGGCGAAGGCTCCGGAATCGTGGTGCTTGAGGAATACGAACATGCGGTCGCCCGCAGCGCGAAGATATACGCCGAGGTGATCGGATACGGCCTTTCCGGTGACGCCTACCACATCACGTCGCCCGCACCGGACGGCGACGGCGGTTTCCGTTCGATGTCCGCTGCAATCTCGCGGGCCGGCATTTCGGCTGATCAGATTGACTATGTGAACGCGCATGGAACGTCTACGCCGGTTGGCGATGAGATTGAGCTGCGCGCCGTCGCGCGCCTTCTCGGCGACTCGGTTGGCGACACGACCATGTCTTCAACCAAATCCGCGACCGGCCATCTTCTGGGCGCCGCTGGGGCGATTGAGGCCATCTTCTGCGTGCTCGCCATCCGCGATCAGATCGCTCCGCCGACATTGAATCTAGAGGATCCGTCGGTCGAAACCGATCTCGATCTGGCTCCGCTAAAGGCGGTGAAGCGCGATATCGACGTGGCGCTTTCGAACTCGTTTGGGTTTGGCGGCACCAACGCGTCCCTCGTGATGAAACGGGTCTCGTAGCTCCGCCAAACGATAAGGCGTTCAGCGATACGACCCGCCGGAGGTGTTCTATTGATCCGACTGCTCACTTTGATCGTCACGATGACGATCGTACTCGGCGTGATCGCGCTTGGCGGTCTCGCCTATTTCGAGCAGCGCCTCGCCAGGCCTGGTCCGTCCGAGGCGCCCGTCGTTGTGGTGCTTCCGAAGGGTTCGGGCGTCGTCGCGATCGGGCAGGCGCTGGAAAAGGCCGGCGCAATCGAGAATGCCAACATCTTTCGCCTCGCGACACGTTATCGCGGCAAGGGCCGCGATCTTCGGTTCGGCGAGTATGAGTTTTCCGCTGGCGCCTCTGTAGACCAGATCATTGACCAGATCGTTCGGGGTGACGTCGTTCAGCGCCGTGTGACTGTCGCCGAGGGCAAGACCTCATGGGAAATCGCCAAGCTTCTCAATGAGAATGAGGAGCTTCAGGGAGATCCGGTCGAAGCGCCGCCCGAAGGCGTCCTTGCGCCCGACACCTACTTTTTTCAGAAGGGTGAGACCCGCGCTGATCTTCTTAATCGCATGCAAGAGGCCCAGGCGACGACGCTGGCCGAGCTATGGGAGGGTAGGGCGGAAAACTTGCCGCTCGATACGCCGGAGGATGCGTTGATCCTCGCCTCCATTGTTGAAAAGGAAACCGGCTTGGCGGGGGAGCGCCCTCAAGTCGCCGCTGTCTTCGTCAATCGACTTCGACAAGGAATCCGCCTGCAAAGCGATCCGACGATCATCTATGGCATTACTGAAGGCAAGGGTCCGTTGGGACGCGGAATTCGGCGGTCCGAGATCGATCGGAAGACCGATTGGAACACCTATCAGATCGACGGTCTGCCGAAGACGCCCATCGCAAATCCCGGCCTGGACGCCATCGCTGCAGTGCTCAATCCGCCGGAGACCGAGTTCTTGTTTTTCGTCGCCGACGGCACCGGCGGTCATGCATTCGCCTCCACCCTCGCCGAACACAATCGCAACGTCGCAAGATGGCGCCAGATTGAGCGGGAGCGCGCCAAGTCGCAATAATCGTCCAGCAACCTACAAGAAAACACTTGACCATATGATCGCTCTAAGGTAGAACGCCCCCAAGATGCGATGAATCGGTCAGCAGCCCAACGGCGGCCCCGCAGCGAGGAACACCTCGCCGGGGCCGTTTCTGTTTGCCGGGCCGCCCCCGCACGAAAGCCCGAACGCAGGACTCCGCCAATGCCTCGCCCCTCAAAGACCAAGCTGAACAACGCCGCAGCCGCCTGGCGAGCCGGCGAAAAGCGAGCGATCACGGCCAAGCGCCTCGGCGTATCGGTCTCCACCCTTCGCAAATGGGCGAAGGCGAACAATTGGGACATCGCTGCCGAATGTGCCGCCGCGCCCGCTGGTTCGACCACATTCACGCGCGCGGTGAGCCTCTACGACTCGCTCGCCGCCGCGCTAGAGGAAGCCATTAAATCCCTGCGCGCCCGAACGACGCAGGCCGCCGCCGAATGGGAGGATTCGGCGCCAAGTAAAACTCTTCTGGAGCTAATAAAATCACACCAAAAAGCGCTTCAGACCGTCCTCGATTTTCAGTCGAGGCTTCTCAAGGAAGACCGGTCACACCGCTGCGCCGCGTCCGGCCTTTCGGCCAACCCGGCAGGGGTCCTCGATCTGCAGGCCGCGCGTGATGAGGTGCGAAGCCGCCTCGCTTGCCTTGTTGTCGACGCCAAAAATTGACGGGTTTCTCGACAGCCTCACCCGCAACGCTCTCGCTGCTTTTCCGTGGCTCTTCGAATTCTGGGCCATCCCCGGTCATCAATTGCCCCCGGTCGGAGACTGGTCAACCTGGGTGATCATGGGGGGCAGGGGCGCCGGCAAGACCCGCGCCGGCGCCGAATGGGTTCGCGCGCAAGTCGAAGGCCCGACGCCTCAGGCCCCCGGGATGGCCCGCCGTATCGCGCTTGTGGCTGAAACAGCCGATCAGGCCCGCGACGTGATGGTTTTGGGCGAATCCGGACTTCTGGCCTGCTCTCCGCCTGATCGTCGGCCGGAGTTTCAGGTCTCGCGCCGCCGTCTGACCTGGCCCAACGGTGCCGAGGCGCAGCTTTTTTCCGCCAAGGATCCGGAGTCCTTGCGCGGGCCGCAATTTGATCTCGCCTGGAGCGACGAACTCGGCAAATGGCGTCGTTCGCGAGAGGCGTGGGACATGCTTCAATTCGGCCTCCGCTTGGGAGCAAAGCCCCGCCAGATTGTGACTACGACGCCGCGCCGCAATCCGGTGCTGATGGAGCTTCTGGACGACCCGGCCACGGTGTCCACATCGGCGCCGACCATCGCCAACCGGGCCAATCTGGCCCCGGACTTTCTGGCCAAGATCGTTCGCCGGTATGAGGGTACCGCCCTTGGCCGGCAAGAGCTTGGCGGCGAGTTGCTGACCGACCTGCCCGGCGCGCTCTGGACGCGCGAGGCGCTCGAGAAATGCCGTGTCAAAGGCGCGCCCGTTCTGGGCCGCGTCGTGGTTGCGGTCGATCCGCCCGTGACCGGCCGTCTGAATTCCGACGCATGCGGCATTGTCGTCGCCGGGGTCGATATGGATGGCGAACCGCAGGACTGGACTTCCTATGTGTTGGCCGATCTGACCGTCAAAGGCCGGACGCCGCGCGCCTGGGCCGAACGTGCGGTCGAGGCGTTTCGTACCTACAAGGCAGACCGTTTGGTCGCCGAGGTCAATCAGGGCGGCGACCTCGTCGAGGCCGTCGTCCGTCAGGTCGAACTGGGCAGCCTCACCTGATTGGTCCGGTTTGAATGTTAGTGCATCACTGGCCTGGTTTCCATTGGGACGATGGATTCTGGCGCCGGTGGCCGATAGCCGAGTGCGCTGTGGGGCCGTTTCGTGTTGTAGTGCTTTCTCCAGCCCTCGATGATGATCTGGGCCTCTCTCAGCGAATAGAAGATCTCCCCGTTGAGCAATTCGTCTCGGAACCGGGCGTTGAAGCTTTCGACGTAGCCGTTCTCCCACGGCGAGCCTGGCTCGATGAAGGCGGTCTTCGCGCCAACGGCGGCGATCCAGTCCCGGACGGCCTGGGCGACGAACTCGGGGCCATTGTCGCTTCGGACGAATTCGGGCGGTCCGCGCAGGATGAAGAGATCGGTGAGCGCGTCGATCACGTCGGTCGAGTTCAGCTTTCGCTTCACCCGGATCGCCAGGCATTCCCGGCTGAACTCGTCGAGGATGTTCAAAGTCCGGAACGCCTTGCCGTCATCCGTCCGGCAATGGACGAAGTCGTAGCTCCAGACATGGTTCCGATACTCTGGCCGAAGCCGCACACACGAGCCATCGTTCAGCCATAGCCGTCCCTTCTTCGGTTGCTTCGGTGGAACCTTCAAACCCTCTCGCCGCCATAATCGCTCGATCCGGCCGTCGCTGACCCGCCAGCCTGCGTCTCTCAGCAGCGCAGCGACGCGACGGTATCCGTAGCTGCCATATTGCCTGGCAAGTTCGATCATGTCGGCCACAAGCCGGTCTTCGTCTTCTCGGCCGCGTGGCTGATGTCTTTGCGTTAATCGATGCTGCCCCAGCACCCGGCAGATTCGGCGTTCCGACACCTTCATCTCACTGCGGATCAGCTCGATGCAGGCGCGGCGACGGGCGGGGCTCAAAAGTTTCCCCGTGCAGCTTCCTTCAGGATCAGCTTGTCCAGGGTCAGGTCCGACACGGCCTTTCTCAGCCGTTCGTTCTCCTTCTGAAGCCGTTTGAGTTCCTTCAGTTGGTCGGTTCCCATGCCGCCATACTGCTTTCGCCATCGGTAATAGGTCTGCTCGGTGATACGAACCTCCCGGATCGCGTCCACACGCGTCATCCCCTGCCCGACAAGCACATCAACCTGCCGTAGCTTCCGAACAATCTCTTCGGGCTTGTGCCGCTTGTTCGCCATTCTCTGTCCTCCGTTTCCTAAACATAACGGTGGACCAATTCAGCGGGGGCACTCCAGGCGATTGCGCTGGGCGGCCACGAGGACCGTGAGCTTGCCGCTGAAGTCTCGTCGTCGATCGCACGAGAAGCTGAATTCACGCGATTTGCGCCAGCCGCGATCCTCCAGGGCGACCGGTCGGTCGCGTCCGCGGCGAACCGGGCGCGTTCTCGGGCGACAAGATTGCAGTCTACACCGCCGTCCTGCTCTAACCCAAATGACTTGATGGCTCTGGCCGCTGTGTCCAACGCCCTTGCCTGGGTGTTTCAGCCTCAATCTTCTCCCAATGCACCATCCAAGGATTAATCACGTGACCAGCGAAACTTCTGCGCTTCAGCAAGTATTCGACATCGCCCCACTGGCGATCGAGGCGGCATTTGCCGTCATCGCTCTTGCTTCCTCAGTTGCGGCCCTGACGCCAACGCCCCGCGACGATGATTTTTGGGGGCGCGCATATGCAATCGTTGAAACCCTCGCTCTGAATGTCGGGCGCGCCAAAGAAACGCCGCCCAACCGGAGCGGAGGACGTTTCTCTCCCGATTAGGATCCTCTAGCGCAATTGACACAGCAGGCGGCGCACGGATCGATTTCTAGGCGGCGGTGAGGGATTTCCTCGCCGCACTCAGCGCAGTATCCGTACTCCTCGTCATTAACGCGCTCCAAAGTAGAGAGAAGTCTGGAGATTTCCGACTTGCGGCGGCGTGCGGTTTCCTGAGCCATGGCCTGCCTTTGCATGGCGTCCATCCGGCTCAACCTGCCAACGCTCTGTTGATCTAGAATAACAGGTGCCTGTTCATCGTTCTCTAGCCCTAAATCCGTTAGTGATTTCAGGCGCCTCTCAATAATCATCCGCAAGATCGCTCTAGACTCATCGTTCATTTAATTCCGCCAACTGGTTGACATTTGGTCGCTTTCCACCGATCTCCAAGTCGTCAGATCTGATATAGTCTAACCAGAACTGAGGAGGGGACCAAATGTCGGCGAACCCAAAGACGGCTGCTGAACTTTCCCGACTTGATCCGGTCTGGGTTCAGGTGCGCTCAGGCGCGCAGGAACTTGTTGAGCGCGAGCCCCTGATGGCCAGCCTGGCCCACGCAGTTGTTCTGCATCACGATTCCTTTGAGGATGCGCTTGGCTATCGCTTGGCTCAGAAACTCGCCAATCCGGAGATGTCCGAACTCCTGCTGAGGGAAATCGCGGCTGAAGCGTTTGCGGATTCTAACGACATTGTCGACGCTGCACGTGCTGATGTCGTAGCGGTTTTTGATCGCGATCCCGCCTGCCACTCCTATCTGCAACCCATACTCTACTTTAAGGGCTTCCAGGCCCTGCAAGCGTACCGTATTGCACACAGCCTTTGGCTGCGTGGTCGCCGCGATTTGGCTTATTTCATTCAAATGCGCACGTCAGAAGTCTTTGGGGTCGATATTCACCCTGGGGCTCTGATTGGTCGGGGCGTCATGATCGATCACGCACATAGCATCGTAATCGGCGAAACCGCGGTCGTGGGCGACGACGTTTCGATGCTCCACAGCGTAACTCTGGGCGGCACCGGCAAAGAAGATGGAGACCGCCACCCAAAGATTGGTCGCGGCGTATTGCTGGGCGCAGGTGCGGCGGTGCTTGGAAACATCTCAATAGGTGAATGCAGTCGCGTCGCATCTGGCTCAGTCGTTTTGCAAGACGTGCCGCCCTGCAAGACCGTAGCTGGCGTCCCGGCGCGAATAGTAGGTGATGCCGGCTGCAGTCATCCATCTCATTCTATGGATCACCGGATCGACTAACCGGCGGGTCTTTGGCTACTCGATGAGAAGCTCGTCATGTCTGGCATAGCCCAGCACGATGCGTGCACGCTCATCCAGAAGGTCGACGTCAAGGTAGTCATCGCTAAGACGGCGGGTTTTGTTCTCCGCAGCAATTCGTTCTGCGCGCACTTGTTGCAGTTCGAGTTCAAGTTCTGCAGCGCGGCTGTCCGCCTGCATCAGCGCGAATAGCCCATACTCTCCTTGAAGCGCGTGAAATGCAAAGAAGCACACACCAGCAAAGGCCCCGATCGAAAACAGGGCGCTTGGCGCTTTACTACTGAGGAGATTAGACGGCATAATACTCGATCCGAACACTACTCAACGTGTTCAGAATCGCAGAAAACGAATCACTTGGGAAGCCTTAATTCGTTGATTCTACGAAAAAAGCCTCAGGCGCGAACGAATAGCGAAGCCTAACGCGATTTTAGTTCTTCAGGATCGAACGCCCGGTGTAAGTTGCGGTGTCTCCGAGTTCCTCGGCAATACGGATCAGCTGATTGTACTTCGACAAACGGTCGGAACGCGCCAAAGATCCAGTCTTGATTTGCCCGCAATTGGTTGCGACCGCCAAGTCGGCGATCGTTGTGTCTTCGGTCTCTCCAGAGCGATGCGACATGACAGCAGTGTATGAGGCGCGATGCGCCAAATCGACCGCTTGCAGCGTCTCCGTCAGTGTCCCGATCTGATTGACCTTGACCAGGATCGAATTGGCGACGCCGCGCTCTATACCGTCAGAAAGCCGAACCGGGTTGGTGACAAACAGGTCATCGCCGACAAGCTGGCAACGGTCGCCGATCATGTCGGTGAGAATCTTCCAGCCATCCCAGTCGTCCTCAGCCATGCCGTCTTCGATAGATATTATCGGATAGCGCCCGACCAGATCCGCTAGATACGTGGCCATCTCCTCAGAAGTCAGGGTCTTGCCCTCGCCTTTCAGATGGTAGGCGTTGTCCGAGAAAAACTCGGTGGAGGCGGCGTCCAGCGCCAAATGCACTTCGTCTCCCGGTTTGTATCCCGCTGTTTCAACCGACTTCATAATGAAGTCGAGCGCTTCGGTGGTGGAGCCGATGTTAGGCGCGAACCCACCTTCGTCACCGACATTCGTGTTGTGGCCAGCGGCGGACAGCTCTTTCTTCAGGGTGTGAAAGATTTCCGAGCCGATGCGCACCGCGTCGCGGATCGTCTCCGCTGCGACCGGCATGATCATGAATTCCTGAATATCGATCGGATTGTCAGCGTGCTCACCGCCATTGATGATGTTCATCATGGGTACGGGGAGGGTGCATGCGCTGGTTCCGCCGACATAACGGTATAGAGGCAGGCCCGAATGCTCCGCGGCGGCTTTCGCGGCGGCCAAACTGACGCCGAGAATCGCGTTTGCGCCGAAGCGCCCTTTATTCGCTGTCCCGTCCATTTCAATCATGGCGCGGTCGATGGCGGCTTGGTCGCGAGCGTCAATTCCGGCAAGCGCTTCGAAAATCTCTCCGTTGACGGCTGAAACGGATTTAAGGACGCCTTTGCCCCCATAGCGAGCCTCACCGTCGCGCAGTTCTACGGCTTCATGTGCGCCGGTGGATGCGCCTGACGGAACTGCGGCGCGCCCCATCGATCCATCCTCAAGCGTCACGTCGACCTCGACCGTCGGATTTCCCCGGCTGTCGAGTATCTCTCTGGCTGTGATGTCGATGATCGCGCTCATATTCAGTCCCCTTGCGGCGAGTAATGTTCCGAGAGGGGTTTAGCGCGAAATGACAGGGTGTGCAGCACCCCTTTTAGGCGGGAAATGAGCGAAATCTGCAAAAGAAAAACGGGAGGGGTCGCAAAGGGGGCGTCCCAACATTCTTCGGTTGGTTGTCAGTCGTCGAACCCGATCTCATCGACCAGTTTGAGAGCGTCCGCGCGACCATCGGCGATTTCCGCCAGTCCAATCGTGTCCGCTTCGAATTCGCCCCAGGATTTCACCAGATCGCTGGGCTCAACACCTGAGAGAACCGGGTATTCATAGTTTAGTTCCGCATAGAGCCTCTGAGCGTCATCCGAAACCATATACTCCATCAGTTTTATGGCGTTCTCCCGGTTCGGAGATGACTTGGTCAGCGCCATGCCCGAGATATTAAGATGCGCGCCGCCACCCTCGAAATTCGGAAAAACAATGCGTACGGAATCCGCCCATGCTGTTTGTTCCGGATCCTGCAACATCTTGCCCATGTAATAGGTGTTGCCGATGGCGATATCGCATTCACCAGCCCAGATAGCCTTTACCTGCGCGCGATCATTGCCTTGCGGCTTGCGCGCCAGATTCGCCTTCACGCCTTTTAGCCAGGTTTTCGTCTCGTCCGACCCGTGATGCGTCTTAACCGCCGAAAAAAGGGCGAGGTTATAGGCGTGGCGTCCTGAACGGGTGCAGATTCGCCCCTTCCATTTACCCGACGCCAAATCCTCATAAGTCGTTACATCGCCTTCTCCAACACGTTCTTTCGACGCGTAGACGATGCGCGCGCGAGTGGTGACGCCGAACCACCGCCCGTCAGGATCGCGGAATTCAGTAGGAATGGTTTCTTCTAGTAACTCGTTGCCGAGCGGCTCAACGACGCCTGCATCGACGGCCTGGACCAGACTTCCAATATCCGCGGCGACATAGAGATCCGCCGGGCTGGCGTCTCCCTCCAAGCGCAGGCGCTCCACCAGCCCTTTCTTGGCGAACAGCACCTTGACGTCGATGCCTGTGCTTTTCTCGAACACCTCGAAGATCGGCTCGATCAGTTGGGGTTGACGCGAGGAGTAAACATTTATTTCCGCCGAAAATGCCGGGGCGGTCAATGTGATGGCCGCGGCGGCGAGCATCGTTGAGGAGAGTTTCATCGGTTGAATTTCCAGGTTGCCTTTACTAGTGGCGGACATTACCCGACTAAAACACTTGGTCAATACCTGATAAAAAAAATCAGAAAAGAAATTTGGTGACGCTAGTCAGATCTCCTATGGCTTCGAAGTGGCCTTTTCTTCCTTCTTGATCGCATTCCACAGCGCATCCATTTCCTCCAGCGTTGACTCCGCCGCGCTACGCCCGCGCGCCGCCAACCTGCGCTCAACCTCTCTGAATCGGCGCTCGAACTTTGCATTCGTTCTGCGCAGAGCTACTTCCGGGTCAATTTTCAGATGCCGGGCAAGATTGGCCATGACGAAGAGAAGGTCGCCGAACTCATCCTCGATCGCATCCGCGTCTCCGGCTTCGATCTCGTCGGAAAGCTCCTGAGTTTCCTCTACCAGTTTTTCCAGAACATTGGCCCGATGCGGCCAGTCGAACCCGACGCGCGAGGCGCGGTTTTGCAGCTTTATCGCGCGGGTCAAGGCGGGCAGGGCGGTCGCCACACCGTCGAGTGCACTGTCGCTCGTCTCGCCCCGGGCGCTCCGTTCAGCGGCTTTTATCTCTTCCCAATCGCGAGTCTGCTTTTCCGGCGTTTTGTCGCGACTTTTATCCCCAAACACATGCGGATGACGGTGGACCATTTTGTCCGAGATTGCGCGGGTCACGTCATCAAAATTAAACGCGCCGTCCTCCTCGGCCATCTGAGCGTGATAAATGACCTGAAGCAGAAGATCGCCTAATTCTCCTTCGAGTTCGGAAATTGCACCGCGTTGGATCGCGTCGGCGACTTCATAGGCCTCTTCAATGGTGTAAGGAGCGATCGTCTCGAAATTCTGGACGATGTCCCAAGGGCAGCCGGTCTCCTTGTCGCGCAAGCGGCGCATAATCTCGCGCAGGCGCTCGATCCCACCACCTGAGTCTTGGAATAAATCTTCGGAACTCTGTCCGAGTTTGGTTGAGGGCGTATTCATACGCGATTCCCTTCCTCATCACTTGACGGCACGTTCCCCGTCAGAACGCCCCTTGTCAAAGCTGCTCTGGACCTTTGCGGCCAACGACGTTTTCTTAGGCGAAGCTCAATCGACCAGGGGAGGGGGCAATGCAGGACGCATCACTATTCTGCCGAATTGAATCGACGGCGCAATCTCGCGGCGCAGCGCCGTTCCTGATCGCTCCGGACGGCTCAATACTCAGCTACGCCGATATGCTATTGCAAACCGCCCAGATCGCCAACGCGCTGGTCGCCAAAGGTGTGATCCCCGGCGATCGCGTCGCTGTGCAGGTCGAGAAATCCGAGCAGGCGCTGTTCCTTTATTTGGCCACGATCCGGGCCGGCGCCGTGTTCCTGCCCCTCAACACCGCCTACACAGTTTCAGAAGTTGACTACTTCCTGGGCGACGCCGCACCTACTATCGTGGTTTGCGACCCTAGCCGAGCTCCAAACATCGCCTCGCTTGACTCTATCGGCGATGCGACGGTGCTGACGCTTGATGCATCGGGGCAGGGGAGTCTGGCTGACGCTTCGAACACGGCGTCCCGAGAATTTCAGACTGTTCCCCGCGGCGCTGATGATCTGGCGAGTCTTTGCTATACGTCTGGCACCACTGGGCGCTCCAAAGGCACGATGCTGACGCACCGGGCGTTGCTCTCAAACGCCGAAACGCTTGCAGAACTTTGGGGGATCACAGAGGCGGACACGCTGCTTCACATGCTGCCCATCTATCACGTTCATGGGCTGTTTGTGGCCACCAACACGTTGATGCTGGCGGGAGGCGCAATGCTGTTCCACCCGCGGTTTGACACGGTTGAGGCGATCAATTCTCTCCCTGATGCTACAATGATGATGGGCGTGCCCACATTCTACACGCGGTTGCTAAGCGAGGCGGCATTATCCGCCAATTTATGCGCCAATATGCGTCTTTTCATTTCTGGATCCGCGCCGCTTCTCGAAGAAACTCACCGCGACTTCAAGGCGCGAACCGGCCATCAGATACTCGAACGCTATGGCATGACCGAGACCGGAATGAATACGTCTAATCCTCTTGATGGAGCTCGTAAACCTGGATCGGTAGGCCCTTCATTGCCGGGCGTTGAAGTGCGGGTGTGTGATGATGACGGCGCGGTTCTGCCAGGCGGCAAAACCGGTAGCGTCGAAGTGCGCGGCCCGAACGTTTTCAAAGGCTATTGGAGGATGCCTGAAAAAACCGCCGCCGAATTCCGGTCGGATGGTTTTTTCATCACCGGCGATATGGGGAAGTTCGATGAAGAGGGCTATCTGCACATCGTTGGACGCTCCAAGGATCTGATTATCAGCGGAGGCCTGAACGTCTATCCAAAAGAAGTTGAAGCAGTGATCGACGACGCGCCTGGCGTTAACGAGGCCGCGGTGATTGGCGTTCCTCACAAGGATTTGGGCGAAGCTGTGGTCGCCATTGTCGCGATAAATGCCGGCGCTACGGCCGAAAGCGCCGCGATCGAAGAGCGATGCCGCGAAATGCTGGCAGGTTTCAAGCGCCCCAAGGCAATCCGTTTTGTTGAGCAGTTGCCGCGCAATGCGATGGGTAAGGTGCAGAAAGCTGCGCTGAGGGACGAGTACCGAGATATATTTTTAAGCTAATCAACGGCTGTTCGTTCAAAGTGGCTGAGGCGACTCTCGCGCTGACGCTTCACACAAAAGGGCGCATAATAAATATTATGTTAAATAACTAGGCGTCCAACAAACGCGAATCTCATTCCGCGGCCTTGGATTCACGGCTTGAATCAACATTAACTTCATCTTGAAACTTATTGAAAAAACGAAAGTAATCCGCTCTTAACATTCTCATATCGACCTCTAAGCCTGCAGGGCCGTCGCGCCGATCAAGAACGTCGCCATGCGCGTAGAGCCAAGCCAGCGCCTTGCCCGCTGCGTGATCCATCCGCACCGTCGTTTCCACTGAGCCAGCGGAAAGCCGCGCGTCGACCAGCTTTAACAACGCGTCGCATCCCGCACCGTTCGCCGCAGAAATGGCGATTGCATTCGTGTCTCGGTCGGTTTCGTTGAGCAAGCGAAGGCGCTCGTCTGGCGATAAAAGATCGATCTTGTTGCGGGCTTCGACAATCCGAGAGAGTTGCGGCTCCTCAAGTCCGAGGTCAGACAGGACTTGCAGAACGTCTTGCCGTTGATCATCGCTATCGTCATGCGCCACGTCGCGCACATGAATGATCAGGTCCGCGGAAACGACCTCCTCCAGCGTCGCGCGAAACGCCGCGATCAATTGCGTCGGCAGACTTGAGATAAACCCCACAGTGTCAGAGAAGACAGCGCCCCTGCCCGACGGCAGTTTCACTGCGCGCAATGTCGGGTCGAGCGTCGCGAACAGCATGTCCTTCGCCAGAACGTCGGACTCGGTAAGTCGGTTGAACAGCGTGGATTTTCCGGCGTTTGTGTATCCCACAAGGGCGACCACCGGCGCTGGCGCGCGTTTTCGGGCGCGCCGGTGCAGATCGCGCGTCCTGGCGACTTTGGCGAGTTGTCGCTTGAGAGCGCCGATCCGTTCGTCCAGTTGCCGCCGGTCGGATTCAATCTGGCGCTCGCCGGGACCGCCCATAAATCCAGTGCCGCCGCGCTGGCGCTCCAGGTGGGTCCAGCTTCGGACCAGCCGGCTTTTCTGATAGGTCAGATGCGCAAGATCGACCTGAATGCGCCCTTCCCGCGTCTGGGCCCGGTCGCCGAATATCTCCAAAATCAAACCGGTGCGGTCCAACACTTTCGCCGACCAGGCTTTTTCAAGGTTGCGTTGCTGGATCGGCGTAAGCTGCCAATCCACGATAACAAGCTCCACCTTGCCCGCCTTAAATCGATCAGCCAGGTCCGCGACTTTTCCGGCGCCCAGTAAGGTTGCGGCCTTGGGCGCTGAGACAGGAGCGATTTCCGCGCCAACGACCTCGACGCCAAGGGCTTCGGTCAGCCCCCGCGCTTCTTCAAGGCGCGCATTGGCGTCGTGCATAGCGACAGGTCCGGCCTGACGATCCAGTTCGGGCGTAAGAACAAAGGCGCGGACGCCAGTTGCGCTGAAGTCGTCAGGCGTTGTCTTCGCCCTCATATAAACTGATCGGCTTCGAAGGCATCACCGTTGAAATAGCGTGCTTATAGACCAACTGAGACTGACCGTCGCGCCGCAGCAGCAGACAGAAGTTGTCGAACCAGGTGATCACACCCTGAAGCTTCACTCCGTTCACAAGAAAGATGGTGACTGGAACTTTGTTCTTTCGGACGTGGTTCAGGAATACGTCCTGGAGGTTTTGTTTATCGCTAGCCATTTTCTCGCTCACCATGTGCCAACCTTGATTCGCCTGGTTGGACTCTTTTTGTCGCCACATTTCCAACATGTAGTCGCAGCGGAACTATTTCTAGTGCAAATTCGCAACTTGCGAGCAGCTTTCTGTGAAAACTCGCCCTATGCGAATGGGCAGGTCATCGTCGCCAGTAGGCTGGATTGAGCAACGTCACCAACGCCAAAGTCTCGACTCTGCCAACCACCATAGCGGCACAGAGCGTGAGTTTGGCGCCATCGGACATAGTCGCATAGGAGACTGGCTCCCCTCCCCCAAACTCCAGCGCGGCGCCAATATTCGCCAACGCCGCGACCGCCGCAAGGATCGATTGGTCGAAGGTCAAGCCAGTCAAGGCGAGCGCCATGGCTGTAACGGTCAGGGACAAGATGAACAGCATCAGGAACACCCAGGCCAGCAATACGCCCTGACGCCGCGCGCTGACATCGCCCGCGCCCTCTCGTGAGACGCTGTGAGGATGGGCGAGACGATCTATCTCTCGCCCTGTATGTCGGAAAAGGACGGCGATGCGAAGAAGCTTAATGCCCCCCGCGGTCGTCGCTGCGCCCCCGCCCATGGCGGCGAGCCCTAGCAGAATCAGACCGGGATTGCTGAGCCCTGTCCATTCCCGAGCGGCCTCCCAAGCGCTGCTTTCATATCCAGTCGTGGTCAGGAATGAGAGCGACATGAATAGCGCCCCCCAGATAGCTTTAATATTCGTTCCCGGCGCGCTGTCCTGATCGAGTTCAATCGCGGCGATCCAATGGCGCAGATAGAGAACGCTCGTCACAGTGATGAGCGAGACCGCGAGCAATGTCATTTCCTCACGTCGCGCCTTCGAGTGGAAGCTCGCCTCGCGGCTTGGCATGGCTCCTGCCCGCGTGGCGACAAGAAGCAGAGCGGCGAATGCGACCAGTTCGGCGATAGCGCTCCCCTGCCCTGCGAATCCGGCGTCGTCTATGGTCACAGCTCCGGTGGACACGAGGCCCATGGAGTGCGCCAGCGCTGCTGACGGTTTGGTTCCTGTGAACAGGAACAACATGGTCAACAGGCCTGTGGTCGCGACATAAATCGGGGCGATGAACCTGACCGCCCGGACGGTTCGCTCGACGCCAAGCTCCGCCTGGTCCGCGCGAATAAGTCGATTGAGCGCACGCCCCACAGTCGCGTCATTGCGCCGGCTTGGGTCACGAGCCCGTTCAATTTCAAAGCCTCCAAGATTCAGGGGTTCAAGAATTGCAAATCCCGCCGTTAGTGTAACAAAGCCTCCGATCCAGCAAGCGAGCGCGCGCCACAGCAGAAACGCAGGGGGGACATTTCCCAATGTTTCCAGCTGACTGGCGGTCGTCGTTGTCGTGAACGAGACCATCTCGAAATAGGCGCCAACGAAGCCAAGATGCGGTGCGAGAACAAAAAAAGGTACAGCGCCCAGCATGGGGGCGAACACCCAGAACAGGATAAGAGAAAGCAGGGCGGAGCGCGGACCTGAAATTCCCGTTCGCCCGTAAAACGGTATCCCGGTCAATCCAAAAGCGAGGACAGTGATTGCGGCGCCGAGAAAAAAGGCGCGCGCGGTTCGCTCGTCGCCTGTGGCGAGGGCGTAAAGCATCGGCACGAACATGGCCAGCCCGTAGAACAGGCACGCCAAAGGGCAGATCGGAAACCGCCACAAGCTCATGCGATCAGAGGAAGTCGATACTGACACGGAACAATTGCTCAACCTGCCGGACCGCGTCACGGCGTGCAAATACGACCAGTAGGTCGCCATCCTGAATGACGAGGTCGCCCGAAGGCATCAAAACCTCGCCCTTGGAATAGACCGCTCCGACGATCGACCCTGCTGGAAAGCCCGCCTGACGGATGCGCTTGCCTGCGATGGGAGACGTCGCAAGCACTTGCGCCTCAATCACCTCCGCCTCTCCGTCGCGCACGGAGTAGACCGCCCTCACCCGGCCCAGTCGAACATGCCGCAGGATGCTGGACACTGTCGCAGACCGTGGGTTGAGCAATGCGTCGATCCCCAATGCGCTGGTGAGCGGATTGAGGCTGGCCTCGGTAGTCAGCGCAACCGCGCGGCGGCATCCCGCTAGTTTAGCCAGCGCGCAGGAGAGAAGATTCACCTTCGCATCGTCTGTCACAGCGACGATCGCGCCCGCGTCGCTGATCGACGCCTCAGCGAGAACTTCGGCGTCCAGCCCATCGCCATTTAGAACGATAGTCCGTTCCAATCGCTCTGCGGCGAACTCCGCGCGCTCGCGGCTGTGCTCGATTAGTTTCGCGCGCACGCCCGCGCCGGATTTTTCGATCGCCTCGGCGACCGAGAGGCCGATATTGCCGCCACCGACGATAACGGCGCGCCCTACCGGGGCTGCGTCATGGCCAAACAGCTCCAATGCTCGCTTTTCATCTTCTTTCGCGGCGAGGAAATAAACCGCGTCGCCGGCGAACAGTTGATCCTCTCCGGTCATAACATGCAGGCGGTCATCACGCTGGACCGCAAGGACGATCGATCTCAGCGTGCTGAAAAGCTCCGTCAGCTGCTTAAGCGGCGTATGGATAATCGGACAGTTCTCATCCAGCCTTACGCCGATCAGGCGCACGCGTCCGTCAAAGAAGAACTCGGAATCGAATGCGGCCGGGGATTCAAGCCGGCGCATCACGACCTTGGCGATCTCCACTTCCGGAGAAATCACCACATCGATCGGCATGTGGTCCCGGCGGAACAGATCGCTCCAGGTCGGTCTCAGGTATGTCTGCGCACGCACCCGTGCGATTTTTTGCGGCACGGTGAATACCGAGTGAGCCACCTGACAGGCGACCATGTTGACTTCATCCAGGGCCGTCGCCGCAATCAGCATATCGGCGTCTCGCGCGCCGGCACGCTCCAGCACATCCGGATGCGAGGCGAAGCCTGTCACACCTCCAACATCAAGGACATCCGTGACGCTGCGAACCAGATTGGCGTTGCGATCGACGATTGTGACCGCGTTCTCTTCCGCAGATAGGTGCCGGGCGATTTGGTAACCGACCTGGCCTGCGCCGCAGACGATGACTTTCATCCTGAGGTCCTATTCTTCCGCCGCGTCGTCAGCCAGCGCCGCGACCCGCGCGCTGCCACGGGTGCTGGTCACCACACCAAGACCCTTTAGTTTGCGGTGCAGGGCGGACCGTTCCATTCCGATGAAAGATGCGGTGCGGGATATATTGCCACCGAAACGATTGATCTGGGCGATCAGGTAGTCGCGTTCGAAGGCTTCCCGCGCCTCTCGCAGCGGCAGGCCGACAATTCCCGCATTCAGCGTAGAGCCTCCGGAGATCGTATCGGGCGACGCTAGTTCTCCGGGCAAGTCGTCGAGTTCAATTACGTCGCCACCTGCGAGAATCAGAAGTCTTTCGACCACATTTCGCAACTGGCGGACATTGCCGGGCCAGTCATAGGACTGAAGCGCCGCCATCGCGTTTTCCGAGACTGTCTTGCGAGAAAGCCCCTGTGCGTCTGCGATGGTCTCTACGAAATAATCAACAAGCAGAGGGATGTCGTCCCGGCGCATTGAAAGTGGCGGAACCTCGATCGGAACCACGTTCAGCCGGTGAAAGAGATCACTGCGAAACCGTCCATCGGCGATCTCTTTTTCCAGATCCCGGCTGGAGGCTGAAATAACCCGAACATCGACCCTAACAGTGTCTGACCCGTCGCGGCGCGTGAACGTCTGATCGACCAGCACACGTAGAATCTTGGATTGCGTTACGGGGGGCATTTCGGCCACTTCGTCGATGAATAACACGCCACCATGAGCGCGCTCAAATAGACCCGGATCCGGGGGGGTTCCCGGCGTTTCTCTGCCGAACAGGACCGATTCCATCTGCTCCGGGTCGATGGATGCGGCGTTGACGATGACGAAGGGATGCTCGGCCCGGTCCGAGTGTTGGTGGAGATAGCGCGCCGCGACTTCTTTTCCGGACCCCGGGGGGCCGGACAGCAACACTCGACTGTTGGTCGGGGCGACGCGATCCAGCGATTGGCGCAATCCGGCGATCGCGGCCGAAGCGCCGACAATATTCGACGCTGCGATCTCCTTGGCGCGCAGATCCGCATTCTCACGCCGCAACTCCGACGCTTCCAGCGCGCGGCGCACGACGACCATCAACTGGTCAATATTGAAGGGTTTCTCGATAAAGTCATACGCACCCTGCTTGATCGCCGCGACTGCGATTTCGATGTTTCCATGACCGGAGATGATGACCACCGGAAGGTCAGGATTGTCGCGCTTTACGGTACGAAGAATCTCGATCCCGTCCATGCGGCTGCCCTGCAGCCAGATATCCAGGATCACAAGCGCAGGCGCACCGCCGTTGATCTCCCCAAACGCGCTGTCAGCGTCATGCGCCGTGCGGGTGCTATACCCTTCATCGCCCAGAATATCTGAGATCAGATCTCGAATATCCGCTTCGTCGTCTACGACTAGAATGTCGCTCATTTGGTCGCTTCCCCCGTAGCGTTTTTGGCGTCGAGCGCCGCGTTCTTCGCGAGCGTCAGCCTCAGAACGGCCTCAGCACCCGAATTAGCCCCATCAGCGAAGGGCGCGACGTCGCGAAGCGACAAAGACCCCCGATGGGTTTCAACAATCTTTTTGACGATCGCCAACCCCAGACCGGTTCCCTTCTGACGGGTTGTCACATAGGGCTCCAGCAGGCGGCTTCGGCCAGTCTCCGGCAGACCAATACCGTTGTCGGCGATGGTGATTTCAACCTCGTCGCCATGGATCTGCATTGCGATGCGAATTTCACCGGACGGCCCCGCCTGATCATTGCCGACTCTCGCTTCAATAGCGTCGGCGGCATTCTGAAGCAGATTTGTAAGCGCTTGCGACATCATTCCCCGATCGCAACGCATCATGATCGGTCCATCCGGAATGTCGGTCGCGTACTCAATGTCAGACCGTGCGCTTTTTTGCAGGAAGACGGCGTCCTGAAGGATTTTAGCTAGGTCTTCTTCATGCAATTCCGGCTCTGGCATCCGCGCGAATTTCGAGAACTCATCCACCATGCGCCGGATATCCGTCGCCTGTCTTTGGATCACATCCGCATACTGGTCGAACGTCGCCTGTTCCTCAGCGTCCAGCCGCCGTCCGTATTTCCGTTTCAGCCGTTCGGCGGACAATTGGATGGGTGTGAGCGGGTTCTTGATCTCATGCGCGATCCGCCGGGCCACGTCGCCCCATGCGGCCATCCGCTGCGCGGCGGTAAGATCCGTCATGTCGTCGAAGGTCAGCACAAAGCCCTCGGCGTCGCGCAGGCCCTGACGAATGGCTGCGCGGCACAGGAATTCACGATCTTCGCGTCCAACCGTGGCGGCGACCTGGTGTTGAGCGACGCCGCTGGATGCCCGCGTGGCCTCGTCCAGCAAACCGGCGAAAAACGGTGCGATGCTTTCCAGAGTCTGGCCGATCGAGGTTTCCTGTCCCACTTGAAGCAGACGGGCCGCGGATGCGTTGATCAGCTCTACCCGCCCCTTGCGGTCAAGGCCGATCACGCCGGCGGTCACGCCCGACAGAACCGCTTCGATGAATAGGCGCCGACGCTCGGTCTCTTCGTTCACATCGATCAGATCGTCACGTTGGCGTTTGACCTGATCGGTCATCCAGTTGAACACTCGGCTGAGCACCGCGATTTCGTCGTCGCCAGATTCCTCTTTGACCCGGACTGCGAAATCTCCGGCGCCGACGCGTTGCGCTGCGCCGGCCAAACGGCCGATCGGTCGGGATATTCGCTCAGCGAACCAAAGCCCCATCCAGATCGCCGCCAGCATCACAAGCAAAGCGAAACCCAGATAGAGCAATGCGAAGTCGAACAGCACGTCGCTGCGCTCGGATTCGAGTCGCTCATAAAGGGCGACGGTCTCTCGCGTTTCGTCGAGAAGCCGAAGCACTTCGCCGTCTACGCGCCTCGTCACATAAAGGAAGGCGTCCGGGAAGTTGGTCAGCGCGACGAGGGCTCGAATTTCGTTGTTGGCGTCGTCGGCGATGATGATCATTTGCCCGGCCCGGGCGCGAGACAGGGAGTCATCGCTGGGCGGGTCGAAGCTGAACAGAAAACTGAACTCGCCGCGGGCCAGAATGCGATTGTTGGAGTTGACCACATACGCTTCCGGCATCTCTCGCAGGGCCGCTTGCCTGCGGACCAGGTCCTCGATGCGGCGCCAATCGACATCGACCCCGATGGCGGCGCGGTTCAGATCGTTCGCCATCGCCAGCACGTCACCGCGAATCGACTGTTGATGTTCCCGCGCATAGGCTTGCGCGGTCTCAAGCGAGTTTTTGACCACCGTGCGAACCTGGTTGGAAAACCAGGCTTCCATGCCGAAATTCACGGTGATGGTGGAGAAGATCGCGACCAAAACAGCCGGAGCTACGGCGATGACGGTGAAGACGCCGGTTAGGCGCAGATGCAGCCGGGAACCGGCGGAGCGCGCGCGGCGGGCCATTACAATGCCGCCAATTCGCCACGCGATCAGGCCGCCAAGCGCCAGGATGAACACCAGGTCCGCAAGGAAGGCCAAACGCACCCAACGAGGATCAACAAGGCCTTCGGCGGCGCGATTGAGAAGCACGAAAGTGGCAGTGGCCAGCACCGGGCCGGCAACGGCCAAGGCCAAGGCTAATCGACCGCTGAGACGTTTGACGGTCAGTGCGCGGGCAATCCCACGTCCGAATTGGGTGGGCAAGTCTGTGCGCTCGACGCTCATTCGCCCTCAATTCGCCATCGCGGTGACCACTTTGGTCGCGAACCTGTTGCGCTGTTACATCACTTTTTTGCCGCGTGTGACCTGAATGTCAAGGTCTCGTATTTTCTTTCGCAAAGTGTTTCGGTTGATGCCCAGAAGGTCCGCCGCGCGCAGTTGGTTGCCGCGCGTCGCGGCCAGCGTCAGAGTCAGCAGCGGAAGTTCCACCTCTTTCAGGATTCGATCATAAAGCCCGGCTGGGGGCAAAGCGTCGTCATGCAGTGCGAAATAGCGTTTTAGATGCGCTTCGACAGCCGCGCCCAGAGTATCCGCCGTGGTTGACGTCTCGCCCGGCAATGTAGGTCGCGACGCGAGTTCGCGTTCGACGACGGCGACGTCGATCATGTCTTCTGAGCTCAGAGCGACCAGGCGTTTGACCAGGTTTTCAAGCTCACGAACATTACCTTCCCACTCGCGTTCCTTCAGCAGATCAAGCGCTTCGGTCGAAATCGCCTTGCGCGGCAACCCTTCGGATTCGGCTCTGCGAAGAAAAGCACGGGTCAGGTCAGGGATATCGTCAATCCGCTCTTTCAACGGAGGCAAACGGATCGGGACGACATTGACCCGATAGAATAGGTCCTCGCGGAACTGGCCTTCTCTGATCAGCCGCCGCAAATCCTGATGCGTGGCTGCGACGATACGCACATCTGCGCTGATCGGCCGCCGACCGCCAACAGTCGTGAACTCGCCTTCTTGCAACACTCTAAGCAGACGCGTTTGCGCATCGGGGGGCATGTCGCCGATCTCATCAAGGAAAAGCGTTCCGCCCTGGGCCTGTTCAAATTTTCCTGAAACGCGCTCTGTGGCCCCGGTGAAAGCGCCTTTCTCGTGTCCGAACAACTCCGACTCGATTAATTCGCGAGGAATAGCGGCCATATTCACGGCGACGAATGGTCCGGATTTCCGGCGGCCAAAGCTGTGCAGTGCGCGTGCGACCAGTTCTTTGCCCGTTCCCGACGCGCCCGAGATCATCACGGTCAGGTCTGTGTTCATCAGCCGGGCCATTACCCGATAAACGTCCTGCATCGCCGCCGAGCGGCCGATCAGCGGAAGTTGCTCTTCTCTCTGCTCGCTGGCGTCGACCGATTCCGCCGGCCGGGTGGCGGTGTCCATCGCGCGCGTAATATGGTGGATGACCTCTTTCAGATCGAATGGCTTCGGCACATATTCATATGCGCCTACTTCCGCTGCCCGGATTGCGGTCATAACCGTGTTTTGCGCGCTCATGACGATGACCGGCAGTTCCGGCCGCTTTCGCTTGATCGCGGGCAGCAGGTCCAGAGCATCGCCGTCCGGCATCATGACGTCTGTCAGAACAACGTCGCCCTCGCCATCTTCGATCCAGCGCCACAAAGTCGATGCCGATCCGGTCGCACGCACGCGACAGCCGGCTCGCGTCAGCGCCCGGTTCAGAACGGTCCGGATCGATCGATCGTCGTCCGCAAGCAGTACGGTTCCGCCACTCACGATTTCGCCTCCCTTTTTCTGCGCGTCAGTCGCTTGAGCAGCGGCGGTTTCGGTTCCTTCCACTGCGGAAGCATCAACCGAAAGCTTGTCTTTCCGGGCTCGGATTCGCATTCGACGACACCGCCATGATCGGCGATCACTTTGGAGACCAGAGCGAGGCCAAGACCGGTCCCACTGGACTTGGACGTGACGAATGGGTCGAAAATGCTTGGCTTCAGGTCGTTGGGCACGCCCGGACCGTTGTCGGTGATCGTCACCTGCAATGGAAGGCTCTCTCTCTTTCCACCGCCTGCCGCCATTTTGACACCAGTGCGATAGGCTGTGGACAGCGAGATCACGCCGCCGATCTTCGGTGCCGCCTCGGCCGCATTCTTGATCAGGTTCTGAATGACCTGCATCAGCTGCGTACCGTCGCCGGCGGTCATCGGCAACGACGGGTCGTATTCGTCCTTAAAGCGGACATGACTGGCGTAGCCAGCGGCGGCGGCCCGTTTCGCCTGATCCAATATGTCATGCACGTTCACAGGCGTTCGGGCGGGCGGACGAATATCTCCGAACTGATCGACTTTCTGGAGGATCGCCTCGATGCGAGCTGTTTCTTCTCTGATCAGGATCGCAAGTTCGCGGTCGTTCTGGTCCGCGTTCATCTCAAGCAACTGAGCTGCGCCCGATATTCCGGCCAGCGGGTTTTTGATCTCATGCGCCAGCATCGCCGCCATGCCGATCACTGACCGGGCGGCGCCCCTGTGCACCAATGTGCGATCCATCTTTTCCGCGATTGAGCGTGGATGGATCAACAAGAGCATGTCGTCTGGGCGCTCATGGATCGGCGTCGCCTGCAGGTCGACTTGCGTGGCCGGCCGGTCGCGCCATGACAAATCAACGCCATACTCCGCCAGCCATGATCCATTTCGGCGCGATTGCTGCAACACATCCATCAGCCGGCTGCCCTCGCCGGTGAACTTTTTAATCGGCTTTCCGATCAGGCTGGACTCCGATGCTGAAAGGAACAACTCCGCCGCGCCGTTGAGAGCAAGGAACTGGTCGTCCTTGTCTAGAATCAGCGCAGGTTCCGGCAGGGCGCTCCAGATCACCTCAAAATCGATGTTCCCGGTCATGCGGCGGCGCGCAACGCGCCCTCCCCGCTCAACGAGTAGACCGGCGCCAGCCCTTCGCGAAGCGTTTGCAAAACGGTCTCGGAGTCGTTGATCCGCACCAGAATGTTTCGCAGCGCCCGCTGGCCGGGGAATACATGCTCCAGCCGCTCCAGATGCCAGGTCAGATGCTTGCGCGCGCAGCGAACGCCAAGATAAGGCCCGTAGAACGCCAGCATCGCCTGGAGGTGCTCCTGAATAAGGTCCGCATGTTCGGCGGGCGTCGGCTGGACAAATTGATCTCCTCGCAAGGCCGCGCGAATTTGCGCTGGTTTCCAGGGCGCGCCCTGTACGCCTCGACCGATCATTACCCCCGCCGCGCCAGAGGCTGACAGCGCGGCCCGCGCATTTGCTGTGGTCTGGATGTCGCCATTGACGATGACGGGGACCGAGACGGCCTCTACGACCGGGCGCACGGTGCTCCAATTCGCCTCGCCCTTGTAGAACTGGCAACGCGTCCGGCCATGCACGGTGATCATACGCACTCCGGCGGCTTCCGCCCGGCGCGCGAGTTCTGGCGCGTTGATCGAAGCGTCGTCCCAGCCAAGTCGCATTTTCAGCGTGACGGGAACCGAAACGGCGTCGACGACCGCATCAATCAGTAAAAGCGCATGATCAAGGTCGCGCATCAGCGCGGAGCCGCTGAGCCCTCTGGTCACCTTTTTCGCCGGGCAGCCCATATTGATGTCGATGATCCGCGCGCCGCGCGCTTCGACAGCTTTCGCCGCCTCGGCCATCCAGCGCGCCTCGCATCCCGCGATCTGCACCGAACAATTCGTGATGTCGCCGTCGATCTCGGCGCGGGCCTGCGCGGAGGGCTTGGCGGTCAGAAATTCCCTGCTCGCCACCATCTCCGATGTGGCGAGGTCCACGCCATAGCGCGTGACAAGCCGCCGAAACGGAAGGTCGGTAATCCCGGCCATGGGCGCGAGAAGGACCAGCGGACCATTTGTCGAATTTGAGAGCGGAAACGCCAAGTTGCTTATTCCTTGTGCAGAAATACGTTGATACAGCGTCATTGGGCGGTCGGCAAGCGGCCGGTTGTTTCAATTGGCCCCTGTAGATAGCGTCGCCCTGCGCGAAACCGGTCGCGCGGATTGAAGAGAGCTGAGACGCGTGAAGACCTTGGACGGCGCAAAGGGCGAAGGCGGAACGCCGGATGCGAATATTGAGGATGCAGCCTCTATAGGCAGTGAGGCTGGTGCGAACCTGATCGCAGACGTTGTTATCGTCGCCGCCGGCCGCGGAACCCGCGCGGGCGACGGCCCGCCAAAACAGTATCGGGAGATCGCGGGTAAGCCGATGTTGGCGCACACGATCGAAGCGGCGGCCTCCTCTGCCTCTGTCGGGCGCATTCAAGTGGTGATCGGCGCCGACGCGCAGGCCGACTATGGCAGCGTTGAAATTCATCTGTCCGAGGCCGCCTCGTTGAAGCTGCTTCCGCCGGTCGCCGGCGGCGCTGAGCGCGCAGCCAGCGTTCGCGCCGGGCTGGAGGCTCTGCTTGATGAATCGCCCCCCGCCCGCGTGTTGATCCATGACGCCGCCCGCCCTTTCGCGACGGCCGGTCTGTTTGATCGCGTAGCAGCGGCGCTTGAGCATTCGCCGGGCGCCTGCGCGGCGCTTCGCGTGGTCGATGCCCTGCGTCGAGAGGATCAGGAGGGTCGCTGCGGCGGGTTGGTTTCGCGCGATGGGCTGTGGCGGGCGCAGACGCCGCAGGGTTTTGACTTTGATACAATCTACACTGCGCATCGCGAGGCGGCGGATAACAGCGCGCCGGATGATGCGGAGGTCGCCATTCAGGCCGGTGTCCCGGTTGTCTTCGTCGACGGTGAGGCGGAGAACTTCAAGGTGACGACGCCGGCGGACTTCGTCCGTGCGGAGCGGTTGGCCAGAGAAAGGGACGGCATGGAGCGCATGATGCGAACCGCGGTCGGTCAAGGTTTTGACGTGCACGCCTTCGGTGCTGGCGATCATGTCATGCTGTGCGGCGTGAAAGTGCCGCACGACAAGGGGTTCACCGCTCATTCCGACGGAGATGTAGCGCTTCATGCGCTCTGCGATGCGATCTATGGCGCCTTGGGCGCTGGCGATATCGGGCGGCGCTTTCCTCCGTTGGATCCGCAGTGGAAGGGCGCAGACTCCGCGATCTTTCTCTCGGATGCGCACGATCTGGTGGCGAAAAAGAACGGGAAAATCAGCAATATAGATCTGACTATTCTTTGTGAGCGCCCCAAGATTACACCGCATTCGGAGGCGATGCGCGCGCGCCTTGCGGAAGTTTTAAACGTTCCCGTGGACAGGATCAGCGTCAAGGCGACGACGACGGAACGACTGGGCTTCACCGGGCGCGAAGAAGGCATCGCGGCGATTGCGACGGCGACCATCATGTTGCCGATGGGGGCCGCGGAATGACCGGGGTCGAACGAACGGCCGAGGTGATCTCCACCTGGTTCTATACGGGCAAGTCGCCCAAAGCGCCGGGCACGGTCGGATCTCTGGCCACCCTGCCCTTTGCGTATCTGCTTCATTTCCTCGGCGGCGCCTATCTCTATGTCGCCGGGATCGCGCTGGCCTTCGCAGTGGGGCTTTGGGCGACGAAGGTGGAGTTGGAGCGTCGCGCGGCGGCGGGTGAGGATGCGCATGACCCCTCGGACATCGTGATTGATGAGGTGGCGGGGCAATTGATCGCAATCGCGCCGCTCTCGATCGCGCTGACGATGATGGAGGCGCCCAGTCACCTGTTTCCGTGGCCGGGGTGGGTCGGCGGATTCGTACTGTTCCGCCTGTTCGATATTCTGAAACCGTGGCCGGTCAGTTGGGCCGAGCGCGCGCCCGGCGCGCTGGGCGTTATGCTGGACGATGTGGTCGCTGGAGTTCTGGCGGGTGCGGTGATGCTGATCGCGGCCGCGATCGCGCATGGATGGTTCGTATATGGATGACGAGATTTTCACGCTGGCCGAGGCGATGCTGGCAAAGGCGCGCGCCGAGGGGCTGAAAGTCGCAACCGCGGAAAGCTGCACCGGAGGCCTAGTGTCCGGCGCTTTGACGGAAGTGCCGGGGTCATCCGACGTGGTGGAGCGCGGCTTTGTCACATACTCGAATGAGGCCAAGGCTGAACTTCTGGGCGTGGACCCGGCGCTGATCGAAACACACGGCGCGGTCAGCGAACCTGTCGCGCGTGCGATGGCTGAGGGCGCTCTGACGCATAGCCGCGCCGATGTGGCTGTCGCGATCACAGGCGTCGCAGGCCCCGGAGGAACCGAATCCAAGCCCGAGGGCCTAGTGCATTTCGCCGCCGCTGCGAAAAAAGGCGACATATCGCATGTCGAGAAGCGATTCGGCGCAATCGGTCGCGCGAATGTCAGGCGGGAGAGTGTGATGGCCGCGCTTCGGCTGTTGCAGTCGGTCGCCAAGTCTCAATAATTCGACAAATGTGCAAAAATATTAGTCGATTGTCGCTACAAGCATGATAATTGCGCAAAAAATCGCCTATTAATTAGCCAAAATATTTGACGGCTTCGATGCCGCGGCCCGAATTCGGCTCATCTGCTTGCTTACGCGCCACTCGCACTGTAGCGACGGGCCTCGAAATGCTTGGGCGTCTGCAGGATTGGCGCGAAATTCGGGGGATAAGCAAGAATGAACGGAGCGGATACCGCCTGGATCATCGTCGCGACGGCGCTGGTTCTTTTTATGACATTGCCGGGATTGGCGCTGTTCTATGGCGGGCTGGTGCGCGCGCGGAACGTGCTGAGCGTTCTGATGCAGTGCATCTCCATCGCCTGCCTGATGTCGATCCTCTGGCTGGTGGCCGGCTACTCGATCGCTTTTGGAGATGGAGGCCCGCTGAACAACTGGTGGGGCGGCCTGGAGAAAATGTTCCTGATCGGCGTCGGTACCGACGCATTGTCGGGAACCCTGCCCGAAGTGCTGTTCTTCGCCTTCCAGATGACCTTCGCGATCATCACCCCCGCCCTGATCGTCGGCGCTTATGTTGAGCGTATCGGCTACGGTTTCGTGATGCTGTTCTCGGGTCTGTGGATGCTGTTCTGCTATGCGCCGGTCACCCATTGGGTCTGGGGCGGCGGCTGGCTGGGCCAGATGGGCGTGATGGATTTCGCCGGCGGTATCGTCGTGCATGAGACCGCGGGCATCGCCGCGCTGGTCATCGCCGTAATGCTGGGCGGACGCCGCGGCTTTTCCCGTGGCGATCTGAAACCGCCGCACAATCCGGGCATGGTCATGATCGGTGCCTCCATGCTGTGGGTCGGCTGGTTCGGCTTCAATGCGGGCTCTCAGTTGGCCGCTGACGGCGGCGCGGCGATGGCGCTGGTCGTCACGCATATCTCCGCCGCGACGGCCTCGCTGAGCTGGGCGCTGTTCGAGAAGATCAGATATGGCAAAGTCTCGATGGTCGGCCTCGTCACCGGCACCATCGCAGGCCTCGCCTCGATCACGCCCGCCAGCGGCTTTGTCGGCCCGATCGGCGCGCTGATTATCGGCGCCGTGGCTGGCGTCCTCTGCCAGCTGTTCGTCGGTTGGGTGAAAGATCGCTTCAAGATCGACGATACGCTTGATGTTTTCGCAGTCCACGGCGTCGGCGGCATTTTCGGCACCCTCATGGCGCCGATCCTGGCCGCTGAAAGCTTGGGCGGCGGCGGCTTGTCTGAGGGCCAGGGCCTGTCTACACAGCTGATCGCGCTGGCGGCCGTGGGCGTCTTCACGTTGGTCGTCACAGTTGTGCTGGTCAAGGTCAGCTCTCTGGTCTACCCGCTTCGAGTCAGCGAAGAGGAAGAGGTCGAAGGCCTCGATTACACCAGCCATGGCGAGCAGGCCTACGACTGGGTTTCGTAACCAACGAGTTGCGACAGTGAGGGAAGCGCCTGGGCTGGAAACGGCTCAGGCGTTTTCTTTTCCGTAGAGCTCCGCTGCGCGATCTTCGAACGCGCGCACGATCCGCATCATCGCCTCGTTAAAAACGACGCCGATCAGCTTTTGCAGCGCCTTCGATTTGAACTCGAAGTCGACGAAGAAATCGACGTTGCAGCCGCCGTCCGGATGTGGCGAGAACTTCCAGTGATTGTTGAGATAGCGGAACGGCCCATCGAGGTATTTGACGTCGATCCGCGTCTCCTCAGGCCGCAACGTGACTTCGCTGCGAAACCGCTCTCGAAACACCTTGAAAGAGATCACCAGATCGGCGTCGAGCACCTTGTGTGCGCCGTCCGGGGCGGTGTGAAAGCCACGAATGCGGGCGCCCGCGCACCAGGGTAGAAATTCGGGATAGCGGGCGACATCAGCGACCAGCTCATACATCTCGGCCGGGGCGTAGGGCAGCTGGCGTATCTCCGCGTGCGTCGGCATCCCGGATTATGCTGCCGTTTCTCTGCGCATCGCACACAGGCGATATTGCCGCGGCGGCCCGACTCGCGGCACTCTGCAAGCTGGATCGAATGCCGGGGGCGCGAGGACCATGAGCCAAGCCTACACTGTTGAGCCGATGATCACGGCGGAGGAGATATCAAAGCGGATAGACGCGCTGGCGGCCGAGATCAATGCGCATTTCCAGGATACGGAGAAACTGGTGGTAGTCGGGCTGCTGCGCGGCTCCTTCGTTTTCATCGCCGATCTCGTGCGCAAGCTGGACCTTCCGGTGGAGGTCGATTTCCTCGAAGTCTCATCTTATGAGAACGCGATGGAAAGCTCGCGAGAGGTGCGGTTTCTGAAAGACCTGCGCGCGCCGATCGAGGGGCTGGACGTGCTGGTGGTCGAGGACATCATCGATACCGGGCTGACCATGAAGGCGGTTCTGAAACAACTGGCGGCCCGAAAGCCGAACCGGATGGAGATCTGCACGCTGCTTTCAAAGCCCTCGCGCCGCGAGGTGAAGATGGAGGCGCGCTGGACCGGGTTCGAAATCCCCGACGAATTCGTCGTCGGCTATGGCATCGACTACGCCCAGCGCAATCGGAACCTGCCCTATGTCGGCGCGGTGAAGATGGAGGGGTGAGGGCTTACACCCCCGCCAGCTTCGCCTCTCTCGCGGCGCGCAGCCTCTCAAAATCATCGCCCGCGTGATAGCTGGAGCGGGTGAGCGGCGTGGCGGAGACCATCAGAAAGCCCTTGGCGAAGGCGGTCTTCTCGTAGCTCTCGAACTCTTCCGGCTCCACAAACCTGTCGACGTGGTGGTGCTTGGGCGTCGGTTGTAGATATTGGCCGACGGTCAGGAAATCCACATCCGCCGCGCGCATGTCGTCCATCACCTGCAGCACCGATTGGCGGTCTTCGCCCAGGCCGACCATGATGCCGGATTTGGTGAAGACGGAGGGGTCGATCTCTTTCACCCTCTGCAATAGCCGTAGCGAGTGGAAATAGCGCGCGCCGGGGCGGACTTCCGGATAGAGGCCCGGCACGGTCTCCAGATTGTGGTTGAAGACGTCTGGCTTGGCTTCGACGACGACCTCTAGCGCGGAGTCCTCGCACTTCAGGAAATCGGGTGTCAGCACTTCGATGGTGGTCTCGGGCCGCTTGCGTCGGATGGCTCGGATGGTGCGGGCGAAGTGGTCGGCGCCGCCATCGGCCAGATCGTCGCGATCGACCGAGGTGACGACCACATGGTTCAGGCCAAGCTTATCGACCGCTTGCGCGACTTTGGCGGGCTCGAACGCGTCCAGCGTGTCCGGCCGTCCCGTGGCGACGTTGCAGAAGGTGCAGCCGCGGGTGCAGATCTCGCCCATGATCATCATGGTGGCGTGGCCCTGGCTCCAACACTCGCCGACATTCGGGCAGCCAGCCTCCTGACACACGGTCGAAAGCCCGTGGTCCTGAATGACTTTCTTGGTGTCGAAATAGCCTTTCGAACCCGGAGCCTTCACGCGGATCCATTTTGGTTTCTTCAATACCGGTTGATCCGGACGGTGCGCTTTTTCCGGGTGGCGTTGCGCGCGGTCTTTCAGGTCCCGATCGGACATTTTTCACTCCCAGATGCGCGAAACTGTTTCAGTCGAAGGGCTTCTTTGCTTCGGCGCGGCTGCTTTTCATAAGCGGGTCGAGGGGTGAGGATCAATGCCCGGCCCCTATTCCGATGCTCCATATCCGTATCCAGCGTCGAATTTGCGCAATATTTCGGCCATTTCCGTGTCATCAAGGGTTGGTGGCTCCCCGATCGCCAGCGCGGCGAGGTATTGCGCGGCCAGTGTTTCAACCTCTACCGCGACTTCCAGCGCTTGCGCCAGGTCGCGTCCGCAGGCCAAAAGCCCGTGATGCGCCATCAGGCAGGCCTTGCGGTCTGCAAGCGCCTCCAGAACAGCATCCGACAGCGCCTGTGTGCCAAATGTGGCGTAGGGCGCGCAGCGGATGTCCGCCCCGCCCGCGACGGCGACCATGTAGTGAAACGCGTTGATCCCCTTGCCATGCGCGGCGAGCGCGGTGGCGTGAACCGGGTGCGCGTGAACGACGCCTCCGAACTCGGGTCGCGACTTCAGAATGTCGAGATGGAACCGCCACTCAGAAGATGGTTTGCGCCCGGGCCGCTTGCAACCCCATTTCCCGGTCCAATCCATCGAGACGATGTCGGGCTCTTCGATCACATCATATTCGACGCCGGAGGGGGTGATCAGAATCCCCTGCCCGTCCTCGCGCCGCGCCGAAACATTTCCCGATGTCCCACGGTTGATGCCCGTCAAGTTCATCTTGCGGGCGGTTTCAATGATTTGCCGGGCGTAATTCATGCGGCTTTTCTCTCTGGAAATAGCGCAAGAAGCCCTTCGGGCGACGCGTCGGCGATCCCTCGCTCGGTCACGAGGCCAGTCACCAGCCACGCTGGAGTGACGTCGAAGGCCGGATTCGCAGCCGCTGAGCCGGGCGAGACAATGCGCGACGTCCCTACGTCCCCAAGCGCAGAGGCGCCCAGAATATCAGTGACTTCCGAGGCGTTCCTCTCTTCTATCGGAATCTCCGCCACGCCATCGCGTACGGTCCAGTCGATGGTTGGCGACGGCAGGCAAACAAAGAACGGGACGCCATTGTCATGCGCCGCAAGCGCTTTGAGATAGGTGCCGATCTTGTTGCACACGTCCCCCGTTGCTGTGGTGCGGTCAGTGCCGACGAAGCAAAGGTCCACCTGTCCGTGCTGCATCAGATGCCCGCCAGCATTGTCGACGATCACCGTGTGCGGCACGCCGTGATTGTTCAACTCCCACGCGGTCAGGAAAGCGCCCTGATTGCGGGGGCGGGTCTCATCCACCCAGACATGCACGGCTATCCCCGCGTCATGCGCCTGATAGATCGGCGAGGTCGCCGTACCCCAGTCGCAGGTCGCCAGCCAGCCGGCGTTGCAATGGGTCAGGATGTTGACGGGCGCCCCGCCCTTCTTCGCCGAGATTTCCTCGATCAACGGCACAGCGTGCGCGCCGAGTTGGCGGTTGGTCTCTACATCCTCTTCCACAATCTTCGCCGCGTGGGCGTAGGCGGTGGCCATGCGCTCCGTCGGCGTCAATGGCGTAAGGCGCGCGCGCATATCGTCCAGCGCCCAGCGCAGATTGATCGCCGTCGGCCGGGTTGCGAACAGCCGGTCATACGCGGCGGAGAGATTGGCGTCCGACGGGTCCTCCGCCATCGCCAGCGCCATCCCATAAGCGGCGGTCGCCCCGATCAGAGGCGCGCCACGCACCAGCATGTCAGCGATGGCGCGGGCGGCGTCGGCCTCTGTTACGAGAGTCTCAGTGGTGTAGGTGAAGGGCAGCCTGGTCTGGTCGATAATGACCACGCGGCGACCGTCCTCATGCGGCCAGATCGAACGGGTTGGGACGCCGTCGACTTTCATGGCGAAGACTCCAGACTGACATCGGGGATCGTTGACCCACATTAGACCCGCCTGGGATCGCGCCACAAGATGATCCGGGGCGCGTCAGAGTTCGTGCAACGGCGCGAGTTGGGCGCGCATTGCTTTTGCGTCGTCTTCGTCCATATGGTCCAGCATCGCACGGATTGTGTAGCCGCCCTCGATCAGACCGTTGCGAATGAACACCCAATCGGTGATCGCGTCCTCGGAAAACTCATGCGCCGCGCCATAGCTCAACTCGGCGTGGATTGGCTCGTTGGCCACGATCCCAACATAACGCCCATCACCAAGCTTTCGGGGCGCGTTCATCCAGATATGTTCGGCGCCGACGTCGTTGGTGGGTACCGCAACCTTCAGCGAGAAATTCGCGGCGTTCGGCGCATTCTCCATCGCGGACCAAAACAACGGAAGCGTAGCGCGCGCTTTCTGGATCGCGGCGATCATCGCCGGATCGTCGGGTTCGATTTCGATAGCTTGATCGTCAGCCCGCGCGGGCTGCCAGTTTCCGAGGGTTTGCGCCGCCGCGATCAGCAGCGCCAGAAGGCCATATCGCAGAAGCTGCCGGATGGCCTATTGCTCGCCGGCGGCGGCGCTTTCTTCCGGAGAGGCCACCAGGTGCACGATTCCGGCCGGGTTGGCGATCCAGAACCCGTCGAAATCAAGCGGTAAGCGTTCGATTTCATCGCAGCGGCGCACCCCGTCGCGGGCCAGCCGGTCTTCGGCGTTCGGGACGTTGTTGGCGACGACCTCCAGCCAGACCTCCGCCTGACTGATCGCGTCGACGCTATCGACCCACAGGCGCATCGCGCCGAACGCGAAGGAGACGGAGCCGTCGCCCTCGCTCAACACCTCCAGCCCGAGCGTGTCGCGATAGAACATCACGGTTTTTATGTAATCGCCCGGCGGCGTCTTGATCGCGATATTTGGACCGCCGCGGAAAAGCCCACCTGTTTCAGACATGTCGTCTCTCCTTTGCGCCCCAATGGTCGTCAAAGCCGACTCGCCGGCCCCGCGAAAAGGATCAGGCGGAGAATCCGCCTGCCTCGAGAAAGGCCTGTTCCGCCGCCGTCATGATTCGGCCCATGGCTGGGTTGCGATGCGGGAACCGTCCAAAATCGCGGATGATGTCCCGATGCTCAACCGCAAATGGCATGTTTTGGCGGCAGCCTTGCTTCATTCGTCGCCCGATATGCGCGACGCAGACGTTCTGATCGCACATCGATTCCGAATGCATGAAAGGCAGGTAGAAGAACTGCCTGTCCGGCTCCCGAACTCTTTGGTCATGTCCAAGCGCGATGGCGAGGCGCGCAATGCGGCGCGCCCGCTTGTCCTCGCGAAACGCTTCCGCCGAACCTCGGTTGAGATTACGCGAGAACTGGTCCAGCAGGATCAGCAGCGCCAGAGCGGGGCGTGGCGAGGCGACCCAATGGTCGAAAGCTCCTGCACGCGCCGCCTGAACCGCGCGTCCAAATCGGCGCCGAATCTCTGAGTCCAAGGCTGAGGAACCCATATACCAGCCTTTGGGTCCGACCTTGGTCAGCCAGAAATTCAGAATGTCTTCGGACAGTGTATTGCTCATGGGCGCACTCAACCACGCGCATTGGCACGCCGCAAGCTAGCGGATCAGCAGCGATGCGTCGCCATAGGAATAGAACCGATACTGACTGGAAATCGCGTGGGCGTAGATCGCCTGCATCCGGTCCAGCCCCATAAACGCCGCGACCAGCACGAAAAGTGAGGATTTGGGCAGGTGGAAATTGGTCATCAACGCGTCGGCCGAGCGAAAGACATGGCCGGGCTTGATGAAGATGTCGGTCTCCCCCCGAAAGGGTTGGATCAGGCCGTTCTCGTCAACCGCGCTTTCCAAAAGGCGCAGCGCGGTTGTGCCGGCCGCCACGGCGCGCCCTCCGGCGGCGCGGGCGGCGTTGATCGCCTTGGCTGCCTCAGTCGTGATTTCACCCCATTCGGAATGCATTGCGTGATCGGTGATCGTATCCGACTTGATCGGCAGGAACGTCCCGCCTCCCACATGCAGTGTAAGTCGCGAGGATAAAACGCCGCGCATCTTCAGGGCCGCCATCACCGCGTCGTCGAAATGGAGCGAGGCGGTGGGCGCCGCCACGGCGCCGTCCCGTTCCGCGAAAATCGTCTGATAGTCCGCGCGGTCCTGATCGTCCGGCGCGCGCCTTGTGGCGATATAGGGCGGCAGGGGCATGGCGCCGGTGTTGAGGATCGCTGTGTCGAGTTCGGTGCCCTCCAGATCGAAGCGGAGATCGACGGCTCCGCCCTCCCTCTTTTGGGCCACTTCGGCGGACAGCGCGTCGCCGAACGTGATACGGTCGCCGGGGCGCAGGCGCTTGCCCGGCTTCGCCAAGGCGCGCCATGTGCGCCCATCCATCCGCTTCAACAGCGTCGCCTCGATGGCCGCGACCCCTGATCCGTCGGCCGTTACCCGCCGGCGCTGGCCGCGAAGACGCGCAGGGATCACGCGCGTGTCGTTGAAGACCAAGATATCTCCGGGGTTCAGATGATTGGCCAGCTGTTCGACGCCTGAATCGAGGATGCCGTCCTCGCCCGCGCCGTCGGCGACCAGCAGCCGGGAGGCGCGACGCGGCTTGGCGGGCCTGAGCGCGATCAGGTCTTCCGGCAGATCGAAATCGAAATCGTTGAGGCGCATTGCGGGCGGTCCAAGGGCTGACAGCGTGGATGCCGCCTATAGCGACGCGGCGCGCTCGCGTCTAGCCGCCCAGCATCCACCGACCATCCGGGTGAAAGGCGTGGAAGGCGAAGGCGAAAGTGATCTCGAACACAACCAGATCGCCTGTTTCGGCGTCGCGCACCTCGATATCGCCGACCTCGGCCCCTTTGCTGAGCGACCGGCGGTCAAGCGCTGAAGCCTGGCCTTCGGCCCATGTCAGGCGCAGCCCCTCTTCCACAAGCTCCTTGGCCTTCGCAAGCCGGGTCAACGGCCATGCGCGATCGCGGACCCTGATGACACGGGCCATCGGAGCAATCCCATGCGGAGGCGCCTCTCCTCGATAAAGAAACGGCCAGCCCTCTCCGTCATATCCGACATAGGGGTTGGAGCCGTAAGAGCGCCAGAAGCCCGATGGCTCGGACATCACCAATCCGTCTGGGTTCGCCTGGCTAAAGGCGCTCCAACTTTGGAGGAGGCTCGGCAACATGGTCAGCTGCGCATCCGTCATCACGCCGACGATGGCCTCGCCGGTGAATTGCTGCCACCAGCTCTCGGTCTGGCGATCATACATGATCATATCCGAATGGCGCAGCTTGCCCGATACGCCGAAATCGTAGACCTGTCCGTTCAGGCGGCGATCGAACACGATCGATGTGTTGCAGAGCGGGCAATACGTGACCGCGACAGGGACGGCGCCGATCTCATCATTAACGATCTCGTGCCACATAAGATAGCGGACCGGATAAGCGCGTGCGGCTTCATTTGAGCCAGGGATGCTTATGGCGACCACGGGCTCCCGCGGATGCAGATCGCTTTCATCCGGGACCGTGTGGAAGGATGGATCGTTGATCGCGGGGATGCCGTCCTTGGGTGGTCCGCCCGAGAGAATCTCATCGAATGGAACTGTAGTGCGTGAGAAATCAGTGCCCGGCCATTCGCCTTGCCATGAGTCAGGCGCGCCCTGGGCGCTGGCGATAGTTGGTGGGATCAGCGATGCAGCGCCGACTGAAATGAGAATGAGAATTTGGCTAAACAGGCGCACCAGCGGCTCCAAGCTATCGAGGGCGCCATACTACGCGCCCTCGCCCGGATTGCCGGTCAATACTTTTCACGCCCGTGAGAGGCGCGGCGGCGCCTGAGCGGCGCCAACTATTGTCTCGTTACTGGTCCGCAGCGACGCGGACTTTCACCATCTTGTCCGGATTGTCGACCATGCCGCTTTGGCCGCGGCCGCGCTTGATCCCGTCGACCACGTCCATGCCCTCGATCACCTGACCGAATACCGTGTACTGACCGTCAAGGAACGGTGCGGAATCGAAGCAGATGAAAAACTGGCTGTTCGCGCTGTGCGGCGCGTTAGTGCGCGCCATGCCGACGGTGCCGCGCAGAAAAGGCTCGGTCGAGAATTCCGCCTTCAGGTCCGGCAGTTCGGATCCACCTGATCCAGTGCCGGTGGGGTCGCCGGTTTGCGCCATGAAGCCGTCGATCACGCGGTGGAACACCACGCCATCATAAAATCCCTCTCTGGCGAGCGTCTTGATGCGGTCGACATGACCGGGCGCCACGTCGGGTAGCAGCTGGATATAGACGTCGCCAGCCTCAAGTGAGATGATGATCGTGTTTTCGGGGTCTTTCAGCTCCACAGCGGAAGCCTCCTTTGAAAGAATGGGTGTTAGCGAAAGCGCCAGCGCGGCCGCCAGGGCCAGAATTTTGCGTCGGGTCATGGAAATCTCCGGGCTGTCACACTCGGCGCGAAGCGGCCGATGCCGGTGTTAGATACGGGCCGCGCGCGAAGGTCAACATTGCGCGCAACGCGCCGCCGTAGGCTGTACTCAGCGCCCGAATTTTTTGTTCAGAGCGGCCTCGACCTGCGGTGTGACGAATTTAGAGACGTCGCCGCCAAGCCTGCTGATTTCCTTGACCAGGCGGGAAGCGATGGCCTGTCGCTCCGCATCCGCCATCAAAAACACGGTTTCGATCTCTTCGTTCAGAGCCCGGTTCATGCCGACCATCTGAAATTCGTACTCGAAATCTGAAACAGCGCGCAGGCCGCGTATAACGATGTTGGCGCCGACATCCTCGGCGAAATGCGTCAACAGCGTTTCAAACGGACGAACCTCGATCACGGCGTCGACCTCGCTGCGGATCGGGTCGATGTCGAGTTTCAGTAAATGCAGCCGCTCTTCCAGTGAAAACAGAGGCCCCTTGTCGCGATTGATGGCGACGCCGATCACCAGCTTGTCCACCAGACGAGACGCCCGCCTGATGATGTCGCGATGTCCCAATGTCGGGGGGTCGAACGTCCCCGGATACATGCCGACATGCATCGGCGGCCCCTCCATCCCTCGGGTCGCGTGGGCGCGAATCAAGGCCCCGCATTTTTCAGCTAATCGACGTTAGGCGCCGACATCCGCTCCTCGGATCATGTCAGAGAGCGCCGTATTTTCCATCTCAATCTCGGCTATGCGCGCTTTCACCACGTCTCCGATAGAGATCACGCCCGACAGCTTCCCGTCTACGATCACAGGCATATGCCGGAACCGACCTTTTGTCATTGTGTCCAGAATCTTGACGGCGTTTTGCGCCAGATCGCACGAAATGACTTTTTTCGTCATTACGGAAGACACGGTCTGCGAAAGGCAATCAGCGCCTTGGGCCGCCAACGCCCGAACGATATCGCGCTCAGAGACGATGCCTTTCACGTCCTGTCCGGTGTCAGACACAATCAACGCGCCATAGCCCTTATCAGCAAGAATCTGAGAGGCGGCCGAAATTGTAGCCTGAGGATCAATCGTTTCGACCTTGGTGGACCCTTTCTGGGCCAGGATTTGCTTGACGATCATGTGACGCTACCCGCTTTTCCTATCCGTACATGACAATACGTCGGTAGGATTATGGCGCGCGCTTTCTTGAAAATTCAAGCATCACACCGTCGCGGGCAATAATATTACGCAGCTATTCCGCTATTCCGCCGCGACGCGGCCCTTACGGGCCAGGATCTGAGCCAGATAACGCCCCGTATGGCTGCGTTTCGCCTCAGCTACCTGTTCCGGCGTGCCGGCGGCGACGATTTCGCCGCCCCCATCGCCGCCCTCAGGGCCGAGATCGAGAATCCAGTCAGCGGTTTTGATCACATCGAGATTGTGCTCGATGACAACAACACTGTTTCCGTTTTCAACAAGAGAGTGAAGAACTTCCATCAGTTTCTTAACGTCGTCGAAGTGGAGTCCGGTCGTCGGCTCGTCCAGAATGTAGAGCGTGCGCCCGGTCGCCCGTTTTGAAAGCTCCTTCGACAGCTTCACGCGCTGCGCTTCGCCGCCTGACAAAGTCGTCGCCTGTTGTCCGATCTTGATGTAGCCGAGGCCGACTTCCTTCAGGGTCTCCAATTTGTCGCGGATCGACGGCACGGCTTTGAACAGTTCCGCCCCATCCTCGACATTCATGTCCAGAACGTCGGCGATGGAATGGCCCTTGAATTTGATCTCCAGCGTCTCTCGGCTATAGCGCTTGCCCTTGCAGGTCTCGCATTCGACATAGACGTCGGGCAGAAAGTGCATCTCAATCTTGATGACGCCGTCGCCTTTACAGGATTCGCAGCGCCCGCCTTTGACGTTGAAGCTGAACCGGCCGGGCTTGTAGCCGCGGGTCTTCGCCTCGGGCAGGCCGGCGAACCAGTCGCGGATCGGAGTGAATGCCCCGGTGTAAGTCGCTGGATTCGAACGCGGAGTCCGCCCGATCGGCGACTGGTCAATATCGATGACTTTGTCGAGATGCTCCAGCCCCTCGATCTGCTCGCAGGGCGCTGGGTGTTTGCGCGCGCCGTTCAGGCGCATGGCCGCGGTCTTGTAGAGAGTCTCGACGGTCAACGTAGATTTTCCGCCGCCCGAGACGCCAGTGATGCAGGTGAATACGCCCAGCGGGATCTCCGCCGTCACATCCTTCAGATTGTTCCCCGAGGCGCGAATTACGCGCACCGATTTTCCATTTCCCTCCCGCCGTACGGCTGGGACCGGGATTTCACGCTGACCGGAAAGATATTGCCCGGTGATCGAAGTGGGCTCGGCGGCCACGCTCGTCGGCGTTCCTTCGGCGATGATCCGCCCGCCATGCACGCCGGCGCCAGGACCGATATCGATCACGTGGTCGGCTTCGCGAATCGCCTCCTCATCATGTTCAACGACGATGACCGTATTGCCCTGATCTCGCAGTCCCTTCAGGCTTTCCAGCAACCGCCCATTGTCGCGCTGGTGCAAGCCGATGGAGGGCTCATCCAGCACATAGAGCACGCCGGTCAACCCCGATCCGATCTGGCTGGCGAGGCGGATGCGCTGGCTTTCTCCACCCGACAGCGTGCCGGAGTTTCGGCTAAGCGTCAGATAGTCCAACCCGACATTTACAAGGAATCCAAGCCTCGCTCGGATTTCCTTCAGGATCGCGCGAGCGATCTCATTCTTCTGATCGGTCAGGGATTCGGGGACCGTCTGAATCCAATCCAGCGCCTCCTTGATCGACATCTCGACCACTTCGCCCACGTGAAGCCCGCCGATTTTCACCGCCAGCGCTTGCGGTTTCAACCGATGACCGCCGCACGTTCCGCACGGCCGGTTGCTCTGATAGCGCTCAAACTCCTCTCGCACCCAGGAACTGTCGGTTTCGCGATAGCGGCGCTTCATGTTTGGGATCACGCCTTCGAAGGGTCGCACAACCTCATATACCCGGCCGCCATCATCATAGCGGAAGCGGATTTCCTCGTCGCCCGAACCGTAA